>NZ_JAGIOK010000001.1:0-2400000 GCF_017876655.1 Microbacterium imperiale
GCGACACGCCCGGGATGTCACGTCACTTTGCCACGATGGCCGGAGCCGCGTAACTTATTACTTGTTCGCCCCACAGGGAAGAGCGAGAGGGCCGGAAGGCCCCGCCTCCCTCAAGCGGAGAACAACCCGAAACAGACGCTTACGGGCGTCGCAGGTCCAAGACCTGCCACAGGGTCCCCACCACACCACATAACCGAGTCGGTCTCCGGCTCCGGTCATGAACAGGTCACCGGTGGGGTATGGTTGTGAAGTTGCCCTCTGGGCTGGCTGTGAGGTCAGTTGGGGGAGCGTCCGATCCTTGAGAACTCAACAGCGTGCACTTGTCAAATGCCAAATAACCTCGACTCCACTTCGGTGGGGTGAGATTCCTTTGGATCAAAGACCTTCCCTTTGGGGAGGCAACGGATAGTCAGCAATGATTTATCTCTTTGGTCAGCATCAAACTCGCTGCTCCAGTCTTTTTCCGGCTGGTCGCAGCAAATTTTCTTTACGGAGAGTTTGATCCTGGCTCAGGATGAACGCTGGCGGCGTGCTTAACACATGCAAGTCGAACGGTGAAGCAGAGCTTGCTCTGTGGATCAGTGGCGAACGGGTGAGTAACACGTGAGCAATCTGCCCCTGACTCTGGGATAAGCGCTGGAAACGGCGTCTAATACCGGATACGAGCTGCGATCGCATGGTCAGTAGCTGGAAAGAATTTCGGTCAGGGATGAGCTCGCGGCCTATCAGCTTGTTGGTGAGGTAATGGCTCACCAAGGCGTCGACGGGTAGCCGGCCTGAGAGGGTGACCGGCCACACTGGGACTGAGACACGGCCCAGACTCCTACGGGAGGCAGCAGTGGGGAATATTGCACAATGGGCGGAAGCCTGATGCAGCAACGCCGCGTGAGGGATGACGGCCTTCGGGTTGTAAACCTCTTTTAGCAGGGAAGAAGCGAAAGTGACGGTACCTGCAGAAAAAGCGCCGGCTAACTACGTGCCAGCAGCCGCGGTAATACGTAGGGCGCAAGCGTTATCCGGAATTATTGGGCGTAAAGAGCTCGTAGGCGGTCTGTCGCGTCTGCTGTGAAAACCCGAGGCTCAACCTCGGGCCTGCAGTGGGTACGGGCAGACTAGAGTGCGGTAGGGGAGATTGGAATTCCTGGTGTAGCGGTGGAATGCGCAGATATCAGGAGGAACACCGATGGCGAAGGCAGATCTCTGGGCCGTAACTGACGCTGAGGAGCGAAAGGGTGGGGAGCAAACAGGCTTAGATACCCTGGTAGTCCACCCCGTAAACGTTGGGAACTAGTTGTGGGGTCCATTCCACGGATTCCGTGACGCAGCTAACGCATTAAGTTCCCCGCCTGGGGAGTACGGCCGCAAGGCTAAAACTCAAAGGAATTGACGGGGACCCGCACAAGCGGCGGAGCATGCGGATTAATTCGATGCAACGCGAAGAACCTTACCAAGGCTTGACATATAGAGGAAACGGCTGGAAACAGTCGCCCCGCAAGGTCTCTATACAGGTGGTGCATGGTTGTCGTCAGCTCGTGTCGTGAGATGTTGGGTTAAGTCCCGCAACGAGCGCAACCCTCGTTCTATGTTGCCAGCACGTAATGGTGGGAACTCATGGGATACTGCCGGGGTCAACTCGGAGGAAGGTGGGGATGACGTCAAATCATCATGCCCCTTATGTCTTGGGCTTCACGCATGCTACAATGGCCGGTACAAAGGGCTGCAATACCGTGAGGTGGAGCGAATCCCAAAAAGCCGGTCCCAGTTCGGATTGAGGTCTGCAACTCGACCTCATGAAGTCGGAGTCGCTAGTAATCGCAGATCAGCAACGCTGCGGTGAATACGTTCCCGGGTCTTGTACACACCGCCCGTCAAGTCATGAAAGTCGGTAACACCTGAAGCCGGTGGCCCAACCCTTGTGGAGGGAGCCGTCGAAGGTGGGATCGGTAATTAGGACTAAGTCGTAACAAGGTAGCCGTACCGGAAGGTGCGGCTGGATCACCTCCTTTCTAAGGAGCATCTGGCACTTCGGTGTCCAGGCCCCCGATCAGAGCGAATGTCTCTGCGGGGTGCTCATGGGTGGAACATTTGACATGGTGCGAAGGATGAAGGTTTCTTCTAGTACGCCGCTTGCGGTGGGAACGGGGGAGTTTTCGGGTGTCGCACCTGCACGCTGTTGGGTCCTGAGGGACCGGATGAGAGTCCGCAACCTCTGGGCCTTTTCTTCATGCTGCTGGTCAGTGTGGGGGGAGGGTACCGCCCGTACTTTGAGAACTACACAGTGGACGCGAGCATCTTCGATGCGACACCTTTGGGTGTTGTGTCGTGAAGATGATCTTAAAGATCATTAGTCAATTTTTTGACGATTCAACTCATGTGATTTCAAGTCTTTAAGAGCAAACGGTGGATGCCTTGGCATCTGGAGCCGAAGAAGGACGTAGCAATCTGCGATAAGCCTCGGGGAGTGGATAAGCACACTGTGATCCGAGGATTTCCGAATGGGGAAACCCCGCTGGGCGGCGTGCCGACCTAGTGACTCCCGCCTGAATATATAGGGCGGGTAGAGGGAACGTGGGGAAGTGAAACATCTCAGTACCCACAGGAAGAGAAAGCAACCGCGATTCCGTTAGTAGTGGCGAGCGAAACCGGATCAGGCTAAACCTTGCGTGTGTGATAGCCGGCAGGCGTTGCACGTTGGGGGTTGTGGGACTTTTCTGATCATTCTGCCGAGTGGTCGACGTTACAAGAAGGTATAGACGAACAGGTTTGAATGCCTGGTCATAGAGGGTGCGAACCCCGTAGTCGAAATGCTTCTCTTGGCGTGAAGAGTATCCCAAGTAGCACGGGGCCCGAGAAATCCCGTGTGAATCTGTCAGGACCACCTGATAAGCCTAAATACTCCCAGATGACCGATAGCGGACAAGTACCGTGAGGGAAAGGTGAAAAGTACCCCGGGAGGGGAGTGAAATAGTACCTGAAACCGTTTGCTTACAAACCGTTGGAGCCTCCTTAGTAGGGGTGACAGCGTGCCTTTTGAAGAATGAGCCTGCGAGTTAGCGATACGTGGCGAGGTTAACCCGTGTGGGGTAGCCGTAGCGAAAGCGAGTCTGAATAGGGCGATTCAGTCGCGTGTCCTAGACCCGAAGCGAAGTGATCTATCCATGGCCAGGTTGAAGCGACGGTAAGACGTCGTGGAGGACCGAACCCACTTAGGTTGAAAACTGAGGGGATGAGCTGTGGATAGGGGTGAAAGGCCAATCAAACTTCGTGATAGCTGGTTCTCTCCGAAATGCATTTAGGTGCAGCGTTGCGTGTTTCTTGCCGGAGGTAGAGCTACTGGATGGCCGATGGGCCCTACAAGGTTACTGACGTCAGCCAAACTCCGAATGCCGGTAAGTGAGAGCGCAGCAGTGAGACTGTGGGGGATAAGCTTCATAGTCGAGAGGGAAACAACCCAGACCACCAACTAAGGTCCCAAAGCGCGTGCTAAGTGGGAAAGGATGTGGAGTTGCTCTGACAACCAGGAGGTTGGCTTAGAAGCAGCCACCCTTGAAAGAGTGCGTAATAGCTCACTGGTCAAGTGATTCCGCGCCGACAATGTAACGGGGCTCAAGCACGCCACCGAAGTTGTGGCATTGACATTATTGGTAGGCCTTCGTGGTCCAGCCGTGTTGATGGGTAGGAGAGCGTCGTGTGGCCAGCGAAGCGGCGGTGTGAACCAGCCGTGGAGGCTACACGAGTGAGAATGCAGGCATGAGTAGCGAAAGACGTGTGAGAAACACGTCCTCCGAAAGACCAAGGGTTCCAGGGTCAAGCTAATCTTCCCTGGGTAAGTCGGGACCTAAGGCGAGGCCGACAGGCGTAGTCGATGGACAACGGGTTGATATTCCCGTACCGGCGAAGAACCGCCCAAGCTAATCCAGTGGTGCTAAGAGTCCTAACCCGGGCTTAGTTGACCCCTTCGGGGTGAGACGGTCCGGTCTAACGCTCGACCCCATGCTGGTGCGGCTAGCGTATTAACAGGTGTGACGCAGGAAGGTAGCCCAACCCGGGCGATGGTTGTCCCGGGGCAAGTGCGTAGGCCGAGTCATAGGCAAATCCGTGACTCATACAGGCTGAGACACGATGCGGATAAAAAGTGGGTGATCCTATGCTGCCGAGAAAAGCATCGACGCGAGGTTCTAGCTGCCCGTACCCCAAACCGACTCAGGTGGTCAGGTAGAGAATACCAAGGAGATCGAGAGAATCGTGGTTAAGGAACTCGGCAAAATGCCCCCGTAACTTCGGGAGAAGGGGGGCCTTCCACTTATTAGGATTTACTCCGAAAGGGTGTGGAGGCCGCAGAGACTAGTGGGTAGCGACTGTTTACTAAAAACACAGGTCCGTGCCAAGTCGCAAGACGATGTATACGGACTGACGCCTGCCCGGTGCTGGAAGGTTAAGAGGACCGGTTAGCCGCAAGGCGAAGCTGAGAATTTAAGCCCCAGTAAACGGCGGTGGTAACTATAACCATCCTAAGGTAGCGAAATTCCTTGTCGGGTAAGTTCCGACCTGCACGAATGGCGTAACGACTTCCCAACTGTCTCAACCGCGAACTCGGCGAAATTGCACTACGAGTAAAGATGCTCGTTACGCGCAGCAGGACGGAAAGACCCCGTGACCTTTACTACAGCTTGGTATTGGTGTTCGGTGTGGCTTGTGTAGGATAGGTGGGAGACTTTGAAGCGGTGACGCCAGTTACCGTGGAGTCATTGTTGAAATACCACTCTGGTCACTCTGGATATCTAACTTCGAACCGTAATCCGGTTCAGGGACAGTGCCTGGTGGGTAGTTTAACTGGGGCGGTTGCCTCCCAAAAAGTAACGGAGGCGCCCAAAGGTTCCCTCAACCTGGTTGGCAATCAGGTGGCGAGTGTAAGTGCACAAGGGAGCTTGACTGTGAGACTGACAGGTCGAGCAGGGACGAAAGTCGGGACTAGTGATCCGGCAGTGGCTTGTGGAAGCGCTGTCGCTCAACGGATAAAAGGTACCTCGGGGATAACAGGCTGATCTTGCCCAAGAGTCCATATCGACGGCATGGTTTGGCACCTCGATGTCGGCTCGTCGCATCCTGGGGCTGGAGTAGGTCCCAAGGGTTGGGCTGTTCGCCCATTAAAGCGGTACGCGAGCTGGGTTTAGAACGTCGTGAGACAGTTCGGTCCCTATCCGCTGCGCGCGTAGGAAATTTGAGAGGATCTGACCCTAGTACGAGAGGACCGGGTTGGACGAACCTCTGGTGTGCCAGTTGTTCCGCCAGGAGCACCGCTGGTTAGCTACGTTCGGGATGGATAACCGCTGAAAGCATCTAAGCGGGAAGCCGGCCTCAAGATGAGATTTCCATGCCTTCGGGCGAGAGGCTCCCAGCCAGACTACTGGGTTGATAGGCCGGATGTGGAAGCGTGGTAACACGTGAAGCTGACCGGTACTAATAAGCCGATGACTTGATAACACACCGTTTTTGGTGCTTGCGTCCACTGAGTGGTTCTCGATGTACGGTCGAGAACCGCATAACGATCAATCGTTGTGCAGACTGAAACATCAATAGTGTTTCGGCGGCCATAGCGTGAGGGAAACGCCCGGTTACATTCCGAACCCGGAAGCTAAGCCTCACAGCGCCGATGGTACTGCAGGGGGGACCCTGTGGGAGAGTAGGACACCGCCGGACTTCTTTCGTAAGAGGGCCACCCAGTGCTGGGTGGCCCTTTTTCGTGCCCTCGGGCGTTGCGGGAGCAGACAATGGGCCCGCCGGCTCCGATTTGACGTCGAAGGTCGGTGTAGTGTGCAATATATTGCATGTCGCTGAGTCCGATTGAGCGTCCCGTCTCGCTACGGGACCACGCCTACACAGCGATCCGCGACGCCATCGTCAGCGGCGCGCTCGCGCCCGGGCAGCGCTTGCGTGACCAGGAGCTGGAGGACTGGCTCGGCGTGAGCCGTACCCCTATCCGCGAGGCGATCGCGCGGCTGGAGCTCGCCGGGCTGGTGCGGACGCGGCGCGCGAAGGCGACCGAGGTCGCGCCTCTCGATGAGCGCGACGCCCTCGCGGCGCAGCGCATAGCGGCGTCCCTGCATGCGCTGGCGGCTCACGACGGCGTGCCGCAGCTGACCAGCGGCAACCTCGAGGCCATGCGTGCGGCGAACGCGCGCTTCGCCGAGGCCTTGGCCCGCGCGGCCGTCGATGAGGCGCTCGCGGCCGACGACGCGTTCCACGAGGTGCTCGTCATCGCGTCGGCGAACCCGTTGCTGCCGAGCCTGCTCGAGCAGGTCACGCCGCTGCTGCGGCGCCTCGAACGCGCGCGCTTCTCGAGCCTCGCCGGTCGCGACTCCGTTGCGGCTCATGATCGCATCATCGAGCTCGCTGCGGCGGGCGACGCGACCGGCGCCGCAGCTGCGACCCGGGAGAACTGGCTCACCCTCGAGCGCCTGCTGGCGCACCCCGACCCCACCGCGAGCTCCACCGACCTCTAGGACGACCGCCATGACACTCGCCGACTTCCCGCGCCACTCGCTGACCTTCGGGCCCAGTCCGATCCATCCGCTCGACCGCCTCTCGGCCCACCTCGGCGGCGCGCGTATCTGGGCCAAGCGCGAGGATGTCGCCAGCGGCCTCGCCTACGGCGGGAACAAGACGCGCAAGCTCGAGTACCTCGTGCCGGAAGCCCTCGCGCAGGGTGCGGACACGCTCGTCTCCATCGGCGGCATCCAGTCGAACCACACCCGTCAGGTCGCCGCTGTGGCGGCCCACCTGGGTCTGAAGGCCGTGCTGGTGCAGGAGAACTGGGTCGACTGGCCGGATGCCGTGAACGACCGTGTCGGCAACATCCTGCTCTCGCGGCTCATGGGCGCGGACGTGCGGCTGTCGTCGGATGGATTCGACATCGGATTCCGCGATTCCTGGAAGGAGGCCATCGCGGACGTCGAGGCCGCGGGCGGGAAGCCCTACGCCATCCCCGCCGGAGCCAGCGACCACCCCCTGGGCGGTCTCGGCTTCGCGAACTGGGCGCACGAGGTGCGCAGCCAGGAGGAGCAGCTCGGAGTGTTCTTCGACACGATCGTCGTGTGCACCGTCACGGGATCGACGCACGCCGGGATGATCGCGGGCTTCGCCGACCTCGCCGAGAACTTCGGCGACCGGCCCCGCCGAGTGCTCGGTATCGACGCGTCGGCGACCATCGAGAGGACGCGGGATCAGGTGGCGCGGATCGCGCGGCGCACGGCTGAGATGATCGGCGTGGGACGGGAGCTGCGCGACGACGAGGTACAGGTTCTCGAGGGCTGGGCGGGGGAGCGCTACGGCATCCCCGTGGCGTCGACGGACGAGGCGATGGCGCTGACGGGACGGCTCGAGGGTGTGATCCTCGACCCCGTGTACGAGGGCAAGTCGATGGCCGGCCTCATCGATCTCGTGTCGAGCCGTGAGATCCCCGCGGACGCGAACGTCCTCTACGCCCACCTGGGCGGCCAGCCCGCGATCAACGCCTACAGCGGCCGCTACCACTGACCCCGCGACCGCGATCAGCGGCGTCGTGACACCGTGACGGTGAACTTCGGGTCGCGGGCGATCTGCCGCGTCGGCCCGACGACGCGCTCGAGTACGGGACGGTAGCGCAGCGCCGAGTTCCATACGCACCACAGCTCGCCGCCCGGCCGCAGGACGCGCGCCGCATCGGCGAAGAGGCGCGGCGCGACGCGGTCGCTGACGGCCGCCCCGGAGTGGAACGGCGGGTTGAGGGCGACGAGCGACGCGCTGGCGTCGGGCCGCGCGGAGAGCAGGTCGTCACGGGCCACGACCACGCGACCGGTGACGCCGTTCGCCGCGATCGTGGCCCGCGCCGACGCGACGGCGGCAGCGGACTGGTCCGAGGCGTAGACGTGGACGTTCGGATGCCGCGTGGCCCAGGCGGCCGCGACCACGCCGGTTCCGCACGCGAAGTCGATCCACGGGTCGTCGGAGGTGCCACCCGGGGTGTCGGCGGGAAGATGCCGCAGCAGCAGCCGGGTTCCGATGTCGATCCGGGCCCCGGCGAAGGCGCCGCCGTAGGCGCGGATCTCGAGCCCGTCCTCGCGGCCCGCGCGGGGGACGGGCGCGTCGACGGCTCGCGGCGTCCGTGCGGTCAGCACGCGCGACTTGCCTCGCGCGTGAGTCACGTCGAGGCGATCGAACGCGCCACGCAGCACGTCGTTCATCGCGAGCGTCATGTGCTTGACGCGGCCCCCGGCGAACACGACGACGTCGGGCGCGGCGGCCGATGCCACGGTCGCGGCGATGTCGGCGAGGGCGTCGAGCGAGCGTGGCAGCCGGATCAGCACCACGCGGGCGCCGGCGACGAGGTCGGCGCCCAGCGGCATCGAGGTGAAGCGCGCACCGGGCAGCCACCGCTGCGCGTTGGCTGTCAGCGCGGCCTCGCCGCTCAGGGCGTCCTGGTGCACGCGGACATCAACGGCCCCGTCGCTCGAGGCGCCGAGGGTGAGGGCGCCGTAGGCGTCGCCGATGATCACGAGCTCGCCCGGACCGATCCCTCCGCGTGCGGCCGCCGACTCGTCGAGGATCAGCCGGTCGGCGGCGTCCGCAGCCACGAGGCCCGGCGCCTCGACATCGGGCCACCGCCGCAGCAGCGAGAGGTCGAGCGGGCCGGGCACCCGGTAAGCCTAGTGCGGGCCGGGCGCAAGCCGGAGACGACCGCCACCGGGCGGCGCACAATGGTCGGATGAGAACTGCGCTGCGCTGGCTGCTCGCCGGCGGGATGATCTTCGCCGGACTGAGTCACCTCTTCTGGGCTCGACGTGATTTCCAGGCGCAGGTACCGGATGTCGTGGTCGACACGCTTCCCATCGACCGTGACGGCGTCGTCGTCGCGTCGGGAGCCGTCGAGGCGTTGTTCGGCGCGGCGCTGCTTGCCCTGCCGCGCGAGCGCGAGCGGGTCGGAACTCTGCTGGCCGCGTTCTTCGTCGCCGTCTTCCCGGGCAACGTCGATCAGTGGCGCAAGAAGCGCAGCGCGTTCGGTCTCGACACGGACCGGCGTCGTTTCGTCCGTCTGTTCTTCCAGCCGGTGCTGGTGGCCTGGGCGTGGTGGTCGACGCGTCAGCCCCGCGACGCCGCGTAGCGGTGTTCGGGGCGGCCCGTCGAGCCGTAACGCAGCCGTACATCCACGATGCCGCGGGCGGCGAGGGCAGCGAGGTGGCGCTGCGCGGTCGCGCGTGAGATGCCGCACGCGTCGGCCACCTCGCCGGCGGACGCCTCGCCGGCGCCCAGGGTCGCGAGCACCAGCTGTTCGGTCGCCGATCGCGTCGTCGTCACGGGCTCTCCGTGGACGATGGCGAGAGCCCGATCGATGTCGTCCTGTTCGAGCTCGGCGGCATCCAGCACGTTGCGGTACCGCGCATACCGCTCGAGTCGGTCCCGCAGCGCGCGTGCGTCGAACGGCTTGAGGAGGTATCCGATCGCTCCCGCGCGCAGCGCGCGCCGGACCGTCGCGGCGTCGGTCGCCGCCGACAGCACGAGAGCGTCGACATCGGTGGCACGCACGAGCTCGATTCCCTCTCCGTCGGGGAGGTAGTTGTCGATGAGCAGGAGGTCGGGCCGTTCCGCCGCGATCGCGGCACGCGCGGCCGTCAGCGATCGAGCCGGCTCGAGGGCCCGGAATCCGGGCACGGAATCGACGGCGTCGCGGTGCAGACCGGCGACGCGGAAGTCGTCGTCGACGACGAGGACGCGCAGGGGGGAGGTCATGAGTCCGTCTCCTCGGGTCGGGGCGGGGGATCGATACGGTCGCCGGCCGCGCCGGGAGCACGCAGGACACCGGGGATCCGAGCGGCGAAGACGGCGCCCGTGGCGCTGCCACCGGGATCGATGATCCAGACCGAGCCGCCGCGGCGGCGAGCCAGTTCGCGCGACAGCGGCAGCCCGATGCCCCGGCCGCGGACGCGGTCGTCGGCCGGGCCGGCGGAAGCAGCGAAGACGTCGCGCCCCGGCGGCACCCCCGGTCCCGAGTCGGCGACGGTGACGACGAGCGCGTCGCCGTCGCTGAGCAGGGTCGTCTCGACCCAGCGAGGCTCGCCGCCGTGCTCGGCCGCCGCAATGGCGTTGTCGAGCAGGTTCGTCAGGACCGCAGCGGCATCCTCCACCTGGACGAGGGCGCCCAGCAGAAGGGTCTCGGCGCCCACCCGGAGGGCGACACCCCGTGCGGCCGCGTCGGTGCCCTTGGCGACCAGAAGCGCCTGGAGGAACGGATCGTCGACGCGTTCGATGTCGGTCACGGTGCTCGGGATGCTGCCCCGCTGCAGCAGCTCGTCGAGAAAGGCTCGCGCATCGTCCACGCGCTCGGCGTCGATGAGGCCCGCCGCAACATGGAGCCGGTTGGAGAACTCGTGACGCTGCATGCGCAGCGCCCCGGTCACCGTCTGCACCGAGGCGAGCTGCTCATTGAGCTCGGCGACATCGGTCCGGTCGCGCACGACGACGACGTCGCCGAGCGCACGACCGCCGCGGCGGACCGGATGGACGTCGACGGCGACGATGCGGTCGCCGACCGCCGCGCGCAGCACCGGCAGCCCCGCCGTGATCGCCGCGTGCACATCCGCGGGCAGACCGAGCTCCCCGAGGGGGCGGCCGACCGGCTCGGACAGTCCGAGAAGCCGGGCGGCGGTGTCGGAGCAGACGCGGACGACGCCGTTCTCGTCGAGCGCGAGCACGCCGTCGCCGACGCCGTCGAGCACGGCGCTCTGCTGCTGCACGAGGGCGGTCAGCTCTTCAGGCTGAAGGCCGAGCGTCGCCTTCTCCCAGCGTCGGCGCAGCACGGTCCCGGCGCCGATGCCGAGGGCGAGGGCGACGAACGCGGCCACCCCGATCGCGACGAGGAGGGCCGGGAGGTCATCGAGCACGCTGCCCTCCTCGAAGCCGACGCTGACCTCTCCCACCGCCGGCCCGCCCTCGGGCGGCAGGACCGGCACCTTCGCGCGTGCGGACCGGCCGAGCGTGCCGACCTCCCAATCGACGACCTCCTCACCCGCGAGCACGCGGGCGAAGGGCGTCGAGACGGTCTGGCCGAGCCGCTCGGGCCGGGGATGTGCGAGTCGGATGCCGTGGTCGTCAGTGATCACGACGAAGAGCGCGTCGGTGCGCTCGGCGACCGCGAGCGCGGTGCGCTGGAGGGCGCCGTCGGCGAGAGCTGCGGCATCCGGGGTTCCCGGGTCGGCGGACCAGGCGGCGACGCTCGAGCGGACGTCGGGGCTCGCGGCGACCGATCGGGCGATGTTCAGCGCGTTCTGCTCCGCCGCGGCACGCACCTGCCCGACGGCGATGACCGCGAACGCGGCCGTGCACACGACGAGCACCGCCACGACGACCGCGAGCTGGACGAGAAAGAGGCGCGTGGTGAACCGCATCCGTCCTCCGTCCGTTACGCGCAGAATGCGCAGAACACACGCTACGCGCTCAAGTCGCGGGAATGCGCCCAAGCGCGCGCCACGGTCCGCGCCGGACCTAGTCTCATCCGACCGCACCACTGGTCCGGTGCCCCGCCGACGAAGGAGTCGACATGACCCCCACCGCCTCGCTCCTCCCCGCCGCAGCCGCGGCGGAGGAGAGCTATCAGCTCGCTTTCCTGCCGCCCGAGGGAGTGCTGGTCGCCCTCGGGTTCACCATGGTGCTGACCTTCATGGCGCTGATCATGACCCGACGGCTCACCCCGATGGTCGCCCTCATCCTCGTGCCGACCGTCTTCGGGCTCTTCGCGGGAGCCGGGCTCGGACTCGGCGACATGATCATCGACGCCATCGGCAGCATGGCGCCCACCGCGGCGTTGCTCATGTTCGCCATCATGTACTTCGGCATCATGATCGACGTCGGGCTGTTCGACCCGCTGATCCGGGTCATCACCCGGCTGCTGCGCGACGACCCTGCGAAGGTCGTGCTCGGCACAGCCGTGCTCGCGGGGGTCGTCTCGCTCGACGGCGACGGCTCGACGACGTTCATCATCACCACCTCGGCGATGCTGCCGATCTACCTGCGCCTGGGTATGAGCCCGGTCGTGCTGACGTGTGTCGCGGGACTGATGAACGGGACGATGAACATCGTGCCCTGGGGCGGGCCGACGGTGCGGGCCGCGTCGGCGCTGGGCCTGCAGCCCACCGACGTGTTCGTGCCGATGCTGCCCTCTCTGGCGGCGGGCATCGTGGTGTCGCTGACCTTCGCCTGGTTCCTCGGTCTGTCGGAGCGCCGCCGCCTCGCGGGCAACGTCGACACCTCGAAGCTCGGCAGCGGCGACGGCGTGTTCGGCGGTCCGAAGCTGTTCCGCGGCGCCGACCCGCGCCCCGGCGCCCTCGCGACGCTGCGGACCGGCAATGTCGTGACCGTCCGCGGGCGCACGCCCGTTCCCGCGGCGCAGTGGGTCGAAGAGCGCGACACGGCCATGGCCGACACGATGCTCGACCCCAACCGGGCGACCCTGCGTCCGCGCCTGGTGTGGGTGAACCTCGTGCTCACGCTCGCGGTGATGGTGCTGCTCGTCCTCGACCTCTTCCCCCTCGCCTACGTCTTCATGGTGGGAGCGGCGCTGGCGCTGCTCATCAACTTCCCGAAGCTCAAGCAGCAGGCGGATGAGATCGTCGCGCACGCTCCCTCGATCGTCGGCGTCGTGTCGATGGTGCTCGCCGCCGGCGTTCTCGTCGGTGTCCTGAACGGCACCGGGATGGTGGCGGCGATGGCGTCGTGGGTCACCGAGGTGATCCCCGCGCAGCTCGGACCGCACCTCGCCGTCATCACCGGGGTGCTGTCGATCCCGTTCACGTTCTTCATGTCCAACGACGCGTTCTACTTCGGCATCCTGCCGATCCTCGCCGAGAGCGCGGCGACCTACGGCATCGAACCGGTCGAGATGGCGCGTGCCTCGATCACCGGCCAGCCGGTGCACCTCCAGAGCCCGCTCGTGCCGGCCATCCTGCTGCTGGTGTCGCTCGCGAACGTGAACCTGGGCGACCATCACAAGAAGGTGCTGTGGCGCGCCACCGTCGTGTCTCTGGTGATGCTCGCCGTGGGCGTCCTGCTGGGCGTGGTCCCGTTCGCCGCCTGAGCGGCCGAGAGCCTCGACCGGCGACCAGCCGGGCGCAGAAGAGGGGCGGTGCATTGCGCACCGCCCCTCTTCTGCGCTCATCCCTCTTGCGGGTACCGCACGCCGATCTGCGCGCGGATGTCGTCGAGCACGCCCATGATCGCGACCGTCTCGGCGATCGGCAGGATGTCGCCGTCGATCCGCCCCGCAGCGACGAGCGCTTCCGCCTCGAGCGCCTGGAACTGCATGCCACGGCCCTCGATCTCGGTGCGGTACTCCTCGATGACGGTGCCGTCGGCGCCGGTGACGCGGAAGTCCGTCGCGCTGTACCAGACCCCGGAGATGTCGATGCGGCCGGCTGTCCCCACGATGTGGGCGGTGTTGGGGCCGGCAGCTCGGGACGACGACACCGTCGTCGATACAGCGCCGGACGGATGCGTCATGACCGTGGCGACCTCCGCGTCGGCGCCGGTCTCCTGCAGCCGGCCCAGCGCGCGCACCTGCGTCGGGATCCCCAGTACGTCGCAGGCGAACGACACCGGGTAGATGCCGAGGTCGAGCAGCGCCCCGCCGCCGAGCGCCAGATCGTTGAGCCGATGGGTCGGGTCGTCCGAGATGCTCTGCGTGTGGTCGGCGAAGAGGGCTCGGACGTCGCCGATGGTGCCCGCCGCCACGATCTCACGCAGGCGCACCATGTGGGGCAGGTAGCGCGTCCACATCGCCTCCATGACCAGCACGCCGGCGTCGGCCGCGAGATCGCGCAGGACGACCGCCTCGTCCCGCGTCAGCGTGAACGGCTTCTCGACCAGCACGTGCTTGCCGTGCTGGATCGCCAGAGCCGCCGCGTCGCGGTGCGCGGGGTGCGGGGTCGCGACGTAGATGATGTCGACCTCGGGGTCGGCGGCGAGCTGCTCGTACGAGCCGTGGGCATGCGGGATGCCGTACTCCGCGGCGAAGCGCGACGCCGACTCCTCGGTGCGGGAGCCGACGGCGACGACGCGGCGGCCCGCCGTGAGCAGGTCGCGCGTGAACGCGTGGGCGATCCCGCCCGTCGCCAGGATGCCCCAGCGCAGGCCAGCGGGGGTGTGCTCGGAGCTCGTCTGATCAGTCATACCGCGAGCCTAGCCACGCAGCGGCTCGCAGCGGGGAGCGGGTTCGCGGCGCGCGAGCGCTCAGTGGTCGGGCCGGCGGCGCGGTGGAGTGTCGGACAAGCCGGTCAGGAACGCGACGATGGCGTCGGCGGTCGCGGTGATCTCCGGCCCGCGGCCGAAGGACCACCCGGCATCCGACGCGCGGACGGTGTGCCCCGCGATCGCGGCGCGGCGCGCGAACGGGGCGGATGCCGATGCGTGCAGCGCCACCGCCCCCGAGACCTCCGCGGGCAGCGGCGTTCCACCCGTCCCCGCACGGGCGAGATAGGCGCGGGCGGCCGCGGTGAGGTCGCGGATGGTGCGCCGCCGTCCCGACGCGATCGCCGCGGCCAGTCCCGTCAGATCTCCGCCGGGCACCTGGTCGAGATCGCCTTCGAGCCCCGCCTCGCGCGCGAAGGCACGTGCGTCGCCCGGCGTCGCGTGTTCGAGGAGCGCAGCGGCGAGAAGGACGACCGCGCTCGTCTGCTCGCGGCGATCGGACGAGACGCCAGCATCGCCGCCGGGGGAGCGCTGGCTGAGCGGAAGGAACCGGCCGAGGTCGGACATGTCGACAGCTTAGGGTCGTCGACGTCGTGTGACGCCGACACTCTCGTCACATCGCTCGTGGGCTGACGTGTGTGACTGTCACATCGCTTTTCGCGCTGCGCTCAGGAGACCCCGGTGCATAATGGCTGGAGTCGATGTGAACGTGCGCATCGGCCCGGAGGAACCATGAGCGAGGACGCCACGGGCCGTCGCCCGAGCATCCGCGATGTCGCGCGGCTGGCGGGAGTTTCGCATCAGACCGTCTCGCGCGTGCTGAACAACCACCCGAGTATCCGGGCCGAGACCAAGGAACGCGTGCTCGCCGTCATGGCCGAGCTCGATTACAGCCCGAACCGGGCCGCGCGGGCTCTGGTCACGAGCCGATCCCACACCATCGGTGTGCTGACCTCGTCGGCCACCCAGTACGGCCCGGCCTCGTCCATCGCCGCGATCGAGGCGGCGGCGCGCGCCCGCGGATTCTGGGTGACGACGGCGAACGTGGATGCCGCGGACCCGAACTCGATCCAGGCGGGCCTGGCACACTTGGTCGCGCAGGCTGTAGAGGGACTGGTCGTGATCGCACCGCAGGTGCGCGTCATCAGAGCCATCGCGGCGCAGTCGATCGGCATCCCGTACGTCACGCTGCAGTCCACCGAGGTCGATCCAGGTCACGCGCTGTCGGTGGACCAGATCGCCGGGGCCCGCCTCGCCACGCGCCACCTCATCGAGCTCGGGCATCGGTCGATCTACCACATCGCCGGCCCCCAGGACTGGATCGAGGCCGAGGCGCGGATGCGCGGATTCCTCGAGGAGATGAGCGACTCCGACATCCCCACGACAGCGCCGGTGCTGGGGGATTGGACGGCCGAGTTCGGCTATTACGCCGGGCGCGAGCTGCTGCGCGTGCGCGACTTCACCGCGATCTTCTCGTCGAACGATCAGATGGCGCTCGGCCTCCTGCACGCGATCCGCGACGAAGGACTGGACTGTCCGCGCGACATCAGCATCGTCGGGTTCGACGACATCCCCGAGGCGGCGCACTTCTGGCCGCCGCTGACGACGGTGCGTCAGGACTTCGCGGAACTCGGTCGGCGATGCGTCGATCTGCTGCTCGGGCAGGGCGAGGGCGAGGTCGAGCAGCCGGTGCTCCTGCCCGAGCTCGTCGTGCGCTCGTCGGCCGGTCCGCGGCGCTGAGTCGCCGTTATCGATCCGAGACACGCCGGGAGTTGACAGTGCCGTTCGTGCGGTGGCTATAGTGTCGCAATGTGAACGGTCACATCGACCGCACACGATCGAGGCCCGCCGACGGAGGCGGGCGAAGGAGCACTCGAGTGGCACGCAACGCAGCGATCAGCAGCGAGTATGTCGACGGCGTCAAGGCCGAGGTCGCGGTGGCGCGGGTTCGGGCTGAGGTGGCGTCGTTGCATGCGGAGCTGGTGCGGTACGGGCTGGTCGTGTGGACCGGGGGTAACGTGTCGGGTCGGGTTCCGGGGGCTGATCTTTTCGTGATCAAGCCGTCGGGGGTGTCGTATGACGATCTGGCTCCGGAGAACATGATCGTGTGTGATCTGGACGGCAATGTGGTGCCGGGGACGCCGGGTAGTGATCGGGCTCCCTCGAGTGACACGGCGGCTCATGCGTATGTGTATCGGAACATGCCCGAGGTGGGTGGTGTGGTGCACACGCATTCGACGTATGCGGTGGCGTGGGCGGCGCGGGGTGAGGAGATCCCGTGTGTGATCACGGCGATGGCCGATGAGTTCGGGGGTCCGATTCCGGTGGGCCCGTTCGCGATCATCGGGGATGACTCGATCGGTCGGGGCATCGTGGAGACGTTGCGGGGTCATCGGTCGCGGGCGGTGCTGATGCAGAATCATGGGCCGTTCACGATCGGGTCGAGTGCGAAGGATGCGGTCAAGGCCGCGGTGATGGTCGAGGACGTCGCCCGTACGGTGCACATCGCCCGGCAGGCGGGGGAGTTGATCCCGATCCCGCAGGAATCGATCGACAGGTTGTACGACCGGTACCAGAACGTTTACGGACAGACCACCGACGACCGCCGGTAGCCCCGCACCGGGGCGCGGTCACCATTTCCCACCAAGACAGTGAAGTCACTGGAAAGGACACACAGTGAACAGCAAGAAGTTCCTGTTCGCCGCGGCGACGCTCGCCGTCGGCGCGATCACGCTCTCCGGCTGCGCCGGAAACTCCGGCGGAGGCTCCGGAGAGGGTGAGGGCGGCGGCGCCCTCATCGGCGTCGCGATGCCGACCAAGAGCTCGGAGCGCTGGATCCAGGACGGCGACGCCGTCAAGAAGGCGCTGGAGGACCAGGGCTACACCGTCGACCTGCAGTACGCCGAGGACGACATCCCCACGCAGGTCAACCAGATCGAGAACATGATCACCAAGGGCGCCGAAGCGCTCATCGTGGCTTCGATCGACGGCACGACCCTCACCGAGGCGCTGCAGAACGCCGCTGACGCCGACATCCCCGTCATCGCCTACGACCGTCTGATCGTCGGCACCGAGAACGTCGACTACTACGCGACCTTCGACAACTTCCTCGTCGGCCAGCAGCAGGCCTGGACGCTCCTGAACGGCCTCGGCCTCACCGACCTCGAGGGCAACCCCACCGAGGGCGCGCCGGCCGGACCGTTCAACATCGAGCTCTTCGCGGGTTCGCTCGACGACAACAACGCGTTCTTCTTCTTCGACGGCGCGATGGACGTCCTCAAGCCCTTCATCGACGACGGCACCCTCGTCGTGAAGTCGGGCCAGACCGACATCGAGCAGGCCGCCACGCTGCGCTGGGACGGCGAGACCGCCCAGAGCCGCATGGAGGACATCCTCACGGCGAACTACTCCGACGGCACGCAGGTCGACGCCGTCCTGTCGCCCTACGACGGCATCTCGCGCGGCATCATCTCGGCGCTCGAGGGCGCCGGCTACGCCGTCGGCGAGGAGTGGCCGATCATCTCGGGCCAGGACGCCGAGGTCGACTCGGTCAAGGCGATCCTCGCGGACGAGCAGTACGCGACGATCTTCAAGGACACGCGTGAGCTCGCCAAGGTCGCGGCCGACATGGCCGTTGCCGCGCTCAACGACGAAGAGCCCGAGATCAACGACACCGAGACGTACGACAACGACGTGAAGGTCGTCCCGTCGTACCTGCTCTCGCCCGTGCCCGTCGTCAAGGACAACGTGCAGTCGGCCCTGGTCGACACCGGCTACTGGACGGCGGAGGAGCTCGGCCTCTGAGCCGCGGCATCCGTCGACCCTGATCGGCGGCGGCGGGGGCAGCAGCCCCCGCCGCCGCACCGACCCACCATCCACCCCACAAGGAAGTCGGAGACGTGAGCGAAACCATCCTCGAGATGCGCGGAATCACCAAGACATTCCCCGGCGTCAAAGCGCTCTCGAATGTGAACCTCGCCGTCCAGCGCGGCGAGATCCACGCGATCTGCGGCGAGAACGGCGCCGGGAAGTCGACCCTCATGAAGGTGCTGTCGGGTGTGTACCCGCACGGCACCTACGACGGCGAGATCGTCTACGCGGGCGACACCGTCGAGTTCAAGAACCTGCGCGACAGCGAGGCGCGCGGCATCGTCATCATCCACCAGGAGCTGGCCCTCAGCCCCTACCTGTCGATCGCCGAGAACATCTTCCTCAACAACGAGCGCCGGGGTGCCGGCGGCCTCATCGACTGGAACAAGACCAACTTCGCGGCGGCCGAGCTGCTGCGCCGCGTCGGGCTCAAGGAGAACCCGACCACGAAGGTCAACCAGATCGGTGTCGGCAAGCAGCAGCTCGTCGAGATCGCCAAGGCGCTGTCGAAGGAGGTCAAGCTCCTCATCCTCGACGAGCCGACCGCGGCCCTGAACGACGAGGACTCCGACCACCTGCTCGACCTGATCCTCAGCCTGCGCGAGCAGGGCATCACGTCGATCATCATCAGCCACAAGCTGAACGAGATCAAGAAGGTCGCCGACAGCGTCACGGTCATCCGCGACGGCAAGACGATCGAGACGATCTCGAAGAACGACGTCACCGAGGACCGCATCATCAAGGACATGGTGGGGCGCGACCTCGAGCATCGGTACCCGGACCACGAGCCGCAGATCGGCGAAGAGCTGCTGCGTGTCGAGAACTGGACCGCCCACCACCCGCAGGACCCGACCCGCGTCGTCGTCGACGACGTGTCGATCACGGTCCGTGCGGGCGAGATCGTCGGCATCGCCGGCCTCATGGGCGCCGGTCGCACCGAGTTCGCGATGAGCCTGTTCGGCCACAGCTACGGCACGCGGATCTCGGGCAAGGTCTTCATGCGCGGCAAGGAGATCCGCACGCGGACGGTGTCGGAGGCCATCGCCAACGGGCTCGCCTACGCGACCGAGGACCGCAAGACCTACGGGCTGAACCTCATCGAGGACATCAAGCGGAACATCTCGATGGCCTCGTTGAAGAAGCTCGAGAAGGCCGGCCTGGTGGACGACAACGAGGAGTTCTCGGTCGCGAACCAGTACCGCAAGAGCATGAACATCAAGGCGCCCACGGTGCTGGCCAAGACCGGGAAGCTCTCGGGCGGCAACCAGCAGAAGGTCGTGCTGTCGAAGTGGATCTACTCCGACCCGGAGGTGCTGATCCTCGACGAGCCGACCCGCGGCATCGACGTCGGTGCGAAGTACGAGATCTACACGATCATCAACAAGCTCGCGGCAGCGGGGAAGGGGATCATCGTGATCTCGTCCGAGCTGCCGGAGCTGCTCGGCATCTCGGACCGGGTGTACGCCCTCTCGGAGGGTCGCATCACGGGCGAGATGCCCATCGCCGACGCCACACCCGAGTCGGTCCTCAAACTCATGACCATGGAGAAGCCCCGCTGACGGGGGCGCAGGAGATCCACGAATGTCTCAGAACGCTACCGGCCCCGAAACCGCCGCCGGCGGGGCCATCAACCCCACAGAGAACCGCTTCACGCGGTGGCTCGGCCACATCCTGGCCGACCTCGGCAAGAACGGCATCTTCATCGCGCTGATCGCGGTGGTCGCCCTCTTCGCCATCCTCACCAACGGCATCCTGCTGCGCCCGCAGAACCTGTCGAACCTCGTGGTGCAGAACGGCTACATCCTCGTCCTGGCGATCGGCATGGTGATGATCATCATCGCCGGCCACATCGACCTGTCGGTCGGATCGGTCGCCGCCTTCATCGGCGCCGTCTCGGGCGTGTTCGCCGTCAAGATGGGGATGCCGTGGTGGCTCGCCATCGTCCTGTCGCTCCTCATCGGCGCGCTGGTCGGCGCCTGGCAGGGCTTCTGGGTCGCCTTCGTCGGCATACCGGCGTTCATCGTGACGCTCGCGGGCATGCTGATCTTCCGAGGGCTCGCGCTCGTGGTGCTCGGCAACGCCAACATCGGCTCGTTCCCGACGGAGTACCGAGCCCTCGGCAACGGGTTCCTCGCGGGGTTGTTCGGCGAGTCCGAACCGGATCTGTTCACGCTCCTCATCGGCGCGGTGGGCATCGTCGCGCTCGTCGTGCAGCAGTGGCGCACCCGTAGCGGCCGTCAGAAGTACGACCAGCAGGTGGAGCCGCTCGTGTGGTTCGTGGCGAAGCTCGTGCTCATCTCGCTCGTCATCGGATGGTTCACCTGGGCGCTGGCCTCGTACAAGGGCATCCCGGTCACCCTCATCGTGCTCGCCGTCCTCGTGCTCGTCTACGGCATCGTGATGAACCGCACCGTGTTCGGCCGGCACATCTACGCGATCGGCGGCAACCGTCACGCCGCCGAACTGTCGGGCATCAAGACGCGTCGCGTCGACTTCTGGCTGTTCGTCAACATGGGCGTGCTCGCGGCTCTCGCGGGCCTGATCTTCACCGCACGTCTGAACCTCGCCGGACCCAAGGCCGGTGACGGCTTCGAGCTCGAGGCGATCTCGGCCGCGTTCATCGGCGGCGCTGCGGTGCAGGGCGGCGTCGGCACGATCGGTGGCGCCATCATCGGTGGTCTCATCATCGGTGTGCTGAACAACGGCATGTCGATCATGGGTATCGGCATCGAATGGCAGCAGGCCGTGAAGGGCCTCGTGCTGCTGCTGGCCGTCGCCTTCGACGTCTACAACAAGCGGCGTTCGGGCAACTGACCCGACACCACCAGCGGCGCCCCGGCCGCGAGACCTGCGGGTCTCGCCGACCGGGGCGCTGCGGCGTTCCGGGAAGAGGCGCCGTCAGGGGATCAGGACGATCTTGCCGGGAGTGTGCGCGGCCACGAGCCGGTGGGCCTCGGCCGCGTCCGCGAGCGGGAGCTCGGGTCCGAGCTCGACGCGGAAGGCGCCCGCCGCGAGCAGTGCCGCGACGACCGGGATCGCCTCGGCGCGCCACGCGAGCTGCTGCGCGGTGAGCGGCTCGGGGCTGCCGCCCGAGAACGCGCGGATGCCGAGGCCCGCGGCATCCGCGCCCCGCACGATCGTCGCGATGCGTGATCGATCGGCGACGAGCTCGATCGACGACGAAAGCGCTTCATCGGTGCCGGCGCAGTCGAGGGCGACGGTGACCCCCTGGGGCGCGACGGCGCGGACGCGGTCGGCGAGACCCTCCCCGTAAGCGACGGGCGTGCCGCCGAGGTCGCGCACCCGGTCCGCGCGCGCCTCGCTCGCGGTGGCCACGACCGCAGCACCGCGCAGGCGTGCGAACTGGATCGCGGCCTGACCCACCGATCCCGAACCACCGTGGACGAGGAGGGTGTCGGAGGGGCCGACATCGAGCGACCGCAGCGCCTGATACGCCGTCGCGACCGGGATCCCCAGCGCTGCGCCGACGGCCGGCGAGACGCCGGCCGGCAGCGGAACGAGCATGTCGGGGGTCGCGATGATGTCGGTGGCGTACACGCCGCGCGCACCGAAGATCGCGACCTCATCGCCGACGCGGAATCCCTCGACATCGGCTCCGACCTCTGTCACGACGCCCGCGCCGTCGTTGCCGATGCGTCGCGGCGTCGTGATGGTCGCCGACGGACGCAGGCCCGCCCGCAGCTTGTGGTCGATCGGGTTCACGCCCACCGCGGTGACGCGGAGGCGCACCTCGCCGGGTCCCGGCTCGGGAACGTCGATGTCGTGGAGGGCGAGGACCTCGGGTCCGCCGAACTCGGAGTACGTCACTGCCTGTGCCATGACGCCACGCTATCGAGTCCTCAGTCCTTCCCGGCCAGCGCCTTCGTGATCCGTTGGATCGACACGGGCTCGGCGGTGCCCAGACGCTGCGCGAAGAGGCTGATCCGGTACTCCTCGAGCAGCCACCGCGCGCGCACGAGGTGCGCCGCCGCGTCGTCGGGCAGCGGAATGGTGCCGCCGGCGTCGGCGTAGAGCGTGGACGCCCGCTCGTACTCGGTGAGGCGCTGCCGGTCGCGGCCGGGATTGTCGCCGAGCCCGGAGACCCGTTCGAGCGCGCCCTGCAGGTAGCGGGGGAGGTGCGCCAGCCGGGCGACGCCGGTGCGCGAGAGGAACCCGGGGAACACCAGCCCCGCGACCTGCTGCTTCACGTCGCCCAGAGCCGACAGCAGCACCATCGAGTTCTGCGAGCGGACCGCCCGCTCGACGTCGCGCTGCAGCACGAGGATGCGCGCGCTGAGGGAGACCGCCGCGAACAGCTCGTCGACGACCGCAGCCGAGAAGGCGTCGCGCACCGCGCGGAACTGCGCCTCGGTGCGCACGATCGGTGCGGTGCGCGCGATGACGGCATCGGCGACCGCGACCCGGGCGTCCTCGATCAGGGCCTTCGCGGACGGGTACGGCGAGGCCGCGAGCGCGAGCTTCTCGGCTGCGGTCAAGTGGTCGAGCACGTACGAGCTCGGCGACGGCACCGCCAGCAGGAGCAGGCGCCGGGCACCGGCCCGGGTCAGGCGCGCGGCGCGCTCGGGGGTCGCCTCGATGCGCAGCGACACGCTGGCTCCCTCGTCGACCAGGGCGGGGTAGCCGCGGACGACGCCGCCGGCCACGCGCGTGTCGACGAGGTCGGGCAGATCACCCACGGTCCACTCGGTCAGGCCCGTGCGCTCGGTGATCGCGCCCGCCGCGGGTTCGCCGGGGGCGGCCGGTGCCGTCTGCGCGCCGGGTCGCGGCGCGGCCCGCGCCAGCGAGCGGGCGACGGACGCGCGGGACCGGCCGGCGAGCCGCTGCTGCAGCTCGGCGAGGTCGCGCGAGCTTCCGAGCGTGCGCCCGCGCTCGTCGACGGCGCGGAATGACATGGACAGGTGAGCGGGCACGCGTTCCGTATCGAAATCCGACACCGAGACCGGCTGGTTCGCCACGCGCTGGATGCGGGCGGCGAGCGCTTCGCGCAGCGTTCGGGGCGGCAGCCCGTCGTGCGATTCCGGCCCGTCGGCGCGCAGCTCCTCGGCGAAGGTGGCGGCCCAGTCCGCGGCGGGCACGACGTGTCGCCGGATGACCTTGGGCAGAGCGCGCAGCAGTCCGGCGATCAGCTCGTCGCGCAGCCCCGGGACCTGCCAGTCGAAGCCGTCGGGCCGCAGGGAAGCAAGCAACGCCAGCGGCACGACGACGCTGACGCCGTCGTCGGGTGAGCCGGGTTCGAATCGGTAGGCCAGCGAGAGCACCTGATCCCCCTGCCGCCACCGTGCGGGGAATGCCCGCTCGTCGCCGCCGGCGGCGTCGCCGGCGAGGTCGGACTCGCTCATGTCGAGCAACCGGGGCGTGCGGGCCGCGGCATCGCGCCACCACGCCTCGAAGGAGCGGACGTCGAAGACGTCGCGCGGGATGCGCGCGTCGTAGAAGGCGAAGACCGCCTCGTCGCCGACGAGGATGTCGCGTCGACGCTCGCGTTCCTCGATCTTCTCGAGGCGTCGACGCAGCTCGAGGTTGCGACGCTCGAACGCGGTCAGGCGCTTGTCGAGGTGAGCCGAGTTCCAGTCGCCCTCGACCAGGGCGTGGCGCAGGAACAGCTCGCGCGCGAGCTCGCGGTCGCGACCGGCGAGCTGCACCCGTCGGCGGGGGACGATCTCGACGCCGAAGAGCGTCACCTTCTCGGCGGCCACCGCGGCACCGGCGTCCTTGGACCAGTGCGGGTCGCTGAGCGACCGGTTCGCCAGATCTCCCGCGAGATCCTCGGCCCAGGCCGGATCGATCGCCGCGACGGTGCGGGCGTACAGTCGCGACGTCTCGACGAGCTCTGCCGCCATGACCGCGTCGGGTGAGGCCTTGCGCAGGCCCGATCCCGGGAAGATGGCGAACTTCGCACCGCGCGCGCCCCGGTACTCGGCACGCTGGCGTTGCGGCTTCGGGGCACCCGCGCGCGCCGAGCCGCCGCGCACGGGCTTCGGCGCACTGCGGGTGTCGAGCACACCGATCTGCGAGAGGAGCCCGGCGAGGATGGCGCGGTGCACCCGGTCCGGGGGTGCGGCGCCGGCGGCATCCGGGGTCGTGTCCGCGTCTCCGCGCCGATCCCGGTCTCGCCCGCCGCGCGCGAGCGCGGTGAGCTGTCGCTGCACGTCGGCCCACTCCCGCACCCGGACGTAGTTCAGGTGCTCGGCGCGGCAGAGCCGGCGGAACGCGCTCGACCCGAGTTCGCGCTGCTGCTCCTGCAGGTGGTTCCACAGGTTCAGGAGGGTCAGGAAGTCGCTGGTCGGATCGGTGAACCGGGCGTGCAGCCGGTCGGCCTCCTCGCGCCGTTCCTCCGGGCGCTCGCGGACGTCCTGGATCGACAGGCCGGCGACGATCGCGAGCACGTCGCGTGTGACGCCGAGGGTGCGCGCCTCGACGAGCATCCGCGCGAAGCGGGGGTCGATCGGCAGCCGCGAGATCTCGCGCCCGATGTCGGTGAGGCGCCAGGCGCCCTTCTCGTCGCGGCGGACGGCGCGCAGCTCGATCAGGAGGTCGAATGCGGCCTTGACCCCGCGCGAGTCGGGCGGGGTGAGGAAGGGGAAGTCGGCGATGTCGCCGAAGCCGAGCGCGAGCATCTGCAGCACGACGGACGCGAGGCTGGTGCGCAGGATCTCGGGCTCGGTGAACTCCGGTCGCGCAGTGAAGTCGTCCTCGCCGTAGAGGCGGATCGCGATGCCCGGCGACGTGCGTCCCGCGCGACCGGCGCGCTGCTGCGCCGACGCCTGCGACACCGGCTCGATCGGCAGCCGCTGAATCTTCGAGCGGTTGCTGTAACGAGAGACGCGAGCGGTGCCGGTGTCGACGACGTACCGGATGCCGGGCACGGTGAGGCTCGTCTCGGCGACGTTCGTGGCGAGGATGACGCGGCGGCGCACGCCCGCCACGGTCGAGGGCTCGAAGACGCGATGCTGCTCGGCCGCCGACAGTCGCCCGAAGAGGGGGAGGACTTCGGTGGGGCGGGCATCCCGTGCGTAGGCGCCGCGGACCGCCTCCATCGCGTCGCGGATCTCGGCCTCACCGGGCAGGAAGACCAGTACGTCGCCGTCGGACTCGCGGTCGAGCTCGCGCAGGGCGGCCACCAGACCGTCGACGTCATCCTCGTCGCCCTCGTCGTGCGGGCGGTACCGGACCTCGACCGGATAGGTGCGCCCGGACACCTCGATGATCGGCGCGGGAGCCCCGCTCGCGTCAGCGAAATGCGCGGCGAAGCTCTCGGGGTCGATCGTGGCCGACGTGACGATGATCTTCAGATCGGGCCGCTTGGGCAGGATCCGGCGCAGATATCCCAGCAGGAAGTCGATGTTCAGCGAGCGCTCGTGCGCCTCGTCGATGATGATCGTGTCGTAGCGGCGCAGCAGGCGGTCGCGGTGGATCTCATTGAGCAGGATGCCGTCGGTGACCAGCGCCACGCGGGTGTCGGCCGAGACCTGATCGGTGAAGCGCACCTTGTATCCGACGGCGCCGCCGAGGGGCACCTCCATCTCGGACGCGATGCGCTCGGCCACGGTGCGTGCGGCGATGCGTCGCGGCTGGGTGTGCGCGATGCTCGTGCGACCGAGTTCGAGGCAGATCTTCGGTAGCTGCGTCGTCTTGCCCGATCCCGTCGCACCGGCGACGATGACCACCTGGTGCTCGCGGATGGCGCGCGCGATCTCGTCCCGGGCGGCGCTGACGGGCAGCTCGGGCGGGAACGAGATCACAGGGGCGGGTGTGGACACAGCCCTTCATCGTACGACGCCCCGCGCCGGCTCAGCTCCGGTCGGCGGGAACCGCGTCGAGCAGCGGCAGGTCGGCGGCGGTGACCAGTCGCGAAAGCACGGCGTGCTCGACCAGACGCGCGCGGCGGTTCGTGGCGAGCTTGCCGACGCCGCCCCGCAGGCCGCGCACGCCCTCACGGTCCAGCTTGTCGCAGACGTTGTCGAGCTTGCGGTTGAACGTGGTCAGCGGCCAGCCCAGGCGTTCGGCGGCGGCCGCGGATGTCGGGACCTGGCTGGAACCGACCATCCCGCCGCGGAGGATCGGCTCGCACAGGGCGAGCAGCAGCAGACGCTGGCTCGAGGTGAGCGCGACCGCGCCGACGGTCGTCGTGCCGACATGCTCGTCGGCGGTGCGCGGGAAGCTGTCGCGCACGGTGAAGCGTGCGCCGTCGGTGTGCACCGTCAGTTCGTACGTGTACGCCCCCGCCGTGAACATCACCACCAGGGCCGGGAAGACCAGCGGCACGCGCGCGCCGGGGCCGAGGACCGCCTGGTACGCGCCGTCCGGCGTCGCGAGGCTGACCGAGATGGATTGCCCGATGTTCGACAGCCACCACAGCCCGTGCTCGGAGTCGATCGTCAGCAGCCGCCGGTGCAGGTACGGGTTGGTGTCGATGACGAGGTCGGCGTCGCGCCCGATCGCGTAGCTCTCGCCGGCTTCGGGGCGGAACCACTCGCCGCAGAACTCGATCGCCACCGTCTCGGGTTGCGCGGCCTCGCCGCCGTCGCGCTCGTGCTCGCTCGTGTCGTTCTCCGTGGATGTCATGGTGCCCCTCCGATGAGGATCGCTGCTGTCGTCGCTGCTGCGCCGAGGACGAGGATGCCGCCGCCCACGACGGCGATGATGGCCGCGGTCCCGCGCCGGCGCCGCCGCGCCGGGGTGGCGGGGGTCTCCCGCACCGGCGCCTCGACACGCGTGCGGGCGACCGGAGCCGGCGACGCCGCCTCGCGTACGCGATAGCGCTCCCGGGCGGCATCCGGAGCCGACGCCTGTCGCGGCGTGTCGAGCCGGCCGCGGACGACGCGGTCCTTCGCCTGTCGGCGGACCCACACGGTCTCGGGCTCGGCGGGAACGTCGGACTCATCGAGACGCACGGGGAGCGGCGAGGGGGCGGCTGCCGGTGCGGCGCCGTCGGCTGCGGCCGCGCGCGTCGAGAGCACGGTGTGGTCGGCCGCGTCGGGCTGGTGCCGGGCGGAGAGCACGGTGTGGTCGGGCGCGTCGTGGCGCGACGACAGGCGGGTGTGCTCGTCGTCGTCTGCTCCGCCCCGCGGCGGCGACAGAACCGTGCGATCGGACTCTGCTTCGGCCGCGGTGTGCCGCGACGACAGAACCGTGCGATCGGACTCTGCTTCGGCCGCGGTGTGCCGCGACGACAGGACCGTGTGCTCGGGCTCTGCCTCCTCCGCGGGGTCTCGTCGGGTGGACAGGATGGTGTGGTCGTCGTCCGCGGGGTCTCGTCGGGTGGACAGGACGGTGCGGTCGTCGTCCGCGGCGTCTCGTCGGGTGGACAGGACGGTGTGGTCGTCGTCACCGGGGATGTCGTCCGGGTCACGGATGTCCAGATGGGTGAGGGGCAGGTGCAGCGCCAACTCGATGTCCTGCAGCGCCCTCGCGAAGTCGGCGGCGGACGGGCCGCCGCCGGCGCGCGTGCGCTCGAGCACGTCGAGCACGAACTCCTCGAGATCGGCCGGCACCGCGTCCTCGGACGGCAGAGCGCTCGTGGCCTCGGCGATGGGGCGTCCGGTCAGCAGCTCCGACGTCGCGACGGCCAACCCGTGCACGTCGAGCGCGCGCGCCGCGGCATCCGGCGCCGGCCGATCGGACGCGAGAGCGTCGGCGTCGAAACCGACCAGGGCGGGCCAGCCGTAGTCGGTGGTCAGCACGTTCTCGATCGCCACGCGCCCGTGGACGATGCCGCTGCGGTGCGCGCTCTCGACCGCTCCGCTGAGCTGGATGATCAGGCGCAGGGTGTCGGCGACGGTCGGAACCTGCCGTGCGGTGCTCTCGGCCAGATCCGCGCGCGAGCAGTACTCCATCACGATGTAGGGGCGCCCGTCGGGGGCCACCCCGCCGCCGTGCACGGTCGCCATCGCCGGGTGGGCGGACAGGGCGGCCAGCCGGTCGACCGCGGACCCGATCCGGTCGCGGCGGCCGTCGCCGTCGCCGACCGCATCGCGCCGGATCTTCACGGCGACCGGATGCCGCCTCACGGCGTCACGGTAGAGGTACACGTCCGCGCGCGGGCTCGTCGAGAGCAGACGGTCCACCTCACGGTCCGCCAACTCGATCGGTGGCGCCGGGCTGTCGTGCGCTCGCCGACGCAGCTCAGCCACGGGCGCTCCGGCGTCGCTCGGAGCGGGCCGTCGCGACCTCGACGGTGGCGGTCACCGACTCGCTGTTCATGATTCCGCCGGTGGTCTCTTCCAGGCGCGGGCTGATCCCTCCTGCGATGACGTCGAGCACGATGGTGCTGATGTTGTCGCGCCCGCCGTGCGCGAGTGCCTGCGCGACGAGTGACTGCGCGGTCTGGGCGGGCGAGCCGCCCATCATCAGTCCCGCCCGCAGGGCTTCGTCGGAGATCTCGCCGGTCAAACCGTCCGAGCACACCACGATGCGCTCGCCGGTGACGATCGGGATGAGCCAGAAATCCGCTCGGCTGCGCTCGCCGCCGATCGCCCGGGTGATGACGTTGCGGCCCTCGTACGACGACATCTGCTCGCGCGTCAGCTGACCGGCATCGACGAGCTCCTGCGCAACCGAGTGGTCGATCGTCAGCTGCTCGAGGCGCTCTGCGAGCAGACGATAGACGCGCGAGTCGCCGACGTTGACGATCAGCCAGCGGCGCGCGCCGTCCTGCTGAACCGCGACGACACCGGAAAGGGTCGACCCGGCCCCGCGCTGAGTGCCCGACGCGATCCCGGCCACCGCGGAGTGCGCGCGCTCGACCGCGTCGGCGACTTCCTCCGGGCGCAGATCGTCGCGGCCGACGAAGGATCGGAACGCATCGATCACCGCGGCCGACGCCCGGTCGCCCGCCTCATGCCCACCCATGCCGTCGGCGACGATGAAGACCGGGTACTCCGCGAGCAGCGAGTCCTCGTTCACCGAGCGGCGACGCCCCGTGTCGGTGCGGGCGCCGCTGGTGACGTGGACGTCGATCGGGGGAGGCGCGGTCGTCATTCGTCCTCGGCGAGGTGCAGCTCGGCGTCCCCGAGGTGGAACACGCCGGTCACGACGGCCGACCCCGCCACCTCGGTCTCGTCCGCGCCGACGAACACGCCGTTCGTCGAGGCGAGGTCGGTGATGCGCCAGCCCTCTTCGGTGCGGCGCAGCAGCGCGTGGGTCTTCGAGATCGTGCGCGTCACGTCGTCGATGGGGACGATCTGCGCCTCGGGGGCGTCGGCGGGGGCCAGAGGGTTCCGCCCGAGGACGGCGACGTCGGATGCCAGGGCCACGGTCGTGCCGTTCGGCAGGCGAAGGCTCGCGTGCGGGCCACGCCGCGCCGCGAGGACCGTGCGCTCGTCGAGGTCGTCCGCGGGGCTCGTCGGCGGCTGGGGCGCGGCGGTGGCGGCGACGACCGGTGCGGCCACCGGGGTGGGAGTCACCGGTGCTGCGGCGGGGCCGGGCGCGGAGATCCAGGGCTGGGGGGCGGCGGGGGCCGCGGCGGGCTCCACCGGCGGGGGCGGCGGGGCCCACGGGCTGGCGGTGACCGGTTCGGCCGCGGTGGGCGGCGCGGGCGGCGCATCGCTCGCCGCGGGGAATGCCGGCGGGGGTGCGAACGGGCCCGGCGCCGAAGCCCCGGCGGGGGCAGGGGGAAGCACGGGCGCGGCGGCGGGCGTGGATGCCGCCGGCGACGGCGCATCCACGGCGGCGGTGGTCCCGCGGCGGAACGGACCCTCGGGCGCGGCGGCTTCGGTACCGCGCCATCGCGCGGAACCCCACCCGACGATGCTCGCCCACACCGGGAAGAGCAGCACGCCGAGCACGGTGTACCCCGTGCCGAGACCGAACCCGCGGTTCACGGCGCGGAGCATGCGCACCTCGAGGATGATGACGAACACGGCGAACGCGAGCCAGATGAGCGTCGGGACGAACACGGCGGCGGCGAGCGCACCCGCCGCGCTGCCGGCGTCGCCGCCGAAGCCGGCGTTCAGAGCTGCGGCGGTGAACAGGCCCGCGACGACCGCGCTGATGATGCCGACGACGATAGCGCCGCCGGCGAGAACCGCGGCCCACCATCCGCGCATGCCGGCCAGGACGAAGAGCTCCCAGATGTTGAGCACGGGAACCCAGGCCTTCCAGGGCGCGATTCCCACCTTGCGGAACACGGCTGTGAGAGCGAGGGCCGTCCACACGTAGACGCCGATGCCGAGCAGCGTCTGCACGATCGACATCACGGCCAGGGCGCCGGGGTCGACCGCACTCGACCCGCCGAGCGCGATGAGTTCGGCCGCGAGCTCCTGCGACCGGAAGTGTGCCGTCACCTGTTGTTCTCCTGCCCTCTCGGCCGCGCACCGCTACGCGTGCCGCGTGCCACCTTAGCGATCCCGCCGCGTGCGCGGCATCCGCTTGCGCGGACCGGCCCCGTGCTCACGGTGCAGCAGCGAGCGCAGCGAGATGCGGGCGCGCAGCCGCGCCCACCACCCCAGGCCCTCATCGAACCGCGAACGCTCGGTTTCGACGAGCTCCCAGAAGCGGTCGCTCTCCGTCGCTTCGAGCGGGGCGACGTCGAAGACGGACCGGTCGGCCCAGGTCGCCAGCTGCACCGCGTTCGGGGTGCCCCCGTAGGCGGTCGCGAGCTCCTGGCGCGTCTGCGACCGGGGAGCGGGGCGACCGTGGTCGATCGCCGCGTCGACGAACTCCTGCCATCCACCGGTGAAGCGCTCGACGGGATCGTCGGCGCTGCGTCGCGCGCGACGACGCAGCAGCTTGACCAGCACGATCACCGCGAACGGGCCGAACAGCAGCAGGACGATCAGCAGCGACAGGCCGCCGATGCGCAGCGCCGTCCACAGCGCGGTCAGGTCCTGTGTCGCGGTGGTGTCGTCGTCGGGCCGCTGGCCACCGTCGCTCGGGTTCGCGTCGGCGGGAAGCACCGTCTCGGCCTGCTCCTGGCGGACGTCGGTCGGGATCTTCGGATCCTGGCGCTGCTGGACATCGGGCGAGGGGAACACCGCGTGCTGCGGGGTCACGTCGACCGGCACCCACGTCGAGTCCCGCCCCCGCACCTCGATCCACGCGGCGAGGTCGCCCGCCGTGCAGGCACCGTCGACGCAGGTCGACAGCGTCTCGTCGCTCGAATCCAGGCGCGTGCCGACCACGATGCGGGCATCGAAGCCGAGCCGATCGGCGATCATCATCGCCGCCACGGCGAACTGTTCGTCGTCTCCGACGGCGGCGACCAGGAGCGCGTCGTCGTCGCCGCCGACCTCGTTCTCGCGCGTCAGCAGATCGGCGAAGAGCGTCTCGATGCGGTCGGTCGAGTGGCCGGCGCGGCTCGGCTGGAACGCGTAGTCTCCCAGGTCGCTCATCCACGCGGGCGGGTCGGCCTCGTCGACGGTCAGAGCGTGACTGAGGAACCCCCGCGCCCGCAGCCGCTCGATCAACGTCTCCAGGCCCGAGCCGCCCGCCGACGCCTCCTGGGCATCGATCCAGGCGATGAGGCTCGGCGGGACGAGCTCGTCGGCCAGCGACGGTCCGGCACGCAGAGGCTCGAGCGAGCCGAGCGCCGCCGGGCTCGCATCGATCGCGGCCTCGTGCCGGTAGGCGGCGCCGGTGGCCAGACCCGGGTCGCCCAGCTGGACGGCGGCGCTGGTCTCGGCGTTGTAGTAGAACCCGTCGGCGAGAGCGGCGGCGTCGCCGGCGGTGAAGTCCAGCGAGGTGACGGACCCGACGGTCGGCATCCAGACGCCCTCGTACGCGTCGATGGAGATCCGCGCGGTGCCGACGGCGGTGCCCGGCGGCGCGGCGAGCGCGGAGGGAACGCGCGAGAACGCCGTGCGCGGGTCGCCGGGCGCGGCTGCCGGGTCGACGACGCGAGCGACGCGTCCGTCGTAGAAGGGGAGCGTCGCGAGGCGCACCCGGTCGGCCTCCGCCGGTGCCTCGACACGGAAGAGCGTCTGCTCGAAACGGTCGTCCGCGAAAGAGGCCCGGTACTGCCCGAGCGGGCTGAGGGCCGCGGCGAGCTCGAGCCGAGGGTCGACATCCGAGCGCAGCACGTCGCGGGTCTGACCGGCGAGAGCCCACGGCGCGGCGACGGCCGCGATGACGACGGCCGCGGTGACCATGCCGGCTGCCGTCGCCACGCGTCCCGCGAGGCCGCGCAGGGGACGCGGGCCCGATCGCACGCCCGTCGCGGCGACGGCCGTCGCGATGGCGCGTCGGCGATCGGACAGCGTGCGCCACACGACGGCGATGAGCGCCGCGACGACGGCGGCCATGCCGACGATCGCCTCGCGCGGAACGACGATCGGGCCGAGGACGACAGGAGCCTGCAGTGCCGTCGATCCGAACGCGACGCCGAACACGGTGGGCAGCAGCGTCACCGCGACAGCGATGGGCCAGAGCCGCCCGCCGCGCCAGGCCAGTGACAGCGCCGCGACCGGGACGGCGAGGAACACCAGCAGGGCCGGCGCGAGCGTCGTCTGGTAACTGCCGAGGGGCAGATCGAGGGTGAGGAGATCCTTCCACCCGGTGACCGGGGCCGTCAGCACCCCGAGCACGGCCTGAAGGGCTTGCGGTACCGAGCCGAGCATCGAGGGTGCGGCGAGCGGAAGCCCGAGAACGACGTAGGCGCCGATCGCCGCGGCGGCCAGCCACCAGCCGTTCCAGCGCCAGCGCAGGGCGGCGGCAGCGAGGGCGTGGCCGGCCGCGGTCGCGACGACCACGAGGACGACGAAGGCCGCGCTGCGGTAGATCGGCCAGGCCGCGACCGCCCCGACCGCGTTCACGAGGTCGAGCACGGCGGCCTGCGTCAGGAGGAAGCGCAGCCGGACGCGTGAGGTGCGGCGCGCGCGCAGGTCGCGCCGGGCCGGAGCGCTCACGACTGCGCCGCCCGTGCGAGGAGGTGGCGCAGGTCATCGAGCAGCCCGATCGAGAGCACCGACATCGACCCGAGGCGGGTGAAGCGGGGCTCCGCGTCGAGCGCGCACATCACGGCGATCACGCCGACGTCGCCGGGGAAGGCGAGGGCGGTCGACTGCAGCTGCGCGGGGGTGAGGGTCGAGCCGCACACGAGGAAGGCGATCGAGACATCGGGATGACTCTCGGCCGCGAGCGAAGCGGCATCCCGCAGCGGGCTGACGTGCTCGGTGCGTTCGACTCCCGCGAGGTCATCGAGCAGGGTGCGCGAGGTGATCGTCGTGAGCTCGCGGATGGTGCGCACGCGCCGCCGCGCGAACTCCGGCACGTCGCCCCCGACGACGACGTCGACGTCGCGGCCGTCCCGGATGCCGCGTACGCCGAGCGACGCCGCCGCGCTGACCGCCAGCTCGAACTCGTCGTCCGACGCGTACTCGTCGTCGCCGAGCGCCAGCGAGATGACCATGCGGCTGCGACGGGTCTCCTCGTACTGCCGGACCATGAGGGTGCCGGTCTTCGCCGTCGACTTCCAGTGGATCTGGCGCTGCGAGTCGCCGGGGACATAGGGCCGGATCGCGTGGAACGAGAAGTCGGCGTCGACGATCGTGCGCGAGGCGCTGCCCTCGAGGTCGCGCACGAAGCCCGTCGTGGTGCTGCGCAGCGCGGTCGTCACGGGGTGGATGTAGAGGGTGTGGACGTCGTCCCACGTCCCCTCGCGCTTGAGGATGCCCAGCGGATCACCGCGGACCGTTCGGGCCGGGCCGACGGTGATGATGCCGCGGCGGTGCGTCGGCACGATGACCTGCTCGGTGTGCTGGTGACCGTGGCGCAGCAGCGGGACGTGCACGTCGACGATGCCCTCGCCCACGGGGACGTCGATGCGACCCGGCAGCGCGGGCGCGCTGCCGACGTTCGTGACGACGAGCGTGCCCTCGACCTGCGTCCCGGCGACCACGCGGTCGTGCTCGAGCCGGAGGTCGACGTCATACGCCCGGGCGCTGAAGAGGAACGGCACCGACAGCGCCAGCAGCACGAGGGCCGCGATGCCGGCGGCCGCGAACTCGATGAGCCCGAACGCGAGACCGACCCCGAGCCCGGCGACGGCGGCGACGACCATGAGCCAGCCCGCGACGGTCACCGTCTCGGCGATCCACCTGCCCGTCGCGACGGCGGCACGGCGCACACGGCGCCACGACTGCACGCCGCGCACCGCGAGCACCGTGGTCCGGCCCGTCGTGCCGAACCGGGTGCGCGCGAACCCCGTGCCGTCGGCGACCGACGTCCGGGTGAGGCGCGACTCGGTGTTGAAGCTCACACGGCCTCTCTCTGGCTCGGCGGGACCGTGTCGAGCAGCACCTGGCCGATGACGGCGCCGGCGGTGACGCCGTCGAACTCCGCTTCGGGGTCGAGGATGAGGCGGTGCGCGAGGACGGGCTCGGCGAGCGCCTTCACGTCGTCGGGCGTGACGTAGCTGCGGCCGTGGGCGACCGCCCAGGTCTTCGCGGCCTTCGTCAGGGCCAGCGCGCCGCGCACACTGACGCCGAGGCGCACCTCGGTCGCCAGGCGGGTCGCCTCGACGATGCGTGCGATGTAGTCGAGCACGAGCGCGTCGAGGTACACGCCGCGCGCGATGTCGGCCATGCTGACGATGCCCTGCGGCGTGATGACGGGCGTCACTTCGCGTCGCGACTCGGCCGCGCCCTCGAGGATGCGCACGGTCGCGGCGTGATCGGGGTAGCCGAGGGTCGTCTTCATGAGGAACCGGTCGAGCTGCGCCTCGGGCAGACGATAGGTGCCCGCCTGCTCGACGGGGTTCTGCGTCGCCACCACGAGGAACGGCACGCCGACCCGACGCGTGACGCCGTCGACGGTCACCTGGCCCTCTTCCATGACCTCCAGCAGCGCGGACTGCGTCTTCGGCGAGGCCCGGTTGATCTCGTCGGCGAGCACGATGTTGGCGAAGATCGGACCCTGGTGGAATTCGAACTCGCCGCGGCTCTGGTCGTAGACGGTGATGCCGGTGACGTCGCCCGGCAGCAGGTCGGGCGTGAACTGGATGCGGCTGCTGGTGCCCTGCACCGTCTGCCCCATGGCCCGCGCGAGCGAGGTCTTGCCGGTGCCCGGGAAGTCCTCGAGCAGGAGGTGGCCCTCGGACACCATCGCGGCGAAGGCGAGCTCGATGACGTGCCGCTTGCCCAGCACGACCTTCTCGACGTTGTCGACGAGCGTCGCGAAGGTCTCCTGGAACCAGGCGGTCTGCTCCGGGGTGATGCTCATGGGGTCCTCTCGCGGATGCCGTGCGGCAGGGTCAGGGGGTGGCGGGTTCGGTCGGGGGCGGTGTCTCGTCCCCGGGTGATGGCGGTGGTGTGACCTTGTCGCAGATGCGCTCGAGGGTGAGCTGCTGCAGGTCGGCGAGGGCACCGGTCCAGGTCACCGTGTACCGGTTGCGCTCGACGGCGCCGGCCGGGCCGACGGCGCTCGAGGTCACCGAGTAGGTTCCCGACGGCAGGCCCGGCGGGCTCCACGCCGGCACGGCGGTCTGGTCCGACCGGCAGCTCGGCAGCGACGCCGCCGACACCTGGACGGGGAAGGACGCGCTGGACGACGCGGGAACGACGGGGGAGGGGTCGGAGCAGTCCGAGTCGAAGCCGAGGAACGTGTCGCACCAGCGGCCCGTCCACCCCGATACCGGTGAATTGAAGCCGGGGGTGAACTCGTCGGTGCGGTTTCCGTTGTTGTACAGCCGGAACTGCGCCTCGGGGAACGGCGGGTTCTGCGGCCGGTTCAGCTGCGCTCGGTACGTGTAGGTCGTGCCGTCCGAGTTCGGGCGCGAGTCGACCGAGAAGGTGATCGCGTCGGGTGCGGTCACGTTGCCCACGGGGCGTGCGGAGATCTCCGCCCGCGTGGTCCCGAAGTCGCCGCGGCCGTTGAAGGTGTGCTGCGCACAGGCCCAGATCGTCTTCTTGCGGAAGGACTGCGCCTCGAACGTCTGGCTCGTCGCTGTGCCGTTCGGGACGCACGCGTCCGCCGAGCGGTCGCTGAAGCCGATCAGGGTCTGCGTGCCGTCGCCGTTGCGCTGGATCGACGCCGTCACGGTGATCGAGTTCGACGTGTTCGTCTCGGTCAGCGTCAGGCCCGGCGCCCCGACGCCGTGGGCGCGGACGTCGAGCGAGCGTCCCTCGCTGGATCCGGCGGCGATCGGCGGCAGGTCGAACGTCGTGAGCGGGGTCGCTGTCAGCGTCGTCGCCGTGTTCGATCCGACGTCGTAGTTCGGGAAGGTGGCCGTGCCGCCCACGACCGGGCGGGTGTCGGAGCCCTGTCGGCCGCCCGTGAGCCGGACGCTGCCGGCGGTGGCATCCAGTCCCGTCACGGTGATGGTCGCGCGACCGCCGTCGCGACCGTTGGGCGTCGGCTCGAACGACGACCCGCCCGGCTGTGCCGGCGGCCGGTAGGCCCACGCCTCGGCCCGGACCGTCGAGCGGGACTCGCCGACGGAGCTGTAGGCGCGCGCCTCGTACGTGATCTTCTCGCCCACGGGCGCGGAGATCGGACCGCAGGCGCCGGAGGCGGGGCAGGTGGCGACCTCGCGGCCACCGGCGGTGATGCGGTAACCCTGGACGGCGGGGTAGGAGCCGCCGTCCGACGAGACGCGCAGCGTCACCGAGTCGCCCGCGTAGGCGGTCCATTCCAGCCGCGAGGGGTTCGCCGGCAGGCCCTGCAGATCGAGGATGACCTGGCCGTCGCGTTCACCGCTCGACTGGCGCCCCTGGGCGTCCTCGACCGTGAACGAGCCGGTGCACTCCCCGGCGCCCGGCGCGTCGGCCTGCCAGGTGGCGCGGACCGCCGTGTCGCTCGCGCGTGAGAACGACACGCCCGTGCAGTTGCCGGGGCTGCTCGCCCCGACGACGCGCAGCGGCGTGCCCGGCAGCGGATTCACTTCGCCGCCGGCGCCGATGACCTCGATCGTGCACGAGGTCGCGCCGCCCGACTGCGAGCACGTCTGCACCGCCGAGCCGCCCTTGGGCAGGGTGGAGGGGGCGGGGCCGACGGTCAGCAGAAGGTTGGCCGTGGGAGCGTCGGGGTGGCTCGGCAGGGTGATGGCGACCGGTTCCTGACGGCCGGGACGCGCGGCGTCGGCCGCGGTGACGGTCGCCGTGCTCCCCGAGATCTCGACCGAGAACTGGTCGCCCCCGTACGAGCCGGCGTACTGCACGGCATCCCAGTCGGCTGCACCCGCCCACTGCACCATCTGCGCAAGATCGTAGGTCTGCGTCGCACCGGGGCCCACCGTCAGCGAGGCGCTGCGCAGGGTCGGCTGCGGGATCTCAGCCTCGACGGCGACCCGGACGGTCAGGTAGGTGGCGACCTCCTGCGTCTCGAGGCGCACCGGCACGACGCAGCTGTCGGTCCACGGGGCCCCGGCGCCGGCGGCGTACCGCACCGTCGTGCCCGACACCGCGGTGCAGCTCGCTTCGCCGCGCGCGCCGCCCGCGCGGACACCCGAGCCCTCGAGCACGAGTGTCGCGCCGCGGGGGATGCGGACGGCGTCGGCGAGGTCGATGTCGACGCTCTCCTTCTCGCGCACCTCCACGGGCCCGAAGCCCTCACGCAGCGCGAGGCGCACGTCGGCGTCGCCGGGCACGCGCAGGAAGCCGTAGGAGGTCACCTCGGTGCCGTCGAAGGCCGTGCCGGTGACTTCGAACGGGATCAGTCGCGACTTCTCGGGCAGCTCGCCCGAGATCTTCCACCCGTCGACCGAGACGTCGTCGGGGTCGCCCCACAGGCTCAGTCGCAGGCCGGACACGTCTCCGGTGTTCCACGAGACCTGGCCGTCGAGGACGTCCACCCCGTCGGGGAAGTCGTCACGTGTCTCGACCGTCAGGACGGTGTCGCGGACGATCGGGTAGTCGGGAACCGGCTCGCGGACCACCTTGACGACGATGAGGCCGATCGCGGTGTCGCCGCGCTCGTTGCGGACGGTGTACGTGTACGAGAAGGTGCCGAGCACCTCGCCCGCCCGCAGCGTCACGGCGCCCTCGTCGACGGACCCGATCAGGGCCTGCAGCGTGTCGTACTCGGCCGAGCCCTCCTGGGCGTTCGGGCGCACCTCGACGAGTTCGAGCTCGCTGCCGGCCGGGTCGATGTCGTTGTCGGTGGGGCGCACCACGACGGTGCTCTCGCCCCCGACCTGCACCTGCACGTAATCGCTGTAGGTCACCGGACTCGGGTCGGCCTGCGTGTCGATCACACCGACCCGCACGTCGGCCGTGCCGGTGGCCCCGCTGGGGTCGCGCACGGCGTAGCTGAAGCGGACCTGACCGCTGAACCCCTCGGGGCTCGTGTAGACGATCGCCGACCCGTCGGCGGAGATCGTGGCCGAGCCCTGCTCGGGCTGCGAGACGATGCGGTCGAGGGTGACCGGGTCGCCGTCGGGATCGACGGCGTACCCATCGAGCGGGATGCTGACGGACTGACCGCTCAGGACGCGGCCGACGAGCGTGCGCGGCAGCGGCGCCTGATTGGATTCGTTGCCCACGACGGTGACCGTCACGCGGGCGGTGTCGGTCACCTCGGGAAAGCCCAGTCGGAAGATCGTGTAGGTCAGCGCATACGTGCCGGCTTCTTCGGGCGCCAGATAGCGCAGCACGCGGCTGGTCGCGAACGCGAGGCCGCCGCCGGTCTCGTTCACGATCGACGACGGGTCGATGGCGATCAGTGCGCCGGAGGGCGCGGTGTCGTTGTCGAGGACCGGGATGTCGATCTGCGTGCCGGCCCGCACCGTGACGGCGTCGTCGACGGCGATCGGCGGCTCGGCGGTCGCCGCCGGCAGCAGGACGACCGTCAGCTCGCCCTGCGCCGTCGCCGCGGCGTTGCCCGTGCCGTCCGAGACGGTGTAGCGGACGACGCCGAGGCGTCCCGGGGCTCCGGTGTCGGTCGTGCCGCTCACACGCAGCAGGCTCTGGCCGACGAGGTCGACGCCGAGCGAGGCGAAGGGGTCGCTCTCGGGTCGGATGTCGCTGAGGAGCAGCACGAGGCCCGCGGGGTTCGAGACGGCCGATGCGACGTCGATGGTGGCGTCCTCGTTGGGGCGCACGAACGCGGTCAGTGGGGGAGTCGTGATGACAGCGGACTCGGGAGCCTGCATCGTGACGCGGACCGTGGCCGTGACCTCGGTGAGGGCATCGCGCACGCTGTACTGCACGAGGTACGAGCCGGGGGCGGATGCCGTGACCACCATGCTCAGGGCCGCCGGGTTGGCGGCGGCGGTCGAGCGGCCCTCGTCGAGCGCCACCGCACCGGTCAGGGTGACCGGGCCGGCGGCGCCGGTCACGTACGGGGCGACGGAGACGTCGAGCGGTTCGCCCACCACACCCGTGACGGCGAACGACTCCGCCGTCAGCTCCGGCGCCGGCGTCACCGTGATCGACAGCGGCTGCGTGGTCGTGGCCCCGCGCGCATCCGACACGGTCACGGTGATCGAGACCGCGAGTCCCTCGGTGGCGTTCGGATCGGGGTGCTGGTAGGTCAGCGTGCCCTGGGGCGAGGTCGTGACGGTGCCGACACCGGTGTCGTTGGTGGCGCCGGCGAGGAAGACCGGGTCGCCCTCCGGGTCGACCCATCCCTCGAGGAGCTCGGCCGACACGGTGCCGCCGGGCGCGACGGTGAGCGAGGGCCAGGTGGCGAGACACTCCTCGACGCCGCACCAGACGGGGGCGGTGTTCTGCTCGTCGGGCACGACCGTCAGGGTGACGGTGGCGTAGTCCGACAGCAGGCCGTCGGCCGTCGTGCCGTCGGTCACGCGGTAGCGCAGCGTGGCCGACCCCGTGGCCTCGGGCGAGACGGCGACGGTCAGCTGCTGTTGAGCGCCGGTGACGGTCGCGGTGCCGAAGGCCGGGTCGAGGTTCTCGAGCGACGCCACGTCGATGCTCAGCACGTCCTCGTTGGGGTCGTGGTCGTTCAAGAGCACCGGGAGCAATGTGACCGACCCCGGACGCACGCCGAACGCGTCATCGACGGCGACGGGCGGCTTGGGCTCGACGACGCGCTCGGACGTCGCGTCCTCCTGCTGCTGCACCTGGGTCTGCTGGTCGAGGTCCCACTGCTGGGACGAGGCGATGAGATCACCCGAGGGCACCGACCACACCCACCCGGAGCGCCGATCGTTCAGCGCGAGGCGACTGCCGTTGCCGATGAAGCTCGGGTCGACGTTGTCGCCGATGTCCGCGCCGCGGTAGTCGAGCGTCGTCACGGTGTCGGGGTCGGAGCTCGTCCACAGCGAACCGGACGCCTCGCCGTCGGCGAGCCACGCCGCATGCACCGTCGACTGCAGCACGGCGGGCCGAGCCGGGGTGCCCGATCCCGGCTGATCGACGACCCGCGTCGCTCGCCCGTCGCCGAGACCGACCCGCACGAGACCGTCCGTGTCGGCGATGTGGACCGCGTCGCCCTCGGCAGCGGCATCCTGCACGCGTGCACCCGGTCCGATGCCGGCGGCGACCGGCTCGTCGCGGCCGCGGATCCAGACGTCTCCGGTCGCGTCGTCGACGAGCACCCAGGTTCCGCCCACGACGGTCAGCTGCGCCGCCGCAGGTGCGTCGGAAGTGGCGTCCTCACCGAGGATGCGGCCGGTGCGGGAGTCCGCGCGGACGATGCGGCTCTCGTCCGCCGAGTAGGCGTAGACGGTCCCGCCCGGGTCGATCGCGACGGCGGCGGCCACGAACCGCGGCCGCTCCTCGCCCTCGGCCACCTCGACGTCGGCGTAGGGGTCGATCGGCACCGCCTCGCCGCCGCCCGAGAGGCTCGCGCCGAAGACGGTGCCGGCCTCGGTGCGGTACGCGAGGTAATCGCCCGCGGTGGCGATGTCGCTCGTTCCGGGCGGCGTGGGGGCGAAGGCATCCTCGACGTCGTCGGTGAGGTCGGCCGGCCGGCCCATGTCGACGTCGGAGAACTGCGAGCCGCCGTCGCTGAAGACGAAGAGCCTGTCGTCGGTCTGGGCGATCTGGCTGCCGTTGTCGACCTGCTTGACCGTGTCGATCTCGCCGAGTTCGAGGTTCACCCGCGCGTAGCCGCTGCCGGCGCCGTTCTGCAGGGCCCAGACCGTGGGGTTCTCGGGAGGCGTCTGCTGCGCGTCGTACCCGGGCCACACGACCGCGAGCGTCGTGACCACGGCGACGGCGGCGGTCACCGCGGCAGCGCCGATCCAGGTGCTCCTGCGCACGCGGGGACGCGCGGCGTCGCGACGCGCCATCGTCAGAAGCCCCCGCCGACGATGAGGAGGGTGGTGACCGCACCGGCCGCCGCGAGCAGCACGCCGCCACCCGCGAAGAGCGCGACGCGTGCGGCTGTGCCGAGGCGGGGCGCCGGTTCGGCACCGGCGAGGACGGTGCCCTCATCGGGACGCCGATCCACCGCGCGCGGTGTGCGAGCGGGTCGGCGCGACGCGTACTGCACCGACGGCCGGACGGGACCGCGGGCCCGATCATCGGCGAAGTCGACGGCCGCGCCGGCGGCGGCCCACTCGTCGACGGCCACCTCCATCGGCGTGTGCGGCACGCCCAGCTCGTGCTGCACGAGCTGCAGTTCATGAGCCAGCTCGGCGGCGGAGGCGTGCCGAGCCGAGGGATCGCGGCTCATGGCGCGCGCGAGCACCTGCTCGAGGCGCGGGGGTACGTCGGCGCGTCCGATGGGGGTGTACGCGGCCTTGCGGATACGCGACTTGAGCTGTTCGCGGCTGTTCTGTCCGCTGCCGGGGCGCTCGAACGGACTGCGCCCCGCCAGCAGCGAGTACAGCGTCGCGCCCAGGCCCCAGACCTCGGCCGGCACCGACCCCGAGACGCGCTCCTCGACGATCTCGGGCGCGCTCCAGGGCACCGACATCGCGAAGACCTCGTCCTCGTCGGCGCGGCCGGTGATGGCCGCGGCGATGCCGAAGTCCGACAGCACGGGGGAGCCGAAGGTGGTGATCAGGATGTTGGAGGGCTTGATGTCGCGGTGCAGCAGCCCCGAGCGGTGGGCGGTCTCAAGCGCCGATCCGATCTTCACGCCCAGCTGCAGCACTTCGGTCACGGGGATGACCTCGCGCCGATAGCGGTTCGTCAGCGACGTCGGGCAGTACTCCATGACGATGTAGGGCCGGCCGTCCGCCGAGATCGACGCCTCGTAGATCGTCAGGATCGAGGGGTGGGCGCTGAGCCGCGCCATGACGTCGGCCTCGGCGTTGAACATGCGCAGCAGGTTCTCGTCGACGATGTCCTCGAGCAGCACCTTCACGGCCACCGGGCGGCGGGGCAGGTTCTGCTCGAACAGGAAAACGTCGGCGAAGCCGCCGGTCCCGAGCGGTCGGACGTAGGTGAAGCCGGCGAGGCCGGGAGGCGCTGAGGGCAGTCTCGACGCCACCTGTCATGCACCCCCTGTCGACGGGGTGCGGTCAACGTCGCCCCCGGAACCCGAATCCCGTGAAAGTTTTCTAACACAGCCTGCCCGCGGCGAGAAATCGCTCGCCGATGTCAGGGCGCAGCGACGATCTCAGCGGTCACTCCGTCGCCGAGATCCAGCCGGGTGCCGGGCTCGACGCGGGCCGACGCCCCGCCCCGCAGAAGCGATGCGACACCGGCCGGGTCGCGGACGACTGTGCCGTTCGTCGACCCGAGATCCTGCACGAGCAGCTGGCCGCCCTCGACCCGGACCTCGATGTGGGTACCCGATACTTCCTTGCGCGGCGACGCCACCGCGACGATCCGAGCGCCCGGGTGCTGACCCGCGCGGGGAGAGCGTCCGAGCACGAGCGGCTGGTCGACCGGATGCTCGTCTCCGCCGACGCGAAGCACGTACCGCGTCGCACGCGGTGCCTCCGGCACCGTTCCGACGGGCCCCGCCGGTCGCCGACCGCCCAGGACGGTGCTGTCGTCGACCTCCGGCATCGCGGGCTGCGCCGCGGCGGCGTCGGTCGCTGCCCCTGGGGATGCCGCGACGCCGGCCGCCGGCGGTGCGCCGCCGTTGCCGCGGCGTCGCGGTCCGATCGCGTCGGCGAGCGACCCGCGATCGATGGTCACCGTCTCGAGGGGGTCGATGTCGGCGGTGGTGGCCGCGGCGCGCGGCGCGGGCTCGAGCGCGGCATCGGGCGTCGTCCGGGTCTCTCCCCACTGCAGCGCGTTCGCCCGGGCGACACCGCGGCCCAGAGGCAGGATGCCGCCGGTCGCGGCGGCGGGAGCGAGCCCCAGCGAGATGCCGCCCACGCGCTGGGCAGAACCCTCGACCCAAGTGCCCACGCCGCTGCCGGTGTAGCTGCTGCGCTGCGGCCCGTGCAGGTCGATCGTCGCGCCGCCGCGGACGGCCACGGCGACCGAGCTCGAGGCGACGTCGACGAGCTCGACGAGGGCGAAGTCGGGCAGATGGCCGATGCCGACGGCGGCGATGATCGAGAGCAGGTCTTCGAAGACCGCGTCGCTCGCCGTCATCGCGCCCCACAGCGCCGACGCGAGATCATCGCCGGCCTCGGGGCCGAGGAGAAGGGCGAACCGGTCCGCGACCATCGCGAAGCCGGCGCCGGGCGCGTCGTCGGGCGTGGGATAGCGGAACACGGGCCTAGCCTACGGCCGCGGCCCGGGCGGTGCGTCAGACCCAGCCGGGCAGCCAGTTGTGCAGGCGGTAGAACTCGTAGGGCACGCGCATCGCGGACCAGAGGGGGAACCAGAAGGCGGCGATGACCACCACGAGCACGAGGAAGCCCAGCACGATGCGCTCCGTGGTGCGCGCACGCGGGTGCGCGCGGGAATCCCGCACGACCTCCCGAATGACGAATGCGAGTGCGAGCAGCAGGAAGGGCTGGATGAGCACCGTATAGAACTGGAAGATCGTGCGATCCGGGTACAGCAGCCACGGGACGTAGGTCGCGGCGACGCCGGTCAGGACGAGCGCGTATCGGCCGTCCTGCGTGCGGATGAAACGGTAGACCAGGTACAGGGTCGCCGCGACGGCCGCCCACCACACGATGGGGTTGGGCATGCTGTACAGGATCTCCCAGCAGCCGTTGGCGTCGCTGCATCCGTCGGTCCCCGTCGGCGTGCTGTTGGCGTACATCGACGTCGGACGCAGCAGCAGGGGCCACTGCACGGCGGGGCTCGCGTACGCGTGCGGGGTCGACATGGCGGCGGTCGAGGCGTAGATGGCCTCGTGGTAGCGCCAGAGGCTCTGCAGGGGAAGCGGCACCCACGACCACAGCCCGGTGGCGGGTGAGGCGTCGGCGCTGTGCCGGTCGTACCCGCCGTCGGTGACGAACCACCCCGTCCAGGAGGCGAGGTACACCACCAGTGCCACGGGGACGAGGAGGAGGAACGACGCGACGCCCTGACGCACGGTGGCATCCATGGGCCAGAAGAGCACGCCCGCCCGCCGACGCGCCAGCGCGTCGCTGACGACGAGGTAGATGCCGATGGCCGCCAGCACGAACGCACCCGACCACTTCACCGCTGAGGCGGCACCGGCAGCCGCCCCCGCGGCGATGACCCAGGGACGGTTCCACAGCACGGGACCCCAGGCCGGACCGCCCGCATCGTCCCAGCGCGCCGCGATCCGCGCGGCGAGTTCGGCGCGATGCGATCGACGGTCGAGGACGACGAACCAGAAGGCCAACAGGGTGAACAGCGTCAGGAAGATGTCGAGGAGAGCGACGCGGCTCATCACGATGCCGAGCCCGTCGATGGCGAGCAGGCCCGACGCGAGCGAGGCGAAGACGACGGAGCCCGAGAGACTGCGCGCGAGCAGATAGAGCACGAGCACGCACGCCGTGCCGGCCAGGGCGGTGCCCAGACGCCACGCGAACGTCGAGTCCGCTCCGAACAGGGCCATCGGAAGTCCGATGAGATACTTGCCCAGCGGCGGGTGCACGACGAAGCTGCCGGTGGTCGTGAAGATGTCGGTCTCGCCCGCGAGGAACCGCTCGTCCGCTCCCTCCGGCCAGGTCGCGGCGTAGCCCAGGATCCACTGGCTCCAGGCGTCCTTGACGTAGTAGGTCTCGTCGAACACCACGGCGTGCGGATGTGCGAGATTGCCCAGGCGCAGCACGGCGGCGAGCACGGTGATCAGCAGGGGCGCGAGCCACCCGATGCGACGCGCCAGCGCCGGGTCGCCGGCGACGCGTCGATGCCACCGATCGAGCAGCGTCGGCCGCTCCTCGGGCGGCAGCGGCTCAGCGGTCGTCGTCACCCGGCCAGCCTATGCTGGGGCGGTGATCATCCTCGCCGCGACGCCCATCGGGAACCTCGGCGACGCGTCCGCCCGACTCGTGTCGGCGCTCGAGAGCGCCACGACGATCGCCGCGGAAGACACGCGCACGACCCAGCGGCTGCTGCAGGCGCTGGGCATCGCGAACCGGCCTCGTCTGATCGCTCTGCACGATCACAACGAGAGGCAGCGCGCCGACGATCTGGTCGAGCGCGCACGCGCCGAGGACATCCTCGTGCTCAGTGATGCGGGGATGCCCACCGTCAGCGATCCCGGCTACGGCCTGGTGGCGGCGGCTGCGTCCGCCGGTGTCGACGTCACGGTCCTGCCCGGGCCGAGCGCGGTGCTCGCGGCGCTCGCCGTCTCGGGCCTCCCGACCGACCGATTCGCTTTCGAGGGGTTCCCGCCGCGCAAGCCCGGCGACCGGCGTCGCCTGTTCGAGCAACTCGCCGGCGAGACGCGCACCCTGGTGTTCTTCGAGGCGCCCTCCCGCATCGCCGACGTGTTGTCGGCCATGGCCGACGTGTTCGGCTCGGACCGACGAGCGGCCGTCTGCCGCGAACTGACGAAGCTGCACGAGCAGATCGTGCGGGGACCCCTGGGCGAGCTCGCGACCTGGGCGGCGGCGGGAGTCCGCGGCGAGATCGTCGTCGTTGTCGAGGGGGCGAGCCCCCGCGCGAGCGACCCCGCGACGGCGCTCCTCCAGGTGCAGGCGCTCGTGGCCGACGGCATGCGGTTGAAGGATGCCGCCGCCGAGGTCTCGGCCGCGACCGGCCTGTCTTCGCGCGAGCTGTACCAGGCGGCGCTCGCCGCCCGCCAGGGCTGACGCTTCCGCGCCGAGCCCGCACCGGTCCGCGGCTGCGACGCGCGTGGGTCACAGCCGCGGACCGGGGGCTCGGTCAGGCTCGGTGCGCCCGCGACCGGCGGACGAGCAGGCCGCCCGCGACGAGCAGGGCCAGAGCGCCGAAAGCGGTGGCCGCTGCCCAGCGGCCGCCGGTCGAGGCCAGAACCGCTGTGGAGGACGAGGTCGGTGCGGCGACAGCGGCGACCGGTGCGGCGGTGGCGGAAGGCACCGGGGCCGGGGTGGCATCGACGGCGACGAGCGCGGCGCGCGCGGCGTCCAGCGCGGCGACGGCGGCATCCACGACGTCCTGCGCGGATTCCGGGGCCTCGAGCACGGCGACCGCGCGCGCGACGACCGCGTCGAGCACGGCGAGCGACTCCGCCGTGTACGCGCGTCGGTCGAGAGACTCGGCGGCCGCGACGGCGGTGCCCAGCGCGGTCATATCCGCGGCCGGTGCCACCTGGATGAGCGTGACGTCGTCGACCGTGCCCCACGCCCCGCCGGGCAGCGCGCCCTCGATGCGTACGGTCACGGTCTCCCGTTGCGCGACGAAGACCGCGTCGGTGACCGGAGTCGACCACTGGCGCCATCCGTCGATGCCGAAAGGCGCGTCCGCCGACCGTCCCGCCGACGTGGCGAGCGTGAGCCCGACCCGGCCGTCCGGAGCGGCGTTCCCGCCCTGCAGTGCGGCTGCAGCGGTGTAGAACCCCGACGATGCGGCGACGACCTGCTGCTCGAGCGTGAACGCGAACGGCGACGCGGCGTAGAAGTGCGCGGAGCGGGCGCCGGAATGCGGGTCGTCGATGGACCGCAGGGTCAGCGCTGCGCCGGACGAGCGCCACATCGACGTGTCGGCATCCTCGAAGCCGCCGTTGCGGAGCAGGTTTCGTCCGACGACGGACACGACCGCTGTCGTTGCTTCACCGGAGCTCGTCGCGCCGGCGAACGTGTACACGCCGACGCCCTCGATCACCTGCGTGTCCGGGGTCCAGGTCACCGCCTGCTGCTCGCGCGTCCCGTCGCTGTACGACACCGTGACCGTCTCGGGCAGGGCGACGTCGTCGCCGACCTCGACCGTCAGGCGCGGGCTCTCGATCTCGGTCACCGTGCGCGGCGCCGTCGCCCCGCTGCGGACATAGGAGAAGATCCGCAGCGACGGCAGCGGCTTGCCGGCGTGGTCGAACAGGGCCTGGTTGTCCCACGCCGAGCCGCCGTACCAGGGACCGGCGTCGTGCGGCTCGTACGATCCGGCGAAGCTCGTCGCCCATCCGGAGCCGTCACGCTCCCAGAGGACCTTGTTCGCGTCGAACTGCTCCGGCGGGCCGACCGGCAGCCAGGCCGGCTCCCAGTAGAAGACGCCCAGACCGGCCGGCCCCACGTCCGCGACGGCCTGCACGACGTCGCGGACGGCGGCGGCCTGACCCTGCACGCTCACGGGGTACTGCGTCGCCTCTTCGGGCAGATCGATGACGTTGCCGTGACCGTCGCCGTCGTGGAGCGTGTAGGCCCAGGAGGTCTCGGCCACGAGCACCTGCTTGTCGTACGTGTCGGCGATGTTCGAGAGGACGGCCGTCAGGTTCGCCGGGGTGCCGTGCCAGAACGGGTAGTACGACGAGGCGAAGACGTCGTAGTCGACCGAGCGCGCCGCGAGTTCGCGTGCGATCCCGGCGTAGAAGCCCGGCCGTTCCGGATTGGTGAAGTGCAACGCGACGAGCGCCTCGGGAAGAATCTCGCGCACCGCCGCCGCGCCGGCGGCGAAGATCCGCGACATGTCGTCCCAGCCGGTGACGCCGGCGATGCCGCCGTTCGTCTCGTTGCCGACCTGCACCATCGTGACGTCGACGCCGCCGGCGACGAACGCCCGGAGCGCCTGGCGGGTGAACGCACCCGCGGCGGCCGCCTTGTCGTCCCCCGACAGCCCCTCCCAGGCCTTGGGGGCCTGCTGCTTGGCGGGGTCCGCCCAGAAATCGGAGTAGTGGAAGTCGACGAGCACGCCGAGTCCCGCCGCGGTGGCCCGCTGCCCGATCTCGACCCCGCGCTCCACATCGACGTTGCCACCGCCGTAGCCGTTGCCGTCCGCGTCGAACGGGTCGTTCCACACGCGGATGCGCACGTCGGTGACACCGGCGTCGCGCAGGACGGCGAAGAGGTCGGCCGGCGCCCCGCTGTCGTCGCGGAACACCACGCCCGATTCCTCGAGCGAGAGCACGGACGACACGTCGACACCCCCGATGAAGTCGGGGGAGAGGTTCTCCACGCGGGGAACGGTGATCTCCGCCTCGACGGCCGCACCCGCGGGGTCTTCGGCGGCGACGGCGGTGTACGGCAGGGCGAGCGCGCCGAGGGCGAGTGCCCCCGCCGTCAGCGCGGCGCCGAGCCGGCGGAACGGATGCGAGCGACGGGGCATGGGCCTCTCCTTCGAGGTGAGGGCCCCCGGCGGCTGTGCCGGGGGCCCGAGGGGGTGGGTCAGCCCTTGACGGACCCGGCGGTCAGGCCGCCGATGATGTACCGCTGCAGGCCGAGGAACAATGCCAGGATCGGGATCGAGGCGAGGACGGCGCCCGCGGCGAACAGGCCCCAGTTGCTCGCCAGCTGGTTCGAGACCCACTGGAACATGCCGACGGCAAGCGTCCAGTTGTCCTGCGACACCAGCACGATCTTGGCGATGATGTAGTCGCCGAACGAGGCGATGAAGGCCAGCAGCGCCACGACCGCCAGGATCGGGGTCACGAGCGGCATGATGATCCGCCAGAAGATCTGGGCGTGGGTGGCGCCGTCGATCTTCGCCGATTCGTCGAGCTCCATCGGGATGGTGTTGAAGAACCCGTACATGAGGAACGTGTTCACGCCGAGCGCGCCGCCGAGGTACACGCAGATGAGGGCGAGCTTCGAGTTCAGCCCGAGGACCGGGAACACCTCGCCGAGCGCCAGGAGCATGAGGAAGATCGCCACGAAGGCCAGCGCCTGCGGGAACATCTGAATGATGAGGAGCGCGGTCAGGCCCGGGCGGCGGCCGCGGAAACGGAAGCGCGAGAAGGCGTAGGCCGCTGCCGCTCCCATCAGCACCGCGCCGAGGGCGGAGGCACCGCTGACGATCAGGGTGTTGCCGTACCAGGTCCAGTAGGACGTGCCTCCGAGGGCGGCGAAGTTCGACAGATCGAAGGCGGCGAAGAGCCGGTTGCTCGCGGCCAGGCTGCCGCGCGGGTTGAGCGCTGCCGAGACGACGTACAGCAGCGGGAACATCGCGTAGAAGAGGATCACGAGCGCGACGAGGTACTTCCAGCCCACCTCGAGCAGCCAGCGGCGGCGCCGGGCCGTGGTCGTGCGACCGGAGCGGGGACGGACGGTGGCGGTTGACATCACTGGTACTCCTCCAGCTTGCGGGTCTGACGGAACGCCAGGGCGGAGATCACGCCGACGACGATGAACACGAGGATCGACAGGGCGCTGGCGAGGCCGTAGTCGGCCGCGCCGCCGGAGACGCCCGAGATCGCCCAGATCGCGGAGATCAGGATGTCGGTCGCGCCGAGGGCGTAGGGTGCGCCCGGAATCGCCGGTCCACCGCTGTTGAACATGTAGATGATCGTGAAGTTGTTGAAGCTGAACGCGAACGACGAGATCAGCAGCGGTGCGGTGGCCACCAGGACCAGCGGCAGCACGATCGCCCGGAACTGACGGAACCGGCCGGCGCCGTCGATCGATGCGGCCTCGAGCGCGTCCGACGGCAGCGCCTGCAACGCACCGGTGCACACGAGGAAGTAGTACGGATAGGTCAGCCAGACGTTGACGAACAGGACTGCGATGCGAGCGAGCCAGGGGTCACCGAGCCAGTCGATGTTGGCCCCCCCGAAGAAGAACTCGTTGATGACGCCGAACTCGGCGTTGAACATGCCGCGGAACAGCAGCGCCGACATGAACGCCGGGAACGCGTACGGAAGGATGAACAGGGTCCGGAGGATCTTGCGACCCTTCACCCGGGGGTCGTTGAAGATCAGCGCGACGACGAGTCCCATGATGAACGGGATGAGCACCGACAGGGCCGCCCACACGAAGGTCCACAGGGTGACGAGTGCGAGCGGTTCCAGGAGCCCCGGATCGGTTGCCAGCCGCAGGAAGTTGTCGAACCCGACGTTCACGACCCAGCCGGTCGGCAGCGCGGTTCCGTCGTCCGAGACGAACGACCCGCTGTCGCTGGCGGTGTAGACCGTGCCGGATGCCGTGTCGGTGATGGTCTGCGCGTCGGCATCCCACTCCAGCGTGGACAGGTAGACGGCGCCGGTCGAGCCGTCACGGGTGCGGATCGAGCCCTCGTTCGGGTCGTCCGAGACGGGAACCCGGAGCTGCACCACCAGTTCCTGCAGCTCGGGATCGCCGAGGAACGTGCCGCGGGGGACGACGTTCCACCCGGGGACGTCGGCGGGCGCGCCGGTGGCGCTGGTCTCACCCACGACCTCGAGCGGCCGGTCGACCGACCCCGCCTTGATCTCGCCGTCGTCGTTGATGGCGAAGCCGTATTCGCCGCCCTGCTCGACGAGCGAGAGCGGGTAGGAGGGGGAGGTGTCGATGCGTCGCTCGCCCTGGGCGAGGGCGGCGGCGACGGCCTGCTCCTGCGATCCGACGTGCCCGGCGCCGTAGTTGGTGAAGGCGATGTAGGCGGTGTACCCGAAGATGAACACCTGGAACACCAGCAGGAATGCCAGGCCCGGCAGCAGGTACTTCAGCGGCAGCGCGCGCTTGGTGAAGTACACGACATCCGCGGCGATCAGCAGCACGGCCGCAGCGGTCGCGATGATCCACGACTCGGCCTGCACCGCGGCGAACACGCCCATGAGGCCGAACGCGTTGACGATGGCCATCAGTACGAGCTTCACGACGAAGCCCCAGCCGAGGCCGTTCCATCGGCGGCCATGGGGCTCGGCGGCGGGCGTGGTCAACGGGGGGTGAGGCGGCGGGGCGCTCTCGCTCACGGTTCCCTGCGGGACCGACATGTGCATCTCCTTCGACTTTCCTGCGACGAGAGTCCGGGGGCGGAGTCTCCTCCGCCCCCGGAGGGGATCAGCCGATGGCGGCTTCGACGTCGGCCACCATGGTGTTCCAGGTGCTGACGGGGTCGCCGCCCTTGATGATCTGAGCCTGCGCCGCGCCCCACAGCTCCCAGACGGAGCCCATCTCGGGAAGCGAGGGCTGGGGAACGCCGTTCGCGGCCGAGGCCAGGAAGCCGGCGACGACCGGGTCGGACGAGACCTCCGCCGCGACGGTCTTCCAGGCGGGCAGACGCGGGTCGGCCTCGTAGAGGGCGCGCTGCGCGTCGTCGGTCGCGAGGTAGGTGGTCAGGAACTCCTGGGCGAGCAGCTTGTTCGAGCTCTCGGAGCTGATGTAGAAGCCCTGCACGCCGACGAAGGGAGCGGCGGTCTGGCCGCCGGCCGACGGGATGGGGTTCACCTTGACGTTGACGCCCTCGGCCGTGAGCGCCTCGATCGCCCAGGGGCCCTGCACCGTGTAGGCGGCCGTGCCGGAGGCGAACAGCTCGTTGTTGGTGTCGTAGTCGATGGTGGTCGAGATCTCGCCGGAGCCCGCCTCACCGTGCGCACCGAGCCAGGCGGCGAACGACTCACCGGCGGGCCCGCCCAGGCCGACCTCCGTGGTGTACGAGCCCGAAGCGTCCTGCACGAAGACCGGGGCGCCGAACGAGGTCTGGAACCCGTACATGGTGTACGCGTCGCCCTTCTGGCCGGCCGTGTTGATCACGAACGGACGCTCGGCACCGGCTGCCTGCGCGCGGGCGATCATGTCGTCCCACGACGTCGGCGCGTCCTCGCCCACGAGGTCGGTGTTCTGGATCAGCGCCATCGTCTCGAGCGCGTACGGGAAGCCGTAGACCTGCCCGTCGTAGGTGAACGCGTCCACCGCGACCTGTTCGATCTGCTCGGCCTTGTCGCCGAGGTCGATCGTGTCCACGACGCCCGCCGAGACGAACGACCCGAGGAAGTCGTGGGCGCCGACGGTGATGTCGGGGCCTTCACCGGTGGGGACCTGGTTGATGAAGTCGTTGCGGATGTCCTCGAAGTTCTTCTGCACCAGCTCGACCTTGGTGCCGGTCTCCTCCTCGAACGCCTCGGCGGCGGCCTCGATGGCCGGTGCGCGGTTCGCGTCGGTCCAGACCACGAGCGAAGCGCCCGAGCCGCCCGCGTCGCTGTCGTCGGTGGGAGTGCTGCCGCCGGAGCAACCGGCGAGCAGGACGGTGGTCGCCGCCACAGCGACGATTCCGGTCCCGATCTTGCGCATGGATCTTCCTTCCGAAGTGGTCGATCGGGGCGCCTCGCGAGAGGTCGCGCCGTCACGACCGGTGTGGATGCCGCGGCCGGGTGGCCTCGGCGGTTTTCTCAGTGCGTGCCGGTCGACGTCGACTGTCGACCGGCGGTGGGGTCGGTCAGCGACCACCCCCGGGTGCTGTGCGCGGTGCACGGACGACGGCGACGTCGCCCGCACTCACCTCCAGCGTGCCTTCGACGGCGGCGCCTGCGAGCAGGTCGACGCCCTCGAGGGCGAGTCGTGCGTCCGTCGCGCCATGGTTGATCGCGACGACGTAGTCGTGTTCGGCGCCGGTGCGGCGGATGACCTCGAGTCCGGCCGGCGCCGGGAGAGGCGCGATGCCGGCGTCGGCGTACACGTCGCTCATGATCGCGGCCAGGCCCGCGGCATCCGGGCGCGTGCTGATGTACCAGCCGGTGCCCGCCCCGTGCTCCTTGCGGGTGATGGCCGGCATGCCGGCGCCCGGCCCGTCGGTGTAGGTGGCGCGCGTCTCGGCCCCCGTGACGTCCAGGTGCTCGTGCCAGACGTCTGCGCCGAACGAGCCGTCGCCGTAGGAGACCGTCGTGGTGACGCCTTCGCGCAGCGGCAGGTGCTCCTCGACCCGGACGCCGAGCGACGGTTCGAGCGGAACGCCGAACCCGCCCGCGTGGACCGCGTCGTTCTCGTCGACGACCGCCGAGAAGAACGACACCACGAGCGTGCCGCCGGTTTCGACGTAGCGGTTGAGGTTGTCGGCGTCGTCGCTGCGCAGCAGGTACTGGGCCGGTGCGATGACGAGCTTGTAGGACGAGAGGTCGTCGCCGGGCAGTGCGAAGTCGGCCGTGATGTTGTCGCGCCAGAGGCGCTCGTAGAACGCGCGGATCCGCTCGCCGTGCGAGACGTCCGCGGACGGACGCCACTCGAGGTCCTGCGCCCAGAACGACTCGAAGTCCCACAGGATGGCGACGTCCGCCCGCACGCGAGAGCCGCGCACCTCGGAGAGCCGGTTCAGCTTCGCACCCAGGTCGACGACCTCGCGGAAGACCCGCGACCCGGTGCCGGCGTGCGGCAGCATCGCGGAGTGGAACTTCTCGGCCCCCGAGCGGCCGGCGCGCCATTGGAAGAAGAGGATGCCGTCGGCTCCGCGGCCGAGGTGCGCGAGCGAGTTGCGCGCCATCTCGCCGGGTCGCTTCGCGACGTTGCGGGGCTGCCAGTTCACGGCCGAGGTGGAGTGCTCCATGAGGATCCAGGGCTTGCCGCGGCCCACCGACCGCGAGAGGTCGGCGGCGATGGCCAGGCCGATCTCGCCCTCGTCGTCGGCTGCCCACAGGTAGTGGTCGTCCGACACGATGTCGACCTCGCGCGCCCACGCCCACAGGTCGCACCCGTTGTGCTGGTTCGCCATGAAGTTGGTGGTGACCGGCAGCGACGAGAAGCGACGGATGGCGTCGCGCTCGGCGACGAAGCAGGCCCGCAGCTGCGCGTCGGTGAAGCGGGCGAAGTCCAGGCGCTGCGCCGGGTTGACCACCGAGGGGGCGGCAGCCGGCGCGCCGACGTGCTCCCAGTCCCCGTAGTGCTGCCCCCAGAACGCCGTGCCCCACGCGGCGTTGAGCGCGTCGAGGCTGCCGTACTTCTCCCGCAGCCAGAGGCGCCAGGCGCGGACGGCGTGGGGGGAGTAGTCCTCGCCGATGGGGACCCCGTACTCGTTGTGCACGTGCCACATCACGACGGCGGGGTGGTCGGCGTAACGCTCGGCGAGCGCGCTGGCGATCCCGACGGCCGCCTCGCGATACGCGGGAGCCGAGTGCGAGGCCATGCCGCGCGAGCCGAAGCCCATCACGACGCCGTCACGGGTGACGACCCGTGCATCCGGGTGGTTCGCGAAGAACCAGGCGGGAGGAGAGGCCGTCGGGGTGCCGAGGTCGACGGCGATGCCGTTCTCGTGGAGCAGCCCGATGATCTCGTCGAGCCATTCGAAGTCGTAGACGCCTTCGCTCGTCTCGAGCAGCGCCCATGAGAAGATCCCGACGCTGACGAGGTTGACGCCGGCCTCGCGCATGAGACGGACGTCCTCGCGCCACACCTCGCGGGGCCACTGTTCGGGGTTGTAGTCGCCGCCATAGGCGATCCCGTCGATGGCCGGCCAAACGCTCGCGGGCATGAAACGCGTCCTCGTGTCTCGCGGACCGGTCGAACTGTGACCGGTCACAGGGTGTTGCGACCACACTAACCCGCGGGTGCCGGATGAGCCGATCCCGTTACCGAACTGTGACCGGTCACAGTGCGACGCCGTTTCGTGGATCACCGCGCGTCGTGCTCCCGCCGCGGGAGTAGGCTCACCGACGTGAACGGCACCACCGGCGCGTCGCGCAAACCGACCATTCGCGACGTCGCGGCCGCCGCGGGCGTCTCGCACGGTACGGTCTCGCGCGTCATCAATGGCGGCCACTGGGTCTCGCCCGAGGCACGCGAGGCGGTCGACCGTGCGATCCGCGAGACCGGCTACACCGCCAACCACGCGGCGCGCAGCCTCGCCACGGGGCGCGCCAACTCGCTGGCCTTCCTGCTGACGGAGCCGCAGCACCTGCTGTTCGCCGACCCCACCTTCGCGCTGCTGCTGCGCGGTGCGACCGAGGCGCTCGCGCAGCGTTCGATGACGCTCGTCCTGATGATCGCCGATACCGCCGCCGAGCGCGCCAACGTCGAGCGATACGTGCGTGCTGGGCACGTCGACGGCGTGCTGCTGATCTCGTCCCACGAATCGAACCCGCTGCTGGCCTCGCTCATCGCGGCGGGCGTGCCGACGGTGTGCACGGGCGTGCCGCTGGGCGACCGGGCGCACGTGCCGACCGTCTCGGTCGACGAGCAGGAGTCGGCTCGGGCGATGACCCGCCACCTGCTCGCGCAGGGCCACCGCCGCATCGCGGTCATCACCGGACCCAACGACACCCCGGGCGGTCGGTACCGACTCGAGGGCTTCCGGGCCGAGATGGGCGAGCTGTTCGATCCCGAGCTCGTGGAGCAGGACGTCTATTCGAGCGATGCCGGAGCCGCCGCGATGGCCCGCCTGCTGGAGCGCGCGCCGGACATCGAGGCCGTGTTCGCGGCATCCGACGTCATGGCCGTGGGGGCGATCGCCGCCATCCGTCGCAGCGGCCGGACGGTGCCGGACGACATCGCGGTGGCCGGCTTCGACGACTCCGGACTCGCCGCCACGCACGACCCTCCGCTGACGACGATGCGACAGCCGTGGGGTGAGATCAGCGCTGCGATGGTGGACATGGTGCTGCAGGTGATCGCCGGGGGAGATCCGCAGCCGCTCGTGCTGCCGACGACCCTCGTGGTGCGCGAGACCGCGTGACGCGCGCCGGCGGTGTCATGCGGCTTCGAGGCGCCGTCACCGCGAACTAGAATCTCGGGGTGAGCAACGGCCGCAGCTTCTACATCACCACGCCGATCTACTACCCCAGTGATCTGCCCCACATCGGGCACGGGTACACGTCCGTCGCCGTCGACACGCTCGCCCGGTGGCACCGTCAGGCCGGTGACGACACCTGGATGCTGACGGGCACCGACGAGCACGGGCAGAAGATGCTCCGCGCCGCCGCCGCCAACAACGTCACGCCCCAGGAGTGGGTCGACAAGCTGGTCGAGGAGTCCTGGTTCCCGCTGCTGCGCACGCTGGACGTCGCGAACGACGACTTCATCCGTACGACGCAGGAACGTCACGAGGAGCGGGTGAAGGTCTTCGTGCAGACCCTGTTCGACCGCGGCTACATCTACGCGGGCGAGTACGCCGCGCTGTACTGCGTCGGCTGCGAGGAGTTCAAGCCCGAGGCCGAGATCGCCGACGGCACCGGCCCGTTCGAGGGCCTGAAGGTCTGCGCCATCCACTCCAAGCCGCTCGAGCTGCTGCAGGAGAAGAACTACTTCTTCAAGCTCAGCGAGTTCCAGGACCGGCTGCTCGAGCTCTACAAAACGGTGCCGGACTTCGTCCGTCCCGAATCGGCACGCAACGAAGTCGTGTCGTTCGTGCGCTCGGGCCTGAAGGACCTCTCCATCTCGCGGTCGGCGTTCGACTGGGGCATCACGGTGCCGTGGGATCCGTCGCACGTCATCTACGTGTGGGTCGACGCCCTGCTGAACTACGCCACGGCGATCGGCTACGGCACCGACCCCGAGGAGTTCGCGCGCCGCTGGCCGGCCTACCACGTCGTGGGCAAGGACATCCTCCGTTTCCACGCGGTCATCTGGCCGGCGATGCTCATGGCCGCGGGCCTGGAGGTGCCGCGGGGCGTCTTCGCGCACGGGTGGCTGCTCGTGGGCGGCGAGAAGATGTCGAAGTCGAAGCTCACCGGTATCGCACCGACCGAGATCACCGACGTCTTCGGCTCGGACGCCTACCGCTTCTACTTCCTCTCGGCCATCGCGTTCGGTCAGGACGGCTCGTTCTCGTGGGAGGACCTGTCGGCGCGGTACCAGGCGGAACTGGCGAACGGATTCGGCAATCTCGCCTCCCGCACGATCGCGATGGTCGAGCGCTACTTCGGCGGCGTCGTTCCGGCCGCGGCGGAGTACACCGCCGGCGACCTCGAGATCCAGCGGGTCGTCGCGGATGCCGCTGCCGCAGCCGACGCGGCGATGGAGCGCTTCCGTCCCGACGAGGCGATCGCCGCGATCTGGACGATCGTCGACGCCCTCAACGGCTACATCACCGAGAACGAGCCATGGGCCCTCGCCAAGGACGAGGCGCAGCGCGCCCGGCTGGGGACGGTGCTCTACACCGCGGCTGAAGGGCTGCGCGCCCTCGCGGTGCTGCTGTCGCCGGTCATGCCCGCCGCGACCGGCAAGCTCTGGGCCGCGCTCGGCATCGACGCGCGGCTGGAGGACCAGCCGCTGCGCGAAGCCGGACGCTGGGGCATCCTGCCCGCAGGCACGACGGTCTCGGGCTTGGCCCCGCTCTTCCCGCGCGTCGAGCAGACCGCCTGACGATGGTCGACTCGCCGACGAACGCGGATCCGGCCGGCGCGACGCCCTCGCTTCGCGACGAGTCGGCCGGAGACGTCTCGCAGTACGTGCGGCAGCGGGAGCAGGCGGCCCGGGATGTGCGGTGGCCGGCGGCGCCCGAGCCGCTGGCCGTGCCGGTCTACGACAACCACACCCACCTCGAGATCGAGGACGGCGACGAACCGCGAACCCTGGCCGAGCAGCTCGAGCTGGCGGCATCCGTGGGCGTCATCGGGGTCGTGCAGGCCGGGGGTGACATCGAGTCGTCGCGGTGGTCGGCCTGGGCTGCGGCCACGCACCCGCGCGTGCTCGCCGCTGTCGCGATCCACCCCAACGAAGCGCCGGTCTACGCCGCGGCGGGGCGGCTGCAGGAGGCCATCGACGTCATCGACGAGCTCGCCGCTCAGCCGCGTGTGCGCGCCGTCGGCGAGACCGGACTCGACTTCTTCCGCACCGGCGACGACGGCCTGCCGGCGCAGTTCGAGAGCTTCGAGGCGCACATCGCGCTGGCGAAGAAGCACGACGTGGCGATGCAGATCCACGATCGCGACGCCCACGACGCGGTGCTCGAGACCCTGCTGCGGGTCGGTGCTCCCGAGCGGACGGTCTTCCACTGCTTCTCGGGCGACGCCGACATGGCGCGTATCGCCGCCGAGCGCGGGTACTGGCTCAGCTTCGCCGGCAACGTGACGTTCAAGAACGCGCAGAACCTCCGCGATGCGCTCGCGGTGACCCCGCGCGAGCGCATCCTCGTCGAGACCGACGCGCCGTTCCTGACGCCGACGCCGCACCGCGGACGTCCCAATGCGCCGTATCTCATCCCCGTCACGCTGCGCTTCATGGCAGCCGAGCTCGGCGTCGAGGTCGACGAGCTGGCCGCGCAGGTCGCGGCGAACACGCGCGCCGTCTACGGCGAGTTCTGATCCGCGCCGGCCCTCAGCGCGTCGAAGAACCGCGGACGATCTCCCACGGCAGGTCGACGATGTCCGGCTCGACCCCGTCGCGGACGGTGCTGAGCGCCTGGAACATCGCCGCGGGGGCGAGCTCGGGGTGCACGCACACGTGCGTCACTCCCAGACGGGTGTTGACGGCGCAGTCGGTCGTGCACAGCGCGACGAACTGCATGTCGCGGGGGATCACGAAGTCCATCTCCTCGAGCTGCAGGTAGATGGCCGGTCCCTCCTCGGCGAACGAGAAGATCGCGTCGGCACCCGCGTCGCGCAGTTCACCGACGCGGCGGGGGAGCGCCCCGTGCTCGGCGTCGACGTGCGCGACGAGCGGTGTCCGGCCTCGCACGGTGCTCCACGCGCGGTATGCGCTCTCACCGATGCGGTCGCGGGGAGCGCCGGCGTCGTCGACGAGGAACCCGATGCGCTCGGCACCGCCGGCCTCGAGCAGCCCGAGCGCGGCACGCACGGCCTCGTCGTAGCCCGTGCGGACGGTGATGGACCGCTCGGTGTCGACGTACAGGTCGTTCGTCGCGACCGGGATGCCGCGGGCGACAGCCTCGCGCAGCAGCAGGTCATCGGCGGCGACCTCGGCGAAGTAGACGACGTCGATCTGCGCGCCGCGCAGCAGGTCCGGGCGCGAGGCCGGCAGCATCGTGACGGTGAAGCCCTGCTCGGCCGCAGCGCTGACGAGCGCGCCGATGTGGCGGCTGCGGTGCAGCGCGCTGCGCCGCGACAGGTCGAGCTCGACGCTCTCGGGCAGCACGAAGCCCACCGACATCGTGCGGCCGCTGCGGAGGGCGGCGGCGTACTTGTTGGGCTGGTATCCGAGCTCGGCCGCGATCGCCTTGATGCGCTCCCGCGTCTCGGGACGGAGGCTCCCGCGGTCGTTGAGAGCCTGGCTGATGGCGGCCGTGGAGACACCCGCGCGCAGCGCGATGTCCTTCAGGGTCACCTGCCGGGTCATGACCGCTCGGCTCCCGCGCCCAGGTCGCCGGGTGCGGCCTCGTCGGGCGAGGTGCGGCCGGAGTCGTCGGCGCCGGGAAAGACCGTGCGCACCGCGTCGGCCCAGGCCGAGCCGGAACCGGACGAGGCGAGGGTGTGGCCCTGGGCGATGAGGCGGTGCAGCAGCACACCGGAGAAGTGCCGCAGCGCGGCCTCGACCTGCGGAGCCTCGCCGCGCAACCGGGCGCGCTCGATCTCGTCATCGAGGATGCCCGTGATGTATCCGCGCATCGCCACGACCGACGGCGCCACCTCGTGGACGCGGCGGGCTGCGGCGTGGCGGGCTGCGGCCCCCGCGACGATCTCACGGGCCTCGCCGAGGGTCGCGAACTCGTCGATGGGGGCGTGCACCCGGATGGTCTCGAGGTCGAGCAGCTCGATGTCGGGGACGTCGCGCAGAGCGGGGTCGACGTTGCGGGGGAGCCCCAGGTCGATGATCAGCTGGGTGCGGTCGGCACCGGCGCGGCGGGCGGCGTGCTCGGCGGCGGTCAGGGCGTAGGTGTCGGTCGTCGTGGTGCAGGTCACGATGACGTCCGCGGCGGCGGCCTCAGCGGCGTAGTGCTCGGCATCGACGGCGACGAGGTGCTCGCGCTGCGCGAAGCGGCTGCGTCCCGAGCGCGAGTGCACGCGGACGTCGACGGCGCCCTTGTCGCGCAGGGCAGCGAGGGATGCCGCGGCGTATCGGCCCGTGCCCACGAGCAGCACCCGCGCCGCCGACCAGTCGGCCACGCGCGACGACGCCAGCTCGAGGGCGAGGCGGACGAGCGACCGGCCCGACTCGCCGATGCGCGTGCTGTTCTTCACGGCACGCGAGGTCTCGGTCGCGCGCTGGAAGAGGTGTTCGAGCGGCGCGGTCGTGAGCCCGCCGCGGCGGGCGTCGTCGAGAGCGCGCCGGACCTGCCCCGCGATCTCGTCCTCGCCGACGGCGACCGAATCGAGGCCGGACGCGACCGAGAAGAGGTGGTGCGCCACCTTGTTGCCGTGCGCGAAGTCGACCGTCTCGCGCACGGTCCGGTACGGCAGATCGCTCAGCTTCGCGATCTCCTCCATCGCGGCATCCATCGCCGGGATGGTCGAGGGGAAGTCGGCATCGTCGCGCAGGTCGAAGTACGCCTCGAACCGATTGCAGGTGGCCAGGACGACGGCGCCCTGGATGGCCTCGTGGGCCTCTGTCAACCGGGTGCCGACTTCGTCTCCGATGACGGAGAGTCGCTCGAGAGAAGCGAGCGGTGTGGAGCGCTGATGCGCGGTGAGAGCGACGAGCACGTGCGGAAGAACCCCCTGAGATCGTGACTAGTATATCGATTAACTCATTCGAGGAGATCATCATTCCGGCATCCGCCCACCCACTCGTCGCCCACGCGACCGGCTCGAGCCGGCTCGTGCGCACCCTGCTCGGCGAACGCGTCGAGAAGACCCCCGTCTGGTTCATGCGCCAGGCCGGCCGATCGCTCCCGGAGTACCGCGCGCTGCGGTCGCAGGGCAGCATGCTCGACGCCTGCCTGACCCCCGAGCTCGCGAGCGAGATCACGCTGCAGCCGGTCCGGCGCCACGGCGTCGATGCCGCCATCTTCTTCAGCGACATCATCGTGCCGCTGGCGATCCTCGGGATCGAGGTCGAGATCGCCGCCGGTCGCGGCCCGGTCTTCGCCCGGCCCCTGAGTACCGCGGCCGACATCGCCCGTGCGGTCGAGATCGATCCCGCGCTCGTCCGCGAGCGTGGCGAGGCCATCGCCCGTGCCGTCGAGCTCACGACGGACATGCTCGCCGAGGAGTCGGAGTCGCGGGGCGAGCCGCTGCCGCTCATCGGCTTCGCCGGGGCGCCGTTCACCCTCGCCGCCTACCTCGTCGAGGGCGGCCCCTCGAAGGATCACCTCGCTGCGCGCCGCCTCATCCACGAGGACCCGGCGGCCTGGAACGCCCTCACCGAGTGGCTGGCGCGGGTGACGGGGGAGTTCCTCGCGCTGCAGGTCGCATCCGGCGCCAGCGCCGCGCAGCTGTTCGACTCGTGGGCCGGCGGTCTGCCGCCCGAGGACTACCGCGCGGCGGCGCTGCCCGCGTCGGCGGCATCCCTCGACGCGGTCCGCGCCCTGCCGGTGCCCGAGGGCGCGGGGATCGACCACATCCCGCTCGTCCACTTCGGCGTCGGCACGGGCGAGATCCTGCGCGACATGGCTTCGATCGGCATCGACGCGCTGGGCGTCGACTACCGCGTGCCGCTCGACGAGGCCGCACGCCGCGTCGGGTCGCACCTGACGCTGCAGGGAAACCTCGATCCCGCGCTCCTGTTCGCCCCCGCCGGCGTACGGGATGCCGCGATCGAGCGGATCCTCGAGGCCGGCCGCTCGGCGCGCGCTCACGTGTTCAACCTCGGCCACGGCGTACCGATGCAGGCCGACCCCGACGCCATCAGCTCGGTCGTCCGCACCGTCCACGGCTGGCGGTCGGCATGACCTCCGACGCCGATCTCGTCGTCATCGGCGGCGGCATCGCCGGACTCGTGGTCGCGCTCGAGGCGGTGACCGCCGGAGCGCGCGTGATCCTGCTCGAGTCGGACGACCGGACCGGAGGGATGCTGCGCCGCGGACGCATCGCCGGTGTCGAGGTCGATCTCGGCGCCGAGTCGTTCGCCAAGCGCACCGACGCGGTGCCGCGGCTCATCGCCGACTTCGGGCTGCCGCTCGAGGTCGTCTCGCCCCGATCCGGTCCGGCGCACCTCGTGTCGCGTCGCGGCGTCGGTGCGGCCGGTTTGTGGTCCCGGCTGCCGCTGCCGCGTCGCACGGTCATCGGCATCCCCGCGGATCCGCTCGCCGCCGACGTCGTCGCGATCATCGGCGAGCGCGCCGCGCAGCGTGCTGCGGCCGAGGTGCTCGCCGCGCCGATCGACCCGACAGCGTCGCTGGCCGACGTCGTCGAGGAGCGGCTGGGCGCCGGCATCCTCGCCGACCTCGTCGACCCGCTGTGCCGCAGCATCTACTCCCAGCCGGCCGCGGCCGTGCCGCTGCCGCGCCTGCATCCCAAGATGTGGGCGGCGTTCGAGCGCACGGGGTCACTGCTCGCCGCGGCCGCGGAGGTCGCTCCGGATGCCCCGGGCGGCACCGCCGTCGGCGGCATCGCCGGCGGCATGTGGCGTCTCGCCGACGCCGTCGCGACGCTGGCGCTCGAGCGCGGCGCCGACATCCGGACGGGGGTCGCCGTGCGGACGCTCGACCCGAACGCCGGCGGTGTACGCGTCATCGCCTCGTCGGGTGAGACCCTCCGCGCGGGCAACGTGGTCGTCGCAACCGGACCGCGCGGCGCCGCCTCGCTGCTCGGCCGCGTGACCGGCACGATGGATGCCGCCGACCTCGACGCCGCCGCGTCGGCGCCCATCCAGCCCGCCGTCCGCCTGCTCACCGCCGCCGTCACCGCCGCCGACCTCGGCGCCGAGCCCGTGGGCTCCGGGGTCATCGTCGCGCCCGAGGCCCCGACGGCCGCGAAGGCCCTGACCCACATCGACGCCAAGTGGGCATGGGCCCGAGCGGCGCTGCCGGTCGGAACGCACCTCGTGCGGTTGTCGGCGCGCGCCGACGACACCGCCGGGCTCGACTCCGCCACGGCGATCGCGCGCGAGATCTCGCATCTCACCGGTGCTCGCGTCGACCGGGACGACATCGGCGAGATCATCACCACCCGCTGGGACGATGCCGTCGTGCCCGCGGAGTCGGCGGCGTGGACCGACACGGTGGCCGAGGCCGCCGCGCGCGGCATCCGCGTCACGGGAGCCGTCGCGGCCGGCACCGGACTCGCGTCGGTGATCCCGCACGCTCGTGCGCTCGCGCACGACCTCCTCACCGTTACCTCCGACCGAAAGGAGCCCTGATGACGGAGAACATTCCGCTCGGCTACACCCTCTTCGCGATCCTCGCCGGTCCTCGCCCGCGGCCGCAGGCGCCGACCGACGCCGACATCGCCGAGCTCGAGCGCCTGGTCGCCGAGCTGCCCGGCGCCGGCGTCACGGTGCGCGGTGTGTACGACGTGACCGGCATGCGCGGCGCGGCGGACCTGATGATCTGGCTGCACACCGCCCCCGGATCCGACGACGACCCCGCTGCACTGCAGCGCGCCCTGCGCGCCCTGCGACGCACATCGGCGCTCGCGGCGTTCGACCTCGAATGGAGCGCGATGGGAGTCCATCGCGAGGCGGAGTTCAACAAGCGTCACGTGCCGGGATACCTGCGGGGAGAACACGCCCGCGAGTGGCTGTGCCTGTACCCGTTCGTCCGCAGCTACGAGTGGTACCTGCTGCCCGAGGAGGAGCGCTCGGCGATGCTCGCTCAGCACGGCCGCCGCGGGGCGAAGTTCGCCGACGTGATCGCGAACACCGTCTCGACCTTCGCTCTCAGCGACTACGAGTGGCTGCTGCCGCTCGAGAGCGACGAGCTGATCAGCCTCGTCGACCTCATGCGCGACCTTCGCGCCACCGACGCGCGCCGCCACGTGCGCGAAGAGGTCCCGTTCTACACCGGTCGCCGCGTCGAGGTGGCCGAACTCACGGAGGTGCTGTCCTGATGGGTGCGACCGAGTTCCGACCGAAGCCGCCGCGTGCGACGAGCGCACCCCCGTGCGCCCCCGGCTGCGCGGTGCCGGCCGCAAGCCCCGCCGCGTGCTCGGGGGCCCCGCACGTCACCGAGCCCACCTCGTACGACGCCCTGCTGCTGCTGGGCTTCGGCGGTCCCGAGGGCCAGGACGACGTCCTTCCCTTCCTGCGCAACGTCACCGCCGGGCGCGGCATCCCCGATGAGCGCCTCGAAGAGGTCGCCCACCACTACCGCCACTTCGGCGGCGTCTCGCCCATCAATCAGCACAATCGCGAGCTCAAGGCCGCCCTCGAGGCCGAGATCGCCGCCCGCGGGCTCGACCTGCCGGTGTACTGGGGCAACCGCAACTGGATGCCGTACGTCGACGACGCGCTGCGCGCCTTGCACGCCGACGGCCACCGCCGCGTCATCGCGGTCGCCACGAGCGCGTACAGCTCGTACTCGTCGTGCCGCCAGTACCGCGAGGACCTCGCCGACGCCATGGAGGCCACGGGCCTTGCCGGAGAGGTCGAGATCGACAAGGTGCGCCAGTTCTTCGACCACCCCGGCTTCGTGGCCCCCTTCATCGAGGGCATCCGCGACGGACTGGCGCAGGTACGCGCGCAGGGCATCGACGAGCGGGACGTCGAGATCCTCTTCTCGACGCACTCCATCCCCAACTCCGACGCCGATCGCTCCGGCCCGCCCGAGCGCGGGTTCGGACCGGGCGGGGCGTATGTCGCCCAGCACACCGCGGTCGCCGAGGCGATCGTCGCGGAGCTCGGGACCACGGCGCCGTGGCAGCTGGTGTTCCAGAGCCGGTCGGGCCCGCCCTCCGTGCCGTGGCTCGAGCCCGACATCAACGACGCGATCGCTGAGCTGCCCGCCTCGGGTCGCAAGGCCGTGCTGATCGTGCCGCTCGGCTTCGTCAGCGACCACATGGAGGTGCTCTGGGACCTCGACACCGAGGCGATGGAGACCGCCGAAGAGCACGGTCTGTTCGCCGTCCGCACGGCGTCGCCGAGCACGCACCCGGCGTACGTCGCCGGACTGGTCGACCTCGTCGAGGAGCGGCTGCACGCGACCCCCGTCGACGAGCGGCCCGCGGTGACCTCGCTCGGCCCGTGGTACGACGTCTGCCGTCCCGGGTGCTGCGAGAACAAGCGCCTCGGCGTCCAGCCGGCGCTCGCGGGGGTGGCGCCGTGACGGACGCCCCCGTCCTGCGGCTGGGCACGCGCGCGAGCCTGCTCGCCACGACCCAGTCGCAGCACGTCGCCGACGCGATCACCACGGCCACCGGCATCCCGGTCGAGCTCGTGGAGATCACGACCGACGGCGACGTGCTCACCGGGTCGCTCGCGCAGATGGGCGGCACCGGCGTGTTCGCGACGGCGCTGCGCGAGGCGCTCGTCCGCGGCGACTGCGACCTCGTCGTGCACTCGATGAAGGACTTGCCGACCGCGCCCTACCCGGGCCTGGAGATCGCGGCGGTTCCGCCGCGTGCGCCGCAGCGCGACGTGCTGTGCGGCCCCGAGGCGGGCGCATCGCTCGACGCGCTGCCCGAGGGAGCGGTCGTCGGCACGGGTTCGCCCCGGCGCGTCGCCCAGGTGCTGCGCCGGCGACCCGACCTGCAGGTGCGCGACATCCGAGGCAACGTCGACACGCGCCTGCGGAAGGTGCGCGACGGCGAGTACGACGCCATCGTGCTCGCCGAGGCCGGCCTGCGCCGCATCGGACGTGACAGCGCCATCGGCGAGGTCTTCTCCCTGGACGCCTGGCCGACCTCAGCCGGGCAGGGAGCTCTGGCGGTGGAGGTTCGCACGGCGGATCTCGACGGGCCGATCGGTCGAGCCGTCGGGCTGATCGACGACTCCGCATCGGCCTCGCGCGCCCTCCTCGAGCGGGCCGTGCTGCGCCGGCTCGAAGCGGGCTGCGCGGCGCCGGTCGGCATCACCGTCACGGGACTGGGCTCGGAATCCGTCTTCGTGGCCGAGGTGTACGCACCCGACGGCGCGCGCACGGTACGCGCGGTGCGGTCGCTGCAGGCGGACCTCACCTCTCCCGCTGAGCGCGAGAGCATCGCGGCCGATGTCGTCGCCGAGCTGCTGGACGGCGGTGCCGCGGACATCGCCGATCTGCCGGGGACGAGCCGGTGAGCGGAGGACTGCGTGGCCGCCGCATCCTGATCCCGCGCGGCGGCGCCTGGGGTGAGCGCGTGCGCGACGAGATCGAGCGTCGCGGCGCGACGGGCGTCATCGCGCCGCTGATCCAGTCGCGTCCGCCGCGCGACACGGCAGCGCGCGACGCCGCCTTCGCTCGGCTGGCCGCCGGCGACTACGCGTGGGTGTTCATCACGAGCGCGGCCACGGTCGAGCAGCTGGTGGCCCAGCAGGTCTCGATCCCGGTCGGAACGCGCATCGCCGCCGTCGGTCGGCCCACCGCGCGGGCGGTCGCGGACGCCGGCTTCGAGGTCGAGTTCGTTCCGGTCGGGACGTCGTCGGCGACCAACATGATCGCCCAGTGGTGCGCCGGTCGGTCGCCGCGCTCGACCGGCCGCTGCCTCGTGCTGCGATCGGATCTGGCCATGGCGGTCATCAGCGACGAACTGGAGCTGCAGGGCTACGAGGTCGACGTCTGCATCGCCTATCGCACGGTCGGCGTCGACCTCGACCCGGTGATCGCGGACGAGGTGCGCACCGGCGCCATCGACACGGTGCTGCTCACCTCGCTCAGCGTGGGGCGCGAGCTGCGGCGTCAGGTCGGCATTCCCGGCCCCGAGGTGTTCATCGCCTCGATCGGGCCGGGCACCACACGCGATGCCGAGAAGCTCGGCTACACGGTCCACCACACGGCACACTCGCAGAGCGTCGACGCCCTCCTGGCGGAGCTCGACGCGCGACCCGGAACAGAGGAATCCTCATGAGCAGCTTCCCCGAGCGGCGCCTGCGTCGCACCCGTCGCACCCCGGCGATGCGCCGGCTGTCGACCGAGCACCACCTCGCAGCCGCCCAGCTGGTGCTGCCGGTGTTCGTCAAAGAGGGCATCGACGCCGCGCAGCCCATCGCCTCCATGCCCGGCGTCCTGCAGCACCCGCTCGAGGACATCGCCGCGGTCGTCACGGATGCCGCCGAGGCCGGCGTCGGCGGCATCATGCTCTTCGGCGTGCCCGCCGTGCGCGACGCCGAGGGATCGGGAGCGGTCGCGGACGACGGCATCCTCAATCGCGCGATCCGCGTCGCGGCCGAGGCTGCCCGCGGACGCATCACGGTGCAGGCGGACCTGTGCCTCGACGAGTTCACCGACCACGGTCACTGCGGCCTGCTCGCCGCCGACGGCTCGGTCGACAATGACGCGACGCTCGAGGTGTACGCGCGCATGGCCCTCGCGCAGGCGCGTGCCGGTGCCGAGATCCTCGGCCTGTCGGGCATGATGGACGGCCAGGTCGCCGTCATCCGCCGCGCCCTCGACGAGGCCGGCCACGCCGACGTGGCGCTGCTGGCCTATTCGGCGAAGTACGCCTCTGCGTTCTACGGCCCGTTTCGCGACGCGGTCGAGTCGACGCTGCAGGGCGACCGCCGCACCTATCAGCTCGACCCCGCGAACGGCCGCGAGGGCGTCGCCGAGGCCATGCAGGACATCGCCGAAGGCGCGGACTACGTCATGGTCAAGCCCGCGGGCCCCTACCTCGACGTGCTCGCCCGCGTCGCCGACGCCTCGACCGTGCCCGTGTGGGCGTACCAGGTGTCGGGCGAGTACGCGATGATCGAGCTCGCCGCGCGTGCGGGCGCCATCGACCGCGAGCGCACGATCGGCGAGTCGCTGCTCGGCATTCGTCGCGCGGGGGCGGATGTCATCCTCACCTATTGGGCCCGCGAAGTGGCGGACTGGATCCGCGCCGGAAAGGATCTCGCATGAGCCGCAACGACGACCTGTTCGAGCGCGCCCGCGGCGTCATCCCCGGGGGAGTGAACTCCCCGGTCCGGGCCTTCGGCTCGGTCGGCGGCACCCCCCGGTTCTTCGTCTCGGCCTCCGGCCCGACCGTCACCGATGCCGAGGGCCGCGACTACGTCGACCTCGTCGCCAGCTGGGGCCCGGCCCTCGTGGGGCACGCGCACCCCGAGGTGATCGCGGCGGTCGTCGAGGCTGCGGGCCGAGGGCTCTCGTTCGGGGCGTCGACCCCGGCCGAGACGGAGCTGGCCGAGGAGATCCGCCGTCGCGTGCCGATCGCCGAGAAGATCCGCCTCGTCTCCACGGGCACCGAGGCGACGATGACCGCGATCCGTCTCGCCCGCGGCGCGACCGGGCGCGATCTGCTCGTGAAGTTCGCCGGGCATTACCACGGTCATTCCGACGGACTGCTCGCGCAGGCCGGGTCGGGGCTCGCCACACTCGCCCTTCCCGGGTCGGCCGGGGTGCCGGCGGCCATCGCGGCGCAGACCCTCGTCGTGCGCTACAACGACCGGGCCGCGCTCGAGGCCGTCTTCGCCGAGCACGGCGAGCGGATCGCCGCCGTCATCACCGAGGCCGCGGGCGCCAACATGGGCGTCGTGCCGCCGGCTCCGGGCTTCACCGCGTTCTTGCGCGACCTCACCCGCCGGCACGGTGCGCTGCTGATCAGCGACGAGGTCCTGACCGGCTTCCGCTCCGGCCCCTCCGGCTACTGGGGCGTGCTCCGCGACGCCGGTGAGGACGTCGCGCCCGACCTCCTCACCTTCGGCAAGGTGGTCGGCGGCGGGCTCCCCGTCGCGGCGATCGCGGGCCGCGCCGAGGTGATGGACCTGCTCGCTCCGCTCGGGCCGGTCTACCAAGCCGGCACCCTGTCGGGCAATCCCGTCGCCGTCGCCGCCGGGCTCGCGACGCTGCGGCTGGCCGACGACGCGGTGTACGCGCGGATCACCGCCGCCGCCGAGACGGTGTCGCACGCGGCATCCGCGGCCCTGACCGAGGCGGGCATGCCGCACGTCGTGCAGCGGGCGGGGACGCTCTTCAGCGTCTTCTTCGGCGCGGCCGTCGTCGACGGCGTGCCCGACTACGAGACCGCGACGCTGCAGGATGCCGCCGCCTATGCGGCCTTCTTCCACGCGATGCTCGACGCGGGGGTGTCGCTGCCGCCCTCGGCTTTCGAAGCGTGGTTCCTCACCGCCGCGCACGACGACGCCGCCCTCGAGCGGATCGTCTCGGCCCTGCCCGGCGCCGCCCGCGCCGCGACCGCCGCCGCTGCCGGGGCCTGAGCGGGTCCGCGCATCCGGCGCGGGTCTCCGCCGCAACTAGGCTGGTCCTCATGCCTGTGACCCTGCTCGGTGCGTCCGAGATCCGCGCTCTCGCGGCCGAACTCGACGTCACGCCGACCAAGAAGCTCGGGCAGAACTTCGTCGTCGACGCCAACACCGTGCGCAAGATCGTGCATGCCGCACGGGTGCAGCCCGGAGAGCGCGTCGTCGAGATCGGACCGGGCCTCGGTTCGCTGACCCTGGCGATCCTCGAGGCCGGCGCGAGCGTGACGGCTGTGGAGATCGATCACCGCCTGGCGGCGCACCTGCCCCTCACGGCGCAGCGCCACGGCGTGCCCGAGGGGGCCCTCACCGTCGTGGACGCCGATGCCCTGCGGGTGACGGAGCTGCCCGGCGAGCCGACGGTGCTCGTGGCGAACCTGCCGTACAACGTGAGTGTGCCGGTGCTCCTGCACTTCCTCGAGACCTTTCCGTACCTCCAGCGCGGAGTCGTGATGGTGCAGGCCGAGGTCGCCGAGCGCCTGGCCGCTGCGCCGGGCTCGAAGATCTACGGTTCTCCCAGCGCGAAGGCGGCTTGGTACGGCTCCTGGCGCCTCGCCGGCACGGTCTCGCGTCAGGTGTTCTGGCCGGTGCCGAACGTCGACAGCCTGCTCGTGGCGTTCGAGCGCGACGCCGCGCCCCGCGGTGACGACGACCTGCGCCGCCGGACGTTCCAGATCGTCGACGCCGCGTTCGGCCAGCGGCGCAAGATGCTGCGGCAGGCGGTCGCGCCCGTTCTCGGAGGCACGGCGGCCGCCGCGTCGGCCGCCCTCGAGGCGGCGGGCATCGACCCGACGCTGCGCGGCGAGCAGCTGACGATCGACGACTTCGTGCGCGTCGCGGCATCCGTTCACTGAATGCTCATCAGCGCGTCATCAGGTTCCTCCGAAACACGCCGGTAACATTCCGGGGGAGCCGCGAGCGTCGTGGCGAGCATCACCCGACACGGAAGAGACGATGCGAACCGCCGAGTACCCGGCACCCGAGAGAGTGCTGCTGCACCTGAGCGATACCCACCTGCGAGCCGCCGGCTCCCAGCTGTTCGACCGCGTCGACGCGGCCGCACACCTGCGCCGCGCGATGGACGCGATCGAAGCGGCTGCGCTGCGGCCCGACGGCATCGTCTTCACCGGCGACCTCGTCGACCTCGGCGAGCGTGACGCGTATGCCGAGCTGCGCGACCTCGTCGAGCCGTTCGCCGAGCGTCTGGGCACGCGGGTGTTCTGGGTGATGGGCAACCATGACGACCGCGCCGGCTTCCGCGAGACCCTCTGGCGCGAGGAGGGGACGGATGCCGCCGCCGACCGCGTCGACGAGATCGACGGTCTGCGACTGATCACCCTCGACACCAGCGTGCCCGGCGCCCACCACGGCGAGGTCCGCCCCGCCCAGCTCGCGTGGCTGCGCGAGGTGCTGGCCACCCCCGCGCCCCTCGGCACGATCCTGGCGATGCACCACCCGCCCGTCCCGAGCGTCCTGCCGCTGGCCGCGAGCGTCGAGCTGCGCGACCAGCGCGCCCTCGCAGAGGTGCTGCGTGGCTCGGACGTGCGCGCCATCATCGCCGGTCATCTGCACTACTCGACGTTCGCGGCCTTCGCCGGCATCCCGGTCTCGGTCGCCTCATCGACCTGCTACGCCCAGGACCTCACGGTGCCCGTCGGCGGCACGCGGCCGCAGGACGGTGCGCAGTCGTTCAACTTCGTTCACGTCTACGACGAGACGGTCGTGCACTCCGTGGTGCCGGTGGAGGCACCCGTGACGCTCGAGCACACCGATGCGCACGAGGCGCAACGGCGGCTCGCCGAAGCGGGGATCGCTCCGGTCAGCGCTTCACGCCGGAGCGCACCGCCGACGCGTCCCGTATCCGTCCTTCGCTGACCTGCGGAATCTCCCACGGTGCGCGGATCGGGAACATCCGCTCGAGCACGTCGCGCAGCGACTTCACCCGGATCTCCTCGGGGACCTCGGTCTCGCCGCCGTCGTTGAGGCAGAACATGTCGATGTCGCGACGCTTCGCCAGACGCTCCATGCCGGCCAGCGACCGGGCGAGCGTGGTCTGCACGTAGCGGGTGCGCGGCACGGTGGTGGGGATCGCCCGCCCGGTGAACATCGCGTAGTAGTGGTACAGCGAGTTGGTCACCGAGATGTCGGTCGCGGCCCGGAAACGGGATGCCGCCGTCCGGCGGAAGTCCTCGGGGAAGGCTTCCTCGAGTTCGCTCATCACGCTGCGGCGCAGCGGGGCCGCGCAGTGCTCGAGGTCGCGGACGATGACGCGGCCGAAGCGCTCCTGCAGCAGGGCGCGGTTCACCCGCAGACCGTTGTCGTGACCCGAGCGCTCGAGGCGGGGATCGCCCGCGCCGATGCGCACGTCGCACTCGACGAACGACGAGACACCGCCGGGTGAGAAGAACAGCTCGGGGTGGACCGGGCGGCCGAAGAACATGTCGTCGTTGGAGTACAGGAAGTGCTCCGCGAGCCCCTCGATGCGGTGCAGCTGAGCCTCGACGGCGTGCGAGTTGTGCGTCGGCAGGGTCGAGGGGTCGGCGAAGAACTCCTCGCTGCGGACGATCGTCACCTTGGGGTGCTCGGCGAGCCACGCGGGCGCGGGCGAGTCGGTCGCGATGAAGATGCGACGCACCCAGGGCGCGTACATGTGCACGCTGCGCAGCGCATAGCGCAGCTCGTCCACGTGCCGGTACCGGGCCGGGCCGTCGTCGCCCTCGCCCACGACGTACTCCGACAGCTGGGCGGCGCGCTGCCGCTGGAACTCGGTCGCGGAGCCGTCGACCCACGAGAAGACCATGTCGATGTCGTGCGTGACCTCGCGCGGGTGCGGGTCGAGCATCCCGACGACCGTCTCCCACTCCCGCTCCCAGCGCGTGGCGCTGACGATCCGCACATCCTGGGCCGGGGTGACGCGCCGCATGAGCGCGTTGGCCTGCGGGGCCTCGACGGTGCTCTCGCCGAATCGCCAGAACTCCAGGCGCACGCCGTACTCGTGGTCGTAGCGCCGGCCGCCGTTCGCGGTGATCCGGGGACGGTACGCGCGCACGACGTGCGGTGCCACCGCCGGGATCGTCGCGTCGGCGGCGAACACCGGGGCGGCGCCCTTGGCCTTGAGGTACAGCGGCTCTTCCTGTCCGAGCGTGCGCAGGGCCGCCGCGGCCCGATCGGCGTCGGCGAGGTCGATCGCCAGCGCGGGGGTGTGCAGATCGTGCCGGATGAGCAGGACGCGCACATCAGCGGCGCGCAGGGCGTCAGCGATGAGCAGCAGGTCGGCAGTGCGGGCGGCGTCCGGGGTGGTGTCGTCGTGGACGAGGCGGAGCAACCCCTCATCGAGCACGACGTCGTCGCGCTGTGCGGGCAGATCGATCCAGGGGTTCTCGCGGCGGGGCAGAGCGGAAAGGGCCAGGGTTTCCTCCTCGGGGGATGGCGTTCGTATGCAGACTAGACATTCTCCGTTACGAAGGTGTTTCTTCGCACGTCGCCCGGGTCTGCGGGGCGCGCCGCGCCGACGCGCCGCGTTTTCGTCATCCGTGGCAACGCGCCGCCGGTCGCTTCTCTTCCCGGCTGGCGCTCGGCCCCGCGGTCGATAGGCTCAGGGCGTGACCGCCTCGCCCCGCTTCCCCGCTTCGCGCGGCGGAGACCTGCACCGTCCCTACACCGCCGCCGCCGACCGCTACGAGAGCACGGCCTATCGTCAGGTCGGCTCCTCGGGGCTGTACCTGCCCCCGATCTCCCTGGGGCTCTGGTGGAACTTCGGCGACAACATCCCGTTCGATCGTCAGCGCGAGGTCCTGCGCCACGCGTTCGATCGGGGCATCGCCCACTTCGACCTGGCCAACAACTACGGTCCCCCCTATGGGTCGGCCGAGACGAATTTCGGTCGGATGATGCGCGAGGATTTCGCGCCGTACCGCGACGAGCTGATCATCTCGTCCAAGGCCGGTTACGACATGTGGGACGGCCCCTACGGCAACCAGGGCTCGCGCAAGTACCTCATCGCGAGCGCCGAGCAGTCGCTGCGCCGGATGAGCATCGACTACGTCGACATCTTCTATTCGCACCGCGAGGACGACACGACACCGATCGAAGAGACGGTCGGTGCGCTCGACGCGCTCGTGCGCCAGGGCAAAGCGCTCTACGTCGGCATCTCGTCGTATTCGCCCGAGAACTCGGCGCGTGCGGCATCCGTCGCCCGCGAGCTCGGCACGCCGCTGGTGATCCATCAGCCCTCGTACTCGCTTCTCAATCGCTGGATCGAGGACGGCCTGACCGAGCAGCTGCGCGCCGACGGCATGGGCGCGATCGGGTTCATGCCGTTGCAGCAGGGACTGCTGACGGGCCGCTACCTCGACGACGGCACCTCCGACCGTTCGATGCAGCGCTTCTCGCTGCCCGAGGACGGACGCCTGGCCGATTCCGCCCTCGCGGGGCTGCGCGACCTCGCAGACCTCGCTCGGGAGCGCGGGCAGACGCTGGCGCAGCTCGCGATCCGCTGGACCCTGCGCGACCCGGTGGTCGCCTCCGCGCTCATCGGCGCCTCGCGCACCGCCCAGCTCGACGAGAACCTCGCCGCCCTCGAGGCGCCCGACTTCGACGACGACGAGCTGCGACGCATCGACGAGATCGCCGGGCGCATCGGGCGGCTCTGGGACGGGCCGGACGGCGCATGAGTCTGAGCGCCGTGCCCGGCAGCGTGCGCGTCCGGGCTCCGGGCAAGATCAACCTCTTCCTCGAGGTCGGCGACGTCCAGCCCGACGGCTACCACGATGTCGCATCGGTGTATCAGGCCGTGTCGCTCGTCGAACAGGTGACGGCCACGCCCGCCGACGCGTTCTCGGTGCGGGTCGTCGACGAGTCGGGCGCCGCCGTGCCGGGCGTTCCGACCGATGATCGCAATCTCGCCTTGCGCGCTGCGCGGCTCGTCGCGCGGGAGGTCGGGTACCTCGGCGGGGTGCATCTGGACATCCGGAAGGCCGTCCCGGTCGCCGGTGGGATGGGCGGGGGATCGGCCGACGCCGCCGCCGCCCTCGTCGCCTGCGACGCGCTGTGGGGCGCCGGTCTGACCTCGCCCGCGCTGCACGAGCTCGCGGCGCGGCTCGGTGCCGACGTGCCGTTCTCGCTGCTCGGGGGCAGCGCGGTGGGCACCGGGCGTGGCGACCGCCTCAGCCCCGCGCTCGCGCGCGCCCGTTTCGACTGGGTCATCGTCACCGATGGCGGCGGCCTGTCGACGCCGGCGGTGTATGCGGAGCTCGACCGGCTGCGCGGGGGCGGCCGCCCCGACATCGAGCCGGCGCCGCGGCCGCCCGCCGTCGACCCCGTGATCCTGCAGGCCCTGCGTTCCGGCTCGCCGGACGTGCTCGCCGGAGCCCTGCGCAATGATCTGCAGGATGCCGCGTGCGCCCTGCGCCCCGACCTCGCCGACCTGCTCGATCAGGGGGCGGCGGCCGGAGCAGTGGCCGGCCTCGTCTCGGGCTCGGGCCCGACCGTCGCCTTCCTCGCCGCCGGAGACGAGAGCGCGCGCCGACTTCAGCAGACCCTGTCCGCCGCGGGCCGTCGCGCCCGCCACGTCTACGGCCCGGTGACGGGCGCGAAAGTGGTGACCCGATGACCGGTACGCACGATTTTTGGCAGCAGATCGAGGTGGACGAGCAGTCGCGCGCGCGGCTTGCGGCGCACGGGCTGCACTACCGCACCGTGACGGCCGCCTCCGACGCCTTCCCGGGCTGGATCCAGGCGGTGGCCCGCGGTTTCCAGGACGGGGAGCGCTCGGCCGAGCAGGTGGCCGCTGCGGCCACCCGCAACGGTGGGCGCCGCCTGACGGGAGTCTTCGACGAGAGCGGGCCGATGCCGGGCGTCGCCGTCGGGACCATCGCGTCCTGGCCCTCGGAGTTGACCGTGCCCGGCGGTACCGTCCCGGCCGGGGCGATCAGTGCCGTGACGGTCGCGCAGACGCATCGCCGACGCGGCATCGCGCGCGCCCTGCTCGAGGGCGAGGTGCGGACCATCGCCGCTGCCGGGATGCCGCTGGCCATGCTCACCGTCACCGAGTCGACCCTGTACGGCCGGTACGGCTTCGCCTCGGCCGCCGACGCCGCGATCATCGACATCGACACGCGCCGGGTCCGCTGGAGCGGACCCACCCCGAGCGGACGCGTCGACTTCGTCAGCCGCGAGGCGGCGCGTGACACCGTCGTCGAGCTGCACGAGCGCACGCGCGGGCGCACCCCGGGCGACGTCGCTCTGCCGCCGGGACACGCCGACCGCTACACCGGCACCGATCCCGACGCGAAGGACGGCGGCAGCATCCGGTGCGTGCAGTACTGCGACGCCGCGGGCGTCGTGCGCGGCGTGCTCACCTACACGCTGACACCGCACGAGCGCGACATCGTCCGCGGGACGGCGAAGGTCACGATCCTCCTCGCCGAAACCGACGACGCCTACGCGGCGCTGTGGCGATTCCTGCTCGAGCTCGATCTCGTGACCCACGTGCACGCCGAGCTGTGCTCGACCGACGAGCCGGTGCTGTGGATGATCGGCGACCGCCGCGCGGCCGCGGTCTCGGTCTTCGACCATCAGTACCTCCGGGTGCTCGACGTTCCGGCCGCACTCGCCGCCCGCGGCTACGGCGCGCCCGGCACCGTCTCGCTGCGAGTGAGCGATCCGCTCGGGATCGCGGCGGGGGAGTACCTCCTCAGCGTCGACGATTCCGGCGCCGCGACCGTGACGACAGGCGCCAGCAACACCGCGGACGCGATGGCCCTCGAGTTGTCGGTCGTCGAGCTCGCGGCCCTGTACCTCGGCGGGGTGTCGCCCGTCGCGCTCGCGCGAGCAGGACGGATCACCTGCTCGGATCCGGAAGCCCTCGGGCGCATGTTCCGCTCGCCCGTCACGCCTCGGCTCGGGCTCTGGTACTGAGGCGCGGAGCCCGGTACAGGATCGGCGGCGATAGTCCATTTCGCGACATGACGCAACACGACCCCGGGTGTCGCGACCGCCCACTAGCGTGAGAATTCACAACGGAGGGCGGGGCCATGCGGGCACGACTGGGTGACACGATCATCGCTGAAGCGGACGAGGCAGACCTCGTCCGGATCGAGGGGAACTGGTACTTCCCGCCGCGGAGCATCGCACCGGGCGTGCTCGCCGAGAGCGACACCGCGTACACCTGCGCGTGGAAGGGTGACGCGCAGTACTTCGACGTCGCCGGCTCCGCCGACAAGGCGTGGTCGTACCCCACGCCCCACGCCAGCGCCATCGAGCGCGTGGGCACCGACTTCTCCGGTTACGTCGCCTTCGACCGCGCGGTCGCCATCGAGAGCTGACCGGGGTGATCGAGTTCCGCGAGGTCGGCAAGCAGTTCCCCGACGGCACCCGCGCGGTCCAGGATTTCTCTCTCGTCATCCCGTCGCACAAGACGACCGTCTTCGTGGGCTCGTCGGGCTGCGGCAAGACCACGCTGCTGCGGATGATCAACCGGATGGTCGAGCCCACGGCCGGCTCGATCGAGATCGACGGCGAGGACGTCGCTGCCGGCTCGCCCGTTCAGCTGCGCCGCCGCATCGGATACGTGATGCAGAACTCCGGACTCCTTCCGCACTTCACCGTGGCCGAGAACATCGCCACGGTGCCGGTGCTCACGGGAACGAGCCGCCGTGACGGGCGCCGCCGCGCTCTCGAGCTGATGGACACGGTCGGCCTCGACACCCGCATGGCAGACCGCTACCCGAGCCAGCTGTCGGGTGGGCAGCAGCAGCGCGTGGGCGTCGCGCGCGGGCTCGCCGCCGACCCCAACATCCTTCTCATGGACGAGCCCTTCGGCGCCGTCGACCCCATCGTCCGCACCGAGTTGCAGCAAGAGCTGCTGCGTCTGCAGCGGGAGCTCGGCAAGACGGTCGTCTTCGTCACGCACGACATCGATGAGGCCTTCCTTCTGGGCGACCAGGTCGTGATCCTCGCGGCCGGGGCCCGCAAGCTGCAGGTGGGCTCTCCGAGCGCGATCATCCGAGACCCCGCCGACGACTTCGTCTCGAGCTTTATCGGCGCCGATCGTGGGAAGCGCGCGCTCCGGGTCGAGCGCACCGAGCGCGGCGCCGTCCTCGTCGACACCGAGGGACGCACGCAGGGCACGCTGGTCGAGGGTGGCTCCTGAGGTGTCGTGGATCTGGTCGAACCTCGACCTCATTCTCTCGCTCGCCGTCGACCACGTGCGTCAGAGCGTCATCGCGATCATCCTCGGTCTCATCCTGTCGGTGCCGCTCGGCTGGGTGGCGTGGCGGTACCGGCTGCTGCGCGGCTGGGTCATCACCCTGACCGGCCTGCTCTACACGATCCCCTCGCTGGCACTGCTCGTGCTGCTGCCGAGCGTCGCCGGCTACGGCATCCGCACCGAGACCAATCTGATCGTGGGGTTGACGATCTACGCGGTCGCCATCCAGACGCGATCCGTCGCCGACGGGTTCGACTCGGTCGACCCGGCGGTCCGTCAGGCCGCGACGGCGATGGGCTACGGGGGTTTCCGTCGCTTCTGGGCGGTCGACCTGCCGCTGTCGGGTCCCGTCGTCCTCGCCGGCCTGCGGGTGATGTCGGTGTCGACCGTGTCACTCGCGACCGTCGGCATCCTCGTCGGAGTGACCAACCTGGGCTACCTCTTCACCAACGGCATCCAGCGCCGGCTCCTCGAAGAGGTCTTCGCGGGGATCGTCGCCGTCGCGCTCATCGCGCTCGTCATCGACGCGCTCCTGGTGCTGCTGGGCCGTCTGCTGATGCCCTGGGCGCGCACGCCCGCCCCGGGCCGAGCACGCCGTGAGCGGCGGCGAGCGGAGGCGACGGCATGAACGTCTTCGCCGACGCCATCGCGTGGCTGCTCGACCCTGCGCAGTACACCGGTACGAACACGGTTCCGTTCCTCATCGGCCAGCAGCTGTACTACACGTTCATCTCCGTCGCGATCGCGGCGGTCATCGCGCTCCCGATCGGGTGGGCCATCGGTCACACCGGCCGCGGAAGAGAGTTCGCGGTGGCGATCTCGGGCGCCGCGCGCGCGATTCCCTCCTTCGGGCTTCTCATCCTCCTGATCCTCCTGCTGGGGGTCACGCGGAAGACCGAAGCAGCGTTCGTCACCTTCGTCGTCCTGGCGATCCCACCGCTGCTGGCGGGCGCATACAGCGGACTGCAGGCGATCGATCGGCGCACCATCGACGCCGCGCGCGCGGTCGGCATGACGGAGTGGCAGATCCTCTGGCGCGTCGAGGTGCCCCTCGGGCTGCCGCTGCTCGTCGGCGGGCTGCGCTCCGCCGTCCTGCAGGTCGTCGCGACGGTGACGATCGCCGGCTACACCGACCTCGGCGGCCTCGGGTTCCGCATCATCCAGGGCATCGACCTGCGCGCGATCGATCAGGTGCTCGGGGCCGCCCTCGTGCTCGCGCTGCTCGCCCTCCTGCTCGACGCGCTCCTCGCCCTCGTGCAGCGGTGGAGCGCCCCGCGTGGCATCCGCGCCGCCTCCGCGGGCCCCGAGCGCCGCCGCCCCGTGGCGGCCACCGCCTGACCCGGCGCCTCCGCTCCCTCATCCATCCCGTTCACAGCTCGAACCTTCCGCACCATCAGAAAGAGGAACCCATGTCTCGCTTCACCACCCGCCGTCTGCTGACGGCCGGCGTCGGCGTGATCGCCGCCACCACCCTGCTCGCCGGGTGCGCCGGCTCCGACCCGCTCGCCGAGAGCGGCGGAGAGTCCGCAGCGCCCGCCGACGGCACCATCGTCATCGGTTCGCAGGACTACTACTCCAACGAGATCGTCGCAGAGATCTACGCCCAGGCACTCGAGGCCGCGGGCAAGACCGTCGACCGCCAGTTCACGACGGGCCAGCGCGAGGCCTACCTGCCCGAGCTCGAGAGCGGCGCCCTCACCCTGTTCCCCGAGTACACCGGCAACCTGCTGCAGTACTTCGAGCCCGAGACCGAGGCGCGCACGTCCGAGGACGTGTACGCAGCGCTCGGCGACGCCCTGCCCGAGAACCTCACGGTCCTCGATCAGGCAACCGCGAGCGACCAGGACTCGTACACCGTGACCGCCGCCTTCGCCGAGCAGTGGGACCTGACGACGATCGCCGACCTCGCGAACGTCACCGAGCCCCTCACCCTCGGCGGACCGGCCGAGCTCGAGCAGCGCCCCTACGGACCGTCGGGCCTCAACGAGACCTACGGTGTCGAGGTCGGGTTCCAGGCGACGGGTGAGACGACGGTCGACGACCTCGTGGCCGGCACCGTCAACGTCGCCAACGTGTTCACCGCCGACCCGCGCATCCAGACCGAGGACCTCGTCGTGCTCGAGGACCCCGAGGGCCTCTTCCTCGCCTCGAACGTGGTGCCCGTCGTGAACGTCGACGTCGCCGACGAGATCGCCGACACCATCAACGCGGTCAGCGCGAAGCTCACGCCCGAGGCGCTCGTCGCGCTCAACGTGCAGAGCACGGTCGACAAGCTCGAGCCCGCCGAGATCGCGACGCAGTGGCTCGAGGAGAACGGTCTCGCCTGACCTCTCCGAGACGACGAGACCCCCGGAGCGTGTGCTCCGGGGGTCTCGTGCTTTCCGGCCGCGGCCCGCCGACGGGTGCGGGGCCTCAGCCGTCCTATGCCTCAGCCGTCCAACGCCTCGCCGAGCTCGAGCCAGCGTTCCTCGAGCGTCGTCGTCTCGCCGACCAGCTCGTCGCGGCGCCGTTGCAGCCCCAGCAGTCGCTCGAAGTCGTCGTGCGCGTCCGCGAGCTGCGCATCGACGTCGGCGATCTCGCGCTGGAGCTTCTCGAGGCGTCGGTCGATCGCAGCGACCTCCTTCTGCGCGGCGCGTCGGTCCGAGCCCGACAGTGCGGTCGCCCCCGCATCCTGCTGCGTACGGGAAGCGCCGGCCGTGCGGGTGAGTTCGGGCTGCTCGCGACGCAGCCGCAGGTACTCGTCGACTCCTCCGGGCAGGTGGCGCAGGCGTCCGCCGAGGATGGCGTACTGCTGATCGGTGACGCGCTCGAGGAAGTACCGGTCATGCGAGACGACGATGAGCGTTCCGGCCCACGAGTCCAGCAGGTCCTCGACCGCCGCGAGCATGTCGGTGTCGAGATCGTTCGTCGGTTCGTCGAGGATCAGCACGTTGGGCTGGTCGAGCAGGATCAGCAGCAGCTGCAGACGGCGCTTCTGACCGCCGGACAGATCCTTCACGGGGGTCGACAGCTGCGCCGAGCTGAAACCCATGCGCTCCAGCAGCTGACCGGGGGTGAGATCCTGCGCCTTCGAGCCCGAGCCGATCGTATAGCTCGTGCGCAGTCGCGAGATCACCACCCGCACCGGGTCGGCGAGGTGCTCGTCGAGCTCGGTCATCCGCTGCGACAGCGTCGCGACCTTGACGGTCTTGCCGTGCTTGACCCGTCCGGAGGTCGGAACGACGGTGCCCGAGATGAGGCCGAGCAGGGTCGACTTGCCGGCGCCGTTGACGCCGAGGATTCCCGTGCGCTCGCCCGGCGCGATCCGCCATTCGACCTTCTCGAGCACGACACGGTCGCCGTAGGCGACACCGGCGTCGAGCACGTCGACGACGTCCTTGCCCAGGCGCGACACCGCGAGGGACTGCAGCGCCACACGGTCGCGGATCTCGGGCACGTCGGCGATGAGCTCGTTCGCGGCGTCGATGCGGAACTTCGGCTTCGAAGTGCGCGCGGGCGCGCCGCGGCGCAGCCAGGCGAGCTCTTTGCGCGCCAGGTTCTGGCGCCGCGCCTCGATGGCCGCCGCCTGCCGGTCGCGCTCGACACGCTGCAGGATGTAGGCCGCGTACCCGCCCTCGAACGGCTCGACGAGCCGGTCGTGCACCTCCCAGGTGGCGGTGCAGATCTCGTCGAGGAACCACCGGTCGTGCGTCACGACGAGCAGCGCACCCGAGCCGGCCGGCCAGCGGCGCTTGAGGTGCTCGGCAAGCCACGCGATGCCCTCGACGTCGAGGTGGTTGGTGGGCTCGTCCAGGAAGACGACGTCCCAGTCGCCGGCGAGCAGCGCCGCGAGGGAGACCCGCCGCCGCTGTCCGCCCGAGAGGCCGCGTATGGGCCCCTCCCAGTCGAGGTCGCCGAGCAGCCCCGAGATGACATCCCGCACCCGGGCGTCGCCCGCCCACTCGTGCTCGGCTTGGTCGCCCACGACGGCATCGCGCACCCGCAGGTCGTCGTCGAGGTCGTCGGCTTGCGACAGGACGCCGACGCGGATGCCGCCGCGGACGGTCACCCGTCCGGAATCGGGCTCGACGAGCCCGGCCAGCATGCGCAGCAGGCTCGACTTGCCGTCGCCGTTGCGGCCGACGATGCCGATGCGGTCGCCCTCGTCGACACCGATGGAGACGCCGTCGAAGACGACCTTGGTCGGATACTCGAGGCGAAGGGCCTCGGCCCCCAGAAGATGTGCCATATTGCCTCCAGGCTAGGCCAGCCGGGCCGTGTCGGCCGTTCCGCGGCCGCGACCGCCCAGCCCGGACTCAGTCGCCGAAACCCAGCGAGAGCTTGCGGAGCAAGGCGGCGAGCCGGTCGCGATCGCCCTTCGACAGGCCCGCGAGCAGCAGGGCCTCGGCGTCGACGAGCCGCGTGATGGCGGCATCCACCCGCACGCGTCCGTCGTCCGTGAGCGTCACCAGGATGCTGCGACCGTCTCCCGGATCGGATTCGCGGCGCACGAGCCGCCGTCCCACCAGCCGGTCGATGCGGTTGGTCATCGTGCCGCTCGAGACCAGCGTCTGCTGCAGGAGCTGCTTGGGGCTCAGCTGGTAGGGCTCGCCGGCGCGTCGGAGAGCCGACAGGACGTCCCACTCCCACGGCTCGAGGTCGCTGCGGCGGAACGCCTCGCGCCGGGCCCGGTCGAGGTGGCGCGAGAGGCGGTCGACGCGCGAGAGGACCTCGAGGGGGGAGAAGTCGAGGTCCGGTCGCTGCAGCGACCACGCTCCGACGATGCGGTCCACCTCGTCGGTCTCATGTGCCATGTCCTCATTATCGCGGCGAGGCAGCGCGTGCGCGGGCGCGCGGTCGCGGGCTCTGGCAGACTTGACGGGCTGCACCCCCGGTGCGGCGGTCCGCCGTGGTGTAATGGCAGCACGACAGCCTTTGGAGCTGTGAGGTCTAGGTTCGAGTCCTGGCGGCGGAGCATGAGCGACACCCCTCTCGATCCCGACCTCGCCGTCGTCATCCTCGCCGCCGGGCAGGGGACGCGCATGAAGTCCTCGTTGCCGAAGGTGCTGCACCGGATCGGCGGCCGTCCGCTCGTGGGCCACGTGCTCGACACGGCGCGCGATCTCGCGCCGGCGCACGTCCTCGTCGTCGTGCGTCATGAACGCGACCGCGTCGCGGAGGCCGTCCTCGGCGTCTCGCCCGAAGTCGTGGTCGTCGATCAGGACGAGGTGCCCGGAACCGGCCGCGCCGTCGAGGTGGCGCTCGACCGGCTGCCCGGCTTCACCGGCGACGTGCTCGTCCTGAGCGCCGACGTGCCGCTGCTCGACGACGTCGCCCTCGGCGACCTGCTCGCCGTGCACCGCGCTTCGGGGGCAGCCGCGACGCTGCTCAGTGCGCGTCTTCCCGACCCGACCGGTTACGGCCGCGTCATCCGCGACACCGCGGGCGGCGTCGACCGCATCGTCGAGCACAAGGACGCGTCGGACTCCGAGCGCGCCGTCGACGAGATCAATGCCGGTGTCTACGCCTTCCGCGCCGAGCCGCTGCGCGACCGGCTCGGTCGCATCAGCACCGCCAACGCACAGGCCGAGAAGTACCTCACCGACGTCGTCGGCATGCTGCGCGCCGACGAACTCGGGGTCGCGGCCCAGCTCGTGAGCGATCCCTCGCTGATCGTCGGGGTGAACGACCGCGTGCAGCTGGCGGAGGCCGGGCGGCTGCTGAACGCGCGCACGGTGCGCCGGTGGCAGCTCGCGGGCGTGACCGTGCAGGATCCGGCCTCGACGTGGATCGACGTCACCGCCACGCTCGCGCCCGACGTGACGCTGCTGCCGAACACGCACATCCTGCGCGCGACGACGGTCGCCGAGGGCGCGACCATCGGCCCCGACACGACCCTGAACGACTGCGAGGTCGGCCCGGGCGCCACCGTCACCCGCAGCGACGCCACCCTCGCCGTGATCGGCGCAGACGCGACGGTGGGTCCCTTCTCGTATCTGCGTCCCGGCACCCACCTGGGTGAGCGCGGCAAGATCGGCACTTTCGTCGAGACCAAGAACTCCGTCATCGGCGATGGCAGCAAGGTTCCGCACCTGTCGTACGTGGGCGATGCCGAGATCGGCCGCGGCGTGAACCTCGGCGCTGGAGCGATCACCGCCAACTACGACGACCTGGCCAAGCACCGCACCGTCATCGGCGATGAGGTGCACGCCGGCTCGCACAACGTCTTCGTCGCGCCGGTTAAGATCGGTGAGGGCGCCAAGACGGGCGCCGGAGCGGTCATCCGCAAGGACGTCCCGGCCGGTGCTCTCGCCCTCAGCGTCGCCCCCCAGCGCAATGTCGAGGGGTGGGTCGAGAAGAACAGACCCGGTACTGGCGCCGCCGCAGCAGCGGCGCGCGTGCGGTCTTCACAGGAAGCGGACGATGGCTCGCAAGAAGAACACGGTTGACCTCGACGTCTCGCGGGGGACCGCCCCGGGACTGGTCGCCAAGACCAAGAAGCGGCTCGTCGTGGCATCCGGTGGGTCGCACCCCGCGCTGTCGACCGAGGTCGCCACCGCTTTGGGCACCGAGCTGGTCCCCACCGAGCACCGCACCTTCGCGTCGGGCGAGATCCTGACCCGTTTCGAGGTCTCGATCCGCGGGTGCGACTTCTTCCTCGTCCAGTCGTTCGGCCCGCCGGTCAACGAGTGGCTGATGGAGACCCTCATCATGCTGGATGCCGCCAAGCGCGCGTCCGCGAAGCGCATCACGGTCGTCGCGCCGTACTACCCGTACTCGCGACAGGACAAGAAGGGACGCGGGCGCGAGCCGATCAGCGCGCGCCTCGTCGCCGACCTGTTCAAGACCGCCGGCGCCGACCGCGTCATGAGCGTCGACCTCCACGCGGCGCAGATCCAGGGTTTCTTCGACGGCCCCGTCGACCACTTGTTCGCCAAGCCGGTGCTGCTCGAGCACTTCGAGCGCACGCTGAGAGCCGACGACCGCGCCAAGCTGACCGTGGTCTCGCCCGACACCGGCCGTGTCCGCGTCGCGGACACGTGGTCCGACAGCCTCGGCGCGCCGCTCGCGATCATCCACAAGCGTCGTGACCCGAACGTGGCGAATCAGGTGACGGTCAACGAGATCGTCGGCGACGTGCGCGGGCGCGTCTGCCTGCTCGTCGACGACATGATCGACACCGGCGGGACGATCGTCAAGGCCGCTCAGGCGCTGAAGAACAATGGCGCCGAGCGCGTCATCGTCGCCGCCACCCACGCCGTCTTCAGCCATCCGGCCGTCGACCGGCTGCAGGATGCCGCGATCGACGAGGTGGTCGTCACCGACACCATCCCGCTCGGCGACGACAAGCGTTTCCCGGGTCTGACCATCCTGCCGATCGCCCCGCTGCTGGCGCGTGCGATCAAGGAGGTCTTCGAGGACGGCTCTGTCACGAGCATGTTCGACGGCGCGGCCTGACCGCGCTCCGGGACCGGTAAAAAACGGTCCCGACACAGGCGGGGCAAAGGTCCGGCCCGTAGGATCGGGGGCATGCCTGCCCCTGTCTCCGAGGCGGACTTCTCGTCGCCTCGTCCCTATGCGCACGACGTCGATGAGGTGGCTGCGGCCCTGCGAACCGGCGAGGACGGTCTGAGTTCGGACGAGGCTGCGACCCGCCTGGATGCCGTAGGCCCCAATGTCCTGCCGGAGGCGAAACGCACCCCGGCCTGGCTGCGGTTCCTCTCGCACTTCAACGACACCCTGATCTACATCCTGCTCGGCGCAGCGGCGATCAAGGCCGTGATGGCGGACTGGCTCGACGTCTGGGTGATCCTCGCCGTGGCCATCATCAACGCGGTGATCGGGTTCGCCCAGGAGGGTCGAGCCGAGAAGGCGCTGGCCGGGATTCGCGGCATGCTCTCGTCCGAGGCCAGCGTGCGCCGTGACGGCTCGTGGCGTCGCATCCCCGCCGCCGACCTCGTGCCCGGTGACGTCGTCCGGCTCGCGCCGGGAGACAAGGTGCCCGCAGACCTGCGGCTGACGCAGGCCAGCCAGCTGCGGATCGAAGAGGCCGCGCTGACCGGTGAGTCGGTGCCGGCCTCCAAGTCGACCGCCCCCGTCGACGCCGAGGCGGGCGTGGGCGACCGGTCGTCCATGGCGTTCTCCGGCACCATCGTCTCGGCCGGACAGGGCCGGGGCATCGTCACCGGCACCGGGGCCCGCACCGAGATCGGCAAGATCCAGGAGCTCGTCGGGGGAGCGGGAACCCTCACCACCCCGCTGACGCGGCAGCTCGACTCCTTCGGCAAGGTCCTCACCCTCGTCATCCTCGGCATGGCGGCGGCCATGCTGCTGATCGGGCGGTTCGCGCACGGGATGCCGTTCGGAGAGCTCATCTCGGCGACGATCGGCTTCGCCGTCGCCGCCATCCCCGAGGGGCTGCCGGCGCTCGTCACGATCACGCTCGCGATCGGGGTGCAGCAGATGGCACGGCGCCGCGCCATCACCCGCAAGCTCCCCGCCGTCGAGACGCTCGGATCGGTCACGACCGTCTGCTCGGACAAGACCGGCACGCTGACGAAGAACGAGATGACGGTGCGTCGCATGGTCACCCCCGTTGCGCAGTATGCGGTCTCGGGCCTCGGGTACGAGCCGACCGGCGACATCGAGCGCGTCGACGGAGGCGCTCCTGGGCGCGACCTGGCGGCACTGCTCGCGGTGGCCGACCTGTGCAACGACGCGGACCTCGTCTCGGACGACGGCGGCTGGAAGCTCGTCGGCGAGCCCACGGAGGGCGCGCTGCGCGTCGTGGCGATGAAGGGCGGTCACGCCGGCGAGGCCGACGGCGTCGCCCGCATCGACGTCCTGCCCTTCGACTCCGAGAACAAGTTCATGGCGACCCTCAACCAGGGCGCCGATGGGTCGCGCGCCCTGCTCGTGAAGGGGGCGCCCGACCGGCTGCTCGACCGTTCGACGCGTCAGCGGGGCGCGGACGGCGCCGTCGAGCTCGACCGCGCGTTCTGGGAGGCCGCCGTCGCAGAGCTGAGCGCGGAGGGACTGCGCGTGCTCGCCGCTGCCCGCAAGCCGTCGCGGCTCGACGCGGTCGGCATCGACGATGTCGACGACCTCGAGTTCCTCGGGCTCTGGGGCATCCTCGACCCCCCGCGTCCCGAGGCCATCGAGGCGATCGCGGACTGCCACCGCGCCGGCATCCGGGTGAAGATGATCACGGGCGACCACGCCGGCACGGCCGTGGCGATTAGCCGCGAGATGGGTCTCGTCGGCGAGGACGAGCCGCGTGTGCTGACGGGCGCCGAGCTCGAGGCGCTCAGCCAGGACAAGCTCAAGGACGTCGTCCGCGACGTCGACGTCTACGCCCGCACGAGCCCCGAGCACAAGATCCGGATCGTCCGCGCGCTGCAGTCTCACGGCGAGGTCGTGGCGATGACGGGAGACGGCGTCAACGACGCACCCGCGCTCACGCGGGCGGACGTCGGCGTCGCGATGGGCATCAAGGGCACGGAGGCGACGAAGGAAGCCGCCGAGATCGTGCTCGCCGACGACAACTTCGCGACGATCCGATCGGCGATCCACGAGGGTCGTCGCATCTACGACAACCTGCGCAAGTCGGTCGTGTTCCTGCTGCCGACCAACGGCGCCCAGTCGCTCGTCATCCTCGTGGCGGTGGTCTTCGGGCTGGCGCTGCCGCTCACGCCGGTGCAGGTGCTCTGGGTCAACATGGTCACCGCCGTCACCCTGTCGCTCGCGCTGGCGTACGAGCCCGCCGAACGGGGCATCATGGACCGCCCGCCGCGAGCCAACGGCGGGTCCATCATCTCGGGACGCGAACTCGGGTTCGTCCTGATCGTGTCGCTGCTCATCGGTGGCGCGACGCTGGCGTCCTTCGTCATGGTGCGGGCGATGGGCACCGACATGGAGGGGGCGCGGACCGTCGCCGTCTCGGTGCTCGCGCTCGGCCAGCTCGCGTTCCTCCTCAACTGCCGGTTCCTGCGCCGCTCGAGCCTCACGATGGACGTGCTCCGCGGCAACCCGGTGATCTGGTGGTCGGCCGGCGCGCTGCTCCTGCTGCAGCTGCTCTACACCTACGTGCCGTTCATGAACGCCCTGTTCGAGTCGCGTCCGCTCGCGCCGCAGGGCTGGCTGCTGCCGATCGCGTTCGCCATCGTGATCTTCTTCGCGGTCGAAGGGCTCAAGGCCCTGCGACCCATCGGAGATCCGATGCAAACGCATAGGGTTTCCTGATGAGCCGCCGGGGAGCGGGCCGCTAGCGTGAGAGCAGCCCGTCTCCCCGGAGGGCACGACACAGGAGGACCCGCCATGATCCGCACCACTGCCGTTCCCCGTCCGCTCCGCGTGACCGCCGCTGCGGCGTCCGTCGCCGGTCTCGCCCTCCTCGCCGGTTGCGCGGGTACCTCCGAAGCCGGGGACGCCGCCGCGGGCGCCGACCAGGCCTCGCCGGCCGCAACGCCCGCCGCAGGCGGCAACACCGGTGCGGCCGGCGCCGGTGGCGCCTACGCCGATGGCTCGTACACCGCCGAGGGCAGCTACCAGACGCCCGAGGGACCCGAGACGATCACCGTGACGCTGACGATCGCCTCCGACGCGGTCACCGACGTCGAGGTCGTCGGCGAGCCGACGCGTCGCGAGAGCAAGCAGTATCAGGCCGAGTTCATCGGCGGCATCGACGAGCTCGTCGTCGGCAAGAGCCTCGACGACATCGAGGTCGACCGGGTCGCCGGATCGTCGCTGACCAGCGGCGGATTCAACGCGGCGGTCGAGGAGATCCGCGCCGACGCAGCGGCATGACCGCCGCCGCGGTCCCGGCCCAGCGCTGGGACTTCGAGGCGATCGGCACGTCCTGGCGCATCGACAGTGCGACGCCGCTCGGCGAGGAGGATCGTGCCGCGGTCAGCGCCGTCATCGACGCATTCGATCGCGAATGGTCGCGATTCCGCGCCGACTCGGTCGTGTGCGGCCTCGCGTCCGGAGGGTCGGTGCCCGCCCCGGCCGACGCCGGCGACCTGCTGGGGGTCTACGCCGCGCTCGACGACGCCACCGCGGGAGCGGTGAACCCGCTCGTCGGCGATGCGCTCGCGCGCCGTGGGTACGACGCGGACTACTCGTTGCGCGACCGCGGTCCCCAGGCCGCGCCGGTCGACTGGCGGACGGTGCTGGATGCCGCCGGCGGGCGGCTCACGCTGCGCCGTCCGGCGCTGATCGACATCGGGGCGGCGGGCAAGGGACGGCTCGTCGATCTCGTGCTGGCGGTGCTCCGCCCGCGAGTGACCGGATGGCTCGTGGTCGACGCGAGCGGTGACCTCGCCGTTCGCGGCATCCGGCAGCGCATCGCGCTCGAGCACCCGTTCGACGCGACGCGGGCTATCGGGATCTGGTCGATCGCCGACGCGGCCCTGTGCGCGTCGGCGGTGAACCGACGGGCGTGGGGCGACGGGCTGCACCACGTGCTCGATGCCCGCACCGGCCAGCCGGTGCGCTCGTACGCCGCGACGTGGGCGGTCGCCGCGGACGCGATGACGGCCGATGCCGTCGCCACCGCCCTCTTCTTCGACGGCGGTCCGCGATTCGCCGCGGATCGCGACGCGTCGTGGGTGCGGATGCGCACCGACGGCACGGTCGAATGGTCCCCTGACTGCGAAGCGGAGCTGTTCTCATGACCTTCCTCACCGTCGCCCGAAACCGCGTCGTCGGCGCACTCGGCCGCGTCTCGATGTACCGGCTGGTGCTGATGGCTCTGGCGGTCCTCGCCGTCATCGCCTTCGTGCTCACCCTCGCCGGTGCCCTCGCGGGCGATCCGCTGGCGCTGCCGGTCACGCTCGCCGTGCTCGTCGCCGCCATCGCGCTGGTCGACGTCGTGGCGCAGCGCCTGCTCGGCCGGGCGTGGCGCATCGAATCGGCGCTCATCACGGGGCTCATCCTGCTCTTCGTCCTGCGTCCGACGCTCAATCCGCCCGGGCTTGCGGGGATCGCGATCGCGGGCGCGCTGGCTTCCGCATCCAAGTACGCCCTCGCCCGGCGCGGCCGCCACATCTTCAACCCCGCCGCGGCCGGCGCGACGGCGCTGACCGTGCTGAGCATCCCCTTCCCGGACCTCGGCGCCTCGGCGTGGTGGGTCGGAACGCCGCTGCTCGCGTTGCCGGTGCTCGTCCTGGGCGGCATCGTGCTGGTGCGCACCGAGAAGGTGCGGGTCGTCGCGCTGTTCCTTCTCGTGGCGGTCGCCGTCGCCGTCCTGCGCACGTTCGTGCAGTACGGTCAGGCCGGCATCCCCGTCGATGCGCAGACCATCGGCCAGGTGCTCTGGTCGTCGCCGTTCCTCTTCCTCGGCGCGTTCATGCTGTCGGAGCCGCTGACCCTGCCGCCGCGTCGCTCGCAGCAGTATCTTGTCGCCGCGCTGGTCGGGGCGCTGGCCGGCTGGCCGATCCTCGTCGGCGACATCAGCCTCGGTCAGGAGCGCGCGCTGCTGGTGGGCAACCTGCTCGCGTTCGTCTTCGCGTGGCGAGCGGCGGTGCGACTGACCTTCGTCGAACGTCGCGCGCTGACGCCCTCGGTGCGCGAGCTGGTGTTCCGGGCGCACCGGGGGTTCCGCTTCCGCCCCGGTCAGTATCTGGAGCTCGAGGTGCCCCACCGGCGCCCCGACGCGCGGGGCACCCGGCGGGAGTTCTCGATCGTGTCGGCGCCCGCCGAGCTGCCCGAGGTCCGGATCGCTCTGCGCGAAGGATCGCAGTCCAGCTACAAGCAGGCGCTCGCCCGGGTCGAGCCGGGCCGGTCGCTGCCGGTCACCGGCGTCTGGGGCGACTTCGTCCTCCCGGCGCGGACGGACGCGAAGATTCTCCTCGTCGCCGCGGGGATCGGTGTGACGCCGTTCGTTTCGCAGCTGCGTCAGGTGCGGCTGGCCGGAGAGCAGCGCGACATCGTCCTGGTCTACGTCGCCTCGACCTCTGAGGAGTTGGCGTTCCGCGACGACATCGTGGCCGCCGGCATCCCGGTCCTCGTCGTCACGCGGGACGAGCCGCGCGGCCTGCCGAGCGGCTGGCGATGGGCCGGGGGAGCCCGGTTGGATGCCGCAGGGCTGACAGACCTCGTTCCGGACCTGACCGAGCGCCACGCCTACATCTCTGGTCCGCCGCGGCTGATCGGCGAGCTCGCGCCCGCGCTGGCTCGAGCACGGTCCCTCACCACCGACGCCTTCGCGGGCTACTGACCGCGCGGTCTCAGGGGCCGGTTGGTTCGACGTCGGGCTCGGCGCCCGTCGCCGGGTCGGCCGGTCGCGCGGTCAGGCGCAGCTCGAAGGCGGTCGAGCCCGGCTCGCTGCGCACCGTGAGCGTACCGCCGTGCGCCGCCACGATCGCGCGGGCGATCGAGAGCCCGAGTCCGGTACCGCCGGTCTGGCGGGCGCGGGAGCGGTCGGCGCGCGAGAAGCGCTCGAAGATCTCGTCGGCGAGGGCGGGGTCGATGCCGGGTCCGTCGTCGTGCACGGTGAGGACGGCGTTGCCGGCATCGAGCCGCACGGAGGTGGTCACCGTGGTGCCGGCCGGTGTGTGCACGCGCGCGTTGGCCAGCAGGTTGGCGACGACCTGGGTGATGCGGGTGGCGTCGCCGGCCACCACGACCGGTTCGTCGCCGACATCGAGGCGCCACTCGTGGTCCTGGCCGGCGGCGCGGGCGTCGGCGACGCAGTCGACCGCGAGCGCCGTCAGATCGATCGTGCCGTAGACGAGCTCTTGGCCCTCATCGAGCCGCGCGAGCAGCAGCAGGTCTTCGACCAGACTCGTCATCCGCAGCGACTGCGCCTGGATTCGCTCGAGCGCGGAGGTCGTCGTCTCCTCGACGCCGGGGACGCCCTGCCGCATCGCCCGCAGCGAGAGCTCCGAGTATCCGCGGATGGACGCGAGCGGCGTGCGCAGCTCGTGGCTCGCATCGGCGACGAAGGAGCGCATGCGCTCTTCGTTGCGCTGGCGCGCGACGAGCGAGGCGTCGACGTGGTCGAGCAGGGTGTTGAGGGCCGCCCCCACTTGGCCGATCTCGTCGTGATCGTCGGCTTCCTCGCGGGGCACGCGTTCGGTGATCGACACCGCACCCTGGGCGAGGGGGAGCGAGGCGACCCGAGATGCGGTGTCGGCGACGACGCGCAGCGGTCGGAGGGAGCGTCGGATGACCACGGCGATGGCGGCGCTCAGCAGCAGCAGGCCGCCGGCCGTCACGACGGCGATGGTCGTGACGAGCCGGGCGACCGTCGAGTCCACCTGTGCGAGTGGCAGGCCGGCGAGTCCCGAGACGTCGCCCGCCGAGAATGACACCACCCGGTACGCGCCGAGGCCGCTGAGCTCCACGGTGGCGGGTGCCATGCTCGTGTCGACGGTCGCCAACTCGGCGAGCTGCCGTGGCGAGAGCGAGCGGATGACGCCCTCGTCGTACGTCGCGGCGGTGGTCTGGCCCGTCGGGCTCTGGACGAGAAGGGTGTACCCGTCGGGCAGACCCCGGGTGCCGAGGATCGCCTCGTCGGCGGTGCGCGCGCGCAGCACGTAGCTGTCGTTGTCGAACAGCTGCAAGCCGACAGTCAGTGTTCGAACGTTCGACTCGACCGTGCCGATGAGGACCGTGCCGATGGTGGTCGACAGGCCGACCGCGCTCGCGACGAGAGTGAGCGCGACGATGCTCACCACCGTGAGCATCAGTCGCGTCTGCAGGCTCCAGCGCCGCCAGAGCCCGCGAGGCCCGCGATGGCTGTCGTCGACGCCGTCGTCGCCGGCCCGATCGGCGCGGGTCATTGCGGCGCTTTGATCATGTAGCCGACGCCCCGCACCGTGTGGATGAGCGGGTCGCGCCCGGCGTCGATCTTCTTGCGCAGGTACGAGATGTAGAGCTCGACGACCGACGAGCGGCCACCGAAGTCGTAGTTCCAGACGCGGTCGAGGATCTGCGCCTTCGACACCACGCGCCGCTGATTCCGCATGAGGTAGCGCAGCAGCTCGAACTCTGTCGCCGTCAGCTCGATGGGCGTCCCGCCGCGCTCGATCTCGTGCGAGTCCTCGTTCAGCGAGAGATCGCCCACCCGCAGCACGGGGTCGACTCCGCCGGCGGTGGCGGTGCCCGCCCGGCGCATGAGGCCCCGCAGTCGCGCGACGACCTCCTCGAGGCTGAAGGGCTTGGTGACGTAGTCGTCGCCGCCGGCGGTCAACCCGGCCACCCGGTCGGCGACCGCGTCCTTGGCGGTGAGGAACAGGACCGGGACGTCGTCGCCGGACTGGCGCAGGCGCTGCAGCACCGCCATCCCGTCGAGGTCGGGCATCATGATGTCGAGCACCATCGCGTCGGGCTCGAACTCGCGAGCCTCCGACAGCGCCTCGAAACCGGAGGACGCCGTACGCACCTCCCAGCCCTCCATCTTCAGCGCCATCGACAGCAGGTCGGTGAGCATCTGCTCGTCGTCGACGACGAGCACGCGCAGCGGAGAACCGTCGGGACGCTGAAGAGGTGCGGGCGCAGGTGTGGTCATGACCCCATTCTGAGCCGTCACCTATGGAGAAGCTATGGACGCGGCTATGGTCCGGCTGTGAGCGAACGCGCCGTTACAGTGACGGGATGACAGTCGTTCACACCGCGGTGTACGTCGCCGAGCAGCCGGTCGAGACGGGCCTCGACCCCGTCGCGGCATGCCGGCGCGCCCGTGACGGGGGCGGGTTCGCCTGGATCGCCCTCGTCGATGCCGACGACGAGCTCGTCGGTCGCACCGCGAGCGACCTGGGTCTGCATCCGATCGCGTCGCGCGAGAGCCTCCGGTCGCACCAGCGATCGCTCTTCGAGCGATACGGCGACGACGTCTTCGTCGTGCTGCAACCCGCGCGCTACGACGACGCAGCCGAAACCGTCCGCTGCGACGAGATCGACGTACTCGTCTCGCCTGGCCTCATCATGACGGTGACGCGGTCGGACCGCATCGACCTCGCCGACGTCCGCGAGCGGGTAGAGGCGCACCCCGAACTCGCCCGTCACGGGACGACGGCGGTGCTGTGGGTGCTGTTCGAGCGGGTGATCTCGGGCTACCGCGCCGTGCTCGACGGCGTCGAGAACGACATCGACGAGATCGAGGATCAGCTCTTCGGCGACGACCCGGGCGTGCCCCGCCGCATCTTCGACCTGCAGCGGGAGGTCATCGACCTCGCGCACGCGACCACGCCGTTGCCGGACGTGCTCACGCGCCTCGGCGCGGCCAGCGAGGCCGACGAGGACGCCGCCGGTGTCTGGGAGGACGCGCGGGGACGGGCGCAATACGTCGCGGATCGCGTCCAGTCGATGCGTCACACCCTCGACAACGCCCTCACGATCCACGCCACGCTCGTGAACCAGCGCCTGGACGAGAAGATGGCCGATCTCACCGTGGTGCAGGTGCGGCAGAACGAGCAGGTGAAGAAGATCTCGTCCTGGGCGGCGATCGGCTTCGCGCCGACCTTCGTCGCGAGCCTCTACGGCATGAACTTCCGTTACATGCCCGAGCTCGACCAGCCGTGGGGCTACCCGATGGCGCTCGGCTTGATGGTGCTGCTGAGCGCCGGCCTCTACGGGATCTTCCGACGCAACGACTGGCTCTGACGACGACGCGGCCGCGAGACGCGGCAGGCCGCGACGGGGTCCCCGTCGCGGCCTGCCGTCGTCAGCGGCGGAGCGTCAGTGCGTGTCCTCGGCCTCGACCTCGGAGCGGTCGCCCGACCACAGGGTGTGGAAGGTGCCGTCCTTGTCGATGCGCTTGTAGGTGTGCGCACCGAAGAAGTCGCGCTGACCCTGGATGAGGGCCGCGGGAAGCCGCTCGGCGCGCAGGCCGTCGTAGTACGACAGCGACGAGCTGAAGGCGGGAGCGGGGATGCCGGCGCCCGCGGCGACCTGCACGATGTGGCGCCACGCGTCCTGCGCGCGGCCGAGAGCCTCGACGAAGTACGGCGCGGTCAGCAGCACCGGCAGCTCGGCCTCGGCGGCGTACGCATCGGCGATGCGGTTGAGGAACTGGGCGCGGATGATGCACCCGCCGCGCCAGATCTTCGAGACGGCGCCGAGGTCGATGTTCCAGCCGTACTGGGCGGCGCCGGCGCGGATCTCGTCGAAGCCCTGCGAGTAGGCGACGATCTTCGACGCGTAGAGCGCGAGGCGGACCTGCTCGATGAACACGTCGGCGTCCTCGACCGTGAAGGCCGCGTCATCGGGACCCGGAAGCGAGCCTGAGACGTCGCGCTGTTCGCGGTGGCTCGAGAGTGAGCGGGCGAACACGGCCTCGGCGATGCCCGACACCGGGACGCCCAGGTCGAGCGCGGTCTGGACCGTCCAGGCGCCCGTGCCCTTGGCGCCCGCCTGGTCGACGATGACGTCGACGAGCGGCTGGCCGGTGGCGGCATCCGTCTGACGCAGCACCTCGGCCGTGATCTCGATGAGGTACGACTCGAGCTCGCCGCGGTTCCACTCGGCGAAGATGTCGGCGATCTCGGCGGGCGACTTGCCGGTGCCGCGACGGATGAGGTCGTAGGCCTCGGCGATGAGCTGCATGTCGGCGTACTCGATGCCGTTGTGCACCATCTTGACGAAGTGGCCGGCGCCGTCGTGGCCGACGTGCGTGACGCAGGGCTCGCCTTCGGCGACCGCGGCGATCGACTTCAGGATCGGGCCGAGGGTCACCCACGACTCGTCGGGGCCGCCCGGCATCAGCGAGGGGCCGAGGAGGGCGCCCTCCTCGCCGCCCGAGACGCCCATGCCGACGAAGTTGAAGCCGGCTTCGCGGACGGCCTTCTCGCGGCGGATGGTGTCGGTGAACAGCGAGTTGCCGCCGTCGACGATGATGTCGCCCGGCTCGAACACGCGCATCAGCTCGTCGATGACGGCGTCGGTGGGGCGGCCGGCCTTGACCATGATGATCGCGGTGCGCGGCTTCTGCAGGTTCGCGGCGAATTCCTCGTACGAGAACGCCGGCAGGAAGCCCGCTTCGGGGTGCGTCTCGACGAGCTCGTCGGTCTTGGCGCGCGAGCGGTTGAACACGGCCACGGTGTTGCCCTCGCGGCTGGCGAGGTTCCGGGCCAGGTTCGATCCCATCACGGCGAGACCCACGACGCCGATGTTGGCGGCGCCCGAGGGCGCCTCGCTCGCGTCGGAGCTCTCGGCCGGCGTCGGGCGATCGACCTCCTCGGGGCGCGGCGCGCCCTCGTGAGCGGTCGCCGCTTCGTGCGGCGCCTGATCCTGATCGGTCGAGGGTCCTGTCGGTGAGGGGGTCGACGCCATGCGTAGCTCCAGGTTCGCGTGCGGGTGGGAGGTGTTACGGGGAAGGGGCCGGGGTCCCTGCACCATGGGCAACTTTATCGGCTGGTGATCGGCTCAGGCCGTCGGTTGCAGGTCGAGGCGACGGATGACCTCGGCGACCTGCTCCTGCGGCGTCTGGTCCAGGGCGACCGCGATCGCGTTCTCGTCGGGACCGGGCGTCTCGAGGGTCGCGAACTGCGAGTCCAGCAGAGCCGGGGGCATGAAGTGACCTTGCCGCCGCATGAGGCGCTGTCGCACTGTCGCGGCCTCGCCGTCGAGGAGGACGAAGGTCACGTTGTCTCGGCGCAGGACGTCGCGGTAGCGCCGGCGCAGGGCCGAGCACGTGATGACGCCCGGCCGTCCGGCTGCGGTCGTCTCGTCGATCCAGGAGGCCACGGTGTCGAGCCACGGGCGTCGGTCCTCGTCGTCGAGGGCGTGGCCGGCGGCCATCTTCGCGACGTTCGCGGCGGGGTGGAGGTCGTCGCCCTCTTGGAACGCCCAGTCGAGGCGTCCGGCGAGCATCGCCGCGACGGTGGACTTGCCGGTGCCGGACGGGCCCATGAAGACGAGGACGGGGGGAGCGGATGCGGTCATGTCGAGCCTTCCTGGATCCGGTCAGACGAACGCGCTGATCACGAGCACACCGGCCAGGCCGGTGACCGAGATGGTGCACTCCAGCACGGTCCATGTTTTCAGCGTCTGGGGGATGTCGAGGCCGAAATACTCCTTGATGAGCCAGAACCCGGCGTCGTTCACATGGCTGAGGAACACCGAGCCGGCGCCGATCGCGAGCACCAGCAGGGCGGTCATGGGGCCGTCGAGGGTCTCGGTCAGCGGCTGCAGGATGCCCGCTGCGGTGATGGTGGCCACGGTGGCCGAGCCGGTGGCGATGCGGATCACGACGGCGACGACCCACGCGAGCACGAGCACCGAGATCGACGAGCCCGCGACGAGGTCGGCGATGACCTGTCCGATGCCCGTGTCGACGAGCACCTGCTTGAAGCCGCCGCCGGCGCCGACGATGAGGAGGATGCCGGCGATCGGGCCGAGCGACGAGCCCACGACGGCGGTGAGCCGGTCGCGGTCGAAGCCGGCACCTCGGCCGAGGATCACGAATCCGACGATGACGGCCAGCAGCAGCGCGATGACCGGCATGCCGAGGAAGTCCAGCACGACCTTCCAGGCAGCGGTCGATCCCGGCGCGACGATGTCGGCGACGGCCTTCACGAGCATGAGGACCACCGGCAGGAGGATGCTGCCGAGGGTCGCGACGAACGAGGGGCGGCGAGCGGGCTCGTCACCCTTCTCCTCGGCCGAGACGAACAGGTCCGGCACCGGCACCGGCGCCCAGCGCGCAGCGATGGGTGCGAACAGCGGGCCGGCGATGATGACGGCCGGGATCGCGACGATGACGCCGAAGGCGAGGGTGATGCCGAGGTTCGCGCCGAGGGCGTCGATGGCGGCGAGCGGCCCCGGGTGCGGGGGCACGAGGCCGTGCATCGCCGAAAGTCCGGCGAGAGTAGGGATCGCGATCTTCATCAGGGCGACGCCCGACCGCCGCGCCACCAGGATGATCACGGGCACGAGCAGCACGAGACCGACCTCGAAGAACATCGGCAGCCCGATGATCGCGCCGATGAGGCCCATGACCCACGGCAGGCTGCGCGGGGTCGCGCGGGCGACGAGCGTGTCGACGATCCGGTCGGCGCCGCCGGAGTCGGCGAGCAGCTTGCCGTAGATGGCGCCGAGGGCGACGAGGATGCCGACCCCGCCCATCGTCGAGCCGAAGCCGCCCGTGAAGCTCGACACGGTGTCGGCGATCGCGAGACCCGCGATCAGTCCCGTCGTCAGGGCGCCGATCGTCAGCGCCAGGAACGGATGCAGCTTGGCCCAGGTGATGAGCACCACGATGAGGGCGACGCCGATGAGGGCGGCTCCGATGAGCTGGCCGGCGGGTGCGGGAGCGGCGGCCTCGGCTGCGGCGAAGACGAATGAGTCCGGAGGGGAGAGGAGGGCCATGAGCATCCTTGGTCTGGCAGGCGGCATCCGAGCCGCGGATCTATTTGTCGTACATAAAAGCACATCTGAGCGCGTCATGCAGGACATCACGCTGAGACCGCGTCCTCGGCCCGGGCATAATCGGAGGATGACGCAACGACCCGCGCCGCCCTCCCTGCATGACGTGCTCGTCGAGCGCGTGGGGGCTGCGATCGTCCAGGGTCAGCATCCGGCGGGGTCCCGCCTCATCACCGCCGAACTCGCGGAGGGCTCGTCGCGCGGGGCTGGACGCGAGGCGGTGCGCGTGCTGCAATCGCTCGGACTCGTGCGGGTGCGCCGCAAGACCGGCGTCGAGGTCCAGCCGCCGTCGGAGTGGAACGTCCATGCGCCCGAGGTGATCCGCTGGCGTCTGGCCGGCCCCGGGCGCGACGCGCAGCTGCGGGAGCTCTCCCAGTTGCGCGGGGCCATCGAGCCGCTCGCCGCTCGCCTCGCGGCGGATCATGCGAGCGAGGATCACCGGCGCGACCTCGTCGCGGCGGTGATGGACATGGCCCGCACCGAGCACGACGCGGACGGCGCCGTCTATCTGTCCGCCGACGTCCGCTTCCACCGGACGCTGCTCGCCGCATCCGGCAATGCCATGTTCGCCGCGCTCGGGTCGGTCGTCGAAGCAGTTCTCACCGGTCGTACCCGCCATGACTTGATGCCCCACGATGCGAACCCGCTCGCGGTGCGCTGGCACCAGGACGTGGCGTTCGCCATCGCGGGCGGCCGGCCCGGCGAGGCCGAGGCGGCGATGGGGCTGATCGTGGCCGAGGCCGACGACGCGATGCGGGCGGCCGCGGGTCACTGACCCGCGGACCGGAGGTCAGCCCTTGCGGTAGCCCTGACGCCCCATCGAGAAGAGGGCGAGAGCGAGCGAGACGATCGACCCGGCGGTCATGAGACCGATGACCCAGACGAGCACGTGCGAGAACCAGCCGTATTCCATTTTTCCTCCGGGCGTGAGTCGACGACTCGTCCAGCCTACCCAGCGCTGATAGAGTGGTGGTGTACTTCGGCGAGGGATGCCGCGTGCCTGCGCTTCGGCGAGGACCGGGATCCGTGATCGACGAGGGTGTGTGCAGGACGTTTCCTCTCCACGCGCTCGCGTTCGCGTCGAACCCGCATACCGCTAGCAGGGCCGCGAGGGCCCACAAGGAGAGACGCATGTCCACCGAGACCGACACCCAGGTCGTCGCCGAGACGCGCACCAACTTCGGCAAGGGCTTCGCCCGCCGTCTGCGCGCCGCCGGCCAGATCCCCGCCGTCATCTACGGCCACGGCACCGACCCGGTGCACGTCGCCCTCCCGGGCCACCAGATGCTGCTGCTCGTGCGTCGCGCGAACGCGGTCATCGAGCTGTCGATCGACGGCACGAGCCAGCTCGTGCTGGTCAAGGACGTCCAGCGTGACCCGGTGCGCCAGATCATCGAGCACATCGACCTCCTCGTCGTGAAGAAGGGCGAGAAGGTCCAGGTCGACGTTCCCGTCGTCGTCACCGGTGAGCCCGTCGCGGGAACGATCGCGACGCAGGACGCGTCCTCGGTCTCGCTCGAGGTCGGCGCCACCGACATCCCCGAGAACGTGCAGGTCGATGTCGAGGGCCTCGAGGACGGCGCGCGCATCACCGCCGCCGACCTGACCCTGCCCCGCGGCGCCGCGCTCGTCACCGACGCCGAGACGCTCGTCGTCGCCGTGTCGGTCCCGGCCGCGACCCTCGCCGCCGTCGACGAGATCGAGGCCGCCGACGAGGCGACCGCTGCCGAGCAGGCCGACGAGGCCGAGGGCGACGAGAAGTCCGAGTAAGGGATTCGATCCCCGGAGCCCGTTCTCACTGCGGTGGGGGCGGGCTCCGTCGTTCGAGAGGGACGCCATGGCAGATACCTGGCTGATCGTGGGGCTCGGCAACCCGGGCCCGCGCTACGAGGCGACGCGTCACAACGTCGGGCAGATGGTCATCGACGAGCTCGCCCGTCGGCGCGGCGACACGCTGCGCTCGCACAAGGCGAACGCCTGGGCGGCCGAGACCTGGCTGCGCCCCGGCGCGGCCAAGATGGTCCTGGCCAAGCCGAAGACGTTCATGAACGTCTCGGGCGGCCCCGCCGCGGCGCTGGCCGGGTTCTACGGAGTGGACCCGGGACGGGTGATCGTCGTGCACGACGAGCTCGACATCCCGTTCGACACCATCAAGCTCAAGACCGGCGGCGGACACGGCGGGCACAACGGCGTCCGTGACGTCGCGAAGGCGCTCGGCACCCCCGAGTTCGCTCGCGTCCGGGTCGGCATCGGGCGGCCGCCCGGGTCGCAGGATCCCGCCGACTGGGTGCTCGATCCGTTCTCGTCCGCCGAGCGGAAGACGCTCGACATCCTCGTGTCGGATGCCGCCGACGCCGTCGAGACCGTCGTCGAAGACGGACTGCTCGCCGCGCAGCAGCGCTATCACGCACCCCGCTGACCCCGTGCGCGACCGCCTCGCCAGGGCGCAGAGCGAGGAGCGTCAGCTGGTGGCGAAGAGGGTCGCGGACGCGACGGCGACCGCGACGACCGGCGCTCCCAGGGCGATGCCCACGGCGCCGATGCCGAGTCCGTGTCCGGCGCGGCGGATGATCGCGACGACCCCGAGCGCGAGCGCGGTCGCACCCGCCACCGCGCACGCCCATCCGGTGATCTCACCGACCAGGACCCACCCGCGCACCGGCGTGAGCGCGCTCAGGTCGCCCTCGCCGTCGAGCCAGCGGACGAACGCGCCGCTCGTCCCGAGCCGGGCCGCGACGACAGCGGCTACGACGACGCCCGCGACCGCCGCCGCGGCCGCGATCAGGAACGCCGCGATGCCGACGCCGCGGCTCGGACGCCGTGCCGGCTGCTCGGGCAGACGCCCCGGCGGCGAGACGACGTAGGGCGCAGCGAACGGCTTCGTGCCCGGTGACGGCGGAGGTGGCGAGGTCATCCCGTCATTGTAGGAAGCGGGGTCGTTTCCCGCGCCCACACCGACACCGAGCCCGGCCGGGCCCGGGCTCGGTGTCGGTGCGCGGCGGTAGGCTTCTGTGGTGACAGTTCCCGGGATCGTGCGCGCCCTTTCGCAGGCTGACTCCTTCCGGGCGGGGGTGACCTCCGGCGCCGTCGGCAGCGTCGACTACGCGCTCGTCGACGGACTCGACGCCCCGCTGCTGGCGGCGCTCCTCGCCGAGCGCAGTCGCGCCGGCCGCCCACCCGTCGTGCTCGCCGTCGCTCCGACCGGGCGCCGCGCCGAGACCCTCGGTGGCGCCCTGCAGTGCCTGATTCCCGACGCCGAGGTCCTGCACTTCCCGGCTTGGGAGACGCTGCCCCACGAGCGGCTCAGCCCGAGCCCCGAGACGGTCGGGCGCAGACTCGACGTCCTGCGCCGCGTCGCGTTCCACGACGGTGCGCGTCCGCTGATCGTCACGTCGTCGGTGCGCGCGGCACTCCAGCCCCTGGCCGCCGGCCTCACCGACGCCGAGCCGGTCGCGCTCACGGTCGGCAGCCGCGGAGCCGATCTCGAGCGCGTCGTCCGTCGTCTCGTCGAGCTCGCTTATCACCGTGTCGACATGGTCTCGCGGCGCGGCGAGTTCGCGGTGCGCGGCGGCATCCTCGACGTGTTCCCGGCTGCGGCAGATCACCCGCTGCGTATCGACTTCTTCGGCGACGAGGTCGACCAGATACGGGCCTTCTCGATCGCCGACCAGCGGTCGCTGCCGGGCGAGGTGCGCGAGGCCGTGCTGCTGCCGGCCCGCGAACTGCTGCTCACCCCGGCCGTCCGCGAGCGCGCCGCGGGCATGGCCACGAGCTTCCCGAGCCTGAGCGGCATGCTCGAGAAGATGTCGCAGGGCATACCGGTCGAGGGCATGGAGTCGCTGCTGCCGACGCTGGCCGAAGGCCTCGTCCCGCTCGTGGACTACTTGCCGCGCGGGGCGGCGGTCGCGCTCGTCGATCCGGAGCGCTCGCGCACGCGCGCGCGAACTCTCGGCGACACCAACCGTGAATTCCTCGACGCGGCCTGGAGTGCCGCGACCGCGGGAGCCGACAGCCCCGTCGACCTCGGTGCCGGCGACTTCCTGACCCTGCCGGCGCTGCGCGACGCCGTCCGCGAGCGCGACGGCGTGTGGTGGGGCTTCAGCGCTTTCGACTCGGGGGCGGCCGATGCCGCGGAGGAGGGACTCGCCGACTCCGACGGCTCGGACCTGCGGATCGTGGGCACCCCGGTGCCCTCGTTCCAGGGCAACGTCGATGGAGCGACGGCGCACATCGGTCAGCTCCTCGCTGACGGCTGGCGCGTGCTCGTCTGCGCGAGCGGCACGGGGCTCGTCGATCGCGCGCGGGACGTGCTCGCCGAGCGCGGTATCGCGGCGCGGACGAGCGACGGCGTCGGCGAGGTCGGCGACGAGCCGGTCGCGATCTGCGTCGTCGCGTCGCTCGAGCGCGGCTTCGAGTCCGCCGAGGCCCGACTCGCCGTGCTCACCGAGAGCGAGTTCTACGGTCGCACGATCGGCGGTGACGGGCGTGTGGTCAAGAAGCTCGCCTCGCGTCGTCGCAACGTGGTCGACCCGCTGCAGCTGAAGCCCGGCGACGTCGTCGTCCACGCGACGCACGGCATCGGCAAGTTCGTCGAGCTGGTGCAGCGCGAGGTCTCCAGCGGCGGCCGCAACGCGGTCAAGACGCAACGCGAATACCTCGTGCTGGAGTACGCGCCGTCGAAGCGCGGATACCCGGGCGACAAGCTGTTCGTGCCGACCGACCAGCTCGATCAGCTGTCGCGCTACGTCGGCGGCGAGGCGCCCGTGCTGTCGAAGATGGGCGGCAGCGACTGGGCCGCCGCGAAGGGCAAGGCCCGCAAGGCCGTGCGCGACATCGCGGTCGAGCTCGTGAAGCTCTACTCCGCGCGCATGGCGTCGAAGGGGCACGCGTTCGGCCCCGACACGCCGTGGCAGCGCGAGCTCGAGGAGGCGTTCCCCTTCGCCGAGACCCCCGACCAGCTGCAGACGATCGACGAGATCAAGGCTGACATGGAGAAGCCGATCCCGATGGACCGGCTGCTGTCGGGCGACGTCGGCTTCGGCAAGACCGAGGTCGCCGTCCGTGCGGCCTTCAAGGCGATCCAGGAGGGCAAGCAGGTCGCCATGCTCGTGCCGACGACGCTTCTGGCCAAGCAGCACCTCGAGACCTTCAGCGAACGGTTCGCGGGCTTCCCCGTCAAGGTGCGGCCCCTGTCGCGCTTCCAGACCGCGAAGCAGGCACGGGAGACCGTCGACGGCCTCGCCGACGGCACGATCGACATGGTGATCGGCACGCATCGGATCCTCACCGAGAAGGTCGCCTTCAAGGACCTCGGCCTCATGATCATCGACGAGGAGCAGCGCTTCGGCGTCGAGCACAAGGACGCCCTCAAGAAGCTCAAGACCGGTGTCGACATCCTCGCGATGAGCGCGACGCCGATTCCGCGGACACTCGAGATGGCGGTCACCGGCATCCGCGAGATGTCGACCCTCGCGACGCCGCCGGAGGAGCGGCATCCGATCCTCACCTACGTGGGCCCGCGCAGCGACAAGCAGATCGCGGCCGCCATCCGTCGCGAGTTGCTGCGTGAGGGGCAGGTGTTCTTCGTGCACAACCGCGTGCAGTCGATCCAGCGTGTCGCCGCGCAGATCGGCGAGCTCGTGCCCGAGGCGCGTATCGCCGTGGCTCACGGGCAGATGGGCGAGCATCAGCTCGAGCAGGTCGTCGACGACTTCTGGGAGCGGCGCGCCGACGTACTGGTGTGCACCACGATCGTCGAGACGGGGCTCGACATCTCGAACGCGAACACGATCATCATCGATCGCGCCGACAAGTACGGTCTCAGCCAGCTCCACCAGTTGCGGGGCCGCGTCGGTCGCGCCCGCGAGCGCGCGTACGCGTACTTCCTCTACGACGAGAACAAGCCGCTCAGCGAGACGGCGGCCGACCGGCTCGAGACGATCGCCGTCAACAACGACCTCGGGTCGGGCATGCAGGTCGCGCTGAAGGACCTCGAGCTGCGCGGTGCCGGCAACCTGCTCGGGGCCGAGCAGGCCGGACACATCGCCGGGGTCGGCTTCGATCTGTACCTGCGGATGATCGGCGAGGCCGTCTCGACGTTCCGCGGCGAGGAGGTCGATGGCCCCGCCGAGCTGCGGCTGGAGCTCCCCGTCGCCGCCCGGATCCCCGAGGACTACATCGACAGCGAGCGGCTGCGGCTGGAGGCGTACCAGAAGCTCTCGGCCGCGGCTGCCGTCAGCGCGAAGGACGACGCGATCGACCTGGTGGTCGACGAGCTCACCGACCGGTACGGCCGGCCGCCGGCAGAGGTCGAGGGGCTGGTGACGGTCGCCCGCCTGCGCCGGCGTGCCGCCCAGGCCGGGCTCACCGACGTCGTCGCGATGGGCCCGAACCTCCGGGTCGCACCCGCGCGACTGCCCGAGTCGATGCGCATCCGCCTGCAGCGGCTGTATCCCAAGGCGAAGCTGCTCGCCGGGGGAGAGGCGCTCGTCGTTCCGCTTCCGACGGCCGGCGGCGCGCCGCTGAACGATGCCGATCTGATCGCGTGGACCGGGCAGCTCCTCGAGCAGCTGTTCCCGGCGACCGCCGGCACGACCTCCGCCAGCGCGTCCGCCGGCTGACAGGCCGCGGCGGAGTCCGCGTCGTAACCGGGCTGCGTGCGCAGTCCGGTTACAGCGTGATCGCGCCCGTCGCGAGCAGGACGATCGCGGCGACGGCCCCCGCGACGGCGACGGCGAAGATAGCCCACTCGACCGGGGTGAACACGCGGTCGCCGGAGCGGCGGCGCGCGACGGCGTAGAGGGCCGTCCCGGGCACGATGATCAAGAGCGAGAGCAGCAGGTAGTGCGTGCCCGCGGCCACGAGCAGGAAGGCCGTGTACGCCGTCGCGACCGCGGCGACGACAAGGTCGCGCGCACGCGCCGGGTCGCGACGTCCGTAGGTCTCACCGGTTGCCGTGAGCTTGAGGGCGTAGGCCGCCGAGAGGACGAACGGGATGAGCACGAGCACGCTCGTGAGGTCCAGCGCGACCGAGAAGGCGTTCTCGGCGAAGAGGACGACGATGAGGAGCACCTGCACGAGCGCCGTGGAGAGCATGAGCGCGCCCACCGGGGTGTCCTCGTCGTTCGTGCGCGCGAGGAAGCGGGGAAGATCGCCCGAACGTGCTGCTTCGAGCAGCACCTCGGCCGCCATGAGCGTCCACGTCAGGTAGGCGCCCAGGACGGCGACGATCAGCGATACCCCGATGACGACGGCGCCGACGGGACCGATGATGGTCTCGAGCACACCGCCGAGGGACGGCTCGGGCAGCGCGGCGATCTGCTCCCGCGGAAGGACGCCGTACGACACGATCGTGACCGACGCGAACACCGCGAGCACACTGAGGAAACCGAGCAGGGTCGCCCGGCCGACGTCGCGGCGCGAGCGGGCGTGGCGCGAGTTCACGCTCGCGCCCTCGATCCCGATGAACACGAACACCGTCACGAGCATCGTCGCGCGCACCTGGTCCCACAGCGGCGCACCGGCCGGCCCGGTCCAGTTTTCCGCGAACACGGCCGGGTCGAAGACCGTGAGGCACAGGACGACGAAGAGCACGATCGGAAGGGTCTTCGCGATGCTCACGACGCGGTTCACGGCTGCGGCGGCGCGGACGCCGCGGCGGATGAGGATGAAGAACAGCCACAGTCCGACGGACGACAGCGCCACGGCGGCGATCGTGTCTCCCGCGCCGAGCGCCGGGAAGACCGCGCCGAGCGTGGAGGTGATGAACACCCAGTAGAAGACGTTGCCCGCGCAAGCGCTGGCCCAGTAGCCGAACGCCGAGAAATACCCCAGGTATCGCCCGAATCCGGCGCGCGCGTAGCTGTACACCCCGGCGTTCAGGTCGGGCCGGCGATTGGCGAGCAGCTGGAACGCGAACGCGAGGGTCAGCATGCCGCCTCCGGCGATCGCCCACGCGATGAGGGTTCCGGCGACGCCCGTCTCGGCGGCGAAACCCGCCGGCAGCGAGAACACGCCGGCGCCGACCATCGAGCCCACGACGAAGGTCGAGAGCGTGAGCATCGACACCGTCGTCGGACGGTGGGCGACGGGGACCGCGGGCGTGACGGGATCAGTAGGCACGGGGTGCAAGCCTAGCCCGGCCCCGCGGCGCCGCCGATCCCGACGGATCAGCCGGTGTTCTGCAGGCCGGCGGCGACGCCGTTGACCGTGAGGAGCAGCAGGCGCTGCCACTCGGGCGGCGTCTCGGCCTCGGGCGCTGTCGAGCGCAGGACCCGCAGCGCACGCAGCTGCAGCAGCGACAACGCGTCGACGTAGGGGCTGCGCATCTTCACGGCGCGCTGGAGCACCGGCTTGTTCGCGAGCAGCCCGTCGCCCCCGGCGATCCGCACCACCCAGTCGCGCGTCAGCAGCATCTCGTCGAGCACGAGCTCCGCGAGGTCGGAGCGATCCGCGAGCGCGAGGTGACGCTGGGCCATCCGGGGATCGGCCTTCGCGAGGCTCATCGCGACGTTGTCGATGACGGTGCGCAGCAGCGGCCACTGCTCGTAGGCCTCGCGCAGCAGTGCCTCGTCGCCGACGGCTTCGAGCGCGGTGCCGAGGCCGAACCATCCCGCGAGGTTGATGCGGGCCTGCGTCCAGGCGAACACCCAGGGGATCGCGCGCAGGTCCTCGAGCGACTCGACCGACAGCCCGCGGCGCGCCGGTCGCGAGCCGAGCGCGAGCAGACCGATCTCCTCCATCGGGGTGACGGCTGCGAACCACGGGGCGAATCCGGGTGCCTTGACGAGCGAGAAGAAGCGTTCGCGCGAGGCGGCGTCCATCGTGGCGGCGACGTCGGCGTAGCGCTCGGCGGCCCGGCTGTTGCGCTGCTCGATCGAGGGGGCGGACGCCAGCAGCACGGCCGCGGCGACCTGATCGATGTGCCGGAGGGCGATGTCGGGGTCGCCGTAGCGGGCGAAGATGACCTCGCCCTGCTCGGTGAGCTTGAAGCGGCCGTCGACGGAGTGCGGCGGCTGCGCGAGGATCGCGGAGTTGGCGGGGCCGCCGCCGCGCCCGAGCGCGCCGCCGCGACCGTGGAAGAGCGTGAGCTCGATGCCCTGCTCCTGGGCCCAGGCGGCGATGCGGGCCTGCGCCTCGTAGAGGGCGAGGTTGGCGGCGACCGGACCGACGTCCTTCGACGAGTCGGAGTATCCCAGCATGACTTCGAGGCGCCGGCCGGTGGCCTCGAGCCGTGCGGCGAAGGCGGGGTGCTCGACGATCTCGGCGAGGATCGCCGGGGCGGCCTGCAGGTCGGCGAAGGTCTCGAACAGCGGGATCACATCGAGCACGGGCGGCGTGCCGTCGTGCCCGACCGCGTGCCGCGCGAGTGCGTGCACCGTGGCGAGGTCGTCGGCCGAACGCGTGAACGACACGATGTAGCGTCCCGCGGCGCGGGGACCGAAGCGCTTCTGGATCTGCGAGATGGTGCGGAAGACCTCGAGCACCTCGGTGGCCAGTTCGCTGAGCTCTCCGCCGGCCTCGCACTCCGCGAGGACCTTCGCGTGGACGGCGGAGTGCTGACGCACCTCGAGCTCGGCGAGGTGGAAGCCGAACGTCTCGACCGCCCAGACCAGCTGCTGCAGCGCGCCGAACGCCTGGCGTGCCGCACCGGCCAGCTCGAGCGACTTCTGCACGACGCGCAGGTCCGAGAGGAACTCCTCGGGGTCGGCGTAGGCCAGGTCGGCGTCGCGCAGGCGGGTCGCCCGCACGCGTCGCGCGAGCAGCATCATGACGCGCTTGTGGTGCTCGCCGGGGGCGCGCTTGACGGCGTTGGCGGCACCGTCCTCATCGGCCGCCGCCAGGCGGTCCCAGAGCGAGCGGAGCGCCGCGCTCGGGGGAGTGGTCTCGCCCGAGAGCGTGAGGCCGCGGCCGACGCGCTCCGTGCCGCGTTCGAGCCCGAGCAGGACGTGCTCCGAGGCGATCGCGGCGGCCTTCTTCGTCACCGAGGCGGTCACGAACGGATTGCCGTCGCGGTCGCCGCCGACCCACGTGCCCAAACGGACGAAGGGGGCCACGACGGGCGCGCGGCTGCCGGCGGCGTCACCCTGGAGGGCATCGTCGAGGCGTCGGTAGACGAGGGGCACGGTCGTGTAGAGCGTGTCGTCGAACACCGCCATGACCGCGCGCACCTCGTCGGTGGGCGTCGGCTTCTCGGCCCGCAGCGGCGACGTGCGCCACAGCGTGTCGATCTCCTCGAGCATCCGACGGCGCGCACGGCGGTGCTCGGCGCCCCCGGCGACCGAGCTCTCGAGCGTCTCGAGCAGCGTCACGAGACGACGGATGCTCTCGGACACCGCGCGGCGGCGAGCCTCGGTCGGGTGCGCGGTGAAGACGGGGTGGAAGCGCATCTCGCGCAGACGCCGAGCCGCCTCGTCCTCGCCGACCTCGGCGGCGAGCTGAGCGTAGGCGGCGGGGATGGAGTCGCTCGCGCTGTCCTGACCCGAGATGCCGGCGCGCTCGCGCAGCAGGCGCACCCGCTGGTGCTCCTCGGCGAGGTTGACGAGGTGGAAGTACACGGTGAAGGCGCGCGCGACCTCGTCGGCCCGCGCGACCGTGAAGGACTCCGCGATGGCGGCCGCTCGCTCGAACGCCTCGGGGGAGTCGTCGGTGTAGGCCTGGATCGTCGCCCCGCGCAGACGCTCGACGTCGTCGAAGAGCCCAGGCGAGCCGCTCTCGCGCAGCACCTGGCCCAGCATCGAGCCGAGCATGCGCACGTCGGCGCGCATGGCCTCGGGAATCTCCTGCTCGGCCTCGTATCGGCCGACGAGATCGATCGCTTCGGTTCGGGTCAGCTCGCGCATGCCTCCAAAGTAATGGCACCGGGGCCGCACCCTCGACACGGCCTGTCACACGAGGCCTCCGTCCGCGTGCGCCGGGCACGGTTAGCCTGGGACGGCCCGTTCGAAGGAGTCCGCATGTCCGACCCGCTGCGCGAGGCCGCCGAGACGATGCGCGCCGTGCGCGACCGCTGCGTCTGGACCGCTCAGATGACGCACCGCGAACTCGTGCCGTATCTCGTGGAGGAATCCGCAGAGGTCGTCGACGCCGTCGAGGCCGGTACGGCGACCGACCTCCGGGAGGAACTGGGAGACCTGCTGTGGCAGGTGCTGTTCCACGCCGAGATCGCCTCGCGATCGAGCGAGCAGCCGTTCGACATCGATGATGTGGCACGCGGGCTCACCGAGAAGATGATCCGCCGCCACCCGCATGTGTTCGCGGGCGAGACCGCGAACACCCCCGAGCAAGTCCTGGTGCTGTGGAACGCGGCGAAGGCCGCTGAGAAGCGCGAGCGCCGGAGCGTGCTCGACGGCGTCTCGGCGCACATGCCCGCTCTCGCGCACGCGCAGAAGGTGCTCGGACGCGCGCGGCGAGTGGGGGTCGGGCCCCACCGCGGCGACACCCCGGGCGTCGGCGCAGATCCGGCCGGCGGCGACATCCGGTCCGAGGCTGATCTGGGGGACGCTCTGCTCGCTCTCGTGGCGTACGCGGGGGAGCAGGGGTGGGATGCCGAGCGGGCACTGCGCGAGCGGGTCCGCGCCGTCACGGCGGACGTGCGACGCGCCGAAAGGGAGTCCGGCGACCTGGAAGGATAGGACGGTGCCCACCGTGAATCCGCCGCGCGGCATGCGCGACTTCCTCCCCGCCGACAAGGCCCGCCGCGAGCGTGTGCTCTCCGTCATCCGCGAGCGCTACCGCGCCCACGGCTTCGACGAGATCGAGACACCGGTCATGGAGGAGTACGGCCGGCTGCATGCCGGCATCGGCGGCGACAACGAGAAGCTCGCTTACAACGTGCTGGCGCGCGGCCTCGATGCCGACGGCATCCGGGCGGCGGCGGACGACCCGGCAGCCCTGACCGACCTCGGGCTGCGCTACGACCTGACCGTGCCGCTCGCCCGGTTCTACGCCTCGCACCGCGCGGAGCTGCCCTCGGTCTTCCGCGCGATCCAGATCGCCCCCGTGTGGCGGGCGGAGCGGCCGCAGAAGGGGCGCTACCGGCAGTTCGTGCAGTGCGACATCGACATCATCGGCGACGCCACGGCGCGCGCGGAAGCCGAGCTGATGACGGCGAGTCTCGACGCGCTCGACGCGCTCGGGCTGACGGGCGGATCCGTCCGGATCAACGACCGCCGCGTTCTCGACGCGATGCTGGCGGCCTTCGGCTTCGCCGAGTCGGAGCGCCCCGGCGTGCTCATCACGATCGACAAGCTCGACAAGCTCGGCCCGGTCGGTGTCGTCGCCGAGCTGCGGGAACGTGGCGCCTCGACGGAGGCCGCGGACGCGTTCGCGTCGTTCCTGCAGCGCTCCCCTGAGGAGGACGGCCGTTTCGACGCGGAGGGCATTCGGGCGCGCCTTCCCGAGGGCGTTCCCGACGAGGTCGTCGCGCACCTCGTGGGCATCGGGCAGGCCGTGCGCACCGCTCGGGGCGATGCGGCGGCGCCGCTGGTGTTCGATCCGTTCCTCGTGCGCGGCATGGGCTACTACACCGGGACCATCTTCGAACTGGCCCACCCCTCCGTGTCGTACTCGCTCGGTGGCGGGGGCCGCTACGACGGCATGATCGGCCGGTTCCTCGGCACCGACGTGCCCGCGGTCGGCTTCTCGCTCGGCTTCGAGCGTCTCGTCGACCTGCTGACCGACGACGCGGCGCAGGGCACCGGTGCGGTCGTGCTCGTGCATGACCGCGACGTGCCGCTCCCCGAGCTCCTCGCCGCCAAGGCCCGTCTGGTGGCGGGCGGCGCACGCGTGCGCCTCGAGCAGCGACCGAAGAACGTCAAGGCGATGCTCGAGCGCGCCGCGGCGGACGGCTACACCGGCTTCGTGTCGCTGCGCGCGGGCGAAGACGTCTCGTCCCTCGAGACCCGGCCGCTCGCCCCGTGAGCGGGGGCGTCCGCGTTCGCCGGGCCGTGGGCTGAACGTCGGACGCCGTTCACCCTCGCGTGCTCTGCTGACGGCATGACAACGCCCACCGGCCGGATCGCGGCCGCCGTCGGCGGGGTCGCGCTGTCGTTCGGGGCCGTCGCGGTCGCATCGCACGGCGTGCTCAGTCGTCAGGCCGCGATCGCCCGCGACCGCATCGGCAAGCCGCTCGGCGAGCTGGCGGTGGACGCCGACCGACTGTGGCGGCGCTCCTACCAGGGCGAGCCCATCCGCCTGATCATGCTCGGGGACTCCCTCGCGGCGGGCCTCGGCGCGGAACGGCCGAAGGACACCCTGGGCGGTCGCCTGGCCAGGGGGCTCGCGCACCGGACGCGCCGCCCCGTGCGGTTGCGCACCGGCGCGGTCGTCGGCGCCGAATCGTCGACGCTCCTCGAGCAGATCGAGGCGCTCGGCGACGATGCGCGCGCCGACGTCGCGGTGATCGTCGTGGGCGGCAACGACGTGACGCACCGCGTGCCGGCGAGCCGCGCCGCCCGCAGCCTCGCGGATGCCGTGTCGCTGCTGCGATCGTCCGGGTGCGCGGTCGTCGTCGGCACCTGTCCCGATCTCGGCGCGCTGCGCCCGGTGCCGCAGCCGCTGCGAACGTTCGCCTCGCGCGCGTCGCGGGCGCTCGCGGCGGCCCAGGAGTCCGCCGCGAGCGCGGCCGGCGCGCGCGTGGTGTCGCTGCGCAGAACCGTCGGCCCCGTGTTCGTCGACCGCCCCGAGGAGATGTTCAGCCTCGACCGGTTCCATCCGAGCCCGCTGGGCTATCGGCGCACCGCGGACGCGCTCCTCCCGAGCGTGCTCGGCGCCGTGGACGAGGCGACCTCGGCCCGGATGCTGGCGCGAGCGGACGCCGTGCGCTTGGGTGGGGGGATGGCCGATCCCACTCCCGAGTCCTGGCGGCGCATCGACTCCTACCTGACCCACACGCTCGTCGAGCCCGACGACGCTCTCGCGGCGGCCGTTGCCGACCAGAACGCCGCGGGCCTGCCCCCCATCGAGGTCTCGCCGCTCAGCGCGAAGTTCCTGCAGCTGCTCGTCCGCATCAGCAGCGCCCAGCGCGTGCTCGAGATCGGCACCCTCGGCGGCTATTCGGCGATCGCGATGGCCCGCGCGCTGCCCCCGGAGGGGCGTCTGGTGTCGATCGAGGCGGAACCCGACAACGCCGAGGTGGCACGCCGCAACATCGAGCGAGCGGGCGTCGACGATCGGGTCGAGGTGCGTGTCGGACGCGCCGCCGAGGTGCTGCCGCATGTGGACGGTCCGTTCGACCTCGTGTTCATCGACGCCGACAAGGAGTCGAACACGATCTACCTCGAGCACGCGGCGCGCCTGGCGCGCGTGGGCGGTGTCGTCGTCGTCGACAACGTGGTGCGGTCGGGGCGCGTGGCCGACCCGGCCACCGAGGACGAGCAGATCGCCGGCGTCCGCCGCGGCCTCGAGAAGCTCGCGCGCGACCCCCGCTTCGACGCGACGGCGCTGCAGACCCTCGATGCGAAGGGCTGGGACGGGCTCGCCATCGCCATCCGGGTCGACCCCGAGTCGCGATAGTCCCGGCGCGACCGCTGGCGGGAGCCGCCGTCATCACTAGACTCAGAGTGGACCGACGACGCTCCACGACTCACCCTCCACAAGCAAGGAGTTCCCCTGTGGCACTGATCGAGGCTGTAGGCGCACGCGAGATCCTGGATTCGCGTGGCAACCCGACCGTCGAAGTGGAGGTGCTCCTCGACGACGGCATCGTCCAGCGCGCGGCCGTCCCCTCCGGCGCATCCACCGGCGCCTTCGAGGCGTACGAGCTCCGCGACGGCGACAAGAGCCGTTACAGCGGCAAGGGCGTCCTCAAGGCCGTCAACGCCGTCATCGACGAGCTCGGCCCGGCGATCGAGGGCATCGACGCGAGCGAGCAGCGCATCATCGATGAGATCCTCATCGAGACCGACGGCACCGAGAACAAGTCGCGCACCGGCGCCAACGCCATCCTCGGCGTCTCGCTCGCCGTCGCGAAGGCCGCGGCCGACTCGGCCGACCTGCCGCTGTTCCGCTACCTCGGCGGCCCGAACGCGCACCTCCTGCCCGTCCCGCTGTTCAACGTCATCAACGGTGGCGAGCACGCCGACAACGGCATCGACATGCAGGAGTTCTTCCTCGCGCCGATCGGCGCCGAGACCTTCAGCGAGTCGCTGCGCTGGGGCACCGAGGTCTACCACGTCCTCAAGGGCGAGCTGAAGGCGGCGGGCTACGCGACCGGCCTCGGCGACGAGGGCGGCTTCGCCCCCGATCTGCCCAGCAACCGCGAAGGCCTCGAGTTCCTCGTCAAGGCGATCGAGAAGGCCGGCTTCAAGCCCGGCTCAGAGATCGCCCTGGGCCTCGATGTCGCCGCGACCGAGTTCTTCAACGACGGGGTCTACCGCCTCGACAACAAGGACTGGAACGCCGAGCAGCTGACGGACTACTACATCCAGCTCGTCAACGACTTCCCGATCGTCACGATCGAGGACGCCCTCGCCGAGGACGACTGGGAGAACTGGACCGCGCTGACCGAGAAGCTCGGCGACAAGGTGCAGCTCGTCGGCGACGACCTGTTCGTCACGAACCCGGCGCGTCTGGCCGACGGCATCCGCCGCAAGGCCGCCAACTCGCTCCTGGTCAAGGTGAACCAGATCGGCACGCTCTCCGAGACGCTCGACGCGATCTCGGTCGCGCACCGCGCCGGCTACACCACGATGCTCTCGCACCGTTCCGGCGAGACCGAGGACACCACGATCGCCGACCTGGCCGTCGCGGTGAACGCCGGTCAGATCAAGAGCGGCGCGCCCGCTCGCTCCGAGCGCGTCGCGAAGTACAATCAGCTTCTGCGCATCGAAGAAGAGCTGGGTGACGCCGCGGAGTTCATCGGCCGCGCCGCGTTCCCGCGATTCCAGGGCTGATCTGCGCTGAGTTCTGACGAGAGGGGGAGCCGTGGTCAAGACGACGGCTCCCTCTTCTCGTTCCCGGAGCGTGGACGTGCGCGCCTGGCTCGGCGGCATCCGGCTGTCGGGGTTCGCCTTCATCATGCTCGGACTGGTCGTCCTCGCCGCGTGCGTGCTGGTGCCGTCGGTGAGCACGTACCTCGACCAGCGCGCTCAGATCGCGGCGCTCGAGGAATCGGTCCGCGTCGGGCACGACGAGATCGCCGCGCTCGAGGCTGAGCGCGAGCAATGGCGCGACCCGGCCTTCATCACGACGCAGGCGCGTGAGCGGCTGTACTACGTCCGCCCCGGCGAGGTCGTCTATCTCATCGACGACGACCTGCCGGCAGCGGCCATCCCCGACGACCCTGCGACGGTGTCGGGCGACGTCGAGCGGACCCGCACCGACTGGATGTCGCAGTTCGTGCGATCGCTGGTCACCAGCGGCAGCGCCCGGACGGCCGACCCGGGTTCGTGACCAGGCGTCCGTCGGGTACGGGCGGTAGCCTGGGGGAGTGACTGCCGTTCTGACGCCCGCGACCGACGCCGACCTCGAGGTCATGCGGGAGCAGCTCGGACGGCCGATGCGCGGAGTCGTCGGTATCGCCGCGCGGTGCGTCTGCGGCAATCCGACCGTCGTGGCCACCGAGCCGCGGCTTCCTGACGGCTCGCCGTTCCCGACGTTCTACTACCTCACGCATCCCGCGGCCACGGCCGCGATGTCGGCGCTCGAGGCCACGCACGTCATGCGCGAGCTCAGCGAGTTGCTCGAGGCGGACGATGACATCGCCGGGGCCTACCGCGCCGCCCACGACGCCTACCTCGCCGACCGGGCCGCCTACGGCGAGGTCGACGAGATCGCGGGGATCTCTGCCGGCGGGATGCCCACGCGCGTCAAGTGCTTGCACGCGCTGGCCGGGCACGCGCTCGCGGCGGGACCGGGCGTCAACCCGATCGGAGACCTCGCGCTGGCCCGGTCCACCTGGTCGCCCGAGCGGTGCGCCTGTGCGAACCCCCGGGTGGCCGCGTGACGCGGCGCACCGTGCGGTTCGCTCGCGCCGTCGTCGTGAGCATCCTGGTGATCGCGACGGCGTCCGCGGGCGCGGCCGCCCCGCCACCGGACCCGGCGCGTCAGGCCGAGTACTGGCTCGACGACTACGGCATCCGCACGGCGTGGCAGACCACGCGCGGGGCGGGCACGACGATCGCCGTGATCGACACCGGAATCGGCCGCGGCCCCGCGGAGTTCGAGGGTGCCGTGTCGGCCGGCGCCGATTTCTCCGGGGCGGGCAGCGCGGACGGCCGCACTCCGGTGGGCGGTGACGACGGCAACCACGGAAGCTGGGTGGCGTCGCTGGCCGCGAGCCGCGGGACCGGACCCGACACGGGCATGATCGGCGTGGCGCCCGAGGCGAACCTGCTGTCGCTGTCGATCGGCTTCGGCGGCGTCTCCGACATCCCGTTCGCGACCCAGGTCGCCGACGCGATGGTCTGGGCGGTCGACCACGGTGCCGACGTCATCAATCTGTCGTTCACGACGAACCTGCTCGAGTGGGATCCGTCGTGGGACGAGGCCTTCACGTACGCGTACGAGAACGACGTCGTGGTCGTGGTGGCCGCGGGCAACCGCGGGACCGGCACCGATCGGGTGGGCGCACCGGCGACGATTCCTGGCGTGCTCACCGTGGGCGGCGTCGACCGCCGGGGGGTGGCCAGCCAGGAGGCGTCGACGCAGGGCATCACGATCGGCATCTCGGCGCCGAGCGAGGAACTGCTCGGCGTATCGGCCGATGGGCGCGTCGTCGTCTGGGACGGCACGAGCGGTGCCGCGCCGATCGTCGCGGGTGTCGCCGCGCTCGTCCGATCGGCGCATCCCGCGCTCGACGCGAACAACGTCATCAACCGCATCATCCAGACCGCGCGTCCCGTGCCGGGTGTGACCGCCCGTCCGGATCCGCTGTACGGATACGGACTCCTGGATGCCGCTGCGGCGGTCTCCGCGTCCGTGCCCGCGGTGTCCGCCAATCCCATGGGCGACCTCGCCGAATGGATCCGCATCTACCGGCGGGCGGAGCAGGAACCCGCGCCGGCGCCCACGAGCACTCCGGTCGCTCTGCCGGAGCTGCCCGCGGCGGATTCCCCCTCCGGGCCGCCCCCGCCGTTCCTCCCCAGCATCGACACGCTCGTGTACGGCACCGTCCCGCTCTCGGGGGTCACGGTGGTGGCTATACTGGTGGCGCTCGGCGTCACCGCAGCTGTCCGGCGCATCCGATCGGCCCGCGCGTCGCGCTAGCCGAGCCCCCGATCAAGGAGTTCTTCCGAACGTGTCCACTTCCGTGCCCCAAATCCTCGTCGTCGGCGGCGGCTACGCCGGCTTCTACACCGCGTGGAAGCTCGAGAAGCACCTCCGCAAGGGTGAGGCCGAGGTGACCATCGTCGACCCGCTGCCGTACATGACGTACCAGCCCTTCCTGCCCGAAGTCGCCGCCGGCGAGATCGAGGGGCGCCACGTCGTCGTCGGGCTGCGCCGCCACCTCAAGCGCACCAAGGTCGTCAGCGCGAAGGTCACCAAGATCGACCACGCGACCAAGACCGCGACGATCACCCCGACCGACGGTGCGCCGTGGGAGCACCGGTACGACCAGATCGTCGTCACCGCCGGTGCGGTCTCGCGCACCTTCCCGATCCCGGGCATCGCCGACAACGCGATCGGCCTGAAGACGGTCGAAGAGGCGATGGCGATCCGCGACCGCATCCTCACCAACTTCGACCGCGCCGCCAACCTCCCGGCCGGCCCCGAGCGCGACCGCCTGCTCACCGTCGTCGTGGTCGGCGGTGGCTTCGCCGGTATCGAGGTCTTCGCCGAGCTTCGCGCGATGGCGTCGTCGCTGCTGAAGGACTACCCGCAGCTGCGTTTCGAGGACACGCACTTCCACCTGATCGAGGCCATGGGCCGCATCATGCCGGAGGTCTCGCTCGAGACGAGCCAGTGGGTGCTCAAGGATCTCGCCAAGAAGGGTGCCAACGTGCACCTCGACACGCAGGTCCAGGGCGCCGAGGGCGGCAACGTCGCCCTGTCGACGGGAGAGGTCATCCCGAGCGACGTCATCATCTGGACCGCCGGTGTCATGGCGAACCCCACCGTCGTCCGCGGCAGCGACCTCCCGGTCGAGGAGCGCGGCCGCATCCGCACCCGCGCCGACCTGCGCGTGGGCACAGCTGAAGAGATCGTCGAGGGCGCGTGGGCGGCCGGCGACATCTCGGCCGTCCCCGACCTCACCGGTGGCGGCGTCGGCGGGTACTGCGTGCCGAACGCCCAGCACGCCGTGCGCCAGGCGAAGCTGCTCGCCAAGAACCTCGTCGCGGTTCTCCGCGGCGAGACCCCGCGCGAGTACGTGCACAAGAACCTCGGCGCGGTCGCCGGTCTTGGCCTCGGCAGCGGTGTGTTCCAGTCGGGCAAGATCGCGATCAAGGGATTCCCGGCCTGGGTCGCGCACCGCGGCTACCACGGCCTGGCGATGCCGTCGTGGGAGCGCAAGTGGCGCGTCATCGGCGACTGGTGGATGAACTTCTGGCTCGGACGTGACAACGTGTCGCTGCAGGCGAGCCTGACGCCGCGTGCGACGTTCGAGGAGTTCGCGGCGCGTCCGCGTCCGGCTCAGCCCGAGCAGGCGAACCCGCAGCCCCCGATCGACCCGAAGAGCGTCGCGAAGGACGAAGGCGCCGCGGCGGTCGCCCCGGCTGAGAAGGACAACAAGGTCTCCTCGAACAGCTGAGTCCGTCACGACGAAGCCCCCGTGCCACGGTGCCCGGGGGCTTCGTCGTTCCGCGCGCGGCGTCGCGCGGACGCTCGGTCGGCAGCATCCGCGCCGGGTAACGTGGATGCCGGCCCCCGTAGCCCAATGGCAGAGGCAGGCGACTTAAAATCGCCTCAGTCTGGGTTCGAGTCCCAGCGGGGGCACCCCTCAGTCGCGTGATACCCGGCGACGACCGCCGCTGCCGATCACGGCCGCGACGCTCGCGATCACGACGGTGATGCCGGCGACCTGCAGGAGCGTCAGCGCCTCGCCCGCGACGACGAGCCCGAGCAGAACGGCGACGATCGGGCTGCTGAGCCCGAGGAAGGCCGGGATGCGGGCGGGGAGGGCCCGGACGCCGCGGAACCACAGCACGTAAGCGATCGCGGTTCCGATGAGCGACAGATACGCGTAGGCCGCGAGATGGGTCCCGTTCAGCGGTGCGGTCGGCGCCGGTTCGAGGATCGCCGCGACGAGCGCGAGCAGGACGCCTCCGGTCACCAGCTGCCACGAGGTGAGCGCGAGTGGGGGCACGCCGGCGCCCCACCGCTTCGTCAGGACCGTCCCGATGGCCATCGAGAACGCGCCGACGAGAGCCGCGGCGACGCCCAGCGGATCGAGGTCGACCTCCCCGGTGATCACGATCAGAGCCACTCCGACGGCTCCGGCGACGCCGGCGATCATCGCGACCGGGGTGAGACGCTCCGAGAGCAGGCGCGAGGCGATGAGGGTCACGATGAGGGGCTGGATGCCGCCGACGACGGCCGCCACGCCGCCCGGCAGGCGGTCGGCGGCGATGAACAGGCACGCGAAGAAGCCCGCGATGTTCAGGGCGCCCAGGACCCAGGAGCGCCACCACCACGCTCCGGCGGGGAGGCGGCGAGCGAGCGCGAGCAGCGCGATGCCGGCCGGTAGGGCGCGCACGGTAGCGGTCAGCAGCGGGTGGCCGGGCGGAAGGAAGGTCGTCGCAGTGAGGTAGGTAGTACCCCAGACCATCGGGGCGAGGGCCGTGGTGAGCACGAGCGCGGGTTTTTTGCTAAGCACTTAGTCAATATAGCGAAGCGCTTAGCAACTATGATCGTTCCCATGGATCACGTGGACGGCATTCTCGCGCAGTGGTCGCGTGAGAAGCCTGAGCTCGACGTCAGTCCGATGGCCGTCATCGGCCGTCTCGGGCGCGCCGCCGCGTTCGTCGACGCTCGGCTGGCCGTCACGTTCGCACGACACGGGATCGACGCGGCGACCTTCGACGTGCTGGCGACGCTGACGCGGCAGGGGAGCCCGTACGAGCTGACCCCGGCTCAGCTCGCGTCGGACGCCATGATCACATCGAGTGCCGTCGCGCAGCGGCTGAACCGGTTGGAGTCGCTGGGCTTCGTCAGCCGGCATCCCGACCCCGTTGACGGGCGAGGGAAGATCGTGCGGCTCACGCCCGCGGGCCGCGAAATCGTGGAGCGCGTCTTGCCCGACCACCTGGAGACCGAGCGCGAGGTGCTGGCCCCGCTGAGTGCAGTCGACCGAGCGACGCTCGCCGAGCTGCTGTCGCGTCTCGTCACGGGGCGGTCCGACGGCGACGGCGAACCGCGATGACGCCGGGCCCGCCCCCGCGGGGCCCCCGCGCGCGGTCCTCGGTGAGGATGCTCTGCGAGTCGGTCCGGTGTTCCGGAGTGCTCCCGGGGCGCCGACTAGACTGATCGCGGAGAAGGGGGACTTGCTATGGAGTGGCTGATCCCGGTCATCGTCGTCGTCGCTGTCGTCGCTGTCGTCGGCATCTACCTCTGGGCGACCTACAACTCGCTCGTCGCGCTGAACGTGCGGGTGGATGAGGCGTGGAGCGACATCACGGTGCAGCTGAAGCGCCGCGCGGATCTGCTGCCCAACCTCATCGACACGGTGCGCGGTTACGCCGCCCACGAGAAGGCGGTGTTCGAGAACGTCACACGGGCCCGAGCCGAGACCCTGTCCGCGTCGAGCCCCGCCGAGGCGGGGGTCGCCGAAGGTCACCTGCAGCAGGCGCTGAAGTCGCTCTTCGCCGTCGCCGAGGCCTACCCGCAGCTGCAGGCGAGCCAGAACTTCCTCCAGCTGCAGCAGTCGATCGTCGACACCGAGGACAAGATCCAGGCGTCGCGTCGCTTCTACAACGGCGGGGTGCGCGAGCTCAACACCAAGATCAAGGTGTTCCCCAACAATCTGTTCGCGCGCAGCCTCGGCTTCAGCGAACGTGAGTTCTTCGAGGTCGAGGGCGGGGCTGCGATCGCGGAGCCGCCGCGCGTCCAGTTCTGAGCGGCTTCTCGGGGCCGGGCCACCGCGGGCCGGACGATCAGGCACGCGGTTCTAGACTGGCGGGATGAGCGACGACAAGGCCGGGCGATCGTTCTTCGACGCTCTTCGCACACGCACCGTTGCCACCGAGACCTCGACCGGGATCCCGCGCGGCCTGCGATTGGCGACGGCATACTCGTGGCGGCTGCTCGTCGTGGCCGCAGCTGCCGGCGTCGCCATCTGGATCGTCATGCAGCTCAAGCTGCTCGTCATCCCGCTCCTGATCGCCATCCTGCTCGCCGCGCTGCTCTGGCCCGCCTGCCAGTGGATGCTCGATCACCGCTTCCCGCGCTGGGCGGCGATCGTCGTGAGCGTCCTGGCGACGCTCGCCGTCATCTCGGGACTGCTGAGCCTCGCGATCTGGCAGATCACGCAGCAGTCCGGGTCGGTGCGTGAACGCACCGTGGAGGCTGTGGAGCAGCTGCGGCAGTACCTCATCGACGGTCCGCTCGACCTGACATCGGCTGAGATCGACGATCTGCTCGTGCAGGGCTGGTCGTTCCTCGAGCAGCAGGCATCGCTTCTCTGGTCGGGCGCGCTCGCGATCGGCTCGACCGTGGGGCACGTCGTCACGGGAGCGCTGCTCGTACTCTTCATCTTGCTGTGCCTGCTGGCCGACGGTGGCCGGATCTGGCGCTGGGTGGTGCGTCTGTTCCCCCGGCAGGCGCGTCCCGCCGTCGACGGCGCGGGACGCACCGGCTGGCGCACCGTCGTCACCTATGCGCGGACGCAGTTGCTCGTCGCGACCATCGACGCCACGGGGATCGGCCTCGGGGCGCTGTTCCTCGGCGTACCCCTGGCGGCGCCGATCGCCGTCCTGGTGTTCCTCGGGGCGTTCATCCCGTTCGTCGGCGCCGTCGTCACGGGTGCCCTCGCCGTCTTCCTCGCGCTCGTCTACAACGGTCCGTGGATCGCGCTGTGGATGCTCGTCGTCGTCCTCGGTGTGCAGCAGGTCGAGGGGCACATCCTGCAGCCGCTGCTCATGGGATCGGCGGTGAAGGTGCATCCCCTCGCCGTCGTCATCGTCGTCGCCGGCGGCGCCATGATCGCCGGCATCCCCGGCGCCCTGTTCGCGGTGCCCCTCGCCGCGTTCGTCAACGTCGTCGTGCTCTACGTGTCGCGGCGCTCGTGGGAGACGGGCGTCGTGCCGCGACCCGACGAGATGATCTGGAGCACCGTGCCCAGAGACCGGAGGAAGAACGCATGACCGGACCCACCCCGGCCGACCTCGAGGATGCCGCGGCGGTCCTGCACGGCGTCGTGACCTGCACGCCGATGGAGTACTCCGAGCACCTCTCGGATCTCCTCGGCGTCCCCGTGCATCTCAAGCTCGAGAACCTGCAGCGGACCGGCTCGTTCAAGATCCGCGGCGCGACGTACCGCTTGTCGCGCCTGACGGCGGAGGAGCGCGCTCGCGGAGTCGTGGCGGCCTCCGCAGGCAACCACGCGCAGGGTGTGGCGCTTGCCGCGCAGAAGCTCGGGATCCCGGCGACGATCTTCATGCCGCTCGGGGTGCCCGTGCCGAAGCTGCTCGCGACCCGCGGATACGGCGCCGACGTCGTGCTCGAGGGGGCGACCGTCGAGACGCCGCTGCGCCTGGCCGCGGAGTTCGCCGAGCGCACCGGTGCCGTCCTCATCCACCCGTTCGATCACCCCGACGTGATCACCGGCCAGGGCACGCTCGGGCTGGAGGTCGTCGATCAGGTGCCCGACATCGAGACGCTCATCATCCCGATCGGCGGCGGGGGCCTCATCGCGGGCGTCGCCGCCGCCGTCAAGGCCCGGGCGGCGGTGGCCGGGCGGACCGTCCGCGTGATCGGAGTGCAGGCGGCCAACGCCGCGGCCTACCCGTCTTCGCTCGCAGCCGGTGAGCCGCTCGCCGTCGAGACCACGCCGACGATCGCCGACGGCATCGCGGTCGGGCGCCCGGGCGACGAGCCGTTCCGGGTCATCCGCGAACTCGTCGACGAGGTGGTGACGGTCTCGGACGACGACATCGCGCGCGCGCTGCTCGTGCTGCTCGAGCGCGCCAAGCAGGTCGTCGAGCCCGCCGGTGCGGCCGGGGTCGCGGCGATCCTCGCCGGCAAGGTGCGCGCGACGGGACCGACCGTCGCGGTGCTCTCGGGCGGCAACATCGACCCCCTGCTGCTGCAGCGGGTGGTGGCGCATGGGCTCGCGGCATCCGGGCGCTACATGACCCTGCAGATCCCGTTGCCGGACCGACCCGGCCAGCTCGCGCGCGTCTCCGACCTGCTCTCGGTCGCCGGCGCCAACGTGATCGAGGTGCTGCACACCCGTCACGGCCAGGGCCTGCAGATCAGCGAGGTGATCCTCCAGCTGAGTGTCGAGACACGCGGTCAGGAGCACCGCGCGCAGGTCATCACGATCCTCGAGGATGCCGGCTTCGCGCCGACCGTCGTCTCGGATTGACGACGGCCGGCGCGAAGCGCCGGGTCACTGACCCGAGTACGTCTCGACCTTGACGATCTCGACGCTGATGTCGCGACCGTTCGGGGCGGTGTAGGAGGTCTTGTCGCCCTCCTTGAGGCCGAGGATGGCGGCGCCCAGGGGCGAGGCCTCGCTGTAGACGTCGAGCTCGGAGCCCGCCGCGATCTCGCGACTGCCGAGCAGGAACACCTCTTCGCCGCCGGCCACCAGGGCGGTCACGACGGTGCCCGACAGCACGGTGCCGTCGGATTCGGGCGCCTCGCCGACGGTGGCGTCCTTCAGCAGCTGCTGGAGGGTGCGGATACGCGCCTCCTGCTTGCCCTGTTCGTCCTTCGCCGCGTGGTAGCCGCCGTTCTCCTTCAGGTCGCCCTCCTCGCGGGCGGCCTCGATGCGCTTGGCGATCTCTTCGCGGCCGGTCGTCGACAGGTGCTCGAGCTCGGCGACGAGACGATCGTAGGCATCCTGGGTGAGGAAGGTGACGGGAGCGTCGTTCGACATGGGATCTCCTTGCACTGGCGCGGCATCGGGCCGCCTATGGCGAACGCCCCGGCATCGGGCCGGGGCGCACAAGAAAGACCCAGACTACGGGATCCAGCAGGAGGTGACCAAACCGTTGGTCGCGAGGGCGGTCGTGGGGATCGTCTCGGTGAAGGCCCGTCGCAGCCCTCCGTCGGCCGGATACTCCACGATGCGCCAGCCGACCACCCCGTGCTCGGTGTCCTGCGCCTCCAGCGCACAAGCGAGGGGCTTGTCCGCTGCACCGCTGACCTGGAACGACACGACCACTTCATGCTCGTCCACCACTTCGAACCCGGTCGCGTCGGTGTCGACCGAGCCGAGGGCGCTGCTGACGGTGGTCCAGGCGACCAGTGCGAGCAGCGCCGCTCCCACGACCCCCGCGCTCGCGATCGCGATGCGCCGGGACCGCCGGTCACGCGTCCGACCGTAGCGGTTGTCGAGCTTGAGCTGCGTGGACATGGCGTCGGTCTCCGGAGCGGTTCGGCGGGATTAGGCTGGGAGTTCCAGGCTAAGCGCTTCGGGCGCGGATCGAGGACCCCATGCACTCCCTCCTGTGGCTCACGTCGGCGGCGACACCGATACCCGAGATCACGGTCGACCCGACCTCGGTCACCCCGGGACCCTGGGGGTTCGGTGCGATCGTGGTGCTCACGATCGCTGTCGTGCTGCTCCTGCTCGACATGCTGCGGCGCGTCCGACGCGGTCGCTACCGCGCAGAGGTCCGTGAGCAGCTCGACGAGGAGGAGCTGGCCTCCGACCGCCGCGGGGACGACGAGTCCCGCTGATCAGCCGGCGTGATACGCCGGAGACAGCGCGATGAGCAGGCTCGCGGTCCAGTGGCACAGGAAGGCCAGGACCGTGCACACGTGGAAGATCTCGTGGAAGCCGAAGTGGCCCGGCCACGGGTTCGGCTTCTTGAGCGCGTAGACGATCGCGCCGCCGGTGTAGAGCAGGCCGCCGATGATGACGAGCACCATCATCGCCGCGTTCGCCTGATAGAGCGGCACCATGTACATCACCGCGGCCCAGCCGAGCAGGAGATACAGCGCCACGTAGAGCCAGCGGGGTGCGTTGATCCAGAACACGCGGAAGAAGATGCCCGCGATCGCGCCGCCCCAGACGAGCGAGAGCAGCACCACGGACTGGTTCGTCGGCAGCGCCAGGACCGCCAGCGGGGTATAGGTGCCGGCGATCAGCAGCAGGATGTTCGCGTGGTCGATGCGCTTGAGGATCGCCTTCGTGCGCGGCTGCCAGTCGAAGCGGTGGTACAGAGCGGAGTTGCCGAAGAGCAGGAGGGATGTCGTCATGAACACGGCGCTCGCCCATTTCGCGGGCGTCCCCTCGGCGAGCACGATGAGCACGATGCCGGCCGCGATGGCCACAGGGAAGGTCGCGGCATGGATCCAGCCGCGCCAGGAAGGCCGGAGCTCCACCTGAGCGCTGGCAGCGGCGGCGTCGAGGAGTGGCAGCTGCGGCATCTCGGCGCCCTCGTCAGGTGCGGGTCGGTTCACAGGACGAGCGTACGCCGGACCATATGCCCCCGGTCACATGGGGGCGGGCGGTAGCGTAGGGGAGTGGCTGCGAACCAGGGGAGAGGCCCCCTCTATCGACTGTATGCGTCCCGCCTGCGCCGGCATCTGACGCCCGAGGTCGTTCCGCATCACGTCGCCATGATGATCGACGGCAACCGCCGATGGGCAAGGCAAGCCGGGTACCCCACCCCCGCAGAAGGCCACCGGGCGGGCGCGGCGAAGATGCACGAGTTCCTGCGATGGTGCGACGAACTCGGCATCCGGGTCGTCTCGCTCTACCTGCTCTCGCACGACAACCTGGCCAAGCGCGACTCTCGTGAGCTGGCCGACCTGCTCGAGATCATCGCGGAGTTGGCCGAGACGCTCGCGAGCGAGCCCGGGTGGCGCGTGCAGCATGTGGGGCGGGCGGCGCAGCTGCCCGAGGACCTCACCCGGGTGCTGTCGAAGGCACAGGAGAGTACAGCCGGCAACACCGGCCTGCACGTCAACCTCGCGGTGGGCTACGGCGGTCGCGGCGAGATCGTCGACGCCGTCCGGAGCATCATCGCGGCCCACCACGAGCACGGCGGCACGCTCGAAGAGCTCGCTGAGAGCCTCACGCCGGAGCAGATCGGCGAGCATCTCTACACGGGTGGGCAGGCCGACCCGGATCTGGTGATCCGCACCTCGGGAGAGCAGCGCCTGAGCGACTTCCTGCTCTGGCAGTCGGCGCACAGCGAGTTCTACTTCGTCGAGGCGCTCGGCCCTGATCTGCGTGAAGTGGACTTCCTCCGCGCGATCCGCGATTTCGCATCGCGTGATCGCCGCTTCGGCAGCTGACACCCAAGAGTTCACCCGGGCGAAACGATCGTCGGCGTGTCGCGTTCGCAACCGGTCGTCACCCGGTCGTACTGTCATCGCAACGGGCACGGTGCCCGTTCGAGTCGGCCGATCACGACTCGTGACCCACGGTCGACTCGGGAAATCGGGTGAGACACCCGAGGCGGGGAGTGGGTTGTGGCCGCACGAGCAACTGAGCAGCAGCGTCGCGTCATCCACGGCGGAGGTGACGCCTCCGACCAGGAGCTGCGCACCTACGTCCTGGACACGTCCGTGCTGCTGAGCGATCCCCGGGCGCTGTTCCGGTTCGCCGAGCATTCCGTCGTCATCCCGGTCGTGGTGGTCACCGAGCTCGAGGGCAAGCGCCACGACCCCGAGATCGGCTACTTCGCCCGTCAGGCGCTGCGCCACCTCGACGATCTGCGCGTCGAGCACGGTCGCCTCGACTTCCCGGTGCCCGTGGGTGAGGGCGGGACCTTGCGCGTCGAGCTCACCAACACCGACCCGTCGGTGCTGCCGGCGGGGATGCGTCTGGGCGACAACGACACCCGGATCCTCGCTGTCGCGATGCATCTCGCTCACGAGGGTCAGCCGGTGACGGTCGTGTCGAAGGACCTGCCGATGCGGGTGAAGGCGGCGTCGCTGGGCATCTCGGCAGAGGAGTACCTCGCCGAACAGGCGGTGGACTCGGGGTGGACCGGCATCGCCGACGTCGACCTGTCCGGCGATGAGATGAGCGACCTGTACGAGACCGAGATCGCCGCGAGCGACCAGGTGATCGGGATGCCGGTGAACACCGGGCTCGTTATCCACTCCGAGCGCGGCTCCGCGCTGGGCCGCGTGACGGGCGAGGGGTCGTTCCGCCTCGTGCGCGGCGACCGCGACGTCTTCGGGCTCCACGGGCGATCCGCCGAGCAGCGCATCGCGATCGACCTCCTCCTCGATCCGGAGGTGGGCATCGTCTCGCTGGGCGGCCGCGCCGGCACGGGCAAGTCGGCCCTCGCGCTGTGCGCCGCCCTCGAGTCGGTGCTCGAGCGGCAGCAGCAGAAGAAGATCATCGTCTTCCGGCCGCTGTTCGCCGTCGGTGGACAGGAGCTCGGCTACCTGCCCGGCGACGCCCAGGAGAAGATGAACCCCTGGGGTCAGGCGATCTTCGACACGCTCGGCTCGGTCGTCTCCAGCAACGTGGTCGAAGAGATCATCGCCCGCGGGCTGCTCGAGGTGCTCCCGCTGACGCACATCCGAGGCCGGTCGCTGCACGATGCCTTCGTGATCGTCGACGAAGCGCAGTCGCTCGAACGGAACGTCCTGTTGACGGTGCTCAGTCGCATCGGACAGAACTCGCGGGTCGTGCTCACGCACGATGTGGGACAGCGGGACAATCTCCGGGTCGGGCGCCACGACGGCATCGCCTCGGTCATCGAGACCCTCAAGGGCCACGGCCTCTTCGCCCACGTGACGCTGACGCGCTCCGAGCGTTCCGCCATCGCGGCGCTGGTGACGGATCTGCTGGAGGCGGGCGAACTCAGCTGAGCGCGGCGGGGTCGGCGCCGTCGCGATGCGGCGCCGACCTCACGCCTCCCAGCGGTAGCCCTCGCCGCGGACGGTGGCGATCCGACGGGCGCCGACCTTGCCGCGGAGGTACCGCACGTAGACGTCGACGACGTTCGATCCCGGATCGAAGTCCAGGCCCCACACCTGGCGCAGCAGCGTCTCACGGCTGAGGATCTCGCCGGGGTGGCGCAGGAACTGCTCCGCGAGGGCGAACTCACGTGCCGAGAGGTCGATCTCGCGCCCGTCGATGCTGGCGCGACGCGTGAGCATGTCGAGGCTCACGCCGTCGTGGGCCACGCTGGTCGCCGGAGCGGTGCTCTCGCGCAGGCGCGAGCGGATGCGGGCGAGCAGCTCGGCGACGACGAACGGTTTCGGGACGTAGTCGCTCGCGCCCGCGTCGAGCGCCTCGACCGTGTCGCTGGTCCCGCTGCGCGCGGTCAGCATCACCACCGGGATCGCCGATCCGTTCTCCCGGATCTGCCGCAGCACGTCGAACCCGTCGATTCCGGGCAGGCCGACGTCGAGCACGACGAGGTCGATCTGCTCGTCCGCGAGGATCTCGAGCGCGGTCTCGCCGTCTTCGGCTGCGACGGGCTCGAGGCCCTCGGAGCGCAAGGCGCGTTCGAGCAGGCTGATGATGTGGGGTTCGTCGTCGACGAGCAGGATGCGTCTCATCCGATCTCCTTGCGTTGGAGGACGACCTCGTCGGCGCGGACGGGGGCGGGAAGCCGCTGCGCCGACCGAAGGGGGATCTCGATCGTGAAGGTCGCGCCGCCCCCGGGAGTGTCGGCGACGCGGCAGGAACCGCCGTGGCCCTTCGCGATGGCGTCCACGATCGCCAGGCCGAGACCCGACCCGCCAGCCGAACGACGCCGGCCGCCGCGATCGAAGCGCCGGAAGATGCGGTGGCGTGCCGCCGGCGGGATGCCCGGTCCGTGATCGCGAACCCACAGGTGCGCACTTCCGGCATAGACACCGCTGCCGAGCTCGATCGCGGTGCCCACCGGCGTGTGCTTGGCGGCGTTGTCGGCGAGCTGAAGCCACGCCTGCAGCAGGCGGTCGGGGTCACCGGTCACGACCGCGCGCTGCGTCGTCTCGACGGCCCAGTCGTGGCCCGGGATGACGGTGACGAGATCGGCGACCCGCTGCGTCAGGGTCTCGAGGTCGACGTCGTCGGTGGCGAAGCGCGCCCCGTCGACGGAGGCGAGCAGATCGATGTCGCCGATGAGCCGCGTCATGCGGTCGAGTTCGGCCGTCGCGATCTGTCGGACCGTCTCGACATCCGCGCTGTCCGCCGCATCCATCAGCTCGAGGTGGCCGCGCACGATCGCGATCGGCGTCTTGAGTTCGTGCCGCACGTCGTCGAGCAGCCGGCGCTGCGCCTCGACGGCCGCGTCGGACGCGTCCTGCGCCGCGGCATCGCGCGGCGGGGTCGCCAGCAGGGGCCATCCGACCGCCCAGAGGGTGATCAGGGTCCCCAGACCCGCGACCGCGAACACCAGGATCGCCGGCCACGGCGGAGTGGCGCCCGAGAGCAGGAAGACGATCAGCGTCGCGATCGCGGCGACGACGAAGCCGGCGCACACGACAGCCAGGAGGGATCCCAGGATGCGTGCGCGCCGGGCTTCTGAGCGCGACGGACTCACTCTCCGATTATCAGCCGGCGTGGGTCATCGACAGCAGGTCGAGCTTCTCGTCGAGCTGCGCCTCGGTGAGCTCGCCGCGCTCGACGTACCCGAGCGCGATGACGGCCTCGCGCACCGTGATGCCCTCGGCGACGGCGTGCTTGGCGATCTTGGCCGCTGCCTCGTAGCCGATCAGCTTGTTCAGCGGCGTGACGATCGACGGCGACATCCCGGCGAAGGCCGCCGCGCGCTCGACGTTGGCTTCGAGGCCGGCGATGGTCTTGTCGGCGAGAACGCGCACGGCGTTCGAGAGCAGACGGATCGACTCGAGCAGCGCGGTGCCCATGACGGGGATCGCGACGTTCAGCTCGAACGAGCCGGAAGCCCCTGCCCACGCGACGGTGGCGTCGTTGCCGATGACCCGCGCCGACACCATGAGGACGGCCTCGGGGACGACCGGGTTGACCTTGCCCGGCATGATCGACGACCCGGGCTGCAGGTCGGGGATGTGGAGCTCGCCGAGACCGGTGTTCGGGCCCGAGCCCATCCAGCGGATGTCGTTGTTGATCTTCGTCAGCGACACCGCGATCGTGCGCAGCGCGCCGGATGCCTCGACGAGACCGTCGCGGTTGGCCTGCGCCTCGAAGTGGTCCTTGGCCTCGGTGATCGGCAGCTCGGTCTCGGCGGCGAGCAGCTCGATGACCTTCTGCGGGAATCCGAGGGGCGTATTGATGCCGGTGCCGACGGCGGTGCCCCCGAGCGGGACCTCGCCGACACGGGGGAGCACCGACTGCACGCGCTCGATGCCCAGGCGCATCTGGCGGGCGTAGCCGCCGAACTCCTGTCCGAGGGTGACGGGCGTGGCGTCCATGAGGTGGGTGCGGCCGGACTTCACGACGTCCTTCCACAGCTCCGCCTTCTCCTCGAGAGCCACCGCGAGGTGGTCGAGGGAGGGGATGAGGTCGTCGATCAGGGCCTGCGTGACGGCGATGTGCACCGACGTGGGGAAGACGTCGTTCGACGACTGCGACGCGTTGACGTGGTCGTTCGGGTGGACGGTCGAGCCGAGGGTGCGGGTCGCGAGCGTCGCGAGCACCTCATTCATGTTCATGTTCGACGACGTGCCCGAGCCGGTCTGGTAAGTGTCGACCGGGAAGTGCGCGTCGTGGCGACCGGTGACGACCTCGTCAGCGGCGGCGGCGATCGCGTCGGCGATCGCGGCGTCGAGTGTGCCGAGTTCCTTGTTCGCGAGGGCGGCCGCCTTCTTGATGCGCGCGAGGGCGGCGATCTGAGACGACTCGAGGCCCGACCCCGAGATCGGGAAGTTCTCGACGGCCCGCTGGGTCTGCGCCGCGTACAGGGCGTCCTTCGGGACGCGCACCTCTCCCATGGTGTCGTGTTCGATGCGGTACTCGATGTCGGTCACGTCGTCGTTCCTCTCTCGGTTGTTCGTGGTCAGGATGCGGCGGCGTCGTGGACGTCGCCGAGGATGATGTCGGGCACCGCGGCGCCCTCGGCCAGTCGATAGTTCGCGCCGATGATCGCGACGCGCCCTTCGGCCACGGCGGTGCTGATGAGCTCCGAGGCGTGCAGGAGCTGCCCGACCGTCTCGCGCAGGTGCTCACGTCCGACGGTCTCGGCGTCGACCGTCTCGGCGGTGACGCCGTCCGCGGCTCCGGCGCGCAGGACGCGACGCACGGCGGGGACGATGGGCGCGATCTGCCGCCAGATGAGGGGCGGGAGCGGCGGTGCGTCGACGCCGGTGCTGTCGATCGCGGCGCGCACGGCGCCGCAGGCATCGTGGCCGAGCACGACGATGAGCGGGACGTTGAGCACCGCGACCGCGTACTCGAGGCTGCCGACGACGGAGTCGGAGATGACCTGGCCGGCATTGCGGATGACGAAGAGGTCGCCCAGACCTTCGTCGAAGATGATCTCCGCGGCCAGTCGGGAGTCGGAGCAGCCGAACAGCGCGGCGCGCGGCGTCTGCAATCCGGCGATCTCGTGACGGCGCTCGACGTCCTGACGCGGATGGCGAGGGGTGCCCTCGACGAAGCGGATGTTCCCCGCGCGCATCTCGTCCCACGCCTCCTGGGGAGTGGGAACCGCGGTGTTTTCGGCCGTAGAGGTCATCGTGTCTCCTTCTGCAGGTCGGCTATCTGCGGTGCGAGCCCACGCGCTGCGTCGCGAACGGTCTCGGCGTCGACGGCGCCCCCGCCGTACACGAGGATCGTGTCGGTGCCCGCGGTCGTGGACAGGGCGTACGAGATGTTGCCGAAGCGGGCGGGATCGTTGATCTCGAAGACGTCCCAGTCGACATCCCCGAGCCGCTCGACCGTGGTCGCGCGGGCGCCGCTGATCTGTCGCGACGCCCAACCGGCATCGGCGTCGAAGCCCTGCTGAACGTTGACGTACCCGCTCTCGGGGGCGTAGACGACCTCCCACGTGCGCACGTCATCGCCGGCGAGCTCGGCCTTGTTGACGCGCCAGGCGTCGGGCACATCGGGTACGACCAGGTCGCGCCCGATCGCGGGGCCGACATCCGCGGCGACGGCGGCGACGTCGATGGCGGGACGCTCCGGGACCGAGCCGCGGGGCACACCGAACACGATCACCGCCACCACGGCGATGGTCACGATGAGCGCGGCGATGAGGTTGCGCGCGGTCTGGCTCGACCGGTAGACGCGGGAGGAGGCGGCTTTGCGTGCGGCTGTCTCGTCGGGGGTCTCGGGGCGCCCGAGCTCGGCGACGATCCGCGGACCTTTGGCCATCACGCGTCGCCCGTGGCGCCGGTGCGGGCCTCGTCGAGTCGCCGCTTCGCGCCGAGGAGCCATTCCTCGCAGCGGGCGGCGAGCGCCTCGCCGCGGGTCCACAGCTCGAGCGAGTGCTCGAGCGTCGGGGCGCCCTGCTCGAGCTCGGCGACGACGCGCACGAGCTCGTCCCGAGCCTGCTCGAAGCTGAGGGTCGCGACGTCGGCGGGAAGCCCATCGGCCGGCGAAGTCATGTCTCCCATCCTAGGACGGGTCGGCCGACGTGACCGTGCCGCCGGCGTCTGCCCCGGGGGCGACGGCATCCTCGGCGATCTCACCGTCGGAGTGCGCCCCGAACGAACCGCGCGCCACGGTGACCACGACGCGCGCGCCGGCGGCGGCCTGCGCCGCATCGCGGACGATGACGCCGCCATCCAGATGGGCGATCGCGTAGCCCCGATCCAGCGTGGCGCCGGGGGAGAGGGCGCGCAGCGAAGCTCGCAGGCGCGCCACCTCGTGCGACGCGGTGTCGACGCGGCGGGTCACCACATCGCGGCCGCGGGCGGTGAGGAGGTGGAGCTCGTGCGCGCGCGTCGTCATCAGCGACTCGGGATTGCGCAGGACGGGCCGCGACCGGAGTTGCTCGAGTTGGGCGAGGTCATGGCCGACACGCTGCGTCAGCCGGGTGCGCGCACGGCTGCGCAGCTGCTCGACGAGGGCCCGCTGCTCCGAGACGTCGGGGACGACGCGTTTGGCGGCATCAGTCGGTGTCGAGGCGCGCAGATCCGCGACATCGTCGAGCAGCGGATGGTCGTTCTCGTGCCCGATCGCCGACACGACCGGTGTCGTCGCCTCGGCGACCGCTCGCAGCAGCCGCTCGTCGCTGAAACCGAGCAGGGTCTGCGGGTCGCCACCGCCCCGGGCGATGACGATGACGTCGACGTCGGGGTCGGCGTCGAGGGTGCGCAGCGCGGCGATCGTCTCGGGGACGCAGCGATCGCCTTGCACCGCTGCGTGGACCGTGCGGAAGGCGACGTGGGGCCAGCGCAGCTCCGCGTTGCGGTGCACGTCACGCTCGGCGTCGCTGCGTTCTCCCGTGATGAGGCCGATGGTGTGGGGGAGGAAGGGCAGCGGCTTCTTGCGCGACGCGTCGAACAACCCTTCGGCCCGCAGTCGGGCGCGCAGCCGTTCGAGCTGCACCAGCTGATCGCCGAGCCCCGTGGGCCGCATCGCCGAGACCGTGAAGGAGAAGTCGCCCGACTTCACGAAGTAGTCGCTCTTCACGCAAGCGACGACGCGGTCGCCGACCTGCGGGCTCGCGCCCAAGCGCTGCAGCGTGCTCGACCACAGGCGGAACGACAGCGCGGCATCCGCCTCGGCGTCCTTGAGCCGGCCGAAGACGTGGCCGCCGCGCAGGTTCCACGACGTGATCTCGCCCTCGACCCAGACGGCGTTCCAGCGCTGGACGAAGTCGCGGATGGTCTCGTTCAGTCGCGAGATCGAGGTCGGCGTCTGCGGAGACGACTCCCGGGGGTGCACGGCGTCGGGCGGCGGTGTCTGACCGGGGGCGGCCTCGAACGACGGCATGGGTCTCCTCACGGCCGGTTCCGAGCGGGTCGCGGGGTGCGCCTCGTAGAATCGAGGAGTGAGCACACCCGCCGTCCGGCTGCCCGTACCCCGCGTGCCGGGGCGTCACGGCCGTCTCCAGGATATCCCGGTAGGCGCCGCCAAGCGGGTGCTTCTCGCCGCCCCGCGCGGTTACTGCGCCGGCGTCGACCGTGCCGTGGTCGCGGTGGAGAAGGCGCTCGAGCGCTTCGGTGCCCCCGTCTACGTCCGCAAGCAGATCGTCCACAACATCCACGTGGTGCGCGAGCTCGAGGAGCGCGGCGCCGTGTTCGTGGACGAGGTGGATGCCGTGCCCGCGGGCGCGCACGTCGTCTTCAGTGCCCATGGTGTGTCGCCGGCCGTCGTCGCGGCGGCATCCGATCGCGGCCTTCAGGCGATCGACGCGACGTGCCCGCTCGTGACGAAGGTGCACCGCGAGGCGGTCCGGTTCGCGCGCGACGAGCGGGAGATCCTCCTGATCGGCCACGAGGGCCACGAAGAGGTCGAGGGCACGGCGGGCGAGGCTCCCGAGCACATCACGATCGTCACCTCTCCCGAGCACGCGGATGTCGTCGAGGTCCGCGACCCGTCGCGAGTCGTGTGGCTGTCGCAGACGACGCTGTCGGTCGACGAGACGATGGAGACCGTCCGGCGGCTGCGCGTGCGGTTCCCCGAGCTGCAGGACCCGCCGTCGGACGACATCTGCTACGCCACCCAGAACCGCCAGGTGGCGATCAAGAAGATCGCCGCGGAGACCGACCTCGTCATCGTGGTCGGATCGGCGAACTCCTCGAACAGCGTGCGACTCGTCGAGGTCGCGCTCGAATACGGCGCTCGGGCTGCCTACCGCGTCGACTACGCCGACGAGATCCGGCAGGAATGGCTCGAGGGCGTTCGCACGGTCGGCGTCACGAGCGGTGCGTCGGTGCCGGAGGTGCTGGTGCAGCAGGTGCTGGCGAGCCTCGCCGATGCTGGCTACGGGGATGTCGACGAAGTGCGCACCGCCGAGGAGGACCTCATGTTCTCGCTGCCGAAGGAGCTGCGTACGGACGCGTCCGGTGCGCAAGATGCGCGCGCCCGCGGCGGACGGGGACGCGCGTGAGCGAGCAGGAGCAGCGGCCGCGCCCGCAGTACGGCGAGTACGCGACACCCGAAGAGCAGCGGGCGCGCATCGCCGCGCTCGGGGGCGGCACGGCGCCGCATCCGGATGTCGTCGACACCGCTGTTCCCCCTACGCCCCATTCCTCGGCTGCCGCGAACGGTGCGTCGACACGGCTGCCGTCGCCGCGCCCGACGACGACCGCCGCGCGACCGACGCGCACGGCCGACCGCGTGGTGACCATCGCGCTGCTCGCGTACGGTCTCATCACCCTGCTCGGTGCGATCCCGCAGCTCATCGACTTCGTCGGCTTCGCCGAGACCTGGATGGAGATGGCGGGTATCGACGCGACGCTCGCCGATCCCGCCGCCGGCCGGGCCTGGGGCATCGCCGCCGCGATCTTCTACAGCGTGGGATGGCTTACGACGGCGGGCCTGTCATGGTGGTCGCTCTCGCACCGGCGCCTGTCGTGGTGGATTCCGCTGGTCGGAGCGATCGTGACCTTCGTGATCGTGAGCCTCCTGCTCGCCGCACCGCTGCTGTCGGATCCGGGAGTGATGCAGGGCTTCTCCGCCCCGCGCTGATCGAAACGCACATAGCGAAGGGCCCCGAGGATTCCTCCCCGGGGCCCTTCGCTTTCGCGACGCTGGTTGTCAGCTCTGCGACGGTGCTGGTTGTCAGCTCTGCGACTGTGCTGGTTGTCAGCTCTGCGACTGGCCGAACGAGCCGAGCTGCTTGGTGGCCTCGACGACGCGGGCGGCCATGGCCGACTCGGCCTTCTTGCCCCAGGCGCGCGGGTCGTAGGCCTTCTTGTTGCCCACCTCGCCGTCGACCTTGAGGACGCCGTCGTAGTTCTGGAACATGAAGCCGGCGACGGAGCGCGTGAAGGCGTACTGCGTGTCGGTGTCGATGTTCATCTTGACGACGCCGTTCGCGACGGCGAGGGCGATCTCCTCGTCGGTCGAGCCGCTGCCGCCGTGGAAGACCAGGTCGAGGGGCTTCTCGCCGGTGCCGAACTTCTCTGCGATGCCGGCCTGGATCTCGCCGAGCAGCTCAGGCTTGAGCTTGACGTTGCCGGGCTTGTAGACGCCGTGGACGTTGCCGAAGGTGAGAGCAGCGATCCACCGACCCTGGTCACCGAGGCCGAGTGCGTCGACGACCTGCGAGACGTCGCCGGTCGTGGTGTACAGGGCGTCGTTCGAGCCCTCGTGCTGGACGCCGTCCTCTTCGCCGCCCACGACGCCGATCTCGACCTCGAGGATCGCGCGGATCGCCTTGATGCGGGGGAGGAGCTGCTGAGCGATCTCGATGTTCTCGGACAGGGGCACGGCGGAGCCGTCCCACATGTGCGACTGGAAGATCGGCTGACCGCCATCGGCGACGGCTTCTTCGGACGCCGAGATGAGCGGCAGCAGGAAGTCGTCGAGCGCCGGCTTCGGGCAGTGGTCGGTGTGCAGCGCCACGGTGACGGGGTAGTTCTTGGCGACCTCGTGCGCGAACTTCGCGAACGCGAGCGCGCCGGTCGCGCGGCCCTTGACGGTGTGGCCGGCGAAGTAGTCCGCGCCGCCCGTGGTGACCTGGATGATGCCGTCGGAGCCGGCTTCGGTCAGACCCTGGAGGACGGCGTTGATCGACTGCGAGCTGGCGGCGTTGATCGCGGGGTAGGCGAATCCGCCGGCCTTCGCTCGATCCAGCATCTCTGCGTACTGTTCGGGGGTGGCGATGGGCATGACAGCTCCTCAAGTCGGCGGTGTTACCGAGCCCACTTTATCGAAGGGCGCGCACGAGGTCTGCGGCCCGGGCCGGAGAAACGTCTCGCGGTCTCCGCGCCGTGACGTCGAGCACGGCGTCTTTACGTTTCATTAAGAATCGCGATTCCTTCATGGTCGGCCGCGCGAAACTCCCGGTCGATGCGGCGGGTGCGCCTCTAGGCTGAGGCCATGGTGAGTCTGACCGCCGACATGAGTCCGCTGCATCCCGACCGCAACCTCGCTCTCGAACTGGTGCGGGCGACCGAGGCGGCGGCCATCCGCTCCGTTCCCTTCATCGGACGCGGCCAGAAGGAACTGGCCGACGGCGCCGCCGTCGACGCGATGCGCGCCTTCCTCACGACGGTCAACTTCGACGGCGTGATCGTCATCGGTGAGGGCGAGAAGGATGCCGCGCCGATGCTCTTCAACGGCGAGAAGGTCGGTACGGGTCGCGGCCCGCAGGCCGATATCGCGGTCGACCCCATCGACGGCACGTCGCTGACGGCTGAAGGACGTAACAACGCGCTGTCCGTCATCGCCGTCGCCGACCGTGGCGCGATGCTCGACGCCTCGGCGGTGTTCTACATGGACAAGCTCGTCACGGGTCCCGCGGGCGTCGGTGTCGTCGACATCCGGCTGCCGATCGCCGAGAACATCCACCGACTCGCGAAGGCGCTCGGTAAGCCGGTCGACGAGCTGGTGGTGTCGGTGCTCAATCGTCCCCGCCACGCGAAGCTGATCGAGGAGATCCGCGCGGCCGGCGCCGGAACGCGACTGATGAGCGACGGCGACGTGGCCGGCGGGATCAACGCTGCGCGTCACAACGCCCGCACCGACATGTGCGTCGGCATCGGGGGCAGCCCGGAGGGCATCGTCACCGCGTGCGCGATCAAGGCCCTCGGCGGTCACATCCAGGGGCGGCTGTGGGCGCGCGACGACGACGAGAAGCAGCGTGGGATCGACGCCGGGCTCTCGTTGGACGGGCACGTCTACGAGGCGGACGACCTGGTGCGCGGCAAGAACACGATCTTCGTCGCGACGGGCGTCACCAACGGCGAGCTCGTCGGCGGCGTGCGCCGCGAGGGCGACTTCGTCTACACCGAGAGCGTCGTCCTGCGCGGCGCGTCGGGCACGCTCCGCCGCATCACGTCGGAGCACCTGACGTCGAAGTGGCTCTGAGCTCGGTTGTAACTATCACGACACGGCGGCGTGTCAACCGCTGAGCCTCTCAGACGGGGTCTGTCAGAATAGCGTCGGTATCAACGGCGATGACCACCCTCACGTCAGCACCCGGGAGAACCATGTCGATGACAGCGAACAGTCCGCAGACCGGCCAGATCGCGGTGACGATCGACCCCGCACGTCGCCCCGACGTGCTGCTTCGCCGGCGTCACCCGGAGGGCCATCAGGTCAGCGCATGGTGGATGATCGGGGCGTTCCTGGCGGTGTCGGCTGCGGTCGTCGCGCTGGTGAACATGTTCCCGGCCTGACAGCCGCGGATCACAGGTCGTCACTCCGCGTCCCGATCCGGTCGCGGAGTTCTCCGACGTCGGCGCTGAGAAGCTCGGGCGCTGTCGTCATCCGCGTCGCCGTGTCGATCGGCGCGGGCGCGGAGACCGCATCGAGACGCGTCTCATCGATCCCGGGGAACTTGCGAGCGGTGACCAGGACGCGGCTCTCGAGTGTGCCGACGAACTTGTTGTAGGACTCGACGGTGCGCTCGATCGCCCGTCGCAGGTCACCGGCGTGCGAGGCGAGGCTGCCGAGGCGCTGGTACAGCTCGTTGCCGAGCTCGAACAGGCGACGCGCCTCGTCCGAGACGTCCTGCTGCGTCCACGTGTACGCGACGGTCTTGAGAACCGCCCACAGGTTCACCGGTGAGGCGAGAGCGACGCGGCGGCTGAACGCATAGTCCAGGAGCGCGGGGTCTTCGTCGAGTGCTGCGGCCAGCAACGACTCGCTCGGGATGAAGCACACGACGAACTCCGGGCTCGTCGTCAGACCCGCCCAGTAGGCCTTCTTCGCCAGGGAGTCGACGTGGGCGCGCACGGCTTTCACGTGAGCGGCGAGGAGCGCCTTGCGGCGGCGCGCATCGTCGCCCTGTGCGGTGACGGGAATGGCGCTCGCCTCGAGGTAGGCCTCGAGCGGCACCTTGGCATCCACCGCGAGTGCCTTGTCGCCGGCAAGGCGCACCACGAGGTCGGGGCGACCCGCGCCGCTGTCGGACGAGACGGCGGCCTGAAGGTCGAAGTCGACGTAGCGCGTGAGGCCGGCGGACTCGACGATGCGGCGCAGCTGCGTCTCGCCCCACACACCGCGGGCTGCGCTGGACCGCAGGGCGCCGGCGAGCGACTCGGTGGTCGCGCGGAGCGCCTCGTCGGTCTCGCGGCCGAGCCGGAGCTGCTCGGCGAGCGACCCGAACTGCTCGCTGCGCTCACGCTCGAGCAGCTCGACCTTCGTCTGCATGGCCTGCAGCGACTCCTGCACGGGGGCGAGAGCCCGCAGGACCGCCTGTTCGCGACGTTCGCGCTCATCGCGCGCGGCCTGGTCGGCCCGCGCCTGGCTGCCGAACTCGCGCTGGAGTTCGCGCTGGCGCTCGAGCTGCTCTGCGAGGGCGCCGCGTTCGGCTTCGGCAACGGCGGCGCGGGACTCGAGGTGGGCGAGCTCGGCGGCGGAGCGCCGGGCAGTCGCGGCCGTGCCTGCGAACCAGCCCGCCGCGGCTGCGCCTGCAGCGCAGAGAACCACGACGACGACGATGAATGCGTCCATGAGTTCAGGATGCCGCGTGCCTCGGACATCGGTATGCACCCACGCGGAACGGTTCAGCCGCGGGCGGGTCGGAGACGCGATGGCTCGACCCGCGAACGGGCGCGCCGACCCGCAGACGGGTTGGCTCGGCCGAGGACGGGCGGTTCTTGCCGCAGACGTGGCGGCTCAGACGCAGACATGACGGCCCGGTCGAGGGCGGGGTGGCGCGGTCGCGGACCGGCCGAGTCGGACGAGGATTGTGCGGCATCGACGCCGCCCACCGCGTCAGAACGGGGGTTGGTCGTCGCGCGACGCGGACGGCGGCCGTGCCGTCACCATGCCAGGCCACGGCTCGGCGAGGGATCGGGTCGATCCAGATCTCGGCGGCGCCCCGGGCGCGCGGGCTTCGCCGTCGTCGAGAGAACGACCCGGTGGCGGGTCGGCCGTCGTGAACGCGACGAGCGGTGGTGGTGCGTCTTCGCGGTAGACCCTCCCGGCCGGTGAGGTCCATACGAGGAGTCCGCCCGCGAGCTGTTTGACGCGCCATCGGGTGTGGTGTTTGACGTCGTGGTGGCGTTTGCAGAGGTGGGCGAGGTTGCCGACGTGGGTGGGTCCGCCGTCGGATGCGGCGTGGGTGTGGTCGATCTCGCACCGGACGGCGGGTTGGCGGCATCCGGGGAATCGGCAGTGCCGATCTCGCGCCCGCAGGAGCCGTCTCATCGCTGCGGTGGGCTGGTAGGCGTCGCATTCGAGCACGGTTCCGGTGACGGGGTGGGTGAGGAGCCGGTCCCAGGTGGTGTTGTCGCCGGCGAGCTCTCGCGCGGTGGCGGCGTCGATGGGGGAGCGCCCCACGAGGTCGGCCGATCCGTCGTCTTCGCCGGTCAGGGTGAGCGCCGACACGACGACCTGCACCTTCGCGCGGATCGCGCCGAGCGCACCGTTCCCGTCGCCGTCGGCCGTGGGGTCGAGCGAGGGAGCCCCGGCGAGGAGGAGGTCGGCGAACACGTCCGCGCGGACCTGGTCGACCGTGCGGGTGTCTGCGGCGAACGACGACCCGTGGGAGTCGGCGGAACGGTCGGAGGCGTCGCCAGCGCTGCCAGCGGCATCCGTGTCGGCCACCTTCGTCGGATCAACTGCCGGATCCGTTGCTGCTTCCGCGGCCTCCGCCGCCTCCGCGTGCGGGCGGGCGTTGATGATCTCCCGAGCCTGTCGCGTGAGCCGGTCGACGACACCTTCGGCGATCACGGTCGGCAAGGTCGCAATCAGGTCGGACATCCCGTCCGGCCCGGGCTGCACCCGCACGCACCGCTGAGCCGCAGCTTCCTCATGCCGCTCGCTGAACGACCGCGGATGCAACCGCTCCGCGAGATGCACCAGTGCATCCCGCACTCGGTTCGGCGTTTCGCCCTCGCATCGCTCGATCGCCGCCCGCTCGAACTGGCCCCTCGCCTCGGCCGGGACGACGCACCCGGTGTCCTGGATCACGCGGACATGCCCGCGGCTGATGCGTCCTGCCTCCCACGCGTCCATCGTCGCCGGATAGTTCTCGACCAGGTCCAGTGCTTCGTCGATCCGGCGTTGCAGCGTGCGATCGGTCGCCGCGAACACCCCGGCGAGCTCCGCGGCGATCCCGCGTAACGCCATCTCGTGGCTCTTCACCCGCTCCGAGGCCCCCGCGGCTTGCTGCTGCGCGAGTCGGCCCGCCGCGGCCAGCACCCGCACCTCGCGGATCTGACCCGCGCGGACCACATCGACCGCGCCCTCGGCATCGGTGACGAGCGCGGCCAGCGCGGCGGCATCCGCGTCGCTGCCGAACCCTGCACTCGAAGACATGTTCGAATGTTCCCACGAACCTCCGACATCGGCCCGATAGCGCGTATCGGGCGACGCCGCGGCCGGACGCCTGTCAGGCTGGGCTGAGGAGCGACGCGACGAGGGGCTCGTGCTCGGGGACCCGAACCCCGAGCAGCATGGCGAGCTCGACGATGTCCTGGGCGCCTGCGCGACCCGCGGCGTCGATCGCGATGTGCGCGCACGCGAGCGCGTCGGCGAGGGCGTCGTGGTGGGCGAAGTCGAGGAAGCCGACCGCCGCGGCGACGAGGGGCAGCCGGTACGAGTCGAGGTCGTAGGTCTTTCGCGCCAACTGAACGCTGCACACTGAGCGGAACGCCGGGAGCGCGGCATCCGTCGCCTCGCACGCTCGGCGCAGCACAGCCATGTCGAACCCGGCGTTGTGCGCGACGAGGACGTCGTCGCCGACGAAGTCGAGCAGCCGCGGCAGCTGCGCGATCCAGTCGGGCTCGTTCGCGACGTCTGCCGCGGTGATGCCATGGATCGACACGTTGATGTCGAAGAAGCGGTCGTGGCCGGCGGGTGGCCGGATCAGCCAGCCGTCCGACGCGACGACGCGGCCGTCGCGAACGCGGACGAGTCCGACCGAACAGGCGGATGCGCTCGAGGAGTTCGCCGTCTCGAAGTCGATCGCGGTGAAGTCCAAAGCCACGGGAACAGGGTCGCTCGCACCGGCTGTGCTCGCGCGGAGGCGCGCCGTGTTCCGCCGAGGACAGATGCCGGGGGACGTACGGCTGCGGAGGGCGACAGCATGGGGGCCACGTAGACTCGATGCCCGTGGCTCTCACCATCGGAATCGTAGGACTGCCCAACGTCGGCAAGTCGACCCTCTTCAACGCCCTGACCAAGAACCAGGTGCTCGCGGCGAACTACCCGTTCGCGACCATCGAGCCCAATGTCGGCGTGGTGAACCTTCCCGACCCCCGCCTGAAGGTGCTGGCGGACATCTTCCACTCGGAGCGGATCCTGCCCGCCGCCGTCTCGTTCGTCGACATCGCCGGTATCGTCCGCGGCGCCTCGGAGGGCGAGGGCCTCGGCAACCAGTTCCTCGCGAACATCCGCGAGGCTGACGCGATCGCCCAGGTGGTCCGCGGCTTCGCCGACGACGACGTCGTGCACGTCGAGGGCGCGGTCAACCCGCAGAACGACATGGAGACGATCAACGCCGAGCTGCAGCTCGCCGACCTCCAGACCCTCGAGAAGGCGATCACCCGCTACGAGAAGGAGGTCCGCGGCAAGAAGCTCGATCCTTCCGTGCTCGATGCGGCGAAGGCGGCTCAGGACGCACTGCAGCGCGGCGAGCTGCTGTCGGGCTCGTCGATCGACCTCGAGCCCATCAAGGAGCTCGGTCTGCTGACGGCCAAGCCGTTCATCTTCGTCTTCAACGTCGACGAGGCCGTCCTCACCGACGACGCCCGCAAGGCGGAGCTCGCGGCTCTCGTGGCGCCCGCGCAGGCGGTGTTCCTCGACGCGAAGATCGAGTCTGAGCTCATCGACCTCGACCCGGAGGAAGCCGCGGAGCTCCTCGCCTCCACCGGGCAGGACGAGTCGGGGCTCGATCAGCTGGCGCGGATCGGCTTCGACACGCTCGGCCTGCAGACGTACCTGACCGCGGGACCCAAGGAAGCACGAGCCTGGACGATCGGCAAGGGCTGGAAGGCGCCGCAGGCCGCCGGTGTCATCCACACCGACTTCGAGAAGGGCTTCATCAAGGCGGAGGTCATCTCGTTCGACGACCTCGTCGCGACCGGCTCGGTCGCGGAGGCCCGCGCGAAGGGCAAGGCTCGCCTCGAGGGCAAGGACTACGTCATGCAGGACGGTGACGTCGTGGAGTTCCGCTTCAACGTGTGACGACGGCGCGAGATCGCACCGTTCCTCCGCTCACCACCGCCTAGAGTCGCCGTAACCTCACCGCACGAAGGAGCTCACCATGCCCGTCATCGCCATCATCGGAGCCGGACCGGGACTGGGAGCGGCGGTCGCGCGTCGCTTCGGACGCGAGGGCTTCTCGGTCGCCCTGATCGCACGCGACGAATCGAAGCTCGACGCCATGGTGGCGGAGCTGGGCTCGGCGGGCGTGACGGCTCAGGGCTACTCAGCAGACGTGCGTGTCCCCACGGAGCTCGAGGACGCGCTCGGCCGTGCAGCAACAGACCTCGGTCCCATCTCGGTCCTGCAGTACAGTCCGCTACCGTCTCGCGATTACCTGAAGCCCGTCCTCGATCTGACTCCGGAACTCGCGCTGGAGGCCGTGCAGTTCTCCCTGCTGGGCCTCATCCATGCCGTCCGCGCGGTGCTGCCCTCGATGCAGGAGTCCGGCCAGGGCAGCATCATCCTGATCAACGGAGGAACATCGGTGAAGGCACGCGCCGGCTTCGCGGGAACCTCCGTCGCCTTCCCCGCGGAGAGCGCGTACGGCGAGATGCTCCACGACGCCCTTGAGAACGAGGGTGTGCGGGTCATGCAGCTCGTCATTCCGGGAGCGATTCCCCGACTGCAGCTGCCCAACGGCATCGACGACGTCGCCGACCGTATTTGGGACGCGCACGCGACTCCCGGGCCCTTCCGCAGCATGCTCATCCCGCTCGAGGAGGGCCGGGAGTAACTGTCCCGGTTTCGCGCAGTTCGCCGAGGTCTCCGCTTCACCGCGTGAGTGCGGCGGCGTACGCGCGCATCGACCGCTGGTAGCGCGGCAATGCGTCGACCTGCGCCTCGATCGCCACCCGCAGCGCCTCGTCCTTGCGCCCCGCGCTGTGGAGGGCGAGGGCGAGCACGATGCGCGGGGCGATACCGGTGGACTCATGCGTCGGGGCGTTTTCGAGTACGGCGATCGCCTCGTCGAGCCGCCCGAGGTTGCGCAGCGTCGACCCGTACTGCACGGCGAGCCGCGCGTGGCGGGCATCGTCCAAGCCGTGGGCGAGTGCGCGCTCGTACTGCGCTCCGGCTTCGGCCTCGAATCCCATCGAGTCGTACATTCCGGCGAGTTCGAACGCCGCGCGGCCGTCGGCCGCCGGGCAGGATGTCGCGAGAACCCGCATCCGTTCCACGCCGCCGTGCCGATCGAGTTCCTCGAACCGTGCCCAGAGGTCGGCGACAGCGGCCTCCCACTCGTCCAGCGACATCGTCATGCCGACGATCTTGCCAGCGTCGCGGTGCGCCGACGCTGCGACGAGAGGGTGCGCGCGACTTTTACCGCGCCTTTATGCGTGGCGTGATGCGCTGAGGCGGGAGGTGCGGCATGCGGTTGCTGATTGCAGAGGAGGATCCGACGTCGGGTCGAGCGTTGCGCCAGGGGGGAGCATGGTGACGACGTGTAGGCCCGTCTGGGTGAACGGGCAGGCCGACCCGCCGTGCGCCGAGACGCTGCTCGAGAGAGCGTGGGACGAGAACGGCATCCTGTTCACGAACTCCGTGCGCGTGACCCATCTCAACTATTCGGAAGAAGCTCGGGCGACCCGATGCCATGCGCGGCGGCAATGGCTGACGGGCGACGGCCCGTGAGGCGGAGGACGTTCCGAGCCCGATCGATGATCGCCTTCGGGCTGGTGGCTCTCGGCTCCACCGCTCTCGTCATCGCCTCGATCTTGGTGTACGACGTCGTCATCGCGAGCCCCGCCGATGTGCCCGGGGTCATCCTGCGAGGCGGGGGAGCCGCGCTGGTCGTCGTCACCGCGCTCGCCGCCTGGTCGGGATGGGTTCTCTCAGGGCGGCTGCTGCGCCCCTTGTCCCGCATCAACGAGGCCGCCCGCCGTGCGGGCGAGGGCGACCTCTCGCATCGGATCCGACTGCACGGCCCGCCGGATGAGATCTGGGAACTGGCCGACACGTTCGATCGCACCCTCGACCGGCTGCAGCGGGCCTTCGAGGCCCACACGCGATTCGCGGCCAATGCGGCGCACGAGCTGCGTACTCCCTTGACGGCGACCAAGACCCTCCTCGACATCGCCGCGGCGCACCCGACGGCCATCGCGCCGGCCGACCTCATCGCGAACGTGCGGCACGACAACGATCGGAGCATCGAGCTCGTGCAATCGCTGCTGATGCTCACGACGCTCGAGGCGACCACCGCCGTCCTGGGCGACGTGGACCTCGCCGACCTGGCTGCCGAAGCGCTGCACCGCGCCGCGGCCACCGAGGCCGCCTTCGAGTACATCGGAGAGCTCGGCCCCTCGCCGACGCGTGCCGAGGGCGCGCTCGTCGCCCTCGTGCTCGACAACCTGCTGCAGAACGCCCAACGCCACAACGATGCGCGAGCCTACATCCGTGTGCGTACCGGGACGGCGGCGAGCGGGTCGTGGGTCGAGGTCGAGAACACGGGCGAGGTGATCGCCTACGGCGTCCTCGGGAAGCTGACCGAGCCGCTGTTCCGCCTCCGCCGCACCGCCGCGGACGGGCACGGGCTCGGTTTGGCGATCGTTCGTTCGGTGCTCGATCGTCACGACGCCGTCCTCCGGCTTGCTCCACGACACGGCGGCGGGCTCATCGTCACGGCGTTCTTCCCGTACGCAGATGCACCGCGGGACCACGCAGAGACCGGGCGCTGACGCGCAACGCACCTCGCCCGCGCACGCAAGCGGCAGGGAACGGCCGCCAGGGCGCCGCGACCGCCGCGACCATGGCCGGGGTGCCGCATACGCGAGCACGGGGCGGCGCCCGAGATCGCCGCGGGAGGGACGGACGACATGGACACGACGGGGCAGACGAGCGGCCTCGTTCCGCTCCGCATCGACGATCGCGGAAGCGTCGCCTGGTTGCAGGCGGCCGATGTGAGTTGCTGGCTGATCGGGTGGGCGGCCCCGGACTTCCTCGAGGTCGAGGAACGGTCGGGCTCGTCGCTCATCCCCGGCACCGCCGACGTGCTGCGCGCCCACGGCATGCGCCTGCGCCGCGGCACCGCCAAGCCGAAAGCCGAAGCGGAGGTCGTGGGTCGGACGCGCCGTGCCCGACTGGAGGTCCAGGAGCACGCGGCACGCGCCGGCAAGGTGATCGAAGACTCGCGGATGAGCGTGTGGTTCCTGCGCGAGCACGGGTCGGTCGCCGGGATGCTCGACGCCGGCTTCCCCGCGCTGGTCGACGCCGCGGCCGCGGCGCGCTCGGCGCCTGTCCTGTGCGGCCGTGAACTCGTCGACGAGGTGTACCGGGCGTGCGCCGCGATCATCGCTCGATCGCTGATGCTCGCGCAGATCAACGCGTGCGCACCGACGCAGCTGAACAACTCCTACGCGCGTTCGCTCGAGACCCTCGTGTGCTGGCAGCGGCCCGCACCCCACGCCGCCGCGTTACCAGCAGCGGCGACATCCGACAAGCGGTCGGCATCGCACGCGGCCGCTCTCTAGCGTGGATGACATCTCGACTCGAGGAGGCATCATGGCCACGAACACCACCACCCCCACGCGCAACAAGCGCCGCGCCGCCGGCGCCGGTCTGACCGACGAGCAGAACGCCGAGAGCGGGTTCCGCGCGTCGCAGAAGCTCAGCGAGAACACCCAGAAGGTGCTCGTCGACCTCATCGAGCTGTCGCTCCAGGGCAAGCAGGCGCACTGGAACGTCGTGGGCCGGAACTTCCGCGACACCCACCTGCAGCTCGACGAGATCATCGAGGCGGCTCGCGAGTTCGCCGACACGGTCGCCGAGCGGATGCGCGCGCTGCACGCTCTGCCCGACGGCCGCAGTGACACCGTCGCAGAGACGACGACGCTGCCGGAGTTCCCGCAGGGGGAGATCGAAACAGCAGAGGTCATCGATCTCATCACCGCGCGCCTCGAGGCCGTCGTCGCCACGTGCCGCGAGGTCCACGACGAGGTCGACGACGAGGACCCCACGACCGCCGACATCCTGCACTCGATCCTCGAGCGCCTCGAGCAGCTCGCCTGGATGGTCAGCGCGGAGAACCGTAAGCCCCAGGGCTGAGCCAGCGCCCGTCACGTAGATGCCTCGGCGGTTCCGGATCATCGGAGCCGCCGAGGCATCGGTGTTCACGCGGCGCGCTGCGGCGCCGCTCAGGCTTCGCGGAAGCCCTCGAGGTCGGGGTCCCACTGCACCGGCGCGGCATCCTCGACGATCGACAGGTGATCGCCGGGAGCCGCCCGGCCGGGGAAGCTCTCGTGCGCCCGCAACTCGTCGGCACCCTCGCGGAAGTCGGGCTCATCCTCGTCCCACTCCACCGGCGCCGACAGCACGTCGTTGCCGACGCCGATGACGAGCTCGGCCTCGTCGTGCTGGCCGCTCTCCTCGACGACGATGGGGATCCGCACCGCCTGAGCCCGGCCGTTGTTCGCGACCGCCGCCGTGAGCTCCACCAGCGCCTCCGCAACGTCATCCGTCGTGATCACCGTGTCGCCCGCGTACGTGATTCGTCTCATCCCCCCACTGTCGCCGCGTCGGAGCCGCGGCACCCTGTGCTTGCTTCCGCCGCCAGCATGGTCTACGGGGCGTTCGCTGTCTCGGGAGACCGCGATGATCGCATGCGCCGCGATCGCGGTCAATGCGCCTGACCCGGGTTCCGCCACTGCCTACGGTCGATGAGAGGCGACGCGACTGCCGCGGGCGCCGGGAACGGAGAATCGTCATGAGCGAGCAGGATCCCGCCACCGATCAGGAGCCGCTGACCGAACCGGAGGCAGTCCGCAAGGACATGCGCTACAGCCCGGCCAGCGACACCGAGACCCGCGAGAAGCAGCAGGACGCGGACACGAGCCCGGATGCCGGCGTCGACGACGACCTCGTGCGTGCGCGCCCCGGTACCGGCGGCCCGGATGACGTCGGCGATGTCGAGGTTCCCGAAGAGGAGTTCAACCTCCCGTGGCGGGACGACAGCACCGCCGACTGACTGATCCGGCGTCGTCAGTTCCAGCCGACGGTGTTGAACCACGCCGCGCGGTTCGCAGCCTCGGCCCCGTCGACCGCGCCGCGGAACGTGTCGTGGGGTACGACGGCACCGTTGTCGAGCGCGACGAAGTCGGAGCACACCGGGCACAGAGCTCGCCCCCCGGGGAATCCATTCGGCAGCAACGGCGCCGGCTGAGCCGCCGAACCGCCACCGGGGCACGCCGCCGGGTCCGCCTCAACGTCAGACCACATCTGCGACGTGCCCTGACGGTTGTGAAGTCCGGCGTGGCCCCGCGGGCGCGTGCAGAGGGCGCCATCCCGGCGTGACCTGCACCAGAGCGCGGTCGGGAAGGTCACGGCCTCAGACGCGCGTGCCGCACAGGCCGCATTCGCCGGCGGCCGAGACCTCGACGAAGCAGTCGGGGCACATGGCGCGGACGACATCGGATGCCGCGGGTGCCTTGGGCGCGCGCGGAGCGGCGGGGCGGGGCGTCGAGCGCCGGGCCGGCGCCGACCGCAGGGCCGGGGCCACGGGCTGCGTGCGCTCGGGCACGTGGGCCTCGCAATAGAAGCGGACGTACCCGCCATGGTTCGTCGGGTGCCGGTGCTTCACCGCCCACAGGTCGTCGCGATCGTAGGGCGCGGCGTCAGCGGGGCATGACGCGCAACGGGCGGCGTCGCCGGGCATGACCTCGGCGACGCGATAGGGCGTCTCGTAGGTGAGGCGGTCGCGCCAATCGGCGGAGTCGACGATTCTCATGGGGGTCCTCTCCGACGCTCAGGCGCCGGATTCCAGCGTACCCGCGGCTCCCCGGCGACGGGGCGCGCACCGTTCGGTGAACATCTCTCGAACGACGCGCGCCCCCGCCGCGCCAGAAAGCACCGTTTGCGACAGTTGTCCGGTCACCACGGGCGAGAGGGCGCGAATGGCAATGGCGACCCCGGCACCCACGGACGTGCTGCTCAGACCGGCGGCGATCGCGCGTGCGTGGATGGGGCCTGGCCGCCCGCAGGAGACGATCGCCGTGCCCGGCGTCGTCCTGGCCGCCGGCGAAGCGCTGCTGCGCGTGGATCTCGCGACCATCGCGGAGGACGACCTCGCCGTCACCGACGGCGACGAGGACTGCCCGGCTCCCACGGTCCTCGGCCGGGAGTTCGTCGGGCGGGTCGCCGCGCTGGGCGGTCGCGTCGTCGCCGCAGACGGCATCGCCCTGGAGCTCGGCGAGCGCGTCGTGTGCGCACCGCGCCCGCGCGAACGCATCGCGGCGCACCGCGAACTGGTCGGCGGCTTCGCGACCCACGTGCACCTGCCCGCCGGGACCCCGATCGTACGCGTGGGCGAGGTCCTTCCCGCCTGCATCCTGGCCCCGGTTCCCGGCGTCGTCGCCCGGGTCGCCGGGCTGCTCCGCGAGGTCGAGCAGCTCGTCGATCTGGAGGACGTGCTGCTGACGGTGTCGGGCGCTGGCGCGGATCCGCTCGTCCTCGCCGCGATGGCGACCGAGCGTGGTGCCGCGGTGTCGATCGCTTCGGCGGACCCGCGCGTCCGCTCGCGTGCGCATCGGTTCGGCGCCGCCGTGACCGCCGAGCGGTCCACGGTGCGCGGTCTGCGTGCGACGATGCGGCATCGCGATGGATCTCGCGCGGCGCTCACCGTCGCCGCGCCGGACTGCGCGGCCGTCGACCTCGCGACCGCGGTGGCGTTCATGCGCAGCCCCGGTACGCGGCGCTATCCCTTCGCCGACCTCGTGTCGACGCCGTTGCCCCTGGACCGTCTGGACGAGGCGATCGGTCTCGCACGGTCCGGCACCTTCCTCCGCGTGGCGATCGCCCCCGGAGCATGAGCTCCGAGGGCGATCGCGAGTCGCAGCGTCAGACCGTCTGACCGGCGTGCTGCCCTTCCTCGACCTCTTCGATCACCTTCGCGTTGAACGCGGGCAGGTCATCGGGGGTGCGGCTCGACACGAGACCCTGGTCCACGACCACCTCCTCGTCGACCCAGTTCGCGCCGGCGTTGACGAGGTCGGTGCGCAGGCTCGGGAAGCTCGTGAGCGTGCGGCCCGAGAGCACGTCCGCCTCCGCGAGGATCCACGCCGCGTGACAGATGGCACCCACCGGCTTGTGCTGCTCGAAGAATTCACGGGCGAAGTCCACGGCGTTGGGGTCCAGGCGCAGGTTGTCTGCGTTGACGACGCCGCCCGGAAGGACGAGCGCGTCGTAGTCGTCTGCGGAAGCGTCCGCCGAGACCACGTCAACCCGCTGCGCGTGACCGTTCTTGCCGGTGATCTCGCCGGCCTCGGGGGCGACGAGGACGACCGTGGCGCCCGCGTCCGACACGGCCTGCCACGGCGAGGTCAGTTCGCTGTCCTCGAAGCCGTCGGTTGCCAGGAATGCGATTCTCTTGCCATCGAGTGTGCTCATGTCGGCGACGCTACGCGCTGGGTGCCGCCGATTCGACGCGCTTGACAGCACCGGCGACGCATGGTCCAGGGAGACGGCAGCGGGGTTACGATGGCGGAATGTCCACAGCATCCACTCCTCAGCCCCAGACTCTGCAGCCGGTTCCCGACGAGAAGAACCTGCTGAAGAACGACGAAGCCGCCTCGTGCTGCGGCGGAGGCTGCTGCTCCACGTCCTGAGCCTCCCGCTCTCGGGCTCACGACGAAGCCGCCGGTGCTGATGCACGCGGCGGCTTCGTCGTATCGGAGGGTCGTCAGTGCGGAGCCGGGGCCCCGTCGGGGCTGTCGGCCGGCTTGCGGATGAGGAGTGCGCCGATGATCAGCGGCGACGCGATGATGGCGGCGACCAGGAACGCCGCGCGAGCACCCGCCGCGCCGGCGGCGGCCGTCCCGGGGTCCACCGCTCCGGCCTCGGCCGCGGACATGACCGTGATCAACAGGGCGATGCCGGCCGCACCCGCCACCTGCTGCATCGTCGAGACGATCGCGCTGCCGTATGAGTAGAACCGGGGCTGGAGCGAGCCGAGCGACGCGGTGAACAGCGGCGTGAACGACATCGCGAGTCCGAGCGAGAGCACCGTCTGCAGGGCGAGCAGCTGCCAGATGGAGGTCGTCTCGCTGAGCGTCGTGAAGGTCCACAGGATGCCGGTGACGAGCAGGGCCCCCGGAACGAGGAGGACTCGCGTTCCCCACCGGTCGTAGACACGGCCGATGAACGGCCCGGCGATGCCCATCGCGAGCGATCCCGGCAGGACGACGAGTCCGGACTCGAGCGCCGACAGACCGAGCACGTTCTGCATGTAGAGCGGCAGGAGCGTGATGACACCGAAGAAGGCCATCGACATGACGGCCAGCTGGGCGACCGAGAGCGAGAAGTTCAGCGACCGGAACACCCGCAGGTCGAGGAGGGCCTCGTCGGAGCGCTGCAGCCGCAGTTGGCGCCAGACGAAGGCCGCGAGGGCGAGGACCCCGATCGTGAGTGCTAGGATCAGCGGCAGCTGCCCACCGGCGGGTGCGGCATCGGCTTCGCCGCCATGGCCGGCGGCGCCGATCTGGTTGAGCCCGAACACGAGCCCGCCGAAGCCGAACGCGGACAGGACGATCGACAGGACATCGAGCGGTGCGCGGCGGGTCGAGCCGAGGTTGTGGATCCACATCACGCCGACCGTGAGAGCGACGAGCGCGATCGGGAGGACGATGCCGAAGATCCAGCGCCAGCTCAGCGTGTCGAGCAGGAACCCCGAGAGCGTCGGGCCGATCGCCGGGGCGAGAGACATCACGATGCTGACCCGTCCCATCATGCGGCCGCGGGCGTGCGGCGGCACGACCGTCATCAGGGTGGTCATGAGCAGGGGCATCATGATCGCCGTTCCCGAGGCCTGCACGACGCGGGCCACGAGCAGCACCGGGAATCCCGGCGCCAGCAGGGCGATGAGCGTGCCTGCCGAGAACAGGCTCATGGCCGCCGTGAAGACCGCGCGCGTCGTGAAGCGCTGCAGCAGGAAGCCCGTGATGGGGATCACGACCGCCATCGTCAGCATGAACGCGGTCGTCAGCCATTGCGCCGCGACGGCCGTGATGCCGAAGTCGACGATGAGATGGGGGATGGCGACGCCCATCGTCGTCTCGTTGAGGATCGCCACGAAGGCCGCGACCAGCAGCAGCCAGATCACGCGATTCGCCTCGGCGGAGACGACGGTGGGCACCGGTGCCGTCGCGGAGACGGCGGAGTCGGTAGCGGACGACGGCGCGACGGCCATAGGGGCTCCTCGGGGAAAGATCGGTCGTCATCCGAAGACAGACGTGCAGAGGGGCAACACCCTCGCGAGACGATTATTCCCGGTGGCGACGCGCCGGCCGCACACGTCCCGAGCTGTTCACCAGAGGCGTGCCGCCCGCAGCAGCTCCGCCGCGTCGCCGGCGCCCGACCGGTGGCCCGGAGCCCGAGCGATGAAGTCGCGGACGAGGGCGCCCACACGGCGCCGGTAGTCGGGGTCGGGATGGGTCTGCGCGATGCGCACGAGCGGTGGCACGTCGAGGTCGAGCACGAGGTCCACGCGCGCTTGCGCAGCGGCGCGGGCGTCGGCGGCGTCGAGCACCGCGAGGCCGCCGCGGAGTCCTTCGATGTAGTCGATCAGCACCGGAAGCTGTGCCCGGTGCTGAGTGATCGACGAGCCGTCGGCGCGTTCGCGCCACTGCACGACGACATCGGGGATGACGTCGAAGGCGCGCGCCCGGGTGTACATCTGCTGCGCGACGAGCTGATCCTCGTACAGCCGGTCGTCGGGGAAGCGCAGCCGGTTGCGGCGCCAGAACTCGACGCGGCTCGCCTTCGACCACGCGACGATGTTGCCCGATGCCGCCGGGTGGTCCGACAGCGTCACCCCTCGTCGCTCCGGATCCGTCGCCGCGGCGACCCAGGGCTGGACGGGTCCGGGGGCGTACCCCTCGTCGGTCGGTCGCAGCCGGACGTACGCGCCGACCACGAAGTCGGAGCCCGTCGCGTCGAGGGTGCCGACGAGTCGCTCGAGCGCGCGCGGAGTCAGGATGTCGTCGGCATCGAGGAAAGCGACGAACGGTGTCTCGACCAGATCGAGCCCGGCGTTGCGTGCGGCCCCGAGGCCGCGAGGCCGGTCGTGGGTGACGACGCGGAACCGCGGGTCGGTCGCGGCGGCCCTGTGGAACAGCGAGCCGGTCGCGTCGCGGGAGCCGTCGTCGATGAGGATCGCACGCCACGCCGGGAGGGTCTGCGTGCGGAGTGACTCCAGGGCCTCCTCGGCGTAGGGGGCGACGTCGCGACCGGGGACGATGACGGTGACGACCGGCGTGCTCACGCTGCTGATCGTACTGCGGCGACGGCCGCGCCCAACGCGTCCGCGAGGACGGCGGGGGTCGGAGGTTCGGAGCGGTCGAAGCTGAACCGCACGGCTGTCCGCGCTTCGTCCTCGTTCAGTCCGATCGCCGTCAGCACGTGCGAGGCGTCTGTGCTCCCGGCCGAGCAGGCCGACCCGCTGCTGGTGACGATGCCGCGGCGCTCGAGCTCGAGCAGGACGGCCTCGCCCGAGGTGCCGACGAACACGAACGACGCGAGGCCCGGCAGGCGATCGACGGCATCGCCCGTGAGGCGACTGCCGGGGATCGTCGCGAGCACGCGGTCGGTGAAGGCCCTGCGAGCAGCGGTCGCGCGCGACGCGGCATCCGCTCGCTCGTGCTCGGCCAGCTCCAGCGCGACGGCGAGGCCCACGGCGCCCGCGACGTTCTGGGTGCCTGCGCGGCGCCCGCGTTCCTGCCCTCCGCCGTGCAGGAGGGGCTCGAGCGGGAGGCGTCCGCGGACGGCGAGCGCACCGATGCCCTGCGGTGCGCCGAGCTTGTGCCCGGCGATCGAGAGCGCGGCCGCCCCCGTACCCGACAGCGGCAGCCACCCCGCGGCCTGGACGGCGTCGACGTGGAGCGGGATGCCGCCCGCGGCCGCGGCGACGGCGGCGAGGTCCTGCACCGTCCCGATCTCGTTGTTGGCGTACCCGATGCTGATCACCGCGGTGTCGACGCGCACGGCGGCCGCGATGTCGGCGGGGCGCACCCGTCCGTGCGCGTCGACCGGGAGGATGTCGAGGTCGTAGTCGTGCATGCGCTCGAGGTAGCGGCAGACGGCGAGGACGGAGGAGTGCTCGATCGCGGTCGTGATCACGTGACCGGGCCGACGTCCCCGTGCACCGAGCGCGATGCCGGCGATGGCGAGGTTGTTCGCTTCGGTGCCGCCGGAGGTGAAGACGACGTCTCCCGCCCGCATGCCGAGCACGGCGGCGATACGCCGACGCGCGTCCTCGAGTGCCGCCGAGACGTCCTCGCCGACGGTGTGGACACTGGAGGGGTTGCCGTAGCGGCCCAGGAGGAACGGCGCCATCGCGTCGAGGACCTCGGGGCGCACCGGGCCGCCGGCCGCATGGTCGAGGTACAGCATCAGGGGGCCGCGTCCGCCGGCTCCGACCCGAGATCGAGTCCCAGATCCAGCGCGGCGGCGGAGTGGGTGAGCGCGCCCACCGAGATGACATCGACACCCGTCTCGGCGATCGCCCGCACCGAGTCGAGCGTGACACCGCCCGACGCCTCGACGATCGCGCGTCCGGCGATCAGCTGCACGCCGCGGCGCAGGTCCGGCAGCGAGAAGTTGTCGAGCATGACCGTGTCGACCCCGGCGGCGAGCACCGGCTCGATCTGGTCGATGCGGTCGACCTCGACCTCGATATGCGTCGTGTGCGGCAGGGTCGCCTTCGCGTGGCGCAGCCCCTCGGTGAGCGAGAGACCGCCGGCGGTGATGACACCGAGGTGGTTGTCTTTGAGCATCACCGCGTCCGACAGCGAGAAGCGGTGATTCGCGCCGCCGCCGTCACGGACGGCGGCGCGTTCCACGGCGCGCAGGCCCGGCGTGGTTTTGCGGGTGTCGGCGATGCGCACACCGGTGCCGGCGATGGCGTCGACGTACCGGCGGGTGAGGGTCGCGATGCCCGACATGCGCTGCGCGAAGTTCAGACCGACGCGCTCGGCCGTCAGGACGGCCCGTGCCGGCCCGGCAACGGTGGCCAGCACCGCACCGGGGCAGATGCGCGCGCCATCCGGGACCTGCATCGTGACGGAGCAGTCCGGGTCGGTCAGCGTGAACGCCGCCGCGAAGAACGCCCCGCCGCTGAACACCCCGGCGGCACGGCTGACGAGCTGCGCTGACATCCGCGCGTCGGCCGGGACGAACGCGGCGCTGGTGAGATCGCCCCAGGGGGCGTCCTCGTCGAGCGCGGACTGGACGAGGCGGGAGATGTGACGAGCGGGGAGCATCAGGCGACCTTGTGGGAGAAGAGGGCGGGTGCGGCGGCGTGGTCGGGCGCATCGTCGGAGCGGTGGTGCGAGCCCAGTGATCGCGGGCGTGCGAGGGCAGCCCGTGTGAGCGTGCTTGCCACGAGAAGCAGGTTCGCGTCCTCGTGCTCTCGGACCGATCGAGGTCCGGCCGGCCCGCTTCCCCAGGCGTCGAGGACGGTGAGCGCATGGCGCAGTCCCGCGGCATCCCGGCGCAGCCCGACGTGCTGCCACATGAGATGCTGCAGCGCCGTGCGCGAGAACGATGTGAGCGGAGCCGACGGTGACGGTCGGCCTTCCCGCGAGCCGACGGTGGGGTCGGCGGCGGCGCCGGAAGTCGGGGTGTCACGGCGCGCGGCACGGTGCTCGTCGGTCGCCAGCGCCGTCGCCGCCCGCGCCGCGAACACGGCGGCCTCGAGCAGCGAGTTCGACGCGAGCCGGTTCGCCCCGTGCACACCGGTGCGCGCGACCTCGCCGACGGCGTAGAGGCCCGGGATGCTCGTGCGCCCGTCGATGTCGGTGGCCACCCCTCCCATGGCGTAGTGGGCCGCGGGCGTGACCGGGATCGGCCGGCGCGCCCAGTCGAGACCGCGCGCGCGGAGTCGGCGGTCGATCGAGGGGAAGCGTTCGGCCAGGAAGGATGCCGTCTGCGTCGCCGTCGGCCGGATCGCCGTCGCGTCCAGCCAGACCGGACGGCCGTCCTGGCGGTCCATGACCTCGGCGATCGCCCGCGCCACGACGTCGCGCGGCGCGAGCTCGGCGGCGGGGTGGGCATCGCCGCAGAACCGGCGTCCCGTCTCATCCCGCAGCACCGCGCCCTCGCCGCGCACCGCCTCGGAGACCAGCTCGCCTCCGGGCAGCGCGGTGGGGTGGAACTGCACGAACTCCAGATCGGTCACGCGTGCCCCGGCGCGCAGGGCGAGGGCGATCCCGTCGGCGGTCGCCACCTCGGGGTTGGTCGTGTGCGCGAACAGGCGGCCCGCGCCGCCGGTAGCGAGAACGACGGCGTCGGCCTCGATCGTGGTGTCGGCTCCGCGGAAGAGGGCGCGAACCCCGCGAGCCCGACCGCGCCCGACGACGACCTCGGTCGCGAGGGTGTCGGTGCGGATCTCCACATCGGATGCGTCGAGCGCGGCGTTCAGCGCGGACTGGATGGCTGCCCCGGTGGCGTCACCGCCCGCGTGCAGAATCCGCGGCCGACCGTGTGCCCCCTCCAGCCCGAGGCTGAGGGTGCCGGCGGCATCCCGGTCGAACGCGACACCGAGCCGCGCGAGCTCGTCGATGGCCGCCGGTCCCGCGGACACGAGGACGCGTGCCGCCGCCGGATCGACGATGCCGGCTCCCGCGGCGAGGGTGTCGGCCAGATGCGATGCCGCGTCGTCGGCGCCGCCGACCGCGGCGGCGATCCCGCCCTGCGCGTATGCGGTGTTGCCGTCGCCGAGGGCTCCCTTGCTCAGCAGTACGACCTCGCAGCCGGCGCGAGCCGCGTGCAGGGCGCAGAGCCCGCCGGCGAGTCCCGCACCGACCACGACCACGCGGGTCGTCACGGCCGCGCCGCCAGCATGCGTTCGAGGGCGACGCGGGCGGGGTCTGCGACGTCTCGCGGCACCTGGATGCGATTGGGCGTGCGGCCGGCGACGAGCTCGTCGAGCACCCACGCGAGATAGCCGGGGTGGATGCGGTACATCGTCGAGCACGGGCACACGACGGGATCGAGGCAGAAGATCTCGTGCTGCGGGTACTGCGCGGCGAGGCGCTGGACGAGGTTGATCTCGGTGCCGACGGCGAACGTGGTCGGCTCGGTCGCCGCGGCGATGGCCGTGCGGATGTACTCGGTCGATCCCGCCTCGTCGGCCGCGTCGACGACATCCATCGGGCACTCGGGGTGGACGATCACCCGCACTCCCGGGTGCTCGGCGCGTGCCCGGTCGATCTGCTCGACGGTGAACCGGCGATGCACCGAGCAGAAGCCGTGCCAGAGGATGACGCGAGCGCCGGCCAGTTCGTCGCGGTCGTTGCCTCCCCAGGCGCGGCGTGGATTCCACAGCGGCATCCGGTCGAGCGGCACACCCATCGCCTTCGCCGTGTTGCGGCCCAGGTGCTGGTCGGGGAAGAACAGGACGCGACGTCCCCGTGCGAAGGCCCACTCGAGGACGGTGCGCGCGTTCGAGGAGGTGCAGACGATGCCGCCGTTACGGCCGACGAATCCCTTGATGGCCGCCGAGGAGTTCATGTACGTGACCGGCACGACGGGGAGCAGTCCGTCCGCGTCCGGCTGACTCAGATCGCCGTAGAGCTCGCCGAGCTGCTCCCAGCACTCCTCGACCTCGTCGATCGAGGCCATGTCGGCCATCGAGCACCCCGCCGCGAGGTTCGGCAGGATGACCGCCTGGTCGGGTCGCGACAGCAGGTCGGCCGTCTCGGCCATGAAGTGGACGCCGCAGAAGACGATGGCCTCGGCTTCGGGATGGGACCGGGCCGCGCCCGCGAGCTGGAACGAGTCGCCGACGTAGTCCGCGTGGACGACGACCTCTTCGCGCTGGTAGAAGTGCCCGAGCACGACGACGCGGTCGCCGAGCACGGCTTTCGCCTCGCGGATGCGCTGCTCGAGCTCATGCTCCGACGCGCTCCGGTACCACGCGGGAAGCTCTCCCTGCCGCGGGGCTCCGGTCGGGATGACATCGCCCATCGACGACCCGGGACCGTAGCCGGGCCGCGTGTCGAACTCCCACGGGCCGGCAGCGAGATCCGTTGCGCAAGTCGCGGTGAGGGAGGCGCCGGCGACGATCGCCTGGATGCCGTGGTCGACGCTCGGGTCGAGGGGACGCGTGGTGAGCGGCAGAGATGTGACGGACATGACGGTTCCTTCATCGGGGGAGCGGGCCGCGGTCGGCCAGCTCGACGTCGTGGTTGTAGCGATAGAGGCGGGCCGGGCGATGGCTGCCCGTACGGAAGTCGTCGGTCGGGATGAGGGTGCCCGAGCCGTCGACCTGACGGCGGAAGTTCGCGGGGTCGAGTCGGCGGCCGCCGATCGCCTCGTAGACCTCGCGCAGTTCGGCGAGGGTGAACAGCTCGGGAAGCAGTCCGTGAGCGATCCGGCTGTAGCCGACCTTGTTCCGCAGCCGCCACAGGGCGTACTCGACGATGAGATCGTGGTCGAACGCGAGCGGGGGCAGCGCCGCGGCGTCGAACCACGCGACGTTCTCGTCGGCGGGCAGAGGCGTCGAGGCGATGTCCTCGCGGACCAGCGCCCAGTAGACGATCGACACGACGCGGGCGGGCGAGCGCCCGACGTCGCCGAAGGCGTACAACTGCTCGAGGTAGCTCGGGGCCAGCGCGGTGGTCTCGGCGAGAGTGCGGGATGCCGCGGCCTCGAGGTTCTCGGATGCGTCGAGCCATCCGCCGGGGAGAGCCCACTGACCTTCGTGGGGGTCTCGTGTTCGTCGCACGAGCGGCAGCACCACCGAGGGCAGCTCGCCGTCCTCGTGATGACGCAGGCTGAAGATCACCGTCGACACCGCGACGCGGATCTCTTCCGGCGACGCGCTGGCCGATGTTCTTGTCATTGTGACCCTAACTCTCGCACCGATCTTATAGTCACCTCGACCGAACGCCAAACACGCTGAGTAGTGTCGCGTCACGGCACGACTCCCAGGCGGGCCGCGTACGCTGATCCGGTCCCCGAGGAGGTCCTGTGCTGTTGGTCGACGTGATCGTCGTGATCCTTCTCGTCGGGGCATTCGCCATCGGCGTCACGCGCGGACTCGTGGCGATCGCCGGGTCGCTCGCAGGCCTGGTCGTCGGCTCCCTGCTCGCTGTGTGGGCGGTTCCCCTCATCGCGCCCGGTGTCGCCGACTGGGAGTACCGCTCGCTCGTCCTCACCATCTGCGCGATCGCCATCGTCGCGTTGTGCACAGCCCTCGGAACGGCCGTGGGAGCGGCGATCCGTCGCGGCGTCGACCGCGCCAAGCTGCGGGTGCTCGATCGGATCCTCGGGGCCGGTGCGGCGACCGTCGCGGGCGGGCTCGTCCTGCTCCTGGGCGCGGGAACCATCACCGCGAGCGGGATGCCGGTGGTATCGACGGCCATCGCCTCGTCGCGCGTGCTCAGCATCATCGACGGACTCACCCCCGCCCCCGTCGACACCGCGCTCGCCGAGGTGCGCGGGTTCGTGGTCGACGAGGGCATCCCGCGCATCGGCGAACTGCTGCGACCCGAGGTCGCGCCCACGGCTCCGGCGGTGGCTCTCGACGACCCCGAACTGCAGCGCGCTGCCGCATCCGTCGCGCGGATCAGCGGCACCGCCTACGCCTGCGGCGTGTCGATGACCGGGTCGGGCTTCGTGGCCGCCGACGGTCTCATCGTCACGAACGCTCACGTCGTCGCGGGCGTCGACACGCCCGTCGTCGAGCTCCCCGGACGCGACGCGAGAGAGGGGCGCGTGGTGTACTTCGACCCGACCGATGACCTGGCTGTCATCGCCGTCGACGGTCTCGAGGCCGCACCGCTGAGCATCGTGCCGCCCGTGGCGCCGGGCACCGCGGTCGCGGTGCAGGGCTACCCGCTGGGCGGACCCTTCACCAGCGGCGCCGCCTTCGTCCTGTCGGTCGGGTCGGCACCCGTTCCCGACATCTACGACGGCTCGAGCTCGCCGCGCGAGATCTACGCGCTCGAGGCCGACGTGCGGCCCGGCAACTCGGGCGGCCCGGTGCTCACCGACGCCGGCGCCGTCGCCGGAGTGGTCTTCGCCCGCGGCGCCGAGGGCGAGCAGCGCGGTTACGCGATGACCACGACGGAGCTGCTGCCGGTGCTCGCGGGCGTGGATGCCGCCGCACCCGCCGTCGCCTCGGGCGCCTGCACGCGCTGACACCGCGCCAGCGCTGGTCGGGCGCGCCCCACGCGGTGCCGCTATGCTGATCGCGCAACTGAAGACAGGCCGCATGACGCACGCGGGAGAGCTCCGGTAATACCGGGCACCGAAGGAGCAAGCCTCCCCGCCAATCTCTCAGGTCCGCGTACCGCGCGCGTCCGGCCGCTCTGGAAAGCGATCCTGCACGGATCCGCCGACGGTGAAAGCCGGGTCCGCCCGGTGAAACTCTCAGGCCCAAGACAGAGGGGGAGTTCCCGGATGCCGCGACCGTGGCATTCGGCAGCCCGTCACGGGAGAACTCATGTCAGATCCCCGCTCCACCGTCCTGCATCACCGTCATGCCGCGCTCGGCGCGTCCTTCACCGACTTCGGCGGCTGGCTCATGCCGGTCCGTTACACCTCCGACCTCGCCGAGCACCACGCGGTCCGCACGGCCGCCGGGCTGTTCGACATCTCGCACATGGCCGAGTTCGAGGTCACCGGGTCGGTGGCCGGCGAGTGTCTTGACGCGGCACTCGCGAGCCGGTTGTCGACGTTGGCCGTCGGCAAGGCGAAGTATTCGCTCGTGCTCGCCGACGACGGCGGGATCATCGACGACGTCATCGTCTACCGCCTTGCGGAGGAGCGGTTCCTCATCATCGCCAACGCCGGCAACCGCGCGGCGGTGTGGGCCGCGCTGCAAGAACGCGCCGAGGGCTGGGACGCGCAGGTCCGGGACCTGACCGACGACTACGCGCTGCTCGCCGTGCAGGGCCCGGCGGCGGTGTCGGTGCTGGCGGCGACGACGGGGCTGTCGGCCGCCGGCGTCGCCCTCGCGGAGACGGCGTACTACGCCTGGACCGCGGGGGAGTTCGCCGGTGCGCCGCTCCTCATCGCGCGCACCGGCTACACCGGCGAGGACGGCTTCGAGCTGATGGTGCCCGTCGGCGCAGCCGAGGCGCTGTGGGACGCTCTGCTGACCGCGGGCGAGCCGCTCGGTCTCGTGCCCGCGGGCCTCGCCTCGCGCGACACGCTGCGCCTCGAAGCGGGCATGCCGCTGTACGGGCACGAGCTCTCGCGAGACGTGACGCCCGCGCAGGCGGGACTGGGTCGCGTCGTCGCCGCCGACAAGAGCACCTTCGTCGGGCGTGACGGACTGGCCGCGCGCGGAGCTGCGTCGGCGCCCGTCCTCGTCGGCCTGGTATCCACGGGACGGCGCGCCGGACGCGCCGGCTACAGCGTGCTCGGCCCCGACGAGGAGCGCATCGGCGAGGTCACGAGCGGCGCGCTGAGCCCGACCCTCGGGCACCCCATCGCGCTGGCCTACGTCGCGCCCGAGCACGCCGCGGTCGGTACCGAGCTCGGTATCGACGTGCGCGGCACCCGCATCCCCGCCACCGTCACCCCGCTGCCGTTCTACCGGAGGAAGAAATGACCGATCTCGACGCCCTGAAGTACACCGCCGAGCACGAGTGGGTCTCCCTCTCGGGCACGACCGCCACGGTCGGCATCACCGACTACGCCGCCGAGAAGCTGGGCGACGTCGTCTACGTCGACCTCCCGGCCGTCGGCACGGCCGTGACCGCCGACGAGGTCTGCGGCGAGATCGAATCGACCAAGTCGGTCGGCGAGCTCTACGCCCCCCTCAGCGGCGAGGTGGTCGAGGTCAACGACGCCGTCGTCGACGACCCGTCGCAGGTCAACGCCGGGCCCTTCGACGGCGGATGGCTGATCCGCATCTCGGTGGACCCCGCGGCGGTCGAGCGCCTCCTCGACCGCGACGCCTACCTCGCCCTCACGGGCGGAGACCGATGAGCTCGGCATTCGCCGCGCGCCACATCGGCACCGACGGCGCGGCCCAGCGCCGCATGCTCGACGTCCTCGGCTACGACACGGTCGACGCGCTGGTGCGTCGCGCGGTGCCCGCGTCGATCCATGCCGCGGACGTGACCGACAGCGTCATCCCGACAGCGGCGTCCGAGAGCGAGGCGCTGGCCGAGCTGCGCACCCTCGCCTCGCAGAACCGCGGCGCCCGCTCGATGATCGGGCTGGGCTACTACGACACGCATACCCCCGCCGTGATCCAGCGCAACGTCCTCGAGAACCCCTCCTGGTACACCGCCTACACGCCGTACCAGCCCGAGATCTCGCAGGGGCGCCTCGAGGCCCTCATCAATTTCCAGACGATGGTGACCGATCTCACGGGCCTCGCCACGGCGAACGCTTCGATGCTCGACGAGTCGACGGCCGTGGTCGAGGGCATGCTCGTGGCCCGTCGCGCGTCGAAGAGCCGCTCGTCGGTGTTCCTCGTCGACGTCGACGCGCTGCCTCAGACGAAGGCGGTGCTCGCTCACCGCGCCGAGGCCGTCGGCATCGAGCTGCGCGAAGTCGATCTCACGTCGGACCCGGTCGGCGAAGGGAACGAGGCGTTCGGAGCGTTCCTGCAGTACCCGGGCGCCTCGGGGCGGGTCTGGGACCCGTCGACCGTGATCGCCGACGTCCAGGCGGGCGGGGGACTGGTCGTCGTCGCCGCCGATCTCCTCGCGCTGACGCTGCTGCGCTCGCCCGGCTCGCTCGGAGCCGACGTCGCGGTCGGCACGACCCAGCGGTTCGGCGTGCCGATGGGATTCGGCGGCCCGCACGCCGGCTACATGGCGGTGCGTGCAGGACTCGAGCGTCAGCTGCCCGGTCGGCTGGTCGGGGTCTCCGTCGACGCGGCGGGCCACCCGGCGTACCGCCTCTCGCTGCAGACGCGCGAGCAGCACATCCGGCGTGAGAAGGCGACATCCAACATCTGCACGGCGCAGGTGCTGCTGGCGGTCATGGCGTCGATGTACGCCGTGTACCACGGCCCCATGGGCCTGCGTCGCATCGCCGAGTCCGTCGCCGAGCACGCCGCGCTGCTCGCCGCGTGGCTCACGGATGCCGGCGCCGAGGTCGTCCACGACCAGTTCTTCGACACCGTCACGGTGCGTGTCGCCGGCCGCGCCCGCGAGGTCGTCGCCGCCGCACGCGAGCGCGGGTACCAGCTGTGGCTGCGCGACGAGGACACGGTCCAGCTCGCGGTCGACGAGACCACGACGCCGGCCGACCTCCATGCGGTCGTCGCGGCATTCGGCGGGCCGGCGGAACGGGCCTTCCCCTTCGCGGGCGGGTCCGTCGCCGCCCGTCACCTCGTGCCCGCTCTCGTGCGCGAGGACGAGTACCTGACTCATCCGGTCTTCGCGACGCACCACTCCGAGACCGCGATGATGCGCTACCTCAAGCAGCTCGCCGACCGCGACTACGCGCTCGACCGCGGCATGATCCCCCTCGGTTCGTGCACGATGAAGCTCAACGCCGCCACCGAGATGGCCGCCGTCACCTGGCCCGAGTTCGCGCGCGTGAACCCCTTCGCCCCGGCCGAGGACGTGCGCGGCTACCTCGAGCTCATCGACCAGCTCGAGGCGTGGCTCGCCGAGGTCACCGGGTACGACGCGGTGTCGCTGCAACCGAACGCCGGCTCTCAGGGCGAACTCGCCGGGCTGCTGGCGATCCGCGGGTACCACCGCTCGCGCGGGGATGACGCCCGCGTGGTCTGCCTGATCCCGTCGTCGGCGCACGGCACGAACGCGGCGTCGGCGGTCCTCGCCGGGATGCGGGTCGTCGTCGTGGCCTGCGACGAGGCCGGCAACGTCGACCTCGACGACCTGCGCGCGAAGATCGACGAGCACGCCGCGGCGCTGTCGGCGCTCATGATCACCTACCCCTCGACGCACGGCGTGTACGAGCACGAGGTGCTGGCGATCACGCAGGCGGTGCACGACGCCGGAGGACAGGTCTATGTCGACGGCGCCAACCTCAACGCGCTGCTCGGCTTCGCCCGATTCGGCGACCTCGGCGGCGACGTCTCGCACCTCAACCTGCACAAGACGTTCGCCATCCCGCACGGCGGCGGCGGCCCGGGAGTCGGTCCCGTCGCGGCGAAGGCGCACCTGGCTCCTTTCCTTCCCGCTCACCCGCTCGCCCAGCGCGCCGAGCACGCCGGTGGCTTCTCGTTCGCGGGTGGTCCGGTCTCGGCGGCGCCGTACGGCTCGGCGTCGATCCTCCCGATCTCGTGGGCGTACGTGCGCATGATGGGCGGCCCGGGACTCCGCGCCGCCACCGGTGCCGCCGTTCTCGCGGCCAACTACGTCGCCGCACGCCTGCGCGAGCACTACCCGGTGCTCTACGCCGGCGAGGGCGGGCTCGTCGCCCACGAGTGCATCCTCGACCTGCGTCCCCTGCGGGAGCGCACCGGGGTCACCGTCGACGACGTGGCCAAGCGTCTCATCGACTACGGCTTCCACGCCCCGACGATGTCGTTCCCCGTCGCGGGCACGCTGATGGTCGAGCCCACCGAGTCGGAGGACCTCGCCGAACTCGATCGCTTCGTCGAGGCAATGGTGGCGATCCACGCTGAAGCCGAACGTGTCGCGACGGGGGAGTGGCCGGCCGACGACAACCCGCTCGTGGCGGCACCGCACACGGCGGAGTCGGTCGTGGCGGCCGAGTGGCGGCATCCGTATACGCGCGACGAAGCGGTCTTCCCCGTCCGCTCACTCGTCCGCGGCAAGTACTGGCCCCCCGTGCGCCGGATCGATCAGGCGTACGGCGACCGCAACCTCGTGTGCGCCTGCCCACCACCGGAGGCCTTCGCCTGATCGGATGCCGCGAACGCGGACGTTCCCGCCGACCACGCATCGTCCACGGTGCGCTGTCGGCGGGAACGTGTGTTTTTCGGCGAGGTGTCAGAACAGCGTCGGCCACCAGGCCGCGGCGAGCGGATAGCCGATGAAGGCGATCAGATCGATCACGACGTGGGCGATGACCAGCGGCATCACGCGGCCCCAGCGGTGATACACCCAGCCGAAGACGATGCCCATCGCGAGGTTGCCGAAGATCGGACCGATGCCCTGATACGCGTGGTAGAGCCCGCGCAGCGCAGCGGTCGACAGGATGATCGTCCACGTGCTCCAGCCCAGACGCCGCAGCCGATCGAAGAGGTACGCGATGAAGATGACCTCCTCGGTCAGACCCGCGCGCACAGCGGCGAGGGTGAGAAGGAGGATGGCGGTCCACGCGCCGTCGAGCGGGGCGGCGCCGACCTGCACCGTGATGCCGAGCGCGCGCCCGAGCGCATACAGACCCAGCCCCGGCACGCCGATGATCAGGACGAGAAGGATGCCGGTACCGGCATCCGTCCCGAACCTGCGGAAGTCGAGTCCGATCCGGCGCAGCGCCGAACGACCGGGTTCCCACAGGAAGTAGATCGCGAGCGCCACCGGCGCCAGATTGAACAGGTGCGAGAACGCCTGCGAGACCACTGACCAGGGGTCGACCGTCGCGGCACCGGGATTGAGTGAGGTCGACTGCTCGCCCAGGCCGACGTCCCGGGTCAGCGCTTGCAGGAACGACAGCACCGAGAAGAAGGCGGATCGCCCGACCGAGAGGGCCAGGACGATCACGATCTCCCACCCCAGGCGGACGCGTGATGGTGATGCCATGGAACCTCCTCGGGTCGCCTCCGGCGTCCCCTCGACCGGCGGGATGCCGCGCCGCCGAGCAGACTGCTTCGCGCCGCGCTCGGCGGGTTAAGGATATGTAACGTTTGCTGTACGCGTTTTGACCAACGTCTGACCGCTCCTTATCGTCTTGGTATCCGCGGCGGTCGATCGTGACCGGTCTGCCGACCCGCACCCATCCCTTGCACAGGAGGAAATGTGTCTGGAAAGACCTGGCGCTCGCGCGCCATCACGGCGGGAGCGGGTGTCGCTGTCGCGTCCCTGGCCCTCGCCGGCTGCACCACAGCACCCACCGAAGAAGGCTCGGGCGAAGAGGGCGGCACGATCACGATCGCGACGACCAACGCCTTCACGTCCTTCAACGGCGACACCCCCGAGGCGAACCTCGACACCAACGGCATGGTGGGCTACCTCACCGGTGTCTCCGGTGGCCTGGGCCTCGGCGGCTTCCTGCGCCTCGACTCGGACTTCAGCGTGCTCCCGAACACCGACTTCGGCACGTACGAGACCGTCTCGGAAGACCCGCTGACCGTCAAGTACACCCTCAACGAGGGCCTCACGTGGTCGGACGGCGAGCCCATCGACGCCGACGACATGCTCGTGAACTGGGCCATCTCGTCGGGCTACTTCGACGACGCCGTCCTCGACCCCGCCACGGGTGAGGTCACCAACGGCGGCACCCAGTACTTCAGCCTCGCCGGCAGCACCGCCGGGCTCGACACCACCGCGTTCCCCGAGATCGGCGACGACAACCTGTCGATGACGATCACGTACGGCACGCCCTACGTCGACTACGAGCTCGTCAACCCCATCGGCAAGCCGGCTCACGTCCTGGCCGAGAAGGCCGGCGTCTCCGAGGAGGAGTTCATCGAGCTCCTCAAGACGCTGCCCGAGGGCAACCCCGAGGCCCCCGTCCCGGCGAACGAGACGCTCAAGGCTGCCGCCGACTTCTGGAACACCGGCTACGACGTCACGGCGATGCCGACCGACGAGAGCCTGCTCGTCGCGAGCGGTCCGTTCATCGTGACCGACTTCGTGCCGGAGTCGAGCATCACGCTCGGCAAGAACCCGGAGTACAAGGGCGAGATGTCGCCCGCCTACGACCAGCTCGTGATCCGCTTCATCGGCGACTCGAACGCTCAGGTCACCGCTCTTCAGAACGGCGAGGTCCAGGCGATCCAGCCGCAGGCCTCCGCCGACACGCTGACCGCTCTCGAGAACGCCAACGCGACCGTCCACCCGGGCGACCAGCTGGCGTACGACCACCTCGACCTGAGCTTCAGCGGTGTCTTCGCCGAGGCGAACGTCCGTGAGGCCTTCCTCAAGACGATCCCGCGTCAGCAGATCCTCGAGTCGATCGTCACCCCGGTGAACCCGGAGGCCTCGGTCCTCAACTCGCAGATCTTCCTGCCCACCGACGGCGAGCAGTACGAGACGGCCGTCGCCTCGAGCGGCTACGACGCCTTCACCGAGCCCGACATCGAGGGCGCCAAGGCGCTCCTGGCTGGTGCGACCCCGACGGTCCGCATCCTCTACAACACCAACAACCCGAACCGTGTCGACACCTTCCGCGCCATCCAGCAGTCGGCGCAGGAGGCGGGCTTCGTGATCGAGGACGCCGGTTCGCCGGACTGGGGCTCGCTCCTGGGTAGCGGCAGCTACGACGCGTCGATCTTCGGCTGGGTCTCGCCGGGTGCCGGCAACGCCGCCCTGCCGCAGATCTTCAAGACGAACGGTGGTGGCAACTACAACGGCTACTCGAACCCCACGGTCGACCAGCTGGTGGACGAGAGCCAGGTCACGCTCGACCCCGAGCGCCTCGCCGAGATCAAGGTCCAGATCGACACCGAGACCGCGAAGGACTTCTACGGTCTGCCGCTGTTCCAGTCGCCGGGCCTGTTCGCCGACAACGGCTCCGTCACGGGCATCGAGTACTTCGGTGGCCAGACCGGAATCGTCTGGAACGCACAGGAGTGGACGCTCGCCGGCTGACCGCCGGCGGCTGACACCCGGTTAACCTGAAGGGCGCCGGAGTCGACACGGCTCCGGCGCCCCGCCATGTCCGCAGAGCGGGCGCTATCCTGTCGAGGCGCTACAGCGCCCACGACCCCCCAACAGAAGGAAGATCCACGCGATGGTCGGATTCGTCCTCAGGCGTATCGCCGTCTCGATCCTGGTCCTGCTCGCAGCGTCGTTCATCATGTACGTGCTGTCCGCCAACTCGGGCGACCCCCTGCAGGACTTGCGCGAATCGAGCGCGCCGAACCGAGACCAGCTCATCGCCGCACGCGTCGCGGCCCTGGATCTGGACACGCCGGTTCCGCTCCGATACTTCCTGTGGCTCGGCGGTGCCGCTCAGTGCCTCGTGCCGTTCATCGGCACGTGCGACCTCGGCTCGACCATCTCCAACGCGCAGGTGACCGACATCCTGCCGACGGCGATGATCTCGACGCTTCAGCTCGTCACCGTCGCCCTCGTCGTCGCGATCGTCCTCGGCATCGCGGTCGGCATCGTCACGGCGCTGCGCCAGTACAGCGGGTTCGACTTCTCGGTCACGCTGCTCAGCTTCTTCCTCTACTCCCTCCCCGCCTTCCTCATCGCGGTGCTCCTGAAGGAGTTCCTCGCGCTGGGCTTCAACAACTTCCTGCAGTCCGAGACCAGCATCGCGCCGTGGGTCATCGTGCTGCTCACGGTTCTGAGCGGCTTCATCTGGCAGGCCGCGGTCGGCGGTGCGCTGAAGCGCCGTCTGCTCGTCGCGGGCGTCTCGGCAGCGGCGACGGCGGCGCTGCTGGTCTACTTCGACCTCACGAACTGGTTCCGTCAGCCCGGACTGGGCCCCCTCGGCATGCTCCTTCTCACCGTCGGCGTGGTCGTCGTCACCACCGCGCTCGTCGCCGGTCTCGAGAACCGTCGAGCCCTCATCGTCGCCGGTGTGAACGGCCTCATCGGTTACGTCCTCTACTTCGCGCTCCAGGGGCTGCTCGACATCTCGTCGATCGGTACGCTGCTGTTCCTCGCGCTCGGGGCGGTCGCCGTCGGCCTCGTCACGGGGTGGCTGCTGGGCGGAACCGACCGCGGACAGGCCATGCGCATCGGCGTCATCGTCGCCGTCTTCGTCGGCGCCCTCACGCTGATCGACCGCTTCATGCAGTCGTGGCCGCAGTACATGTCCAACCCGCGGATCAACAACCGTCCCATCGCGACGGTCGGCGCCGCGACCCCCGGGTTCACGGGCGACGTGTGGCTGACCGGCATCGACACCTTCACCCACCTCCTCCTGCCGACCATCGCGCTGCTGCTGATCTCGTTCGCGGGCTACACGCGCTATGCGCGCTCGGGCCTGCTCGAGGTCATGGGTCAGGACTACATCCGCACGGCGCGCGCGAAGGGCCTGTCGGAGCGCACCGTCGTCATGCGTCACGCGCTGCGCAACATGCTGATCCCCATCGCCACGCTCGTCGCGACGGATGTCGGAGCACTGCTCGGCGGCGCCGTGATCACCGAGCGCGTCTTCGCGATCAGCGGCATGGGGTCGCTCTTCGTGTCGTCGCTCGAGCGGGTCGATGTCAACCCGATCATGGGTTACTTCCTCGTCATCGCGTTCACCGCGATCCTGTTCAACTTCCTCGCGGACCTCGCGTACGCCGCGCTCGACCCCCGAGTGCGAGTAGCCGCGTGATCGTCCCGACCCCTCGTACCCCGGAGGCCATCCGATGAGCCAGATGATGCCCGAGCCCGTCGAGGCTCCCGCCGCCCCGACGACCGTCGACGACACCGTCGGCGTCAGCCAGGGACGCCTCATCCTCCGTCGCTTCCTCGCGAACAAGGTCGCCGTCGTGTCCGGCATCCTGTTTCTGCTTGTCGTCGGATTCTCGATGAGCGCCATCGGGTTCGGCCCGATCCCGGGATGGTGGAAGCACGACTACACCACCCTGTCGCCGCAGACCGGCGGCGGCGCTCCCACCCTGTCGCTCGTTCCGGAGTGGCTCGGCGGCAACGGCATCTCGCTGGGTGAGCACCCGTTCGGACAGAGCCGCATCGGCATCGACTACTTCGCGATGACGATGCGCGGCGTGCAGAACTCCGTGATCGTCATGTTCGTCATCGGCGTCGGCGGCACGGTGATCGGAACCGTGATCGGTGCGATCGCCGGCTACTACCGCGGCGTGATCGACGCCATCCTCATGCGCATCACGGATGTCTTCATCGTGATCCCCGCCCTCGTGATCGGCGCCATCGTCGGTCGCGCCACCGGTGGCCTCGGCGTGTGGCTGCTGGCGGCCTTCCTGGCGCTGGTGTCGTGGATGGTCATCGCACGTCTCGTGCGCGCGGAGTTCCTGAGCCTGCGCGAGCGGGAGTTCGTCGAAGCGGCACGCGTCGCCGGAGCGAGCGATCTGCGCATCATCTTCAAGCACATCCTGCCCAACGCGATCGGCGTCGTCATCGTCGCCGCGACGCTGCTCGCCGCCGCCGCGATCCTGCTCGAGACCTCGCTGAGCTACCTGCAGCTCGGCGTGCGTCCGCCCGACGTCTCGCTCGGCCTCATCATCTCCGACAACCAGTCCGCCTTCCAGACGCGCCCCTGGCTGTTCTGGTGGCCCGCGACGTTCATCGTTCTGCTCGCGCTGCTCGTGAACTTCGTCGGCGACGGTCTGCGTGACGCGTTCGACCCGCGTCAGAAGCGCTTCTCGCGCCGCCGGACGAAGGAGCGGGCATCCTCGTGATGCGCGTTCCGCTGTCAGAGCAGGAGCACTCCTGCGACGAGCGCCGTCGTGCCGAGCACGACCGCGACGATCTCGGCGACGCGCGGGCGGCGCTCGACGGCGATGCGGTCAGCCCGACCGGGCTCGATGGCGCCGCTGTCGCGCAGTCGCTCCCAGCGGCCGCGGACGAGCTCCGCGGCTCGACCGGAGTCGGTGCCGGGCAGATCACCGGGACGGATGCCGTCGTCGCCGCCGAGTCGGTCGAGGCGACGCTTCTCGGATCGGGTCGCGCGGAACGCCGTCAGCTGGCCGGGGGCGGGAGCCGCCGTCGCGCGGATGCGCCGGCCCGGAGTGTGGAGCGTCAGGGCGAACGCCGTGTCGACGTGGATGAGAGCGCCCCAGGGGATGCGGTGCTCGAGCAGCACGTTCTCGACGTGCACGGCCTCGTCGTCGACGGTCACCCGCGGCGACCACAGCAGCGCCCACACCAGTGCCGCTCCGCCCGCGGCCGCCACCGGCACGCCGACCAGCAGCGGAAGCGCGCCCGGGCTGACCAGCGTGGCCCCGGCCGCGGCGGCGAGCCCCGCCCACAGCAGGATGCTCAGCACCTTGTTGAACGTGGACCGGAACGTGACCGCCTGCATCCGCTTATTCTTTCATCCGATGCCGCCGCGACCCGGCGGACCGAGCCGCGAAGGATCGCGCCATGAGCACCCCCATCGACACCACTGTTCCCGCGCTGGAGATGAACGACGTCAGCGTCGACTTCGCCGTGGACGGCTACTGGGTCCCCGCCGCCAAGAACCTCAACTACAGCATCGCGCGCGGCCAGGTCGTCGCCGTCGTGGGTGAGTCGGGCTCGGGCAAGAGCGCGAGCTCGATGGCGATCCTCGACCTTCTGCCGATCAACAGCCGGGTGCGCGGCGAGATCAAGGTGAACGGGCGCGACGTGACCGGTCTCAGCCCGCGGCAGCTGCGTCAGCTGCGCGGCTCGGAGGTCGCCGCGATCTTCCAGGAGCCCATGACGGCGCTCAACCCGGTGCTCACGGTCGGCTTCCAGATCATCGAGGCGATCCGCGCGCACACGTCGAAGACCCCCAGTGAGGCGAAGGCGCGAGCGCTCGAGCTGCTCGGCATGGTCGGTCTGCCCGACCCCGAGAAGGCGTTCTCGTCGTACCCGCACCAGCTGTCGGGCGGCCAGCGCCAGCGCGCCATGATCGCGCAGGCGATCTGCCTCGACCCGGCGCTCCTGATCGCCGACGAGCCGACGACGGCGCTCGACGTCACGGTGCAGGCCGAGATCCTCGACCTCCTCCGCGACCTGCGCGACCGGCTGCAGTCCGCCGTGCTGCTGATCACGCACGACATGGGCGTGGTGGCCGACCTCGCCGACTGGATCGTCGTCATGAAGGACGGCGAGGTCGTCGAGCAGGGAACGGTCACACAGGTTCTGGGCGACCCGCAGGCGGTCTACACGCGCGAGCTGCTGGCCGCCGTGCCCCGTCTCGGACAGGGCGGCGAGGGCGACGAGACCGTCGACGTCGTCGAGGCCCTGGCGAGCGTCGTCGAGGAGCACGTTCCCGTCCCGGACGTCGACGCCACCGCTGGCCCCCGCATCGACGCACCCGTGCTGTCGCTTCAGAACGTCTCGATCGAGTACGGCAAGCGCGGCCGTGTGGCGGCCTTCCGCGCGGTCGACGACGTCTCGCTCGACATCGCCGAGGGCGAGATCGTCGGCCTCGTGGGAGAGTCGGGCTCCGGCAAGTCGACGATCGGGCGTGCCGCGATCGGTCTCCAGCCGATCGCCGAGGGTAAGCTCGTCGTCGACGGCATCGACATCAGCGGCGGGGACCGCAAGATCATCCGTTCGCTGCGCCGCAAGGTCGGCATCGTGTTCCAGGATCCCTCGTCATCGCTCAACCCGCGTCTGCCCATCGGCGAGAGCATCGGCGAGCCGATGCTGCTAGCGGGGGAGGCGAAGGGAGCGGCCCTCGACAAGCGGGTCGAGGCGCTCCTCGATGATGTGCGTCTGCCGCGTTCGTACCGCAACCGCTACCCGCACGAGTTGTCGGGCGGTCAGAAGCAGCGCGTCGGTATCGCCCGTGCGCTCGCGCTCAAGCCACGGCTGCTCGTCGCCGACGAGCCCACCAGCGCGCTCGACGTCTCGGTCCAGGCGCGCGTGCTCGAGCTGCTGAGCGAGCTGCAGGCCGAGTACCGCTTCGCCTGCCTGTTCATCAGCCACGACCTGGCCGTCGTGGACGCGATGGCCGACCGCATCGTGGTGCTGTACCACGGGCAGATCGCCGAGCAGGGAACGCGCGACGAGATCCTCCGCGCCCCGAAGGAGGCGTACACGCAGCGCCTCATCGCGGCGATCCCCGTGCCGGACCCCGCCGAGCAGGCAGCCCGTCGGGCCATCCGCCGACAGATCCTCGACGTCTCCTGAGGCCTCGAGACCCGCTTCCGCAGGCGTCCCGCATCCCCGCGGGACGCCTGCGGTAAACTGGAGCGTCGGCATCCCGGCGTTTTCCCTTCATCCTGAGGATTCCTTCATGGCGCACGCCCTTCGTCCTGACCTCCGCAACGTCGCGATCGTCGCGCACGTCGACCACGGCAAGACGACGCTCGTCGACGCCATGCTCCGCCAGACCGGCTCGTTCGGCGACCACGCGCACGTCGAAGAGCGTGCGATGGACTCGAACGACCTCGAGCGCGAGAAGGGGATCACAATCCTCGCCAAGAACACGGCGATCACCTACAACGGCGCTCACACCGACGTCCCGGTGACGATCAACGTGATCGACACCCCCGGCCACGCGGACTTCGGCGGCGAGGTCGAGCGCGGCCTGTCGATGGTCGACGGCGTCGTGCTCCTGGTCGACGCGAGCGAGGGCCCGCTGCCGCAGACCCGCTTCGTGCTGCGCAAGGCGCTCGAGGCGAAGCTGCCGGTGATCCTCCTGGTCAACAAGACCGACCGCCCCGACGCGCGCATCGCCGAGGTCGAGGAAGAGGCGCACGACCTGCTGCTCGGCCTCGCGGGCGACCTCGTCGACGACGTTCCCGACCTCGATGTCGACGCGCTCCTCGACGTGCCCGTCGTGTACGCGTCGGGTCGTGCCGGCGCGGCATCCCGCAACCGTCCCGACAACGGCGACCTGCCCGACAACGACGACCTCGAGCCGCTGTTCGAGGCGATCCTCGAGCACGTGCCGGCACCCTCCTACGACGACGAGGCGCCGCTGCAGGCCTGGGTGACGAACCTCGACTCGAGCCCGTTCCTCGGCCGTCTCGCGCTCCTGCGCATCTTCAACGGCACCCTCAAGAAGGGGCAGACGGTCGCTTGGGTGCGCCACGACGGCACGCACAGCAACGCCCGCATCACCGAGCTGCTCATCACGAAGGCGCTCGACCGTTTCCCCGCCGAGTCCGCCGGCCCCGGTGACATCGTCGCGATCGCCGGCATCGAGGACATCACCATCGGCGAGACGATCGCCGACCCCGAAGACGTCCGGCCGCTGCCGGCCATCACGGTCGACGACCCCGCGATCTCGATGACCATCGGCACCAACACCTCGCCCCTCATGGGCAAGGTCAAGGGCCACAAGCTCACCGCGCGCATGGTGAAGGACCGCCTCGACCGCGAGCTGATCGGCAACGTCTCGCTCAAGGTCGTCGACATCGGCCGCCCCGACGCGTGGGAGGTGCAGGGCCGCGGCGAGCTGGCCCTGGCGATCCTCGTCGAGAACATGCGCCGCGAGGGCTTCGAGCTGACCGTCGGCAAGCCCCAGGTCGTCACGCGCCGCGACGAGAACGGCAAGCTCACCGAGCCCTTCGAGCACCTCACGATCGACGCGCCCGAAGAACACCTCGGGGCGATCACGCAGCTCATGGCGGCCCGCAAGGGACGCATGGAGACCATGACCAACCACGGCACCGGGTGGGTGCGCATGGAGTTCGTCGTGCCGTCGCGCGGCCTCATCGGGTTCCGCAGCGAGTTCTTGACGATCACGCGCGGCACGGGCATCGCCAACGCGATCGCCCACGGTTACGACGAGTGGGCCGGCGCGATCTCGACGCGTCAGAACGGCTCGATCGTGGCCGACCGCTCGGGCGTCGTCACGCCGTTCGCGATGATCGCGCTGCAGGAGCGCATGAGCTTCTTCGTCCAGCCCACCGAAGAGGTGTACGAGGGCATGGTCATCGGCGAGAACTCGCGCGCCGACGACATGGACGTGAACATCACCAAGGAGAAGAAGCTGACGAACATGCGCTCGTCGACCTCCGACTCCTTCGAGTCGATGACGCCGCCGCGGGTGCTGACGCTCGAGGAGTCGCTCGAGTTCGCGCGCGACGACGAATGCGTCGAGGTCACCCCCGAGAAGGTGCGCATCCGCAAGGTCCTGCTCGACGCGACCGAGCGTGGCCGTGCCGCCTCGCGCGCCAAGCGCCAGGACGCCGGCTCCTGATCTTCTGACGACGACGACCCCGGGTGGCTACGCGGCCTCCGGGGTCGTCGTCGTTCGCGGCGCGGTCAGCCGCGGAGGATCTTCGACATGTCCTTGCCGCGTGCGACCTCGTCGACGAGCTTGTCGAGGTACCGGATGCGCTGCATGAGCGGATCGTCGATCTCCTCGATCCGGATGCCGCAGATCACGCCCGTGATCATCGAGGCGTTCGGGTGCAGCCGCGCCTTCGCGAAGAACTCCGCGAACGTCGTGCCGGCGGCCAGGTGAGCGTCGAGCTCCTCCTGGGCGAAGCCGGTCAGCCAGCGAGTCACCTCATCGACCTCGGCGCGGGTGCGACCCTTGCGCTCGACCTTTGCGACGTAGTGGACGTATACCGACGCGACACTCATGGTGAACACGCGACTCATGCCCGTCACGCTACCCGGCGCGACCCATCGGGATCGATAGCATCGGACGGTGAGACAGGATGCCGCTTCGCGCCGCGCGTGGCGCGACGGCATCGGCGTCTCGCTGGCCACGAGCGCCTACGGCGTCTCGTTCGGCGCCCTCGGCGTCGCGGCGGGCCTGGACGTCTGGCAGACCTGCGTCCTCAGCCTCCTGATGTTCACGGGCGGCTCCCAGTTCGCGTTCGTCGGTGTCGTGGCATCCGGCGGACTCTCGGCGATCCCCGCGGCGATCGCCTCGGCGGCGCTGCTCGGGGTGCGCAACGTCGCTTACGGCCTGCGCATGGCGCCCATCATCGGCGGGGGAGTGGCGCGGCGGCTCGCCGCGATGCCGTTCACCATCGACGAGTCGGCGGCGGTGGCCCTCGCGCAACGCGATCCGCGCGCCCGGCGCATCGGATTCTGGGTCACCGGCGTGGGGATCTACGTCGGCTGGAACCTCTTCACGCTGGTCGGCGCGCTGCTCGGCGACGTCTTGGGCGACCCCCGGGCGTACGGACTGGATGCTGCGGCGGCGGCGGCCTTCCTCGCTCTGCTCTGGCCTCGGCTGCGCCGTGGCGAGGCAGTCGTCATAGGGGTCGCGGCCGCGGTGGTCGCGGCCGTCGCGACCCCGGTGACGATGCCCGGCGTGCCGGTTCTCGTCGCCGGCGTCGTCGCGATCGTGGTGGCGGTGGCGCTGCCCGCACGACGCGCTGTGGACGAGCCCGACGACGTCGCGGAACGGCAGGGTCTGCCGTGACGCTCTGGACGGGGATCCTCGTCGCGTCGATCGTCTGCGTCGCGCTGAAAGCCCTCGGCTACCTCCTGCCACCGCGCTGGTTCGACGGACCGCGGGCGCAGCGGACGATCGACCAGCTCACGGTCGCGCTGCTCTCGGCGCTCGTGGTGGTGCAGACCCTCGGGTCGGGCGCGGCCATCGTCGTGGACGCGCGTCTGCCGGCGGTGATCGCGGCCGCGGTGCTGCTCCTGCTTCGCGCTCCGTTCCTGCTGGTCGTCGTCGCGGCCGCGGCCGTGGCTGCGGCGCTTCGAGCGGTCGGTTGGGCGGCTTAGACTGAAGCGGTGACGCAGATCTGGCCCCGCATCGCCGGGTGGGCGGTCGCGGCGGTCGCCGGTGTCGTCTACGGCGTGGCCGGAACGATCGGCCAGGCGCACACGTGGGGCGTCCTGCCCGTCGGTCTCATCGTCGCGATCATCGGCGTCACGGGACTCGTCGCCGGCCTCCGACTGCTCACCGGCGACCGGTGGGTCGCCCTGGCGAGCGGCCTCGGCGCCGTGGTTGCGACGATCATCTTCTCGGGTCGCGGCCCCGGGGGCTCGGTCGTGGTTCCGGCGCCGCCCGAGGGGCAGCTCAGCACCGGCATCATCTGGACCTTCGCGCTCCCCGTGGTGGTGGCCATCGTCGTCGGCTGGCCGTCGCTGGCGGCGGCCCGGCGCGCGCACACGAACTAGACTCGATGCCGTGACTTATGTGATCGCTCTTCCGTGCGTGGACGTGAAGGACCGCGCCTGCATCGACGAATGCCCCGTGGACTGCATCTACGAAGGGGAGCGCTCGCTCTATATCCATCCCGACGAGTGCGTGGACTGCGGCGCCTGCGAGCCGGTCTGCCCGGTCGAGGCGATCTACTACGAGGACGACCTCCCCGCCGAGTGGCAGGACTACTACACCGCGAACGTCGAGTTCTTCGACGATCTCGGCTCGCCGGGCGGCGCCGCCAAGATCGGCGTCATTCCCAAGGATCATCCCCTCGTGGCCGCGCTGCCGCCGCAGGGGGAGGGGCATTGAGCGTCCGCGACCTCGCGGACTACCCCTGGGACGCCGTCGCCCCGTACGCCGAGACCGCCCGCGGTCATGCCGACGGCATCGTGGACCTCTCGATCGGCTCTCCCGTCGACCCCACGCCCGAGATCGTGGCCGACGCGCTGCGTGCCGCGACCGACGCTCACGCCTATCCGCAGACGGTGGGGACGCCCGACCTGCGCGAGGCGATCGTTGCCTGGTACGCACGGCGCCGGGGTGTCTCGGGGCTGACGGTGCAGAACGTCCTGCCGACGATCGGCTCCAAGGAGCTCGTCGCGCTGCTGCCGTTGCTGCTCGGACTCGGTGAGGGCGACGTCGTCGTCCACCCCCGCGCGGCGTATCCCACGTACGAGGTCGGCGCGCGGCTCGTCGGGGCGACCCCCGTCGCGGCCGACGAGCCGGCCGACTTCCCCCTCGGCACGCGCCTGGTCTGGGTCAACTCGCCCGGCAACCCCGATGGACGCGTCCTCGACGTCGCCGAGCTGCGCGCGATCGTCGAGCGGGCTCGCGAGCTGGGCGCGGTCGTGGTCTCGGACGAGTGCTACGCCGAACTCGGATGGGACGGCGCCTGGGCGCAGTCCGTCGTCCCCAGCATCCTCGATCCGCGCATCAGCGAGGGCGACCACGCCGGCCTGCTCTCGGTCTATTCGCTGAGCAAGCAGTCCAACCTCGCCGGTTACCGTGCGGCCTTCCTCGCCGGCGACGCCGCGATCGTCGGCCGTCTCCTGACCGCGCGGAAGCACCTGGGTCTCATGCTCCCGCTTCCGGTGCAGCACGCGATGGTCGCCGCGCTGCGCGACGACGAACACGTCGCGGCTCAGAAGGAGCTGTACCGGGCTCGTCGCGACGTGCTGCGTCCTGCCCTTGAGGCCGCCGGCTTCCGGATCGACCGCAGCGAGGCGGGACTGTATCTGTGGGCGACCGCCGGTGCGGATGCCTGGGCCACCCTCGGGTGGCTCGCCGAACGCGGCATCCTCGCCGGTCCCGGTCACTTCTACGGTGAGCACTACCCCCAACACGTGCGCTTCTCGTTGACGGCTCCTCTCGAGCGCATCGAGGCGGCGGCACGGCGCCTGACCGTTTCGTAGGTTTTCTCCTACGCATCCGCCGTTCCCTTGGCGACGTACGGAGTAGGCCCGTGCGCCCGATAGGCTGTAATGACCGCACCGGACGATCGCAAGGAGGCTTCGTGAACGACACGGGCACCCCGCAGAAGGCCACCGTCACCATCGGTGACCGCACCGCGGAACTGCCGGTGCTGCCAGGAACCGCTGGAGTTCCCAGCGTCGACTTCTCGACCTTCACCAAGCAGACCGGGCACACGAGCCTCGACTACGGGTTCGTGAACACGGCGGCCACACGCTCCGCCATCACGTACATCGACGGCGACCAGGGCATCCTGCGCTACCGCGGCTACCCGATCGAGCAGATCGCCAAGCACTCCACGTACCTCGAGGTCGCGTGGCTGCTGCTCTACGGCGACCTGCCCTCTGCGGACGAGCTCGCGGACTTCGACGACCGCATCCGTCGTCACACGCTTCTGCACGAAGACCTCAAGCGCTTCTTCTCGTCGCTGCCCCACACGGCGCACCCGATGTCGGTGCTGTCGGCGGCGACCGCGGCGCTCTCGACGTACTACGAGGACCAGTCCGACCCGAACAACCCCGAGCACGTCGAGCTGAACACGATTCGTCTGCTCGCCAAGCTTCCCGTGATCGCGGCCTACGCGCACAAGAAGAGCGTCGGGCAGGCCTTCCTCTACCCCGACAACTCGCTGAGCTTCGTCGACAACTTCCTCAAGCTCAACTTCGGGGTCCTCGCCGAGCAGTACCAGGTGAACCCGGTCGTCTCGCGCGCGCTCGAGCGCCTGCTGATCCTGCACGAGGACCACGAGCAGAACGCATCGACGTCGACTGTGCGTCTGGTCGGCTCGACCGGCGCGAACCAGTTCTCGTCGATCTCGGCGGGCATCAACGCGCTCTACGGTCCGCTCCACGGTGGCGCGAACGAGGCGGTCCTCGACATGCTCGCGCGCATCCGCGACTCCGGCGAGAGCGTCGAGCGTTTCGTCGAGCGGGTCAAGAACAAGGAAGACGGCGTGAAGCTCATGGGCTTCGGGCACCGCGTCTACAAGAACTACGATCCGCGCGCCAAGCTCGTCAAGGAGTCCGCAGACGAGGTGCTGAACGAGCTCGGCGTCGTCGACCCCCTGCTCGATCTGGCCAAGGAGCTCGAGGAGATCGCGCTCAGCGACGACTACTTCCGCGAGCGTCGCCTGTACCCGAACGTCGACTTCTACACCGGCGTCATCTACAAGGCGATGGGTTTCCCCACCCGCATGTTCACGCCGCTGTTCGCGATCGGACGCCTGCCCGGCTGGCTCGCCCACTGGCGCGAGATGCAGAACGACCCGCAGACGAAGATCGGGCGACCGCAGCAGCTCTACATCGGAGCGGGCGAGCGCGACTACCCCGTCTCCTGAGCGCTTCCTCGATGGCGATGAAAAGGCCGGTGCGTCCCTCGGACGTCACCGGCCTTTTCGCTCCTCAGTCCTCCAGCAGCGTCGCCGCGTAGTCGGGCACATACCCGTCGAGCTGCTGCGGCGGCCGGTCGTACCCGCCGGAGGGCGGGCGCGGCGGGATCTCGATCTCGGGACGTTCGATGACCTCGTACGGCACCTGCTGCAGCAGATGGTGGATCATGTTGATCCGTCCGCGCCGCTTGTCCTCGTTGTCGACCTCGTGCCAGCGCGCTTCCGGGATGTCGGTGTGCACGAACATCGTGTCCTTGGCGCGCGAGTAGTCCTCCCACTTCGTGATCGACAGGACGTCGTTGGGGGAGAGCTTCCAGCGGCGCATGGGGTCCTCGTTGCGGGAGCGGAACCGCTTCTCCTGCTCGACGTCCGACACGCTGAACCAGTACTTCAGCAGCAGGATGCCGTCCTCGACGAGCATCCGCTCGAAGATCGGCGCCTGATGCAGGAAGCGGTGGTACTCCTCGTTCGTGCAGTACCCCATAACCCGCTCGACGCCGGCGCGGTTGTACCACGAACGGTCCATCAGCACGATCTCGCCGGCGGCCGGCAGGTTCGCGACGTAGCGCTGGAAGTACCACTGCGTCCGTTCCCGCTCCGTCGGGGCGGGAAGCGCCACGATACGGGCGACGCGCGGGTTGAGATACTCCGAGACCCGTTTGATGGTCGATCCCTTCCCGGCGGCATCGCGCCCCTCGAAGATCACGACGATGCGCGCTCCTGTGGCCTGCACCCAGGCCTGCATGTCGACGAGCTGCGCCTGCAGGCGCTTCAGCTCCGCCTCATAGAGCTTCTTGGGCAGACGTTCGACCATCGAACCACCTCCTGGCGGCGAGCATACGCCCCTCGTCGTTCGGGGCGGCACGGCACTAGGGTGTTGGCGTTGGCGACTCGACCCCCGGAGATGCACATGTGGACACAGACGACGGATCCGCTCGGCTCCCTCGCCCTGTCGGCCCTCGTGGCCGCGATCCCCATCGTCGTCTTCCTCGTCGCCCTGGTGGTGCTGCGGCTGAGCGGCATCCGTGCCGGTCTCATCGCGCTCGTCGCCCAGATCGCCGTCGCCGTCTTCGCCTTCGGAATGCCGGTCTCGGCGCTCGCGGGGGCGAGCCTCCTCGGGGCGCTCACCGCCGTCTGGCCGATCGCGTACATCATCGTCATGGCCGTGTGGCTGTACAAGCTCGCCGTCGCGAGCGGCCGCTTCGACGTCATCCGGTCGTCCATCGGGGGCATCTCGACCGACCAGCGCCTCCAGGTGCTGCTCATCAGCTTCGCGTTCGGGGCGTTCCTCGAGGGCGCCGCCGGCTTCGGCGTCCCGATCGCCATCTGCGCCGCGCTTCTGGTGCAGCTCGGCTTCCGACCCGTGAAGGCGGCCATGATCTCGCTCGTGGCCAACGCCGGCGCGGGGGCGTACGGCGCCATCGGCATCCCGGTGATCGTCGGCGCGCAGGTGAGCGGCATCGACGTCCACGAACTCTCGCGGGCGATGGTGCTCGTGCTGCAGCCCCTGACCCTGCTGATCCCGTTCCTCCTCGTGGTCATCCTCGACGGGCTCCGCGGGCTGCGTGAGACGTGGCCGGCGACCCTCGTGGTGACCGTCGTATTCAGCGGCGTGCAGGCCGGGGTGCTGTGGTTCCTCGGCCCGGAGCTGGCCGACCTGAGCTCCGGGCTGGCAGCGATGGTCGCGCTCTTCCTGCTCGGGCGGGTGTGGCAGCCCAAGCGTGTCTACCGCGAGCCGGGTGCGCCCGAACCCGAGGTGACCCGCACGAGCTTCTCCGAGGTCGTCGCCGCATGGAGCCCGTTCTACATCCTCACCGCGGTCATCCTGGTGTGGAGCCTGCCGGCGTTCAAGAACCTGTTCGTCGCCGACGGACCGCTGGCCGCGCTCGCGCCCGCGGTGCCGATGCCGGGGCTCACGGGGAGCGTGCAGACGGCGACGGGGACGGTCGTGACCGCTGCCTGGAGCTTCACCCCGATCAACGCGACGGGCACCGCGATCCTGCTGGCCGTGCTCATCTCGTTCTGGACCACGCCGCAGCTGCGTGCGGCGGACCTGGCGCGGACGTTCCGCACGACCATCGCCGAGCTGTGGCCGGCGCTCGTGCTGATCACGATCATCCTGGTGCTGGCGAACATCGCCAACCACTCCGGCGGATCCGCGTCCATGGGCACGGCTCTGGCCGCCGTCGGGCCGCTGTTCCCGGTGCTCGCCCCGATCATCGGCTGGATCGGTGTCTTCCTCACCGGGTCGGTCGTCAACAACAACACGCTCTTCGCGCCGCTGCAGGTCGCGACGGCCGAGCGGCTCGCCGTCGACCCGGCGCTCCTCGTCGGCGCCAACACGGCGGGCGGGAACGCGGCGAAGGTCATCTCGCCTCAGTCGATCGCGATCGCGGCCGGTGCCGTGGGGCTCGCCGGCCGCGAATCCGAGATCCTTCGCGCATCGATCTGGTACAGCCTCGGAATGCTCGCGTTCATCTGCCTCTGGTGCGGGCTGCTCGCCGCACTCGCCTAAGGCAGCTCAGCCCGATCAGGCGTGCAGGGCCTCGTTCAAGGTCACGCCGACACCGGCGCGGCGCACGGCCTCGATCGCCCCCGTCAGCGAGTTGCGGCGGAACAGGATGCCGTCGCGGCCCGAGAGCTCGGCCCCCTTGACCGTGGGGCGAGCGCCCGACGCGGTGGCAGGCTCGTCGGCGAGCACGATCTTCGACCCGGCGGTGACGTAGAGGCCGGCCTCGACGACGCAGTCATCGCCGAGGGAGATGCCGATCCCGGCATTCGCGCCGAGCAGCGTGCGCCGACCGATCGAGACGCGGTGGCTGCCGCCGCCGGAGAGGGTTCCCATGATCGAGGCCCCGCCGCCGATGTCGCTGCCGTCGCCGACCACGACGCCCTGCGAGATGCGCCCCTCGACCATCGACGCTCCGAGGGTGCCGGCGTTGAAGTTGACGAAGCCCTCGTGCATCACGGTCGTGCCCGAGGCGAGATGCGCACCGAGTCGCACGCGCGACGCGTCGGCGATGCGCACGCCCGAGGGTGTGACGTAGTCGAGCAGGCGCGGGAACTTGTCGAGGCTGTGGACCTGGATGCCGTCCCGCTGCAGCTGCGCGCGGCGGCGCGTCGCGTCATCCGGATGCATGGGGCCCGCGGTGGTCCAGGCCACGATGGGCAGGTGGCCGAAGATGCCGTCGAGGTTGACGGTGTTGGGTGCGGCGAGGCGGTGCGACAGCACGTGCAGACGCAGATAGGCGTCGGCCGTCGATGCGGGGGCGGCGTCGAGGTCGATGGTGACGGTGACGGCCTCGACCGACACGCCGCGGCGTTCGTCAGCGGATGCCGACGGCGCCCAGGCGACCATCGCGGCGGCGGCGTCGGCCGCGGCCGGGGTTCCGAGCGCGGGCTCGGGGAACCAGGCGTCGAGTGTCGTTCCATCGCTGCTCGACGTCGCGAGTCCGACGCCCCATGCCCACCGTTCGTTCATGCCTTCCAGGGTATCGGTGCGGCGGCCGTCGATAGACTCGCGGCATGCCTGAGCTCGATCTGTCCCTGCCCAGTGTCGATCTGACCCGGGCCGTCTGCGACATCCCGAGCGTCTCGGACGACGAGACGACTCTCGCCGACGCCATCTTCGCCGCCGTGTCGATGCTGCCGCACCTCGAGGTCGTGCGCGACGGCGATACCATCGTGGCGCGGACGCAGCTCGGCCGCGCGCAGCGCGTCGTGATCGCCGGACACATCGACACCGTCCCGATCAACGACAACCTGCCGACACGTTCGGTCGTCGAGGACGGTGCGGAGTTCATCTGGGGCCGCGGAACGGTCGACATGAAGGCGGGCGTGGCGGTACAGCTCAAGCTCGCCGCCGAGCTCGTCGACCCCCGCGTCGACATCACCTGGATGTGGTATGACCATGAGGAGGTCGCGGCCGAGCTCAACGGGCTCACCCGGCTCGCCGCGCATCGGCCGGAGCTGTTCGCCGGCGACTTCGCGATCCTGGGCGAGCCGTCGAACGGGCAGGTCGAGGGCGGCTGCAACGGCAACCTGCGCGCCATCGTCCGTACCCGCGGCGTGCGGGCGCACAGCGCTCGCGCATGGATCGGCGACAACGCCATCCACCGGGCGGCGCCGATCCTCGCCCGTCTGGCGGAGCACACGCCCGAGGACGTCGAGGTCGAGGGCCTCGTGTATCGCGAGGGCCTCAACGCCGTGCGCGTATCGGGCGGCGTCGCCGGCAACGTGATCCCGGATCTGTGCGAGGTGGAGGTCAACTACCGCTTCGCGCCCAGCCGCAGCACCGACGAGGCCGTCGCCGTCGTCGAGCGCTTCTTCGACGGCTACGAGGTCGAGGTCGTCGATCTCGCCGGCGGGGCGCGCCCCGGACTCGACGCCCCCCTTGCGCGCGAGTTCGTCGCGGCGGTGGGGGCCGAGCCCCGGCCGAAGTACGGCTGGACCGACGTCGCGCGGTTCTCGGCACTCGGCGTCCCCGCGGTCAACTACGGTCCCGGCGATCCGTCGCTTGCCCACCACGACGAGGAACGTGTGCCCGTGGCGCAGATCGAGGCGGTCGAGCGCGGTCTGCGAGCGTGGCTGTCGGCTTCGTGATCGGCTGGGCATGACGACGCGGCGGCATCCCTGGCTGCGGCTCCCGGTGCCGGCGGCCATCGGACTCGTCTATCTCGCATCACGGGCCCTCACGACGCTGTTCCTGCTGATCGCCGCCGAGATCAGTGGTCCGGCGTCGCGATTCGGTGCCGACGCGACGCTGGGTTCGCTGACGATGGGCTGGGACGCACAGTGGTACTGGCTGATCGCCTTCAGCGGGTACCCCGCCGAGCTGCCCCTCGACGCCGCCGGCAACGTGGCCGAGAACGCCTGGGCGTTCATGCCCGTCTACCCGTGGATCGCCGACGCCCTCGGCGTCGTCGTCGGCGGCTACCCGGTGGCTGCCCCCGTCGTCTCGATCGTCGCCGGCTACCTCGCGTGCGTGGTGCTGTACGCGCTGCTGCGCGACCGCGTCGGACGCATCGCGGCGATGTGGGCCGTGGTGTTCTTCGCCGCAGGACCGATGGGCGCGCTGTTCCAACTCGGTTACGCCGAGGCGCTGTTCCTGCTCTGGCTCCTGCTCGCGCTTCGCGCGGTGGAGCGGCGGACGTGGTGGTGGCTGTACCTGTGGGTGCCGCTCATGGCCTTCACCCGCCCCGGCGTGCTGGCGTTCTCGCTTCTGCTGGCCCTCTATGGGATCTGGCGGTGGCTGCGGCGCCGCCGCGACGCGCTGCCCGCTCGCGACGTCGTGCACATCCTCGCGAGCGGGCTGCTCGCGGCGGTGTGTGGTTTCGCCTGGCCGGTGATCACCGGCGTGGTCACGGGCGACCCCGGCGCCTATCTGCAGACCGAGCTCGCCTGGCGTCGTTCATGGATCGGCGACCACGGGGCCTTCGTGCCGTTCGATGGATCTGTGCGTGCCGCGGCGCTCTGGTTCGAGATCTGGGGCCTCCCGGCGTGGCTCGGACCGGTCGCGCTCACGGCCGTCGTGGTGTGCACCGCGCTCGTGCTGCTGTTCGATCGTCGGGTGCGCCGGCTCGGCGTCCCGCTGCGGCTGTGGTCGGCGAGCTATCTGCTGTACCTGCTCGCGGTGTTCTTCCCGCAGTCGAGCACCTTCCGCCTGCTCGTGCCGCTGTCACCCCTGTGGGGCGCCATCGCGGTACCGCGGTCGACGGTGTGGCGGGTCGCCGTCGCGGTCGCTGGAGCTGCAGCGCAGTGGTGGTGGATCTACAACATGTATGCGCTGGGAAACACCTTCGCCCAGGTTCCGTGAGATGCATGTCCACGCTGAGCGTTCCCTGCACGATAAACTCTTCAGGTAGTCCTCATGATGAAAGGGAGCCGTTATGGCAGCCATGAAGCCGCGAACCGGAGACGGACCGATGGAGGCCGTGAAGGAGGGGCGCCTGATCATCGTGCGTGTCCCCCTCGAAGGCGGAGGGCGACTGGTCGTCTCGGTCAATGATGAAGAGGCCAAGGAGCTCCACAGCGTCCTGAGCGGAGTCGTCGGCGCAGCCTGACGATCACCTCTCGAGAAAAGCCGGCCCCGCGGGGCCGGCTTTTCTCGTTCTGGGGCCCGGTGTCAGGCGCGAGGAACCGTCGTCAGCTGCAGCAGTCCCTCGCCGACGATCGACAGTGCGCCGAGGACGGCGGGGGAGGACTGCGTCTCGCGGATGAGCGTGCGGTAGGCGCGCGTGACATCGTCCCGACGCACCGGATCGGCCACGGCTCCGCCGGCGAGCACGCGGGGAACGAGGACCATACCGCCCGGACGCACGAGTCGCAGGCCGTGCTCGACGTAGTCGATGACGCCGTCCGCGTCGGCGTCGACGAGCACGATGTCGTACGAGGCCTCGTTCATGCGGGGCAGCACGTCGGCCGCGCGGCCGGTGATGAAGCGGGCACGCGCCGGCGGCACCTTCGCCTCGGCGAAGGACTGACGAGCCACGGCGAGGTGCTCGGGCTCGATGTCGATGGTCGTGAGGGTCGCGCGGGGCGACCCGTGCAGCAGCCACAGGGCTGACACGCCGCCGCCGGTGCCGATCTCGACGATGTTCAGCGCACCCGTCGCCGCGGCGAGGACGGCGCACTGCGCGCCGACGGGCGGGCTCACGGGGGCCGCGCCGATCTCGAGGGCGTGAGCGCGCGCACGAGCGATGTGCTCCGGTTCCACCGTCGCTTCCATCGCGAATCTGCGGATCGCTTCCTGATCGCCCATGTGTTCCTCCTTCCGCCAGCGTACGCGTCGTCGCGGCTTCGGCCGTCGAGGCGCACGGGTAATCTGGAGGGCATGTTCTTCGGCCTAGACGGGGACAAGCTGATCCTCATCGGGGTCGCAGCTGTCCTTCTCCTCGGACCCGAGCGGCTTCCTCAGCTCGCCGAGACGCTCGCGCGGTTCACGGTGCGAGCGCGCGAGTGGGTCAACGGCGCGAAAGACCGCGTGAAGGACGAGATGGGTCCCGAGTTCTCCGAGGTCGAGTGGCGCAAGCTCGATCCCCGGCAGTACGACCCCCGGCGCATCATCCGTGACGCGCTGCTGGAGGACGCCCCCGTGCCGACCGTGCGCGCGGCCGCTGCCGGGGCGGCCATCACGACGGCATCGGCGGTGGGGATGGATGCCGCGGGCGCCGCGCATCTGCGCTTCGACCGCGAGGCGGTCGTCCCCTTCGACGACGAGGCGACCTGATCAGCGCACGCGCAGCGGTAACGACCGTCCGCTGAGGCCGCGGCCGTCCCGCGCGATGGCGTCCGCGATGCGGCCGATGGCCTGTGCCGCGGGATCGTCGGGATGTGCGACGACGACGGGCACTCCGGCGTCGGCGTCACCGCGCAGCGCCGGGCTGAGGGGCACCGATCCCAGCAGCGGCACGTCGGCGTCGGCCGAGAGGGCCGCGGCGACGGCGGCACCGCCTCCGGCGCCGAAGAGATCGAGCAGCGTTCCGTCGGGGAGCGACATGGCCGCCATGTTCTCGATCACGCCGACGACGCGCTGCCCCGTCTGGCGGGCGACCAAGCCGCTGCGCACGGCGACATCCGCGGCGGCGGACTGCGGCGTCGTGACGACGACGACGTCGGCGTGGGGGAGCAGCTGCCCGACCGAGATCGCGACGTCTCCCGTGCCGGGAGGCATGTCGATGAGGAGGACGTCGATGTCGCCGAAGTAGACATCGGTGAGGAACTGCGACACCGTGCGGTGGAGCATCGGGCCGCGCCACGCGACCGCGCCGGGCGCCGACGACCCCCGCGGCAGGAACATGCCGATCGAGATCGTTCGGACGTCATGCGCGATCGGGGGGAGCATGAGGCCGTCGATGCGCGTGGGTTGCGGCGGCAGCCCGTCGTCGTCGACGAGTCCGAGCAGACCGGGGATGGAGAATCCGTGCACGTCGGCGTCGATGAGCCCGACGGCGAGGCCGCGTCGAGCCAGCGCGACGGCGAGATTCGCGGTGAGCGTCGACTTGCCGACGCCGCCCTTGCCGCTCGTGATCGCGATCACCCGGGTCAGCGAGTCCGGGCCGAACGGGTTCTCGCGCGCTGCGCGGTCGCCGCGCAGTCGCGACGTGAGCGCCGCGCGCTCCGCCGGGGTCATGACCCCGACGGCGACGTCGACCGACGTGACGCCCGGCACCGACAGGGCGGCCGATCGCACGTCACGCTCGATGCGATCGGCGGCGGGGCAACCGACGATCGTCAGCGCGATGCCGACGCGGGCGCGACCGTCGGCGAGGTCGATCTCGCGCACCATGTCGAGGTCGCCGAGGGGCTGCCGCAGCTCGGGGTCGCGCACCGCCGAGACGGCCGCTCGGACCGCCTCGGCCGTCATCGGGCGTCCGGCCGATCGTCGGCGTCGATGCGCTCGAGCGCGGTCCTGAGCTCGGAGCGCAGGGTCTCTTTCGTGACCAGGCCGTCGGTCAGGTCGGAGATCGCCAGACGCAGGGCGACGACCTCGCGCGCGAGGTACTCGGTGTCGGCGAGGTTCCGCTCGGCGCGCTGACGATCCTGCTCGATCTGCACCCGGTCGCGGTCGTCCTGCCGGTTCTGCGCCAGCAGGATGAGGGGAGCGGCGTAGGACGCCTGCAGGGAGAGCACGAGGGTCAGCGCGGTGAACCCGAGGTCGGCCGAGTCGAATTGGAACTGCTCCGGCGCGAGCGTGTTCCAGGCGATCCAGAGCAAGCAGAACAGCGAGAGCATCACGAGGAACTGCGGCGTCCCCATCGCCCGGGCGACCCACTCGGTAAAGCGTCCGAAGCGGTCCCGCGAGGGCTGCGGAGTACGCGTTCCGAGCACGACCGACCGGCGCCCCCGGGGCGCCTCGAGCGAGACCTTCTTGGGTGAGCGCGCCATCATCGTCTTCCTCGCAGGGCTGCGGCTTCCTGCGGCTCGACGTCTTGCGAGCGCCAGTCGTCAGGCAGGAGATGATCGAGCACGTCGTCGACGCTGACCACGCCGACGAGACGATGGGCCTGATCGATCACGGGCACCGAGACGAGGTTGTAGCTGGCGAGCATGCGCACGACCTCGGCGGCCGACGACGAGGCCGCGACCGGCTCGACCGTGTCGTCGATGATCGAGCCGAGTCGTTCGTGCGGGGGATAGCGCAGCATCCGCTGGAAGTGGACGGTTCCCAGCAGGCGGCCGGTCGGTGTCTCATAGGGCGGAAGAGTGACGAAGACCGACGCGGCGAGCGCCGGATGCAGCTCGTGGCGACGGATCAGCGCGAGGGCTTCGGCGACCGTCGCCTCGGCCGACAGCACGATCGGGTCGCTCGTCATGAGACCACCGGCGGTGTCGGGGCCGTACTCCAGGAGCGCGCGGACGTCCTCGGCCTCCTCGGGCTCCATGAGGTCGAGCAGCTGTTCGACCCGGCCCTCGGGCAATTGGCCGAGCAGGTCGGCGGCGTCATCGGGCTCCATGGCATCCAGGATGTCGGCTGCGCGCTCGTCGCCGAGTCGCTCGAGGATGTGCACCTGCTCGTCCTCCGGCATCTCCTCGAGCGCATCGGCGAGGCGGTCATCGGGCAGCTCCTCGGCGACCTCGAGCAACCGGTCCTCGGGCAGATCCAGGAGGGTGTTCGCGAGGTCGGCGGGCTTGAGCTCGGAGTAGGTCGCAACGAGCTGCTCGGCCGACTGCGCCTCGCCGGAGGTCTGATCTTCGCGGACCTCCGCCCACGTCGCGAAAGTCGTGGGGCCCTTCGCGAACGGAGATGCGCTCGTCTTGGGCCGGCGCAGGAACAGCTGCCCGATGTCCCAGTCGCCCAGTCGGTTGCGCTCGATGGCGACATCCTCGATGACGGCGCCGCCCGAACCGTCGCGGAGGTAGACCTTGCGGCCCAGCAGCTCCGCCATGACGCGCACCTCGCCGCCGCGCTGCTGGAAGCGTCGCACGTTGATGAGCCCGGTCGTGATGACCTGCCCCGTCGCGATCGAGGTCACGCGACCGATCGAGAGGAAGACATGGCGTCGACCGGGGATCTCGACCACGAGGCCGATGACGCGCGGAGGGTCCGCCTTTCGGAAGATGACGACCACGTCTCTCACCTTGCCGAGCCGATCGCCAGCGGGATCGAAGACCACGCAACCCACCAGGCGCGCGACGAAAACCCTCTGCGTACTCACCGCTCCAGCGTAGTCGGCGACCGGGTGGGAGGCCCGTGACAAGATGGGGTGATGAGCATGATGGGCGGAACACCCCCGGTCACGGGCGAGAAGGTCGCCGAGTTCGCGTCGTACGAGGCCGCGCAGAAGGCGGTGTCGACGCTCATCGCCGCCGACATCCCCGCCCGCGAGATCGCGATCGTCGGGTTCGGCCTACGATCGGTCGAGACGGTCACGGGCCGCCTCGGGTACGCCACGGCAGCCCGGACCGGCGCCGTCAACGGCATCCTGCTCGGCCTGATCTTCTCGCTGATCTTCGTCTTCGGCACCCCGGATGCTGCGCTGCAGCTGTTCCTCGGGGTGATGCTCGTCGGTGTCGCGATCGGCATGATGATGAGCCTCGTCATGTTCGCCCTCGTGCGACGGCGCCGCGACTTCGCCTCGGTCACGCAGGTGACGGCCGACCACTACGAAGTGACGGTGCAGGCGAACAGCATCCACCGCGCCCGTGGCGCCCTGAACGTCGCGCCGGCGCGTCCCCAGACTCCCGCCCCGTCGGTGCCCGACGGCCCGCCGCGCTACGGCGAGCGGATCGACCCCGTACCGGCGCCGCCGGCCGACCGCCCCGCCCCCGGCCCCGCCGCTCCGAGCGGAACGCCCGCTGCGCCGCCGGCCACCTCTCCCGCGGGTGGGGCCACCCCCGCGCAGCCTCCCGCCACCGGGCCGGTACCCGGTGGCGAAGCGCCCGGCCCGGAGCTGCCCGCGTCCCCCGAACCGCTGCCGGGAGACGATACGCGGCGATGACCGCCGAGGTATCGGTCGCGCTCCCGACCGGCGCGGTAACGGTGCCGCTCATCTGGAACCGCGCCGCGGAGCCCGCCGCCTGCGTCGTCCTGGCGCACGGCGCGGGCGCCGGCCCCGAGCATCCCTTCCTCGACGGGTTCGCGGCGCGCCTCTCCTCCGCCGGGATCACCGTGGTCCGGTTCCCGTTCCCCTACGTCGTCGCGGGGCGGCGGCTGCCCGGTCCGGCGGCGCACGCGGTCGCGACGTGGCGTGCGGTCGTCGATTCCGTGGATGCCGCGGCATCCGGCATCCCGCTCATCGCGGCGGGGAAGTCCTACGGTGGGCGCATGGCGTCGGTCGCGGCCGCGGAGCGGGCCATTTCGCCGGACGGGCTCGTCTACCTCGGGTATCCGCTGCACCCGCCCGGCCGGCCGGACCGCCTGCGCACCGAGCACCTGCCGCTCGTCGAGCAGCCGCAGCTGTTCGTGTCGGGCACACGGGATCCGTTCGTCGACCCGGTACGCGACCTCGAAAGCGCTGTCGCGGCATGCCGGGACGCCGAGGTGCGCTGGGTCGACGGCGGCCGCCACTCCTTCGAGACTACGGGCGGCCCGCGCGACGCGTCGATCGTGGGCGCCGCTATCGCCGATCTCGTCCGACCCTGGATCGGCGCGCAGGCCCGCGGGTGATCAGCGCCCCGCGGCGTACCCCTGCGCCCCGCGGGGATTCGCCGCCGCCCACATCGTGCCGCGCTCCCGGTCGATGCCGACTGCCGAGATGCGGCCCAGGGCCCAGTCGCCGGCTCGCGTGATGGCGTGCCCGCGTGCGCTGAGCGCCGCGATGACGTCGTCGCCGATGCGGTCCTCCAGCACGGCGCCGGCGGGGGTCCAGGTGCGGGGCCAGAACGAGTCGATCATGGCGGTCGTGTGCAGTGTCGGCGCATCGATCGCGGCCTGCGGATTCCAGCCGCCGACCAGCACGCGCAGAAGGAACGGGAGCTGCCACTGGTCCTGCTGATCGCCACCGGGCGTGCCGAGTGCCATGTCGGCTCGGTCGCCGCTCATCACGAGCGTCGGCGACAGCGTGGTCCGCGGCCGGGCTCCGGGGCGCAGCGCCGCGGGGGAGTCCTCGTCCAGCCAGGCCATCTGCAAGCGGGTCCCGAGTGCGAACCCGAGTTCGGGAATCGCGGGCGACGACTGCAGCCAGCCGCCCGACGGCGTGATGGCGACGATGTTCCCCCATCGGTCAACGACGTCGATGTGGCACGTGTCGCCGCGCGTCTGGCCCGAGCGGGCGACCGTCGGCTCGCCGGTGCCCGCGGCGGCGGGTCCGGCGTCGGTGCGCAGCGGCGGGTGGTGCGGCTCACGCCCGCCGGGCGCTCCGGGTCGCCATTCAGCAGAGGCGTCCGCGGCCAGCAGGCCGCGCCGCTGCGCCAGGTAGGCCGCGTCGAGCAGGTCGGCCGTGTCGACTCCGTCGCCGAAGTGCGCGTCGCGGTCCGCCAGCGCGAGCTTGAGCGTCTCGAGCACGAGGTGCGCGCCCTCGGCCGTGCCCGGATCGAGCACCTCGTCGGGGAAGGCGTCCAGCATCCCGAGCGCCTGCAGCAGCACGGGGCCCTGCGACCATGCGCCCGGCTTGACGATCGTGCGGCCGCGGAATCGGCACATCAGCGGTTTCTCGTAGCCGGCGGAGAAGGCCGCGAAGTCCGCCGCCGTGATGACTCCGGCGTGGTCGCCGCCGGTCGCGTGGCGGTGCGGGATCGATACGAAGGCGGATGCTGCTCGCGCAACGAACCCGGTCGACCACTCGGTGCGCGCCGCCTCGATGCGCGCGACGCGATCGGCGGCGCCGTCACCGGCGGCGACGAGGCCCGCGTACATGTCGGCCAGGGCCGGGTTGCGGTGGAGCTCGCCCGCCTGCGGTGGCCGGCCGTCACGCAGCCAGAGGGCAGCCGAGGTCGGCCACGCCTCGGTGAACAGCGTCGCGACGCGTGCGATCGTCGCAGCGGCGGACGCCAGCAGCGGGTGGCCGTCGCGGGCGTAGCCGATCGCATACGCGAGCACGTCGGCGAGCTCCCAGGTGCCGTGATCGCGCAGCAGGAGGAGCCAGGCGTCGACCGCCCCCGGCACGGCGGCGGCCAGCGCGCCGGCTCCCGGGACGAGCTCGAGGCCCTCCTCGCGGAAATGCTCGATCGTCGCGGCCGCGGGAGCCGGCCCCTGGCCCATGAGCACCCGCGGTTCGGCGTCGACGGCGGCGTGGAACAGCCCGACGAGGTCTCCGCCGGGACCGTTCAGGTGCGGTTCGACGACCTGCAGGACGAACCCGCCGGCCACGACGGCGTCGAAGGCGTTGCCGCCGCGCTCGAGCACCGCCTGCGCGGCAGCGGTCGCGAGCCAGTGCGTGGAGGCGGCCATGCCGAAGGTGCCCGTCACGAGCGGGCGGGTGGTCGTGGTCGGCGCTGCCGAGAAGGCGGAGCTCACGAGGCGAGACGCGCGATCCAGGCCTCGACCTCGTCCGCCGTGCGCGGGATGTCGGCCGACAGGTTCACCGGGCCGGTCTCGGTCATGAGGATGTCGTCCTCGATCCGTACACCGATCCCGCGGTACTCCTCGGGCACGGTGAGATCGTCGATCTGGAAGTACAGGCCGGGTTCGATCGTGAAGACCATGCCGGGCTCGAGGATGCCGTCGTAGTACATCTCGCGGCGCGCCTGGGCGCAGTCGTGCACGTCGATGCCGAGGTGGTGGCTCGTGCCGTGCACCATGTAGCGACGGTGCTGACCGCCCCGGTCGGCCTCGAGCGCCTCGTCGGCCGAGACCGGGAGGAGCCCCCACTCGGCGACCCGCTGAGCGATGACGCCCATCGCGGCCTCGTGGATCGAGCGGAAGGTCACGCCCGGACGCGCCGCCGCGAACGCGACGTCGGCGGCCTCGCGCACCGTCTCGTACACCCGGCGCTGGATGTCGGTGAAGCGTCCCGAGACGGGAAGCGTGCGGGTGATGTCGGCCGTGTAGAGGCTGTCGACCTCGACGCCGGCGTCGATGAGGATGAGGTCGCCGGGGACGACCGGCCCGTCGTTGCGCGTCCAGTGCAGGTAGCAGGCGTGCGGCCCGGACGCGGCGATGGTGTCGTAGCCCTCGCCGTTGCCGTCGGTGCGCGCCCGCAAGTGGAACAGTCCCTCGACCGCTCGTTCGCCACGCGGGGTGGCGATGATGCGCGGCAGGTCGGCGACGATGTCGTCGAAGCCTCGGCCGGTTGCCGCGACGGCGGCGCGCATCTGCTCGACTTCGTAAGCGTCCTTCGTCAAGCGCAGCTCGGAGACGGCGCGGGTGAGGTCGGCATCGTCCTCGAGGACGAGGTCGTCCGCTCGCAGCTCGACCTCGTCGAGGTGGGCCGTGGTGATCCCGAGGTCGGCGGCGACGGCCGCGAGCGCGGGGCGAGGCCCGATCCAGAACTCGCCGATGGAGGCGTCCGCGTAGAACTCGGGCGTCGTGCGGTCGGCGCGGTCGCGGACGTACAGCGTCACATCGTGACCGGCGGGCGTCGGGTCGAACACGAGCACCGAGCCGGGAACGGCATCGCTGCCCCAACCGGTGAGGTGCGCGAAGGCGGAGTGTGCGCGGAACGGGTAGTCGGTGTCGTTCGAGCGCTGCTTGGGGGAGCCGGCCGGGATCACGAGGCGCCGGCCGGGGAAGGCCGCCGACAGCCGATCGCGCCGCTTCGCCGCGTACGGAGCCTGCGCGCGCGGCGAGACCGCGACCTCAGCACGGTCGGCCCACCCCTCGGAGATGGTGTCGAGGAAACCGCGCGGGAACGGCTGACGTCGGTTGGTGTTCTCGTCCGTCGCCTCGGGGGCGGCGGCCTCGGTTCCGGTCGTGTCGGTCTCGCTCGTACTCATGCGTCCAGTCTCGCACTCGTAGGCGCGCACCGGCGGTCTCAGCGGCGCGTGTACTGCACGACCAACGGCCGGTGATCGCTGCCCGAGCCGTCGAGCGACGACAGCACCACCGAGCCGGTGGGCTTCCACGAGGCGGTCGCCATCACGTGATCGATGGGAGCGCCGAGCGGTGCGGGAAGAGCGGTGGGCCAGGTGCCGATGCCGCCGTTGCCGGTCTGCTTCGCCGCATCATGACACCGGCCGAGGTCGGCGTCGCCGACGCCGAGTCGCGCCATGTGGTCGAGCGTCGCATTGAAGTCGCCGGCCATGATGACGTCGTCGCTTGCGCACTGGTCGGCCAGCCACTGCAGATCGCTGCGCCACCCGTCCATCGCGGAGGTCCGGGGCGCGACCGCGTGCACCGCGACGACGATCGGCCCGTCGCCGTCCACCGGCATCGCGACGGCGCTCGGCACGATCGTGGTGTTCGACGTTCCGCCCGCTTCCGACTCGATCACCGCGTAGTCGCCGAGCTCGGGGGAGATGAGCAGCGCCGTCGAGTTGGCGTCCCAGGTGTCGGGCCCCTCGTAGCGGTCGACGTGCGCCCACATCGGCTGGCCGCGCTCGCCCATCGCGACCGCGACCGCTCGGCCGGTCTCCATCGTGGTCTCCGGCAGCGCGACGATGTCGGCCTGCATCGCGACCGCGGTCTCGGCGATCGTCTCGGCGTCCGTCGCGGGCCCGGCGGTGTTCCAGGTCATGACACGGATGCTCTCGGCGTCCTTCGCGGGCAGCGTCTCGGCTCCCAGTCCGCGTGTCGCGAGGATGCCGGCACCGGTGCCGGCAGCGACGAGCGAGATCACGGCGATCCACAGGCAGAATGCGCGGATGCGGCGGGCGAGGCCGAAGAGCAGGAAGAGCAGGGCGATCGCGGCGAAGCCTCCTACCAGCAGGGGTCGCAGCGACACCGCCTGCGCGAACGGGAACTCGCGTTCCAACCGCAACAGCTGCGGCCACGTGACGACCGCAGCGCCGGCTGCGAACAGCGCGACGATGAGGGCTCCGAGCACGCGCTTCACGCCTCGACTCTAAGAGAGCCACCCTGGATGATCGCCGGGCGCGGCTACGCTGTCGTGAATGGGAACGACGGCGCGCGCTCACCCCTTCAGCGGGCCGAGTGATCTCCACCTCCACTCCCTGCGATCGGACGGCACCGAGCCTCCGGCCGCCGTCGTGCAGGCGGCGCACCGCCACGGATTGCGCACCATCGCGCTGACCGACCACGACACGACTGCCGGGTGGGCCGAGGCGGCCGAGGCCACCGCTTCGCTCGGGATGACACTGCTGCCCGGCATGGAACTGAGCGCGCGGCACGAGTGGCGCACGGTGCACCTGCTGGCCTACCTGTTCGACCCGGACCACCCGAGACTGCGGGCCGAGATGGAGCGCATCCGCGAGGACCGTGTGGGCCGTGCCGAGCGCATCGTGCGCAGCATCTCGCGCGAACACGACCTGACCTGGGACGACGTCCTGGCCCAGACCGGCGTCGGAGCGACCGTCGGGCGTCCGCACATCGCCGATGCGCTCGTGGCGCGGGGGCTCGCCGCCGACAGGGCCGAGGCGTTCGCCGGCATCCTGCATCCGAGTCAGGGTCACTTCACCCCGCACTACGCGCCGGACCCGTTCACGGCGGTGTCGCTCGTCGTCGCCGCCGGGGGCGTGCCGATCCTCGCGCACCCGTCGCCGAGCGGCCGCGAGCGGATGATGGCGCCGGCGGTCCTGCGCGAGCTGGTGGCGCGCGGGCTCGCGGGCTTCGAGATCGGGCATCGCGAGAACACCGCGGACGGCAAGCGCGCGCTGCGGGCCCTGGCCGGTGAGCTGGACCTGATCGTGACCGGGTCCAGCGACTATCACGGCCTCGGCAAGCCGAACCTGCCCGGAGAGCACACCACCGCTGACGACATGGTGGCGCGCATCATCGATCGCGGAAGCGGAACGGCGCCCGTCTACGCGTAGAGGGGCGCCGTTCGATGCGGATCCGGGTCAGCCCGCTGCCGGGGCTGCCGGGCCACCGGCGCCCGAACCGCGGCGGCGGCGACGACGGCGCGGCGACGTCTTGCCGTCGCGGTGCTCGGCCCCGCCGCCGTCGTGGGTTCCGGCTCCTGCCGGCGTCTCGCCCGTCGTGGTGCCGTCGCCCGAGGCCGCGGCGGAGGTCGTCGCGGCGTCGCCGGCACCGCGTGAGCGGCGACGGCGCGGGCGCTGCCCCGAGCCGTCCGACGCCTCGGTCGACGCGGTCTTCACGCTCTGCGTCGTGGGCAGCTTGCGCAGGCGGCCCTTGGTCCCGGCAGGAATGGCGAGGTCTTCGAACAGGTGGGGGCTCGACGAGTACGTCTCGACCGGCTCAGGCTGGCCGAACTCGAGCGCCCGGTTGATGAGCGCCCACTTGTGCAGGTCCTCCCAGTCGACGAAGGTGACCGCGATGCCGGTGCGGCCGGCTCGTCCGGTACGGCCGGCGCGGTGCAGGTACGTCTTCTCGTCGTCGGGGATCGTGTGATTGATGACGTGGGTCACGTCGTCGACGTCGATGCCGCGCGCGGCGACATCCGTCGCGATGAGCACGTCCTTCTTGCCGGCCTTGAAGCCCGCCATCGAGCGCTCGCGCGCTTCCTGGCTCATGTCGCCGTGGACGGCACCGGCATTGAAGCCCCGGTCGTTCAGCTCGTCGACGAGCTTCTGAGCCGCGCGCTTCGTGCGCGTGAAGATGACCGTCTTGCCCCGGCCCTCGGCCTGCAGGATGCGGGCGATGATCTCGTCCTTGTCGAGCGAGTGCGCGCGGTACACGAGGTGCTTGATGTTCGCCTGCGTGAGGCCCTCGTCGGGATCGGTCGCGCGGATGTGGATCGGGTTCGACATGAACCGGCGTGCCAGAGCGACGATCGGGCCGGGCATCGTCGCCGAGTAGAGCATGGTGTGGCGGACGGGTGCCACCTTCTGGAAGATCTTCTCGATGTCGGGGAGGAATCCGAGGTCGAGCATCTTGTCGGCCTCGTCGAGCACGACCTCCGTCGCGTTCGACAGGTCGAGCAGACGCTGTCCCGCGAGGTCGATCAGACGCCCCGGGGTTCCCACGACGATCTGCGCACCCGCCTTGAGCTGGTCGATCTGGCCTTCGTAGGCCTTCCCGCCGTAGATGGCGACGACGCTCGTGGAGCGGTTGCGCGTGAGCATGTCCATGTCCTCGAACACCTGCACCGCGAGCTCGCGCGTGGGGACGACGATGAGGGCCTTCACGCCGGGTGCCGGATCGAGACCGAGGCGCTGGACGACCGGGATGCCGAAGCCGAAGGTCTTGCCGGTGCCGGTCTTGGCCTGCCCGATGATGTCCTGGCCCGGAAGGCCGAGGGGGATGGTCTGCTCCTGGATGGGGAACGCATCGACGATCCCCTTCTCAGCGAGGGCGTCGACGATGTCCTGGTCGACGCCGAGATCAGCGAAAGTGGTCATGGATGGCGTGCCTGTCTGGCGGTGAGAAGCCGCCGGGTGAACGAGTCCACGCCCTTCACTCAGCCACAGGCGCGGGGCCCCGGTCCGATGCCGGGGCGCATCCAGCCTAGCGCGACCCTAGGCTGGAGCCGTGGTGAGCTGGTTCTTCAAACGCAAGCGTCCCGTCGGACGCACGCTCCGGCTGCGTTCGCGCGGCGACTACGGCGACGTCCGCCGTGTCGATTTCGAGGAGCTCGCGCCCGACATCGACACGTTCCTCGGACAGGCCGCCTATCTGCAGCTCGGGTACTTCGAGACCCTGAGCGATCTCATCGCGTCGACGCCGGAGCTGTCGCAGAAGGAGTCGCTGTCGCTCGCGGCCGGGACGGCGCTGCTGAAGCACCGCGAGCTCGTCGGCGTCATCCGCGATCGCGGGGCCGATCCGCTCGAGCTCATGCTCCCGTTCCGCGAGCCGCTCGACGCGTTCCGCCGCGCGACGCACGGGGCCCGACCGCTCGAGACGATGCTGTCGGTGCACCTGACGGCGGGGATGCTCGACGACTTCTACCTCGCCCTCTCGGCGAGCTACGGCGACACCGGGCGTCAGGTCGCGGTCATCCTCCGCGCGCATGACGACCGCAGCGCGCTCGTGCGGATCATCACCGAGGCGATCGCGGCCGACGAGCAATGGCGTGGACTGCTGTCGCTGTGGGGGCGCCGACTCGTCGGCGACACGTTGCTGATCGCTCGGGCAGCCCTGCGGTCGACGTCGCTCGAGCCCGCGAACGAGAAGCGCGTCGAGCCGACCTACGCCGACGTCATGGCCGCCCATTCGCGCCGGATGGCGGCGATGGGCCTCGAGGCCTGAGAGTCGGTCCGACCGGATCGGATCAGCCGATACGGAGGCGGCGCCGCTCCTGCGCATCGCGCGACGCGCGCACGCGCGTGAGCACGATCAGCACGAGCGGGACGATCAGGGCGGGAGCGAGGACGGCGACGACCCAGATCACCGGGTCGGTGATGCCGACGCCGAACCAGGTCAGCATCGCCCAGGCCGCACCCGCCACCAGCGCCCCCATCACGGGGGCGAGGGCGGCGCCGCGCGCGTCGCGTCCCGGCACGAGCAGTTCCGCGGCGAGCCCGATGGCCGCCCCGAGGATCAGCGCGAGCAGGATGTGCACGGGTCAGGCCACGAAGCCCACGCGGCGGGTCTGGTCCGTGCCGACCTCGACGAAGGCGATCCCGGCCGTGGGGATGATGTAGGAGCTGCCCTTCGCGTCGGTCAGCTCGACGAACGCGGCGTCGGAGGACAGCGCCTCGGAGATCTTCGCGCGGACGGCATCGGCCGAGTCGTTCGACTCCAGGCTGAGCTCGCGTCCGGTGTGGCTGATGCCGATACGAATCTCCACGAAAATCTCCTCCTCCGCGACCGTCCCTCGGGCGCTCTTCGACTCTACGACACCCGTCGCGCGCGGCACCGGGCGTGGTCACGCCCTGGGCGAACGCCTGTCGGAGGTGCGGGTTACCGTGGAGCAATGCCCTCGCTCGCGCCCGACGTCGTCCTCGATGCCGCGCAGTCGCGCGTGGTGGACCTCCCGGTCGACGCGAGCGCCGTCGTCGTCGGGGCCCCCGGCACGGGCAAGTCGCTCACGGTCGTGCAGCGCGTGCGTCGGCTGGTCGAGGCGGGCGTGTCACCCGACGACCTCGTCGTCCTGACGGCGACCCGTCAGGCGGCCACGGGTCTGCGCGACGAGCTCGCCGTCGCGGTGGGCGTCGCCACGGCCGGACCCCTCGCGCGTTCGGTCGCGGCGTTCGCGTTCCAGATCGTGCGCGCCGATGCCGTGCGTCGCGGGCTCGAGCCGCCGCGGCTGCTCACGGGGGCCGATGAGGACGCCCTCGTGCGCGATCTGCTCGCGGGCGACGCCGAGGACGAACAGGAGGGACGCACGCGCTGGCCCGACTGGCTTCCCGCGTCCGTCCGCGAATCGCGCGGGTTCCGGGCCGAGTTGCGTGCGTTCATCGCGGAGTGCACGGCGCTGGGAATCGACAGCCGGACCCTGCGCGAGCGAGCGGAGCGCGAGGGGCGCGAGGCGTGGCGGGCCGCGGCGTCGTTCCTCGCCGACTACGACACGGTCCGGGATGCGATGCGCGGCGCCCACCGCGACGCCGCGGGGCTCGTCGCCGAAGCGGCCGCGATCGTCGCCCGCCTCGGCCTGCCCGATCTGCGCGTGGTGCTCGTGGACGATGCGCAGGAGCTGACCCGCGGCGGGGTGCAGCTGCTCGAGGCCTGCCGGTCGCGTGGCGTCGCCGTCGTCGCGTTCGGCGACCCGGACGTCGGGTCGGGCTCCTTCCGCGGCGCGGCGCCCGAGAACTTCGCGCGGTTGGCCACGGGCGTCGAGCTCCTCGTCCTCGATCGGGTCCACCGCGCCGACGGCGGCCATGCCGATCTGGTGTCGGCGGTCACGACCCGCATCGGCGCCATCGGGGTCGTCGCCCATCGTCGTCCCGCCGCGTCCGACCACCGCACCGCCACCGCCGCGCTGCGCGCCCTCGTGCTGCGTTCGCGCACGGAGGAGTTCGACACGATCGCGCGCATCCTGCGGGAGCGCCACATCCACGCCGGGGTGCCCTGGGAGCAATGCGCGGTGATCGCCCACGACAGCCGTCAGGTCGGCGCGCTCGAGACCGAGCTCGCGGCGCGCGAGGTGCCGACGGTGACCTCCGGTACGGGCTCGGCGCTGCGCGACTCCGCCGTCGTGCGCGACCTGCTGCGGGTCGTCGACCTCGCCGCACGACCGCACGAGGAGTGGACGCGCGACGAGATCGTCGGGGCCCTCGCGGGCGCCGGGCTCGACGCCGTCGACCAGCGTCGGCTGCGCTCCGCGCTGCGGCATGCGACCGGAGACGCCGCCGCGTCGTTCGTCTCGCCGTGGGAGACACTGCGGTCGGCGATGGTGCACCCGGCCGAGTTCGCCCTCGTCGACCTGCGCGAGGCCCGTCGGGCGGCGCGGGTCGCCGACACGCTCGCCGCGGTGCACGACCTGATCGCCGAGGGAGCCACGGCGCACGAGCTGCTCTGGGCCGCGTGGGAGGGCTCGGGGCGCGAGCGTGCGCTGCGCGAATCCGCCCGCGGGCACGGACCGCTCGCCGCCCAGGCCGATCGCGACCTCGACGCCGTGGTGGCGCTGTTCCAGGCGGCGAAGCGCCACGGCGAGCGGGAAGACGGCACCACGCCGATCGCGTTCCTGCGCGGCATCCTCGACGCCGACGTGGGCGACGACCGCTTCGTCGCACCCCCGGCGATGGGGGCCGTGCGGGTGCTCACGCCCGCCGCCGCGCTCGGGACGGAGTTCGACACCGTGGTGGTCGCCGGTCTGCAGGAGGGAGTCTGGCCGAACCTGCGAGTGCGCGGCAGCCTGCTCGACACCTGGCGTCTGGCGTACGACGACCCCGCCGCCGCCGACGCCCTCGACCGTCGTCGCTCCGTGCTGCACGATGAGCTGCGCCTGTTCGCTCGCGCCGTCTCGCGCGCCCGCGATCATCTCGTCGTCACCGCGGTGTCGGATGACGACACCGGGCCGAGCCCGTTCTTCGACGTCCTGCCCGACCCCGAGGGTGCGCCGCCCGAGGCAGCGCACCCGCTGACGCTGCGCGGCCTGGTCGCGCGGCACCGCCGCACCCTGACGGATCCGCGGGCTTCGGATTCCGAACGAGCCGACGCCGCGGGTCAGCTCGTCCTGCTCGCCGACGCGGGCATCGCGGGAGCCGATCCCGACGAGTGGTTCGGGGTCGAGCCGGTGACCTCGGACGCGCCGCTCCGTGACCGCGAGGCCGAGAGCATCCGGGTCTCGCCGTCGCGGCTCGAGACGCTCGAGGAGTGCCAGCTCAACTGGGTCATCGGCGAACTGGGCGGTGACTCGGGCAGCGCGACGGCCGGCATCGGCACGATCGTGCACGGCGCGCTCGAGGTCGCCGCTCCCGACGAGGACGCGCTCTGGTCGGCCGTGGCGGCGCGGTGGGGGGAGCTGGAGTTCGAGTCGCCCTGGCGCGAGCGCGCGGAACGGACGCGGGCTCGCGACCTCGTCCGCCGTCTCGCACGGTACCTGCGCGATTTCGAGCGAGACGGGGGACGCCTCCTCGACGCGGAACCCCGCTTCGAGGTCGAGCTCGCCACGGATGACTCCGACGGGCGGATCGTCGTGAGCGGGGCCGTCGACCGGGTCGAGCTGCGCGGTGACGGATCGGTCGTGATCGTCGACCTGAAGACCGGCAAGCGCGAGCCCCAGACCGACCGCGCGGTGGCGACGCATGCGCAGCTCGCCGCGTACCAACTCGCCCACGAGCGGGGCGCGATCCCCGCCGCGGCGGGCCGTCCGGGCGGCGGCGCGATGCTGCTGGTGCTGCGTCCGACCGCAGCGTCGAAGGACTACGTCGTCCCGCGGCAGCCGCCGTTCGACGACGACAGCCGCGCGACGTTCGTGGCCCGGGTGCACGAGGCCGCCGCGGCGATGGGCGGCACGACCTTCTCGGCTCCGTTCGAAGAGCACTGCCGCGACGACCATTCCTACGGGCTGTGCCGCATCCACACGATCGCCCCGGTGAGCGCGACGTGATCGTGTCGCCTGCCGCCCTCGCCGCGGCTCTCGGACAGTTCCCGCCCACGCCCGAGCAGAGCGCGGTCATCTCAGCCCCGCTCGAACCGTCGCTCGTCGTGGCCGGAGCCGGCAGCGGCAAGACCGAGACCATGGCCGGCCGCGTCGTGTGGCTCGTGGCGAACGGGCGCGTCTCGCGCGCCGGCATCCTCGGACTGACGTTCACGCGGAAGGCGGCCGGCGAACTGGCCGAGCGCATCCGCCGCCGTCTCGACCGCTTGGCGGAGTTCGAGACGGCCGGGCTGCTGCCCCACCTGGACGACCTGCACGCGCGCGGCGCGCTCGACGTGTTCGGCGAGCTCGAGCGCGCGCAGGCGCCCGCGACCGCGCGGCGGGTCACGCTCGAACGGCTTGCCTACGAGAGCGGCGCCCGAGGGCAGTCGGCGCCGTCGGACTCGCTGCTGGATCGGCCGACCGTGTCGACCTACAACAGCTTCGCCGACGGGATCGTGCGCGAGAACGCGGTTCGGATCGGTCGTGACCCCGAAGCGGCCGTGCTCAGCGAGTCCGCCGCGTGGCTGCTGATGCGGCGCGTCGTCCTCGAGTCCGACGACGAGCGCCTCGAGAAGCGCGACAACGCCCTGCGGACGATCATCGACGGCGCGCTGCACATCGCGCGCGACGGCGTCGACAACCTGGTGGACTTCGACGACCTCGTCCGGTTCGGCGACGCTTTCGCCGACGTGCTCGAACGTCCCTCCACCCGCAGCGGAACCACCGTGTACGCGGATGTCGCGCGCGCGGCCGAGCAGGTCGGGGCGCTGCCGCTGCTGGCCGACCTCGCGCGGGAGTACCAGTCGCGCAAGGCCCGTGCCGGCGTCATCGACTTCTCGGACCAGGTGGCCGGTGCCGTCGCCGTCATCCGCGGTCACGCCGCCGTCGCCGATGAGCTGCGGGCGCGGCATCCCGTCGTCCTTCTCGACGAGTACCAGGACACCTCCGTCGTGCAGACCGAACTGCTCGCCGCGGTGTTCTCGGGTACGGCCGTGATGGCGGTGGGCGACCCGCACCAGTCGATCTACGGCTGGCGCGGGGCGAGCGCCGGCAACCTCGGCGACTTCGCCACCGCGTTCGCGCCCGCCGGCCCGTCGCACCGCTTCTCGCTGGCGACGAGCTGGCGCAACAGCCACCGGGTGCTCCGCGCCGCCAATGCCGTGCTCGCGCCGCTCGCGGACCGTTCGCCGGTGCCGGTCGATGAGCTGCGTTCGCGGCCCGGGGCGCCGGACGGGCAGGTCGACATCGTCTTCGAAGCCGACCTCGACGCCGAGACCGACCGCGTCGCCGCGTGGTTCCAGTCGGTGCGCGCCGACCGTGCGCGCCGAGGTGAGCCGACGAGCGCGGCGATCCTCCTGCGCAGCAAGAAGCACATGACACGCTTCGCCGATGCGCTGGGACGCCGTGGCATCCCGCACCGCATCCTCGGGCTGGGCGGCCTGCTCAGCACTCCCGAGGTCGTGGACGTCGTGTCGGCGCTGCGTGTCATCAGTGATCCGACGGCGGGTTCGGCCCTGCTGCGGCTGCTCACGGGGCCGCGCTGGGCCATCGGTCTGCGCGACCTCCGCGCCCTCGCCGAGCTCGCCCGCCGGCTCGCCCGCTCCGACGCCTCGCTGCAGCCGCTTCCGGCGGATGTGCTCGGCGGCGAAGAACGCGCCTCGCTCATCGACGCGCTCGACTTCATCCTGCGGGTGCCGGCAGATCACAGCTGGCTGGCCGACCTCACCCCCGCGGCCCGCTCGCGACTGCGCGAGGCGGCCGCGGTCTTCGCGGGTCTGCGTCGTGCGTCGACGATGCCCGTGCCGGAGCTCGTGCGCCTCATCGAAGCCGAACTGCGACTCGACATCGAGCTCGCCGCCAACGAGAGTCGTGGTCCCGCCCGCGTCGCGTCCGATCAGCTGCGCGCCTTCGTCGATGAGCTGCAGGGCTTTCTCGCAACGGATGAGTCCGGTTCGCTGCCCAGCCTGCTCGCCTGGCTCGACCATGCGGAGCGCCAGGACGAGTTCGCACCGCGCACCGAGCCACCCGAGGACGACGTCGTCCAGATCCTCACGATCCACGGCTCCAAGGGTCTGGAGTGGGATGCCGTCGCCGTCGGCCGCGTCGTCGTCGACGAGCTGCCCGCACGTCCCCGCGACAAGCAGGGGTGGCTCGGTTTCGGCGTGCTGCCGTACGCGTTCCGGGGCGATTCCCGCTGGCTCCCCGAGTTCGCGTGGCAGGCCCACGCGGCGCCGACCCAGCAGGACCTGAAGGCGGCCCTCGCCCGTTTCGCCGATGACAACGCCGACCGGCAGCGCGAAGAGGAACGACGCCTGGCGTACGTCGCCGTCACGCGGGCCCGGGACGCCCTGCTGCTGAGCGGCTCATCGTGGTCGGGCACGCGGAATCCGCGCGGTCCCAGCGCTTTCCTCACCGAGATCGCCGAAGCCCTCGATCATGCGATCGACGACGTCGACCCCGGCGAGAATCCGTACCTCGAGCGCCGTCAGCTCCTGACGTGGCCGCTCGATCCGCTGGGCTCGCGTCGTGCCCCGGTGGATGCCGCCGCCGAGGCTGTCCGCGCCGTCCGTGCCTCCGGTGGGCGGCCGACGCCGAGCCGCGACCTCGCCCTGCTCCTCGCCGAGCGCGACGAGAGGCGCAACGCCGTGGCTCCGACCGCTCCCACCCGCATCCCCGCGTCGCGGTTCAAGGAGTTCGCCGCGGACTACGCCGCCGCGGTCGAAGCGGCTCTGCGGCCCCTGCCCGAGCGGCCGTACCGCGAGACCCGGCTGGGCACACGCTTCCACGCGTGGGTCGAGCAGCGGTCGGGCATCGCTGCGCGCGGACCGCAGCCGGATGCGCCGCTGTGGGAGATCGACGCCGACCTCGACGAGACCGGAACGCCGGCCGCCGGCTCGGACGCCGAATTCCGGCGGCTGCAGCAGAACTTCCTGCGGTCGGAGTGGGCCGATCTGCAGCCGATCGAGGTCGAGACCGAGATCGACTTCGCGGATCAGACCCTGCTGGGCGACGGACGCCCCCACGTGATCATCTGCAAGCTCGATGCCGTCTACCGACGCGACGACCGCGGCGGGCGTCTCGAGATCGTCGACTGGAAGACGGGTCGCCCGCCGCGCACGCCCGCCGAGCGCGCGGAACGGATGCTGCAGCTCGAGCTCTACCGTCGGGCCTACTCCGCCCGCCACGGGGTGCCGGAGTCCGAGATCGACGTCGCCCTGTTCTACGTCGGCGACGACCTCATCCTGCGCGGGTGAGGCTGCTCAGTCGTTGCCGGCCCAGCGGCGCAACGCGTTGCGCGCCGACTCGGCGTGCTCCGGGTCGCGCTCCTCGGTGCCGTCGCCCGCGGACGCGGATTCGTCGGCGACGGGATTGCTCACCGGACGGCGGTCGCTCGAAACGCCGTCGGGAGTCCAATCGGAGAGATCGATCGGGATCGTCTCGATGTCGGCCTGTTCTGCGGTCTCCTGGTCGGCGAGATACGCGGCCAGGAGCGCCGGGTCGTAGGTGTCGGTCTGCATCGACGTGTCGCGGGCCGCGGTCGCGGTGGCCGGCGTGCGCTCGAGGATCTCGAGGGCATCGTCGACCGAACTGTGCTCGTCCGCGAGCAGGGGCTCGTCGCGGACCCCGTCATCAAGGGCGGTGAGCAGGGCGACGGCATCCTCGACGACGCGAGCGGCGCCCGTCTCGTGTCCGTGGGCGAGCCAGCGAGCGAACTCGAGCTCGGCGTAGAGCCGAGCGCGCGAGGCGAGAGCGGCATCGGGGGTGTGGTGGGCGGCTTCGGTGTAGGCCTCGAGGACGTCGTCGCGGGCATTCGGCGCGGAGGCGAGCCAGCGCAGGTCCTCGGCCGGATCGCCGACACCGAGGCCGTTCCAGGCGAGGAGGCCGGTGACGGTCGGCCCGGCGGCCGTGTCGGCGAGCACGAAGCGGCCCGGGTCGACACCGCCGAGGGTCACGGTCGTCTCGAACCGCCACAGCCGATCGGCTCCGAGCGCCGTGCTCCATCGGCGCAGCAGGCCGAACGGGAGCGAGCCGGTGGCCTCGGCGCGGTCGAGCAGGCGCTCGGCGTCCGCGCGGACCTCGGCGCTCGTCCGGGTGCGCAGCCCGGCGTCTCGCGCGACGGCGTGCGGCAGGCCGTGCACGCGCGCGATCGCGGCGCCGAGAGACCAGGCGACACCGCGGCCGGCGGGGATGTGCGCGGCTTCGACTCGATAACCCGGGACGAACTCCTGCACGACCGCGGTGAAGCCGTCGAGGCGTGCTGTCCCGAGCACGGTGGGCGCCGCGAAAGGCAGGAGCCCGCGGACGCCCGGGGTCAGCGCGCGCAGCGCACGGGTGTCGGCGACGAGCTCGCGGTCGGCGTCGGCATCCACGGGCGCGCGGACGACCACTCGCTGCCCGTCGGCGAGGGTCACGAGCGCGCTGTCGTAGCGGCCGTCGGAACCCTCGGTCAGTTCGGCCGCACCGACCACGGCGGCGCCGGGCAGAGCCGAGCTGACGGACGCGGCTAGAGTGAAGGGAGAGCGAGCCATGCCATCAGGGTAGGTCGGGCGGCGGCGCAGGCCGACGCGCCACGCCCGCGAGAGAGGTCCCCGAGATGCGATTGCAGCCGCCGGCCCTAGCCCGGTCCGCGTTCGACACGTCGCCCGACGAACGAGCCGACGACGATCTCCTCTTCCGGTTGCGCGCCGACCCGACGACACGCGTGCTGCGCGTGCACGGCGATCGCGCGCCGGCGGACGGCGCTCGCCTCGTGTGGGAAGCCCCCGACGCCGTCACCGATCCTGCCGAATGGGGATTCCTCGGCCGCGCCCGGGACGGATCGGCGCGCCTGGTGGCAGCCGTCGAACCGGCGGCGTCGCCCGACGCCGAGGCCGGATGGGTGTCGCTCCGGATGGTCGGCGGCGACCTGAGCGACGAGGACGCGGGCGCATTCGTCACCGCCGTGGCGCTCGCGCGGTGGTTCGCCGACTTCCGCTTCTGCCCCCGGTGCGGCTCGCCCGCGCCGCTGCGGGCTGCCGGCTGGTCACGCCTGTGCTCCGGCTGCGGCCGGCAGCAGTTCCCGCGCACCGACCCCGCCGTGATCGTCGCCGTCCGCGACGGGCGGAACGAAGGGCTGCTGCTCGGCCAGAACGCCGCGTGGGCGGCGCAGAACCGATTCTCGACTTTCGCGGGGTTCGTCGAGGCGGGGGAGTCTCTCGAGACCGCCGTGCGGCGCGAAGTGTCCGAGGAGGCGGGCGTGGCCGTCGGCGAGCTGTCGTACCGAGGCTCGCAGGCGTGGCCGTACCCGCGTTCGCTCATGCTCGGCTTCCACGCCGTCGCCGAGGACGCGGCCCCCGCGCGTCCCGACGGTGAGGAGATCACGGAGGTGCGGTGGTTCACGCGCGCCGAGATCGCGAGCTCGCTCGCGGGAGCCGGTCCCGTGGCCCTGCCGGGATCGGCGTCCATCGCGCACCGCCTGATCACCGACTGGTGCGAGGAGGGCGCGTGAGCGACGCCCTCGCCGGTCTCGATGAACAGCAGCGGGAAGCCGCTTCGGCCCTGCGCGGGCCGGTCTGCGTGCTGGCGGGCGCCGGCTCCGGCAAGACCCGCGTCATCACGCACCGCATCGCCCATGGCGTCGATACGGGCGCCTACTCGCCCGGGCGGGTGATGGCCGTGACCTTCACCGCGAAAGCGGCCGGAGAGATGCGGGGCCGGCTGCGTGCCCTCGGCGTGGGCGGTGTCGCGGCGCGCACCTTCCACGCAGCCGCGCTCGCGCAGCTCAACTATTTCTGGCCGCAGCTGGCAGGCGACACCGCGCCGACGATCCTGAGCAGCAAGGTGCGCGTGCTCGCGCAGGCCGCCGACGCGATCGGGGTGAACCCCGACCCGGCTGTGCTGCGCGATGTCGCGACGCGCATCGAGTGGCGCAAGATCACCATGCGCTCCATCGAGCAGTACGCGCTCGACCGCCCCGAGGGCGTCGGGTCGCTCTCACTCGACGCGATCGTGGCACTGCAGCAGGCCTACGAACGGCTCAAGGACGAACGCCGCCAGCTCGACTTCGAGGACGTCCTGCTCGCGTGCGCCGGCATGCTCGAAGCCGAGCCTCGTGTCGCCGCGGAGGTCCGTGAGCAGTATCGCCACTTCACCGTCGACGAGTTCCAGGACGTCTCTCCCGTGCAGTACCGGTTGCTCGAACTCTGGCTCGGCGACCGGCACGACCTCTGCGTCGTCGGCGACGCGAGCCAGACCATCTACTCGTTCGCCGGCGCCGACCCCCGCTACCTCCTCGACTTCGCGTCGCGGTTCCCCGACGCCCGTGTGCTCCGGCTCGAGCGGAACTACCGTTCGGAAGCGAATGTGGTGGCCGCGGCGAACGAGCTGATGCGGGGGCGCCCGGGCGCGCTCGAGCTCGCGGCGCACCGGCGCACGCCGGACCACCCACGACCGGTCCTGCGCGAATACGACGACGACGCGGCCGAGGCCGACGGCGTAGCGGCGTCCATCGCCGACCAGCTCGCCGCCGGCGCCGATCCTCGCGAGATCGCCGTCCTGTACCGCGCCAACGCACAGTCCGCGCCCCTGCTGGCCGCCCTCGCGCGCCGCGGGATCGCGGCATCCGTCCTCGGAGGACCCCGGTACTTCGACATCCCGGAGGTCCGCCAGGCGGTCATGGCGCTGCGGGGCGCAGCGGTGGCCCCCACCTCGGGCGACCTGGTCGCGGACGTGCGGGCGGTGCTGCGCTCGCTCGGGCTGAGCGAAGAGCCGCCCGCCGCGGGCGGCCCGCTGCGCGACGCCTGGGAGGCGCGTGCGGCCCTGCTGCGCCTCGCCGAAGAGGCGCCGGCAGGGACGAGCATGCGGGCGTTCACCGATGACCTGCAGACGCGAGCGAAAGACCAGCACGAGGTCGCGACCCGCACCGTCACGCTCTCGACCCTCCACGCCGCGAAGGGTCTGGAGTGGCCGCATGTCCACCTGGTCGGGCTGGCCGAAGGGCTGCTGCCGATCGCGTACGCCACGACGTTCGAGCAGGTCGACGAGGAGCGGCGCCTCACCTACGTGGGGATCACGCGGGCCGAGCGTACGCTTTCGCTGTCGTGGGCCCGGGGAGTGGGGCGGTACGAGCGGCAGGTGTCGCGGTTCGTGAAGGAGATCGGCACCAACACGCTGGATGCGGCTCGTGCTCGCGCCAGGTCGCCGCGACGCTCCCCGCACGCAGCGTCGCCGAGAGGGCCGGCTCCGTCTCGGGCGCGCTGACCATCCGGACAGCCAGGGCGCACGCCGCCGCGATGAGCGCGGCATCCGTGGGCGGGGCGGGACGAGCGAGCAACTGCGCCGCGATGAGCGGCCACTCGGGATCGGCGTCGCGCCGATGGGCATGCGCGCACGCGCCGCAGGCGGTCCGCCCGGGGATGACGAACGGTCCGACCGTGACGCGATCGCCGGCGAGCTCGAGGGGCAGGTGGGGGATGTCGTCGGACACGAGCCCCGCCGTGCGACGGGGCTCGACGAGGTAGGGCGCGACGAGCACGACCGCGGCTGCTCGATCTGCGGATTCGGTCACCCGTGCGCCCGCGATGCGCAGTGCTCCGGTGACGCGCTCTCGCGCCTCGGCATCGACACCGGGCGCGAACGACACCCGCATGATCGTCGGCGTCCGCGGGCCGCGGTCGAGCACGGGGCCGAGTGCCCCGAGCAGCTCTTCCGCCTCGGCCGGCGACGAGCCGGCATCGGCTGCCAAGGCTGCGATCATCGCTTCCGGAACGCCGGTCCGCAGAGCGTCGATGAGCCGTTCCATAGCAGGCGAGACGTCATCGAGTCGGACGGTGCCCTCCACTCCCAGCTGCAGTCGGCTGGGGGAGCGCCAGAGGGGGACGGCGGAGGGGATCAGGCGGAGCACGTTCCGATTCTCCGCACCGGAGCTCGGCGTTCGCGCCCCTGTCCACAGCCGCGCCAGCGGGGTGTGGCGACGACGCGCATGTGGAGAGGGCGGTGCGCCCGAGCGCGAGTCAGACCGGACGCGGCCCCGCCGGTCCCTCGTCGATCGGACCGTCCTCGGGTTCGTCGCGGTCGTCGGGCGCGTCATCAGAAGGTGCCGCGTCCGCCGACGCGAGCAGCGCGTCGAGCGCGTCATCCATCTCGTCGCGTTCCGGCGCCTCGCCGCGGGCGTGCGCCTCGAGCCGGGCGATGAGACCGCTGGGATCGTCGATGTCGGACGGGGCGGGCATCAGGTCGGGGTAGTCCCAGAGGCTGTCGCGAGCCTCTCGGCCGACGGCATCCGTGATCGCGCGCCACATCGCGGCGGCCTCGCGCAGCCGGCGCGGGCGCAGCTCGAGGCCGACGAGCGAGGCCATCGCCTGCTCGGCCGGGCCGCCCACCGCGCGGCGGCGTCGCACCGCCTCGGCGATGCGGCCGGCGCTGGGAAGCCGGGTCGTGGCGTCGGCAGCCACGACGTCGACCCAGCCCTCGATCGTCGCGAGGAGGTGCTCGAGGCGGGCGAGTGCGGCCGACTGAGCCTCGGAACGCTGGGGCAGCAGAACGCCGCTCTCGAGCGCTGTGCGCAGCTCGTCCGGCTGCGACGGATCGAAACGCGCCGCGAGGTCTTCGAGAGCGTCGGTGTCGACATGGATGCCGCGGGCGAAATCGGTCACCTGCGAGATGACGTGCAGCCGCAGCCAGCGGGCGTGGCGGAACAGTCGCGCGTGGGCGAGCTCGCGGGTCGCGAGCGCGAGGGCCAGCTGGTCGTCGTCGATCTCGAGGTCGCGACCGAAGTCCGCGAAGTTCTGGGGCAGGATCGCCGCTTCGCCGTCCGGCATCACCGGGATCCCCACATCGCCGCCCGAGACGACCTCGAGCGAGAGCTTGCCGACGACGGCGCCGAGCTGCGCGGCGAAGAGCGACCCGCCGACGGTGCGCAGCAGCCGGCCGGCACCCGCGATCATCGTCTGCATCTCCTCCGGCGCCTGCGCCTCGAGGGCTGCGGTCAGCGCGTCCGCGATCGAGGTCGCGACGGGCTCGGCCAGTTCCTGCCACACCGGCAGCGTCGCTTCGACCCACGCGCCGCGGGTGAGCGCACGCGGGGGGACCGGCAGGTCGGAGATCGTCGTCGCCTCGCTCAACCACAACGTGGCGAGGCCGAACGCGTCGCTGAAGTCCTGGCGGTCGCCCGAGCTGATGCCGTGCCCGTCCTTGTTCGCCAGGTGCAGCGCCTGCGTGCGGGTCGCCGACCAGTCGATGCTGCCGTCGCCTCCGCCGGCGAACGCCCCCTGGAGCTGCCGCATCATCTGCTGCAGCATCGCCGGGTCGACGCCCATCCCTGCGAGGCGTTCCAGTTGTTCGGGCCCGAGGGTGCCGCCTTGGCCCAGCAGGCTGCGCAGCAGCTCCTGGAACTCGTCCTCGGGGGAGCGGTCGTCGTCAGCCATGTCAGGCGCCTTTCAGCAGGGCGGTCAGCTCGCGTTCTACGCTAGCCGCACGACCTCGTCGCACGGCGCGAACGACCCTCGTTCGCTTTCGCCGGTCGCGAACGACCCGGGACAGAAAGCAGCACGTGTCACTTTTCGACGAGAACGCCACCGTCATCGCGCCCCGACGTCGTCTCAGCCGCCCAGCCCTGGCCGGTCTGTGGGCGGTGTCGCTGTCCCTCGTGGCACTGCTCGTGCTCACACTCCTGCCGACGTCCTTCGTCATCCAGCGTCCGGGCCCGGTGTACGACACGCTGGGCACCGTGACGACCGGTGACGGCGAGGAGCGCCCGCTCATCAGCGTCTCCGGCGCCGAGACCTTCCCGACATCCGGCTCGCTCGACCTGCTGACCGTCGAGGTGCTGGGCAATCGCGAACGGACCCCGTCGTGGTTCGAGCTCGCGTCGGCCTGGTTCGATCCGGCGCGAGCGATCGTTCCGATCGACGAGATCTTTCCCGAGGGGGTGACCACCGAGCAGCGGAACGACGAGAACGCGGCGCTCATGGTCGACTCCCAGAAGGAGGCGACGGCTGCGGCGCTGCGCGAGCTGGGCTACGACATCGAGTCGCTGGTGCGCGTCTTCCAGGTCATCGACGACTCGCCGGCAACGGGGGTCCTCGAGCAGAACGATGTGATCCGCTCCGTCGACGACCAGCCCGTGACCACGACCACCTCCCTGCGCGACGCGATCAACGCCGCCGGCGGCGCCCCCGTGTCGCTGGGGATCGAGCGCGACGGGCAGTCCCGCACGGTCGAGGTGACACCGGCCGAGACGACCATCGACGGCGAGACCCGATGGGCGATCGGCGTCACCATCACCCCCGATTACGCCTTCCCGGTCGAGGTCGCGCTGCAGCTCGACAACGTCGGCGGTCCGAGCGCCGGCATGATGTTCGCGCTCGGCATCATCGACACCCTCACGCCGGGCGAGCTGACCGGAGGAGAGCGATTCGCCGGTACGGGCACGATCGACGCGGAAGGGGCGGTCGGGCCGATCGGCGGCATCCGTCAGAAGCTCTTCGGAGCCAAGAACGCCGGTGCCGACTGGTTCCTCGCGCCCGAACGCAACTGCGGCGAGGTCGTCGGTCACATCCCCGACGGCCTGCGCGTTTTCTCCGTGGCCGACCTGGAGGACGCCCTCGAGGTCGTCGAGACCGTGAGCTCCGGCGGCGACCTCGACGCCCTCCCGACCTGCACCACGGGCTGACCCTCGGCGTCCCCCCAGCGGGCGGCGCCTAGGATGGGAGGGTGACCACGACCTCAGCGCCGACCCCGGCCACACCGAGCAGATCCCGCCGCGCCGTCGCCATCACCCTCGCCGTCATCGCGGCCATCGTGGTGGCGTTCTTCGTCTTCGCGAGCCTCTACGCCGATTGGCTGTGGTTCCGTCAACTCGGCTTCGAGAACGTGCTGCTGACGCAGTGGATCGCCCGCGTGCTGATGTTCGTCGTGGGCTTCGTCGCGATGGCGGTGCCTGTCTGGCTGTCGATCCAGCTCGCCTACCGCCTGCGGCCGGTGTACGCGCGGCTGAGCTCGCAGCTGGACCGCTACCAGGAGGTCGTCGAGCCGCTGCGCCGTCTCGGGATGTGGGGCATCCCGGCCTTCTTCGGCTTCTTCGCCGGCTTCGCGGCATCGGCGCAGTGGGAGACCGTCGCGCTGTGGTTCAACGGCGTCACCACCGGGACCACCGACCCCGAGTTCGGTCTCGACACCGGGTTCTACCTGTTCACGATGCCCTTCCTGTCGGCGGCGATCGGATTCGTCTCGGCCGTCATCATCGTCTGCCTGCTGGTGACCGCGCTCGTGTCGTACCTCTACGGCTCCGTCCGGGTCGGTCAGCGCGAGCTGCGGATCTCGAAGTCCGCCCGCATCCAGCTGGCCGTGCTCGCCGGCGTCTACCTGCTGGTGCAGGGGGCGAGCCTCTGGCTCGACCGCTACCGCACCCTCGTGACGCCGAACGACCGCATCACGGGCGCCTCGTACGTCGACGTCAACGCCGTCATTCCCGGCCAGGCGATCCTCGCCATCGCTGCCGCCATCGTCGCCATCGCCTTCTTCGTCACCGCGGTCATCGGCCGCTGGCGCTACCCGCTCATCGGCACCGGCCTGCTCGTGGTGTCGTCACTGGTGGTGGGCATCGCCTATCCCTGGTTCGTCACGAACGTGCAGGTGCGTCCGAACCAGCTGACGCTCGAGTCGCCGTTCTACGAGCGCAACATCGAGAGCACGAAGGCCGCCTACGGCATCGACGGCTTGGAGAAGACCGACTTCGAGGCCGTCACCGACGTCGAGCCGGGCCAGCTGCGCGCCGACGCGGACACGACGGCATCCATCCGCATCATGGACCCGGCGATCATCGGGCCCACGGTCCGTCAGATCGAGCAGTACCGCTCGTATTACCAGTTCGCGGAGCCGCTCGACGTCGACCGCTACGAGATCGACGGGCAGTCGCAGGACACCGTGGTCTCGGTGCGCGAGCTGAACGTCGAACAGCTCGGCGAAGCAGCGTCCTGGTACAACACGACGCTCGTCTACACCCACGGTTACGGCATGGTCGCGGCCAAGGGCAACGAGCGCACCGCCGACGGCAACCCGGTGTTCGTCGAGCGCGGCATCCCCGCATCCGGCGAGCTGACCCTCGCGCAGGAGTACGAGCCGCGCGTCTACTTCGGTGAGTTCTCACCGACCTACTCCATCGTCGGCGCCCCCGAGGGCGCGTCGCCGATCGAGCTCGACTACCCGCGCGGTCAGGAGGGCGAGAGCCAGACGAAGACGACTTTCGACGGTGACGGCGGCCCCGCCATCGGCGACGTCTTCCACCGCCTGATCTACTCGCTGAAGTTCCAGTCGACCGACATCCTGTTCTCGGACGCGATCAACTCCGAGTCGCAGATCCTCTACGACCGCGACCCCGCGACCCGCGTGCAGAAGGTCGCGCCCTACCTCGAGCTCGACAACGATCCCTACCCGTCGGTCGTCGACGGACGCATCGTGTGGATCGTGGACGGCTACACGCTGAGCGCGAACTACCCGTACTCGTCGATCGTGAGCCTGAGCGATGCGATCTCGGACTCGTCGAACCCGCAGCCGCGCGTCGCGCTCGACAACATCAACTACATCCGCAACTCGGTGAAGGCGACCGTCGACGCGTACTCCGGCGAGGTCACGCTGTACGCCTGGGATGCCGAGGACCCGCTGCTGCAGGCGTGGCAGAAGGTCTACCCCAACACGCTCAAGCCCGTCAGCGAGATGAGCGGCGACCTCATGAGCCACGTGCGCTACCCGACCGACCTGTTCAAGGTCCAGCGGGCCATGCTCGGCACCTACCACGTCGACACGGCACAGTCGTTCTACTCCCGCGACAACGCATGGAAGACCCCGAACGACCCGCAGCAGAACGAGCAGCTGCAGCCTCCGTACTACCTGACGATGAAGATGCCCGGTCAGGAGTCGCCGTCGTACTCGATGTTCTCGTCGTTCATCCCGGGCGGCCAGGACACGCGCAACGTCCTCATGGGATACCTGTCGGTCGACTCCGACGCCGGCTCCGAAGCGGGCGTTGTCAGCGGCGAGTACGGCAAGCTGCGCATGCTCGAGATCAACGCCGAGACTCCGGTCCCGGGCCCGGGTCAGGTGCAGAACACCTTCGATGCCGACCCCGAGGTCTCGTCGTTCTCGAACATCCTGCAGCAGGGTCAATCGGAGGTCATCAACGGCAACCTGCTCACCCTCCCCGTGGGTGGCGGTCTGCTCTACGTCCAGCCCGTGTTCGTGCAGTCCTCGGGTGCCACGAAGCTCCCCACGCTGCAGAAGGTGCTGGTCGGTTTCGGTGACGAGGTCGCCTTCGAGAACACGCTGCAGGAAGCGCTCGACGTCCTCTTCGGCGGCGACTCCGGCGCCAGTACGGGTGACACCGACGTGGTGCCCGAGCCCGTCCCGGGCGAGGACGCGACGCCCGCGCCCACGCAGCCGGGAGACGGTGGAACCGCCCCGTCGGCGCCGAGCCTCGACTATCAGGCGGCGCTGAACCAGGCCCGCGACGCACTCGCGGAGCGCAACACCGCGATGCAGAACGCCGACTGGGCCGCGTACGGCGAGGCTGACGCGAAGCTGACCGAGGCGATCAACCGTCTGCTCGAGCTCGACGGCGAGGGCTGATCACCCGCTGAACGAGGAAGGGCCCCGACTGCGAAGTCGGGGCCCTTCCTCGTTGATCCGCGCCCGGCATCGTCGATGCCCGGCGGTCGGTCAGTCGCGCGTGTAGCGACGGGCGCGGCCGGAGAGGCCCGCGAAGTGGAACGGGCCGGGCGACTCGGGCGCGATCTCGACGTCGATGGTGCTGTCGCGGTGCGTCGCGTCGTGCAGGTCGCGGTAGGTCGGCACGTCGACGGGAGTGCGCGCCGCGAGCAGCGCCTCGGTCTCGGCGCCGCGGGTGGCGGCGCGGTAACCGGGCTGAACGACGAGCGTGAAGAACTCGCTCACAGAGCCGGAGCCGTAGCTGAACAGGCCGATACGAGCCCCGGTGAGGTCCGCGTCCCCGTCCAGCAGTGCGGCCAGCGCGATGTAGAGCGACGCGGTGTACGAGTTGCCGATGCGGCGGTTGTAGCCGGTGGTCGCCGCGACCAGCTCGGGTGCCAGCTCCACCCCGACGTGCTGCCCGAGCGCGCGATGCGCCTTGACCGCCATCTTGGTGAAGGGCTGGTGGTGGCAGAACCAGTCGATTTGGTCGATGTCGACCCCGCCCCGGGACCGGTAGTCGTCCCACGCGCCGGCCACGCCATCGAGGTAGGCGCTGACCGAGAGCTTTCCGTCGACGACCGCCGTGACGCTGTCGTTGGGGCGCCAGAAGTCGTCGACCTCGGCGGTGTAGACGCCGGCGGCGGGCTCGAGCACGGCGAGTGCGGGATCGGCCGTGACGAGGTAGGCGACGGCGCCCGCGCCCTGGGTCGGCTCGGCGGCGGTGTCCAGTTCGTAGCGCGCCACATCGCTCGCGATGACCAGCACCCGCTCGTCCGGGTTGCGTGCGATCAGCCCGGCGGCGGACTGCAGCGCGGCCGTAGCGGAATAGCACGCCTGCTTCAGCTCGACGACGCGCACCGAGCGCGGCAGACCCAGCAGTTCGTGCACGTGCACTCCGGCGGCGCGGGACTGGTCGATGCCTGTCTCGGTGGCGAAGAAGAGGGTGCGGATGCCGTCGACGCCGTGGCGATCGATGATGCGCTGCGCGGCCGCGGCGCCCATGGTCACGATGTCCTCGTCGAGGCCCGGGATGCTCATCTGCTCCTGCCCGAGCCCGATACGGAACTTGGCGGGGTCGATGCCGGCCCGAGTAGCGAGGTCGTCGAGCTCGACGACGTGGGAGGCGGTCGCGACGGCGAGGTCGTGGATGCCGATGGTGGTCACTGCGAAGAGTCCTTCCGGCGCTCGAGGAGCAGATGCGACTGCATCAGTTCTCCGGGGTTGGTCTGGGCGGCGAGCAGGGAGAGTTCGCCGCAGAGCACGGTGGCGGCGATGAGAGCCGCGAGGCGCCGGGCGTTCTCGCCGGGCTCGCGCTCCTCGCGGCAGCCGAGCCGGGTGAGGGCCTCCTCGACTGCGGGGAGATCCTTGCCGTTGCCGACGGTCCCGACGATGAGGTGGGGGAGTGTGCACGAGAAGTACAGATCGCCGTCACCGCGCACCTCGGCCCACGTGAAGCCCTGCGAGCCCTCGACGATGTTCGCGGCATCCTGGCCGGTCGCGAGGTAGAACGCCAGCAGCATGTTGGCGTAGTGGGCGTTCGCCGAGCGCAGCGCTCCGGCGATCGTCGAGCCGACGAGGTTCTTCTGCACGTTCAAGTCGACGATGCGCTGCGCGGTCGAGCGCAGCTGCTTGTCGACGAGCGCGCCGGGAATCAGGATCTCGGCGATGACGCTGCGGCCGCGACCGAGGATGCCGTTGACCGCGGTGGCCTTCTTGTCGGTGCAGTAGTTGCCCGAGATCGACCCGTACTCGAGCTCGGGGTGCCACGAGAGGACACGCTCCATGAGCGTCTCCGCCGCGAAAGTCACCATGTTGTGGCCCGAGGCATCGCCGGTCGTCAGCGCGAAGCGCAGGTACAGCAGGTTGCCGACGACCTCGCTGTCGAGGTCGATGAGCTTCGCGTGGCGGCTGCGCTCCGAGACGGCCGCGGCGAGCTCATCGAAGCGGGCGATGATGGCGCGGGAAGCGGCGACGGCGGCGGCGGCGCTGTCGGCGACGAACAGCGACGACCGCGTCATCCGCTCGTCGACCACGGTCACGCGGATGCCGTCGTCGACGAGGCGCGAGATGCGGGCGCCACGACCGACGGAGGGCCACAGAGGCGATTCGTAGGTCGCGAGGGGAACATCCTGCTCGGTCTCGACATCACCGGTCAGCCGCAGCGGCCCCACCCAGCGGAGGGGAATCGGAGTGAACTCGGCGCTCATCGCGCGTCCTTCCCGCCGGCGCGGCGCGCCAGGCTGTCGATGTCGATGCCGCGGGCCCGGGCGAACTCCGCCGCGCGTCCGTGGATGATCAGGTCGGTTCGGCGGAGGTCCTCCGGACGGGTCGCCCCCACCAGGGAGTGCAACGCCGTGAGGTGGTCTGACCATTCCCGGATGCGCGAGATCAGTGCATCCGCGCCGCCGTCCAGGACGACGGAGAGGAACGATCCGGACACGCCGACGGCGCGAGCGCCCAGAGCGAGGGCGCGCGCGACGTCGAGCGGGGTGCGGACACCGCCCGACGCGAGGAGGACCGGGGCGTCGGCCGGCGCTTCGAGGAGGCACTCCACGGCGGACTGGCCCCACCCGGCGAGGTAGGCGTAGTCACGGCCCGAGCGCCGATCGTTCTCGATGCGCATGAAGTCGGTACCGCCGACCCCGGAGACATCGGCGAAGCGCACGCCCGTGGCCGCGAGACGCGACAGCGTCTCGGCGCTCAGACCGAAGCCCACTTCCTTCACGACGACCGGAACCTCGACGGCGGCGACGATGGCCTCGAGCGACGCGGGCCAGCTCGAGAACGAGCGGCTGCCCTCGGGCATCACCGTCTCCTGCATGGCGTTCACATGTACCTGCAGCGCGTCGGCCTCGAGAGCATCGACGGCGCGGCGGGCGTCCTCGGGCGAGCGCTCGATGCCGACGTTGGCCATCACGAAGCCGTCGGGGTTCTCGTCGCGGATGACCCGGAAGGTGCTCATGAGCTCGGGGTTGTCGAGCGCGATGCTCAGCGATCCCGACGCGATGGCCACCCCCGTCTCGCGCGCGGCGATGGCGAGATCCCGGTTGATGGTGCCGGTCGAGGCGCTGCCGCCGGTCATGGCGTTGACGTAGAAGGGCAGCGCCCAGCGGGTACCGGCCACATCGACGCCGAGGTCGACCAGGGCCGCATCGACGCCGGCGAGGGCGTGGTGCACGAAGCGCACGTCGTCCCAGCCGTTCGGTCGCGGCGCCTCCTTCTGCTGCGCCGCCGCCAGGCGGACGTGGTCGTCCTTGCGCTCCGATGCCAGCTCAGCCGCCATGGTTGTCTCCTTCCGGCGGATGCACGCCGATCGTGAGGTGTCGGATGTCGTTGGTCTCCCAGACCCGCAGAAGGCCGGCGACGTCGGCGTCGGCCGGCGCCAGGACGATGCCGCAGTCGCCTCCGCCGGCGCCCGAGGGCTTGCCGGCCGCGCCGATCGCCTCGGCCGCGTCGCAGAGGATGCGCAGACGTTCGGTCTCAATGGTGACGCCGGTCCGCTCGCCCAAGGCCTGCAGCAGGCGCCGGTTGCGCCGGATCGCGTCGAGGGCGAGCGTGCCGTCCGATCCCGCGTCGCCGGGAGCGCCGGCATCCGGCAACACAGCCAAGGCGCGCCACAGGTCCTCGACGCAGTCACGCGAGGCCTCGAGGAAGCCGGCGTGGGCGTCACCGGTGACGTTGGTGCCGCGCGACACGCCGCTGACGAGCCGCTCGGTCGACGCGGGGTGTCCCGTCCAGCCGACGAGCAGCTCGAGGCCGACCGGCGGTGCGAGACGGATGATCTCGCTACCGTTCCAGGCATCCGATCCGAGAACGGCGGCGACACCGTGCGCGGATCGCGCGGCGCGGAGGCGGTCGCGGTCGGGCGAGCGGTAGCCGATCCAGCCGCCGTAGGTGCTGGCGGCGACGTCGCCGCCCGACGCGTTCGGCGCGACCGCGATCGTGGCGAGCATCGCGAGCTCGTACCTGCCCCGCGTCCCCAGCTCGAACCCGTAGAACTCGTCGATCGCCGCGATCGTGGCGACGGTGACGGCGGCCGACGAGCCGAGGCCGAACTTCCGGCCGCTGGGATCGTCCAGTCCACTCTCGATGTGGAGGTCGAAGAAGCGGGGGTGCAGCCCTCGCTCGGCCCGTAGGCGTTCGGATGCCTCGATCGCCGCGATGACGTAGTCGTAGGGGTGATGCTCGCGGTCGAGGGTCAGACCGTCCTGCCCGCGCGTCCAGCGCACGGGCATTCGGCTGTACTCCGGCGAGTGGATGCTGCCGGCGTCGACGCTCTCGGTCAGTGACACCGTCAGGTAGCGGTCGACCGCGATGAGCACGGACGGCTCGCCGGGGGACACGACGGCGTACTCCCCGGCCACGAAGAGCTTGCCGGGCGCGCGCACGACGATCGCGCCGGACGGTTCGGTGCTCGTCATCCGTCGGCTCGCGTGACCAGGGCTGCGGCGGGTCCGGGCCGCGCGACGGCGAGCTCGGCGAGTCCGTCGAGCGCTGCGGTGACCGCGTCGACCGAATCCGGGCGCGTCAACACGACGACGTTCGGTCCCGCGTCGGCGGTCGCCCAGGCCTCGACGCCGGACTCGCGCAGGGCTGCGACCCGGTCGAAGATCTCGACGCTCACGGGGCTGAGGTAGCGGATGGGCGGATCGCACGACTGGATGAGGGCGTGCATGCGCAGGGCGTTGACCTCGGTGATACGGCCGAGCCGTTCGACGTCGCCGTCACGGCAGGCTTCGACGGCGGCATCGAGGCTCTCAGCGGTCGACGAGACCCAGGCCGGGTAGAACGGCGAGGTCAGCACGGTGCGGCGCATCGCATCACGGCTGGAGATCGGCTTCTCCCGCTTCTCCACCATCGCCACGACCATCGCCAGATCCGGCGCATCGACCGGTTCGGCGAAGGAGGTGGCATCATCGTCGCCGGCATGCCACACGGCGAAGCCCGGGATCACGGAGCGCGATGCCGACCCCGAGCCGCGGCGGGCGAGGCGGCTGAGAGCGCGCGTGTCGAGGTCGAGTCCGTACGCGGCGGAGGCGGCGACGGCGAGAGCGGCGAAACCCGAGGCGGACGAGGCGAGGCCGGCCGCCGACGGGACCGTGTTGACGGTGTCCACGCGCGCGAAGACGGTACTGCCGGCGAGGTCGCGCACGATGTCGAGGAAGCGTGAGACCCGCTCGGCGGGTCCGTCGACGCGCTCCTCGCCGTTGAAGACGAGCACGTCGCCGGCGGCGTCCGCATCGAGGCTGACGGTCGTGGTGGTGGGGAAGATGTCGAGCGTCATCGACAGACTGCCCGTCGCCGGGAGGTTCAGCCCGCTGTCGCGTTTGCCCCAGTACTTCACGAGCGCGATATTCGGATGCGCGATGGCTGTCGCGGTGCTCATGCCGCTCCTTCGACGGTGGTGGTCCAGACCGCGGCGGCGCCGGCGCGGGTGAGTCGGTCACTGAGGTCGTGTGCGGACGCTGCGTCGCGGGCGAGCGCGAGGACGCAGCCGCCCCGGCCGCCCCCCGTCAGCTTCGCGCCGAGGGCGCCGCCCGCCGTCGCAGCATGCACCAGATGGTCGAGCGCGGGGTCACCGACGCCGAGGCCGTTCAGGAGTACGTGGGCGCGGCTCATCGAACGTCCGATCGCGTCGCGTGCGCCGGTGGAGACGTCGTCGCGCAGCGCTGTCGCGAGCTCGCCGAGCTCGTCCAGGGCCGACTCGACCCCCCGCGGGTCGCTCTCTCGTCGCTCCGCGACGGCCGCGACGGCCTCGCGGGTGCGCCCTCGGACTCCGGTGTCGGCGATGACGAAGACGAGGTCGTCGCCCACCGCGACGGGTTCGATACGACCGCCGTCGAACCACACCGCGGCGCGTGCGCGTACCGTGCGGGCGTCGAGCCCGCTGGGAGCGCCGTGGGCGGCGCGCTCGGCGGTCTGGATGAGCTCATGCATCGTCTCGTCGTCCGCCGTGAGACCGCATGCGCCGAGCACCGCCTCGATGACCGCTGCCGACACGGCCGCGCTCGAGCCGAGACCCCGCTCGGCCGGGACGCTGCTGTCGATCGAGATGTCGAGTGCAGCGTCGGGCTTGCCTGCGGCGGCGAGCGCCGCCCGCATCGCCGTCAGGGTGACGTTGAGGCGATCGGGCGCCTGAGCGATGGGGCCGTGGTACAGCGTGCTCGAGAGGCGGCCGGGCCCCGTCGCCGGACGTGCGTGCGCCTCGACACCGAGGGCGCGGACGGGGATCGCGATCGCGGGTCGCCCGTATACGACGGCATGCTCGCCGAGGAGGATAGCCTTCGCACCGGCGCGGCCCGTCGCTCCGGGCTCCGCGGCCGAGCCGTGCGTTGCCACGTGCAGACGGGCGTCCGGTGCAATGGGGACGTCGGTCGGTGCAGTCATGGAATTTCGACGAGCGTAACAGCCCGTCCCCGCACGAGGCCCGAGCGGCTGCCGATGTGCTCGGCGGCCCGCCAACCGCTATCATTGGCGCCGCACCCAGCAACCTTTAACCCCGTCCTGTGAGGCGGAGAAGGGAGCGGCGGATGAGCACGCGCACCGTGCTGCATGAAGCCGACATCGCCCGGGCCCTGACGAGGATCTCCCACGAGATCCTCGAATCGAACAGGGGACCCGCTGGCCTCGTCATCCTCGGCATCCCGCGGCGGGGCTTTCCCCTCGCCGCACGCATCGGCTCTCTCCTCGCGGAGATCTCCGGGACGGTCGTCCCGGTCGGAGCACTCGACGTGACGATGTACCGCGACGATCTGCACCGCAATCCCACGCGGGCGCCGCAGCCCACGGAGATCCCCGAGGGCGGGATCGACGGCAAGGTCGTGGTGCTCGTGGACGACGTGCTGTTCTCCGGGCGTTCGATCCGCGCTGCGCTCGACGCGCTGCAGGACATCGGTCGTCCCGCGGCCGTCAGGCTCGCGACGCTGGTCGACCGCGGTCACCGCGAGCTGCCCATCCGTCCGGACTTCGTCGGCAAGAACCTTCCGAGTGCCCGCGACGAGCGGGTCAACGTCCGCCTCCGCGAGGTCGACGGCGTGGAGGAGGTGACGATCGGCTCATGAGGCACCTGCTCGACACGAAGCACCTCGGTCGCGAGGACGCGCTGCGCATCCTCGACGTGGCCGAGGACATGGCCGCCACCCAGCAGCGTGAAGTGCGCAAGCTGCCGACACTGCGCGGCAAGACCGTCGTCAACCTCTTCTTCGAGGACTCCACGCGCACGCGCATCTCGTTCGAGGCCGCCGCCAAGCGCCTCTCGGCCGACGTCATCAACTTCTCGGCGAAGGGGTCGTCGGTCTCCAAGGGCGAATCGCTCCAGGACACCGCCCAGACGCTGCAGGCGATGGGGGCCGACGCCGTCGTGATCCGGCACGGCGCCTCCGGAGCGCCGCAGACCCTCGCCACGAGCGGCTGGATCAGCGCCGGTGTCGTGAACGCGGGCGACGGCACGCACGCTCACCCGACGCAGGCCCTGCTCGACGCCTTCACGATCCGCAAGCGCTTCTTCGGTGACGGCAGCCGCGGGCGCGACCTCGCCGGCCTGCGGGTGACGATCGTCGGCGACATCCTGCATTCGCGTGTCGCGCGTTCGAACGTGTGGCTCCTCACGACCCTCGGTGCGAGCGTCACGCTCGTCGCGCCCCCGACGCTTGTGCCGCAGGACGTCTCGGCCTGGCCCGTGGACGTCGTCTACGACCTCGACGACGCGATCGCGGCCGGCCCGGACGCGCTCATGATGCTCCGCATCCAGCTCGAGCGCATGAACGCCGCGTATTTCCCGACTGAACGGGAGTATTCCCGCACGTGGGGCCTGGATGCCGCGCGACTGGCGGCGCTGCCGGCCGATAGCATTGTGCTGCACCCCGGCCCGATGAACCGGGGGATGGAGATCTCCGCCGCCGCCGATTCGCCGCGCTCGACCGTGCTCGAGCAGGTGGCGAACGGTGTGTCGGTGCGGATGGCCGTGCTCTACCTGCTGCTGGCGGGCGAGCGGACCGAAGCTGAGGAGGACGGACGATGAGCGAGAGCTTCCTCATCCGCGGGGCCCGCCGATCGGGCGGGGACGCGATCGACATGATCGTCGCCGACGGCATGATCACCGAGGTCGGCACCGGGCTGAGTGCCGGCGGCGCCACGGTGATCGACGCCGAGGGCCTCATCGCGCTGCCCGGACTCGTCGACCTCCACACCCACCTCCGCGAGCCCGGTTACGAAGCGTCCGAGACGATTCTTACCGGGTCGCAGGCCGCGGCCGCGGGCGGATTCACGACCGTCTTCGCAATGCCGAACACCTCGCCCGTCGCCGACACCGCCGGTGTCGTCGAGCAGGAGCTCGCCCTCGGCGAGGCGGCGGGATACGTGCACGTGCAGCCGATCGGCGCCGTGACGATCGGGCAGAAGGGGGAGCGGCTGGCCGAGCTCGGCGCCATGGCCGCCTCGCGCGCTCGCGTCCGGGTCTTCAGCGACGACGGCTTCTGCGTCTTCGACCCGCTCATCATGCGTCGCGCCCTCGAGTACGTGAAGTCGTTCGACGGGGTCGTCGCCCAGCACGCGCAGGACCCGCGGCTGACCGAGGGCGCTCAGATGAACGAGGGCACCGTGTCGGCCGAGCTGGGCCTGACCGGATGGCCGGCGGTGGCCGAGGAGTCGATCATCGCGCGCGACGTCCTGCTCGCCGAGCATGTGGGCTCGCGTCTGCACGTCTGCCACCTCTCGACGGCCGGCTCCGTCGACATCATCCGGTGGGCGAAGAAGCGCGGCGTGAACGTCACCGCCGAGGTGACGCCGCATCACCTCCTGCTCTCGGAAGAGCTGGTCCGCGGCTACGACGCCCGGTTCAAGGTCAACCCGCCGCTGCGGCGCGACGAGGACGTGCAGGCGGTGCGCGAGGGGCTCGCCGACGGAACCATCGACATCGTCGCGACCGACCATGCTCCGCACCCCGCCGAGGCGAAGAGCTGCGAGTGGGCTGCGGCGGCCAACGGCATGGTCGGGCTCGAGTCCGCCCTGCGTGTCGTGCAGCAGGCGGTCGTCGACACGGGGCTGCTCGGCTGGGACGACGTCGCGCGCGTGCTGTCGTCGGCCCCCGCGCGGATCGGACGCCTCGATGACGCCGGCACGCCGCTCGAAGCGGGTCGGCCCGCCTCGTTCACGCTCTACGACCCGCGCCCGCTGCGCACCTTCACGGGGGACGACCTGCGCGGGCGGAGCGTCAACTCTCCCTACCTCGACCGCGAGCTGCCCGGTGAGGTCCGGTGGACGTTCTTCCGCGGCACGCCGACGGTCGCCGACGGCGATCTGCTCGCGCGGCCGGGAGTGCGCGCGTGACCCGCGAGGGCGCTCTGCTCATCATGGTCGCCGTCGCCGTGGTGCTGCTCGCCCTCGGCGTCTGGGCCTGGCGACGACGAACGAGGCGCGACAGCGGCCTCGCTGCGCCGGTGGGCGAACTGCGCGCCGACGCCGTGGAGACGGCGGCGATCTCGGGACTCTACGTCGCGACGACCCGCCACGACGAGCCGCTCGAGCGCCTCGCCATCCGCGGGCTCGGATTCCGCTCCCGCGTCGACGTCATCGTCGCCGCGGGCGGTGCGGGCGACGGCGTGGCCCTCGACCTGACCGGTCAGCCGCGACTGTTCATCCCCGCCGAGCGCATCGTCTCCGTCGATCAGGCCACCGTCGCGATCGACCGTGTCGTCGAGAAGCAGGGCCTGACGCGCCTGAGCTGGCGCATCGACGACGAGACGATCGTCGACAGCTACTTCCGGCCCCAGACCGCCTCGGCCCGCGCGCTGGCCGAGGCCATCCAGACCATCGTGACCCCCACCCAGACCCCAGGAGGCGACGCGTGACCTCGTTCACCCGCGACCCCGCCGTGCTCGTGCTCGAGGACGGATCCCGCCACATCGGCCGCGCCTACGGCGCGCGCGGCACCACTCTCGGAGAGGTCGTCTTCGCGACCGGCATGACCGGCTACCAGGAGACCCTGACCGACCCGTCCTACGCCGGCCAGATCGTGCTGCAGACGGCACCCCACATCGGCAACACCGGGATGAACGGCGAGGACGTCGAGTCCCGTCGCATCTGGGTCGCCGGATACATCGTCCGCGACCCCTCGCGCGTCGTGTCGAGCTGGCGCTCGGAGAACTCGCTCGACGAGTCGCTCGAGCGCGACGGCATCGTCGGCATCAGCGGCATCGACACCCGCGCAGTGACGCGGGTGCTGCGATCGGCCGGCTCGATGCGCGGCGGTGTGTTCAGCGGCGACGCCGCGGACATCGACCCCGACGAGCAGTTGCGGATCGTCCGCGAGGCGCCGGAGATGACCGGCCGAAACCTCTCGGCCGAGGTGTCGGTCCCCGCTGCCGAGGTGACTCCGGCGACGGGGGAGCGGCTCGGAAACCTCGCCGTGCTCGACCTCGGCGTCAAGCAGGCGACGGTGAACAACCTGGCCGCCCGCGGGTTCGACGTGCACGTGCTGCCCCAGGACGTCACGCTCGAGCAGCTTCGCGCGATCGACCCGGTCGCGGTCTTCTACTCCAACGGCCCGGGCGACCCGGCCGCGAGCGACCACCACGTCGAGCTGCTTCGCGGCGTGCTCGCCGAGAAGCTGCCGTTCTTCGGCATCTGCTTCGGCAACCAGCTGCTCGGCCGCGCGCTCGGCTTCGGCACCTACAAGCTGCCCTTCGGCCACCGCGGCATCAACCAGCCCGTGCTCGACAAGCACACCGGCCGAGTGGAGATCACCGCCCACAACCACGGCTTCGCCGTCGACGCCCCCATCGAGGGAGTCATCGACAGCCCGGCCGGCTTCGGCCGCGTCGAGGTCAGCCATGTCGGCCTCAACGACAACGTCGTGGAGGGCCTGCGCGCCCTCGACCTGCCCGCCTTCTCGGTCCAGTACCACCCGGAGGCCGCAGCCGGTCCGCACGACGCCAACTACCTCTTCGACCGCTTCCGCGACCTCGTGATCGCGTCCCAGGAGAACAAGAACTGATGCCCAAGCGCGACGATATCCAGAGCGTCCTCGTCATCGGGTCCGGCCCGATCGTCATCGGCCAGGCCTGCGAGTTCGACTACTCGGGCACCCAGGCGTGCCGCGTCCTCCGCGAAGAGGGCGTGCGCGTCATCCTCGTCAACTCCAACCCGGCGACGATCATGACCGATCCCGACTTCGCCGATGCCACCTACATCGAGCCGATCACGTGGCAGGTCATCGAGACGATCATCGCCAAGGAGCGCCCCGACGCGATCCTGCCGACCCTCGGCGGCCAGACCGCCCTCAACGCCGCGATCGACCTGCACAAGAACGGCATCCTCGAGAAGTACGACATCGAGCTGATCGGCGCGAACTTCGAGGCGATCAACAAGGGCGAAGATCGCCAGATCTTCAAGCAGCTCGTCATCGACTCCGGGGCGGATGTCGCCGACAGCCGCATCTGCCACACGATGGACGAGGTGCTCGCCGGCGCCGCCGAGCTCGGGTACCCGCTCGTCGTGCGTCCGTCGTTCACGATGGGCGGGCTCGGCTCGGGCTTCGCGTACGACGAGGAGGACCTGCGCCGCATCGCCGGGGCCGGTCTGCGCGACTCGCCCACGACCGAGGTTCTGCTCGAGGAGTCGATCCTCGGGTGGAAGGAGTACGAGCTCGAGCTCATGCGCGACTCGGCCGACAACACCGTGGTCGTCTGCTCGATCGAGAACGTCGACCCCGTCGGCGTCCACACCGGCGACTCCATCACGGTGGCCCCGGCGCTCACGCTGACCGACCGCGAGTACCAGAAGATGCGCGACATCGGCATCGACATCATCCGCGCCGTCGGCGTCGACACCGGCGGCTGCAACATCCAGTTCGCCGTCGACCCGCAGACGGGCCGGATCATCGTCATCGAGATGAACCCGCGTGTGTCGCGTTCCTCGGCGCTGGCATCGAAGGCGACCGGGTTCCCGATCGCGAAGATCGCCGCGAAGCTCGCGATCGGGTACCGCCTCGATGAGATCCCCAACGACATCACGAAGGTCACCCCGGCGAGCTTCGAGCCGACGCTCGACTACGTCGTCGTGAAGGTGCCGCGCTTCAACTTCGAGAAGTTCCCGGCCGCCGACACGACTCTCACGACGACCATGAAGTCGGTCGGCGAGGCGATGGCGATCGGCCGCAACTACGCCACTGCCTTGCAGAAGGCGCTGCGCTCGCTCGAGAAGCGCGGTTCGAGCTTCCACTGGGGCGACGAGGAACGCTCCGTGGACGAACTGCTCGAGATCGCGAAGACTCCCACCGACGGCCGGATCGTCGTGCTGCAGCAGGCGATGCGCAAGGGCGCCACGATCGAGCAGGCCTTCGAGGCCACAGCGATCGACCCGTGGTTCCTGGATCAGATCGCCCTCATCAACGAGGTCGCGCGCTTCGTCGCGGAGGTCGCCGACCTCGACGAGCACGTGCTGCGCGTCGCGAAGGAGCACGGCTTCAGCGACGCCCAGATCGCGCAGCTGCGCGGCATCGACGAGGGCGAGGTGCGCGGCATCCGTCACGGACTGGGCCTGCGCCCGGTCTTCAAGACGGTCGACACGTGCGCGGGGGAGTTCCCGGCCCTCACGCCGTACCACTACTCGTCGTACGACAGCGAGACCGAGGTCACCCCCTCTGACCGCACGAAGGTCGTCATCATCGGCTCGGGTCCGAACCGTATCGGTCAGGGCGTGGAGTTCGACTACTCGTGCGTCCACGCCAGCTTCGCCCTCTCGGATGCCGGCTACGAGACGATCATGGTCAACTGCAACCCCGAGACGGTCTCGACCGACTACGACACCAGCGACCGGCTGTACTTCGAGCCGCTCACGCTCGAGGACGTCCTCGAGGTCCTGCACGCGGAGTCGCAGTCCGGCACGATCCTGGGCGTCGTCTGCCAGCTCGGCGGACAGACCCCGCTCGGCCTGGCGAAGGGCATCGAGGCCGCCGGCTACACGATCCTGGGCACCCAGCCCGCCGCCATCGACCTCGCCGAGGAGCGCGAGCTGTTCTCGCGTCTGCTCGACGAGGCCGGTCTCGTCGCGCCGCGCAACGGCACCGCGATCGACGTGGACGGCGCCGTCGAGGTCGCCGAATCGATCGGCTACCCGGTGCTGGTGCGTCCGAGCTTCGTGCTCGGCGGCCGCGGCATGGAGATCGTCTACGACACCGAGAGCCTGCGCGACTACTTCGTGCGCGTAGCCGACCAGGCCATCATCGGGCCCGGCCTGCCGCTGCTCGTCGACCGGTTCCTCGACGACGCGGTAGAGCTCGACGTCGACGCCCTGTTCGACGGCGAGGAGCTGTACATCGGCGGCGTCATGGAGCACCTCGAGGAGGCCGGCATCCACTCCGGCGACTCCAGCTGCACCCTGCCGCCCATGTCGCTGGGTCGTACCGAGATCGACCGCGTGCGCGAGGCGACCCTCGCGATCGCCCGCGGTGTGGGGGTGCGCGGTCTGCTCAACGTGCAGTTCGCGGTGTCGGCCGGCGTCCTCTACGTCATCGAGGCCAACCCCCGCGCGAGCCGTACGGTGCCGTTCGTCTCGAAGGCGCTCGGCATCCCGCTTGCGAAGGCGGCCTCGCGCATCATGGCGGGCTCGACGATCGCCGAGCTCATCGCCGAGGGCCTGCTCCCGGCGGAGGACGGTTCGCGTGTCCCCCTCGACGCGCCCGTCGCGGTCAAGGAGGCCGTGCTGCCGTTCAAGCGGTTCCGCACCGCGGACGGCCGGACGGTCGACTCGGTGCTCGGCCCCGAGATGCGCTCGACGGGGGAGGTCATGGGCATAGACCGCGACTTCCCGACCGCGTTCGCGAAGAGCCAGGCGGCCGCCTACGGCGGGATGCCCACCTCGGGCACCGTCTTCCTCTCGGTCGCCGATGACGACAAGCGTGCCGTCATCCTGCCCGCGCACCGCCTGCAGGAGCTCGGCTTCCGTCTCGTCGCGACGGAGGGCACCGCCGAGATCCTCGCGCGCAACGGCATCCGGGTCGAGGTCGTCGGCAAGTACTCCGAGACCCAGGCGTCGGGCGAGCCCAACGTCGTCGACCTCATCAACGCGGGCGAGATCGACATGGTCGTGAACACGCCTTCGGGCGGGGTCGCGCGCGCCGACGGCTACGAGATCCGTGCGGCTGCCGTAGCCGGCGACCGCGCCCTCTTCACCACGATGGCCGTGCTCGGCGCCGCCGTGAGCGCGCTGCCGGTGCTGCGCGAAGGGTTCGAGGTGAGGAGCCTGCAGGATTACGCGCGCGATCGAGCGGCACGCGTGTGATCGGATTCGGTGAGCGACTGCACAGCGCGGTCGCCCGTCACGGACGCCTGTGCGTCGGAATCGATCCGCACGCATCACTGCTCGCGCAGTGGGGCCTCGAAGCCTCGGCCGCGGGGACCCGCGAGTTCGGTCTGCGGGTCGTCGCGGCGGCAGCGGGCCGTGTCGGCATCGTCAAGCCGCAGGTGGCCTTCTTCGAGCGCTGGGGATCGGCCGGCTTCGCCGCGCTGGAGGACGTGCAGGCCGCGGCGCGGGACGCCGGGCTGCTCGTGATCGCCGATGCGAAACGCGGCGACATCGGCAGCACGATGGACGGGTACGCCGCCGCCTGGCTGGAGCCGGGCGCGCCCCTCGAGGCGGATGCCGTCACCGTGAGCCCCTACCTCGGCCCGGGTTCGCTGCGGGGAACGATCGCCGCAGCGGCCCGTGCCGGGAAGGGCGTCTTCGTCCTCGCGGCCACGAGCAACCCCGAGGCGCTCGGCGTGCAGTCGGCGGAAGTGTCGGTCGTCGACGCGCAGCGTGGTCAGACCGTCGCCGACTGGGTCGCATCCGGCATCGGGTGGGCGAATCGCGCTGCTGTGGATGCCGGGGGATGGGGGCCGGTCGGCCTCGTGGTGGGCGCGACGGTCGATCGCGACGAGCTGGGGCTGACCGACGAGGCGCTGCGCGGCGCCCCCATCCTGGCGCCGGGCTTCGGCGCGCAAGGCGTCGGTCTGCGCGATGTGGGCTCGGTGTTCGGCGCGCACGCTCCGCAGGTCATCGCCAACGCCAGCCGCAGCGTGCTCGCGGCGGGTCCGGACGGGATCGCCGCCGCGATCGACGCGCACCGCGCCGAACTCGCCGACGCTTTCGAGGAGGAGCCCCGTGGCTGAACGCCCCCACCCGCCCGAGGTCGATCGCGCGGCGGCATCCCGCCGGGCGGTGGCCGCGCGACGCGCGCGCGCCGCTCTCAAGAAGGATGTCGCGACGCGCGTCATCTCGCCGCAGGAGCTGTTGCGGCGGGCACTGGCCGATCCCGAGTCCGCCGCCGGAGCGATGCGGGTCACCGACTTCCTCACCGCCATCCCGGCCATCGGCGAGAACAAGCGCGACCGCATCCTGCAGGAGCTCGACATCTCGCCGGTGAAGAGGCTGGGGGGTCTCGGCTCGCGTCAGCGCCTCGCGCTGCAGTCGTTCCTCGACGCCCGGCTGCCGGAGCCGCAGCCGCGGGCCGGTCGCTCGCGCCTGCTCGTTCTCGCGGGCCCGACCGCGGTCGGCAAGGGCACGGTGGCCGCGCACATCCGCGCCAACCATCCCGAGATCATGCTGTCGGTCTCGGCGACGACGCGCGCGCCGCGACCGGGGGAGGTCGACGGGCAGCACTACTACTTCGTCGACGACGCCGAGTTCGACCGGCTGATCGCCGACGGCGAGCTGCTCGAGTGGGCGACCGTCCACAACAAGCACCGGTACGGCACGCCCCGCGGTCCCATCGAGGCGGCTCTCGCCGAGGGTCGCACCGTGCTGCTCGAGATCGATCTGCAGGGCGCCCGCCAGGTTCGTGCGGCGGCGCCCGACGCGACGCTCGTGTTCCTGCTGCCGCCCAGCTGGGATGAGCTCGTCGATCGACTGGTGGGCCGCGGCACCGAGGACGCCGAAGAGCGGACCCGACGGCTGCGGACCGCGCGGGTGGAGCTCGCCTCGCAGAACGAGTTCGACTTCCGCGTCGTCAACGACACGGTCGAGCGGGCTGCGGCCGAGATCGCCGCGCTCGCTCGCTGAGTGCGTCGGCGGCCCTTCGCCGACGCACTGTAGAATGGGAGGATGCCTGCGTCCTCGGCGCGGCAGCAGACTCTCCACCACATCGATCCCGGAAGGATCCGCCATGGCCGGAAGCAACGAAGGCATCATCGACCCGCCCATCGACGCCCTGCTCGACAAGGTCGACTCGAAGTACCAGCTGGTCATCTACGCATCCAAGCGGGCGCGTCAGATCAACGACTACTACTCCGACCTGCACGAGGGCAACCTGTTCGACAACGTGGGCCCGCTCGTCGACTCGTCCGTCGAGGACAAGCCGCTGACGATCGCGATGCACGAGATCCACGAAGACAAGCTGCGCCTGCGCTCGCTCGACTGAGCCGACGGTCGGTCCGTCACATTTCTGCCCGCGGCAGCCGGATGTCGGCCGCCGCGGGCAGAATCGTTCCGGTCGTCCCGATCCTGATCCCGTCCGTTTCGTCACGCCTCTCAGGGAGCCCCGATGAGCCAGCTGCGCCTGTTCACGTCCGAGTCCGTCACCGAAGGGCATCCCGACAAGATCTGCGACCAGATCTCCGACAGCATCCTCGACGCGCTCCTCACAGTCGATCCGGGCTCGCGCGTCGCCGTCGAGACCCTCGTGACCACGGGCCTCGTGCACGTCGCCGGTGAAGTGCGCACCGACGGGTACGCCGACATCCCCGGCATTGTCCGCGGCGTCGTCAACCGCATCGGGTACACCTCGAGCGAGACCGGCTTCGACGGCGATTCCTGCGGCGTGACCGTGTCGATCGGCGAGCAGTCCTCCGACATCGCCGCGGGCGTCGACAACGCGCTCGAGCACCGCGAGCAGGGCTCGAGCGACCCCACCGATGCACTCGGCGCGGGAGATCAGGGCATCATGTTCGGCTACGCGACGAACGAGACGCCGCAGCTGATGCCGACGGCGATCTGGACGGCGCATCGCATCGCCGAGCGACTGACGTCGGCGCGGCGCATCGGTGCTCTGCCGTTCCTCCGTCCCGACGGCAAGACGCAGGTCACCCTCGGCTACGACGGGGCGACGCCGAAGACCGTCGAGACCGTGGTGCTCTCGACCCAGCATCAGCCCGACATCTCGCTCGCGGCGCTCCGCGCGGCGGTGCAGGCCGAGGTCATCGAGCCGGTCCTGGCGGAGACGGGGCTCGACCTCTCGGCGGTCGAGTACGTCATCAACCCGGCGGGACCGTTCGTCACCGGCGGGCCCAAGGGCGACGCCGGTCTCACCGGCCGCAAGATCATCATCGACACCTACGGCGGAGCTGCGCGCCACGGCGGCGGCGCATTCAGCGGCAAGGACCCCTCCAAGGTCGACCGATCCGCGGCGTACGCGATGCGCTGGGTCGCGAAGAACGCCGTCGCGGCGGGCTTGGCCGACCGGCTCGAGGTCCAGGTGGCCTACGCGATCGGTCGCGCGGCCCCCGTCGGGCTCTACGTCGAGACGTTCGGAACCGGCAACGTGGCGGACGACGTCATCACGGCCGCCATCCGAGACGTGTTCGACCTGCGGCCGCAGGCGATCATCGACCGCCTCGACCTGCTGCGTCCGATCTACGCCCGCACCGCGGCCTACGGGCACTTCGGTCGCGAGCTGCCCGAGTTCACCTGGGAGCGCACCGACCGCGTCGAGGAGCTGCGCACCGCCGCAGGGCTGTGACCGCCCGCCCCACTGCGCGGGTACTGATCGACTCGCCGCTTCCGCAGCTCGACCGGCTCTTCGACTATGTCGTGCCCGCGGCTCTGATCGAGACGGCGCGGCCCGGGGTGCGCGTCAAAGTCCCGTTGCGCACCATGGGCCGGACGGTCGAGGGATACCTGGTCGAACGGGGCGAGGAGAGCGACGCCGATCGTCCGCTGTCGGAGCTCGAGGACGTCGTGTCGCCCGTGGTCGTCCTGCCGCCGGGTCTGTACGCGACGGCGCGACGCGCCGCCGACCGTGCGGCGGGTTCGGCCAGCGACATCCTGCGTCTGGTCATCCCGAAACGGATGGTGCGCGCCGAGAAGGCCTGGGCGGCCGCGCCGGCGCCCGATGCACCCGCCGTCACCGACGACGCGGTCGCCTGGGCGCGGTCGGTCACGGCACAGTATCCCGACCTCGCGAGCGCGGTCACGGGAGGCGAACGGGTCGCGCTCGATGCCCCGCCGCGACCGGGCGACGTGGCGCCGGCTTGGGCCGAGCTGCTGGCCGCGATCGCCGTCGAGACGCTCGCCTCGGGTCGCAGCGCCGTGGTGGTGGTCCCCGATCATCGCGACGAGGCGCACGTGCTGGGGGTGCTCGCAGGGCAGGTCGCCGAATCCGCGGTCGTGCGCGACGACGCGCGACGTTCCGGCCCGGAGCGGTACGCGAGCTACCTGCGCCTGCTGGCGGACGTGCCGTGCATCGTCGTCGGCAACCGCTCGACCGTCTACGCCCCGGCCCACGACGTCGGCGTCGTCGTCATCTGGGACGACGGCGACCCGCTGCTGGCCGAGCCGCTCAGTCCGGGCGTCCACGCCCGCGACGCGGCGCTCGTGCGGCAGGAGGTCGAGGGCAGCGCGCTCGTCTTCGCGGGCATCACGCGGACCACCGACGTCGAGCGACTCGTCGCGTTGGGCTGGGTGCGCGACATCCCCGCACGCCGGCGCGAGAGCCCCCGCGTGGTGCTGTCGGCGACGCGTGAGGGCGAGTCCCGGGGGACGCGCGTGCCGTCCGCGGCGTTCGCGGCGGCGCGGGAGGCGCTCGCGGACGGCCCCGTACTCGTCCAGGTCGCTCGTCCCGGCTATGCGCCGGTGCTCGTGTGCGCCGACTGCCGCACCCCGGCGCGGTGCGCGCACTGCGCCGGTCCGTTGCGTGCGCGACGTCCCGGCGCGGTGCCGGATTGCACGTGGTGCGGACGCTCCGCCCCGGCGTGGTCGTGCGCCGCCTGCTCGTCGCCGCGGCTGCGGATGGCGTCGTCGGGCAGCGAGCGCACCGCCGACGAGCTCGGGCGGGCGTTCCCGAATACTCGGGTCATCGTCTCGGACGGCGAGCACCAGATCACGCACGTCGACCCCAAGCCCGCCCTCGTGATCGCCACCCGCGGGGCCGAGCCGTTCGTCGCGGGCGGCTACCGGGCCGTGATCCTGCTCGACGGCGATCGCATGCTCATGACCGAACAGCTGCGCATCGCCGAAGCCTGCCTCCGGTGGTGGTCGGATGCCGCTGCACTGGCCGCCCCGGGCGCGCCGGTGCACCTCGTCGGCGTCGCCGGGCCCGCCGCCCGTGCCCTGGCGACGTGGACGCAGCCGGCATACGCCCGAGCGGAGCTGGCCGAGCGCGCCCCTCTGCACATGCCCCCTGTTGTGCGCGTCGCGGCGGTCGAGGGCACCGCCCCGGCTGTCTCCGGTGCGCTCGCGCAGCTGCGGACGGATGTGCCTGCGCTGAGCGAGGCGGCCGTGCTCGGGCCGGTTCCGCGCGAGGAGGCGACCGTGCGCGCATTGGTGCGGTTCGAGTACGCGCAGGGCCGCGCCGTGGCCGAATCGCTGCGCGCATCCGTCATCGCCGAAGCTCTGCGCGGCAGGCGACGCCGCGGTGCCCCGCCGGGGCCGCGCAATACACTCAAGGTACGGCTCGACGTGCCCGATCTCGATCTGTGAGGAGCGCCATGCGCATCGTGTTCGCCGGGACACCGGAGCCCGCCCTTCCATCCCTGCGTCGCCTCGCGGCCTCGCACCACGAGATCGTCGGGGTCGTCACGCGGCGCGACGCGCCGCTCGGTCGCAAGCGGGTGCTCACGCCGTCGCCGGTGGGAGCCCTCGCCGAGGAGCTCGGCCTGCCGGTGCTGAAGACCGATCGGCTCGACGCCGACGCGACCGCGACGATCGCACGGTGGGCCCCGCAGCTCGGCGTGATCGTCGCCTACGGCGGGCTGGTGCGCGAACCGCTGCTCTCGACCCCCGACCACGGCTGGATCAACCTCCACTTCTCGCTGCTGCCGGCCTGGCGCGGTGCGGCTCCGGTGCAGCGGGCACTCATCGCGGGCGACCGTGTCACCGGCGCGAGCGTCTTCCAGCTCGTGCCCGAGCTCGACGCGGGCGACGTCTTCGCCCGTTCGCGCTACGACGTCCCGCGCGGCGCGACGGCCGGTGAGGTCCTCGCGGCTCTCGCCGACCTCGGCGCCGAGACCCTCGATGAGGTCGTCGACGCGATCGCCGACGGAACCGCGGCGGCGATCGCGCAGGAGGGGACCGTGACGCTCGCGCCGAAGCTCACCCTCGTGGACGGGCTGCTCGACTTCTCCCAGCCGGCCGAGGTCGTCCTCGACAGATACCGCGGCACGACGCCGGAGCCCGGCGCCCACACGACGATCGACGGTCAGCGGCTCAAGGTGCTCTCCGCGCGACGCGGCCCCGACACCGACATCCCACCGCGCATCATCCGTCTGGTCGGCAAAGAGGTCGTCGTCGGCACGGGCGAGGGGACGATCGCCCTGCTCACGGTTCAGCCCGCGGGCCGCGGTGCGATGGCGGCCGCGGACTGGTGGCGCGGCCAGCGCCTCGAGAGCGCGGAGGCGGGGTCGTGAACCCGGCGCGACGGGTCGCGTTCGACGTGCTCCGCGCCGTCGACGAGTCCGACGCCTACGCGAACCTGCTGCTCCCGCAAGAGCTGAGGCGCGCTGGGCTGAGCTCCGCCGATGCGGCTCTGGCGACCGAGCTCACGTACGGGACGCTGCGCCGGCGCGGCACGTACGACGCGATCATCGAGCATGCCTCGGGGCGCAGCGTCGACGCGATCGATCCGCCGGTGCGCGACGCCCTTCGGCTGGGCGTCCACCAGCTGCTCGCGACGCGCGTGGCGTCGCACGCCGCCGTCAACGAGAGCGTCGAGCTCGTCCGGCGCTCCGGGGCGGCCAACGCCGCGGGCTTCGCCAACGCCGTCCTCCGGCGGATCGCCCGTGACAACCCGGGCGACTGGCTGCAGCGGGTCGCCGACGCGGCACGCTCCGACGACGAGCGGCTCGGTCTGCGCTACGCGCATCCGGTGTGGGTGATCCGCGCGTTCCGGCGTGCCCTCGCGGCGGAGGGACGCGCCGACGAGCTCGAGGAGCTCCTCGCGGCCGACAACGTCTCGCCGGCGGTCACGATGACCGCCCTGCCCGGACTCGCCGACATTCCCGCCGACGCCGCCCGCACTCCGTACTCGCCGGTCGGCTTCCGGCTGGGTGGCGGTGACCCCGAACCGCTCGTGCGCGCCGCGGGCGGCCGCGTGCGGGTCCAGGACGAAGGCTCGCAGCTCGCGGCGCTCGCCCTCGCTCGGGTGCGGCCGGTGCGCGCGGGGGAGCGGTGGCTCGACCTGTGCGCCGCGCCGGGCGGGAAGACAGCTGTGCTGGCGGCGGAGGCCCTCGCAGGGGATGCCCGCGTGGAGGCCAACGAGCTCTCGCCGGCCCGGGCGAAGCTCGTGCGCACGTCGGTCGCCGGCGTTCCGCTCGACGTGCCGGTGTCGGAGGAAGACGGGCGCGTGCGCGCCGGACGCGGCGTGTACGACCGCATCCTCGTCGATGCCCCATGCACCGGCCTCGGCGCCCTGCGCCGGCGTCCCGAGGCCCGTTGGCGCAAAACGCCGGCCGATGTGCCCGACCTGTCCGACCTGCAGCGCGGCCTCCTGACGGCGGCGGTCGACGCCCTCGCCCCGGACGGAGTCGTCGCGTACGTGACGTGCTCGCCCCATCTGGCCGAGACGGCGGCGGTCGTGGCCGATCTGCGCCGCACGCGCGACGACCTCGTCGAGCTGGATGCCCGCGCGGTCCTGCGCAGCGTCTCCCGGGGTGAGCTCGACCTGCCCGACCAGCAGGACGGCTCGGGACGCGCGCAGCTGTGGCCGCACCGGCACGGGACCGACGCGATGTCGATCACGCTGCTGCAGAAGCGGTGACGACGGATAATGGGCGGGTGACCGACGCCGACGCCATCCGCATCAACCCCAGCATCCTGGCCGCCGACTTCGTCAACATGCAGGCGGAGCTCGGCCGCATCCGTTCCGCCGACTTCGTGCACGTCGACGTCATGGACAACCACTTCGTCCCGAACCTCACCTTCGGTCCGCAGATGGTCGAGCGGATCCAGGCCACGAGCCCGGTGCCGCTGGACGTGCACCTGATGATCTCGGATGTCGACCGGTGGGCCCCCGGATACGCCGAGCTCGGCGCCGCCAGCGTCACCTTCCACCTCGAGGCGGCCACCGACCCGGTCCGCCTCGCCCGACGACTCCGCGACATCGGAGCGCGCGCCGGTGTCGCGGTCAAGCCCGCCACCCCCGTCGACGGCCTCTTCGACGTGCTGAACGAGTTCGACCAGATCCTCGTGATGACCGTCGAGCCGGGCTTCGGCGGTCAGAGCTTCATGCCCGATCAGATGCCTAAGCTCCGTCGTCTCGCCGACGAGGCCCGCCGCCGCGGGTCGCAGGTGTGGCTGCAGGTCGACGGCGGCATCTCCGAGGCGACCATCGCGCAGGCCGCGGAAGCCGGCGCCGACACCTTCGTCGCCGGATCGGCGGTCTTCGGCGCGGACGATCCGGATGCCGCGATCGCGAGCCTGCGCTCGGGCGCCGCGGCCGCGCATCGTCACTGATCCCCGACCGTCCGCGGTCGGGGAGGGGCGCCGGCCCCGGTACCCTGGCTAGGTGAAGACGTTCGACGCCCTGTTCGCAGAGCTCACCGCGATCGCCGAGACGCGACCCGAGGGCTCGGGTACCGTCGCACAGCTGGACCGCGGCGTGCACGCCATCGGCAAGAAGATCGTCGAAGAGGCGGCCGAGGTCTGGATGGCGGCCGAGTACCAGTCCGACGCCGAGACGGCGGAGGAGATCTCGCAGCTGCTGTACCACCTGCAGGTGCTCATGATCAGCAAAGGCCTGCGTCCCGAGGATGTCTACCGACATCTCTGAGCGACGCTCCGCCCTCCCGCTCCGCGACAGAAAGACCCCCATGCTGCGCATCGCCGTCCCGAACAAGGGATCGCTCGCCGAGACCGCCGCCGAGATGCTGGCCGAAGCCGGCTACACCGGTCGCCGCGACTCGAAAGACCTGCACGTCATCGACCCCGTGAACGAGGTCGAATTCTTCTACCTGCGCCCCAAGGACATCGCGACGTACGTCGGCTCCGGCGCCCTCGACGTGGGCATCACCGGCCGCGACCTCCTGCTGGACGCTCGCATGCCGGGTGCACGCGAGATCGAGCGCCTCGGCTTCGCGGGCTCGACCTTCCGCTTCGCCGCGCCGACCGGCACGTTCACGGACGTGAGCGAGCTCGCCGGCAAGCGCATCGCCACGTCCTACCCCGGGCTGGTCGATGCGTTCCTCGACGAGCGTGGCATCGCCGTCGACCTCGTCCCGCTCGACGGAGCGGTCGAGTCGGCCGTGCGCCTCGGCGTCGCCGATGCGGTCGCCGACGTCGTCGAGACCGGCACGACGCTCCGGCAGGCCGGGCTCGAGGTCTTCGGCCCCGAGATCCTGCGGTCCGAGGCGGTGCTCATCGCCGGTCCGTCGGACGTCGAGGGCACCGAGCGTCTGCTCCGCCGCCTGCGCGGCGTGCTCGTCGCGCGCCAGTACGTCCTGGTGGACTACGACCTGCCGGCCGACCTCGTCGACGACGCGGTCGCCATCGCCGGCGGCATCGAGTCGCCGACGATCTCGCCGCTGCGCGACCCGGCGTGGGTCGCCGTCCGCGTCATGGTGCCGCGCAAGAGCGTCAACACGACGATGGACGACCTGTACGCGATCGGCGCCCGGGCGATCCTCGTCACGGCGATCGACAACGCGAGGCTCTGACGTGACGCTCGCCCGTCGCGTCATCCCGTGCCTCGACGTCGCCGCCGGCCGCGTCGTCAAGGGCGTCAACTTCGAGAACCTCCGCGATATGGGCGATCCGGTCGAGCTCGCGCGGCTGTACTTCGACCAGGGCGCCGACGAACTGACGTTCCTCGACGTGACCGCGACGGTGGACGGTCGTGCCACGACCTACGACGTCGTCCGCCGCACCGCCGAGCAGGTCTTCATCCCGCTGACCGTGGGGGGCGGCATCCGCTCGGTCGACGACGTCGCCCGGCTGCTGTCGGTCGGGGCCGACAAGGTCGGCGTGAACTCGGCCGCGATCGCCAGGCCCGACCTCGTGAACGAGATCGCGGACCGGTTCGGCGCGCAGGTGCTCGTGCTCTCGCTCGACATCAAGCGCGCGCCCGGCACACCCTCGGGCTTCGTGGTGACGACGCACGGCGGTCGCACCGCCACATCGCTCGATGCGCTCGAGTGGGCCCGCGAGGCCATCGAGCGCGGCGCCGGCGAGCTGCTGGTGAACTCGATCGACGCCGACGGCACGAAAGACGGGTTCGACCTCGAGCTGATCTCCCGGATGCGAGAGATCGCCAGCGTGCCGGTCATTGCTTCGGGCGGCGCCGGCGCCGCCGAGCACTTCGCTCCCGCGATCGCCGCGGGGGCGGATGCCGTGCTCGCGGCCTCGGTGTTCCACTCGGGTCAGCTCACCATCGGCGATGTGAAGAAGGCGCTCGTGGCGGACGGGATCGAGGTGCGCGCATGAGCGAGAGCGTCGAGGATCGCATCGCCCGTGTGTCGTTCGGCGCCGACGGGCTCGTGGCGGCCATCATCCAGCAGCACGACACCCTCGAGGTGCTCATGCTCGCCTGGATGGATGCCGAGGCGCTGCGCCGCACGCTCACGACCGGGCGCGTCACCTTCTGGTCGCGTTCACGTCAGGAGTACTGGCGCAAGGGCGACACCTCCGGCCACATCCAGCTCGTTCGCGGTGCGCGCCTCGACTGCGACGGCGACGCGGTGCTGATCGCCGTCGAGCAGGTCGGCGCGGCCTGCCACACGGGCACGCGGACCTGCTTCGACAGCGACGACCTCGAGCCGGTCGTGAGCGCGCCGTGAACGGCCGGTCGCGCATGCTGGCCGTGCTCGCGGCGGTGCTCGGCGGCGGATTGGCCGTCATCGGATCGACGCAGCCGTGGCTCGAGGCCACTCTTCGCGACGGTGCCCACGCCGTGCTGCCGGTGCCCGGCACCGAGGCGCTGCCGCTCGTGACACCGCTCGGTCTGGCCGCGCTCGCGCTCGGACTCGCGCTGTCGATCGTCGGCCCGGTGCTGCGGTACGTGTTCGGAGCCCTCGGCATCCTGATCGGCGGCGCGCTGCTGGCCGAGTCGGTGCGCATCGCGCTGACGGCTCCCGCCGAGGCCGTGGTCGGGGTCGTCGCCGACACCACCGGGCTGTCGGGTGTCGCAGCCGTGGAGACGCTCGTGTCGACCATCACGGCCACCGCCTGGCCCGTCATCACCGCCGTGGGCGCGTTCCTCATCGCCGCCGGGGGAGCGGTGACCCTCCTCACGGCCCGCTCGTGGCGCAGCACCGCGCGGCGCTACCGCACCGACGCCGCGACGGAGGCCGCGCGGCCGCGCGGATCGCGACCGCACGACTCGCACGACGCCATCGATTCGTGGGACGACCTCAGCCGGGGGTCCGACCCCACCGCCTGAGCCCCGATAGACTGTCTGCAGCCCGAGAAATCCCGCGAAGGAGAACAATGAGCAACATCGGCGACCCCGGCCACGGACACTCCCCGGCGGCGTGGACCGCAGTCGTGATCATGCTCCTCGCATTCGCGCTGGGCACGCTGTTCTTCTGGCTCGACATGCCGGCACTCGTCTGGGCATCCGCGGGCCTGCTCGTCGTCGGCGCCATCGTCGGCTGGGCGATGTCGAAGGCCGGCTACGGCGCCTACGGCGACAAGTACACCCCGAAAGCTCACTGACGTGCTGGCCGGTCTCACGGCCGGCGCCGTCGAGGACGCCGAGGCCCGTGCGGCCGATCGGCCCCTCGCCGTCGTCGAGCGCGACGCGCTCGCGCAGGCTCCGGCTCGAGACGCCCTCGCGGCCCTCGCGCCCGCAGAGCGTGTGCGTATCATCGCCGAGGTCAAGCGCGCGAGCCCGTCGCGTGGCGACCTCGCCGACATTCCCGACCCCGCGCTGCAGGCCAGCCGGTACGAGCAAGGCGGCGCCTCCGTCATCTCCGTGCTGACGGAGGGACGGCGGTTCAAGGGGAGCCTCGCCGACCTCGAGGCGGTCAAAGCCGCGGTGTCCCTGCCGGTGCTGCGCAAGGACTTCATCGCGACGCCGTACCAGGTGCTCGAAGCACGCGCCTCCGGCGCCGACCTCGTGCTGCTCATCGTCGCCGCGCTCGAGCAGCCGCTGCTCGCGCAGCTGCACACGATGGTCCTCGAGCTGGGCATGACGCCCCTCGTCGAGACCCACTCGCTCGACGAGGTGCACCGCGCAGCCGACATCGGCGCGCAGCTCGTGGGCGTCAACGCCCGCAACCTCTCGACCTTCGAGCTCGACCGCGACCTGTTCGGCCGCCTGTTCGAGCACCTTCCCGCCGACGCGGTGAAGATCGCCGAGTCCGCGGTGCTGACGCCCGCCGACGTCGCGCATTACCGGGCGGCGGGAGCGGATGCCGTACTGATCGGCGAAGCGCTCGTGACCAATGACCCCGTGACGACCCTGCACGCATTCCTGGAGGCCGGCGCGTGAGCCTGAGAGACCAGCACGGACCGTTCTTCGGCGACTTCGGCGGGCGTTACATGCCCGAGTCGCTCATCGCCGCGATCGACGAGTTGACGGCGGTGTACGAGCAGGCGATGGCCGATCCCGCCTTCACCGCCGAGCTCGCCCAGATCCTCGCCACCTACGCCGGCCGCCCGTCCGCGCTGACCGAGGTGCCGCGGTTCGCCGCGCACGCCGGGGGAGCCCGCGTCTTCCTCAAGCGCGAGGATCTGAACCACACCGGTTCGCACAAGATCAACAATGTGATCGGCCAGGCGCTGCTCACCAAGCGGCTGGGCAAGACCCGCGTGATCGCCGAAACCGGCGCGGGTCAGCACGGCGTGGCCACGGCGACCGCGGCCGCTCTGTTCGGGTTCGACTGCACCATCTACATGGGCGAGGTCGACACCGAGCGTCAGGCCCTCAACGTCGCGCGCATGCGCCTTCTCGGCGCCGAAGTGATCCCCGTCACGACGGGGTCGCGCACCCTCAAGGACGCGATCAACGAGGCCTACCGCGACTGGGTTGCCTCGGTCGAGACGACGAACTACGTCTTCGGGACGGCGGCGGGCCCGCACCCGTTCCCGGCCATGGTCCGCGACTTCCAGAAGATCATCTCCGAAGAGGCGCGCGAGCAGCTGCTGGCTGAGACCGGACGTCTGCCGGATGCCGTCGTGGCCTGCGTCGGCGGCGGATCGAACGCCATCGGCATGTTCGACGCCTTCCTCGACGACGAGGGCGTCGCTCTCTACGGCGTGGAGGCCGCCGGTGACGGCGTCGACACCGAGCGCCACGCCGCGTCGATCGAGCGGGGCCGCCCGGGCGTCCTGCACGGCGCGAAGACCTTCGTCCTCCAGGACGAGGACGGCCAGACCGTCGAGTCGCACTCGATCTCGGCCGGCCTCGACTATCCCGGCGTGGGGCCCGAGCACGCCTGGCTCGCCTCGATCGGCCGCGCGCAGTACATCCCCGCGACCGACACCGAGGCCATGGAGGCCCTGCGTCTGCTCAGCCGCACCGAGGGGATCATCCCGGCGATCGAGTCGGCACATGCCCTCGCCGGCGCTCTCCGTATCGGCCGCGAGCTCGGTCCCGACGCGATCATCGCCGTGAACCTCTCCGGTCGCGGCGATAAGGACATGGACACCGCCGCGCGCTGGTTCGAGCTGTACGACGACGGCGCTGAACCGGTCGTCGAGCCCGAGCACGACGAAGCGGCATCCGGCGAAGGGGTCGAACTGTGATCTCTCGCGTCGCTGCGGCGATCGACGCAGCCCACGCCGCCGGTCGTGGCGCCTTCGTCGGCTACCTGCCGCTGGGATTCCCCGATCTCGCCACGAGCATCGACGCCGCCGTGGCACTGGCGGAAGCCGGTGCCGACGTCCTCGAGCTCGGGCCGCCCTACTCCGACCCCGTCATGGACGGTGTGGTGATCCAGGAGGCGACCCAGACGGCGCTCGCGGCCGGCTTCCGCCTGCGCGACACCTTCACGGCGGTGCGCGAGATCGCCGCCCGCGTCGATGTCCCGATCCTGGTCATGACGTACTGGAACCCCGTGCTCCAGTACGGGGTCGACCGCTTCGCCGACGACCTCGTCGCAGCGGGTGGCGCGGGGCTCATCACGCCCGACATCACCCCCGACGCCGCTCCCGAGTGGATCGCGGCCTCGGAGCGCACCGGGCTCGACCGCGTCTTCCTCGCGGCCCCGACGTCGACCGACGACCGGCTGCGGATGATCGCCGCCGAGTCCACGGGATTCGTCTACACCGTCTCGACGATGGGCATCACGGGCGAGCGCGCCGAGCTGGATGCCGCCGCCCGCACGCTCGTCGGGCGGCTGCGCGACTTCGGCGCCGGCCACGCCTGTGTGGGAATCGGCATCTCGACGCCCGACCAGGTCGCCGGGGTCGTCGAGTACGCCGACGGCGCGATCGTCGGCACCGCACTCGTGCGCGCCCTGCGCGATGGCGGCGTCCCGGCTCTGACCGAGACCGCCCGCGCACTGGCCGCGGGCACGCCGCGCCGGGCGGTCTAGACTTTTCCGGTCGCACGACCGCCGAATCCCGAGGGACGATCCGATGATCCATGCCGCCAACCTGCTCGTCACGAGCATCCCCAGCCCGTCGGTGAGCTACGTCGACCTGGGACCCCTGCGCATTCACTTCTATGCGCTGTGCATCATCGCGGGCATCATCGTCGCGACCCTCTTGACCAACTACCGGCTCACCAAGCGGGGCGCCGAGCCGTGGGTCGTCATCGACATCGCGCTGCTCGCCGTGCCGCTCGCGCTCATCGGGGCGCGCGCGTTCCACGTGCTGACGCACCCGGGGTTCTACTTCGGGCCGGACAAGAACCCGTGGGCCGTCCTGTTCATCTGGGAGGGCGGCATCGCGATCTTCGGCGCGCTGATCGGCGGCGCGGTCGGCGCGTACCTGGGCTGCAAGTGGACCGGCATCCGGTTCTGGAGCTTCGCCGACGCGCTCGCTCCCGGCCTCCTGCTCGCCCAGGCGATGGGTCGCTTCGGCAACTGGTTCAACCAGGAGCTGTTCGGCCTGCCCACGGACCTGCCGTGGGGCCTGGAGATCGACGCCGACAACCCCGCCTTCCCGGCCGGCCTCGCCCCCGACACGCTGTTCCACCCCACCTTCCTCTACGAGGTGATCTGGAACGGCCTGGGCGTGCTCGTGCTGCTGTGGGTCGGGCGCACCGTGTGGGCGCAGTGGGGCAAGCTCTTCGGGCTCTACCTCATCTGGTACGGCGCCGGTCGCATCGTCTGGGAGTCGATCCGCATCGACCCGAGCGAGATCATCCTCGGTCTGCGCACGAACGTGTGGGCCGCGATCTTCGCCGTTCTCGTCGGCGTCGCCATCATCGTCGTGCAGTCGCGGCGTCACTTCGGCGATGAGCCGACGCCGTATCAGCCCGGTCGCGAATGGGTGGCTCCGAGCGCGCTACAATCGCAGAGCACCGAAGACTTCGTGGATCTGAGCGCACCCCCGACGCCCGAAGCTCACGCAGACAGCGCCACAAGCGCAGTCACCTCGAAGCAGTAGTTCCCCAGGGCCGACGTCGTCCCGGTTCAGCACCAATGTGAGGACGGTCAGTATGGCCTCGAGCCCTCGACCCCAATCTTCCGGATTCGGTTCCTTCCCCGCCAAGCAGGGCATGTACAACCCTGACTTCGAGAAGGATGCCTGCGGTCTGGCGATGGTCGCCACGCTGCGTGGCGAAGCCGGTCACGACATCGTCGAGCTGGCGCTCACCGCGCTGCGCAACCTCGAGCACCGCGGCGCTATCGGCTCGGACGCGGGCACCGGTGACGGCGCCGGCATCCTGACGCAGATGCCCGACGCGTTCCTGCGCGACGTCGTCGACTTCCCCCTGCCGCCGGCAGGGGAGTACGCCGCGGGCATGGCGTTCCTGCCCCGCGAGGCGGAGGCGCGCGACGCGCTGAAGGCGCGCATCGAGGAGATCGCGGCGTCCGAGGGGCTCGACGTACTCGGGTGGCGCGTGGTGCCGACCGAGGACGAGAACCTCGGCAAGCTCGCCTTCGCCGCGCGTCCGTCGTTCGAGCAGCTGTTCGTCTCGCGACCCGCCGTCGGCGACGCGCCGGCGCTGTCGGGCATCGCGCTCGATCGGCGCGTCTACCGTCTGCGCAAGCGGGCGCGTCACGAGCACGACGCGTACTTCGTGTCGCTCTCCAGCCGCACCCTCGGGTACAAGGGCATGGTCACGACGCTCCAGCTCGAGCCGTTCTACCCCGACCTGCAGGACGAGCGCTTCGCCTCCGAGCTGGCCGTCGTGCACTCGCGCTACTCGACCAACACCTTCCCGTCGTGGCCGCTCGCACAGCCGCTCCGGATGCTCGCGCACAACGGCGAGATCAACACGGTCAAGGGCAACCGCAACTGGATGCGCGCGCGTCAGTCGCAGCTCGAGTCCGAGCTGCTGGGGGATGTGCGCCCGCTGCTGCCCATCTGCACCGATGGCGCCAGCGACTCGGCGTCGTTCGACGAGGTGCTCGAGCTGCTCACGCTCACCGGGCGCAGCCTGCCGCACGCCGTCATGATGATGGTGCCCGAGGCCTACGAGAAGCAGACCGACATCGACCCCGACCTCCGGGCGTTCTACGACTACCACTCGATCCAGATGGAGCCGTGGGACGGTCCGGCCGCGCTCATCTTCACTGACGGCACGCTCGTCGGCGCGACGCTCGACCGCAACGGCCTGCGTCCCGGACGGTGGACCGAGACCACCGACGGCCTCGTCGTCATCGGCAGCGAGACCGGCGTCCTCGACTTCGCCCCCGAGCGCATCAAGCGGCGCGGCCGCCTGCAGCCGGGGCGGATGTTCGTCGTCGACACCGAGCAGGGCCGCATCGTCGAGGACGAGGAGATCAAGCGCGAACTCGCAAGCCTGCACCCGTGGCAGGAGTGGCTCGACGCCGGCCGAGTCCGCCTCAAGGACCTGCCCGAGCGCGAGCACATCGTGCACCCCATCGCCTCGATCACGCGTCGCCAGCGCACCTTCGGCTACACCGAGGAAGAGGTGCGCATCCTCCTGACGCCCATGGGCCAGGTCGGCGCCGAGCCGCTCGGCGCCATGGGCAGCGACACCCCGGTCGCGGTCCTCAGCGAGCGCCCGCGACTGCTGTTCGACTACTTCACGCAGCAGTTCGCGCAGGTGACGAACCCGCCGCTGGACTCCATCCGCGAAGAGGTCGTGACCTCGCTCTCGCTCGGGCTCGGTCCCGAGGCGAACCTCCTGGCGTGGGGACCGAAGCACACCCGCACCGTCACGCTCGACTTCCCGGTCATCGACAACGACGAACTCGCGAAGATCCAGCACATCGATACGGCGCTGCCGGGCCGATCCTCGGTCACGATCCGCGGTCTGTACCGGGTCGAGGCCGGACACAAGGGCATGCAGAAGCGCCTCGCGCAGATGTGCGCCGAGGCGGATCAGGCCATCGAGGACGGCGCCGAGTTCATCGTGCTGAGCGACCGCGACTCGAACAAGGACCTCGCGCCGATCCCGTCGCTGCTCATGCTCGCGGCCGTGCACCACCACCTGATCCGACAGGAGACCCGCATGCGGGTCGGGCTCGTCGTCGAGGCCGGCGACGTGCGCGAAGTGCACCACGTGGCGACCCTGCTCGGCTACGGCGCCTCGGCGGTCAACCCGTACCTGGCGATGGAGACGGTCGAGTACCTCGTGCGCGCCGGCTACATCACCGGCGTCGCTCCCGAGAAGGCCGTCAGGAACCTGATCTACGCGCTCGGCAAGGGCGTGCTGAAGATCATGTCGAAGATGGGCATCTCGACGGTGTCGTCTTACGCGGGCGCTCAGGTCTTCGAAGCCGTCGGCCTGTCGGAGGACTTCGTCTCGAAGTACTTCACCGGCACCGAGACCAAGCTCGGCGGCGTCGGCCTCGAGGTGATCGCCGCCGAGAACGCGGCGCGCCACGCCTACGCCTATCCCGAGGATGCCGCGGTCCGCGCGCACGAGCGGCTGTGGACCGGTGGCGAGTACCAGTGGCGCCGCGACGGCGCACCGCACCTGTTCAACCCCGACACGGTGTTCCGGCTGCAGCACGCCACGCGCACCCGTCGTTACGACATCTTCCGCGAGTACACGAAGCTCGTCGACGACCAGGCGGCGGAGCTGAAGACCCTGCGCGGCATGTTCAAGCTGCGCACCGGAGTGCGTCCGCCCGTACCGATCGACGAGGTCGAGTCGGTGGCATCCATCGTCAAGCGCTTCTCGACCGGGGCAATGAGCTACGGGTCGATCTCGAAGGAGGCGCACGAGACGCTCGCGATCGCGATGAACCGTCTCGGCGCGAAGTCGAACACGGGTGAGGGCGGCGAGGACGTCGAGCGCCTGCTCGACCCGGAGCGCCGGAGCGCCATCAAGCAGGTCGCCTCGGGACGGTTCGGCGTCACGAGCATGTACCTCACTCACGCCGACGACATCCAGATCAAGCTCGCCCAGGGTGCCAAGCCCGGCGAAGGAGGACAGCTGCCCCCGGGCAAGGTGTACCCCTGGATCGCGCGCACGCGCGGCGGCACCCCCGGCGTCGGCCTGATCTCGCCGCCGCCGCACCACGACATCTACTCGATCGAAGACCTCAAGCAGCTGATCTTCGACCTCAAGCGGGCCAACCCCGCAGCCCGCATCCACGTCAAGCTCGTCAGCCAGGCGGGCATCGGCGCGGTCGCGGCGGGAACGGCCAAGGCCCTCGCCGACGTCATCCTCGTCTCGGGGCATGACGGCGGCACCGGTGCCAGCCCGCTCAACTCGCTCAAGCACGCCGGTACGCCGTGGGAGCTGGGCCTCGCCGAGACCCAGCAGACGCTCATGCTCAACGACATGCGCGACCGCGTCGTCGTGCAGGCCGACGGCCAGCTGAAGACCGGCCGCGACGTCGTCATCGCGGCGCTGCTCGGGGCCGAGGAGTTCGGCTTCGCCACGACGGCGCTCGTCGTCGAAGGCTGCATCATGATGCGGGTCTGCCACCTCGACACCTGCCCGGTGGGCGTCGCGACGCAGAACCCCGTCCTTCGCGAACGCTTCACCGGCAAGCCGGAGTTCGTCGTGAACTTCATGGAGTTCGTCGCTCAGGAGGTGCGCGAGTACCTGGCCGAGCTCGGATTCCGCTCGCTCGACGAGGCGATCGGGCGCAACGACGTCCTCGACGTCGACGGAGCGATCGAGCACTGGAAGGCCAACGGCCTGGACCTCGGCCCGATCCTGACCGGACCGGCGTTCGCCGACGAGGTGCCCCGCCGCCACCTGCGCGACCAGGAGCACGAGCTCGACGAGCACTTCGACGTGCAGCTGATCGAGCGCGCCCAGGATGTCGTCGCCCACGGCGGTCGCATCGAGATCGACCTCCCCATCCGCAACACCGAGCGGGCGGTGGGCACGATGCTCGGCAACCGGGTCACGCTTGCGCACGGTCAGAACGGCCTGCCGGCCGATTCGATCGTCGTGAGGCTCACCGGGTCGGCTGGTCAGTCCTTCGGGGCGTTCCTGCCCGCCGGCATCACGCTGCGGCTCGAGGGCGACTCGAACGACTACGTCGGCAAGGGGCTCTCGGGCGGCCAGATCGTCGTCCGCCCGCCGCGCGACGCCGCGTTCGACGCGTCCGAGAACGTCATCGCCGGCAACGTCATCGGCTACGGGGCGACGCAGGGCACGATGTTCCTGCGCGGCGTGGTGGGGGAGCGCTTCCTCGTGCGCAACTCCGGCGCGACCGCCGTCGTCGAGGGAGTGGGCGACCATGCCCTCGAATACATGACCGGTGGTCTGGCGGTCATCATCGGCGCGACGGGACGCAACCTCGGCGCCGGAATGTCGGGCGGCAACGCGTACGTCTACCGTCTCGAAGAGGCCAACGTGAACCGCGAGGCCATCGCGACGGGCGAGCTTGCCCTCGAGGAGATGGGCTCGGGCGATGCCGAGATCCTGCGCGACCTGCTCGAGCGCCACGTCGCCGAGACCGGCTCCGAGCTCGCCGCGCGCCTGCTCGAGGACTTCGACACCGAGGTCGCGAACTTCGTCCGTGTGGTGCCGCGCGACTACGCCGCGGTCCTCGAAACCCGACAGACCGCCGCCGCCGAGGGGCTCGACCCCGACGGCGACGAGGTCTGGAACCGCATCCTGGAGGTGACCCGTGGCTGATCCCAAGGGCTTCCTGAAGACCACGGAGCGCGAGCTGCCCAAGCGGCGCCCCGTCCCCGTTCGCATCATGGACTGGCGCGAGGTGTACGAGCCCGGCGACAGCGCTGTGCTCCGCCGTCAGGCAGGGCGCTGCATGGACTGCGGCGTGCCCTTCTGCCACCAGGGGTGCCCGCTCGGCAACCTCATCCCGGAGTGGAACGACCTGATGTGGCGCGGCGAAGGTCGCTCGGCCATCGAGCGGCTGCACGCGACGAACAACTTCCCGGAGTTCACCGGCCGGCTCTGCCCCGCGCCCTGCGAGAGCTCGTGCGTGCTGGGCATCAATCAGCCGCCCGTGACGATCAAGCAGATCGAGGTCTCGACGATCGACGAGGCCTTCGCCAACGGCTGGGTCGAGGCCGAGCCGCCGGGACGCCTGACGGGCAAGACCGTCGCGGTCGTCGGATCCGGGCCGGCCGGACTGGCCGCCGCGCAGCAGCTCACGCGCGCCGGGCACACCGTGGCCGTCTACGAGCGGGACGACCGCATCGGCGGGCTGCTGCGCTACGGCATCCCGGACTTCAAGATGGAGAAGCGCCACATCGAGGCACGCCTCCGTCAGATGCAGGACGAGGGCACCCGTTTCCGCGCCGGGGTCGAGATCGGCAAGGACATCTCCTGGGACGCGCTGCGTGCGCGCTACGACGCCGTCGTGGTCGCCACCGGCGCGACCCTGCCGCGCGACCTGGCCATCCCCGGACGTGACCTCGCCGGTGTGCACTTCGCGATGGAGTACCTCGTCGAGTCGAACAAGGCCGTCGCCGGTGACCAGGTCGCCAACCAGATCCACGCCGAGGGCAAGCACGTCGTCGTCATCGGCGGCGGCGACACCGGAGCGGACTGCATCGGAACGGCGCATCGGCAGGGGGCGCTCAGCGTCACCAACCTGGCGATCGGCAAGCAGCCGCCGTCCGACCGGCCCGAGCACCAGCCCTGGCCCATGATGCCGACGATCTTCGAGGTCGCCTCGGCGCACGAGGAGGGCGGGGAGCGCAGCTACCTCGCCTCGACCGTGGAGTTCCTCTCGAACGAGGCGGGCGAAGTGCGTGCGCTGCGCGTGGCCGAGACCGAGTTCGTCGACGGACGCCGCGTCGCCAAGAGCGGCACCGAGCGGGAGATCCCGGCCGACCTCGTGCTCATCGCGATGGGTTTCACCGGCCCGGAGCGCTCGGAGCTCGAGGCCCAGCTCGGTACCGTTTTCACTGATCGTGGCAACGTCGACCGTGCCGACGACTACCAGACGACCGCGCCCGGCGTGTTCGTCGCGGGAGACGCCGGCCGGGGGCAGTCGCTCATCGTATGGGCGATCGCCGAGGGGCGGGCGGCTGCGGCCGCCGTCGACCGGTACCTCATGGGCGACACGGCCCTGCCGGCACCGGTGCGTCCGACGGACGTCGCGATCGGGCTCCAGCGGGCATAGGCTGGACCCATCCCCTCCCGACCCGAGACCACCGGAGATTCAGTGAGACGCGCCAAGATCGTCGCCACCCTGGGACCGGCCACAGCCAGCTACGAGATGGTGCGAGCCATCATCGACGCCGGCGTGGACGTGACCCGATTCAACCTCAGCCACGGAGACTATTCGGAGCACGAGGTCCGCTGGGCCAACGTGCGCAAGGCGGCCGACGACGCGGGGCGCCCCGTCGCCATCCTCGTCGACCTGCAGGGACCGAAGATCCGGCTCGGCAAGTTCGAGAACGGCCCGCACCACCTCGCGGTGGGCGACATCTTCAAGATCACGACGGAAGACATCCTGGGCACCAAGGAGATCGTCTCGACGACCTTCAAGGGCCTTCCCGGCGACGTCACGCCGGGTGACTTCCTGCTGATCGACGACGGCAAGGTCCGCGTCGAGGTCGTCTCGGTCGACGGTCCGGTCGTGACCACCAAGGTGATCGTGGCCGGTCCCGTGTCGAACAACAAGGGAATCAACCTGCCGGGTGTCGCGGTGAGCGTGCCGGCGCTGTCCGAGAAGGACGAGTCCGACCTGCGCTGGGGGCTGCAGCAGGGCGCCGACCTCATCGCGCTGTCGTTCGTCCGCGACGCGGCCGATGTCACGCGCGTGCACGAGATCATGGCGGAGGAGGGCCGCAAGGTCCCCGTCATCGCCAAGATCGAGAAGCCGCAGGCTGTCGAGAACCTCGAGGGCATCATCGACGCCTTCGACGGCATCATGGTCGCCCGCGGCGACCTCGGCGTCGAGCTGCCGCTCGAAGCGGTGCCGATCGTCCAGAAGAAGGCCGTGGCGCTGTGCCGTCGCATGGCCAAGCCCGTCATCGTCGCGACGCAGATGCTCGAGTCGATGATCGAGAACCCGGTCCCCACCCGCGCCGAGACCAGCGACGTCGCCAACGCCGTCCTCGACGGTGCAGACGCCGTGATGCTCTCGGGCGAGACGAGCGTGGGCAAGTACCCCGTGGGCGTCGTCGAGACGATGGCCCGCATCGTCGACTCGACCGAGACGCATGGTCTCGACCGCATCGCCCCGCTGACGGCGAAGCCGCGCACGCAGGGCGGTGCCATCACGCTCGCCGCGATGGAGGTCGCCCAGTTCATCGAGGCGAAGTTCCTGTGCATGTTCACGGAGTCGGGTGACACCGCGCGCCGTATGTCGCGCCTGCGCCCCGAGATCCCGATGATCGCCTTCGCGACCGACCCGGCCATCCGACGTCGCATGGCGCTGACGTGGGGCATCCGCTCGAGCCTGGTCGAAGAGGTGGCGCACACCGATCTGATGTACCACCAGGTCGACGACTACTTCCTGTCGAACGGCCTCGCCGAGGTCGGCGACAAGGTCGTGGTCATCTCCGGATCCCCTCCCGGAATCCAGGGCTCGACGAACGACATCCGCATCCACAAGATCGGCGACGCCGTCAACGGCCGCGCGCCGATCTACCAGGCGATCCAGTAACCGCCGCCGGGATGCCGAAGGGCGGGTGCCTCCTGAAGAGGTACCCGCCCTTTCGTTCGTGCCGGTGGTGGGAGTCGAACCCACACGTCCGAAGACAACCGAGTTTGAGTCGGTCGCGTCTGCCATTCCGCCACACCGGCGCACGCCTCTAGGAGCCTACCGGCAATCGCGCGGGGTGCTGCGCGAGGCGGGAGCGTTCCCGGAACGGCCATACCGTAGGATCGAAAGGTGACAGAGCAAGAAGAGGCCCCCACGTCGGCCGCACCCGCACCTCGTCGGGTCGTCGTGGCCGAGGACGAATCGCTGATCCGACTCGACATCGTCGAGATCCTCCGCGACAACGGCTATGACGTCGTCGGCGAGGCCGGAGACGGTGAGACCGCCGTTCAGCTCGCGACCGAGCTCCGTCCCGACCTTGTGATCATGGACGTGAAGATGCCCGTCCTCGACGGCATCTCGGCGGCTGAGCGGCTTGGCAAGGCGCACATCGCGCCGGTCGTCCTGCTCACCGCGTTCAGCCAGAAGGAACTCGTCGAGCGCGCGACCGAGGCGGGCGCCCTGGCGTACGTCGTCAAGCCGTTCACGCCGAACGACCTCCTGCCCGCGATCGAGATCGCGCTGGCTCGCTACGAGCAGATCATCACGCTCGAGGCCGAGGTCGCCGACATGGTCGAGCGCTTCGAGACCCGCAAGCTCGTCGACCGGGCCAAGGGCCTGCTCAACGAGAAGATGGGGCTCAGCGAGCCCGAGGCGTTCCGCTGGATCCAGAAGGCGTCGATGGATCGCCGCCTGACGATGCAGGATGTCGCCAAGGCGATCATCGAGCAGCTCGCACCCAAGAAGTAACGCCACCCGCGTCGCGAGACCCCGTCCGCGCATCCCTCGGCCCCGGGGGCTCCGGTTGCGTAGGCGGGGTCTTCTCGCGTCGAGGCGTCAGGACGCGCCGGGGGAGTCCTTGATCACGTTCGTGATGCGGATCGTCGAGCACCGTCGCCCCTGCTCGTCCGTGACGACGATCTCGTGCACGGTCATCGACCGGCCGAGGTGCAGCGGCACGCAGGTTCCGGTGACGACGCCAGAGGTCGCGGAACGCGTGTGCGTGGCGTTGATGTCGACCCCGACGGCGAGGCGACCGGGTCCGGCGTGCATGTTCGCGGCCATGGAGCCGAGCGACTCGCCGAGCACGACGTACGCGCCCCCGTGCAGGAGGCCGGCCGGCTGGGTGTTTCCCTCCACCGGCATCGTCGCCACGCAGCGCTCGGTCGTGAACTCGACGAAGTCGATCCCCATGCGCTCGGCCAGTGCACCCTTGCCGCGGGCACGGGCCCAGTCCAGTCCGGCGTCGGCATCGATGTTCTCGGGCATGCTCCACCCTCGGTTGCAGCGGGTCGTCCTGTCCGTCCCTCTCGTTAGGCTGGTCGGGTGACGGACTCCGCAAAGCCTACCCTTCTCGTCGTCGACGGCCACTCGCTGGCCTACCGGGCGTTCTTCGCCCTGCCGGTCGACAACTTCACGACCAAGGACGGGCAGCACACGAACGGCATCTACGGATTCCTGTCGATGTTCGTCAACCTGATCAAGGCCGAGAAGCCGACGCACCTCGCGGTCGCCTTCGACACGTCGCGTCAGTCGTTCCGCACACGCGAGTACAGCGAGTACAAGGCGAACCGGTCCGAGTCGCCGGCCGAGTTCAAGGGGCAGATCCCGCTGCTGCAGGAATGCCTCGAGGCGATGAACGTCACGGTGCTGACGAAGGAGGACGTCGAGGCCGACGACATCCTCGCGACCCTCGCGACCCAGGCCGCGGCCGAGGGCTTCGACGTGCTCGTGTGCTCCGGCGATCGCGACACGATCCAGCTCGTCACCGACGACGTCACCCTGCTGTACCCGAGCGTCCAGGGCGTCTCCCAGCTCAAGCGCTACACCCCCGAGGCGGTCATCGAGAAGTACGGCCTGCCTCCGGAGAACTATCCTGACATCGCGGCTCTGGTCGGTGAGACCAGCGACAACCTGCCCGGTGTGCCGAAGGTCGGCGAGAAGACCGCGGTGAAGTGGCTCACGCAATGGGGCACGCTCGACGCCCTCATCGAGAACGCCGACAAGATCGGCGGCGTCGTCGGCGGCAATCTGCGTGAGCACCTCGACGACGTGCGGCGCAACCGGTCGCTGAACCGGTTGCTGCGCGACGTCGAGCTCGAGCAGACGCCCGCCGACCTCGCGGTGAAGCCGATCGACGCCGAGGCCGTGCGCGACATCTTCGCGCGTCTCGAGTTCCGCACGCTGCTTCCCCGGGTGTTCGAGGCCGCTGGCGCCGATCCGGCGATGGCGGTCGAGGCAACGGCACCGGCGGTGCCGGCGCCGGTCGCGGCCGAGCCGGATGCCGCGGCGCTGGCGGCTTGGGCCGAGGCGCAGGAGGGCGACGTCGGGGTCACCGTCATGGTCGCCGGCGGCTTCCCCCAGCGGATCGGCCTCGCCGCACGCGATGCCGCCGTCGAGGCGACGTGGGACGACGCCGTCGCCGAGGCGCTGCGTCCGTGGCTCGAGTCCGACGCGCCCAAGGTGATCGCCGACGCGAAGATCCAGGTCAAGGCGCTGCGCCGCGCGGACGTCCGGGTCGGGGGCCTCACCTGCGACCCGATCCTCGCGGGCTGGCTGCTGCGCCCGAGCTTCCCCGACAAGACGCTTGCCGACCTGGTGCACCGCTACCTTGACGAGAAGCTGCCCGAGGCCGACCCCTCGCAGCTCGTGCCCGAGACCGAGGGGGCGACCCCGGGGCAGCTCTCGTGGTTCGCGCTGCGCGTCGCCGATGCCGTGCGCGCCGAGCTGCCCGCGCCCGTCGCCTCGGTGCTCACCGACATCGAGCTGCCCACGCTCGACACCCTCGCCGACATGGAGCTCGCGGGCGTCGCCGTCTCGCACGACAAGCTGTCGACGTTCTCGAGCGAGCTCGGGGCCCGTGCCGACGACATCGCCCGTCGCGCGTACGAGACGATCGGACGCGAGGTGAACCTCGGCTCGCCCAAGCAGCTGCAGGAGGTCCTGTTCGAGCACTTGGAGCTTCCGAAGACCCGCAAGACGAAAACCGGCTACTCGACGGATGCCGCTGTGCTGGCCGACCTGCAGGAGTCCAACCCGCATCCCTTCCTCGAGCTGCTGCTGCAGCACCGCGAGGCGACCAAGCTGCGTCAGATCATCGAGTCCCTCGACACGGCGATCGCGGCCGACGACCGCATTCACACGACCTATGTGCAGACGGGCAGCCAGACCGGGCGCCTGTCGAGCACCGACCCCAACCTGCAGAACATCCCGATCCGCAACGAGGAGAGTCGGCGCATCCGCGCCGCCTTCGAGGTGGGGGAGGGCTACGAGACGCTCCTGACCGCGGACTACTCGCAGATCGAGATGCGCATCATGGCGCACTTGTCCGAAGACCCGGGTCTCATCGAGGCCTTCGTCTCGGGCGAAGACCTGCACCGGTTCGTCGGCGCCCGCGTGTTCGGGGTCGAGCCCGCCGACGTCACCCCCGCGATGCGCACGAAGGTGAAGGCGATGTCGTACGGCCTGGTCTACGGGCTGTCGGCCTTCGGGCTCTCGAAGCAGCTGCGGATCGAGCAGTCCGAGGCGAAGCAGCTCATGCTCGAGTACTTCTCGCGCTTCGGCGCGGTGCGCGACTACCTCCGCTCGAGCGTCGAGCAGGCCCGCATCGACGGCTACACCGAGACGATCTTCGGGCGTCGACGCCCGTTCCCCGACCTCTCGAGCCCCAACCGCGTCCTGCGCGAGAACGCCGAGCGCGCCGCCCTCAACGCCCCGATCCAGGGCAGCGCCGCCGACATCATGAAGATCGCCCTGTTCCGCATCGACCGCGAGTTCCGGTCGGAAGGGCTGCGCTCGCGCGTGCTTCTGCAGATCCATGACGAGCTCGTCGTCGAGGTGGCTGCGGGGGAGTGGGATGCCGCCGAGCAGATCGTCCGGCAGCGCATGGGCGACGCAGCCGATCTCACCGTTCCGCTCGAAGTGCAGATCGGCCGCGGCGGGGACTGGGACGTCGCCGGTCACTGAGGTCCCCAGGCGCGGAAACCGGTCGCAGTAGGCTCGGAGAATGACCGAAGCACAGCGCACCCCCACGCCGATCGACACGATCGCCGACGCGTGGGTCGACACCCTTGCCGAGCTCTCGCCCGGGCTCGCGACGTACATCGGCCGGTTCGAGCACAACGGTCGTCTCGACGACTACTCGCCCGCCGGAACGGCACGAATGCTCGAGGCGGCGCGCGCGACGCTCTCCGCTCTCGAAGCGGCCGAGCCCGTCGATGACGTCGACACCGTCACGCAGGCCGATCTGGCGGGTGATCTGCGTCTGCAGATCGAGCTCGCCGAGGCCGGCGCCCACCTGCGCGACGTGAACGTGATCGCGTCGCCCGCGCAGGAGATCCGCAGCACCTTCGACCTCATGCCCACCGACACGGTCGACGACTGGGCCGTCATCGCCACGCGGCTCGGAGCGGTTCCCGCGGCGATCGAGGGCTACATCCAGACGCTGCGCGAGGGCATCTCGCGCGGGATCGTGCCCGCACGCCGACAGGTCGCCGAGGTCGCGACGCAGATCGCCCGGTACACGGCGGACACGGGCTTCTTCGCGACGTTCGCCGCCGAAGCCGCGCCGGCTGAGGGCGGGCTGCCTGCGTCGCTGGCCCGGGAACTGTCCGACAACGCCAACGCGGCGCGTGTGGCCTACGACGGGTTGGCGGCCTTCTTCACCGCCGAGCTGCTGCCCGAGGCATCCGACACCGACGCCGTCGGACGCGAGCTGTACGCGCTGCACTCGCGCCGCTTCCTCGGTGCCACCGTCGACCTCGACGAGACCTACGAGTGGGGGCTGCAGGAGCTCGCACGCATGGTCGCCGAGCAGGAGGCGATCGCCAACGAGATCCTTCCCGGCGCGACGGTCGAGGAGGCGGTCGCCTTCCTCGAGCAGGATGCTTCGCGCAAGCTGCACGGCACCGATGCGCTGCAGAAGTGGATGCAGGAGACGAGTGACCGCGCCGTCGAGGAGCTCGGGCGCACGCACTTCGACATCCCCGAGCCGATCCGCACGCTCGAGTGCATGATCGCCCCGACCAACGAGGGCGGCATCTACTACACGGGTCCGACCGACGACTTCTCCCGTCCCGGCCGCATGTGGTGGTCGGTGCCCGAGGGCGTGGACTCGTTCGACACGTGGCGTGAGCTCACGACGGTCTATCACGAGGGTGTGCCCGGGCATCACCTTCAGATCGCGCAGTCGGTGTACAACCGCGCGGAGCTGAACTCGTGGCGGCGTCTGCTGGCCGGATCCAGCGGCCACGCCGAGGGCTGGGCCCTCTACGCGGAGCGCCTGATGGAACAGCTCGGCTACCTCGACGACCCCGCCGACCGCCTCGGCATGCTCGATGGCCAGCGGATGCGGGCGGCGCGCGTCGTCCTCGACATCGGGGTGCACCTGGGCAAGCAGCGTCCGGACGGCGAGGGCGTCTGGGATGCCGACTACGCGCTGGCCTTCATGCAGCGCAACGTCAACATGCCCGACGAGTTCATTCGGTTCGAGGTCAACCGCTACCTCGGCTGGCCGGGTCAGGCGCCGTCGTACAAGGTCGGCCAGCGCATCTGGGAGCAGATCCGGGACGACTACGCCGCTCGCGCAGGCGACGACTTCGACATCAAGGCGTTCCACATGACGGCGCTGCGGCTGGGCGGCGTGGGGCTCGACACCCTGCGCATGGCGCTCACCACGGACTGAGCCGGGCTCCACGGGCGGCCGACGGGAATACTCCCGCCGGCCGCCCGTTGCATGCGTGTGAATGAAAGGTGATCTCATGACCGCGAACTCCGTCCAATTCGGCCTCGACACGTTCGGCGACGTCACGATCGACGCCGACGGCTCGCTCCTGTCGGACGCCCAGACCATCCGCAATGTCGTCGACCAGGCGGTGCTCGCCGACGAGGTCGGTCTGCACTTCTTCGGCGTGGGGGAGCATCACCGCCGGGAGTTCGCGGTGTCGAGCCCCGAGATCGTTCTCGCGGCGGCGGCCTCGCGCACCCGCGACATCCATCTCGGCACCGCCGTGACGGTGCTCTCGAGCGACGATCCCGTCCGCGTGTACGAGCGGTTCGCGACCCTCGACGCGGTCTCGAACGGACGCGCCGAGATCATCCTCGGACGCGGTTCGTTCACGGAGTCCTTCCCGCTCTTCGGCTTCGATCTCGCCGACTACGAGATCCTCTTCGAGGAGCGCCTCGACCTCTTCGGTCGCCTGCGCACCGAACAGCCCGTGACCTGGCAGGGCAAGACCCGTCCGGCGCTGACGAACGCCGACGTCTTCCCGAAGACCGAGAACGGCCTGCGTGCATGGGTCGGTGTGGGCGGGTCGCCCGAATCGGTGCTGCGCACCGCGCATCACGGTTACGGCCTCATGCTGGCGATCATCGGCGGCGGCGCGGCCCGCTTCCGGCCCTATGTCGACCTCTTTCACCGCACACGCGACGCGATGGGCGCGGAGCGGCTGCCCGTGGGCGTCCACTCGCCGGGGCACGTCGCCGATTCCGACGAGCAGGCCTGGGAAGAGGTCTTCCCGGCGATGAAGGTCAACCGCGACGCGATCGGCGCCGAGCGCGGGTGGCCGCCCTACTCGCGGCTGCAGTTCCAGCACGATCTCGGGCCCGATGGCGCCGTCTACGCCGGATCGCCCGAGACGGTCGCGAAGAAGATCGCCGAGACCGTCCGGACGCTCGGTCTCGACCGCTTCGACCTGAAGTTCTCGCACGGCACGCTCGGCCACGAGCCGATGATGCGCTCGATCGAGCTCTACGGCACGCGCGTCGTTCCGCTGGTGCGCGAGATGCTCGGCGACGCCTGACGCGGTGGCTTCGGAGGGCGTCGCGGGTCAATAGCATGGAGCAATGACCGATACCGCGACGCCCTCGGTGGCGCGCCGCCTCGACGCCCTTCCGTTCGGACGGCGTCACCTGAAGGTCCTCACCGGCTCCGGGCTGGGGTGGGCGCTCGACGCCATGGACGTCGGACTGATCTCGTTCATCATCACCGCGCTCATCGCGGAGTGGTCGCTCGAGACGTCGCAGGCCTCGTGGATCGCCTCGGCGGGCTTCGCCGGGATGGCGATCGGCGCGAGTCTCGGCGGCCTGCTCGCGGATCGCTTCGGACGCCGGTCGGTGTTCGCGGTCACGCTGCTGGTCTACGGGCTCGCCACCGGCGCGAGCGCGGCTGTCGGCGGGCTCGCCGTGCTCCTCGTCCTGCGTTTCGTCGTCGGACTCGGGCTCGGGGCGGAGCTCCCCGTCGCGAGCACCTACGTCAGCGAGTTCGCGCCCGCCCGTATCCGCGGACGGGTGATCGTGATCCTCGAGGCGTTCTGGGCCGTCGGATGGACGGCATCCGCCCTCATCGGCTACTTCGTCATCCCGCAGGTCGATGAGGGGTGGCGGTGGGCGTTCCTCATCGGTGCCATCCCCGCGGCTTACGCCCTCGTCGTGCGCTGGGGGCTGCCCGAGTCGGCTCGGTGGCTCGAGCGGCGCGGGCGTCACGCCGAGGCCGACGCCGTCGTGCGCGAGTTCGAGGCCGCCTCACCGGATGCCGCGTCGGGCGTCGCCTCGCCGGGCGCCGCCGACCCCGCGCCCACTGAAAACGCCGCGCCTGCCCCGGTCACCGCCGGGCGCGGCCGCATCGGCGCGCTCTGGAGCGGGGAGTTCCGCGCGCGGACGGCCTGCCTCTGGCTGGTGTGGTTCTGCGTCAACTTCTCGTACTACGGCGCATTCATCTGGATCCCGACGATCCTCTACACCCAGGGCTACGACCTCGTCCGCTCGTTCGGGTTCACGCTCATCATCACCCTCGCGCAGCTGCCCGGCTACGCCGTCGCGGCCTGGTTGATCGAGGTGTGGGGGCGGCGCGCGACCCTGTCGGTGTTCCTCGTGGGCTCGGCCGTCGCGGCCGTGGTGTTCGGCACCGCGAGCACCGAGGGCGTCATCATCGGCGCCGGCATGGCGCTGTCGTTCTTCAACCTCGGTGCATGGGGCGCGCTGTACGCCGTCACTCCCGAGATGTACCCGACGTCGATGCGCGGCACCGGAGCCGGCTGGGCCGCCGGTGTGGGCCGCATCGCCTCGATCCTCGCGCCGCTGTCCGTCCCGCCGCTTCTGCTCTGGGGCGGTGCGCCGGTGCTTTTCGTCGTGTTCGCGATCTTCTTCGCTGTCGCGGCCGCGGGAGCTTGGGGCCTCGCCGACCGAAAGGGGATGGCACTCGATGAGCGCTGAGTCCGCGGCATCCGTCCGTTACGTCGCGATCGGCGACTCGTTCACCGAGGGCGTCGGCGATGAGCTGCCCGACGGCGCCGTCCGCGGCTGGGCCGATCTCGTGGCCGCCGGCTGGGCCGACGCGACGGGCGAGAGCATCCAGTACGCGAACCTCGCCATCCGCGGCAGGCTCGTGCGACCCATCGTGGACGAGCAGCTCGAGCCCGCACTCGCGCTGCGGCCGACCCACCTGTCGTTCAACGGCGGCGGCAACGACATGCTGCGTCCGCGTACCTCGGTCGAACATGTCCTCGAGGCGTTCATGCAGGTCGTACGCCGCTGTGATGAGGAGGGCGTGACCCTCATCGTCCTGTCGGGGGCGAACCCGTCCGCGCAGCTGCCGTTCGGCAGCCTCGTGAACCGGCGCGGCGACGCACTGTCGGACGCCGTCGTCAGCCGGCTCAGCGACCGCGACGACATCGTGCGCGCGCTGAACTGGTACGACCGCACTCTGACGCACCCGTCGTACTGGTCCGCTGACCGGCTGCACATGAACGCTCGCGGTCATCACCGCGTCGCGGCGCGGGTGCTCGGCTCGCTCGGCATGGACGCGCCGGGGGAGTGGTGGGCGCTGCCCGCCGAGCAGCAGGCACCCGCACTGGCGCGTGGCGAGTACTTCCGCGAGCACCTCGCGCCGTGGGTTCGGCGGCGGCTGACCGGTCGGTCGTCGGGCGACGGGCGCGCGCCCAAGTTCGGGTCGTGGGTCGAGGTGTCACCGCGGGGGTGAGGCCAGCATGCTCGCTGGGTCGGTGTCAAGCAGGTGCGCGGGTTCGGCTCGGAGCGCCAGGATCGGAGCCGTCCGCTTGTACGCCCGTCCCGAAGGAGCTGTCATGAGCATTGGTGCCGGAATCGCCCTGTTCGTCATCGGAGCGATCCTCGCTTTCGCCGTCAACGTCGAGGTCGAGTTCGTCGACCTCGACCTGGTCGGCTACATCCTCATGGGCGCGGGTGCGGTCATCTTCGTCCTCGGTCTCGTGCTGCTCGCCCGTCGCCGCCAGACCGAGACCGTCAGCCGCACGGCGATCGACCCCGCCAGCGGTCAGCGCGTGACGCGCAACAGCTCGACCACCTCGGGCGACCCCACCCTCTGACTCAGCGTCGCGGGCGGCGCGGCGCATCCATGCCGATGTGGATGCGGGTGCGCTTGCGCTCGATCGCGATGAACGTGCCGCCGAGGAGCCAGAGCGGAACCTGCGTCAGGAAGGCGATGCGGAACGCGTCGAGCGTGTAGGTCGACGGCGTTCCCGCGCCCTGCAGGTCGAGGGCCAGGCCGATCGCGAACACCGCCAGGAGTGCCGCGAGGAACCCGCCCGAGTTGGTGAGCCCGGTGGCCGTGCTCAACCGATGCGACGGGTTGTGAGCGCGCGCATGGTCGAACGCGATCATGGATGCCGGTCCGCCGGTCGACAATGCGATGGCCAAGGCGACGAGCAGCCACAGTGGCGCCGGCCCCGGCCACAGCAGCACGGCCGTCCACGCCGCCAGTTGCACGCCTACCGCGGGAAGCACGAGCGCGCGCGAACGCAGGTTCGGAATGCGGCGGGAGAGGTCTCCGACGATCGGGCCGAGGACCATCCCGGCGAAGACGTACAGCGTCGTGATGAGCGTTGCCTCGGACTGCGTGCGGCCTTCACCGGCGGTGAGGAACGGGATGCCCCACAGCAGGATGAAGGCTGTGCCGGCGAACGGCGTCGTGAAGTGCGACCAGAACGCGAGACGCGTGCCGGGGTGAGCCCACGCGGCGCGGATGCCGACGCCGGTGTCGACGCTCGAAGTGACGACACGGATGGCGCCGGTGTCGGTGTCGACGGTGACGTCGCGGTCTACCTCGGGTGGGTGATTGCGGATCACGAGGAACACGAGGATCGCGAAGAGCACGCCGAGCCCGGCGATGCTGCCGAAGGCGATCGACCACGTGGTGGCGTGCAGCAGCGCCGAGAGCGGAATGATCGCGACGAGCTGTCCCGCCTGCCCGATGATGCCGGTGAGCTGCACCATCACCGGGCCGCGTTGCGCCGGGAACCAGGTCGCGACCAGGCGCAGCACCGCCGGGAAGATCGCCGCGTCGCCGGCACCCAGAAGCATGCGTGCGACGATCGCGACGCCGACACTGGGGGAGAGGGCCATCGTCAACTGCCCGACCGCCATGAGCACCATGCCGACGGTCATGATCGGGCGCGAGCCGTATCTGTCGAGCAGGACGCCGATCGGCAGCTGCATCCCGCCGTACACAGCCAGCTGGACCACCGCGAACAGCGACAGGGTCGCGGCATCCGCCTGGAAGCGCTCGGCCGCGTCGACGCCGACCGCCGAGAGCGAGGTGCGGTTCGTGATCGAGAGGACGTACGCTGCAACGCCCGTGCCCCACACGAGCCACGCCCGCAGGTCCGGTCCGCCGCGGTCCGGGGGAGCGGATGCGGCGAACGTCACCCCTCCACGCTACTCCCGTCGTGTCGCGCGACAGCGGTCGCGCTGCCATAATCCGAGGCATGCGGTTCGAGACGACGCTGTTCCAGACCGGCAACAACGCCGGCATCGAGGTCCCTCCCGAGATCGTGCATGCGCTGGGCGGCGGTCAGCGCGCCGCCGTCGTGGTGACCGTCAACGGCTTCAGCTATCCGAGCACGCTCGCCGTCATGGGCGGACGCCACCTGATCCCGTTCTCTGCCGACAAGCGCGCAGCAACCGGTCTCTCCGGCGGGGACCCGATCGATGTGACGCTCGAGCTCGACACGACGCCGCGTACGGTCGATGTGCCCGAGGATCTCGCCGCGGCACTCGAAGAGGCGGGCGTGCGCGGGACGTTCGACGGCCTCGCACCGAGCAAGCGCAAAGCGGATGTCGCGAACGTCACCGGCGCGAAAGCGGCAGACACCCGCGAGCGTCGCATCGCGGCGATCGTCGCACGCCTCAGCTGAGACCCGGGGGAGTCAGGCGACCGGCAGCAGGGCCGCGCGCCACAGGTCGCGGTGGCGGCTGACGAAACTGTTCACGGTCGACCAATGATCACCGTGCCCCGAGGCGAACATCGTCGCCCAGGGTTCCTTCCCCGTGGCGTACGAGGTCCGTAGCAACTCGTACATAGCGGCGGCGCGGTCGGCCATCGCCTCCGGCAGAGCGCGCCGCATCTTCTCGTCCGCGCGATATCCGTCGACGAAAGCGGCCAGATTCGCGGCCGCGAGGAGCGGGTCGAGCGCGGCATCCGAGAGGGCGAATGCCTGCGCGGCGTAGGCCAGATCCCACACCCGGGTACTGGGTGCCGCAGCATCCCAATCGATGAACACCCACCGGTCTCCGACGAGCAGGTTCCACGGGGCCAGGTCGTTGTGACAGACGAGTTCGGCGCCGGGCGCGGGGATCGCCGTCTCCCACACCGCGTCAGCGGGCGGGATGTAGGCGGCGCTGGCGTCATGAATCGCTCGTACCATCGCGCCCACACGCCGGAATTCCGCGGGGGAGAGGGGGCCGGCCTCGATGGCCAGAGTTCCGGGGACGAACTCCTGAATCTGGCGACCCTGCTCATCGCGACCCTCGGGAGTCGGGGCATCGACGCCGGCTGCGCGGAGCGCGTTCACGAAGGAGACGACGCTGGCAGTTGATGCCGTCCACGGCTTGCGGACGGTCCCATCGATGCGGACGACAGCGCCGCTTGCGTTGCCACCCGCCAGCGGCTCCTCGTAGCTCACGGAACGTCCTTCCTGACGACACCGCCGAGTGTAGATCGTCGTACGGCACGCAGAGGGTCGTGGCGTTCCGTAACCGGCGGCTGTCGGTAATGATTGCTGTGAACCGATCCGGAGGATTCGAGCAATACGGATGTGAGCCCCGATAACGAGGTGATTGAGCGCTCGGCGCGTGAGCCGGAGGCCTTCAGCGCGCTGTTCGAACGACACGCTACGTCCGTGTACCGGTATGCGGCGCAGCGAATGGGAGACCGCGTTGCCGAAGACGTGATGTCCGAGACTTTCCTCGTGGGAATCGCAACCCGTTTGATGCGGAAACACGCCCGGCTCGAGGCGACCGCGTGGCGCGGACTCTCCACCGACCTGGCCGCACGGATCGCGCCTGACCTCATCGAACAGGCTGGGGCCCGCGTCGACGCCGAGAGGTTGACGCGGCGGCTGACGAAAGCGCTGCGGAAGCTGGGAGCTGCCGACCGCGACACATTGCTCCTGTATGCGTGGGCCGACCTCGACTACGCGTCGATCGCGGACGCGATCCCTCGGGCGCGGTCCAGAACGCGGGTCGCTGCGATGAGCTGCTCGTTGCCGGCAGCCGCGACCGGGGAGGCCCTTCAGAACCCAAACTGACATAATGTGCATTATCGGCGGCATCCCGATCGTTAGGACCGGGATCATCGGCGCAGCGAAGCGGGTTCAGGCGGGATCTCCCAGCCGGTAGCCGCGGCCGCGCACTGTGCTGATGATTTCGCGCTGGGTTTTCCGTCGTAGGTAGTGAACGTAGGTATCGACGGTCGTCGTGCTTTCCCCCTGGGCAAAGACGCGCGCGAGCAGCTGTGTGCGAGAGAACGTGCGCGTGGGCTCATTCGCAAGCACCGCCAGCAGTGCGGCCTCTGTCTCTGTGAGCGAGACTCGCTCGCCGTACATCGACTCGATGACGAGGTCGCTCTCGTAGAAGACCCAGCTCCCGATGTCGCGTCCGACCTCGACGCCGGTGTCGTCGCGTGTGAGTGCTCGCAGTCGCGCGGCGAGTTCCTGGAAGTCGAAGGGCTTGACGAGGTAGTCGTTCGCACCAGCATCCAGACCCTCGACCTTGTCGTGCACCTGCCCGAGCGCCGTGAGGATCAGAACGGGTGTGGCGATCCGTCGACGTCGCATCTCGCGGATGACATCGAGGCCGCTCGTCCTCGGCAGGCCACGGTCGATGATCATCACCGCGAAGGTTGTCGTCTCGACAGCCGCGAGGGCGTCCTCCCCTGATCCTGCTAAAGCGACGTCCCAGTCAGTGGCGAGGACGTCGCGCATGATAGGACCGAGTCGGGGATCGTCCTCGACGATGAGCAGTTTCAAGCTCATGATCCGCACTCCCCCACGATGAGCGGCAGGCGCAGTTCAAAGGATGTCCCGCCAGGACCGGGATCGACGACCCGAATCCTTCCTCCGTAAGCCTTGGCGACATCGCGCACCAGCGCGAGGCCGATGCCCCGTCCCGTCGGGCGAACTCGCCCGGGCCGATCCCCTTGCGCGCCGCGATCGAACACGCGCGTCGGATCGATGCCCACGATCCCCAGACCTTCATCGGCAATGGTGATGAGGACGACGGACCCCCTTCGCTGCGTCGCGACGCGGACGGTGCCACCGGTTGGCGAGTGTTCGATCGCATTATCCAGGAGCGCGATCAGGCATCGGCGGAGCTCGATGGCGGGAAGCCCGACCGTCATCGGATTGGCAACGGGCGTCAGATCGATCGAGACACCGTTGGGTGTCGCAATGCAGCGCAGATCGAGGCAGGTGGACTCCAGCACGGCGCTGAGGTCGGCCGTGCCCGCGGAAGACCCGCTATCCGTCACCGTGACGATCAGGTCGTCGATCACTGCCGACATGATGCGCACGTCCTCGCGCAGCTCGTCGAGGATGAGCCGCTGCGCTTCTCCGACGGGGTGCAGCGCCATGAGGTGCTGGACGCGGGCGTCGAGCACCGCGAGCGGGGTGCGTAGTTCGTGGCTGGCATCGTCGATAAAGCGTCGCTCGCGCTCGAGGGCGTCCGCTAGCGGTCGCACCGCTCTGCGAGCAACCAGGCGCGCCGCGATGTCAGCGCAGATCGCGGCACCGACGGCTAGAGCTGTGAGCGCGACAAGGAGTTCCGCGAGGTCGAGGCGAAGCTCGACTTCGCCAGGTCGAAGGGGGCGCTGCATCTCGTCGAGCGTCGTCTGCCACAGCACGAATCCCAGGATGACGAGACCGCCGAGCAGAACGAGCGCGACGCAGATCACCATGACCTCATGGCCGAGACGCTGCGCGGAGCGACGGACTATCGGCTCGTCACCGGCCACTGAGGGGCTGAGCAGTGTCTGCACCCGCATCCCGTCTCCGTATCGCTCATGCCGAACGCAGTCCGAGTTCCACCCTGGCACGCTCCGTCTGCGAGGCCGCTGACTCTCGCTCGGACGCGCTCTCCCTGCGGGACTCGTCGCGCAGGCAGGCGACCACGACGCCGACCGCGGTGAGCAGTGAGATGAGGGACGAGCCTCCGGCGGAGACGAACGGAAGCGGCACACCGAGGACGGGGACGAATCCCAGCACCACCGCGACGTTCACGACCATCTGCCCGATGATCCAGACCAGTGCGCCACCGATCAGCGCGGTAGTGAATTTCTGGTGACACCGCGTGAGGGCGATGAGCATCGTTACCGCGATGACGAGAAACACCGCGAGGGCTGCGCACGCGCCGATGAGACCGGCTTCTTCACCGATGATCGCGAAGATGAAGTCATTCTCGGCCTCGGGCAGCCAGTGCCATTTCGACCTGGAGGAGCCGAATCCCACGCCTGACCAACCGCCGCGTGCGAGAGCGCCGAAGCCATGGAGGGTCTGCCAGCACAGTCCGTACTTCTCATCCGGATCGGACAGGCAGTCGACCTCCATGAAATGCGCGACGCGCATGACCCGGTTGGGCTTTATCGCCGTCATCACAGCGATACCGAGCGCCGCGAGGGCGACGATTGCTAGGAGGACGCGCATCCGGATCTGAGCGAAGAACAGGCATCCGAGAACGAGACCTGCGATGACCATGAGCGATCCGAGGTCTCCGCCGAGGATTCCCACGATCATCGAGAGGGCGACAACAGGCACGACGGGAATCACGACGTGAACCCATCGGTTCAGAAGCCGCGACTTGGCATCGATGACGGTGGCGATCCACACGAGCAGAGCGAGCTTCATCAACTCCGACGGCTGCAGACTCACCGGGCCGATCCTGAGCCAGTTGCGGTTGCCCTGGAATTCGTAGCCGAGCGGCGTGTACACGAGGGCCTGAAGTGCCAGCCCGATCAGCATCCCGGCCCATGCGAACCGTTTGAAAGTTGCTATCGGAAGACGCATCACGACGAGCATGGCGATGAGACCGATGATGACGTGCGGAAGTTGGCGCAGCGCTCCCGAAAGGGGAAACTCTCCGGCTGCCACCGCTCGCACCTGAAGTGCGGACTGAACCATGACGACGCCAGTGGTGACCAGGAGCAGCACCGCGGTGAGCAGGGTGCCCTCGAGTCGGCGCAGGGACGGCGCTTTCACGTCCTGGTCAGTTGACGCACGGCAGCGCCCCCGCCCGCATCGGCTCGTCCCAGGTCTCGTAGACGGCGACCCGGGGCTCGTCCTCGTCGTCACTCCCGGCGCCGGGCTCGTCGTCGTTATCGGCGCCGGACTGGTCGTGCGGGGCACCTGGGTCGTCGGCGCCGTCGTCGGGGGCGAAGTACGTCCCGTCGAGCGCAGCCGCAACCACTGAGCGCACCTCATCGAGATCGACGATGTTGACCGAAGCTCCCTGAATGGTGTCGAAGCCGGCAATGGGCAGCGTCACGAAGCTCACACCGCTTCGCGATACGTTGTGCGCCGTGCGGAGGAAGCTCAGCACGTCGAAGCCGGAGTCCATCGCGACGTGATTCTTTGTTACCTCCATAAGCGTCATCACGGTGTGCGGGTTAATGAGCGTGGTCTGCTCTCGGAGCTTCTCGGCGAGCGCAGCGATGAATGCCTGCTGACGCCGGGACCGATCGAGGTCGGTGAGGAAGGGTCCGCCGGCGGTGTCACGGCGCTGTCGGACGAAGGCGAGAGCCTCCTCGGGCCCCAGTTCCTGAACCCCGGCGGTGAAGTTCGCTCCAGAGTGGTCGTCCTGTGTCGCTTCGTTCACGCACACGGTGATCGGGGCGACGGCCTCGGCAACGTAATAGAAACCGGCCATCGTGACCTCGACGAAATGGTCGATGCGCACGTCGCCGAGAAAGCGTGAAATCGTCTCGATCTGCGCCTGCCGCGCCGCGGCCCGCGCCTCCTGGTACCCCTCGGCGTCGCTCGTGCGGCCCTGGTTGACCTGTTCGTTCAGGCGAGCCTGGAGTGTGAGCCCGTAGGCCTCTTTGATCTTCGCGTGCGTGACGCCCAGCGGCGCCCCGGCGATCTCGACATAATCGTCACGCGGGATCGAGATGCCGACCGCCTGAGACCGGTCTTCGGGGATGTGCAGCAGGATGAGGACGTTTGCGTTGTACCCGCCCACGCTCGCGTCGCCGGCGTGGAGCGCGTGGTAGATCTCGTCGGGGAGGGCCTTGCCGTTCTGGTCGACGCGGCTGTCAAGGCCCATGATCAAGATGTTCTGCTCGCCTGAGTCCTCATCAAGGTCGTCGATGAACGGCAACTCGAACTCCGAGCGGGCGATGCCCTCATCGAGATCGCGAAACACCAGTGCAACGATCCCTACGCCGACCGCGAGAGCGGTGGTCATCGCAACGGAGATAGTGGTGAGCAACCGGCGACGGCGACGCACTCCCGGGGACAGGGGGGATCGGCCTCGAGCAGCTGGCGAAGTATCAGTCATTCGTTCATGCTCGGCGAGAGGCACCAAGAAAGGACCAATGAATGCGCTGGGGCCCATGTGCGTTGGTCTCGCATCAGAGGAATCGCTGAGCCGCGTCGATTACGTTGGTCGGATGCATAGCTCTGGGCTCCGACACGCAACGTCCGCGGCATGAGCGGCACGTATCCGTTCACGGTCCACCCGTGGAGCATCGGCTTGTCGGGCATCGACGAGTCGCAGCTGACGCATCGCGAGTCCGTGTTCGCACTGTCGAACGGGCACCTGGGCTGGCGGGGAAACCTCGACGAAGGTGATCCCCGTGGCATTCCGGGAAGCTACCTGAACGGCGTCTACGAGGAATACCCGATGCCCTATGCCGAGGACGGCTACGGGTACCCCGAGAACGGCCAACACGTCATCAACGTGCCCAACGGTCAGATTCTGCGGCTGCTGGTGGACGATGAACCGTTCGACGTCCGGCGCGGGGCGCTCACCCAGCATGACCAGTGCCTCGACTTCCGAGCCGGAACGCTGCATCGCGCCGTCGAATGGACGTCGCCGACGGGCCGGACGGTACGTGTCCGCTCGACGCGGCTGGTCTCCCTCGCCCACCGCTCCGTCGCTGCCGTGCGGTATGAGGTCGAAGCCGTCGACGCGCCGATGACGGCGACGGTCCAGTCGGAACTGGTGGCGAACGAAGCGATACCCGATGCTCACCCGGAGGGTCGCGTTCAGCGAACCGTCGATGCTCCCCTTCAGGGAGTCGAGCATGTCGTGTTCGGCTCGGCGGCGACGCTCGTGCATCGGACACCGACCAGTGACCTGGGGATCGCGGTGTCCATGGACCATGTCGTGACCGGCTCCGGCACGACAGATCCGGATGTGACGACCGAAACATCGGCGGATCTGGCGCGCACGACGATCAGCCTCCGTCTCGAGCCCGGCGACCGACTCGAGATCGTCAAGGTCATCGGTCACGAGTGGGCAGCCGCCGTCTCCGCCGCGGGGCTGCGCGACCGGGCGGAGGGCGCGGTGGCGGACGCCCTGCGCGACGGGTGGGACGGGCTCGTCCAGCAGCAGCGCGAGCGCCTGCACGAGTACTGGACGTGCGCGGATGTTCGCGTCGAAGGCGAACCGAAGCTGCAGCAGGCCGTCCGGTTCGCGATGTTCCACATCTTCCAGGCAGCTGCTCGCGCAGAACTGAGGTCGGTGCCGGGTAAAGGCCTGACGGGCGCGGGTTACGACGGGCATACCTTCTGGGACTTCGAGGCGTTCGTCCTGCCCGTCCTGACATCGACAGCGCCGGCAGCCGCAGAGCAGGCCCTGCGCTGGCGGCACTCCACACTCGGCCACGCCCGCCGGCGCGCTCAGCTGCTCGGATTGGCGGGCGCCGCTTTCCCCTGGCGGACGATCGACGGCCGCGAGAGCTCGGGCTACTGGCCGGCGAGCACCATCGCGTTTCATCTGAACGCCGACATCGCCTTCGCCGTCCTTCACTACGTGCGGTCGACCGGTGACGACGTTTTCGAACGCGAAGCGGGGCTCGAGATCCTGGTCGAGACCGCGCGCCTGTGGATGTCGCTGGGCCATCGAGACGCCGAGGGTCGGTTCCACATCGACGGGGTGACCGGGCCCGACGAGTACTCGGCGATGGTCGACGACAACGTCTACACGAACCTGATGGCTCAGCTCAATCTCACCGGCGCTGCAGCCGCCGCGAAACGCCACCCCGAGGTCGCAGACGGTCTCGGCGTCGGCGATGACGAGATCGAACAGTGGGCGGCAACGGCGGCCGCCATGACCGTTCCTTTCGATGTCGAGAGGCGAGTGCACCCCCAGTTCGCCGGATTCACCGACAAGCAGCGCTGGGACTTCGCCAACACCTCCCCCGACCAGTACCCGCTGCAGGAGCACTTCCCCTACTTCGACCTGTATCGCAAGCAAGTCGTCAAGCAGGCCGACCTCGTCCTGGCGCTGTATCTCGTCGGTGACGCGTTCACGGCTGCGGAGAAGGAGCGCGCCTTCGCGTACTACGACGCCCTCACGGTGCGTGACTCATCACTGTCGGCGGCCGTGCAGGCGGTGATCGCCGCCGAGGTCGGACACGTGGATCTCGCCGCCGATTATCTCGCCGAGACGGCCACGATCGATCTGCACGATCTGCACGAGAACACCGATGCTGGCCTCCACCTGGCGTCCCTCGCCGGCATCTGGCTGGCCCTGACCGCCGGGTTCGGCGGGATGCGCGACGCCGAGAACGGTCTCCGGTTCGCCCCGCGCCTCCCCTCGCAGCTGACACGGATCGCCTTCGGCGTCCGTATCGGCGGGCAGACGCTTCAGCTCGACATCACGCCGTCCGCCACGGTGTATCTGCTCAGCGACGGCCCCTCGCGATCCATTCGGCACTTCGACGAGACCCTCGTGCTGTCCCCCGGTCACGCGACGACCGTGACGACTCCCCCGTTGCCCGCCGTCGGGCGTCGGCCGGTGCAGCCGCCCGGCCGAGCTCCGCGCGACTTCGCCGCCGCCTTCGCGGACTGACCCGTCGGCGAGGCGCGCGCCGCGGCTCGCCTAGGCTCGGAGGGTGCAGGTCGTGACCGGTTTCGTCGTCATCGGTGTCGCGATCGCCGTCGGTTACGTGATCGGGCGCATCGATCTGCTCGGCCCGCACGGCCGCCCCGTCCTGGCCCGCCTGATCTTTTTCGTCCTGTCGCCGTTCCTCATGTTCGTCGTGCTGTCGCAGGCGGATGTGTCGACGCTCTTCTCCGCGCTGCTACCGGTGTCGGCCATCGCCGCGGTGTCGATGTTCCTCGTCTATGCGCTGGTCGCGCGTCTGTTCTGGCGTCGACGCGTCGGCGAGGCGCTCATCGGGATGCTCTCCGCAGGCCAGGTGAACTCGAACAACATCGGCATCCCCTTGTCGCTCTACCTGCTCGGTTCCGCGGCGCTGCCGGCGCCGGTCATCCTGATGCAGCTGATCGTGTTCACCCCGATCACCATGGCGATCCTCGAGGCGGTCACGACCGGTCAGCGTCGACCGTTGCCGATCCTCCGCCGCACATTCGGCAACCCGATCGTGATCGCCTCGCTCGCGGGTGTCACCGTCTCGGTCAGCGGCCTCGAGCTGCCGCCGATCGTGCTGGACCCGCTGCAGCTGATCGCCGACGCCTGTGTTCCCGTGCTGCTGATCGCCTACGGAATGTCGCTGCACGGGCAGCGCGTGCTGTCGCGCTCGGGTCGGCGACGCGACATCCTGCTCGCCAGCGGACTCAAGCTCGTCGCCATGCCGGTCGTCGCCTGGGCGGTGGCCGCCTACGCCTTCCGCCTCTCCCCCGACGAGGTCCTGGCCGTGACGGTGCTCGCGGCGCTTCCGACCGCGCAGAACGTCTTCAACTTCGCCCAGCGCTACGACATCGGCGAGACGATCGCGCGCGACACCGTCTTCCTCACGACGCTCGGGTGCGTGCCGGTCCTCATCGGGGCGACCGTCCTGCTCGGCTGAGCGTGTCGCCGCCGCTCCCCGTGGGCTAGCGTGTCGCATGGCGGGGCGTGCGCCTCGCGGAAGGAGGCCCGACCATGTCCACCATCGACGGCACCGCGCGGACGTTCGTGAAGTCGCTGCGCACGGCGTTCATCGTGGGCGGCATCCTGTCGCTCATCCTCGGCATTGTGATCCTCGTCTGGCCTGGACGCACGGCCCAGGTCGCGACCGGGATCATCGCCGCCTACGCGATCGTCGCCGGCGTCGTGTACGCGGCGCTCGGCATCTTCTCGCGCACCAGGGGCGGCTGGTCGCGCCTCGGCCACATCGCACTCGGTGCGCTGTTCGTGGTCGTCGGCGTGGTCGCGTTCGCCAATCTTGCGGCGTTCACGGTCTCATTCGCCCTGTTCCTCGGTGTGCTCGTCGGCATCCTCTGGATCATCGAGGGCGCCGTCTCGCTCTCGGTGATCGGCCAGTCGAGTTCGCGCGGGTGGACGATCGCCTTCGCCGTCCTGTCGATCATCGCCGGCGTGATGCTGCTCTTCTCGCCGCTGTGGGGCGCCTTCGTGCTGTGGTGGCTCCTGGGTGCGTCGGCCGTCGCCCTCGGCATCGTGAACATCGTCCGCGGGCTCTCGTTCCGCCCCTGAGGGCGGGTGGTTCAGACCGGCAGGTAGCGGGACCACCACTCCAGGATCGCCTCGAACCGCTCGACGCGGTGCCGGGGGCGCCCCGATCGCGTGAGCTCGTGGTCCTCGCCCGGGAACACGAGCAGCTCCGCCGTCGTGCCCTTGCGCCGCAGCGCGCTGTAGTAGCGCGTCGCCTGCTCGAGCGGGCACCGGAAGTCGAGCTCCGAGTGGATGACGAGCGTCGGCGTGGTCACCCGGTCGACGACGGCCATCGGACTCTGGCGCTCGATCGCCTCCGGGTCGGTGCCGACGTACTCGTCGCCGAAGAACGAGCCGATGTCGCTCGTGCCCTGGAACGTCGCCGGATCGAGGAAGCCCCGCTCGACGATCGCGCCCGCGAAGCGGTGGTCGTGGGCGATCGTCCACGCGGTGAGGTACCCGCCGTAGGACCCGCCCATGATGCCGACGCGGTCGCCGTCGAGGCGGCTGTCGGTCGCGACGGCGCCATCGAGGAACGCGAGGACGTCGACGAGATCGTCGGTGCCCATCCGACCCCGGATGCTGCGCCCATGAGCCCGGCCGTAGCCCGCGCTCCCCCGAGGGTTGCAGTACACGACGGCGTAGCCCGCGTCGACGAGCACCTGCGTCTCGTCGAAGAGGTGGACGCCGTACGACGCATACGGCCCGCCGTGGATCTGCAGCAGCACGGGGAACGGACCGTCGCCCGCCGGCGTCGCGATCCATCCGTGCACCGGGTACCCGTCAGGACCGGAGACTTCGATAGCCCGCGGCAGGACGAAACCGCGCGCGTCCGCCGCATCGCCGAACGCGGTCAACAGCCGCGCGTCGACACCGTCGGAGTCGAGCAGGAGGATCTCCCCAGCGGAACGGCTGGTCGCGACAGCGCAGACGATGCGCTCCCCCGCGGCATCCGCGCCGTGGCCGATCACTTCGAGCCCGCCGCGCAGGCGCGTCACCTCGCCCGTGCGGGTGACGCGCAGGAGCTCGACTTCGCCGCGCGTGCGGTTCTGGACGAGGAAGTCGTCACCGATGGGGGTGATGTGCGAACCGACCTCGCCGAGGTCCACGGTCTCCTCGTCGGTGAGGCGGCGAGGCTCGCCGTTCTCGATGACCCACAGCGCGACGCCGGGTGCGACGAAGTCGACCCCGGTGGCGCCGGGGTCGGAGGCCAGCAGCGCGATGAGTCCGTCGGGTGCGACCGAGACGTCGTTGATCGACAAGACGGCGGGGAGCACCTCGCGCGAGCCGGAGCCGTCGACGCGGATGCCGACCAGCGGCGTCCGCAGATCGCGCTGGTCCGCCTCGATGGTGTCGACGACCGTGAGGACCTCGTCGCCGTCGCGGGTGAAGACGACGCCGTCGTGCGAGTGCGGGCCGTCGGTCAGCTGCACGACCTCGTTCGCGGGTGCGGACTCGCTGGACGCTGAGTCCTCCGATAGTGCCGGAGCCGCGTCGTAGACGGGTTCGGCATCGAGATCCGGTGCATCCACGACGAACACCTGCGCGGGGCGGTCGAGGGTGTAGCCGACGCCGTTGGAGTGCCATCGGATGCCGGTGATGCGGCGGGGCGCCTCCGCTTCCGGTGCCAACCCGTCGACGGAACCGTAGCGGCCCGCCTCGGGCACACGAGCGGTGAACGCGAGTCGGCGCCCGGACGGATCCCACGCGAACGACGAGACACCCAGCGGCGCGTCGGTGACGCGGAGGGCCTCGGAACCCGTCGCCTTGATCACGTGGAGCTGTGCTCTTCCGCGGTCGTCGGCGCGCAGGAAGGCGACGACCGACCCGTCGGGCGACAGTCGCGGCGACGTGTCCGCGGTCCCCCGGGTCAGACGCTCGAGGCTGCCGCCGGGCAGGGCGACGCGCCAGAGCTGTCCGACGTTGCGGTTGGCCGCGATGTCGGGTCGCGACGTCGCGAAGACGGCGAACGACCCGTCCGGGGCGACCGCGGGGCGACCGACCGAGATGAGGGCTTCGATGTCGTGGGCGCGCACCGTCACTCGCCGCCGAAGGACGAGATGTCGCCGACGAGACGGGTGTGATCGGCGGGGATCGGCTCGACCGCGGCGAGGGCGATCTCGGCCGCGAACTCGGAGACGTTGTAGAGCTTGCCCGCCGACTCGCGACGCGTCGCGATCGCGCCCGGGTTGGCACGCTCGAGGAGCGTCGCCGTGATGGTCCCCTCGATCATGTCGCCCGAGACGACGACGAATCCGATGCCGCGCTCGGAGAGCTCTTCGATGCGCTCGCGCAGCGCGTCCTCGCCGGCGCGCTTGGACAGCGCCACCGCTTCGTACTCGGGCATGGTCGGAGTGGTGCGGATGAAGTGGGCCTGGTGGCTGGTGACGAACACGACGCGCGAGCCGTCCTCGAGCAGCGGCAGTGCGGACTCGAGCGTCCCCACCTGCGCGTCGCGGTTCAGCGTGAGGGCGTAGTCCTCGGCCATTCCGCCCTCCATGCCGCCGGAGGCGTTGAGGACGAGCAGGTCGAGATGACCGAAGGTCTCGCGGACGGCGGCGAACATCTCGTCGACCGAGGCCCGATCGGTGAGGTCGGCCCCGACGACGAGGACCTCGACGCCCAGTTCGCGCAGCTCGGCCGCGAGCTTCTCGGCGCGGGGCGCCTTGTTGCGGAAGTTGATCACGACGTTCGCGCCGGCCTGCGCGAAGTAGCGCGCCGTGTCCGCACCGATGCCGCGGGAGGATCCCGTCACCAGTGCCGTGCGACCAGTGAGGGTTCCGGCGGGAAGGGGCTGAGTCATGGGGCGCTCCTGCGAAGAAGTGGGCTCGGGGCGCGGCGGATCGCCGGCACCGCACGAGCCTATCAACCGCCCTCCGACCGCCCCCGACTGATAGATTCGGGTCAGGGACGAAGGAGCGCCGATGTTGCCCGATCTCACGCAGTACCTCTGGATAGCGTGGCTCGTGCTGGCCTTGATCTTCGTGATCGTCGAGCTGCTCACGCTCGAGTTCACCTTCCTCATGCTGGCCGGGGGAACGCTCGTGGGCGGTCTCGGCGCGAACCTCCTCTCGGCACCCTGGTGGCTCCAGGTCGGTGCTGCCGCGGCCGTCTCGGCGCTGCTGCTGTTCACCATCCGTCCCCTATTGCTGCGTCTGCTGCATCGCAGTAGTGCGCACATCCCCACCAATGTGGATGCTCTCGCCGGCATCGGAGCACGTGTCCTCGTGCCGTTCGTCGACGGAGCCGGATCGGTCAAGCTCGACAACGGCGAGACCTGGACGGCCCGTCTGGTCGAGGGAGAGAGAAACGCCGAGGTCGGCTCGCGCCTCGTCGTCCGCGCCGTGCGAGGTGCGACCGTCGAGGTCGCCGCCGCCGTACCGGACCCGAAGGAGAACACCCATGGTTGACGTCGGCGCTTTCGTCGGACAGATCTTCGTGATCGTCCTGCTGGTCGTGCTCGCGATCTTCGTGATCGTCGTGCTCTTCCGCGCGATCCGCATCATTCCGCAGGCGTACGCCGGGGTGGTGGAGCGTCTGGGCCGATATCAGCGCACGCTGTCTCCCGGCCTGAACCTCCTCGTACCGTTCATCGACCGCGTCCTCCCCCTCGTCGACATGCGCGAGCAGGTCGTCTCGTTCCCGCCGCAGCCGGTGATCACCGAAGACAACCTCGTCGTCTCGATCGACACCGTCGTCTACTTCCAGGTGACGGATGCCCGCGCTGCCACCTATGAGATCAACAACTACCTCGGCGCCGTCGAGCAGCTGACGACCACGACGCTCCGCAACGTCGTGGGCGGCCTGAATCTCGAGGAAGCCCTCACCAGCCGCGACAACATCAACGGTCAGCTGCGCGTGGTCCTCGACGAGGCGACCGGCAAGTGGGGCATCCGCGTATCCCGCGTCGAGCTCAAGGCCATCGACCCGCCCACCTCGATCCAGGACTCGATGGAGAAGCAGATGCGGGCGGAGCGCGATCGTCGCGCCGCGATCCTCACGGCCGAGGGCTCCAAGCAGTCGCAGATCCTCGAGGCCGAGGGCCGCCGGCAGGCGGAGATCCTCAAGGCCGAGGGTGACAAGCAGGCTCAGATCCTGCGCGCGGAGGGCGAGTCGGCGGCGATCCAGTCGGTGTTCCAGGCCATCCACGACGGCAACCCCGACGACAAGCTCCTGGCGTACCAGTATCTGCAGACCCTTCCGAAGATCAGCGACAGCGCCTCCAGCAAGCTGTGGATCATCCCGAGCGAATTCACCGAGGCGTTGAAGGGGATGAGCGCCGGCTTCGCCGGTCGTCGCGACGACCGTCAGGCTCCCCCGACGCCGTGACCCACCCGTTCTTCGCACCCGACCGCCCACGCGTCTTCGCTCACCGCGGGTTCGTCCCGCCCGACGCGGAGGGCGTCGTCGAGAACTCCTTCGCCGCCTTCGCGGCGGCGCACGCGGCGGGAGTGCCCTACGTCGAGTCGGACTGCCATGTGAGCGCCGACGGCACGGTCATCCTGTTCCACGACGCCGATCTCGCGCGGGTCGCGGGCGATCACCGGAGCGTGTCGGATGTCGGCGATCGCGAGCTCGAGCTGCTGATGGCCGAACGCGGCGGACTCGTCACGCTCGCTCAGGCGCTCGAGGCTTTTCCGACGCTGCGCTTCAACCTCGACGTGAAGGCCGAGGGCGCCGCCGAAGAGGTCGGACGCATCGTCGCGCCGCACGCCGACCGCGTGCTGCTCACGAGCTTCTCGGAGCGGCGTCGCGTCTCCGCGATGCGGTCGGCGTCGCGACTCGGCGGGCGTCCCGCGACCTCGGCCGGCACGACGCGCGTCGCGGCCTTCGTCGCCGCGGCCACCGTCGGTGTGCCATGGTTGATACGCCGCGCGCTGCGCGGCATCGATGCGATCCAGGTACCCGAACGACGGGGGCCGATCCGGGTCGTCTCTCCCCGCCTCATCCGCGCGGCGCATCGCGCCGGCGTCGAGGTGCACGTCTGGACCGTGAACGACGCGGACGACATGCGCCGCTTGCTGGCCGCCGGAGTGGACGGGCTGGTGACCGATCGCGTCGATCGCGCACTGGCCGTCATCAACGGTTCACGCTGATATCCCGACACGCTGAACATCGGCTGTGAAACCCGGCCGAGATTCACTCATTCGGATGATGCACACAGCCGCGCACGTTACAACTGATAGCCGACGAGAGGACCACACAATGGCAGACCGCAGTTTGCGCGGCATCCGACTCGGCGCCTCGAGCCTACAGAGCGAAGAGGGCGTCGTCTTCCACGACCGGATCAACCACACGTACGTGTGCTCGCGCTGTGCGCACGAGACCGTCATGACGTTCGCGGCCGACGCCGAAGCGCCCGAGACCTGGGAATGCCGCGCGTGCGGCGCCGAGGCTCTGCTGCGCGTGGGCGAGGGCCTCGTCGAGGTCGACCACTCGGGCGACAAGGCCGCCCGCACCCACTGGGACATGCTGCTGGAGCGTCGGACGATCCCCGAGCTCGAAGAGCTCCTCGAGGAGCGTCTCGCCATGCTCCGGGAGCGCCGCGGTTCGCGCCTCAGCGCCTGAGCTTCCCGCTCCGCGCCCACAGTGCCGGCTCCTTCGGGGGGCCGGCACTGTCGTTTCACCGGCGCCGCTTGATTCCGGCGATGAGGCCGATCACGACGAGCGCTGCAGCACTCCCCCACCCGAGGACGACCTGCACCGCTCCCCCGAGCACCACGGCCGGCGTGAGCCCGGTCCGCAGCGGCACGTCGGTGATCATCGCTCCGGCTTCGGCGGCGGGCAGCCCGTCGAGCTCTTTTCCGTCCGGTGCGATCACCTGGCTCGTGCCCACTGTCGAGATGTTGACGACCGAGCGTCCGGTCTCGATCGCGCGCATCCGCGCGAAGGCGAGCTGCTGAAGATTCTCGTCGGTGTCACGGAAGTCGGCATTGTTCGTCTGGAACACGTAGACCTGGGCGCCCTCACGTGCCCCCGCCCAGATCACGTCGTCGTACAGCACGTCGAAGCAGATGGCGAGGCCGAGCCCCACGCCGTCGACGTCGATGAAGGGCGGGTTGGTCCCCGGTGTGTACTCGCGCTGGATCAGACCGATCAGATCGGGCACGATCATCTCGAAGAACCAGCGGTCTGGCACGTACTCGCCCATCGGCACCGGCCGGGACTTGTCGTGGATCGCGACCGGGTTGTCGGCCCCGGCGCGCCACAGCATGGAGGTGTTGAAGCTGTTCTCGCCGCGCGTCGTCGCCGCGTTGACCAGCAGGGGCGCCTCGACGCGCTCCGAGAGGCGGTCGAGGGCACGAGCGACCGACGCGTTGGCCAACGGATCGGCATCGATACCGCCCTCGGGCCACACGAGCAGATCCATCGGCTCGTCGATGATCGCCTCGGTCGCCTCGAGCTGCGCCCGGAACACGCCGTACGGCTCGCGATCGTCGAAGTAGCCCGCGGGGCCGTTTCCCTGCACCGAGCCGATGCGATACGTGCCCGCGTCCGCCGTCGGGAACGCCGGGGTCACGACCAGGACGACGATGACAGCGAGGGCGGGAAGGGCCGTGCGCAACTCACGCCACCGACCGGCGCGGCCCCACTCGATGCCGGCCGCTGCGACGAAGACCATGAGGAAGGTCAGCCCCGAGACGCCCGTCCATGACGCGATGTGGGCGAGGGGGCTCTCGGACTGACTCATCCCGATCCGCCCCCACGGGAAGCCGGTGTACGGCCAGGAGCCCATGAACAGTTCTCGGGCGGTCCACAACCCCGCCACGAGGGCCGGCAGCGCGACGAAGCGCCCCCACCACCCCGGCGCGACCCGCGGGAGCCAGCGGTAGGCCAGTGCGATCGGGATGGAGCCGAGAGCCATGAACAGGGTCTCGATCCCGGCCAGACCGAACCACGGCAGAGGCCCGAGGTATCGGGTGATCCAGGAAATGTGGATGAAGTAGAACGAAGCGCCGAACACGGCGCCGACGGCGACCGCCCCGCCCACCGACCGACCGACGAGCCCGACGAGTGAGAACGCCACACCGACGAAGGCGAGCGGCCACCAGCCGATGTCGGGGAACGCGGCGTCGAGCACGGCACCACCCACGAGCGCGGCGACGAGCGCCAGCCACAGCGGGATGAGAGGGCGCGAGCGGGCCCCGGGCGAATCGGCCACGGTGTCGAGCCTAAACGCCGGAGTATGAGACGATGCCGCGTCGCACCGCCTCGAGCGCGGCCCGGGCGGTACGCGCCACAGGCCCGTCCGCGACCAGCGAGAGCTGGTCGAGCAGGTCGATCGTCTGCTTCGCCCAGCGGACGAAGTCACCGGCGGCCATATCCGCCTCGACGAGTACGCGGTCGAGCATGGCCCCCCGCGCCCAGGAGTGCATCGCGCCCGCCAAGCCGGTCGCGACGGGCTCGGACCCGGGCAGCTGGTGGTCGCGTTCGAGATCGTCCAGCACCGCCCACAGTTCCTGGGTGGCAGACAGGGCGGTGCGGAACGCGCCGCGCGGTAGCCCGTACTCGCCCGGCCCGTCGCCTTCGCGACGCGGTTCGTAGACCAGCGAGCAGGCGAGCGCGGCCATGCCCGCCGGATCGAGGTCGCGCCACAGTCCCCGCCGCAGCGCTTCGGCGACGAGCAGATCGCGTTCGCCGTAGATGCGCCGCATGGTCGCGCCGGCCGGCGTCAGCGAGGTCGCGCCGTCCTCATCGATCCGGACGTATTCGAGCGCCGCGAGGACGTCGACGACGCGGTCGAACACCCGGGCCACGGTCCCCGTGCGGGTGTCGATCTGCTGCCGCAGCTTCTCGACGTCGCGCCGCAAGCGCCAGTAGCGTTCGGCCCACCGCGCGTGGTGCTCGCGGTCGGGGCAGCCGTGGCATGGATGCCGCTGCATCCGGCGCCGCAGGAGCGCGAGCTCGTCCTGCCGACGCTGGCGCACCCGGGCCGGGGCGGTGCGGTCGTTGCGGTTGAGCTTCTCGAGGTCGCTCAACTCGCGACGGATGCCGGAGTACTCGGCGAAGTCGCCCCGGTCGCAGGTCATGGAACGGGCGTACCCCTCGAGGGTCTGCTCCTTGTCGCGCACCTGACGGGCGAGACCGACCACCGACCGGTCGGCCTGGAACTGCGCGAACGAGGACTCCAGCACTTCCCGGGCCCGCTCCCGCCCGAACCGGTCGATGAGGTTCACCGCCATGTTGTAGGTGGGCCGGAAGCTCGAATTCAGCGGGTAGGTGCGGCGCGAGGCGAGAGCTGCCACCGCCTGCGGGTCGAGCGCCTCACTCCACTGGATGACGGCATGCCCCTCGACATCGATGCCCCGTCGCCCGGCGCGACCGGTGAGCTGGGTGTACTCCCCCGACGTGATCGCGACGCGGGCTTCGCCGTTGAACTTCTCGAGCTTCTCGAGCACGACGGTGCGCGCCGGCATGTTGATGCCGAGAGCGAGCGTCTCGGTGGCGAACACCACCTTCACGAGCTTGCGCTGGAACAGCTCCTCGACCACCTCCTTGAAGGCGGGCAGCAGGCCGGCGTGGTGCGCCGCCACACCCCGCTCGAGGTTCTCGCGCCACTCCCAGAAACCGAGAACCGCGAGATCCTCCTCCGCCAGCGCGCGCGTGCGCCGCTCGACGACCTCGCGGATCTCGTCGCGCTCCTCGGGCGTCGTCAGCCGCACCCGCGAACGTCGCAGCTGTTGGACGGCTCCATCGCAACCCGCCCGGCTGAAGATGAAGAAGATCGCAGGCAGAAGATTCGCGCGGGCGAGGAGGCCGACAACATCCGGCCGGTCCAAGCGCTCCATCCGCTGCATGCCGCCCGGACGCGGCGCGTTCCGGTCGCGCCGCTGACCGCGGTGCGCCTCTCGCCCGCCCCCGGAGCGATAGCCCTGCGTCCGGCGGTCGCGGTCGGAGCGCGGACCCTGCGGCGACCGAAGCCGCATGAGCTCCTGATTGACCCGGGCCGTGGCGACGCCGGCGCGATCGTCGAAGAGCGGCAGGAGGTCGCCCCGCACCAGGACATGCTGCTCGAGGGGAACGGGCCGGATCTCGGATACGACGACCGCCGTGTCACCGCGCACCGTGTCGAGCCAGTCGCCGAACTCCTCGGCGTTGGACACCGTCGCCGACAGCGCGACCATCCGCACCGAGCGATGGAGGTGGATGATGACCTCTTCCCACACCGCCCCGCGGAAGCGGTCGGCGAGGTAGTGCACTTCGTCCATCACGACGTATCGCAGGCCGCGAAGAGCCGGGGAGTCCGCGTACAACATGTTCCGCAGCACCTCAGTCGTCATCACGACGATGCGGGCGTTGCCGTTGATGTTCGTGTCGCCGGTGAGCAGCCCGACCTCGTCGGGCCCGTAGACGTCCACGAGCTCGCGGAACTTCTGGTTCGACAGCGCCTTCATGGGCGTCGTGTAGAACGCCTTCGCGTCGGGCTCGCGCATGGCCAGGTGCATCGCGAACTCGCCGACGATGGTCTTCCCCGCGCCGGTGGGAGCCGCCACCAGAACGCTGCGCCCATCCTCGAGGGCCTGACATCCGGCGATCTGGAACGGGTCGAGCGAGAAGCGCTGATTCTCTGCGAAGGCGGATGTCAGCGGATGCGCACGGGCCGACTGCGCGGCCATATACCGTTCGGCGGGGCTCGGGCCGCTCACGGGATCGGATCCGTCGTCGGCATCGGCCCCGGAACCGTGAGCTCGGGCGCACGCCGCGAACGGCGGAAGTCGAGCAGCAACGACAGACCCGCCGCCGCGAAGTAGAGGACGGTGAGGATCGCCGCGAGCATGAGCATGCTGACGATGTCGGCGGCCGGGGTCGCCAGACCCGAGAAGATCACGGCGACCAGGATCGCGACGCGCCAGCCCTTCAGGATCGCCTTGCCGCTCATGATGCCGGCGAAGTTCAGGGCGACGAGGAACACCGGGATGACGAAGGCGATGCCGACCACGAGGAGCAGCTTGAACACGAAGTCGTAGTAGTACTTGCCCTCGTAGAAGTTCGCGGACGACTCGGGCGAGAACGTCGCCATGATCTCGACGATGTGGGGCATGACGAGCCAGCCGGTGAGCACGCCCGCGAAGAAGAGCGGCACCGCCGCCGAGACGAAACCGACGGTGTAGCGAACCTCTTTACGGGTCAGACCGGGCATCAGGAACGCCCAGATCTGCCACAACCAGATCGGTGCCGAGAGGATGATGCCGACCGAGAACGAGATGCGCAGGCGCATGTCGAACGGCCCGGTGATCGTCGAGTACATGAGCTTGACGGCCTCGCCGTCACCGCGCTGCTCGGCGACGAGCCGGATGGGCTCGGTCATGGCCCAGATGATCCAGTCGGTGAGGAAGAAGGACGCGACCATCGAGGCGACCAGGGCGATCGCCGCGATGATGAGGCGCCGCCGCAGCTCGATGAGGTGCTGCCCGAGGGACATGCGCTTGTCGCGCCGGGGGCCGCCCTCCGCCCCTGAGCGCGTGCGCTCAGCTGTGACCACGCGGGGCTACGGAGTGGGCGCGGCGGGACCGCTCTTCGGGTCCGCCGGCTTATCGCTCGGCGTGGAGTCGACCGTCGCAGGCGCCGTCGTTCCGGCGGAGGCGTCGTCTTCCTTCATGGCCTTCAGCTCACCCTTGAAGATGCGGGCGGACTGGCCCATGCTCTTCGCCAGCGCCGGCAGCTTGGCCGCGCCGAACAGCAGCAGGATGACGATGAGTAGGACCCACAGGTGCGGCCCTGCGAAAAGATTGCCCATAGCGTCTCCTCGTCGCTCGTTTCGCCCAGTCTAACCCGGGCATCCGGAGAGGCAGCCGGACGCGCACGTGATTATTCGTACAGATCCAACGCCGCGCTCGCCCAGTCGTGCGCCGCTCGTCGTGCGTCGATCGGTGCAACGATCTCGATGGCGCCGCCGGCACGGGCGACGAGGCGCTTGAGCGACCGTGCGTCCGCGACCCGGATGCGAGCGATCCGCCAGGGGCCGTCCGCGCGCACCTCGGCGTTGGCGAGGTACTCCCCGACGGCGGCCGTCGCCGCCACGGGGAATCGGATCTCGGCGACGACCTCGTCCTCGCCGGGCTGGAACAACTCGGGCACCGGTTCGGAAGCATGCACTGCGGGTATCTGCGTCGCTTCGGCATCCGCGATGCGGTCGAGGTGGAAGGTGCGCATCGCCCGACGCATGTGGCACCAGCCCTGCAGGTACCACTGCCCATCCGAGATCGAGACCTTCACCGGGTCGACCGTGCGCTTCGTCGGCCCCGGCGCATCGGGCGCGCGATACGTGAACGACACCGCCACGCGCTCGCGCAGCGCGCGCGCCACCGTCTCGCGCACCTCGTCGACGGGCGCCGGCGCGATGATCACCTCGGCCGGAGTCTGACCCGCGCCGCGGGCGAGCTTGGCGAGGAGCCCCTGCATGACGTCGCTGTCGCCGACTCCCGGGAGCGATGCCGCGAGCTGGAGACCGGCGAGGAGGGCCGCCGCCTCGCGTGCCGTCAACCGCGGTGAGCGCTCGAGCCCGACGGAGTTGGTGATGACGATCCGGTCCTCACGTTCGAGCAGGTCCCAGTCGATGTCGAAGAGGTCGTTGGCCATCTGCCAGAACCCGCCTTCGCCCGGCAGACCGATCACCGTGAGCTTGCGCACCATCTCGCGCATCTGCTCGGCGGACACCTCGAAGTCACAGGCCGCCTGCTCGACGGTCACCTCGCCGGCGGCGATCAGATACGGGACGAGTTGCAGGATCAGCGCGGCCCGGTCGGTGGCGACGATCGGCTGCGCGCTCATGCCCGCACCTCCGACCGCTGCAGCGCACCGCGAAGCCGCTCGACGACGGCATCCCGCAGTTCGACAGGCGCGATCACGCGCACCTCTGGTCCGTACGAGGCCAGCTCGTCCGCGAGCACCTGGAGATCGACGTACGGGATGCTCAGGCCGCTCGGTACGTCGGCGCCGGTCACGGCGCGGCGGCCGAGCCGGACCGCGGCCTCGGTGCCGGCGGCGACCTCGACGACGGCGCGCTGGCGCGCCGCGAGATCGCGGAGTCCGGCAAGAGCCCGCTCCCCCGCCCCCGCGAGCGCCGACGGATCGAACGACCGGCGGGTCGTGACCACGTCGGAGCAGATGCGGGAGAGCAGGAAGGTGCGCTCCGCGCCGACGTTCGTGTCGAAGGCGAAGAGGTGCCAGCGGCCCTCGAAATCAAGCAGGGCGTAGGGGCGCACCTGACGGCGACGCGGCTGGTCGGACCCGGGACGCAAGTAATCGAAGGCGACTTCGCGGGCCTGCTCCATCGCGCGTTGCAAGGGCAGGAAGGATGACTCGCGCAGCGTGATGCGCGGCGCGTAGCCGATGATCGGCTCGTCGACGTCGATTCCGAGCGATCGGATCTTGCGCAGACCGGAACGGGCGCCCGCCGAGAGCGACCCCTCCTCCCACACGCCGCCCGCGAGCGTCAGCACAGCCAGCTCGGCCGGGGTGAACTCGATGTCGTCGGGCAGCGCATACTCGGTCGGCGGGATCCGATAGCGGGCCTCGCGCAGATCGTCGGGGTCGGCGTAGTCGCCGATCGTCTCGATCGGTACGCCGAGGCCGCGGAGGTTCTCCTTGTCGCGCTCGAACATCTTCTCGAGCGCGTCCTTGCGGGCACCGCCCTCGTTCTGCTCCCGGTAACCCGAGACCGAGCTGAGGATGGTGTCCTTCGTCAGCCCTTGTTCGGTGGCCATGAGCGCCACGACGAGGTTCACCAGACGCTCTTCCGGAGGCACGCGTGGTGAGGGGCTGGACACGCCTTCGATTCTAGGCGCGACCGAGCGTGGGCCGACTCAGGCGGCGGGATCGAGGCCGAGGATGTCGATGACGTAGACGAGGGTGTCGCCCGTGGCGCCCGCGGCGCCGTCGTCGCCCGGGATCACGGCGAGTACCTGCGACCCCACCGGCTGACCGCGCAGCGCGTCCGCGAACGAGTCACCCATGCTGTCGATCATGAGGGGGCGCGAACCGCTCCCCCACGTCGTGTCGACGACCTGCTGGTCGCTCCAGCTGACGGCGGTGTAGTGGACGCGCACCGGGACATCGCCGGTCACCTCGGGTCCGTCGCCCTTCTTGAGCACCTCGACGGCGACCTCCGCCGGCGGCTCGGCGTCGGGGACGACGATCCCCGGGCGGCCGTCGGGGGCGCGGACGACCGACGGCATCCCGGACCGGTCGTTGAACTGCTCGGCGCCGTCCGCCGCGGCGAGGTACACCTTCTGCAGGTCGAGGACCACGACGGTCGTGGCGTCCGGTCCCATCCCGAAGCGTGCGCGGGTGTCGGCGGTGACCTCGTCGGGACCCAGCGCCATGACGACCCGCGACCCCTCGGTCGCGCACGCGAGCGCGTCGACCAGGCCCGGGAAGGTCGCCTCCCAGTTGTCGAGCGGATAGACCTGCGAGAGGTCGCCGCTGTAGCCGGAAGCCGCGATCGGGGCACCGGAGGAGCCGTCGATGACCGTCAGATCGAAGACGACGTCCTGAGCGTCAGACGTGATGGCGCGGCCGTCGCCGACGACGAGGTCGCGAGCTGCCAGCCCGTCGACGTGCACGGGTGCGCCGAGGCTGATCTCGGGCTCGGTGCCGACGGGAGCCTCTCCGACCTGCACGAGGTCGAGAGCGCTCGAGTCAGCCGGTTCCCGAAGGCACGAAGCGGAACCGCCCGACGGTGTCGAGCAAGCCGTCAGAGCGACAACGGTCAACGAGAGAGCGCCGGCGGCGGCGAGGATCCTACGCACCGCAGCAGTCTACGCGGACTCGTCCTGCCCGCCGGACCCGGCGGCGATGCGCGCACCGTCGGCGGCGCGCTGGGCCTCGCGCATCCGCTTGCGCAGGTTCTTGTCGGTGATCTCGCGGTCGCCGACGGCGCCGGGCGTCCACAGCTCGACGTCCTCGTCCGCGTAGCTCGGCTTCTTCAGCGCGCGCTTGCGCACATCGGGTGGCACCGCACCCGGCGCGAGGCGACGCGCTGTCAGCAGGAACCCCGTGTGGGCGACCATCCGATGGTCGGGGCGCACCGCGAGGCCTTCGACGTGCCAGCCGCGGATCATCGTCTCGGAGGCCTCCGGGTCGGTGAACAGGCCGGTGCCGCGGACGTACTCCGCGACGCGGCTCAGCTGCGTCGCCGTGGCGATGTAGCAGAGGACCACGCCGCCCGGGGCGAGGGCGTCCGCGACGGCGTCGATGCACTCCCACGGGGCGAGCATGTCGAGGACCACGCGATCCACGCTGCCCGGGGCGACGGCATCCGGCAGGCTCTCGACGAGGTCGCCGACGACGACATCCCAGTTGCTCGGACGCGACCCGGTGAAGGTCGTGACGTTGGCTTCGGCCACCTCGGCGAACTCAGCCCGCCGCTCGAACGAGAGCAGCCGTCCCTCGGCGCCGATGGCGCGCAGCAGCCACAGCGACAGGGCGCCCGAGCCGACTCCCGCCTCGACGACGGTCGCGCCGGGGAAGATGTCGCCGGCCGCGAGGATCTGCGCCGCATCCTTCGGGTAGACGATCGCCGCGCCGCGGGGCATCGACATGACGAAGTCGCGCAACAGCGGCCGGAGCGCGAGGTACTCGTGCCCGCCGCTGTTGGTCGCGACCGATCCGTCGGGCTGGCCCACCAGGACGTCGTGACGCAGCACGCCGTGGTGCGTGTGCAGCTCGCCACCTTCGCGGAGAGTGATGGTGTGCATCCGCCCCTTGGGTCCGGTCAGCTGAACGCGGTCGCCGTAGCGGAAAGGCCCGCGGGGCTGGAGGTCGTCGGTCATGCGGGGGCTCCGAGTCGGTGGCTGGTGTACAGGTCGGTCAGATCGGCGACGGTGCGTCCGTCGAGGGAGTCCCAGAGGGCGTGCGCGCCGATTCCCGCGAGCGGGACCATGAGCGGGACGCCCAGCGCGACGGCCCCGGAAGCGACCGCCGAACGCAGACCGTTCGGGGAGTCCTCGATCGCCACCGTCTCGGCGACGTCGACGCCGAGCGCTCGGCAGGCCTGCAGATAGGGGTCGGGATGCGGCTTGGGGCGGACCGCGTCGTCGCCGGCGATCACGACATCGAAGGCCTCGAACGGGATGGCCGAGACGACGGTTTCGGCCATCCGCCGCATCGACATCGTCACGAGCGCCGTCTTGATGCCGGCCTGACGGAGGCCGGCGAGGAGTTCGCGCGCGCCCGGGCGGAACGGCGCGCCCTCGGCGCGCAGGCGAGATGAGACGGTGTCGGTGAGGTGATCGATGATCTCACGGGTCTCCATCCGAACACCCGCTGCCTGCAGGATGCGGGCGGAGTCTTCGAGGCCCAGCCCGACGAGCGACAGCGCCTGCTCGTGCGTCCAGACGCCCCCGAAGCTCGCGACGAGCGGCCCCTCCGCGGCCATCCAGTACGGTTCGGTGTCGACGAGGGTGCCATCCATGTCCCACAGGACGGCGGCAGGAGCGGGAGAGGTCATCCGCCCCATGTTACCGACGCGCGGTCGCGGCGCCGCGCGCCCCCGCCCCGGCCCGAGCAGGCGCGGCGTATCGTGGAGCAGAACCTCTCGGAAGGAGGACGGGTGAACAGTCTGGGACGTCGGGTTCTCGTGGTCGCCTTCGACGGATGGAACGACGCCGGCGAAGCTGCGACGGCCGCTGCGACCCAGCTGCGCGAGTCACGCCCGTACGAGCCGGTCTACTCGGTCGATCCCGAGCTCTATTTCGACTACATGTACACGCGGCCCCAGATCGAGGCCGACGCGGACGGCCGGCGGTCGCTGCGCTGGCCCGAGGCGACCATCTGGCGCCCCCAGGCGACGGCCCGCGGAACCCGGCTGTGGGTGCTCAGCGGCGCCGAGCCTGCACGCGCGTGGAAGTCGTTCGCGGCCGAGCTGGTGGACGCGGCTCTCAGCGAGGACATCACGGGACTCGTGGCCCTCGGCTCGATGATGAGCGACGTGCCGCACACGCGGCCCATCACCGTCTTCCGCGGCAGTGACAACGACGAACTGCGCACGGCACTCGGCCTCGAGCGCTCGACGTACGAAGGACCCGTCGGCATCCTCTCCGTCATCGCGGCGGCCGCCGAGGAAGCCGGCATCCCCACGGCCGCCCTCTGGGCGAGCGTCCCGCACTACGTCGCCGGGCACTCCCCCTCGCCCAAGGCGACGCTCGCCCTGCTCGACCGGCTCGAGGGCATCACCGGCGCGAAGATCGCCCGCGGCTCGCTGCCCGGCGACGCGCTCGCGTGGGAGGCGACCATCGACGCGGCCGCCGCCGACGACGAGGAGATGACGGAGTACATCCGCCAGCTGGAACAGACACGCGACACGTGGGACTCGCCCGAGGCCTCCGGCGACGCGATCGCGCAGGAGTTCGAGAAGTACCTGCGTCACCGCGGTGACGGCGACGGCCGCGGGCTGGGGCGGGGACCGCACCGCTGACGCGGCCCCCGCGGCGGCTCAGGACGCCTGCAGCACGCCCATCGAGAGCAGGACGATCAGCACGACGCCGAGCCCGACCCGGTACAGCACGAACGGCAGGAAGCTGCCGCGCTTGAGGTACTGCATCAGGAACGCGATGACGGCCAGCCCGACGCCGAACGCGACGACCGTGGCCACCGCCGTCTCGGTCAGCGTGAACACCGAGGCGCCGGGTTCGCGGATCGCCTGCAGCAGCTCGTAGAAGCCGCTGCCGAAGACGGCGGGGACGGCGAGCAGGAAGGCGACCTCGGCCGCGGCCGGCCGCGTGTAGCCGAGGGTCAGCCCCATCGTCGTGGTGGCGCCGGAGCGGGACACGCCGGGGATGAGGGCCAATGCCTGGGCGAAGCCGAGCGCGAGGCCGTGGCCGTAGGTGAGATCCTTCTCGGTGCGCACGCGGCGGCCGAGGGCGTCGGCGGCGCCGAGGAGCAGACCGAAGACGATCAGGACGATCGCCACCAGCCAGAGGTTGCGGAAGGTGTCGCGGATGACGTCCTGGAAGAGGAAGCCGAGCACACCGATCGGCAGCGTGCCGATGATGACGATCCAACCGAGGCGGACGTCGGCGTCGTCGCGCGGCACCGAGCCGGTGAACGAGCGGAACCAGCGGCCGATGATGCGCGTGATCTTCTTCCAGAAGTAGACGAGCACGGCCAGCTCTGTGCCGATCTGCGTGATGGCGGTGAAGGTCGCGCCGGGATCCTGCGCCGAGGGCAGGAACTCTCCCACGATGCGCAGATGAGCGCTGGAAGAGATCGGCAGGAACTCGGTCAGGCCCTGGATGATGCCCAGGATGATCGCCTCGAGAAGCTGCATGGGGCGCCTTTCAGTACGTGCGGATGAGATCGGTGAGCACGCGCTGCCCGAAGACGAGCGCGTCGATCGGGACGCGTTCGTCGACCCCGTGGAACATACCGGTGAAGTCGAGATCGGCCGGGAGGCGCAGCGGCGCGAAGCCGAATCCGGCGATGCCGAGTTCCGCCAGCGCCTTGTTGTCGGTTCCGCCCCCCATCAGGTACGGCAGCACCGGCACGCCGGGATCGTGGCGACCGAGCGCGGCGACCATGGAGTCGACCAGGGAGCCCGCGAACGGCACCTCGAGCCCGATGTCCCGGTGCACGATCTCGATCCGGATGTCGTCGCCGACGATGCGCTGGATCTCGGCGAGGACGGCGTCCTCCTGCCCGGGGAGCGTGCGCACGTCGATGGCAGCCGAAGCGGCATCCGGGATGACGTTGTGCTTGTAGCCGGCGGTCAGACCGGTGGGGTTGGCCGTCGTCCGGAAGGTCGAGGCGAGGAAGGCCGACGTGGCACCGGTCGCCTCGACGACCGCGTCCGGGTCGGCGCCATCGCGTCCGCTCAGGCGCGCGAGGTCGGCCACGAGACGCTCCGTCGTGGCCGTGAGCTCGATCGGCCAGCGTGCGCGCCCGAGCGCCGCGACCGCTTCCGCGACGCGCGTGATCGCGTTGTCGGGATGCAGCCGGCTGCCGTGGCCCGCCCGGCCCGTGGCGTGCAGGCGCAGCCACACGAGCGCCTTCTCGCCCACCTGCAGCAGGTACGCGCGGTGCCCGTCGACGCCGATGGAGTAGCCGCCGACCTCGCTGATCGCCTCGGTCGCGCCGGCGAACCACTCCGGCCGATCGCGGACGACGAGCTGCGAGCCCTCGACGCCGCCGTTCTCCTCGTCGGCGAAGAAGGTCACCACCAGGTCGCGCTCGGGCTGCTCCCCCGCGCGCAGCAGGCTCGCGACGGACGTGAGGATCATCGCGTCCATGTCCTTCATGTCGACCGCGCCCCGACCCCACAGCATCCCGTCGCGGACGACGCCGCCGAACGGGTCGACGCTCCAGTCCTCCGCGACGGCGGGGACGACGTCCAGATGGCCGTGGAGCACCAGCGCGGGCTTGTCGCGGTTGCGTCCCGGGATCCGCACCGACACGTTCGTGCGACGCGGGATCGGTTCGTAGTACTCGGGACGCAGGCCCAGGCCTTCGAGATACGCGCCGACGTACTCGGCGGCCTCACGCTCGCCCCGCGAACGGCCCTCGCCGAAGTTCGTCGTGTCGAAGCGGATCAGGTCCCGCGCAACGCGGGCGACCTCAGGCAGATCGTCGTTCTCGGACATGGGTTCCACGGTAGTCGCGAAGCCGTTCCGGTCATGACAGCGGCTCGGGTGCGCGAGGCGCGGTGAGCACCACGCGCAGGCCTCCCTCGGCCCGCGCTTCGAGCGCGAGCGAACCGCCGAGCGCCCGCAGCGCCGCCTCGGCGAGCGTCAGCCCCAGCCCCAGGCCCGGCCCCGCGAGGCGGGTGCTGCTGCCACGGTGGAACGGCTCGGTGAATCGCGCGACCTCGGCCGGCGTCAGCACGGCGCCGTCGTTTCCGACGACCAGACGCAGGTGCTCCCCCTCGACCTCGGCGGTGACCTCGAGACGCCCGGCGGGCCGGTTGTGGCGTACGGCGTTGCTGATGACGTTGCCCACCGCGATGCCGAGGAGGGCGGGGTCCGCCCGCGCAGCCAGCGGCGGCACGTCGACCAGCACCGCGAGCTGCTTCGCGGCGATCGCGTCCGCGCCTTCGGCCAGCGCGTCGGCGACGACGTCGTCGAGCGGCGTGGCGGGAGTGTCGTCGTCGGCTGCGCGCGGGACGGCGTAGGTGAGCGTCAGCAAGGCGGCGATCAGCCGCTCGCTGCGGGCGTTGGCCTCGAGCGCCTGGCGCACCGTGGGCTCGAGCTCGGCGGGGACGCGCCCCTGCTCGAGCGGGATCTCGAGCAGGGCGCGCGTCGTCGTCAGGGGCGTGCGCAACTCGTGCGATGCGCTCGCGATGAATCGCTCCTGGCGCTGGAACGCATCGTCGAGCCGGTCGAGCATGCCGTCGATGGTGTCGCCCAGCTCTTTGATCTCGTCGCGCGGGCCCTCGAGCTCCAACCGGCGATGCAGATCGCCGCGGGTGATCTCACGGGTGGTCGCGATGACGGCCGCGATACGCCCGAGGGAACGCCGCGACAGCCACCATCCCGCCGACGCGGCCAGGGCGGCGAAGCCGATCAGCACCACGATCGACCAGCCCAGCAAACCCGACAGCACCTCCTCCGACAGCTGCGTGGTCTGCTCCGTCACGATGGACTCGTACTGCTCCCCCGGCGCCGTGCCCGCGTCGGGGCCCGAGACGATCTCGCAGGCGAGCTCGCTCTCGGTTCGGGGTTGACCGTCGGACAATCCCTCGCTCACGATGCACCCGGTCGAGATGGTGCTGATCCCTTCGGCGAAGAGCTGCTGCACCAACAGGAACTGCACGGTCAGCAGCACCGCGCCGCCTGCGATGAACACGCCGGCGATGAGCGTCGCGAGCTTCGCCCGGAAGCTCCACGGCCGAACGAGCGTCACGCGTCCTCCGCCCCGATGCGGTAGCCGCGCCCCACGGCCGACTCGATCGGAGCGTCCGGCCCGAGCTTGCGCCGCAGGTTGTGGACGGTCGCCTTGACGATCGCCGGGTCGCGATCGCCCCCGTGGTCCCACACCTCCGAGAGCAGCTCGCCGGTCAGGACCCACCCGCCGTCCGCCCGCAGCAGGCACTCCAGCACGCCGTACTCCTTCGGCGTCAGCGATACCGGCCGCCCGTCGCGTTCGACGACGCGACGAACGGTGTCCATCCGGATGCCGCCGCCGTCGAGCACCGCGTCGAGCGTCGGGGCGGCGCGCCGGGCGAGGGCGCGGATGCGAGCGAGCAGCTCGATGTACGCGAACGGCTTGGTGACGTAGTCGTCCGCTCCGAGATCCAGTCCCGCGACGCGGTCGCCGAGAGCTCCCGCCGCCGTGAGCATGAGGATGCGCACGGGATGACCCTCGGAGCGCAGCGAACGACACACGGCGTCGCCCGTCAGACCGGGCAGGTCACGGTCGAGGATCAGCAGATCGATCTCGCGCTCGGCGAAGGCCGTGAGCGCGGTGAACCCGTCATACGCGACGTCGACGGCGTACCCCTCCCGGCGCAGACCGTCGGCGAGGGCGTCGGCCAGAACGCGCTCGTCCTCCGCCACCAGGATCTGCATGCATCCCCCTCTCCGTTCCGCGCCATCCACTCTGCCAGTGACGGGTCAAGGCTCGGTCAAGGCGAGGCAGACATCCCGTTGACACCCTGCTCGGCACGGTGGGCTCATGAGAAACACGACATTCCCACAGCACACGCTCACTCGTCCGATCCGCTCGGCCTGCCTGCTCGGAACCGCGTTCGCGCTCGCCCTCGCGCTCGCGGGGTGCAGCCCCACGCCCGACGACGTCGCACCCGGTGATGGCGCCGGCGCCGGCCGTTTCGCCGCGTGCCTGGCCGCGGCGGGCGTACCCGCGAAAGCGGTCGATCCGGGCTACGTCGTGGTCCGCGTCGCCGGCCCCGGTCAAGACGACACCGCCGAGAACGTCGGCATCGGCGCTCTGCTCACCCTGTCGGACGAGGACGGCACGTGGGTCGCGCCCGCCGACGCCGAGTTCTTCGAGGACGATGCCGCCGCGCGCGACGCGTACGCCGCGTGCGAGACGGACCATCCGGACTTCGCCCAGCCGGCCGTATCGGTGCCGGGTGGCGCCGCGGACGAGGGAGCGGATGCCCTGGCCGAGGCACTCGCATTCACCCGATGCGCGCGCGACGCGGGGTTCGCGTGGCTCGCCGACCCCGACCCCGAAAGCGGGGGCAGCATCGTCCTGCCGCCCAGCCTGACCGAGAGCGAGTTCCGCGCCCTGCTCGCGGCGTGTCCGCCCACGGACTACCCCGCCGGGCTCGGCTGGTCCGTCACCGGTGACCTGAGCTTCGACTGGACCGCCGTGCTCGACGAGTTCGCGGAGGCGGCAACGACCGGGGACACCTCAACGCGGCGGGTGCCCTCATGAGTCGTCCCGGCAGAGCCTGGACGGTCGGGGCCGCGGTGCTGGTGGGAGCAACGCTCGTGGTGGGGGGCATCGCCGCAGGCCGAGCGACATCGACCGACACCGAGGCCGGTGACGACGGGGCCACCCCTGTCACCGCCGTGGTCGAGCGCACCACGTTGGCTGCCCAGCTGCGATTGAACGGGCAGCTCGCTTACGGCACCCCGCAGCCGCTTCCGGCGAGCTCCGGCATGATCACCCGGCTGCCCTCGGCCGGTCAGATCGTCGAACGAGGGCAGCCGGTGTACGAGGTGGAGGGCAAGCCGGTCGTCCTCTTCTCGGGCGAGCGGCCGTTCTGGCGGGAGCTGTCGACCGAGAGCTCGGCCGGCGAGGACGTCCGACAGCTGCAGACGAACCTGCGCGACCTCGGCTTCGAACCGGGCCGCGACGACGGTCGCTTCGACTGGCGCACGGATCAGGCCGTGCGGGCGTGGCAGCGCAGCGCGGGGCTGCCGCAGGACGGCGTCTTCTCGCCGGCGAGCGTCGTCGTCGCCGACACCGCCCGCATCCGGATCGCGCAGGTCACCGCGCGAGCCGGCGACGGGGCGACCAGCCCCGGCACCTACACCGCCACCGACCTCCGGGCGTCGGCGGCCCTGACGCCGGCTCAGGCGCGCCGGGTGCAGGTCGGGACGGCGGCCTCGATCGAGCTGCCCGACGGCTCCGTGACCGACGCCAGCGTCGCCGCGGTCGATCCGGGTGGTCAGCCCACCGGCGCGGACGGGGGCGACCGCACTCCCCCGACCGCGATCCTCGACGTGGCCGATCAGGATGCCGTGGCGGCTGCCGGCGCCGGCGACGTTCGGGTCACGATCGTGCACGACGACGAGGAGGAGCCGACGCTCGTGGTCCCGGTGCACGCCCTCATCGCCACGGCCGGCGGCGGATACGCCGTCGAACGTCTGCGCGACGACGGGGCCGAACGCATCGCCGTGACGATCGGTCGCGTCGGCGACGCCCGGGTCGAGATCCGCAGCAGCGGCGACGAGATCGAGGGCGCCGCCGGAGCTGCCCTGGAACCGGGTGACCGGGTGGTGCTGGCACGATGAGCACAAGCGTGATCCGGGCCGACCAGGTGTCCAAGACGTATCCGGGCCCGCCGCCGACGACCGTGCTTCATCCCGTGTCATTGACCATCCACGCCGGTGAGCAGATCGCCGTCGTCGGAGCCTCAGGCTCGGGCAAGAGCACGCTGCTGGCGATCCTGGGGATGCTGGACGATCCCACTTCGGGCCGGGTCGAGGTCGACGGCGTGGCGACCGCGTCGATGAGCGAACGCGAGCGCTCCCGCATCCGGGCCACGCGCATCGGCTTCGTCTTCCAGCAGTTCCACCTTCTGCCGGCGCTCAGCGCGCTCGACAACGTGGCGACGGGGCTGCTCTACGCCGGGGTGCCGCTGCGCGCGCGCCGCGCCCGGGCCGCCGCGGCACTCCGCGACGTCGGCCTCGGGCACCGCCTCGATCACCGACCGACGCAGCTCTCGGGCGGCGAACAGCAGCGCGTCGCGATCGCCCGCGCCCTCGTCCGCGAGCCCGCGGTCCTGTTCGCGGACGAGCCGACCGGAGCGCTGGACTCCGTCACGAGCGCGGGCGTGGTCGATCTGCTGGCCGGCCTGACGGAGCGCGGGACGACCGTCGTCATCGTCACCCACGACAACGACATCGCGGCATCGTTCGCACGACGTGTGCGGATCACCGACGGCCGGGTCCGCGACGATGCCGCACGTCGGAGGAGCGCATCATGAGCGGCCGTCTGCGCGTGCGCGACGTCGTCGGCACCGCCTGGCTCGGAGTCGCCGCGCGACCCCAGCGCACGATGTTGGCAGCACTGGGCGTCGCGCTCGGCATCGCCGCGATGATCGCGCTCACGGGAGCCGCCGCGTCGAACCGTGCGCACCTGCTCGCAGAGTTCGACGCGCTCGGCGCCGACCTCGCGGTCGTGGCTCCCGGTGAAGGCCCCGACCGCAAGCCCGTCCCCCTTCCGGGCACCGCGCCCGAGACCATCGCACGCCAGGACGGTGTGGCGCGGGTCGGCGTCGTCGAGACCGCGCCGCCGGGCCTCGCGGTGTACCGCACGCACCTCATCCCCCGCACCGAGACCAGCGGCGTGACGGTCGCCGTCGCCAGGCCCAATCTCCTGGCTGCGTTGGATGCCACCGTGGTCTCGGGGCGGTGGTTCGACGACGCCTCCCGTTCGCTGCCCACGGCGGTCCTCGGCGCCACCGCCGCCGAGCGCCTGGGGATCGATCGTGCGGGTGACCGCGTGCTGATCGGGGGCGAGTGGTACGGCGTCATCGGCATCCTCGCCCCCGCCGGGATCGTCGACTCCCTCGACGCCGCCGTGTTCCTCGGCGACCGTTGGATCGCCGAGCACCTTCGTGCCGGTGACGACCCCGAGATCGCGGCGGTGTACGTCCGCGCCGAGCCCGGCCGGCTGGCGGACGTCAGCGCCATCCTCGCCGCTGCGGCCTCGCCCGGGTCACCCTACGCGTCGGTGACCCGCGCCGCGGACCTCTTGCAGGCCCGTGCCGTCGCGGACGACTCGCTCGCGACCCTCGGGCTCGCACTCGGCGGCATCGCGCTGCTCGTCGGCGGCGTGGGCATCGCCAACACGATGCTCGTGTCGGTCATGGAGCGGCGCGGCGAGATCGGGCTACGTCGGTCGCTCGGCGCCCGACCCGGGCAGATCGCGACGCAATTCGTGACCGAGTCCGCCATGCTCTCGCTGCTGGGCGGGGCCGGCGGCATCCTGCTCGGCGTCGCCGGCGCTGCAGCCACGGCGGCCGTTTTGCGACAGCCGCTCGCACTGCCGATCGCGACCATCCTGCTAGCACCCATCGTGTCGGTCATGGTCGGGGCGTTCGCCGGATTGCAGCCGGCGGTGCGCGCGGCACGGCTCGCCCCGACGGCCGCGCTGCGATCGTCGTAGGACGCAAGCGAAAGGCCCCGTCCCGGTTTCCCGGGACGGGGCCTTTCTCACTGTGCGCGAGGGGGGACTTGAACCCCCACGCCCTATACGGGCACTAGCACCTCAAGCTAGCGCGTCTACCTATTCCGCCACCCGCGCAGTGTTTTTCAGTTGTTCCCAACCGAGGATCAACACTAACACGTCGCCGCCCCCGCGAAGAATCGACGGCCGCCCGGGCGTGGCGCGGCGCGGGTTCACGACCGTACGCGCGATCGCAGCACGGCGATGCGTGCTTGCAGCTGTGCGACCGTCGCGTGCGAGACGGCCGGTCCGCCGCAGACCCGGCGGAGCTCGGCGTGGATCTGAGCGTGCGCCTCGCCGCTCTGCCGGGCGTAGAGCCCGACGAGGCTGTTGAGCAGCTGGCGCTGTTCCTTCAGCGATCGATGCAGAGGCTCGGGCAGCGACGTCTCCGGCGCGTCCTCAGCGGTGGCCGTGCCGCCCTCCGCCTTCTCGCGCGCCTCTCGGCTGTGCCGATGCTTGGACTGCCGCGACTGGCGCTGCATGAGCAGTTCGTGCACGTGCTCCGGCTCGAGCAAGCCGGGGATCCCGAGGAATTCCTCCTCCTCGGGGGTCCCTGGAACAGCCAGCTGCCCGAACTCGGCGCCGTCGAACAGCACCCGATCGAAGTGCGCGACCGAGCCCAGGGCCTGGTAGCTGAACTCCTCGGTCAGCGCGTCGGAGGCGGCGTCCTCGCGCTCGGCCTCGGCGAGCAGCGTGTCTTCGAGCCCGTCGTCGTCGCCGGCCTCGCGATCGAGCGCGTGGTCGCGCTGGCGCTCCATCTCGGCGGCCAGTCCCAGGAGCACCGGCACGTTCGGCAGGAAGACGCTCGCCGTCTCGCCGCGACGTCGAGCCCGGACGAAGCGGCCGATGGCCTGCGCGAAGAACAGCGGCGTCGAGGACGATGTCGCGTAGACGCCGACAGCCAGACGTGGCACGTCGACACCTTCCGACACCATGCGCACCGCCACCATCCAGCGGGTCGTGCTCTGGGAGAAGACCTCGATGTTGCCCGACGCGGCCTTGTCGTCGGAGAGCACGACCGTCGGAGCCTCGCCCGTGATGCCGTGGAGGATCTCCGCGTACGCTCGCGCCGCGGTCTGATCGGTCGCGATGACGAGGCCGCCGGCATCCGGGACCTCCTGACGCACCTCGGTGAGCCGGCGATCCGCCGACCGCAGCACCGCCGGGATCCAATCACCCTCAGGGTTCAGCGCGGTGCGCCACGCCTGCGAGGTGATGTCCTTCGTGTTGTCCTGGCCGAGGTGGGCCTCGAACTCGTCGCCGGTCTTGGTGCGCCACTTCATGTGCCCGGCGTAGACGAGGAACAGCACGGGCCGCACCACGCCGTCGGCGAGGGCCCGCCCGTAGCCGTAGTTGTAATCGGTCCGCGAGAGGCGGATGCCCTTGTCGTTCGGGTGGTACTCCACGAACGGGATGGGCGCGGTGTCGCTGCGGAACGGCGTTCCCGACAGCAGCAGGCGGCGGGTCGCGCGGCCATATGCCTCGCGCAGGGCGTCGCCCCAGCTGAGGGCGTCGCCGCCGTGATGCACCTCGTCGAGGATGACGAGGGTGCGGGCATCCATCGTCAGGCGCTGATGGACGGAAGCCTTCACCGCCACCTGCGCGTACGTGACCGCGACGCCGTGATACTGCCGTGACGGCGTGGCATGGCGATTGCTGAAGCGCGGATCGAGACGGATACCGACGCGACCGGCGGCATCGGCCCACTGCGTCTTCAGGTGCTCGGTAGGCGCGACGACGACGATGCGGTCGACGACGTTGCGGCGCAGCAGCTCGGACGCGAGCCGGAGCGCGAAGGTGGTCTTACCGGCACCGGGCGTCGCCGCGGCGAGGAAGTCGCGCGGACCGCGTCCGACGCCCTCGGGGCCGTCGGCGCCGAAGTACTGATCGAGCGCTTCGGCCTGCCAGGCGCGCAGTCGCTGAGCGGTACCCCAGGGGGCGCGCTGCGGGAACGAGGGCGACAGATGCTCGGCGGCGAAGCTTCCGAAATGCTCCTGCGGGTCCTCTGTCACGATGGACCACCCTAAACGACCGCACCGACAGGCTCGCCTCGTCGGGATCGGACCCGACCCGATACCGTGGAAGGACCGATGCCCAGGAGGTGCCATGAGGGAGAACGAGACGTCCGAGCACGACCGACGCACACCCTACGTTCCGAACGACACGGCGCACCCGTGGCGCCGCATGGTGGCGATCGGCGACTCGTTCACGGAGGGCATCGGCGATCCCGAACCCGATCGGCCAGGTGGGCACCGCGGCTGGGCCGACCGCGTCGCCGAGGTCCTCGGCGCTCAGGTGCCCGACTTCGCGTACGCCAACCTCGCCGTGCGCGGCAAGCTCATCGCCCAGATCATCGCCGACCAGATCGAGCCGGCGCTCGCGCTCAAACCCGACCTCGTGACCTTCTCGGCCGGCGGCAACGACGTCATCCGTCCGGGTGCCGATCCCGACGCCGTCGCCCAGCAGTTCGAGGATGCCGTCGTCCGCCTGTCGTCGACCGGCGCGACCCTCGTGCTCTTCACCGGCATCGACACGAACTTCACGCCGGTGTTCCGCGGCATTCGCGGGCGGGTGGCCATCTACAACGAGAACATCCGCGCGATCGCCGAGCGGTACGACGCGATCGTGGCGGACCAGTGGGCGCTGAAGGAGGTGCAGGACATGCGCTTCTTCGACGACGACCGCCTGCACTACAACTCGCTGGGGCACCACGAGGTCGCCCGCATGGTGCTGCGGGCCCTCAACGTCCCGAACGACCTGCAGCCCATGCAGCCCGATCCCCTGCCGCCCTCGACGTGGCGTGCGGCGCGCGCTCACGACCTGGTCTGGGCCCGCGAATACCTGGTGCCCTGGGTGCTGCGCCGCCTGCGGCACCAGTCGTCCGGCGACCACGTGACGGCGAAGCGCCCCGAGCCGCTGCCGGTCATCCGGCGCCTGCACGACGACGGCGAGTGATCAGCGCAGCGCCCACAGTGCGACGGCCGCTGCCGCCGCGACGTTGAGCGAGTCCACTCCCCCGGCCATCGGGATCGTCACGATGGAGTCGGCGGCGGCCAGGGCGCGGCGGGTCAGGCCGTCGCCCTCCGTTCCCATGAGCAGCGCCACTCGATCGGGTCGTGCTGCGGCGAAGTCGTCCAGCGGCACCGCGCCCTCCGCGAGCGCGAGGGCCGCCAGGTGCAGGCCGGCCTCGCGGAGCAGCGGCGCGGCCTCGGGCCAGGCGGGCAGGCGCGTCCACGGCACCTGGAAGACCGTGCCCATGCTGACGCGGACGCTGCGACGGTAGAGGGGGTCGGCGCAGCGCTCGCTCACGAGGACCGCGTCGGCACCGAGACCCGCGGCGGCGCGGAACGCGGCTCCGACGTTGGTGTGATCGACGATGTCCTCGAGGACGAGCACGAGCCGCGCCCCCGCGACGACCTCCGCGACGGATGCCGGCGCCGGGCGGTGCATCGACGCGAGCGCGCCCCGGTGCACGGCGTACCCGGTGAGCGCCTCGGCCACGGCATCCGACACCACGAACACCGGCGCATCGCCCGCGAGGTCGGCGACGTCGGCGAGCCATTTCTCCTGGACGAGGACCGACCTCGGCCGGTGTCCGGCAGCCCGCGCGCGAGCGATGACTTTCGCCGACTCCGCGATATACAGGCCGCCGGCGGGCTCGAGGACGCGTCGCAGTGCGACGTCCGTCAGATCCCGGTAGTCGGAGAGGCGGGAGTCGTCGGGGTCGTCGATGCGGATCACGGGCACCCTCCCACTCTCGCACGCGCGACCGACCGGGTCCGCAGGCCCGCGCCGCTCGTAGAGTAGAGGGGTGACCCCCGCCGACCTCGTCTCTCCGTCGAGCGATGACGTGCGGCAGGCCATCGACGTGCTGTCGGGGCGCCGGATCGCCGTGCTGACCGGCGCGGGGGTCTCGACCGACTCCGGAATCCCCGACTACCGAGGGGCGGGCGCACCCGTGCGCACACCGATGACCGCCCAGCAGTTCCTCGCGAGCGAGGACGCCCGCCGGCGCTACTGGGTCGGCAGCCACCTCGGCTGGCGCGCCTTCGCCGCTGCACGGCCGAACGACGGTCACGTCGCCCTCGCCGACCTGGAACGCGCGGGCGTCGTCACCGGAGTCGTCACCCAGAACGTCGACGGTCTGCACCTGCGTGCCGGCAGCAGCCGAGTGGTCGAGCTGCACGGCACCATGCGGCGGGTCTTCTGCCTGCACTGCGGGCAGGTCTTCGACCGGCGCGACCTCGCCGAGCGCGTCGAGACCGACAACCCGTGGATCACCGTTCCCGAGAACGTCGAGCTCGGTCCCGACGGCGATGTCCTGCCCGCGACGAGCGACGGGTTCGTCGTGCCGCGCTGCAGCGTGTGCGAGGGAACCCTCAAGCCGGATGTCGTCTTCTTCGGCGAGTTCGTTCCGCGCGAGAAATTCGCCGAAGCCGAGCAGCTCGTGCGCACGAGCGACGCGCTCGTGGTCGCGGGTTCGTCGCTCGTCGTCAACTCGGGTGTGCGACTGGTGGAACGGGCGCGGCGGCGACGGATCCCGGTCGTCATCGTCAACCGCGGCGCGACCCGGTCGGATGCGAAGGCCACCGTGAAGATCGACGCGGGAACGACCGAGGTCCTGCGGGAACTGGCCGCCCACCTGCCGCGTCCGCTGTGAGATCGGCCGATCCGCGGGACGCGCGTAGGGTCGAAGCGTGACTGTTCTGACCCTCGTGCGCCACGGCGAGACCGATTGGAACCGCGATCGCCGGATCCAGGGATCCACCGACATCCCTCTCAACGACACCGGGCGGGCCCAGGCTCGGGCCGTGGGAGTCGAGCTCGCCGCGAAGCTGTCGGGCGTCCCCGGCGTGACGGTGGCCTCGAGCGACCTCGCGCGCGCCGCCGAGACCGCGCGCCTGATCGCCGCTGAACTCGACGCTCCGGACCCGCTCGCCTACCCCGAGCTGCGCGAGCGGGGCTACGGCGACGCCGAGGGCGTCGGGGTCGAGGAGTTCCACGCCCGCTGGGGAGAATGGGCCACCGCCGAGGTGCCCAACGCCGAGCCGTGGCCCACGGTGCGCGAGCGTGCGCTCCGCGGGCTCGAGCGCGCGGTCCGTGACGCGCGGACGCGCACCGCGCCGGTCGCGGCGCCGCTGATCGTCGTCGCGCACGGTGCGCTGATCCGCGAAGTGATCCGCCATGCCACCGCCGACGAGTTCCCGCTGCAGGGCGTGCGCCTGGCCAACGGTTCGAGCCACACATTCCTCTTCGAGCGCGAGCGCCTGCGGCTGCTCGAGTCGGCGGCGGTGGCGTCGGGCTGAACCGCCGACACGCCGGCACTGGCCGGTGTATCGTCCAGGTTCATGGCAACGCACGACCGGGTCGATCTGGCACTCCTCGACGCTCTCGCCGGCGATCCTCGGGCGACGGTCGTCGCACTGTCGGAGCGGTTGGGGATGTCACGCAACACCGTGCAAGCGCGCATGGGACGCCTTGAGCAGGCCGGCGTCTTCCTCTCGTACGAGCGCGCGATCTCGATGCGCGCCCTCGGGTACCCGATCGAAGCGGTCGTGAGCGTCATCCTCCGCCAGCCCGAACTCCCCCGCATCGCCCGCGAGCTCGCCGAGATCCCCGAAGTCCTGCAGGCTCAGGGCCTCAGCGGTCAGGTCGATCTGATGGTGCGCGTCGTCGCGCACGACACCCAGCACCTCTTCGCCATCGACGCCCGCATCCTCGCCGTCGACGGCGTCGAGCGCACCGAGACCTCGCTCATCATGGACGAGGTGATCCCGCACCGCGTTCGACCATTGCTGCAGCAGAGCCGATCGGGCGTGTGATCGGCGGCGCGCCGTCCGCATCAAGACGTACGAGCACGACTCCGACGAGGATGAGCGCTCCCCCGGCGAACTGCACGGGGGCGGGAGCTTCGGCCAGCAGCAGCCAGGCGAACCCGAGCGCGAACAGCACCTCCGACAGCCCGATGAACGACGCCAGCCGCGATCCGGTGCGCGGTACCGCCGAGACGCCGAGCGCGTAGGCGGTTCCGGTCGCGAGGCCGACGAACAGCAGCACGGCGAGCGGCGGGAGCTCGGCGCCCAGCACCGCCGCAGCGCCGCCGGAGACGGCGAGCGGCAGCAGCCCGAGGCCGAGCAGGACGGCGATGAACGTCGCGGCCACCACCATGCCTCCCGCCGCCAGCACGATGGGCGCCAGCGTGTCGCCCGTGCGCTCGGCCATCACGAAATAGACGCACGTGCACAGCGCCGCCCCCAGCGCGAGCAGCGTGCCCCAGAAGTCGAACCGCGCACCCGCGATGTCGACCACCAGGACCAGGCCGATCATCGCGACGACCGACCCGGCGATGACGGTGTTCGAGGGGCGACGGCGCGTCCGCAGCCAGACCCACAGGACCAGCAGCACGGGCGCTAAGTACTGGATGAGGAGCGCCACGGCGACCGGCATCCGCTGCATCGCGGAGAAGTAGAACAGCTGGCAGCCGACGACGGGCATGAGACCGAAGGCGATCATCGCGCCCCCGTGCCGGCGCAGGATGCCGCGGTCGCGGACGATCGCACGCACGAGGAACGGTGAGAGCACGAGGGCCGCCGTGGCGATGCGCACGAACAGCGCCGCGCCGAGAGACCAGCCCGCTTCGAGCAGGGGCTTGACGAGCGGCCCGCTCGACGAGAACGCGAGCGCCGACGCGACGGCCATCGCCATGCCGATGGTCCGGCGACCGGCCGAGGACGCCGCCGGAGCATCCGCGGAGTCGGCGACTGCGATGATGGGCAGGGGCGCGGTCGGGTTCGTCATCGGCAGGCCTCGCGTGTCACGGGTGAAAGTTATCTACACTCGTGACAGTAACGCTCGATTGAGTCAGGAGTCAACATGGTGTTCATCCATGACACCGAACTGTCGTTGCGCGCCACGGCGGCACTGGTCAACACGCTGCCTCGCACGAGCGCGGGAACCGCTGACACCCTGGCCGACCGCGACGACCTCGACGCCTATCTGGCGGAGTTCGCCTTCACCGGGGCGATCGTGCGCGACGAGGCCGAGCTGCAGGCCCTGCGCCGCATCCGCCCCCGGCTGCGCGAGCTCTGGACGCTCGGTCGCGACGAGGCGGTCCCGCATGTCAACGCCATGCTGCGCGACGGGCATGCGCAGCCCCAGCTCGTGATCCATGACGGCTACGACTGGCACATCCACGCCACCCCCGACGACGCTCCCCTCGCAACGCGCATCCTCGTCGAGGCGGCGATGGCGTTCGTCGATGTCATCCGCGCCGACGCCTACGACCGGGTGCGTACGTGCGCGGCCGACGACTGCGCCGCCGTCTATGTCGACTTCTCGAAGAACGGCTCGAAGCGCTACTGCGACACCGGCAACTGCGGCAATCGCATGAACGTCAACGCCTATCGTCGACGGAAAGCCCGAGAAAGCGCCTGATCGCCGTCGCCGCCTCACGCGGCTTCTCGTAGTGGATGAGGTGTCCGACGCCGTCGAGCTCGACGAGCTCGGCCCGGGCGAAGAGCGTCTGCAGGTGACGCTCGGCATCGATGGGCGTGATGTCGTCCTGCACCGCGGCGATGAGGAGGGTCGGCTGCGAGATCTCGGGGGCGAACGCACGGACGTCGTTCGAGACCGACGTGACGAACGCGTCACGCAGGACGTCGCGGTCGGCGAAGCGCGAGAAGTACGTGTCGTGCTGAGCGTGGACGAAGCGGCGCAGTCCTCTGTCGCGCGTCTTGACCATGGCGAGACTCATCACGCGGACGATGATGCGGTTGCGCAGGAGCGCCTCGCCGAGGCGTCGCGGCAGCGATGCGCCGAGGCCGTAGTACCAGATCGCCAGACGGGTGAAGAAGCCGCGCGGCCCCTCGAGAGCCGGAGCGCCGATCGGATTGATCAGGATCAGCTGCGGGGTCGCGAGTCCGCGTGCGACCGCCGCGGACGCGACTATCGAGCCGAACGAGTGCCCCACGACGACCGAGTCGGGCGCGACAGCGGCTGCGAACGCCGTGAGCCACTCCGCGTACGTCGTCAGGTCGTGCGTCCGGCCCGGCAGCGGGGCGGTTTCACCGAAGCCCGGGAGGTCGGGCATGACGACGCGGACATCGCCGAGGTGCGCCACGACCGGCTCGAGTCCGTGATGCTCGCCCCGGAATCCGTGCACCGCGAGCAAGGTACGGGGGGCGTCGTCGCGCCCATAGACCCAGAAGGACGTCCGTCCGCCCAGCACGGATGCCTCGGCGCGGCGCACCGGGATGCGCGAGAGGAGCTCGGAGTACGGCGACGGCGCGGAGGGCATTCGTCGAGTCTACGGATCACTCCCCTCGACGAACGCCGTCCGCGCCGCCGTGTGCGTCAGACGGCTGCGAGCTCGCCCGAGCGCTCCCGGGTGCGGATCGCACGGTTGACGCACGAGACGACGGCCTTGAGGCTCGCGGTCGAGATGTCGCCGTCGATGCCCACGCCCCACAGGCGCTGGTCGTCGACCTGCAGCTCGACGTAGGCGGCAGCCTGCGCGTCGCCGCCCGAGCTCAGCGTGTGCTCGACGTAGTCGTACAGCGAGATGTCGAAGCCGCGCTCACGCAGCACCTCGAGGAAGGCGGCGATGGGACCGTTGCCGACCGCCGACACCTCGTCGCGGGTCTCGCCGTCGCGCAGCGTGACGTCGAGACGGACATCGCCCGACATGTCGCTGTGCGTGCGGGTACCGAGCAGTTCGAAACGCCCCCACTTGTCGTCGGCGGCGGGTGCGGGGAGGTACTCATCGGTGAAGATCGACCAGATCTGCTCGCTCGTGACCTCGCCGCCCTCGGCATCCGTCTTCTCCTGCACGACGCCCGAGAACTCGATCTGCAGCTTGCGCGGCAGGTCGAGCGCGTGGTCGGTCTTGAGCAGGTACGCGACACCGCCCTTGCCGGACTGCGAGTTGACGCGGATGACGGCTTCGTACGAGCGCCCCAGATCCTTCGGGTCGACCGGCAGGTAGGGCACCGCCCACTCGATCTCGTCGATCGAAACCCCGGCGGCGTCGGCACGCACCGCCATCGCCTCGAAGCCCTTCTTGATCGCGTCCTGGTGCGAGCCACTGAAGGCCGTGAACACGAGGTCGCCGGCCCAGGGGCTGCGCTCGGGCACGGGCAGCTGGTTGCAGTACTCGACGGTGCGCTTGATGCCGTCGACGTCGCTGAAGTCGATCTGCGGGTCGATGCCCTGCGTGAAGAGGTTGATGCCCAGCGCGACCAGGTCGACGTTGCCGGTGCGCTCACCGTTTCCGAAGAGGCAGCCCTCGATGCGGTCGGCACCGGCCATGTAACCGAGCTCGGCGGCCGCGATCGCGGTACCGCGGTCGTTGTGGGGATGCAGCGACAGAATCACGTTCTCGCGGTGGGCGAGGTGCCGGCTCATCCACTCGATCGAATCGGCGTACACGTTCGGGGTCGCCATCTCGACCGTCGCGGGCAGGTTGATGATGACCTTGCGCTCGGGCGTCGGCTCGAAGATCTCGATGACCTGGTTGCAGACGTCGACGGCGAACTCGAGCTCCGTACCGGTGTAGCTCTCGGGCGAGTACTCGTAGTAGACGGCGGTCTCGGGCACCGTCTTCTCGTATTCGCGGCACAGGCGCGCGCCCTCGAGCGCGATGTCGATGATGCCTTGCCGGTCGGTGCGGAACACCACCTCGCGCTGCAGGATGCTCGTGGAGTTGTACAGGTGCACGATCGCCTGCTTCGCGCCGGCGATCGCCTCGTACGTGCGCTTGATCAGGTGTTCGCGCGCCTGCGTCAGCACCTGGATCGTGACGTCGTCGGGAATCAGGTCGTCCTCGATCAGCTGGCGGACGAAGTCGAAGTCGGTCTGGCTCGCACTGGGGAACCCGACCTCGATTTCCTTGTAGCCCATCTTCACGAGCAGCTCGAACATGACGCGCTTGCGCTCGGGGCTCATGGGGTCGATGAGCGCCTGGTTGCCGTCGCGCAGGTCGACCGCGCACCAGCGCGGCGCCGTCTCGATGCGCTTCGTGGGCCACGTGCGGTCGGGCAGGTCGACGCGGATCTGCTCGTGGAACGGCCGATACTTGTGGATCGGCATGCCCGAGGGCTTCTGGTTGTTCTCCATGGTGGTCTCGCTCTTCCTCATCAGGTGTGGCGGGCCAACGCGAAGCTCCGCGACGAGAGAGGCCCTAGAACGAGGACTCGTCGCGGCGACTAAGAAGGAGAAGTCGGCCGAAGCGCATGCGCCCAGGCTACACCGGCCGGCGGGTCGTGCGCACACGGGCGTGCCATCATCGAGACGATGGGCGGATCGGCGACACTTCCGGGTATGAGAACTGCGCGCCTGCCCCTGCTCGCCGTGGCCCTGTCGACCCTGGTGCTCACGGCCGGCTGTGCGACGACTCCCGCCGCCGACCGCGCGTCCCTCACTCCCCCGCCGCCTGCCGGCCCGATCGTGGCGCAGGGCACGGTGCTCGACGACGGCAGCGAGGCCGAACTCTGCCTGGGGGCGGTGTCCGAGTCCGCTCCCCCGCAGTGCGGCGGCATCCCCCTCGCGGATTGGTCCTGGGAGGGTCTCGACGACGCGACCGAAGTGTCGGGGGTCACCTGGGGCGCCTATGCCGTGCACGGGACGTACGACGGCGACGTCATCACCGTGACCGAACCGCCGGTGCCGCTCGCGGCGTACGACCCGGCTCCGCTCGAGGATCCGACCGGCGGGGCGCCGGGCTCCGCCGACGAGGCGACCCTCCGCGACGTCGAGCAGCGGATCCACGACACCCTCGGGAAGACGGTGCTGGCATCCGGCGCGTACGACGGGCGCCTCTGGGTCACCGTGGTGTGGGATGACGGCACCCTGCAGGACGCGGCGGACACGGAGTTCGGCGACGACGTCGTCGTCGTGCAGTCGGCGATCCGCGAGGTCGGCTAGAAGCCCAGGCGGCCCAGCTGCTTGGGGTCGCGCTGCCACTCCTTCGCGACCCGCACATGCAGCGACAGGAAGACCCGGCGCCCCAGCAGCGGCTCGATCTGAGCACGGGCGCGGGCTCCGACATCCGCCAGGCGCGAGCCCTTGCGGCCGATGATGATCGCCTTCTGACTGTCGCGCTCGACGACGATGTTCGCGTAGACGTCCGTGAGGTCGGAGTCCTCGCGATCGGAGAGGTCCTCGATGGTCACGGCGATCGAGTGCGGCAGCTCGTCGCGCACGCCCTCGAGCGCCGCCTCGCGGATGATCTCGGCGATGCGGTCCTCGGTCGATTCGTCGGTGACGACATCATCGGGGTACAGCGCCGGGCCCTCCGGCATGAGCGCCAGCAGCTCGTCCGCGAGCACGTCGAGCTGGTCGTCCGTGACGGCCGAGAGCGGGATGACGGCGGCCCAGTCCTCGCGCAGGCTGTCGACCTCCATGAGCCGCTCCATGATCGCGTCGCGCCCGGCGAGATCGGTCTTGGTGACGATCGCGACCTTCTTGGCGCGCGGATAGCCGTCGAGCGATGCGGCGATGCGGCGGTCGCCGGGGCCGACCTTGTCGACGGCGGGGACGAGGAAGCCGATGACGTCGACGTCGCCGAGCACCTGCTCGACCAGATCGTTGAGTCGCTGTCCGAGCAGCGTGCGGGGCTTGTGGATGCCGGGGGTGTCGACGATCACCAGCTGCCCGGCCGGCCGGTTGAGGATGCCGCGGATCGCACGCCGGGTCGTCTGGGGCTTGTCGCTGGTGATGGCGACCTTCTCGCCGACGAGCGCATTCGTCAGCGTCGATTTGCCGACGTTCGGGCGTCCCACGAAGGTCACGAACCCCGAACGGTGCGCATTCTCGGTCATCGTTCTTCTCCTCTGGATTCCACCCGGATGCCGCCGGTGCGGGGATGCGGGTCGTCGGCGTCCGCATCGGACGGCGCCCGCTCGACGAACACCGTCGCGAGGCCGCGGCCGCGACCGCGCGAGACGCCGCCGGTGATCATCAGGCCGTCGGCCACGACGGTGGCCCCGGGCATGGGCACGCGGCCCAGCTGCTTGCCCAGCAGGCCGCCGATCGAGTCGACATCGTCGTCGTCGAGCTCGAGGCCGAACAGCTCTCCGACCTCGTCGAGGCCCAGCCGAGCACTGACCCGGTAGCGGCCCGGCTCGAGCTCGACGACCTCAGCGGCGCCGCGGTCGTACTCGTCCGCGATGTCGCCGACGAGCTCCTCGATCAGGTCCTCGAGCGTGATCAGTCCCGCCACGCCGCCGTATTCATCGACGACGAGACACACGTGCACGGCATCCCGCTTCATCTGCTGCAGCAGCGTCTCGGCACGCATCGACTCGGGCACGAACACCGCCGCGCGGGCGACGCGCCCCACCGGGACGTCTCGCCATCCTGCCGCTTCTCCGTAGGAGAACTGCACCAGGTCCTTCAGGTAGACGACACCCAGGATGTCGTCGCGCTCGTCGTCCGTGACGGGCATGCGCGAGACCCCGCGCTCGAGGAACAACGCCAGCGCCTCATGGGTCGTCGCGGTCTGCGGAACCGTGACCATGTCGGTCCGAGGAACCATGACGCTGCGGACGAGCGTGTCGGTGAAGTCGAAGACGGAGTGGATCAGGTCGCGATCGTCCGCCTCGATGAGGTCCTGCGACGCGGCCTCGTCGACCATGCTCAGCAGCTGCTCCTCGGAGGCGAACGACGTGCCGCGCGAGACGCCGGGCGTGACCCGGTTGCCGACGATGACCAGCAGGTGCGCGAGCGGACCCAGCACGATCCGGGCAGCGCGCACGATGGGCGCGCACGCGATGAGGAGCCCCCGGGCGTGCTGGCGGCCGACCGAGCGGGGGCTCGCGCCCACGAGGACGAACGACACCGCCGTCATCAGGAGCGCCGCGACCAGGATCGCCCACCACAGATTCTCGAGCGCGAGCGTCAGGGCCGCCGTGACGAAGACCGCGGCGGTCGACTCGGCGAGGATGCGGATGAAGACGACGGCGTTGCCGTGGGCCGTCGTGTCGTCGGCGATGCGCCGCAGGGCGTTCTGCTGCCGGCCGAGCTCGGCCCAGTCCGACAGGTCGGAGCGTGAGGTGACGCCCAGCGCGGCATCCAGAGCCGCCATCAGGCCCCCGAGCGCGACCAGGAAGACCGCGCCGAGGGCGAGGAGGAGCTCGGTCACGCTCGGCGGCGCTCGCTCGCGTGGAAGGCCGAGATCAGCTCGCGCTGAAGCCCGAACATCTCGCGCTCCTCTTCGGGCTCGGCGTGGTCGAATCCGAGCAGGTGCAGCAGTCCGTGCGTGGTGAGCAGGATCAGTTCGTCGAGGGTGGTGTGTCGAGCTGCCTGAGCCTGCGCCTCGGCGACCTGCGGGCACAGCACGATGTCGCCGAGCAGCCCGGGGGGCGTCGGTGCATCCTCGGTGCCGGGGCGCAGCTCGTCCATCGGGAAGCTCAGGACGTCGGTGGGGCCGGGCTCGTCCATCCACTGCACGTGCAGCGACTCCATCGCCCCTTCGTCGACGAGGAGGATGGCCAGGTCGGCATCGGGGCTGACGTTCAGCTGCGCCAGGTTGTGCTCCGTCAGACGCAGCAGCACGGTCTCATCGACCGAGACCCCGGACTCGTTGGTGATCTCGATGGTCATGAAGAACGTCCTCGTTTCGGGAGTCGATCGCGGGGACCGGCGGGGCGGGCCGTCGAGCGGCGTTCGGCGCGGTTGGCGAACTCGCTCGCCTCGTCGCGCTCGCGCCGCGCCAGCAGGCGCTGCTCGTCGTACTCGCTGTAGGCGTCGACGATCCGGCCGACGAGCGTGTGGCGCACGACGTCGTCGCTCGTGAGGGTCGCGAAGTGGATGTCGTCGATGTCCTTGAGGACGCGCGTCACGGTGCGCAGGCCCGAGGTGCCCTGTGGCAGATCGACCTGCGTGATGTCGCCGGTCACGACCATCCGGGTGCCGAACCCGAGACGCGTGAGGAACATCTTCATCTGCTCGGGCGTGGTGTTCTGCGCCTCGTCGAGCACGACGAAGGAGTCGTTCAGCGTCCGACCGCGCATGTACGCCAGCGGCGCGACCTCGATCGTTCCCGTCGCCATGAGCTTGGGCACGAGCTCGGGATCGAGCATCTCGTTGAGCGCGTCGTACAGCGGCCGCAGGTACGGGTCGATCTTGTCGGTGAGGGTCCCCGGCAGGAATCCGAGCCGTTCGCCCGCCTCGACGGCCGGGCGCGTCAGGATGATGCGGTTGACCTCTTTACGCTGCAGGGCCTGCACGGCCTTCGCCATCGCGAGGTAGGTCTTACCCGTGCCCGCAGGACCGATGCCGAAGACGATCGTGTTCTCCTCGATCGCGTCGACGTACGCCTTCTGGCCGAGCGTCTTGGGCCGGATCACCTTGCCTCGCGACGACAGGATCGCCTCGCCGAGCACTTCGGAGGGCCGCGGCCCCTCGTCGCCGGGCGACCGACGCTGGAGGATGCGGCTGGACGTCGTGACATCGCTCGGGTCCAGGCCCTGACCGGCGCGGGCCATGGCGATCAGCTCGTCCACGAGAGCGCGCGCTGCCGCGACGTCATCCGTCGAGCCGGTGAGCGTGATCTCGTTGCCGCGCACGAGGACGTCGACATCGGGGTGCTCCCGTTCGACGACGCGCAGCAGTCGGTCCTGCGGCCCGAGCAACTGGACCATGGCCACGCCGTCGGCGAAGATCGTCGCGACGGCGGGTTCGGAAGCGTCAGCCACCGAGGCTCCCTTCGGAGAGGCCACCGGCGAGGACGTGGGCATGGACGTGGAAGACCGTCTGCCCGGCCCCGGCGCCGGTGTTGAAGATGAGGCGGAAGTCGCCGTCGGCATGCTCGGCGGCGATGGAGTTGGCCAGGCCGATGAGCTCGCTCAGCAGAGCGGGATCGGCCGCGGCGAGCTCGACGACATTGCGGTACTCCTCGGTCTTGGGGATGACGAGAAGGTGGACCGGAGCCTGCGGCGCGATGTCGCGGATGGCGAACACGTTCTCGGTCTCGGCGATGATCTCGGACGGGATCTCACCGCGGAGGATGCGCGTGAAGACGGAGGGTTCGCTCATTCGCCCAGTCTATCGACGGGCAGGCCGAGCGGGTCGGCGGAAGCCGTCACCATCTCCCCAACGCGACGTTGACGACGCCGAGCGCCGCGGGGCCTGCTGTCGAGGTGCGCAGTACCGTGTCGCCGAGGCGGACGAGGGTCGCCCCCGCGTCGCGGAGCTCGTCGAGCTCATCGGGGGCGATGCCGCCCTCGGGCCCGACGACGAGGTCGACGTCGCCCTCACCGAGATCGACCTCGCTGAGACGCTCGGTGGCGGACGGCTCGAGCACGAGCATGCGGGTGCGCCCGGCTCGGGCCACGAGGTCTCGCGTCGTCGCCGGCGCGCCCACGAGGGGCAGCCACGGCCGGTGCGCCTGCTTCGCGGCCTCGCGCGCGATGGTCGTCCAGCGCTGCACCCCCCGTTCGAGCTTCGGGCCCGCCCATCGAGACACGCTGCGCGCGGCCTGCCACGGCACGATCTCGTCGACGCCCAGCTCCGTGCTCGCCTGTACCGCGAGCTCGTCGCGATCACCCTTCGCGAGCGCCTGGACCAGGGTCACGCGCCGCGTCGGCGCCGGATGTTCGGCGCGCGAGCCGACCTCGATGCACACACGCCTGGGGTCGGCGGACACCACGACCCCGGTGAGCCAGACCCCGGACCCGTCGCCCACCGTGACGGCCTCGCCGGCGCGGACCCGACGCACACCCGCTGCATGGTGGGCCTCCGGCCCCGTCAGATCGACGGTGTCCCCCGCGCGCGCATCGAGCGGCGCGTCGACGACGAAGTGCAGTGCCACCGCTCAGCTGTTCCGGAAGCGGTCGCGCAGCTTCGCGAACATGCCCTGGTGGAACTCCGCCAGACGCGGCGCCGGCGCCTTCGTGCGGCGCTTCAGCTCCTCGATCAGGGCGCGCTCCTTGGCGTCGAGGCGAGTCGGCGTCACGACGTGCACCCCGACGCGCAGATCGCCGCGCGTGGAGCCCCGCAGGGGCGTGATGCCGCGGCCCTTGACCGTCAGGACGTCGCCGGACTGCACGCCCGGGCGCAGCTCGAGCTCGACGGTTCCGTCGAGGGACTCGATCGTCGTGGTGGCGCCGAGCACGGCATCGGGCATCGACACCTCGAGGGTCGCGAGCAGGTCGTCGCCTTCGCGACTGAACACGTCGTGCGCCTCGACCGTGACCTCGAGGTAGAGGTCGCCGTTGGGACCGCCCGCGGGCCCGACCTCGCCGGAGCCCGGGAGCTGCAGCCGCAGCCCGGTCTCGACACCCGCCGGGATGTCGAGCGAGACGGTCCGGCGGGCGCGAACGCGCCCCTGACCCTGACAGGTCGTGCACGGGTAGGGAATCGTCGTCCCATAGCCCTGGCACACGTTGCACGGCTGGGAGGTGACGACGTTGCCGAGCAGGCTGCGCACTGTGCGCTGGACGTTGCCCGCTCCGTGGCAGACGTCGCACGTCACCGGCTGCGTTCCCGGCTGGCAGCACGAGCCCTGGCATGTGTCGCACAGAACGGCCGTGTCGACCTCGATGTCGCGGTGGACGCCGAACACGACGTCGTCCAGCTCGAGGGTCACGCGCACCAGCGCGTCCTGCCCGCGCTCGCGGCGGGAGCGCGGGCGGCCGGCGCGAGCACCGCCCCCTGCTCCCCCGCCGAAGAACGTCTCGAAGATGTCGCTGAAGCCACCGAAGCCGCCGGCGCCGCCGAAGCCGCCCGCGGCGTCGCCGCCCATGTCGTAGCGCTGGCGCTGCTCGGGATCGCTGAGCACGTCGTAGGCGTGCGTCACCAGCTTGAAGCGCTCGGACGCGTCCTCGCCCGGGTTGACGTCGGGGTGCAGTTCGCGCGCGAGGCGTCGGTATGCCTTCTTGATCTCGTCGGGCGACGCGTCGCGCGCGACGCCCAGGACCTCGTAGTGGTCAGCCACGGATCGCCTTTCCGCCCCTGCGGGCGTGGGTGGATACGGTCAGCGGGCGCTCTCGTCGTCCTCAAGCAGCCGGCTGAGATAGTGGGCGACGGCACGCACCGTCGCGAGGTTGGTCGGGTAGTCCATGCGGGTCGGACCCATGAGGCCGACACGCGCGTGCGAACCCGGCACGTCGTAGTCGCTCGTCACGACAGAGGCCTCCGAGAGCCCGAACGCCTCGTTCTCGCGGCCGATACGGGTGGCGACGCCGCGCTCGTCGGCGACCATCTCGCCCATCAGCCGCAGAAGGGTCACCTGCTCCTCAATCGCCTCGAGCAGCGGGTAGATACTGCCGCGGAAATCCGCTTCGCGACGGGCCAGGGTGGCCGTGCCGGCCATGACGAGCCGGTCCTGTCGGAACGTCTCGAGCTCCTCCACGAGAATCCGGGCGATCTCCCGGACGGCGTCGCCGATGGGATCCCCGGCGGACTGCCCTTCGGCCAGAGCCGACACCGCCTGCGACGCATCGCGGATGGAGCTGCCCGTGATGGCGGCGCGCAGCGTCGCCTTCGCGACGGCGAACTGCGCTTCGTCGAGGAGCGTGCGCACGACGCCGACGCGCTGCGAGACCCGCCCGGTGTCGGTGACCACGATCACGACGAGTCGCCCGCCGCCGAGGTCGACCAGCTCGAGGTGCGAGACCTGAGCCCGCGCGAACGAGGGGTACTGCACCATCGCGACTTGACCGGTCAGCTGCGTCAGCGCGCGCACGGTTCGGACGAGGAGGTCGTCGAGGTCGGACGGCCCGTCGAGGAAGGTCGCGATCGCCGAGCGCTGCGCGGGGCTGAGCGGGCGGAGTCCGGCGAGATGGTCGACGAAGACGCGGTAGCCCTTGTCGGTGGGCACGCGGCCCGACGACGTGTGGGGCGCCGCGATCAGCTCCTCGTCCTCGAGCAGGGCCATGTCGTTGCGGATCGTCGCCGCCGACACGCCGAACGCATGCCGCTCGACGATCGACTTGCTGCCGACCGGCTCGCGGGTGTCGACATAGTCCTGCACGATCGCTCGCAGCACCTGCAGTCCGCGTTCCGAGACCATGTCACCTCCTCGCTGGCACTCGCTATACCTGAGTGCCAATTCTATCGCGAACCGACACGGGATAGCCGCCGGGACTCACTCCGTGAGAGCACGCACCACGGCGTCGGCCATCAGGCGCCCCCGCCGCGTCAGGACGATACGTCCGCGCACCGCGTCCGCCCCTTCGATGAGCCCGTCCGCGATGAGGGCGGCGACGCCCCGGCGGCCGTCCTCATCCAGTTCGGCCACGGGCAGCCCTTCCGCGATGCGCGTGCGCAGCAGCACGGATTCGAGGCGTCGAGCCGCGGCATCCGGTCGTTCCCGGCCCGCCGCCGGTGAGGCGTCCATCGCGAGACGCTGTGCGTACGCGGCCGGGTGCTTCACGTTCCACCAGCGCAGCCCGCCCACGTGGCTGTGCGCGCCGGGCCCGTAGCCCCACCAGTCGGTGCCGCGCCAGTACGCGAGGTTGTGGCGCGACCTCTGCTCCGGCGACGTGGCCCAGTTCGACACCTCGTACCAGGAGTAGCCCGCGGCTGCGAGCAGCGTGTCGGCCGTCTCGTACATGTCGGCCTGCAGATCGTCGTCGGGGGCAGGCACCTCGCCGCGCCGGATCTGACGTTCGAGCTTCGTCCCGTCTTCGATGATCAGGGCGTACGCCGACACGTGGTCGGGCGCCAGAGCGATGGCCGTCTCTACGGAGGCACGCCAGTCGGCCAGGCTCTCGCCCGGCGCGCCGTAGATCAGGTCGAGGGACACATCGAGACCCGCCGAGCGCGCTGCGGAGACCGCCGTCGCCACGTTCGCGGGGTCATGGGTGCGATCCAGCGCCGCCAGCACGTGCGGCACCGCCGACTGCATCCCGATAGAGAGACGCGTCACCCCGGCCGCAGCCAGCTCGTCGGCGACCGCGGGCGTCATCGTGTCGGGATTGGCCTCGACCGTCACCTCCGCGCCGGGCGCGATGCCGAACGTGTCACGGACGCCGCCCAGCATCCGCGCGAGATCCCCCGGCGGCAGCAGGGTCGGAGTGCCACCGCCGAAGAAGACGGTCGCGGCGGGGCGACGGGGACCGCGCGCGTCGAGCACCCGAGCCGAGAGCGCGACCTCGCGCAGCACCTCGTCGGCGTAGGCGTCCTGACGCGCGCCTCGCAGCTCGGTGGCGGTGTACGTGTTGAAGTCGCAGTATCCGCAGCGCACGCGGCAGAACGGCACGTGCAGGTACACGCCGAAGTCCGCATCGGGCGAGACGAGAAGGTCGTCGGGCAGGGCTCCGTCAGCGGGAACGGGATCGCCCAGGGGCAGCGCTGCCCCCATCAGGACCCGGGGGTGGCGTACAACGGCGAGATCGCGCGGAGGTATCCCTGGAACAGCAGGCGGCGACGCCGCCGAACGAGGGCGGGCAGCATCCGGTACAGCATCGCCGTCGGACGGTCGAAGGCGCGCACGACGAACCAGACCTCGTCATTGTCGCGCCACTCGAGCAGGAACGACTCCTCACCGCTGACGACCGAGCCGTCGACCGTGCCGAGCGCGAACGCCACGCGGCGCGGCTCCTCGTCCACGAAGATGACGCGCAGCTCACCGTCGGCACTGTGACCGGCGACCCGTCCGTGGACGCGCAGCGTCGTGCCGGCCCCGACGTAGGGGGTGCCGTCGGCGTCGAAGCGCTGCTCGTGCTCGAGGCTGCTCGGTGCCACCGCGTTTCCTTCGTCGTCGAAAGCGACGCCGGTGTACATCGGGCCCGAGGCGGGGCGCACGTCGGTGACGCGCAGGCCCGCTCCGCGCAGCGCGCTCCACGACATGAGCAGGTCGGCGGCCGTGTCGAACCGCGCTTCGCCGCTGCCGATGCGCCAAGCGTCCTCAGCGGGGATGCTGCGCTCGGGCGGGTAGGCCATCAGGTCGTGGGCCCGGGTCGCCCCCACCGCCGCGTAGTCGACGGTCTCATCACGGAAGGTTCCGCGTCGGTGATGCATCGCTCTCCTCGTGGATCCGGTGGTGACTACTTCTTGTCCTTGCCCTCGACGTCGCCCGAGAGCGCCGCGATGAAGGCTTCCTGGGGCACCTCGACCCGGCCGACCATCTTCATGCGCTTCTTGCCCTCCTTCTGCTTCTCGAGGAGCTTGCGCTTGCGGGTGATGTCACCGCCATAGCACTTGGCGAGCACGTCCTTGCGGATGGCGCGGATGTTCTCGCGGGCGATGATGCGCGCCCCGATGGCGGCCTGAATGGGCACCTCGAACTGCTGACGCGGGATGAGCTTGCGCAGGCGCTCGGTCATCATCGTGCCGTAGGCGTACGCCTTCTCGCGGTGGACGATCGAGCTGAAGGCATCCACCTTCTCGCCCTGCAGCAGGATGTCGACCTTCACCAGGTCGGCGGTCTGCGACCCGGCGGGCTCGTAGTCGAGGCTCGCGTAGCCCTGCGTGCGCGACTTGAGGTGGTCGAAGAAGTCGAAGACGATCTCGCCGAGCGGCATGTTGTACCGCAGCTCGACGCGGTCCTCGCTGAGGTAGTCCATGCCGAGCAGCGTGCCGCGACGCGACTGACACAGTTCCATGACGGTGCCGACGTAGTCCTTCGGGGCGAGGATGCCGACCTTGACGACCGGCTCCGAGACCTCGGCCACCCGCCCGTCGGGGTATTCGCTCGGGTTCGTCACGACGACCGTCTCGCCCGTGTCGGTCGCGACCTCGTACGTCACCGACGGCGCGGTCGTGATGAGGTCGAGACCGAACTCGCGCGAGAGGCGCTCGGTGATGATCTCGAGGTGCAGCAGGCCGAGGAAGCCGCAGCGGAACCCGAAGCCGAGCGCCACCGACGTCTCGGGCTCGTACTGCAGCGAGGCGTCCGAGAGCTTGAGCTTGTCGAGCGCTTCGCGCAGGTCGCCGTAGTCGCTGCCGTCGATCGGGTAGATCCCCGAGAAGACCATGGGCTTGGGGTCGGTGTAACCGGGCAGGGCCTCGGTCGCGGGCTTGCGGTGGTTGGTGATGGTGTCACCGACCTTCGACTGACGCACGTCCTTCACACCGGTGATGAGGTAGCCCACCTCGCCGACGCCCAGCCCCTTGGTCGGGATCGGCTCGGGGCTCGACACACCGATCTCGAGCAGCTCGTGCGTCGCACGCGTCGACATCATCTGGATGCGCTCGCGCGGCTCGAGCTTGCCGTCGACCATGCGCACGTAGGTGACGACGCCGCGATAGGCGTCGTAGACCGAGTCGAAGATCATCGCGCGCGCCGGAGCCTCGGGGTCGCCCACGGGGGCCGGGATGCGATCGACGATGCGGTCGAGCAGGTCTTCGACGCCCATGCCGGTCTTGCCGCTCACGCGCAGCACGTCTTCCGGGTCGCCGCCGATGAGGTTGGCCAGCTCGGCCGCGTACTTCTCGGGATCGGCCGCCGGCAGATCGATCTTGTTCAGGACCGGGATGATCTGCAGGTCGTTCTCGAGCGCGAGGTACAGGTTCGCGAGGGTCTGCGCCTCGATCCCCTGCGCGGCGTCCACGAGGAGGATCGCTCCCTCGCACGCGGCGAGCGAGCGGCTGACCTCGTACGTGAAGTCGACGTGACCCGGCGTGTCGATCATGTTGAGCGCGAACGTGCCGGAGTCCTTCGACCACGGCATCCGGACGGCCTGGCTCTTGATCGTGATGCCGCGCTCGCGCTCGATGTCCATCCGATCGAGGTACTGGGCGCGCATGTCACGGTCGGCGACGACGCCGGTGATCTGCAGCATCCGGTCGGCGAGCGTCGACTTGCCATGGTCGATGTGGGCGATGATGCAGAAGTTGCGGATGAGCTCGGGCGGCGTGGCGGCGGGCGCGAGCGGCTGAAGGGCGCGCGGAGACATGTCCCGGGAAGTCTACCCGGGGGCTCGCCGCCCGACGGCCTCGACGATCCCGCGCGCGGCACAATACGACGCCGGATGCCGGACACGCCAGCAATCCGTCGAGTGAAAAACAATTAACCATCTCGCTACTTGCCGAACAGGTCGATCGCGTCGAATGCTCAGTGCGGCGGCCGGCGGTTGCGCGAACTCACCGCGCCCGGTCCGCTTCCCCCCGGAGAGCACCGTGATCACAGCAGACCCCGTCGCGCCCGCGCGACGACCCTGGCGAACCTGGGTGGCGTCGAGCGCCGCCCTCGCGATGGCGATGGGAGGTGTGAGCCTCGGCGCACTGCCGGCATCGGCAGCCGTGTCGCCGGACGCCGCAGTCGTGATCGACGAGATCTACGGCGGTGGCGGCAACAGCGGCGCGCCGCTCAATCGCGACTTCGTCGAGTTGCGGAACACCTCGAGCGAGACGGTCGTCCTGGACGGCTGGAGCGTCCAGTACACCTCGGCGGGCGGCGGCGGCGGATCATCGCGCTGGCAGGCGACTTCGCTCGACGGCGCCTCGATCGCCCCGGGCGGCTCGCTGCTGGTCGGTCAGGCGTTCGGCACGAACCGCGACCTGCCGAGCTTCGACGCGGACGTCGAGGGCACGATCGCGATGAGCGGCACCGGCGGGAAGGTGGCGCTGGTGCGCGGCACCGAGCCGATCGTGGGCGCCACGGGTGCGGCCGCTCTCGAGAACGCCGTCGATTTCGTCGGCTGGGGCGGGGCGAACGACTTCGCGGGCACCGCGGCACCGGCCACGACCAACAGCACGAGCGTGGCGCGCGACGCGGAGTCGACCAACACGGGCGACAACGGCGCCGACTTCCGTATCGGAGCTCCGACGCCGCAGGGCGCTGCACCGACGGAACCGACCGAGCCGACCGAGCCCACCGAGCCCACCGAGCCGACTGAGCCCACCGAGCCCGAACAGCCCGGACAGCCGACCGTCCCCGCGGTCGTCGCCATCGCCGACATCCAGGGCACCGGCGGTCGTTCGCCCCTGGCCGGACAGACCGTGACGACCGAGGGGGTCGTCACGGCGCACTACCCGACCGGCGGCTACAACGGCTACGTCATCCAGACCGGCGGTACGGGAGGCGAGATCGATCTCGCGACGCACCGGGCGTCCGACGCGGTCTTCGTGTACTCCCCCGCGACCGTCGGAGAGGTCGCGCTCGGCAGCACGGTGCGCGTCACCGGCGTCGTCGGTGACTACTTCGGCCTGACGCAGCTCACCGTCGGCCCGGGGAACGCGACCACGATCGCGGACGCCCCGCCGGTCCTGCCGGCGACCGTCGCGTGGACGACCGACAACGCTCAGCGGCAGTCGCTCGAGTCGATGCTCGTTCAGCCGCAGGGCGATTTCGTCGTCGCGGACAACTACAACCTCAACCGCTTCGGCGAGCTCGTGCTGGCTACGGGCGACGAGCCGCTGCGGCAGCCGACGGATGTCGCTCGTCCCGGCTCCCCCGAGGCCGCGGCCGTCGCCGCCGACAACGCCGCACGGCGGGTCGTGCTCGACGACGGCTCCTCGACGAATCTCGGCGCGGCGGGCGCGACGCCGCCCTACATCTCGACCACCGAGCCCGTTCGCGTCGGTGCGCGGGTGAGCTTCGACGCGCCGGTGATCCTCGACTACCGCAACAACTCGTGGAAGCTGAGCCCGGTGCGGCACATCGTGGCCGGCGAGACCCGCGACGACGACATCACCGTCGAGAACACCCGCACCGCTTCGCCGGCCAAGGTCGGCGGCGATGTCTCGGTCGCCTCGTTCAACGTCCTCAACTACTTCACGACGTTGGGCGACGAAACCGGCACCTGCGTGGCGTACAAGGACCGCGAGGGCAACGGGACGAACGTGCGTGAGGGCTGCGACCAGCGCGGCGCCTGGGACGCGGCATCCTTCGGGCGCCAGCAGGAGAAGATCGTCGCGGCCATCAACGCGCTCGACGCCTCCGTGGTGGGCCTCATGGAGATCGAGGACTCGGCTCGCCTGGGCGAGCAGGCCGATGAGGCGACCGCATCCCTCGTCGCGGCGCTCAACGCGGCGGCCGGTACCGAGCGCTGGGCGTTCGTGCCGTCCTCGGACGAGCTGCCGGATGCCGCAGGGCGCGACGTCATCACGAACGCGATCATCTACCAGCCGAGCGAGGTCGAACGCGTCGGCGACGCCCGTGCCCTCGGCACGGAGTCGGATGCCGGTGAGGCCTTCCAGAACGCGCGCACCCCGATCGCTCAGGCCTTCGCGCCCGTCGACGGCGGCGAGCCGTTCCTGTTCGTCGTGAATCACTTCAAGTCGAAGGGCTCGGCGGGCCCGTGGGCCGGTGACGCCGACGCCGGTGACGGCCAGGGCGCATCCAACGAGTCGCGCGTGCGTCAGGCCCGTTCACTCGACGCCTGGGTCGAGCGGATCCAGGGCGACGTGGAGTCGGTCCTGCTGGCGGGAGACTTCAACGCGTACTCGCAGGAGGACCCGATGCAGGTCTTCTACGAGTCGGGATACGTCGACGCGGGCATCGCCTTCGATGTGACCGACAGCAGCTACGTCTTCCAGGAGCTGTCGGGCTCTCTCGACCACGTCCTCATGAACGAGGCCGCGTACGACCGCGCGACGGGCGCCGACGTATGGAACATCAACGCGGGCGAGTCGATTTTCCTGGAGTACAGCCGGTACAACTACTTCCCGGTGAACTTCCACGACGACGGCCCCTACCGCTCGTCGGACCACGACCCGGTCAAGGTCGGTCTCTCGGCCGAGGCTTCGGCCCCGGTCGAGCCGGTCGATCTGACGCTGCTCGGGATCAACGACTTCCACGGACGCATCGCGGGGATCACCCCCGCGAAGCCCGCCGACGGCCCCGTCCAGGCGCAGGACGAGATCCCCGGCACCGTCGGGTTCGCCGGCACCATCGAACAGCTGCGGGCGGACGCACCGGAGGCGATCCTGCTCTCCGCGGGTGACAACATCGGAGCCTCGCTCCCCGCCTCGTCGCTCGCGCAGGACGTGCCGACGATCGATGTGCTCAACGCCCTGGAGCTGCGCGCGAGTGCCGTGGGCAACCACGAGTTCGACCGCGGGTTCGCGGATCTGCGCGACCGGGTCATCCCGCGAGCGGACTTCTCGCACCTGGGCGCCAACGTCTACGTGGCCGGCACTCGCGAGCCGCAGCTCGACGAGTACGAGCTCATCGAGTCGCAGGGGCTCACGGTGGCCGTCATCGGTGTGGTCACTCAGGAGACCGCGGCTCTCGTCAGCGGCTCCGGGATCGCCGGTCTCGAGTTCGGTGACCCGGTCGAGGCGGTCAACCGGGTGACGGCCGACCTCACCGACGGCGAAGGCGAGCAGGCCGACGTGATCGTCGCGGTCTACCACGAGGGTGCGGCCGACAGCGCCTCCGACGCGAGCCTCGCCGACGCCGTCGCCGACAGCGCGGTGTTCGACCGCATCGTCAACGAGACCTCCCCCGAGGTCGCCGCCATCTTCACCGGGCACACGCACAAGCTGTACGCCTGGTCGGCGCCGATCCCCGGCACGGACCGCACCCGCCCGGTCGTGCAGACCGGCTCGTACGGCCAGTTCGTCGGCAAGGTCGTGCTCTCGGTCGACCCGCGCACGGGCGCGGTCATGTCGCACACGCAGGAGAACGTCGGACAGACGAAGACGCCCGCGGCCGACCTGATCGCCACCTACCCGCGCGTCGCCGAGGTCAACGAGATCGTCCAGCGCGCTCTGGCGGACTTCGCCGAGATCGGCAACCGGCCGGTGGCGACCATCTCCGCTGACATCACGAGCGCATACTCGGGCGGTGCGTACGTCGACGGCGTCTACGCCGGCGGCCAGCGTGACAACCGGGCGGCCGAGTCCTCGCTCGGCAACCTCGTCGCGGAGTCGATTCGCTCCAACCTGGCGAATCTGCCGAACGGCGCGCAGATCGGCGTGACGAACTCGGGTGGGCTCCGAGCCGACCTGTTCGACACGCAGGCAGAGTTCGGCGCGAACGCGGTGGCGGGTGTGCCCGACGGCACGATCACGTGGGGTCAGGCGTACGCGGTGCTGCCGTTCAACAACACGATGGCGCTGGTGACGCTCACCGGTGCCGACTTCGTGCGGGTGCTGGAGCAGCAGTGGCAGCGCGACAAGGACGGCAAGATCCCCTCGCGTCCGTACCTGCAGCTGGGCCTGTCCGACAACGTGACCTACACGTTCGACGAGGCCCGCCCCGAGGGCGATCGGATCACGTCGGTCACGATCGACGGCGAGCCGCTCGATCCCGCCGCCGAGTATCGCATCGGCACGCTCTCGTTCCTCGCCAGCGGCTCGGGAGACAACTTCCGCGCCTTCGCCGCCGGAACCGACTACGTCGACACGGGCTTCCTCGACCACGAGGCCTGGATCGAGTACCTCGGCGCCGAGCAGCCGGTGTCGCCCTCGTTCGACAAGCGCGCCGTCCAGGTGCAGGGCGTCCCCGAGACGGCGGCTCCCGGCTCAGCGCTCACGCTGACGGTGTCGAACCTCGACATGACGAGCCTCGGCGCACCGCAGAACACCGCGGTGGACGTCGCGCTGAACGGCGCGACGATCGCCTCGGCGCCGGTGGCCGGCGGCAGCGCGGTCGTGTCGGTGCCGCTGCCCGCCGACCTGCCGGACGGCCCGCTGGAGCTCGTCCTCACCACGGATGCCGCGGCGACGACCGTCACCGTGCCGGTGGAGGTGGCCGCGGCGGGCACCGACCCGGGCGCAGGCCCCGCGCCCGACGGCGCACCGTGGGCGCAGGCCGACCTGTCGACCACGCGCGTCGAGCAGGGCGGCGTCATCGATGTGCGTGTCTCGGGCCTCGAGCCCGGACAGCAGATCGGCGCCACCCTGTTCAGCGACCCGCTCGTGGTCCGCGGCATCCCGGCGGCGGACGCATCCGGCGTCACGTCCTTCCGGGTCGCGGTCCCCGCCGACTTCGCCGTGGGGGCGCACACGCTGCAGATCACCTCGGCCGGTGAGCAGCCGCTCGAGTTCGGCATCACCGTCGTCCGGGCCGGGCAGCTGGCGGTCACCGGTGCCGAGACGCCGCTGGGCGTTCTGCTCGCCGCATCGATGCTCCTCGTCGCCGGCGGCGTGATCGCGGCGACGCGACGCCGGGGCACGGTCCGCGAGGGCTGAGCGCGCGATACGCGAGCCGAACGAGGGCGGCCGGTTCACAGCCGGCCGCCCTCGTTCGTGCCGGCCTGTCCGGCCGCTCAGCCGACGCACCGCTTCGGCTTCGTAGAGTGGGGATATGACCGCTCAGGTGGTGCTCGTCCACGGCATCCGGACGTCTGCGACCATGTGGCGGGCGCAAGTCGCCCACCTGGGCGATCGCGACGTCGACGTGACCGCCCTCGATCTGCCGGGGCATGGGACGCGGATGTCCGAGACGTTCACCCTCGACGGCGCCTTCGCCACGATAGATGATGCGGTGCGCCGGGCCGCCGAGCGCGGTCCCGTGCTGCTGGTCGGTCATTCGATGGGCGGGCTGCTGAGCACCGCGTACGTCGGCAACGAGGAGCGTCCTCCCGTGTCGGCGTTCATCGCGGCATCCTGCACTGCGATCCCGCGAGGTTTCGGTCTGGCCGTCTACCGCGCACTCGCACTCGGTTTCGACCGGCTGCCCGGGCGCGGGCAGAGGATCACGGACTGGGTTCTCGACCGCACGCTCCCCGTCGAGACGCGGCCCGACTTCGGTGCGGGCGGCTACGCCTACGACGCCCAGGATGTCGCGCTCGCGAGCCTATCGGTGCTCGACCTGCTCGCGGCGCTGCGGCGCATCGACGTGCCGACGTGGTTCGTCAACGGTCAGTACGACCAGTTGCGGGTCAATGAACGGCTCTTCACGCAGCTGGCGCCGGCGGCGGAACTCATCGTGGTCCCGCGAACGAGTCACCTGGTCACGGCGATGCGCCCACGAGTCTTCAACGCCGTGCTCGACCTGGCGCTCGCCACGATGGCGGATACCGGTTCCCGCGACGCGACCTGATAGACTCGGAAGTCGGCTTGCCGTGTGGGTTCCTCCCTCACACGACCGCCGTGCGGCATCCCTCTACTGTCGCCCGGCACATCCACCGAAAAACTCCGAACGAAAGATACGTCGAACGTGGCGAACATCAAGTCGCAGATCAAGCGCAACAAGACCAACGAGAAGGCGCGCGAGCGCAACAAGGCGATCAAGAGCGCGCTGAAGACCGAGGTGCGTCGCACCCGCGAGGCCATCGCCGCCGGCGACAAGGCCGCCGCCGAGAAGGCTCTGGCGACCGCGTCGAAGAAGCTCGACAAGGCCGTCAGCAAGGGCGTCATCCACGAGAACCAGGCTGCGAACCGCAAGTCGGCCATCGCCAAGAAGGTCGCCGCTCTCTGAGCCGTCGCTTTCCGAAGGCCCGTCCCGTTCCGGGGCGGGCCTTCTGCGTTGCCGCGACGATCGCGCGTCGCGGCGTCAGGACCCGTAGGGCGCGCGCGTGGCGATGACCGTCACGAGACGCTCGACGGCGAATACGGGGTCGCGCGAGGCGCCCTTCACCTCGGCGTCGGCGCGGGCCGCGGCCTGGATCGCTGTCGCGAGAGCAGACTCGCTCCATCCGACGAGGTCGCGCTTGGCGCGGTCGACCTGCCAGTCCTTCATGCCCAGTCGTGCCGCGAGGGCGGAGGAAGGCTCGCGGGTTCCGGCGACGCGTGCCATCGTCCGCAGCTTCGAGGCGATCGCAGCGACCAGGGGCACCGGGTCGGCGCCGCTCGAGAGCGCGTGGCGCAGGGTGAGCAGCGCTTCGCCGTAGCGGCCCGCGATGGCCGTGTCGGCCACGGCGAACGCGGTCGTTTCGACGCGACCGCCGTAGTAGCGCTCGACGACCTGGTCCCCGATGTCACCGGGAACGTCGGAGATGAGCTGCTGGCACGCGGCGGCGAGTTCGGTCAGATCGTCGGCGAAGGCGGAGACGAGCGTGCGCAGCGCGGAGGGCGCGATGCGCTTGCCCGCGGCGGAGAACTCCCCCGCCGCGAAGTCGAAGCGGTCGGAGTCACGCTTGATCGCGGGCACGGCGATCTCGACGCCACCGCCGGTTCCGGCGCGGATCGCGTCGAGGAGCTTCTTGCCCCGAACGCTCGCACCGGTGTGCCGGAGCACGACGGTCGCGCCTTCCTGCGGGTTCTCGAGGTACGCCAGCGCCTCGGTCAGGAACGCGTCCGAGCACTTCTCGACACCGGCGACGCGGACGAGGCGGGGCTCGCCGAACAGCGAGGGCGACGCCATGCCGAGAAGCGTGCCCGCGGCGTAGTCATCGGCACGGACATCGGAGACCTCGAGGCTCGGATCTTCGGCCTTCAGGTAGTCGCGGAGCGAGGCGATCGCCCGCTCGGCGCAGACCTCTTCGGGACCGGCGACGAGCACGATCGGCGCGGGCTCGGGCGACCGCCACGACAGCTGCCGGATGGCCGACTTCGCGCCGCCTCGGGCGGCGGGGCGGCGAGCGGACGGCGGCATGTCACCAGCCTAATCGGCACCGGCGACAGCGCCCGCCGGACCGGTCATCCGGGTTGGTGGTCGAGCAAGGCGTCATTCGGGCGAGCCATCATCGCACCTCGAGGACAGCTTTGCCGTTGAGCTGCCGCCGCTGAAGGAGGTCGACCGCTGTATCCGCCTCGGACCAGCTCCCGCGCCATGCGATGCCGGGGTCGATGGTTCCTGACGCTACTTGCTCGCACAGCCATTCGAGCCCGTGCGCGAAGTCCGCGGCTTCGGGCATGAAGAACGTGTGCACGGAGCGATTGTCTTGTCCGGCACGACTCGTCAGCAAGCCGACAGGGAAGATCTCCGGTTCGTCCGTGACGTGCCCGACCGCGACCAACGTGCCGTCGCGACGCAGCAGCTGAAACGCCTCGATCAAGACGCGCCCGCCGACAGTGTCGACGACGCCATCTACGGGCGCGACGCCGCTCAGGGATTGACGCACCTCGTGGGCGCCCAGCGCGCGGAGCGCGTCTCCATGCCGAGCAGCATCGCTCGTCGCGGCGATGACGAACGCCCCACCCAACCGTGCGAGCTGCAGGGCGTAGCGTCCTACTCCGCCCGAAGCGCCCGTCACGAGTATCCGACGCCCGAGGGTTGGTCCGATGCGGTCGAGAGCCGCCAGGGCGCTGACACCCGCGACGGGAATCGTGGCCATCGCACCGAGATCTGCACCGGAGGGTGCACGGCTCAACAGCGCGGTGTCCACGGCACGCAACTCCGCCCACCCGCCAGTCCAACCGAAGGTAGCGACGGGTGTGCCTTCGGCCGGCCCGCTGCCGTCGCGGGCGGCAGCGCGGACGATCCCCGCAGCCTCCCATCCCGGGACCGTGCCGTCGACAGCGTTGGCGACGTTGTCGACGAGGTCGCCGAAGTTCAGCGATATCGCGGCGACTGCCACGAGCGCCTGGTGCGGCGTGGGGGCCGGGTCAGGCACGTCGCCCAGGCGCAGCTTCTTCGGGGCCGAGTGATCGACGATGAGGGCACGCATCATGCAGCCGGGCCCGAGACAAGCTGACCGTCTACGACGGCCGACGCGATCGCGATGCTCATTGTTGCTCCTCACCCGACGAGAGCGAATCCCACGTTGCTGATGCCGTTGTACACCACATGCACAATCACGCATGGCCACACGGAACCGCTCAGCCGGAACAGGATCGCGTTCACCAGACCGACGGTGAAAGCGAGAGGGAAGACGAGATTGACACCGTGCACGAGTGCGAACAAGAGCGCGCTCACGACGACGCCGGCCCACGGGCCGAATCGCCAGAGCACATTCGCGACGACTCCTCGGAAGAAGACCTCTTCGCCGAGACCGGTGAGGCCTGCGCCGAGCAGCAACGTCAGAATCAGGGAGATCACGCTCGCACTCGCAGCTGCCTGGTAGTCCGCTTGCGGCGTATCGTTCCCGAAGATCGCGATGTAGCCGACGGCGACGAACTGGTTCGCCCAGTACACGACCGCGCCGACGACGAGCGCGATCGCGATCCACTTCCCGCGGACGCGCGCCAATCCGAAGGCGGCGAAAGGCAGCCGGCGAGCTCGGGTCGCCGCGAGGAGGGCGAGGATGCCCGCAACGCCGGACACGAAGTAGCTCACGTATCCGCGTAGTTCGCCCAGATGCTGCGGTGTGCTGTCGATCCACCAGATCCCGAGAGCGAGCGCGACAGCGTACGCTCCGGCGGCCAGCCCGAGTTCGGGCCAACCCGGTCGGGTCGAGCCTGGGATTGTCGTCGAGCGGCTCTGCTGCGCAGAAGAGATGTTCATGTGACTCGCGTACTCCTTGTCGTTATCCGTACAGCGTACGGCACAGCGTACGGGCACGGCGTACGCTGTACCGTGATCGCATGCCGAAAGACACCCGAGCTCGTATCGTCGAGGCGGCGACGGCGCTCGTGCGGGAGCGGGGACTGGGGGCACTCTCGGTTCGCTCCGTGGCGTCGGCCGCAGGGTTAGCGCCGACGACGCTGCGCGGCTATTTCCCCTCTCAGGCCCAGCTCTACAGCGCTGTCGCATCAGAATTCGTCTCGGTGACGCTCAGCGATCAGCGAGTGCACGACGAAGAGGTCTCACCCGTGGAGCGACTGCATGAGTGCATGCGGCAGTTCCTGCCAGAGCCGAAAGGAGCACGAACGGCTCTCGAGGGCTGGTTCGAGTACTACCGCCTCTCGTTCGGCGCCGAGGGCAACACTGCTGTTCGCGAGCTGCTCGTCGCAGGTCGGCATGCCTCGCTGAGCTCCATCGAGGGATGGCTGACGGTCCTTGCCCAGCAGGGTCACCGATGCCGACGAGGGATCCCTCAGACCGCGGCAGGGCTTCTCTCCGTGATAGACGGCCTGCATCTGTCGATGCTCGCCGACCCCGAGCTTCTGTCGATCGACGACGCACACGATGTCCTCCGCGATCACGTGTCCGCTTCGCTGCATGCCTGAGCACAGCGCTACTGGCGAACGGCGCCCGCCGGACCGGTCATCCGGGACGTTGACGCCATAGCTCGAGCCCGCGCTCCGTCGCGAGAACCGCCGCTGCTCCCGTGCGGTCGGTGCGCGCGACCGACGTACCGGTCGTGGCCAGCACGTCGAGGATCTCGGACCGCGGATGGCCGTAGTCGTTCTCACCGACCCCGATCAGCGCGATGCGTGCCCCGATGCGGCGATAGAGCGCCGCGGCTTGGTCCGCGCTGCCGTGGTGGGCGACTTTGACGATGTCGAAGCTCCCCCGCACCGCCGGTGAGAGCGCCACCTGAGGCGTCTCGGAGAGATCCCCGAGCAGAATCGAGCGCGGGATGCCGCCGCCTTCGATCGTCAGCACGACGCTGGCGTCGTTGCCGGGAGGGAAGACCACCCCGCTGCTGCGTGGCCAGAGCACTCGCCATCGCGCGTCGCCGAGCACCCCCGACATCCCGGATGATACCGCCTGGGTCGCCGCACCTGCGTCGACGAGGTCGTTGAGAAGGGCTTCATCGGCCGGTTCTCCGAGGGGTCCGTGGAGGACGAGTCCGACGCGTCCCCGAATGGCGGCGACTCCCCCGCTGTGGTCGAGGTCGAAGTGCGTCAGGACCAGGAGGTCGAGCCAGTCGACTCCGAACAGATCGAGGCACGCGGCCAGCCGCTCGGGCTCGGGGCCGGTGTCGACCAGGGCCGTCCGCTCGGCCGAACGCAGTAACACCGCGTCGCCCTGCCCCACGTCGCAGATCGCGACCGCCCAGTCGTCGGGAACAGCGGCGCGCTGTATGGGTCCGGTGAGCGCGATGACCCCGCTCCCGACGCCGACCGTGAGGGCGAGCACACCCACGGCGAAGCGAGCGAGGAGCCGTGGCGCACGCGGTATCAGCACGACGAGCACGGCAGCGCTGAGAGCGAGAGCGACGGCGGCACCGGCCAGGTCGGGGATCCAGGGCACCGCGTTGCCCGGAAGGACGGACACGAGTCCCGCCGTCGCGGCGATCCAGGCGCATGGCAGCCAGGCGAGTGCGGCGAAGCCCGAAGCGAGCACGGGCACACCCACGAAGAGGCAGGCGGCGAGTCCGGCGACCGTGGCCAGGGGTGCCGCCGGAGCCGTCAGCACGTTCGCGAGCACCGCGTACACCGGGAGCCGGGGGTCGATCAGCACGATGAGCGGCGTGCAGGCGAGTTGGGCGGCGAGCGGAACCGCCACCGCGAGCGCGAGAGGCCGCGGCATGAACCGGGCGAGCGTGTCGCCGACGGGGCCGGCTGCGAGCAGCAGGGCACCCGTCGCGGCCGCTGACAGGGCGAAGCCCAGGCTGCCGGCGAGCCAGGGATCGGCGATGATGCAGGCGATGATCGCGAGCGACAGGACGGAGACCCCCGCCCCCGCCCGTCCGAGCAGCACCGCAAGCATCGCGATAGCGGCCATCGCCGCGGCCCGGACGACGCTCGGCTCGGGAGAGACCAGCAGCACGAACCCGACGAGCACGACGAGTCCCGCCGCGACCCGCCACCCGCGCCGCAACCCCAGCCAGGCCGCGGTTACGAAGGCGATGCCGACCACCAGGGCACAGTTCGCGCCGGAGACCGCCGTGAGGTGCGAGAGTGACGCGGTTTTCATCTGCGCGTCAAGCTCATCGGTCACCGCGGACGTCTCGCCCACGGCCAGGCCGGCGATGAGACCGGCTCCAGGTCGCGGCAGGGTGTGCGACTGAGCGACGAGCGCAGACCGTAGCCCCGCCGTGGCGGCGAGGACCCCGCTCGGCGGGGCGCGCAGCTGCGGAGGCGTGGCCGCGTCCACGACGAGGACGGCACGCTCCCCCGGTTCCGCCGGGAATGCCGAACCGGTCACGCGTATGGTTGCGCCCAGGTCGAGCGCCGCCGGCCGTTCCGCGGCGCGCACCACCACCGGGATTGAAGCTCGCAGGCTCTCGGCCGCCGCGTCTATCCGGGTCGTGACCGCGTCGAATCGCCAGCCGGTGGGCGATCGCTCGACCTTCCCGGTCACCGCGGCTTCCAGAACGACCGAGCGACCGCCCGAGATGGGCATCCTCGCCGCGCGGTCGCGCTCCGGGTGCGCTACCGCCACATGGCTCACCGTCGCGGCGGCGAACGCGGCGGCGACGGCGGCGACCGTGAGAACGGAGGCGAACCGGCCGATACGTCGGTGTCGTCCGGCACCGAAAAGCACCGCGACGAGCGCGAGCGCAACGGCCCACAGAGCCGCCGACCCGGAAGCCGCGAGACCGGGATACCGCGTCGCGACGAACGCTGCGGCCCACGTGATCCCCGCGACGGGCAGCAACCGCAAGTCGCGGCGGCGCGGATGCCCGCTCACACGCTTACCTGGTCGCGCAGCGCCTCGAGCATCTTCTCGCCGATCCCCGACACCGCCAGCAGGTCCTCGACGCTCGTGAAGCGACCGTTCTCCTCCCGCCAGGCGATGATGCGCTCCGCCAGCGCCGGACCCACCCGCGGCAACGTGTCGAGGGCGGCGGCATCCGCAGTGTTGAGGTTCACCCGCCCATCGGCGTCACCGCCGCCCGCACTCGTTCCGTCGGGTGACGCGGGCGGTGGCGCTTCACCGGCCGCCGGCACGTACAGCTGCTCGCCATCGGTGACCGTCCGGGCCAGGTTCACTCCGGCCGGGTCCGCGGCGTCGGTGAAACCACCCGCGGCGGCCACCGCGTCGACCACCCGCGCGTCCATCTCCAGCCGGTAGAGACCCGGACTCACGACCGCGCCGTGCACATGCACATACGCGGATGCCGGCTGCGCGACAGCATCCGGTGACGCTGCCGGTGTCACGAGCTCGACCGGCGCCGCGACCGAGCGGAACATGCCGATCGCGACGGTCACGCCCGCTGCCGCGAGGATCAGGACGATGACCGCGCCGGCCCCGAGCCGGCGCCGCGACGCCGAGGAATCAGAAGCTGCCACCCGGTCAGGCTAGGCATGCCGCCCGCACCGATTGCGGCTCACTGCGCTTGCTGGGGACAGCGCGACACGCCCGCTCGACGGGGAGGCGCCGACACGGCACGGCGAAGGGTCGAACCCACAGGACTCTCGATGATCGAACTCGGGTGCCGTCACCGCCGGCATCCGTAGCCCGCGCGACGCCGCCGCGGTACGTTGTCGCCATGGGGAGAGAGCTCACGCAGCGAGAGCGGGGAATCGCGGCTTTCATGATCGACAATGGCGAGCCGTTGCCGGGAGATGCGGTGCTGGACGCCGACGCGCGCGAGCGGCTGTACGAGCGGCTCGACGCTGTGCGCGCCGGCAAGCCCTGCGCCTGCGGCACCTGCCCTTCGATCGAACTCATCGACGAGGCCGGCCAGGCGCCGGACGTCGAGCTTCGAACCGTGCTGATCGCCGAGACGGAGGGTGCCACGCTCCTGCTGTTCGTCAGCGAGGGGCAGCTCAGCTACCTCGAGCTCGCCCCGCACGGCGACGAGCCGTTCGCAGAGTTCCCCATCACCGCCCCGTCTCAATGACAGTCATCATGAAACCGGAGCGCGTTCCGTCGGCGGCGGTCTCTCGGCGGCGCCGCTACGTCACCCGGATGAATCGGAGCACGGCAGGGGAAGCCGCCGATGTCGCATGACGCAGTCGGCAAGGACGGACCTCGTCCAAGCCGAGACGAGTTGCTGTCCCGGTTGGAGGCGCTCGAACGAGAGCACCACGAAGTGCTGCTGGCCGCACTGTCGGTACCTGGAGGCGCTCACTTCTCGCAGCGCTTGCGCGAACTCGAACATGCAGCCGATCTCATCAGACGAGAACTGAGTATTCCCACGAGGGCTGGGACCGAGCTCGGGGCGGTTGGCGACTTCGAGGGCCCACCCAACCGGACGATGTGGGCCGACCGGCGACCGGTCATCAAGGTCGTGATGGTGCTGTCAGTGATCCTCGTAGCCGGCGGGTTGGCGCTCGGCGCGTTCGCCCTCGGATCGGGCTACTGGGGCGGCATAGGGGGCACGATCAATATGATCCTCGGCGGATCGTTCTGCTACTGGTTCGCATCGACCCAGACCGGCAGAAGAACCGACCGACCCCTGAAGCCGGGAGGGCCTCGCCGTCGCTAACCCACCGGCTCCGGCAAAGTCGGATCAGCCGGATCGACGGCGCAGGAGTTCCTCACCTTGCGGCCGACGATGTGCTCGCGGATGGTCGAGGCGACCTCACCCGAGCTGTGCTCGAGCATCGCCAGCGGCGTTCCTCACGAGCGAATGGCCGGAAGTCTCCTGACACACCCGGGCGGGCTCATCGCTGCCTGAACCGTACGGGGGGTCTCACGGCCCCGCGCTACGTGCAGGGCGCTCCCGTCAGGAATCGCTGATCTGCGCAGAGGCGATGGCGAGAACCGCCAGGATCGCCCCGTGTCGGGCCAGGACCGATCCGCACCCCCGTGCCGCGTCACCGAGTGACGGAGGCTACGAGGTGCCGGCCCCGCCGCGTGAGCAGGCGGCGCAGGTATGGCACGAGTACGACGCGCTCGGCGAGCAGTCCGAACACCGGTGACGCGAGGGTCACGCGATCGGTCATGATCGTCACACCGTCGCGCTCGAGGTAGAGATGCTCGTGTTGGAAGATCCGGAACGGTCCGGCGACCTGTTCGTCCACGAAGCGGCGGGGCCGATCGAGCGCCGTGACGCGGGAAGTCATCCGGAACGGGATGCCGAAGTGCCAGGCCCGCCACGTGACCGTCTCACCCAGCCCGATGCGGCCAGTCGTGACCCCACCGATCGCACGCTCGCCGGTGCCGCGCATCGAGTCGACATGGGCTCCGATGTCGAGCGACGCGTCGAAGAGCGCCTCGGCGGGAACATCCGCATGCGTCTCGATCTCGAACGACGACGTCATTCGCCGATGATCCCACACCGCGGCCCAAGGTCTGACGGGCGGGGCTCGACGACCCCTCCCTTACTCAGTCTCAAAGCGCGGAGCGTCGTTGGCTAGCAACCGCACCCGGCATGGCGGCTCGCTAGGCTCGCCGCATGGGGACCAGATGGGCCGATCGAAAGAGGGCCAACAAAGCACTGCTCATCTGCTCGGCGGTACTCCTCGCCAATGGCCTCGCGATCCTCGCGATGGCACTCGTCTACGGACATGCGAGCGGGGTCGGCTCTGCGATCAGCCTGGCGATGACCTCCGGATTCTTCTTCTGGTTAGCCCAGCGCGGCGGCACGGACGACGACAGCGCAGGCCGCTAGTCGCGTCGCGAACGGATCGAGCATGCATCAGCATGGACGGGTGCAGCCTTGGTCGCGCCGTTCCCTCGTGGTCATGACGGTCGCTTTACTGCTCTCGCTGATCGGGATGCCGCTGGCGTTACTCGCCGGTGAAAGCTGGCGAACAGTCGGCATCGCCCGGGCCATCCCGTGCACGATCACGGTTTGGGTTCTCTTGGCGCGACGGATGCTCTATTAGAACGACCCGGGACGACCGTCCTCGGTGACGGTTGCGCTCCCGACGTCGCTGCTTCCTGGCGGCGGGCTCCCGGGCCAAGGGTCAGGTGGGTACTCGTGGTAGTACCGGCGCCAGGCGTAGATGTTCCCTGCGACGGCTAGAGCGATCCAGCCCGCGAGCACGAGCCAGCGCATCAGGTTACCGGGGTCATCGATGGCGAGCACCAGGAACAGCCCGCCGACGGATGAGCTGAGAAGACCGGCGATCATCAGCTGATGGTTGCGAGCGCGCGCCTTCGGATCTCGCGGCGGCTGGGGAATCTCCATCACGGCTCTCCTTCATGTGCCCACAACGTCGCCGAGGCTTGCTCGACGATTATCTCGACGCGTTTCGCTGGATACCAGCTGCAGCAACGAACCCGGCCGCGGCGAGCGTCGAAACCCCGATGCCGAACTGGAGCGTCGTACCGAGACAGACGAGGCAAGCACCGGCTGTGGCTCCAACGAGCGACCATCGCCGGCCGACGGCCACACCGATTACCCCGATGAGCAGACCCAGAACACTCACCGCCAAGCTCGGGGCCACCGCCTCCATCCATAGCCCCAGCCCCGTCTCACCGGGCGGGCGGGATCCGGTATAGATCGTGGCCGGGTAGAACGACCACCACCCGATCCACGCGAGCGACACCGATGCGAGCACCACCAGCGTCGCAGCACCGCGGAGAGACGGCTTGCCGATCGCGACGAGCAGGCCGAGGAGCACCAGCAGCGCGGACATCCCGCCGAGACCCACCGCGACGACCATGTAGCCGATCCCGTCTGCGCAGACCCATTCACCTGCCTCCCACGATTCGCCCGTGAACAAGTAGGAGCAGTTGTAGTGCAGGGTGTCGCGGAACAGATACAACGCGGAACCCGAACTGAGGAACGCAAACAACCCGCCGAGAACGACCGCCATCACCGCGTAGTTGCGGTGCTCACGCCCGGCGCCCCTCATCTCCAGGGGCTCAGCGTCCATTGGGAGGTGCGCCATCAGGCCGACGTTACCCGACCGCCTCGCTCGGTGAACTGGTCACCATCGTTCCGCACTCGGGGTGCGGGACCCACGACTCTGAGATGACCCTCTCGCCTAGCCCACCGGCTCCAGCAAGCTGGGATCAGCTGGGTCGACGGTCCGGGAGTTGCTGACCTTGCGGTCGACGATGTGCTCGCGGATGGTCGAGGCGACCTCACCCGAGCTGTGCTCGAGCATCGCCAGCGTCTCGGCCTTGCGATCGCCGGTGAGCTTCTCCGGAGTCAGCCAGTCGTCCCAGGTGTCAGGGGTCAGAAACGCCGGCATTCGGTCGTGCACCTCGCCGCTGGCATCGCGCGCTTCGCGGGTGATGACGACGAAGCAGCGTGACTTCTCACCGTTCGGCAGTTCCATCGACCAGGTCAGTCCCGCGGCCGAGAGCAGCCCGTCGCCGTGGAGGAAGTGCGGGGTCTTCGGCGTCTTGTCGCCGGTCCACTCGAAGTACCCGCGCATCGGGACGATGCACCGGGCGGCGCTGAACGCCGGCGCCCAGAACCCTTGCGCGAGCTTCTCCATCCGGGCGTTGATGATCGGGCCACCCCGCGGCCGGTTCGCTGGCTTCTGCCAGTCCCATTGGACGAGCTCGAGAAACCGGCCCTCACCCCGGTCACGGACGATCGGGGCATCCTGCGTCGGTGCGATGGAATATGCACCAGTCCACGCGCTCGACCACTCCTCGGGCTTCCCGCCGCCGGCGACGTACTCCCGGATCAGCTCGTCGGTCCCTGCGTCATTCGCGAATCGGCCGCACATACGAGTGACCCTACGGCGCGAGCCGAGTAGCGTCGAGGGAGCTTCCCGGACCGACCGCTCTGCTACGGTTCCGGCATGCCGCAGGAGCCGTGGTCGATTGCGAACCTCGCCGGGCCACGTTTCCGCGTGCTCGTGTTCCTCACATGCTTCACCGCTGTGCTGACCGCCATCTATGCCGCAGTCGCGATCGGACGGCAAGAGGTCTCGGACATCGTCGTCGCCGTGCTGTGGGCTCTGATCACGGCCGCCCACGCCACGTTGCTGGTCCGAGCTGCACGACACCGTCGTCGAACACGCGGTAGAACCGCTAGACCCACTCCCCCACCGATCAATTCATCAACGCAGAGGTGATGGCGAGAACCGCCATCATCACGACGACGCTGGCAGCCAGCAGCATCCATCCCGGCATGTGAGAGCGCCGCTGCGCGGCGTCCGGGGAGCGTTCGTGCCCGAGAGCCGCGCGCAGCTTGGCGCGCTCGTTGTCGATCGCGTCCTGCCGCAAGTGACTTGAATGCGCCATGAACCGCAGCGGAGTCATGTCCTTCCCGTGAAGGTCGCGCTCTTCCGCGTCCAGCTGCTCCAGCCGTCTGCGGATGTGCTCCTCATCGCGTGCAGGTTCGTGTTTGCTCATTCAGCGTCGCCCGACCTATCGACGCCGACGATGCGTCGGGCGAGAGCGTGACCTCGGCGTTGGTACTGCTTCATGTCGATCGCCCCTCGGGCGTAGTCGGTGATGTTCTCGACCTCCTCACGCGTCGGCACGAACGCGTCGTGCCAACCCGCCAGAGCCTGCCGCACGCTATCGCGCTGCGCCGCGTCGAGCTGTACGAACAACTCCGGCCAGTCGTCCTCAAACGTTAACGCGTCCGGCGCCGTAGCCCCCTCCGTAGCTGTGCATCCATCGTGCCTCCCGAAAACCCCCTCGCGCGAGGTTCCGGCTGAAGACGTTTCGACACAGGGTCTTGGCACCGCGTGTCGACCTCGACCAGCGCCCGGCATCAGGCTTGCCGATAACATCGTCTGCGGCATCGACCGAGGGCTGCGGAGCCGATGCTTGTCAACGCAGAGTCTCAACGTGGTGCTCGGACGTCTCGGTGTCGCAGGTGGTGATCTGCCACATCGACTCGTCGTTTTCGCGAACGCGTGCCATTTCGATGATCAAGGTGGACGGCCACTCTTCCCCTGCGCGCTGAGCTACCTCGTAGGCGCTCGTACCCTCCTCTTGCTCGGCTGTAGAGAGCTCCGCGTCGTAGGACGAGACGACAGCCAGAGTGCGGGCATCAACAATTGAGTCTCGGCCGAAGCTCGGATCGTTCTCTCGTTGGCCCAATAGGTTGGTCTTCTGCGCAGCGGAGCGGAGCCGCCATACCCACTCGGAGTCCACGTACTCAAGACGCAGACCGACGATCCTGCCGCCGACCGCAGAGGATGCGCCCGGCAACGACTCAATAAAATCAGTCGGCCACCTCAGTTCACCGGGCAAGCAGGTGCCGGGGAAGTTCTCGCCGACGACGGTCGGAGGGCTCGGATGCGGCGCGCAACCCACGAACGCCGACAACATCGCGCACGCGAGCGTCACACCAACGAGGAGCCGGGCCTTCACTTGGTCTCCATTCTCCGGTTCACTCAGGCGGTTCGCCTGTTGCACATGGAGCGATCGCGTAGACGTCAACGACCTCGGCCCCATCGACGTCCGCGACGATGACATCCAGGATGATCCCGCTCGCATGGTTCAGCGCGACCGCCGGGAACGCGATGTCGACGACCTTGTCGTCGACGAGGAACTCTTCGCCCAGACGGCCGGGGAGGTCTCGAACGAAGTCCGCACCGCTGAAGGCGCGATCTGGTGTTACCCCCACCGGGCGCTGTAGGTATATGCACCTTCTCCGCATGGCAGGTAGGGCGATTCTGCCGAGAAATCCTCGATAGTGCCGCCTGGAACCTCATCAGCGATCGTTTTCATCACCGTCTCGGCTATTGCGCGTGCCTCGTCGAGTGTCATCTGCTCCCCTGATGCACAGCCCGTTGTGAGCAGCGTTGTCAGCATCGCGAGGGCAACGCCGACGACCCAGCGGCGCCTCATCGTGTTAGCTCGTACAAGACGCGGTTTACCTCACGACGCGTGCGCGGATTGAGCCGCTCGCCTGTCGACAGTAGCCAGTTGTGTTGTTCGATGGGGTCCCCCGCGGTCATCCCGGAATCAAGCTCAGTGATGCCATTCTCCTGCGAAGGGGTGATGGCGTACCCCAGGGCGCCGACTTGAGCACCATCCAGATAGCGGTTGACGTCACGGGGACCCTGGATGGCGTAGTACTCAGTGCCGTCGCGCGCTTCCCAACCCTCGAGCATCCCGATCCCACCTAACAGCACGCGTGGCCGAAAATCGGCGCCCGCAGATTCCGCCGCACCACCGATGGCGGTCCCGAAGGAGTGCTCCAGCGACATGAGCGGCGTGTCGCCTACGACACGGGCCGCGTGGAAGAATGGCGAAAAGGAGACATGACATGTCCCAGAAGAAGCTCTCCATCTGGACGCGGCTCCGGCACCTGGTCCTCGGCCGGCCCATCACCCACGAGGAGCAGCAGGCAGCGCGCCGCTCCGGGCGCGCCGACACCATGACCCAGGTGCAGAACGGCGTGCGCGGGACGAGCTCCGCCGGCTTCCACCTCTGACCCGTCGAGATTCCGCCGTAGTCCATCGATTCCGGCACGCAGTCATCCACCGTTGCTGCGGCGGTGCGGTCTTCGAGCGCCGACCAGACGTCCGCACGCACGGCGTCGAGGTAGGCCCGCCCGGGAAGTCGGTTTCAGGTTCGGATCGGTATCAGGGTCGCCCCCTCTCGCGCCCGAAATGATCGCAGCAACGCGACTGCTCGGATGGCGCCTCAGTTGCAGCCGAGGACGATGCCATCATCCTCGCTTTCACGAGTGAACACGAGACGGGCGGCTACATCACAGACAAGCATGACCTCACTCTCGTCGAGGTGACCTGACCGGTCCAGCACCCTCACGGAACCCATGCGGCCCTCGGACCACGTCCCTGTCATTCACCCCTCCTGCCCCTCTCTAGGCTCAGCGCATGGGGATCACTCGGGCCGGTCGCGAGACAGACCCCACGCCCGGCGCGACATCCCCGTTGACCACGTTCACTGCACTCCTCGCGGGCGCGTGTGCGGGACTGAACATCGGAGCTGCCTCCGCGGCATTCCTCCTGGTGCCCGTCAGTGGCGCGGGCCCTTTCGTCCTCTTCCTCCGCTTCGTCCTGATAGGCGCGCTGGTTCTCGCGCCGATCGCGACGATCTTCGTGCTGCCTCCGTTAATGCTCGGCGCGAGACGAGGTCAGACTCGCTCGACTTCGCTTCTACTCGGGGCGTGCCTCGCGACGAGCGCACTGCTGCTGCTCGGCGTGATCCTCGGGTGGGCATCATCGGGGCCGGGTTGGATCGGCGTATCAGTCGCGGTGGTTCTCACGGCCGGCCTCCTCTGTCAGTTCTCCGCCCTCCTGCTGCTCCGCATCTTCCTCGACCACCGGCGGCTCAGGACCGTCGTCCTCATCGGAACTGCCGCGGCGGCGGTGCTCGGTGGGCTGTCTCTGCCCTTGCTCTAGCACCGAGGGGCAGTCCCGTGCGCTGTCGCGCCCGGCTTGGGAGGCGCCGAAACGGGATGACGAAGGGCCCGGTCCCGCAACGGACCGGGCCCTTCGATGTCGATCAGGCGGTGGTGAAGCTCACGACCTTCGGGGCGCGCACGACGGCTCGCGCGATCGCGCGGCCGTTCAATGCTCGCGTCACCTTCTCGTCGGCGCGGGCGAGAGCCTCGAGCTCGTCCGAGGAGATCTTCGCCGAAACGCTCAACGTGCCGCGGACCTTGCCGTCGATCTGGACGACGGCCGTGACGGACTCCTCGACCAGCAGCGTCGGGTCGGGCTGACGCCACACGGCGAGACCGACGAACGGACGGTGGCCGAGCATCGCCCACATCTCCTCGGCCGTGTGCGGCGCGAACAGGTCGAGGACGACGGCGATGGCCTCGGCGGCTTCGCGGACTGCAGGGTCGGAGGCGCCCGCACCGGTGTCGATGACCTTCCGCGTCGCGTTCACGAGCTCCATCAGGCGCGCCACCACGACGTTGAACTTCGTCTGCTCGACGAGCCCCGGAACGTCCGCCCACATCCGGTGCGTGACGCGGCGCAGAGCGGTGTCGCCCTCCGCCCACACGACATCCGTCTCGCTGTCGACGTCTGCCGCGACGCGCAAGGCGCGGGCGAGGAACTTCGCAGCGCCCGTGGTCGAGACATCCGCCCAGTCCTTGTCGTCCTCCACCGGACCGGCGAAGGCGAGGGCGACGCGCAGAACGTCGGCACCGTGCTGTTCAAGCTCCTCCTGGAACAGGACGAGGTTGCCCTTGCTCTTCGACATCTTCGCGCCGTCGAGGATGACCATGCCCTGGTTGATGAGGCTCGAGAAGGGCTCGGTGAACTCCACCTGGCCCATGTCGAACAACGCCTTGGTGATGAACCGCGCATAGAGCAGGTGCAGGATCGCGTGCTCGACGCCGCCGATGTAGAAGTCGACGGGACCCCACTTGTCGGCCTCAGCCGGCGCGAACGGCTGCCCGGCGTCGTTCGGCGACAGGAAGCGCAGGAAGTACCAGGAGCTGTCGACGAAGGTGTCCATCGTGTCGGGGTCGCGACGCGCCGGCTCGCCCGTCTCGGGGTCGGTCGTCGTCACCCAGTCGGTCGCCGCACCCAGCGGCGACGCGCCCTTCGGGGTGAGGTCGAGTCCCTCGACCGAGGGCAGACGCACGGGCAGCTCGTCGGCGGGAACCGGGACGATGCGGCCGTCCTCGGTGTGGATCATCGGGATGGGCGTGCCCCAGAAGCGCTGCCGCGAGATGAGCCAATCGCGCAGGCGGTAGGTCTTGGCGGCGCGACCGGTGCCGCTCGCCGTGAGCTGCTCGATGGCGCGCGCGATCGCGTTGCGCTTGCTCAGACCATCGAGAGCGCCCGAGTTGATCATCCGGCCGTCGCCGGTCAGCGCCACCCCGGTGCGGGCCGGGTCGAGGTCGTCGAGCTCGGACGCCGGCATGACGGGCACGCCGTCCTCATCCAGCTCGATGACCGGCACGGCACCCGTGACCGGCGCCGTCGTGTCGACGACGACGCGAACGGGCAGGTCGAAGGCGCGGGCGAAGTCGAGGTCGCGCTGGTCGTGCGCGGGAACGGCCATGACCGCCCCGTGTCCGTAGTCGGCGAGCACGTAGTCGGCGGCCCAGATCGGCAGCCGCTCCCCGTTGATCGGGTTGATGGCGAAACGGTCGAGGAAGACTCCCGTCTTCGGGCGGTCCGCCGTCTGCCGGTCGATCTCACTCGTCTTCTGCACCGTCTGCAGATAATCCTGGAAGCGCGTGCGCACCTCTTCGGAGGAGTCCGCGACGAGCTCGGCGGCGAGGTCCGAGTCCGGCGCGACGACCATGAAGGTCGCGCCGTGCAGGGTGTCGGGGCGCGTCGAGAACACGGTGACTGTCTCGGCCCGTCCCTCGATCTCGAAGTCGATGTCAGCGCCGACCGAACGGCCGATCCAGTTGCGCTGCATCTGGATGACCTTCTGCGGCCAGAACCCCTCGAGCTGGTTCAGGTCGTCGAGCAGCCGGTCGGCGTACTCGGTGATCTTGAAATACCACTGGGTCAGCTTCTTCTTGACGACCTCGTTGCCGCAGCGCTCGCAGCGGCCGTCGACGACCTGCTCGTTCGCGAGCACGGTCTGGTCGTGCGGGCACCAGTTGACCGGGCTCTCCTTGCGGTAGGCCAGGCCCTTCTCGTACAGCTTCTGGAACAGCCACTGGTTCCACGTGTAGTACTCGGGGTCGCTCGTGTGGAGCACGCGGCTCCAGTCGAACGAGACGCCGTACTCGTGCAGGCTCTGCTTCTGCTGCGCGATGTTGTCGTACGTCCAGGCCCGGGGGTCGGCGCCGCGCTTGATCGCGGCGTTCTCGGCGGGCAGACCGAAGCTGTCCCAGCCGATCGGGTGCAGCACGTTGTATCCGCGGTGGCGCCAGAACCGGGCGACGATGTCGGAGTAGAGGTAGTTCTCGGCGTGCCCCATGTGCAGGTCGCCGGAGGGGTACGGGAACATCGCGAGGACGTACTTGCGGGGGCGCTTGTCGTCGTCGCCACCGGCCCGGAAGGGATCGGCGTCGGCCCAGGCGCGCTGCCACTTCGCCTGGATGGCGTGGGCGTCGAAAGCGGCGGAATCGGGCGCGGTCGCGCGATCAGTCGAAGTGTCGGTCACGGGTGAACCAATCTGGGAAGTGCGAGATGGGCGCGAAAGCGCATGTTCCAGGCTACCGGACCCGTTCCTGCCAGCGCGGCGGCAGCACGGCTCCCAGTGCGGCGAGCGGCGCGCGCGCCTTTAGTGCGACCTCCTCGACCTCCGCGTCGGGCTCCGAGCCCCACGTGATCCCCCCGCCCGCCCCGACGTAGGCGCGCTCGCCCGCGATGACGACCGAACGGATCACCATCGCGAGATCGCCGCTTCCGTCGTCGCCGAGCCAGCCGAAGCAACCGGCGAACACACCTCGCGGGGCCGCCTCGAGCTCGTGCAGGATCGTCATCGCCGACAGCTTCGGCGCTCCCGTCATGCTGCCCGCCGGGAACGTCGCCGCGAGGACGTCCGAGAAGCGGATGCCGCGCCGCAGGGTGCCCGCGACGGTGCTGACGAGCTGATGCACGGTGGGATAGGTCTCGACCTCGAGCAGTCGCTCGACGGTGACCGATCCCGGAACGCACACCCGCTGCAGGTCGTTGCGCATGAGGTCCACGATCATCACGTTCTCGGCCCGCTCCTTCGGGCTCGCGACGAGCTCTGCCGCCAGCGCCCGGTCGGCGGCGTCATCGCCGCCGCGGCGCCGCGTGCCCTTGATCGGGCTCGTGCGGACGGTTCCCGCATCGAGTTGCAGGAATCGCTCGGGACTGACGCTCACGAGTGCCGAGGCCCCCGATCGGATCACCGCGCCGTGATGCGATGACGCGGCCGCGCGCAATCGCTCGAAGGTCTCGAGCGGGTCGATCGCCGCCGCGCTCGCGACGTCGAACCGGGTGGTGAGGCACAGCTGATAAGCGTCACCGCGGCGGATCGCGGCGCGACAGCCTTCGACCAGCTCGGCGTACACGTCGGGCTCCACGCGTGCGAGCGCGGCGCCGCGCTGCGGAGGCTCGGTCGTCGCAGCGCGCGTCGCCGCCGCCTCGCGCCACCCCGCCACCGTGTCGGTGAACACCGCGAGCTCGGAGCTCGGACCGACGAGCCACGCGACGCGCGCGGCGTGGTCGAACGCGACGAATCGGTCGACGCGGAGCCACAGCGATGCGGGAACCGCGTCGTCGGAGCGGTGGGGGGCTCCGGCCTCAGCGGCGGCGGAGTCGTAGTCGCACCACCCGACCCAGCCCCCGCGAAAGGGGCCGGGGGCGGCGCTGGCTTCCTGCGCGCCGGGCGCCGTCCCGTCGACGAGAGGATCGGGTCGGTTCGCGAGCACACCGGTCCCCACCCAACTCCACCCCTCAGCGGCATCCACTCCGGCGTCGAGCCAGAACGCGTGCTCGTCCGGGATGCCCGGGAACAGTGCGGCCGGGTCGACCCACTCGTCGAGCGGGCGGTAGGCGAAGGTCGCAGGCACTCTCTCAGGCTATGCCGCCGCTGGCGGGCCCTAGGCTCAGAGGGTGAACGAGATCCTCGACTGGATTCTGGACACGGTGCAGAACATCGACCCGGTGCTGCGCACTGTCGTCGCAGGGATCGCGATCATGCTCGAGACCAGCGTCCTCGTCGGTCTCGTCGTCCCCGGCGACACTGTTGTGATCGTCGCCTCGACGGCGGTCGGAAGCGTCGGCGAAGGCTTCCTCCTCGGAGCGGCGGTCGTGGTGGGCTCGCTCGCCGGCGAGTCCATCGGGTTCGCACTCGGGCGATGGCTCGGGCCGCGCATCCGTTTCTCTCGTCTCGGCCGACGCATCGGGGAGCACAACTGGGTGCGCTCGGAGCTCTACCTCCGCCGTCGCGGCGGCCCGGCCATCTTCCTGTCGCGCTTCCTCCCCGTGCTGCACTCGCTCGTACCGCTCACGGTCGGAATGAGTGGCTACTCGTATCGACGCTTCATCGCCTGGACGGCCCCCGCCTGCCTCATCTGGACCTCCCTCTATGTCGGTGTGGTCGCTGCCGCGGCGAAGACGTACCGGGCTGTGTCGGACAACATCCAGTACGCGGGCTACCTCTTCGTCGCGATCATCGTCGTCTTCCTCATCGGTGCATACCTCCTCAAGCGCGTCATCGCACGGCGCGAGGCCCGCCACCTCGCTCTCGAGGCCGAGACGAACCGCACGACCGATCCCGACATGAAAGACTGAGGCGATGGCTTCCTCACCGGCTCCGCGGAAGAAGATCCTGTGGCTCGCGCGCCTCGAGCGTCGATTCCACTCGTGGCGGGAACGACGCGCCCGCGCCCGCGGTCAGCGCCCCACCGTCGCGGCCTACCCCGGCTACGGCGGCGACGGGTGGGTACGGGTACTCGGCCGCGTGCTCATCGCCCCGAAGGTTCCGCCGACCGATGGCGGCGAGTACGCGTCGGTGCGCGGCTGGCGGAGCTTCGCGTCGGTCCCGGTGGCCTTCGCGCAGGTTCGCGTGACGATCGCCGGCGTGTCGCACGACATCGTCGCCGATCGCGGCGGCGTGATCGATGCCAAACTGCCCGGCACGCTCGAGCCCGGGTGGCAGCCGGTCACGATGACCGTCGAAGGCAGCGAACCGATCGAGACCCGCGTGTTCGTGATCGGTACCGACGTCGAGTTCGGCATCGTCTCCGACATCGACGACACCGTCATGGTGACGGCGCTTCCCCGCCCCTTCGTCGCGGCGTGGAACTCCTTCGTCCTCGACGAGCATGCGCGCCAGCCCGTGCCCGGAATGGCCGTCATGCTCGAGCGCCTGACGCGCGACCGACCGGGCAGCCCGGTCATCTATCTCTCGACCGGCGCCTGGAACGTGGCGCCCACTCTGATGCGCTTCCTCCGCCGCCATGTCTTCCCTTCTGGTCCGATGCTGCTCACCGACTGGGGACCGACGCACGATCGCTGGTTCCGCAGCGGTCGCGACCACAAGGCGGAGAACCTGCGTCGCCTCGCACAGGAGTTCCCGCACGTGCGCTGGCTACTGATCGGCGACGACGGCCAGCACGACGACGCGCTCTACACCGCTTTCGCGAGCGAGCACCCGGACCGGGTTCGCGCGGTCGCCATCCGGCGGCTCTCACCCACTGAGGCCGTGCTCGCGGGTGGCCGGACGGCCGTCAATGACCACACCGCGGCGCAGGTGCCATGGGTCACCGGCTCGGACGGGGCCGCTCTGCTCGACCGGCTCGCGGGCGTCGGGGTCATCGAGAGCGACTGACGCCGGCTGAGCGACCGCCGTGTCGGCACCGCCGCGTACGCTGGTCGTATGTGCGGTCGCTTCGTCGTAGCCCGCGTCGGTTCCGAGCTGGCGGGCGTCTTGCGCGCCGAGGTCGTACCCGACGATCTGCCCGCTCCCTCGTTCAACGTCGCGCCCACGGCGCGGGCGACGATCGTGCTCGACTCGGCCAAGACGGAGCCACCCACGCGCCGGCTCGCGGCTGCGCGCTGGGGCCTCGTGCCGGCGTGGGCCAAAGACCCGAGCGTCGGCTCGCGCGCCTTCAACGCTCGGTCCGAAGAAGCGGCCGAGAAGCCCATGTTCCGCAAAGCGCTGGCCGCCCGACGCGCCGTCGTGCCCGCCTCGGGCTACTACGAGTGGCAGGGCCCCGCCGGCTCGAAGGTGCCGCACTACATCCGCCCCGCCGCCGACGAGCCGCTCTTCTTCGCCGGGCTCTACGAGTGGTGGAAGGACGAGTCACGGCCCGACGACGACGCCGACCGCTGGTTGCTCAGCTTCACGATCCTCACCCGCTCCGCCGTCGGCGGTCTCGCTGACATCCACGACCGGATGCCGCTGGTGATCGACGCCGATCACGCCGACGTCTGGCTCGACCCGACCACCGAGTACCCGGCCGATCTGCTCGACGCCGTCGTCGACGCGGCCCCCGGCGTCGTCGAGAGCTTGACCTGGTTCCCGGTCGGAGCCGCGGTCGGCAACGTGCGCAACGACGACCCGTCACTCATCGAGCCCGTGTGAGTGCGACGGTCGCTGCCGCAGCCGCGCCACCGCTCGCCCGCCTCTCGGCCGACGAATGGCGGGGCCGCGCCGAGGCGCACGCGCAGCGCGCCGATGCGCTGACGGCGGCGCATCGCGATCGATCGGCCCGCGGGCAGAAGCATCCCGTCGAGGACTTCCTCTTCACCTACTACTCGTACAAGCCCTCCGTGCTGCGCCGATGGCATCCGGGTGCCGGCATCGTGCTCCAGGACGCCCGCGAGCGCGCCGAGTGGCGCTGGTACACCCCGGTCGGCGCCGATGGCGCGCGCGTCGATGATGCCGCCTTCCGCGAGCAGCGGGGGTCGCTGTACCGCGGCGCCGTCGGCATTCTTCGCGCCACGCTGGCGCGCAACGCCGCTTTCGGTTGCTTCGGACTGCACGAGTGGGCCATGGTCTACCGCGCACAGGCCACGCGCCATGCCGTCCCCCTGCGACTCGGCAGCGTCGGGACGGATGCCGTGGTCGAGGCGCACGATCTCCGGTGCACGCACTTCGACGCCTTCCGCTTCTTCACGCCGGAAGCCGTCCCGCGCAATCGCGACCGGCTCGAGCGCGACGGGGCCGCGCAACGAGAACAGCCCGGCTGCCTGCACGCCGGCATGGACGTCTACAAGTGGATCGTGAAGCTGAGTCCGCTCGTACCCGGCGAGCTCTTGCTCGACGCTTTCGAGCTCGCCCGCGACATCCGCACGCTCGACATGCGCGCCTCTCCGTACGACCTGACCGATTGGGGCTACTCCCCCGTTCCCATCGAGACCGCCGAGGGGAAGGCACACTACGTCCGCGAGCAGCGACTCCTCAGCGAGCGGGGCCAGCTCCTCCGCCGTGCCGTGATCGACGTCCTGGACGCCGCAGCCCCAGCTCACTGACCCGGCTCTCCGGCGCGGTGGCTCGGCGCATCACCGGCCCAGAAAACACGAAATCCCCGCCGAAGCGGGGACATCGTGGACCTGAGGGGACTCGAACCCCTGACCCCCTGCATGCCATGCAGGTGCGCTACCAGCTGCGCCACAGGCCCGTGGTTTCCGCTCTCGCGGCAACTCATTTAGCTTACTACATCTCCCGGGGTGCTCGTGACCACGGCGGGCTCGATGGGGATGACGGGGCAGTCCTTCCACAGGCGCTCGAGACCGTAGTAGACCCGCTCCTGCTCGTGGAAGACGTGCACGACGAGGTCGCCGAAATCGAGCAGCACCCAGCGCGACTCGGTGCGTCCTTCGCGGCGCAGACGCTTGTGGCCGGCCTCGAGCATGCTCTCCTCCACCGCGTCCGCGATGGCAGCGACATTGCGCTCGCTGTTGCCGCTGACGAGCAGGAAGGCATCGACGAGCGGCAGGGGCTGCGAGACGTCGAGGGCGACGAGGTCTTCGCCACCCTTGGAGTCGGCGGCGGCCGCGGCGACGCCGACCATCTCGATGACGGATGCTGAACTCATTGGAAGACTCCTGTGACGAGCGCGACGATCAGCACACCGGCCAGCGCAACGGCGAGAGCACCGGCGGTGATGGCGAGGGCGACCGTCCAGCGGCTGCCCTTCTCGGGTGCCGGCGGACGGATGACGTCCTCGGCGCTCTTGATGGTGGAAATAGCCGCGCTCGCGGCGATGGGGGTGGGTGACGACGCGGGCGGCAGCTCGCCGTCCATGAGCACGGCGTCCACCTCCTTGCCGTCGGCGGAACCGGGGACGACCCCGGTCGAACCGTAGTGCTCGGGCAGCGCGAACGTACCGGTGATCAGCACCTCGCCGGTCGCGTTCACAGGGGCGACGAAGGGGCCGGCGTCCGGGTTCTGCGTGAGGATCAGAGCGTTGGGTGCGGTGAAGGCCCCGGTCGCGGCCGCACTGCGCGAGAGCAGCTGGTCGAAGGATGCCGGCACGTCGGCCGACACGGAATCGCCCGCCAGGAGGTCGGCACCGAGGTCGTTCGAGACGACGTGGCGTTCGACCTCGTCCTCGGGCTCGCCGTCGGGGGCCGTGTCGATCAGCGCGCGATCCGCGTCCGCAGGCTCCTCGACGGCCGGTGCGTCGGCGGCGCCGTCGTCCTCAGCCGGCACGTCAGCGACATCAACGACGTCCTCAGCAGGACCGTCGTGCTCGGCGGCATTCTCGCGCGGCTGCCCGTCCGCGTCACCGTCGCCGTCGACCTCGACGTGCTCGTCGGAGTCGACCTGCTGTTCGGCCTCCGCCGGCTCGCTGGCCTCGGCGTGCTCGATGCTCTCTTCGTGCGCGTCGGAGTCGGCCTGCCCGTCGGAGTCGGCGTGCTCGTCGGAGTCGGTGCGCTCGTCGGCCTCGATGTGCTCTTCGGCCGGCGCTCCGTCGTCGTCACCCGCATCCTCGCGAGAATCAGCGGCCGCCATCTCGCCCTCAGTAGGCGCTGCATGCTCGCCCGTGGTGATGATGACCGGAATCGACGCAGTGCGGATCTTCTCCTGCAGACGCGCCTGCCGGCGGGTGAGCGCCGGCGCGCCCAGGTCGGCCGAGGTCTGCGGCACCGGTGCGGGCGGCACCTCCACGGGCTCCGCCGGGCGAGGCAACGGCGCCGCGACGGGGGTCGGCTCGACGTCGGGTTCCGCGGCGGCATCCGCGCTCGCGCCCGCATCGGTGATCACGGGGTTCGACGCGGTGTTGCGCAGCTCCCGCAATTGCCGACGCGTGAGCTGCGGAGTCGATGGCTCTTGCTCGTTGTCGCTCATGCCTTGCTCCGATACAGGTGATGCTTCGCAATGTATTGGACGACGCCGTCGGGGACGAGGTACCACACCGGGTGGCCCCGACCCACGCGTGCTCGACAGTCCGTCGACGAGATGGCCAGCGCGGGGATCTCGAGCAGGCTCACGTCGTCACTGGGCAGTCCGGCGCTGCTCAGCGTGTGCCCCGGACGCGAGACCGCGACGAAGTGGGCGAGCTCCCACAGTTCATCATGGTTCCTCCAGCTGAGAATCTGCGCGATGGCGTCGGCACCCGTGATGAAGAAGAAGTCGGCCTCGGGACGCTGGGCCTTCAGATCGCGCAGCGTGTCGATCGTGTAGGTGGGCCCGTCGCGGTCGATGTCCACACGGCTCACCGTGAACATGGGATTCGACGCGGTCGCGATGACGGTCATGAGGTACCGATGCTCACCCGGTGAGACGAAGGACTTCTGCCAGGGCGTGCCCGTCGGGACGAAGATGACCTCGTCGAGATCGAAGGATTGCGCGACCTCGCTCGCGGCCACGAGGTGCCCATGGTGGATCGGGTCGAACGTGCCGCCCATCACGCCGATGCGCGGCGCACGCGTTCCCGTCATCGACGCGGCCTCAGTGGTGACCGTTCCCCGACTGCGTCAGTTCGCGTCCCTGCGCCGCGGCGTAGGCCTCGGCCTTGCCGGCGTGACGGTTCGCGACGTTCCGGTACGAGAGCGTGACGAGCCCGAGAGCGAGGAAGATGACCAGGGCGATGACGCCGAAGATCATCGTCTCCGCCTGGACGTTGCCGTGATGCTCCGTCTGTTCGGCGGCGAATGCGGTGATCGTGGCGAGGGTCATCGGGGCTCCGTTCGTTTCGCGCGGCGGCGCAGGTCAAGTTTAGGCGGTCAAGCGCGCGTCTGTCCGGCGCCGCGCGCGAGCCACTTCGTGCTGGTGAGCTCGGGCAGCCCCATCGGACCGCGTGCATGCAGCTTCTGGGTCGAGATGCCGACCTCGGCGCCGAACCCGAACTCGCCGCCGTCGGTGAACCGGGTCGACGCGTTCGCCATCACGACCGCCGCGTCGACCTCGGCGAGGAAGCGCTCGGCGTTCGCATCGTCGGCCGTGATGATCGACTCGGTGTGCATCGTCGAGTAGCGGCGGATGTGGTCGATCGCGTCGTCCAGGTCGTCGACGACGCGCATCGAGAGGTCGAGGCTCATGTGCTCGGTCGCCCAGTCGTCGTCGGTGGCGGCGACCGCCTGCGGCACGCGCCGCTGGACCTCGGCGTCTCCGTGGATGGTCACGCCCGCATCGATCAGCGCGTCCGACACCGCCGGGATGAGCCGGTCGGCGGCCGAGCGCACGACGAGCACGGTCTCGACGGCGTTGCAGACGCTGGGCCGCTGTGCCTTCGCGTTGACGACGATGTCGCGGGCCCACTCCAACGGAGCGGTCTCATCCAGCACGATGTGCACGACGCCGGCGCCGGTCTCGATGACGGGGACGGTGGACTCCGTGACGACCGTCTCGATCAGCTGCGCACTCCCCCGCGGCACGAGCACGTCGACCAGCCCGCGGGCTCGCATGAGCGCGCGCGCCCCGTCGCGGCCGAGATCATCGACGCTCTGGATGCCGCCGGGGTCGACGCCCGCTGCCTCGAGCGCCGCGCGCATCGCTGCGATGAGCGCGGCATTCGTCGCCTGCGCTGCCGACCCGCCGCGCAGGGCGACCGCGTTACCCGAGCGGAGGGCGAGTGCGGTGATGTCGACCGTGACGTTCGGACGCGCCTCGTAGATCGAGGCGACCACGCCGAAGGGCACCGTCACCTTCTGCAGCCGCACGCCGTTCGCCAGCTCCCGCTGTTCGAGCACCCGACCGACCGGGTCGGGCAGCTCGGCCACAGCGCGCACGGCGTCGGCGAGGGATGCCACCCGCGCGGCATCCAGCAGCAGCCGGTCACGCAGTCCGGACGAGATCCCGTCGTCGTCGCCGCGGGCGAGATCGGACGCGTTCGCCTCGATGATGGCCGGTGTCTGCGCGACGATCTCATCGGCGATGCCGCGGAGCAGCGCGGCTTTCGCGGCGTCGTCGAGTAGACCGATCTGACGGGCGGCGCGCTGAGCCGAGCGCAGCCGCTCGGCGACATCGGTGGCGACTGCAGTGCTCATCCCGTCAGTCTATCCAGCCGGGTCGAACGCCTCGTCGAGCGGGATCGAGCCGGTCCCCGCCGCGACCTCGGGCTGCGGGTTCGCGGCGAACCACGTGCCGATGTCAGCGCCGGCCAGTGCGTCGGCGGCCAGGTCGATGCTCGTGACGAGAGCCGCCACGCCCCCGTCGGCGGCGAGCCGCGCGGCCGAGGCCTTCGTCGCCGCGCCCCCGGTGCCGACGCTGTTGACGACGGTCGCGCCGAACTGGAACTGACTCAGGTCGTCGCCGTACGCGATCTCGCGGATCGGCTGCGCGCCCGGCTCGCTCGGCGGGCGGGTGTAGAGGCAGGCGATGTCGCTCAGGAGCACGAGGGCGTCGGCTCCGATCAGCCGCGCGACGAGAGCGGCCAGCCGATCGTTGTCGCCGAAGCGGATCTCATGGGTCGCGACGGTGTCGTTCTCGTTGACGATCGGCAGGATGCGCAGGCCCAGCAGCCGTTCCATTGCCCGCCGCGCGTTCGAACGATGCGTCGGGTCCTCGAAGTCGCCCGCCGTCAGCAGCACCTGACCCGCGACGATGCCGAAGGCGCGCAGCGCGCTCTGGTAGCGGTAGACGAGGACGTTCTGGCCGACCGCCGCCGCGGCCTGCTGCGTCGCGAGGTCGGTCGGACGCTCGTCGAGCCGCAGATAGGGCATGCCCGTCGCGATGGCGCCGGAGGAGACGAGCACGACCTCGGTACCGCGCGCGTGCGCGGCGGCCAGCGCGTCGACGAGCAGGTCGATCTTGCCGGCGTTCTCGCCGCTGATCGACGACGAGCCGACCTTCACCACGACACGACGGGCGCCGTTGAGCTCGGCCCGCGAGCGCGCGGTCACTCCTCGTCCCCGTCGGCACCTCGCGACTTCTCGGCACGGCGCTCCGCCTCGAGCTCGGCACGCGCCTCCGCCTTGGCGTCCATGCGCTCGTGGTAGCGCTCACGGCGCTCGCTCGAGGTACGGCGGCCGTTGAGGTCCAGACGCGGGTCCGTTCCACGCGGAGCCGTCATGAGCTCGGCGGGCGAGGACAGCGTCGGGTGCCAGTCGAAGACGATGCCGTCGCCCTCGCCGATGACCACCGTCGATCCGGGTGTCGCGCCCGCGCGGTAGAGCTCGGTCTCGACGCCGAGCTTCTCGAGCCGGTCGGCGAGGAAGCCCACGGCCTCTTCGTTCTGGAAGTCCGTCTGCTGGACCCAGCGCACGGGCTTCTCGCCGAGGATGCGGTACACGTTGCCGTACGTGCCGCCTTCGACACGGATCGTGAAGTCGCGCTCGCTCCCCTTCGGGCGGATGACGATTCGCTCGGCGGGGCCGTCGTCGACCGTCGCCGCTCGATGCTCGGACACCAGCTCGGCCATCGCGAACGAGAGCTCGCGCAGACCCTGGCGGCTCACCGTCGACACGTCGAACACGCGGTATCCGCGAGCCTCGAGGTCGGGGCGAACCAGCTCCGCGAGCTCGCGCGCCTCGGGCACATCGGTCTTGTTCAACGCGATGAGCTGGGGACGCTCGAGCAGCGGCACCTGGCCTTCCGGCACGGGATACGCGCCGAGCTCGGCGAGGATCACGTCGAGGTCGGTGAGGGGGTCGCGCCCGGGCTCCAGAGTCGCGCAGTCGAGCACGTGCACGAGCGCCGAACAGCGCTCGACGTGGCGCAGGAACTCGAGGCCGAGACCACGACCTTCACTGGCGCCTTCGATGAGGCCCGGCACATCGGCGATCGTGTAGCGCACGTCGCCCGCCTGCACGACACCGAGGTTCGGGTGCAGGGTCGTGAACGGGTAGTCGGCGATCTTGGGGCGTGCGGCCGAGACCGCGGCGATCAAGCTCGACTTGCCCGCGGACGGGAAGCCCACGAGCGCGATGTCGGCGACGGTCTTGAGCTCGAGCAGGACATCGCCCTCCCACCCGGGGGTGCCGAGCAGAGCGAAGCCGGGCGCCTTGCGCTTGGGTGAGGCGAGGGCGGCATTGCCGAGCCCGCCCTGGCCGCCGGGCGCGGCGATGAACCGCATGCCGGGGACGACCATGTCGACGAGAGTCTCGCCGTTGGGGTCCTTCACGACCGTGCCGACGGGAACCGGGAGTTCGAGGTGCTCACCGGCGGCGCCCGATCGGTTGTCCCCCATGCCGAAGCCGCCGTTGCCGCCGGAGCGGTGCGGCGAGTGGTGGTACGACAGGAGCGTCGTCACCTGCGGATCGGCGACGAGGACGACATCCCCGCCGTTGCCCCCGTTGCCCCCGTCGGGACCTGCCAGCGGCTTGAACTTCTCGCGGCGCACCGACACACAGCCGTTGCCGCCCTTGCCGGCGCGCAGATGCAGCGTCACCCGGTCGACGAACGTCACCATGCGGTGCCTCCTGAAAACAGGGCGAGGGGCGAGCCGAAGCCCGCCCCTCGCCGCGAAGTGGTGTGAGCCGAATTACTCGGCGGCCGCCACGATGTTGACGACCTTGCGGCCGCCCTTCGTGCCGAACTCGACAGCGCCTGCTGCGAGAGCGAACAGAGTGTCGTCGCCGCCACGGCCGACGTTGGCGCCGGGGTGGAAGTGCGTGCCACGCTGGCGGACGAGGATCTCGCCGGCGAGGACGGCCTGGCCGCCGAAGCGCTTCACGCCGAGGCGCTGTGCGTTGGAGTCACGACCGTTACGGGTGGAGCTTGCGCCCTTTTTGTGTGCCATCTCTGCGTCTCCCTGGCTTACTTGATGCCGGTGATCTTGACGCGCGTGAGGTCCTGACGGTGGCCCTGGCGCTTCTTGTAGCCGGTCTTGTTCTTGAACTTCTGGATCACGATCTTCGGGCCGCGCTCCTCACCGAGAACCTCGGCGGTGACCGTGACCTTCGCGAGCTTGTCAGCGTCGGTGGTCACGGCGTCGCCGTCGACGAGAAGGACGGCGGGAAGCTCGAGCTTGTCGCCGATCTGAGCCGCCTGACGGTCCAGGACGACGATCGTGCCGACCTCGACCTTTTCCTGACGGCCGCCGGCGCGCACAACTGCGTAAACCACTTCACACCTGTTTCTTCTGTGGAGCGCACGGCTCCGATTGTCTTTGCGAGACTGGAAAGTCTTGGTGCGCATCCCGCAGATGGCCCTGCGGCTGAGACGGTATCGTGACGGGTCGTCGCCGAACTCGCTGCACCAAGGGTCCACTTTACCGGATGCTGCGTCATCCGGCAAAAGGAGGCGATGGTGTGTCGCGCCGAGCCCTCTCCCGCCCGGCCGTCCGTAGGATCGGACGATGGCGATCCTCATCGACGACCCCCGGTGGCCGGCGCACGGCCGCCTCTGGTCGCACCTGGTCAGCGACAGCGACCTCGAGGAGCTCCACGCGTTCGCTCGACGACACGACCTGCCGCCCCGCAGCTTCGACCTCGACCATTACGACGTACCGGATGCCGCCTTCGACCGGCTCGTCGCTGGCGGTGCCGAGCACGTCTCCGGCCACGAGCTCGTCCGCCGGCTCATCGCCTCGGGGCTGCGCGTCACCGCGCGCGAACGCCGCGGCCGCTGAGCGCGGGCCGCGGCGTTCGCGGGGTTCGGTGCGGCGGCGTCAGTCGTCGCTCACCGGTGCAGCCGACACGGGCGTGCCGCTGAGTGCGGCGGTCGTCACGCGGCGGCGGCCGCGGCCCTGGCCGGGGGCCTTCGGCTCGGGCAGGGCATTCAGCACCGAGTCGAGCAGCAGATCCTTCTCGGTGCGCGGACCCTTCGCCTCGGACTTCTTGCGACGCGGCTTCTTGGGCCGCTCGACGGGCGCGAGCTCGACGTCGGCGACCGGAGCGGCCAGCTCGGCATCCTCGTCGGCCGCGGAAGGCTGAATGGTCGAGGCCGCGATCTGCGCGAGCGCGGACTTCGCACCCTCGGTGATGACGTGCGTGCCGCCGTTCGCAGGAGCCGGCGGCGTGTTGCCGGCGCCACGCCCGCCTCGACGCGACGAGCCATTGCCGCCGTTCTGCCCCGCGCCACCGCGGTGCTTGACGACCGGGTCGTGGTGGACGATGACGCCGCGGCCCGCGCAGACGTCGCACGCCTCGCTGAAGGTCTCGAGCAGCCCCAGGCCGAGCTTCTTGCGCGTCATCTGGACGAGACCGAGCGAGGTGACCTCGGCGACCTGGTGCTTCGTCCGGTCACGGCTGAGGCACTCGATGAGCCGCCGCAGTACGAGGTCGCGGTTGGACTCCAGCACCATGTCGATGAAGTCGACGACGATGATGCCGCCGATGTCGCGCAGGCGCAGCTGGCGGACGATCTCCTCCGCCGCTTCGAGGTTGTTCTTCGTGACCGTCTCTTCGAGGTTGCCGCCGGAGCCGACGAACTTGCCGGTGTTCACGTCGACCACGGTCATCGCCTCGGTGCGGTCGATGACGAGCGAGCCGCCCGAGGGCAGCCATACCTTGCGGTCGAGGGCCTTCTCGATCTGCTCCGTGACGCGGAAGGCGTCAAACGGGTCCTGTTCGTCCTCGTACTTCTCGACCCGCTCGAGCAGGTCCGGGGCGACGCCAGTGAGGTAAGAGGTGATCGTCGCGTGCGCCTCGTCGCCCTGGATGAGCATGCGCGAGAAGTCCTCGTTGAACACGTCGCGGACGATCTTGACGAGCAGGTCGGGCTCGGAGTGCAGCAGCGCAGGCGCCTGGATCTTCTCGAGCTGCGAGCTGATGTGCTCCCACTGCGAGGTCAGGCGCTGCACGTCGCGCGTCAGCTGCTCCTCGGTCGCGCCCTCGGCCGCGGTGCGCACGATGACGCCGCTCGACTCGGGCAGCACCTCCTTGAGGATGCGCTTGAGGCGCGCGCGCTCGGTGTCGGGAAGTTTGCGCGAGATGCCGTTCATCGCGCCGCCGGGCACGTACACGAGGTAGCGGCCCGGAAGCGAGATCTGGCTCGTCAGTCGCGCGCCCTTGTGGCCGACGGGGTCCTTGGTCACCTGGACCAGCACGCGGTCACCCGACTTGAGCGCCAGCTCGATGCGTCGCGGCTGGTTGCCGGTCTCGACGGCATCCCAGTCGACCTCGCCGGAGTACAGGACGGCGTTGCGGCCCCGGCCGATGTCGACGAACGCCGCCTCCATGCTGGGCAACACGTTCTGCACGCGTCCGAGGTAGACGTTGCCGATGAGCGAGGCGTCCTGGTTGCGCGCGACGTAGTGCTCGACGAGCACGTTGTCCTCGAGGACGGCGATCTGGATGCGGCCGTTCTTCGAGCGCACGATCATGACGCGGTCGACCGCCTCGCGTCGCGCCAGGAACTCGGCCTCGGTGACGACAGTGCGCCGACGACCCGCCTCGCGACCGTCCCGGCGACGCTGCTTCTTGGCTTCGAGCCGGGTGGAGCCCTTGATGCGCTGCGGCTCGGTGATGAGCTCGACGGCGCGCTGACGCGGAGCCGGCTCGGGGGTCTCGTCCGCACTCGCTCCCCCGCGGCGCCGGCCGCGGCGACGGGCGCTCGAGGTGCCGCCGCCGGAGAATGCGTCGTCGTCTACCTCGTCGATGCGCGGCGGCAGCGGCGTGATCTCGGGAGCGTAGAAGTGCAGCTCGGTCGAGACGGCCGAGACGAAGTCGGCCGGCAGCAGTCCGAGCGAGACGGCTGTGAGCGGCTCGGGCTTCGCGGGAGCGGCGCTCTGCTCGGGCTCGGACTGCTCCGCCGTCTCCGTCTCGGGCTCGGGGGCGGCGGCCGGCTCGGGCTCAGCGGTCGGCTCGGGGGCGGCAGCCGGCTCGGGCTCTGCGGTCGGCTCGGGGTCTGCGTCCGGCTCGGGCTGCTCCGCCGGCTCCGACTCCGTGACCGGCTCGGGGTCTGCGACCGGATCCGGGTCCGCGGGTGACGCGGCATCCTCGTCGTTCCCCGAGAGTTCCGGGGCCGCCTCGTCGGGTGACGACGTCGCGGGCTGCGTGTCGTCGGAGGCACGTCCGCTGTCGATGTGCTCCTCGACAGCGTCGATCGAGGTCACCGCGTCGGCGAGCTCGGCGGCGGCGGGGTCGACGGGCGCCGAAGCGTCATCGGCGGTCGGATTGTCGTTGCGATCATCGGCCATCACTGGCGTACTCCTCTTCGGGCGGCACCGCGCGCCACCCGGCACATCTCTGGCGGCGTCGCTCCCGGAAGGACGAGCCGCGAACTCACTCGGTGTGCAGCCGGCTCTCGGCGCGGCCTGCGTGGGCAGCCATTGCCCGAAGTCTCTCGTGATGCACTGGCGCAGCGCGGCTGCGAACGAGCATCGACGACCATTATCGCACTACCGGCGTCGGGCTGTGGGACGCGGGGCTGCGCGCGCTCGCGGCGGGGCCATCGACGCCGGTGCGATAATCGCCCTCATGTCCGCTTCCAGCACTCGCGCGCGCCCCGTCTTCCTGGCCGTCTGGCTGATCGTGGCGGGCGTCATCGGGTGGATCGCGGCGTTCGCGCTCACGACCGAGCGCATCCACCTTCTGCAGGACTCGACCGCCACCGCCTCATGCGACTTCAACTTGGTCGTGCAGTGCGGCGCGAACCTAACCTCGTGGCAGGGATCGGTCTTCGGGTTCCCCAACCCGCTGCTCGGGGTCACCGGCTGGGTGGCGCCGATCGTCGTGGGCGCAGCCATCCTCGCGGGCGCCCGGTTCTCGCGCTGGTTCTGGCTGGCCTTCTGGGCGGGTATCGCCCTCGCGTTCGGCTTCGTCGTCTGGCTGATCTCCCAGAGCATCTTCGTCCTGGGCACCCTGTGCCCCTGGTGCATGGTGACGTGGTTCGTCACCATCCCGACCTTCTACGCCGTCACCCTGCACCTGCTGCGATCCGGCGTCATACCGGTGCCCCGCCGTGCCCGGTCGGCCGCCGCCGGTCTCATCGCGTGGGTGCCGCTCATGGCGGTGCTGAGCTACGTCGCAATCGCCGTCGTCGCGCAGGTCCGTCTCGACTGGATCGGCTTCCTCTGACGACGAAGCCCGCGAGCCGGCGCCGTGCGCTGACTCGCGGGCCGGATGCCGCAGAGGTTCGGGATCAGCCGAACCAGATCTCCAGTTCGCGCGCGGCCGACTCGGGGCTGTCCGAGCCGTGCACGAGGTTCTGCTGCACGGCGAGACCCCAGTCGCGACCGAAGTCGCCGCGGATCGTGCCGGGAGCGGCCGTCGTGGGGTCGGTCGTGCCGGCCAGCGATCGGAAACCCTCGATGACGCGGTTGCCGGCGAGGCGGATCGCCACCGACGGCCCGCTCTGCATGAACTCGAGCAGGGGCTCGTAGAAGGGCTTGCCGGCGTGCTCGGCGTAGTGCTTCTCGAGCCGCTCGCGGTCGGGCTCGACGAGGCGGACGTCGACGAGGGCGTACCCCTTCGCCTCGATGCGGGCCAGGATCGCGCCCGTGAGGCCGCGAGCCACGCCGTCCGGCTTGACGAGGACGAGGGTCTCTTCGATGGGCATGTCAGTCTCCGTTCGATTCGTCGGCTGCGAGGGCGGCGTTGCGCCGGTCGAGGGCAGCCCCCTTGATGGTCGCATACGCGTACATGGCACCGAAAACGAGGGCGACCAGTCCGAGCGCCGGAACGAGGAACACCCCGAGCGCCAGGACGAGCTGCAGCGCCCAGCCGAGGGCGATCCCCCACCGGTGGCGCAGCAACCCGGCGGTGACGATCATCCCCACCGCGAGCACGGATCCCGCGACGACGCCCCACCAGGACGGGACGGATGCCGGCAGCGCCGACAGCCCGTACACCGTCAGTCCCCCGAGGAACACGACGATCGACTCGAACCCCAGCACCACCGAGCCGAGCGATTCGGCCGCTCCCCGGCGACGGCGCGGGCGGGGCTCACTCACTCCTGCCACCCGGACTTCCAGTCCTCCGCCGACGCGAGCGCGATCGCCTCTCCCGCCAGGACGACCGATCCCGCGATGACGACGGCGCGGCGCTCGCCCGACGCCGCCCATTCGCGGGCGGCCTCGGCCGCCTCGACGAGGTCGCGGTGCTCGGTGACGGCGAGTCCGCGCTCCTCCGCGAGATCGGCGACCAACGTCGGCTCGGACGCCCGCTCCGAGTCGGGCGCCGTGGCGAACACGTGGGCGGCGACCGGAGCCAGCTCATCCACGATGCCCGCGGCATCCTTGTCGCCGAGGACGCCGAGGACGACGCCCCACTCGTCGAAGTCGAACGATTCGCGCAGCGCACTCGCGAGCGCACGGGCGCCGTGCGGGTTGTGCGCGCTGTCGACGAGGACGGTGGGCGCGACGCCGAGCAGCTGCAGACGACCGGGCGACGTCACGGCGCCGAGGCCGTCGGCGACGACCTCCGCGTGCAGCGGCTGATCCTCGGAGCCGATGAGCGCCTCGACCGCGGCCACCGCCAGCGCCGCGTTGTCGGCCTGGTGCGAGCCGTACAGCGGCAGGTAGAGCTCGGGGTACTCGCCGGCACGGCCGCGGACACTCACCTGCTGTCCGCCCACGGCGAGGCTGTGAGCCGTCAGGGCGAAGTCGTCGCCGGCGAATCCGAGCGTGGCCGACACCTCCGCCGCCCGCGCGCGGATCGCGGCGGCGGCCTCCGGCGCCTGAGCCGCCGAGACGACGGCTGCGCCCGGCTTGATGATCCCGGCCTTGACGGCGGCGATCTCACCGACCGTCTCGCCCAAGCGGTCCGCGTGATCGAGGGCGACGGGACCGATGACCGCGACGTCGCCGTCGGCCGTGTTGGTGGAGTCCCACGTGCCGCCCATGCCGACCTCGATCACCGCGACATCGACCGGGGCGTCGGCGAACGCGACGAACGCGAGCACCGTGAGCAGCTCGAAGAAGGTCAGCGGTGCGTCGCCGGCGGCCGTCAACTCGGCGTCGACCAGGTCGACGAACGGCTCGATCTCCTCCCAAGCCTCGGCCACGGCGGCATCCGCGATCGGCTCGCCGTCGACCATGATTCGCTCGGTGAACCGCTCGAGGTGCGGGCTCGTGAAGAGCCCGGTCCGCAGCCCATGGGCACGCACCAGGCTCTCGATCATGCGGCTCGTCGACGTCTTGCCGTTGGTCCCCGTGACATGCACGACGCGATAGGTGCGCTGCGGGTCGTCGAGCAGCTCGAGCACGCGGCGCGTGCGCTCGATGCGCGGCTGCACCCACTGCTCGCCCTGGCGCTCCAGCAGCGCGGCGTAGACCGCGTCCGCGCGGGCCTGATCGGTCATGCGGTTCCCTCCGAGACGCGCGAGACGGCGACGCGGAACGCGCCCCGGTTCGCGAATGTTCCTGCGGCGAAGTCGCCGACGTGTTCGGCTTCGCCCACCTCCGTGCCGTCGACGACGTCGTGCGCGACCGCGAGAGTCTCGCCCGCGACATCCGCCGCGTCGAAGGCCGACCGCAGCGCGGCCGCGTCGTCCGCATCCTCGAGTGCCAGCACGAGCCGGATCCGGTCGCTGACATCGAAGCCCGCCGCCTTGCGCGTGTCCTGCACGGCGCGGACGACGTCCCGCGCGAGGCCCTCCGCCTCGAGCTGAGGCGTCGTCGTCGTGTCGAGCAGAACGAAGCCCCCGCCCGAGAGCAGAGCGATCGCCGTGCCCTCCGCGACGCCGCCCGCTTCGAGCGTCAGGTCGTACTCGCCCGGCTCGAGAGCCACACCGTCGACGACGACGACGCCGTCCCGTTCCTCCCAGAGCCCGGAGCGCGCCCCGGCGATGACGTGCTGCACCTGCTTGCCCAGGCGGGGACCGGCCGCGCGCGCGTTGATCGACAGGCGCTGGCTGATGCCGTACGAGGCCGCGAGGTCGTCCGCCAGCTCGGCGAGGGCGATCTGCTTGACGTTGAGCTCGTCGCGCAGGATGTCCTCGAACTGGGCGAGCGAGGCCGCGTCCGAGACGGCGACCGTGAGCTGCGGCAGCGGCAGCCGCACCCGCTTGCCCTCCTTCTTGCGCAGGGCGTTCGCCACCGACGACACCTCGCGCACGGCGTCCATGGCCGCACGGATGTCGGCGCCGGGGGCGAAGGCGTCGGCGTCGGGCCAGAACTCGAGGTGGACGCTGCGCCCGCCGGTCAGACCCTGCCACACCCGCTCGCTGACCAGCGGCAGCAGCGGCGCCGCGACGCGGGTCAGTGTCTCGAGCACCGTGTACAGCGTGTCGAACGCTTCCGTCGAAGACGCGTCGCCCGGACGCGCCCCCTCCCAGAAGCGGTCGCGCGAGCGGCGGATGTACCAGTTGGTCAGCGCCTCGGCGAAGTCGCGCAGCTTGGCCGCCGCCATCGTCGAGTCCAGCGCCTCGAGGTCGCGGGCGACATCGCGCACGAGGTCGCCGGTCAGCGCGAGGATGTAGCGGTCGAGCACGTTGGTGGAATCGGTGCGCCAGGTCGCCTCGTAGCCCCCGCCGTTCGGGCCGCCGGCGGCGTTGGCGTAGGTCGCGAAGAAGTACCACGTGTTCCACAGCGGCAGCAGGAACTCGCGCACCCCGGCGCGGATCCCCTCCTCGGTGACGACGAGGTTGCCGCCCCGCAGCACCGACGAGCCCATGAGGAACCAGCGCATCGCGTCGGAGCCGTCGCGATCGAACACCTCCGAGACGTCGGGGTAGTTCCGCAGCGACTTCGACATCTTCTGGCCGTCGCTGCCGAGGACGATCCCGTGACAGGCGACGCCGGAGAAAGCCGGACGGTCGAAGAGCGCACCCGAGAGGACGTGCATGACGTAGAACCAGCCGCGCGTCTGACCGATGTACTCGACGATGAAGTCCGCCGGGGCGTGCTCGTCGAACCACTGCCGGTTCTCGAACGGGTAGTGCACCTGCGCGTAGGGCATCGAGCCCGAGTCGAACCAGACGTCGAACACGTCCTCGATGCGGCGCATGGTCGATCGGCCGGTCGGGTCGTCGGGGTTCGGGCGCGTCAACTCGTCGATGAACGGCCGGTGCAGGTCGACTTCGCCCTGTTCATTGCGGGGCAGCCGACCGAAGTCGCGCTCGATGTCGGCGAGCGAGCCGTAGACGTCGACGCGCGGGTACTCGGGGTCGTCGCTCTTCCAGACGGGGATCGGAGAACCCCAGAAGCGGTTGCGGCTGATCGACCAGTCGCGGGCCCCTTCGAGCCATTTGCCGAACTGACCGTGCTTGACGTTCTCGGGCGCCCACGTGATCTGCTCGTTCAGCTCGAGCAGCCGGTCCTTGATGGCCGTCACCCGGACGAACCAGCTCGACACGGCCTTGTAGATCAGAGGATTGCGGCACCGCCAGCAGTGCGGGTAGGAGTGCTCGTAGCTCGCCTCGCGCAGCAGGCGCCCCTCGCCCTTGAGCAGCCGGATGAGCGGCCGATTGGCGTCCATCCAGAGCTCGCCCGCGACATCGGTGACCTGGGGCAGGAAGCGCCCACCGTCGTCGAGGCTCATGATGAGAGGGATGCCGGCGGCCGCGGTGACACGCTGGTCGTCCTCACCGTAGGCGGGCGCCTGATGGACGATGCCGGTGCCGTCGGTGGTCGTGACGTAGTCGTCGACGAGGACGCGCCAGGCCGACCCGGTGCCCCACGTGTCGGCATCCGCGTAGTAGTCGAACAGCCGGTGGTACTGGACATCCGCCAGGTCGGCGCCCCGCACCGTCCGCTCGACCGCCGCCCGGGCCTGCTCGGCGTCGGGGTAGCCGAGGTCCTTGGCGTACCCCGCGAGGAGGTCGGCGGCCAGGAGGTAGCGGTGGGCGTCCGCCTCGACGCGGTCGACGTGCACGTCCGCGGCTCCGGCCGGGCCGCCGGGCACCACGACGTAGTCGATGTCGGGGCCCACGGCGAGCGCGAGGTTGGTCGGCAGCGTCCAGGGCGTCGTGGTCCAGGCGAGCGCCCGCACGCCGGTCAGGCCGAGCGATTCGGCCTTCTGACCGACGAAGGGGAAGGTGACCGTGACCGAGGGGTCCTGGCGCATCTTGTAGACGTCGTCGTCCATGCGCAGCTCGTGGTTGGACAGGGGCGTCTCATCGCGCCAGCAGTACGGGAGCACCCGGTGTCCCTCATAGGCGAGGTCCTTGTCCCAGAGTTCCTTGAACGCCCAGAGGACCGACTCCATGAAGCCGGTGTCGAGCGTCTTGTAGCCGCGTTCGAAGTCCACCCAGCGCGCCTGGCGGGTGACGTAGTCCTCCCACTCGCGCGTGTACTCGAGCACCGACGACCGCGCCTTGTCGTTGAAGGCCGCGATGCCCATCTGCTCGATCTCGCTCTTCTCGGTGATCCCGAGCTGCTTCATCGCCTCGAGCTCGGCCGGCAGACCGTGCGTGTCCCACCCGAACACGCGATCGACCTTCTTGCCGCGCATGGTCTGGAACCGCGGGAAGACGTCCTTCGCGTACCCGGTGAGCAGGTGCCCGTAGTGCGGCAGACCGTTCGCGAAGGGAGGACCGTCGTAGAACACCCACTCCGGTGCGCCCTCGCGGCGCTCGATCGAGGCCCGGAAGGTGTCGTCGCGCTCCCAGAAGGCGAGCACGTCGCGCTCGACGTCGGGGAACCGAGGGCTGGGGACGACGCTGTCGGCGGCGGGGCCGAAAGCAGAGGACTGGGGGTACGTCATGGCTTCTCTCGCAGGGTCGGACTTCCTGCGAGGACGATCGTGCGACCGCGGTACCACCCCGCTTGCCCCGGAGGGCCACTCTCCCAGCGGCTGTGACGGGCCTGCCCCGCTCGGTTCTACTGAGCGGATGTCCGCCGTTCTTCCGAGAGCTCCCCGGTGATGGCCGGATCGGTGCTGATCGCCCCATCATACCGGCGTCCTACGCTGAAAGCATGGCCCGCCCGCGCTCTCATCCCGCTCCGCCCCGCATCACGGCCCCCGACCTCCCCCGCCACCTCGTTTCCGGCCGCCTCGCACGCCACGCCGACCTCACGGGCGCCGCGATCGGCATCGAGGCCGGGAGCGCCGACGGCGCGCATGCCCGTCTGAGCGAGAGCTCGCTCAGCGCGGCATCCGTCGATCGGATCGAACTGACCGGCGGCATCCTGAGCGATGTGCACATCGGCGATGTCTCGGCTGCCGAGCTCGTCGCGCGCGATGGCGCTTGGCGCACCGTGACCCTCGTCGGCGGACGTCTCGGGACGCTCGATGCCGGACGTGCCCGGTGGGACGGCGTCGAGGTGCGCGGCGTCCGCATCGACTACCTGTCAGCGCCGGCGGCGATCCTGCGCGACGTGCGGTTCGTCGACTGCCGCATCGGGACTCTCGATGCCCCCGGCTCGACGCTCGAGCGCGTGCAGTTCGCCGGCACGACGGTCGACGAGTTCGACACCCGCGAGCTGCGCGGCACCGACCTCGACCTGCGCGGTCTCGATGCTCTCGCATTCACCGACGTCCGGGCGCTGCGCAACGCGACCGTGTCGCTCCGGCAGGCCGAGGCGCACGCGGCGGCCCTCGCACAGGCCCTCGGGATCGAGGTGCGCGACGATGCGCGAGACGAACGGATGCCGCGATGATCGCCACGACGTCGCGCCTCGTCCTGCGCCGGATGACCTCGGACGATCTGTCCCCGTTGCGGGCGATCCTCTCGGACCCGATCGTGATGACCGCGTACGAGGGTGCTTTCGACGACGACGAGAGCGCCCAGTGGCTCGAACGCAATCTCCAGCGTTACGAGGACGACGGGTTCGGCCTGTGGGCGGTCGACCTGCCCGGCGCCGGAATGATCGGCCAATGCGGCATCACCCGGCAGCGGATCGACGACGACGAGGTCCTCGAGGTGGGTTACCTGTTCAACCGGGACTACTGGCACCGCGGCTACGCCACCGAGGCGGCGACCGCGGCGCGCGACTGGGCGTTCCGCGAACTCGACGCCGACACCATCTGGGCCAAGGTGCGCGACACGAACCTGGCCTCGATGAACGTCGCCATCCGGCTGGGGATGAGCGTGCGACGCCGCTTCATCGTGCGCTACCGCGGCGTCGACATGCCCCACCTCGGCTTCGCCGTCGACCGCTGAACGGGAGCGTCGCGACGATCAGTCCGACGCCCACCCCTCCGAGCGCACGCTGACCGTCGGAGCGTCGTGCAGCAGGCGCGACACCGGGCACCGGGCGTGTGCGGCAGCCGCCAGGTCGGCGGCTTCGGCCTCGCTCAGCCCCTCGCCCGAAACGAATGCGGTCGCGACGAACTCGAAGCCGCCGCGACCCTCCGCATCGCGCATCTCCACCTCGACGCGGACAGCCGTCCGGTGCGCGCCCCGCACCACTGCCTGCGCCGTGGCGTTGAGGCACGTCGCCCAGGCGAGGGCGAGCAGCTGCTCGGGGTTGCTCGCCTCCGGGTCGTGACCCGGCTGGAGCGGGTTCGACACTGCGACGCTCAGACCACCGGGCACGCGGCTCACGCCGGTGCCTCCATCGTCGTTGAACGCGGACATGCGGTACCGGACAGTCATACCGCGACTATAGTTGAACGTCGTCCAACTATCCGGAGGATGCCGCCGTGCCCACCCTCGACCACCCGGTCGCTCTCAGCGGCGTCGACGTCACCTATCCCGGCGGCACGCGCGCCCTCGCGGGCGTCGACCTCACCGTGTCGGAGGGCGAGATCTTCGGCGTCATCGGCGAGAGCGGCGCGGGCAAGAGCACGCTGCTCGGGCTCCTCACGGGAGAGCTGACCGCGACGAGCGGCACTGTCCGGGTGCTGGGCCAGGACCCCGCTCGGCTGTCGCCCGGCGACCTGCGAACGCTTCGGCGGAGCCTCGGCGTCGTCTTCCAGGGCGTTCACCTGCTGTCCAACCGCACCGTGCGGCAGAACGTCGCCCTGCCCCTCGCCCTCGAGCAGGGGCGGCCGAGCCGTGACGAGCGCGCGGATCACCGTGAGCGCGTCGCCCAGGCGTTGCGATTCGTCGGCCTGGACACGCGCGCCGATGCCTACCCGGCTCAGCTCAGCGGGGGCCAGCGCCAGCGCGTGGGCATCGCTCGCGCCCTCGTCTCGCGCCCGCGACTGCTCCTGTGCGACGAGCCGACCTCGTCGCTCGACGCCACGACCACCGACGGAGTCCTGGCGCTGCTGCGCGAGGCACGCGAGCGCTTCGGCACGACGATCGTCGTCGTCACGCATGACCTGGGCGTCGTCCGCCGCGTCTGCGACCGCGTGGCACTGTTCGAGTCCGGCGCGCTTCGCGAGGTGCTCCCGGTCACCGGAGCCGTCGAGCGCGAGCAGGGCACGTACCTCGACCGCGCGCGACGGGAGCTCGGGGCGTGAACGCCCTCGCCGACTCGCTCGCCCGGCGCGGCGACGACCTGCTCGAGGCGCTCGCGCAGACCGGGTACATGCTCGTCGTGTCGCTCGCGGCAGCGATCGTCATCGGACTGCCGCTCGGCATGCTCGTCTACCTCACCCGCCGCGGTGGTGTCGCCCAGAACCGGCTGGTGTGGTGGGTGGGCAATCTCTTCATCAACATCGTCCGCTCCTTCCCGTTCCTCCTGCTGGTCGTCTTCCTCGTGCCCGTCACACGGCTCGTGTACGGCACCACCTTCGGCACGCCGGCTGCGACCTTCTCGCTGTGCTTCGTCGCCGTGGCGATCTACGCCCGGCTCGTCGAGCAGATCCTGCGGGAGATCCCGCCCGGCATCCCCCGTGTCGCCGTCACGATCGGTGCCACGCTGCGGCAGACGGTGCTGCGCTTCCTGCTACCCGAGGCGTTCCCCGGCCTCGTCTACGCGCTGACGTCGGCGACGATCAGCCTGCTGTCGTACTCGACGGTGCTCGGCGTCGTCGGCGGCGGGGGCATCGGCGACTTCGCCCTCCGCTACGGCTATCAGGAATACGACTACCCGCTGATGTACTTCACGATCGGCGTCATCCTGGTCGTCGTTCTCGTCATCCAGTCCGCCGGGCACCGCCTCTCGCTGCGCCTCGACCACCGGTGACTTCCCGTCGCGCCCACCCTCTTCCCCCCCGTCCCCATCCCACGAGGAGAACATCATGCCCATTCGCTCGCTCCGCTCACGCCTGACCCTGGCCGCCGTCGCGACCGTCGCCGCCGCCGGCCTGCTCGCCGGATGCGCGTCGTCGGCCGGTGAGGGCGACGCCGGTTCCGCCCCCGTCACCCTGCGCGTCGGCGCGGTCACGGCTCCCGCGACCGACATCGTCGAGGCGGCCGGCGACGCGATCGCCGACGGCTACGAGATCGAACTCGTCGAGGTGTCGGACTACGTCACGATCAACAACATGCTTGCCGCCGGCGACATCGACGCGAACTTCTCGCAGCACGAGCCGTACATGACCGAGTTCAACACCAAGAACGACGCCTCGCTCGAGGCGGTGCAGCCCGTCTACAACTTTGTCATCGCCTTCTACTCCAAGACGCTGGGCGACATCACCGAGCTGCCCGACGGCGCGACCGTCGCCATCCCGAACGATTCGTCCAACACCGCGCGCGCACTGAAGCTGCTGGCCGACGCCGACATCATCACGCTCACGAGCGGCGTCGACCCGTATGCCGCCACGCTCGACGACATCGCCGAGAACCCGAAGAACCTCGAGTTCCTCTCGCTCGAGATCAACCAGCTCAACACGGCCTACGACGAGGCGGACCTCGTGTTCCAGTGGCCCTCGCACATCGCCGCCCTCGGCCTCACGCCGCAGGAGGACGGTCTGCTGACCGAGCTCGACGACCGGTTCGCGCTCCAGCTCGTCGTCCCTTCCGACGACGCCGACTCCGACGCGACCCGCGCCCTGATCGACGCTTTCACGAGCGACGAGGTGCGCGAGATCATCGACGGCAACGCCACCATCGAAGCCGCGTTCTGAGCCTCGGCGGGGCGCGGCTGTCGCGCCCCGCCGAGTAGACTCGGGTGATCCCACACTCAGGCACGCTCACACAGTGCCGCACATATCGCCGAGGAGTCCCGATGTCCGCGCAGATCCCCGACAAGCCCGCTCTCGAAGGCCTCGAGAACAAGTGGGATGCCGCGTGGGCGGAGCAGGGCACCTACCTGTTCGACCGCGCGCGCGCAGCCGAGTCCGGCCGCGCCGGCGTCTTCTCGGTCGACACACCGCCGCCGACGGCATCCGGGTCGCTGCACATCGGGCACGTGTTCTCGTTCACGCACACCGATCTGAAGGTGCGCTTCGAGCGCATGCGCGGCAAGAGCGTGTTCTACCCGATGGGCTGGGATGACAACGGCCTGCCGACGGAGCGGCGCGTGCAGAACTACTACGGCGTGCGATGCGACCCGACACTCCCGTACGACGCGTCGTTCGTCCCGCCGTTCGAGGGCGGCGACAACAAGTCGAGCCGGGCAGCCGATCAGGTGCCGATCAGCCGACGCAACTTCATCGAGCTCTGCGAGAAGCTGACGCTCGAAGACGAGAAGCAGTTCGAGTCGCTCTTCCGTCAGCTCGGGCTGTCGGTCGACTGGACCCAGACCTACCGCACGATCTCGGACGAGACGATCCGCACGAGCCAGCTGGCCTTCCTCCGCAACCTCGAGCGCGGCGAGGCGTATCAGGCGCTCGCGCCCACCCTGTGGGACATCGACTTCCGCTCCGCCATCGCCCAGGCCGAGCTCGAGGACCGCGACCAGCAGGCCTCGTACCACCGCATCGCCTTCCACAAGACCGACGGAACCGGCGACATCCACATCGAGACCACCCGTCCCGAGCTCCTCCCGGCGTGCGTGGCGCTGGTGGCCAACCCCGACGACGAGCGCTACAAGCCCTACTTCGGCCAGACGGTGCGCACGCCGCTGTTCGATGTCGAGGTTCCCGTCCTGGCGCACCCTCTCGCGCAGCAGGACAAGGGCTCGGGCATCGCGATGATCTGCACCTTCGGCGACGTCACCGACATCATCTGGTGGCGCGAGCTCGACCTGCCCAACCGCACCATCCTCGGCGCCGACGGCCGCATCCTCGCCGACGCTCCCGACGTCATCGTCGGCGAGACCGCTCGCGCGGCCTACGCCGAGCTCGCCGGCAAGACGGTCTTCAGCGCGAAGAAGCGCATCGTCGAGCTGCTCGAGGAGTCGGGAGAGCTGCTCGAGGTGTCGAAGCCGTTCACCCACCCGGTGAAGTTCTTCGAGAAGGGCGACCGCCCGCTCGAGATCGTCTCGACCCGACAGTGGTACCTCCGCAACGGTGCGCGTGACGAAGAGCTGCGCGACCGACTCATCGAGCTGGGCCAGGGGATGTCGTGGCACCCCGACTTCATGCGCGTCCGCTACGAGAACTGGACCAACGGCCTCACGGGAGACTGGCTCGTCTCGCGTCAGCGGTTCTTCGGCGTGCCGATCCCGGTCTGGTACGGCCTCGACGAGAACGGCGAGCGGGACTACGGCCGGGTCATCACGCCCGAGCTGTCGCAGCTGCCGGTCGACCCCACCACGCATGTGCCGTCCGGCTACACCGAAGACCAGCGCGGCGTGCCCGGCGGCTTCGACGCCGAGCGCGACATCTTCGACACCTGGGCCACGTCGTCGCTGACGCCGCAGCTCGCCGGCGGATGGCAGCGCGACGACGAGCTGTGGAACCTGGTCGCGCCGTTCGACCTGCGCCCGCAGGGCCAGGACATCATCCGCACGTGGCTGTTCTCGACGATGCTGCGCAGCGCGCTCGAGGACGGACGGGCGCCCTGGTCGGATGCCGCGATCTCGGGCTTCATCGTCGACCCCGACCGCAAGAAGATGTCGAAGTCGAAGGGCAACGTCGTAACGCCCGCCGACATCCTCGCCCAGCACGGCACCGATGCGGTCCGCTACTGGGCGGCATCCAGCCGACTCGGATCCGACGCCGCGTTCGACCCGCAGAACCCCACCCAGGTCAAGATCGGCCGCCGCCTCGCCATCAAGGTGCTGAACGCGGCGAAGTTCGTGCTTTCGTTCCCCGTCCCCGAGGGCGCTCGCGTCACCCACGCCCTCGATGCGGCGATGCTCGCGACACTCGACCGGGTGATCGCCGACGCCACGCGGGCGTACGAGGCCTACGACCATGCGCGCGCGCTGGAGGTCACCGAGGCGTTCTTCTGGACGTTCTGCGACGACTACCTCGAGCTCGTGAAGGAGCGCGCCTACAACCAGGCCGACAGCGGCCAGGCCTCCGCCGCCCTCGCGCTGCGGCTGGCCCTGTCCTCGCTGCTGCGCCTGCTGGCACCCGTGCTCGCGTTCGCGGCCGAAGAGGCGTGGTCGTGGTTCGAAGAGGGCTCCGTGCACGTGGCCGAATGGCCGCAGCCGCGCGGCATCGACGGCGACCCGGCGATCCTCACCGCCGCGAGCGCCGCGCTCATCGGCATCCGCCGCGCGAAGACCGAGGCGAAAGCCTCGCAGAAGACCCCCGTGACGATCCTGACCCTGCGCGCCGACGCCGCGACGGTCGGGCGCCTGCGGCAGGCCGAGGGCGACCTCAAGGCCGTCGGCCGCATCGCCGAGCTGGAACTGCTCGACGGTGAAGGCGATCTCGTCGTCGAGCGCGTCGAGCTCGCTCCCCAGGAGGCATGACATGAGACTCGGTACCCGCTGGACCAGTGGCGGCGCGATCCCCGCGTCGGTGCCGGAGGCCCTGCACGAGCAGATCGGCCAGGTCGACCGCCTCATCGAGGTCGACCCGCGGCCGAAGTGGACGCTCACCTGGCTCGAGGGGCGACCCGTCGCCGAACTCGAGAACGGGGCAGTCGTCTCGCTCGATGCGACGGGCCGGGCCGTCGTCGGACAGATCGACGACGACACCTTCTGAGTCGCGCTTGATCGACCGGGGCCCGCGTCATGCCCCGGTCGAGGCGTACCGGCTCGCCGACAGCAGCAGCCGCGTGCACGCGAGTGTCGCGACCACGCAGACGACGCCGGCGACGACGAACGGCAACCGCAGGTCGGCGGTCGCGACGACGCCTCCGAGGACGGTCGCCACCGGGAACAGTCCCCACGTCAGCGTGCGGATGATCCCGAGAGTGCGCCCGAACAGCGCCGGCGGGATGATCTGCTGTCGCAACGCGCCCCACGGGACGTTCCAGACGGACACGGCGAACGCCATGCCGGCGTAGGCGGCAATCGCCAGCACAACGTGCGGGGCCACGGCGACGCCCAGCATGCATCCCGCAGCGACGAGATTCGCCGACCACATCACGATCCCCCGCCCCCAGCGCTCCACGAGCCGAGCCGCGGTGAGCGAGCCGGCGAGGGCCCCGATCCCGACACCGGCGGTCACGAACCCGATCGCCGCCTCGTGGACGCCGTGCACATCGAGGAAGTACAGCAGCGTCGGGGCCTGGGCGAACGCGAAGGCGCAGCCCACCACGGATGTGAACACCACCAGGGCCCGGAGGAACCGATGCTTCCAGAGGTAGCTCATCGCCTCGCGGGCCGGTAGCGGCGTGGGCGCCGGGGCGACGGCCACCGGCTCGGGCGACACCGCCGCGACCGTCTCACCGACCGGTGCCGCCGCGTCGAGCGATCGGGACGCACGCGCGGCGCCGATCGGCAGCAGGAGCGCGAGCGCGATGGGCACGAGATACCCCACGGCCCCGCTCCACAGGGGCAATGCCAACGAGACCGCGAACAGCAGCCCGGCCGCCGGTTGGGCGAGGAAGCTGTCGATCGTGATCTGCGCGGCCTGGATGCGCCCGTTCGCCCGTTCGAGCTGGTTGCGGCGCACCAAGCCGGGAATGACCGCGTTCGTCGCGTTGTCGAACAGCGTCTCGCCGAATCCGAAGATCAGCGTGCCGATCAGCAGCCAGACGATGTCGAGGCGGCCGGTCGCCGTCAGCACCGCCAACCCGATCGCGGCGAACCCGCGGATGCCGTTGGCGAGCGCCATGACGCGCCGCCGGTCGAATCGGTCGACGACGACACCGGCGGGAACGCCGAACACGAGCCACGGGACGAACGCCGCCGCCGCGAGCAGCGAGATGAGCAAAGGATCACGCGTGAGGGTCGTCGCGATGAGCGGCACAGCCGTGCGACCGAGGCCGTCGGCGAGGTTGCTGAAGGCCGCGGCGGTCCACAGGCGGCTGAAGTCACGGCCCAGCGGGACGGGATGACCGGAGTGGAGCTCGGCGGCGGCCTCCGCCTGCGTCGCGTTGCCCATGTCAGTTGCCCTCGAGCGGCAGCGGGAAGACGTCGGCACGCAGGGACACCGTGCGCGCGTCATCCGGCACGTCTTCGTCCCGAACGCGGTACTCGTCGACGAGCTCGTCGATGACGGCCTGGACGCGCTTCGAGACCTCGGCGAGCTGATCCGCGGTGAGCCGAAGCGACGACGTGGCGATGAGCGAGTGCTGCGCCCAGGCGTCGAGCTCATCGTCGAGACTGGTCCCGACGAACCTCATCAGCTGACTGTGCCGCCGTCCGAGGAACTCGCTCATGACGACCTGCGATGCCGCGCGCCCGGCGGGCGTTCGAGCGGCTTCGGGGTTCGGGAACGACACCCCGCCGACGGGACGCTCCCACCACCGCTCGCGCGCGGTGCCGCGACCCTCGACCTCGCGGATCAGGTCGTGCTTGGCCAGCGCGCGCAGGTGGTAACTCGTCGACCCCGACGACTCCCCCGTCATCTCCGCCAACGAGCTGGCGGTCTGCGGTCCGTACTGACTGAGGATGTCGTAGATCTGCACCCGGATGGGATGAGCGAGCGCTCGCAACGCGCCCGCGTCGAGGGTGCGCACATGCGAGCTGTCCGGGAGCGAGGGCTTGTCGTCGACCATGTCTGCAAAGATATCTTTGCAACGTGCGCTTTGCAAGACTTTCTCTGCATCGGTCTACGCTAGAGCCATGACGGATCCCCACAACCCTCTGCTCGGCGCCTCGACGATGCCCCACGGACTGCCGGACTACCGCGCGATCCGGCCGGAGCATTACCTGCCCGCCTTCCAGGTGGCGTTCGAGGAACAGCGCTCCGAGATCCAGGCGATCGCGACGGACGACGCCGCCCCGACCTTCGCCAACACGATCGAGGCCTGGGAGCGCAGCGGCCGGCTCTTGGCGCACGTGGCGCACACCTTCTTCACCGTCAGTTCCGCCGATGCCACCCCCGAGATCCAGCGCATCGACGAGGAGCTCGCGCCCCTCATGTCGGCCCACAGCGATGGGATCCTGCTCGACGGCCGCCTGTACGACCGCGTCCGCCGCGTGCACGACGACCTCGCCCACTCGGACCTCACCCCGGAGCAGCGGTACCTGGTCGAACGCCGCTTCGTGCAGATGACTCATGCGGGCGCCGCCCTCGACGACGAGGCGAAGGCGCGACTGACGGAGATGAACAGCCGGCTCTCGGTGCTGACCACGACGTTCGAGAAGAACCTGCTGGCAGACACCAACGAGCTCGCGGTGGTCTTCGACGACGTCGCCGACCTCGACGGGCTCGGCGAGGGCGAGGTCTCCGCCGCCGCGCGAGCGGCCGCCGACCGCGGTATGCCCGGCCGCTTCGTCGTCACACTGACGCTCTTCACGGGCCACCCTCTGCTCGCTTCGCTGCGTCGACGCGCGAGTCGTGAGCGGGTGCTCGAGGCGTCGCGGCTGCGCGGCAGCCGCCCCGGCCAGCACGACAACCGCCCGGTCCTGCTCGAGATCGTCCGCCTCCGAGCCGAACGCGCCGCATTGCTCGGTTTCGCGTCGCACGCCGCCTACGTCACATCGGATCAGACGGCCGGCGACCCGCGGGTCGTCGCCGACCTCCTGCGTCGCCTCGCGACGCCCGCCGCCCGCAACGCGCAGCGCGAGAAGTCGGAGCTCGTGCGCATCGCTGCGCAGGAAGCGCCCCTTCCGGAAGGTATCGGCGCGGCGGACTGGGCGTTCTACACCGAGAAGGTGCGGGCGGCGACGTTCGACATCGACACCGCCGCGCTGCGACCCTGGTTCGAGGCCGAACGCGTCCTGCACGACGGCGTCTTCTATGCGGCGACGCGGCTCTACGGCATCACTTTCCGAGAGCGTGCGGACCTGCCCGCATACCACCCCCAGGCGCGAGTGTTCGAGGTGAGCGACGCCGACGGGTCGCACCTCGGCCTGTACATCCTCGACCTCTACACCCGCGACAGCAAGCGGGGCGGAGCGTGGATGAACTCGATCGTGTCGCAGTCCCACCTGCGCGGGACGACCCCGATCGTCGTGAACAACCTCAACGTGCCGCAGCCCGCCCCGGGTACTCCGACGCTGCTGACCCTGGACGAGGTGACGACGCTCTTCCACGAGTTCGGCCACGCGCTGCACGGGCTGTTCGCCACCGTCACGTACCCGAGCTTCGCGGGCACCAACGTGTTCCGCGACTTCGTGGAGTTCCCGAGCCAGGTCAACGAGATGTGGATCTTCCGCCCCGAGATCCTCGCGAACTACGCGCGCCACATCGAGACGGGCGAGCCGTTGCCCGCATCGATCGTCGAGCGTTTGGAGGCCTCGAGCGCCTTCAACCAGGGCTTCGCCACGAGCGAGTACCTCGCTGCCGCGTGGCTCGACCTCGCCTGGCACTCGCTTTCGGTCGATGAGGCGCGCAGCGTGGCGGATGTCGCGGCGTTCGAGGCCGCGGCACTCCGCGACATCGGCCTCGACGACCCGGCCGTACCCACGCGATACTCCTCGACGTACTTCGCGCATGTCTTCTCGGGCGGCTACAGCGCCGGCTACTACTCCTACATCTGGAGCGAGGTGCTGGACGCCGATACGGTCGAGTGGTTCGACGAGAACGGCGGACTCGAGCGGGCGAACGGCGACCGCTTCCGCGAGCGGCTGCTCGGCGTGGGCGGATCGAAGGACCCACTCGAGGCCTATCGCGACTTCCGCGGCCGCGACGCGCGGATCGAGCCGCTGCTCGCGCGGCGCGGCCTCGGCGTCTAGCGCGGTCCTTCCCGCACGACGCCGCCGGTGGGAGCGCTTCGCGCAGATCGCCCGCCGGCGGGCGCGATGTCGTAGACCAGTCGTGCGAACGCGCCCACCTGCTCAGCCGACCGCAGCGAGAGCCGGTCTGACTCGATGCGGCGCGGAAGCACCGGTGCTCCCCCGCCGAGCGTCACGGGCGCGACCGAGACGGCGATCTGATCGAGCGCGTCGGCGTCGAAGAACTGACCGGCCACATCGCCGCCGCCGACGACCCAGACGTCGCGATGACCGGCCGCTTCTCGGATGCGAGGGAGGACGTCCGACACAGGGCCGGCGACGAACCTGATGTCCGCGCCCGCAGGCCGGGGCAGCTCGCGTGACGTGAACACGAAGGTCGGTCGATCGCCGTGGAACTCCCGCCATCGCTCGGGGTGCGCAAGCAGATCCGACTCGGCGAGGAGCCATTCGTACGTTGTGGCCCCCTCGACGAGCACGCCGGCATCAGCGGGGATCAGGCTCGCGTCCGGCTGGTCACCCCCGTCGACCGCGAACAGCCAGGAGAGCGAGCCAGCCCCGTCGGCGATGAAGCCGTCGAGTGAGCTCGCCATGTCGTAGATGATGCGGCGCATACCGGCAGGCTAATCGGCGCCTCCGACCTCACCCCAGCGGCGTCAGGTCGCTTTCGGACGTCAGGCGCTCTTGCGCTTCTGCCGCAGCACGAGCGTCGGCGGCGCACCGTCGTCGACAGCCGCGCGCGTGACGATGACCTTGTCGACATCGTCTGCCGAGGGGATCTCGAACATGATGGGGCCGAGGACATCCTCGAGGATGGCCCGTAGGCCGCGGGCGCCCGTCTTCCGAGCGACCGCGAGGTCGGCGATCGCGCGCAGCGCGTCGTCCTCGAACTCGAGCTCGACGCCGTCCAGCTCGAACATGCGCTGATACTGCTTGACGAAGGCGTTCTTCGGACCGGTCAGGATCTCGATGAGCGCCTTCTGGTCGAGCGGCGCGACCGAGGTCACGACGGGCAGGCGACCGATGAACTCGGGGATGAGACCGAACTTGTGCAGGTCCTCGGGCTCGACCTCGCGGAACAGGTCGAGCTCCTTGTCCTTCTCCTGCAGAGGTGCGCCGAACCCGACGCCGTGCTTGCCGACGCGCGACGAGATGATCTCCTCGAGACCCGCGAAAGCTCCCGCGACGATGAAGAGCACGTTCGTGGTGTCGATCTGGATGAACTCCTGGTGCGGGTGCTTGCGGCCACCCTGCGGCGGCACCGAGGCGACCGTGCCCTCGAGGATCTTCAGCAGCGCCTGCTGGACGCCCTCACCGGAGACGTCGCGCGTGATCGACGGGTTCTCGGCCTTGCGCGCGATCTTGTCGACCTCGTCGATGTAGATGATGCCCGTCTCGGCGCGCTTGACGTCGAAGTCGGCGGCCTGCAGCAGCTTGAGGAGGATGTTCTCGACGTCTTCGCCGACGTAGCCGGCCTCGGTCAGCGCCGTGGCGTCGGCCACCGCGAACGGGACGTTGAGACGCTTCGCCAGCGTCTGCGCGAGGTAGGTCTTGCCGCAGCCGGTCGGGCCGAGGAGCAGGATGTTGCTCTTCGCGAGCTCGACGTCGTCGGCCCGCTGCTCCGCGGGCTGCAGCGTCGCGTGCGCGCGGACGCGCTTGTAGTGGTTGTAGACGGCGACCGACAGGGCGCGCTTGGCGGGATCCTGCCCGACGACGTACTCCTCGAGGAACGAGAAGATCTCGCGCGGCTTGGGCAGATCGAACTCGGCGACCGACTCGTCACCCGATTCGGCCATCCGCTCTTCGATGATCTCGTTGCACAGCTCGACGCACTCGTCGCAGATGTAGACGCCGGGGCCCGCGATCAGCTGCTGCACCTGCTTCTGACTCTTGCCGCAGAACGAGCACTTGAACAGGTCAGCGCTCTCACCGATGCGAGCCATGTACCCTCCTGGATGCCGGATGCCGTCGCCCCCGGGGGGAACGCGGTGTTCCGAGCCTAACCTCTCCCACGGACATCCCCGCGGATTTCCGACGCCTCGCCGTCGATCGTCATGAACGGCGACGGCCCCGGGTCTCCCCGGGGCCGTCGTCGTTCACTTCGCCTGCGTCACGCGGTGATGGCCGCGGGCGTGCGCTTGCGCGAGGTCAGCACCTGGTCCACGATGCCGTACTCCATCGCCTCGTGCGCCGACAGGATCTTGTCGCGGTCGATGTCCTTGTTGACCTGCTCCTGCGTGCGGTTGGTGTGGCGCGCCATGGTCTCTTCGAGCCACGTCCGCATGCGGAGGATCTCGGCCGCCTGGATCTCGATGTCCGACGCCTGACCGTGACCGGCCTCGCCGACGGCGGGCTGGTGGATCAGGATGCGCGCGTTCGGCAGAGCCAGACGCTTGCCGGGCGCACCGGCGGCGAGCAGCACCGAGGCCGCCGACGCGGCCTGGCCGAGCACGACCGTCTGGATCTGCGGCGACACGTACTGCATCGTGTCGTAGATCGCCGTCATCGCGGTGAACGAGCCACCGGGCGAATTGATGTACATGATGATGTCGCGGTCGGGGTCCTGCGACTCGAGCACGAGCAGCTGGGCCATGACATCGTCAGCCGACGCGTCGTCGACCTGGACGCCGAGGAAGATGACGCGGTCCTCGAACAGCTTGTTGTACGGGTCCTGGCGCTTGTAGCCGTAGGCGGTGCGCTCCTCGAACTGCGGCAGGATGTACCGGCTCGAGGGCATCGCTGCGCCGTGGGGAAGGCCGAAGGCGGGTGTGTTCATCGTTCTGTGTCTCCTTCGGGCGATCAGTTCTCGGTGCCGCCGCCGCCGACGACGTCGGTGGCCGATTCGCGGATGTGGTCGACGAAGCCGTACTCCAGCGCCTCCTGGGCGGTGAACCAGCGGTCGCGGTCTCCGTCCGCGTTGATCTGCTCGACCGACTTGCCGGTCTGCGCCGCGGTGATCTCGGCGAGGCGGCGCTTCATGTCGAGGATCAGCTGCGCCTGCGTCTGGATGTCGCTGGCCGTGCCGCCGAAGCCGCCGTGAGGCTGGTGGAGCAGCACGCGGGCGTTGGGCGTGATGTAGCGCTTGCCCTTGGTGCCCGCGGTCAGCAGCAGCTGGCCCATCGACGCGGCCATGCCGATGCCGACCGTGACGATGTCGTTCGGCACGAACTGCATCGTGTCGTAGATCGCCATGCCGGCGGTGATGGAGCCGCCGGGCGAGTTGATGTAGAGGTAGATGTCCTTCTCGGAGTCCTCGGCTGCGAGCAGGAGGATCTTCGCGCAGATCTCGTTCGCGTTCTCGTCGCGCACCTCCGACCCGAGCCAGATGATGCGGTCCTTCAGCAGTCTGTCGAAGACGCTGGTTGCGATGAGGGGGTCAGCCATGTGTGCTCCTGATCCGAAGTTTCGTGACGTGTCGAATCTACCGACGCGGGAGCGGGCCCCCGACCGTGTTCGCCGTGGGCATAGCCGTGTCGCGCCGCAACGACGAGGGGGACGGATGCCGCAGCATCCGTCCCCCTCGTGCCGGTCAACCGGCGGGCGCGATCACTCGGCCGCGGCCTCGTCGGCAGCCTTCTTCTTGGCCGGCGCCTTCTTGGTGGGGGCCTTCTTGGCCGGCGCCTTCTCGTCGGCGTCGGCGTCCGCGGCCTCGGCCTTCTTCTTGGCGGGGGCCTTCTTCGCCGGGGCCTTCTTCTTCGGGGCCTCTTCGGCCTCGATCACGGCGTCGGCGTCGGCAGCGGCGTCGGCGATCTCCTCGGCCTCGGCGACGACGTCCTCGCCGGCGGCCTCTTCGCCCTCGACGGCGATGAAGCCGGTGAGGTCGACGGGCTTGCCGTCGGTGTCGACGACGGAGACCTTGCCGAGCGCGATCGCGAGGGCCTTGTTGCGCGCGACCTCGCCGACCATGACGGGCAGCTGGCCGTTCTCCTGCAGGGCGTTCACGAAGTCCTGGGGCGCCATGCCGTACTGGGCAGAGGCCTGGATGAGGTACTGCGTGAGCTCGTCCTGCGAGACCTGCACTTCGTGCGTCTCGGCGATCTTGTCGAGGATCATCTGCGTGCGGAACTGCTTCTCGCTCGCCTCGGCGACCTCGGCGCGGTGCTCGTCGTCCTCGAGGCGCCCCTCGCCCTCGAGGTGAGCGTGCACCTCGGCCTCGACGAGCGCCGCCGGGACGGGGATGTCCGCCTTCTCGAGCAGCGCGTCGACGAGCTTGTCGCGAGCCGCCGCACCCTGGGTGAAGACGCTCTGCTGCGAGACACGCTCGACCAGGCTCTCGCGGAGCTCGGCGATGGTGTCGAACTCGCTCGCCATCTGAGCGAAGTCGTCGTCGGCCTCGGGCAGCTCGCGCTCCTTGACGGCCTTGACCGTCACGGCCACCTCGGCCTCTTCGCCGGCGTGGTCGCCGCCGACGAGCTTCGAGCGGAAGGTGGTCTCCTCGCCCGCGGTCAGCGAGTCGATCGCCTCGTCGATGCCCTCGAGCAGCTCGCCCGAACCGACCTCGTACGACACGCCCTCGGCGCGGTCGATCTCCTTGCCGTCGATCGTGGCGACGAGGTCGAGCTCGACGAAGTCGCCCTTCGCGGCGGGACGGTCGACGGTCACGAGGGTGCCGAAGCGGCCGCGCAGACGGTCGAGCTCCTCGTCGATCGCTGCGTCGTCGGTGGCGACGGCGTCGACCTCGATGGTGATGTCGTCGTAGGCGGGAAGCTCGAACTCGGGCCGGACGTCGACCTCGACCTCGACCTTGAGGTCGCCGGAGAAGTCCTTGTCGCTCGGCCAGTCGATGACCTCGGCCGACGGGCGGCCGAGGACGCGCAGCTCGTTCGCGGTGACCGCTTCGCGGTAGAAGCCGTCGAGACCCTCGCTGACGGCGTGCTCGATGACCGCACCGCGGCCGACACGCTGGTCGATGATGGGAGCGGGCACCTTGCCCTTGCGGAAGCCGGGGATCTGCACGTCCTGAGCGATGTGCTCGTACGCGTGGGTGATGCTCGGCTTGAGCTCGTCCGGGCTGACCGTGATGTGGAGCTTCACCCGGGTGGGGCTGAGCGTCTCGACGGTGCTGGTGACCATGCCTGTCGTTCTCCTTTATCCGGCCGCGCAGGTGCGCGTCCGTTCGGTGGTCTGGGTTCGTGGGGCCGTAGTCGGGGCGACAGGATTTGAACCTGCGGCCTCCCGCTCCCAAAGCGGGCGCTCTACCAAGCTGAGCTACGCCCCGGGCGCGCCGCGACGTGCGTCGGGAAACGGCCGTGGTCAGTCTAGCCGACGGAGTCCGCTAGACTGATCGGGTTGCCGTTCGCACGGCTCCGGGGATGTAGCTCAATGGTAGAGCCTCAGTCTTCCAAACTGATGGTGCGGGTTCGATTCCCGTCATCCCCTCCACATCGTTACCCCCAGGTCAGACGGCATTTTCGTCGGTGCTCATCGCCACGCTGAGGATGGCCTGAAGCCCCGTCCGTGCCCTCCCCGTGCCCTTATCGCTCTCAACCACCGTCGTGAACGCCGCTCCGGCGAGGGCGTCCATCCGGTCAGCGACGAGCGCGTTGCGCTCCTCCGCGACGTGCTGATAGGTCATGGCGGCGGCGGTGGTGCGGTGACCGGCTCGGGCCATGAGTTCGCGCGTCGTCGCTCCCGCCTGCGCGGCGAGGGTGAGGCCCGCATGCCGCACGTCGTGGACGTGGAACTGCGGATGCCCCGCCGCCCTGCGCGCCTTCGCCCAGGCCTGTTGGATGCCGCTGTGCGTGAGCGGGGACCCATCGGGGCGGGTGAACATGGGCGACTTCGGGAACCCGCTCGTAGCGTCCAGGTGCTCGTGGAGGAGGAGGGCGAGGGTGCGGGGCACGGCGACGGTCCGTTCCTCCCCCGTCTTGGTGGGCGTGACGGTGGGGACGCCGCGCACGATGGCGACCTGGCGTTCGACCTTCAGCACCCCGTCCACGAAGTCGCCCCGCTGGAGCGCGACGAGTTCACCGAGGCGCAGGTGCGCGCCGAACATGGCCCGCATGGGCAGGTGGTAGCGCTCGGGCATCTTCTCCACGATGGCGGAGAGCACGTCGGGGGCCATGTAGGGACGCTCGGGCGCGGACGCGATCCCGGCACCCTTGATCTGGCAGGGGTTCGACGGGATCAGGCCATCGGTCACTGCCGTGGCGAGGATGGAGCGAAGGAGCGCATACGCCTGCCGAACCGCCGTCTCCCCGGTGCCGCCACGCGCCGCGGAGGACGCCTGGAGCCCCTTCCTCGTCTTGGCGTACCAGGAGCGCACGAGCGGCGGGGTGATGGCGTTCAGCGGCGTGGTGGCGAGGGATGCCAGGTGCCGCCGATTCAGGTCCTCGTAGAGCACGCGGGTGCGGGGTGCGAGTCTGCCCCGTGAACCACCGTTCGCGATCCACTCGGCGGCGTAGGGGCCGAACGGTGCCTCTCCGGCGCGGTGGTCCCGGAACGTGCCGCGCATCTTGTCGGCGCGCACCCCGGCGAGCCAGTCGAGCGCCTCACGCTTCGTCGCGAACGTCGTCGGGGCGGTTACGCGCTGGCCGTTGGCCTCCGGGTAGCGGGCCTGGTAGCGGCCCGAGGGCAGTTTGCGGACGGTCCCGAAGGATGCCCGGTTCGTCTTGCGCGCGCTCATCGCGTGCTCCTCTCGGTGGTTGTGGTGCGGCTCGGCCGACCGTCGAACATGCCGCGCTCTGCCGCGCGGTCTAGACGCCGCTGGACGGTGGCACGGCTCATGTGTAGGGCCGCGGCGGTGGCGGCGATGGGGCTCGGGCTCCAGCGGTGCTTGCTGTACTCCTCGACCGCGGCGCGCAGTTCCTCGTCGGTGACCACCTGCCCGCGCTTCGGCGGAACGGGTGCGGGCTGGGGCGCGTTCTCGATGGCCTGAGCGACTCCCTCGAATCGAGCGAGCCCAGTGGGGCCGACCTCGCCCACGGATGCGGGAGGAGGGCCACCGACCGCGCGCCAGTGGATGGCTCGCACGACCTCGGGAACTCGGATCGCCCGGAGCGCGTTCGTGGTGACCTCCAGCGATGCGTCGGCGTCGGCCAGCAGGATGCCCGTGAGGATCACGCGCCCATCTTCGGCGGTGCCGGTGCGCACCCAGAACGACGGGGCCGCGGGCTCGCGCGTGTCTTCGATGAGGAGCCACCCGGCCCCCTGCGTGAGGCCCTCGGGCACGGGCTGGTCGTCTCTCACGTTCCATCGCGCGGTCTGCGTCATGAGCATGAGGCTACATCGTTGGCGCGGGTCTTGCTACACCGATGCACCCGTGTCTCTATCGCTCTGCCCCGGAATCTCAGGTGTCTCACCCACCTGCGCCGAAGTTGAGATAGCAATATGTGCGCATCACTGTCTCATGTGACCTAGCGTGATGGCCATGAGCCTGATCGACACCGTGCGAACTCGAAGCGCACTCCCCACCCCGGCACTCCGCCGCGCCATCCGTGAGGCGGCGGGCGTCTCCCAGGGTCAGATCGCCCGCGAACTCGGCGTGCACCGCATGACCGTCTGCCGCTGGGAGGCAGGCACGTCCACCCCGACCGGCGACCACCTGCACGCCTACGCGGCGATGCTGACCGCCCTCTCGGAAGCCACGCGAGGGGGTGCGCGATGACCACGGCAACCCTCACGCTCGCTGACCTCCGCGACCGCGCGACGTGCACCATCCCCGAGGCATCCGCCGTGCTCGGCCTCTCCGCGTGGGCGGGCTACCAGGCCGCTCAGCGGGGCGAGATTCCGGTGCTCACGCTCGGTCGCCGCAAGGTCGTGCCGGTCCCGGCGCTCCTCCGGATGCTCGACGGCGGGCCGGTAGACGAGCCCATCGCGCTCGCGCGCCCGAAGCGCTGAGCCGTCCGGAGGGTGACCCTGATGGACACGACACAGCAGACCTCGGAGCCGTTCGTCTCGATGCTCGCCGCGCTCGACCGCTTCGACGCGCACCTGGCCGAGTTCGCGCTCGCCGCAGTTGCGGAGGGTGAGCGATGACCGAGACGAGAGACGGCTTCGCGCGCATCCCGGACTGGCTCACCCGCCACGCCGTGCCCGCGCTCGGACTGACCGCCGCCGAGGGCTTCGTCTACGTCGCTGTGCGGTCGCGTGCGGACGCAGATGGGCTCGCCTGGCCGTCCTACCCGACCATCGCCCATGAGACGGGCACGAGCGAGAGCACGGCGGCGCGTGCGGTGAAGCGTCTCGTGCAGGTGGGGCTCCTCGAAGTTGCTGAGCCGGGTCGCCAGCACCAGGCCACGGTCTATCGCGTGGTCGAGCGCCCGAGCCTCCCTCCGAAGCCCGACCGCCCGCTGTCGAAGTCCGAACGCCGACGCGCTCAGGCTCCTCACCGTGGGGAGCCTGAAGCGGAATCGCCTGAGGGTCAGGCTCCTCATGGTGACGCCCAGGCTCCTCACGGTGGGGTGCTCAGGCTCCTCACTGTGGGTAGCGAAGTAGACACAGTGAAGAACACACAGGAAGTAGACACATCTACCCCCACCGCGCTTCGCGCGGCACCCCCCCAGAGGGGGGATGGAGCGGATGACGTGAATGCGGATGGTCAGGCTCGTCTCTCGGCTCTCCTCCCAGCGTTCAGCGTGCCGGATGAGCAACGACGCCAGCCGCCCCCGACCTCACGTGCTCGCGCATCGGCGCATCGGCACGTCTTCGACCCCGTATCCGGCTACTGCGGGTGCGGCCTCCGTAACGACAGAGAGGAGGGTGCGAGATGAGCACCCCACAGCACGACCCGACCACAGCCGACCTCGCCGCGGAATACCTCCTCGGGGACCGGCCAGCACCGAAGGGCGTTCCCGCCCGCGTCGCCCGCGCGACCCGCAAGGCGAAGGCGCTCCAGATGCGCCGTGCGGGCATCTCCGTCGAGGTCATCGCCGCGCACCTGAAGGTGCACCCCCGCACCGTCTACACGTGGCTGAGAGATGCCCTCGCGGCGATCCCGCGTGAGGAGGCGAACGAACTGCGTCTGCTCGAACTCGACCGCCTCGATGCGATCTTCCGGGGGCTGTTCCCCGACGCAGTTGCGGGCGACGTGCGAGCCGCGGAGGGATGCCTGAAGGTGATGGAGCGCCGTGCGCGTCTCCTCAACCTCGACGCGGCGCACACGGCGGGCCTGGAGCAGGTGGGGAGCCTGCTCGACCGGCTCGTCAACGGGGAGGGCTGAGCCGTGGTGCACAGCGCGCCCCGACCGTCCGACGTGGACCTCGCCCGCGCTCGCGCCAAGGCCGCGTTCCTGCCGTACCGGAGCGCGCTCGCCGCCCTGCCCGAGCCGGTGCGCGTGACCATCACCGCCTACACGGGCGCGCTCAGCGCGGAGGCCGCGGCCCAGCGTCACCGCGCACAGCGAGCAGAGGCCCGCCTCGACGCCATCCGCACCGAGAGGAGACGGTGATGACCGCTCGCACCTACAAGGGCGTGCACCGTGCGATCCGAGCCGCACGCGGATCAGCCGTAGGCCGACCATGCGCAGGACCCGACTGCGACCGCCCGGCCACGGGATGGGGCCTCGTGGGTCATCCGACGCAGTTCGGCTACCAGGCCGATGGCAGGGCTGTCTCGTGGTCGCTCGACCTCGACGCCTACGCGCCGCTGTGCACGCGCCACAACAGCCAGAAGGACGGCGGCGGCAACTGGAGCCTCTGCCCGAGAGGGCACGCCCGCATCGCGTGGGGAACGGATGGCCACGGCCACTGCCTCGGATGCAAGCGCGAGCGGGACCGCGAGTACGCGCGACGCCGCAGAACCTCCCGCCAGTCGGCGGGGACCATCGCCCAGCAGGGCACCGACACCAACACAGAACGGAGGCCGTCGTGACCATCGACAGCGCCAACCTCATCACCCTCATCACCACCGCGCGCCGCGACCTCCTCGCCACGGCACGCGCCACCGACCCGCACCTGACGCCGGATGGGCTCCGCGCTCGCCAGCGTGCCGAGGTCGAAGCGATCCGGGCTCGACTCCTCGACGCGATGCCCGCCGAGCCCGCGGCCACCCCCGACCGCCAGCCCGTGCTCGACGCGCTCGCCCCGGCCACCGCGGACGACATCGCCCGCGTCCAGCACGAGCAGGCGAAGGTGAGCGCCCTCCTCGCCGCGGGCCGACTCCTCCCCGAGGTCATCGCGACCGCCAGCCGTGACCGGCTCGCCGCGATCCTCGACAGCGCGGAGACGAGCCCGGAAGTGCTGGAGGCACGCGACCCGGCATCCGTGCTCGGTGCGCTCCACGAGATGATCTGGGGTCGACTCGTGCAGGTGGACGACGCGGCGCAGGCCATCGTCGCCGCCGAGGAGGCCACGACCCCCGCCCGTGCGTGGCGGTCGATCCTGGAGGGCGTCGCGACAGCGGGCTCGATCCCGTTCGAGGGCCGCGTGCTCCTCAACCGTGCCGACCCCGCCGTGCTGGGCCTCCTGGACGACGGGGACGCCGAAGCGGTGCCCGGCCCCTCCGGGAACCTCATCGAGTCGATGATGGACGGGCTCGACCGCGTGCCGGTGGACGCCTGACCACCGATCACCGCCGAGGGGCGGGCTGGCCTACCCGGTTGGTCCGCCCCTCGCGCCGTGTGCGCCCGTCTGAGCGACTTTCACACCGTCCAGGCCCTCTCACCCCACCCTGCGCCCGTTCGTCGCTCTGTGCGTATCTCACGGCTCCTGGTGGTGCTCCAGCCTCGAATCTCTCTCCACAGCCCAGAGGGGCCGAAGATGCAACAGCCTGGCATCGCCAATGCCTCGCGTGAGGGGCTCAGACCGTGCCCTATCCGTGCCCCTAGGGGGCCTCACGTGCCCTAACTCGACCTCACCAGACCACATGAGGGACCCCCGGCATCTCCGCGGTTCTGCGGGATTCCGGGGGTCGGCCTGGAGGGGGTGACCTATCTTCCAAACTGATGGTGCGGGTTCGATTCCCGTCATCCCCTCCACGGCTCCGACGCGCACCGCATCCGCTCGTCGGAGCTTCGTCATTCCGCCCGCGCTGCGTCGTGCTCGGCGCGCAGCGCCACGTAGGTCTCGGCATTGCGTCGGAGACTCGCGCGCTCCTCGTCCGTCAGGGCTCGCCGGACCTTGGCCGGCACTCCGGCCACGAGCGAGCCCGGCGGCACGACCGTGCCCTCGAGCACGACGGCACCACCGGCCACGAGGGAACCCGCGCCGATGACGGCTCCGCTGAGCACCGTGCTGTTCATGCCGATGAGGCATCCGTCGCCGACGGTGCATCCATGGACGACGGCGTTGTGGCCGATCGAGACGTCATCGCCGATCGTCGTCGGCGACGCGGCATCCACGTGGATCACGACGCCGTCCTGGACGTTGCTCCGCTCACCGATGACGACGCGCGACCGGTCGCCCCGGATCACCGCGTTGTACCAGACGCTCGACTCGGCTCCCAGCTCGACCGCGCCGACGATGCGGGCCCCGTCCGCCACGAACACGGTCGGATGCAGCCGGGGCCGCAACTCCCCCAGCGCGACGACGGATGCGGCGGCGGAGACGGGCACGCCATCACGTTACCCCTGGTGAGCCCAGCCTTCTCTTGCTTGCGGAATGTTCCGGGCTGAGTAGCGTTTCATCCGTAGCAGGCCCCGACCTGCCGAGAAGGAGGCGCGACCATGACCGACACGAACATCACCACCCCCGCTCTCACCGCAGACCCGGAGGTCGCGGCCGCGACGGCGCAGTTCCTGACGCCCGTCGTCCACAAGATGCAGGCGCTCGTCGTCAACGGCAAGCAGGCGCACTGGAATGTCCGCGGCTCGAACTTCATCGCCATCCACGAGCTGCTCGACACGGTCGTGGCGCACGCCCAGGAGTACGCCGACACCGCCGCGGAGCGCATCGTCGCCCTCGGCCTGCCCGTCGACTCGCGGGTGTCGACGCTGGCCGACAAGACCACCACGGCCGTCCCCGCCGGCTTCGCGCAGTGGCGCGACGAGATCAAGGCCATCGTCTCCGACATCGATGCAGCCCTCATCGACCTGCAGGACGCGATCGACGGTCTCGACGAGGTCGACCTGTCGAGCCAGGACGTCGCTATCGAGATCAAGCGCGGAGTCGACAAGGACCGCTGGTTCCTCCTCGCGCACCTCGCCGAGTGACGCGTCCCGCTCACTGATCACGCCGCGAAGGCCCCGGACCAGCATCGGTCCGGGGCCTTCGACGTGGGCGTGCCGCGCGACGCGATCCGCGCGTCAGGCGACGTGGGTCGCGCGGCCCGCGAGCAGCGTTGCCTGAACGCCGGTCACCCGCATCTCGACCGCGGTCGCCGCCGCCACGGGGTCACGGTCGACGACGATGAGATCGGCGACGTCGCCCGGCGCGATCGCCGAGCCGGTCTCCGAACCACCCGACGTCGAGGCGGCCAGGGCAACCGAGGCCGCGACGCGCTGGTGCGGACGCCACGCCTCGCGGTCGTCCCCGGTGCGGAACACCGCCGCCGCCATCGTCGACCAGGGATCGAGGGATGCCACCGGCGCATCCGATCCGAAGAGGAGGTTGGCACCCGCATCCGCCAGCTCGCGCATCGGATAGGCGACCGAGGTCTGTCCGGCCCAGTACTCCTCGGCCATGTCCCGGTCGTCCACCGCGTGGGCGGGCTGGACGCTCGCGGCCACGCCGAGCCGGGCGAAACGGGGGATGTCGGCGTGGGCGACGAGCTGAGCGTGCTCGATCGTGCCGGTCGCCCCCGTCAGCGCGAACGCGTCGAGCGCATGAGTGTTCGCCACGTCGCCGATCGCATGGACCGCGCACGCGATGCCCGCGCCGGTGGCGCGCCGCATCAGCTGCACGAGTTCGTCCGGCGGCACCGTCATGACGCCGAAGTCGGTCGCCTGGCCGGGGTAATGGTGCGAGCACGCGGCGGTGCGCGTCCCGAGCGAGCCGTCGGTGATGACCTTGAACGGCCCCATCCGCACGAGTCCGCGCTGATCGATCGCATCGCCCGTGGCCAAGCCCGCGGCGATGGCGCGCTCGAGGGAGCTCGCATACACGCCGAACGAGACGCGCACCGCATCGAAGCCGCGCGCGAGACGGCGCTGCCAGGCCTCCGGGTTCCACGCCATGTCGAGGTCGACGATCCCGACGACGCCGCGAGCCGCCGCCCGGTCCATCGCGTCGATCACGGCGGCGTCCGCGAGGTCGACGTCGAGAGCGTTCAACCGGCGGGAGATCTCGAACGCCGGTTCTTCGCGCAGGATGCCGTCGTCGGAGCTCATTCCCTCGCGCCGAAGAGCCGCCGAGTTCAGCCACACGCTGTGGACGTCGGAATTGATGAGGTAGGTGGGGACGTCGCCGGTCGCCGCGTCGAGGAGCTCGAGCGTCGGTGTGTCGCGCCAGAGAGCGTCGCGGTACCCCGATCCGACGCGGCGCCCGTCGTCGCCGACCGGTGCGGCGCCCATGACCGCCGCCGCCTGAGCGGCGGAATCCAGGCCGTCGAGCACGACACGGCGCGACGCGAGTGCCCACTGCACGGTGTGGATGTGGTGGTCCCACAGCCCCGGCAGCAGCCAGCCGCCGGCTCCGTCGATCACGGCCCCGGTCCGCGGCAACGCCCCCGCCGGGGCGATGTCGGCGACGACCCCGTCGACGAGATGGACGTCGACGAGGTCGGTCCCGAACGGATCGGTGCGGCCCGGACCGGTCAGGCGGACGTTCGCCACGACACCGATCGAGGCGCCGCGCTCGACGCTCATCGAGCTCCTCCCCGAGCCGCGCGCATGGCGCTGTGGGCGCGGCGCATCTCGGCGGCCAGACGCGGGTCGGCGTACGGGGTGGTGCCGGTCTCGAGCCGGTCCATGATCGTGTCGACGACCTCGTCCGGGCGGTTCTGACTGAGCTTGCGCTTCGCGCTCACCCGATCGGGCGTCAGCCGGAAACCGACGGTGCCCCGTTCGAGTCGTCGCACGAACTCCTCGTCGTTCGGGTGGGCCAGCATCGGGCGGGGATCGGGCGTCTGCGATTCCAAGCGGTCGACGAGCCGGTCGAGCACCCGAAGGTTCTCCTCGGTGTCGAGGATCTCGGGCACGCCGGCGAGATGAACCGCCACGAAGTTCCACGTCGGGACGGCGGGCGCATCGCCGTACCAGCTCGGCGAGATGTAGCCGTGCGGACCGGCGAACACCACGAGGAGCTCACGCTCGCCGAGCCCGTGGACGACGTCGTCGGGGCGGCCGACGTGCCCGACGATGGTCAGGTCGTCACGGTCCTCGTCGAGCAGCACGGCGTAGTGCGACGCGACGAGCCCGTCGGGGGTCGAGCTCACGAGGGTCGCCCAGGGGTTCTCGTCGATCGTCCGGCGCAGCTCGGCGACATCCGTCATCGCGAAGCTCGGGTTCTGTCTCATCGCATCATCTCTGGCAGTTCGGGCACCAGTACAGCTTTCGCGCGCCCATCTCTTCGAGCAGGATCGCGGTGCCGCACACGCGGCAGGGCAGGCCGGCGCGGTGGTACACCCAGTGCCGGTCGTCGCGGTGGGCCATCGCGCGACGCCAGGCCTCGGGGTCGAGGTCGTCCATCGTCATCATCTGGCCGGTCTCGACGCCGATCGCCAGCAGTCGCACCCAGTCCCGCCACAGCTCCCGCACCGTCTCCTCCGGGACGTCACGCCCGGGGGTGTGGGGGTCCAGGCGCGCACGGAAGAGCATTTCGGCGCGGTACACGTTGCCGATGCCGCTCACGACGTTCTGGTCCATCAGCAGCAGACCGATCGGGGTCGGCTTGCGCCGCACGACGGCGGTGAAGCGCTCCTCACCCGCGGCGGGGTCGTCGACGAGCGGATCGGGTCCGAGCTTCGCGATGGTCGCCCGCACCTCGTCCGGGGTCTGCAGCTGACACGCCGTCGGGCCGCGCAGGTCGGCGCACGTGACGTCGGTGAGCAGGCGCAGCCGCACCTGTCCGACGACCGGCGGCGGCCATTCGGCCTCATCCACGTCGTCGTCGTCGAGACCCGTCGTCTGCTCGCTCATCCGCACCCGGACGCGGGTCCGCCGCGGCGCGCCGATCGAGGTCAACGAGTTCTCGCCCGCCGTGTCGAAGATGCGGTCCACATCCGTCCCACGCTGATTGGTGTGGCCCATCCGGCCGTTCGCCGAGGCGATGGTGGCGTCGGCCAGCACCTCGCCCGCGAAGTCCCACGCGCCGTACATCCCGAGGTGCACCCGCAGCCAAACGTCGCCCTCGAAGTTCAGGAACATCTGTTTGCCGACGGCGCGCACGGCGACGGCCTCGCGGCCATTGAGCACCGCGGCGCCCTCGGCGAAGCGACCCTGCGGACTGGATGCCGCGACGGTGCGCCCCACGATGTTGCGGTCGAACTGCCGGGCGATGCGGTGGACGGAATGCCCCTCGGGCATCAGCCCGCTTCCGGGTCGAACGAGTCGCCGGCCGGGAGCGGGGAGGTCGCCTCACGGCCGTCCTCGCGCGGGTCCGGGAGCAGGCTGCCGTCGGCCTCGTACGCGGCGAGCTGACCGATACGACGGGCGTGCCGCTCTTCGCCGCTGAAGGGCGTCGCGATGAAACGGTCGATGAAGGCGACCGCCTCGTCGAACGTGTGCTGGCGCGCCCCGATCGAGATCACGTTGGCGTCGTTGTGCTCGCGGGCGAGCTCGGCGGTGGCGAGGTTCCACACCAACGCCGCACGCACGCCGTGCACCTTGTTCGCCGCCATCTGCTCGCCGTTGCCGGACCCGCCGAACACCACGCCGAGCGCTTCGACACCGGCCTGCTGGTCGCGCACGACCGCCTGTGCCGCACGGATGCAGAACGACGGATAGTCGTCGAGGGCGTCGTACTCGACCGGGCCATGGTCGACGACCTCGTGACCGTGTTCGGCGAGGTGGTGCTGAAGCTGGGTGGAGAACTCGAGACCGGCGTGATCGGTCGCGATATGGATGCGCATGGCACCATCCTATGAACGTGCGGGCCGCAGACGCGTAGGCTGGCACGGTTGCCGTCGGCGCCAGCAGCGCACGGCCGCCAAACCTCACCCCGACCCTGGGAGCAGAACGCACGTGCCTGGAGAGAACCTCACCCGCATCGAGGCGCAGGAGCGCCGCGCGATCGTCGACACGCAGTCGTACGACGTCGCCCTCGACCTGACCGTCGGCGCGGAGGTGTTCCGCTCCCGCGTGGTCGTCCGCTTCGCCGCGACGGAGGGCGCCTCGACCTTCATCGACCTCATCGCTCGCGAGGTCCGCGAGATCACGCTCAACGGACGCACCATCGACACCGGAGCGTTTGCCGACTCGCGGATCGCCCTCGACGGTCTCGCGGCGCAGAACGAGCTCATCGTCGACGCCGACTGCCTGTACACGAACACGGGCGAGGGGCTGCACCGCTTCGTCGATCCCGTCGACGGCGAGGTGTACCTCTACTCGCAGTTCGAGGTGCCCGACTCGCGGCGCGTGTTCGCCGTCTTCGAGCAGCCCGACCTCAAGGCCGAGTTCCGCTTCACCGTGACCGCGCCGGCAGAGTGGAAGGTCGTGTCGAACTCCCCCACGCCCGAGCCGGTCCGCGGCGATGCGGGCACCGCCACGTGGGCGTTCGAGCCCACTCCCCGGATCTCCTCGTACATCACCGCGCTCGTGGCCGGTCCGTACGAAGAGGTCTTCTCGGAGCTCACGAGCGCCGACGGCCGCGTCATCCCGCTCGGGGTGTACGCCCGCAAGAGCCTCTGGCAGTACCTCGACGCCGACTACGTCTTCGAGAAGACTCGCCAGGGCTTCGCGTACTTCGAGGACAAGTTCGGTGTGCCGTACCCGTTCGCCAAGTACGACCAGCTCTTCGTCCCCGAGTTCAACGCGGGCGCCATGGAGAACGCGGGCGCGGTGACCTTCACCGAGACGTACGTCTTCCGCTCGAAGGTCACCGACGCCGTCAAGGAACGTCGCGTCGTGACGATCCTCCACGAGCTCGCCCACATGTGGTTCGGCGACCTCGTCACGATGAAGTGGTGGAACGACCTCTGGCTCAACGAGTCGTTCGCCGAATGGGCGTCGACGATCGCGACCGCCGAGGCCACCGAGTGGACTGAGGCCTGGACCACGTTCAACGCGATGGAGAAGACCTGGGCGTACCGCCAGGACCAGCTGCCCTCGACCCACCCCGTCGTCGCCGAGATCAACGACCTCGAGGACGTCCAGGTCAACTTCGACGGCATCACCTACGCCAAGGGCGGCTCGGTTCTCAAGCAGCTCGCGGCCTGGGTCGGTGTCGAGGCCTTCTTCGCCGGCGTGTCGGCCTACTTCCGCAAGCACTCCTGGGGCAACACCGAGCTGAGCGACCTGCTCACCGAACTCGAGGCCACGAGCGGCCGCGAGCTGGGCACGTGGTCGAAGAAGTGGCTCGAGACGGCGGGGGTCAACACCCTCGAGCCCGAAATCACGACGGATGCCGACGGCACCATCACTCGCTTCGCCATCGTCCAGACGGCGCCCGCGGACTACCCGACCATCCGCCCGCACCGCCTGGGCGTCGGCTTCTACTCGCTGCGCGACGGCGCGCTCGTGCGCACGCATCACATCGAGCTCGACGTCGACGGCGACCTCACCGAGGTCCCCGAGCTGAAGGGGCGGACGCAGCCCGACCTGGTGCTGCTCAACGACGACGACCTCGCCTACGCGAAGATCCGCCTCGACGACCGGTCGCTCCGCACGGCCATCGAGCACCTCGCGGAGATCAGCGACCCGCTCGCCCGCTCGCTGGTGTGGGGTGCGGCGTGGGACCAGACGCGCGACGCCGAGGCCTCCGCCACGGACTACATCGATCTCGTCCTGCGCAACATCGGCAGCGAGACCGAGTCGACCACGGTCCGCACGACGCTGGCCCAGCTGCAGCTGGCGGCGAACTCCTACGTCGCACCCGAGACTCGCGACGCCGCTCGCGCGCGGGTGGCCGACGGGCTGTGGGCGCTCGCCCAGCAGGCGGAGGCGGGCAGCGACAGCCAGCTGCAGTTCGTCACCGCCTTCGCCTCGGCCGCAGCCACCGCCGAGCACGCCGAGGTGGTCCGCAGCCTGCGCTCTGGCGAGACGGCCCTCGCCGGCCTCGACATCGACGCCGACCTCTCGTGGGCGCTGCTGGTGTCGCTGGCGGCGTCCGGGGCTGTGTCCGCTGACGAGATCGATGCGGCGCTCGCAGCGGACAACACCGCCAAGGGCGGCGAGTTCGCGGCTCAGGCCCGCGCCGCTCTGCCCACGGCCGAGGCCAAGCGCGCCGCCTGGACCTCGCTCGTCGAGCAGGCCGACCTGCCGAACACCGTCGTGCGCTCCGCAGCCGTGGGCTTCACCCACCCCGCCGGAGTCGCGCTCCTCACGCCGTACATCGAGGAGTACTTCGGGATGCTGCTGCCGATCTGGGAGTCGCGCACGTACCAGATCGCGCAGTACCTGATCGTGGGGCTGTACCCCGCCGCTCTGGCGAACGTCGAGCTGCGCACTGCGACACGCGCCTGGCTGTCGCAGCACGGCGACGCCCCCGCAGCCCTGCGCCGCCTCGTCGCCGAGAACCTCGCCGGCGTCGAGCGGGCCCTGTCGGTGCAGGAGCGCGACGCGCAGGACTGAGTCGACCCAAGCGCAGCGGGCGTCATACTCCGGTATGACGCCCGCCGCGCGTTCCGGTACGAGGAGCCGACGACGCGGCCCACATCGCGTCGATAGCGTGGGCGCATGATCGTTGCAGAAGGCCTCACGAAGAGGTACGGAGACAAGACCGCGGTCGACGGCGTCAGCTTCACGGTTCCGTCGGGGAGGGTGACGGGGTTCCTCGGGCCGAACGGTGCCGGAAAGTGCACCACGATGCGCATGATCGTCGGACTCGATCGCCCGTCCTCGGGGCGCGTCACCATCAACGGACGCGACTACCGCTCGTTGCGCTCCCCGCTCACCGAGGTCGGCATCCTCCTCGACGCCAAGGCCGTGCACACCGGCCGCAGCGCACGCAATCACCTGCGGGCGATGGCGGCGACGCACGGCATCCCGCGCTCCCGTGTGGACGAGGTCATCGAGATCACCGGGCTCGGTTCGGTCGCGGGCAAACGCGCGGGCAAGTTCTCGCTGGGCATGGGCCAGCGGCTCGGGATCGCCGCCGCGCTGCTCGGTGATCCGCAGACCCTCATCCTCGACGAACCCGTCAACGGACTCGACCCCGAGGGCGTGCGCTGGGTGCGGCAGTTCGTGCGCGGACAGGCCGCCCAGGGGCGCACCGTCCTGCTCTCGAGCCACCTGATGAGCGAGATGGCCCTCACCGCGGACCACGTCATCGTGCTCGGGCGCGGACGAGTCCTCGCCGACGCCGGCATCGACGACCTCGTCCGGGCCTGGACCACCAACACCGTCACCGTCCGCAGCCCGCGCGCGGACGACCTCGCGCGCCTGCTCGCAGGCCCCGACGTCTCCGTGACGAGCGGGGAGGCCGGGGTGCTTCAGGTTTCCGGGATCGGTGCCCCAGCGATCGGCGACACGGCCGCGGCCAACGGCATCCCGCTCCACGAGCTGACCCCGCGCGTCGGGTCGCTCGAAGACGCCTACCTCGCCCTGACCGAGGGGTCCGTCGAATACCAGACGAAGGGGGCCGTGCGATGAGCGCGACGACCGTCCAGAGCGCGCCGCCCGCGGCGCCCGCCGCCACCGGCTACCGACTGTCGGCCGGCCGATTGGTGCGCAGCGAGTTCATCAAGCTGCTGACCCTCCGCTCGACGTGGTGGTCGCTCGGGGTGACGGCGGCTCTCGCGATCGGCATCTCGCTGCTGATGGCGTGGGCGTCGACCGACTTCGGCGGCGACTTCAACCCCGTGCTGGCGATCACCGCGCCAATGCAGTTCACCATGCTGGTCGCCGGCATCCTCGGCGCGATGGCCATCACCGGTGAGTACTCCACCGGCATGATCCGGTCGACGTTCGCGGCCGAACCGCGGCGCGGCGCGGTCCTCGCAGCGAAGGCCGTCGTCGTCGCGGTGCTGCTCGCCGTCACGACCGTGGTCACCTCGACCGTCGCTCTCCTGGCTTCCGCCCCCATCTTCGGCGACCGCACGCTGGACTGGGGCGCGCCCGAGCAGTCGATCGTCCCGCTCGCGCTCGGCGTCCTCGCCATGGCCACCTTCGCCCTGCTCGGGCTCGGCTGGGGCTTCATCATCCGCAACGGCGCCGGCGCGATCGCGGCGACGGTGGGAATCCTGTTCGTCCTGCCCATCGTGCTGAGCCTGTTCGCGCTCGGCGGCGAGTCGTGGGCGTGGATCGTCGACCTGGGACAGTACCTCCCGGCCGCGGCCGCTCAGGTCGTGACCTCCCCCGCGCCCGACGACTTCTGGCCCGCGCTCATCACACTGCTCGCCTGGCCCGCGGCGACCCTCCTGGGCGGCTGGGCCGTGCTCCGCACGGGCGACGCGTAGGGTGCCAGGAGTGACCTCACGAAGCCGTAGTTCGCCGTCTCCGGACGACGAACTGCGGCTTCCGCGTCCGCCCGGCGTCATGCGCCGGTTCTGGTCGCGACACCCCCGGATCGCCGACGTCCTGATCGCGGGCGTCTGTCTGCTGATCTCCCTCGTGCCCGCGACATCGTTCGCCGGCCGCGAGGATGCCGTCGGCGTCGCCCGGTACTGGCCCGCGACCGGGCCGTTCGTCGTCGGCCTCGTCGTCGTCGGCTGCGCGTCGCTGCTCGTTCGCCGACGATTTCCCCGTGCGGTCTTCGCGCTGGCCGTGGTCGTCGCGCACGCGTACCTGCTCGCACCCGTCGCCGTGGGCGGCCTCCTGCTGTGCATCAGCGCGTACTCCCTGGCCGTGTATCGCAGTACTCGGGCATGCCTGATCGGTGTGGGGATCGCTCTCGGCTCGCTCGCGACGAGCGCCGCCGTCCTCGGCTTGACCGGCGTCATCGGTCCCGCGATCGCCTGGAACGCCGTGATCGGCGAGGCCGTCGTCACGACGATCGGCGCTCTCATCGGCACCAACGTCGGCAACCGCAAGCGCTACGTCGCCGCGCTCATCGACCGCTCCCGCCAGCTGGTCGTCGAGCGCGACCAGCAGACGCAGCTCGCGGCGGCCTCCGAACGCGAGCGCATCGCCCGCGAGCTCCACGACATCGTCGCGCACTCGCTCACCGTGATGGTCGCCCTCGCTGAGGGCGTGGCCGCTTCGACCGACATGAACCGCGCACGCCCCGGGGCCGCGGCGATCGCGGCGACCGGCCGTGAAGCCCTGCGCGACATGCGCGCGACGCTCGGTGTGCTGCGGGAACCGGATGCCGCACCACTCGCGCCGCTCGCCCGCGACACCGCCGCCGAGACAATCGCCTCGGCGCGCGCGGCGGGGTTCGACGCCACGCTGACGGTGGCGGGAGAACGACCCGAGCTCAGCAGCGCGGTGCAGCTGGCCATCTCGCGCATCGCGCAGGAGGCCGTCACCAACGCCATCCGACACGCGCGCGGCGCGACCCGCATCGACCTTCGCATCGCGTACGCGCCGACGTCGGTCACCGTCACCGTGAGCGATGACGGTGAGCCCGTCGACCCGCCGCCGGCCTCCGCGGGCGGTTACGGTCTGCGGAGGCTGCGGGAACGGGTGGAACTGACCGGCGGCACCGTGGCAGCGGGGCCGGCCCAGGGACGCGGGTGGCGGGTCCACGCCGTCCTCCCTCTCGAACAGGAGAACCATGACGAGTCCTGATGCCGCGCCGATCCGCGTCCTCATCGTCGACGATCAGACGCTCATCCGGTTGGGGTTCCGCATGGTGCTGGAGTCGACCGGCGACATCGACGTGGTGGGCGAGGCGTCCGACGGCGCCGAGGCGCTCACGGCGGTGGCGGAGCTGTCGCCCGATGTCGTCCTCATGGACGTGCGCATGCCGGGCGTCGACGGCATCGAGGCGACCGCCCGCATCCGTCGGACCCACCCCGACGTGCGCGTGCTGGTGCTCACGACCTTCGACCTCGACGAGTACGCCTTCGGCGCGCTCCGCGCGGGAGCCGGAGGATTCCTGCTCAAGGACGCCCGTCGCGATGAGCTCATCGCCGCGGTTCGGGCGGTCGCGGCGGGCGAGGCGACCCTGTCGCCCCGCGTCACGCGGCGCATGATCGATCTCGTCACCTCCGCGGGCCTCCCCGCACCCGAGCCGGCGCGGCCGACGACGCTGACCGCGCGTGAGGCGGAGGTCCTCGACGCCATGGCGCGGGGACTGACCAACGCCGAGATCGCTGCGACGCTGTTCCTCAGCGAATCGACGGTCAAGACGCACGTCGGCCGCATCCTGACGAAGCTGCCCGCTCGCGACCGCGTGCACGCCGTCCTCATCGCGCACGGCCTCGCGCAACCCGGCCTCGACGCCTGAGCCGGGCCTCGGCGCGCTCGCGGCTGGGGCGCAGGAGCCGTCGTTAGGATCGGATCGATGACCCCGTTCGACGCCTCCCCCGACCCCGCTCCCGTGGACTGGAACATCTCCATGACCGACTTCGTGACGTTCCTCACCGCCGCTGGATGGAACATCGTGAAGGTTGCGGCGATCGTCCTCGGAGCGTTCGCGCTGTCCTGGCTCATGCGGCGCCTGATCGGACGGGTCGTCGAGCGGATCGTCCGCGGGGCGAAGACCCGTGCCGATGCCGAGGACACCCGCGCGATCGACATCTCGCCGCTGGCCGAAGTGCGCATCGTGCAGCGGACCCGAACGCTCGGCTCCATCCTGTCGAACATCGTGAACGTGACGATCGTCATCGTCGCCCTGCTCATGATCGTCGGGGTGCTCAACCCCGACATCCTCGGCTCATTCACGCTCCTGTCGGCGGCGATCGGCGCCGGCCTCGGCTTCGGCGCGCAGAACATCGTCAAGGACGTCCTCAACGGCATGTTCATCGTCGCCGAGGATCAGATCGGCATCGGCGATGTCGTCGACCTCGGGCTCGCGACCGGGATCGTCGAGTACGTGAGCGTGCGGGTGACGCACGTCCGCGATGTCAACGGCACCCTCTGGTTCGTCCGCAACGGCGAGATCACGCGCATCGGCAACCTGTCGCAGGGGTGGGCGCGCGTCATCATCGATCTGTCGGTCCCCACCGACGCGGACATCGACGACGTCGAGCAGACGATGCTCGACAGCGCGAAGGAGATGGCGCGCGAGTCGAAGTGGCGTGGACGCATCATCGAGAAGCCCGAGATCTGGGGACTGGAGTCGGTCAACGGCGACGCCCTCGTGATCCGACTGGTCGTGAAGACGCGGCCGAATGCGAAGGATGACGTCGCTCGCGCGCTGCGCCTGCGGCTCAAGCGCGCGATGGACGACCTCGGGGTGAAGATCCCGCAGCTGAACTCCACCATCCTGAGCGGTCTCGACGGCGCTCAGAGCGTCCGCGGCGCGAACCCGCCGAAGACCAAGCCGCAGCCCGTCGCACCCATCGCGACGCGACCGCGACCGCAATGGCGGCCGCGTCGCAAGAACGCGCCCATCGCTGACGCTTCGCCGCCGCGGGAGCGTCCGGACTCCCCCGCCGCCGACCCGAAGGACACACCGTGACCGACACGCGCAGCTTCTACGACGAGGTCGGCGGACACGAGATCTTCGCGCGACTGGTCGAGGTGTTCTACCGCGAGGTGGCCACCGACGACGTCCTCCGCCCGATGTATCCCGAGGAAGACCTCGGCCCCGCCGCAGAGCGCCTCTTGCTCTTCCTCGAGCAGTACTGGGGCGGACCGACGACGTACGGCGAGACCCGGGGTCACCCGCGTCTGCGCATGCGGCACCGCCCGTTCCACGTCGACCCGGACGCCCGTGATCGGTGGCTGCGTCACATGAGGACGGCCGTGGACGAGCTCGATCTTTCTCCGCTTCACGAGGCGACGCTCTGGGACTACCTCGAACGCGCCGCTCACGCGATGGTCAACACCTTCGAGCCGTCGGGCATCGGCCCCGCTGCCGGCGTGGGCGCCACCGCCCTGCCGCTGCACCCCCGGACGACCGCCGACGACTCCTGACCGCCTGCGCGGTGCGACGGGCTTCTAGCCGTTCCGACCGGTGGCGCGCACGGGCGTCAATCCCATCGCGACCGGGCCGCGCGTGAGCACGTGCCCGCGAGCGAACGAGACGCGCGTCCACACGTCGGTGCGGCGGACGACCGGCTGTTCCGCTCCCCCGATGAAGCCGAGCCCGACGGCGGCGAAGGCGACGCCCAGCGGCAGGCCCGCGAGGTCGTCGTCGGCGGCACCCCAGATCGACGAGCGGACGAGGTGGACGACATCGTCGCCGGCTCCCGTCGGCAGCTGACGAGCGACGGCAGCGATCCCCCACTGCGCGCGCAACGATACGCGCGCCGAATCGAGTCCGCCCGCATCACGCCAGCCGGAGCGCGGCGGTGAAACGCCGGCCCAGGAAGCGGTCACCGCGCTGTCGGGAAGACGGACGGCTCGGGCGTCGGCGTCCGCGGTCAGCGCCGCGGCACCGACCGCGAGGTCGCACTCGAGTTCGGGATCGACCGGGGCGGTGCGCATCCCCAGTACGAAGGGGGTTCCGTCCGCGAGCGAGCGCGGCGCAAGCGGCGCGCACGTTATGGCGAGGATGCCGTTGCCGCCCTGCAGCCGAATGACGCCGTCCCCCAGACGTGCGGCGCGGCCCGCGAAGGTGAGGACGTCGCGTGCCACCTCGGGCTGGGGGAACAGGAGGCGCGCAGACATCCGTCCTAGACTACCGATCGATGGCTGAGACAAGCGGAGAGACCGTACCCGAGACCCCCGCCGAAGAAGCCGACCCGGTTGCCGCGCTGCTGCGCGTTCTCGACCTCTCGTCGAGCGAGGCCCGCACCACCGAAGACATCTTCACCGGTGAGTCGCAGGTCATGCCGCAGGGCCGCGTCTTCGGCGGTCAGGTGCTGGCGCAGGCGACCATGGCGGCGATGCGCACCGTCCCCGACGAGCGCGTCCCGCACTCGATGCACGGTTATTTCCTGCGGCCGGGCGACTCGTCGCGCAACATCACGTTCTCGGTCGACCGGATCCACGACGGGAGATCGTTCTCGACGCGCCGCACGCAGGCCTTCCAGAACGGGTCGCCGATCTTCTCGATGATCGCGTCGTTCGAGGACGAGGATCCGGGCGTGGAGCATGCCGAACCGATGCCGGAGGGCATCCCGCAGCCCGAAGACCTGCCGGGCCTCGAGCAGCAGCTGAGCGGTCTGCACCCGCTGAGCCGACGGATCTTCTCGGCGAACCCGATCGAGCTGCGTCATGTGACCGCGCCGATCTACCTCGAGCCGAGCGACCCGGCGACCTCCCGACAGGCGGTATGGGCTCGCAGCCGGTCGCCGCTGCCGGATGACCCGACGATCCATCGGGCCGCTCTCGCCTTCCTCAGCGACCTCACGATCCAGGAGCCGGTGCTGCGCGCGCACGGACTCGCGTGGGCGACCCCGGGGCTGAAGGTGGCCAGCCTCGACCATGCGATGTGGTGGCACCGCTTCGCGCGGGTCGACGAGTGGCTGCTGTACGTGCAGGAGTCACCGAGCGCCCGCGGTGGGCGCGGACTGTCGACCGGACGCATTTACGACCGCGCCGGCACGCTCATCGCGAGCGTGGCGCAGGAGATCATGGTGCGCGTTCCGGACGGCGCGGACGGCGCAGCTCAGCGCCGGCGCGCGTAGACGATCGGCTCGCCCACGACCGGGGCCCACGCGGCGCGCATCTCATCGGTCAGCCGCACGGGACGACCGGTAGCGGTGGAGACCATGACCACAACGGCGGTGGATCGCGCGTAGCAGACCTGCGGCTCGTCGCCGCGAGGACTGAACACCTCGTAGCAGACGTCGATGCTCGAGCCGCCCATGCGGCCGATCCACAGCTGCACATCAAGCGGTCGCTGGCCGTAGGCACCGGGGCGAGGTACTCGATCTCCTGCCGCGCGATCAGCGTCATCGTCTCGGCCGTCGCACTGAGCGCCCCGAGGATCGCGGTGGGAGGACCATCCAGGCCCGCCTCGGGCTTCCAGAAGGCCCGCAGGCGCGCTTCCTCGAGCAGCTTCAGCATCGAGGTGTTGTTCACGTGCCCGAGCGCGTCCAGATCGCCCCAGCGCAGGTGTATCGGGACGTGGACGCGGGCGTCCCCGGCGGTGCCCGCCGGGGACGGGGTGACCTCAGTCACGCGTGAGCTTGCGGTACGTCGACTTCGCCGGGTTGGCGGCATCCGCTCCGAGACGCTCGATCTTGTTCGCCTCGTAGGCTTCGAAGTTGCCCTCGAACCAGTACCACTGCGCGGGGCTCTCGTCCGTGCCCTCGTACGCGAGGATGTGCGTGGCGATGCGGTCGAGGAACCACCGGTCGTGGGTGATGACGACGGCGCAGCCGGGGAACTCGAGCAGCGCGTTCTCGAGGGAGCTCAGGGTCTCGACGTCGAGGTCGTTGGTCGGCTCGTCGAGGAGCAGGAGGTTGCCGCCCTCCTTGAGCGTCAGCGCGAGGTTCAGGCGGTTGCGCTCACCACCCGAGAGCACGCCGGCCTTCTTCTGCTGGTCGGGGCCCTTGAAACCGAACTTCGACACGTACGCGCGCGACGGGATCTCGGTCTTGCCGACCGTGATGATGTCGAGTCCGTCCGAGACGACCTCCCAGAGGGTCTTCTCGGGGTCGATGTTGCCGCGCGACTGGTCGACGTAGCTGATCTTGACGGTCTCGCCGATCTTCAGGTCGCCGGCGTCGAGCGGCTCGAGGCCGACGATGGTCTTGAACAGCGTCGTCTTGCCGACGCCGTTGGGGCCGATGACTCCGACGATGCCGTTGGGCGGCAGGTTGAAGCTGAGGTTGTCGATGAGCACCCGGTCGCCGAACGCCTTGTGGAGCTTCTTGGCGTCGATGACCACGTTGCCCAGACGGGGACCCGCGGGGATCTGGATCTCTTCGAAATCGAGCTTGCGCGTGCGCTCCGCCTCGGCCGCCATCTCTTCGTAGCGTGCGAGACGCGCCTTCGACTTCGTCTGACGGCCCTTGGCCGAGCTGCGGACCCACTCGAGCTCGTCCTTGAGGCGCTTCGCGAGCTTGGCGTCCTTCTTGCCTTGGATGTCGAGGCGCTCGGCCTTCTTCTCGAGGTAGGTCGAGTAGTTGCCCTCGTACCCGATGAGGCGACCGCGGTCGACCTCGGCGATCCATTCGGCGACGTTGTCGAGGAAGTACCGGTCGTGCGTGATCGCGATGACGGCACCCTTGTACGACTGCAGGTGCTGCTCGAGCCACAGCACGCTCTCGGCGTCGAGGTGGTTGGTGGGCTCATCCAGAAGCAGCAGGTCGGGCTTCTGCAGCAGCAGACGCGCGAGCGCGACTCGGCGACGCTCACCACCGGACAGGGGCGCGACCGACGCGTCGGCGGGCGGAGTGCGCAGTGCCTCCATCGCCTGGTGGAGCTGCGAGTCGAGGTCCCAGCCGTCGGCCGCGTCGATCTCCTCCTGCAGCGTGCCCATCTCGGCCAGCAGCGCGTCGAAGTCCGCGTCGGGGTCGGCCATCAGGGCCGAGATCTCGTTGAACCGGTCGAGCTTGGCCTTGATCGCCACGCCCGCCTCGATGTTCTCGAGCACCGTCTTGGAGTCGTCCAGCTCCGGCTCCTGCATGAGGATGCCGACCGTGTACCCCGGCGTCAGCTTCGCCTCGCCGTTGGAGGGCTGGTCGAGGCCCGCCATGATCTTGAGGATCGTCGACTTTCCGGCGCCGTTGGGGCCGACCATGCCGATCTTCGCTCCCGGAAGGAACGACATCGTGACGTCGTCGAGAATGAGCTTCTCGCCGACAGCCTTGCGGGCGCGGACCATGGAGTAGATGTACTCAGCCATAACGGATCGATTCTAGTCGGCCGGGCGCCCGGCTCTCCGCCCCGCGCCGGTCACCAGTCGATCGGCCGCGTCAGCCCGACCAGGCACCCGCCGCTCGGCAGCTCCGGGAGCACGAGCGCGGTCGGTGCCGGGGTCGAGGGTCCGACCTGTCCCACGAGGCACTCCCCCTTCCAGAGCACCGAGAACTGCAGGCTGTCGACGGGGTCGTCCACGGACGTGCGGTCGGCGGTGACCTGCATCGCCGCCTTGTCGAAACCGGCGGCGACGAGGGCGTCGACGTATGCACGTCCGGCCACGTTGTCCGGCGTCGCCGCCACCTGCTCCATGACGGCCGTGAAGAGCGGCAGGTTGTCCGCTGCCGAGCCCTCGGGAACGAGGACCGGCCCCTGGGGTGCCGGTTCGGTGGTGGTCTCCACCGGGCTGGGCGTGGTGGGAACCGGCTCCGGGTTGGTCTGCGAGCACCCCGCCACGGCCAGGGTCGCGGCGACGATCACCGCGGCTGCGGCGTGTCTCGGTCGGGGCGATGCGAAGCGGAGGGGGCGCACCCGTGCAGTCTAGGGCGCGGATCCGAACGGCCGCTGTCGAGCTTCAGAACGGCGCCGGCTCGGGCTCTGCAGGCGCCCAGTGCCCCTCGGCTGTCGCCGCCTCCGCCTGCTCCCGCGGCCCTGCGGCCGGAGTGCCCCCGGGGAGGGACCATGCCCCCGCCTCGGTGCCCCCCTCAGCGCCCGGCGCGGCCTCGGACGGCGAGGCCTCGCCCCCCGTGCGCTTGTGGAAGACGGCGGTGCCCCACTTGAGGTCCGGGCCGATCGCGTCGGCATCGACCTCGACCTCGATCCCCTTCTTGCCGCCGGCCTCCCATTCCTTCACGCGGAGCTTCCCGTCGACGATGACGCGTTGCCCCTTGCGCAGCGACGCGAAGGCGTTCTCGCCAAGCGAGCGGAAGACGCAGATGCGATACCAGTTCGTCGTCCCGTCGACCCATTCCCCCGACTGGGGATCGCGATAGCGCTGACTGCTCGCGAGCCGAAAGGTCGTCACGGGGATGCCGCTGCCGGTGCGGCGCTGCTCGGGCTCGGTCGCGATGTTGCCGATGACGGTGATGCGGTCGGACATGTCTGCTCCTCAATCGAAGGGGACGCGGTGGTGGATGCTCCGACGCCCGAGTGCCCGTCGAGCGCCGGAGCACGTCCAGCATCGCGGCATCCGTGAACGCGACGACGGCGGTTCCGCACGAGTGTGGGGAACCGCCGTCGCCGGGAGGATGGGGAGGAGCCGTCAGCTGCGGGCGTACTCCGCGAACCGCGCGCGCACTTTGTTGACCTTGGGCACCGCGACGGCCAGGCAGTATCCCTGGCCGGGGTTCTTCGCGAAGAAGTCCTGGTGGTACTCCTCGGCCGGGTAGAACGTCTCGGCCCGCTCGATCGTCGTCACGACGCCGCCGCCCCAGAGCTCGTCAGCCCGGGCCCGGGCGGTCTCGAAGAGCTCCGCCTGCGCGTCGTCGAGCGGGAACATCGCCGAGCGGTACTGCGTGCCCACGTCGGCCCCCTGCCGGTTGAGCTGGCGCGGGTCGTGCATGGTGAAGAACGCGTCCAGGATGACGTCCGCGGGGATCACCTCCGGGTCGAACGTGACCGAGACCGCCTCGGCGTGGCCGGTCGCCCCGGTGCAGACCGCCTCATAGCTGGGGTGCGGGCTGTGGCCGCCGATGTAGCCGGACACGACCTCGGTGACCCCGTTGAGGGCGCGGTACGCCGCGTCGAGGCACCAGAAGCAGCCGCCGGCGAGGATGAAGGTGGTGGTCATGGAAAGCTCCGTTCTCCCGCTTTCGCGAGGTCTCACCATAGCCAACGCAGGAGCGTGCCGGGTGTTCCCGGCGATGTCGGAGGCCCGGCGTAGCGTCATCGACGAAAGGAGCAGCTCATGATCACTTCCGCGCCGACCACCCCTCGCCTTGTCCGCCTCGGAGCCGATCGCTGGCGAGTGCTCGACCGCGACGGCAGCGTTCGCGGTCTCGTCGAAGCGGTCGCGACGCCCGCAGGCACGCGCTTTCGCGCTTCCCGTTTCCACGCAGCCTCGCGCGCGTTCCGGTCCGTCGGCGACTTCTGGACGATCGGCGAGGCGTCCGAGACCCTCCGGCTGTCACGCTGACGCCCGATTGCATCGTCTCCCCACCGCGCCGTCACACGAGAGCGTCGACCGGCGGCGGCCCCGACGTCGTGACGCCGGCGGTCACCTGGCCCCACACCTCCGCGAGCACCTCGACAGCCCGTTCGAGGTCAGGGGGCGGCGCCGTGAAGGGGATGCGCAACCGGTTCTCATGCCCCCCTCCCACAGCGAACCGCGGGCCCGGACTGAGATAGACCCCCTCGGCCCGAGCGCCCAGAACCAGAGGCGCACTGAGCGGCGCCGGGAGCCCGACCCACAGGGACACTCCCCCGGCGACACGGGGCGCATGCCACTCCGGCACGGCGCGGCTCAGAGCAGCTCGCAGCGTGTCGTGACCCGTCGAGAGCAGCTCGCCGCGTTGCGGGAGGATCTCCGGCATCCGCGCCAGCAGCCGCGTGGCGACCGCCTGCTCGAACTCGGGCGTCCCGAGGTCGCGCGCCGGTCGACCGGCGTGCAACCGGCGGATGACCTCCGGCTGAGCGCGCACCCACCCGACGCGCAGCCCGCCCCACACGGTCTTGCCCAGCGACCCGAGTCGGATGACGTCCTCGTCGGCGAGGGTCAGCGGCATCCGTTCGTCGAAGTGCAGCTCGGCGGTCGTCTCGTCCACGACGATCGTGCAGCCCGACGCCGCGACGGCACGCACGGCACCCTGTTCCGCCTCGTCCATCGAGCGCCCGGTCGGGTTCTGGAACGTGGGCATCAGGTAGGCCATCGCGGGACGGGTGCGCCGTGCTGCTTCGCGCAGGCGGTCGACGTCCCACCCGTCGTCCGTCGTCACCGGCACCGCGACCAGGCGCGCCCCCGCCTCGCGCAGCGCTTCGGCGGCATGCGGGTAGGTCGGTGTCTCGATGAGGACGCGGTCGCCTCGGGCGAGCAGGACTTCGGCGACCAGATGAATCGCCGACTGCGCGCCCGCGGTGACGAGCACCTGCTCGACCGACGTGTGCAGACCGCGGACGGTGTAGCGGTCGGCGATGGCGGCGCGCAGCTGGCGGGAGCCCAGGGTGTCGTAACCGGTGCGTCCGACGAGGGTCGCCGCATCCGCCGCCGTTTCCGCGATGACGCCCGCGAGACCCGGCCAGGCGCTGGGACTCGCCTGCTGCAGGTCGACCGAGCCCGGCGCGGCGAAAACCGTGCCCTCGCCGCGGATCGGCTGAGCCGTCGTGACGCTGCCCGATCCGCGCACGCTGTCGATGTGCCCCGAGGCACGCAGGCTCGCGTAAGCGCTGGCGACCGTCGTACGGCTCACCCCGAGCGTCTCGGCGAGCACGCGCTCGGCAGGCAGCAGTGTCCGTGCCGCGATGCGGTTGTCGAGACACAGCAGACGGATGCCGTCGGCGAGAGCCTCGTACGCGGGCTCGCGTGTCCGCCAGCCGCCGAGCGCGACGTCGAGCGCGCGGGCCGAGATACGGGAGTGCATGCAGCCACCGTAATCGAATTGGCATCTTCCGTAGCGGCCAATCATCGGCTGGAATGAGATCGTGTTCACCCGTGTCGTCCAACTCCTCGTCGGCCTCGCTCTGTTCGGGGCCGGCTGCGCCGTCATGATCGAGGCCGGTATCGGCCTCGACCCGTGGACCGTCTTCGCCGAAGGCATCAGCAACCGCACGGGTCTCGGCATCGGGTGGGTGGTGAACCTCACCGGGTTCCTCGTGCTGCTCGCGTGGATCCCGCTGCGACAGCGTCCGGGCATCGGGACCGTGGCCAACATCCTGCTCGTCGGCACCGCGATCCAGCTGACACTGCCGCTGCTCTCCACGCCCGAGCCCTGGCTCCCACGCGTCGGGATGTTCCTCGCCGGAACCCTGCTCGTCGGGATCGCCTCGGGGATCTATCTCGGCGCACGCTGGGGAGCCGGGCCCCGCGACGGCCTCATGACCGGGCTGCACGAGCGCTTCGGTTGGCCCATCTGGGCCAGCCGGCTCGGCGTCGAGGCCACGGTGCTGCTGGTGGGGTGGCTGCTCGGCGGAACCGTGGGACTGGGTACCGTGCTGTTTGCGGTGCTCATCGGGCCGATCGTGCACGTGAGCGTCCCGCTGTTCGACCGGCGGCGCTCGTCACGCCGTGCGCGGACGCCCGACGAGCCTCCGGTCGAGAGCGACGCCCCCGCCGTCGGGCTCAGTGCTCCCGGAACGTAGGCCAGTCCGCGCCGGGCCCGAGGTGCGCGTGGAGAGCACTCTTTGCGATCTCCATCGTCGGGTACGCGCCGAGTTCGGCGTCGGCCCCCGCCATCGTCACGGTGTACCGCCCGTCGAGCCGACGGATCATTCCGACCACTCCGCGGCTGCCGTACGCGACCCAGAGTGCGGACGGACGTGTCTGCGTGTTCATCATCGAACCCCTTCCGACACCCGCAGGCTACTCCCCGCCTGCACCCCGCACCAGCGGTGGGGCTCACGCGCGGGCAGCTCCTCCCGACAGGGCGTCGATATGGTGCTCGAGCATCGCCTCGGCGACACCCGCCAGGTCGGCCGGGCGCGTGCTGAGAAGCTGCAGCGCCAGCCCGTCGAGCAGCGCATGCAACCGAGCCGCCTCGCGCGGCAGGTCGGCATCGGGCGACATGCCGCCGGTCCGCTTGAGCTCCTGCAGCGCCGAGACGCACACGGTGCGGACGGCATCGTGCAGTTCCGCGACGCTGTCGCCGAGGTCTCGGTCGGTCAGAGCGAGCATCGCGAGCTGCAGTTGTGCCGCGAGTTCGCGGCGGCGGGCGTCGTCGAGCGGAAGAAGCTCCGACAGCAGACGCAGCACCAGCGGTCGCCCCTCACCCCGCAGAGCTGCGATGCGCCCCGCGACGTCATCCCGGATGCGTCCGACGCAGAAGCGGCGCAGTGCCTCCTGCGTCGGGAACGCGCGGCGCAACGATGCGGTCGCGATGCCCGCCTCGTCCGCCACCTTGCGGACGGAGAGTGCCGCGAGACCGTCGGCGGCGAGCACGCGGATCGCAGCCTCACCGATCTGACGGTCTCGTTCGTCGTGGTCGATCAGCCGCGGCATCCCGTCATCCTCTCACCGCAGCCGGGGCTTTCTTCGGCCAGAGCGTGTAGCTGACGGCCCACAGGAGATCGATTCCGACGATTACGGCGAGCACGGGAAGGAACCCCTGCAGCTCAGCGGTTCGGGCCGGCGCGTCGACGACGAGGGTCAGGCCGACGATGATGCCCGCCGCGACCGCGGCCGCCACAAGCGTGCGGAGCACGTCCACCCAGCACTTGCGTGTGTAAGCCCACCCCATGAGGCGTGGCCGGGGCGACGCGCCGCGGAATCGCACGGCGAAGGCACGGTCGGCCCACGCGATCATGCGATGGCCGTAAGCGACAGAGATGCCGATGTAGAGCGCGGCGAGGCCGTGATGCCACGACGCGGTGCCGCCCCCGATGAGGTCGGCTGCGACGAGGATCAGGAGCACGACGTCGATCACCGGCGCGGCGACCAGCAGAGCGGCGCCCAGACGAGGCTTGCGCGCGACGTAGCGCGTGACCAGGCCGGCGATGATGGCGACCCAGAACCCCACCTCGCAGGCGATGATGGCCAGCAGAATCACGATGCTCCCCCGTCTCGTCGAACGTCAGACGACGACCGCATCCTTTTTAGCACACGCGTGTTACTACCGGCGGTGGGGCGCACAAGGAGTCCGTTGCACGGCGGCAGCGGTGGACGAATCGAGACGGCGCCCCCGACAGGATTCGAACCTGTGACCAACGGATTAGAAGGCCGCTGCTCTATCCACTGAGCTACGGAGGCCGGGCCCGCGCGGCGGACCGTCGCCTCCAGGCTACCCGCGCTCGGGTGTCGCACGCGGTCATTAGGATGGGCGGCATGGTGGGAACAGCCGAGAACGACCGTCTCGTATGGATCGATTGCGAGATGACGGGGCTGGACCTCCGCGTCGACGAGCTCGTCGAGGTCGCCGTCATCGTGACCGATTACGAGCTGCGGCCGCTGGATGATGGCTTCCAGCTGGTCATCGCACCCAGCGAAGCCGCTCGCGCGAACATGGGCGAGTTCGTCACCGCGATGCACGAGAGCTCGGGCCTGCTGCACGAGCTGGACAATGGCGTGCCCCTCGCCGAGGCCGAGGAGTCGGTTCTGGCCTACATCCAGCGCTTCGTGCCCGAGGGCAAAGCCGCTCTCGCCGGCAACACGATCGGCACCGACCGGATGTTCCTCGCGAAGTACATGCCGCGCGTGGACTCATGGCTGCACTACCGCAACGTCGATGTCTCGAGCATCAAGGAGCTGTCGCGCCGCTGGTTCCCCCGCGCCTACTTCCAGGCACCGGCCAAGGACGGCGGCCACCGCGCCCTCGCCGACATCCGGGAGTCGATTCGCGAGCTGGCGTATTACCGCGCCGCCGTGTTCGTGCCCGAGCCCGGACCCACCAGCGATCAGGCGCGCGCGACGGCAGAGGCCGTCGTGTCGTCGTACACCCCATCCGTGTAATACAATCGTCTGGTTGCCCGGTTTCCGGGAGACATGGTGGCTATAGCTCAGTTGGTAGAGCACCGCGTTGTGGTCGCGGGGGTCGCGGGTTCAAGTCCCGTTAGCCACCCCAAGAAGCACCCCGCTTCGGGAGTGAAGATGATCGAGATGGATGCCGCGGCATTCGAAGAACTCGTCACGGACGAGCTCGATCGCCTTCCCAACGACATGGTCGACGGCCTCGACAACGTCATCTTCGTCGTCGAGGATCGTCCCGAGGACGGGAGCCTCGATCTGCTCGGCCTGTACGACGGGTTCGCCCTCACCGAGCGCGACCGATACGGGCAAGGCGAGCTGCCCGACCGCATCATCGTGTACCGCGAACCCCATCTGCATACGTGCGACGACCTCGCCACCCTGCGGGATGAGATCCACACGACGCTCGTCCACGAGATCGCCCACTTCTACGGCATCGACGATGCCCGGCTGCATGAACTCGGGTGGGCGTGATGGGCATGGCCCTCCCCGATCTCGACGAGGAGCTGCGGCTCAGCGCCGCCCCCGACGTCCCGTGGCAGACCGTGGTGTGGAACGACCCGGTCAACCTGATGTCCTACGTCGTCCACGTCTTCCGCGTTTACTTCGGTTTCTCGCGCGAGCGGGCGAACGAGCTCATGCTCGCGGTGCACAACGACGGCCACGCCGTCGTCGCGGAAGGGCCGCGAGAAGCGATGGAGGCGCATGCCCGTGCGATGCACGGATACGGGCTGTGGGCGACGGTGCGGCGGGCGGCATCGTGACGGATTCGGTGACGTTCATGCTGCCCGATGCCGAAGCGCAGTACCTTCGCGAGCTGGTCGAGCAGTACCTCGAACTCGTGCGGTCGCCTGACGATGCCCGCGATCCGGCGATCCGGAGGCTCTCCCCCGATGCGTATCCCGACGAGGCCGATGCGTCCGCGGAGTTCCGGGCGTGGACCCGCGACGATCTGGCGGCGACACGCGCTGCCGACGCTGAGCGGGTGATCGAGGTGCTGCGGGAGCGCGAGCGGGCGGCAGAGCCGCGCCCCGAGCTGATCCTCGACGCGCCGTCTCAGACGGCGTGGCTGCGGACCCTCGCCGGCTTGCGCATCGTCCTCGCCGCGCGGATGGGAATCGTCGACGACGACAGCGTCGTGGCCGACGGCGATCCGCGCTACGACGTCTACGAGTGGCTCGGTTACCGCCAGGAGATGCTGCTGCAGTCGATGGCCGGCTGATCAGGCCACTTCGACGATGTGGGTCGCGAGGGCACGCGGATCGTGAGAAGCGATGTGATCGTCCTCCTGCCGCGCCCACCGCTCCCAGTGCGGCCGATAGGTGTCTCCGTCGCGCCGCAACGCTCGCTCCTGGCGCACGTCGTCGGGAGCATCGAGCCACACACGTACGGAGGCGAGGGCGGCAGACGCCGGGGTGAGTGCTCCGCTGCCCTCCAGGAGGAGGGCACGCTCCGGCGGACACGTGCGAACGTCGCCGTACCGCTCCGCGGCCCAGTCCCACCGCTGCCATGTCGCCGGCCGGCGCTCGCGACGGGGAGCCAGGACGCGCGCATAGGCATAAGCCGACCCGGCGGCGAGGCCATCCCATCCCGGGTACAGGTCGTCGAGGGCGACCGACTCGACCTCCAGACCGTCCGGCCAACGCGCGACCAATGCCCGCGCGAACGTCGTCTTGCCCGCGCCGCTGCGTCCGTCGACGATCAGCACCATCCCGGGAACGACCGTGTCGAGGATCGCCGTGACGGCGTCCTCGACCGCGCGCGGGACCGGGTTACTTCTTGAGAGCGCGGATGACACGACTGAGCGTGCGCCCGACGACCCAGACGAACGGGATCGCGACCGCGACGAGCGAGACGAGATTCGGCTCGAACCGCAGGTCGTCGCCCTTCCGGACGTAGGCGCCGACGGGGATCGCGTAGCCGCCGCCCCCGCCACCGCTGTTGCCCTCGCCGTCCTCGCCGGCGCCGAAACCGCTCCAGCTCAGTGCCACGGGGATCAGGCGGATCCCGTCGACGTCCTGCTGCTCACCGTAGACGCTGGTGACGCCGAGGTTGGCGGTCTGCTTGCCGAGTTCGAGTGCGAGGTTGGGCATGATCCCACCGTACCCGCCGCGCGCGTCGCGGTACAGGCGTCACCGCTCATGGTCGACGCGCGGGTTCGTCGGCATGGCTCCGACATCGCGGCGCGGACCGAGCACGCTCGCTCGGGTCACGGCGCCGCGACCGAACCGCGCGCGTGCGTCGTCGAGCGCGTCGTCGACGCGTCGCCATTCCGCGTCGTCGTCCCACAGCGTCAGGCCGCCGGTGCCATCGGGTCGCAGCTTCTCGGCGCGTACCCCGATGAGACGGACCGGCTGCGACAGCTCGACGCTCTCGAGCAGGTCGATCGCGGCCGATCCGATCCGCTGACCGACATTGGTCGGCAGCGGCAGGGTCTGCGACCGGCTGTAGGTCGAGAAGTCGGTGAGGCGCACCTTGATCGACACCGTCGCCGCCTCCCACCCACCGGCGCGGAGGCGAGCACCGACGCGGTCGGCGAGGCGGCGCAGCTCGGATCGCAGAACCGTGGTGTCCACGACATCATGCGAGAACGTCTCTTCGTGCGAGATGCTCTTCTCCACGCGCTCCGTCTGCACTTCACGTGCGTCGTGCCCGCGGGACAGGTGCCACACGCGCTCTCCCATCGCCGGTCCCAGCGCCCGGTCGAGGACGGACCGCGGCGTGTCCCACACGTCGGCGACGGTGCGGATGCCGCGGGTGAGCAGCGCCTCGGTCGCTTTCGGCCCGACTCCCCACAGCGCGCCCACCGGCCGCGCCCCGAGGAAGCGGAGCGTGTCAGCCTCGGCGACGACCAGCAGCCCATCGGGTTTCGAGATGGTGGAGGCCATCTTCGCCACGTGTTTGGTCGCGGCGACGCCGACGCTGCACGTGAGACCGGTCTCGTCCAGCACCCGGGACCGGATCAGCTGGGCGATCTCGCGCGGGCTCCCCCACAGCCGTCGGGCGCCGCTCACGTCCAGGAACGCCTCATCGATCGACAGTGGCTCGACGAGCGGCGTGACGGACCGGAAGACGTCCATGACGCGTCGCGAGAGCTCGGCGTAGCGCTCGAACGTCGTCGGCACCACGATGGCCTGCGGGCACAGCTGCAGGGCTCGGGCGACCGGCATCGCCGACCGGACGCCGAACCGGCGCGCCTCGTACGAGGCGCTCGAGACGACACCGCGGCGCTCGACCCCGCCGACGATGATGGGCTTGCCGGCCAGCGACGGATCGTCGAGCACGGCCACCGCCGCGTAGAACGCGTCCATGTCGACGTGCAGGATGCGAGTGCCGGTGTCGTCGGCATCCGGCGCGGAAACCAGCCGCCCCGATCCGTCGCCGCGTCCCATGCGACCATTCTCCCCCGGACCGCCGACATCCGGCCCCCAACGACGAACCGCGGAACGGCCCGAGTCGCCGTTCCGCGGTTCGAGAGACCCGCGCTTACTGCGCGGCGCGTTCGAGGATCAGTTCGCGCACGCGAGCCGCGTCGGCCTGACCCTTCATCGCCTTCATGACCGCGCCGATCACGGCGCCGGCAGCCTGGACCTTGCCGTCGCGGATCTTCGCGAGGACATCGGGCTGCGATGCGAGCGCGTCGTCGATCGCCGCGATCAGCGCACCGTCGTCCGAGACGACCGCGAGCCCCCGGGCGTCGACGACCTCCTGCGGGGTTCCCTCACCGTCGATGACGCCCTCGAGCACCTGGCGTGCCAGCTTGTCGGTCAGGGTGCCTGCGTCGACGAGCTGCTGCAGCGCCGCGACATCGGCGGGTGCCACGAGTGCCTGCGGCTCGGCGCCACGCGCGTTGGCGATGCGGGTGATCTCACCGGTCCACCACTTGCGGGCCGCGGTCGGCGCCGCCCCCGCCGCCACCGTGGCCTCGACCTCGGCGAGGAGGCCGCCGTTGACGACATCCTGGAACTCGAGATCGGTGAAGCCCCAGTCGCCCTGCAGGCGGCGACGACGCACGGCCGGCGGCTCGGGCAGAGCGGCGCGCAGCTCCTCGATCAGCTCGATCGACGGCGCCACGGGCAGCAGATCGGGCTCGGGGAAGTAGCGGTAGTCGTCGGCGTCGGACTTGGGCCGACCCGGCGAGGTCGTGCCGGTGTCCTCGTGCCAGTGGCGCGTCTCCTGGATGATCGTCCCGCCCTCGGCGAGGATCGCCGCCTGGCGCTGGATCTCGTAGCGCACCGCGCGCTCGACCGAGCGCATGGAGTTGACGTTCTTGGTCTCGGTGCGGGTGCCGAGCTTCGCCTGACCGCGCGGACGCAGCGAGACGTTCGCGTCGCACCGGAGGTTGCCGCGCTCGAGGCGCGCCTCGGAGATGCCCAGGCCGATGACGATGTCGCGGATCGTGCGGACGTACGCCTTGGCGATCTCCGGCGCCCGGTGCTCGGCTCCGAAGATCGGCTTCGTCACGATTTCGACGAGCGGGACGCCGGCGCGGTTGTAGTCGACGAGCGAGAACTCGGCACCCTGGATGCGACCGGTCGCGCCGCCCATGTGGGTCAGCTTGCCGGCGTCCTCCTCCATGTGCGCGCGCTCGATGTCGACCGTGACGGTCGTGCCGTCGGCGAGCTCGACCTCGACCGCGCCCTCGAAAGCGATGGGCTCGTCGTACTGGGAGATCTGGTAGTTCTTGCCGAGGTCCGGGTAGAAGTAGTTCTTCCGCGCGAACCGGCTCGACGGTGCGATGGAGCACCCGAGGGCGAGCCCGAGGCTGATCGAGGAGCGGATGGCCGTCTCGTTCACGACGGGCAGTGCTCCCGGCAGCCCCATGTCGACGGGCGCGACGAGGGTGTTCGGAGCGGCGCCGTGGTTGTCGGGGTGAGCCGGGTTGGCGGCCGGCGAGAACATCTTGGTGCGGGTGTTCAGCTCGACGTGCACCTCGAAGCCGAGCACCGGCTCGAACAGCTCGAGCGCCTTGTCGAAGTCCATCAGTGCGACCTTGGCAGCCATCAGCGTGCCCCTCCCAGGATCGGTGCGCGGTCGAGCAGCGGGCCGCCCCAGCTGTCGACCAGCAGTGCCTCCAGCGCGGCGCCGACGCGGTACAGCTGCGCGTCCTGGCGAGCCGGCGCGATGAACTGGATGCCGACGGGAAGACCGTCGTCCTCCGACAGCCCCGACGGGATCGAGATGCCCGGCACACCCGCGAGGTTGACCGGGATGGTCGTCACGTCGTTCAGGTACATCTGCAGCGGATCGTCGATCTGCTCGCCGAGACGGAAGGCCGTCGTGGGCGCGGACGGCGTCGCGATGACGTCGACCTGCGCGAAGGCGTCGTCGAAGTCGCGCTGGATGAGCGTGCGCACCTTCTGGGCGCTGCCGTAGTACGCGTCGTAGTAGCCCGCCGACAGCGCGTAGGTGCCCAGGATGATGCGGCGCTTGACCTCGTCTCCGAAGCCGGCGTCGCGGGTCGCCGACATCACGTCCTCGACGGTGCCCCCGGGGACGTCGAGACGCATGCCGAACCGCACGGAGTCGAACTTCGCGAGGTTGCTGGAGGCCTCGGCCGGCAGGATCAGGTAGTACGCGGCGACGCCGTACTCGAAGTGCGGTGCGCTGATCTCGACGATCTCCGCGCCCTGCGCCTCCATCGCCGCCAGCGAAGCGCGGAAGGACGCGCTGACGCCGGGCTGGAAGCCCACGTCGGCCAGCTCGCGGATGACGCCGACCTTGAGCCCGCGCAGGACGTCGCCGCGCGCGCCCTCGCGAGCGGCCGCCGCGAATGACGGCCACTGCTCGGCGAGCGAGGTCGAGTCGTGGGGGTCGTGCCCGCCGATGACGTCGTGGAGCAGGGCGGAGTCCAGCACCGTGCGGGACACCGGGCCGACCTGATCGAGGCTCGACGCGAGCGCGATCGATCCATAACGGCTCACGCCGCCGTAGGTGGGCTTGACGCCGACCGTGCCGGTGACGTGCGCGGGCTGGCGGATCGAGCCGCCCGTGTCGGAGCCGAGGGCGATCGGAGCTTCGAAGGCCGCGACCGCAGCGGCGGAGCCGCCGCCGGAGCCGCCGGGGATGCGGTCGAGGTCCCACGGGTTGCGCGTGGGACCGTAAGCGGAGTGCTCGGTCGAGGAGCCCATGGCGAACTCGTCCATGTTCGTCTTGCCGAGGGGCACGAGACCGGCCGCGCGGGCACGGGCGACGACGGTGGCGTCGTAGGGCGACATGAAGCCCTCGAGGATCTTCGATCCGCTGGTGGAGGGCATGTCGGTCGTGACCAGGACGTCCTTGATGGCGAGCGGCACACCGGCGAGTTCGCCGAGGTGCTCACCCGCGGCGCGGCGGGAGTCGATGTCGGCAGCGACCTCGAGCGCGTGGTCGGACACGTGCAGGAAGGCGTGGACGTCGCCGTCGACCGCGGCGATCCGATCGAGGTGCGCGCGCGTGGCGTCGACGCTGCTGACGCTCCCCTCGGCCAGGCGAGCTGCGAGGTCGGCGGCGGTCAGCCGAGTGAGGTCGCTCACTGCTCCTCCCCCAGGATCGCGGTGACGCGGAACCGGTCCTCGGTCCGCTCGGGGGCGTTCTGGAGCACCTGCTCGAGGCTCAGCATGTCGCCGGGGACGTCCTCGCGGAAGACGTTCTCGAGCGAGATCGGGTGGCTCGTCGCCGGCACGTCGGGCGTGGCCACCTTCGACACCTTCGCGATGTTGTCGACGATGGCATCGAGCTGTCCGGTGAGACGCTCGACCTCCTCGTCGCTCAGCTGGATCCGGGCGAGCACGCCGAGATGGCGCACGAGATCGGGGGTGATTTCAGACACCCGTCGATTCTAGTTGGGGCGGGCCGGAGCCCGAGACCCGTAGGGTGTTGGCGTGACGACCTACGACCCGCCGCGTCCTTGGATCGCCAGCTACGCCGAAGGGGTTCCCCAGGACCTGCCACCGATCGAGGGCTCGCTCGTCGACATCGTCGCGACCTCGGCCCGCGAGCACCCCGACGCTCCGGCCCTCGAGTTCTTCGGGCGCACGATGTCGTATCGGCAGATGCAGGAGCGCATCGATCGCGCGGCGGCGTACCTGCGCGACGCCGGGGTCCGGCGCGGCGACCGGGTCGCGATCGTGCTCCCCAACTGCCCCCAGCACATCGTGGCCTTCTACGCCGTGCTGCGGCTGGGCGCCGTCGTGATCGAGCACAACCCGCTCTACACCCCGCGCGAGATGCGCAAGCAGTTCGAGGATCATGGGGCGAAGGTCGCCATCGTCTGGAGCAAGCTCGTGTCGGTGCTGCTCGAGTTCCCCGACGACCTCGCGCTCAGCGCCGTCATCGCCGTCGACATCACCACCGCGATGCCCGTCCGCATGCGCGCCGCGCTGCGTCTGCCCATCGCCAAGGCGCGCGCCTCACGCGACGCGTTGACCGCCCCCGTCGCCCGCAACCGGGTCCACGGGTTCTGGTCGGACGCCGAGCGGCACGACCCGCTGCCGGCCAGCCATGTCGGTCCCACCACCGGCGACCTGGCGCTCATCCAGTACACGAGCGGTACGACCGGCACACCCAAGGGCGCCGCTCTGACGCACCGCAATCTCCTCGCCAACGCCGCTCAGGCCCAGGCGTGGGTCCCCACCATCGAGCGCGGTGCGGGATGCGTGGTCTACGCCGTCCTGCCGATGTTCCACGCCTACGGGCTGACCCTGTGCCTCACATTCGCGATGTCGATGGGCGCGCGGCTCGTGCTCTTCCCGAAGTTCGACCCCGACCTCGTGCTGGCGGTGCACAAGCGTCACCCGGCGACGCTGCTCCCCCTCGTCCCGCCGATCGCGGAGCGGCTCCTGGCGGCAGCCGACGCCGCGGGCGTGTCGCTGGCCGGGACGCAGGTGGCGATCTCGGGCGCGATGGCGCTGCCGCATGAGCTGGTCGTGCCGTTCGAGGCGTCGACGGGCGGGTACCTCGTCGAGGGCTACGGGCTGTCGGAATGCTCGCCCGTGCTCATGGCCAATCCCGTCGCCGAGAACCGGGTGCCGGGCACGGTCGGCCTGCCCCTCCCGGGCACCGAGTGCCGCGTCGTGGATCCCGACGAGCCGACGCGCGACGTCGAGCCCGGCGCACGCGGTGAGCTGCTCGTGCGCGGCCCCCAGGTCTTCAGCGGCTACTACGGCAAGCCGGAGGAGACCGAGAAGGTGTTCGTCGACGGGTGGTTCCGCACCGGGGACATCGTCACGATCGACGACGGCGGGTTCGTCCGCATCGTCGACCGCATCAAGGAGCTGATCATCACCGGCGGGTTCAACGTTGCCCCGACCGAGGTCGAGATCGCGCTGCGGCAGCATCCCCAGATCGCTGATGCCGCCGTCGTGGGTCTTCCCAGCGAGCACTCGGGTGAGGATGTCGTGGCCGCCGTCGTGCCGGTCCCCGGTGCCACGATCGACGAGGGCGACGTCCGGGACTTCTGCCGCGGCATCCTCACGCCGTACAAGGTTCCGCGTCGGATCGTCGTCGTCGACGAGCTGCCGAAGTCGATGATCGGCAAGGTTCTGCGCCGCCAGGTGCGCGACCGGCTGCTCGCTGGCTGACCCCGCGGTCGCCGTCGGGCCGGCTCGGCGTGAGCGGTGCTGTCACCCGCCGAGACCGTGCCGCACCGATTCAGCGACGACGCAAGCGAGGCCTCCTCCGCTCGATGCGGCGGTCCGCTGCAGCGACGCGCCGTTGCCGCGCTCGATGATCGAGGCGACACCGTCGTGCGTCTGCGACCGCTCGAGAGGGGTCGCGAAGTGATCCTCGACGTACCGGAGAAGCGCCGCGACCGCCGCCGCGGCGGGGACCAGCCGTTGCTCGGTCGGGTGGATCAACTCATCGTCGAGCGCCCATCTGCTCGCTCGCCAGCTGGCGAGGCGGATCGAGGCCGCCGAGCATGCCGCGGGCGCGTGGCCCGCCCGCCAGTCGGCGGCCGCACGGTCGACGAGTGCGCGCACCAGCACCGGGATCGTCACGGCGTCCTCCGGTCGCAGACACACGTCGGCGATGCGGATCTCGACCGTCGGGACATGGGACGACAGTCGCGCGTCGAAGTAGATCATCCCGGTGTCGAGGCACACCCCCGATCCGACCGAGGCGGCGACCTCGCGCCGGTATGCATCGGGTGAACCGAAGATCTCGGTCGGCCCGGACGTCGGCCATCGTCCCCACGCCTGGTACCGGTAACTCGCGAACCCGGAGTCCGCGCCCTGCCAGAACGGCGAGTTGGCGCTGAGTGCGAGCACGAGCGGGAGCCAGGCGCGCACCCGGTCGAGCACCGCGATGCCCTCCTCGGGCGAGGTGACCGAGACGTGGATGTGCATCCCGCACGTCAGTTGCTCCTGGGCGGTCGCTCCGAACCGGGCGGCGATCTTCTCGTAGCGCGGCGACGGCGCCACGTGGGGTGTGCACGCGTCCGGGCACGTCGCGAGCGGAACAGCTCGCGCGCCCACCGCCTGCGCCGCCCGGTCGACGGTTCGCCGCCCCTCGGCGATCACGGCGACGAGTTCACTCCGCGTTCGCACGGGCGGGCTCACCACCTCGATCTGCTCGCTCTTCAGCTCGCGGTGAAAGGCGATCGGCGCGCCCATCGGCCCGACTGCGGACAGCGAAGCCCGCTGCGCGACCAGCAGCGTCTCGTCCGCGGCGGGAATCGGGCGGAAGGTGGTGGCGTCGACGAGGAGGAACTCCTCCTCGATGCCGAGCGTGCGCAGACCTCCCGGTCCGCCCGCGGTCGGCAACAACTCCGGGCTGTGCAGCATCGTCATCTCATCCCCCTTCTCCGCGAACGTGGGAGGAGGCATGTCACCCCGGTACCCCGTGAGAGCACAGTCGGGCGCGGGAGCGTTGTTGTGAGGGGGATTGACTTCCGGCGCCGGAAAACCTATGTGGCGGCGGGGAGCCGACGGCACAGCGTTCGACGGCGGTCAGGCGTCGAGCGCGGCAGGTCCCTGCTCGACGAGGACGCGGAACTGCGCGGCATCGATGATCCGGACGCCGAGCTGTTCCGCCTTCGCCAGCTTCGATCCGGCGCCCGGGCCGGCCGCGACGAAGTCCGTCTTCTTCGACACCGACGAGCCGGCTTTGCCTCCGGCCGCCAAGATCGCCTCTTGAGCGCCCTCGCGCGTGTAGCCCTCGAGCGAGCCGGTCGCGACGACGGTGATGCCCTCGAGCACACCGCCCTCGACGACCGCCGCGCCCGGTCCCGGATGACCGGGGACCTCGAGTCGCGCGCCGGCCGCTTCCCAGCGCTCGACGATCTCGCGATGCCAATCCACCGCGAACCACTCGGTCAGAGAATCGGCGATGATCCCGCCGACGCCCTCCACGGCCGCCAGCTTGTCGCGGCTGGCCGCGCGGATCGCCGCGATCGAGCCGAACCACTGCGCCAGCGCGCGAGCGGCGACCGGACCGACGTGACGGATGCTGAGCGCGACGAGGAACCGCCACAGCTCCTTCGTCTTCGCCTTCTCGAGCTCGTCGAGCAGCTTGAGCGCCTGAGCCGATGGCTGCGGGCCCGCGCGCCCCTCCTTCTTCTCGGCAGCGGACGCATTGCGTCGGAACGGAGCACGCCGTACCGGCTCGCCGGTCTTCTCGTCGACGCGCGGCTCACCCGTCTCGGAGTCGCGGACGATCACCTCGATGGGGACGAGTTGCTCCAAGGTCAGCTCGAACAGAGCCGCCTCGGTCACAAGCGGTGGCGTCGAGTCGCGGAGCGGCTGTGTCAGCGCCGCTGCCGTCACCTCGCCGAGCGCCTCGATGTCGAGCGCGCCGCGGGAGCCGACGTGCTCGACGCGCCCCCGCACCTGAGCGGGGCACGAGCGCGCGTTCGGGCAACGCAGATCGATGTCGCCCTCTTTGGCCGGGCGCAGCGGCGAGCCGCACTCGGGGCAGTTCGCGGGCATGACGAAGGCCCGCTCGGTGCCATCGCGCAGCTCGACCACCGGGCCGAGGACCTCGGGGATGACATCGCCGGCCTTGCGCAGCACCACCGTGTCGCCGATGAGCACGCCCTTGGCCCGGACCACGTCCTGGTTATGCAGGGTGGCCTGTCGTACGACACTGCCGGCCACGCGCGCCGGAGCCATGACGGCGAAGGGCGTCGCGCGACCGGTTCGCCCCACCGACACCACGATGTCGAGCAGCTTCGTGTTGACCTGCTCGGGCGGGTACTTGTACGCGATCGCCCAGCGGGGAGCGCGGCTGGTGGCGCCGAGCTCGTCGTGCAGCGACAGCTCGTCGATCTTGACGACGACGCCATCGATCTCATGCTCGACGCTGTGGCGGTTCTCGCCGTAATGCTCGACATAGGCGAGAACGCCGTCGATGCTGTCGAGCGTCTGCGAATGCGGGCTGATGGGCAGGCCCCACGCCCCCAGCAGCGTGTAGATCTCGCTCTGCGACGAGACCGGCGGGTCCTGCCAGGCGCCGATACCGTGGACGTAGAGGCGCAGCGAGCGCACGCGGGCCTCGGATGCCTCGAGCTCGAGACCGCTCTTCTTGTCGAGTTGCTGACGCAGGCCTCCGCTGGCCGCGTTGCGCGGGTTGGCAAAGGCGGGGAACCGCCGCTCCGCGCTGATGCGGGCACGGTCCTCATCGAACGCGCGCGAGCGCGCCCGAGCCTCCTCGACGACGCGGTCGCGCATCTCGGCCTGCAGCGCGTTGAGGGCGGCGAACTCGGCGACGGGGATGAAGATCTCTCCCCGCACCTCGACGATCGGCGGGTGTCCCTCTCCCGCGAGGCGCTCGGGGATCCCGGCGACCCGCAGCGCGTTCACCGTGACGTCTTCGCCCACGCGGCCGTCGCCGCGGGTCGCCGCCGAGGTGAGGACGCCGTTCTCGTAGCGCAGGCTGATCGCGAGTCCGTCGATCTTCAGCTCGGAGAGCCAGCGCACCGCCCGCCCCGCGGACGAGGCCGCCTTCGCGCACCACTCGGTCAGCTCGTCGGACGAGAAGACGTTGTCGAGGCTCAGCATGCGTTCGGCGTGCTCGACGGGGGCGAACAGGGTCGACTCCGCGGCGCCCACCGTCTGCGTCGGGGAATCCTGCGTCTGCAGCTCGGGATGGAGCCGCTCGAGCTCGTCGAGGCGACGCATCCAAGCGTCGTAGGTCGCGTCGTCGACGATCTCGGCGTTGCGTCCGTAGTACGCATCGCGCGCCGCGGTGATGCGATCGATCAGCTCACGCGCCTCGTCACGGGCGTCGTCGAGGGTGATGTCGGGGAGTTCTCCGTCTGCCACCTCGTCAGTCTAGGCAGGGGGTCCGACGCGCACGGCGGGGTTTCCGCCCTCCCGGAGGATGCGCTAGGCGCCGACGGGGACAGCCGAGACGGTCCGGTCGATCGTGAACTGCCCGATCACGCGCGTCCCGTCGTAGATGACTGCGGTCTGCCCCGGGGCCACACCGTCGAACGGCACCTCGGGGATGACGACGATCTCGTCATCGGTGAGCTCGGCACGCGCCGGTACCGGGTCGGCGTGGGCGCGAATCTGCGCCTCGCACGCGAACGAACGGTCCGACGGGGCGCGCCCCGCCCACGTGAACCGGCCACCGGCGATCTCCGCCGTGGCCAGCGCCTCCTTGGGGCCGACGACGACCCGGTTGTCGACGGGACGCACCTCGAGGACGAACCGCGGCTTGCCGTCGGGGGCGGGCACGCCCAGCTGCAGTCCGCGACGCTGGCCCACGGTGAAGGCGTGGGCGCCCTCATGACGCCCGACCACCGCGCCAGTGCGGTCGACGATCTCACCCGTCTCGGCCCCGACCTTGTCGGCGAGCCACCCGCGGGTGTCGCCGTCGGGGATGAAGCAGATGTCGTGGCTGTCGGGCTTCTGCGCCACCGTCAATCCGCGCTCCGCCGCCTCGGCGCGCACTTCGGCCTTGGATGGGGTCGACCCGAGCGGGAAGTAGGTGTGCGCCAGCTGTTCGGCCGTCAGCACGCCCAGGACATAGGACTGGTCCTTGGCGGCATCCGAGGCCCGGTGAAGCTCACGTCCGTCGGGACCGTCGACGAGGAGCGCGTAATGCCCCGTGCACACGGCGTCGAAGCCGAGCTCGAGAGCCCGCTCGAGCAGTGCCGCGAACTTGATCTTCTCGTTGCAGCGCATGCAGGGGTTCGGCGTCCGACCCGCGCGGTACTCCGACACGAAGTCCTCGATGACGTCGTCGCGGAAGCGCTCCGAGAAGTCCCACACGTAGAACGGGATGCCGAGGCGATCGGCGGCACGCCGGGCGTCCATCGCGTCCTCGATCGTGCAGCATCCGCGGCTCCCGGCCCGCAGTGTGCCTCCCGCGCGTGACAGGGCCAGGTGCACGCCGACGACGTCGTGGCCGGCGTCGACGGCACGGGCCGCGGCGACCGCGGAGTCGACGCCACCACTCATGGCAGCCAGTACTCGCATCGCTCCAGTCTACGGGCGGCCCGCACGGCCGGCTCGGGCCGCCGATCCCCGGCGGTGGACTTCCGGAAGAGCGGCGAGGAACGCATCGACATCGGCATCCGTGCTCGTGCGTCCCAGGGTCAGCCGGAGCACCGCGCGGGCGTCGTCGGCGTCGCGGCCCAGCGCCAGGACGACGTGCGAGGGCTCGGCGACGCCCGCCTGGCACGCCGACCCGGTCGAGACCGCGATGCCGGCCGTGTCGAACAGGAAGAGCAGCGTCTCACCGATCGTGCCGGGGAAGAGAACGTGCACGTTGCCCGGCAGCCGATCGCGCAGGTCTCCGAGGATCACCGCCGAAGGAACGAGGGACCGGATGCCGCTGATGAGCCGATCCCGCAGGGCTTCGAGGCGGGCCGTCTCGCTCTCCCGCTCGCGCTCGGCGACCTCGAGTGCGGCGGCGAGCGCCGCGGCACCGGCGACGTCGGGTGTGCCCGCGCGGAGCCCGCGCTGCTGTCCACCCCCGTGCGCGAGCGGAGTCAGGTGCGCGTGACGAGACACGACGAGCGCCCCGGTACCCACGGGAGCTCCGACCTTGTGCCCCGAGACCGACATGGCCAGGAGGCCATGAGCGCCGGCCCCGGCGCCGCGCCACGAGGCGAAGTCGAGCGGGACGGTGCCGAGCGCCGCGACGGCATCGAGATGCAACGGCACGCACGCCTCACGGGCCGCCGCCGCGAGGCCGGCGGGATCGTTGCGGGTGCCGACCTCGTTGTTGGCGACGAGCGCGGTCGCGAGGCCGGCTCCGGGCAGAGCGTCGGCGAAGGCGACGGCATCGATCCGCCCGACCGCGTCGAGCGGCACCGGGCGGATCGCAGCGTTCCACCGGGACGAGAGCCACGCGACGGCGTCCATGGTGGCGTGATGCTCACCGTCGGGAAGCACGATCGGCGCCGCCGCGTCGCCGGCCAGCCACAGACCCTTCACCGCGAGATTGATGGACTCCGTGCCGCCCGACGTGAAGACGACCTCGATGGGCTCGCAGCCGAGCGCGCGCGCGACGGCGTCTCGGGCGTCCTCGAGCAGTCGCCGCGCGGCCTGCCCGGCACCGTGCACGGACGACGCGTTGCCGAGGGTCTCGTGTGCGGCGAGCCAGGCATCGCGCGCCTGGGCACGAAGCGGTGTCGTCGCTGCGTGATCGAGATAGACGACCATGCCACCCTCCCGAAGCGTTCACCGTCGCTCATTACTGTAGATCGCATGCCCGACAGCACGATCGACGCCGGACTCCACGACCCCCGCTTCGCCGACCTGGGCGTGACGCTGCACGACGGCGGCGGCACGCTGCGGGTGTGGTCGGAGCGCGCGAGCGCCATCACCGTCGTGCTCTTCGACGACGACGACCTGGACTGGGCCATCGACGAGCGCACCCTCAGCCCCGTCGGCGGCGGCATCTGGGAGGCGCGGATCGACGCCCTGCGCCCCGGCGTCCGCTACGCCCTGCGGGTCGACGGTCCCCACGGGCCGGGCAACGTCTTCAACCCGCAGACGCTGCTGCTCGACCCGTATGCCCGCGGTGTCGTCTCGGGCGGTCCCGGCGACCACCGGTCGGTCGTCGTCGACCCGGCCTTCGACTGGAACGGCGTGCGCAAGCCCCGCGTGCCGCACGACCGCACCGTCATCTACGAGGCGCATGTGAAGGGCCTGACCAAGCGGCATCCCGACATCCCGCCCGCACTGCACGGCACCTACGCCGGTCTCGGCCACCCCGCCATGATCGACCACCTGATCTCGCTCGGGGTCACGAGCGTCGAGCTGTTGCCCATCCACGCGTTCGACAGCGAGCCGCGACTGCTCGCCCTCGGGCTGGCGAACTACTGGGGGTACAACTCGGTCGGGTTCTTCGCGCCCCACCCGGCGTATGCCACGCAGGAGGCTCGGCGCGCTGGGCCGACCGCGGTGCTGAACGAGCTCAAGACGACGGTGCGCGCCCTGCATGCCGCCGGTCTCGAGGTGATCCTCGACGTCGTGTACAACCACACAGCCGAGCTCGAGCTGGGCGGCCCGCGCTCCAGCTTCCGGGGTATCGACAACCGCGCCTACTACCGCCAGCAGGAGGACGGTGCGTACATCGACGTGACCGGATGCGGCAACGCCGTCGACACCTCGACCGACGGCGTCGCGCGACTCGTGCTCGACTCGCTGCGGTACTGGAGCGAAGAGGTGCAGATCGACGGGTTCCGCTTCGACCTCGCCGTCACGCTCGGTCGTGACGCCGCCCACGCGTTCGATCCCGAACACCCGCTGCTCCGCGCGATCGTCGACGATCCCGTCCTGCGCGACGACAAGATGATCGCCGAGCCGTGGGACATCGGCCTCGGCGGCTGGCACACCGGCGGCTTCGCCGCCGGATGGCAGGAATGGAACGACCGATACCGCGACGGCATCCGCAACTTCTGGCTGAGCGACATCGACTACCTGCGCCGGGCGGGAACGTCGCCGGCCGGCGTCGGCGGCCTCGCCACGCACCTGGCCGGATCGGCCCCGCAGTTCGGCACGGAGCGCGGCCCGCTGGCGGGCGTGAACTTCATCACGGCGCACGACGGATTCACGCTGCGCGACCTGGTCTCGTACGACGCCAAGCACAACGAGGCCAACGGGGAGCACGGACGCGACGGCGCGGAGACGAACCGCTCCTTCAACCACGGTGCCGAAGGCGAGACGAACCGGGAGCCCGTCCTCGCCGCCCGACGCCGCGCCATGCGCAATCTCGCGGGTACGCTCCTGCTCTCCGCCGGCGTGCCGATGCTGACCGCGGGCGACGAGATGGGACGCACGCAGCTGGGCAACAACAACGCGTACTGCCACGACAGCGCGCTCACGTGGGTCGACTGGCAGCTCGCCGACTGGCAGGTCGACCTCCTCGAGCACGTGCGGGCGCTGACCCGGCTGCGCGCCGAGAACCCGGCGTTGCGGCCGGCGCGGTACGCCGATCCCGCCGACGACGTGCCCGAGGCATCGGTCATGCACTGGTTCGACGCGGACGGCGAGGGCATGACGCAGGCCCGCTGGACCGATCCGGAGCACCGCACCCTGCAGTACCTCGCGACATCCACGCCGGCGCACGAAGCGCCCAATCGCATCCTGCTGATCATCCACGGCCGAGAGGATGACGCCGAGGTCACTCTCCCCGCCGCCGCGGACGTGAGCTCGTTCACCTCGCTCTGGTCGAGCGAGGACGAGCGCCCCCGCGCTCGCGGGCAGCGATTCGTCCCGGGCGACCGGCTCCGCGTCTCCGGTCCCTCCCTCCATTTGCTCAGAGCGGACTGAGGCGCAAGCCCGTTTTTCGAACCGGTCCCCCGCGATATGTTCGAGCCGTGGCATCACTGACGCGCACGACCGCATCCGTTCCGTTCCGCAGCACCGCCGAGATCCCGGTGCGGCCCGCCGTGGCCGTCTCCTCGGCGGGCGACACCGTGACGGGACGCGTCCCGTTGCAGCGACCAGCACCGTCGGTGCCCGGTGACCTGTTCCGCCCGTCGGCCTTCGCCGGTGAAGCGGTGCCGTTCCGGGTGACCGCCTTCCGCGAGGGGCACGACGCCATCGGCGTTCACCTGCGGCTGATCTCCCCCGACGGCGCGGAGTCACTGCACCGTCTCACGCCGCTCAACGACGGGTTCGACCGGTGGTCCGTGCTCGTCGCGCCGCTCAGCGAGGGGATCTGGCGGTTCCGCTACGAGGCCTTCGGCGACGACTTCGCGACGTGGCAGCACGCCGCCGCCATCAAGATCGCCGCCGGCGTCGACGTCGAGCTCATGCGCGAGTCCGGAGCGCTGCTGCTCAAGCGCGCAGCGGGTGAGAAGAGCCGGCCCGCTGCCGAGCGCAAGCGCCTGGATGCCGCTGCGGCACGCCTGCGGGATGTCGCAGCCGACGCCGTCGACGCGCTCGAGGTGGTTCGCGACGGCGAGCTCGCGAGCATCTTCGCCGCGCGGCCGCTGCAGTCGCTGCTCACCATCGGCGACCAGCGCGAGCTGCTCGTCGAGCGCGAGCGCGCCGGGGTAGGCGCGTGGTACGAGTTCTTCCCCCGGTCCGAGGGCGCCGAACGGCTGCCCGACGGCACCGTCCGCAGCGGCTCGTTCGTCACCGCGCGCGACCGCCTCGCCGGAGTCGCCGCCATGGGCTTCGACGTGCTCTACCTCCCGCCGATCCACCCGATCGGCCGCACCCACCGCAAGGGCCCCAACAACACCCTGACCGCCGGCCCGAACGATCCCGGGTCGCCGTGGGCCATCGGCGGCCCCGAGGGCGGACACGACGCCGTCCACCCCGACCTCGGCACCCTCGAGGACTTCCGCGGCTTCCTGGCCGCGGCATCCGACGCCGGTCTCGAGGTCGCCCTCGACCTCGCACTGCAGGCATCGCCCGACCACCCGTGGGTCACCGAGCACCCGGAGTGGTTCACGACCCTGCCGGACGGGTCCATCGCGTATGCCGAGAACCCGCCGAAGAAGTACCAGGACATCTACCCGATCAACTTCGACAACGACCCCGCCGGGATCCGTGCCGAGGTGCTCCGGGTCGTGCGCCACTGGATCGCGCAGGGCGTGCGGATCTTCCGCGTCGACAACCCCCACACGAAGCCGCTGCAGTTCTGGGAGTGGCTCATCGCGACGATCGCGGACGAGACCCCCGGCGTCGTCTTCCTCGCCGAGGCTTTCACGCGCCCCGCTCCGATGCAGGGACTGGCGATGGCCGGCTTCCAGCAGAGCTATTCGTACTTCACCTGGCGCAACACGAAGGAGGAGCTCGAGGAGTTCCTCGCCTCGGTCGCTCACGACACGGCGGACTTCATGCGTCCCAACCTGTTCGTGAACACACCCGACATCCTGACCGAGTACCTGCAGTACGGCGGACGCCCGGCGTACAAGATCCGCGCCGCGATCGCCGCCACCGCCGGTGCGTCCTACGGCGTGTACGCCGGCTACGAACTGGTCGAGAACGTCGCGCGGCCCGGCTCGGAAGAGAACATCGACAACGAGAAGTACGAGTACAAGCTGCGCGACTGGGCCGCAGCCGAGGAGCGCGGCGAATCGCTCGCACCGTTCCTCACCCGGCTGAACGAGATCCGCCGCGCGCACCCCGCGCTGCGCCAGCTCCGGAACCTCTCGTTCCACTGGTCGGACGACGAGGCGATCGTCGTGTTCTCGAAGCACCTGCCCGCCGAGCTCACCGCCGACGGCGTCGCCGACACGATCCTCGTCGTCGTGAACGTCGACGCCCACTCGGCTCGCGAGACGACCGTCCACCTCGACACGACCGTCTGGGGCATCGCGCCCGGCGACGAGTACGAGGTCGAGGATCTGCTCACCGGCGCCGTCTGGACCTGGAACGACCACAACTATGTGCGCCTCGACGCCTTCGTCGAACCGGTGCACATCCTGCACGTGAAGGAACGCCGATGAACGCCCCCGCAGACCACGTCCTCGACTCGGTCGCCACCGGCTCGTACCACGCACCGCACGATGTTCTCGGTGTGCACCAGACCGGCGACGGATGGGTGATCCGTGCGCGCCGTCCGCTGGCGCGCACGGTGACCGCCGTCTTCGCCAATCAGCCCGAGGCATCGTTCCGGCACCTGCGCGGCGGCGTGTGGGAGGCGGCGGTCGACGCCCGCCCCGAGGCCTATCGCATCGTCGCGACCTACGACGACGCGCCCGCTTGGGTCGCCGACGACCCGTACCGGCACCTGCCGACGATCGGCGAGCTCGACCTCCACCTCATCCGCGAAGGACGCCACGAGGAGCTGTGGCGCGTCCTCGGTGCGCACGTCCGCGTGCACAGCGGGGTCCCGGGCGTGTCGTTCGCCGTGTGGGCGCCCAACGCGCGGGCCGTCCGCGTCATCGGCGACTTCAACGGCTGGGACGGCCAGGGGCACGCGCTGCGTTCCATGGGCGATTCGGGCGTCTGGGAGCTGTTCGTTCCGGGCCTCGCCGCCGGCGCCGTCTACAAGTTCCAGATCCTCACCGCCGACAGCGCGTGGATCGACAAGGCGGACCCAATGGCGCGGCGCTCCGAGGTGCCGCCCGCGACGGCATCCGTCGTCACCGAGAGCTCCTATGAATGGCAGGATGCCGCGTGGCTCGAGCACCGCGGCACGTCGACGCCGGTGTCGCAGCCGATGTCGGTCTACGAGGTTCACCTCGCGTCCTGGCGGGCCGGGCTCGGCTACCGCGAGGCGGCCGACCAGCTGATCGACTACGTCGCCGCTCAGGGGTTCACCCACGTCGAGTTCCTGCCGCTGGCGGAGCACCCGTTCGGCGGCTCGTGGGGCTACCAGGTCTCGGGCTACTACTCGCCGACGAGCCGATTCGGTTCGCCCGACGACCTGCGTTACCTCATCGATCGCCTGCACCAGGCGGGCATCGGCGTCATCATGGACTGGGTCCCGGGGCACTTCCCGAAGGATGCGTTCGCGCTGGCGCAGTTCGACGGCCGCCCCCTGTACGAGCACCCGGACCCGCGTCGCGGCGAGCACCGCGACTGGGGCACGCTCATCTTCGACTACGGGCGCAACGAGGTGCGCAACTTCCTCGTCGCCAACGCGCTCTACTGGTTCGAGGAGTTCCACGTCGACGGCCTGCGCGTCGACGCCGTCGCCTCGATGCTGTACCTCGACTACTCGCGCGAGGAAGGCCAGTGGGAGCCGAACATCCACGGTGGGCGCGAGAACCTCGAGGCCATCTCGTTCCTGCAGGAGGTCAACGCGACCGCCTACAAGCGCTACCCGGGAATCGCGATGATCGCGGAGGAGTCCACCAGCTTCCCCGGCGTCACGGCGCCGACCGAGCACGGCGGGCTCGGCTTCGGGTTCAAGTGGAACATGGGCTGGATGAACGATTCGCTGCAGTACATCAAGCGCGACCCCATGTACCGCGGCCACCACGAGGGCGAGCTGTCGTTCTCGTTCGTGTACGCGTTCAGCGAGAACTTCGTCCTGCCGATCAGCCACGACGAGGTCGTGCACGGCAAGGGCAGCCTGTTCACCCGGATGCCCGGCGATCACTGGCAGAAGCTGGCGAACATGCGCGCGTACCTCGCCTACATGTGGGGCCACCCGGGCAAGCAGCTGCTGTTCATGGGTCAGGAGTTCGGTCAGATGTCCGAGTGGTCCGAGGCGCGCGAGCTGGACTGGTGGATGCTCGACCAGCCGGCTCATCGCGGACTGCACGCTTTCGTCGCCGACATGAACCGCGTCTACCGAGACGAATCGGCGCTGTGGTCGCGCGACTCCGACGGTGAGGCGTTCACCCGCCTCGGCGCCCCGCACTGGAACACGAACGTGATGGCGTTCGCCCGCCGCGACAATCACGGCAACACCGTCGCCGTGATCTGCAACTTCTCGGGTGTTCCGCTGCACGACTTCACCCTCGAGCTGCCGGAGGACGGTTCCTGGCTCGAGATCCTCAACAGCGATGCCGAGGCCTACGGGGGTTCGGGAGTCGGGAACTTCGGCACCGTCGAAGCTGTCGACGGGCGGGCCACGATGGTGCTGCCGCCCCTCGGCGTGCTCTGGTTGCGCAACCCGGCCCGCTGATACGCGGATACGACGAGGGGGCCAGCACCGTCAGGTGCCGGCCCCCTCGTCGTATCGGTCAGAACAGCAGGGAGGCCAGGCGTCCCCGGGCGGCGATGACGCGCGGGTCGGAGTCGCCGACGAGGCCGAAGAGTTCGAGCAGCCGCGCGCGGACAGCGGCACGCTCGTCATCTCGCGTGGCCGAGAACAGGTCGAGCAGGCGACCGAACGCATCCTCGACGTGTCCCCCGGCGATGTCCAGATCGGCCACGAGGAGCTGCGCCTCGACGTCGCTCGGAGACCCGGCGGCGGCAGCGCGGGCGGCCGCGAGATCCACGTCCTGCACGCGGGCGAGAAGCTTCACCTGGCCGAGACCTGCGGCAGCGTCGGCATCGCGGGGATTCTCGGCGAGAGCCTGCTCGTAGGCCGCGACGGCACGGGGGTAGTCCCCCGCCTCGATCGCGGCGAAGGCTTCGGCGTGCAGCGGCGGCAGCGGCGGTTCGGTGGGCTCGGCCTCGCCGTCAGCGGCATCCTCGCCCGCGGGCACGGTGCCGGTGACGCCGTGCTGCGCTGCCAGCTGCAGCAGCTGTGCGAACACCTCGCGCACCTGCTGCTCCGGAACGGCACCGGTGAACAGCGGAACCGGCTGCCCCGCGACGAGGGCGACGACCATGGGGATGGACTGGGCGCGGAAACCCTGTGCCAGCTGCGGATTGGCGTCGACGTCGACCTCGGCCAGCACCAGACGTCCGGCGAGCTCGGTCACGACCTTCTCGAGCACGGGGCTGAGCTGCTTGCACGGCCCGCACCACTCGGCCCAGAGGTCGACGACGACCGGCACCGTGCGCGACAGTTCGAGGACCTCGCCGAAGCTCTGGTCGGTCACGTCGAAGATCAGTCGCGACGTCGCACCCGCATCGGTGCCCGCCGGGGGCGCCGCCGGCGCGGCACCGGCACTGGGTGCCGGGCGGTTGCGCAGCGAGGAGAGGTCGATGGCGCCGCGGAGCACGGCACTGGAGGTGGGATCGCTCATTCAGACAACCTTCGCGGAGAGGACATTGGACCGGTACCCGAGGAACTGGATGGGCTGCGAGGAGCCGGCCCCGGGGACGAAGAAGAACAGCTGGTCGGCGTACGTCGTGGTGAAGCCGGTGGATGACTGCGAGACGCCGGTGAGCGCGCTCGCGACCGGGTTCGTGTCGGGCACGTTGATCACGGCGTCCGGGTTGCTCGGGGTGAAGGTGTGATCCTCGGTGATGGTGACGGCGACGATGGCGCCGCTCTCGAGGGTCTGCAGCGCGATGGGCGCCTGGTTCCCGGCTTGAGTCGTGAACGACACCGAGCCGGTCTCGGCACCGGTCTGGTTGAAGTCGTTCGTGATCTGCTCGCGATTGGCGGTCACGCCTGCGCGGAACGCGTCACCTTCCGCTTCGAACAGCTGCGCGTACGGGCTCGCGTCTCCGTTGGTCAGCAGATCGGCGTAGGCCGCCGCCAGATCCTGGGGCGCCAGCACGAGGAACGGCGAGTCCGGCGCCACCTGCGCCGCGCCGAGGTAGGACGGCGCCAGTTCGGGGAAGGTGTCGGTCGCCAGCTCGGCGATGTAGCCGAGCTTGTAGTTCGCCCACGGATCCTGCTGGCTGACGGTCATGATCGTGTCGGCCGCGCCGTCGCTGCCCTCGACCACGGCGAGGAACGTTCGGGGCCACTGCTCGAACGTCTCGGGGAGCAGGATCTCGAGCGGCTCGGCCGGGATCGGCGGCAACGGGGCCCGGTCGGCGATCTTCGAGCGGAGGGTGTAGTTGGTCTCGCGCTCGGCGAGGGCAGGGCCGCTCAGCCGGGTCGCCGCGAGGGCGGCATCCGCCGAGGCATCGGCCGTCGACACATCCTCGGCGATGCGCGCGAGGATGCGCTCGGCCTGCTTCTCGGTGACCGCGGGCGGCGCCTGGTCGGGATCGGCGACGACCGTGGTCGTCGGGGACGGGGTCGCGGTGGGCGCGAGCTGCGGCCACGCGTCGGCGGAGCAGCCCGACAGCGCGACGATCGAGACGAGCGGCAGGGCCAGGAGAGCCTGACGTCCGCGCGTGAGCTTCCGGCGCGGCGGCCGCGCGGAGATGACGCCCTTGGCCTCGTTCTCGACGGAGATGTCGATCGGCTGCGTCTGGGTCATCGGGATGCCCTTGCGTCGCGGACCGCGCGAGCGGCGGAGGTGCCGCCAGCCGAGCGCGTACATGATGATGCCGAACAGCAGCAGCACACCGCCGAGGACGATCAGCGGCCCTGCCCACGGCGTGTTGGATTCGATCGGCCAGGTCACCTCGATGTCGGCGGGAGCGGGCGCGGTGCCGTCCGAGGCGATCACGAGACTCATCTCCTCGGGCAGCTGCAGAGACGTCTGCAGCGCATCGTCGCGCTGGAACTCCTCGAGCCAGAGGTCTGAGCCCACCGGGGAGGGCATCGGGGCGGCCGTGCCGTCCTCGTTGGGAGCGGGGGTCGCGGTCGCGGCGACCTCCGAGACGGTGGCGTCGCCGTCCTCGCCCACCGAGATGCGGTTGTGCTCGGTGCGAGACAGCCATGCCTCGACGTCCGCGGTGCGGCCGTACGCAGCGAAGACGGTGCCCTCGCCGCGGATGCTGAGGGTCTGCGCGCCTGGACGAGAGGTGAGCACATCGCCCTCGAGCATCGTGAACGGCGCATCCCCCGCGACCGTCACCGACTCGCTGACCGTCTCGGGCCCGCGCAGGATCGTCCGCTGCGCGATGCCGGCCCCGATCATCACGGTGGCCAACACGAACGCGACGACAGCCCACACGAAACGCACGAAGAAACACCTCTCCACATCCGGAACGGGACCACCGAACGCTTGATCGACGTTTCAGACTATCGAAAACGACCTGAAAGCGTCGTGAGAGGGGCGCCTGGCGGGCAACATCCGCTTCTGATCGTAGGGTGAGTTGATCCGACCCCGGGAGGCGTCCGTGAAGTTGCAGAACCCGTTCCGCACGGCGCTCATCGCCACGCTCGGCGTCGGCGTCGGGATCCTCATCATCGGCGGCATCCAGACGCTGTCGACGATTCTGCTCTACGTCGGAACCGCGCTCTTCCTCGCACTCGGGCTCGACCCGGTCGTGTCGTGGCTCGAACGACGCAAGCTCCCCCGCTGGGCGGCGCTGCTGATCACCTTCGCCGCACTGCTCGCCGCCTTCGCAGGCATCATCCTCATGGTCGTGCCGATCATCGTGTCGCAGATCTCACAGCTGGTCGCCGCGATCCAGGACCTCGTGACCGGCGGACAGTGGGATCCCGTCACCGCGATCAAGGACTGGCTGACGGCGACCTTCCCGCAGCTCGACGTCGACGAGCTCTTCCAGTACCTCTCCGACTGGTACGCCTCGCTCGACATCGGCGCCATCGGCGGCTCGATCACCGAATCGCTCATCACCATCGGCGGAACGATCATCAGCGGCTTCACCGGCGCGGTCATCGTCCTGATCCTGACGATCTACTTCACGGCATCGACGCCGAGCCTCAAGGCCGCCGTCTACCAGCTCGTGCCCGCTTCGCGTCGCCCGCGGTTCATCGACCTCTCCGAGCAGATCACCGCCTCGGTCGGCTTCTACGTCATGGGGCAGGTGTCGCTCGGCGTCATCAACGGTGTGCTCAGCGCCATCTTCCTCAGCGTCATCGGGGCCCCATTCCCCGCCGTCCTGGCCGTCATCGCGTTCTTCTTCTCGCTCATCCCGCTGGTCGGAACACTGACGGGATCGGCGATCATCGTGCTGACCTGCCTGATCCCCGGGCTCTCCGACCCGCAGACGGCGCTGTGGGCGGCGATCTGGTACATCGTGTACATGCAGGTCGAGGCGTACCTCATCTCGCCGCGCATCATGAACCGCGCCGTCTCGATCCCGGGCGCCGTCGTCGTCATCGCGGCGCTCGCGGGAGCCGCCCTCGGTCAGCTGCTCGGCGCCCTCGTCGCCATCCCGGTCGCCGCCAGCATCCTGATCATCTACCGCCAGGTGGTCATCCCCCGGCAGAACGAGCGCTGATCAGGCGGAGGGCGCTGCGTCGCGGCCCGCGTCCTCGTCCCACTCGTCGGCGAGCGGGAGGGCGTCGGGATGGACCGCCGCCACGATCTCGGTCAGCACGCGCCGCGTCTGGTTCTCGCCCACCCACAGATGCTTCCCGCCCTCGACGGCGATGAGCGTCGCCTGCGGGACCGTCGCGAAGCGCTCGCGCGCTTCGGCGGGACGCAGATAGTCGTCGAACTCGGGAACGACGATGACGACACGTCGAGAGTCGCCCGCCCACGCCGCCACCTCGGCGGCGCTCGCGCGATGCAGCGGCGGCGAGAGGAGGATGATCCCCTCGACGTCGTGGTCGCGACCGTACTTCAGCGCCAGCTCGGTGCCGAAGGACCAACCGACGAGCCACGGCCGGGGCAGCCCGCGCTCGCGGACGAGATCCATGGCGGCGGCGACGTCGAACGCCTCGGCGACGCCGCCGTCGAACGCGCCGTCACTCGTGCCGCGCGGCGACGTGGTACCGCGTGTGTTGAAGCGCAGCACCGCCAGATCGGCGAGGGCCGGCAGCCGCCCGGCGGCCTTGCGCAGGATGTGCGAGTCCATGAAGCCGCCCGCCGTCGGGAGCGGATGCAGCGTCACGAGGGTCGCCGCCGGCGCCCCGCTCTCCGGAAGCGCGAGCTCGCCGACCAGTCGCAGCCCGTCGATCGTGTGCAGTTCGATGTCTTCGCGGCGGGCGGGCAGCTGAACCGGCCCGCGGATCTCGATCGTCATGCGATCCTCCAACATGCTGAGTGCCAATGCCGGCGTGCGGCCAGGTCTGCGGCATCACCCAGGACCCCGTCGGCGCGCCACGCGACGAGGTGGGCGACCCCGACGCCGATCTGCCGACCGCATCCGGGGCAGACGTAGGTCTTCTGCGCCTGGGTGGCCGAGATGGGTTGGACCGTCCACTCGAACCCGCGGCGCGTCTCGCTGCGCTTCCAGCCGTTGAGCAGACGCTCGAACGATTCGTCCGGCGGATCGGGACGACGACGGTGGGACCGGGGCATGAGTAGCCGGGTCACCACCAGTGGTTGCTCGTCCAGAAGGCGTGTGCGGCGGCCCAGCTGCCGTAACGCCCGACCGCGTACCCGTGGGCCCAGCGCAGATTGTCGACCGGGTTGTAGCCGCTGCCCGGGACCTTGCTGCACGGATAGGCCTGGACGAGCCCGCACGCGCCGGACGAAGCGTTCGTCGCGTTCGGGTTCCAGCCGCTCTCGCGCGAGACGATGTAATCGACGTATCCCCAATCGCTTTCGGGGATGCCGGCGGCGATCAGCCACTCCGTCGACGAGCCGCCGCCGGAGTACAGCACGGGCGACGAGCGCGTCGTGCTGGCGCGCTCGTCCTCCGCGTCCGGAGTGGGGGTCGGGGTCGGAGTCGGCTTGGGCGTGACGTACACGGTGAACCCGCTGCGGTCGAGGGTGACGGCACCATCGGGCTGCGCCACGTTCGCGAGCGCCTGCGCGTCGGCTCGCGAGTCGGCCCAGAGCGAGACCACCTCGGGGGGCTTCTCCTGCGCGACGGCCAGGCTCGCTCCGAGAGGCGCGAGGGCTCCCCCGGCCATGCCGACCGCCGCTAGGGCGGCGAAGACCCCGACGACGCCCCGACGGCGCGACCAGCGCGCGGCGGGACGCGTGGCACCGACGCTACGACGGGCGACCTCGGACGAGGTGCGCGGAGTCAGTTCGGAGCCGGGAGTCACAATGCCCTCGAGTTTAGCGACCGGGTCGCGTTCTCTCCATCCGAGGTCACCCGATGGCGAGGATGACGGACACCACGGCATCCAGAACGGCATCCACCTGCGCTTCGCGGTAGCCGCCCCGCTGCATGCGGAAGGCGACCGAGCGCACCTGTTCGACCGTCAGGGTCTCGCCGGATTCGAGGTAGCGCGCGATCCGATCGGCGACCTTGTCGACCTCGTCGATGCGGTAGCCATACGACAGAACTCCGACGCGGTCGAAGCGCTCGCGCTCGGGACGCGACAGCCGGTCGAGGACCTCCTGCGCGAGATTGCGCGAGCGACCGACCCAGGCCCGGGCACCCGCACGCGACAGGGCGTGCTCGCGCTCGCGTGCGGCGAAGGCGTCCTCGATCCGTCCGACCGCCGCGTCGACCGCCGCAATGGCATATCCGCCCCGAACGACAGGGAAGGCCGTGCGCCGGATCTCGGCTGAATCGAGATCGCTGTCGTCGGGCGACGCCTCGAACGCGTCTCGAGCCCGCTCCAGGAAGGCGTCCACCGCCTCGCGGTCGTAGCCCTTGGAGCGTCCCGGGGCATCCGGGAAGGGAGTCGAGGCAACAGCCGTCTCGGTCGAGGTCATGACACCGCCCAGGGAGAGAGCACGTGGAACAGGATGAGCGCGACCACCGTGGAGGGCAGGATCGAGTCGAGCCGGTCGAGCACCCCGCCATGACCGGGGAGCCACGAGCTCATGTCCTTGATGCCCAGATCACGCTTGATCATGGACTCGCCGAGGTCCCCGACGGTCGCTGATCCGAGGATCAGGAGCCCCATCACGACACCGGTCCAGATCGGCAGGTCGAGCAGCAGCCAAGCGAACCCGACCGCGACGATCATCGCCACGACGGCAGCACCGACGAGACCCTCCCAGGTCTTATTCGGGCTGATGCGCGGCGCCATCGGGTGCTTCCCGAATGCGAGTCCGGCAGCATACGCGCCGGTGTCGGCGGCGACCACCACCGCGATCATCGCCAGCACCCAGAGCTCGCCGCCGTCCTGACGCAGCAGGATGAGCAGCAAGCTTCCCAGGAACGGGACGTAGAGCTGCACGAACCCGCTGATGAGCACGTCCCCCAGAACGTCGCCGTACCGGCGCGACTCGGCCGAGCCCATCTGCGCGAGCAGGCGCCACACGATCACGAAGACGACCGCGGCGAAGACGACGACCCAGTGCGTGCCGGCGTCGAGGAAGTACCCTGCTGCGAGCACCGCGGCGCCCGCCACCAGCTGCGGCACGACGTCCACGCGCCGCCCGGCCGCCTGCAGCGCCCGGACGAACTCGAAGACGGCCAGCAGCGCCGCCGGCACGGCGAAGAGCAGGAACACCCACTTCACGAAGATGAGCGATCCCACGACGACGGCCCCGATCGCGAGACCGATGAGGATCGCGAGGAACAGGTTGCGACCGGTCCGCGCGTTGATCCGCTCGTTCGCCTGTTCGAAGTCCGCGCGGGCGCGGCCGATCTGCTGCTCGAACTCGGAACGAGCCGCGCGCACCTGGTTGTGGAACGCCGAATCGCCGTGCTCCCGCGAGCGGTGTCGCTCTCGGTCGGAAGCCCGCGGGACGTCGTCACCCGGTACGCTCATGCCGGTCAGACCTCGAGGAGCTCAGCCTCTTTGCGCTTGAGCGCCTCGTCGATCAGGTCGACGTGAGCTCGAGTCAGGACGTCGAGCTCCTTCTCGGCGCGGACCAGTTCGTCCTCGCCGACGTCGCTCTTGAGCGTGTCCAGCTCGTCCTTGGACTTGCGACGGATGCCGCGCAGGTGGACCTTGTGGTCCTCCCCCTTCGACCGCACCAGCTTGACGTACTCCTTGCGACGCTCCTCCGTCAGCTCCGGCATGGTGACACGCACGATGTTGCCGTCGTTGGTGGGGTTCACGCCGAGGTTCGGGGTGTCGCGGATGGCCTGCTCGATCGCCTTGAGCGCCGACTTGTCGTAGGGCGTCACGATGATCGTGCGCGCCTCGGGGTTGTTCAGCGAGGCCAGCTGCGCCAGGGGGGTCGGCGAGCCGTAGTAGTCGACGAGGATCTTCTGGAACAGCGCCGTGTTCGCGCGCCCGGTGCGAACGGTGGAGAAGTCCTCCTTCGCCGCCTCGACAGCGCGCTGCATGCGGGTTTTCGTGTCAGCGAGGATCTCGGGGATCACCGTCACTCCATTCGTCGGTACGTCCGGTCAAGTCTAGTCTGCGGCGCGTCGGGACTCAGACGCTCACGAGCGTGCCGATGGAATCCCCCAGCAGCGCGCGGGTCACATTGCCCCGCGGTTCCATGCCGAACACGCGCATATCGATGCCGTTGTCCATGCACAGGCTGAACGCGGTCGAGTCGACGACCTTGAGGCCGCGCTGCAGCGCCTCGGCGTAGGTGATGGCGTCGATCCGCTCGGCCGTCGGGTCGATCTTCGGATCGGCCGTGTAGACGGCGTCGACGCCGTTCTTGGCGACGAGCACCTCATCGGCCTTGATCTCGAGCGCGCGCTGCGCGGCGACGGTATCGGTGGAGAAGTAGGGCAGGCCGGCGCCGGCGCCGAAGATCACGACTCGCCCCTTCTCCATGTGACGCTCGGCGCGCCGGGGGATGTAGGGCTCGGCGACCTGCGTCATCGAGATGGCGGACTGCACGCGCGTGGCCGCGCCCGCCTGCTCGAGGAAGTCCTGCAGCGCGAGAGCGTTCATGACGGTGCCGAGCATGCCCATGTAGTCGGCGCGCCCGCGGTCCATCCCGCGCTGGCTCAGCTCGGCGCCGCGGAAGAAGTTTCCGCCGCCGACGACGATCGCGATCTCGACACGGTCGACGGCCTCGGCGATCTCGCGGGCGATCTGGCTGACGACGTCGGGGTTCACACCGAGCTGTCCGGCCCCGAAGGCCTCACCCGACAGCTTCAGCAGGACGCGACGGCGCCCGGTCTTCTCGTTGTTCATCGTGTCCCTCTCGTCGCTGTGTTGCAGAGTATCGCCCGCTCGGGCATGGAAAAGGCCCGCATCCGTGGATGCGGGCCTTTCGGGTGATTACGCGCCGACCTTGAAGCGGGCGAAATCGGTGATCGTGATGCCGGCGTCCTTCGCGACCTGGGCGACCGACAGCTTGTTGTCCTTCGCGTAGTCCTGGTCGAGCAGGGCGACCTGCTTGAAGAACGCGCCGACGCGGCCTTCGACGATCTTCGGCAGAGCGGCCTCGGGCTTGCCCTCGTTGCGCGAGATCTCGGTGACGATCTCGCGCTCCTTCTCGACATCGGCCTCGGGCACGTCCTCGCGCGAGAGGTAGCTCGGGTTCGCGAACGAGATGTGCTGAGCGATCGAGCGGGCGGTCTCGGCGTCCGAGCCCGAGTACGCCACGACGACGCCGATCTGCGGGGGCAGGTCCTTGCTGGTCTTGTGGAGGTAGATCTCGAACGCGTCGCCGGTGAGCGTGCGCACGCGGCGGAGCTCGACCTTCTCGCCGATGATGGCGGCCTCATCGTTGATGAGCTGCTCGATCGTCTGGCCCGATGCGTCTGCCGCGAGGGCGGCCTCGACCGAGTCGGCGGATGCTGCGGCGGCGGCGTCGGCGACCTTGTCGGCCAGGGCGATGAAGCGGTCGTTCTTCGCGACGAAGTCGGTCTCGCAGGCGAGCTCGACGAGGGTGACCTTGCCATCCTGCTCGCGGGCCACGACGAGGCCCTCGCTCGTGGAGCGGTCGGCACGCTTCGCGTTGCCCTTCGCGCCCTTGAGGCGGAGGATCTCGACGGCCTTCTCGACGTCGCCGTCGGCCTCTTCGAGGGCCTTCTTCGTGTCGACCATTCCGGTGCCGAGCTGCTCGCGCAGAGCCTTGATGTCGGCGATGGTGAAGTTTGCCATGAGTGGCGGCTCCTTCTGTCTGTGGGAAATCTCGTGGATGCCGATCGGCGCGGCCGGGCTCAGCCGCGGCCGCGCCGATCGTAGCGGGTCAAGAAGACGCGCTGATTACTTCTCGGTCGCCTCGGCGGCGTCGGCCTCGGCGGGCGCCTCGGTCTCGACCTGAGCCTCGGCACCGGCCTCGTCCGCGGGCGTCTCGGTCGCGGCGACCTCAGCGGCGGCGCCCTCGACCGGAGCGGTCTCGAGCAGCTCGCGCTCCCAGTCGGCCAGCGGCTCGGCCTCGGCCGACTCGTCGGACGGCTGGTGACGCTGGATGAGGCCCTCAGCGGCCGCGTCGGCGACGATGCGCGTGAGCAGGCTCACCGAGCGGATCGCGTCGTCGTTGCCGGGGATCGGGTACTGGAACTCGTCGGGGTCGGCGTTCGTGTCGAGGATGCCGATGACGGGGATGCCGAGCTTCTTGGCCTCGTCGATGGCGAGGTGCTCACGCTTGGCGTCGACGACCCAGATCGCCGACGGCGTCTTCTGGAGGTTGCGGATGCCGCCGAGCGACTTGTGCAGCTTGTCGAGCTCGCGCTTCTTGAGCAGCAGCTCCTTCTTCGTGAAGCCGCTCGCAGCGGGGTTCTCGAAGTCGAGCTCCTCGAGCTCCTTCATGCGGGCGAGTCGCTTCGACACCGTCTGGAAGTTGGTCAGCAGACCACCGAGCCAGCGCTGGTTGACGTAGGGCTGGCCGACGCGGGTCGCCTGCTCGGCGATGACTTCCTGAGCCTGCTTCTTGGTACCGACGAAGAGGATGGTGCCGCCGTGGGCGACCGTCTCCTTGACGTACTCGTAGGCGCGGTCGATGTACGACAGCGACTGCTGCAGGTCGATGATGTGGATACCGGAGCGCTCGGTCAGGATGAAGCGCTTGACTTTCGGGTTCCAGCGGCGGGTCTGGTGCCCGAAGTGGACGCCGCTGTCGAGCAGCTGGCGAATGGTGACGACGGCCATGGCCGTTCTCCTTCTGTTTCGGTTGCTGTCCGGGCCGACGACCCGGTGTCCTGGCGCCCGACGCGCTTCCGCTCGCCGCCGGAGCGGGAGACCTGGGGAAGACGCGCCATGATCCGGTGAGCCGGTCACTGTGGGCACGCGTAGTCACCCCGACGAGCGAGGTGCCGTCCCAGTGTAGCAGTCACGACCCTCCTCCCCCGGCGAGCCCCACGCGCGCGCCGTCCACGCATCACCCGTCCGAGGAACGGCGACTCGCCGCCGCGCCCAGACTCGCCTCGTGACCTTCTTTCGCCGCCGCCTCGTCGCTCTCGGCATCCTGCTGCTCACGCTCGGCGCGGGCCCACTCGCCGCCGAGGCGCGGGATGACGCGGACGATGGTGTCCAGACATCCGCTCGCTGGGAGTACCCGCTCGCCGACGGCGAGGTCATCCGAGCGTTCGAAGCGCCGGCTCACGAGTACGGGCCCGGTCACCGCGGCATCGATCTGCGTTCGGGCGGCGACGACCTCGTCCTGGCTCCCGCAGCCGGGACGATCGCGTTCGCCGGCCCGGTCGCCGGACGCCCGGTCGTGACGATCGATCACGGCGGTGGGCTGGTCTCCAGCCTCGAACCGGTCGAGACCACGCTCACGCCGGGCAGTGCGGTCGTCGGCGGAGACCCGATCGGCGCGCTCTCACCCGCGGGCCACACCGGTCCGGGCACGCTCCACCTCGGCGCACGCCTCGACGGCGTCTACATCAACCCGCTGCTGCTGCTCGCCGAGGTGCCGCGCCCGATCCTCCTGCCGTGCTGCTGAGGTCAGTCGGGACGGATGTCGTTGCGGTCGCCGGCCTGCTCCACCGAGCCCAACCGGTCCGCGTGCACCCGGTTGTCGTTGCCCGACACCGATACCGCGCTGATCTCGTCACCGTCGACGACGTTGCGGTCGCCCGCCACGCTGAGCGAGCCGATCATGTCGGCGTCGATGTCGGCGGCTTGACCCGTGACTTCGAGGGCGTCGACGTCGGCGAGATCGACCTCGATACGATCGCCCCGCACAACGACCGTCGCGACCCGCGCGTCCGACAGATCGACGTCGAGACCCGCGCCCTCGATCTCCACCCGATCGCACTCACCACTGAACGAGAGGTCGGTGTCGGAACCGCGCAGGGCCACGACGCCGGCGACGCACATGGACATGTCGGATCCACCGGTCGACGCAGGGGCGGTTGGCGTTGCCGGTTGCGGGCTCACCGGCGGTGACGCCGTCGCCGACGTGCCCGACGGTGCGCTCGGCCGAACCACGCGGTCCGGTGCGTCATCGGCCGGGACGCAGGCGGTCAGGGCGAACACGACGCCGACGGCGCCGAACCAGACGAGCGCTCTTCTCATGGCTCCACGGTAGGCCCGCGGCGACACGTCGCGCCATCCGGCGCTCGGCGCATCAGGCTCGCGGGTGCGCCTGACGGTACGCGGCAGCGAGACGTTCACCCGAGACGTGGGTGTAGATTTGCGTCGTGCCGAGGCTCGCGTGCCCGAGGATCTCCTGGACCGCACGAAGGTCCGCGCCGCCGTCCAGCAGGTGGGTGGCGGCGGAATGCCGCAGGGTGTGCGGACCCGCGGTCTCGCTGCCGAGCGCGGGGGCGACGCGTTCGGCGACGACCGAATAGACCGCACGCGGCCCCAGGCGCCCACCGCGCGCCCCGAGAAAGAGGGCGGCTGCTCCGGGTGCCGGGCGGTCGGACGCGCGTGCCGCCAGCACTGGGCGCCCGCGGACGAGGTAGGCCTGCAGGGCGGCGAACGCCGGCCCGCCGACGGGGACGATGCGCTCACGGTCGCCCTTACCCGTCACGCGGGCTGTGCGCCGGCCGTCGTCGACGTCGTCGACGTCGAGTCCGCACAACTCCGACACCCGGATGCCGCTGGCATACAGCAGCTCGAGAATCGCGTGGTCCCGCAGCAGGATCGGGTTCCCGTCCGCGGCACCCGCGCGCAGGGTGTCGAGCACGCCGGCGAGGGTGCCGGCCGTGGCGACCTTCGGAAGCGTCCGCCCCTTCTTCGGTGACGCCAGCCGCAGCGCGGGGTCGGCGTCGACCATCCCGCGCTCGGTCGCCCAGGCGAAGAACCCGCGAGCCGTGGCCGTCCGTCGCGCCAGCGTCGAGCGCGCGTCCCCGCGCTCGCTCGCGCGCCAGATCCAGTCGCGTAAGGCGTCGATGTCCACGCGGGCGACGTCGACGTCGCCCGCGGCATCCGCGAGGTCGGCGAGATCCGACAGATACGCGCGCACCGTGTGCCCCGACAGTCTGCGCACGCGCGCGAGGTGCTCGCCGTAGGCCGATGCCGCCGCGGAGATGCGCATGCCACCAGCATGACGGATGGCCCGATCGGCGGACCGGAACGCCGCGGTGCGCCGCGCTTCATGGCGTCCCCTGCCGCCAACCGCGCGCATCGGAGACGGCGCGGCCATCGAGCGCTAGCAGACCGAGGAGCGAGCTCACGCGGTCGGCTTCGACCCCCGAGCGGCGGGCGAGCTCATCCACATCGCGAGGCGAGCGGGAGCTGAGCGCATCGAGGATCCGGGTCGTGTCGTCGGTCCGGTCCGTCGAGGTGCCCTGTCGCTGCGCCGAGGCATCCCAGCCCACGAGCTCCCGCACATCATCCGCGCTGGTGATGCAGCGGCCGTCGTAGTCGCGCAGGATGCGGTGGCATCCCGCGGACGCGGCCGAGGTCACGGGCCCCGGCACGGCACCGAGCGGCCGTCCGAGCGCGGCTGCATGCCCCGCCGTGTTGAGCGAGCCCGAGCGCCACCCCGCCTCGACGACGACCGTCGCGTCCGCGAGGGCGGCGATCAGCCGGTTCCGCTGCAGGAACCGCCACTTCGTGGGGGCCGTGCCGCACGGCACCTCGCTGACGACGACGCCGCGACGCGAGAGACCCGCCAGCAGGTCGGCATGACCGGCGGGGTAGGACTTCTCGACGCCGCCGGCGAGCACGGCGATGCCCCGCCCCTCGACCGCGACGCAGGCGCGATGCGCAGCGGCGTCGATGCCCACAGCGGCGCCCGACACGACCGTCGCTCCCCCGGCGGCGAGGTCACCCGACAGCTCGGCCGCCACGCGCACGCCGTACGCCGTCGCGGCGCGGGCTCCCACCAATGCCACCGACGCCACGGGGTCCGCCAGCGCGTCCAGACGGCCACGCACCCAGAGCGCCGGTGGAGCGTGCACGCCGAGGTCGTCCAGACGCACCGGCCACGCCTCGTCCCCCGGGACCACCAGTCGAGCTCCGACCCGCCGCGCGAGCTCCAGCGGGTAGGCGTGGTCGTCGCGCCGCGGCAGCCAGCGCGCCCGAGCGCGTCGCCAGTCGCGCTCCGACAGCTCCGGGATGTCGGGCGCCGAGGTGTCACTGAGCGCGAGGTCCAGGGCGGCCGCCGCGCCCCATCGGGCGATCGCGTGCCCCGCCACACCGTCTCCGGGTTCGGTGAGCACCGACCACCGTGCCCGGGCGTACCGCTCGACGTCGTCGGCGCCGCCGCCCGACGTCGGGGCGAGCGTCGCCATCGCCTCGCGGGCCTCGCGAAGCAGCGTGGACGTCACCGGTCGACCCCCTTCTTGAGGAACAGCGCCCGCCCGACATCGTCCAGCGTGAGGCGGTCGTGGCCCGCGAGGTCTGCAACCGACCACGCGACGCGCAGTACCCGGTCGTAGCCTCGGAGCGTCAGTGCGCCGCGGTGCAGCGCGGCGTCCAGCGGCGCGCGTACATCGCGCTCGGGCGCGAGAGGTCCGTCGCGCAGCCACGAACCGGCGACCTGGGCGTTCGTGCGCCACGGGGTCGCGCTCAAACGCTCAGCGGCGCGAAGCCGCGCGCCCGCGACCTGGTCGCGAGCCTGGGCCGAGGACAGGCCGGTGGTGCCCGCCGTGGCGAGGTCGGCGAGAGACACCCGGTTGAGGGAGAGCTCGATGTCGATCCTGTCGACGAGGGGGCCGGACAACCTTCCGAGGTAGCGACGGATCGCGAGTGAGGGACACGAGCAGCTCCCGCCGCGGACGCCGTACTGACCGCAGGGGCAGGGGTTCGTGGCGAGCACCAGCTGGAATCGCGCCGGCAGCGTCGCGCGGAACCCCGCCCGATGGATCTCGATCGCCCCGGACTCGAGGGGCTGCCGCAGCGAGTCGAGCGCGTGCGCGCCGTACTCCCCCGCCTCGTCGAGGAAGAGCACACCCCCGCTCGCGCGGGCGATGGCACCGGGACGCAGCATGCGGCTGCCGCCTCCGACGAGCGCGGCGACGCTCACGCTGTGATGGGGCGCCTCGAAAGGTGGCACGCGGCTGAGGTGGTCCACCGCGGTCCCGGAAAGCGACCGGATCGATGCCACCTGCAGCGCGGTCTCGTCGTCGAGCGGCGGCAGGATGCCGGGCAGACGACGCGCCAGCATGGTCTTGCCCGCGCCGGGCGGCCCGGTCATGAGCAGGTGATGCCCGCCGGCGGCCGCGACCACAACCGCCGCGACCGCCTCTTCCTGACCGCGGATGTCGGCGAGGTCCTCGGCCGTCGGCTCCTCCTCGAGCGCTGCGGGCGGGGTGTCCTCTCCGCCGGAGGCGTCGTCGTCGACGTCGACGTCGAGCCCGTGCCAGCGCGCGACGGCACCGAGCGAGCGGCATCCGACGACGCGGATACCGTCGACGAGCGCGGCTTCGCGGCGGCACGCCTCGGGCACGATGACGGTCCGGCGACCCGCGCGCGCGGCCGCGATGACGGCGGGCAGCACGCCGGGCACGGGCCGCAGCCGCCCATCGAGCGCGAGCTCGCCGATGTGGACCGTGTCGGCCAAGGACACGGCATCCATCGGCAATTCGGTGGCGAGAGCGGCGATCGCGATCGCGAGGTCGAACCCGGAGCCCTGCTTGGGCAGGCTCGCGGGCGACAGATTGACCGTGACGCGACGTCGCGACAGCGGCAGACCGCTGTTGGCGCACGCGTTGTGGACCCGTTGCTGCGCCTCGGCGAGAGCCCGGTCGGCGAGCCCGACGATGCGGAACGCGGGCGTCTGGTTCGACAGGTCGGCTTCCACCTCGACGAGGTCGCCGACCAGTCCCGTCAACGCGACAGCCCACGTGCGCCCAACGCTCACCGCAGGTCCTCGATGTGCTCGACGCGCGCCGTCGCGACGTCGTCGCCGGTGATGCCGATGACGTCCAGTCGCACTCGGCGTCCGCGGACGCGCTCGGGATAAGCCGCGATCCAGGCGCAGGCCAATCGCCACAGCCGATCCCTCTTGCGATCGTCGACCGCCTCGAACGGGTGACCGAATCCGTCGCTGCGCCGCGTCTTCACCTCGACGATCACGAGTTCGTCGCGCGTGCCCGCGACGATGTCGATCTCACCCTGCCGATGTCGCCAATTGCGGTCGAGGATGTCGTATCCGCGTTCGGTCAGATGGCGCGCGGCGCGTTCCTCGCCCGCGCGGCCCCGCTCGTCCTTCGTTGCCATGCCAGCACTCTGGCCTGGCCGCGCTCAGCGCCGGCGCGGTCCGCGTCCGACCGGGGACGAATCGACGCGGGATGCCGCTGGGGAGGAGCCGCGCTCAGCTGTCGAGCGACAGCTCGTCGGGCAGCTCGAAGTCGCGCCGCTGCAACTCCTCGACGTTGACGTCCTTGAAGGTCAGCACTCGGACGGACTTCACGAAGCGATCCGCGCGGTAGATGTCCCACACCCACACATCGTTCATGGTGAGCTCGAAGTAGAAGTCGTGCTCGGTGTCGCGACGGACGACGTTGACGTCGTTGGCGAGGTAGAAGCGGCGCTCGGTCTCGATCACGTACTGGAACTGCGACACGACGTCGCGGTACTCCTTGTAGAGCGCCAGCTCCAGTTCGCGGTCGTAGTCTTCGAAGACTTCGTCATCCATGGTCCCTCCATCCTAGGCGGCGCCGGAGGGCGGGCGAGCCTCAGAACAGGGTGGGGGCGTCCGCGATGGCCCACGACGCGCGATGGTGCCGGCTCAGTCCGTGCGAGCGGATCGCGTCGCGGTGCAGCGGGCTCGCGTAGCCCTTGTTGCGGGCCCATTCGTAAACGGGCGACTCGTCGTGGAGTCCCGTCATGTGCGCGTCTCGTGCCACCTTCGCGATGACGGATGCCGCCGCAGCGCTCGCGCAGTCGCGGTCGGCCTTCACGATCGTCCGGATCGTCAGGCCCGGTCCGGCGACCGGGGTCACGTAGTCGTGGTTGCCGTCGAGGATGACCACGGCGTCTTCGGTCGTCGGGTCGAACCCGTCCAGGCCCGTGAGCGCGCGCACGGCGGCGAGCCCCAGGGCGCGGATGATGCCCCGCTCGTCGATCTCGGCCGGCGAGGCCCACCCCACCGCGGACGCGACGACCCAGCCCGCCGCGCGCTCCGCGAGTGCGGGGCGACGCAGCTCCGTCACCAGTTTGGAGTCTCGCAGCCCTTCGGGGATGCGGCGGCGTGCACAGCGGGCGTCGAGCACCGCGGCCCCGACTGCGACCGGCCCGGCCAGCGCTCCGCGTCCGACCTCGTCGAGCGCGACGACGAAGTCATGCTCGCGCAGCAGCCGCCGCTCGACGGTCAGCCGGGGCGCGACGACGGTCATCGGGCGTCGGGGGCCGGGACACCGGCGAACACGTCGTGATGGAAGTCGATGCCCCCGAACCGGTCGAGCGGCCAGGTGATGAGGAACGCGCGCCCGACGACGTTGTCGAGAGGCACGAAGCCCTGCGAGGGTTGGTCCTGGTTGTAGCGCGAGTCGCGGGAGTGGTCGCGGTTGTCGCCGAGGACCCACAGCGATCCCTCGGGCACCACGACGTCGAAGGGCACCTCCTGCGGCGCGGACTGCCCGTCGGCGAGACGGACGTAGGGGCGCTCATCGAGAGGGACGCCGTTGACGGTGATCTGCCCGACCGCGTTGCAGCAGACGACGTGATCGCCCGGCATCCCGATGATGCGCTTGATGAGATGGTCCTTGCTGTCGGGCGCCGACAGCCCGACCACCGACAGCACCCAGTCCACGCCCTCGACGAAGGGCGGCCGCACCGGTTCGACCGTGGGCGGAAGCCATCCGCCCGGATCGCGGAAGACGACGACGTCGCCCCGCTCGTAGCCGCCGAAACGCGGGGTGAGCTGGTCGACGAGGATGCGGTCGTCTTCACGGAGCGTCTGCTCCATCGAGCCCGAGGGGATGTAGAACGAGCGGACGAGGAACGTCTTGACCAGGAAGGAGACCACGAGCGCGATCGCGACGATGACGAGGACGTCGCGGACCAGCAGCCAGAGCCGGCGCGATCGCGAACGCGCGGGCGCCGGTGCCGACCCGGCAAGGTCATCGGTGGTCATACGTCGCCTCTCATCCGACTCACCCGCCGGGGAGCCCATCCCAGGGTCGCACATTCCGTGCGTTTCGCCGTCCGCCGCGCGACGGACAACGACGGATGCCCCGAGCCTGAGCCCGGGGCATCCAGAGAACGCGTCGCTGAGATCAGCGGTCGCGCTTCTCCTTGATCTTCGCCTTCTTGCCGCGCAGGTTGCGCAGGTAGTACAGCTTCGCGCGACGCACGTCACCGCGGGTGACGACCTCGATGTGGTCGATCACCGGGCTGTGGACCGGGAAGGTGCGCTCGACGCCGACCTGGAAGCTGATCTTCCGGACGGTGAAGGTCTCGCGCACGCCGTCGCCCGAGCGGCCGATGACGACGCCCTGGAAGACCTGGATGCGCGAGCGGTTGCCCTCGGTGATGTTGACGTGCACCTTGACGGTGTCGCCGGGGGCGAAAGCGGGGATGTCGTTACGCAGCGATGCTGCGTCGACGGAGTCGAGGATCTGCATGATCTTTTCTTCCTGCGACCGCCTCAGGTCGACCACGAGAGAGTTGAATAAGGATGTGGTGCCCCGGGCGCCCGCCGGGCGCCGCTCCCCTGAGGCAGAGATCTCTCAGGGCACAAGTGTTCATTCTGCCATGACCGCGAGATGCGGCCAAACCGTCAGCGGTCCCGGCGCGGCGCCTCTTCGACGACGAAGACGCCCGCCTGCTGGGCCTCGCGATGCGTCCGAGCTCCGTCGAGGAAGGTGGAGTCCATCGGCATCCGGAACAGGGACACCGGACGCGCCTCACGGAACAGCTGCCACAGCGAGACCCAGAAGACCCCGAGGAAAGCGGCTGTGGCCGCGAACAGCAGCGGCCAGAACGCGCCGGCCGGGTAGAAGCCCGTCGCGATGATCAGAGCGTGCCAGACGGCGAACACCAGGACATCCCACCACGACAGCGCGCGGGAGTGGCGGACGGTGCCGCGGGCCCGCACGAGCAACGTCGCGACCAGCTGGCCGACCAGAACCGCGGGAACCGCGATGAAGAGCACCCAGAGGAACACCCAGCCGCTCGCACCTGAGACCGCCCAGCCCACGACGAGCCAGAGCGGGAGCACCAGCGCCGCCGGCAGGAGCCAAGAGAAGAGCGCGCGTCGCAGCCACATGCTCCCGATGCTACGCCGGTCCGGCAGGATAGAAGCTGAAGAGAGGATCACGATGATCGAGCTGCGCACCCCTGCCGAGATCGAAGCGATGCGTCCCGCCGGACGGTTCGTCGCCGAGGTTCTGGCGACCCTCCGAGACGAGACGAAGGTCGGCACGAACCTGCTGTCCATCGATCGGCGCGCGCACGAGATGATCCGCAAGGCGGGCGCCGAGTCCTGCTACATCGACTACCACCCCTCGTTCGGCGCAAGCCCGTTCGGCAAGGTGATCTGCACGTCGATCAACGATGCCGTCCTGCACGGCCTCCCCCACGACTACGCCCTGCGCGACGGCGACCTCGTCACCCTCGACTTCGCGGTCGCGGTCGACGGGTGGGTCGCGGACTCGGCCGTGTCGTTCGTCGTGGGAACACCCCGAGACGAGGACCTCGCGCTCATCGACACCTCCGAGCGCGCCCTCGACGCGGCGATCGGCGCCGCGGTAGTCGGCAACAAGATCGGCGACATCTCGCACGCCGTGGCTCAGGTCGCGCGGGCCGAGGGCTTGTCGATCAACACCGACTTCGGCGGCCACGGTGTCGGCCGCGAGATGCACGGCGACCCGCATGTCCCCAACGACGGCAAGCCCGGACGCGGGTACCCCCTGCGCGCCGGCCTCGTCGTCGCACTCGAGCCGTGGTTCCTGCAGAGCACCGACAAGCTCGTCACCGACGCCGACGGCTGGACGCTGCGCAGCGCCGACGGTTCGCGCGGCGCCCACTCCGAGCACACCGTCGCGATCACCGAGACCGGCCCGATCATCCTGACCGACCGCTCGTTCCTCGGCGTCGACTGAGGCGGGTCAGGCGCTCGGATCGGACGGCAGCAGATCCGGGCGCCGCTCGCGGGTCCGGGCCACCCGCTGGTCGTGACGCCACTCGGCCACCCGGCCGTGGTGTCCGCTGAGCAGGACGTCGGGCACGTCGTATCCGCGCCAGGCGGCCGGTTTCGTGTACGAGGGGTACTCGAGCAGACCGTCCTCGTGAGACTCTTCGACGAGGCTCTCGGGATTGCCGACCACACCGGGGATGAGGCGGCCGATCGCCTCGATCATCGCCATCGAGGCGACCTCGCCGCCATTGAGCACGTAGTCCCCGAGACTCATCAGCCGAACATCACCGAGGGTCGCGGCGTACGCGAACACGCGCTCGTCGATGCCCTCGTACCGGCCGCATCCGAACACCAGATGCGAGGCACCGCTCAGCTCGCGCGCGGTCGCCTGCGTGAAGAGCTCGCCCGCCGGCGACGGGAAGATGAAGGTGGGGCGGGATGCCGCATCCGCCACGATCTCGTCGAGCGCGGCGCCCCACGGCTCCGGCTTCATGACCATGCCCGCTCCCCCGCCGTACGGGGTGTCGTCGACGGTGCGGTGACGGTCGGAGGTGTGCTCGCGCAGGTCGTGGACACGCACGTCCAGCAGCCCGGCGCCGCGCGCCTTGCCGAGCAGAGAGACTTCGAGGACGTCGAAGAACGCGGGGAAGATCGTGACGACGTCGACGCGCACGTCAGTCCTCGGTCGTCGCGTCGCCGCCGTCGTGCGGTACCGCTGCGTCTTCCGGGGCGGCGTCGTCGGCCGGCAGTTCCTCGAACAGGCCCGCCGGCGGCGTGACGATGACACGACCCGCGGCGACATCCACCTCGGGCACGATCGCCTTGACGAAGGGGACGAGGATCTCGGCATCGTCGCCGTCGCGCTGAACGATCAGCAGATCCTGCGCAGGCAGGTGGTCGACCCGCGTGACGCGGCCGACACGATCGCCGTCGCGCACCACATCCAGGCCCACGAGCTGGTGGTCGAACCAGGCGTCGTCCTCGGCCGGAGACTCGGCGTCCTGGTCAATCCAGAGGATCGCCTTCACGAGGCTCTCGGCGGCGTCGCGGTCGTTGACGTCCTCGAGGAAGAGCACGGGATGGGAGTTCATCCACCGGAACTCCCGGACGGTCACGGTCTTGCCGTGCCACGGCGATGCCTCGGGCACCTGCAGAGTAAAGGTGGCGCCGGGGACGAAGCGCCCGTCGGGATCGTCGGTGTACAGCTCGAGCTTCAGGGCGCCCTTGAGACCGTGGGCCTTGACGAGACGCCCGACGCGGAGCTGCGTGCCTGCGGGATTGGTCGCCACGTCAGTCGTCCGCGACATCGACGCGGACACGGGTGCCGTCGGCCAGCGCGCTGATGAGGGTGCGCAGGGCCTTCGCGGTGCGCCCGCCGCGCCCGATCACCCGTCCCCGGTCGTCGGGGTGCACGCGCACCTCGAGGACCTCGCCGCGAGGCGACGTGGAGGAACGGATGACGACGTCGTCGGGGTGATCGACGATCCCCTTGACGACGTGCTCGAGCGCGGCGGACAGCAACGAATTACTCCGCGTCGGTCGCGTCGGCGGCGGGGGCCTCGTCGGCCGGAGCCTCGGCGGGCTCGTCCGCCTTCTTGGCGGCCTGCGGCTTGATGACCGACTTCTTCGAGGCGTCGGCGACGAACTCGCTCTTGCCCTCGGCCGTGCGGACGGTCGAGACGGCGTTCTTGTCGCCCTTGAACTTGCCCCAGTCGCCCGTGAGCTTCAGCAGCGCGGTGACCTGCTCGGTCGGCTGAGCGCCCACCGACAGCCAGTACTGCGCACGCTCGGAGTCGACCTTGATGACCGAGGGCTCCTCGGTCGGGTGGTACTGACCGATCTCCTCGATCACGCGGCCGTCGCGCTTGGTGCGCGAGTCGGCGACGACGATGCGGTAGTAGGGCGCGCGGATCTTTCCGAGGCGCTTGAGACGGATCTTGACAGCCACAATTCTCCTGAGTGGTGTGATGTGAAGTGAACGTCGCCTGGAGCGTGGGGTGCACACCCGGCGGGAGCTCTGAGGGCGGACCTTCCCGCCGGATAGAGGGTCGAGCGGGCGGTCCAACCGTCTATTTTGCCAGATGAACCGAGCTGTCGCGAACCGCGCCGTACCGCGTGTCAGACTGTGGCCATGACGGTCCCCTTCGCCACGTCTGCCCGCTCGTCCGTGGGCATCGAGTGGGAGTTGATGCTCGCCGACCGCGAGAGCGGCGATCTGGCCCCCCGCGCCCCCGAGGTGCTGGCGGCGGTCGAGGAGGCTTCGGCTCTCGAGCGCTACACGATCACCGGTGAACTGCTCACGAACACGATCGAGGTCACGAGCGGTGTCGGCGACACCGTGGCGGCGGCCGTCGACGACATCGATGACGCCATCCAGCGCGTCCGCGAGTTCGCGGCCCCGCGGGGCCTGGAGATGCTGTGCGCGGGCAGCCACCCGTTCGCGCGCTGGTACGAGCAGCAGATCACCGACAAGACGCGCTATCACAAGCTCATCGAGCGCACGCAGTGGTGGGGTCGCAACATGATGATCTGGGGCATCCACATCCACGTCGGTGTCGAGGACGTCAACAAGGTGTTCCCGCTCATCAACGCCCTCTCGCTCTACCTCCCCCACCTGCAGGCGCTGTCGGCGTCGAGCCCGTTCTGGGCCGGCGATCGCACGGGATACGCCTCGAACCGCGCGCTCGTGTTCCAGCAGCTCCCGACGGCGGGCCTGCCGTGGAGCTTCACCGAATGGCGCGACTTCGAGAACTACCTCGACGGCATGGTCCGCACCGGCGTCATGGAGGACGCCTCCGAGGTCCGCTGGGACATCCGACCCGCGCCGAAGTGGGGCACGATCGAGATCCGCGCCTGCGACGGGATGTCGACCCTGCCGGAGCTCGCCGCGGTCGCCTCTCTCGTGCAGGTGCTCACCGAGCACCTGTCGCGGCAGCTCGACGAGGGCCGCACTCTGCCGGTCATCCCGCCGTGGTTCGTGCGCGAGAACAAGTGGCGAGCCGCACGCTACGGGCTCGACGCCCGCCTCATCGTCGACGCCGACGGGACCCAGCGCCCCGTCACGGAGCACCTGCGCGAGACGATGGAGATGCTCGAGCCGATCGCCGTCGAACTGCACTGCGCGCGCGAGTTCCGCGGTCTGCGGACGATCCTCGACCAGGGCGCGAGCTACCTGCGGCAGACGCGTGTCGCCGACGCCGCGGACGGAGATCTGCGCGAGGTCGTGCAGCATCTCATCCGCGAGTTCCGCGACGGCCCCACCCTGCGCGAGCACCTCGCCCAGCCCGACACCGGGCGCTGAGCGAGAGCCCGCCGGCGGGATCAGCGCTTGCCGAAGAGCTTCTGGATCTCGGCGAGGTCGGCCTCGCTCGGCTGGGCCTGAGCACCGCCGAGCCCGAAGCCGGAGCCCGTCGGGGCGGCGGTCGCGATCCCCGCGTTCTCCGCGGCACGCTTGGCCGGGTTGCCCGAGCGCGAACCGCCCTTGCTCTTCGCCTGCTTGCCGCGCTTGCTCGAGGCGCCCGGCTTGCCGCCCACCGGCCCCATGCCGGGGATGTTGGGCACACCGCCGCGCGCGACGGTCTTCATCATCTTCGCCGCCTGGTCGAAGCGCTGGACGAGCTGGTTCACGTCGGTCACGGTCATGCCCGATCCGCGCGCGATGCGCAGGCGCCGCGACCCGTTGAGGACCTTCGGGTTGCGTCGCTCCGCCGGCGTCATCGAGCGGATGATCGCCTCGGTGCGGTCGATCTCACGCTCGTCGAACTGCTCGAGCTGCTGCTTCATCTGCCCCATGCCCGGCAGCATGCCGAGCATCTTCTTCATCGAGCCCATCTTCTTCATCTGCTGAAGCTGGTCGAGGAAGTCTTCGAGCGTGAACTGCTCCTTCGCGAGCTTCTCGGCGACCGCGAGGGCCTCCTCCTCGTCGAAGGCCTGCTGCGCCTGCTCGATGAGGGTGAGGATGTCGCCGAGGTCGAGGATGCGGCTCGCCATGCGGTCGGGGTAGAAGGGCTCGAGGTCCTCGAGACCCTCACCCGTGGAGGCGAAGATGATCGGGCGCTGGGTGACCGAGGCGACCGAGAGCGCGGCACCGCCGCGGGCGTCACCGTCGAGCTTCGACAGGACGACGCCGGTGAAGTCGACGCCCTCCTGGAATGCCTTGGCCGTGTTGACGGCATCCTGTCCGACCATCGCATCGATGACGAACAGGACCTCGTCGGGATCGGTCGCCTTGCGGATGTCGGCGGCCTGCTTCATCAGCTCGGCGTCGACGCCGAGACGTCCGGCGGTGTCGATGATGACGATGTCGTGCTGCTGACGACGCGCGTACGCGACGCCGTCGCGCGCGACCCGCACCGGGTCGCCGACGCCGTTGCCCGGCTCGGGAGCGAACACGGCCGCTCCGGCACGCTCGGCCACGACCTGGAGCTGGTTCACGGCGTTCGGGCGCTGGAGGTCGCACGCGACGAGGATCGGCGTGTGGCCGTCCTTCTCGAGCTGCTTCGCGAGCTTGCCCGCGAACGTCGTCTTACCCGATCCCTGCAGACCGGCGAGCATGATGACCGTCGGCGGGTTCTTGGCGAACTGCAGGCGCCGCTGCTCGCCACCGAGGATGCCCACGAGCTCTTCGTTGACGATCTGCACGACCTGCTGCGCGGGGTTGAGCGCGCGGTTCACCTCGTCGCCGAGGGCGCGTTCGCGCACCTTCGCGGTGAACTCCTTGACCACCACGAGGGCGACGTCGGCGTCGAGCAGCGCCCGGCGGATCTCGCGAACCGTCTGGTCGACGTCAGCCGCGCTGAGCTTTCCCTTGGTGCGGAGATTCCGGAAGGTCTCGGTAAGACGGTCGGAGAGCGTGCCGAAAGTTGCCATGATCCCTCGATTCTATGCGAGGGGCCGCAGGCGTCAGCGCCGGGATGTCAGGCGTCGCGCGCGATCCGCGCCGCCCGGGACACCGTCGAGGCGAGCTCGGAGCGCCCGGCACCGTCCCGGGCCCACGCCGCGACGGCGGCCAGCACGGCGCCACCCCAGGCTGCGGCTCGGACATCTGCCTCGAGCCGGTCCGCACCGCCCCGGACCAGAGCGCCCGACACGGCGCGGGCGATGCGCGAGCTGCGCATCGCCGCCTCGCGCGCCAGTTCGTCGGCGACGCCCATCGCGACATCGTTCACGATCGCGAGCGCGAGGGCGTCGGGAGCGAAGCCGCGCGCCAACTCGGCGATGGCTGCGTCCACCGCCGCCGAGCCGGCAGCGCCGTCGAGCTCGCGCTCGAGGAGCCCGATGCGCTCGTCGAGCCCCGACCAGAGCACCGCCGATTTCGACGCGAAGTAGTTGAAGAAGCTCGACCGGCTGACACCCGCTCGGGTGGTGATGTCGGCGACGGTCGTGGCGTCGTAGCCGCGCTCGAGGAAGAGCTCGCACGCCGCTTCGGCGAGCGTCTCGCGCGACGACACGCGGGGGCGGCCGGCTCGACTCTCGGAGGTCACCGTGACAGCCTAGGCGTAGCGTATTGTTGGACGCCGTCCAGATATGGAGGAGGCACCGTGCTCGATGTGCGGACCGTGGGCCTGAGCCCCGACTACATCCCCTACCGCGAAGGCTGGGATCTGCAGCGGCGCGTGCACGACGACGTCGTGGCGGGCGCTCCCGACACCTTGCTGCTGCTCGAGCACGACGCCGTCTTCACGGCCGGCGCACGGACGGCCCCGCACGAGCGCCCCGCCGACGGCACGCCCGTCGTCGACGTGGACCGGGGCGGCAAGATCACCTGGCACGGACCGGGTCAGCTCGTCGGGTATCCGATCGTCCGCCTCCCGGAGCCGGTGGATGTCGTCCAGCACGTCCGTCGCCTCGAGGCTCTCCTCATCGCCGCGCTCGCCGATCTCGGCGTCGCCGGGCACCAGGTGCCCGGTCGCAGCGGCGTGTGGGTGAGCGCGGGCGACAATGATGCGAAGATCGCCGCGATCGGCGTGCGGGTGCAGCGGGGCGTCACGATGCACGGCTTCGCCCTGAACTGCAGCAACGACCTCGCACCGTTCGCGCAGATCATCCCCTGCGGCATCCCGGACGCCGGCGTCACGACGGTCTCGGAGGTCCTCGGCCGCAGGCTGACACCCCACGACGCGGTCGGAGCTGTGCGGCGGCACTTCGCCGCAGACTTCGCGACGGCGGTCGCCGCATGAGCGGCTGCGCCGCGCCGACGGGCGCACCGGCAGCCGGCGGACCGGGGGGACGCAAGCTGCTCCGGCTCGAGATCCGCAACGCCCAGACCCCGATCGAGCGCAAGCCCGAGTGGATCAAGACGAAGGCCCGTATGGGTCAGGAGTACCGCGCCCTGCACGACCTCGTCCGCGATGAGGGGCTGCACACCGTCTGCCAGGAGGCGGGATGCCCGAACATCTACGAGTGCTGGGAGGACCGCGAGGCGACCTTCCTGATCGGCGGCTCGCAGTGCACGCGCCGGTGCGACTTCTGCCAGATCGACACGGGCAAGCCGGCCGACTACGACACGGACGAGCCGCGCCGTGTCGCCGAGAGCGTGAACCGGATGCAGCTGCGCTACGCCACCGTCACGGGCGTGGCCCGCGACGATCTGCCCGACGGCGGGGCGTGGCTGCACGCCGAGACGGTCCGCCGCATCCACGCCGAGAACCCGACGACCGGTGTCGAGATCCTGGCCACCGACTTCAACGGCGACCCGGCGCAGCTCGACGAGGTGTTCGACTCGCGGCCGGAGGTGTTCGCCCACAACGTCGAGACCGTGCCGCGCATCTTCAAGCGCATCCGTCCCGCTTTCCGCTACGAGCGCTCGCTCGGCGTCCTCACGCGGGCGCGCGCCGCCGGGCTCATCACGAAGTCCAACCTCATCCTCGGTATGGGTGAGACCCCGGACGAGGTCGTGCAGGCGCTGCAGGACCTTCACGACGCGGGCACCGACATCGTGACCATCACGCAGTATCTGCGGCCCACCCCGCGGCACCTGCCGGTGGACCGGTGGGTCAAGCCCGACGAGTTCGTCGCCTTCCGCGAAGAAGCCGAACGCATCGGGTTCCTCGGCGTGCTGGCGGGTCCGCTCGTGCGGTCGTCCTACCGCGCCGGCCGGCTGTGGGCGCAGTCGATGACGGCGAAGGGGCGGACGATTCCGGACCACCTGGCCCACCTGTCGGAGTCGGGTGCGGCGGGGTTCGCTCAGGCCGTCTGAGGCGCGGCTGCGACCTCAGGCGGCGGTCGGGTCGGGCGGCCAGACGTAGGGCAGATCGTCGGGCACGTCGCCGAACCGCGGCCGGTAGAACTCCGGATCCTTCCGCACCAGGTTCGAGCGGTGCGACAGGTGCAGCGCCTCGTCGCCGAGCCACGGCGGCAGGTCGAGGTCGGCCTGCGCGACCCCGTCCACCTCGGGGGCGAAGGCCACCAGCTGCGGGCGGACGGTATCGGGGTGCCCCGCGGCGATCCAGGCGTCCGTCATCGCCAGGCCGTAGGAGACGAGAGCCGGCAGGTACCCGCGCCACATCTTCGCGGCGGGGTGGTGGCGCCAGCCGTAGCCCGGAACGGTGTTCGCGCGGAGCAGTTGCAGAGTCTCGACACGCTGCTTGCCCAGCCGCGGGGAGTCCAGCGCGGCGGCGGAGTCGGCGAACGACGCGTACGGGAGGAAGGTCTGCACGATCAGTCGGCGCTGGTGACCGACTGGATGCTGCCGTCGCTCGTGAGGTTGACCAGGAGCACCTCGTCGGTCGAATCGGGGTCGAGTGCGTACTCCAGCACCGCGAAGGGGTCTGTGCCCCCGTGCTCGTCGGCGAGGATCGTCATGCTGATGAGCTGCAGCGACCGGATGACGTCCATGTGGGTGTCGCCCGAGACGTCGACCAGGAACGACTCGATGTCCTCTCCCAGCTCCTCCTGCTGCTGCAGGATAAACTCCGTCACCTCGCTGGTGCGATCACTGATCTCGGACACCATCGCGTTGCGCGCGGAGAGGTCGATCGTCTCGATCGCCGAGATCATCGCGGCTGCGACGTCGAGCGCAGCCGGCGACACGTCGTCCTGGTCGGGCGCCGTGAGGTCGACGGTCACCGTCTGGTCGCCGATCTCGACCTGATCCGACCAGAAGATCGATCCGTCCGGACCGGACTCGAGGAGTCCGAAGTAGTCGTGCTCGATCGCCATGTGTTTATGAAACCAGCCGTGAGGGTGCGGGGGAAGTGGTGACGCGGCGCGGCGCGGGAGTCAGTCGACCAGCGCCGACGCGAAGACGTGGGGGGTGAAACCGGTGAGGTCGCCGATCCCCTCTCCCTGCCCGAGGAGTTTGACGGGGATGCCGGTGCGCTCCTGCACCGCGAGCACGAAGCCGCCCCGTGCGGAGCCGTCGAGCTTCGTGATCACAAGCCCCGTGACGCCGGCGTGCTGCAGGAACGCCTCGGCCTGCATGACCCCGTTCTGACCGGTGGTGGCGTCGAGGACCAGCAGCACTTCGCTGATGGGCGCCTGCTTCTCGATGACGCGGCGGATCTTCGTCAGCTCGTCCATCAGGCCGCCCTTGGTGTGCAGCCGCCCGGCGGTGTCGACGAGCACGATCTCGGTGCCGGTGCGCTTGGCGTAGTCGATCGTCTGGAAGGCGACGGAAGCCGGATCCTGACCCTCCTGCTGCGGGCGCACGATGTGCGCGCCGCCGCGTTCTGCCCACGTCGCGAGCTGATCGACGGCGGCCGCGCGGAAGGTGTCGGCGGCGCCGACGACGACCGAGCGGCCGTAGCGCTGCAAGAACTTCGCGAACTTGCCGATCGTCGTGGTCTTGCCTACGCCGTTGACACCGACGACGAGGACGACGGCGGGACGCTCGGTCAGACGCAGCGTCGAGTCGAACGCCGCGAAGCGCTCCTCGAGCGATTCCTTGAGCATCCGTTGCAGGTCGCGCGGATCGGTCGTGCGGTAGCGCTCGACCTTGCCGCGCAGCTCGTCGACGAGGCGCTCGGTGATGTCGGGACCGAAGTCCGCCGTCAGCAGGGCGGTCTCGAGGTCGTCCCACGTGTTCTCGTCGATGGTCGGCTTGACGAAGAGCCCGCGGAGGGCACGCGACAGCGACCAGGGATTGTCGGCCATGCTCTCAGCCTACGGCGCCCGCGCGTTCGCGCACGCGCTGACCCACGACCGCCGACACGCCGTCCTGCCGCATCGAGACGCCGTAGAGCGCGTCGGCGATCTCCATCGTGCGCTTCTGGTGCGTGATGACGATGAGCTGACTGGACGCGCGCAGCTGCTCGAACACGCCGAGCAGGCGCCCGAGGTTCGCGTCGTCGAGCGCCGCCTCCACCTCGTCGAGGATGTAGAAGGGGCTGGGGCGAGCCTTGAAGATGGCGGTGAGCAGCGCGACGGCCGCGAGCGAGCGCTCGCCGCCCGAGAGCAGCGACAGCCGTTCGATCTTCTTGCCGACCGGGCGCACCGAGACCTCGATGCCCGTCGTCAGCGGGTGGTCGGGATCGGTCAGCGAGATGCTGCCGGTTCCGCCCGGGAACAGGATCGGGAAGACCTCGCCGAAGGCGATCTTGGTGTCCTCGAACGCGGCCAGGAAGATCGTCTGCATCCGCTCGTCGAGCTCGTCGATGATCGTGAGCAGGTCGGCGCGGGTCTGCGTCAGGTCGGCGAGCTGTTCGGTGAGGAACGCGTGGCGTTGCTCGAGCGCCGAGAACTCCTCGAGTGCCAGCGGGTTCACCCGGCCGAGCTGTGCGAGCTTGCGCTCCGCCTCTGCCAGGCGCCGGCGCTGCTGCCCGCGTTCGAACGGCGCGGCGTCACCGTCCTCGCCCGGGATGGGCTGATCAGGGCCGTATTCCGCGATCAGGATGTTCTCCTCGAGACCAAGTTCCGAGGAGACGCGCTCGAGCAGGCTGGTCACGTGCAGCTTCTTCTCGTGCATCTGCATTTCCAGGCCGTGCACGGACTCCGTCAGGGCCGCCAGACGCGCGCGGGCAGCCTGGTCCCGCTGACGCAGATCGGACAGTTCGGCGGTGATCTCGCTGCGCGACTGCTCGGCACGCCCCAGCTCGACGCGGGCCTGCGCGACGGACCGGTCGATCGACTCCATCAGCGGCGGCAGCTGGCTCGCGACGGCATCGGCGACCTCCCGCTGGCGGCGCCGGATGACGGCGCGTCGGGCGGCTTCGGCGGCGGCGGCCTTCTCGCGCTCGCGCTGACGTTCGAGCTGCGCGACGCGCGCCTCGCCCGCGCGCACGCGCTCGCGGAGGGTCTCGACATCCAGCCGGGCGCGCATCTCGTGCTCGCGGGCGCGTTCGAGCGCGTCCAGCAGGCCGTCCCGCGCCGAGGCGTCCAGGATCGGGCGCGGCGCGGCCGTCGCCGCCGCCAGCGCATCGTCGGCCTCCCGAGCCGCCGTCTCAGCGTCGGCGACGGCGGCCGTCGCGGGCGCGAGTCCGGCCTCGAGCCGGTCGCACTCCGCGACCGCGGCCTCGAACCGGACGGTGGCTCGGTTGAGCTTCTCGGCGTCGGCCGCGAGCGCGGCATCGTGCGCGCGCAGCGTCTCGAGCGTGGTGCGCGTGCGGGTGCGGGCCTCGTTCCACGCGGCCTGAGCGTCCGACAGCGACTCGCGCAGTGCGTCGACGACGACGGTCAGCTCCGACAGTCGGTCGGCGGCCGCATCCCGCTCGGCCGCGAGCTCGAGACGTGACCGGCCGGCACCGGACCCGGCGCGCAGTGTGCGCCACGAGACGAGCTCGCCCTGCGTCGTGACGATGACGGCGCGGTCGCGGTCGGCGGGGTCGAGCTGTTCGCGCAGAACGGTGGCAGCCGCGAGGTCGTCGACGATGAGGACGGCAGACAGCTGGCCCAGCACACCGGGCGGCGCCGCCGTGACGTCGACGGCGCGGACAGCACCGGATGACGACGCGGCGATCGGCTCGCCGGCCGACGCGTCGGCGAGGACGATGTCGACCACGCCCAGGTCGTCGGCGCGCGCGATGTCGGCGGCGGCCACCGCGGCCGCGACGTCGTCCACGAGGATGCCTTCGGCCAGCGCACCGAGCGCAGCCGCCACCGCGGCCTCGTACCCCGGCTCGACCTTGACGGCGTCCGAGACCAGTGAGCGCACTCCCCCGGCGCCTCGGTGCAGCAGGTCGGCGGCGGCGTTGCGGATCTCGAGGGCGCGCCCGAGCGCTGCCGTCTGAGCGGTCAGCGACTCCGCCTCGCGCTCAGCGGCGTGAAGCCGCTCGCGGATGCCCGAGACCTGCGCCTCGGCGTCGGCGGCATCGCGCTGCGCGCGGTCGTACGCCGCGGTGTGCTCGGCGGAGCTGGCCTCAGGGCTCGCGTCGGTCTGCACAGCGGCGAGAGCCTCCTCGGCCTCGGCGCGGCGGGAACGCGCGGCGTCGAGCCCGCGTTGCTGCCGCTCCACGGCGGCACGCAGTGCGTCGAGCCGGGATGCCGCGGCGTCGGCCCGGCCGCGCAGCTTCGTCAGCCGCATGTCGTGCTCCGACACGAGGGCGCTCTGGGCCGCGATGTCCGAGTCCAGCGCGTCGAGCTCGGCCCGGGCGCGGATGACGTCCCGCGAGGCAGCGGCGGCGACATCCTGGGCATCGCCGACGCCGGCGGCGATCTCGTCGACCTCCTGGCGCGCCTCGTCGATCGTTGCCTGACCGACCGTTGCAACCTCGACCGCGAGCTGCCCGTCGTCCTCGAGCAGCGCGCGGCGCTGGGCGGTGAGCGTGTGCAGCCCGCGCACGCGTTCCTGCACCTGCTCGAGGGCGAACGCCGTGGCCCGCGCTCGATCGACGGCCTCCGATCGCTGCTCGGCCTCGAGCGCGTCGATGCGCTGCTTGACGCCGTCGAGCTGATCCTGCAGGACCACGCGCTCGGCGTGTCGCTCGTGCTCCGCGCGCGCGTGGTCGGCCAGCTGCGCGCGCAGCGACACGAGGTCGTCGGCGAACAGGCGCGCTTTGGCATCGCGGACCACCGCCGCGATCGTGGCCGCCTCGCGGGCGACCTCCGCCTGCTTGCCGAGCGGCTTCAGCTGCCGCCGCAGCTCGCCGGCGAGGTCGCTCAGTCGCGTGAGATTCGCCTCCATCGCCTCGAGCTTGCGGACCGTCTTCTCTTTGCGACGGCGATGCTTGAGGATGCCGGCCGCCTCTTCGATGAAGCCCCTCCGGTCCTCGGCGCTGGCCTGCAGGACCGTGTCGAGACGCCCCTGCCCGACGATGACGTGCATCTCGCGGCCGAGGCCCGAGTCGCTCAGCAGCTCCTGGACGTCGAGCAGACGGCAGGTCTCGCCGTTGATGGCGTACTCGCTCGCGCCGTTGCGGAAGAGAGTCCGACTGATCGTGACCTCGGAGTACTCGATGGGCAGCACACCGTCGTGGTTGTCGATCGTCAGCTGCACCTCGGCGCGTCCGAGCGGTCCGCGCGTCGCGGTGCCGGCGAAGATGACGTCCTCCATCTTGCCGCCGCGCAGCGTCTTGGCGCCCTGCTCCCCCATCACCCAGGCGAGCGCGTCCACCACGTTCGACTTACCCGATCCGTTGGGCCCGACGATGCAGGTGACGCCGGGCTCGAGGACGAACGTGGTCGGCTGGGCGAACGACTTGAAGCCCTTGAGCGTGACGCTCTTCAGGTGCATGTCGGGCCCTCCCGGGGGTCGGTGAACGTCCACACGCTACCGGAGGATGTCGGTCCGGACTTGACGCCGCACCGCGCGGACCGCTAGCGTCACAACCCGCATCCCCGATGGAAGGAGGTTCCCCGATGTTGATCACTGTCACCGCGTTCGCTGTCACCGCTCGTTCCGAGCACCGCGACCGTTTCGACCGCGTTTCCCGAGGAGCCACCGTCATCGGCGCCCCGCTGAACGCGTAGGTCCGCGGCTTCTCCGCCCCCGTTCCGCCCCTCTCCCGGCTCGTCACCTTCGCCGGGACGCAGCGCTCGCTGCGCTCTGCGACGTCTCCGTCGCCTCGCAATCCCGCCCTCTCGAACGAGGACCCCATGAACACCGTCGTCGAACGACACCCGTCCCTCGCGTCCGTCGCACCCGCCCAGGCGGTGCCGACGCTGTCGCGTCCGCTCACCCTCACCGAGCGCCTCGCCCTCCGACTGGCCCTGCGCCTGATCGTCTGGAGTGCGCGCCACCGTGCCACGACCGCCCCGGCCGTCGCACGAGCTCGCGAACACCTCGCCGCTCGCGAGGCGCGGGAGCGCGCCTGGGAACGCTCCTTCCTGCTCGCCGTCCGCCGTTGATCGTGCGGGGGCCCCCGGGCCCCCGCACCTTCCGTCCCGAGAGACCCGACATGATCACCCCACCACCGCAGCTCGAGCTGCACCCCCTGCACATCCCGACCGACATCGACGACGCAGATGCCGCCGACTTCCGCGAGATGACGCATGTCCGCAACCTCGTCTACCGAGAGATCACCGGGTCGACGGACGAGGACCTGCGGCCCGAGGAGCTGCTTCCCCATTACCGCCCCGCGCCCGACGAGATCCGACTGATCTGGGTCGCCCGCTGGGACGGGCGGATCGTGGGTCGCGTCGGGCTCGACCTTCCCCTCGAGGATGGCTCGGACACGGCGTACTGGCTCATCGAGCTGCTCGCGGAGTTCCATGGCCGCGGCATCGGCACGGCCGCGTACGCGGTACTCGAACGAGCCGCGCGCGACCACGGCCGCCGCACCCTCCAGAGTTACGCCGAGCACACGAACGCACCGGGTCCGCGACTGGCCGCACCGACCGGTTTCGGCGACATCCCGCTCGACCGCCGTGCGCGCTTCTTCCTGCGTCACGGATACGAGCTCAAGCAGATCGAGCGCAAGAGCGTCCTCGACCTGCGGTCAGCCGCGTCCACGGTCGACCGACTGCTCGCGACGGCGCGCGCGGCCTCGGCCGGCTACCGCGTCGTGCACTGGACGGCACCGACACCCGCCGAGCACCTCGATGGCTACGCCTGGTTGAAGTCGCGCATGTCCACCGACGCACCGACGGGAGGCATGGCCGTGGACGAGGAGGCCTGGGATGCCGCTCGCGTGCGACGCCACGATGCGCGATACGTCGAAGCGGGCCAGACGCTCTTCGTCACCGCCGCGCAGCACATCGCCACGGGAGACCTCGTGGCGTTCAACGAGCTCGTGATCGGCTCGGACAAGAGCCGGGCGACGTTCCAGGAGGACACGCTGGTCTCGGCAGACCATCGCGGCCACCGCCTCGGCATGCTGGTCAAGTGCGCGGCGCTCGTCGCCTGGCGCGACATCGCCCCGGAATCACCGCGCGTCATCACCTACAACGCCGAGGAGAACCGACCGATGCTCGACATCAACGAGGCGATCGGCTTCGCTCCCGCGTCCTACGAGGGGGCGTGGCAGAAAGTGCTGGACGCCGTCACCGACGGCGCTGGCACCGCGGGCAGTAGTGCGACGAGCGGTTCGTGAACGCGACCCGCACGATCGGCGTGCCGCACCGGGTGCACGCGGCGCCGGTGCGGCCGTAGGCCTCGAGGGAGTGCGCGAAGTAGCCGGCCTGCCCGTTGACGTTGACGTACTGCGCGTCGAAGCTCGTCCCGCCTTCGGCGAGGGCTTTTGTCATCACGGCGACGACGGCGTCGAGGAGACGCTCGCGCGCCACACGCGACAGAGACGAAGCCGAGGTCTCGGGATGGATGCGGGCTGCCCAGAGCGCCTCATCGGCGTAGATGTTGCCGATGCCGCTGACGACCGCCTGGTCGAGCAGCACCCGCTTGATCGCCGGTGCGCGCCGGGCGAGCTCGGCGTGGAAGCGGCGCCGGTCGAACGCCGGATCGAGGGGGTCGCGCGCGATGTGCGACACCTGCGTCGGGACGGCGGCCGCGTCGGTGCCCCTTCCGCCGGGCGCGCCGTCGGCGGTCGCGACGAGGTCGTCGACGGCGAGCGACCCGAAGGTGCGCTGATCGACGAACAGCACCGAGAGCTCGCCGTGCTCGGGGTGCACGATGTCCCAACGGATCCGTTCGTGACGCTCCACCGGCGCGCCGGGCTCGCGCAGCAGCATCTGCCCGCTCATCCCGAGATGCGCCACGACGGCACGGCCGGTGTCGCGCACCGGGAACCACAGGAACTTTCCCCGTCGCGCGACGGCGCCCACCGAGCTGCCGGTGAGTTCCCGCTCGAATGACTCCGGGGTGCCGGAGTGGCGCGTGAGGGCACGGGCGTCGAGCACCGTGCAGGCCTCGATGCGTGCGCCGACGACGGCGGGCTCGAGCCCCGCGCGGACGACCTCGACCTCGGGGAGCTCAGGCACGATCCGACAGCACGCGCCAGACAGCCAGCGCCGCGGCCATCTCGGCCTGCTTCTTGCTCGAGCCGACGCCCTTGCGCGAGACGTCGCCGACCGTGACGGTGGCCGTGAAGACACGGTGATGGTCGGGCCCGGACGCCTCGACGCGGTAGACGGGCGGCGCGAGCTCGAGGTGAGCGGCGAGCTCCTGGAGCGACGTCTTCGGATCCATCGCCGCGCCGTATCGGGCGGGGTCGGCCAGCAGCGGAGCCACGAGCCGCAGCACGAGCTCCTGCGCCGGTCCCTGTCCTGCCGACAGGAACGCGGCGCCGATCACAGCCTCCATCGCGTCGGCGAGGATCGAGTCCTTGTCGCGGCCGCCGGTCTGGGTCTCGCCGCGGCCGAGCAGGATGTGGTCGCCGAGACCGATCGTGCGCGCGACCTCGGCGAGGGCGACGGTCGACACGACACTCGCCCGGCGCTTGGCGAGCGACCCCTCGTCGAGGTCGGGGTGGGTGCGGAACAGGTGCACCGTCACCGCTTGGCCGAGGATCGAGTCGCCGAGGAACTCGAGCCGCTCATTGTGCGGCGTCCCGCCGTTCTCGTACGCGTACGAGCGATGCGTCAGGGCAAGCGACAGAAGCTCGGGGTCGATATCGACCCCGAGCTTGTCGGTGAGCGCGTTGCGCTCCATCAGAGTGTCCGTCACGACGCTCGACGTCAGACGTCGGCGACCTTGCGACCCTTGTACTCGAGGAACAGCTCGGTGCCCTGCGAGTCGGTGACGACCTTCGCCTGGTGGGGGCGACTGTAGACGACCTTGCCGTTCTCGATGGTCTTGACGAGGGCGGGCGCCTCGGCCTTCCACTGCGCACGACGCGAACGCGTGTTGGAGCGGGAGACCTTCCGCTTCGGGGGGTTACCTGCCATGGCTAGCTCTTCTCTGTGTCGGGCGCGACGCGGTTCTCTGCGTCGTCGTGGTCTGGGGTGTAGGCCGTCAGCGCGGCCCAGCGCGGATCGATCTTCTCCTGCTCGGCAGGCTGCGTTCCCGGCGCCAGCTTCTCACCCGTTTCCGGGTCGAGCCCGGGGCAGTCCGGCTGACACACCGGCTGGAACGGAAGCGCCAGGACGATCGAATCCCTGACCGGAGTTTCAAGATCCACGTGGTCGTCTTGAACCTCGAAGTCGGACGCTTCGTCCCCAGAATACCCGAAGAGCTCCTGAAACTCGATTCGGAGGGGGCGTGTCAGGTCGGTGAGGCATCGACCGCACACGCCTTCGTAGACGGTATCGGCTTCGGCCGTGACGAGAATGCCCTCGTGCACGGACTCCAGGCGCACCGCCATGTCGATCGGCTGCGCCGCGGCGACGAAGACGAGGCCCTCGCCCCACTTCTCGGGCGCGGGCACGCTGAAGGCGAACTCGCGCATCTCCCCCGGCTGGTGCACGATGTCGCGCACGGGGATGACGAATGGTCCGGTGACGTGCTTTCTACCCACGATCGACCATGGTAGTCGCCGTGGCGGAGACGGTCTCAGATACCGCGCGATCCGGTGTCGAGGAAGCGGGCGACGGGTCCGGGGACGAACGGCGAGACATCGCCGCCGAGCGAGGCCACCTGCCGGACGAGCGAACTCGACACGAGCGCGTGTGCCGGGTCGGGCAGCAGGAAGACCGTCTCGATCTGCGCGAGGTGGCGGTTGACGATCGCCATGGGGGTCTCGTAGGCGACGTCGACCTGCGACCGGATGCCCTTGACCAGGATGCCGGCCCCGACGTCCGTCGCGTAGTCGACGAGCAGTCCCATGCTCCAGGCCGCGACGACGATCTCGCCCTCGATCCCCGCCTCCTCGATCGATTGCTCGAGGAGCGCTTGGCGCTGGGCGATGGGGAGCATCGCCTCTTTGCCGGGGTTGTGGACGACGAGGACGTGCAGCTGGTCGTAGAGTCCGGCCGCGCGGCGGATGACGTCCAGGTGGCCGAGGGTCGGCGGATCGAAGGAGCCGGGCACGACCGCGATCCGGTTGCTCATGGCACGAGCCTAGTTCCTGTGCAGCGCGCTGCGCTCGTCCTCGCCCAGTCGCCGGGCGATCGCGCTCGCAAGGCCCGGATGCCGCGACAGGTCGGGGTCGTCGCGCAGCACGAGCGCCGCCTCGTCGCGAGCCTGGGCGATGAGGTCGGCGTCGGCGACGACGCGCAGCAGTCGCAGGGACGAGCGGGCGCCGGACTGGGCGTCGCCGAGCACGTCCCCCTCGCCGCGCAGTTCGAGATCGACTTCGGCCAGCGCGAAGCCGTCGAGGGTCGCCGCGACGGCCTCGACGCGGGATCGCGCCGCGGTGTCGGGGTCGGCTTCGGTGACGAGCAGGCACAGTCCGGGCACGCTGCCGCGGCCGACCCGCCCGCGCAGCTGGTGGAGTTGGGAGACGCCGAAGCGCTCGGCCTCGAGGATGACCATCGTCGAGGCGTTGGGCACGTCCACGCCGACCTCGACAACCGTCGTCGCCACGAGCACATCGATCTCGCCGCGAGCGAAGGCCTGCATGACGGCATCCTTCTCGTCGGCGGGCATCTTGCCGTGCAAGGTCGCGATACGCAGGCCGCGGAACGAGGGGTGCTCGTCGAGCATCGCGCGCGCCTGCACGACACCCCACCGCGTGCGCGTGCGGGTTCCGTCCTCGAGCATTCCGGGATCGTCGGTGTCGTCGACGACCGCCTTCTCGGCGTCGATGGCGGCGCACACGACGAACGCCTGCCGGCCCGCGGCGACCTCTTCGGCGACGCGCTCCCAGACCCGGCCGAACCAGCCGGGCTTCTCGGCGAGCGGCGCGACGAAGGTGCTGATCCCGGCGCGGCCGGTGGGCATCGTGCGAATCGTCGAGACGTCGAGGTCGCCGAACACCGTCATGGCCACCGTGCGCGGGATCGGGGTCGCCGTCAGCACGAGGACGTGCGGCGAGCTGCCCTTGGCCCGCAGCGCCTCGCGCTGCTCGACCCCGAAGCGGTGCTGCTCGTCGACGACGACGAGGCCGAGGTCGGCGAAGGTCGTCGATGCGCTCAAGAGGGCATGCGTGCCCACGACGATCCGCGCCTGACCGGATGCCGCCCGCAGCGCGGCCTTGCGACGTTCGGCGGCCGGCTGTGCACCGGTCAGGAGCGTCGGCATCAGCTCAGGGGCGAGGCGGGGGCCGAGCATGCGTGCGATGGAGCGGACATGCTGGGCGGCGAGGACCTCGGTCGGGGCGATGAGCGCGGACTGCCCTCCGGATTGCGCGACCTGCAGCATCGCGCGCAGCGCGACGAGCGTCTTGCCCGAACCCACCTCTCCCTGCACGAGGCGGTTCATCGGCCACTCGTTCTGCAGGTCGGCGGCGATTACCTCGCCGACGGCGATCTGGTCGGGCGTGCGCTCGAACGGCAGCGCGGCGTCGAAGACATCGAGCAGCTCGCCCGCCGGTCGCGCGGTCGCCGCGAGCTGACGAACCTGGATGCGGTGCTGCAGCAGCGCCGCCTGCAGCACGAAGGCCTCGTGCATCCGCAGCGTCGCGAACGCGGGAGCGACATGCTCGGGAACGACGGGCGTGTGCGCCTGCACCAGCGCGGTGCGCGCGTCGAGGAGCTGCTCGCGCGCGCGCAGCTCCTCGGGGAGCGGATCGGGCACGGGCCCCAGCTTGGCGATGACGTCGGCGATGATCTTGCGCAGCTGCCAGCTGGTGACCGTGCTCGTCGCCGGGTAGATCGGGATCGGCTCCAGACTGCGCGCGACCGCCGTCACGCGCGCCTCGACCTCGTCGTCGAAGAGCTCGTAGTCGGGATGGGCGAACTGCTGCTTGCCCTTGAACACGCCCACCTTGCCCGAGAAGATGCCCTGCCGGCCGGGCCGCAGCTCTTGCAGACGCCACTTCTGCCCGAAGAAGGTGAGAGTCGCCGTGCCGACGCCGTCGCTGATGACGACCTCGATGAGCGACCCCTTGCGCTGCCGCATCGGCCGTTCCGACACCGACTGCACCTCGGCGACGATGGTGGCCATCTCACCGACGGGCAGGGACGAGATGGGCGTCAGCTCGCCGCGTCGTGCATACCGGCGCGGGTAGTGCGCGAGCAGGTCGGCGACGGTCGCCATGTCGAAGGCACGGGCGAGAGTTGCGGCCACTTTCTCGCCGACGGCATCCACCAACGGGGTATCGAGGGCGAACTGCGGCATGACGACGAGTCTAGGCAGGACCGCCGACAGTGCGCCGTCCCGTCAGGCCCTACGGTAAGAGGATGCTTCGACGCGCGATCGCCGGCCTGTTCTGGACGTTCAGCCGCTGGCGCTTGGTCACCACGCCGGCACCCACTCGCCCGACGGTGCTGATCGGCGCACCTCACACGTCGAACTGGGACTTCGTCCTGATGCTCGCCATCGCGTGGCGACTGCAGGTCCCGATCCGGTGGCTGGGCAAGAAGAGCCTGTTCCGCGGCTGGCGGGGCGGCCCGATGCGCCGGCTCGGCGGCATCCCCGTCGACCGCGACGATCCCTCGCGCGTCGTGGCGGACGTGCTCGCGCAGATCGCCGCCGGCGAGGTGTTCGGCCTCGTCATCACGCCTGACGGCACGCGCACCTCCCGGTCGGGGTGGAAGTCCGGCTTCTACCGCATCGCCCGCGCGGCCGGCATGCCGGTGACGCTCGGATACGTTGATCGCACCACCATGACGGCGGGGCTCGGACCGACGATCGAGCTGACGGGCGACGTCGCCGCCGACATGACCGTGATCCGCGCCTTCTACGCCGACAAAGCGGGGTTCCGCCCCGAGCTGCGCAGCGAGCCGCGCCTGCGCGACGAGGAGGGCCGCGCCGGGGAGACCGCGCCGTGACGCGCATCATCTCCGGCGCCGCCGGGTCGCTCACCCTCGCCGTGCCGGACCGTGGCACCCGCCCGACGAGCGACCGCGTCCGCGAATCGCTGTTCGGGGGACTGGATGCCGCGGGCGTTCTGCCCGGCGCACGCGTCCTCGACCTCTACGCGGGCTCGGGCGCGCTGGGGCTCGAAGCCGTCAGTCGGGGCGCCGCCTCGGCTGATCTCGTCGAGAAGGCCCCGTCGGCCGCGGCGGTCACCGAGCGCAACGCCCGCACCGTCGGCCGCGCGGTGCCGACGGCTGTCGTCCGGGTGCACCGCTCGAGCGCCGATGCCTTCCTGCAATCGACGTCGGCGCAGTTCGACCTGATCTTCCTCGACCCGCCGTACGACCTCGACGACTCCGCCCTCGCGCAGACGCTCGCTCTCGTGGACGACGCCGCCGCGGACGACGCCCTCGTCATCGTCGAGCGAGCGGCCCGATCCGCCGAACCGGCGGTCCCGGAAACGCTGCGGGCGCTCCGCTCCAAGCGCTACGGCGACACCGCCCTGTGGTGGTACGAACGCACCGAGCGCGGCGCTCAGCCCGCGGCGCCGTCCCAGTCTCGGTAAGGGTCCCATCCCCCGGGCCCGTCGGCCGGAACGCCGTCGACCGTGACGGTGGCCTCACCCGCGTCGCGCACGACGCCGATGATCCGGAAGGGCCGGGGAAGCGGCGTCTGCGCGGGGAAGGTCGCCAGCAGCGCGTGATCCTCCCCGCCGCGCAGCGCCCGCTCGCTGTCGGGTTCCAGCGACGCACGTTCCAGGTCGAGCGTCACACCCGAGGCACGCGCGAGGCGCCGGGCATCGCGCACGAGGCCGTCCGAGACGTCCATCATGGCGGTGGCGCCCGCGGCGGCCGCCCGGGTCCCCGCGGCGATGGGCGGTCGCGGCCGCAGCTGACCCGCGACGGCGGCGCGCTCCGCATCGGTCAGCACCGACGCGTCGACGGCGACCGGCTCGCCCGCGGCATCGCGGAAGCGCTCGAACAGGATGTCGAGCCCGGCCGCCGCGACGCCGACGTCGCCGGCGATGGCCACGACGTCGCCGACGCGCGCGCCCGATCGCAGGACCGGACGCCCTCCCGGCGTCAGTTCGCCGATCGCCGTCACGGCGATCGTCAGCGTCTCGGAGATCGTCAGGTCGCCGCCGGCGACGCGGCATCCGGGCGCGAGCTCGTCGCACGCCTCGCGCAGGCCGGTCGCGAGGTCTTCGACGAAGGCGAGCGTCGTGCTCGGCGGCATCGCGAGCGCCACGAACAGCGCAACGGGCCGGGCCCCCATGGCGGCGATGTCGGCGAGGTTGACGGCGGCGGACTTCGCGCCGAGGTCGCGACCGTTGGACCACGCCAGCCGGAAGTCGGGCCCGTGCACGAGCGTGTCGGTGGTCACGACCGCGCGCGCGTCGGCGAGGTCGAGCACAGCGGCATCGTCGCCCGGGCCGACCGCCACGTCGGCGGGGCCCAGCCGTTCGAGGATCCGCGCCAGGATCACGTCCTCCGAGAGGTCGCCGACGGTCGCGGCGGGGTGCAGGTCGGGCATCCCCTCACGCTACCCCGCCGCGCAGACGGGGCAGGGTGACGGGCGGGGCGCCGCGGACGGCGCAGTACGCTGGAGGGATGCCGCGCCGCCGCACGATCCCCGCACTCGTCATGGTCTCGGCGACGCTGCTGCTCGGCGGCTGCGCCGGCACGGTGGCGGTCCCTGCCGCCCCCCAGGCCAACGCCCCCGAGTGCGCCGAGGTCATGGTGCGTCTGCCCGACTCGGTGGCCGGAGCGGAACGCCGGTGGACCGACAGCCAGTCGACCGCGGCGTGGGGCGACCCCACGACCGTCATCTTCTCGTGCGGCGTCCCCAGCCCCGGCCCGACGACCCTGCGCTGCGAGTCCGTCGCCGGCGTGGACTGGGTCATCGACGAGTCCGAGGCTCCGCGCTTCCGGGTGACGACGTTCGGACGCGAGCCCGCCGTCGAGCTCTTCTTCGACACCGAGATCACCGAGGACGTTCAGGGCGTGTCGAGCCGGGACGTGCTCGAGTCCCTCTCCCCCGTCGTCGCGCGCCTGCCGCGCACCGGGGCCGCGTGCGTCGACCGCGCTGAGGCGACGCCGGTCCCGACCCCCGTCACGCCCTGATCGGGCTCAGCCGGTGACCGCCGCCTCGCGCGCCAGTGCCACCTCTACCAGCTCGGAGATGAGCTCGCCGTAGCTGAGGCCCGAGGCGATCCAGCACTTGGGGAACATCGAGATCGGCGTGAAGCCGGGCATCGTGTTCAGCTCGTTGACGACGAGACCGTCCGGGGTCTGGAAGAAGTCGACACGCGCCAGTCCGCGCCCGTCGACGGCGTCGAACGCGGCGACCGCCATGCGCTGCAGCGCATCGATCTCGTCGGCCGTCACGTCAGCCGGGCACACCACCTCGGCCCCGTCCCCGCCGAGGTACTTGCCCTCGAAGTCGTAGAACTCGCGCGTGGTCAGCACGATCTCACCCGGCAGCGAGGCCCGGGCGGGTGCGTCTCCGCGCCCCTCGAGCACCGCCACCTCGACCTCGCGTCCGACGATCGCCGGCTCGATGAGCACCTTGCGGTCTTCGGCGAACGCCAGCTCCAGCGCCGCGTCGAGCTCGTCCGCCGCGTGCACCTTCGACACACCGACGCTCGATCCCGCGCGGGCGGGCTTGACGAAACTGGGCACCCCGAGCGCAGCGGCATCCGCGCGCACGCCCTCGGGATCGCGCCGCCAGCGCGCGAGGTCGACCGTGATCCACGGTGCCACCGGGATGCCTGCGGCCTGCAGGACCACCTTCATGAAGTGCTTGTCCATGCACAGCGCCGAGTCGAACACGCCGCCGCCCGCGTAAGGCAGCTGAAGCGTGTCGAAGAAGCCCTGGATGGTGCCGTCCTCGCCGTGCGGTCCGTGCAGGATGGGCAGGACGACGTCGATCTCCCCGAGCGTGTCGACGGCACCGTCGGCCCGGCGCACCCGCAGCTCGCGGCGCCCGCCCGGCTCGGGCCACAGCACGCGCGTGCCGTTGTCGGCCACCTCGGGCATCCGCTCCGGGTTCAGCGCGAACTTGTCGGGGTCGTCGTCCTCGAGGACGAAAGCCCCCTCGCGCGTGATCCCGATCGGGATCACGCGGTAGCGATCACGGTCGATCGCCCGCAGCACCCCGGCCGCCGTGGCGGAACTGATCGAATGCTCGCTGGAGCGCCCGCCGAAAAGCACCGCTACTGCTGTCGTCGCCATGGTGGGTCCTCTCGCCGGTCGGCTTGTCGTCGTCAGTGGTCAGGTGGGGGGCGATGTCGCGGGGGTTCATCGTGCCGTCGAGGACCATCTTGACCTGCTCCACGATCGGCATGCGGATGCCCGCCTCGCGCGCCAGCTGCAGCACGGGCGCGACGGACGCGAGGCCTTCGGCCGTCTGATCCATCTGCTTGACGACATCCTGGAACGAGTAGCCCTGCCCGAGCAGGCGACCCGCGGTGTTGTTCCTGCTGAGCGGCGACTGGCACGTCGCGATGAGGTCACCGAGGCCGGCGAGGCCCTGCAGCGTCTCGGGCTGGGCGCCCTGCACGACCGCGAAGTCGGTCATCTCGACGAGTCCGCGTGTGATGATCGACGCCTTGGTGTTCTCGCCGTAGCCGACGCCGTCGACGATGCCGATCGCGACGGCGATGAGGTTCTTGAGCACGCCGCCGAACTCCGTGCCGATGACGTCGGTGTTCACGAAGGAGCGGAAGTACGCGTTGCGCGAGCGACGGGCGACGGCCTCGGCCGTCTCCTGGCTCGACGAGGCGATGACCGCCGCAGTCGGCTGCTGCCGGGCGATCTCGAGCGCGAGGTTCGGGCCCGATGCGACCGCGATGCGGCTCGGGTCGCACTCCAGCTCCTGCTGGATGACCTGGCTCATCCGCAGTCCCGACCGCTTCTCGACGCCCTTCATGAGCGAGACGACGGGCATCGTCCCCTCCGCCAGCAACGGACGGATCGCCGTGAGGTTCTCGCGCAGCGCCTGGCTCGAGACCGCGAGGTACACCTGCTCGGCGCCGTCGAGCGCCTCCGCGAGACGGTGCGTCGCGGTCATCGACCGCGGCAGGTTGATTCCGGGCAGGTACTGGCTGTTGCGCTTGCCCTCGCGGATCTCGTGCGCGAGCTCGGCGCGCCGGGCCCACATCGTGACGCGGGCGCCGCCGTCGGCGAGCACCTTGCCGAACGTGGTGCCCCAGCTGCCCGAGCCGATGACGGCGACGCGCGGGGCGGCGGTGTCGGGCTTACGACTCAAGGCGACCCGTCTCTCTCTGACCGTGCTCGCCGGGGTTCCAGCGGTGCGCGGGCGGCTGCTCGTCGCGCAGCTCGCCGAGGAGTCCGGCGATGCGTCCCATGACGGCATCCGTTCCCGCGACCAGCTGCGCCGGCGAGGGCGTCTGCCCAGCCGCGAACGGCAGCTCGACGCGCGGTCCGAACCGCACCCGCACGCGCTTGCGCAGCGGCCACAGGCTGAGCTTGCCGTAGCGCGGCAGGATCGACTGCACGCCCCACGTCGCGACCGGGATGATCGGGATGTCGCCGGCGACCGCGACCCGCACCGCGCCCGACTTTCCGCGCATCGGCCACAGGTCGGGCTCGCGGGTGAGCGACCCCTCGGGGTAGACGATGACGCCGCGACCGTCCGCGACGAGCTCGGCCGCCTGCGCGATCGCCTGGCCCGCGGCGGACGCGGAGGTCGCGCGCGAGACCGGGATCATGCCGAGGCCGCGCAGCACGCCGCCGACGACGGGAACCCGGAACAGGCTCTCCTTCGCCATGAACCGCGGTGCCCGGCCGAGACGCCAGGTCGCGACCGCCACGATGATCGGATCGAACTCGCTGTAGTGGTTGGGCGCGAGCACGTACGGCCCGTTCTCGGGCAGATGCTCGCCGCCCTCGATCTCGATCTTGGCGAGGAGGCCCACCGCCGGTACGACGACGGCGGCGGCCAGCCAGAACGGGGTCGGCTTCGTCTTCTCGGCGGAAGCGCGACGACGGATCTCGCTCACCGCTCAGCCGATGACGTCGAAGTCAGCGCCCAGGGCCGTGAGCTTGTCGAAGAACTTCTCGTAGCCGCGGCGGATGATGCCGACGTTGCGGACGACCGAGACGCCCTCGGCGGCCAGCGCCGCGATGACGTAGCTGTAGCCGCCGCGGAGGTCGGGCACGACGACATCCGCTCCGTGCAGCGGCGTCGGACCGGTGATGACCGCAGCCTGCTCTAGCGCGCGACGCGGCACGCGGCGGTCGGGGCTCGCGATGCCCTCGGGGTGGACGACGATCTGAGCGCCCATCTTGTTGAGCGCCTGCGTGAAGCCCAGCCGGTTCTCGTACACGGTCTCGTGCACGGTCGAGACGCCTTCGGCCTGCGTCAGCGCGACGATGAGCGGCTGCTGCCAGTCCGTCATGAAGCCCGGGTGGACGTCCGTCTCGACCGAGACCGGGCGCAGTGCGCCGGCCCGGCGGAAGCGGATGCCGTCCTCCTGGATGTCGAAGTCGCCGCCCGCCTTGCGGAAGACGTTGAGGAACGTCAGCATCTCCTGCTGCTTGGCGCCGGCGACGAAGATGTCACCGTCGGTCGCCAGCGCGGCGCACGCCCACGACGCGGCCTCGTTGCGGTCGAAGATCGACCGGTGGTCGTAGCCGCGGAGCTTGTCGACGCCCTCGATGAAGATGACGCGGTTGGGCTCGTAGGAGATGATCGCGCCCATCTTCTGCAGCACCGCGATCAGGTCCATGATCTCGGGCTCGATGGCCGCGTTGCGCAGCTCGGTCGTGCCCTTCGCCCGCACCGCCGTGAGCAGCACCTGCTCGGTGGCTCCGACGCTGGGGTACGGCAGCTCGATGTCGGCGCCGTGCAGCCCCTCGGGAGCCGAGAGCCGGATGCCGCTGGGCTGCTTGTCGACGATCGCGCCGAACTTGCGGAGCGCGTCGAGGTGGAAGTCGATCGGGCGATCGCCGATGCGGCATCCACCGAGGTCGGGGATGAACGCCTGGCCCAGGAGGTGCAGGAGCGGTCCGCAGAAGAGGATCGGGATGCGCGATGCTCCCGCGTGCGCGTCGATCTCCTCGAAGCCCGCCGACTCGGCGCCGCTCGGGTCGAGCCGGTACGTGCCCTCGCCGTCGTCGGCGACCGTCACGCCGTGCACCTCGAGGAGGGAGCGCACGACGGCGACGTCGCTGATGGCCGGCACGTCGCGCAGCACGCTCTCGGTCTCGCCCAGCAGCGAGGCCACCATGGCCTTGGTCGCGAAGTTCTTCGCGCCCTTCACGTCGACGCGGCCCACCAGCGGGCGTCCGCCGCGGATCTCGAGGATCTCGCCGTCTTCTCGACGGATGCCGTTCGCAGGCGGCGTCGACTCACTCGGGAGAGTGTTCATCCAGGGGTTCCTCACTTGATCATCGAGGGCGGGACGGATCGGTGCCCCGCCGTGCGGGGGCGTGATCCGGGGCTACGCGACGGGGAGTGTCCGAGGTCGCCACGCCTCACGGCGCGCCTCGAACTGCGCGATCGCCTCTTCGTTGCGCAGCGTGAGCCCGATGTCGTCGAGTCCCTCGAGGAGCCTCCATCGAGTGTAATCGTCGATCTCGAAGGGGACGCGGAGGTCGCCGATCGAGGCCGTGCGCGCCGCGAGGTCGACCGTCATGGTGACGCCGGGCTGCGCCTCGGCCGCCGCCCAGATGGCGTCGCGGTCGGCCTCCGAGATGACCCCGGCGAGCAGGCCCTGCTTGCCCGCGTTGCCGCGGAAGATGTCGGCGAACTTCGGCGCGAGCACGACGCGGAAGCCGTAGTCGCGCAGCGCCCAGACGGCGTGCTCACGGCTCGAGCCCGTGCCGAAGTCGGGGCCGGCGACCAGGATCGACGCGTGGGCGTAATGCGGCTGATTCAGGATGAAGTCGGGGTCCTGTCGCCAGTTGGCGAAGAGGGCGTCCTCGAATCCGGTCTTGGTGACCCGCTTGAGGTACACCGCGGGGATGATCTGATCGGTGTCGACCGCGGAGCGCTTCAGCGGCGCGACGATCCCGGTGTGAGTCTCGAACTTGTCCATGCTCAGGCCTCGACCTTCTCGCGCGCGGGCAGATCGCTCGGGCTGGCGAGCCGTCCGAGCACAGCGGTGGCAGCGGCGACGAGCGGCGACACCAGGTGCGTGCGCCCGCCCTTGCCCTGCCGGCCTTCGAAGTTGCGGTTGCTCGTCGACGCGCATCGCTCGCCGGGGGCGAGCTGGTCGGGGTTCATGCCGAGGCACATCGAGCAGCCGGCGAAGCGCCATTCGGCGCCGAACTCGGTGAACACGCGGTCCAGACCCTCGGCCTCGGCCTCCAGCCGCACCCGCGCGGAGCCGGGAACCACCATGACGCGGACGCCGTCCGCCTTGGTACGCCCCTCGATGATCGAGGCGAACGCCCGCAGGTCCTCGATGCGGCTGTTGGTGCACGAGCCCATGAAGACCGCGTCGACGGGGATCTCCTTCAGCGGCGTGCCCGGCTCGAGGTCCATGTACTCGAGCGCCCGCTGGGCTGCTGCCTTCTCGTCCGGGTCGGTGAAGTCGTCGGGCGAGGGCACCGCCGCGCTGAGCGACACGCCCTGCCCGGGGTTGGTGCCCCAGGTCACGAACGGCTCGAGCTCGCCGGCATCGATGAAGATCTCGGCGTCGTAGACCGCGCCTTCGTCGCTCGGCAGGGTGCGCCAGTACGCCACCGCGTCATCCCAGTCCTGCCCCGTCGGGGCGTGGGGACGGCCCTTGACGTACTCGAACGTGATGTCGTCGGGCGCGACCATGCCGGCGCGCGCGCCGGCCTCGATCGACATGTTGCACATCGTCATGCGGCCCTCCATCGAGAGCGAGCGGATGGCGCTGCCGCGGTACTCGAGCACGTAGCCCTGACCGCCGTTCGTGCCGATCTTCGCGATGACGGCGAGGATGATGTCCTTCGCGGTGACGCCCTCTTTGAGCTCGCCCTCGACCGTGATCGCCATGGTCTTGAAGGGCTTGAGGGGCAGCGTCTGGGTCGCCATGACGTGCTCCACCTCGCTCGTGCCGATGCCGAAGGCCATCGCGCCGAACGCACCGTGGGTCGAGGTGTGGCTGTCACCGCAGACCACGGTGATGCCGGGCATCGTCAGACCGAGCTGCGGTCCGACGACGTGCACGATCCCCTGCTCGGCGTCGCCCAGCGAGTGCAGCCGCACGCCGAACTCCTCGGCGTTGCGACGCAGGGTCTCGATCTGCGTCCGGCTCGTCAGGTCGGCGATCGGCTTGTCGATGTCGAGCGTCGGGGTGTTGTGGTCCTCGGTCGCGATCGTCAGGTCGAGGCGGCGCAGCGGGCGCCCCTCGGCACGCAGACCGTCGAACGCCTGCGGGCTCGTGACCTCGTGGACCAGGTGCAGGTCGATGTAGATGAGGTCGGGCTGACCGTTCTCGCCCTTCACGACCAGATGGTCGTCCCAGACCTTCTCGGCCAGGGTGCGCGGGCGTGCGGGCGGGGTGGGAATGCTCATGGGTGTCGTTCTCCTTGCGAACCGGATCAAGCCCGCGACGGACTCCGCGGCGAGGAGGGGCTCAGAACGAGACCTCGCCGCGGCCGCTAAGGAGAAGGCGAGCGATCCGCATGGCGCCAGGATACCACCGGGCCCGTCGGCTCCGTCCGATCATGACCGGTCGTCGGGGGCCGGCGGCTGCTCGACCGTCGCCGGGGTGCCCTGCTCGTCCGCGACAGCTGCCGCCGCGGCATCCGGGTCCTGGGCGGTCGCGCCCTCGCGCCGAGCGGCGATGAGGCTGGCCACCGTGGCGACCGCCATCGAGGCGATGATGACCCCGAGCGAGACCCAGGTCGAGATCTCGGGGGCCCATTCGATGTGCTCGCCGCCGTTGATGAAGAACAGCTCGTTCTCGTGCATCGCGTGCAGCACGAGCTTGACGCCGATGAAGGCGAGGATGAAGGCGATGCCGTAGTGCAGGTACTTGAGCCGGTCGAGGAGATCGCCCAGCAGGAAGTAGAGCTGTCGCAGGCCCATGAGGGCGAAGATGTTGGCGGTGAACACGAGGAACGGGTCCTGCGTGATGCCGAAGATCGCCGGGATCGAGTCCAGCGCGAACAGCAGATCGGTCACCCCGATGGCCACGAAGACGATGATCATCGGCGTGAACATGCGCTTGCCGTTCACCACGGTGCGGACCTTCGGGCCGTCGTACTCCTCCGAGATGTCGACGGTGCGCCGCACGATGCGCACGAGGAAGCTCTCTCGCTTGACGTCGTCGTCGTGGTCGCCGCCCGGGAACGCCTGCTTGATCGCGGTATAGATCAGGAAGGCGCCGAAGATGTAGAACACCCAGCTGAACTGCTCGATGATCGCGGCCCCGGCCAGGATGAACAGACCGCGCAGCACCAGGGCGATGATGATGCCGACCATCAGCACCTTCTGCTGGTAGCGCCGGGGCACCGAGAACTGGCTCATGATCAGCACGAAGACGAACAGGTTGTCGATCGACAGGCTGTACTCGGTCAGCCAGCCCGCGACGAACTGCCCCGCGTGCTCGACGTCGGCGACGGCCCAGAGGATGCCCGCGAACGCCAGCGCGAGGCCGACGTAGAACAGCACCCACAGCGTCGATTCCTTCGGCGACGGGATGTGGGGTCGCTTGACGATGATGAGCAGGTCGGCGATGAGCACGAGAACCAGCACGACGAGCGCGACGATCTGGAACGGCACGGGGAGGTCCATGCGAGCCTTTCGGGGAGGAAGCCTCCCGAGACTACACCCGCCTTCCGCAGCGGCCGGCGGGGTGAGACGGTTTCCGCAGCCGCGACACTGAGGGGTGAAGGAAGGGCGCACAGGGATGACGGACACGACGGCACGCGGTGATGCCGAACTCGTCGCCGCTGCGGCGGGCGGGAGCGAGTACGCCTTCCGCGCGCTCTACCGCGCCTACGTCCGCCCGGTGTACTGGATCGCCCACGGCCTGCTGCGCGATCCCGCCGACGCGGAGGACGTCGCGCAGGAGACCTTCCTCGTCGCGTGGCGAAAGCTGCCGGAGCTCGAGCTCCTGGGCGAATCGCTGCTCCCCTGGCTCGCGACCATCTGCCGTTTCCAGAGCGCGAACCGCTTGCGCCGACGCGGGCTCGAGCGCCGCCACCTCACCGACGAGGATGCCGCCGAGATCGCCGACACCGTCGACGTGGAGAGGCAGGTGGTGCAGGCCGACCTGGTCGACCGCATCCTCGCCGCCGTCGGCTCACTGAGCGCGCTCGACCAGGAGATCTTCCGACTGTGCGCCGCGCAGGGCTACGCCTACCAGGCCGCGGCTGACCGGCTCGGGGTCAGCCACGGCGCGGTCCGAAACCGTCTCTCCCGCATCCGCACGCACGTGCGGGCGGCCGTCGAACCGGAGGGGTCATGACCGATCTGCCGATCCTCGAAGAGCGTCGCATCGCGGAGATGGAGGACGCCCTCTTCACCGACATCGCGCGCGAGCGGACGGAGCGCTCGGAGCGGGATGCCGCGACCGCCGCCCGGCGCCGGCGGCGCCGCCGCACCGTGTGGGTGACCTCGAGCGCGGCCGCAGTGGTTCTCGTCGCCGCGTTCATCTTCGCGCCGCAGCTGACGACGTCGACCGGATCAGCGGAGTCCGCGGCGCCCGCGCCGGCTGACGGCGCCGGGACGAGCGAAGGGCTCGCGCCGTTCAGCCTGGACGAGGGCACGACGGGCGCGCCCATCCGCGAGGAAGGGGTCGAGGCTCCTGCCGAGCGCGAGGTCCTGACCACGGCATCCGCGACGGTGACGGTCGCCGACCCGCAGCGAGCGGCCGAGCGGATCACCGAGGCGGCGATCGCCGCGGGCGGCTACGTCGAGTCGCTCAGCGTCGGGGGCGGAACCGTGCCGCCGTTGCCGGATGCCGCAACCTGGCCGGCACCGTCAGCGTCCGCCTGGGTGTCGGTGCGGGTGCCCGCCGCGAACCTGGAGGGCGTCCTGGCGGGGCTCGCCGACGTCGGTGAGGTGGAGAGCTCGCAGGTCTCGCGCGACGACGTCACGACGCAGACGATCGATCTGCGCGCGCGTGTCGCCGCCGGGCAGGCGTCGGTCGACCGGCTGACAGATCTGTTGAGCCAAGCGGGATCGGTGGCCGATCTCATCGCCGCCGAGTCCGCGCTCGTGGAACGGCAGGCCGACCTCGAGTCGCTCCAGCAGCAGCTCGCCGCGCTGGAGTCTCAGGTCGCCTTCTCGTCGCTGAGCGTGCAGCTCGACGAACCGGCCGCAGCGGTCGATGCGGACCCCGCGGGGTTCGCCGACGGACTCGCCGCCGGGTGGAACGGCATCGTCGCGGCGTTCAACGCGGTCGTCGTCGGGCTGGGGTTCGCGCTCCCCTGGCTCGCTGTGCTCGCGGTCGCGGCGCTGTCGGTGCGACTCGCGCTCGCGGCGGTCCGCCGCCGACGGGCACGCCGTACGACCACCACCGACTGAGCGGTCGCAACCGCGGATATGCGAGACGCCCATCCGTTCGGATGGGCGTTTCGTCTGGTGACCCCAGCGGGATTCGAACCCGCGTTACCGCCGTGAGAGGGCGGCGTACTAGGCCGCTATACGATGGGGCCGTACTTTTCGTTTTCTCCGGGGCTCCGGAGGCAACCGTTAAAGTATGCCACGGCCTCGCGCATCGGGCAAAATCGAGGCCGGCATTGCTCTCTCGGGCGTGTCGGGCGTTGACTGAAAGCATGCACGTCACCAAGCACGAACACGCCTGTGTGCGCCTCGAGCGCGACGGGAAGACCCTGCTCATCGACCCCGGGATGTTCACCGAGCCGCTGGCGGATCTCCACGGTCTCGCAGCCGTCGTGATCACGCACGAGCACCCCGACCATTGGACCTCGCAGCACCTCGCGCGCATCCTCGAGGAGTTCCCCTCCGTGCCGATCTACGGCCCCGAGGGCGTCGTCCGCGCGGCGGCCGGCTTCGACATCCGCGAGGTGTCCCCCGGCGACGAGCTCGAGGCCGGCCCGTTCCGGCTGAAGTTCTTCGGCGGACGCCACGCGGTGATCCACGAGTCGATCCCGGTCATCGACAACGTCGGCGTGCTCGTCGACGACGAGTTCTACTATCCGGGCGACTCCTATGCCGTCCCGAAGGGCGCCGACGTGACGCTGCTCGCGGCGCCCGTGGGCGCACCGTGGCTCAAGATCGGCGACGCCATGAACTTCGTGCTGGCCGTCAAGCCGCGCCGCGTCTTCGCGACGCACGACATGACCCTCTCGCCCGCGGGCCTGGCGATGGGGCGCGAGCGACTGACGTGGGCGGCGGCGCAGAACGGCGGCGAGTTCGTCGCGCTCGACCCGGGCGACGCGACCGACCTCTGAGAGCGCCTCCGCTGAACGACGGATGCCGTGGACCCGAAGGTCCACGGCATCCGTGCGTGTGATCTGGCGTCAGGCCGCGTCGTGGTCGATCTCGAGGAAGGCGGCGAGCTCGTCGAGCGCCTTCTCGGCACCCTCGCCCTCAGCCTTGAGCGTGACGACGGAGCCCTTCGACGCACCGAGGCCCATGATGCTCAGGATGCTGCCGGCGTTGAGGTCGGGACCGCCCTCGACAGCGATGGTCACGGGCACGCCCTTCGACTGCACCTCCTGCACGAAGAGCTTCGCGGGGCGCGCGTGCAGGCCCGAGCTGCTGGCGATGGTGGCGGTGCGTTCTGCCATGGTGGTGTCTCCTCAGACGGTCGCGGTCGCCTCGGCCGGAGCCGGGGCGGTGGAGCTCTTGCGGACGTACTTCTTGAGCACGACGAGCAACAGCGCAGAAACGACGGTACCCGCCAGAAGCGCGACGACGAAACCCCAGACCGGATTGATGGCGAACAGCACGAAGATGCCGCCATGCGGGGCATAGCTCTGCACGGTGAACACCATGCTCAGGGCGCCGGTGATCGCGCCGCCCACCATCGAGGCGGGGATGACGCGGAGCGGGTCGGCGGCCGCGAAGGGGATCGCTCCCTCGCTGATGAACGCCGCTCCGAGCAGCCAGGCCGCTTTGCCGTTCTCGCGCTCCACCGGGGTGAACAGCGGACGGGCGAGGACCGTCGACGCGAGGGCCAGCGCCAACGGCGGCACCATGCCCGCGGTCATGACGGCAGCCATGATCAGGTACGGCGCGGTGTTCTCGGTCGAGGCGGCCGCGAGTCCCGTCGTGGCGAAGACGTAGGCGACCTTGTTGATCGGACCGCCGAGGTCGAAGCACATCATGAGACCCAGGATCACGCCGACGACGATGAGGCCGGCTCCGCTCTCCGTGAGCGAGGTCAAGCCGTCGGTGAGCAGCGCCATCAGCGCGGCGATGGGGCGGCCGAGGAACAGGATCATCAGACCCGAGGCGACGATCGACCCGAGGAGCGGGATGATCACGACGGGCATGAGTCCGCGCAGCCACCGGGGGGCCGGCAGGCGTCCCAGCCACCAGGCGACGAAGCCCGCGAGGAAACCGCCGACGATACCGCCGATGAAGCCCGCGCTCATGGTCACCGCGATCGCTCCCGCGACGAATCCGGGGGCGATGCCGGGCCGGTCGGCGATCGCGTACGCGATGTAGCCGGCGAGGGCCGCCACGAGGAAGCCCATCGAGGTCGACCCGATCATGAACGCCACGGAGCCGAGGTACTGGCCCAGGGGTCCGAAGGGCGACGTGATGTCGGTCGTGGGAAGGTTCCACAGCGCGTTGTCGATGATGACCTTCGACGCGTTCGCCGTCACCTCGTAGCCGCCGAGCGCGAAGCCCAACGCGATGAGCAGACCACCGCCGGCGACGAACGGGATCATGTAGCTGACTCCGGTCAGCAGGATGCGCTGGATCCGCGCGCCCCACGACAGGTTCTGGGTGCTCGTCTCCCCCGACGACGCACCCGCCGTCCCGCTCACGCGTGCCGCGTTCGGATCGGATGCCGCAGCCACCGCCTCGCGGATCATCTGGGCCGGCTGCTCGATGCCGCGCTTGACACCCGAGCGGATGACGGGCTTGCCGGCGAACCGCGAGATCTCGCGGACATCGACGTCGGTCGCGAAGATCACGGCGTCGGCGTCGTCGATGACGGATGCCGGCAGCGCCTGGTACCCGCTCGAGCCCTGCGGCTCGACGACGAGGTCGATGCCCGCGTCCTTGCCCGCCGCGGTGAGCGCGTCGGCGGCCATGAACGTGTGAGCGATGCCGGTCGCGCACGAGGTCACCGCGACGATGCGGGCGGGACGGCCGTCGATCTGCAGGTCGGCAGCCGTCGCGGAGGCGGGCGCCGAGGCGGAGGCGGGCGGGGTGGACGCAGCGGACGCAGGGGCCGCATCGCTCACGGCTTCGCCCTCGCCGATCGCCGTACGCACGACACGTACGACACCGTCGGCGTCGGCGGCGGCGCGCAGATCGGCCGTGAAGGTGTCCTGCATCAGGCTGCGCGCGAGCCGGGAGAGCACCGCGAGGTGCTCCTCGGACGCGTGCGCCGGGGCCGCGATGAGGAAGACGAGGTCGGCGGGACCGTCCGGTGCGCCGAAATCGACGCCCGGCTGCAAGCGGGCGAACGCGAGCGACGCCTGCGTCACCGCGGCGCTCTTCGCGTGCGGGATCGCGATGCCGCCCGGCAGACCGGTCTCATCCTTGTCTTCGCGGGCGATCGCGTCGGCCGCGAGCGCGTCGGCGTCGGTCGCGCGACCCTGCGCGGCGACGAGGCCGGCGAGGGCGCGGATGACGTCCTGCTTATCGGTCCCGAGGGGCGCGTCGAGGCTGACGAGCTCCGGGGTGATGGTGTCGGACACGGTGTCCTCCTGGTTCGGGTGTTTCGAGGGTCGGATTCAACGGGTGAGCGCGCGGACGGGGATGTCAGCGGTGGGAAGGTCGGACGCCCGCGGGGCCTGGGTTCCGTCGAGGGCAGCGGCGGCCGAGCCGTAGCGGATGGCCGACACGAGGGATGCCGCCGGGTTCGCGCCCGCCGAGACTGCGAGCAGATACCCGGCGAGCGAGCTGTCGCCCGCTCCGACGGTGCTGCGCACGCGGGTCGGCGGCGGGACGGCCGCCCATGCGCCCTCGCCGGTGACGAGCACCGCACCGTCGCCCCCGAGGGTGACGAGGGCGGTAGCGACGGCGTTCGGGACGAGTTCGCGCGCCGCGGCGTGCACCGCCTCGGCCAGATCCGTCGCCTCGGGCAAGGGCGCACCGAGCAGGTCGGCGAGCTCGTCGTCGTTCGGCTTGATCAGGTCGGGACGGCCGTCGCGCACGACCGCGCGCAGAGCCGGGCCGGAGGTGTCGACGGCGATGCGCGGGGCCTCGGCGCCCAGCCGATCACGGACGGCGTGGATGACGCGCACGTAGGCGTCCGCGGCGAGTCCCGGCGCGAGCGACCCGGCCAGCACGAGCCAGTCCGCGCCGCGAGCGGCGGCCACGACCGCGTCGATGAGCGCGGCGAGGTCGCCGTCGTTCAGCGCGACGCCGGGAAGGTTGATCTTGGTGGTCTCGCCGGCGGCATCCGTCACCGTGATGTTCGCCCGAGCACGTCCCGCGACGGGCACGGGGCGTACCTCGACATCCGCGTCGGCCAGGACAGCGGCGAAGGGGTCGGCCGGGTCGAGCGGGAGGACCGCGAGGCTGTCGCCGCCTGCCGCCCGGATCACCCGTGACACGTTGATGCCCTTGCCGCCGGCATCCTCGCGTGCGCCGCTCGCTGTCTGCACCTCACCGACGCGCAGCGGCGCGCCGAGCGACACGGTGCGGTCGAGCGACGGATGCACCGTCAGGGTCACGATCATGCGATCCATACCTCCACGTCGGCGTCGCGCAGCGCTCGCGAGAGCGCCGCGCCCGGTTCCCGATTCGTCACGACCACGTCGAGGTCGGACAGCTCGGCGAAAGAGACGAGAAGTTCCGCTTCGAACTTGTCGGCGTCGGCGAGGACGATCACCCGCCGGGCTCCCGCGACGACGGCGCGCTTGACGGCCGCCTCTTCGGGGTCCGGCGTGGTCAGCCCGGCGCCGACGGTGATGCCGTTGGCACCGAGGAACGCGACGTCCGGCCGCAGCCGCCCGATCGCCGCGACGGTGTCGGAACCGACGGCGGCGGCCGTCAGCCCGCGGACGCGTCCGCCGATCGCGGTGAGACCGACGCCCGACACGCCCGCGAGCGAATGGGCGATCGTCATCGAGTGGGTCACGACCTCGCGGCCGGACGGCGACGACTGGGCCATGAGGACGGCGAGGGCCGCGGTCGTCGTGCCCGCGTCCAGGTAGATCGATCCAGCTCCGGCGGGAAGGGCGGCGAGGGCGCGGCGCGCGATGCGCTCCTTCGCCTCGGAGTGGCGCATCGACCGCTCGGCGACGGACGGTTCGGACGTGCTGGTGCGCTCGGGCGATACCGCGCCGCCGTGCACGCGCCGCAGGGCGCCGGCCTCTTCGAGCGCGGCGAGGTCACGCCGAACGGTCTCGGTCGTGACGTCGAAGCGCGCCGCGAGGTCGACCACGGCCACGCGTCCGTCGTCGGCGAGCAATCGCTCGATGAGCTGCTGGCGCTCCGTTGCGTACACGACACCCTCCTTCGGATGCCCACACGTTACAACGCAAACACAAACAAATCAACAGAAATCAACATCGGACTCATGCATGTGCCGAAGCTGGCAGCCACCGCCTGGGACGACGAAGGGCGCCGGCTGATGCCGACGCCCTTCCGCAGAGAGAGGCTCAGGCCTCGCTCATCGCGATGACCTCCTGCTGGCCGCGGGCCGCGAGGGCAGCAGCGCGGGCAGCGATGCGGCGCTCCTGCTCGATCTGGCCGGCGTCGAGGGTCTCCTGGTCGACGTGGTAGCTGTCGACCTTGTTCACGCCGTTGTACTTGGCGATGTAGGCGTCGAGCTCCGGACCCGACTCCCACGACGTGATGAGGCAGTAGCGGGGCTCGTCGCCGTAGTGAGCGGCGGCGTGCCACAGACGCTGCGTGTCGACGATCAGCTGCGCGCCGGCCGGGAGGGCGATGCGCGTCTCCTCGCTGGGGTCGGTGCGGTTCTCGCGCAGCACGAAGTAGCTCGTCTGGTCGTCCGTCAGGTTGAAGAAGCCGCGCACGACCCACCCGGTGCCGTCCGGGTTCAGGCGGTTGTTGTCGTCCTGGTGCAGGTTGTAGAGGCAGTCGGCGTAGGTGTTCGGCTGCAGCTCGATGATGCGGCAGCGTCCGACGTTGGCACCCGGCTCCTGGGCGCGTGCGGTCAGCGTCGGCGCGATGGCGGTCTGCGAATCGATCCACACACCGTCCTTGTCGGTGCGCGGCGGCTTGTGGTTCCAGAAGCCGTTGCACTCGATCTCACCCTTGGCCGAGGCGAGGGGCGCGAACCGGGTGTCACCCGAGGACTTCCAGTCGACGTACTCGACGTCGAGCCATTCCTTCGGATCGATCTCTTTGTTGTAGCGATCGAGGACGACGTAACCGGTCTCCTCGAGGGCGGCGGACTTGATGTAACCCATGACGGATCATGACCTTTCTGTCGGACAAGCGAAGTTTTTACAGGCCCGACTGAGGTCAGCCTACCGAGCCGTTCCGAGGGCGCCAGTAGACTCGAGCGGGCTTGTCGAGGAGCGATTTCGGAGAATATGAGCACTGCCACGAATGTCGGAGCGACCGCCGTCAACACGATCAGCTGGCTGTCGGCATCCGACACGACGATCGTGGTCCCGGTCTACCAGCGGCAGTACCGCTGGGACATCGGCGGCTGCGAACAGCTGCTCGCCGACATCCGCTCGGTATCGGCCGCCGACGACGCCCACACCCACTTCATCGGCTCCATCCTCTCGACCGCCAGCACGACAACGGAGGATGACGCCCAGCTCGTGCTCATCGACGGGCAGCAGCGCATCACGACGCTCATGCTGCTCGTCGCCGCCCTGCATCACACCCTGCGCGACGACGATCCCGAGCTCGCACGCGAACTCGAGCGCGTGCTGGCCCGGGCCGACGACCCCGCGCGCACGAAGCTGCGTCCCCACCGCGCCTGGGCCGACGTGTTCGAGAGCGTCGTGCTCGACCGCCGCGCCCCGGGCGAGGAGCATCGCGAGTCGCGGTTCGACGACAACTACGCGTTCTTCCGCAGCCAGATCCGCCCCGACGAGGCGCCGACGATCTGGCGGGGGCTGCAGAAGCTCGAGCACGTCGCGATCACGCTCGGCGAAGGAGCCAACGCCCAGCAGATCTTCGAGAGCCTGAACTCGACCGGCGAGCCGCTGCGCGACCACGAGCTCATCCACAACTACGTCCTCATGGGACTCTCGCACGGCGAGCAGATCGAGATCGAGAACGACTTCTGGGTGCCGATCGAGCGCAACACCGGCGACGCCATCGGCGCGTTCTGGAATCACTTTCTCGTGATGCTCACCGGCCGCGAGGTCCTCGTCACCGGTGGCCGCGGCGTCTACGACGTCTTCCGCCAGCAGTTCCCGCGGCTCGACATCGATACGCTGCGTGCGCACGCGGCCTCATGGCGGGAGTACTCCGAGATCTATCGCGAGATGGTCGACCCCGCCGCGAGCACGGATGCCGAACTGGCCCGTCAACTCGGCTACCTCAACGTGCTCGGGCGCAACATGTACCCGCTCGTGATGCGTCTCGTGCACGACGCCCGTGCCGGGCTCCTCCCCCGCGCCGAACTCCTCGCGCGGATCGAGGACGTGCAGGCGCTGCTGCTGCGCCGCACCGTCGTCGGGATCGCCACCGACCGCCTCGTCGCACGCCTGTGCCGGGCCTACGCCCAGGGCGCGGACGCCCTCACCCGAGCCATCGCGCGCATCACGCCCTCGGACGAGCGCGTGCGCGTCGGCGTGAAGTACGGCGATCTGCCGCATCCGCGCTACGTGCTCGGCCGCCTCGCGGACGTCGATCCCGCGGCTCCGCTCGACGTCTCGCCGGTGTTCCCCGCCGCGGCGGGCGACGACTGGTCCGGCGACGGCCATCGCCGCTTCGCCGATTACAGCGAGGACGAGCAGAACAGTCACCGTGCGCTCGCGCACACGCTGGGCAACCTGACGCTGCTCGAGCAGGACCTCGCGGAGCGCGCGCTCGACGCCACCTATCCCGAGCTGCGATCGCTTCTTCGCCGCAGCGACGTGGCGATGGCGCGCGAGGTCGCCGACAACGACAGCTGGGACACACGGGCGATCGGCGCCCGCACCGAGCGGCTCGCGCAGCGATTCGTCGAGGTGTGGCGACGCCCGCCGCTGACCGGGATCGACGACGACAACCTGACCCCGATCCTCGACGCGAAGCTCCGCCGCGGATGGCCGCGCGGCTGGCAGCGCGAGTTCGACTACGTCGAGTTCCGCGGCGAGCACTGGGAGGTGCCGGACGTCCGCTACCTCTTCAACCGCGTGTTCAAGCGGCTGTGGGTCGACTCCCGGCAGAGCGTCATCGACTTCAGCGCACGGCGCGGCGGCCCCGTGTACCCCGCCATGGCGTGGAACGGACAGTGGGACGAGCTCGGCGAGGGGAGCTACCTCTACATGGGTTGGGACTCGCGCTACATGCTCACCGCCGTGCAGGGTGTCCTCGACGAAGCTGGCTGGGCCGCAGAGGTCTTCGTGAAGTACTCCTACATCGGCGACGCGATGCGCTGAGGCGTAGCAGAGTCGCGGGTGCGTAGTCAACAACCCGCGCGAAGCGGGCGAGGAGCGTAGCTTCGCTGTTGTACGTGAGCGGCTCGGTAGAGACGGTGTTCGGGTCACTTTCTCCCAGACCTCACTGACGGCCCCGCTGTGAGTCACTCCAGCGGGGCCGTCCCCTTTCCTCTGTGCCGGTTCCGGGGGTGGTTGGACGTACAATCGCGTGTGCTCCCCGACACGCTCTCCCCGACTTCCGTCGCGCCCAGCGGCATCGACCCCGACGATCTCGCCGCTACCCTGCGCGTTCTCGCGCAGCTGGCCGACATCGACCATCGGCATCCCGACTACGCGACCGTTCGGCAGGCGACCGCCGCGATGTTCAAGGCGGCGAAGAAGGTGCGCCGGCGCGAGATCCGGGATGCCGTCGCCTCGGCCGACCGCGCCGTCGTCCATGCCACGGCGACGGGAGCTCCGGATCGGATCGACGACGAGACCCGCGGCATCCCCATCTCGTCCTCGACCACCGCGCCGATCGCCGGCACGCTCATCAAGGCGCGCGCCTGCTACATCTGCAAGCAGCCGTACACGATCGTCGACGCGTTCTACCACCAGCTCTGCCCGGACTGCGCGGCGATGAGCCACGCCAAGCGCGACGCGCGCACCGACCTCTCCGGCCGCCGCGCCCTCCTGACGGGTGGCCGCGCCAAGATCGGCATGTACATCGCGCTGCGACTGCTGCGCGACGGCGCTCACACGACGATCACCACGCGCTTCCCGCGGGATGCGGTCCGCCGGTTCCGGAGCCTGCCCGACTCGGCCGAGTGGATCGATCGCCTCAAGATCGTGGGCATCGACCTGCGCGACCCCGCACAGGTCGTCGGCCTCGCCGACGATGTCGCCGCGGCGGGTCACCTCGACATCCTCATCAACAACGCGACGCAGACCGTTCGCCGCTCCCCGGGCGCTTACCAGCCGCTCGTCGACGCCGAGCTGTCGCCGCTGCCCGACGGCCCGCTGCCCGAGCTGGTCACGTTCGGTCACACCAACGACATGCACCCGCAGGCGCTCGAGCGCTCGGTCAACGCGCACCCGATCCTCGCCGCCGCCGCCTCGCGTGCCGACGAGCTGACGGAACAGGCCATGGCCGCCGGTTCCAGCTCGCTCGAGCGACTCGCCGCCGGCACCGCGATCGACGCGGGCGGCCTCATCCCCGACCTCGACGGCGTGAACTCATGGACCCAGCGCGTCGGCGACGTCGACCCGCTCGAGATGCTCGAGGTGCAGCTGGCGAACACGACGGCGCCGTTCCTGCTCGTCTCGAAGCTGCGTGCCTCGCTCGCGGCGAGCCCGGCACGCCGGACCTACGTCGTCAACGTCAGTGCGATGGAGGGCGTGTTCAACCGCGGCTACAAGGGCCCGGGCCACCCGCACACCAACATGGCCAAAGCCGCCGTGAACATGCTGACGCGCACGAGCGCCCGCGAGATGTTCGAGACCGACGGCATCCTCATGACGAGCGTCGACACCGGCTGGATCACCGACGAGCGCCCGCACCCGACGAAGGTGCGCCTCGCCGAAGAGGGCTTCCACGCCCCGCTCGACCTCGTCGACGGCGCCGCGCGCGTCTACGACCCGATCGTCCGCGGCGAGGCCGGCGAGGACCTGTTCGGCGTGTTCCTCAAGGACTACTCCCCCGGCGCATGGTGAGACTTCCGGCCCCCGGGAACCGCGTCGTCGTCCGCTACCTGCTGCCGACGGGGCAGGCCACCGATGTCCTCGGCGAGCTGCTGAGCGCCGACGACGAGCTGGTCGTCGTCGATGGCAAGCGTGGCGTCGAGCGCATTCGCCGCACGGACATCGTTGCCGCTAAGCCGGTGCCCCCGCCGCCGGCGCCGCGACCGCGTCGCACCTGAGACCGCAGCACCGCATGACGCGCATGGACGCTGCGCGTCGGCGTCAGTCCGAGGCCCCGCCGTCGCCCGCGCCGGGGTCGGCCACCGGGATCGGGATCGACGCGATGCCGGAGGCGGAGCCGAAGACGGCCGCGCCCGGGTCCGCGACCGGCGGCGCGTCCGGCAGCAGTTCGGCGTCGGAGCGCGGGCGGTGCGGCTCGGACGGCAGTCCGGCCCACTCGCTCGGGTCTTCGGGTCGCTGCGTGAAGAGTCCCATACGTCCATTGTCGCGCTGCGGGGCGCCCCTCGACACAGCCGACGGATCGTCTTGGGAGGATCGTTCTCGGCGGCGTGCCGCCGGCGCCCCGAGGATCGAGAGGGACTGACGTGCGAAATCCGCCTCCCGAAGCCGACGCTCCGCGTGCTCCCCACACGCCGGTGCTGCTCGCGACGCAGCTTCTCTTCAACACGGGCTTCTACGCGGTTGTCCCGTTCCTCGCACTCGTCCTCTCGGAAGATTTCGGTGTCGCGGCGGCTGCCGTCGGGCTCATCCTGGGCGTGCGCACCTTCGCGCAACAGGGCATGTTCCTCGTCGGCGGTGTGCTCGCCGACCGCATCGGCGCCCGCCGCGTGATTCTCCTCGGGTGCGCCGTCCGGGTCGCCGGGTTCGCGACGTTGGCTGCGTCCCTCATGGTGGCGTCGCCACAGCTCGCGCTGTTCGTCACGGGTACCGTGCTCACGGGTCTGGGCGGCGCGCTCTTCTCACCGGGACTCAACGTCCTGCTCGCGGATGCCGAGCACCGCCGCTCCCCGGCGGTGCACGGACGACGCGCATCACTCTTCGCCTGGCTGAGCATCACGGGTGAGCTGGGCGCCGTGATCGGCCCGATCCTCGGCGCGGCACTTCTCGGTTGGGGCTTCGCCACGGTCGCCCTCTTCGGTGCCGCCTTCTTCGTTCTCATCGGGCTGTTCCTGGCGTACGCGTTGCCGGCGCCGACGCGCGTCGCGGCTCGCGGAGCACATGACACCCGCCACGGACGGTGGTGGTCGCTGCGCGATCGCCGCTTCGTCGGCTTCTCGACCGCGCACGCAGCTGATCTGCTCGCCTACAACCAGCTCTACCTCGCCCTACCGCTGCAGCTGGCGATGACGCCCGGCGCTGCGCCGGCGACGGCGGCGATGTTCGCGTGGGTCTCGCTGCTCACGCTCACGCTCCAGCTGCCCGTGGCCCGCTGGTCGGCGTCCGTGGGCGCGGCGGTCGCGCTGCGGACCGGGTACCTGCTGTCGGCCGCCGGATTCGCCGTCATGGCGGTCGGCGCGCTGTCGCCCGTGACGGATGCGGTGCGCGTCACGATCGTCTTCGTCGCTGCGTCGCTCGTCGTGATGGGTCACATGACGACCCATCCCACTGCGCTGTCGCTCGCCCCTCGCTTCGCGGGGCTCCACCCCACCGGATCGTTCTTCGGCCTGCTTGCGACCTGCGGCGGCATCGCGGTGCTCGTGGGCAACCTCATCTTCGGCGCGCTTCTCGGAATCGACGGGATGCCGGCCGCGGCATGGCTCTTCCTCGCCGCGCCGCTCATCGTCGCGGCGCTCGTGGCCCCTCGGCTGGTGCCGGCGAATCGTCCGGCGTGACGTCCGTACGCGCCAGAGAAGCAGAAAACCCCGCCTGAGCGGGGTTTTCGTGAAGCTGGGGTACCTGGACTCGAACCAAGAACAACTGAACCAGAATCAGCCGTGTTGCCAATTACACCATACCCCATGGTCGGTTTGACCTCAGTCGCACCGAGGATCAACTATACCTGACGGATGCGGTGCGACCTAACCGACCGCCGCCCGGGCGCGTCAGCCGACGCGCTGCACGAGAGCGTCGAGCCGTCGGATGGTCTCGGCCTTGCCGAGAAGCTCCATCGACTCGAACAGCGGCGGCGAGACGCGACGGCCGCTGAGGGCGACACGCAGCGGGCCGTAGGCGACGCGCGGCTTGAGGCCGAGCCCCTCGATCAGCGCGGGGGCCAGAGCGTCCTGCACGGCCGCGGCCGTGAACCCCTGCTCGGGAACCAGCTCGAGGGCGCCGACCGACGCGACGAGCACCTCGCCCGCGTTCGCCGGAAGGCCCGACAGCGCGTCGTCGTCGTACGCGATGTCGGAACGGAACAGGAAGCCGAGCAGCCCCGGCGCGTCACCGAGCAGCTGCATCCGCTCCTGCACGAGCGGCGCGGCGGCCTCGAGGATCTCGCGCTCGCCCGCGGTGGGCGGGTTCTCGATCAGGCCCGCACCGGCGAGGTAGGGCACGAGGCGCTCGGCGAAGTCGGCCGGCGCGAGCATCCGCACGTGGTCGCCGTTGATCGACTCGGCCTTCTTCTGATCGAACCGGGCGGGGTTGGGGTTCACGTCGGCGATGTCGAACGCGGCGATGAGCTCGTCGCGCGAGAAGACGTCGCGGTCGGCCGCGATCGACCAGCCCAGCAGCGACAGGTAGTTGAGCAGCCCCTCGTGGATGAAGCCCTTCTCGCGCTGCAGGAAGAGGTCGGCTTTCGGGTCGCGCTTCGACAGCTTCTTGTTGCCGGTCTCGCCGAGCACGAGAGGCATGTGGCCGAATCGCGGCACGAAGTCGGTGACACCCGCCTCGATGAGCGCGGCGTACAGGGCGAGCTGGCGCGCCGTCGAGGGCATGAGGTCCTCGCCGCGCAGGACGTGCGTGATGCCCATGAGCGCGTCGTCGACGGGGTTTACGAACGTGTACAGCGGGATGCCGCCGGCGCGCACGATCACGAAGTCGGGGAACGACCCGGCGGGGAATGTGACCTCGCCGCGGATGAGGTCGACGTAGGTCAGGTCGTGGTCGGGCACGCGCAGGCGCCACGCGGGCTCGCGCCCCTCGGCACGGAAGGCGGCCTTCTGCTCGTCGGTGAGGTCACGGTCGTAGTTGTCGTAGCCGAGCTGCTTCGCGCGGCCGTTGGCCTCGTTGCGCGCATCGATCTCTTCGGCCGTCGAATACGACTCGTAGACGACGCCGGCGGCGATGAGCTTGTCGAGCACTCCGCGGTAGAGCTCGTGACGCTGCGACTGGCGGTACGGGGCGTGCGGACCGCCCTTCTCGACGCCCTCGTCCCAGTCGATCTCGAGCCAACGCAGCGCCTCGAGCAGCTGCTGGTAGCTCTCCTCGCTGTCACGCGCGGCGTCGGTGTCTTCGATGCGGAAGACCATCTTGCCGCCGTTGTGGCGCGCGTAGGCCCAGTTGAACAGGGCCGTGCGGATGAGACCGACGTGCGGCAGACCGGTCGGCGAGGGGCAGAACCGCACACGGATGTCGGATCCGATGGCGGTCGTGGTGGCGGGGTGAGGTGCGCTGGACATCCCCTCCAGCTTAGTTCTCGCGCGCGCCGGTGCCGGTGAGCTCCCCCACCACGGCTCGGAGATGGCCGAGCACGGATGCCACCGCCGGAACGCGTCCCGCTCCCCCGGCCGACACGGCGTGGATCGCGCGACGCTCGCTCGCCGGCAACGGCCGGGTCACGACACCCGGCAGGACGGGGAACGACGACACCGCGAGTCCCGGCAGCGTCGCGACGCCGATTCCCTGCGCGACGAGCTGTTCGACGGCGACGAAGTTGTCGGTCTCGAAGCGGATGGCCGGGACGAAGCCCGCGCGCCCGCACACCTCGAGCAGGTGCCCCCGGCAGCGCGGGCACCCGGCGATCCAGTCCTCGTCGGCGAGCGGGGCGATCTCGATCGGGCCGGCGCCGCCCGCGGCTGGGTGGTCGGCCGGCAGCACCGCGAGCAGCTCGTCGTAGCCGATCACCTCGGTATCGAGCCCACGGGCGCTCTCGCCGTGCGGATCGCTGCGGTCGCCGGGGTAGCCGAATGTGAGCGCGATGTCGGCCCGGTCGGCGCGGACGTCCGCGATCGCCTCCGGCGGCTCCGCCTCGACGTAGGTCAGCGTGAGCCCGGGCTCGGCCTGAGCGAGCCGATCCATCAGGCGCGGCAGCACCGTCGGCGACGCCGAGGGGAAACCGACCATGCGGACGGTTCCCGACCGCAGCCCGGCCAGCTCCGCGAGCTCTCCGGAAGCCGCCTCGATGACGGTCGCGACGGCGGCGGCGTGCCGGGCGATGACGCGGCCGGCCTCGGTCAGCCGCATCCGTCTTCCGACGCGTTCCACGACGGGTACTCCGAGCCGCTGCTCGAGCCGTTTGACCTGCTGACTCACCGCCGGCTGACTGTAGCCGAGGGATGTCGCGGCGGCGGTGATCGAGCCGCCGTCGGCGATCGCGCGCACGATGCGCAGCTCGGCGACGTCGAGACGGTAGTCGGGGGCGCTCATGCTCATAGATAACTGGACGTGATGCTTTGCATGCAAGTCCTGCCGTAGACCAATACGTCGTGTTGATCGACGCTGGAACCATGCAGACGACAGCCCTCTCGCCCGACGAGCTCCACGGCGCGTTCACCGGTGCGCGCGGGTATCTCGCAGCCTGCAGCACCGGCCTGCCGACCCGCGATACGCGCGCAGCCGTGCTCGCCGACCTCGACGCACGTCCCGACCTCCTTCATTACGCCGCGGTCGCGGAACGATGCCGCACGCACTTCGCGCGCCTGGTGACGACCTCGGCCGACCGCGTCGCGCTCGGCTCGCAGACCTCGGTCATGGTCGGCATGATCGCCGCCTCGCTGCCCGACGGTGCCACCGTGCTGTGTCCGGAGGGCGAGTTCTCATCGCTCGTGATGCCCTTCGCCCACGCCGGCCGGGGCATCCGCGTCCGCACCGTCCCGCTGGCCGACCTCGCCGACGGGATCGGGCCGGAAATCGACCTCGTGGCGTTCTCGATCGTCCAGTCCGCGACGGGCGAGGTCGCGGACGCCGACGCCATCGTCGACGCCGCCCGACGGCACGGGGCGAAGACCCTCTGCGACGCGACCCAGGCGGTGGGCTGGCTGCCCGTCCGGGCCGACGCCTTCGATGCCCTCGTCTGCCACGCCTACAAGTGGCTCTGCGCGCCGCGCGGCGTCGCGTTCCTGGCGTTGAGCGACGACTTCGCAGCGACCCTGCATCCCATTCACGCCGGCTGGTACGCCGGCGAGAACCCCTGGGCCGCGTGCTACGGAACCGACGCGTCGCTCGCGCGTTCGGCGCGACGATTCGACGTCTCACCCGCCTGGCAGGCGATGGTCGGCGCGGAACCCGCGCTCGCGATGTTCGCGGATGCCGACCCGGTCGCCCTCCACGCCCGCGTGACGGGCCTCGCGACGGCGTTCCGCACGCGCCTCGGCCTGCCCGAGCCGATGGTCCCCACACCGATCGTCACGTGGCCGGACGCCGACGGCGCCGACCTCGCCCGACTGACCGCCGCGGGCATCGTCGCATCGGGTCGACGGGGCAACGCGCGCGTCGCCTTCCACGTCTTCAACGACGAGGGCGACGTCGAGGCGGCGGCGCTCGCTCTGCTCGGCTGAGGAGCGACGACGGCGTCGCGCGTCAGGCGACGAGCGCCCAGCCGGTCGACGCGAGGCCGTCGACCATGTGCGACTGCCCGCCGAAGTCGATGCCGTCCGTGAAGAAACTGATGATCACCAGCGCGAACATCAGCGCGATCGAGAGGAAGAGGATCGCGCTCGACACGAGGGCGATGATCAGCTGTGATCGGGGACTCATGACACCACCGTGACAGGGTTCGCGCCCGGATCCAAATGCTTGCTCCCCCCGCGGGGAGCGGCTAGGTGCTGCGGGCGCGCCCCGACCCTGACCCGGCGACCGCCGGCCGCCGGACGAACAGCGCTCCCAACGAGACCAGCGCAACGATCGCGAGGGCGCTCGCGGCGAGCCCGGGATAGCCGATGATCCCCAGGACTCCCCCGGCCGCTGCCGCCCCCGCCGCCCCGACGACGTTCATGACGGCGTCGCTGCGCCCCTGACGCGCCGTCCGGTGCCGAGGCGACGACGCTTCGGTCAGCAGCGCCGAGCCGGCCACGGTCGCCGCACTCCAGCCGAGGCCCAGCAGGATGAGCGAGACGGTGACCGCGGGGGCCGACTCCGCACCCCACGCGGCCACCACGAGTGCTGCGGCGAGCAGCAGCTGGCCGAGGAGGATCGTGGGCACCCGCCCGAGGCGGTCGGCCACCAGTCCGAACACCGGAGACAGCGCGTACATCCCGGCGATGTGCAGGCTGATCGTGAGCCCGACGACCGACAGGTCGGCCCCGTGATGGACCAGGTGCAGCGGTGTCATCGCCATGACCGAGACCATGACGCCGTGAGACCCCGCGATCGCGACGACGGCGTAGCGCGCCGTCGTCGGTCGGTCCGCGGGCGCGCTGTCCGCCGCCGGACCGGGCGCCTGCGTCGCGGCCGAGTCGCGCGCCACCAGCAACGGGTCGGGCCGCAGCGCAGCCAGGTACAGCGCGATCGCGAGCACCTGAGCGACAGCGGTGAACACGTACGGGCCGGTCAGCGGCGGCATCCCCAGAGCGTCGCCCAGGCGCTCGCCCGGACCGACGAGGTTCGGCCCGAGCACTGCACCGAAGGTCGTCGCCCACACCACGACCGAGAGGTCACGACCCCGGGTGCGGTCGGTCGCGAGGTCGGTCGCCGCGAACCGCGACTGCAGGTTCGCCGCCTGCCCGGCACCGATCAGCGCGAACGCGACCAGCAGGATCGGGAAGGCACCGAGGGCCGTTCCGACCACCACGAGGCCGACCCCGGCCAGCGCCAGCGCCATCCCCAGCGTCAGCGGGGGGCGCCGCCCCGCGCGCGAGGCGAACGACGCGAGCGGCACCGCGAGCAGCGCCGCGCCGAGGGTCACGGCCGCCGTGGGCAGGCCGGCCAGCGCCTCATCGCCGGTGATGCGCTCGGTGATGACGGCGCCCAGCGAGATCGTCGAGCCGAAGCCGATGCCACCCAGCACCTGGCCGAGCGACAGCACGAGGAGCGCACGGCGGCGGACGGCCTCTCGCGAGGCATCCGTCAGCGGGACAGCTGAGCGCTCAGGCATCCCGGACGATGTTGCGGAGGATGCCGAGACCGTCGATCTCGACTTCCACCACATCGCCCGCCACGAGCGGGCCGACGCCCGCCGGCGTTCCGGTCAGGATGACGTCGCCGGGCAGCAGGGTGAACGCCGCCGAGGCGTACGCGATGAGGTCGGCGATGCCGTGCACCATGTCGGTCAGCGGCGCGCGCTGCTTCTCCTCGCCATTGACGCGGGCCACGAGCTCGGCCTGTGCGGGGTCGAACTCGGTCTCGATCGCGGGGCCGAGGGGGCAGAAGGTGTCGAACCCCTTCGCGCGCGCCCACTGACCGTCGCTGCGCTGCAGGTCGCGAGCGGTGACGTCGTTGGCGATCGCATACCCGAACACGTGCTCGAGCGCATCATCCGCCGTCACGTTGCGGGTGACCTTGCCGATGACGACGGCCAGCTCGCCCTCGAAGTCGACCTGCTGCGACTGGGTCGGACGCACGATCGCGTCGCCGGGACCGATCACCGAGGTGTTCGGCTTGAAGAACAGCAGCGGCTCGGCGGGCACCTCGTTGCCGAACTCGGCGGCATGGTCGCGGTAGTTGCGACCCACCGCGATGATCTTCGACCGCGGGATGACGGGAGCCAGCAGCACGGCGTCGCCGAGGGCGACGCGCTCGCCTGTCGTGTCGTAGCCGGCGTACATCGGGTCGCCGGCCAGGGTGACGAGTTCGGTGCCGTCGAGGATGCCGTAGCGGATGGTCTCGTTGTGCGAGAAGCGAACGATCTTCACGGTCAGCCGTCCAGCCGCACGAGCCAGCCGTGCTTGTCTTCGCGCCGGCCGTACTGGATGTCGGTCAGCTCCTCCCGCAGCGACAGCGCGAGCTCGCCGACGGGCTGCTCGTCGAAGAAGTCGCGGCCCTTGAGCACGCCGATCGGCGTCACGACTGCGGCCGTGCCGCAGGCGAAGACCTCGACGATGTCACCGGAAGCCACACCCTGGCGCCACTCGTCGAGCGACACGGCCCGGCCCTCGACCTTGTGTCCGCGGTCACGGGCGAGCTGCAGGATCGAATCGCGCGTGATGCCCTCGAGGATCGAGTCGGACTGCGGCGTGACGATCGTGCCGTCCTTGTAGACGAACACGACGTTCATGCCGCCGAGCTCCTCGACGTTGCGGTCCTGATCGAGGAAGACGACCTGGTCGCACTCGTTCTCGTACGCCTCGGCCTGCGGCAGCAGGCTCGACGCGTAGTTGCCGCCGGTCTTGGCCGCGCCCGTGCCGCCCTTGCCGGCACGCGCGTAGTCCTCGCTCAGCCAGATGGAGACGGGCTTGACTCCCCCGGTGAAGTACGCACCCGCCGGGCTCGCGATGACGTAGTACGCGACCTTGTTCGCGGGGCGCACACCGAGGAACGCCTCCTTCGCGAACATGAACGGTCGCAGGTACAGCGACTGGTCGGCCCCCGAGGGCACCCAGTCGCCGTCGACGGCGATGAGTTCGCGCAGCGACTGGATGAACCACTCGACCGGCAGCTCAGGCAGCGCGAGGCGACGGGCCGAACGCTGCAGCCGGCGGCCGTTCTGGTCGGGGCGGAAGGTGTGCACCGATCCGTCGGCGTGGCGGTAAGCCTTGATGCCCTCGAAGATCTCCTGCCCGTAGTGCAGTACGGCCGCGGCCGGGTCGAGCGAGATCGGACCGTAGGGCTGGACGCGGGGGCGGTGCCAGCCGCCGCGGACGGACCAGCAGATGTCGACCATGTGGTCGGTGAAGTGCGTGCCGAAGCCCGGGTTCGCGAGGATCTCGTCGCGGCGCGCGGGGGCGGCGGCGGCGAGGTTGCGGGTCACGGCGAACTCGAGCGGCTCGAGTCCGGCGTCGGGGTCGTTTTCGAGAAGAGTCATGTGTCGTCCAAGCGGGTGTGAGGCGAGGCGGTGTCCAGGCTACGCCTGCAGGCGTGCCACGATCGCGTCGCCGATCTGTGGGGTGGAGCGGGCGTCCGAGGTGCGGGCGGCGATGTCGGTTTCGACGGCTCGGGTCACGCGTTCGGCGTGATCGCGCAGCCCGAGGTGATCGAGCATGAGCGCGACCGAGAGGATCGCTGCGGTCGGGTCGGCCTTCTGCTGACCCGCGATGTCGGGCGCCGATCCGTGGACGGGCTCGAACATCGACGGGAACGCGCCGTCGGGGTTGATGTTCCCCGAAGCGGCGAGGCCGATGCCTCCGGTGACGGCGCCGGCCAAGTCGGTCAGGATGTCGCCGAAGAGGTTGTCGGTGACGATCACGTCGAAGCGGCCCGGGTTCGTGACCAGGAAGATCGTCGCCGCGTCGACGTGCAGGTAGTCTACGGCGACCTCGGGGTGCTCCGCGGCCACCTGGTCGACGATGCGCTTCCAGATGCCTCCCGCGTGCACCAGGACGTTGGTCTTGTGCACCAGCGTGAGCTTCTGTCGCCGGCGTTCGGCCAATGCGAAGGCATAGCGCACGACACGCTCGACTCCGAACGCGGTGTTGACGGAGGTCTCGTTCGCCACCTCGTGGGGTGTCCCCCGCCGGATCGAGCCGCCGTTGCCGACGTACGGCCCCTCCGTGCCCTCGCGAACGACGACGAAGTCGATGTCGCCCGGGTCGGCCAGCGGACCGGGGACGCCGGGGTACAGCTTCGACGGGCGCAGGTTGACGTAGTGGTCGAGCTCGAACCGCAGCTTCAGCAGCAGTCCACGCTCGATGTTGCCGTCGCGCAGCCGCGGGTCGCCGGGCACGCCGCCGACAGCACCCAGGAGGATCGCGTCATGGTCTGCGATCGCCCCGAGGTCGTCGTCGGTGAGCGTGTCGCCGGTCTCGAGGAACCGGCCTGCCCCGAGTGAGAACCGGGTCTTGTCGAAAGCAACGTCCGACCCGGCGATCACGGCGTCGAGGACCTTCTCGGCCTCCGCGACGACCTCGGGTCCGATTCCATCGCCCGGGATGACGGCAAGCTTCACGACGCGTGACATCGCTCTCCTCGTTCTCGGCGGAGCGGCGCGTCGCTCGATCAGTGATCGGCGCGCCGCGAGTGGGATCCTTTCAGCGTAGTGGCCGCGATGACGCCCGCGAGAACGACCAGCACGGCGCCGATCGTCGCGGTGACGGCGACGCCGGCGTCGAAGGCGTGCGCCGCGGCATCCAGCAGTTCCGCACCGACGGGGGCCGGGAGATGCTGGGCGACGTTGACGGCTCCGGCGAGCGTCTCACGCGCCGCATCCGCGGCCTCGGCGGGCACGCCGGGCGGCACGACCATGCCGAAGCGGTACATGGCGGTCAGGATGCCGCCGAGCACGGCGGTTCCGAGCACGGCGCCGAGCTCGTACGCGGTCTCGGAGACGGCGCTGGCCGCTCCCGCCTTCGCCGGCGGCGCGCTGGCCAGCACGAGCTCGTTCGAGACCGTCTCGGCAGCGCCGATGCCCATGCCCAGCAGGGCGAAGGCGAGCACCAGCTCGATCATGCTGTCGGGGTCGGTGGCGGTGGCGATCACGATGTACCCGGCCGTCGAGAGGACGAGTGCGGCCGGGATGACGATACGCGGTGACACCCGTCGCGAGATCGGCACGACGCCGAGGCCCGAGATGATCATCATCGCCAGTCCGGGAACGAGCGCCAGCCCGGCCTGCAGGGGCGACAGGCCGACGATCAGCTGCAGGTGCTGGGTGACGAAGTACAGGAACCCGACGAGCGAGACGACGCTGAGCAGGTTGACCAGGAGCGCGCCGCTGAAGGTACCGCGCGTGAACAGCCGCATGTCGAGCATCGGCGAACTCAGGCGCAGCTGACGGCGGACGAACAGCCAGCCGAAGACCAGGCCGACGCCCACGAGAACGGGAGGCAGGACACCCCAGCCCTTGACCGCGAACTCCTTGATCGCATACACGATGGGCACCATCGTGAGCATCGACAGCGCGATGCTCGTCGGGTCGATGCGCCCGGGGTGGGGGTCGCGACTCTCGGGCACCAGGAACGGCGCGAGGATGAGCAGCGGCACCAGCACCGGCACCGCCATCAGGAACACCGAGCCCCATGAGAAGTGCTCGAGCAGCAGACCGCCGACGATCGGTCCGAGCGCCGCCCCGGCGGAGAACATCGACGCCCATACGGCGATCGCCAGTCGCCGCTGATCGCGGTCGGTGAAGATGCTGCGCAGCAGCGACAGGGTCGACGGCATGAGCATCGCGCCGAAAACGCCCATCGAGGCGCGGGCGGCGATGAGCCACTCGGCGCTCGGGGCGAATGCCGCCAGCGCCGAGACCGTCGCGAACCCGGTCGCACCGATGAGCAGCAGGCGCCGGCGACCGAAGCGATCGCCGAGCGACCCCATCGTCACCAGCAGGCCGGCGAGCACGAGGGGGTAGACGTCGATGATCCAGAGCTGCTGCGCGCTCGACGGGCTGAGCGCCCGCGCGATCTCGGGCAGCGCGAAGCTCAGCACCGTGTTGTCCACCGACACCAGCAGCACCGGCAGCATCAGCACGCCGAGTGCTGCCCACCCCCGCCAGTCGGCTCGCCTGCCGTGTCCGTCAGCGATCGCGATCTCTTCAGTCAACGTCATTTATTCACCGTCCAGCCGGTATAGTAACACTCGATGCGGCCGGACGGGAGAGGATGGAGAACATGAGTCGTCCCCCTCGAGCACGCGGGAGCGTCCTCGACGCCTACGAGCAGCTGCTGATCACCGACGGCGCGCGCGGAGCGACGATGGATGCCGTCGCGGCGGCGGCCGGCGTCTCGAAAGGCGGCCTGCTCTACCACTACGCCTCGAAGGAGGCCCTCGAGTCGGCTCTGCTCGACCGCATGCTCGAGCTCGCCCGGCTCGACGTCGACGAGATGGCCGGCCACCCCGACGGCATCGTCGCCACGTACCTGCGGACATCCGTCATGGACGACAGCCCGCTCGACCGAGCCCTCCTGGCCGGCTCACGGCTCGCCCAGAGCGGCCACGCCGGCGCGAGCGCCGCGTTGCGTGACGTCCGCACCCTCTGGGAAGAGGCGCTGCGGCCCCACACCCGCGACGAGACCGCGCTGCAGCTCGTGCTGCTCGTCGGCGACGGTCTCTACTTCAACAACGCCCTCGGCGCCGGCGCGGTGGTCGGGCCGCTCCCCCAGGGCGAGGACTTCGAGGCGCTCGTCCGACTCGTGCTCGAAGCGGCGTCCGCCTGATCGCACCGACGCCCCTGATCGCACCGACCCCACCGCGACGGGGCGCACGACCGAGCCGTGACCCCGCAACGACGACGGCGGCGGCCGGGTCGCCCCGCGCCGCCGCCGTGGTTGATCCGCGTGCCGCGGGTCAGACCTCGGTCAGCTCGATCTGGCGGAACAGATCCGCCGCGACGGCTTCGCGCATCTCGTCGAGCAGGTGGTCGGGAACCGGCGAGTCGACGGTGAGCACCGACAGGGCGCGGCCCGAGGCGTCGGGTCGGGCCACCTGGAGACCGGCGATGTTGATCCCCGCCTCGCCGAGCTTCTGCCCGTAGATCGCGACGATGCCGGGACGGTCGGCGTACCGCATCACGACGTGGTGGCGCTCGATCGGGACCTCGACCTCGTAGCCGTTGATGCCGACGACCTTCGGCACCATCCGGGTGCCGGCGAGCGTGCCCTCGACCGTGAGCACCGAACCGTCGGCGAGGGTGCCGCGGAGGATCGTGATGTTGCGGTACAGGGGGCTGTCGGACTCGACGATGAGACGGGTCTCGATCCCCCGCTGCTCGGCGAACAGCGGCGCGTTCACGTACGAGACGTTCTCGCTGACGATGTTCGTGAAGATGCCCTTCAGCGCGGCGAGGCGGTACACGCTCACGTCGTAGTCGGCGAGCTCGCCGCGCACCTCGATGTCGAGGCTCGTGAGGGCGCTGGGCGCGAGGCCCGTGAAGATCTGGCCGAGCTGCTCGACGAGGGCGATGCCGGGGCGCACGAAGGGGTCGATGACCCCACCGGCGACGTTGACGGCGTCGGGGACGAGGTCGCCCTCGAGCGCCAGCTTCACCGATTTGGCAACGGACACGCCGGCCTTCTCCTGCGCCTCGTCGGTCGACGCGCCGAGGTGGGGCGTCACGACGACGTTCGGCAGCGACAGCAGCGGGTACGCCGTGCCGTCCTCCTTCGGCGGCTCGGTCGTGAAGACGTCGAGCCCGGCGCCGGCGATCTCTCCGGTCGTGAGGGCGACGTACAGCGCCTCTTCGTCGATGAGACCACCGCGGGCGACGTTGACGACGTACGCGCTCTTCTTCATGAGCGCGAACTGCGCGGTGCCGATCATGCCGGTCGTCTCGGGCGTGCGCGGCATGTGGATCGTGACGAAGTCGCTCTGCGCGAGCAGCTCGTCGAGGCTCAGCAGCTGCACGCCGAGCTGCTGCGCGCGCGTCGGGGTCACGTAGGGGTCGTACGCGACGACGGTCACGCCGAACGCCTGCAGCCGCGCGGCGATGAGAGCGCCGATGCGTCCGAGCCCGATGATGCCCACCGTCTTCTCGAACAGCTCGGTGCCCGTGAACGACGAGCGCTTCCACGCGCCCGTCGCCAGCGAAGCGTGCGCGGCGGGGATGTGACGCGCCAGGCTCAGGATGTGGCCGATCGTCAGCTCCGCCGCGGAGATGATGTTCGACGTCGGGGCGTTGACGACCATGACGCCCGCGGCGGTCGCCGCCTTGATGTCGACGTTGTCGAGTCCGACGCCGGCACGTGCGATGACCTTGAGCGACGGCGCAGCGGCGATCGCCTCGGCATCCATCTTCGTCGCCGAGCGGATGAGTACGGCGTGGGCGTCGGCGAGGGCCGGCAGCAGGGCTGCGCGATCCGCACCGTCGACCGAGCGGATCTCGAAATCAGGACCGAGCGCGTCGATCGTGGCGGGCGAGAGTTCTTCGGCGATGAGCACGACGGGCTGGGGCACGGGCGATCCTCTGGAGCGAGCGCAGGGCGCGGAATGGGCGGTCGCCGCGACGGCCGACGGCGGTGCGGCGGGTCGTCTCAGCCTAGCGCGGCGCGTCCGGGCCCACCGACCGTGTGACGCCGCGCGACCCCAGCGGCCTCATGTGGCGAGCAGCGAACCGCCCGCGGTGATGGAGTACGACAGGATGTTGAGCCAGAACACCGCGACGAGGCCCAGGCCCGCGAGCAGGAGCAGGGCGAAGGCGCCCGCGCGGCGCCGGTACCCGAGCGCGAAAGCAGCGGCGAAGACCAGGATCGGGAAGACGATCGCCGACCCCAGCACAGCCCACCCGGCGCCGTTGAGCCCGCGCACACCCGTCGCCTGCGTCACGAGGTGGCCGACCGCGACCCACACGGCGTAGGCGTAGAAGAGGCCGAACGCACCGGCGACGGTCGCGACGAGCCATGTCGGCGTGCGACGCCGGGTCGTGGGTGCGGATTCCGTCGTCATCACAGCCCCGTTCCGAGCATCACGAAGGGCCACGGCACGAGAAGCACCGCGCCGGCGGCGAGCCAGGCGAACCGCTGCCACGACGGCCGCTCGCGAGTGAGCAGGAAGACGACGCCGAACCAGATCGCAGGCGCCGCGACGGCCACGATGACCGCCGGCACGAAGGCCGTCGGCGCCACGATGAATCCCGCGATGCCGTTCAGCCGCAGGCCGCCGATGATCCAGCCGATCGTGTAGAGCAGGTAGATGCCGCCGAGGACGCCGAGCGACACCAGCGCCGCACTGCTCATGCCCCCATCGGCGTCGGCGCCGGACGAGGTCCGCGCCGGCTCCGAGTCTGCCGGCGACGGCGCGGGCGCCGACCTCGGTGTCGTCGTCAGCGCCGACGGGTCGGCTTTCGCGCGGCGCGGCACCGCGGTCTCGTCGGCCGCGGGCGCCGAGACGAGGGTGGGGTCGTCGTCTCCGGCCCAGCTCAGGGCGTCGTCGTCGCGGGGGCTCACTCGTTCAGGGTAGCGCGGAGCGCCACGGGCGGGCCCGACGGTGCGTCACGCCTCATCGGCCGGGCCGCCGCCCGAAGAGCAGGCCGCCGCCGACCACGACGACGGCGGTCGTCGCGATGCCGAGCGCTCCTGCCCACGGGCCCCAGACGATCGGTCGCGTCAGCGCGCTACCGGTCCTGCCGCTGAGGTCGCCGACCTGCACGGCATCCGTTCGTCCTGTCGCCCCCTCGGGCGCGATCGAGGCGTTGAGCTCCGCCGATCCCCCGACATCCGGCCCACCCTCGACGTGCACCGTCGCGGTCGGTTGCGGCACGGGCACCGGCGCCACCGCTGCTCGGCCCAGGCGCAGCAGCGCTCCGAGCCGCGCCGCGGCGCCCGCCGCGACCTGTGTGCCCGATTCGACCCGCGGCAGCTCGATGCCCGGCACGGGGACGGTCTCGTCCACCGGGATGTCCGGCACCGGGACGGGCGGTGCCGGCGGGAGGGTCACCGTCGGTGCCGGCTCGGGCGCGGGTTCGGGAATCACGGGAGGAGGCGTTGTAGGCGCCGGCGCGGGGGTGACGGGCTCGGTCGGGGCCGGCTCCGGCGACTCCCCCGGCTGCGGTCCGTCATCGGCGGGATCCCCCGGCAACACGGGCGCCGGCAGCGGCGCACTGGGATCCGGGTCGGGAGTCGCGAGCGTGGTCTCAGCCCCCGCATAGCCCCAGACCGCCGCGCTGGGAACCGCGGCGACGCCGCAGCCCGCGATCACCGCAGCGGTGAGCCCGGCCGCTTGCAGGCGCACGCGAGCGGACTGCTTCGTCGGGAGGGGCATACGTCCCATCGTAAAACCTGCGCACCCGAGGGCAAGCCGAAAGCCCGGCCCCTGATGGGGACCGGGCTTCCGTGGCCGAGGCCGGACTCGGCGGGGTGTCGCCGAGGATCGGTTCGCACGCGCGACGACGTGCGAGTCGGGTCAGCGCGCGGCGCTGCCCTCGGTGTAGTCGGCGTCCTGCTGCTTCCAGGCGAAGAGCGAGCGCAGCTCCTTGCCGACGGACTCGATCGGGTGCGACGCAGCCTTCTCGCGCAGCTCGCGGAACTCGACGGCACCGTTGTCCTGGTCGCCGATGAAGCGCTGCGCGAACGCACCGTTCTGGATGTCGGCGAGAACGGCCTTCATGTTCTCCTTGACGTGCGGGTCGATGACACGCGGGCCCGAGACGTAGTCGCCGTACTCGGCGGTGTCGGAGACCGACCAGCGCTGCTTGGCGATTCCGCCCTCCCACATGAGGTCGACGATGAGCTTGAGCTCGTGGAGCACCTCGAAGTACGCGATCTGCGGCTGGTAGCCCGCCTCGGTCAGGGTCTCGAAGCCGTACTGCACGAGCTGCGAGACACCACCGCAGAGCACCGCCTGCTCACCGAACAGGTCGGTCTCGGTCTCTTCGGTGAAGGTGGTCTTGATGACGCCGGCACGCGTGCCGCCGATCGCCTTGGCGTACGACAGCGCCGTCGCCCAGGCCGAACCCGAGGCGTCGCGCTCGACAGCGATGATGTCGGGGATGCCGCGGCCCGCGACGAACTCGCGGCGCACCGTGTGACCGGGGGCCTTCGGTGCGATGAGGATGACGTCCACACCCTCGGGCGCGTCGATGTAGCCGAAGCGGATGTTGAAGCCGTGCGCGAAGGCGAGCGTCTTGCCCGCGGTCAGCTTGTCCTTGATCGAGTCGGCGAAGATGGCGCGCTGGTGCTGGTCGGGAGCCAGGATCATGATCAGATCGGCCCACTCGGCGGCATCCGCGACGCTCTTGACCTCGAAGCCCTCGTCCTGCGCCTTTGCGGCCGACTTCGAGCCGTCCTTGAGCGCGATGACGACCTCGACGCCCGAGTCGCGGAGGTTGAGAGCGTGCGCGTGTCCCTGCGAGCCGTAGCCGACGATCGCGACCTTCTTGCCCTGGATGATGGACAGGTCGGCGTCGGCGTCGTAGAAGATCTCGGCCATGTTCGTGTGTTTCTCCTTGATTCGTGGTTCGTACGGTCAGCCGCGCAGGACGCGCTCGGTGATGCTCTTGCCACCGCGGCCGATGGCGAGCAGCCCGGACTGAGCGAGCTCTTTGATGCCGAACGGCTCGAAGGCGCGCAGGATGGCATCGATCTTGCCCCGGTCGCCCGTGACCTCGACGACGAGTGCGTCAGGCGCGTAGTCGACGATCGCGGCGCGGAACAGGTTCGCGACCTCGATGACGTTCGAGCGGGTCTGGTTGTCCGCGCGCACCTTGATGAGGATGTGCTCGCGCTGCACCGACGACGAGAAGTCGAGCTCGACGATCTTGATGACGTTGACGAGCTTGTTCAGCTGCTTCGTCACCTGCTCGAGCGGCAGCTCCTCGACGTCGACGACGACCGTGATGCGCGAGAGGCCCGGCACCTCGGTCACCCCGACCGCGAGCGACTCGATGTTGAAGCCGCGGCGGGCGAACAGCCCCGCGACGCGGGTGAGCAGACCGGGCTTGTCCTCCACCAGGAGGCTCAGCACGTGGCGTGACATCTCAGTCCTCCTCGTCGAATGCGGGCGCGTGCTCGCGGGCGTACTGGATGTAGCTGTTGCTGACACCCTGCGGGACCATCGGCCAGACCATCGCGTCGGCGCTCACGACGAAGTCGATCACGACGGGGCGGTCGTTCGTCTCGAGGGCGAGCTTGATGGCGTCGTCGATCTGGTCCTCGGTCTCGACCCGGATCGCGAGGCAGCCGTAGGCCTCGCCGAGCTTGACGAAGTCGGGGATGCGCGCGGTGCCGTGTCCGGTGTTGAGGTCGGTGTTCGAGTGGCGGCCGTCGAAGAACAGCGTCTGCCACTGGCGCACCATGCCGAGCGAGGAGTTGTTGATGATCGCGACCTTGATCGGGATCTGGTTGATGACGCAGGTGGCGAGCTCCTGGTTGGTCATCTGGAAGCAGCCGTCGCCGTCGATCGCCCAGACGACGCGGTCGGGCTGAGCGACCTTCGCGCCCATCGCCGCGGGTACGGCGTAGCCCATCGTGCCGGCGCCGCCGGAGTTGAGCCACGAGTTCGGGCGCTCGTACTTGATGAACTGCGCCGCCCACATCTGGTGCTGTCCGACACCCGAGGCGTACACGCCCTCGGGTCCGGTGAGCTCACCGATGCGCTGGATCACGTACTGCGGCGAAAGCAGGCCGTCGGTGGTCGGCGCGTAACCGAGCGGGAACTCCTCGCGGAGGCCGTCGAGGTAGGCCCACCACTCGGCGGTGTCGGGCCGGCCGTCGCCGATGACACCGCGGAACGCCGCCTCGAGGTCGACGAGCACGTCGCGCACGTCGCCCACGATCGGCACGTCGGCGAACCGGATCTTCGAGATCTCGGCCGGGTCGATGTCGACGTGGACGACCTTGGCGTGCGGCGCGAAGAGCGCGGCCTTGCCGGTGACACGGTCGTCGAAGCGCGCGCCGAGCGCGACGATGAGGTCGGACTCCTGCAGCGCGAGCACGGCGGGCACGGTGCCGTGCATACCGGGCATGCCCAGGTGCTGCGGGTGCGAGTCGGGGAACGCACCGCGTGCCATGAGCGTCGTCACGACGGGTGCGCCGGTCGCCTCGGCGAGGGTGAGCAGCTCGTCGGACGCGCGACCGCGGATGACGCCGCCACCCACGTACAGCACGGGCTTCTGCGACTCGGCCAGCAGCTGCGCGGCGGCCTGGATCTGCTTGCCGTGGGCCTTGGTCACCGGCCGATACCCCGGCAGGTCGACCTTCGGCGGCCACACGAACGGTGCCGTGGCCTGCTGCGCGTCCTTCGTGATGTCCACCAGCACCGGGCCGGGACGCCCCGTCGAGGCGATCTCGAACGCGGCGGCGATGGCGCCGGGGATCTCCTCGGCGGTCTTCACCAGGAAGGAGTGCTTGGTGATGGGCATCGTGATGCCGACGATGTCGGCCTCCTGGAAGGCATCCGTTCCCATGAGGGTCGAGAACACCTGGCCCGTGATGCACACGAGCGGCACGGAGTCCATGTAGGCATCGGCGATCGCGGTGACGAGGTTGGTCGCGCCCGGGCCGGAGGTGGCGATGGCCACACCCGTCCGGCCGGATGCCGCGGCGTAGCCCTCGGCCGCATGGCCGGCGCCCTGCTCGTGACGGACGAGGATGTGGCGGACCGCCTCGTCGTCCATGAGCGGGTCGTAGACGGGCATGATCGCACCGCCCGGCAGGCCGAAGACCTCGGAGACACCGAGATTGTCGAGCGAGCGGACGACCGCCTCGGCGCCCGAGATGACGGGAGCGGACGGGGTGCGGGACGGCGGCCGGGGAATGGCCGCGGAGATGTCGGTGGACATGGTGGTGAACCTCGCTGAAGAAGAGGAGTCGATGTCGGTGCCGAAGTCAGCCGGTGGTCGCGCCCTCCGCGGCGGAACGCACGAGCTTGGAGTACTTGGCCAGAACGCCACGGGTATAGCGCGGGGGAAGAGGTGCCCAGCCGTCTCGGCGGGCGTTCAGCTCAGCCTCATCGACGAGTAGGTCGAGGGAGCGAGCCGCGATATCGACCCGTATCAGATCACCATCGCGCACGAATGCGATGGGACCTGCGTCCACCGCTTCGGGTGCTATGTGGCCGATGCACAGGCCGGTTGTGCCGCCTGAGAATCGCCCGTCCGTCAAGAGTAGTACATCTTTTCCGAGACCAGCGCCCTTGATGGCGGCCGTGATGGCCAGCATCTCGCGCATGCCCGGACCGCCCTTGGGGCCCTCGTAACGGATGACGATCACCGAACCCGGTTCGATCTCGCCATTGGCGACGGCATCCATCGCGGCGCGCTCGCGCTCGAACACGCGCGCGGGGCCCTCGAACACGGCGGCGTCGAAGCCGGCGGTCTTGACGACGGCACCCTCGGGGGCGAGCGAGCCGTGCAGGATCGTGATGCCGCCACTGGCGTGGATCGGGTCGTCGAAGCGGTGGATGACCTTGCCGTCGAGCGGCTCGGGGTCGAGGTCGCGAAGGTTCTCGGCCAGAGTCTTGCCCGTCACCGTCAGTGCGTCGCCGTGCAGCAGACCCTCGTCGAGCATCGCCTTCATGACGACCGGGATGCCGCCGTGGCGGTCGACGTCGTTCATGACGTACTGGCCGAACGGCTTCATGTCGGCCACGTGCGGCGTCTTGTCGCCGATGCGGTTGAAGTCGTGCAGGCTCAGGTCCACCTCGGCCTCGCGGGCGATGGCCAGGAGGTGCAGGACGGCGTTGGTGGAGCCGCCGAGGGCCATGACGAGGGCGATCGCGTTCTCGAAGGCTTCCTTCGTCAGGATGTCCTTCGTCGTGATGCCCTGGCGCAGGAGGTTCACGACGGCCTCGCCGGAGCGGTGGGCGTAGTAGTCGCGGCGCCGGTCGGCGGAGGGCGGAGCGGCCGAGCCGGGCAGGCTGAGACCCAGCGCCTCGCCGACGGAGGCCATCGTGTTCGCGGTGTACATGCCACCGCACGCGCCTTCGCCCGGGACGATCGCGCACTCGATGCGCTTGAGGTCGGCTTCGCTCATCTTTCCGGCGCGGCAGGCTCCGACGCCCTCGAACGAGTCGATGATCGTGACGTCCTTCTCGGTGCCGTCGCTGAGCTTGACCCAGCCCGGCATGGTCGAGCCGGCGTACAGGAAGACGCTCGAGAGGCCCAGGCGCGCGCTGGCCATCATCATGCCGGGGATCGACTTGTCGCAGCCGGCGAGCAGCACGGTGCCGTCCAGACGCTCGGCCATGATGACGGCCTCGACGGAGTCGGCGATGACCTCGCGCGAGACGAGCGAGAAGTGCATGCCCTCGTGGCCCATCGAGATGCCGTCCGAGACCGAGATGGTGCCGAACTGCAGCGGGTAGCCGCCGCCGGCGTGCACGCCCTCTTTGGCGCCCTGCGCGAGCCGGTCGAGGCTCAGGTTGCAGGGGGTGATTTCGTTCCAGCTCGAGGCGATGCCGATCTGGGGCTTGTCCCAGTCCTCGTCGCCCATGCCGACGGCACGCAGCATGCCTCGGGAGGTCGTGGCTTCGATGCCGTCGGTGACGGCACGACTGCGGGGCTTGATGTCGATGGTCTCGGAGCTGTCGGGCATGCTCGAATTCTATGCCCGGCGGCCCGGGGTCATCGGCCCGCGCGGGCCTCGGCGAGCCGGCTCAGCAGGGCCGCGAGCTCGGCGGCGTCGGCCACCCGGTAGGCCGCGACGCTCTCTCCCCCGCCGACGCGGATGCCGATGTCGCCGGCCCCGAGCGACGCGAGAGCGTCCTCGTCGGTGACATCGTCGCCGGCGAAGAGCACGACGTCCGCATCGACCAGCTCGCGCAGTCGGCGGATCGCGGCGTCCTTGCCCTCGTGGCGCGAGGCGAACTCGAGGATGTCCTGGCCCGTCCGGCGACGCCACTCGGGCGCCTCGGCTCGCACGAGGTCGTCGATGCGCGCCGCGGCCTCGGCCGCTCGCTCGGGATCGCTCAGCCGCGTGTGCAGCGCGAATCCGAATCGCTTGCGCTCGATCCAGGCGCCCGCCGTGTCGGCGATGATCGCCTCGGCGCGGTCGGCCAGCGTGTCGCGCAGCGAGCCGGCGTCGTCCGCATCAGCGTCGTCGGCGCCGCCGGGGTGCCAGAACTCGGCGCCGTGCGATCCGGCCAGGTGGATGCGCGAATCCGGCTCGCGCTCGGAGATCTCGGCGAGGTGGGCGAGCGTGCGCCCCGAGACCAGCGCGACGGTCGTGTCGGGCAGCGACGACAGCCGTGTCAGCGCATCGCGGGCCTCGGGCAGCATCCGTGCCGACATCGGCTCGTCCACGAGGGGTGCGAGCGTGCCGTCGAAATCGAGGGCCACGAGCAGGTGGCGTGCGTCGGTGCCGAGCGCAAGCGCCGTCGCGAGCTCGCCGGAAGGGCTGGGCGACGAGTCGCTCATGCTTCCCTCTGCTCCTCATCGACGGTCGAGACCGAACGCGTCGTGACGCCGTGTCCGCGAGCGGCCGCCGTCAGCGCATCGAGAAAGAGCCGCGACCAGTCGTCGACGTCGTGCTCTCGCACCCGTTTGCGCAGGGCGCGCATCCGGCGCCCCTGCTCGGCCGTCGGCATCTCGACGGCGCGGACGATCGCGTCCTTGAGGCCGTCGATGTCGTGCGGGTTGATCCTGACCGCGCTCGCGAGCTCGTCGGCGGCGCCGGCGAACTCGCTGAGCACCAGCACGCCCTTGTTGTCGACGCGGCTGGCGACGTACTCCTTCGCGACGAGGTTCATCCCGTCGCGCAGGGCGGTGACGAGCATCACGTCGGCCGCGAGGTACAGCGCGACCATCTCTTCGCGCGGGAAGGCCTGATGCATGTATCGGATGGCACTGTGACCCCAGGTGTCGTTGTCACCGTTGATGCGGGCGACGGTGAGCTCGATCTCGTCGCGCAGCTGGACGTAGGACTCGACGCGCTCGCGGCTCGGGCTCGCGACCTGCACGAGCGTGACGTCCTCGACGCTCAGACGGCCGTCCTCGATGAGCTCGCCGAAGGCCTTGAGACGGTGGCGGATGCCCTTGGTGTAGTCGAGGCGGTCGACGCCGAGCAACACCTTCTTGGGGTTGCCCAGATCCTCGCGGATCTCGGCTGCCCGCGCCTGGATGTCGGGGCGCTGAGCGAGCTCGATGTAGTCGTCGGTCGAGATCGAGATCGGGAAGGCCTTCGCCAGCGCCGTCCGGTGCCCGCCGTCCGAGGTGGGCACGCGGATGCCACTGGCCCGGGTCTCGTACCGCAGCTGACGACGGACCGCCCGAGCGAAGTTGCCGGCGTCGGCGACGCGCTGGAAACCGATGACGTCGGCGCCGAGGAGGCCCTCGAGCACCTGCTTGCGCCACGGCAGCTGGGAGTACAGCCCGTAGGCGGGGAACGGGATGTGGTGGAAGTACCCGATCGTCAGGTCGGGGCGCATGTCGCGCAGGAGCTTGGGCACGAGCTGCAGCTGATAGTCCTGCACCCAGACCGTGCCACCCTCCGCCGCGATGGCGGCCGTCGCCTCGGCGAAGCGGAGGTTCACGCGCTGGTAGGCCTCCCACCAGTTGCGGCGGTACCGGGGCGCGGCGATGACGTCGTGGTAGAGCGGCCAGATGGTGTCGTTCGAGAAACCCTCGTAGTAGTCGGCGACGTCATCGGCCGACAACGGGACGGGAACCAGGTGCATCCCGTCGAACTCGAAGGGCTCAAATTCGAGATCGGCCTTGCCCGGCCAGCCGACCCACGCCCCCTCGGTGCTGCGCATGACCGGCTCGAGGGCGGTGACGAGTCCTCCCGGCGAGCGACGCCACTCGCCTCCGTCACCACCATCCGTGTTCCGGTCAACCGGCAGGCGGTTGGCGACGACGACGAAATCAGCGGTGCTCATGCATGCCTCCAGGCTGCGATCGGCGGTGCGTCCAGCCTAGCGGCGCGCCTTCGCCCCTCCGCGGGCGACTACGTTTGTGCTATGCGCAAGTACCTCTTCGGCACCGGTCTCCTCTCGTCGATCACCGGCGGCATCACGCTGCTGCGCGCCGCCCGCAGCGACGAGCCCTTCACCTGGCGCACAGCGCTGGCCTGGCTCAGCTGGGCCATCACGTTCGCTCTCGCGATCGGCGCAGTGGTCGACAGCTACCGTGCCGCCCGCGGCAAACTGATCGACGGCGACTCGAGCGTCGACCGCGACAAGCTGTTCCGCGAGCGCGTCAAGCGCAACGGCTGACGCGGGGCGCTCATCCGCCCGCGGCTGAGCGGGTGCCTCAGCGGGTGAGGATGAGCGCTTCGCCCTGACCGCCGCCGCCGCAGAGGCCGGCCGCGGCGGTTCCGCCGCCGCGACGCGCCAGCTCGTGGGCGAGGTGGACCACCAGACGCGCTCCGGATGCCCCGATGGGGTGCCCGAGGGCGATCCCGCCACCGTCGACGTTGACGATCTCGGCCGAGACACCGAGCCGGCGCACCGACGCGGCCACGACCGCGCCGAACGCCTCGTTGATCTCGATCAGGTCGAGATCGGATGCCGCGATCCCCTGCTTCGCCAGGGCTCGCTCGATCGCCGCGGCGGGCTGCTCGTGCAGCGAGTTGTCGGGCCCGGCGACCTGTCCGTTGGCGCCGACCGCGGCGAGCACCGCCCACCCTTCGCGCTCGGCCCGCTCGCGGGTGGTGAGCACGACGGCAGCGGCTCCGTCGGAGATCTGCGACGCGTTGCCCGCGGTGATCGATCCGTCCGCCGAGAAGGCCGGGCGCAGGCGGGCGAGCGTCTCGACGGTCGTGTCGGGGCGCACGCCCTCGTCGGTGTCGACGAGCACCGGCTCACCGCGCCGCTGCGGCACCGAGACCGGAGCGATCTCGGCGTCGAAACGTCCCGCCCCGGCGGCGGCCGCGGCGCGCTGGTGCGACCGCGCGGCTGCCGCGTCCTGGTCCTCGCGCGACACCGAGAAGCGGGGGTTGAGCCGCTCGGTGGACGCTCCCATGCTTTCGCGGTCGTAGGCGTCGGTGAGGCCGTCGAACGCGGCGTGATCGAGCACCTCGACCGAGCCGTAGCCCCAGCCCGAGCGTGAACCCGGCAGCAGGTGCGGTGCGCGGCTCATGGACTCCATGCCACCCGCGACGACGACTTCGGCGTCGCCGAGCGCGATCATCCGAACGCCGTCGATGATCGCCGTCAGACCGGACAGGCAGACCTTGTTGACGCTCGACGCGGGGACGTCCCATCCGATTCCGCCCGCAAGCGCGGCCTGGCGCGCCGGGTTCTGGCCGTTGCCGGCGGGAAGCACCTGACCCATGATCACGGCGTCGACGGTTGCCGCGGGAACGCCCGAGCGCTCGAGGGCCGCGGCGATCGCCGTGCCGCCGAGCTCGGGCGCCGAGACGCTCGACAGAGCGCCCTGCAGGCGGCCCTGCGGCGTGCGGGCGGCGGCGACGATGACGATGTCGGGCGTGGTCATCCCCCCAGCCTACGAGCGTCGCGACGACGGTGGGGCGCCCGGCGCCGATGCACGCGAACCGATGTGGAGAAGCGCATCGCGGTGTCCGAGGTTCGTGGGAACATTCGAACATGTCTTCGAGTGCGGGGTTTGGCAGCGACGCGGATGCCGCCGCGCTGGCCGCGCTCGTCACGGATGCGGAGGGCGCGGTCGATGTGGTCCGCGCGGGTCAGATCCGCGAGGTGAGGGTGCTGGCTGCGGCGGGCCGACTCGCGCAGCAGCAAGCCGCGGGGGCGTCGGAGCGGGTGAAGAGCCATGAGATGGCGTTACGCGGGATCGCGGCGGAGCTTGCCGGGGTGTTCGCGGCGACCGATCGCACGCTGCAACGCCGGATCGACGAGGCGCAGGACCTGGTCGAGAACTATCCGGCGACGATGAACGCGTGGGAAGCGGGACGCATCAGCCGGGGGCATGTCCGGGCGATCCAGGACGCCGGGTGCGTCGTGCCCGCCGAAGCGAGGGGCGAGTTCGAGCGGGCGGCGATCGAGCGGTGCGAGGGCGAGACGCCCAACCGGGTGCGGGACGCGCTGATGCACTTGGCGGAGAGACTGCATCCGCGGTCGTTCACCGAGCGGCATGAGGCGGCTGCGGCGGGCCGGTGCGTGCGGGTGCAGCCCGGACCCGACGGAATGTCCGACCTGATCGCGACGCTGCCGACCGTGATCGCCGAAGGGGTGGTCGACCGGCTCACACGGCAGGCCCGGGAGATCATCAACGCCCGACCTCAAGCGGAGGCGGCGGAGGTGACCGACACGGATGCCGCGACGCTCACGAGCCCGGATGCCGCGGCGTACGGCATCGCCGATGCCGACGGCTCGAGGATCGGCGACACCGCTGAACAGCACGGATCGTCGTTCGCCGCCGACAACCGCACGATCGACCAAGTCCGGGCCGATGTGTTCGCCGACCTGCTGCTCGCCGGAACGCCGTCACTCGACCCGACCGATACGGGAGACGGCGAGGGCACGCTCGGCGCGATTCGGGCGAAGGTGCAGGTCGTCGTGCCCGCGCTCGCCCTCACCGGCGAGGACGACCGGCCGGCCGATCTCGTGGGCCGCTCCCCCATCGATGCAGCGACCGCGCGTGAATTGGCCGGTGAGAACACCGCCTGGGACCGACTCCTCACCCACCCCGTCACCGGGACCGTGCTGGAATGCGACGCCTACCAACCCACCGCCGCGATGAGACGGCTGCTGCGGGCGCGAGACCGGCACTGCCGATTCCCCGGATGCCGCCAACCCGCCATTCGGTGCGAGATCGACCACACCCACGCGGCATCCGACGGCGGACCCACCCACGTCGGGAACCTCGCCCACCTCTGCAAACGACATCACGACGTGAAGCACCACACCCGGTGGCGCGTGAGACAGCTGACGGGAGGACTACTCGTGTGGACCTCGCCCACCGGAAGGGTCTACCGCGAAGACGCACCCCGACCGCTCGTCGCGTTCACGATCGAAGCGGGGCCGCCGCCTCCCCCGGGCGCGAGCGCGCAATGCGCGCGGACGCCCGAGGCACCCCCGCCATTCTGATCGGCCGCAGAGCGCCCGTTCGACATCGAACGCGTCGCGTGCAGCCGCGCGGCCGCGGAGGAAACGAAGGCCGCGCAACACACGAAGGCCCCGCAACTGGCGAGAGTTGCGGGGCCTTCGTGCTGGTGCACCCCCTGGGACTCGAACCCAGAACCCACTGATTAAGAGTCAGTTGCTCTGCCGATTGAGCTAGAGGTGCAGGCTGTTCGCAGTGAAGCGAACCGAGGAGAAACGTTACCACCTCGCGACGGGTCTCGCGAATCGGGGGAAAGCCGCGCGCGTCGTATCCTGGACCCGTGACCCCCACCACCCCGGATCGGGCCGACCCGATCGTCGATGACCTGAGCGCGGATCTGACGCTCGCCCTGCGCCTTGCCGACGCAGCGGACGCCGTCAGCATGGCCCGCTTCGACGCCGCCGACCTCGACATCAAGGTCAAGGCCGACGCGTCGCACGTCACTGAGGCCGACCTCGCGACCGAGCGAGCAATCCGCGAGCTGCTCGCGGCAGAACGCCCGGGTGACGGCATCCTCGGCGAGGAGTACGGCACCTCGGGTGGCACGCGGCGCCAGTGGATCATCGATCCCATCGACGGCACCGCCAACTACCTCAAGGGCATCCCGATGTGGACCACCCTCATCGCTCTGGCGATCGACGGTGTGCCGCGTGTCGGCGTCGCGAGCCAGCCAGCCATCGGGCGACGCTGGTGGGCCGCCACGGGTCACGGCGCCTGGACGAACGTCCCCGGCGAGACCGAGCCGCGACGGATCTTCGTCTCGGCGGTCGACGACATCGCGCAATCCAGCATCAGCTTCCAGAGCCTGCGCCAGTGGGACGAGGTGGGTCGTGCCGACCAGCTGCTCGCCCTCTCGCGCCGCGTGTGGCGCGACCGCGGCTACGGGGATGCCTGGCCCTACATGCTGCTCGCCGAGGGGCGCCTCGAGTTCGTCGCGGAGTTCGGCGTGAAGGAGTACGACATCGCCGCTCACGTGCCGATCGTGACCGAGGCGGGCGGCCGTTTCACCGACATCGACGGCAACGAGACCCTGTCGACGCGATCGGCCCTCGCGACCAACGGCACGCTGCACGCGACCTACCTCGAGATGCTCGGCGAGACCCGCGGCCTGGGAGCGGACGCGTGAGCCGCCGAGATCGCCGGTCGGTCGTCGCGCTCGGCCTGATCGCGGGCCTCGGGCTGCTCGCCGGCTGCGGCGCTCCGGCGCCGGCCCAGACGACCCCACCCGCCGAAGCCGTCCCGTCGTCGCCGGTCGCGACGCCGCAGGCCACCGCCTCCGAGCCGGCCCTTCCCGACCCGACGTGCGAGAACATCATCCGGTCGGCCAGCTTCGAGGAGCTCGAATCGCAGGGGTGGGAGTACAAGCAGGAGCCTTTCCTCATCGGCGAGATGCCGATCGAGGGCGGGGTGTCGTGCCTGTGGGCGAACCCCGCCGAGCCGGGCGGCAACATCCTGCAGTTCGGCTGGGCCCCGCTCACCGCGGAAGAGACGACCGAGGCCGAGCAGTCGCTCGAGTCCGCCGGCTGGATCCGCGAGGAAGGCGATGACGGCGTGTACCTGACGGAAGACCCGGCGTTCGCCCTGAACATCGACGCCGACGGCTACGGCATGACCTACTTCTTCGGCGACGGCTACGTGCAGGTCGCCGATGTCAAGCAGGGCCTCGTCGTCATCGAACGGCGCTGAGATGATCGACACCATCACCGACGTGGCCGATCGCATCCGGGACGCCGAAATCGCGCTGCTTACGTCCTCCGTACGCCAGGACGCTCGACGGCTGCGTGAGCTGCTGCATCCCGATTTCACCGAGATCGGGAGATCGGGACGCATGTGGACTCGTGCCGACCTGCTCGTCGACCTCGTCGAGGAGCCGACGCGAGCGACTCCCGATACCGACGAGTGGACGTTCCAGCCGCTCGGCGCGGACGCCGTTCTGGTGACGTTCCGCGTGATCGCCGGCAGCCGCATCAGCCGTCACTCGTCCATCTGGGACACCACCGGCGATGAGCCGACCCTGCGCTTCCATCAGGGCACGGATCTGTCCGACGGCACTCGGCCATAGAACTCTCATCCACCGACGTCAAGGACGTGCGCCGTTCGAGCGACGAGAGCACAATCGAGGCATGCCTGCACTTGCGATCATCCTCATCATCATCGGCATCGCGCTGCTGTTCACCGGAATCTTCGTCGAGGCGGTGAAGTTCCTGCTGTTCGTCGGCATCGCGCTCATCATCCTCGCCGTCATCGCCTGGCTGATGCGCTCGATCCGCAACAAGACCTGAACCCCGCCCGCACGACGAAGGGGCCCGAGAATCGCGATCACGCGACTCTCGGGCCCCTTCTGCTGCGACAGCGGCAATGGTGGAGATGGGGGGAATATGCCGATCCTCGCCGCGACCCGTTCTCCCTACTGGCGTGAGGGGCTGCCGGTCCGCGAGGAGTCCGCGAGAGTCTCGCTGATCAGCTTCGAGAGGGCCGTGCGAGCCCTCGAGTCGGGGCCACGAAACTGCGCCGCGTAGATGTCCAGCGTGAGGCTGGGGTCCTTGTGCCCGAGCTGTCGCTGCACCGTGACGACGTCGCACCCGGCGTTGATCATCCCGCCAGCTGCGTAGTGGCGCAGGTTGTGGAACTTCGTGTCGACGCCTGCAGCAGCTCGGGTGCGTGTCCACTCCGCCTCGAATGCGCGGGGCCACATCGGACCGAGCCCGCCAGCAGGGATCGGGTAGGCGATGTCGACGAGACCGTCGGGGAGGATGCGGCCGGGAAGCAGCCAGTCCGCCTCGCCGTGCGTGCCATGCTGCGCGACGTGCACGCCGATGCGGGCCACGAGCTCGGGCGGGATGAGGACGTCTCGAGCTGACCCGTACTTCGGCGGACGGATCTCGATTGCCTTCGACAGTGAGGCGTTGCGTTGCACCTGCCGACGCACTCGGATCACTCCCCCATCGCTGTCAATGTCGGCGAGGGTGAGCCCGCAGATCTCCCCGAGACGGAGCCCAGCGAATGCGGCGATGGCCACCGCGATCGCGAACGGCGTGCCGTCTGCCGCGCTTAGGAGCGCTCGGACGTCACGTCCCTCGGGGAACACCGGTCCGTGAGCCTGTGGGGCGCCTGCGACTGTAGAGCGGTTCCTCGAGAGGGCGGGGCCCTTTACGCCCGCGGCGGGGTTCGCTGCGATACGCTTGTCGCTCACAGCGCCGTTGAGGATCGCCCCCAGGTGCATGAGGCGGGTCTTGATCGTGCGAGGCGCGAGCTGCCGGTCGACCATCGCTCGCATGTACTTCTCGACGTCGGCGCGCTTGATCGAGTCGAGGCGACGTTCGCGCATGCCGCAGTCGTCGACGACGAGTCTCATCTGGCGGTGCGTCGACGATGTCCAGTCTTTCCGAGCTGCCCACTCGTCGAAGTAGGCGCCGAGGAGGATCTTCCCGCGGCCAGGGTCGACGTACATGCCGGTCACGACGGATGTGGTGACCTCGTCGAGCCACGTCTGCGCCTCGCGTTTCAGCTTGAAGTGGCGCGCGTGCTCCTTGCCGTCGGCGTCCCGGTATCGGGCCCGCCAGACCCCGTCAGGACGTTGCTTGATCGACGCCACCTCAGAACGGCACGCCTGGGTAGAGGATCGGCTCGTCGATCGCGACGCCGTACGAACGGAGCTGCCGATCCACTTCGTAGAGTTCGGCTCGGAAATCGCGAACTCTGATGCGCAGGGTATCGAGGTCGTTGGGCAAGAAGCCCCCACGGATGACCTCGCCGCGCGATGCCGCGCGATCAACGTCGAGCAGGTGCTGCTCGTGGGCGGCGAGAGCATACGCCGCGGACGCTCGCTGATCGAGCAGCTTCTGGATCAGCGTGAGTTTGTATGCGTCGTCTGAGACGTGCAGCGGACTCAGGTCGTCGGCATCGTCCGGGCCCTGCACCGTGGTTCGGTAGCTCATCTCGCTGGCGAGTCGCGAGCCACCGAACCACGATCGAGCGAGGACCTGCCCCGTCGTCGTGCTCGCATAGCTCTCGGGTGCGCTCGTGTCACCTAGGGGGACCAGGTCGTACGGACGCCTCAGATCGAAGACGAGGTCTGCCGGGCTCACGCCGAGGACGAGAGCAAGCGCGATGAGCTGCTGCACGGTCACGTCCCTCTTGCGCCCGTTCTCGAGGTTGGCGATGACCGACCGGGTCAGGCCGAGCCCGGCGCGAGCTGCGAGTTCCTCGCCGCTGATCTTGAGCATGCGGCGATACTTCGCGACCTGGTAGCCGAGCGCGGGGGGTTCTAGTTCATCCACGCACTACACAGTATGGGCGAGTCTGTGTTACTGTCCAACCCGACACAGATCAGCTCGATTTGTGTCTGAGGCCATAGGAGGCACCGGTGGAAGACAAGATCCTGTTCGTGAACGAGGCAGCAGCTCGGCTGCGCCGCTCCCCCGAGCAGCTGCGCTACATGATGACCCAGGGCACCGCGCCGAAGCACGCGAAGATCGCGGGACGCATCTGCTTTCGCGAGTCCGATATCCAGGCGTTCATCGACGCCGCGTTCGCTGAGGCCGTCTGACATGCCCGACACAAAAACAGCCCCCGAAGCCGGCCAGGGCTTCGAGGGCCAGAACCCCGAAGGGATCAATCTCATGAGCAAGGTAGCACGGGAGCAGCGCGCGGCGAAGGCGCGGCCCGGGACGATCGCAGCGGACCCGCGGATCGACATCTTCGACACGCCGACCGAGGCCACGATGTACGACGAACCGGAGCGGAAGGTCGAGTACGTCGATCCTTCCGAGCACCTGTCTGCTGAGGAGATCGCGGCGATGCCGCTGTGGTTCCGCTCGTCGTCGTCGCCCGTGCAGGTGTGGCGGTCGATGGACGGCACCTGGTGGCGGGACTCCGGTCATCTGCGCATCCAGCTGTGCAAGGACGGGGTGCGACGGTTTGTGCTCTTCCTGTCAGACGGCGCGACGCGCACGGACCTCAAGCATTTGCTCGACACGGTACACCGGCATCGTGCGGGCAAGACCCGCCGCGCCTGGCGGCAACACTCCGCCGGCTTCGGGGGTTCGGGTGACGACCTGACGTTCTCGCTCGCGTTCCACCATCGCGAGTACGCCGACCCGTACACGCACCGCGAGACCGATCTCGAGGTCGCCGTCTGCGACGAGCCGCTGTGCGGCGCGGACTGGCACGACGGGTACGGCACGCACGAGGCGGATTCAGTGACACGGAAGTTGCCCGAGGGCCGCGGCCGCTACCAGATCTCTGTGACGAGGATGCCGGAGGCCGGCGAACCGTGGAAGGTCGACGTCTTCTCGGATGAGTTCTTCGGCACGCCGGAGGACGTGGCCCTGTTCGTGTCCGATCTGCAGTGGATGTCGGAGACCTGCCGGCGCGCGAATGAGAGCGCCGTGGAGCGTACAGAGCGGACGGTGGCGTGATGACACGAGGGAAGCCGCAGAACGCGTCAGCGAGCGGCACAGCACTCGCCACGACCATCTCTGTGTCGACGGTGCTCCCGACCGCGCGGCGTGAGGGTGTCGTGGTGCTCGGGGTCGGCGGGCAGACGCTCGAGCTGCCGTCGTCGGAGGCGTTCGACCTGCAGCGCCGGATCCTGTCCGCGACGATCGCGGTGCAGCGGGCCGGTGTGCAGGTCGAGGCGACACGGAAGGCGAAGGAACAGCGCGAGCTCCGTCGTGCGGCATCCGTCGACGAGGCACTGCGGAAGCACGATGGCTGACGCACGCATCCCCGAGCGATACCTCGTCGACCGCCGCATCATGCGACTGTCGGACGCCGAACGCTCGAGCTTGTTCCTCGCGACGCTGTGGTCGGTATCCAATCGCACCGACGGGCGTATCGAGCGAGGTGACCTCGCGATCATCCCGATGTTCCGTGAGGCTGCCGTGCACACACTCGTCGTCCAAGGGCTCTGGGTCGAGGACGGGCCAGACGCGTGGGTAATCGTCGACTACGAACGCGACCAGACGTCACGTAGTCAGTTCGAGGTCATGGAGAACACCCGCCGTCGGGAACGCGAGAAGAAGCAACGTCAGCGCCTGAAGCAGGGTGTCCCGGGGGACAGTCCCGGGGGACAGTCCCGGGGGACATCACAGGATAGGCAAGGCCAGGCTAGGCAAGGCGAGGAAGGCCAGGAGATAGCCGAAGGCGTCGATGTAGGAACAGGCGAGGTTCACGAGTGGCCCGTGCGGGTGCCGGGTGAGCAGTTCGTTCAGGATGAGGTGCCGTGGTGAGCGGGCGGGTGGACGCGCGCACGTCTGGGCAGCGGCTTTCGGATGAGGCTGCGCGGCGCCGTCGGGAGCTACGGGAGGAGCAGGCGCGGCACGAGGACACCCGGCTGTTGCTGCACAACGCGAATCGGCTTTTGTTGCAGGTGGCTCTCTGCGATCGTCTCGCCGATCCGCGGGACTTCGAGCTCATCGTCGGCGTGGACCGGGCCGTCGACGATCGCGGCGCCATCGTCTGGGCGCGCGTCGAGGTCCTGGTGGAGGTGCTGTTGCAGGAGCGGCCGCACCTCGCCGCGCCGGTCGACGACGCTCCGTGGCGGCGTGGGTCGACGGCGCTAAAGTGGATGGCGGCGGGATCGTGACAGGCCAGGGGCCGGCGTCCACAGCCACGGAGCCCAGGGGGCAACGCGCGACAGGCCAGGGGCCGGCGCGGCAGTCGTTCAGACACCCGGAGGCCTCCGTGTCCCACCCCACTCACTACGGGATCGAGTCCGATCCCACGTTCGATCCCCGCATCCTCCTGAACGGGTCACCCGTCGTCGCTGTCGCTGGCGCTCGCCGGGTGACCCGGAAGGACTTCACCGACCGTCTCGGGCTGCCGGAGTCGGCGTCGAACGCGCAGTTCCTGGCCGCGCTAGACGCCCGTCTCGGCCGCAGCGCGCAGTCGGCGCCGTCCCCCTCCGCTGATGAGCAGCTCTACGCCCGGGTCACGGGCCGCGCGCTCGACCGTGAGGGTGCAGCGCCCGCGCTGAGCGAGGAGTCGCTCTGGGATCGGCTGTTCGAGAAGACGGGAGCCTGATCATGGCGAAGTCGTATCTGCCCCTGTTCCGTCCCGGCCAGACCGTCACCTTCGGAGTGACGGCTGCTGTCACCGCAGGCACCCCGGTCGAGGTCGGGAGCATCGACATGTCGGTTGCTCCTGCAGCGGAGCGCTCGGCGAAGGTCGTCGGCGTCGCCGGCCACGACGCTGCCATCGGCGACAAGGTCACGGTCGAGGTCGGCAAGCCGATCCACGAGCTGACCGCCTCGGGTGCCGTCACCCGTGGCCAGCGTCTCGAGGCGGCAGGGGGCGGCAAGGTCCGCACCCTCGCAGCCGGGGCCGCGGTCTACCTCGCCCTCACGTCCGCCGTAGAGGGATCTCACGTGAAGGCGATGGTCCTCTGATGCGCCGCATGACTGCACCCCAGCTCCAAGTTGGCGGCGCGATGGAGTTCGTCGAGATCTGCCGATCGTTCGACGTCGAACCGCCCGCCGCGCTGGTCCGTGGCCTCGAGTTGCTCGACATCGCGGACGAGTTCCGTGACGACCGGCCGCTTCCCAGGCTTCTCGACCTCGCGCCGGAGGAGGTCGGGCCCCTCATTACGGATCTCTCGATTCGGCGGCACGCCGGCAGCGGAGCCCTGAATCCGGACGGCCTGGCCACCGGAGCGAGCGCCTTCGCGGAGAAGCTCCTCGCCGAGATGCGCGAAGCGACGCTCCCCGAGCTAGACCGAATCGTCTCGGACCTCCGGCCCCGGTTCGACGAGCTCGCGAAGCCCCTGCTCGTCGCCGCTCAGGAGCACGGCTTCACGAGTGCGACGACGTCGGATGACGTGATCACGCAGTCCCCGGCAGCCATCGAGGCATGGAGAGCCCTGCGCCACGCAGAGGCCGCCCTCGAGCCCATCGCGGACGTCTGGCGCTCGATGACGACGATCTTCGCCGTCGAACCGACCCGATCAACGCTGCCCACGGCTCACCAGCACAACAGCCAGCACAGCGTGAACTTCTCGGTCTGCTTCGCAGCCGGCGAGAACTGGTCGCTCGACGAGGGATTCGTGACCTCGCAGTATCGCTCGCACCTCGACTGGCTCGCCATTGCGGCTCGCGGCCTCCGCCTGAACAGCCCGACTGAGGTCGGGGAGAAGATCGCGACGCGCGATCGGCAGCAGCGCGCAGCCGCTGTCGCCGCGGCCGAGGCGAACCGGGCCGACCGTGACGCCGAGAACGCCGCTTTCGCCGCGGCGCTCGACGCCGCACCCTCCGCCGCAGCGATCGCGCGCGTGGGTCGCGGCTGATCCCCTGATTCCGGGCTCGCTGCCCGCCCGCCGTCCTTTCCGGTTGGGGCCTGCGAGTCCGGCGGTGGTGAGCATCGGACGTCCGCACCGCGGGAGTCTCACCACCCCTTATGAGGGGCTGACGCTGGGCGGGGTCAGCCCCTCAACCACACCCACGAGCGCACACACACGAGAGAGCAGATCATGACCTACCGCGCCGGTGAAGTCGAAGTCCTCCTGACCGTCAACGACAAGGATCTCTCCCGGGCCGACAAGAACGTCGAGGCCACCGGGAAGAAGATCGAGAAGAACCCCCTCAAGGTGAAGGCGGATACCGCGGACGCCCTCGAAAGACTTGATCGAGTCACGGACGAAGCGAAGAAGCTCGTCTCGAAGGACGTCGCCCTGCAGGTGAATGCCCGCATCGAGGGAGCGGAGAAAAACCTCGACCGGACGCAGAAACGCCTCGAGTACCTCCGTTCGGTGGAGACGGAACTCGACGTGTCCGCCGACATCCGTCGGGCGGAACGCAGCCTCTCCCGGATCGAGAGTCAGGTCGACGCGCTCAAGCGGGCGCGGGCGACGATGGAAGTCGACGTCGCCGACGAGGGGGCTCGGCAGAAGCTCCGGGCCGTCGCGGACTATGCCGGCGAAGCGGGCAGCGCCGGCGGAGAAGACGCAGGAGAAAACCTCGCGAGCGGCATCGTCGGGGCGCTCGCATCGATCCCCATCGCAGGCGCCGTCGTCGGGATCGGATACGCGGCCGGCCAGGCGCTCCGGGAAGCGTTCGAGAACGGCCTGCAGGTCGAAGCCGGGTACGACCGCCTCGCGGCTCTCACCGGCCTCAGCGACATGAACGCCCTGCGCGTCGGCCGCGGCGCCGCCGAAGCCTACGCGGCGGGGTTCGGCGAGTCGATCGAGTCGAACATGGATCTCACCCGACTCGCCATTCAGTTCGACCTCATCGACGCGGAAGCGACAACTCAGCAGTCGCAGAAGGTCGTTGAGGGGCTCGCCGGTATCGCTGACGTTCTCGGGGAAGACGTCCAGCCCGTCGCGCGGGCGGTGACGCAACTTCTCCGCAGCGGCCTTGCGCGGTCAGCGCAGGAAGCTTTCGACATCCTCGCGACCGGTCAGCGGGAAGGTGTGAATCTCAGCGAGGACCTTCTCGACACGCTGTCGGAGTACGCGTCGACCTTCGAGTCGATCGGTCTCACCGGTGGGCAGACGCTCGGGCTGCTCAACCAGGGCCTGCAGGCCGGCGCGCCGAATACCGACTTCTTCGCTGATGCGCTCCGCGAGCTCGGCATCCGGATTCGCGAAGGCGACGACGCGACGGCCGGATTCCTCGGCCAGCTGGGACTTCTCCCCGATGAGATGCAGAGAGCGTTCGTCGAAGGCGGGCCAGCGGCGCGAGACGCGTTGGACGCGATCTTCGATCGCCTGCGCGATACCGACCCGGTCGACCGGAACCGGATCGCTGTCGGCCTGCTCGGCACCCAGTTCGAGGACCTGCAGCTCGACCTCTCGAGGATCGACCTCAGCAACGCCGAGGAACAGCTCGACGGGGTCGCCGGCTCCGCACAGCGCATGTTCGACACGCTCGCCGACAACGACGCCAGCAAGATCGAGCAGGCACGGCGAAGCATCGAGGTCGCCGCGCAGGGCATCCAAGGGGCCCTCGCGTCCGCGTTCGCTGAACCCCTGGGAGACGCAGCCGACTGGATCGCTTCCAACCGGGGCCCGGTCCTGCAGTTCTTCCGGGACCTCGTCAACGGCGCCCTCGACTTCGGCATCGCAGCGAACACCGCCGTCGGCGACTTCGTCTCGGGACCGCTCGAGCAGATGGTCGAGGGACTCAAGAACGCCCGGCGGATCATCGCTCCCTTCGCAGACACGACCGAGCTCGACGAGTTGCAGGACTCGATGCGGGCGTTCGGCGACAGCACGGATGCCGGGAACGAGAAGCTCGAGGAGATGCGGGACCGGTTCAACGAGTTCATCGATCCTCAGATCATCCTCGGGGAGCTGAGTGACCGAAGCCGGGACTTCGCCTCGGCGCTCGACTCCATCACCGCGGCGCAGGACGGCAGTGCTGAGGCGGCGACGGCTCTCGGAGATCAGACTCGTGCGGCGGTTGATGCTCTGTACGCGCAGCAGACCGCGGCGACGAGCGCCGGCCAGGGACAGAGCGAGCTATCGGAACTGTGGCGGAACGGCGCCGGAGCGCTCAGCGAGCAACTGCGGGCGATGGGACTGACCGAACTGCAGACGTGGCAGCTCATCGCTGCGTATGCCGGCATCCCGGAGTCGGAGATCACCGAGATTCTCTCGAACGCGCCCGACGAGCAGTCGAAGGTGCAGGCACTTGTCGATCGAGTGAACACGATCCCTGACGGTGAGACGACCATCTACGCCGACACCTCACCCGCCGAAGAGGCCATCCGCGCCCTTCGCTCGAGCATCTCTGCCGGCGCCACTCTCGGCGTAGCGGTGGCGACGTCGGGCGGTATCCCGCGCGCGAACGGCGGTCCGATCATCGGTCCCGGCGGTCCTCGCGACGACCTCGTGCCCGTCATGGCCTCGAACGGTGAGCACATGCTCACCGCCGCGGAGGTCAGAGCCGCGGGCGGGCACGGCGCGATCTACCGTCTTCGTCGAATGCTCGCGGACGGTGCGCTGCATCTAGCTGGAGGCGGCCCGGTGGAGAAGGTGCCCTCCGCGACCTGGCAGACGGCGCCTCCGGTCGAGCCGGGTGACGTTGCAACCTATCGCGTGGTCGCCGGTCAGCGCATCCGCGTCGACGGCGACCGCGCGGAACCGGCCCGCGTCGACGGCGACCGCGCGGTGATCGAGATTCATCACCACGGCGACAACTACTCCTACGACCCGAGCGATATCGCTCGAGAGCAGCGTGAGCATCTCGCCCGCGCACTCGACGCCCACGGCCTCGGCTGACGGACCCGCCGAATAGGCTCACATCCGTGGATGCTCTCACCTGCCCGCGTTGCCTCGGGCCCCTCGACGACGAACTGCTCGAGGAGCCCGAGGAGATGCGGGGCCCATCGTACGTAGACGAGAACGACACACTCGTCTGCATGGACTGTCGACTCGATGAAGCGGCCAGGATGGCTGCGAAAGCTCGCAACATCCCGCTCGAAGAGTGGCCGATCCTCGATGGCCCACACGACTACATCCTGACCTTCGAGCTCGACCCCGACAAGCGCTGAAACGTCGGTACGCGTTCCACCGCGATCCGCTCAGCAACGCTCCCTGACCCCACCCCGCCAAGAATCCAGCAACACGGCAGGAGGGGGGACCACCACGGGGGAGGTGTTCCTCTCCCCCCGGATTGGTTGTCCCGTTTTCCGCCACCCCCCTCCGGCCAGATTCCGCGGGTTCATGCGGCTGGGGGCGTCACAGAGCCCCCCTTATCGCGCTCCCAAACCGCACCCAAACCGACCTCAGATCGGCCGTCAGCGAGGCGCACAGCACTCGCCACGGCACATAGCATCGTGCCCATGACTGACGAGCTAGAGGCGCTCATTCGGGCTGACGCGCAGAGGTATCTCGATGAGGGTTCGGTGCGCGACTTCGAGATGGGAATGCGGAAATCGCGCGCGATCCACGCGGCGGCCGCGATCTACCTCGAGGCGAAGATCCGCATGGAGACGGAGAAGGCGATCGCGAAGGCTCAGGCTGAATTCGAAGCCGAGCTGGACGCCGAGTTCGACTACGAGCACACGGGAGAGCTGGTGGAAGATGCGTCCGCTGAACGTCTCGAGTACATGACCGAGCTTGAGGTCGCGGAGTATCTGAAGGTGCCCGTCGCGACGCTGCGGGACTGGCGCCGCAAGGATGCGGTCAAGGTGCTCCCGTTCCACAAGATCGGGCGACTCATTCGCTACGAGCGCGGCGAGGTCGATGCTGCTATGCGTGCTGGGCGGGTAGAAGGTGGAAACAACTTGCCAGCTGGGGCTTCTGTGTCCATCGAGCCCCACTGAGTGGGCTGCAACAGCAGGACGAGGCTTATCCGACGGATGTGAGTGAGCGCCAGCGTCCGCCGTGATCGCGCACGACGTCCTCCCGCTTCCCCCGATCGGTGCGCATGCTCGCCCGCCAGTACGCGAGGAGAACGTCCTCCCGCACCAGGCGGACCCGCTGCCCGTCGCGGATGCCCCACGTCATCTGCATGCCGTCGACCTGCCACCGGATGATCGTGCGCTTTGCACGCTGCACACGAGCTGCGGCCTCGCGGTAGGTGTAGAGACGGTGATCGTCGGGCTCGAGCTCCATGACGAGCAGTATGCCGTGTCGGTCGAGTCCGCACCCAGTCCGCAGAGTGTCCACAAACGCACCCGAACGAGCCATAACGCACTGTGCGGGAACCGTTGAATTTCCGCGGTCCCCGCACAGTACTTGAAGCGACAGCGGCAATGGTGGAGATGGGGGGAATCGAACCCCCGTCCATCGCTGAGATACGGCGTCTTCTCCGGGCGCAGTCTGTAGAGGCGTTCTGCTCGGCCCCGACTTTCAGTACAGACACATAAGTCGACGGGCCCAGTCCGGGAAGAGTCCCGCGTGACGTCCGGACGCCGTCACGCAGCAAGATCCCTAGATGACGCCAGGGTCCGTGGCGGGATCACACACGGTCTGACGGACTATCGGGCTCGCTTATGCAGCGAGGGCGAAGTCAGTGCGCTTGGATTCGGCACTTATTGGTTTGCAGAGAGCGTTAACGAGATAACTCTGCATCCTCGGCCCGCTTCTCGCCGACACACAGGCGATGTCGAAACCGATCATCCCCATGAGCCTTCGCGTGAAGGGCCGCTGTCGCACTGTGGAGTTGTTCCCTCGGATGCCGCAGCACCCGAGCACTACAGACTACAACCGATCGCGTTCCCACGCCATTCCCGGGGCCGCGGCCTAGAGTCGGGTCATGGCCGACATCCTCATCTCCGTCCGCGGTGAAGCCGAGCAGCGCACGGCTCCCGAGCTCGCATTGGTCTCTGCCAGCGTGTCGACCGAGGGCGCCGAGCGCGAGGAGGTCGTCGCCCGCGCGAGCGCTTCGGCCGCGACCGTACGCGACCGGCTCGGCGAGCTGCACGAGCGCGGCTCCGTGACGGCGTGGTCGAGCGGCACGACGTCGGTCTGGTCCGACCGCCCGTGGGAGGGCGACGCCCGGGCGTCGGAGATGCGCCACCACGCGACCATCGACTTCACGGCGACGTTCGGCGACGTGGCCGCGCTCGGGGAATGGGTCAGCGCCCTCGCCGACGACGCGAACCTCCGCATCTCGAATGTCGACTGGCGGCTCTCTTCCGCCACCCGCACGCGCATCGAACGAGAGCTCGCCACGACCGCCGTCGGCGTCGCCGTCTCGCGCGCCTCGGCCTACGCCGCCGCCCTTGGCCTCGGCACCGTCGAGCCCGCCGAGATCGCCGACGTCGGACTGTTGAGCGGTGCGGATGCCGCGCCCCCGGCGCCCGCGTTCGCTCGAGCGGCTCTGCTGTCGGCCGACGGCGGAAGCGGAGGAATCGACCTGCGCCCCACCGAGATCGTCGTCTCGGCAGCCGTCGAAGGGCGCTTCACCGCTCGGTGAGCCCGTCCGTGAGGCAGGGGGCGCCGGACTTCCTCGACGGAGGACGCTGCCGCCAGCGAGCGGTTACTCGCCGAGGCGGTTCCGGGAGCGCATGGCCCGCTCGGCCTCGCGCTTGTCCTCACGCTCGCGGATCGTCTGCCGCTTCTCGAACTCGCGCTTGCCCTTCGCGACCGCGATCTCGACCTTGGCGCGCCCGTCCGAGAAGTACAACCGCAGCGGCACGAGCGTGTAGCCGCCTGCGCTGACGGCGTGCGAGAGCTTGATGATCTCCTCTTTGTGCAGCAGGAGCTTGCGCGTTCGCTTGGCGGCGTGGTTCGTCCAGTGACCCTGCGAGTACTCGGGGATGTTCACCGCGTCGAGGAACGCCTGTCCGTTGTCGATGTACGCGTACCCGTCGGTGAGGTTGGCGCGGCCCTGGCGCAGCGACTTCACCTCGGTGCCGGTCAGTACGAGACCGGCCTCGTAGGTCTTCTCGATGGCGTAGTCGTGGCGGGCGCGCTTGTTGCTCGCGACGAGCTTCTCACCCTGTTCCCTCGGCATGGCGCGCCTCCTTCCTGTGCTGCACGGACGCAGCCCTACAGTCTACGGGCAGCGGGGGGCGCGAGTCGACGTCCGTCGTCAGGTGCGCAGCCAGCGGCGGATCGCGAAGCCCGCCGAGACCGCCGCGAGCAGGACGCCCAGCACGATGACGGCCGGCACCACGAGCGCGACGTCGCCGAGATTCACCCAGTTCGTCACGAAGTCGATCTGCGACGACAGGTACTGCCCCACCCCGACTTGCACCATCGCGACGATCGCGGCGCTGGCCAGCGCCGATCCGATCAGCGCAGCGAAGACACCCTCGAGGATGAACGGCGTCTGGATGAACCGGTTGGACGCGCCGACGAGGCGCATGATGCCGAGCTCGCGCCGCCGGGCGTAGGCGGACAGTCGGATGGTCGTGGCGATCAGCAGCACCGCGGCGATGAGCATGAGGCCCGCGATACCGATGGCCACGTAGGTCGCGACGGTCAGCGCCGAGAAGAGCGGATCGAGGTACTGCAACTGATTCGCGACCTCTTCGACGCCGTCGAAGTCCTTGAATGCCTCGCTGATGACATCGCTCTGCGCGGGATCAACGAGGTTCACCCAGTACGTGTTGTTGAGCTGCTCGGCGCTGACGAACTCGGAGTAGTCCTGCCCCATGAGGTTCAGGACGTTGTCGTACGCCTCTTGGCTGCTCTCGAATCGCACGCCGCTGACGACGCCCTCGAGCGCGGGAGACGACAGCCGTTCGGCGACGGCCGCGAGCTGCTCCTCGGTGGCGGCACCGTCGGCGCAGTTCTGCACCGTCGCATCTTCACGGCACATGTAGACGGCGACCTGAGCGCGATCGACCCAGTAGTCCTTCGTCTTGCCGATCTGCATCTGCATGAGCATCGCGGCACCCACGAACGTCAGCGACACGAACGTCACGAGCACGACCGAGATCACCATCGAGGCGTTGCGGCGCAGTCCCGTCAGGGCCTCGCCGAGGATCAGACCGACTCTCATGACGTGGGCCCCACTTCGTCGCCCCGGTCATCCTTCTGACCGAGACCCAGCTTCTTGGCGACGTCGGGCAGACCGAGCCCCGCCAGGTCGATGTCGGGCGCGACGATCGGAATCGCACGCGTGGATTCGCCGACGGGCGGCGGCGGCTCCGAGACGGTCTCGGGCTGCTCGGGCACGTGCGCCGCCGGAGGCGTCTCGGCGATCTCTCGCTGCAGCTCCAGGACCGCGGTCAGCGCGGCGACGGCGGCGGCGCCCTTCACCGGCTCGGGCTTGAGGCTCGGCAGCGCGGAGGTGTCGCCGTATCCGCCGCCCACCTCGTCGCGGACCATGACGCCGCCGCTGAGCTCGATGACGCGGCGCTGCATCTGGTCGACGAAGCCGGCCTCGTGCGTGGCCATGACGACGGTGGTGCCGTTGGCGTTGATGCGCGCCAGCAGCTGCATGATGTCGACGGATGTCGCGGGGTCGAGGTTTCCGGTGGGCTCATCGGCGAGCAGCACCTGCGGCCGGTTCACGATGGCACGGGCGATCGCCACGCGCTGCTGCTCACCGCCCGAAAGCTCGTGCGGCAGGCGCTTCTCCTTGCCGGCGAGGCCGACGAGCGCCAGCGCCTCGGGCACCGCCTGCGAGATGAACGCTCGGGACGAGCCGATGACCTGCAGCGTGAACGCGACGTTCTGGAACACCGTCTTGTTGGGCAGCAGCCGGAAGTCCTGGAAGACGGCGCCGATGTGTCGCCGGAAGTACGGAACCTTCCGCGTCGACAGGCCCCGCAGGTCGCGGCCGAGGACGACGACGCGCCCCTCGCTCGCGACGTCCTCGCGGAGGATCATCCGCAGACACGACGACTTGCCCGATCCGGACGCGCCGACGAGGAAGACGAACTCGCCGCGCTGGATCTCGAAGTCGACGTCGCTGAGCGCGGGCTTCGAGGTGCCGCGATACCGCTTGCTGACGTGTTCGAACCGGATCATGACTCGACGAGCCTAAGCGGCGGTGCGGCGGAACGAGGACGCGACACCCGCGCGGCGCGGCATCCGCACCTCAGGGGTTGATCAGGCGTCGTCGTCTTTGCGCTTGCGCCAGCGGATGCCGGCGGCGATGAAGCCGTCGAGGTCGCCGTCGAACACGGTGGACGGGTTGCCGACCTCGTGACCGGTGCGCAGGTCCTTCACGAGCTGCTGGCCGTAGAGGAAGTACGAGCGCATCTGGTCGCCCCAGCTCGCGGTGATCGTGCCCGCCAGCTCCTTCTTCTTCGCGGCCTCCTCCTCGCGCTGCAGCAGCATGAGGCGGGTCTGCAGGACCCGCATCGCGGCGGCGCGGTTCTGGATCTGCGACTTCTCGTTCTGCATCGACACGACGATGCCCGTCGGGATGTGCGTGATGCGCACGGCGGAGTCGGTGGTGTTGACCGACTGACCCCCGGGGCCGGACGAGCGGAAGACGTCGACGCGGATGTCGTTCTCGGGAACGTCGACCTCCTGCGCCTCCTCCATCACGGGGATGACCTCGACGGCTGCGAAGCTCGTCTGGCGCTTGTCGGCCGAACCGAAGGGGCTGATGCGCGCGAGGCGGTGCGTACCGGCCTCGACCGAGAGCGTTCCGTAGGCGTAGGGCGCATCGACCTCGAACGTCGCCGACTTGATCCCGGCGCCCTCGGCATACGAGGTGTCCATGATCTTGACGGGGTACTTGTGACGCTCGGCCCAGCGCAGGTACATGCGCAGCAGCATGTCGGCGAAGTCGGTGGCGTCGTCGCCTCCCGCGCCGGAGCGGATCGTCACGACGGCGGAGCGCTCGTCGTACTCGCCGTCGAGCAGGGTCTGGACCTCGAGCTGACCGATGACGTCCTCGAGCTGGGCGAGCTCCTTGCGGGCCTCGTCCGCGGACTCCTCGTCGTCCATCTCGACAGCGAGCTCGACGAGCACGTCGAGATCGTCGAGGCGGCGCTCGACGTCGGTGACGCGTTTGAGCTCGGCCTGGCGGTGGCTCAGAGCACTCGTGACCTTCTGCGCCTTCTCGACGTCGTCCCACAGGTCGGGGGCGCCGGCCTCTTCGGACAGGCGCGCGATCTCGGCCTGGAGCGCCTCGACGTCGACCACGGCCTGGATGTCGGCGAACGTGGAGCGCAAGGCCTGGATGTCGGCGGAGATATCGAATTCGAGCATGGCACTCCAGAGTAACGTGGAAGAGATGCCAGCCAGCGACGCGAACGAGCCGATCCGACGAGTTCTCTGGCGACTCGCCCCGATGATCTACGGGCCCACGACCCTCTTCGGCCTCGGCGAAGGCGCCGTCATCCCCCTGATCCCGGTCATCGCGGTCCAGCTCGGGGCCGACGTCGCAACCTCCGCGCTCGTCGCCTCCGCCCTCGTCGTCGGCCAGCTCTGCGGCAACATCCCCGCGGGGTGGGCCGTCGCGCGCATCGGCGAACGCGCCACCATGATCATCGCGGGCCTGCTCGCCCTCGTCGGCCTCGGCGCGATGGCCCTCGCGCCCGCGCTCGGCGTCTTCGCGGCATCCGTCTTCCTCATCGGCATCTGCGCGGCCGCTTTCGGGGTCGCCCGTCACGCGTTCATGACGACGCGCGTGCCGCTGACATTCCGGGCCCGCGCGCTGTCGCTGCTGGGCGGAAGCTTCCGGCTCGGCATGTTCGTGGGCCCGTTCATCGCGGCGGCGCTGCTGTGGATCTTCGGCGACGAGCATGCGACGATCTGGTTCTTCGGCATCTGCCTGATCGCGATGATCGTCCTCGTCGCGTTCGGGCCCGAGCCCGAGAAGCGGCTGGGTCCGCCGCCCGCGGTCGCGCGCACCGTCGACGGCGAGGCGATCACCACCGCCCCCGTCCGCACGCGGCGCACGCCCGGCACCGGCGTCGTCCGGACGGCCTGGCGCAATCGCGACGTCCTCGCACGGCTGGGCGTCGCGGCAGCGTCGCTCTCGGCGTTGCGCTCGACCCGCCAGGTGCTGCTGCCCTTGTGGGGTGTCGCGATCGGACTGGACGGGTCGACGATCGCCCTCGTGGTCGGCGTCTCGGGAGCGATCGACTTCGCGCTCTTCTACGCCAGCGGACAGGTCATGGACCGGTTCGGCCGGCTCTGGGCCGCCCTGCCGGCGATGCTCCTGATGAGTTCCGGGTTGATCGCTCTGGGACTGACGGCAGCCAGCGAGCAGCCGGAACTGTGGTTCGCGCTGTTCGCGGCCGTCCTCGGCGTCGGCAACGGCCTGTCGAGCGGCATCCTGCTGACCCTCGGGGCGGACGTCGCGCCCGTCGCGAATCCGGCGCCCTTCCTCGGGTCGTGGCGCACGCTCACCGACGCCGGCGGCGCCGCCGCTCCGCTGCTGGTGTCGGGCATCACCGCGATCGCGTCGTTGCCGGTCGCGGCAGCGGTCATGGGCGGCGTCGGGCTGGTGGGGGCGATCGGGTTCATCCGCTGGGTACCGCGGTTCGTGCCGCGCGCGCGGAACGGAGATCGACCATGAGACGAACGCGCCGCAGCACCTTCGCCCCGCCCGCCCGGACGGCCTTCGCCGCGGGGGCCCTCCTCCTCGCGCTCACCGCGCTCGTCGGCTGCTCCAGCGCAGGAACGGATGCCGCTCCCGCGAGCACGAAAGACGCCGGCGAGGTCTCCGCGGACGCATCTCCGGCGGTCGAGGTCGTCCGGCCGCCCGCCGGCGCGCAACCGGACTATCAGCTGGGCGGCGCGTACGAGCCGGCCGCCGGCGTCGGAATCGTGGGGCGCGACCGCGAAGCCGAACCCGCGGAGGGCCGCTACTCCATCTGCTACGTCAACGGCTTCCAGACGCAGCCGAACGAGCGACAGCTGTGGGACCCCGAGCTGCTCGTTACCGTCGATGGCGAGCCGCTCGTCGACCCCGACTGGCCCGACGAGATCCTGCTCGACACCTCGACGGCCGAGAAGCGCGACCGCATCCTCGCGCTCGTGGAGCCGTGGATCCGGGGCTGCGCGGCGGCGGGCTTCGACGCCGTCGAGTTCGACAACCTCGACTCGTTCACCCGCTCCGAGGGCCTGCTCGACATCGACGGCAACCTCGCCCTCGCAAGCGCCTTCGTCGCCGTCGCCCACGACGCGGGACTCGCGGCGGGCCAGAAGAACGCCGCGGAGCACGCGCCCCTTCTGCGCGATGAGGCGGGCTTCGACTTCGCCGTCGTCGAGGAGTGCGCGGCGTACAGCGAGTGCGGCGACTACACCGCCGTCTACGGCGATGCGCTGATCGACATCGAGTACACCGACAACCTGCCGCGGGCGTGGTCGGAGATCTGCGACGATCCGGAGACGCCGCGTTCGGTCGTCCTGCGCGACCGCGCGCTCACCGTGGCCGGCGATCCCGAACACGTCGCCGCGCATTGCTGAGGCACATCTTCGTCTGACACATCGTCGCCACGCAAGCCGTTTCGTGCCACTCTGGGCAGCCGGATAAGTTGTCGAGCGACCGAGGGAGATCGATGGTCTTCGAGACGACCGTGCACCGACAGGAGACGCGACGCGAGAACATGCGCCGCGCCCGGTCGGCGACGCGCCGGATGGCGCTGATCCGTCTCGTCATCGTGCTCGCCGCCGCCTCGGGCATCAACTACATCGCCTGGCGCTGGCTGGCTTCCGTCAACTGGGAAGCGTGGTGGATCGCCGTACCGCTCGTGGTCGCCGAGACGTACAGCCTCATCGACTCGCTGATCTTCGCGCTCGGGGCGTGGCGGCTGCGCGAGCGCCATGACGCTCCCCCCATCACCCGTCCGGTCACTGTCGACGTGCTCGTGACAACGTACAACGAGCCGCTCGACCTCGTCATGCGCACCGCCCGGGCGGCTCTCGAGATCCGGTACCCGCACCAGACCTGGATCCTCGACGACGGCGACCGCCCCGAGCTCCGGGCCCTCGCCGAGGCCGAGGGCATCGGCGTCATCACCCGCTCGCAGGCCTGGCGCGACCGGCCGCGGCACGCCAAGGCCGGCAACCTCAACAACGCCCTCATGGTCACCGAGGGCGAGTTCCTGCTCATCCTCGACGCCGATCAGATCCCCAAGCCGCAGATCCTCGACCGCACGCTGGGGTGGTTCGAGGACGATGGCGTCGCGCTGGTGCAGACGCCGCAGTGGTTCGTCAACGTTCCCCCGAGCGACCCTCTCGGCAGCCAGGCGCCCCTCTTCTATGGCCCGATCCAGCAGTCGAAGGACGGTTGGAACGCCGCCTTCTTCTGCGGCTCCAACGCGATCCTGCGGCGCGAGGCGCTCATGCAGCTGGGCGTGTCGCGATACGTCGACGAGGTCACCCTCGCCGTCAACCGCGGTGTCCGATCGTCGCGCCGCATCCTCACCCGGGCTCGCCAGGAGCACGGCGACGATCCGCGGATCGCGGCGGCGCTCGACGCGGTGGGCGCGGCCCTCGACGAGGTCAAGGTGGAGATCGCCCGCGGCGACGCTCTGGCGGACGTGACCTACGCCTTCCAGGCCCGCATCGATCGGGTGCGCCGCGAACTCACCGATCAGGACCTGGCGAGCGTCCGCGATGAGCTGCGCGCCCTCGCCGAGATCACCGGCGACACCGAAGCGCTCGCGGTCATCGACGAGGTGACCCTCGACGCCCTCGGTGACCGCAGCCTCTCGCCGCTCGGCGCACTGGAATCGATCAGCATGCTGGTCTCGTCGTTCGAGGTCGGCCGCGACGAAGAGGCTCAGGCGATCATGCCGCTGGCCACCATCTCGGTCACCGAGGACATGGCGACCTCCATGCGACTGCACGGCCTCGGCTGGAAATCCGTCTACCACGACGAGGTGCTCGCGGTGGGTTTGGCCCCCGAGGACCTGCCGACCATGCTCACGCAGCGACTGCGCTGGGCGCAGGGCACGATGCAGGTGATGTTCCGCGAGAACCCGCTCGTGCAGCGCGGCCTGAGCTGGGGCCAGCGCATCATGTACTTCGGCACGATGTGGAGCTATCTGGCCGGTTTCGCGGGGCTGGTGTACATCGCCGCGCCGGTGCTGTACCTCTCGTTCGGCGTCATGCCGGTGCAGGCCTGGAGCGTGGACTTCTTCGTCCGCTTCATCCCGTTCTTCGTGCTCAACCAGCTGCTGTTCCTCGTCGTCGCCAACGGCAGACCGACATGGCGCGGCGCGCAGTACTCGCTGGCGCTGTTCCCGGTGTGGATCCGATCCGTGACGACGGCGTTCGGCAACGTCTACCGCGGCCGCGCGCTCGGCTTCTCGGTCACACCCAAGACACGCGCGGCCGAGGGACGTCCCCGGTGGGATCTCGTGCGGCCTCAGCTCATCGCCATGGCCGCGCTGGTGCTCTCGCTCGTCGCGGTCGCCATCCGCTACGCGGTGGGGCAGGCCGAGGGAATCGCGCCGCTCGTCAACATCGTCTGGGTGCTGTACGACCTCATGGTGTTCAGCATCATCATCCGCGCCGTGCTCTACACGCCGCCCTCGGACCTCGAACTGAAGGAGAACTGACCCATGATCGATCTCGATATCGACGTGCGAGACAACGGTCGGGTCGTGCGACCGCACGGCCGCCTCACGATGGTGTCGGCGCGCGAGTTCCGCGAGCGGGTCAACGAGGAGATCAGCGCCGCCCCCGACTCCCTTGTGGTCGTCGACCTGTCGGATCTGCAGTTCATCGACTCGTCGGGGCTGGGCGCGCTCGTGGCCTGCCTGAAGTCGGCGCGCCAAGCCGGCGGGGACCTGCGCCTCGCGGCGCCCACCGAGCAGATCACCATGGTGCTCGGCCTGACCAACCTCGACCGCGTCCTGCGGCCCCGCGCGACCGTCGAGGAGGCCCTCGGTGGCTGACAAGATCGAGCGCTCGCTCCTCGCGGACGTCTCGCTCGAGAGCGTCGAAGCGGTCCACGACCTGCTCCTGGAATGGTTCGAGGAAGTCGGCGAGGTCGACCCCCGGGTCCGGTTCGCGTTCGAGACCGCCGTCGTCGAGATCGCCGGCAACATCGTCGAGCACACCGTTGCCGCTCAGGGTGCCGAAGGACGCCACTTCACGGTCGAGCTCGTTGCCGATGAGGCGGCGTTGACGGCCACGTTCCAGGATGACGCTCAGCCGGCGGAGCTGGACCTCAGCGCGGTGACGATGGCGGAAGAGGGCGCCGAGGACGGCCGTGGGCTCGCCCTCGCGCTCGCCAGCGTCGACCGGCTGGAGTACCGCCACGAGGGCGGGCGGAACATCTGGAGCATCGAGTGCCGCCGAGGCTGAAGCGCGCGCTCGGCCGCCTCCTCTCGGCGATCGGCTTGGTCGTCGCCGCGCTGCTCATCGCAGCGCCCGCCGCCCATGCGGCCGTCGGCGACCCGGCGGACGACGGGCTGTGGTGGGGCGCCGAACTGGACTGGGGCGCCGACGGCCCCGACGGGTACGCCGATCGCCTCGGCGAGACGCCGGCGATGTACTCCATCCGATTGGCCTACCCGCTCGACGAGCGGGCGCGGCAGGACTGGATGCGCGCGGCCACCTCCGCATCCGCTCAGGGAGCCGTGCTCGTGCTGAGCATGGAGCCCGGCATCAAGCTGAATGATCTCACCGCCGACGACGCCGACACCTTCAACGAGATGCTCGAGAGGGTGCACCGTGACTACGGCACCCACCAGCTCGTCCGGTTCGCACCCGAGATGAACGGCTCGTGGGAGGAGTGGGGACAGCAGCCCCGCGAGTTCGTGCGTGCTTTCGAGACGGTCGCCGACGCGGTGCACGACGGGGACTCGGATGCCGAGATGGTATGGGCCCCCTCCTACGGGGCGGGCTACCCGTTCGAGCGGGCGGACGGACGACTCGAGGATCTGACGGCGACGGACCGCCGGCTGCTCGACACGGACGGCGACGGTCTGCTCACCGAAGCCGACGACCCCTACGGTCCGTACTTCCCCGACCCCGACGCCGTCGACCGCGTCGGGCTCACGATGTTCTACTTCGGCAAAGGCGAGGCCGGCGCCGCCGCGGGGCGCGACGTGCCGTTGCAGGCGAACGAAGCGCCCGAACCGGGCGAGGTCGCCGAGCGCTTCGCCGAACGCTGGGGCTACACGGTGCCGCAGTCCGAGTCCTTCTACGACCGCTTCGTGGTCGGCGAGGATCGTCCGCTGCTGCTCGACACCGGGGCTCTGTACGACCCCTCCCTGCCCGGCGACTCCGAACTCGCGGTCAAACAGGGCTGGTGGGAGCAGGTGCTGGCCGAAGCGGCATCCCGCCCTCGCCTGAACGCGATCACCTGGCTCGAGACGGTCCGGCGCGAGGCCGAGGCCGGCGCGAACGAGGTGGACTGGCGGGTGACCGCCTCGAGCGAGCTCGCTGCTGCGTTGCGGACCGACCTCGACGCCGCCGACGTCCGGTGGGGCCCGATTACCCAGGTGATCACCCCGCAGCAGGGATCGGCGAGCACCGTGCAGGTACGCCAGGGCAACAACGAGATGAACTGGATCACGGGCAGCGCAGCCGTGCTCGCCGTCGCCTACCTCATCTCGGGGATCGTGGGACGGCTGCGCCCCGCCTGGCGCTATCCGGACGATTCGGCCACGCGTGACCTGCGGATCGACATGGTGCGCGGGTTCGTCATCATCGTCGTCGTCGTCACGCACATCGAGGTGCTCAGCCCGTATTCGCTGGCATCGCTCAACGTCATCGGTGCGATCACCGGTGCGGAGCTGTTCGTCCTGCTCAGCGGCATCGTGCTCGGGATGGTCTTCCCGGCAGCGATCAGACGCGGAGGCGAGTGGGCGGCAGCTGTGGGCGCGTGGGCCCGGGCGCGCAAGCAGTACCTCGTCGCGCTGGCCGTCATCCTTCTCGTGTTCATCCTGAGCTTCGTGCCGTTCATCGACGCCACGCCGGTCACGACGTTCACCGACCGCGGCACCGGAGCCGACGGCGAAGCGACGACGGGCCGGGTCTACGACCTGTATCCGAACGCGGATCGCCTGCTCGACTACCCCCCGCCCTGGTACGCCGTGCGCCAGTTCCTCCTGCTCGAGATGGGGCCCTGGCCCTTCAACATCATGGGCCTGTTCGTCGTCCTGAGCCTGGCGTATCCCGCCATCATGTGGCTCATCAAACGGCGGATGTGGTGGCTCGTGCTCGCCGCCAGCTGGGGCCTGTACGCCGTGCACGTATTCGTCCCCGACTTCGCGCCGCTGCCGTCGCAGTTCAACGCGGTGTTCCCGCTGCTGGCCTGGCAGGTGCTGTTCACGCACGGGCTCGTCATCGGGTACTACCGGCGGCAGATCATCGCCGCGCTCACCTCGCGGCCCGGCAAGATCCTGGTCGGCGTGTTCGTCGTCACGTACGCCGGGTTCCTGGTCTACCTGTGGGCGGGCGACCGCTTCGGGTTCACGCCGACGCCCTTCCCCGCGGACCTCTACGGGATGCTGTACGACTCGGGCTACCAGCGCATCGACCTGCACTGGGGCCGGCTCATCGACCTGCCGCTCGTCCTCGTCAGCAGCTACGCGGTGCTGACGGTCGCGTGGAAGCCGATCGACAAGATCATGGGCTGGCTCTGGATCCCCCTCGGCCAGGCGAGTCTGTACGTGTTCATCGTGCACGTGTTCTTCGTGCTGGCCGTCGCCAACATCCCCGGTCTCGACCGCGAGAGTTTCTGGCAGGGAACGCTCATCCACACCGCTGTAATCGCCATCATCCTGGTGATGGTGAAGCGGAAGTTCCTGTTCTCGGTCATTCCCCGCTGAGCGGCGTCTCGGTGCGCGGCCGGATCAGCGCACCGAGACGACCACCGCGGTGACGTCATCGTCGATCACGTGCTCCGACACCCGGATCGCGAGCTGGTCGAAGAAGGCCTCGGCCTCACGGGCGCGCCGCAGGTCCTCGCCGATGAGGCGAAGGCTCTCGAGCGTGCAGTCGTAGGCGTCGAGGGCGCCGTCCGACACACTCACGATCAGGTCCCCCGAAGCGACGGTCGTCTCCCCCGCCTCCCAGGCGGCGTCAGCGGGACGCAGGCCCAGCGGCAGGTTGCGCGAGCTCAACCGCTCGGTCGAGCCGTCGGGTCGCAGCAGCAGGGTCAGGCCGTGCCCGGCGTCGACGTAGGCGACGCGGCCCGAGCGCGGATCGATGACGGCATGGAAGAGGGTCGCGAACGTCTCGCGGTAGCGGGGCTCGTGACGCGCGAACTCCTCGACCGAGAGCATCGCCTCGACGGGCTCGAGGTGCGCACGGTCCTGCAGCGCGGCGATGAGCTCTTCGGCGAAGCCGCCCGCCAGCTCGCCCTTGCCCATGACGTCGGCCAGCGTCACGATGATGCGATCGCCCACCTGCTGCCAGCTGCTGCGGTCGCCGCTGACACGGCCGTACGGGATGGCCAGCGACGCCAGGCGCACCTCGCCGCCCGCCAGCTGATCCGCGCGCGCCGTGGCTGCCGCAGGATCGCGCTCGTTCGCCGCGGGGTCGCCCGGGGCGGCGGCATCCGGGTCGTCTGCGGGGTCGTCCATCCGCATCTCGGCCTGCGCCCACAGACCGAGCTGCTCGAACGCCTCGCGGTCGGACTCGGTGAGCTCGCGCGGCGACGAGTCGAGCAGGCACAGGGTGCCGACGGTCTCCCCGGCTTCGGTGTGGATCGGGTAGCCGGCGTAGAACCGGATGCCGTGCTCGGCGACGATCGCCCGGTCGGCGAACCGCGGATCGGCGCGGCCGTCGGGCACCTCGAGAACGGCCGGCTGCTTGACGGCCTCACCGCAGAAGGAGTCCTCGATGGGCGTGTGCCGGAAGTTCGAGGTGGACGGCTGCGACTTCGTGAAGACCGTCTCGGAGTTCACGACGTTCATGACCGCGAAGTCGACCTGGAAGCGCTCGCGCGCGAGCCGGGTGATGCGGTCGAAGCGCTCCTCGGGCGGACTGTCCATCAGTCCCAGCCGTGCGACGGCTTCGTCGTTGGATGCGATCTGCTGAGTCATGAGTGGGCTCCCCCTCCACGCATAGTCCGTTCTCCGACCATATCCATCGTGGCCCACCCGGAAAGGGGGTGGGCGCGTTCCGGACTATTTGGGGCACCTCACTGCAGCACGGTTCGGCTGGTCGCGGTCGCCTCGATCCGCACTCCCTCGGGTACGAACAGCGTCGACACCGGCGGATGCCAGGTCGTCGCGACGGTCACGCGCGCGGACAGGCCGTCGGGGCTGTCCGCACGTACCAGCGCCGCGCCGGGGGTCGCGCCGACAACCTGCCGAGCCAGATCCTCGACCGCGCCCCGATCGAGACGAGCGGATGCCGCGCCCCCGTCGACCACGACCGTGAAGCCGTCCGCAGCGGCCAGGGCAGCGGCATCCGCCACGGTGTCGGCGTGCTTGCGGGCGAGGTACAGGCTCGACGCGTCGATGGTGACGAGCACGAGCACGACCGCCAGCGCCGCGTATCCGAGCGCGAGGATCAGCACGCTGCCGTCCTCCTCCCGACGCAGAGCGCTGCCACGGCAGGGCGAGCGGTGGCTCATCGCGTCCCCCAGAGGCGCGACATCCGCTGCACCGCGACCGCCTCGACGGGAACTCGTGCCCAGCGGTCGAGCCCGAGCACCGGCGGCAGCAGTGGCAGCGGCACCTCCGTGCGCGCCGTCACGGTGACGAGGCCTCCGGCCTGGGGGCAGGCGCCCGAGGTCGGGCACGAGACGCTCAGGTCGATGGCGCCCGCCTCGACGCCATACTCGTCGGCTATCGCCTGGGCGATGCGTTCAGCGCGCCCGTCCGCGGCATCCGGTCCGCTCGCGAGGGCGATCGCGCGAGCGACGTGCCGCGCCGTGGCTTGAGTGGCCCACGCGTGGGTCTGCACGACGCCTAACGCGACCGCGAGGTACGCGATCGGGACGAGCAGGATCAGCCCGGCGACCAGGAACTCCAACGACGCCGACCCTTCCTCGGTCGGACGGACCGCCCGGGCCCACCGGCCCTCAACCGGTCTCGTCGGCCGGCGCATGGGCTGTCACCTCCCACCCGCCGGGTATTCCGAGCAGACCGACGAGCGGCACCGTGACGCGCAGCGACACCTCGATCGCCGGGTAGCCGCGCGATGAGGTGCGGCGCACGTCGGCCCCCTGGACGAGTTCCCCTCCGATCGTCCGGGCGACGATCTCGCGCGCCCGATCGCCGCCTGCGTCGTCGGGTACGTCGGCGAGCGACGCGTGGTAGGCCCCGTCGATCGCGGCGTCATGCGCCACTGCCCGCACGTAGACGGCGAGCGCGACTTGGAGGACGCCGAGGGTGAGGACGGTGAGCAGCGCGCCGACCATCACGAACTCCGCGGCCGCCGAGCCCCGCTCATCCGAAGCGAGCCTCACGTCACAGCCCCGACACCCGCGCGATCGCCTGCTCGAAGAGGTTCGACAGCGCCGGTCCGGCGAGCGCCCAGATCACGACGACGAGCCCCGCCGTCATGAGGGTGACGAGCACCCAGCCGGGGACGTCGCCGCGATCGTCCTCGCGCAGGGTCGGGTGTGTGCGGGCGAGGGCCGCCCGTCGGGAAGCACGCATGCTTCTCCTCTCTCTCAGGGTCAGATCCCCAGCCGCAGCATGACGATGCCGGGGAAGACGGCGAACAGGACCGACAGAGGCAGCACGAGGAAGACCAGTGGCAGCAGCATGAGGATCTCCTTGCGCCCGCCCTGTTCGATGAGACCGCGCTTGGCGTCCTCGCGCGCGTCCGCCGCCTGCGCCTGCAGCACCTGGGCCAGCGGCGCACCGCGGTCGATCGCGGCGACGAGCTGGTCGACCGCGCGCCCGACGCTCGCGACGTCGGCGGTGCGGGCGAGATCGCGGAGGGCATCGGTCAGCATCGAGCCGGTCGTCGTGGCGAGCACGGCATCGCGTACCTGAACCGTCAGCTCACCGGCACCGATCTCGCCCACGCGACGAAGAGCGTCGAGCAGGCTCTCTCCCGCCGCGAGACACAGTGCCAAGAATTCGAGCACCATCGGCACGTCCTCGCGGATGCGGCGCAGTCGCCGGCGCGCGGCGGCGACGAGCATCAGGTGCGACGCGAGCACGGCGCCGCAGGCGGTCGCGACCGGCAGCAGCGCGGTGCCGGCCCACGCCTGTCCCGCGACGGCGAGCGCCACGACCGCGCCCGCTCCCCCGAACAGACCGACGAGACCCGCGAACAGCTGCCGCGCGCGGAAGCCCGTCACCGAGACCGACCACCCGGCCTGGCGGAGCAGCCGCTGCGCCGAGGCGGTGTCGCCGACGGCCTCGATCCATCGCCTCGGTCCCCTCATCCAGCCCGCCGCCCCCGGGACGACGGGCTCCAGAGGTGTGAGTCCCCGGGGGTCGGCGATGTCGCGGACATACGGCGCGATGCGGCGCGCGAGCGTGGGCGCCGCCCAGCGCGGCATCCGTGTCGCCATCAGCAGCACACCCGCTGCCATTGCGGCACCGAGCAGCACCGACACGGCCGCATCCGTCGCGGCGGTCATCGCGTCCACCGCCGCGGCTCGGGCAAGCGGCCGATGCGCAGCATCATCCGGTACGCGCTGAACGACACCGCGGCCCCCACGAGGATGAGGACACCGCCCTCGGGACTCCCGTAGGCGCGCGCACCCTCGGGGCGCAGCGCGAGCAGGGTGAGGATCACCCACGGCGCGACGAGCCCCAGCACCGCGGCGCCGTGGATCCAGGACTGGCGCGCCTCGATCTCGGACCGCAGCGTCGACTCGGTCCGCACCGACGTGGCGAGCGCCCGCAGCACCGGGACGAGCTCGGAGCCGCCCACCTGACGGGCCATCCGCAGCGTCTCGATGATGCGATCGGCGACCGGGTCGGCAAGGGTCGCCTGCAGGCGCGCGGCGCTGGAGTCGAAGTGACCGGATGCCGCGATATCGCGGGCGAATCCGCGGAACGCCGCGCGCAGCGGCGGCGGACCGTTCTCGGCGACCGAGGCGAGGGCGTCGGGCAGGGACATGCCCGCGCGCACCGATGCGATGAGCAGGTCGCAGACGTCCGTCCACAGGGCTCGGCGAGCGCGGCGGATGCGACGCGCTCGTGCCCGCAGCCACGCGGTCGGGGCGACGGCACCCCCGGTTCCCGCAACCGCACCGACCGCCGGCACCGCAGTGACCAGCCACGCGGTCGCCGCCGCGAGCGCCGCCGCGCCGATGCTGAACACGACGAGCCGCCCGCCCGGCGCGTGCGCGAACCCGGCAGCCTGAAGGAGGGCCTGCGTCCGACCATCACCGGCCCGCGCGCGCCGTACCCTCGGCTCGCGGCGTGGCCAGACCCACGGAGAAACACCGAGCACCACTCCGGCGCCCAGCAGAGCACCCCAGACGACGGTCACGGCCGGCTCCGGTAGACCGGCTTCACGACGATCTCGCCGTCGACCACCGCCCCGGTCGGCGCGGCGATCTCCGCGACTCGGCGCCGCCCGTCCGGATGGCGTTCGCAGTGCACGACGAGATCGACCGAGGCGGCGAGCGCCGCGCGTACGAAGGCGAGGTCGATGTTGCGGCCGGCCAGCAGTGGCAGCGCGGAGAGCTTGCGCAGCGCGTCTGACGCGGAGTTCGCGTGGATGGTCGCCGCCCCCGGCACTCCCGTGTTGAGCGCGAGCACCAGGTCGAGCGCCTCGGCGTCGCGCACCTCGCCGATCACGAGCCGGTCGGGACGCATCCGCAGCGCTTCCTTCACCAGCCGCCGCAGCGACCTCGCCGCCGCCTTCCAGACTCGGCTGGCGGGCTTGGAGGGCGACGGTGTCGGGAAGGTCGACAGCGAGCTCGAACGTCTCCTCGACCGTGATGACGCGGTGCTCGGACGGGCCGGCTCCGACGAGCGCGCTGAGCATAGTCGTCTTGCCCGCGTGCGTGGCCCCCGAGACGACGATCGTGCATCCCCCCGCGACGGCTGCGCGCAGCATATCCGCCTCGCGCTGCGGCAGCGACCCCAGGGCGACGAGGTCATCGAGGGTGCGGTGGCTGCGCAGGAACTTCCGGACGTTCACCGCCCAGTGCCGAGTGATGTCGGGGATCGCGACGTGCAGGCGGGAACCGTCAGGGAGGGATGCGTCGGCGAACGGCTGGCTCAGGTCGACGCGGCGCCCCGTCGCGTGCAGCATCCGTTCGGCCAGGTCGCGCACCTGCGCCTCGGTCAGCGTCAGCGCGACCCGCTCGCTGCGTCCGCCCCGCGCCACGAAGATGCGGTCGGGGGCGTTGATCCACAGCTCCTCGACGCTCGGGTCATCCAGCAGCGCCTGCAGCGGCCCGTACCCCGACAAGGTCGCGAGGACCTGCCGCACCATCGACGCCTCGTCGTCCACCGGCGCCGCGCCGCGCGCGAGCGCGAAGTCGTTGTGATGACGCACCTCGGCCGCCGTCACCCGCTCCGCCGCATCCGGATGCTGCCCCGGGTCGATGCCCTCAGCGCGCAACCGGTCGCGCACCCGATCGATGAGGGCGAGCGCCGGCGGCGCCGACGCGACCGAGGACGACGGAAACGACTGCGGGAAGCTCACCCGCAGCATCCTGCTCAGACGCTGCGCAGAGCGTCGGGAAGTTTCCACAAGCGAGGTCGGTGGTACCCGAGAGGAATCGTGAACGATTCGTAACACTTACGAAACACTCCGTTTCGTATCGTGAACTCATGGCATCAGCGACAACGGACAAGCAGGGCCGGCCTACCGACGAGGACCTCACGCGCCGCATTCTCTCGGCGGCGGCCGACCTCCTCGGCACGCAGGGCTACCAGCAGCTGAGCGTCGAGCGGGTCGCCAAGACCGTCGGATGCGGCAAGACCGCCATCTATCGCCGCTACCCCGACAAGGGCGCTCTCGTTGCGGCGACCCTGCGCGCGCAGGTGGAGGTCGGCCAGGCCCCGGACCACGGCGACGTCCGCGCCGACCTGCTCGAGCACGCCCTGCAGAACCAGCGCAACCAACAGCTGTCGCCTCAGCAGCGCAACGGCCTGCAGGCGATGTTCGAGCCCGACGTCTTCCCCGCCCTGTGGGAGTCGTTCTTCCGGCACCGCCGCCAGCAGGGCGTCGACATCATCGACCGGGCCGTCGCGCGCGGCGAACTGCCCGCCGACGTCCACCACGACATCCTCCTCGACACCATCGCCGGGCTCACCCTGTACCGGCAGTCGGTGAAGCGCATCCACCTCGATCAGCACCACTACGTCGACATCATCGACGCCCTCGTCACCAGCCCGCCCAGTCGACTGCCCGACGCCGATGAACAGGTCCCGCATGTCCCCTGATTCCCCTCCTCTCACTCAGTCCATGCCGAAGGTCAGCGTCCGCGCCGTCGTCGGCTTCCTCGTCTTCTGCGAGCTCGCCAGCGGGTTCGTGCAGGGCTTCTACGCTCCACTCCTCGGCGAGATCGCCGGCCACCTGCAGGTGTCGGATGCCGACATCACCTGGTTCCTCACCGTGCAGACCCTCGCCGCCGCGGTGTGCGTGCCGCTGCTGTCGAAGCTCGGCGACATCTTCGGGCACCGCCGGATGCTGCGCATCGCCGTCATCGCGGTGCTGATCGGCACCGTCGTGACCGCCTTCCTGCCGAGCTACCCGATCGTGCTGATCGCCCGCATCCTCGTCGGGCCGCTCGCCGTCTGGCTGCCGCTCGAGATCGCCCTCGTGCACAGCCGCATCAAGGGCGAGACGGCGCGCACCTCGATCGGCCTGCTCGTGTCGTGCCTTACCGGCGGCGCGATCCTCGGCACCATCTCGGCCGGGCTGTTCTCGGCGCTCCTGCCGAGCCTCACGCTCGTGCTGCTGATCCCCGTCGTCTTCGTCGCCGTCAGCGTCTACGCCGTGTTCTTCAAGGTTCCCGAGTCGACCTCGCGCACCGACGCGCGCATCGACGTCCTCGGCTTCGTCGGCATCGGCCTGGCGATGGTGCTGCTGCTGTTCGGACTGCGCCTCGCCTCGAGCGAAGGATTCACGGCGCCGGCCACCGTCGCGACCCTGGGCGCCGCTGTCGTCGTGTTCGTCCTCTGGGTGCTGTGGGAGCTGCGCTCGCCCTCGCCGGCCATCGACGTGCGACTGATCGTCTCGCCGCGCCTGGGACCGGTGTATCTGACGGCGTTCCTGTTCGGCATGGTCATGTTCGGCATGCAGGCGCCCACGACGACCTTCCTCACCGCCGACCCGGTCGACACCGGCTACGGGTTCGCGGCCACCGCGGGAACCGCCTCGGCCGTGACCGCCGTCGTCACGATCCTCGCAACCGTCGGGGCGGCGACCTTCGCGCCGATCGCGCGCCGGGTCGGCATCCGCACCGTCCTCGTCACGGGCGCACTCGCCGCGGCATCCGGCTTCCTCATCCAGATCGCCTTCCACGACCACCTGTGGCAGATCTTCCTGGTCTCGGCCGTCAACGGCATCGGCATGGGCTTCCTGCTCGGCGCGCTGCCGGCGCTCGTGGCCGAACTCGCCCCGAGCGATTCGACGGGCATCGCGACCGGCGTCTACAACTCGCTCCGCACGCTCGGCGGCTCGACCGCCGGTGCCGCCTTCGCCGTCGTGCTCGCGGGCTTCACCGCGTCGGGCGCGCTGCACTCGACGATCCAGGGCTATCTGACCATCTGGGGCATCTGCGCCGGCGCGTTCCTCGTCGCCGCCGTGGCCCTGTCGTTCATGCGCATGCCGCGCGCCACCGAACCCGTCACGAAAGGCTGACCATGCAGACCCCCGACTTCACGGCCGACGCCGTCGCGATCCTCCCCGAGCTCGTCTCGCTGCGCCGATCGCTCCACGCCGACCCCGAGCTCGGCCTCGACCTGCCGCGCACGCAGCAGCGCGTGCTCGACGCCCTCGCGGGCCTGCCCCTCGAGGTCACGACGGGCGACAAGACCACCTCGGTCGTCGCTGTCCTTCGCGGCGCGTTGCCCGGACCTACGGTGCTGCTGCGCGGCGACATGGACGCACTGCCCATCGACGAGGCGACCGGCCTCGAATACGCCTCGTCCAACGGCGCCATGCACGCCTGCGGGCACGACCTGCACACCGCTGGCCTCGTCGGCGCCGCGAAGCTCCTGTCCGCCCGGCGCGATGAGCTGCACGGCTCGGTCGTATTCATGTTCCAGCCCGGCGAGGAGGGGCACGGCGGGGCGAAGATCATGCTCGACGAGGGACTGCTGGATGCCGCCGGCGAGCGGCCCGTCGCCGCCTACGCGGTCCACGTGGCACCGGGACCGCGCGGCGTCTTCGCCACACGGAGCGGCGCCGTCGCCGCGGGGTCGAACCAGCTGTTCGTCACCGTCAACGGCCGGGGCGGGCACGGGTCGCAGCCGCACCAGACGCTCGACCCGGTGCCGGTGGCCGCCGAGATCGTCCTGGCGCTGCAGTCCTTCGTCACGCGGAGGTTCGACGCCTTCGACCCGGTGGTCCTCTCGGTGACCCGCCTGTCGACGGGCGACGGCGCGGTCAACGTCATCCCCGAGCGCGTCGAGATCGCCGCCACCGTGCGCAACATGTCCGCCGCTTCCCTCGCGATCCTGCAGGAGGGCCTGCCCCGCGTGATCGAGGGCATCGCGGCGGCCCACGGGCTGAGCGCGGACGTCGACTTCGAGACGATGTACCCCGTCACGGTGAACGATGCCGGCGAGACCGAGGCGACCCTCGCCGAGCTGCGCCGGACGTTCGGCGAGCAGCGGGTCATGGTCATGCCCTCGCCGATGATGGGGTCGGAGGACTTCGCCTTCGTCCTGGCGGAGGTGCCGGGCACGTTCATCGCGCTCATGACCTCGCCCGAGGGAACCGACCTGCGCACCGTCGAGTGGAACCACTCCCCCCGCGTCGTGTTCGACGACGCGGTGCTCGGCGATCAGGCCGCCGCACTGGCATCCGTCGCCTTCGCCCGCACGGCGCGCTGACGGGCGCGGGCCGTCCGCTCAGCCGAGCAGTTCGATCCCGAACCCGGCGACGACGGCCCGCACCTCGGTCAGGTAACGCTGGGCCTGCTCGGTCAGCGGGATCGCGGTGTGGCCGATCCAGCCGATCTCGATGCGCTCGTCGACATCGAGCGGCACGGCGACGATCTCGGGGTCGAGATCATCGCTGATGATTCCCGTCGAGATCGTGTAGCCGTCGAGACCGATCATGAGGTTGAAGATCGTCGCGCGGTCGGACACGCGGATCTCCTGCGTGCTCGAGAGCGTCGAGAGGATCTCCTCGGCGAAGTAGAACGAGTTGTTCGCGCCCTGATCGAAGGTCAGCCGCGGCAGGTCGGCCAGATCATCGAGCGTTGCGCGCGTGCGCGAGGCGAGCGGATTCCGCCGTGACACGAAGATGTGCGGCTCGGCCACGAACAGCGGGTGGAACGCGAGGTTCGACTCGCGCAGCAGCTTGTCGATGACGTTGCGGTTGAAGTCGTTGCGGAACAGGATGCCGAGCTCGCTGCGGAGCGTCCGGACATCCTCGATGATGTCCCACGTCCGGGTCTCGCGCAGCGAGAACTCGTACTCGGGCGCGCCCGTGCTCTTCACCATGCGCACGAACGCGTCGACCGCGAATGAATAGTGCTGGGTCGAGACGCCGAGAAGCCGGCGCGACGGCGGCCGCCCGAGGTATCGCTGCTCGAGCAGCTCGGCCTGCTCGACGACCTGACGCGCGTACCCGAGGAACTCGACGCCGTCGGGAGTGAGAGTGACTCCGCGGGCCGAGCGGACGAGCAGGTCGCGTCCGACCCGGCTCTCGAGATCCTTCATCGCCGCCGACATCGTGGGCTGCGCGACGTACAGGAGGTCGGATGCCGCCGAGATCGAGCCCTCGGCGGCGACCTCGATGAAGTACTGCAGCTGCTGCAGAGTGATTCCGCTGCGACGTCCGGCCATAGCCAGAGACTATGCCACACGATAGCGAGGGCAGATTACCCGATGACCTGGCCGCACCCGCACCATGGACACACCACCGCCCACACGCCCCCGGGGGCTCGGCTTCGATTGGCTGCTCATGGCGAACGACTTCACGTTCCACATCACCACGACGCGCTTCGACGAGGACTACTCGCCGTCGGCGAGCTCGCGCATCACCACGAACTTCGCCAACCTCGCGCGCGGCGAGCGCCGCCGCGACAACCTGCGCCGCGCCCTCGCGATGATCGACGCCCGCCTCAACGACCTCGCCCGCGCCGACAACCCCACAGCGGATCGCTATACGGCCGAGCTCGACATCGTGTCGGCACAGCTGCGGTTCGCGGACGCCGGCGACGACCGGGAGTTCCCGCTGCTCGAGGTGCTCGACATCAACATCGTCGACCGGCGGACCGGCGAGCGCCACCACGGCATCGTCGGCAACAACTTCTCGTCGTACCTGCGCGACTACGACTTCAGCATCCTGCTGCCGTCGGCGCAGCGGACAGCAGGCGAGTTCGTCGTCCCGGAGGACTTCGGCGACCTGCACGGCAAGCTCTTCCAGCACTTCCTGGAATCGGACGCCTACCGAGAGCGCTTCCCCCAGTCGCCCGTGGTGTGCATCAGCGTCTCGACCAGCCGGACCTACCGTCGCAACGGCAACCGTCACCCCGTGCTCGGCGTCGAGTACGAGCAGGATTCCTTCTCGCTCACCGACGAGTACTTCGCGAAGATGGGCCTGCAGGTGCGCTACTTCATGCCCCGCGGCAGCGCGGCGCCCCTCGCCTTCTACTTCCGCGGCGACCTGTGCGGCGACTACACCGACCTGCAGCTGATCGCGACGATCAGCACGATGGAGACGTTCCAGAAGATCTACCGCCCCGAGATCTACAACGCCGCCTCCCCCGCCGGCGACGTCTACCGCCCCTCTCTCGAACGCGACGACTTCTCGCGCACCGATATCACCTACGACCGCGTCGAGCGCAGTCAGCTCGCGGCCACGCAGGGCAAGTACGCCGAGGAGCACTTCGTCGCACCCCACCGCCAGGTGCTGAACCGGTGGGCCGCGCGCTACCCGGCGACAGCCCGTTGAGCCGCGAGGAATCATCCATGACGAACACGCTCCTCCCCACCTCGATCGTCGGCAGCCTGCCCAAGCCGTCCTGGCTGGCCAAACCCGAGGTGCTGTGGTCACCGTGGGAGCTCGACGGCGACACCCTGGCCGAGGGCAAGCACGACGCCCTGCGCGCCGCCGCCCACGAACAGCGCCGGCGCGGGATCGACATCGTCAGCGACGGCGAGCAGACACGCCAGCACTTCGTCACGACCTTCATCGAGCATCTCGACGGCGTCGACTTCGAGAACCGCGAGACGGTGCGGATCCGCGACCGCTACGACGCGAGCGTGCCGACGGTGGTCGGTGCCGTGAGCCGCCGCCGGCCCGTCTTCGTCGACGACGCCGCGTTCCTGCGCCGGCAGACCGACCAGCCGATCAAGTGGGCGCTTCCCGGCCCGATGACGATGATCGACACGCTCTCGGACCGGCATTACCGCAGCCGCGAGAAGCTCGCGTGGGAGTTCGCGACGATCCTCAATCAGGAGGCGCGGGAGCTCGAGGCCGCGGGGGTCGACATCATCCAGTTCGACGAGCCCGCGTTCAACGTGTTCTTCGACGAGATGAGAGATTGGGGCATCGCCACGCTCGAGCGGGCCGCCGAAGGCCTGTGCGCCGAGACGGTGGTCCACATCTGCTACGGCTACGGCATCGAGGCCAACAACGCCTGGAAGGCGACCCTCGGCCCGGAGTGGCGGCAGTACGAGGAGTCGTTCCCGCTCCTGCAGCGCTCGACGATCGACGTCGTGTCGCTCGAGAGCCACCACTCGCATGTGCCGATCGACCTCATCGAGCTCATCCGCGGCAAGAAGGTGATGCTGGGGGCCATCGATGTGGCCAGCCACGACGTCGAGTCGCCGCAGGAGGTCGCCGACACGCTGCGTCGAGCCCTGGAGTTCGTCGATGCCGACAACCTGATCCCGAGCACCAACTGCGGCATGGCCCCGCTCCCCCGGCAGGTGGCGTTCGAGAAGCTCAGCGCCCTCGTCGCCGGTGCCGACATCGTCCGAGCGGAACTCGCCCGAGAGAGCACGGTGTCCGCACCCTGACCCTCTCGGCGGCGACCGCCGCCGCCGCCGCCGCCGGGCGATTATCCCCGGTCCCCCGCGCCCGCTGCCCCGTCGTCATGGGCGCACACTGGCGGCGGAAGGACGGTGATCCCGTGATCTCGATCCCGGCAGCGCTCAGCGCCCAGGCCGACAACGGCATCCACAAGGTCGACGGTATGGGCTCTCCCGGTCGGTTCACCGTCTCGGGCATGCTCGCCGGCGCCTATATCGGCGTCGGCGTCGTGCTGATGGTCAGCGCCGCCGGCCCGCTGGCGGCCGCCGGCTCGGGATGGGGCAAGCTCGTGTCGGGCCTCGTCTTCGGCGTCGCGCTCACGATCGTCCTCGTCGCCGGCGGCGAACTCGTCACCTCGTCGATGATGACGCTGCCGCAGGCAGCCCTGATGCGCGCGATCGGCCCGGGCCGGGCCGCCGCGGCGATGCTCTGGACCTTCGGCGCCAACCTGCTCGGCTCGGTCCTCTTCGCCGCTCTCGTCGTCGCGTCCGGCGTCCTTCGCAGCAATCCCGCTGCCGGCAGCATGATGACCGACATGCTCGCCGCGAAGGCCCACGAGGGTCCCGTCGAACTGTTCGCGCGCGGCATTCTCTGCAACGTGCTCGTCTGCGCCGCCGTGTGGATGACGGTGCGGCTGCGCAGCGAGACAGCGCGTGTCCTCGTCGTGTTCGCCGCGATCCTCGCCTTCATCACCTCGGGCTTCGAGCACGTCGTGGCCAACATGACGACCTTCACGATCGGACTGCTGACGGGCGACCCCTCCGCCACCCTCGCCGGGTTCGCACTCAACCTGGCGCTGGTCGGCGCGGGCAACCTCGTCGGTGGCGGGCTGATCATCGGAGCCGGCTACTGGTTCGCGGGGGGATCACCGCGGGTTCGGGATGTCCCGAAATCTGCGCCGCGGGCGCAGATCGGAGAGGTCTCGGCTGGTTAGACTGAGCCGTCCGCGGGAGTGGTGGAATTGGCAGACACGCAGGATTTAGGTTCCTGTGCCTCACGGCGTGTGGGTTCAAGTCCCACCTTCCGCACGGAACGGGCGTTCGCCCGCCCCGGAGTCATCCTCTCCCGACGGGAAAACCGTGCATCAGATCGCTCTCATCCCCTGGCTCGACCCCGCCACCATCATCAGTGCGGCCGGCCCCTGGGCTCTGCTCGTGGTGTGCTTCATCGTCTTCGCCGAGACGGGCCTGCTCGTCGGCTTCCTGCTGCCCGGCGACACGCTGCTGATCATGGCGGGCCTGCTCTCGAACCCCGTCACGCACGCACCCCACGGCGTCTTCGGGATCAACGTGTGGCTCGTGGCGCTGCTCATCGGACTGTCCGCCTTCCTCGGCGGTGAAGTCGGCTACGTCATCGGACGCAAGGGCGGTCCCGCGGTCTTCGAGCGGAAGGAGAGCGGCCTGTTCAGCCGGCGCAACGTCGAGCGGACGAACGCCTTCTTCGAGCGGTACGGCGGGGTCACCGTCATCCTCGCCCGCTTCGTCCCCATCGTTCGCACCTTCGCACCCGTCGCGGCCGGCGTCGGCAAGATGCCGTGGCACCGGTACACGCTGTACAACCTCATCGGCGCGGTGCTCTGGGGCTTCGGCCTGACGATGCTCGGCTACCTCGTGAGCCTCATCCCCGGCGTCGGCGGGTTCGTGGCGAAGTACATCGACGTGATCCTGCTCGTGGCGGTGCTCGGCACCGTGATCTTCATCGTGTGGCACTACTTCGCAGAGAAGCGGAAGTCGAAGAAGGCGATGGCCGCCGGTCCCGACGACTACACCGATGCGGACGAAGCGCAGGAGCTCGTCCTCGACCGCGAGGTCTTCGAACAGCACCCCCAGCCGCACCCGCAGGGGCGCCGCGTCGGTCCCCCCGCGGGCCGGCACGAGCCTCCCCGCGTCTGATCAGGACGCCTTCGCGCTCTTCTTGGCGGCCGGCTTCTTCGCGGTCGACTTCTTCGCCGTCGACGAGCCCGCCGACTTCTTCGCGGTGCTCTTGTCCGACCCCGCGTCCTCGTCGGTGTCGTCGGACGATCGCGAGGCCGAGCCACCGCCGCCGGACGACCCGCCGCGCGCCGCACGGCTGCGCTCGACGCTGGCCCGCAGCGCCTCCATCAGGTCGATGACCTCGCCGCCGTCCTTGTCGCCCTGCTCGCCGAACGTCTCCGAGGTGTCGAGCGCATCACCCTTCTCGAGCTTCGCGTCGATGAGGGTGCGCAGCTCCTCCTGGTACTCGTCGGTGAACGACGCCGGGTCGAAGTCGCTCGAGAAGCTCTCGACGAGGGATGCCGACAGCTCCAGCTCCTTCGCCGAGATGCGCACCGACTCGTCGAGCGACGGGAACGCCGCCTCGCGCACCTCGTCGGCCCACAGCAGCGTCTGCAGCACCAAGACGTCGCCACGCACGCGCAACGCGGCCAGGCGGGTCTTCTGGCGCAGCGAGAAGCGGACGATCGCGGTGCGGTCGGTCTGCTCGAGCGTCTTGCGCAGCAGCACGTACGACTTGGGCGAGGACGAGTCGGGCTCGAGGTAGTACGCCTTGTCCAGCGTCAGCAGGTCGATCTGCTCGCTCGGCACGAACTCCACGACATCGATCTCGCGGCTGCGCTCGGACGGCAGCGATGCCAGATCCTCCTTCGTCAGCACGACCGTGCGATCGCCGTCGTCGTATGCGCGGTCGATGTCGGCGTACGGGACGACTTCGCCATCGATCTCGCAGATGCGCTGGTACCGGATGCGGCCGCCGTCGGCGTTGTGCACCTGGTGCAGCGGGACGTCGTGGTCCTCGGTCGCCGAGTAGACCTTCACCGGCACGTTGACGAGCCCGAAGGTCAGGGCGCCTTTCCAGATCGATCTCATGAGAGCAGTACACACCGCAACCACCCTCCGCGACCAGCGGGTGGCGCAATAGCCTGTGGTCGTGGCAGGAGAGCAGACGGTGCGGGTCGACGGACGCCGCCTGCGCCTGTCGAACCTCGACAAGGTGCTCTACCCCGCCACCGGCACCACCAAGGGCGAGGTCATCGCCTACTTCTCGCGCATCGCCCCGCTGATGCTGCCGCATCTCGACCGGCGACCGGTGACCCGCAAGCGCTGGCCCGAGGGCGTCGAGCAGCCCGACTTCTTCGCCAAGGATCTGGAGCGAGGAGCTCCGACCTGGCTCCCCCGCCTGCCGATCGACCACTCCAGCGGCTCGAAGGACTATCCCCTGGTCGAAGAGGTGGCCTCGCTCGTCTACCTCGCCCAGGTCGCGAGCCTCGAGCTGCACGTGCCCCAGTGGCGCTTCACGGATGCCGGTGCGCGCGGCACCCCCGACCGGCTCGTGCTCGACCTCGACCCGGGTCCCGGGGTCGGGCTGGCGGAGTGCGCCGAGGTGGCGCGGTGGGTGCGCGACATCCTCGCGGGCATGGGCATGGAGCTGTTCCCCGTCACCAGCGGCAGCAAGGGCATCCACCTCTACGCCGCGCTGACCGGCGATCAGACGAGCGATCAGGCGTCGGCGTTCGCGAAGGAACTCGCCCGCGCGCTCGAGGCAGACCACCCCGACCTCGTCATCAGTCAGATGACGCGCAGCGCGCGTGCCGGCAAGGTGTTCCTCGACTGGAGTCAGAACAACGGGTCGAAGACCACGATCGCGCCGTACTCGCTGCGCGGCCGCACCGAGCCCACGGTCGCCGCCCCGCGCACGTGGGACGAGCTCGACGACCCCGGGCTGCGCCACCTGAGCTTCGACGAGATGCTCGAGCGCGCCGACCGCGTCGGCGATCTGCTGGCCCCTCTCGCCCCGCGCCGCACGGCACCCCTGGCGCCCTATCTCGCCAAGAGATCGGCGGAGCGCACACCCGAGCCCATGCCGACGGCGGCCGCGCCGGCCCGGCCCGGCGACGCACCGCGCTTCGTGGTCCAGGAGCACCACGCGCGGCGCCTGCACTACGACCTGCGGCTCGAGCGCGACGGTGTGCTCGTGAGCTGGGCCGTGCCCCGCGGCATCCCCGACAGCTCGGAGCGCAACCACCTCGCGGTCATGACCGAGCCCCACCCGTTGGAGTACCTCACCTTCGCCGGCGAGATCCCCGCCGGCGAGTACGGCGCGGGCACGATGAGCATCTGGGACACCGGCACGTACGAGCTCGAGAAGTGGCGCGACGACGAGATCATCTTCACCCTCCGCGGCGCGCGGGGCGGGTGGGACGAGAATCCGCGTCTCGTCCTCATCCGCACGAACGGCGCCGGCGAGAAGTCGCAATGGCTCCTGCACCGGATGAAGACGGATGCCGCGGCGCCGACGGTCACCGCTCGGGCGCCGATCGAACCCGAGACACCGACAACGCCGGCGTCGGGCCCCGTGGCGCCGATGCTCGCGGTGGCGGCGTCCCCGAGCATCGGCCGCGCCGCCGCGGGCCGGTGGAGCCCGTGGGTGGAGTTCAAGTGGGACGGCATCCGCGCCATCGCGCAGTGGGACGGCGCCCGGCTCCGCCTCTACGCGCGCAGCGGCACGGATATCACCGACCGCTACCCCGAACTGACCGACGCCGACCTCGGCCTCGGCCCGGAGCCCCTGACGCTCGACGGCGAGATCGTCGCCCTCGACAGCGCGCGGCGGCCGAGCTTCTCGCTGCTGCAGAACCGCATGCACCTCACGAAGGCGCGCGACATCGCCCGTGAGCGCGAGCGCACCCCGGTGGACTATTTCGTCTTCGACCTGCTGCGCCGCGGCGCCACCGACGTCGCCGCCCGCTCCCTGCGGGAACGGCGCGCGCTGCTCGAGCGGGCGACGGCGGACGCTCGGGCCCCGCTGACCGTCCCGCCCGTCACCGACGACCTCGACGCCGCCCTCACTGCGGCGCGCGAGCTCGATCTCGAGGGTGCCGTCGTGAAGAACCCCGGCTCGCGTTACCGCCCCGGCATCCGCTCGGAGGAATGGCTCAAGGTCAAGCTGTCGCGCACGCAGGACGTCATCGTCGGCGGCATCCGTCCGGGAAAGGGCGGGCGCCGCGGCGGGATCGGGTCGCTGCTGCTCGGCATCCCGGACGAGGAGGGGCTGCGCTACGTCGGCCGCGTCGGATCGGGGTTCTCGGACGCCGAGCTGGCCCGGCTCGACGCGGCTCTCACGCCGCGACGGTCGGACCGGAATCCCTTCGTGGGCGTCCCGTCCGCGGACGCATCGGACGCCCTCTGGGTCCAGCCGGACCTCGTGGGCGAGGTCGAATTCGCCGAGTTCACCCCCGGCGGCACCCTGCGGCACGCCCGGTGGCGGGGCCTGCGCCCCGACCGCGCGGCCGCGGACGTGCGGCGCGAGGCCTAGCCGCGTCGCCCGGGCGCGGGACCCGTCGTGCCGTCGTCAGGCTCAACGGTTCGCGTACGACCGTCGGGGACAGCTTCGGCCCCGCTGAGCCTGCAGACGGAACACCCCCGGCGACCGCGGCGGCGCCGTCAGAGCTTGCGGAGCAGCTCCGTGAGCGCCACGAAGGCGCGCGCTCGGTGCGACGCGGCGTTCTTCTCGGCGGCCGTCCACTCGGCCACCGTGCGCTCGGGCTGCGGCTGGCCGTCGGGGATGAAGACCGGGTCGTAGCCGAAGCCGCCCTCCCCCGCCGCAGCCGTCGCGAGCCGTCCGGGCCACACGCCTTCGACGACGTGCTCCGCCTCGCCGTCGACCAGAGCGATCACCGACACGAACTGCGCGGCGCGGCGCGGATCGGCGATGTCGGAGAGCTGATCGAGCAGCAGGGCCGTGTTGGCGGCGGCATCCTTCTGGTGGCCGGCCCAGTAGGCCGAGAAGGCGCCCGGTGCGCCGCCGAGGGCGTCGACGCAGATGCCGGAGTCGTCCGCGAGCGCGGGCAGCCCCGTGTGGGCGGCCGCCGCGCGGGCCTTGATCAGCGCGTTCTCGGTGAAGGTGACGCCGTCCTCGACGGGTTCCGGTCCGTCGTAGCCGATCACCTCGAGGTCGGGACGCACCGCCGCGACGATGGCGTGGAACTCCTCGATCTTGTGGGGGTTGTGGGTGGCCAGGACGATGCGGGCCGTCATGCGAGCGTCGCCGCCTGGATGTCGCGCAGCTCGGCGCAGCCGTTCACGCCGAGCTCGAGCAGGGCGTCGAGCTCGCGCTTGTCGAAGGGAGCGCCCTCGGCGGTGCCCTGCACCTCGACGAACAGACCGCGACCGGTGACGACGACGTTCATGTCGGTCTCGGCGCGCACGTCCTCGACGTAGGCGAGGTCGAGCATGGGCGTGCCGTCGATGATCCCGACCGACACCGCCGACACCGAGTCGACGAGGGGCGTCGCCCGCTGCGCGATGAACTTCTGCGAGCGGCCCCACTCGATCGCGTCGGCGAGCGCGACGTACGCGCCGGTGATGGCGGCGGTGCGGGTTCCGCCGTCGGCCTGCAGGACGTCGCAGTCGATGACGATCGTGTTCTCGCCCAGCGCCTTGGTGTCGACGACGGCACGCAGCGCGCGTCCGATCAGGCGAGAGATCTCGTGCGTGCGTCCGCCGACCTTGCCCTTGATCGACTCCCGGTCGTTGCGGCTGTTGGTGGCGCGGGGCAGCATCGCGTACTCGGCCGTCACCCATCCCTTGCCCTTGCCCGTCAGCCAGCGGGGAACGCCGTTGGTGAACGACGCCGTGCACAGCACCTTGGTGCCGCCGAAGCTGACGAGGGCCGAGCCCTCGGCGTGGGCGCTCCAGCCCCGTTCGATCGTGACGGTGCGCAGCTGGTCGGCGGTGCGCCCGTCGGCGCGCAGGGAATCGGTCATGGGATGTCTCCGATCGGAGGGCGGATGAGGGTCAGGATGCCGGCGGCGCCGCAGCCGGCTTCGGCAGGGTGATCGCGCCCGTCTGCACGAGACGCACCGACGGGACGCCGCGGCCCATGAGGCGGTCGGCGAGGGCGAGGAAGTCGTCGGCCGAGTCACCGGTCGCTTCGTACACATGGCGCGGGACGGCATCCGGGCTCGCGAGCAGACTCCGCGAGACGAGCTGACGGTAGACGTCCTTCGCGGTCTCGGAGTCGCTCGAGACGAGCGTCACGTCGGGACCCATCACGTAGCTGATCGCGCCCTCGAGGAAGGGGTAGTGGGTGCAGCCGAGTACGAGGGTGTCGACGCCGGCCTCCCGCAGCGGAGCGAGGTACTCCTCCGCGACGGCGAGCACTTCGGGCGACTGCGTGATGCCGGCCTCGACGAACTCGACGAAGCGGGGGCAGGATGCGGCGAACACCGACAGGTGCTCGTTGACCTCGAGCATGTCCTGGTAGGCCCGGGAGGCGATGGTCCCCACCGTGCCGATGACGCCGATGCGCCCGTTGCGCGTGGTCGAGATGGCGGTGCGGACGGCCGGGTTGATCACCTCGACGACGGGTACGTCGTACCGCTCGCGTGCATCGCGCAGCAGCGCCGACGACGCGGTGTTGCAGGCGATCACGAGCATCTTCACGCCCTCGTCGACGAGTGTGTCGAGCACCTCGAGGCCGTAGCGTCGTACGTCGGCGATGGGCTTGGGGCCGTAGGGCGAGTGGGCGGTGTCTCCGATGTAGAGCAGCGACTCCCGCGGCAGCAGCTGCGAGACCGCCCGCGCCACCGTGAGACCGCCGACGCCCGAGTCGAAGATGCCGATGGGCGCGTCGTTCACGATCATCGAGCCTACCCCGCGTCGCTACAGTGGCAGACATGACGGCCTCCAGCGCACTGCTCACCGACCGGTACGAGATCACGATGCTGCAGGCGGCGTTGCGCGACGGAACGGCCGACCGCCAGTGCGTCTTCGAGGTGTTCGCGCGCCGACTCGCCGGGGGTCGCCGGTTCGGTGTCGTCGCCGGAACCGGACGCCTTCTGGAGGAGATCGAGAGCTTCCGCTTCGGCGAGGACGAGCTGGACTACCTCGAGCAGCACGGCGCGATCGACGAGCGCACCCGGCGCTGGCTCGCCGACTACCGCTTCACCGGCAGCATCACCGGATACCGCGAAGGCGAGCTCTACTTCCCGGGCTCCCCCATCCTGACGGTCGAGGGCACCTTCGCCGAGGCGGTCGTCCTCGAGACCCTCGTGCTCAGCATCCTGAACTACGACTCCGCCGTCGCCACCGCCGCAGCTCGCATGGCGATCGCCGCCGGCGACCGTCCGCTCGCCGAGATGGGCTCGCGGCGCGCGCACGAGCGCAGCGCCGTCGCCGCGGCGCGTGCCGCGCACATCGCCGGGTTCGGCGCCACGAGCAACCTCGAGGCGGGCCGGACGTGGGGCATCCCGACGATGGGCACCGCTGCGCACGCCTGGACGCTGCTGCACGACAGCGAGGAGGAGGCCTTCCGCAGCCAGATCGAGGCGCTCGGCGTCGAGACCACGCTGCTCGTGGACACCTACGACATCACCGAGGGCGTCGCCACCGCCGTCCGCGTCGCCGGTCCTGGCCTCGGCGGCGTGCGCATCGACTCGGGCGACCTGCCCACGGTCGCCGCGGACGTGCGCGCACAGCTCGACGAGCTCGGCGCGCACAAGACGCGCATCACCGTCACGAGCGACCTCGACGAGTACGCGATCGCGGCGCTCGCGGCATCCCCCGTCGACGCGTACGGAGTCGGAACTTCGCTGGTGACCGGTTCGGGCACGCCTACCGCGGGCATGGTCTACAAGCTCGTCGCGCGTCAGAACGCCGACGGGTCGTGGCTGTCGGTCGCGAAGGCGTCAGCCGACAAGGTGTCGCACGGCGGTCGGAAGTCGGCGTTCCGCGTCTTGAACGGCGGCACCGCGTCGGAAGAGGTCGTCGTCGTCTCCGACGGCTTCGAGCCGCTCGACACTCCCGCCGAGCACCCCGACGCCCGTCCCCTGCAGACGGAGCTCTTCGCCGGCGGACGGCCCGTCGCCGGCTGGACCGGTCCCGACGGCGTACGCGCGGCCCGCGAGCATCACGCCCGCGTCATCGAGGAGATGCCCGTCCGCGCCCTTGCGCTGAGCCGGTCCGAGCCCGCGATTCCCACGGTCTACCGCGACGCGGACTGACGCGCGGAGCCCCAGAACGCCGAGAACGCACCCTCGCAGCGAGAAGGCCCGGGGGGCGCGTTCTCGGGCGGAGGGTGCGTTCTCGAGTGGTCGCGACGCGTCAGCGCGTCATCGACTCGTAGATCTCCTTGCACGTAGGGCAGACCGGGAACTTCTCGGGGTCGCGCCCCGGCGTCCACTTCTTGCCGCACAGTGCCCGCACCGGCTTGCCGGTGATCGCCGACTCGAGGATCTTGTCCTTCTTGACGTAGTGCGAGAAACGCTCGTGGTCGCCCGGCTCGATCGACTCCTCGCGGATGAGCTCCTCGAGCTCACGGTCGAGGGTCGCGAGACCACCCTGGTCGGGAGAATCGAGAGGAGTGCTCATGCCGGAATTCTATCCGCGAACCCTCAGGTGGTCTCGGCGAATGCCATCAGGCGGTCACCCCGCCGATCGAACACGGCGCCGCCGATGAGGATGCCCACGACCAGCACGAGGATGCCGGTGCCCAGGCCGACCCCGAGCGCCCACCACTGCGCGTCAGGGGTCCCCTGCAGGAAGCGCCAGCCCCACCAGAGGGCCGGGACCGCCGCCACGATGGTTCCCACCAGGACGAAGCCCTGCGAGAGCCCGCCGCCCGTTCGCTGAGGCTGCTGGAACGGACTGTCGCCGTGCCGGGCCACGGCGTACGGCGCCACGACGGAGGCGATCGACGACAGCCCCAGGCCGCCCAGCAACAGCGCGCTGCACACGCCCACCATGGCCGGCAGTACGGACCAGTCGTCGTGGATGCCGACGCCGACCGGGATCGCGATCGCCAGCAGCGGCAGCGCGACGAGGAACAGCGGAACGAGTCGCCCCACGCGGTCGGAGACGCCGCGCACCGCGCTCGAGATGTGCAGCCAGACCGCCGAACCGTCGTAGGCGAGGTCGTTGTGCACGAGCCAGCCGAGGAAGAGCGCGATGACCGGAGCCGGAATGAGCGCCGCCGTCTCGCGCGAGACGCCGACGATCACGAGCGGGACCACCACGACGATGGCGGCGATCGGGATGATGACGATGTCGACGAGGTAGCGGGGATCGCGCAGCCAGTAGATCAGCGAGCGAGCGGCGACGGCGCCGCCCGGAGTGCCGGGGGTCACGGTGAACCACCCGAGACCGCGGCGCTCGCGGACCGAGACGGGGCGTTCCGTCCGGGTCAGCATGTGCCGGACGATGAGGGCCCACGCCGCGCCGAGGGCGACCGGCGTCAGGAGTGCGACCGCGACGACGCCGGGTGTCGGCGCGAGGGGCAGCACCCACGCGGCGCCCAGAGGCGTCGCCGCCAGGACGTCGACGGCGGACTGCAGCGCCGGTGGAACGCCGCCGGCCCAATTCAGCGACGCCAAGAACACGGCGACGGGGATCGCGATGACGGCCAGGCCCAGCACCAGCAGCGACGTCAGCTCGCGTGAACGGCGATCGGCGAGCACGAGGGCGGCCAGGCCGAGGGCGACTCGGGCGAGCAGAAGCTGCGTGACCACCAGCAGGGCAGCGGCGAACCCGGACGCCGCCGCGGCGACTCCGTGCGCCGACCAGGTGAGGGCGACGAATACCGCGACCACGATGAGCGCCGCCGACGGCAGGCTGAGCGGCGACGCCAGCGCCGTCGCTCCGGCGACGGAGCGCCAGCCGCGGCCCGTCACAGCGAAGCGGCGGGGATCCAGCGGATCGCGCACGGGCGCGATGAGCGGCACCAGGGCGAAGCACAGCGTCACGGCGGATCCGCCGATCCCGAGCACGACGAACGTGCTCGTCGACGGGGCGTCCTGGAGCCGGACCAGAGCGAAGCACGCGCCGGCAGCCAGCACGAGCGCTCCCGTCAGCGCGGCGATGGCGCGGGTGCGCTGATACCGCAGCGCGCCCAGCAGGAGCGCGAGCCTCAGTCCGAGAACGTGTGCAACCACTCGAGCCCCTCCACCGCGCTGGTTCCGCCCGCGAGCTCGAGGAAACGCTCTTCGAGGGTACGACCGTCGCGCACCTCGTCGACCGATCCGGACGCCAGGATCCGTCCGCCGACGAGAACCGCGACGCCGGAACAGGCGCGCTGCACCAGCTCCATGCCGTGGCTCGAGAGGATGACCGTGCCGCCGTGGGCGACGTACTTCTGCAGGATGTCGAGGATGACCGCGCTCGACACGGGATCGACCGACTCGAAGGGCTCGTCGAGCACGAGCAGTCGCGGCGAGTGGATCATCGCGCCGGCGAGCATGACTTTCTTGGTCATACCGGCGGAGTAATCGGCGACGCTTCGTCCGAGCGCATCGGTCAGGTCGAAGGCGCGCGCCAGATCGCCGATCCGGTTCTCGACCACGGCGGGCTTCAGGCCGCGCAGCACGCCGTAATAGTAGAGCAGCTGCCGCCCCGTCAGGCGGTCGAAGGTGCGCAGCCGGTCGGGCAGGATCCCCATCTGACGCTTCGCGAGCGCCGGACGGCGCGCGAGGTCGACGCCCGCGATCTCGACCGACCCGCGATCGGGCCGCAGCAGGCCCGCGATCATCGAGAGCGTCGTCGTCTTGCCGGCCCCGTTGGGACCGACCAGGCCGTAGAACGACCCCGCGGGGATCTCGAGGTCGATCCCGTCGACGGCGTGCGTCTCGCCGTAGATCTTGGTCACGCCGCTCAGACGGAGCGCAGGAGCAACCGGAGCTGCATCCGTCGTGGGCTTCGGCGTGTCGACGGCCTCGCCATCGGCCTCGACCACCAGCACGTGCGTTGCGTCCATCACCGCGGTGTCGTCCGCGCCGGCAGGTACGGCGACCACGTCGGGCTCGGGCTCAGCGGCCGACTCGGGCTCGACGACCGGCTCGGGCTCGGGCGCGACGACCAGCTCGGGCTCCGGCTCAGCGGCCAGCTCGGGCTCAGCGGCCAGCTCGGGCTCAGCGACCAGCTCCGGTTCGGGCTCGACGATCAGCTCAGGCTCGGGCTCGGGCTCGGGCTCGAGGACCGGCTCCGACTCGGGCTCGGGCTCGACGGCCAGCTCGGGCTCAGCGACCAGCTCGGGCTCGACGACCGGCTCCGGCTCGGGCTCGGCGGCCAGCTCAGGCTCAGCGACCAGGTCCGGCTCGGGCTCGGGCTCGGGCTCGGGCTCGACGACCGGCTCGGGCTCCACGATCAGCTCCGACTCGCTGACCGCCTCGGGCTCACGCGGGGTCTCGGGCTCGGGCTCGACGACAGGCTCCGACTCGCTCACGGCCTCCGACTCGCTCACCGCCTCCGGCTCGCTTACCGCCTCCGACTCGCTCGCCGCTTCCGGCTCGCGCACCGTCTCGGGCTGCGGTGCGGGCGTAAGGTCCCGGTCGTCCGCGAGGGCCGGATCCGCCGGCTCGGTCGGCGGTGCGACGAACGCGGCCGCGGCGACGGCGGCCGGAACCTCGGGCAGAGGAGGCGCAACGGGAGCCGGCCGGGGCTTACGCGGTTTGCGCGGCTTGTGCGGCTTCTTGGCGCCCGACCCGGCCGAACCCGCGCCGGACGGTGGGGCGGCGGGCTTGCGCGGTGGGCGCGGCTTGGGCGTCGGTGGCACCGCGGGAGCCGCCTGCGGCGCACCCGCCAGATCGGCGGCGGCGACCTCTGCGGGCACCGGCGGAAGCGGGGGCGCGGGGGCGTCGACCACAGAGGTGACGGGCCGTCGATCCTGGGGGGCGGGGGGCTCGGCTGTCACTCGACCAACCTATCAAGGGGGCCGTGTTTGCCCCGGCCCCTCGTCATCGGGAGTAGCTGTGAAATGAGCTACCAGCAAGGTCACGAAAGCGCAACGGCCGGAGGCGTTACTGCGACCTCTCAGGAGTCATCGCTACCATGAAGGATCGGCTTGCCGGGTGACGCCCTGGTGAACCCTGCTCTAAATCGTAACTTCGGGAGATGTCGTGAGCCTTCAGATCGTGATCCTCGCCGCCGGGATGGGCTCGCGCCTGGGCCGCTCGCTTCCGAAGCCGCTGACCGAACTCGGCGACGGACGCAGCATCATGCAGCAGCAGCACGACAACATCCGTTCCGCCTTCGGGGACGACGCGCGCATCACCACCGTCGTGGGCTACCGCGCCGAGACGATCGTCGAGGCCTTCCCCGACGTCGACTACGTCTACAACGCGCGCTACGACCAGACCAACACGTCGCAGAGCCTGCTGCGCGCGCTCAAGGCGAGCGGTCGCGGCGGCGTCCTGTGGATGAACGGCGACGTGGTCTTCGACCCCCGCGTGCTGGGCCGTGCGGTCTCGTTCATCGAGCGCGACCAGTCGTTCGTGACGGTGAACACCGCGAAGGTGAGCGACGAAGAGGTCAAGTACACCGTCACCGCCGAGGGCTACATCAACGAGCTGTCGAAGACCGTCCGCGGCGGGATCGGCGAGGCCGTCGGCATCAACTACATCTCCTCGCGCGACAAGAAGGCCCTGATCGCGCAGCTCGGTCGCGTCGACGACCAGGACTACTTCGAGCGCGGCCTCGAGCTGGCCATCGCCGAGAACGGCGTGCTGCTCGAGCCGATGGACATCTCCGACCTGTACGCGGTCGAGGTCGACTTCGCCGAGGATCTCGAGCGCGCGAACCTGTTCGTCTGACGCCCGCAGCCTCCGCGGCCGCGAGAGGATGGGTGTCATGGCTCGCAAGGTGCACCGCATCGACTCGCTCCCCGACGACGCGCCCCGGCGCGACGCCGGCTCACCCGATGGTGCGGGTCATCCGCTGACGGTACGGACGCTGGATCGCCTCCTCGCGGTCCAGCGACCGGTCGTGCTCGCGCACCTGCGCAGCATCCGCCAGCATCATCCCGGCGCGTCGACGACGCAGGTCGCGCAGATGCTCGAGCGTCGCTACCTCACGGCCGTCACGACGGGCGGTGCCGCCGTCGGTGCGACAGCGGTGGTTCCCGGCATCGGAACGGCGACGACTCTCGCGCTCAGCGGGGTCGAGACCGCCGGCTTCCTCGAGGCGACGGCGCTCTTCGCCCAGTCGCTGGCCGAGCTCCACGGCATCCCCGTCGAGAACCCCGACCGGGCGCGCGCTCTCGTCCTGGCCCTCATGCTGGGCCGCGAGGGGGCCGACCTGGTCGGTCAGTTCGCGCGGCAGGCGACCGGCCGCGGCGGACCGCTCAGCACCTATTGGGGTGAGCTCGTGACCGCGTCCCTCCCCCGTGCCGCCGTCGGCCCGGTGCTCGACCGGCTGACCCACACCTTCCTGCGGCGCTTCGCGGCCGCCGGTGGCGCGTCGGTCGTGGGCAAGGCCATGCCGTTCGGCATCGGCGCGGTGATCGGGGGGACGGGCAACCACATCCTCGGCCGACGCGTCATCGCCGGCGCGCGTCGCGCGTTCGGCATCGTGCCCGCGACCTTCCCGTCCGACCTCGATCCGCGTCCCGGAAATCAACCGATCGGACGAAGCGTCGGCTCGATCGCCCGGCGTGTCGGCGGCGTCGTGACGGGCGCGGGACGCCAGGTCGGCGGCATCGCGACGCGGCCCTTCCGACGCGGCGAGAAGCTCACTGAGATCGACGCGGACGAAAGAGAGTCATGACCCCCTTCCTCATCGCGATCCTCGTAGCCGGGGCCGTCTTCAACGTCATCACCTGGCCGACCTTCCTGCGACGGGTCGCGCGGGATCCGCGAGCGACGGATGCCGACGGCCGGCGGACGCGCTTCTACACCGTGCATCTCGTGCTCGTGGTGATCGCACTCCTGCTCGCCGCGCTGTTCGTCGTCGGCGCCGTGCTTCTGCTGACCGGCGCAGCCTGACCGCGGGAGGCGCGCCCGCTCACGCGTCGTCGAACTCGGCCTCGTCCGCTTCGTCGGCGACCGTCACGGTTCGCGCATCCCACTCGCTCCACCGCTGCATCAGCAGCTCGATCGCCGCGTGGAAGCGCGCCGTCGCCGCGCCCGGGGTCGTGTCGCCGAAATAATGGCGCGACCACCCCTGCAGGCGAGCCGTGGCCTCGGGATCGGCGGCGATGCGATCGGCGATCTCGACGATGCCGCCGGCATCCGACGCCTCGAGCCACTCCGCATCCGACAGGTATCCGCCCGTATCGATGAGCGCGGCGGGGTCGGCCGGCCGGGTCACGAGAAGCGGCTTGTCGGCGGCGAGCCGGTCGTAGACCATGGCCGAGATGTCGACCACGGCGAGGTCGGCCGCGGCGAGCTGCCAGCCCAGGTCGGGGCCGTCGTCGAAGACGTGATGCGCGCTCGGATCAGCGGCGTTCGCGGCCCCGATCGCTGCCACGATCCGGCGGTTCGCCTCGCCGTAGGCACGGTCGACGACGCCGGAACGGGGATGCGGGCGGTAGATGAGTCGGTGACGGGGCGAGGCGAGCACGGCGGCGGCCAGCGCCTCGCCGTGCGTCGCAATGGAGCCGTAGTGGGCGGCGGGCCGATCGCCCTCCCACGTCGGGGCGTAGAGCACGACGGTCCGGTCGTCCTGCGGGTAGGGCAGCGTTCCGGAGTAGTGGTCCGCCTGCGGACGGCCGATCTCGATCGTGCGGGCGTCGAGGTCGTAGTCCCACAGCACCCGCCCGAGACGCTCGCGCGCTGCATCGCCGGCGATGAGGGCGTAGTCGTAGGCCTTGAACTGGTTGGTGGTCATGTACATCTTGTCGGACTCGCCGTGGTTGATGAAGACGTGCCACCGGTGCCCGTACCGGAACATCTGGAAGTTGCGGGTGTTCTGGTTGACGTACAGGACGACGCGGATGTCCTGCGCGGCGACGAACTGCTCGAGCGCACGCACCGACGGCGCGAAGGCCACCGGCAGCGCCCCGTCGGCCAGCAGCGCCTGCGCACCGGTGGCGCTGCGGCTGATGACGACGACGGGCCAGGTTTCCGCCAGCTTCTGCAGCGGCTTGTACCACTGACGCATCTGGTACATGTTCACGTCGCCGTCGGCGAAGTACACCGCGACGCGGTAGTGCTTACGCGGCGGTCGGGGCAGTCTCGCGAGCGATCGGCGCACGTCGAGGTGGGCCGACCGGTTGGCGATGGCGCGCCGCACGAGGTGGACGGCTTTGCGTGCGTCGGTGATGATTGCCACCTCTCCAGGGTACGAGGGTGGTGGCCCGGCGGGGGACGCATGGGATGATCGACGGATGCACGACGACGCACGCCGCTGGCGGCCGGCCCCGGTACCGGGTGCGGACGCCGGGGTCTCGTTCGTCATGCCGGTGCTGAACGAGCGCGACTACCTCGAGCGCGCCGTCCGCAGCGTTCTCGCGCAGGAGCTCGCGGGACCCACCGAGATCCTCCTCGCCCTCGCGCCCTCCACGGACGGGACCGAGGCCGTCGCGCAGCGACTCGCCGACGCCGATCCGCGCATCCGTCTCGTGCGCAATCCGGCGGCGCATATCCCGGTCGGTCTCAACATCGCCATCCGCGCCGCCCGGTTCCCCACCATCGTGCGGGTCGATGCGCATTCCGAGCTGCAGCCCACCTACACCGCCGCCGCCCTCGCGACCCTCGCCCGCGTCGAGGCGGCCAACGTCGGCGGAGTCATGCGCGCGGACGGTCGCACCCCGTTCCAGCGAGCCGTCGCGCGCGCCTACAACTCGCGGATCGGGCTCGGCGGCGGTGCGTATCACGGTGGCACCGAAGAGGGACCGGCCGAATCCGCCTACCTCGGGGTGATGCGTCGCGCGGTGCTCGACGAGGTCGGGCTCTTCGACGAGGGCATCCGCCGGGGCGAGGACTGGGAGCTGAACCTCCGCATCCGACGAGCCGGGTACCGCGTGTGGTTCGATCCTCGGCTCGAAGTGACGTACTGGCCGCGCGAGAGCTGGGCGCGCCTGGTGCGGCAGTTCCGCGCGACGGGGTCGTGGCGTGGTGAGCTCGTGCGACGTTTCGGCCGCCGCAACGGCATGCGCTTCTTCGCCCCGCCCGCGCTCGTGTTGGCGGTGGGCGCCGCGCTGGTCGTGGGCGTGCTGCAGCTCACGCGCGTGCTCAGCGGCTGGCCGAGCGCGCTCGCGTCGGTCGTCTACCTGCCGGTCGCCGCTTACGCGCTCCTCATCGCGGCGGTGGGCGCGGGACGCGGAGGCGGTCGTGGCACGCGTGATCGCCTGTGGACGCTCGCCGTGCTTCCCTCGATGCATCTGGCCTGGGGGGTCGGGTTCCTGCAGGGCGTGCTGCGGGGCGCGCGAGGCACCGTCGACACCTCGCGCCTGGCACGGAACACTCCCCTGCCCTGAGCCGGCGGCGTGCGGCGCTCAGTCGCGCGAGACGAACCCCTGATCCAGGATGCGGGCCACCACGCGCTCGGCGGCATGACCGTCGTCACGCCCGTTGAACCGACGACGCCAGTCGTCGTACCGATCGGCGAAAACCGCAGGGTCGGCGCGGAGCGCCGCGACGAGTTCGTCCTGCGTGCGGGTGAGCGGACCGGGGGCGCGCTCGGCGAGGTCGAAGTAGAACCCCCGCAGCTCGCCGCGATACCGCTCCAGGTCGGGGGCGAAGAAGTACATCGGCTTGCCGGTCACCGAGTAGTCGAACATCACCGAGGAGTAGTCGGTGATGAGCGCATCGGATGCGAGCTGGAGCGCCGCGAGGTCGGGGTGCGCCGTCACATCGATGACCCGCGCGCCGCGCGCGTCGGCGCCGGGCAGCAGCGTCCGGGAGTGCCCGCGCACCAGCACGACGGCACCCGTCGATTCGGCGAGCGCGGCGAGGTCGAGGAAGTCGACGATGGTCTCGCGGTCGTCGCGCCAGGTCGGCGCGTAGAGGAGCACACGATCGTCGCCGTCGATGCCGAGCGCCGAGCGGACTGCTGCCCGGTCGCCGGTGTGCAACTCGTCGGTACGGGGATAGCCCTCGACCCAGACCGGGCGCCGCAGGAAGGCGTAGGCCCTGCGCAGCACCCGGGCGCCGTAGGGATTCTGCGCCAGGAGGACGTTCCAGCGCCGGCTCTCGCGGATCACCGCGAGAGCCCGTCGCGGGTCGAAGCCAGGGCGGTGCAGCGCCAGTCGCTTGAGCGGGGTGCCGTGCCACGTCTGCAGCACGACCTGGCCCGGACGACGGACGAACCGCCGGCGCAGCCAATCGTTCACCACCAGCAGACGAGCCGCACCGCGGGCACGCCACCATTCCGGGCTTCCCTCGACCACCGCCACCGCGCCGTCGGGAACCGGCACCGAGAGGTCCACGACGCTCCAGTAGCGCGTGACGGCGGGGGCCACGCGCGCGAGCTCGCGGTCGATCGCGCGCGGGTTGTCGCCGGCGCTGCGGCCGTAGAAGCTCTCGAAGAACACGGCGTTCTCGAGGGGCGCACGGTGCGCGGCGTAGCGCTGCTCGAGCGCGTTCTGCCCTTCGCCCGCGGCGAGGGCGGGGTCCAGGGGCGGACCGATCAGCACGCGCCGGCCGTCCCAGCCCGCCCGCAGCGTGCCGAGGACGATCGCGGCCTGCGCCGGGGGCGCCGCTCGCTCGTCGAGAGGGCGGCCGTCGACGGCGATCGTGTAGGTACCGGACGGCAGGGGCAGCTCGGGACCGCTCCACCGCGAGGCGTGCAGGGGCACGCGTGCCTCCCAGCCGTCGGCCACAGTCGCGGCCGCAGCCGTCACACGCGCGCGCGCACCGTCCACCTCGATCGTCGCAGGCGCCGGTCCGTCCGACGCGACGACGAGCATCGGGACGCCCTCGGCGAGCTCGAATCGCAGTCGCATCATGCGGGTTCCTTCCCGGCCGCGGGGACGGCCGCGACGATCGCGTCGTGCACACGACGGGCGTTGCCGCCGTCGCGCCACGCGTGGACACGGGCGCTGAGCGCGGCCGCGCGGTCCCGCCGACGCTGCGCCTCGACGGGGTCGGTGAGCACCGCTTCGAGCGACGGCATGAGGTCGCGCCACGATGCCGCGGTGTCGTCGCCGGCGACAGCGGCGTACGAGCCGTAGAAACCGCGCGTGAGCGTGTACGCGGCGACATCGGGGGCGAGGAAGAGCGTGCCCAGCGGCACCAGCCCCGCGTCGTAGGCGAGGGACGAATAGTCGGTGACGAGCACGTCCAGCGCGGGAAGCAGCGGGGTCACATCGGCGACGACGTCGCTGCCGAGCGAGCGGACCCGCTCGTGAGCCGGTTCGGGAGCGTACGCACCGCCGCCGAGCGGGTGCGAGCGGACGAGCAGAACGGCGTCGGTTCGCTCGAGCAGCGAGATGAGCGCCGCCCAGTCGGAGGCGGTGGGGATCGCCGGGTCGGGTGCGCCGTCGCGCCACGTCGGGGCATACAGGACGACCCGCGCGCCGCCGAGAGGGCCGACCAGGTGCTCGAGCCGAGCACGGGCGCCCGTGCGCGCGGCATCCCGGTCGGGCGGCGACAGCACGTCCACGCGGGGCTCCCCCAGCACCGGCACGTGATCATCGGGCAGGCCGAACGCGCTCTCGAGGCGACCGCGGACGAGGTGTGACGCCGCCGGCAGCAGCGCGATCTGGCGCTGCGTGCGCCGATACGCCGCCGCGAGGAGGGCACGGACGCCCGGGATGCGGCCGAGGCGCCCGGGATCGGTCGTGACGGGTGAGTCGAGGCCGATGCGCTTGAGGGGGATGCCGTGCCACAGCTGCACGATGTACGCACCGTGCACGCCGTATCGATTGACATCGCCGAGTCCGTGCGTGATGACGACCACCCGCGCGCGGGCGGTGAGCCAGAACCCCCGCAGCGAGTCGCGCTCAGCCGTCGGGATGCCGCGCCGGCGGGCCTCCTCGGCCTGCTGCGGCGTCGAGACGAGCCAGACCGCGCGTGCCCGGGGTGCCGCCTGCCACAGCGCGAGCGCACCGTCGGCGATGCCCACGGCGCAGCCGAAGACCCAGCCGCCGCGGCTGCGCGGGATCACGGCGGTGGCGATGCGTCCGGCCAGATACAGCGGGATGCGCAGGAGCTTCCCCACGTTGCCCGCGCCGAACGAGAAAGACGCCACCCCGCGAGCCTATCGCGGGGTGGCGTCCGAGCCGGGATGCCGCTTACTGCTGCAGCTCGCCGAGCGTGACGGTGGTCGTCTCCTCGCGGCCGTCGCGAACATAGGTGATCTCGGCGTCGCTGCCAGCCGCGAGCGCCCGCACCTGTGCCGTGAGGTCGACCTGGTCGGTGATGGCGACGCCGTTGAAGCGGGTCACGACATCCCCCTTCTGCAGTCCGGCCTCCGCCGCCGCGCCGTCGGGCGTCACGTCGTCGATGAGTGCACCGGCGCGGGTCGCGCCCTCGGCCGCGGCGGCGTCTCCCACGGTCGCTCCGAGAAGACCGTGGGAGGCCGACCCGTTCTCGATGATCTCGTTGGCGACGCGCTCGGCCACGGTCGACGGGATCGCGAATCCGACGCCGATCGAGCCGGCCTCGGTCGAGGTGCCGCCGGCGCTGGCGATCGCGACGTTGATGCCGATGAGGCGTCCCTTGCCGTCGACCAGTGCGCCGCCGGAGTTGCCGGGGTTGATCGCCGCGTCGGTCTGGATGACCGAGATCGCGATCGACGACGTCGCCTGACGCTGCTCCTGCTGGCCCTGGCCGAAATCGAATTCGAAGGGTGTGCGTCCGCCCGGCGACCCCTGGTCGGGCTCGGCCTCGGAGTCCGGGGCCGCCGACGAGGCGATCTGGATCGACCGGTTGAGCGCGCTGACGATGCCGGTGGTCACCGTGTTCGAGAGCCCGAGCGGAGCACCGACGGCGACCGTCTGGTCGCCGACGTTGAGCTTGCTCGAGTCGCCGAACTCGATCGGGGTCAGGCCCGACGCGTCGGTGAGCTTGATGACCGCGAGGTCGTAGGTCGGGTCGGTCCCGACGATCGTCGCGGCGTACACGCGGCCATCGGACGTCGTCACCGACAGTCGCGGGTCGCCCGTCGCGCCGTCCAGGGTGACGACGTGGGTGTTGGTGAGGACGTAGCCGTCCTCGCTCAGGATGACGCCCGAGCCCGTGCCGCCCGAGCCGTTCGACGACGCCGAGATCGTCACGACGCTCGGCAGCACCTTCGAGGCGATGGCCGTCGTGGCGTTGACCGAGTCGGGGTTGTTGACGGTGATCGACGAGGGCCCGGCGCTCTGCGAGGCGGGCGCGGCGACGAAGGACGAGCCGACGGCGGCGGCTCCGCCGATGCCCGCGGCTCCGCCGACGAGGGCCGCAGCGACGAGGATCGCCGCGACCTTGCCACCGCCGACTCGCTGCTTGTCGTGGTGCTCGGCCGTCGCGGCGGGCGCGGCGTGACCGAAGCTCGCGCCGTACGGCTGCGTCGGCTGGGTGTGGAAGCCCGAGCCGGCCGCGGCCTCGTAGCCCGGCATCGGCGGACGCGGCGGGATGGTCGCGTCGCTGGGCGGCGGCGTCGGTGCCGCGGCGGCCTCCGGTCGGGTCTCGGGGATCGAGGTGCGGTCGGCGGGCTGCTCGGCGGCGCTCTGCGCGCCGGGAGTGCGGTCGTCGGGGTTCTGCGGGTCGCTCATCGAGGTTGCTCCTTTGTCCAAGCGAGACCAGATTGCCGCGCCATGCTGTGGTTTGCCTATGGCGGGGTTGGGACCGTGCTATGCGTGTAGCCTGTGCCGGATGCACGAGGTTCCCGGCGCCTGGCGTCGCGCCGCCCGCGGCGCCGGCCTGCTCACCGACGAGGGCGTACCCGTCCCGACCATCTTCGCCGAGATGAGCGCGCTGGCGGCGCGCACCGGAGCGGTGAATCTGGGCCAGGGATTCCCCGACGACGATCCGCCCGCGCCCGTCCTCGCGGCAGCGCACGCGGCTATCGCAGCGGGTCGCAACCAGTACCCCCCGGGCCGCGGCGAGCCTGAGCTGCTGACCGCCGTCGCCGAGCATCAGGCCCGGTGGTACGGCATCCCCCTCGACCCGGACTCGGAGATCCTGGTGACAGCCGGCGCGACGGAGGCCCTGGCCGCCACGCTGCTCGCCCTCGTCGACGGACCCGACGACGAGATCGTCGTCTTCGAGCCCTACTACGACGCCTATGCCGCGCTGATCGCCCTCTCCGGGGCGCGTCTGGTCACGGTGCCGCTGCGGTGGCCCGGGTTCCAGCCCGACCTCGACGAGCTGCGCGCCGCCGTGACCGACCGCACGCGCATGATCCTCGTCAACGATCCCCACAATCCCACCGGGGCGGTCTTCGATCCCGAGGTCGGCGCGGAGATCATCCGCTTGGCCCACCGTCACGACGCGATCATCGTGACCGACGAGGTCTACGAGCACCTCACGTTCGACCGGTCGCATGTGCCGCTCGCGAGTCGCGCCGGGGCCTTCGAGCGCACGCTGACGATCTCGTCGGCCGGCAAGACCTTCTCGGCCACCGGATGGAAGGTCGGCTGGGTCTCGGGCCCGCGCGAGCTCGTGGGGGCGGTGCTCGCCGTCAAGCAGTGGCTCACCTATGTCAACGCCGGGCCGTTCCAGCCCGCCGTGGCTGTCGGCCTGCGCCTGCCCGACGACGCCTATGCGGCGATCACCGCGCGACTGCGAGCCGGACGCGACGCGATCGGCGCCGGGCTGCGCGCGGCCGGCTTCGACGTGTCCACCCCGTCCGGGTCGTACTTCACGGTCGCCGACGCCTCCCCCCTCGGGGCGACCGACGCGGCGGAGTTCTGCCGCGAGCTGGCCGACCGCGCGGGCGTGGTGGCGATCCCGCTCACGGCCTTCGCCTCGCACGCGCACCGTCGCCACTACAGCACGCTCGTGCGCTTCGCGGCCTGCAAGCGACCCGACGTGCTCGCTGAAGCCTCAGCTCGGCTCGCCGCCGCCTTCTGACCGCGGGACGACGGCGAACCGCCGCAGGCGCAAGGCCGGATTGACGCGTCGGACGCGCTCCACCGCCTCGAGCTCGAGGTGCGCGACCGCCACATCCGTCGCGGTGCCGACCGCCGCGATGTCGACACCCTGCGGGTCGATGACGCCGGAGTTGCCGACGCCCAGCGGCGGCGGGTGGTCCGCGGCAGCGACGAACAGGGTGTTCTCGATCGCCCGCGCGCGCAGCAGGGTGTGCCAGTGCAGCTCTTTGAGCGGGCCGCGCACCCATTGCGCCGGGACGAGCAGCGCGTGCGCGCCGGCGTCGGCGAGGGTGCGCGCGACCTCCGGGAATCGCAGGTCGTAGCAGGTCATCAGGCCGAACCGGATGCCGCCGACCACGAACGTCTCGGGCGGCGCGATGTCGCCCGGCTCGACCCAGTCCGACTCCCGCTGTCCGAACGCATCGTACAGGTGGAGCTTGCGGTACGCCGCGGCGAGGCCCTCCGGGCCGACGGCGACGACGGTGTTGCGCACGCGCTCGCCGTCGGCAGCGGCTTCAAGCAGGCCCGCGACGACGTGCACCCCGTACTCGATCGCCAGCTCGCGCAACGCCGCCACGAACGGGCCGTCGACCGACTGGGCGTGCGCCGCGAGCGTGTCGTCGAAGGGATCGACGAAGTAGCTGGAGTACTCCGGGAACACGACGACATCGGCGCCGCGGTCGACTGCGCGGGCGACCAGCCGCCGCATCTCGCGGAGGTTGCCTGCCGGATCGGCCGACGGCGCGAACTGGGCCACGGCGACAGCGGTCATCGTGCCCCCGTTCCGCGGCGCCGGAACACGAGCGGCGAGACGATCCACAGCGCGGCGATCAGCAGGGCGAGCACGGCGCCGGCGATCCACGACGCCGAGACGCTCACGACGACGTCGAACACGAACACGACGACCCCCACCAGCAGCAGCGAGACGGTCACCAGAGCCGTGAGCAGGGCGACGTGCCCGTAGGCGACGACGGCGGGCTTGGCGCGGTGTCGGAAGAGGGCGCGGTGCAGGGCCACGGGGGCGAGAGCCACGATCGCGCTGAGGGCGGCGAGCACGACGAGCACCAGGTAGAACGTCCGCTGCATCGCGTTGAGGTCGTCGAACGCGGGCTGGAACGCCAGGGCGAGCAGGAAGCCCGTGAGGATCTGCGTGCCGGTCTGGAGAACGCGCAGCTCCTGCAGGAGTTCGTTCCAGTTCCGGTCGGCGCGCTCGTCCGCCGACTCGTCGCGGCCGTCGTCGGCGACATCACCGGACTTCGCGGACATCGAGGCGGCGGAGGTCATGGCGCCATCCTCCCGCCGACGGCGGCGCGAGGCAACACGACTGCGGAGACCACGGACGACACGCCCGGCCGGCGTCGCGAAGGCGTCTCGATTGGACGACCCCCGGAACCCGTGCTAGCTTTATCTCTTGTGCCGCGGGGTGGAGCAGCTCGGTAGCTCGCTGGGCTCATAACCCAGAGGTCGCAGGTTCAAATCCTGTCCCCGCAACAGAAAAGACGAAGGCCCCGCCGAATGGTGGGGCCTTCGTCGTATGCTCCGCGAGTTGTGACCGGCGCGGTACCGGTTCGTGATTCCCGCCGCGGCGGGATCAGTCGTCGACGAGCGCCTCGCTCATCTCGTCGAGGAAACGGATGATCGTCCTGAGCTCGCCATCGGTGAAGGGCTCGAGCGCTCCGCGCATGCGCGCCATGCGCGCCGCGAAGTGCCGCCCGAAGTCGGCACGCGACGACTCGGTCAACGTGATGACCAGCGCGCGTCGGTCGTTCGGGTGGGGCTCCCGCACGACGAACCCCTCTTTCGCAAGGCGGTCGATGAGCTTCGTCGTCGAGGCGCTCGAGATTCCGAGGTGCCGGGCGAGGTCGTGCGGCTTGACCAACTCACCGTGCTGCTCGCGGATGCTGAGCATGCGCAGCGCCGATAGGTCGGTGGCGTTCATGTCCATGTCGCCGCGCAGACCCGTGTGCATGCGGTCCATGGCGTCGCTGAAGGCGCGCACGCCCTCCAAGGCGGCGCGCACTACACGGCTTCTCGCCGTCGTGCGATTCGGGAGAACCATGTGGACACCACCTCTCGGGCGTGGTTATCATCGGCTCGAACGCTAGTTAAGCTAGCAAAAAGGCCGGCCGAATGGCAGACCCTGGATGGTGGACATGATTTCGATGCCCGACGACAGCACGACCGCCGTCGATCGCGCGCTGGACGCCGTCCTCACTCGCCTGGCGGAACGCGCCATCCCACGGGGAGCAGCGGCACTCGCCCTCATCCGTGCCGCATCCGACGCGACCACCGGCGGTAAGCGGTTCCGCCCCGCCCTCGTCGTCGCGGCGTTCGATGCGTTCGACGGCGACCGTGGCGCCACCCCGGGCCTGTGGGATGTCGCTGCCGCCTTCGAGCTGCTGCACACCGCGTTCGTGATCCACGACGATCTCATCGACCGCGACATCGAGCGGCGCGGAGTCCCCAACGTCGGCGGCACCTTCCGCTCGCGCGCCCGGTCTCTGGGCGTGGCCGATGACGGCGCCGATCGCATCGGCGACGCCGCGGCCGTGCTCGCGGGCGACATCCTGCTGTACGAGGCCGCACGCCTCGTCGCCGTGGCTGACATCGCCGCCGACCAGCGGGTTCCGCTCTTCGGTCTCCTCGACGACGCGGTCCTCGTCTCGGCCATCGGCGAGCTCGCCGACGTCGAGCAGGCTGTCGTGCCCGGCGAGCCCGAGACGACCCAGCTGCTCAGCACGGCCCACGACAAGACCGCGGTGTACTCGTTCTGCGCGCCCCTCGCGGCCGGCGCCGTGCTGGCCGGAGCCGACGCGGGCGATCGCGCCGTCCTCATGACGGTCGGCGCCGACCTCGGACTCGCGTTCCAGCTGGTCGACGATCTGATCGGCACGTTCGGCAGCGAGGCTCAGGCCGGGCGCGACGCCGGCGCCGATCTGCGCGAGGCCAAGCGCACCCCGCTGATCTCGCTCGCGCGCGAGACCTCGGCCTGGCCCCAGGTCTCGTCGGCCCTCGCGCTCGCGCCCACCGGCCCGATCGCGGTGCGCGCCGCCCAGCGCGAACTGCACGAGAGCGGCGCCCGCGACCGGCTCGTGGCTCTCATCGGGCAGACCCTCGCGTCGGTGCGCCGCCGCGCGACCGAGCTGCCGACGGAGCCGCGCGCTCTCATCGAACGACTGGCCACCGGCATCGAAGGACGCATCCCGTGAGCGACGACACCACCGGCATCGCCCTGTACGACCAAACCGCCCGCGATGCCGCCGCTGTCGTCATCTCGGCCTATTCGACGTCGTTCGGGCTCGCAGCCCGGCTCCTCGGGCCGCGCGTGCGCCCGCACGTACGCAACATCTACGCGCTCGTCCGGGTAGCCGACGAGATCGTCGACGGGTCGGCGGCGCAGGCGGGCATGCCCGCCGCCGCCCAGCGGCGCGTGCTCGATGCCCTCGAGGACGAGACGCTGATCGCCGTCGAGGAGGGGTTCAGCGCGAACCTCATCGTCCATGCCTTCGCCCGGACGGCGCGGGAGTGCGGCATCGGGCCCGACCTGGTGCGCCCGTTCTTCGCCTCCATGCGCACCGATCTCGACGTCACCGCCCACGATGCGACCTCCCACGATTCCTACGTCTACGGCTCCGCCGAGGTGGTGGGCCTGATGTGCCTGCAGACCTTCGTCAACGCCGGAGCCGACCGACCCAAGCCCGCCCACCCCGACCTCGTCGACGGCGCGCGTCGCCTCGGCGCCGCCTTCCAGGATGTGAACTTCTTGCGCGATCTCCCCCACGACGTCGGCTCGCTCGGCCGCGACTACCTCGGCGTCGGCACCACCGAGGCCTGCACCGTCTCGCGCGTCGACGTCCTCGACCGCATCGACGCCGACCTGGATGCCGCCGGCGCGATCATCCCCCGTCTGCCGGCCGATTGCCGACGCGCCGTCACGGCCGCGCACGACCTGTTCACGGCGCTCTCGCGCCGTCTGCGTCGCGCGGGCAGCACGACCGAGCGGGTGCGGGTACCCAACAGCGTCAAGCTCGGCCTCGCCGCTCGCGCCACGGTCGGCGCCGCTCCCCTGCGAGCCGGCTCATGAGCCGCCCGGTGCCCGTCGCGGCCGGCCAGCGCATCGTCGTCGTGGGCGGCGGGATCGCGGGGCTCTCGACTGCCGCGCTCCTGGCCGAGGACGGGCACGACGTCACGGTCATCGAGGCGCGGGACGAGACCGGCGGGCGCGCAGGCTCGTGGGAGCGCGAGGGCTTCCGCTTCGACACGGGTCCGAGCTGGTACCTCATGCCCGAGGTGTTCGACCACTTCTTCGCCCTGCTGGGCACCACGGCAGCCGCCGAGCTCGACCTCGTGCCGCTTGTGCCGGCCTACCGCGTGTACGCCGAGCCCACCGGCTCCGGCGCCGGCGAGCACGTCGACGTCGTGTCGGGCCGCTCCGCGGCGACATCGCTGTTCGAGAGCCGCGAACCGGGTGCGGGGGCCCAGCTCGACGCCTACCTCGACTCCGCCGCCGACGCGTACGACCTCTCGGTCTCGAAGTTCCTCTACGACACCTATGCGACGAGCGAGGGCCTGCGCGACCCCGAGCTGCTGCGCCGCCTCCCCCAGCTGGCTCCGCTGCTGTCCCGGTCGCTCGTGCGACACGTCGAGAGCCGGTTCTCCGATCGGCTGCTGCAGCAGATCCTCGAGTACCCCGCGGTCTTCCTCGGCTCGTCGCCCTACGATGTGCCGAGCCTCTACCACCTGATGAGCCACCTCGATCTGGACGACGCTGTGCTCTACCCCCGCGGCGGCTTCACGGAGGTCATCGCGGCGATCGAGCGCCTCGCCGTCGCTCGCGGTGTCACGGTCCGGACGGGAACCGCCGTCGCGCAGATCCTGACCGACGCCGCGGGGAACGCTTCCGGTGTCCGGCTGGCCGACGGCTCCGAGATCGCCGCCGACCTCGTGGTCTCGACGGCGGACCTGCACCACACCGAGACGGTGCTGCTCCCGCCCGACCAGCGGTCGTACCCCGAGAAGTGGTGGCGCAAGCGCACGCCCAGCTTCGGCGCACTGCTGCTCCTGCTCGGCGTCGACGGCGAACTGCCCCAGCTCGCCCACCACACGTTGCTGTTCACCGACGGTTGGCGCGAGAACTTCGACGCGATCTCGGGTCGTGACGCCCACATCCCCGACCCCGCATCGCTGTACGTGTGCCGCCCGAGCGCGACCGACGACACGGTCGCCCCCGCCGGCTCAGAGAACCTGTTCGTCCTCGTCCCGATTCCGGCAGACCCCGAGCTCGGCCGTGGCGGGGTGGACGGTGAAGGCGACCCGCGTATCGAGGCGGCGGCCGACCAGGCCATCGCCCAGATCTCGGCGTGGACCGGCATACCCGACCTCGCGGATCGGATTCGGGTGCGCCGCACCATCGCTCCGGGAGACTTCGCCCGCGATCTCGGGGCTTGGCGCGGCAACGCGCTGGGTCTCGCGCACACGCTGGGGCAGAGCGCGCTGTTCCGTCCGGGGAACGCATCGAAGAAGGTGTCGGGGCTGTTCTACGCGGGGGCGTCCGTCCTGCCCGGCATCGGGCTGCCCATGTGCCTGATCTCGGCCGAGCTCGTCGTGAAGCGACTGCGCGGCGACACCACCGCCGGCCCCCTCACCGAGCCCACGGCTCCGCCCCGCTGAGCGGTGCCGGGGCTCTACCTGCTCGCTCTGCTCGCCTCGATCGTCGGGGTCGGGCTGCTCGATCGTCGCTTCCGGCTCGCCCTGTGGCGCGATCGGCGCACGACGGTGGTGGCGACGATCGTGGGGACCGTGTTCTTCCTCGCCTGGGACGCCGTCGGCATCGCGACGGGCGTCTTCGTCAAGGGCGACAGCGCGCTGCTGCTCGGCCTCGACCTCGCCCCGCATCTGCCCGTCGAGGAGCCCGTCTTCCTCTTCTTCCTCAGCTACCTCGCACTCGTGCTGTACGGCGCCGCTGCGCGCGTGCGCGCACCTCGAGAGGATGCGTCGTGACGACCTATCCGCTCATCCTCATCCCGTTCGTCACCGTGACCCTGATCGTCACGCTGGCCACGGCCCGGCGCCCGCGCTTCGCGCGCCGGATGGCGTGGTCCGCCCTCGCCGCCGTGGGACTGCTCGCGCTGACCGCCGTCTTCGATAACGTCATGATCGCCGTCGGGCTCTTCACCTACCCGGAGGTGCACCTCAGCGGCATCCGCGTCGGGCTCGCCCCGATCGAGGATTTCGCCTACCCGTTGTGCGCGGCGTTCCTGGTGCCCGCCGTCGCGACTCTCCTGGAAAGACCCGAACGATGACCGCCGCCCTGCCGCGCCAGCTGCTGCTCGCCTCGCGCCCCGTCAGCTGGATCAACACCGCGTTCCCGTTCGCAGCGGCGTACCTGCTCACGACCCGACAGATCGATCTGACCCTCGTCATCGGCACCGTGTTCTTCCTCGTGCCGTACAACCTCGCCATGTACGGCATCAACGACGTGTTCGACTACGAGTCCGATCTGCGCAATCCGCGCAAGGGTGGGGCGCACGGGGCGATCCTCGACCGCCGCGTGCACCGCGCGACCCTGTGGGCGGCGGCGCTGTCGTGTCTTCCGTTCGTTGTGTACCTCGTCGCCGTGGGGTCGCCGCTGTCGTGGCTCGTCCTCGCGCTCAGCCTCTTCTTCGTCGTGTTCTACAGCGCGCCGCCGCTGCGGCTCAAGGAGCGGCCGTTCGCCGACTCGGTGACCAGCAGCATCCACTTCTTCTCGCCCGCCGTGTACGGCTTCGTCCTCGCCGGAACGACGTGGACGTGGCAGCTGGCGCTGATCGTGCTCGCGTTCGCCGCGTGGGGGATCGCGTCGCACGCCTTCGGGGCGGTCCAGGACGTCAACGCCGACCGCGAGGCCGGCATCGCGTCGATCGCCACCGTGCGCGGCGCTCGCTGGACCGTGTGGTTCGCGCTCGGCTGCTACGCCGTCGCGGGCCTTCTGATGCTCCCGACGACGTGGCCCGGACCGCTCGCGGCCCTCGTCGCCGTGCCGTACCTGGTGACGCTGTGGCCCTTCCGCGACATCACCGACGCCACGTGCGAGCGCGCCACCGCGGGGTGGGACCGCTTCCTCTGGCTCAACCAGCTCGGCGGCTTCCTCGTGACGCTGCTGCTGGCCTGGTGGTGGCTGCTGACCTCTTGAGCCGGTGTCGCCCCGGGCTCAGGCGGCGGGCGACGCCGTCTCGGCCTGCCGGGCCTCGTCGGTGCGGCTGGCGCGGATCGGGTGGCCCTGCGTCGTGAGGCAGCGTCCGCTGGCGAGGTCCCACTTCCAGTCGTGGAGCGAGCAGGTGAGCACGCCGTCCTCGATCTTCCCGGTCTTGGTCAGATCGGCGCGCAGGTGCGGGCACCGGCGCTGCACGGTCCACTCCCCCAGCTCCGCGTCCTCGGTCTGGTCGGACTGCTCGGCGTACCAGTTCTCGACGTACTCGATCCGGTCGCGCGACAGGCACTTCAGGAACGTCGTGAGGAACTCGTTGAACTTGCCGCTGCGGCCGACCTCGAACTGCATCGACAGGAAGATCGAGTTCGACCAGTCGATCTCATGGTCGCGGATGTTGGTCGAGACGAGGTCTGCGGGGATCGTGTACCAGTAGATGCAGTCCTCGCCGGCGTACTCCCGCACCTTGGCGCGCGGGAAGTCGACGACCATGTCGAGTTCGCCGATACGGAAGCGCACCAGCCCGCCGACGCCGTTGCGGATCGTGCGGGCGCGCCGCAGGAGCGGCTCCCACCACTGCTTGATCGCCTGCAGCATCTCGTCGGGCGGAAGCACCGCGGCGCGTGTGGCGATCTCGGCCCGGACCTCGTCCTGACGGCTGTCGCGCTGCTCGGCCAGGTAGGCCCACTTGTCCGAGAACATGCGCTCGATCTCGGCCTCGGTGTAGAGGGTCTGCGTGACCTCGAGCGCGCCCGCGTTCAGGTCGACCTGCGTGCCCGGAACGAAGAGGTAGCCCTTCTGCTCGGGGCGATCGACGGCCATGTGCGCGAGGAACTGCGCCTGGTCGGTGAAGATCGAGTCGTCCTGCTCGCCCCAGCCGTTGTAGCGGAAGAGCTCCTCGCGCAGGAACATGGGCGGACCGGCCATGGGGAACACGTGCGGCGCATCGACCTTGTCGATGTAGTACATCGCCCGCTTGTTCTGCGCGTCGCGCTTGAGCTGCGCGAAGTTCTGCTTCGCGTCCTGGGGCAGGTCGTAGACCATCGGCCACCAGATGGCGCCCGACACCTGCGTGAAGTACGCGTCGGGCGTGCCGAACGACAGCAGCTTCTCGAGATCCAGCGGGTGGGAGTCGTTCTGGTTGAGGACCGACCCGGTGCCGTCGTCGACCGACAGGCTGGAGTCGCCGATGGGGCCGTCGCTGGGCGCTCGCAACGGCGTGACCATGACCTTCAGATCGCCGAACTCGAGCGGCACACCGGCTTCGGTGTAGATGATGTTGTCGTATCCGAGGGCTCGCAGGTCACGCTCGAGATCGTCGGTCGGATAATCCGGCAGCAGCACGCGGATGTCGGTGGGCACGTGCGCCTTCAGCAGCGCCGGATCGAAGTGGTCGCGGTGCCGGTGGGAGATGTACAGGAAGTCGGCGCGGCCGAACCGCTCCCAGTCGAGCCCGCGGTTGTCGGGGAACGGGAACCACGAGCCGAAGAAGCTCGGCCCGACGACGGGGTCGCAGAGGATGCTGCCCCCGGCCGTCTCGATGAACATCCCGGCGTGTCCCAGCCCTGTGATCCGCATGACGATGACCTCCTGTTACGACTGGTCGAGTCTACGTGAGCCCTCGCGTCCCGCCGCCGTGGCGCGGGCCGTGTCAGTTCGGTGCTCCGCGCGGCGAGACGCTCAGCCGAGCAGCCCGCGGATGTCGTCGGCGCTCAGGGCGGCCGAGAACGCACCGTCGGCGTCGAGGAGAGCGCTCGAGAGCCGCGCTTTCCGTCGCTGCAGATCGATCACCTTCTCCTCGATGGTCCCCGCCGCGATCAGCCGGTACACGGTGACCGGTCGGTCCTGACCGATGCGGTGGGTGCGATCGATCGCCTGCTGCTCGGCCGCCGGGTTCCACCACGGATCGAGGAGGAACACGTAGTCGGCCTCGGTCAGGGTGAGCCCCACGCCGCCCGCCTTCAGGCTGATGAGGAAGACGGGGTCGTCGCCCCGGCGGAAGGCGTCGATGACTTCCGCTCGTCGCGTCGTGGAGCCGTCCAGACGCACGACGCCGATGCCGTGCGCGCGCAGGTCGGCCTCGACGATGTCGAGGTAGGAGGTGAACTGACTGAACACGAGCGCACGGTGCCCTTCCGCCACGACCGGGCCGAGCCGGTCGCGGAGCGCCTCGAGCTTGCTCGAGGCGAGGCCGGGCCCGCCGGCATCCACCAGCGACGGTGCCAGCGCGAGCAGCCGCAGCAGCGTGAGCGACCGGAACACGATGAACCGCTGACTGTCGAGATCGTCGAGAAGACCGAGCACCTTGCGCCGCTCGCGCTGCAGCACCCGTTCGTACACGGCCCGGTGGCCGCTGGAGAGTTCGACCAAGACGTCCTGTTCCTGGCGCGGCGGCAGGTCGGTCGCGACGAGCTCCTTGGTGCGACGCAGCAGGAAGGGACGGATGCGGCCGCGCAGGCGAGCCAGGCGCCGCTCGCGCGCCGGACCGCCCTCGGAGTTCTCCGCTACCCGCCCGTGCTCGATGGGCAGGACGTACTCCTGCCGGAACCGCCGGGCGGAGGGGAACAGTCCCGGCGAGGTGAGGGAGAGGATCGCCCACAGGTCGGTCAGGCTGTTCTCGAGCGGAGTGCCGGTCGCGGCGAAGACGACGTCGGCACGCAGGGCGAGCACGGCACGGTGAACGTGGCTGCGCGGATTCTTGACGTACTGGGCCTCGTCGAGGACGACGGTCGACCATTCCCGTGCGGCGTACGCGGCCGCGTCCAGCCGCAGCAGCGCATAGGACGTGACGACGACGTCAGCCTCGTCATCGTCGTCGAAGCGGTGCCCCGTCGTCTCGACGACGCGAACGCGCAGTCCCGGCGCGTGGCGAGCCGCCTCGTCGCGCCACGCGGCGACGACCGAGGTGGGCGCGACGACGAGAGCCGGACGGGTCTCACCCCCCTCGCGCGCGTGCAGCAGCATCGCGAGCAGCTGCACCGTCTTCCCGAGCCCCATGTCGTCGGCGAGGATGCCGCCGAGGCGGGCGTCGCGCAACGCGCAGAGCCAGGCGAACCCGTCTCGCTGGTACGGGCGCAGGGTCGTCACGAGGCCGGCGGGCGGGCTCGCGACGGCCGCGGCATCGGCCGTGCGCACGCTCTCGGCGGCGCGACGCCACCGCAGGGCGGGCTCCGTCTGATCGGCGACATCCTCGAACTCCGACCACAGCTGCTGGTGATAGCGACTCACGCGAGCGCCCGTCTCCCACTCGACGAGGTCGCGCGACTCCTCGATCAGGTCGCGCAGCCGATCGAGCGACCGGTGAACGAGCGAGAAGTACGCGCCGTCCGACAGGAGCATCCGCTTGCGCCCCTGAGCGAGCGCCGTGAACAGGGGACGGAACGGGATGCGGCGACCCTCGATCTCGACGTGGACACCGAGTTCGAACCAGTCGGCGTCGGTCGTCTCGACGGTGCGCACCGTGATGCGGGGGTCGCCCGACAGCTCGCGATATGACCGGCGCAGCCCGGAGACCTCGATGCGGACCGCATCCACCCTCTCGAGCGCGGGGAGCACCTGCGCGACGAAGACCGCGGCATCCACCCCGCTGCGTCGTCCCGCGGGGGCGAACGGTTCGTCGGTGGCGGTCGTCCATGCGCGCTCGACCGCCGCGCGGACCTCTAGGCGATCCGGGTCGCGCTCGCGCTCCGTCGTCCACGCCTCCGGCTCGGCGCCACGGGCACGCCACGTGAGCGCATAGTCGATCACGTCATCGGGGCGCTGCTCCACTGCCACGACGGCGACGGTGCGCTCGGGTGGCGGCAACCGCACGCCAGGCCCGGCGACGACGGACGTCTCGCGCGCCAGGCGCGGGTAAGCGTCGCTCAGGAAGTCCTCGACATCGGCGGCGGGAATCGGTACGGGCTCCCCCGCCGCGATCAGCGCACGCACTCCCGGGCCCAGCGCGACCGGGGCGAAGGCGACGCCCAGCCCCGCGCCGACGCGATCGACCGTGTAGACGCCGACGTGACCGAGCGGGCGGGCGTGCGACGCGGCCTCTCCGCCGTCGACGGTCACGACCGGGGTCAGCTCCAGGTCACCGCCACGAGACTCGACGCGCACCTCGACCGATGCGACCTCACCCAGCCGGACCTCCTGGTCCGGACGCGTCGGGACGATCGGGATGCCCAGATCGGCGGCCGCGCGCAGGTGCGCCCACAGCAGGTCGGAGTCGGCACCGTCGAGGGTCAGCCACTCGGAATCGCCGAAGCCGCCGAGCAGCCGCGCGTCGTGCGCGATGCCGTAGAGGGTGGCGAACCAGCGCGTACGCGCCGCGTCGATACGCCACCCGCCACGACGCAGCGAGTCCCACGTCTCATCGCCCTGCACCCAGCGGCCGCTCGTGGCGCTGCGCACGAGAGGTCTCACCGCGAGGCGGAGGTCCCGGGACGAGGTCTCAATGCTGCGCGCAGTCGCCGGACTCACGCGCCGGGGCCCCCAGTGCGCTTCTTCGGCGCTCTCGCGCTGGCGCAGCTGCACACCGAGCGCGAGGGAACCGTCGGCCGCGGCGGCCGGCGCGAGCACGGAACGCCACGACGGGCGGCGCGGCTCGGTCACGCCCGGCCCCTCACGCGACGGGCGTCTCGCGCACCGCAGTCCCCGCGCTCAGGAGGCGCGGGCGACGCGTCCGAGGACGCCGTGGACGAACGCGCTCGACCCGTCGGTCGAGAACTCCTTCGCGAGCTCCACGGCCTCGTCGATCGCCACCGCCGCGGGTACGCCGTCGTTGTAGACGATCTCCCACACACCCAGACGCAGGATGGCGCGGTCGACAGCCGGCATCCGCGCGAGCGACCAGTCCTTCGCGAAGGTCGTGATCTGCTCGTCGATATCGTCGCGGTTGTCGATGATGCCGTCGATGATCTCGCGCGCATAGAGCCAGGACGCCTCGCGGGCGGGCTCGAGCGCGGCGCGCTTGGCCTCGGCGGCCAGCGTCACGCTCAGGTCGTCGCCGCGGACGTCGGACTGGTAGAGGATGTCGAGGGCGCGCTTGCGCGCCTTGGACCGTGCACTCATCGGGCGGAGGCCGGTGTCAGCTCACGCGGCCGAGGTAGTCACCCGTGCGGGTGTCGACCTTGACCTTCGTGCCCTGGTCGACGAACAGCGGCACCTGGATCTCGTGACCGGTCTCGAGCGTCGCCGACTTCGTGCCGGCGGACGAGCGGTCGCCCTGCAGGCCGGGCTCGGTGTAGGTGATCTCGAGGACCACGGATGCCGGCAGCTCGATGTACAGCGGGTTGCCGTTGTTGAGCGCGATCTGCACCTGCTGGTTCTCGAGCAGGTAGTTCTTCGCGTCGCCGACGGTCGCAGCCGCCACCGTGATCTGGTCGTAGTCGGCGACATCCATGAAGACGAAGTTGTCGCCGTCGTTGTAGAGGTAGGTGAAGTCGCGGCGGTCGACGTTCTCGATCTCGATCTTCGCGCCGGCGTTGTAGGTGCGGTCGACGACCTTGCCCGACACGACGTTCTTCAGCTTCGTGCGCACGAAGGCGCCACCCTTGCCGGGCTTGACGTGCTGGAACTCGATGACGTTCCAGAGCTGACCGTCGATGCTGAGGACGACGCCGTTCTTGATGTCTGCGGTCGATGCCATGAGTGTGGAGTTCCGTTCGTGAGGTCGGGCGGCCGGCGGGCCGACGATCGATTCTACGTGAGGTTGTCGAGCAGCTGCTGCGTCGCGGTGGCGTAGCCGGCGACACCCTCGCCGATGACGTGCACCGAGGCGACGTCGGCCACGTAGGAGTGATGCCGGAACGCCTCGCGCTCGTAGACGTTCGAGATGTGCACCTCGGCGACCGGCAGCGCCACGGCTGCGAGAGCGTCGCGCAGGACGACCGAGGTGTGCGTGAGGCCGCCGGGGTTGATCACGATGCCGGCGCAGTCCGCGCTCGCGGCATGGATGGCGTCGATGAGGACGCCCTCGTGATTGCTCTGCACCGCGCGCACCTCGAAGCCTCGCTCGGCGGCCGTCGCGGTCACCAGCGCCTCGACATCGGCGAGGGTGTCATGGCCGTAGACGTCGGGCTCGCGCGTTCCCAGGAGGTTCAGGTTCGGTCCGTTGACCAGCAGCAGACGGCGCGGGGTGCTCACCCGCCCCACCCTATCCAGCGCCGCCCCGGTCAGGCGCCGACCTCCTGGTAGGCCGCGAACAGGAGCGACTCGTCGGGCGCCTGCAGCACGGTGGGCTTGGCGATGTCGTCGAGCACGATGAAGCGCAGCATCGACCCGCGGGTCTTCTTGTCGCGCTGCATCGTCGCGAGAAGCTGGCGCCAGGCCCCGGCGCGGTACGAAGTCGGCAGGCCGAGGGTCTCGAGCACGTCGCGGTGACGCTGTGCCGCGGCATCCGGAAGGCGTCCGGCCAGGCGCGATAGTTCGGCGGCGAACATCATGCCGACCGAGACGGCGGCGCCGTGGCGCCACTGGTAGCGCTCGGCGTGCTCGATGGCGTGCCCGAGGGTGTGTCCGTAGTTCAGCACCTCGCGCAGTCCCGCCTCGCGCAGATCCTCGCCGACGACGCGGGCCTTCATGTCGATCGCGAGCTCGATGCTGCGGCGGAACGCCGCACTGTGCGGATCGACCGCCGCCTCGGGGTCGGCTTCGATGAGGTCGAGGATCTCGGGGTACCAGATGAAGCCGGCTTTGACGACCTCGGCGTAGCCGGCGACCCGCTCGTTGCGCGAGAGACCGTCGAGCAGATCGAGGTCGCACACGACCGCGGTGGGGGTCCAGAACGCACCGACGAGGTTCTTCCCCTCGGCGGTGTTGATGCCCGTCTTCCCGCCAACGGCGGCGTCCACCATGCCCAGCACCGTGGTCGGGACCTGAACGACGGCGATTCCGCGCAACCACGTCGCGGCCACGAAGCCGGCGAGGTCGGTCACCGCACCTCCGCCGAAACCGACGACGGCGTCGGTGCGCGTGAAGTCGGCCTGGCCCATGACCTGCCAGCAGAACGCGGCGACCTCGACGCGCTTGCCCTGCTCGGCGTCGGGGATCTCCGCGAGCAGCACCTGCCGGTCCGAGCCGAGCATCTCGCGCAGGCGCTCCGCCTGCGCCCCGAGCGTCGGCGGGTGCACGATGAGCACCTTCCGTGCCGACTCCGGCAGCGCTTCGCCGACCAGAGGCAGGATGCCGCGGCCGACGGTGACGTCGTAGGGCGACGGGCCGCCGACGGGGATGACGGTGGTATCGGTCATGACGTTCCCTCCCGTGTCCACGCCGCGATGGCGTCGACGATGTCCTGGATGTGCCCGGTCGACGTGTCGAAGCGGGCGTCGGCGAGCCGCTCGTACAGCTCGCGGCGGCTCTCCGCGACCTCGCGCCACCGAGCCACGGGGTCGTCGCCCTGCAGCAGCGGGCGCACGCTGCCGCGCAGGCGCGACGCGATGGTCTGCTCCGAGACCGTCAGCAGCACGACGCGGTGCGCCGCGATGTCACGCTGCGTCTCAGGATGCAGCACGGCTCCCCCGCCGAGAGCCACGACGCCGCCGACCTCGAGCGCCGCGCTCACAGCTCGTCGCTCGAGTTCGCGGAAGTGGGACTCGCCGTGGGTCGCGAAGATGTCCTCGATCGGGCCGTGCTCGCGGACGACGAGGCCGTCACTGTCGGTGAAGGGAACCCCGAGCGCCCGCGACAGCTTCTTGCCGATGCTCGACTTGCCGGCCCCCATCGGGCCGATCAGCACGACGGCGGGCTCGGTCATCCGATCGCGTCGTCGCTGGCAGCAGCCGAGCGCAGCGTCTCGGGGATGGCCGCGAGGTAGCCCTCGAGGTTGCGCCGCGTCTCGGGGACGCTGTCGCCGCCGAACTTCTCGAGCACCGATTCCGCGAGCACGATCGCCACCATGGCCTCGGCCACGACACCGGCGGCGGGCACGGCGCACACGTCGGAGCGCTGGTGGTGCGCGGTGGCAGACTCACCCGAGGCGACGTCGACCGTCCGAAGCGCGCGCGGCACCGTCGCGATGGGCTTCATGCCGGCGCGCACGCGCAGGACGGTGCCGGTCGACATGCCCCCCTCGGTGCCGCCGGCCTTGTCGCTCGCGCGTGCGATGCCGCCGTCGGTCGCGAACAGCTCGTCGTGCGCGTCCGACCCGCGGCGACGCGTGGTCTCGAACCCGTCTCCGACCTCGACGCCCTTGATGGCCTGAATGCCCATGAGGGCCTGTGCGAGCTTCGCATCGAGACGGCGGTCCCACTGCACGTGCGAGCCGAGGCCCGGCGGCAGGCCGTAGGCGAGCACCTCGACGATGCCGCCGAGCGTGTCGCCGTCCTTCTTGGCGGCATCCACCTCGGCGACCATCGCTGCGGAGGTCTCGGGGTCGAAGCAGCGCAGCGGATCGGCGTCGAGCGCGTCGACGTCGTCGGGACCGGGCAGCGCGGCGCCGGCGGGCACCTGCACGGGCCCGATCGAGAGCGTGTGGCTCACCAGACGGATGCCCAGCTCGCCGAGGAACGACCGCGCGACGGCGCCGAGGGCGACGCGCGCCGCGGTCTCGCGGGCGCTCGCGCGCTCGAGGATCGGCCGGGCCTCGTCGAAGCCGTACTTCTGCATGCCGACCAGGTCGGCATGGCCCGGGCGCGGTCGGGTGAGAGCGGCGCCGCGTCCGCGGGACTTCTCGGTGAGCTCGACCGGCTCGGGGCTCATGACCTCGACCCACTTCGGCCACTCGGTGTTGCCGATGCGCAGCGCGATGGGGCTGCCCAGGCTGAAGCCGTGCCGCACACCGGTCGAGATCGTCAGCTCGTCCTCTTCGAACTTCATGCGCGACCCGCGACCGTAACCGAGCTTGCGACGGGCGAGGTCGGCCTGGATCGCGGCGCGCGAGATCGGCACGCCGGCGGGCAGGCCCTCCATGAGGGCGACGAGTTCGGGGCCGTGCGATTCGCCGGCCGTGAGCACGCGGAGCATTCGTCTATCCTCCCATGAGAGCTCGCCGCATGACGGCGACCACGGCGTCCTCGTCGGGCAGCGGCTCCTCGGCGCCGCCCGACGCGAAGATCCGGATCTGCAGCACCGCCTGATGCAGGAGCATCGTCGCGCCGGGGTGCGCGGGAAGCCCCGACCGCTGCCACGCGGCGCCGAGCGCGGTCGGCCAGGTGCCGTACACGACGTCGTACAGCGTCCCGCCGGATGCCGCGAGGCGCTCAGCGTCCGACTCGGCCACCGGGGCGTCGCCCGGAAGCGTCGACACCGTCAGGTCGACGGCTCCGCCGGGCTGGCCCAGCGGCGCGACGGCGGCCCTCACGCCGAGGTGCTCGGCGAGAGCGACGAGCGCCCGCGCCGCCTCGGGCCGGCGCGCCGATACCTCCACGCGCCGGACGCCGATGCGGTGCAGCGCCAGCAGGGCGGACGTCGCCGTCGCTCCCGCCCCGACGATGCGGGCCTCCTCGGCGTCACCGACGCCGGCCTCCGTCAGCGCACGGGCCAGTCCCCCGACGTCGGTGTTGAAGCCGGCCCACCCCTCGCGGGTCCGCACGAGGGTGTTCGCGGCGCCGGTCGCTTCGGCTGCGGCGTCGTGCCGCCCCGCGGCCCGGTGGGCGAGCGACTTCAGCGGCATCGTGAGCGACAAGCCGCGAACGGATGCCGGCGCCGCGGCGAGCTCGTCCCGGAACGACGCCTCGTCGACGCGCCGGCGCCCGTACTCCCACGGCCAGCCGAGCAGCGCGTAGGCGGCGCCGTGCAGCGCGGGCGACCGGCTGTGATCGATGGGGTCGCCCCACACCGCGAAGCGGTGCGGCCGACGCGTCGGCGACTCAGCAGCCGCGGTTGTCATTCGCCTCGCACCACTCGTTCCACTGCGCGATGCCCGCCTCGTGCTGCTCGAACGTCTCGGAGAAGATCGTCTCGCCGGTGTCCATGTTCCAGGTCACGAAGTAGCGCCACGGCCCCTCGGCCGGGTTCATCGCCGCATCGATCGCGACGTCGCCCGGGTTGGCGATCGGCCCGACCGGCAGGCCGTCGCGAACGTACGTGTTCCAGGCGTTGTCGTCCTCGAGCGCCGCCGCCGACGAGCTGGCCGTGCCATCGTGCATCTCGTCGTACCCGAACTGCGCGGTCGAGTCCATCTGCAGGCGCATGCCGTCGGCCAACCGGTTCTGGATGACCCGTGAGACCTTGTAGAAGTCGTCCGACAACCGCGCCTCGCGCTGGACGATGGACGCGATCGTGAGGATCTCCTGGCGCCGCTCGACCGGCACGCCGGCCGAGTCGAGCGACTCGACGGTGCGATCGACCATCGTGCGGATCATGTCGGCGGGGGCGACACCGGGGTCGAACTGGTACGTCGCGGGGAAGAGCCACCCCTCGAGGTCGGCCGCGGCGACGCCGTACGCCGCCGGATCGGCGGCAGCCGCCTGGAACTCCTCGATCGGCAGCGCGGTGCTGTCGGCGAGGGTCTGGAGCGACTGATCGAGCGTCAGCCCCTCGGGCAGCTGCGCGGCGTTCTGACGCTTGCTCTCGGGATCGAGGATGCGGGCCAGCGCCGCCTCGGACGTCATCCGCTCCTGCAGGGCGTAGACACCCGGCTGGAAGTTCGGGTTCTGCGCCGTCGCGATGAGGTGGTCGTAGAAAGCGCTGCTGGTCTTGGTCACCCCGGCGTCGTGCAGCGTCTCCGAGATGGTCGAGCCGGTGTCACCCGCGACGATCGTCACGAGGACCTCGCCCGTCGCCTCGCCGGGCTCGTAGTCCTTGGGCTCCTCCCACCCCATGACCGATCGGATCTGGGTCTCGTACGTGTTCCACACCCACGCGCCCGCGGCGCCGATCCCGCCGATGATCGCCAGGATGACGATGAGCACGACCCACGTGGCGATCCGGCTCTTCCTCCGGTCGCGATCGTGACGGCTCGGCACGTGGCCGACGTCGTGCGTGCTGAGCTCGCCGGTGAAGAGCGCGTCCAGGGTTCCCGCCGCCGGTGCGGGGCGCGATTCCGCCCGCGGGGCGGAGACCGGAGGAGCGGCCGCAGCAGCCGTCGCCGGCTGCTCCCCCGCCGGACCTGCTGCGGCGTCGGCCGGGAACGAGTTCTGCGCGGCCGCGCGGGCGGCGCGACGGCTCAGGGGGGCGGAGCCGTCCTGCGGCGGGCGGTCAGTCATGTCAGGGATGCTCCTGCGAGGGTCCGACGGAGGCACCGGCCGGGTTTCCGGTGCCCTTCTCGACGTCGAGTGCCTGCTGGAGGAGCACTACGGCGGCGACCTGGTCAACAATGCTACGAGACGATTTCTGCGAGCGGCCCGATCCGCGCAGGGCTCCGTGCGCGCTCACCGTGCTGAGCCGCTCGTCGATGAGCCGCACGCGGTGTCCCGCATCGGCCAGAGCCTGGGCGAATCCCCGCGCATCGGCGGTCGAGGCGGTCTCCCGTCCGCTCAGGGCGACGGGCAGACCGACGACGAGTTCGAACGCGTCGTACTCGGCAGCCAGGGCGGCGATCCGGGCGACGTCGTTGTCGCCGCGCGGGACGGTCTCGACCGGAACCGCGAGCAGTCCGTCCCGATCGCTGCGTGCGACCCCGATCCTCGCCGTGCCGACGTCGATCCCGAGCCGGACGCCGGGACGGAATCCGCTCACAGGCCGCCCGCCGCCTGGCGGACCGCCGTCAGCGCGGACGGAAGCGCAGCGGCATCCGTTCCGCCGCCCTGTGCGACGTCGTCACGGCCCCCACCGCCGCCGCCCAGAGCGGACGCCGCCGCCTTGGCCAGCACGCCGGCCTTGGCGCCGGCGGAGCGCGCGGTCTCGTTCGTCGCGACGACCACCACGGGACGCTCACCCACCACGGCGCCCAGCGCGACGATGGCCGCAGCGTCGGCACCGAGGCGGTCGCGCACCTGTAGGGCCAGCGTGCGCACGTCGTCGGCCGATCCGGCCGACCCCAGCGATTCCGCGACGACCTGGAAGGAGCCGCTCGGCGCTGCCGCCGAAACGAGCTGCGGCAGCCGGTCGGCCAGAGCGCGCGCCTCGAACTGCGCGATGCGCTTCTCGGCGGCCTTCAGGCTCGCCGCGAGCTCGGCGATGCGGGCGGGCAGCTGGTCGCGCGGCGTCTTCAGCGAGGTCGTCAGCTGCGAGACGATCGCGCGCTCGGCGGCGAGCTCGCGGAAGGCGTCCTGTCCGACCAGCGCCTCGACGCGACGGTTCGACGCCCCGACCGACGACTCGCCGACGAGGTTGATGAGTCCGACCTCCGCGCTCGAGGCCACGTGCGTGCCGGCGCACAGCTCGCGCGACCAGGGGCCGCCGATGTCGACCATGCGCACGGTCTCGCCGTACTTCTCGCCGAAGAGCGCCATCGCCCCGGCGGCCTTGGCCTCGTCGAGCGACACGACGCGGGTCGTGACCTCGAGGTTGTCCCGCACGGCGTTGTTGGCGATCTCCTCGATCTCGGAGCGCGTCTCGGGTGAGAGGGCCTGCCCCCACGAGAAGTCGAAGCGCAGGTAGCCCGCACGGTTCAGCGAGCCCGCCTGGGTCGCGCTCTTGCCGAGCGTGTCGCGCAGCGCGGCGTGCACGAGGTGCGTCGCCGAGTGCGCCTGCTGCGCGGCGCGGCGGTTCGCCGCATCCACGACCGTGGTCGCCGGCTCGTCGACCGCGACCTCGCCGAGCGTGACCTCGACGGTGTGGCTCACGAGGCCGGCCACCGGCTTCTGGACGTCGAGGACCTCGAGCTCGTACCCGGGTCCGACGATGACGCCCTTGTCGGCGACCTGACCACCCGACTCGGCGTAGAGCGCGGTCTCGGCCAGGATCACCTCGGCGATCTGACCCTGCGTGGCACGGTCGACCGAGACGCCGCCGACCAGGATGCCGAGGACCTTGGTGCCGGTCTCCAGCTCGGTGTACCCGGTGAAGACCGTCTCGCCCTGCGCGCGGAAGTCGCGATACACGCTCGTGTCGGCCAGCTGGCCCTTGCGCGAGCGCGCATCCGCCTTCGCCCGCTCGCGCTGCTCGCGCATGAGGCCGTCGAACGCCCCGCGGTCGACCGTGAGCCCCGCCTCTTCGACGATCTCGAGCGTGAGGTCGATCGGGAAGCCGTAAGTGTCGTGCAGCAGGAACGCCTGCGCGCCGCTCAGCTGCGCACCACCGTTCGCCTTGGTCTGCGCCACCGACTCATCCAGCAGCTCGGAGCCCGCGGCGAGGGTGCGCAGGAACGTGGCCTCCTCGGCCAGCGCGTACTGCGAGAGGCGCGCGTAATCGGTCTCGACGATCGGATAGGCCTCCTTCATCGCGTCGCGGGACGCGGCGAACAGCTCCGCGAAGCTCGGGCCCTCGACGCCGAGGAGCCGCATCGAGCGGATCGCGCGTCGCATGAGGCGGCGCAGGATGTATCCGCGGCCGTCATTCGAGGGAGTGACGCCGTCGGAGAGCAGCATGAGCGACGACCGCACGTGGTCGGCGATGACGCGGAAGCGGACGTCATCCTCGTGGTCGGCTCCGTAGGTCTTGCCCGACAGCTCGACGGCCTTGTCGAGCACGGGGCGCACCTGGTCGGTCTCGTACATGTTGTCGACGCCCTGCTTGATGAAGGCGACGCGCTCGAGACCCATGCCGGTGTCGATGTTCTTGTTCGGCAGCTCGCCGACGATCGTGAAGTCGTACTTCGACCGGACGTCGGTGATCTCGTACTGCATGAACACGAGGTTCCAGATCTCGACGTAACGGTCGTCGTCGGTCGCGGGACCGCCGTCGATGCCGTACGCGGGGCCCCGGTCGAAGAAGATCTCGGAGCAGGGGCCGGCGGGACCGGGCAGACCGGTGCTCCAGTAGTTCGTGTCCTTGCCGAGGCGCTGGATGCGCTCCTCGGGCAGGCTGGAGTGCTTCAGCCAGAGCTCGCGCGCCTCGTCGTCCTCTTCGTAGACGGTGACCCAGAGGTCCTCCGGGTCGAACCCGAGACCGCCGTCGGCCTCGGGGGCGGTGAGCAGCTCCCACGCGAACGAGATCGCGCCCTCCTTGAAGTAGTCACCGAACGACCAGTTGCCGAGCATCTGGAAGAACGTGCCGTGGCGGGGCGTCTTGCCGACCTCTTCGATGTCGTTCGTGCGGATGCACTTCTGCACGTCGGCGGCGCGCGGGTAGGGCGCGGGGACGTCACCGGAGAGGTACGGGATGAAGGGGACCATGCCCGCGACGGTGAACAGCAGTGCCGGGTCGTCGGTGACCAGCGAGGCGGAGGGGACGATCGTGTGCCCCTTCTTCTCGAAGTAGTCCAGGTAGCGCTGGGCGATCTCGGCGGTCTTCATCGGATTCCTTCGGCAGGCAGGCGTCGGCGCCGCGCCCATCGGACGCGACGCCGCGATCGGATCGTGGGTCAGTGGGTTCGTTCGTCGGCGGAGCGCGTCGCCGAGACGACGGTCTCTCGGGTGTCGTCGACGACATCGGATGCCGCGTCGATGGCGGACTGGAGCGCGTCGGCCGCCACGCCCTTGACGTCGGCGGCGAGGCCCTCGATCCGGGCCTCTTGATCGCGGTACGCGTCTCCGATGCGGTCGGCGAACTCGGTGATGCGGGCATCGACTTCGGCGAGCATCTCGTGACCGCGCGGATCCTTGTTGATCACGTGCGCGGCGACGAATCCGCCGGCGACGCCCAAAACGAACCACAGCGCGTTCTTCATGGCATCCATGTTAGGCGCAAAGCACGAAGGGCGCCGGGAGACCCCGACGCCCTTCGTGGCGGTGCTGAGAGACTCAGCGCGCGGCGTAGTACTCGACGACGAGCTGCACGTCACACGTGACGGGCACCTCGGCACGCTTCGGGCGACGCACGAGGCGCGCCTGCAGCTTGTCGAGCTCGACCTCGAGGTAGCCCGGAACCGGGGGCAGGACATCGGCGTGACCGCCGGCGGCTGCGACCTGGAACGGCTCGAGCGACTCGCTCTTCTCCTTGACGTGGATGAGCTGACCCGGCTTCACGCGGAACGACGGGCGGTCGACGAGCTGGCCGTCGACGAGGATGTGGCGGTGCACGACCAGCTGACGGGCCTGTGCGGTCGTGCGGGCGAAGCCGGCGCGAACGACGAGAGCGTCCAGACGCATCTCGAGCTGCTCGACCAGGTTCTCACCGGTCAGACCGTCCTTGCGGCGGGCCTCGTTGAACTGGATGCGCAGCTGCTTCTCGCGGATGCCGTACTGCTCGCGCAGACGCTGCTTCTCGCGCAGACGAACGGCGTAGTCGCTGTCGGCCTTGCGCTTGGTGCGGCCGTGCTCGCCCGGAGCGTAGGGACGCTTCTCGAGGTAGCGGGCGGCCTTCGGGGTCAGCGCGACGCCGAGGGCGCGCGACAGACGGACCTTGCGGCGGTCCTGAGACTTCGTGGTCACGAAGCTCTCCTTCCGATGACGTGGTCGTGACGCTCACGACTCACGGACGTATCTCCGTCTCCTCGCCCGTCTCGGACTGCACGCCGGGGCACGCCGAGAGGTCTGTGTCAGAGGAGAGGGATGCCCGAAAACTGGGCTTCGAGCCGATCGAGTCTAACAGACGCCGTCGCGTCATATCTCGGCGGCGAGATCGAGCGCCGCCGCCGGGTAGAACGGCGTCGCCCCCGCTCGGAGGTCGTCGATGCGGTACCACCCGACGGTCGTGTCGCCGTCGAGCACCGGCAGCCGCGCGTCGAGCGGCAGCGCCTGCAGCGACTGACTGCGCACGGCGAAGACGTAGGCGATCTCATGGCCCCGCTTGCGGCCGTCGTCGAAGATGTTCTCGGCCACGGTGAGCAGTCGCAGCTCGTCGACGACCGCCGCGAGCTCCTCCCGCAACTCGCGCCGCATCGCCGACGATGCCTCCTCGCCGAACTCGATTCCGCCGCCGGGCGCGCGCAGGAACGTCGGACGGTCCGGTCCGCCGGCGTACTCCTCCGCGAGGACGAATCCGTCCCGCACGATGACGGCCACGGCGATGGCTCGGATGCGGGGCCCAGCGACGAGTTCGCTCGCGTACCGTTCGACCGACCGGCGATACGCCGGCAGATGCGGCGCGAGCGCGCGCAACGCCGTCCGCAGCGCCGGGGCCGGTTTCTGATCGTCGAACAGCGCGAGTGCCTCGAAGGCACGCGCTGCATCCGCCAGCGGATGATCGGCGGGATACCCGTGCAGCAGCGCCATGGCGCCGGACGGGTCACCCACGTTGCGCAGCGAGCTGGCGAGCTGGATGATGCACTCGCCGCGCTGCGGATCGGGCAGCCCCGCGTCGAGGGCGGCTCGATAGAGCGGAATCGCCTCGGCCTCCCGTCCGAGGTAGTCCGACAGGGATGCCCGTTCGAACAGGGCCACTGGGTCGTTCGCGGGCAGCGACGCGAGCACGCGGTCGAGCTCGGACGCGAGCAGTTCCGGGGTGGCGCCGTCGGCGCGGTCCCAGAACTCGCCAAGCGTGGCGTCGAGCCGGTCTCGATCCACCCCGGGGCCGTTCATCGTGCTCATTCCCCCAGGATCTTCCGCAGCTTCTCGACGCGCGCGCCGATGTCCCGTTCGACGCCCCGATTCGTCGGCTCGTAGTAGCGGCGCCCGCGCAGCTCATCCGGCAGGTACTGCTGCGTGGCCACGCCGACGTCGAGGTCGTGGGGATAGACGTATCCCTTGCCGTGGCCGAGCCGCTTCGCACCCGGGTAGTGCGCGTCGCGCAGATGCTTCGGCACACGCCCGAAGCCACCGGCGCGCACATCCGCGATGGCCGCGTTGATGGCGTTGTAGGCGGCGTTCGACTTGGCGGTCGTCGCGAGGTACGCCGTCGCCTCGGCAAGCGGGATGCGCCCTTCGGGCATGCCGATGAAGGCGACGGCGTCCGCGGCGGCGACGGCGATCGACAGCGCCTGGGGATCGGCCAGCCCGATGTCCTCCGACGCGGAGATCACGAGCCGGCGGGCGATGAAGCGGGGATCTTCGCCGGCTTCGATCATCCGCGCGAGGTAGTGCATCGCGGCGTCGACGTCCGACCCGCGGATCGACTTGATGAAGGCGCTGATGACGTCGTAGTGCTCGTCGCCCTGCCGGTCGTATCGGAGCAGAGCGCGGTCGACGGCCTGTGCGACGTGATCAGCGGTGATGCGGGGCGTCTGGTCATCGCCGGGCTCGGCCATCGTCGCCGCCGCCTCGAGCGAGGTCAGCGCGCGACGGGCGTCTCCCGAGGCGAGCCGCACGAGCGCCGACCGCGCCTCGTCGTCGAGACTCACGGCTCCCGCCAGCCCGCGCGCATCGACGACGGCGCGGTCGATGAGCCCGCCGAGGTCGTCGTCGCTCAACGGCTGCAGCGTCAGCAGCAGCGACCGAGACAGCAGGGGGGCGACGATCGAGAACGACGGGTTCTCGGTGGTCGCGGCGATCAGCAGCACCCAGCCGTTCTCGACGCCGGGAAGCAGCGCGTCCTGCTGCGCCTTCGTGAAGCGGTGGATCTCGTCGAGGAACAGGATCGTCGAGATCCCGTACAGGTCGCGCTGCGTCATCGCCTCCTGCATGACCTCACGTACGTCCTTGACGCCGGCCGTCACCGCCGACAACTCGACGAAGCGGCGTCCCGACGACCGCGCGATCGCTTGAGCGAGCGTCGTCTTGCCGGTTCCGGGCGGCCCCCAGAGGATCACCGACACCGCACCGGCGCGATTGCCGTCGGGCGAGGCGAGGGCGACGAGCGGCGAGCCGGGGCGGAGCAGGTGGCCCTGACCGGCGACCTCGTCGAGAGAGGTGGGGCGCATCCGCACGGCGAGCGGCGTCTGCCCCGCGAAGAGCGCGCTCGAATCGGTCATCCCCTCAGGCTAGCCGCGACCGGCGACAGCCGGCTTTTGTCGGCCCACCGAGGGCCGCCGTAGGCTGAGAGCGTCCCGACGGATCGGGGTTCGGAGGAGGAATCGTGGCAGGTCGCGGCAAGAACCGGGATGATCGGGCGGCGCAGGAGCGCGCCCGCCTGTACGCCGCCCGGCGCGAGTATCACGCCGGTCTGATGCGTCGCCGTTCCCGCGACAACCTCATCGCCGCCGTCGGCGGCGGCGTGCTGCTCCTCGGGCTGCTGGGGGCACAGGCTGCATACTTCACCGCCGGCCCCGGCGCCCCCGAGCCGACCGAGACGCCGGCGCCCTCGCCGTCCGCCACGCTTCCGGCATCCCCCGCGCCGTCGCCGAGCGACGCCGCTCCGTCATCGGAGCCGACTCCCTGACGCCCTGCGTACTAGGCTGTCGAGCGACCTGACCCCCAGGCGGCGAGAGCCGCGACGAGGTGCCTTCCGTGACTTCCACCCCTGACTCCACGACCACTCCCGCCGACGACGCCCCGTGGGGTCGCGTCGATGACGACGGCACCGTCTCGGTGCGCGAGGGCGACCAGTGGCGCGTCGTCGGCCAGTACCCCGACGGCACGCCCGACGAGGCCCTCGCCTACTACCAGCGCAAGTTCTCCGATCTCGCCGGTGAGGTCACGCTCGTCGAGGTGCGCCACCGTCGCGGCGGCGCGTCCGCGTCCGACCTGCGCTCGACCGTGGGAACGCTGCGATCGCGCATCACCGGCGCTGCGGCTGTCGGCAACCTCGCCGCGCTCGAGGCCCGCCTCGCCGCGCTCGAGACGGAGCTGAACGCGGCGTCCGAGTCCGAGGCCGCCGAGGCCAAGCAGGCCCTCGATGCGGCGATCGCCGAACGCACCGCCCTCGTCGAGGCCATCGAGGCCATCGCCGCACGCGATCCCCGGTCGATCCAGTGGAAGCAGACCTCGGCCGAGGTCACCGAGCTGTTCGAGCGCTGGCAGCGCCACCAGGCCGAGGGCCCGCGTCTGCCGCGCGGCACCGGCCAGCAGCTGTGGAAGCGGTTCCGCGACGCCCGCTCGATCATCGACAAGCACCGCCGCGAGTTTTACGCGAGCCTCGACGAGACGCACAAGAGCGCGCGCGACGCCAAGCAGCGCCTCATCGAGCGCGCCGAAGCCCTCGCGCCCCGCGGCGAGGATGGCATCGGCGCCTACCGCGAGCTGCTCGACCAGTGGAAGCAGGCCGGCCGCGCGGGCAAGAAGGCCGACGACGCCCTGTGGGCTCGGTTCAAGGCGGCGGGCGACGCGCTCTACGGCGCCCGCGCCGAGCGCGAGCAGGCCGATGCCGAGGCCTCGAAGGAGAAGATCGTCGCCAAGCGCGCCCTCCTCGACGAGGCAGCCGCGGTCGAGCGCGAGAAGGACACCGCCGCCGCGCGCGCGCTTCTCACCGGCATCCAGCGTCGCTGGGACGAGATCGGTCGCATTTTCCCCCGCGACAAGGAGCGCGCCCTCGACGACGAGCTCCGCAGGATCGAACAGTCCGTCCGTGCCCGCGAAGACGCCGACTGGAAGAACAACAACCCCGAGACGAAGGCGCGCCAGGGCGACATGCTCTCGCAGCTGCACGACGCCATCGGCAAGCTCGAGGCCGACCTGGCCACCGCCGAGGCCTCGGGCGACCAGCGCGCCATCGCGCAGGCGCGCGAGGCCCTCAGCGCACGGAAGGCCTGGCTCACCGCCCTCGGCGGCTGACGCTCTCCCCCGTCGCACTATCGCGGGCGCTCTCCACACCCGGAGGGCGCCCGCGGTCGTCGGGGCGGCCGGTCGGCCAGACTGCGGGTATGCCCTGGCCCTTCCTCTACCTCCCCGGCGAGACCCTGTCGGCCACCGAGCTCGCCGCCGCGCGGTTGGACGGCGACGTGGTCGAGGTCGGCGAGGCGTACATCCCCGCTGACGCCGTCGAAACCGCCGAGCTGCGCGCGGCCTCGCTGCGCCCGCTCCTGTCTCCCGGCGTCGCCGTTACACACGTGTCGGCGGCGTGGGTCCATGGTGCGCTCCCCGATCCGCCGGCGCGTCACACCGTGCAACGCAGCAGCGCGCGAAGGTTGCATCACGTCATCGACAACCGCCTGCACTACCGCGATCGGCGCGTCCCGCCCGAGGACGTCTCAGTCATCGGCGGCGTTTCGGTGACGACACCGGCGCGCACCCTCGGTGACCTCGTGCGCGGGGCATTCGCCGGGGGCGAGCAGCCCGCTGCCACCGCCATCGCGATGATCGAGCTGTTCCCCGGTCTCAGCGGGCGTGCAGCGGCCGCCCTCGCCGCGGCCGGACCGGTCTCCTTCAAGCGGCCCGCGCTCGAATGGCTGCGCCGACAGGCGGCTCAGGAGGAGGTGACGCGATACACGTCGTAGACGGCGTCGATGCGACGGACCGCGTTGAGCACGCGATCGAGGTGGACGGTGTCGCCCATCTCGAACACGAACCGACTCAGCGCGAGACGGTCGTTGTTGGTCTGCACCGACGCCGAGAGGATGTTGACGTGGTGCTCGCTGAGTACCCGGGTCACGTCGCTCAGCAGTCCGGAGCGGTCGAGGGCCTCCACCTGGATCTGCACGAGGAACAGGCTCTTGGTCGTGGGCGCCCACGTCACCTCGATGAGACGCTCCGGGTCCTGCATGAGCGACTCGACGTTCGTGCAGTCGGCGCGGTGCACGGACACTCCGCTGCCGCGCGTCACGAAGCCGACGATCTCGTCGCCGGGAACGGGGGTGCAGCACTTCGCGAGCTTGACCAGGATGTCGGGCGCGCCCCGGACGAGGATGCCCGAGTCGCTGTCGCGCTTCTGTCGCGACCGGCCCACGACGGGCAGGTCGATCGGGCCGGTCGAGGTGTCTTCTTCGGCCCGGACGAGCGCGGTGACCTTCTCGATCACGGACTGCGTCGAGACGTGACCCTCGCCGACCGCCGCGTACAGGGCCGTGACGTCCTCGTACCGCAGCTGATGAGCGACCTCGGTGAAGGCGTCCTGCCCCATGAGGCGCTGCAGAGGCAGGTTCTGCCGGCGCATGGCGCGCGCGATGGCATCCTTGCCCTGCTCGACCGCCTCTTCGCGACGTTCCTTCGTGAACCAGCCGCGGATCTTGTTGCGCGCCCGCGTGCTCTTGACGAAGCCCAGCCAGTCCTGGCTCGGACCGGCATCCGGGTTCTTCGACGTGAAGACCTCGACGACGTCACCGCTCGAAAGCGTCGACTCGAGCGGCACGAGGCGTCCGTTGACCTTCGCGCCCATGGTCCGGTGACCGACCTCGGTGTGGACGGCGTAGGCGAAGTCGACGGGAGTGGCGCCTGCCGGCAGACCGATCACGCGCCCCTTCGGCGTGAAGACGTAGACCTCTTTCGCCCCGATCTCGAAGCGCAGCGAGTCGAGGAACTCCCCCGGGTCGGCCGTCTCGGCCTGCCAGTCGGAGATGTGGGCGAGCCACGCCATGTCGTTGTCGAGCGCCTTGGCGTCGGACTTGCCGCCCGTCATCCGCTCCTTGTACTTCCAGTGCGCCGCGACGCCGAACTCGGCCTGCTGGTGCATCTCGTGCGTGCGGATCTGGATCTCGACGGTGCGGCCGCTCGGTCCGATAACGGTGGTGTGCAGCGACTGGTACAGGTTGAACTTCGGCGTCGCGATGTAGTCCTTGAACCGGCCCGGCAGCGGGGTCCACCGCGCGTGGATCGAGCCGAGCACCGCGTAGCAGTCGCGGACCGTCGTCACCAGGACGCGGATGCCGATGAGGTCGTAGATGTCGTCGAACTCACGACCGCGCACGACCATCTTCTGGTACACCGAGTACAGCTGCTTCGGGCGCCCCATGACGCGGCCGCGGATCCGCAGCTCGCGCAGATCGCTCTCGACCGCGTCGATGACGGTCTGCAGATACTGCTCGCGCTGTGGCGTGCGCTGCTTGACCAGGCTGTCGATCTCGGCGTAGAGCTTCGGATGCAGCACCGCGAACGAGAGGTCCTCGAGCTCGCTCTTGATCGCCTGGATACCCAGACGGTGCGCGAGGGGTGCGTAGATCTCGAGCGTCTCGGTCGCCTTCTTCGCCGCCTTGTGCGGCGGGACGAAGCCCCAGGTACGCGCGTTGTGCAGGCGGTCGGCGAGCTTGATGAGCAGGACCCGGATGTCGCGCGACATCGCCACGATCATTTTGCGCACGGTCTCGGCCTGAGCGGCGTCGCCGTACTTGACCTTGTCGAGCTTGGTCACGCCGTCGACGAGCATGGCGACCTCGTCGCCGAACTCCGCCGTGAGCTGGTCGAGACCATAAGAGGTGTCTTCGACCGTGTCGTGCAGCAGGGCCGCGGCGATCGCCCGCGGGCCGAGCCCGAGCTCAGCCAGGATCTGCGCGACAGCGAGCGGGTGGGTGATGTAGGGCTCGCCGCTCTGACGCTTCTGCTGCGCGTGCGCCCGCGCCGCGACCTGGTACGCGCGATCGATGATCGCGATGTCGCCCTTCGGATGGTGCGCGCGCACCGTCCGCACGAGCTGTTCCAGGCCTTCGCGGGGCGCCGCGCGCGAGAAGATCCGCGGGACGAGCCGGCGGAGCGAGCTCTGGGCAGGGGGCGGAGTGATCTCGGTCATGCCTTCACCTCCGCCATCCAGACCACGATTCTACGCGCGTCCGCCGCGGTCAGGCCGCGACCGCGGCGCGCTCGCGGGACTCGCGCACCCGGGCGTCGTTCGCCTTGATGCCCGGCTCGCTCTCGCGCATGAGCGCGAACAGAGGCACGGCGACGAACAGCGTCGAGTACGCGGCCACGAGCGTGCCGACGAAGATCGACAGCGAGATGTCGGTGAGGGTCTGCGCTCCGAGCCACAGGGCACCGATGAAGAGGATCGCTCCCGTCGGCAGGGCAGCGACGATCGTCGTGTTGATCGAGCGCACGAGCGTCTGGTTGGCGGCGAGGTTCACGGACTCACCGAACGTGCGTCCCGACTTCTCGCCGTCTTCGAAGGTGTTCTCGCGCACCTTGTCGAACACGACGGTCGTGTCGTACAGCGAGTACGACAGGATCGTCAGGAAGCCGATCACTGCCGCGGGCGAGATCTCGAACCCGAACAGCGAGTAGACGCCGACGGTCACCACGAGCACGTCGATGAGGCCGATGATGGCCGCGACCGACATCTTCCAGGTGCGGAAGTACAGCGCCAGGATGAGGAAGGTCAGCGCCAGGAAGATCGCCAGACCCCACAGCGACTGCCGCGTGACGTCCTGGCCCCAGCTGGGACCGATGAACGACGAGCTGACCTCGGCGGTCGGCACCTCGTAGATCTCCGCGAGCGCGGCGGTGACACCGCGGGTCTCGGCATCCGACATCTGATCGGTCTGCACGCGCACGGCGTCCTCGCCGATCGTGGTCACCTTGGTGCCCGCGCCCGGCACGACCGACTGCACGGCCTCGGTGGCCAGCAGCTGATCGGTGTTCGCCACGTTGGTGACGGTGAACTGCGACCCGCCCGTGAACTCGATCGAGAACTGCGGCGGCTTGACGATGAGCACGAGCACCGAAGCCAGCACGAGCGCCGCCGCGATGATGAACCACAGGGTGCGGCGAGCGACGAACGGGAACGAGAGCTTGCCGGTGTAGAGGTCGTTGCCGAACCGGTTGAAGAAACGCATCAGTCGTTGTCCCCCGTCGCACCGCGCGTATCGCCCGCGGCCTGTTCGGCGCGCTTGCGCTCCGCGATCGTCTGTCTGCGCTCGGCTTCACCGCGCGACTTCGCCGCGCGCCGCCCGGCGCTCGTCTTGGCGCCCGTCGCCACCGGGGCCCGGAACTGGGCCCGGCCGCGGTACACGGCACCGAGGGCCTCGGGGTCGAGGCCCGAGAGCTTGTGACCCGAGCCGAAGAAGCGCGTGCGCACGAGCAGCTGCAGCACCGGGTGGGTGAAGAGGATGAAGATCAGGATGTCGATCGCCGTGGTGAGGCCCAGGGTGAAGGCGAAGCCCTTCACGGTCGCGTCGGCCAGGATGTACAGCACGACCGCGGCGAGGATGTTGATCGACTTCGAGATGTAGATCGTGCGCTTGGCGCGCGACCATCCGTCCTCGACGGCGCTGGTGATCGACTTGCCGTCGCGCAGCTCATCGCGGATGCGTTCGAAGTAGACGATGAACGAGTCCGCGGTGAAGCCGATCGTGACGATGAGGCCGGCGACACCGGCGAGGGACAGGCGGAAGCCCATCCGCCACGCGAGGATCGCCAGCGCCGCATACGTCAGCACCGCCATCACGACGAGCGAGGCGATGATCACCGTTCCCAGGGCGCGGTACACGACGAGCGAGTAGATCGCGACGAGCGCCAGGCCGATGAGGCCCGCGATGAGGCCGATCTGGAGCTGCTGCGAGCCGAGGGTCGCCGAAATGGTGTTCGTACTCTGTACCTCGAAGCTCAGGGGCAGCGCGCCGAACTTCAGCTGATCGGCGAGGATCTTCGAGCTGTCCTGGTCGAACGAGCCGGTGATCGACGGCTTGCCGGTGAGGATGACGGCATCCATCGACGGCGCCGACAGCACGCTGCCGTCGAGCACGAACGCGAACTGGTTCAGCGGCGGCTGCTGGCCGTACAGTCGCTGGCTGATCTTGCCGAAGGTCTCGGTGCCCTCGCGGTTGAACGTGATGTTCACGGCCCAGCGGCCGGTCTGCTGCTCGAGGCCGTTCGTGGCGTCCGAGATGGCCGACCCGTCGAGCTCGACGGGACCGAGGATGTACTTCGCCGTGCCGGTGCGGTCGCACGTGATGAGCGGCTGGTCGGCCGGCGCGTCGGCCGGATCGTTCGTGGGGTTCGCGCAGTCGTAGGCGAGGAACTGCGCCTGCAGGGCCTCGGTGATCCACGCCGGGTCGCTGCCGTTGGTGGGCGCGACGGACGGCGTCGCGGGCAGCGCCGGGTCGGGCGTGGGGTACGGCGTCTGCTGCCCGTCCTCGCCGACGAAGCTCGTCGCCGGCGATCCGGTGTACAGCACAGCGCGCAGCTGCAGCTGAGCCGACGCCTCGATCCGCTCGCGCGTCTCGTCGTCCACCTCGCCCGGCAGCTGCACGACGATCTGGTTCCCCGACTGCGTCGCGATGTCGGCCTCGACAAGGCCGGATGCGTCGACGCGCTGACGGATGATCGACGCCGCCTGCTGCATCTGCTCGGCCGACGGCGTCGTGCCCTCGGACTGCGCCTCGAGGATGATCTGCGTGCCGCCCTGCAGGTCGAGCGCGAGCTCAGGGGTCCAGGAACTCGCCTTGAAGACGTACACGCCGAGGGCGTTGACGCCGAACAGCAGCGCCGTCAGCACGATGAGTCCGGTCAGCGCGCGCCAGGCACGGCGCACAGGAGTGGATGTCGCCACGGGTAGGTCAGCTTTCGTCGTGCGAGCGCCGGGGGGACCGGCGGATCAGGCGCGGGGCTTGTCGTCGCGGTCGGCGGCACCTTCGGGCGCGGCGTCCGCGGCCTTCGCGCGAGCCGCGTCGTCGCTGGCCGACGTGATCAGGCCCTGCTCAACGTCGGCGACGTACTCGTCGTGGTGCTCCTCGGCCTCGATGTACTCGTCCTCGGTGACGGTGCCCTCAGCGGGGTCGACGACCCGCAGGATCGCCTGGCTGTGGACCTCGACCTCGACACCCGGGGCGAGCTCGACGCGAGCCGACTTCGAGAGGTCCTCGCCGTCGTACTCGACGATCGTGCCGTAGAAACCGCCCTGCAGCAGCACCTTCGCGCCCGGCGTCAGCTGGCGCGACTTCTCCTCCTGCTCGACCTTCATCCGCTGCGCGCGGCGCCGCTGGCTCCAGAACATGAAGACGATGAGCAGCGCGAGGATGATCAGCAGACCGTACTCGGCGAAGAACTGCACCGCCGGGTTCGCGGGAGGAGCGTCGGCCGGGGTGGTGGCGAAGGGGAGCATGGAGGTGGGAGCACCTTTCACGGGTCGGCACGCGAAGAATGCGCAGCCTCGGGATTCGTCGGCGAGAAGCCTTCAGCGATTATAGGTCATCGATCTCCAGCGCCCCGTCTGCGCGCGGTACGCCCAGGTGCCGGTACGCCGAGGGCATCGCGACCCGTCCTCGCGGCGACCGGCCCACGAAGCCGATGCGCACGAGATAGGGCTCGACGACCGACTCGATCGTCTCGGCCTCCTCGCCCACCGTCACGGCGAGGGTGTTGAGCCCGACCGGACCGCCGCCGAAACGCCGCACGAGCGCCTCGAGCACGGCACGGTCGAGGCGGTCGAGACCGATGGCGTCGACGTCGTAGAGGTCGAGCGCGGCCGCGACATCCGCCTCGCTCGCCCCCGCGGCCGTGTCGCCGTGGACGACGACGAAGTCGCGCACGCGGCGCAGCAGCCGGTTGGCGATCCGCGGCGTGCCCCGCGAGCGTCGGGCGATCTCGGCGCGGGCGGCCGGCGGGACGTCGACGGCCAGCACACTCGCGGAGCGCGCGATGACGCGCTCGAGCTCGTCGGGTTCGTAGTACTCCATGTGCGCGGTGAAGCCGAAGCGGTCGCGCAGCGGGTTGGGCAGCAGGCCCGACCGAGTCGTCGCCCCGACGAGGGTGAACGGCGCCAGTTCGAGCGGGATGCTGGTCGCCCCCGCACCCTTGCCGACCATGATGTCGATGCGGAAGTCCTCCATCGCCAGATACAGCATCTCTTCGGCGGAGCGCGCCATCCGGTGGATCTCGTCGATGAACAGCACCTCGCCGGGAACGAGGCTCGACAGCAGCGCCGCGAGGTCGCCCGCATGCTGGATCGCCGGTCCGCTCGACATGCGCAGGGGCCGGCCGCTCTCGTGCGCGACGATCATCGCGAGCGTGGTCTTGCCCAGGCCCGGCGGGCCGGAGAGCAGGATGTGGTCGGCGGGACGGTCCTGCATGCTCGCCGCCTGCAGCAGCAGCTCGAGCTGTCCGCGCACCTTCTGCTGGCCGACGAACTCCGCGAGCGACGTGGGCCGCAGCGCCCCCTCGACGGCGAGCTCGGTCTCGTCGGCGGCGAGGCCGTGCGCGTCAGACACCGGTCTGCTCCGGGCGAGCGGGGCCGAGGTGCGCGAGAGCGAGCTTCAGCAGCCCGGGCACGGACGCCGGAGCGCCCTCGGCGGCGGTGACCTGCGCGACCGCGTCGGCCGCGACCCGCTCGCTCCACCCGAGCGCGACGAGCGCGGCGACGACCTGACCGGCGAGCGTGCCGGCCCCCGCGGCGGTGCCCGACGCCGGCGCTGCGGCGGGACTCGCCTGCAGCTTGCCGGCGAGCTGCAGGACGATGAGCTTCGCCGTCTTGGGCCCGATGCCCGACACCCGCCGGAACGGGGCGTCGTCCTCGGCGGTGACCGCCTGCGCGATCTGATCGACGCTGAGCGACGACAGCACACCGAGCGCGGACTTCGGGCCGACCCCGGTCACCCCGATGAGCAGCAGGAAGGCGGTCAGCTGCTCGCGCGTCTCGAAACCGAACAGCGACAGCGCATCCTCACGCACGACCAGGTTCGTATGCAGCACGATCTCATCGCCGACGTGGAAGGAACGCGGGATGTCGGGAGTCACCGCGACCGAGAACCCGACGCCCCCGACGTCGATCACGACGCTGTCGGGCTCGAGGTGCAGCACGGTGCCGCGCAGGGAGGAGATCATGCTCCGAGCCTAAGCGCAGCTTCGCAGGTATGTTCGACCGACACGCATCCGAGCGCCGGACGGCCCTTCGCCGCCGACGCGCCTCAGCGGCGCGACAGGCGCTCGGCGTCGGCCCAGGCCCGCTGCGCCGGGGTCAACGCAGTGGACGATCCGGCGGCCGCGGCGCTCCCCCGCCGCCAGGCGTGGCAGATGGCCAGCGCGAGCGCATCCGCGGCGTCCGCGGGCTGAGGCAGGGCATCCAGGCGCAGCACCCGCGCGACCATCGTCTGCACCTGGAGCTTCTCGGCCGAGCCGTATCCCGTGATGGCCGCCTTGACCTCAGAGGGCGTGTGGGTCGCGGCATCCAGGCCATTCTCGGCCGCCACCAGCAATGCGATGCCGCTCGCCTGCGCCGTCCCCATGACGGTGCTGCGATTGTGCTGGGCGAAGACGCGCTCGACGGCCACGACGTGCGGGCGGTGCTCCGCGATGACCTCGCGCAGCCCCGCCGCGATCGTCGCGAGCCGGCGCTCGATGGGCAGGTCGGTGGCGGACCGGACGACCCCGACATGCACGAGGGCGGCGGATCGATCGCGGGCGACGTCGACGACCCCCACGCCGCACCGGGTGAGGCCGGGGTCGACGCCGAGGACGCGCAGCGGGGAGGTCACTCCCCCACGCTAGGGCCCAGTTCGCCCGCGGCGGCGCCGACACCCGCGAAACGCGCAGTTCCCGGCATCCCGCGCAGAACAAACTGCGCACGATGCCGGGAACTGTGCCGGATGCCGGGTGGGCTTACTCCTCGTCGTTCTCGAGCTCGGCCTGCACCTCGGCGGTGAGGTCGAAGTTGCTGAAGACGTTCTGGACGTCGTCGCTGTCTTCGAGGGCGTCGATGAGACGGAACACCTTGCGAGCCGTGTCGGCGTCGATCTCGACCTTGAGCGAGGGCACGAACTCGACGTCGGCCGACTCGTACTCGAGGCCCGCCTCCTGCAGCGCCGTGCGCACAGCGACGAGCTCGGACGGGTCGGTCACGACCTCGAAGCCCTGCGCGTGCGGCTCGACCTCTTCGGCTCCCGCCTCGAGAGCCGCGAGCATGACGTCGTCCTCGCTGGCGTTGTCGTCGGAGACGACGATGACGCCCTTGCGATGGAAGTTGTACGCGACCGAGCCGGGGTCGGCGAGCGTCCCCCCGTTGCGCGAGAGCGCCGTGCGCACTTCGGCGGCGGCGCGGTTCTTGTTGTCGGTCAGACACTCGATGAGCAGTGCGACGCCGTTGGGGCCGTACCCCTCGTACATGATCGAGGTGTACTCGACGGACTCGCCGCCGATCCCCGCCCCGCGCTTGACCGCACGATCGATGTTGTCCTTCGGGACCGAGGTCTTCTTGGCCTTGAGGACGGCGTCGAAGAGCGTCGGGTTGCCCTGCAGGTCGGGGCCGCCCAGCTTCGCCGCGACCTCGATGTTCTTGATGAGCTTGGCCCACGACTTGGCACGACGCGCGTCGACGACGGCCTTCTTGTGCTTGGTCGTGGCCCATTTGGAGTGACCGGACATGCGCGCAATCTTACCGGGACGACAGCGAGGCCTCGCGGACGCGCGCGAGGAATCGCTCGTGGAAGCGCCGTTCGCCCGACACCTCGGGATGAAACGCCGTCGCCAGCAGCCGTCGCTGCTCGACCGCGACGATCCCGCCGTCGGGAAGCCGCGCGAGGACGCGCACGGCCGGGCCCACCTCGGTGATGAGCGGGGCCCGGATGAAGGACGCGGGCACCGAACCGCGGAAGCCCTCGACGGCGAGCGCCGTCTCGAACGACTCGTTCTGCCCGCCGAAGGCGTTCCGGCGCACGGTGGCGTCGAGGCCGCCGAAGGTCTCCTGACCGGAGATGGCGCCCTCGACGCGGTCCGCGAGCAGGATCAGCCCGGCGCACGTGCCGAAAACCGGCAGGCCCCGGTCGATGGCGGTGCGGATCGGCTGCTGCATCCCGAAGGCGCGCGCGAGCTTGTCGATGACGCTCGACTCCCCACCGGGCAGCACGAGCCCGTCGACGGCTTCGAGGTCGGCGGGTCGGCGCACGAGCGATACCCGTGCGCCGAGACCGTCGAGCATGCGGACGTGTTCGCGCACGTCGCCCTGCAGGGCCAGGACCCCGACCCGGGGAGTCATCCCGTCGGTCACACGCTCACCAGCCGCGCTCGGCCAGCCGGTGCGGCGCCGCGAGGTCGGCGACGTTGATGCCGACCATCGCCTCTCCCAGCCCCCGTGACGCCGACGCGATCACGGCGGGGTCGTCGTGGAAGGTCGTGGCCTTCACGATCGCGGCCGCCCGGCGCGCCGGGTCGCCGGACTTGAAGATGCCCGACCCCACGAACACGCCGTCGGCACCGAGCTGCATCATCATCGCCGCATCGGACGGCGTCGCCACGCCGCCGGCGGTGAACAGCACGACCGGCAGCGCACCGGTCGCGGCGACCTCCGCGACGAGCTCGTACGGCGCCTGCAGCTCCTTGGCCGCGACGTAGAGCTCGTCGGGTGTGCGCGACGCGAGCGCCCGGATCTCGGCGGTGATGGTGCGGATGTGGCGCGTCGCCTCCGAGACGTCGCCGGTTCCGGCCTCGCCCTTGGAGCGGATCATCGCCGCACCCTCCGTGATGCGCCGCAGCGCCTCGCCGAGGTTGGTCGCACCGCACACGAACGGCGTCGTGAAGCCCCACTTGTCGATGTGGTTGGTGTAATCGGCGGGCGACAGCACCTCGGACTCGTCGATGTAGTCGACGCCCAGCTCCTGCAGCACGCGCGCCTCGACGAAGTGCCCGATCCGAGCCTTCGCCATCACCGGGATCGACACCGCGGCGATGATCTCGTCGATGAGGTCGGGGTCGCTCATACGCGCGACGCCGCCCTGTGCGCGGATGTCGGCGGGAACCCGCTCGAGCGCCATGACCGCGACGGCGCCGGCGTCCTCGGCGATGCGCGCCTGATCGGCGGTCACGACGTCCATGATGACGCCGCCCTTCAGCATCTCGGCGAGCCCGCGCTTCACGCGGGCGGTTCCGGTGGCGATCTGATCGTTCGACACGAGGGACTCCGTTCTCGGCCGGGACATCGGGAGGTAAATACGGCCTAGGCCAAAAGTTAACATGGCATCCGTCATAAGATCGACGCGATGACTTCCCGTGAGACGATCACCGGACACACGGCCGGCGAGATCGCCGACAGCGTGCGGATGCTGCTCGAGCGCGGGATGCTGCGCGCGGATGACGCCCTCCCGCCCGTGCGCGCGCTCGCGGACGAGCTCGGTGTGAACCGCAACACGGTCGTCGCCGCCTACCGGCTTCTCGCCCAGGCCGGCATCGTCGTCGCCCGGGGGCGCGGAGGCACCCGCATCGCCGACGTCGCCCCCATCGCCGCGGAGGGCGTCGCCGCCGACACCGTGCTGCGCGACGTCGGGTCGGGCAACCCCGATCCCACCCGCATCCCGGACCCGACTCCCCTGCTCCCCGGTGTGACGGGACGCCCCGTGCTCTACGGCGAGCCCGTCATCGACCGCGGACTCGCCGTCTGGGCACGCGACTGGTTCGCCGCGGACGCCGACGCAGCAGGAGACGGAACCGACGCCCATCTCACCATCACCGGTGGCGCCGTCGACGCGGTCGAGCGGCTGCTCGCTCAGGCCCTGACACGCGACGACGCCGTCGCCCTCGAAGATCCCTGCTTCCTCGCGAGCATCCACACGGTTCGACTCGCCGGCTACCGGGCGCTCCCGGTTCCCGTCGACGCCGAAGGAATGACCGTCGCCGGGCTGGAGGCCGCGCTCGAGGCGGGCGCCCGCGCCGTCGTGGTCACCCCGCGCGCGCAGAACCCCACGGGTGCGAGCCTGTCGGCCGAGCGTGCCGCCGCGCTCCGCCGGGTGCTCGCCCCGCATCCCTACGTGCTGGTCATCGAAGACGATCACTTCTCCCTGCTGTCGACGCAGCCGTACCGGTCGATCATCGGCCCCGGCCACCGACGCTGGGCGCGGGTGCGGTCGGTGTCGAAGTTTCTCGGTCCCGACATGTGCCTCGCGGTGACGGCATCCGATCCCACCACCGCGGAACGGATGTCGCTGCGTCTGGGCTCGGGCACGACGTGGGTCAGTCACCTGCTGCAGCGCCTCACGCACGCGCTCGTCACCGACGACGCGGCCGCCGCGACCATCGCCGCCGCCGGCGCGCACTACGCCGCCCGCAACGCCGCCTTCGCCGAACGGCTCAGCATCGGCGGTCTGCCCTGCACCGCGGGCGACGGTCTCAGCCTGTGGATCGAGGTGCCCGGCCCGGCACGCGCCGTCGCCGATGCGCTGATGCGGCGCGGGTGGCTCGCCCGCACCGGTGACGAGTTCCGCCTCACCGCGGACGAGCCCTCGCGGCACCTCCGGCTCACCGTCCACGACCTCGACGACGACGAGGCCGACGCACTCTCCCGCGACCTCCTCGCCGCGGCTCTCACCCCCTCGCGAAAGGTATGACCCGATGAAGGTCCTCTCGATCCAGTCCGCCGTCGCCTACGGTCACGTCGGCAACTCCGCCGCCGTCTTCCCGCTTCAGCGCATCGGCGTCGAGGTGATGCCGGTCTACACCGTCAACTTCTCCAACCACACCGGCTACGGCGCGTGGCGCGGACCGATGATCAGCCCCGACGACGTCAGCGCGGTGATCACGGGCGTCGAGGAGCGCGGCGTCTTCCCCCAGATCGACGTCGTGCTGTCCGGCTATCAGGGCGGCGAGGGCATCGCCGATGTCATCCTCGACGCCGTCGCGCGGGTGAAGGCGGCGAACCCGGATGCCGTCTACGCGTGCGACCCCGTGATGGGCAACGCCACGTCGGGGTGTTTCGTCGCACCGGCCATCCCGGTCCTGCTGCGCGACCGGGTGGTGCCGGCCGCCGACATCATCACCCCGAACCAGTTCGAGCTCGGCTTCCTCACCGAGACCGACCCGACCGACCTCGACTCGACCCTCGCCTCGGTCGACGCGGCGCGTGCGATGGGTCCGCGCACGGTGCTCGTCACGAGCGTGCAGCGTCCCGACCGGCCCGCCGGCACGATCGAGATGCTCGCGGTCGATGAGGGCGGCGCATGGATCGTGCGCACCCCCCACATCCCCATGAAGGCGAACGGCTCGGGGGACGTGACGGCGGCCCTGTTCACCGCGCACTACCGCAGCACCGGTTCAGCGGCCGAAGCGCTCGCCCGGACGACATCCAGCGTCTTCGACCTGCTCACGCGCACGCACGAGTCCGGCCAGCGCGAGCTGCAGCTCGTCGAGAGCCAGGAGGCCTACGCGCACCCGCGGATGCAGTTCACCGTCGAGCAGGTGCGCTGACGGGTCAGTACTGGCCGCCCGCCTCGGTCCAGGCCTGCTCCCACTGGGGGGCGTCGTCGGGGCAGAGGAACCGGGTTCCGAAGACCATGATGCTCACGGCGCCCTCGCGCGAGGCGTCGTCGACGGCGAGGCTGCCGATCAGCGGTGACGTCACGACGTGCGTGCGGAAGGATGCCACGTCGATCTCGTGACCGTTGAGGATGGAGGTCTCGCACGCGTCGAGCGCGAGGGCGAGCGTGACCGTCTCGGCCTGCTCGGACCACTGCCCGCCGTTGGCCTCGACGTGAGCGCGCTGCTGGGCGACGAGGTCCTGCTGCGCGGGCGTCTTCGCGGTGAGCACCGGCTGGCCCACGGGCTGCTGCTGCTCGGCGATGAAGGCGTCGCGTTCGGCGAGGACGTCGCCGGTCATCGCCCCGTCGCCGCCGGCATCCGGGGTCGGGGTCGGGGTGGCGCTCTTCTCCGGCGTCGAGGCCGTGGGTGCGGGGGTCGCGTCGGACGAGCCCGCGTCGCCCGTCGGCGTGCAGCCGGTCAGCGCGAGGGCGCCGACGACGGCCAGCGCGGCCAGGGTCGCGGTGCGGGGACGGGCGGTGATCGACATGGTGCCTCCTCGGTGAGCGGCCAGGCTATCCCCCGCGTCGGACCCCGCGCGGGGGCTTGCGCTCGGGGCCGAGCACGAGGAAGGCGGCGTCAGCCGCGCGGCCAGGCGGTCGCGACCGCCTCGCGCACCTCGCCGAGCAGCTGCGGCAGCGCCTTGGTCTTCGCGATGATCGGGAAGAAGTTCGCGTCCGTGGCCCAGCGCGGCACGACGTGCTGGTGCAGGTGGCCGGCCACGCCGGCGCCGGCGACCGCCCCCTGATTCATGCCGAGGTTGAACCCGTCGCAGCGGGACACCTCGCGCAGCACGCGCATCGCGGTCTGCGTGAGCTCTCCGATCTCGGCGACCTCCTCGGGCGTGGCGAGGTCGTAGGTCGCGATGTGCCGGTACGGGCACACGAGCAGGTGGCCCGAGTTGTACGGGAACAGGTTCAGCAGCACGAAGGCGGTGCGCCCGCGCGCGACGATCAGGCCGTCGGCGTCGGACTTCTCGGGAGCGGCGCAGAACGGGCACTCCTCGACCAGCGGATCGGGCCCGGCCTGGATGTAGGCCATCCGGTGGGGCGTCCACAGCCGCTGGAACTCGTCGGGCACCCCGGCCAGGTGCGCGGCGTCCTCGACCGAGCGCGGGATGCCCGACGTGTCGCTCACGCCAGGTGCTCCGCGGTGTCGACAAGGGCGCGCTGGGCGATGGCCGCGCGGATGCGCTCGACCGCCTCGTCGACCGGGACGCCGTTGGTCTGCGATCCGTCGCGGAAGCGGAACGAGACGGTACCCGCCGCACGATCCTGTTCGCCGGCGATCAGCTGCAGCGGCACCTTCTGCGTCGTGTGCGTGCGAATCTTCTTCTGCATCCGGTCGTCGGAGCGGTCGAGCTCGGCGCGCACGCCGGCCTCGCGCAGGCGCGTGACGATCGTCTCGAGGTAGGGCGCGTAGTCCTCGGCCACCGGGATCGCGACCACCTGCACGGGCGCGAGCCACACCGGGAAGGCCCCCGCGTAGTGCTCGAGCAGGATCGCGAAGAACCGCTCGATCGAGCCGAACAGTGCGCGGTGGATCATCACCGGGCGGTGCTTCTCGCCGTCGGGACCGGTGTACTCGAGCTCGAACCGTTCGGGCTGGTTGAAGTCGAGCTGGATCGTCGACATCTGCCACGTGCGGCCGATCGCGTCGCGGGCCTGCACCGAGATCTTCGGGCCGTAGAACGCCGCCCCGCCCGGGTCGGGCACGAGCTCGAGCCCCGAGCCCTCGGCGACGCGTCGCAGCGTGTCGGTGGCCTGCTGCCAGAGGGCGTCGTCGCCGATGAACTTCGGGTTGCCCTCCTCCTTCGTCGACAGCTCGAGGTAGAAGTCGTTGAGGCCGTAGTCGCGCAGCGTCTGCAGCACGAACTCGAGGCTGTGCACGAGCTCGGCCTCGACCTGGTCGGCCGTGACGTAGATGTGGGTGTCGTCCTGCGTCATGCCGCGCACGCGCGTCAGGCCCGAGAGCGTGCCGCTCTTCTCGTAGCGGTAGACCGAGCCGAACTCGCTGAGGCGCAGCGGCAGTTCGCGGTAGCTGCGTCCGCGCGAGCGGAAGATCAGGTTGTGGAACGGGCAGTTCATGGGCTTGAGGTAGTACTCCTGGCCCTGCCGGGTCACGTTGCCCTCGGCGTCGACGGTCTCGTCGAGCTTCATGGGCGGGTACATGCCGTCGGCGTACCACTGCAGGTGACCGCTCGTCATGAACAGGTCGCCCTTGGTGATGTGCGGGGTGTTGACGACGTCGTACCCGTTCGCGAGCAGACGCTCGCGCATGTACCGCTCGATCTCGTAGCGGATGATGCCGCCCTTGGGGTGGAACACCGACAGCCCCGGACCGATCTCGTCGGGGAACGAGAACAGGTCGAGCTCGACGCCCAGCTTGCGGTGGTCGCGGCGGGCAGCCTCGGCGAGGCGCTCCTGATAGGCGCGCAGCTCGTCCTTCGAGGGCCACGCGGTGCCGTAGATGCGCTGCAGCTGCGGGTTCTTCTCGCTGCCCCGCCAGTAGGCGGCCGCGACCCGGGTGAGGTCCCACCCGTTGCCGATGAGGCGCGTGCCGGGCACGTGCGGGCCACGGCAGAGGTCCTTCCATGCCGTCTCGCCGTCGCGGGTTACGTTGTCGTAGATCGTCAGCTCGCCGGCGCCGATCTCGGCCGAGGCCCCCTCGGCGGCATCGGCGCCCGACCCGGGACCGCCGGCGAGCGCGACCAGCTCGAGCTTGAACGGCTCGTCGGCGAGCTCGGCGCGCGCTTCGTCCTCCGTCACGACCCGTCGGACGAAGCGCTGGTTCTCGCGGACGATGCGCTCCATCTCCTTCTTGATCGACTTGAGATCCTCCGGAGTGAAGGGCTCGTCGACGCCGAAGTCGTAGTAGAAGCCGTTCTCGACCGGCGGGCCGATGCCGAGGTTCGCCTGAGGCCGGATCCGCTGCACGGCCTGCGCGAGGACGTGCGCGGTGGAGTGGCGCAGGATCGCGAGGCCGTCGGGGCTCGCGACCGTCACCGGCTCGACGGCATCCGTCTCGGTCACGACCGTGGCGAGGTCCTTCAGCTCACCGTTGACGCGCAGGGCGACCACAGAGCGATCGGGGAAGAGGGCGAAGCCGTCGGCGGGGTACGACACGTCCGACGGGGAAACGACGTCAGTCAAGGGAACATCTCCAGGTGGGTGGCTCGGATCAAGGCTACTCAGCTTCGGACGCACGCCGCGCCCCGCCCGCTCAGGCCGAGAGCGTTCGGCCGGCGGCGACGAAGCGGGTGAGCACCCGGGCTCCGATCCGGCGTCGTTCCATCCGACCACTGTATCCCGCGCCGCCGCACCGCCAGCGACCGGCAGGGACCATGATGGATGCCGTGAAGCTCGCCATCGCCGGAGCCGCACTGCTGCTCGTGGCGGCGGGCGCGGTCGTCAGCGGCATCCTCCCCCCGGGCGAGCTCGTCGGGATCGCCGAGCGCGTCGCACCGATCCTGGGCTTCGTCGTGGCCGTGACGATCGTCGCCGAGCTCGCGGCGAAAGCGGGGGTGTTCGACGTCGCGGCGGGCCGGCTCGCCCGTGCCTCGCGAGGCCGGACGATCGTGTTGTGGCTGCTGGTGGTCGCGCTCGCCGTCGTCGCGACAGCCTTCCTCTCTCTCGACACGACCGCGGTGCTGCTCACCCCGGTCGTCGTGGCCGTTGCGCGCGCGAACGGGCTGCCGCCGCTCCCCTTCGCCTTCACGACGGTGTGGCTCGCCAACACCGCATCGCTCGTGCTCCCGGTGTCGAATCTCACCAATCTCCTCGCACTCGACCGTCTGCCGGCCGGCGGCGCGCTCGCCTTCATCGCGCTCATGGGCCCGTCCGCCGCGATCGCGATCGTCGTCACGGTCGCCCTGCTCTTCGTCATCCACCGCCGCGACCTGCGCGGTCGCTTCGAGCCCGCTCCCCCGCCGCGCGTCGCCGACCGGCTGCAGCTGGTCGCGGCATCCGTCGTGGTGATCGTGCTCATGCCGGCTCTCGTCAGCGGACTGGAGCCCTGGATACCGGCAGCCATCGCCGCCGCCGTGCTCGTCGCCCTGTTCGCGTGGCGCTCGCCCCGCGGGCTCTCGGTGCGGCTCGTGCCCTGGTCGCTGCTGGTGTTCGCCGCGGGGCTGTTCACCGCCATGGCGGCGCTCGAGTCGCTCGGTTCGGCGGCGGTGGCGGCGACCGTCGCCGGTGAGCCGGGCGGGCCGGGAGAGCTCTGGCGCGTCGCGGGCACCGCGCTCGTCGCCGCCAACGCCGTCGACAATCTGCCGGCATACCTGCTGTTGGAGCCGGCCGCGGGCACACCCGAGCGACTCGGCGCGCTGCTGATCGGCGTCAACGCCGGCCCGCTCATCACACCGTGGGCGTCCCTTGCGACCCTGCTCTGGCACGAGCGCCTGCATGCCGTCGGCGTCGACGTCCCGTGGCGGCGCTTCGTGGTGTGGGGCCTCGTCGCCGCGCCCCTGGTCGTCGGGCTGTCGGTGCTGCCGCTCGCGCTTCGCTGAGGCGCGCGGGCGTCAGGCGAGGGTGAGGTCGACCTGGATCTCCGCGGCCAGGCGCTCCAGATCGGCGATGACCTCGTCGGCGTCGAAGCCGACAGGCAGCCGCACCACCATCGTCGCCTCGAACAGCGTGCCGCCCGACATCGGGGCTTCCAGCGTCCGACTGGTCAGAGCGTCGATGCTGAGGGCGTGCACGCCGACGGCGTCGCTCACCTCGCGCACGATTCCCGGTCGGTCATTGCCCAGAACCGTGAACCGCAGTGCCTGCCCGGTCGCCGCGACCGGCGCGAGAGGCTGATGCGTCGTGATGCGCAGCAGGCCGTCGAGGCGCTCGAGCGCCGCGACGAGCCCTGCCTCGCGGTCATCGGGAATCTCGACCAGGACGATGCCCGCGAACGCGCCCGCGAGCTCGGCCAGTTCACTGCGCTCCCAGTTGCCGCCGTGCGCGGCGACGGTGTCGGCGAGGGTCCGGACGAGTCCGACGCGATCGTCGCCGACGACGGTGAGCACGAGGCGGGTCATGGCGCCGAGCCTAGCGGGCGGCACCGGGCAGCGGCATCCGAGTGGAACGTTCACGATTCGCGTCGCGTGACGGCGTTGCGCCACACGACCGTGTTGAGCTCGCCGGCATCGCTCATCCAGAAGACGACGACCACGCGGTCGTTCCACCCCCGAGCGACGGCCGCGACGCGTTCGGCGGGCTTGTGCGGCCACGAGATCCAGGCCCAGACGGTCGGCCACTCGGTCGGCCACACCAGTTCGTCCGGCCCGTACGCCTGCATGGGGATGGTGCACGGGGGGATGCGCATGAGCGTCCGCTGCAGGTGCTCCGCCGATCGCCGGTCGATGGCGTCGGCGTACCGCTTATTCGTTCCCACGTGGCCGGCGTCCCTTCCCCCCGGCCGCGAGCATGCCACGATCGACCGACATCGCCGCGGAAGCCGCCAGAAACGACAAAACCCCCGGATGACCGGGGGTTTTACTCGGTGCGCGATACTGGGATCGAACCAGTGACCTCTTCCGTGTCAGGGAAGCGCGCTACCGCTGCGCCAATCGCGCCTATACAGGCTGTTCAGTTGTGAGGCGAGGTGGCGACGGGATTCGAACCCGTGTAAACGGCTTTGCAGGCCGGTGCCTAGCCGCTCGGCCACGCCACCGTGTGTGGTTCTGACCCACGTGCCGGACCTCCCTGACGGGAGATCCTCGCACTCGAGCGGATGACGAGATTCGAACTCGCGACCCTCACCTTGGCAAGGTGATGCGCTACCACTGCGCTACATCCGCATTTCGTTCCGGATCGCTCCGGCACTTGTTAAACATTAGCCGACGATCGCACGAGTGCAAAACCGGCGGCGCCCCGCGCGTGTCTCGCTCTCGCGTTCGGGAACCGCCGCGGCATCCGGTATGCTCGTGTCTCGGCCCTCCGGGGCCAGCACGGGCGATTGGCGCAGTTGGTTAGCGCGCTTCCTTCACACGGAAGAGGTCGTGGGTTCGAGTCCCGCATCGCCCACCATCAGCCCCGTTTCGCATCGTCGAGCGGGGCTTTTCGGTATCCGGGACAGGACGGCGGGTGCCGTCAGACGACACCCGTCGCGCCCAGCAGCGATCCGATGCCGAACGTGGCCGCGAGTGCGAGCGCCCCGCCGAGGACGACTCGGACCGTCGGTCGCAGCGCGGGGCTGCCGCCGAGCCGCGCGCCCGCGTACCCGGTCAGCGCGAGCGCTGCGAGCACGACGACGAACGTCACGGGAACCCGCGCTTCCGCCGGCGGCAGCAGGATCGCCAGCAGCGGAAGCAGCGCGCCGATAGTGAATGCCAGGGCGCTCGCGCCCGCCGCCGCCCAGGGGCTGACGACGGCGTCCTCGGTGAGGCCGAGCTCGGCTTCGAGGTGCGCCGCGAGCACGTCGTGCTCGGTCAGCTCCTCGGCGACGCGACGTGCCGTCTCGGCGGAGAGCCCCCGCTGCTCGTACAGCCCCGCGAGCTCGGCGAGCTCGGCGTCGGGATCGGCCGCGAGCTCACGCCGCTCCTTCGATATCAGCGCGCGCTGACTGTCGCGCTGGCTGCTGACCGAGACGTACTCGCCCAGCGCCATCGAGATGGCGCCGCCCACGACACCTGCCACTCCGGCCGTGAGGATGGGCGCTGTCGCCGTCGTTGCCCCCGCCACGCCGACCACGAGCGCCGCTGTCGACACGATGCCGTCGTTCGCGCCCAGCACCCCGGCTCGCAGCCAGTTCAGCCGTCCGGAGAGCGAGACGGCGTGCGGCTCACCCGGGTGGGTGCCCGGCGCGTCCGGCGAGGATGCGGTCATGAGCCCCATGAAACCACTCGAGCGCGTCAAGGCGCAGGGCCGCGCCAGAAGACGATGCGCTCAGCCCGCGTCGGTCCAGCCGTATCGCTGCGCCAGCGCTGCGGCGACACGGCGGAAGCCGTCGCGTCCGAGCCCGCCCGCCTCGCGCCGAATGCCGTGGGCGGGTACGAGATAGATCTGATCGACATCGAGCCAGGACGGCCGCCCCTGGCGGTCCCAGTCGCCCGTCCCGAGGGGCAGGTGATCGCGTTCACCGTCGTGGGGCTTGCTCGTCAGCTTCATCGCCCAGCTGCGCCCGCCATCCGCGCGCGCGAGGACGAGCAGCGGACGGTCCTTGCCGCGCGCGGGGTCCTCCTCGTACGGCACCCACGCCCAGACGATCTCGCCCGGATCCGGCAACGCGTCCGGCCGCGGCTCGTATGCCAGGCGCAGCCCGCGCTTCGGCGGCAGCGGCACTTCGACGACGGATGCCGCACCCGCCCGACTCGCCTCGGCGCTGCGGTCGCGCGTCGCGTGCGGCGATGGGGACGGGGTCCGCGTCGGCGGTGCGGGCGCCACGGGCGCTCTCCGCGGTCGAAGCAGGTCCCATACGCGTGCCAGAACACCCATCACGCCACGCTAACGCAGTCCCCCTTGGCCGGTGTCGCCCGTGCCGCCGGCGCCCCGACCTCACCTGGCAGCTCGCGCCCCCACCACTCCCCCGACGGGGCGGGAACTACCAGCTGGCCCCGAGGCTGCAGCCCCACGGCATCCCAGCCCGGCGCCCCGACCTCACCTGGCAGCTCAGGCCCCCACCACGCGCGCGCACGGGCCAGAACTGCCACCCGAACTCGGGCGGCGAAACTCACCTGGCAGCTCCCGCCACCACCAGCCCGCGGACGCGGCGGGGACTGCCAGTTGATCCCGAGGCTGCAGCCCCACGACATCCCAGCCCAGTGCCCCGACCTCACCTGGCAGCTCCGGCCCCCACCAGCCCGTGGGCGCGGCGGGAACTGCCAGCTGGCCCCGAGGCTGCAGCCCCACGGCATCCCAGCCCGGCGCCGAGCCCTCACCTGGCAGTCCCGGCCCCCACCAGCCCGTGGAGGCGGCCGGAACTGCCAGCTGACCCACGCAACGGGAGCACGACGAAGGGCGGGGCGCCGCGGGGAAATCCGCGACGCCCCGCCCTTGCGGCGGTCGGTGTCAGACCTTGGCGTCGGACAGCGTGTAGCCGACCTCACCGTGGACGACCGTGTCGATGCCGGCGATCTCGTCCTCGTTCTTGACGCGGAAGCCGATCGTCTTCTCGATCGCGAGACCGATGACGAAGGCGAGCACGAACGAGTAGGCGAGCACGGCGAGCGCCGCGATGGCCTGGACGATCAGCTGGCTGGCGTCGCCGCCCATGAACAGGCCGGTGCCGTTGGCGAAGAAGCCGAGGTACAGCGTTCCGATGAGACCGCCGACGAGGTGGATGCCGACCACGTCGAGGGAGTCGTCGAAGCCGAGCTTGTACTTCAGCTCGATGGCGAGGGCGCAGGCCGCACCGGCGATGAGGCCGAGGACGATCGCCCAGATCGGGTCGACCGAGGCGCAGGCCGGGGTGATCGCCACGAGACCGGCGACGGCACCCGAGGCGGCGCCGACCGACGTGGGCTTGCCGTCCTTGATCTTCTCGACCAGCAGCCAGGCGAGCAGCGCGGCGGCGGGGGCGGCGATCGTGTTGATGAACGCGAGCGCCGCGGTGCCGTCGGCGGCGAGCTCGGAGCCGGCGTTGAAGCCGAACCAGCCGAACCACAGCAGACCGGCGCCGAGCAGGACGAACGGCGGGTTGTGGGGGACGTGGACGCCCTTCTGGAAGCCGACGCGCTTGCCGAGTACCAGAGCCAGCGCGAGCGCGGCGGCACCGGCGTTGATGTGGACCGCGGTACCACCGGCGAAGTCGATCGCTCCAACGCCGAAGACGTCCTGCAGGCCCTTGGTGATCCAGCCGCCGTACTCGAACGAGCCGTCGTCGGCGAGGCCGAAGTTGAACACCCAGCTCGCGACCGGGAAGTAGACCACGGTGGCCCACACTCCGGCGAACAGCATCCAGGCGCCGAACTTGGCCCGGTCGGCGATGGCGCCCGAGACGAGCGCGACGGTGAGGATGGCGAAGGTCGCCTGGAAGCAGACGAAAGCCATCGGCGGGTAGGCGGCGTCCTCGGGGGTCTCGAGCAGGCTGCTCAGTCCGATCGCGCTCCAGTCGATCGCCCAGGGTGCGACGGTGCCCTCAGCGCCGGGGAAGGCGATGGCGTACCCGAAGAGCACCCACAGGACGCCGATGAGCCCGAGCGCTCCGAAGCTCATCATCATCATGCTGATGACGCTCTTGGCCTTGACGAGGCCGCCGTAGAAGAACGCGAGTCCGGGCGTCATCAGCAGGACGAACGCGGCTGCGATGAGTATGAATGCGGTGTTGCCTTGATCCATCTCGAGGGAAACCTCTCTGCAGGGACGCAGGTGTAGCGTCGGGTCCCCTCAGTGTCGAGGTGCCCAGTTTCCCCCGACCGCGCACTCGTGTTTCCGATCGGTTACGCGAGCGCTCCCCCGGTAAACATCACGTTTCCCCGCGCCGCGCGCACCCTGCGTGTCCCCTCAGGAGTGGGTGAGAGCGACCAGGCGCGAGATCGCTCGGAGGTACTTCTTGCGGTATCCGCCGGCGAGCATGTCATCACCGAAGACCTCGTCGAGCGGCCGCCCCGTCGCGCGGATGGGGATCTGTGCGTCGTAGGCGCGGTCGACGAAGGCGACGAAGCGCAGGGCAGCCGACTGGTCGGTCAGCTGCGCGACATCGCGCAGGCCGACGACCGAGACGCCGTCGATGAGGCGGATGTAGCGCGAGGGGTGGACGCTCGCGAGGTGCGCCACCAGGTCGGCGAAGGCGTCGTCCGACACGGCGGTGGTGGCCGCGGCATCCGACACGGTCCGCTCGTAGTCCTCGGGACTGAGCGCGACGGCGTGACCGTCGACGGCGCGCTGACGGTAGTCCGTGCCGTCGATGCGGATCGTCTCGAAGCTCGCCGACATGGCGTGGATCTCGCGCAGGAAATCCTGCGCCGCGAAGCGCCCCTCGCCGAGCGCGTTGGGCGGCGTGTTCGAGGTCGCGGCCAGGCGCGTCCCCGAGGCGACGAGCTCGCCCAGAAGTCGGGTCATCACCATGGTGTCGCCCGGGTCGTCGAGCTCGAACTCGTCGATGCACAGGAGATCGGACCTGCGCAGCAGCTGGACGGTGTTCTGGTAGCCGACGGCGCCCACAAGCGCGGTGTACTCGATGAACGAGCCGAAGTACTTCCGGCGGGCCGGCATCGCGTGGTAGATCGCCGCGAGCAGGTGGGTCTTGCCCACGCCGAATCCGCCGTCGAGGTACACGCCGGGCTTCATCGCCGGCGCCTTCTTCGCGCGTCGGAACAGGCCGCCGCGGGCGGCCCGAGCGCCACCGCCCGCGAAGGTCTCGAGCAGGTCCTTCGCCTCCTGCTGGGAGGGGTACTGCGGGTCGGCCCGGTACGAGTCGAAGGTCGCGCCGTCGAACTGCGGCGGCGGCACGAGCGCGGCGAGCACCTCGGCTCCGCCCACCTCCGGACGGCGGTCGCTCAGGCGCAGGATTCCGGCGGATGTGCTCGTCACGGATCAACCCTAACGGCGTGCGAGGATGACGCCGTGCGAGTGAGCGAGTTGCGTCCGGCCACCGGTGAGACTGCCGACATCGCGACGGAGGACGGTCGCGCGTGGCTGACCGAGCGCTACCGGCGCCCCGCCGGGGGCTACGTCCGGCTGAACATGGTGACGACGCTCACCGGCGCCGCGGTCGGCGGCGACGGGACGAGCGACAGCATCACGAGCCCGACCGATCGGACCATCCTCGGCATGATCCGCCGTGACGCCGAGGTCGTCGTCGTCGGAGCCGAGAGCGTCCGCGCCGAGGGCTACGTGGTGCCCCGGACCGCCGCCCTCGCGATCGTGTCGCGCACGGGCCGGCTCGACGGTCATCGACTCGAGCCGGCCGCGGCCGGTCGCGTCATGCTCGTCGTCCCGGCGAGCGCGACTCCCGGGGCCCCCGCCGGCATCGACGTCGTGCACGCCGGCGCCGGTCCCGACCTGTCCCCCGTCGAGATCGTCGAGGCGCTGCGCTCGCGCGGACTCTCGCGCATCGTGTGCGAGGGCGGGCCGACGCTCGCGTCCGCGTTCGCCACCGCCGACCTCATCGACGAGTACTGCATCACGGTGGCACCGCGCATCACGCCGGTCGAGCGTCCGCTGCTGTCGATCGCGGGCGACCGCGAACTCGCGGTGGCCGGCGCCCTCATGGACGAGGCGGGCTTCAGCTACCTGCGCCTGCGGCCCGCCGGTCGAGCCAGTCGCGGATGACGCGCGTCCACCGTTCCGGGTCGTAGTTCCACAGCTTCGTGTGGCGCGCGACCTGGAACACCTCGAGCTCGACGAGATCGGGACGCGCCTGCGCGAGCTGGTACGAGGCGTCGGCGGGGACGAAACCGTCGTCGTCGCTGTGCAGGATGAGGATCGGATGCCGCAGCTCGGCCGCTCGCGCCACGACGTCGAGGGTGTCGAACGGGATGGGCGCGTTGAGTCCGAGCAGACGCGAGCCCCAGTCGCTGTCGAGGGCGCGCACGGCCGTCGTCGCAACGGGCGCGGGGATGCGCAGCAGATCCGCCTGATAGTCGAGCACGACGCGCCAGTCGATCGCGGGCGACTCGAGGATGATGCCGGCGATGAGGTCGCGGTGGGCCGAGTTCAGGGCCACTTGCAGGGCGATGGCGCCGCCCATGGACCACCCCATGAGGAACACGCGCTTCGCGCCGCGGCGCCGGGCCGCTCCCACAGCGGCATCCACGTCGCGCCACTCCGTCGCGCCGAGCATGTAGGTGCCTGTGCGGCTGCGCGGCGCCTCACCGTCGTTGCGGTACGACACGAGCAGCGACGAGATGCCCGCGGCGTGGAAGACCGGGACGGCGCGCAGGGCTTCGGCGCGCGTCGTGCCGCGACCGTGGATCTGGATCACCCAGGTGTCGCTGGGCGCGCCGGTCGGACCGTCAGCGGGGAAGAACCACGCGGGGCACGGGCCGAGCGGCGACCCGACGAGCTCGGTCCGGAAGGGCAGGTGCAGCTCTTCGGGTGCGTCGTAATACCAGCCGCTGAAAGCGGCCGCCGCCGACAGCCGGTCGTCGGGCGTGATCTGGGTGAGCAGCTTGCGCTTGACCGACGTGCCATCGAGCGAGAGCACCGCGCCCACCTTGACGTACGAGGCGGTCCCGGTCGTGAAGAGGCCGTACCGCCCCGGCAGCTGCGTGTCGTCGGTGCGCGACAGCGTGACCGTCTGAGCCGGCACGTCGACGGCGAGGAGCTCGGTGTCGGGCACACGGCCCGCGGGGGTCACGACCTTGCGCGCAACCCGCATCGACACGGTTCCGAGGGCCGCCAGCGTCAGGCCGAGCGCCCCGGCGAGCGCGACGATCGAGGTCTTGACCGCTGCCGCTGCTGCTGGAGATGCGCCCGCAGCTCCGGCGCGCCTGGAACCCATCATCGAGGCCTCACTCTAGTCTGTCGACGTGGCCGATCCCCGTCCTCCAGCTGACGCGGCGCCGTTCGTCGCCGCGCGTGAGGCGGTTCTGGCGATGGCGTTCCGCGATGACCTCGTCGTGCGCGAGATCGCGGCGCCCTCGGGACTCGCTCCCGACAGCCTCGCTCTCGCCGGCGACGTGCGCCCCGAGGATCACGGCGTCGACTCCCCCTACGGCACCGGGCGCATCGTCGTGCTGCACGACCCCGACGAACCGGACGCGTGGGGCGGACCCTGGCGGATCGTCGCGTTCGCCCAGGCCCCGCTCGAGCCCGAGATCGGTGTCGATCCGCTGCTGGCGGAGGTCGCCTGGTCCTGGTTGATCGACGCGCTCGAGGCTCGCTCGGCGTCGTTCCACTCGGTGTCGGGTACCGCCACGAAGACACTGTCCCGCGGTTTCGGGACCCTGGCCGACGAGGGCGATGGCGCCCAGATCGAGCTGCGCGCATCCTGGTCGCCCGTGGGCGACATCACCGCCCACATCGACGCCTGGGCGGAACTGACCTGCATGCTGGCCGGCCTTCCTCCGGGGTCGGAGGGCGTCGCCGTCTTCGGAGCACGCCGGGGGAACCGTGGCTGAATACACCGTCATCGCCGATGACGCCGAACTCGAACGCGCCGCCGCACTGCTGGCATCCGGCTCGGGGCCCGTGGCCGTCGACGTCGAGCGCGCGTCCGGCTTCCGCTACTCGCAGCGCGCCTACCTGATCCAGGTGTTCCGGCGGGGTGCGGGCGTCTTCCTGTTCGATCCGCCGGCGCTGTCGACGTTCGCCCCCTTGCAGGCGGCGATCGGCGAGGCCGAGTGGGTCCTGCACGCCGCGAGCCAGGACCTTCCCTCGCTGCGCGAGGCCGGGCTCGACCCGGTGTCGATCTTCGATACCGAGCTCGCCGCTCGCCTGCTCGGGCACGCGCGGGTCGGGCTCGGCGCCGTCGTCGAAGACACCCTCGGCATCGTCCTCGCCAAAGCGCACTCCGCGGCCGACTGGTCGACGCGCCCGTTGCCGCAGTCGTGGCTCGAGTACGCCGCCCTCGACGTCGAGCATCTCATCGACGTCCGCGACGCCCTGGCACAGGAGCTCGAGGCGCAGGGCAAGGTCGAGTTCGCGGCTCAGGAGTTCCAGGCTGTCCTCGACCGTCCCGTGAAGCCCCCGCGCGAGGATCCGTGGCGCCGCCTGAGCGGCCTCCACGCGGTGCGCGGCCGGCGCGCCCTGGCCGTGGCGCGAGCCTTGTGGACGGCGCGCGAGGAGTACGCCCGCGAGCAGGATGTCGCTCCCGGGCGCCTCGTTCCCGACCGCGCCCTCGTCGCCGCGCTCATCGCCGACCCGCGCTCGAAGCAGGACCTCGCCCGCGTGAAGGACTTCACGGGGCGCGCCAGCCGGTCGCAGCTGGACCGGTGGTGGGCCGCGATCGAGGCAGGTCGGGCCGAGCAGACGCTGCCGCCCGACCGCCTGCCCGGCGACGGCCTGCCGCCGCCCCGCGCTTGGGCCGAGCGCAACCCTCCCGCCGACGCTCGACTCAAAGCCGCCAAGCCGCTCGTCGAGCAGCGCGCCGAGGAGCTCTCGATGCCGACGGAGAATCTGCTGACCCCCGACCTGCTGCGCCGCGTCGCGTGGGCACCGCCCGCCGAGATCACCGCCCAAACGGTCGGCGAGGCCCTCGCGGGCCTCGGCGCTCGCCCGTGGCAGATTGAGCAGACCGCACAGCTGATCGCGCAGGCCTTTGTGGATTCCGTGCACGAGCCTCCCGTGCAGCCGCCGACCGCTTCGTAGGTTCGACCCAAGCGATTTTCCCGGCCCCGCGGGGTCTCTAGGCTGGTGGGGATCCCATCTTCTGGAGGCAAAGTGGCCGAGATCTCGGACGTCTACTTCATCGACGGCATGCGCACGCCCTTCGGGCGCGCCGGCGAGAAGGGCATGTACTGGAACACGCGAGCCGATGACCTCGTCGTCAAGGCGATTCGCGGGGTCCTCGAGCGGAACCCGGATGTTCCGCTCGATCGGATCGACGACGTGGCAATCGCCGCGACGACGCAGCAGGGCGATCAGGGTCTGACGCTCGGCCGGACGGCGGCGATCCTCGCCGGCCTCCCGCAGAGCGTGCCCGGCTTCGCCATCGACCGCATGTGCGCCGGTGCGATGACGAGCGTGACGACCATGGCCGGCTCGATCGGAGTCGGGATGTACGACCTCGCGCTGGCCGGCGGGGTCGAGCACATGGGCCGTCACCCGCTCGGCGGCAGCGACGCCGACCCCAATCCCCGGTTCCTCACCGAAAAGCTCGTCAGCGCCGACGCCCTGAACATGGGCATCACCGCGGAGCGCCTGCACGACCGCTTCCCCGCGCTCACCAAGGAGCGCTCCGACCGCTTCGGCATGCGAAGCCAGCACAAGGCGCAGGCGGCGTACGACGCCGGGAAGATCCAGCCCGACCTCGTCCCCGTCGCCGTGAAGTCGGCCGACGGTGCATGGGGCCTGGCGACCGAGGACGAGGGCCGCCGCCCCGAGACCACGATGGAGGGCCTCGCGCAGCTGAAGACTCCCTTCCGTCCGCACGGACGCGTCACGGCGGGCACCTCGTCGCCGTTGACCGACGGCGCGACGATGAGCCTGCTCGCCGGCTCGCGTGCCGTGAAGGAGCTCGGACTCACCCCCAAGATGCGCCTGGTGTCGTTCGGCTTCGCCGGAGTCCAGCCCGAGGTCATGGGAATCGGACCGATCCCGTCGACCGAGAAGGCGCTGGCCAAGGCGGGCCTGACGATCGACGACATCGGGCTGTTCGAGCTCAACGAGGCGTTCGCGATCCAGGTGCTGTCGCTGCTCGACCACTTCGGCATCGACGACGACGATCCCCGTGTGAACCCGTGGGGCGGCGCGATCGCCGTGGGCCACCCGCTCGCGGCATCCGGTGTGCGGCTCATGCTCCAGCTCGCGGCGCAGTTCGCCGAGCGCCCCGATGTCCGCTACGGCCTCACCGCCATGTGCGTCGGGCTCGGCCAGGGCGGCTCGGTCATCTGGGAGAACCCGCACTACACCGGCAAGAAGAAGAAGTGAGGCGCGCCGACATGAGCTACGACGACATCGACTTCTCCCCGCTCGACGCGCTGACCGGCGACGAGGTCGTGACGCACGCGCTGGTGCGCGACGTCCGCCTGGCATCGGGACGCACGCTCGCCCTCATCACCCTCGACAACGGGCGGGATCACACCCGTCCGAACACGCTCGGACCCGCGACGCTCGCCGAGCTCGGCGGCGTCCTCGACACGCTCGCTGCGCGTGCCCGCTCAGGCGAAATCGACGCTGTCGGCATCACCGGCAAGCAGTACATCCTCGCCGCCGGCGCCGACCTCTCGGATGTGTCGCGACTGCCCTCCCCCGAGATCGCGAAGCTCGTCGCCCAGCGCGGACACCAGGTGCTCGGCCGGCTCTCGACGCTGGGCGTCCCCTCGTTCGCGTTCGTCAACGGCCTCGCGCTGGGCGGCGGCCTCGAGATCGCGCTCAACAGCACCTACCGCACGGTCGACTCCTCTGCCGCCGCGATCGCGCTGCCCGAGGTCTTCCTGGGCCTCATCCCCGGCTGGGGCGGCGCGTACCTGCTGCCGAATCTCATCGGCATCGAGAACGCTCTCGAGGTCGTGGTCAGCAACCCGCTGAAGCAGAATCGCGTCCTCAAGCCGCAGCAGGCGTTCGACCTGGGGATCATGGACGCGATCTTCCCGGCGGTGAGCTACCTCGAGGACTCGCTGCGCTGGGCGGACGGCGTGCTCGGCGGTTCCGTCAAGGTCGAGCGCAAGAACGAGCCCGGACGCATCGAGCGACTCACCAAATGGCCCATCGCGATCAAGGTCGCCCGCGGCATGCTCGAGTCGAAGATCGGCACGGTGCCCCGTGCGCCCTACATCGCGCTCGACCTGCTCGAGAAGGCCCGCAGCGGCAGCCGAGACGAGGGCTTCGCCCGCGAGGACGACGCCCTGGCCGAACTCATCTCGGGTGACCAGTTCGCCGCCTCGATGTACGCCTTCGACCTCGTGCAGAAGCGCGCGAAGCGCCCCGTCGGCGCGCCGGACAAGTCACTGGCGAAGAAGGTCACGAAGGTCGGGATCATCGGCGCGGGGCTCATGGCGAGCCAGTTCGCCCTGCTGTTCGTGCGCAAGCTGCAGGTGCCGGTGCTCATCACCGACCTCGATCAGGCACGCGTCGACAAGGGCATCGCCTACATCCACGAGGAGATCGGCAAGCTCGAGGCGAAGGGCCGGCTCGATTCCGACACGGCGGGCAAGCTCCGCTCGCTCGTGCACGGCACGGTCGACAAGGCCGAGTACGCCGACTGCGACTTCGTCATCGAAGCCGTCTTCGAAGAGGTGGGCGTGAAGCAGCAGGTCTTCGGCGAGATCGAGCGCATCGTCGCCGACGACGCTATCCTCGCCACGAACACCTCGTCGCTGTCGGTGGAAGAGATCGGTGCGAAGCTCGCCCACCCCGAGCGCCTGGTCGGGTTCCACTTCTTCAACCCGGTCGCGGTCATGCCGCTCATCGAGATCGTGCGGACGCCGCAGACGACGGATGCCGCCCTCTCGACCGCTTTCGTGGTCGCGAAGGGTCTCGGCAAGAACGCCGTGCTCACGGCCGACGCCCCGGGCTTCGTCGTCAACCGTCTGCTCGCGAAGGTCATGGGCGAGGCGGCGCGGGCCGTCTACGAGGGCACGCCGGTCGCCGATGTCGAGCGGGCGTTCGCTCCCCTGGGACTGCCCATGGGACCGTTCCAGCTCATCGATCTGGTCGGATGGAAGGTCGCGGCCCACGTCCAGGACACGATGACCTCGGCGTTCCCCGACCGCTTCTACGCGAACGAGAACTTCCACGAGCTCGCCGAGCTGCCCGAGGTCGTCGAGAAGGACAAGGGCGGCCGCGTCACCGGTTTCACCAAGGCGGCGGAGAAGGTCGCGAAGAAGGCGACCGGCAAGACACCCGCCTCGGCCGAAACGATCCTCCGTCGCGTCCAGGACGGCCTCGCGCAGGAGATCAAACTCATGCTCGACGAGGGCGTCGTGCCCGAGGTGCAGGACATCGACCTGTGCCTCATCCTCGGCGCCGGGTGGCCGTTCATCGACGGCGGTGCCTCGCCCTACCTCGACCGCGAGGGCGCGTCGGAGCGGGCGTTCGGCGACACCTTCCACCACCCGCCCATCCGCGGCATCGCTCACCGCTGATCACCGTATGGACGGAAGAGCCCCGCGGCCGGTACACCGCGGGGCTCTTCCGTGTCGCGACGACACGGCGGGTGCTACCTCTGCGCGCCCTGCACCCGCAGGTCGCGCGCGAGCTGGTCGCGCTGCTCGATCACGATGCGACGCAGAGCCGCGGGCGCGTCCGCGTGCGCCTCGAGCCACCGCGTCGACGCGGTGAGGTCGTCGCCCGCCGGGAACAGCCCGCGGACGAGTCTCCGGGCGATCTCGATGCTGCGGGATCGCCAGACGGCCTCGATGCGAGAGAAGTAGTCGTCGTCGAAGGCGGCGATGAGGTCGCGGCGGCCTCCAGCGCGCACACCGGCGATCGTCGCGTCGAGCTCGTCGTTCGACAGTGACTCGTCGGTCCATGCGGCCGTCCATGCGGCTCGCCGGATCGCGGCGTCCGGTCGGGCCGCGAGCGCCGCCCGATGGGCCGTCCGGCCTTTCGCCGTGTCGTCGCGCACGAGTTCGGCATCGATGTCGGCTGCGGTCGCCGTCCCCGTCGCCGAGAGCGCGAACAGCCAGCTCCACCGCAGGTCGGCGTCGAGCACGAGTCCCTCCGGAGCCTCGCGCTCGCCGTCGAGCAGCTCGCGCAACTCCCTCGCCCGACCGCCGTCGGCCGCCGCGGCGACCCCGACCGTCCGCGCCCACACGAGCTGGGCGTCCGAGCCCGGGGCGGCGGAGAACAGCGACTCCCACGCGGTCGCGAGCCAGGCTGCGGCATCCGACGCGCGCCGGGCCGGGTGCGCGTAGTGGGCGATCGCGTAATTGGCGTGAGCGAGCGCGTCCGCGAGCAGACCGACGTGCGACTCCTCCCGCGCGTGGCGGGCGACGATCCCGAGATAGCGCTCGGTGTCGAGCATCCCGTCCCGGACTGCGTTCCACAGTGCGGCCCAGGCGACCGAGCGGGCGAGCGGATCCGCGATCGTGGACAGCGACCGAGAGAGACCGTCGGTCGCGGCCTCGTCCAGACGCACCTTGGCGTACGTCCGGTCGTCGTCGTTCGGGATGACGAGGATGCCGTCGGTGCGCTGCGGAAGCGCGGTACGGGCATCCGCGAGATCGATCCCGACGCCATCCACGCGCTGGATGCCTCCGTCGGTCTCGCGGTAGCGGCCGATCGTCACACGGTGCGGTCGCGGGTCGGTCTGCACGACGACCGCCTCGCCGCCCGCGTCGTGTTCGACGGACAGCTCCGACATCCCTGTCGTCAGCAGCCACGCGCGGCTCCAGTCGCGCAGGTCGCGTCCCGACTCCTGTTCGAGCGCGCGCAGGAGGTCGTCGAGCGTGGTGTTCCCGTAGGCGTGATCGGCGAAGTAGCGGCGAGCTCCCGCGAAGAACGCCTCCTCACCGACGTAGGCCACGAGCTGCTTGAGCACCGAGGCCCCCTTGGCGTACGTGATGCCGTCGAAGTTCAGCTTCGCCGCCTGCAGGTCGGGGATGTCGGCGACGATGGGGTGGGTGGTCGGCAGCTGGTCCTGCTCGTAGGCCCAGCCCTTGCGGCGGCTCGCGAAGCTCACCCACGCGTCGGGGTAGAGCCCGGTCGCGACCGAGGCGTGCGATCCCATGAAGTCGGCGAAGGACTCCTTGAGCCACAGGTCGTCCCACCACCGCATCGTCACGAGGTCGCCGAACCACATGTGCGCCATCTCATGGAGAATCGTGTTCGCCCGTGCCTCGTGCTGCGCCCTCGTCGACGCCCCGCGGAAGACGTAGGCCTCGGTGAACGTGACGAGACCGGGGTTCTCCATCGCGCCCAGGTTGTACTCCGGAACGAAGATCTGGTCGTACTTGCCCCAGGGATACACGACCCCGAACGCCTCGGAGAAGTAGGTCAGTCCGCGACGGGTGACATCGACGATCTCGTCGGCATCGAGGTGCTCGGCCAGCGACGCGCGGCACAGGACGCCGAGGGCGACGTCTCCCTCCGGCCCCGTCCACCGCGAGTCAACGCGGTGGTACGGACCCGCCGCCACAGCCGTGATGTAGCTCGAGATCGGCAGCGTCTCGGCGAACTCGACCTCCACTCCCCCGTCGACCTCGTCGCGGCGCACCTCGGCACCGTTGGAGAGCACCTCCCAGCCGGCCGGCGCGCTCACCCGCATCCGCCACCGCGCCTTCAGGTCGGGCTGCTCGAAACAGGGGTAGACGCGTCGGGCGTCGGCGGGCTCGTACTGCGTGTACAGGTAGACGGCGTCGTCGACCGGGTCGACGAAGCGATGCAGCCCCTCTCCTGACCGGCTGTACACACCTTGAGCTTCGATGGTCACGATGTTGGTCTCGGCGAGACCATCGATGCGGATGCGTGCGCCGTCCCACGCGACCGGCCGCGCCTGGCCGTTGACGGTCACGGCGTCGACTGATGCGCCGAGGAAGTCGACCCATGTCTCCGCGCCGGGGGTCGCATCGAACGCAAGGGTCGAGCGCGTGGCGAAGAAGGTCTCGTCGAGCGTCGCGGCACCGCGCAGGTCGAGTGCCACATCAATGGTCCGCACGCGGAGGTCAGCGGCGCGGCGCTGTGCGTCGGAGCGCGTGAGGTTGTCGTCGGTCATCCCCTCATGCTTCCATGCGGCGCTCGCGGGCCTGGCTCTCGGCATCGGGGCGTCGTACTATCTGAACATGTTCAGTAATGCTCGGCTCGACGGTTCCAAGAGAGACCGCACGCGCGCCGTCATCGTCGAGACCGCCCTGCGCTCCTTCCGCGAACGAGGCTACGACGCCACGACGATCCGTCACATCGCGGCGGAGGCGGGGGTGTCCGTCGGGACGACGAACTACCACTTCGCCTCCAAGAACGAGCTCGTGCAGGAGTTCTACCTCGAGGTGCAGCACGCGCACCGGGATGCCGCCGCCCCGCGCCTCGCTCGAACGCGCGATCTCGGCGAGCGGCTGGCGGCGGTCTTCCACACGGGACTGGATCAGCTCACGCCCACCCACGAGCACGCCCCCGAGTTCCTGACCGCGGCGGTCTCACCCCGTTCGTCGATCAACCCGCTCTCGCCCGAGTCGAATGCGGCGCTCGCCATCGTCGAGGAGCTCTTCCGCGAGGCGGTCACAGGCGCCGACCACAAGCTGCCGGCCGACATCGCCGCCGCGCTGCCGAGCGCCCTCGTGTTGGCGCACCTGCTGCTCGCGATGTACTGGGTCTACGACGACTCCCCCGGTCAGGTGCGGACCCGACGGCTGCTCGACAAAGGGCTCGGTCTTCTCGCCCTGGCACTGCCGCTCGCGCGCCTGCCGCTGCTGCGCCGGCCGCTGCGCGAGCTGCTCGACCTGATCGCCGAGGCGCGCGCATGACCGCCCCGCAGCACGTCCCGGATTCGCCGCGGACCGAAGCCGAGCCGCTCGCCTTCACCCGGGCGGAGTTCCTGCGCGGCGCCGGTCGCGCCTGGCTGTGGACGACGCTCCTCCTCATCGCCGTATGGGGAGTGCTTTCGGGCGGGTTCACACTCACCGTCGGCTCGGTGTTCATCCTCATGGCCTCGGTCCCCGGGCTCGTCGTCGGGGCTCCCGGGGCCTACGCGATCGGGCGGCTCCTGCGGCGCTCGCCTCACGTGGCCTCGCACGCGATCGTCTTCGCGACGTACGGTGCGGCGATCGGCGCCACGACCACGCTCGTCGCGGTGCCGCTCATGACGGGCGGCTCGGACCTCGGTTCTGCCGGGGCAGCGTTCTCTCTCGTGAACGCGCCGGTCAGCGCGGTGGGCGTGGCCGTCGCGTGGTTCGCGACCGCGCGACAGGCGTTGCGATCGGATCGAACAGGCGGCGACCTCGCCACCGACCGTGATGCCGACGCCGCCGCCGAGGATGCCCTCGCCGACCGCTACCGCGTCATCGACCCGGACCCGCGTCGCCGCCGTCAGCGACCGCGGGCCTGAGGCTCGCCGTCGGTCGCCTCGGAGCGCGTCGGCGCGTCAGCGGCATCCGCCCAGTCCGGATCGGCGTCCGCGTGCGGCCGAGCGATCGGGATCCGTGTGCCCAGCACCTGCGAGACGACGTCGTGGGCGATCTTCGCCGCCGTGAGCCCCGCGTCCTCGAGGATCTCGTCACGTTCGGCGTGGTCGATGAACTCGTCCGGAAGGCCGAGCTCGTCGACGGCGGTGTCGACGCCCGCCTCGCGGAGCACCTGACGGATGCGGGTGCCGATGCCTCCGACCCGGATGCCGTCTTCGATCGTGATGACGAGGCGGTGGCTCGCGGCGAGCTCGACGACGGACGGCACGACGGGCACGACCCACCGGGGGTCGATGACGGTGGCGCCGATGCCCTGCGCGCGAAGGCGATCGGCGACGTCCACCGCAAGGCGCGCCATGGGGCCGATTCCGACGATCAGCACGTCGTCGGACTCGCCGCGCACGAGCACGTCGGTTCCGTCGGCACGCCGTTCCACGGCCGGCAGCTCGGTCCCGACGCTCCCCTTGGGGTATCGGACGACCGTCGGCGCATCGTCGACGTCGAGCGCCTCGCGGAAGACCTCGCGCAGCCGCTCGCCGTCGCGCGGCGCCGCGATGCGGATGTTCGGCACGAGCTGGAGCATCGCCAGGTCCCAGATGCCGTGGTGGCTGGGACCGTCCGGTCCGGTCACGCCGGCGCGGTCGAGCACGAAGGTCACGCCGGCGCGGTGCAGCGCGACATCCATCAGCACCTGGTCGAACGCGCGGTTCATGAAGGTCGCGTAGATCGCCACGACCGGGTGCAGCCCGCCGAAGGCCAAGCCCGCGGATGCCGCTGCCGCGTGCTGCTCGGCGATGCCGACATCGAGCACGCGCTCGGGGAAGCGCTGCGCGAACGGCAGCAGACCGGTCGGGCGCAGCATCGCGGCCGTGATCGCGACGACATCCGACCGCTGCTCGCCCGCGGCCAAGAGCTCCGAGGCGAAGACGTCGGTCCAGCTCGTCGATCCGCTCGATCCCACCGGGCGGCCCGTGGCGGGATCGATCTTGCCGACGGCGTGGAACTGGTCCGCCTCGTCGAGGCGGGCCGGCTCGTAGCCGCGACCCTTCTCGGTGATCGCGTGGACGATGACGGGGGCGCCGTACTCCTTCGCGAGGCGCAGCGTCTCGATCATGGCCTCGAGGTCGTACCCGTCGACGGGTCCGAGGTACTTGATGTCGAGGTTCGAGTACAGGGCCTCATTGTTGACGAACCGTGACAGGAAACCGTGCGTGCCGCCGCGCAGCCCCCGGTAGACCGCGCGGGCCGCCGGGCCGAGACGCCCGAACAGCGACGCGGAGCCCTCGTGCAGCGAGCGGTACGTGTCGCCGGTGCGCACCTTGTTGAGGAAGCGCGCCATCCCGCCGATCGTCGGTGCGTACGACCGGCCGTTGTCGTTCACGACGATCACGAGATTGCGGTCGTTGTCGTCGGAGATGTTGTTGAGGGCCTCCCACGTCATTCCGCCCGTGAGCGAGCCGTCGCCCACGACGGCCACGACGTGGCGGTCGGTGCGCCCCGTGTGGGCGAAGGCGCGCGAGATGCCGTCGGCCCAGCTCAGCGAGCTCGACGCGTGCGAGGACTCCACGACGTCGTGGGCGCTCTCGCTGCGCTGCGGGTAGCCGGCGAGGCCACCGCGCGAGCGCAGCCGCGAGAAGTCCTGACGGCCCGTGAGCAGCTTGTGCACGTACGACTGATGGCCGGTGTCGAAGACGACCGGGTCGTTCGGGGAGTCGAAGACGCGATGGATGGCGAGCGTCAGCTCGACCACTCCGAGGTTCGGTCCGAGGTGTCCGCCGCTGCGTGCGACGTTCTCGACGAGGAAGGCCCGGATCTCACGCGCGAGCGCCTCGAGCTCGGCGATCGAGAGGGCGTCGAGATCGCGCGGGTGCGAGATCGAGGAGAGCAACGACATCCTGCTCCTCCTTCCGTCGGTGGCGGTAAGTCTAATCAGCCGGATGCACGAGAGGCCGGAGCTGGACGCTCCGGCCTCTCGTTCGCTATCGCGGCTGCGATTCGCTCAGACGAGCGAGCGCAGCACGTACTGCAGGATGCCGCCGTTGCGGTAGTAGTCCGCTTCACCGGGGGTGTCGATGCGGACGACCGCGTCGAACTCGACCGTCTGCTTGCCCTCGGGCGAGAACTCGCTCGGCTCGGCGACGACCTTGACCGTCTTGGGAGTCACGCCCTCGTTGAGCTGCTCGAGACCCGTGATCGAGATGACCTCGGTGCCGTCCAGACCCAGCGACTTCCAGCTCTCGCCCGCGGGGAACTGCAGCGGGACGACGCCCATGCCGATGAGGTTCGAGCGGTGGATGCGCTCGAAGCTCTCGGTGATGACGGCCTTCACGCCGAGCAGGTTGGTGCCCTTGGCGGCCCAGTCGCGCGACGAGCCCGAGCCGTACTCCTTGCCGCCGAAGATGACGAGCGGAGTGCCCTGCGCCTGGTAGTTCTGGCTCGCGTCGTAGATGAACGACTGCGGGCCGCCCTCCTGGGTGAAGTCGCGGGTGTAGCCGCCCTCGACGACCTTGCCGTCGTTGACCGCTGCCGTGAGCTCGTTCTTCAGGCGGATGTTGGCGAAGGTGCCGCGGATCATGACCTCGTGGTTGCCGCGGCGCGAGCCGTAGGAGTTGAAGTCCTTCTGCGCGACGCCGTGCTCGGTCAGGTACTGCGCCGCGGGCGTGCCGGCCTTGATGTTGCCGGCGGGGCTGATGTGGTCGGTCGTCACCGAGTCGCCGAGGGTCGCCATGACGCGAGCGCCGGTGATGTCGGTGACCGGGGTCAGCTCCATCTGCATGCCGTCGAAGTACGGGGCCTTGCGGACGTAGGTGGAGTCCTCGTCCCATTCGAACACCGGGCCGGTCGGGGTGGGCAGGTTCTTCCAGCGCTCGTCGCCGTCGAAGACGGTGGCGTACTGCTTGATGAACTGCTCGCGCGAGATCGACGAGTCGATGATCTCCTGCACCTCGTCGGTGGCGGGCCAGATGTCCTTCAGGAAGACGTCGTTGCCCTCGGAGTCCTTCCCCAGCGCGTCGGTCTCGAAGTCGAAGTTCATCGAGCCGGCCAGCGCGTAGGCCACCACGAGCGGCGGCGAGGCGAGGTAGTTCATCTTCACGTCGGGGCTGATGCGGCCCTCGAAGTTGCGGTTGCCCGAGAGCACGGCCGTCACGGCGAGGTCGTTCTCGTTGATCGCTTCCGAGACCTCCTCGATGAGGGGGCCCGAGTTGCCGATGCAGATCGTGCAGCCGTAGCCGACGGTGTAGAACCCGAGGCTCTCGAGGTCCTTGTCGAGGCCCGACTTCTCGTAGTAGTCGGTGACGACCTTCGAGCCGGGGCCGAGCGTCGTCTTGACCCAGGGCTTGCGCGTCAGGCCGCGCTCGGCCGCCTTGCGGGCCAGCAGACCTGCGGCGATCATGACCGACGGGTTCGACGTGTTCGTGCACGAGGTGATGGCCGCGAGGGTCACCGCGCCGTTGTCGAGCAAGTAGCTCTCACCCGAGGGCTGGGTGACCTTGACGGGGTTGGATGCCGCGTGGCGCGCGCCGCTCGAGAGCAGTCCGGCGTGCGCGTGGTCGTGCTGGTGCGACACGGTGTCGTCGGAGTGCGTCTCGTGCTCGACACCGGGGGCGGTGCCGGGGTCGGAGGCCGGGAAGGTGCCCTCGACCTCGACGGGCTCGTCGGCGGCGTTGGCGTAGTTGAGGATGTCCTTCGCGAACTGCTGCTTGGACTCCGAGAGGAGGATGCGGTCCTGCGGACGCTTCGGGCCGGCGATCGACGGCACGACGGTCGACAGGTCGAGCTCCATGTACTCGCTGTAGCTGGGCTCGTTCGCCGGGTCGTGCCAGAGCGACTGCTCCTTGGCGTACGCCTCGACGAGGGCGACCGTCTGCTCGTCGCGACCGGTCAGACGCAGGTAGTCGAGCGTGACGTCGTCGATCGGGAACATCGCCGCGGTCGAGCCGAACTCGGGGCTCATGTTTCCGATGGTCGCGCGGTTCGCGAGCGGCACGGAGCCGACGCCGGCGCCGTAGAACTCGACGAACTTGCCGACCACACCGTGCTTGCGCAGCATGTCGGTGATCGTCAGGACGACGTCGGTCGCCGTCACACCGGCGGGGATCTCGCCCGTGAGCTTGAAGCCCACGACGCGCGGGATCAGCATCGAGACGGGCTGACCGAGCATCGCGGCCTCGGCCTCGATGCCGCCCACGCCCCACCCGAGCACGCCCAGACCGTTGACCATGGTGGTGTGCGAATCGGTGCCGACGCACGTGTCGGGGTACGCCCGCAGCACGCCGTCGACGTTGCGGTCGTAGATGACCTTCGCGAGGTGCTCGATGTTCACCTGGTGGACGATGCCGGTGCCGGGCGGAACGACCTTGAAGTCGTCGAAGGCGGTCTGGCCCCAGCGCAGGAACTGGTAGCGCTCGCCGTTGCGCTCGTACTCGATCTCGACGTTGCGCTCGAGAGCGTTCTCGCTGCCGAAGAGGTCGGCGATCACCGAGTGGTCGATGACCATCTCGGCGGGCGAGAGCGGGTTGATGCGGTTCGGGTCTCCCCCGAGTGCCGTCACGGCCTCGCGCATGGTGGCGAGGTCGACGATGCAGGGCACGCCGGTGAAGTCCTGCATCACGACGCGGGCGGGGCTGAACTGGATCTCGGTGTCGGGCTCGGCTGCGGCGTCCCACGAACCCAGCGCGCGGATCTGCTCCTGCGTGACGTTCGCGCCGTCCTCGGTGCGCAGGAGGTTCTCGAGCAGCACCTTGAGGCTGAAGGGAAGACGGTCGTAACCCTCGACCGTGTCGATCCGGAAGATCTCGTAGTCGGTGCTGCCGACCGTCAGGGTGCTCTTGGCTCCGAAGCTGTCAACAGTGGACACGTCTGCTCTCCTTCATCGGCGGGCCGCACGCTCGCGCGCACCGTCCCATCATCCCCTCGCCGCACGCGTCGATCTAGTGAGGCGACCCTTAGTGAGGCGGGGCAAATTTATCTTGACGTCGAGATAAATATATCACTCGGGGCGGCGCGGGTAGAGCGTGCGCACGGCGAGCCACGTGACCGCTGCGAGCGGCGCGAACAGCGGCAGCCCCATGACGAGCTTCAGCGTGCCGAGCGCGGCGACCTCGTTCGCGAAGTAGAGCGGAAGCTGGACGGCGAGCCGCGCGAAGAAGAGGCCGGCCCAGGCGATGGCGAGCCAGAAGTACACGCGGCGCTTGCGTCGATCGCGGCGCCAGGCGACGCCCTCGTTCATGAGGAATCCCGCCGCGAGGCCGATGAGCGACCAGCCGACGAGGGCCGAGATCAGGAAGGCGGTGCCGTACGCGGCGTTGGTGATCAGTCCCGGGATGAAGTTGTCCTGGCCGCGCCCCGTCCACAAGGCCAGCCCTGCGGCCACCGCGGTCGCGATGAGCCCGCCGAAAGCCGCGCCCGCCGGCCCCCGCTGCACCAGACGGATGAGGGTGAAGACCGCCGCGACGCCGACCGACAGGCCCAGCGAGAGCCACAGATCGGCCTCGCGGGTGTCGGGGTCGGTCGTGAGCGTGAAGACGACGATGAAGACGAGGCCCGGCAGCACGGCCTCGAGCACACCGCGGAAGCCGCCCATCGCGCGCCACACGACACCGCCCGTCGACGCCTCGGTCGACGGGTCGAAACCGGCCTTGCGTGCCGCCTCTCCGAGCGCGGCCCCGAGCACTCCCGATGCCGACGGCTCGGGAGGCGTGAGGTCGCTGGGGCGCCGATCGGATGCCGCGGGGCGTTCCTCGTCGCTCACGCCGAGCCGGGGGTCGCGGGCATCTTCAGCGGGATGAGGTCGCGAGGGGGCATGGGCGATCCGCCGCGCACGACGACGAGCGAGCGGAAGAGGTCCTCGACCTGCGCCGCGGCCTCGATGTCGCTCGTCGCGGCGCCGCCGATGACGCCGCGCAGGAACCACCGCGGACCGTCGACGCCGACGAAGCGGGCGAGGCGCTTGCCGCTGCCGTCCGCTCCCGCGATCACGGGCACCTCGGCGAGCAGCTCGGGACCGAGGGGACCCTCGCGCTCCTCGACCCGACCGCCCTGCTGGCGCACTTGCTGGCGGATCTGCTCCCGCGTCTCCTCCCAGAGCCCGGTCGAGCGCGGCGCCGCGAACGGCTGCACCTGCAGCGTCGAGCCGGCGTAGTCGAGGCCGACCGCGACGATGCGCTTGGTCTGCTCCTCGACCTCGAGACGCAGGTTCAGCCCTTCCCGGGGCAGGACCTTGATGCCGCCGAGATCGATGTAGGGGCGGACCGCATTGGCCTCGGACTCGTCGAAGGGTCCGTTGGCAGCGCGGTCGGCGGGGGCGGTCTTCGCGTCGTCGCTCATGTGGGGATTCCTGCCTTCTGGTAGCCGGTGGAGCCGAAGCCGCCCTCGCCGCGAACGCTCTCGGGCAGGGCGTCGACGGGGAGGAACCGCGCCCGGGTCACCGGCATCACGATCAGTTGCGCGATCCGGTCGCCGGGGGCGATCTCGTAGGCCTCGGAGGTGTCGGTGTTCAGGAGCGCGACCTTGATCTCGCCCCGGTAGCCCGCGTCGACGGTTCCGGGAGAGTTCACGACGGTGATGCCGTGCTTCGCGGCCAGGCCGCTGCGGGGCACCACGAAAGCCGCGTAGCCCTCGGGCAGCGCGACGCGCACGCCGGTGCCCACCAGTGCGCGCTGTCCGGGCTCGAGGCGCACCGACTCGGCAGACGTCAGATCCGCACCTGCGTCGCCCGGGTGGGCGTAGGCGGGAACGTCTGCGGCGATAATGGGGACGTCCACGGATTCGGTCACCCCACGAGGCTAATGCACAGTTCTGCCCCCGCCACCTTGCCCGACGCCGGCTACCGCGAGCGGCTGAGCCCGTCGCTGTGGGTGCTCGTCAGCGCCGCCGTCTGCGGGCCCATGGTGGCGCTCGTGCTCGCGCCGCTCGATTCCGTCGTCGGCCTCGTCGCGGGCATCGTCGTCGGGGCGGCCGTCGTCGCCGCGCTCATCCTGCTCTCCCCCGTCGTGACCGTCACGAACGGGTGGCTGCGCGTGGGCCGCGCCCGCATCGAGCTCGCGTACCTCGGCGACGTCGAGACGCTGATCGGCGACGACGCCCGGCACGCACGTGGCCCCGGGCTGTCGCCGTCATCGTGGCACCTGCTGCGCGGGGGCATCGACGGCGTCGTCCGCGTCGAGGTCCGCGACGCCGACGACCCGGTGAGTCACTGGGTGTTCTCATCGCGCACGCCGGAACGCGTGGCAGCGGTCATCCGGAGCGCGCGGGACTGACCCTCGATACGACTGCGGCCCCCGACGCCGAAGCGTCGAGGGCCGGGAGATCGGTGGTCGTCAGGCGGCGCACTCGGTGCAGATCGCGCCGACCGACGTCTCGTGGTCGATCTGCGTGCGGTGCTTCACGAGGAAGCACTCCATGCAGGTGAACTCGTCCTCCTGCGGGGGCAGCACGACGACGTCCAACTCGAGGTCCGACAGGTCGGCGCCGGGGAGCTCGAACCCCGAGGGGTTGTCGGCGTCCTCGTTGTCGATCGACCCCGAGGACTTGTCGGGGACGCGCTCCTTGAGGGCCTCGATCGACTCGCTGTCGTCCTCGGTCTTGCGGGGTGCGTCGTAATCCGTAGCCATGTCGAAAGGCCTCTACTTCCAGGTGTTGCCGGTTGCCGCGCCGAGTGGGGCGGCGATAGTTTGCATGACCGGCGCAGTTTTCGCAAAACGTCGCGGAAGACGATTCCGCGAACGGGCTCGACGGGCCGGCTCGCCCCCCGAAACGGACGGCGCGCCCGCGATATTCCCGCTGTCGTCGGAACGCTGTGACACCATGACGGCACACGTATCCGTTGGGAGGGTTCTGCGCATGGAACAGCTCAAGGTCATCGGGACCGAGGAGGGCATCCTCGTCCTCGCCACCGAGTCCGGGGAGCGCTTCGCGCTGCCGGTCGATGAGACCCTGCGCGCTCAGCTGCGCACGGCGCGTCCCTCCGACGAACCCCGCGCGGCGCGCCCGAGCCCCCGCGAGATCCAGGCCCACATCCGCGCCGGGATGAGCGCAGCCGACGTCGCGAACCTCCTCGGCATCCGGGTCGAGGACGTCACCCGCTACGAGCGCCCGATCATCGCCGAGCGCGAGCACATCGTCGGGCAGGCTCTCGCGGTACCGGTGCTGATCGCCGGTGAGCTCGAGCCCGACGCTCAACCGACATTCGGCACCGCGGTGCGCACCAAGCTGAGCGAGGCCGGCGCGACGGGTGAGCGCTGGACGAGCTGGCGCGAGGCCGACGGCTGGGTCGTCAAGCTCGAGTTCACCGTGAGCGAGGTCGAGCACGACGCGCGCTGGTCCTTCGACCCGCGGCGGTCGTCGCTGTCGCCGCTGAACTCCGACGCGACGCAGTTGTCCCGCCAGGGCTCGCTGCCCGAGGGCTTGATCCCCCGCCTGCGTGCGCTCGACACCCCCCAGCCCAAGGACGAGTCGCGCTTCGACAGCGGCGCGTTCGGCCCTCGGCATTCGGCTCCGGCCGACCCCGAGACGGCGTCGCCCACGAGCCTGCGTGGCGCCGGGTCGGCGGCGCAGGATGCCGCCATCAAGCGCGCACCCGAGCCCGTGGTCACCTCGTCCGAGACGGCCGACCTGCTCGAAGCGCTGCGTCGCCGGCGCGGCCAGCGTGAGCCGATGCCGACCGACGAGCGCAGCGACACCCGCGAGCGCACCCCGGTCGCCCTGTTCGACGCGCTCGAGCCGGGGTACCAGGAGCCCGAGCCGGCACCCGAGCCCGATCCGAAGCCCGAGGCGTCGGATGAGTCGGCTCAGCCCGAGACCCGTCGACGCGGCGGCCGCACCTCGATGCCGTCGTGGGACGAGATCGTCTTCGGCGCCCGCAGCGAAGACGCCTGACGCCACTCAGGCGAAGGCGCCCAGGCGCACGAGCGGGACGATGCGCTCCTGGTCGGTGAGCGAGCCGTGCTGGCCGACCATCCGCTGCGCCTTCTTGTCGACGAGTCGGTCGTCGTAGTACGCCACCGCCGCGCGCGCCGCGACGAGGACGTCGCCGATGCGCGGCGCGACCTCCGGGTCCACCGGCCCGAACAGGCCGGACGCGATGGCTTCATCTCGCGACAGCACCCACGACCGCTCGCTCTCGCTGTCACGCCAACGCGCCGCGACGGCGTCGGCGGCGCCCGCTTCGGCGTACAGGTGCAGCATGCGCGGTTCGCCCGCGATCATCTCGACGCCCTCGACGAGCGCGTCGTCCTCGCCCAGCAGGACGTGCCGGTGCGCCGGGACGTCGACCATGCCGTGGTCGGCGGTGAGGACGGCGCCGATGCCCGTGCCCAGCTGACGATCCCACCGGCGAAGCGTCGCGTCGAGGGTCTCGAGTTCGGCCGACCATCGGTCGCTCTCCGACCCCTCCGCGTGTCCGATGACGTCGAGCTCGGGGATGTAGACGTAGATCAGCGCGCCCGGATGCTGCGCCGCCAGCGCCTCCGCGAGGGCGAGGCGCTCGTCGATGCTCTTCGCACCGATGAATTCCGCGCCGCGCACGGTCGCCCGCGTGAAGCCGGTGTCGGCGTACTGCGGGCGGCTGACCACGAAGCACGGCCGTCCGGTGGCTGCCTCGCGCTCGAAGATCGGGGTGACGCGCTGCCACGTGCGCGGCTCGAGCCCGTCGCTCTCCCACCCGGTCAGCTGGTTGGGGGCGAGGTCCGTGCCCGGGATGCGGACGCGGTACCCGAGGATGCCGTGCTGCCCGGGCATCGTCCCGGTGAACAGGCTCGTCAGCGCGACCGCCGTCGTGGCGGGGAACACGGTGCGCACCGCATCCCGCTTGCTCATCCGTTCGGTGAGGAAGCGCGCGTAGGCGGCCCGCATCGCGAGGTTGCCGCGCCCCAGTCCGTCGGCGACGATGACGATCGCCGACGTCGCCGGCGCGAACCAGTCTGCGGCTCCGGTGAGCGACCCGATCAGCTGCGGCAGCACACCGGTGAGGCTCCGGGCCGACGGCGGGTCGATCGGTAGGCTGGAGGGCATCGCGGACAGTCTCGCACACGAGCGTCCGCACCCGAATCCCCGATCGAGGTCCGTACAGCTCCATGGCCGCATCCCGCACCGCATCCCCCGTCCCCGACCAGCCGGAGCGCATCGAGGACGTCGACCTCTCGGCCGAGATGCAGGGATCGTTCCTCGAGTACGCGTACTCGGTCATCTATTCGCGCGCACTCCCCGACGCCCGCGACGGCCTCAAGCCCGTGCAGCGGCGGATCCTGTTCCAGATGGCCGACATGGGTCTGCGACCCGACCGCGGGCACGTCAAGAGCGCCCGCGTCGTCGGCGAGGTCATGGGGAAGCTGCATCCCCACGGCGACTCCGCCATCTACGACGCCCTCGTGCGTCTGGCGCAGGACTTCGCGCTGCGGGTGCCGCTCGTGGACGGGCACGGCAACTTCGGCTCTCTCGACGACGGCCCGGCCGCCGCGCGGTACACCGAGGCGCGCCTCGCCCCCTCCGCCCTCGCCCTCACCGAGAACCTCGACGAGGATGTCGTCGACTTCATCCCGAACTACGACGGGCAGTTCCAGCAGCCCGCCGTCCTGCCGGCCGCCTACCCCAACCTGCTGGTCAACGGCACGACCGGCATCGCCGTCGGCATGGCGACGAACATGGCGCCGCACAACCTCATCGAGGTCGTCGCGGCCGCCGTCCACCTGCTCGAGAACCCCGATGCGACGCTCGATGAGCTCATGGAGTTCGTCCCTGGCCCCGACCTGCCCGGCGGCGGCGTCATCGTCGGTCTCGACGGCATCAAGGACGCCTATACGAACGGCCGCGGCACCTTCCGCACGCGCGCGAAGGTGTCGGTCGAGTCGCTGGGGCCGCGCCGCACGGGGCTCGTCGTCACCGAGCTCCCCTACATGGTCGGCCCCGAGCGGATCATCGAGAAGATCAAGGATGCCGTCAACGCCAAGAAGCTGACCGGCATCTCGGACGTCCAGGACTTCACCGACCGCAACCACGGTCTGCGCCTGGTGATCACCATCAAGACGGGCTTCGACCCGAACGCGGTGCTCGAGCAGCTGTACCGGCTCACCCCGCTCGAGGACTCGTTCGGCATCAACAACGTCGCGCTCGTCGACGGGCAGCCGCAGACCCTGGGCCTCAAGGATCTGCTGCGCGTGTACCTCGACCACCGCCTCGAGGTCGTCACGCGCCGCAGCCGGTACCGCCTGGCCCGCAAGCAGGAGCGCCTGCACCTGGTCGAGGGCCTGCTCATCGCGATCCTCGACATCGACGAGGTCATCCAGGTCATCCGCTCCTCCGACGACGGCGAGCAGGCGCGCGGACGGCTGATCGAGGTGTTCGACCTGTCGCAGCCGCAGGCGGAGTACATCCTCGAGCTCCGGTTGCGCCGCCTGACGAAGTTCTCCCGGATCGAGCTCGAGACCGAACGCGACCAGTTGAAGGCCGAGATCGCCCACCTCGAAGAGCTGCTCGCGAGCGACGTCCTGCTGCGCGCCCAGGTGGCGCGCGAACTCGAAGCGGCTGCCGACACCTACGGCACGCCGCGCCGCACGCTGCTGCTCAACGGCGGCCCCGTCACGGCGCGGGCCGGGAAGAAGGCCGGCGCCGACCTGCAGATCGCCGACGCGCCGTGTCGCGTGTTCCTGTCGGCCACCGGCCGCATGGTGCGCGCCGAACTCGGCGACGACCTCCTCAGCAGCGGCATCGTGCCCCCCGCACGGCGCAGCAAGCACGACGCCATCCGCTCGGCCGTCGACGCGACGGTCCGCGGTGACCTCGGCGCCGTCACCAGCACCGGACGACTCGTGCGCTTCTCCCCCGTCGACCTGCCCTCGGTTCCGGGCAACAGCGTCCAGCTCGCCGCCGGGACGAAGGCCGACCAGTACCTCGGGCTCGCCGCGCAGGAGCATGTCGTCGCGATCGTCCCGCTGACGGGCGAGCCGCCGATCGCGCTGGGCACGGCGCAGGGCGTCGTCAAGCGCGTGAGCGCCACCGAGCTCGCCCCCGGAAAGCCCGACGCCGAGATCATCGCGCTCAAGCCCGGCGACCGGGTCGTGGGCGCAGCGCCCGCGCCCGACGGCACGGAGCTCGTCTTCGTCACCTCCGACGCGCAGCTGCTGCGCTTCGACGCGACGGCGGTCCGGCCGCAGGGGCGCGCCGCCGGCGGCATGGCGGGCGTACGCGTCGCCGACGGAGAGCGCGTCATCGCGTTCACGGCCGTCGCGGCATCCGAGGACACGGTCGTGGTGACGATCGCCGGCTCGACGCAGTCGCTCTCGGGAGCCGACGCCGGCAGCGGCAAGGTGTCGGCGTTCGCTGAGTTCCCCGCGAAGGGTCGTGCCACCGGCGGCGTCCGCGCGCAGCGCTTCCTGCGCGGCGAGGACACGCTCACCCTCGCCTGGGTCGGCGACACCCCGCGCGCGGTCGGACCCGACGGCGCAACCCGGACGCTGCCCGAGGCCGGAGCGAAGCGCGACGCCTCGGGCCAGCCGCTCGAGGGCGTCATCGGCGCGATCGGCACCGTCGTCGCCTGACGCTCCGCCCCGCGCGGGGCGTCGGCCCTGCACGGGTCAGGCGTCGATCGCCTCGCGCGAGAGCCGGTCGCTGGAGGTGACGATGAAGTCCCGTCGTGGCGCGACCTCGTTGCCCATGAGCAGTTCGAACACGGCGTTGGCCGCGTCGGCGTCCTCGACGCGCACGCGGCGGAGGGTCCGGCCGGCGCGATCCATCGTCGTGGTCGCGAGCTGGTCGGCGTCCATCTCGCCGAGACCCTTGTACCGCTGAATCGGCTCCTGCCACTTCCGGCCCGACTTCCGGAGCTTCGCGAGCAGGCCGTGCAGCTCGGCCTCGGAATAGGTGTAGATCGTCTCGTTCGACTTCGAACCGGGGTTGACCACGACGACGCGGTGCAGCGGCGGCACGGCGGCGAAGACGCGACCCTCTTCGATCAGCGGCCGCATGTAGCGGAAGAACAGCGTGAGCAGCAGCGTCCGGATGTGCGCGCCGTCGACGTCGGCGTCGCTCATGAGGATCACCTTGCCGTAGCGCGCGGCGCTGAGGTCGAACGACCGACCCGAGCCTGCTCCGATCACCTGGATGATCGCGGCGCACTCCGCGTTCGAGAGCATGTCGCTGACGGAGGCCTTCTGAACGTTGAGGATCTTGCCGCGGATGGGCAGCAGCGCCTGGTACTCGCTGTTGCGCGCGTGCTTGGCCGTGCCGAGCGCCGAGTCTCCCTCGACGATGAACAGCTCGGACTCGGCGACGTCGTTGGTTCGGCAGTCCGCCAGCTTCGCCGGCAGCGACGACGACTCGAGAGCCGTCTTGCGGCGCTGGGTCTCCTTGTGCGTGCGCGCCGAGATGCGCGCCTTCATCTCCGAGACGACCTTCTCGAGCAGCTGACCCGTCTGCGCCTTGTCGTCGCGCTTGGGCGAGGCGAAGCGCGCGGCCATCTCGCGGTTGACCACGTTCGCGACGATCTGCCGCACGGCCGGCGTGCCCAGGATCTCCTTGGTCTGCCCCTCGAACTGCGGCTCGGGCAGGCGCACCGTGAGCACGGCGGTCAGACCGGCGAGGATGTCGTCCTTCTCGAGCTTGTCGTTCCCGACCTTCAGACGCCGCGCGTTCTGCTCGACCTGGCTGCGGATGATCTTCATCAGGCCCTGCTCGAAGCCCTGCTGGTGCGTGCCGCCCTTGGGCGTCGCGATGATGTTGACGAACGAGCGCGTCACGGTCTCGTAGCTGGTGCCCCACCGCAGCGCGATGTCGACCTCGCACGAGCGCTCCACCTCGGTGGGCACCATCGCGCCGTTGGCCTGCAGCACCGGCACCGTTTCCGAGAAGGTGCCGGAGCCGGTCAGGCGCCAAGTGTCGGTGATGGGCGCGTCCGGGGCCAGGAACTCCGCGAACTCCGAGATCCCGCCGTCGTACCGGTAGGTCGTCTCCACCCGTTCCTCGCCGCGCTCGTCGACGATGACGATCTCGAGACCCGGCACGAGGAAGGCGGTCTGCCGTGCCCGCTGCTCGAGCTCCTCGAGGTGGAAGGCGGCATCCTTCGTGAAGATCTGCCGATCGGCCCAGTAGCGAATGCGCGTGCCCGTCGTGCCGCGCGGCGCCTTGCCAACGACGCGCAGCTCGGACGAGCGCTCGAACGGGGTGAACTCGGAGTCGGGGGTGTCGCCGGCGAACAGGCCGGGCTCACCGCGATGGAACGACATCGCGTAGGTCTTCCCCGCCCGGTCGACCTCGACGTCGAGGCGCTCCGACAGCGCGTTGACCACCGACGCGCCCACACCGTGCAGACCGCCCGATGCCGCGTACGAGCCGCCGCCGAACTTGCCGCCGGCGTGCAGCTTGGTGAAGACCACTTCGACGCCCGTCAGCCCGGTTCGGGGCTCGACGTCGACGGGGATGCCGCGCGCGCGGTCGCGTACCTCGACGCTGCCATCGGCATGGAGGACGATGTCGATGCGCGACCCGTGTCCGCCCAGTGCCTCGTCGACGGAGTTGTCGATGATCTCCCAGAGGCAGTGCATGAGACCGCGGGAATCCGTGGAGCCGATGTACATGCCCGGGCGCTTGCGGACGGCCTCGAGGCCTTCGAGCACCTGGAGATGATGGGCGGAATACTCAGCAGTCACGATCTCCAAGCGTATCCGGGGGCGCCGACACCGGATGGAGGACACACGCTCGGCGGCCCCACTCGGCCGGCGGTGCGCGGTGAGCGTACGCGCAGAGCGAAATGCGCGTCAAATGGGGCATACCCCCCGCTGCGCGTGGTTGTATCGAAGGCACTCAGTTGCACGACCCGATCGACCGAGGAGGCACCCCCATGACCACGTCGACTACCACAGAGACCACCGCCGTCCTCGAGCACCGTCTGACCGCGGCCGATCGCTGCGATTCGTGCGGCGCCCAGGCTTACATCGCGGCCGAGGTCAACGGCAGCGAGCTGCTCTTCTGCGCCCACCACGGACGCAAGTACGAAGAGAAGCTCCGCGCCGTCGCCACGAGCTGGCACGACGAGACCGCGCGCCTCGTCGCCGCCGGCTGACCGCCGCGCGAGAACGACAGAAGCCCCGAGCTCGATGCTCGGGGCTTCTGTCGTTCGCGCCGCGCGCGGGAGTCAGAAACCGACGGCCGCCTGATACACCGGCAGCAGTCCGGTACGCACGCCGGACGCCGACGGCTTGGGCTGGAAGACGCTCGAGTTGTGGTTCCCCTCGATCACGACGGGGCCGTTCGGGGTGATCGCGAGATCCCAGCCGACGTAGGGCGCCTCCGGCGTGCGCTTGGCCAGCGCCTCGGTGAGGGCGAGGACCTGATCGAACAGTGGAACGGTGAACCCGACGATCGGCGTGCCCGTGACCGGGTGCTCGCGGTAGACGTTCGAGTTCTTGTCCACGCCGGGGTAGAGCGCGACCCCGTGCTCGTCGAGCATCGTGAACATGCCGCCCGAGGCGAAGTTGTCGATCACGTCGCCGTTGCCGATGCGCAGCACGCAGGCCAGCAGACGGACGTCGCCTTCCGGCGTGAGGAACGTGATCATCCGCACGGTGTTGACGCTGTCGGGGTAGAGCGAGGCCATCTCGGAGTGCTGGACGATGAACTCGTCGACGATCGACTGCCCGGCGGCCGTCGCCTCGGCGCGGAACGCGGCGGCATCCGTCACGTTCTCGTGCAAGGTGATGCCGCCACCGCCGTGCCCGTCCAGGGGCTTGGCGAGCACCTTCGGGTGGCGTGCCAGGAACGCGCCGAGCTCGGCGTCGTCGACGTCGCGCAGATCGAGGGTCTCGCGTCCGAGCAGGTCGGCGTACTCGCGAGCGAAGCGGCGCTTGTCCTCGAGCTTCGCGCGTCCCTCGGGGGTGTTGTGCATCCGCGTGATGCGGAACGACTTCGGGTGCGTCATCCAGGTCGCCCGCTCGCGGGCGTTGAGCAGCCGGATGTCCCACACCGCGTAGTCGCGGAAGCCCATGTCGTACTTGACCGAGCACCACAGCATGTCGGCGATGATGACCGGCAGCGGAGCCTTCGAGACCTTCTGCACCTGACGCCCGAACTCGACCAGGTTGCCGACGCGGACGTTGCGGGCGCGGTCGAGGAGGTAGCCCAGCCGGACGCGTGATCGACCCATAGCTCGTTGTCTCCCGTGTTGTCGATGTCTCGGTTGCGGGCGGGCGGCGTCAGAACCGCATGGCCGCGCGATAGCGCGGGAGCAGCCCGTGGCGGATGCCCGACACCGACGGCTTGGACTGGAACACGCCCGTGTTGTGGTTGCCCTCGATCACGACCGGACGCTCCGGCGTGATCGCGATGTCCCAGCCGATGTACGGCATCTCGGGGACGCGTCGCGCGAGGCGATCCACGAGCTCGAGGATCTCGCCGTACAGCGGAACCTGGTAGCCGCTGATCTCGACGCCCGTGATGGGGTGGGTCGCGAAGGGACGTCCCTCCTCGTCGCTGGCGGGATGCAGCGCGCGACCGGCCTCGTCGAGCATCGTGTACATGCCGCCGTTGGAGAAGTTGTCGATGACTCCCCCGTTGCCGATCTTCAGCACCGAGGCCAGGACGTGGACGACGTCGTCGGGGTCGCGGTAGGTCACGACGCGCAGCGAGTTGACGCTGCCGGGGTACAGCCGGGCCATCTCGGGGTGCTGCACCAGCACCTCTTCGACGAGGGTCTCGCCCGAGGCCAGCAGATCGGCGCGCAGTGCCGCGACGTCCTGGATGTCGCGGACGTCGCGCATCGTGATGCCGTTGCCCCCGACACCGCCGGGGTTCTTGGTGATGACCCGCTCGCGCCCGCCGAGGAACTCGGCCAGCGCCGCCTCGTCGGAGGCGGTCACATCGAGCCACGCACGCCCGAGGTCGTCGCCGAAGCGACGCGCGAACTGCAGCTTGTCGTCGAAGACGCCGCGCACCGAGTTGTCGTTGAGCCGACGCGAGAGGTGGAACGACTTCGGGTCGGTCATGTAGGTCCGGCGCTCGCGCGCCTTGAGGATCCGGAAGTCCCACTCCGAGTAGTTCTCGAACGTCGTCTCGTAGCGCACGGCGCACCAGGCCATGTCGAGCGCGACCCACCACACCGGCGCCTTCGAGAGGGCGGCGGACTGCCGGGCGAACTGCAGGACGCGCTCGCGGTCGAACGACACCACCCGGCGGACGAAGAAGCGGGCGCGACGGTACAGCCGGTTCACAGCGCCCATGTCAGGCCTCGCGGATGACGCCGAGCGGCGTGGACTGGTGGCCCTGACCGAGCGGGTTGTCGCGCAGGATGCGCACGAGACGCTGCTCACCGGCACGGTCGAGCGTGGACCCGAGGATGTTCCCACCGATGTCGTTGATGTCGACGACCGCGACCTCGGCGACGCCGCCCAGGCGCGCCTTCGTGCGCGCGGCGACACCGGCCGGATCGGTCGGCCCGAGCACGACGGCCTTGTTGTACGGCGGGATCGTGCCCGAGGTGGGACCGTCGATCGCGCGAGCCTTGTCGCCGGCGATGCGGTAGAAGTCGCCGCGACGTCCGAACAGCTTCGTCACGGCGCTGACGGCGGCCGCGAAGAGGATGCGCGGCGTGCCGCACTCGCGCAGCGCCATCTCCATCGTCTCGGGCATGCCGAGGCCGATGCCGTAGGGCGTGCGGGTGACGTACTTCGACAGGAATCGCGCGAGCGGTCGGACCCGGATCTCGTCCAGCGTGTACGAGCGTCCCTGCGTGATCGCGACGATCTTCTCGGTGACGAACAGGATGTCGCCCGCGGACACGACCGGCTTCGCGTACTCGTCGATGACGGCATCCAGGTCATCACCCGGCATCACGACGCGCGTTCGGATCGGGATCCGAGCGTACGAGGCACCGTCGACGACGACCTCGAGCGCCTTTCCCTCGTTGGCCGCCCCGGTCACTCGAGGTAGTCCCGCAGCGACTGCGACCGCGAGGGGTGACGCAGCTTCGCCATCGTCTTCGACTCGATCTGGCGGATGCGCTCACGCGTCACACCGAAGGTGTCGCCGATCTGGTCGAGCGTCTTCGGCTGGCCATCGCCGAGGCCGAAGCGCATGCGGATGACGCCCGCCTCGCGCTCGCTGAGCGAATCGAGGAGCGACTCCAGCTGGCGCTGCAGCATCGTGAAGCCGACGGCGTCCGCCGGGACGACGGCCTCGGTGTCCTCGATGAGGTCGCCGAACTCGCTGTCGCCGTCCTCACCGAGCGGCGTGTGCAGCGAGATGGGCTCGCGGCCGTACTTCTGGACCTCGATGACCTTCTCGGGGGTCATGTCGAGCTCGCGGCTGAGCTCCTCGGGCGTGGGTTCGCGACCGAGGTCCTGCAGCATCTGACGCTGCACGCGAGCGAGCTTGTTGATGACCTCGACCATGTGCACCGGGATGCGGATCGTACGGGCCTGGTCGGCCATGGCGCGCGTGATCGCCTGGCGGATCCACCACGTCGCGTAGGTCGAGAACTTGAAGCCCTTGGTGTAGTCGAACTTCTCGACGGCGCGGATGAGGCCGAGGTTGCCCTCCTGAATGAGGTCCAGGAACTGCATGCCACGACCGGTGTAGCGCTTCGCGAGCGAGACGACGAGGCGAAGGTTCGCGCCCAGGAGGTGGCTCTTGGCGCGCTGGCCGTCGCGGGCCACCCACTGCAGGTCGAGACCGAGCTGGCTCGACTTCTCGGCGGCGGACATGTGCGACAGCTTCTCTTCGGCGAACAGACCCGCCTCGATGCGCATCGCGAGCTCGACCTCTTCGGCCGCGTTCAGCAGCGGCACCTTGCCGATCTGCTTGAGGTAGTCCTTGACCGGGTCGGCGGTCGCGCCGGTGATCTGCGTCGAGTAGACGGGGACGTCTTCCTCGTCGCTCGTCGAGATGACGATCGCACCGGTGGGCAGGGCCTCGGTGAACTCCTGCTTCTTCGGCTCGGCGTCCTCCTCGTCGTCGTCCGACTTCGCGGCGTCTGCGACGGGGGCGGCGGTGTCGTCGTCAGCGACATCCTCGGCGTCGAGCTCGACGTCCTCGTCGACGCCCTCCTCGTCCATCTCGTCCTCGGCGGCCTTCGCCTTCGAGGCCTTCGCCGGGGCTGCCTTCTTGGCCGGGGCCTTCTTGGCGGCAGCCTTCGTCGCCGGGGCCTTCTTGGCCGGCGCCTTGGCTGCGGTGCTCTTCGCGCCCGTAGCGGGCGCCTCGTCGACGAGTTCGGTGTCCTCGCTCGCGCGGGTGCGTGTGGTCTTCGTGCCTGACGTCACGGTTAGCCTCTCACCGATGCGAATGCATCGGGTTCTCGGACACTAGTAAGACCCTTGTCAAGTCCCCGTACGACTCGAACGAACGAGGTGCACAGGATCGACAACGGGTCAGGTCCTTCATTGTCTCATATCTCGTGCGCTCTTCCTGCGCAAGCATTCATTGCTATGAGAACGCCGACGGGGACCACCGCATTCCCGGCAGCTGTCACCGCGCAGCGACGTCAGCCGAGACCGCGCTTGTCGTCGTCGCCGGGAGGGCGCGAGGCGAGGAACCGCTCGAGCTCGGCCGCGAGCTCGTCCGCGCTCGGAAGATCACCCGTATGGATGATGGGCTGGCCGAGCGCCGAGCCCGCCATGTACGAGTCGTAGCGCTCTTCCAGCGTGTGGATCATCGTCGTGAGCTCATCGCTGCCCGTGACCTGGTCGGCGACCTTGTCGAGGTACTCGCGGTTCTCGGTTCGCAGCGTGTCGCTGTCGAAGACGAGCCCGGTCGCGACGCTCAGGCTGTCGAGCCCCGCGATCGCCGCCGCCGGGTACTCGGTCTCGCCGAGGTAGTGGGGCACGAGCAGGGCGAAGCCCGCGACCTGCGCGTCCGCCTCGGCGAGCCGCATCTCGAGGAGGTGTCCGGCCGTCGCGGGGATCTGCGTCCGCGGCTGCCAGACCGAATGCGCCGCCGTGAGCTCGCTCCGAGTGCCGCTGACGGTGGTGCCGATCGGACGCGTGTGCGGAACCGGCATGGGGATCGCGTGCACCCAGGTCGCCGAAGACACCTGCATCCCTTCGGCCAGACCGACGACGGTCTCGGCGAAGGCCTCCCAGGCGAAGTCGGGCTCGTAGCCCGACAGCAGCACGAAGGGCTGGCCGAGCGAGTCGTGCGCGAGGGCCAGCTCGAGGCGCGGGGCGCGGTAGTCCGTCAGGTGGTCCTCGTCGAAGGTCACCACGGGGCGGCGCGCGCGGTAGTCGAACAGGACGTCGTTGTCGAAGGCGACGACGGTCGCCGGGTCGAGCTCGTTGCGGAAGTACTCGATGATGCGTGACACGGCGCCACCGGCATCCGTGAATCCGGTCAGCGCGATGACGAGCGGAAGCCCCGTCGGGACGGGCGGAGACCCGGCGGCACGAGCGTAGAGCGGTCCGGACAGCGGCATGCTCCAACTCTACGAGCCCGCTCCGCCGCCGGACGCGGACCACGACTCGCTGACAGCGAACGCCGCACGAGCGGCGAACCTAGGATGGAGGAATGCCGTTCCCCGAGATCGCGCACAGCAGCGCGCCCGTCACCGAGTCCGACGCCGACGCCCTGGTGCTGGCACTCCCGCCCCTCGGAGACGCCGTGGCCGCCCCCGCCGCCTGGCCGGGCATCGGCGAGATGCTGCAGGCCGTCGGCTTCACCGGCGCGCGCGGCTCGGTCCACCGGGTGTTCCTGCCCGCGGTCGCCGCTGTTCCCGTGATCGTCGTGGGCACCGGGTCCGAGCCCGACGCGAACGCCCTGCGAGACGCGGTCGGCGCGGCCGTGCGCGTGACGACGGGCTTCGCGTCGCTCGCGGTCGCGGCCCCGCTGGCGCCGGCCGACGAGTGGCGAGCGCTGGCCGAGGGCGCCGTCATCGGCGGCTACCGCTTCGCGGGCTACAAGAGCGAGGCCCCCAAGCCGCGCGCCGAACGCGTGACGATCCACTCGGATGCCGTTGCCACCACCGACGAGGTCGCCGCCGTCGCCGCGCTGGGCCGGGCGATCGCGCTCGTGAAGGACCTCGTCAGCATCCCCGCCGAGTGGCTCTCTCCAGCCGACCTCGCCGAACGCGCCGTCGATGCGGTGGCCGGACTGCCGGTCGAGGTCGAAATCCTCGACGAGGTCGCGCTCGAGTCGCAGGGCTTCGGCGGTGTGCTGGGGGTCGGACAGGGCTCCGACCGCCCGCCGCGTGTGGTGCGGGTCGACTACGCCCCCGCCGAAGCCGATCGCCACGTCGCCCTCGTGGGCAAGGGCATCACCTTCGACACCGGTGGCCTCTCGCTCAAGCCGCCGGCCAGCATGGTCGGGATGAAGTACGACATGGCCGGCGCGGCCACCGTGCTCGGTGTCGTGCAGGCCGCCGCCGCGCTGCGACTGCCCGTCCGCGTGTCGGCTTGGCTCTGCGTGGCCGACAACATGCCGTCGGGACGCGCCACCCGCCCGGGCGACGTCCTGCGCATGCTCGACGGCACCACGGTCGAGGTGCTCAACACCGATGCCGAGGGGCGCCTGGTGCTGGCCGACGGGCTGGTCGCCGCGAGTCGCACGCAGCCCGACACCATCGTCGACGTCGCGACCCTGACCGGCGCCATCATCGTCGCCCTCGGCAACCGCCACACCGGCGTCATGGGCGACGACGACGCCGTGACCGAGTACCTGGCCGCCGCCGAGCGCGTGGGCGAGGCCGCGTGGCACCTGCCGCTGCCCGCGCACATGGAGGAGGAGCTCGACTCCCCCATCGCCGACCTGCAGAACGCGAAGATCGGCGATCCAGCCGGCGGCTCGCTGTTCGCGGGTCTCTTCCTGCGGCGCTTCGTCGGGCGGACCGGTGAGGCCGCCGACGCTCCGCGCATCCCCTGGGTGCACCTCGACATCGCCGGATCGGGCACGACGAAGACCCCCTTCGGCGCGACCGACAAGGGGCCGACCGCTGCCACGGTGCGTTCCCTCATCGAATTCCTTCGCGGGAGTGCGCGATGACCGATCACTCGTTCGACCTCGTCATCCTCGGCGGAGGCAGCGGTGGATACGCCGCCGCACTGCGCGCCGCCGAACTCGGATCGTCCGTCGCCCTCATCGAGAAGGACAAGCTCGGCGGCACCTGCCTTCACCGCGGGTGCATCCCGACGAAGGCGCTGCTGCACTCGGCCGAGGTGGCCGACAGCATCCGTTCCTCGGAGCACGTCGGCGTCCGCGCTTCGTTCGACGGCATCGACGTCGCAGCCGTCCACGCCTACCGCGAGGGCATCGTCGCGAAGAAGCACAAGGGCCTCGAGGGCCTGATCGCCGCGCGCAAGATCACCGTGGTGCGGGGCGCGGGCCGCCTGCTCGACGACGGCGCGGTGGCCGTGGGCGACGACCGCTACCGCGGCACGAACGTCGTCCTGGCCACCGGGTCGACGAGTCGGATGATCCCGGGTCTCGAGGTCGATGACCGCATCCTGACGAGTGAACAGGCCCTGGCCCTGCCCGATGTCCCCCGCCGCGCGGTCATCCTCGGCGGCGGCGTCATCGGCGTCGAGTTCGCCAGCATCTGGCGCTCGTTCGGCGCAGAGGTCACGATCATCGAGGCGCTCGACCGGCTTCTGCCCGGCGAGGACCCGGCCCTCAGCAAGGCTCTCGAACGCGCCTTCCGCAAGCGCGGCATCGTCGCGCGCACCGGGGTCCGCTTCGCCGGCGCCGAGTCGACCGGATCGGGCGTGACCATCTCGCTCGAGGACGGATCGACGCTCGATGCCGACGTCCTCCTGGTCGCCGTCGGACGCGGGCCCGTCACGGCGGGTCTCGGTCTCGAGGAGGCCGGGATCGAGCTCGATCGCGGGTTCGTCCGCGTCGACGAGCGCCTGCGCACGACGCGCCCGGGTGTGTGGGCGGTGGGCGACATCGTGCCCGGCCTGCAGCTGGCCCACCGCAGCTTCCAGCAGGGCATCTTCGTCGCGGAGGAGATCGCCGGGCTGCGCCCGACGATCGTGCCCGACAGCCTCGTGCCCCGTGTCACCTACAGCAGCCCCGAGGTCGCCTCGGTCGGGCTGACAGAGGATCAGGCACGCGCGGCGCACGGCGAGGCGATCGTCGTGCGCGAATACAACTTGGCCGGCAACGGCAAGAGCGAGATCCTCGGAACCGCGGGTCTCGTGAAGGTCGTCCGCCGTCTGGACGGTCCGGTCGTCGGGGTGCACCTGATCGGCGACCGCGTCGGCGAATTGATCACCGAGGGCCAGCTCGTCGTGGGTTGGGAAGCCCACCCCGAGGACATCGCACCATTCATCCACGCCCATCCGACGCAGAGCGAGGCTCTCGGAGAAGCATTCCTGGCGCTGGCGGGCAAACCGCTGCACGCGCTCTGACCGGTCGGCCGATGCGGATCAGTAAGCTAGACGGACATCGGCATTTCTTGAAGGAGACAGATTCATGAGCACTTCCGTGGTCCTCCCCGCGCTCGGAGAGAGCGTCACCGAGGGAACGGTCACCCGCTGGCTCAAGAAGGTCGGTGACACCATCCAGGAGGACGAGGGCCTGCTGGAGATCTCCACCGACAAGGTGGACACCGAGATCCCGTCGCCTGTGAGCGGCGTCATCGAAGAGATCCTCGTGCAGGAGGACGAGACCGTCGAGGTCGGCGCCGTCCTCGCCAAGATCGGCGACGGATCCGGCACCCCCGCCAGCGACAGCCCCACCGAGCAGGCCCCGGCCGAGGAGCCCGCCGCCCCCGCGCAGGAAGCCCCCGCCGCCGAGGCCGCTCCGCAGGAGCAGGCACCGGCCGCTCCGCAGGAGCAGGCACCGGCCGCTCCCGCCGCTTCGGGCGACGCCAAGGACGTCGTGCTGCCCGAGCTGGGCGAGAGCGTGACCGAGGGCACCGTGACGCGCTGGCTCAAGCAGGTCGGCGACGACGTCGCTGTGGACGAGCCGCTGCTCGAGATCTCCACCGACAAGGTCGACACCGAGATCCCTGCGCCGTTCGCCGGCACGCTCGTCGAGATCCTCGTCCAGGAGGACGAGACCGTCGAGGTCGGATCGGCACTCGCGCGCATCGGTTCGGGCGCGCCCGCGCCGGCCGCCGCCCCCGCCGAGCCGGCACCCGCCGCCGAGGCTCCGACCCCGCAGCAGGAGGCGCCCGCCCCCGCGCAGCAGGAGGCGCCCGCCCCCGCGCAGCAGGCCGCGCCCACGCAGCAGGCCGCGCCCGCGCAGCAGCAGGCTCCGGCACCCGCCGCTTCCGCGCCGGCCGAGTCCGGAAACGACGGCGTGACCTACGTCACCCCGCTCGTCCGTCGCCTCGCTCAGCAGCAGGGCGTCGACCTCGCGTCGATCACGGGCACCGGCGTCGGCGGACGCATCCGCAAGGAGGACGTCCTCAAGGCCGCAGAAGCGGCATCGTCTGCACCCGCGGCCACGGCACCCGCCGAGTCGGCGCCCGCGCCGGCAGCCGTCGAGGTCTCGGAGCTCCGTGGCACCCGCGCGCCGATGTCCCGCCTGCGCAAGGTCCTCGCCAAGCGCGCGGTCGAGTCGATGCAGCAGACCGCTCAGCTGACCACCGTGGTCGAGGTCGACGTGACCAAGCTGTCGGCGTTCCGCGACAAGGTGAAGGTCGAGTTCAACGAGAAGAGCGGCGCGAAGCTGTCGTTCCTGCCCTTCTTCGCTCTCGCCGCCGCCGAGGCGCTGCAGACCTTCCCCATCGTCAACTCGACCGTCGACGGTGAGGAGATCGTCTACCCGGCGACCGAGAACATCTCGATCGCCGTCGACACCGAGCGCGGCCTGCTGACGCCCGTCCTGCGCGATGCCGGCACCAAAAACCTGGCGCAGATCGCCCAGGACATCGCCGACCTCGCCGCGCGCACGCGCGACAACAAGCTGAAGCCCGACGAGCTGGCCGGCGGCACGTTCACGATCACCAACACGGGTTCGCGCGGCGCGCTGTTCGACACCCCGGTCGTGTTCCTGCCCCAGTCCGCGATCCTCGGCACCGGCATCGTCTACAAGCGCCCCGGCGTCGTGACGGTGGACGGGAAGGACGCGATCTCCGTCCGCTCGTACGTGTACCTCGCGCTGTCGTACGACCACCGCACGATCGACGGAGCCGACGCGGCGCGCTTCCTCAGCGCCATGAAGGCCCGCCTCGAGGGTGCGCAGTTCGAGGGCAACCTCGGCATCTGATCGGCTGACGCCTCATCACGGCTGGTCCGCGACGTCATACACGTCGCGGACCAGCCGTTTGTCGTCGCGGACGACCAGGACCACGATCTGCGACCGTCGCTCCCCCGTCGGATCGTCGACTCGCACCACTTCCACGCCGCCGAGCTCGTCGAGCAGCACGACCTCGCGTCGGGCGTCCGCCGTTGCGATCCCCTCGGGCACCGCGGCATCCGGTCGCTCCAGCAGCTCCGCCCGGCACGCGGCGTCGCCGGCTCGCCAGCACGCCGCGACAGCATCGACAGTCGCGGCGGCCGCCGAGCCTCGATCGATCTGATCGGGGGGCGGGCTCGCGTCGTCCGTGGGCGGCGTTCCGACCGACGCGCCGCGTCCGTCCGACTGCTCACTGTCGGACGGCGACGGTGTCGCCGCACCATCGACCGCCTCGCGCGAGGTGGGAGCTGTCGACGCCTCGGTCGCATCCGACTGCGGCCAGAGCAGACCGAGCGCCAGAATCACCGTGGCGACGACACCGGCGACGAGGATCATCCGTCCTCGAGCAGCCGGTGGCGCATCCTCGGTCTTGGGCGGTACACGCGGTCGCGCAAGCGTCGCTCGCACGACGGCCCAGGCGCCCGAGATCCGCTCCGCCAGGTCAGCATCGACCAGACGCGCGACCACGGGGCGGATCGCCTCACCGCTCGGAGTCCGACGGGATGCCACTGACGCGGGCGACGGCATCCCGTCTCCAGCACCCGACTTCAGGAGCCTTTCGCCGAGCGGCTCGGGAATGGCCGTCGCGAAGAGTGCGTCCTCGACCGCGGAGAGCTCCGCCGGATCACCCTCGCGAAGCGCTCCGATCGCCCGCTCCACGATGGCGGTGTCGAGGGCGCTCGCGGGGATGGCATCGAGCAGGCGAATGCTCGCGTCGATCGCTGGAGTCGTCCCGACCGGGACGAGAACGGGCCGCCCGTCGTCGGCGAGCCACCATTCCCCCGCGTCCCACTCCGCCGTCCCGGCCGCTCGCGCACCGCGCAGGACGCTCACGGCCAACGTGACCGCCTGACCCGGTGTCGGCGCATCGGTGCTGTCGCCGACCCGCACGCGGCCGATGAGCCGCGGCAGCACCAGCATCGTCACGCCGTCCACCCGGTCGAGGTCCACCGCTGCGAGGAGGTGACCACCTGCCTCGGCCTCCCACAGTGCCGATGACGCGTCGTCGGCTGCGACGCGGTATCGGACCTCGCCGCCGCTTTCGAACAGCTCGCCCTCGACGGGCGCCTCGGGCGGACGGACACGGCGCAGGGCCGGCGGGGAACAGTCCGATGCTCGGGTCATCCTCCGAGTGTGCGGCTGCCGGCCCGACGCCGCGCCGTGCCGCGTGAGAGGTGTGGACAACCGCGGTCACGCGAGCCGTGTGCAGGCGTGAGCGGCCGGTCGGAAAGGTAGGCTGTGAGCATGTCGTCCCGCAGCACCGCACCCGAGAAGCGACCCGGATTCTTCTCCCAGCTCCGCTCCCTCTTCACCTTCACGAAGGAGTACTACAGCTGGCTGCCATGGGTTCTCGCGGCGATCGTGCTCGCCGGCGTCGGGCTCGGCGTGCTGGTCGGCTTCTTGATCCCGCCCGCCGCGATCTGGAGCATCATCCTGTGGGGTTTCACGGGCCTGCTGTTCGGCATCCTCGCCGCCATGATCACGATGACCCGCCTCGCGACGCGTGCGATGTACAAGCGCATCGACGGCATGCCGGGCGCGACGGGCCACATCATCTCGACGAACCTCGGGCGCAAGTGGCAGGCTTCGGAGATGCCCGTGGGCGTCAACCCGAAGACGCAGGAAGCGGTCTACCGAGCCGTCGGTCGCGGCGGCGTCGTCATCATCGGCGAGGGCGCGCGCGGCCGCCTCACCCGTCTGATCAACGACGAGCGCGCGAAGGTGAAGCGCGTCGCGTCGGGTGTGCCCGTCCACGTCCTCTACGTCGGTCACGGCGAGGGCGATGTGCCGATCGCCAAGCTCGCGCCCACCATCAAGGCCTTCCCGAAGGCGATCGACCGCACCACCATGTCGGCCGTCATCAAGCGCATCGACTCGGTCTCGCAGTCGGTCACCTCGCTGCCGATCCCGAAGGGCGTGGACCCGATGAAGGCTCGCGCTCAGCGCCCGCGTTGAGCCGGCGCTCCGCCGGCCTCGTCCGCCCCTAGGCGCGGACGAGGATCGTGCCGGCAGCCTTATCGTGCAGTCCGCGCTGGTCGGCATCGAAGACGACCGCCGGCAGCACGAGAACCAGCAGCAGCGTGCGGACGATCGGCCGCCACAGGCCCGTCCACCCGCCGTGCAGCAGTTCGAGGCGCAGGCCGACGATACGGTGACCCGGGCTGCCGCCGATGAGCGGGATGAAGACCACCTGGAGCACGGCGAACACGGTGATCGGCGCGAACTGCGTCACGCCCGCTTCGCCCGGCAATGCGAACTGATTGAAGCCCAGGAACGCCGTCGCCAGCAGAGTCGCGGCGGCGTAGTCGATGGCAAGCGCTCCAATCCGCCGCCCGAGCCGTCCTACGCTGCCCGGTCCCTGTTCGGGGCGTCCGAGTCGCTCGCCGGGATAGGTGTTCTCGCGCAGGTGGTCGGGCACCTGACCAGCCTAAACGGGGCCGCCGGCGTAACATCCCGGAAACACCGGAGATACTGCCGGGCAACTGGATGCCGATAGGTTCGAAGAGGCCTGGATCATCCCGGGCTGTTCCTCACCCGATCTTGGAGACTCCATGTTCAAAGATTCTTCCGAGGTGCTCAAGTTCATCCAGGACGAGGACGTCAAGTTCCTCGACATCCGTTTCACGGATCTTCCTGGCGTGCAGCAGCACTTCAACATCCCGGCCTCGACCGTCGACGAGGAGTTCTTCACGGTCGGACAGCTCTTCGACGGCTCGTCGATCCGCGGCTTCGCGAACATCCACGAGTCCGACATGCAGCTGATCCCGGACGTCTCGACGGCCTACGTCGACCCGTTCCGCGAGGCGAAGACGCTGATCATGATCTTCGACATCTACAACCCGCGCAACGGCGAGATCTACGCGAAGGACCCGCGCCAGGTCGCCAAGAAGGCCGAGAAGTACCTCGCCTCGACCGGCATCGCCGACACCGCGTTCTTCGCCCCCGAGGCGGAGTTCTACATCTTCGACGACGTCCGCTACGAGGTGAAGCAGAACTCGAGCTTCTACTCCGTCGACTCCGAAGAGGGCGCCTGGAACACGGGCCGCGTCGAAGAGGGCGGCAACCTCGCCAACAAGACTGCCTACAAGGGCGGTTACTTCCCCGTCTCGCCGGTCGACAAGACTGCCGACCTGCGCGACGACATCTCGCTGAAGCTCATCGAGTCGGGCCTCGTGCTCGAGCGCGCCCACCACGAGGTCGGCACGGGTGGTCAGCAGGAGATCAACTACCGCTTCGACACCATGGTGCACTCGGCGGACGACATCCTGAAGTTCAAGTACATCGTCAAGAACACCGCCGAGATGTGGGGCAAGGTCGCGACCTTCATGCCCAAGCCCCTCTTCGGCGACAACGGCTCGGGTATGCACACCCACCAGTCGCTGTGGCTGAACGGCGAGCCCCTCTTCTACGACGAGAAGGGCTACGGCGGACTCTCCGACATCGCGCGCTGGTACATCGGCGGCCTGCTCAAGCACGCTCCTGCGGTCCTCGCCTTCACCAACCCGACGCTCAACTCGTACAAGCGTCTGGTCAAGGGCTACGAGGCCCCGGTCAACCTGGTCTACTCGGCCGGAAACCGCTCCGCGGCCGTCCGCATCCCGATCACGGGCACCAACCCGAAGGCCAAGCGCATCGAGTTCCGCGCGCCGGACGCCTCGGGCAACCCGTACCTCGCCTTCGCCGCTCAGATGATGGCGGGCCTCGACGGCATCAAGAACCGCATCGAGCCCCACGAGCCCGTCGACAAGGACCTCTACGAGCTGCCGCCCGAGGAGGCCAAGAACATCCCGCAGGTGCCGAACTCGCTGCTCGACTCCCTCGAGGCGCTGCGCAACGACCACGAGTTCCTGCTGGCCGGCGGCGTCTTCACGCCCGAGCTGATCGAGACCTGGATCGAGTACAAGATCGAGAACGAGATCCAGCCGATCAACGCCCGTCCTCACCCCTACGAGTACGAGCTCTACTTCGGCGTCTGACTCGCAGCGGGTACGCGACCCCGCCGTCCGCTCCTCCGGGAGCCGGGCGGCGGGGTTCGTCATTCGTCGGCCGGACCTGAGGTCATGTCGCGAGGCGCTCGACCTCGGCCACGACCCGAGGATGGGCCAGCACGCGGAAGTGGCCTCCCGTCTCGAGTCGCACGTTACGCGCCCCCGCCAGTTCGCTGCCGCCCGGGATGTGCGGGTCGAACTCGCCGTAGACCGACACGATGCGCGCATTCGGCGCGAGTTCGCGCGTGAGCGCCCGGATGACGGCGGAGTTCGGCGAGAAAGCCCGCAGTGACGGGAGCAGCATGACCCGGCCGTAGATCGAGCCGGCGAACGGGCTCGCGATGGCGACCATCCCTCGGACGCGCTCCGCCGTGGCGGGGTCCGACATCACCTGTTTGCCGATGAGTCCGCCCTTGCTGTGCGCGACGAGCACGACGTCCTGCAGGTCGTGCTCGCGCAGGTAGGCGGCGACGTGGCGGGCGCCGCGGGGAACGGGCCACCGGTTGCGTCCCAGCGCCGCGATGACGTGCACCGGGTGACCGCGCTCGTGAAGCTCGGTGATGAGCGGTTGCAGGAACCGCCACGTCTCGTAGATGCCGGGCAGCACCACCACCGGCGTACGCTCCCCGCTGCCGAAATCGCCGGGATCGGTGCGCGAGAACATCGCCCGCGCCTGCCAGGTCACCGCGTAGGCGTAGTCCGCGACCCACCAGGCGGCGTCCCGGATCACGTGCCGTGTCATGCCGGCCGCACCGATCGCCGTGCCAGGAACGCCATGATGCCGCCCGCGACGGCACGAGCGGCGGTGCGCTCGACGTGATGGGCCGATCCGGGGATGACGACGACGTCGCCCTCGGCCGCATGACCGGCCAATCGATGTGCCCAGTCGTCTCCGGCGACCGGATCCCGCGATCCGCGCACCACCAGCACGGGCACCCTCAGCTCCTCGACCCGCCGCTCGGTCGGATACGCCAGCATGTGGCCCACCTGCTGGAAGAACCAGCGCAGCCCCGAGCGGAGGTAGTCCAGCAGCACGCGCCCATTGACGCGCGGCGGCTCGCGGAACCCGTCGAGCGCAAGCGCGCGTGCCTGCGCGAGCAAGGTGCGGTGCCGGTCGTCCACGACGGGGCCGATGAGCACGACGGCTCGCGCGGATGCGGGATGCCGCAGCGCCGCCGCCACGGCCCACTGCACACCCATGGAGTGCCCGACGAGGATCGCGGGGGCCGGGCACAGCTCTCGGATCAACTCGGCGAGGGCGTCGCCCATTCGTGACACCGTCACGTCGTCGCGGGGCACCGCGAGGCCCGCGAACCCCGGAAGGTCCAGGCTGTGCACGGTCGCGGTCGGGGCGAGTTCGCGGTGCAGGTGCACATACGAACGATGCGACATCCCCACGCCATGGATGAGGACGTACGTCGGCGCACCGGGGTCGGCGATGCTGCTCCAGCTTCGGAACCGCAGCCCGTCGATGGTCCATTCCCGGAGCGCGCCCGCAGCGGCGGCACGTCGGGGGGCAGCAGTTCGGGTCGGCACCGCGTCAGCCTAGATCGCCCGGGCTTTCCGGTGCACCGCGCTTGACTTCGCGGCCGAGGGCCGTGCGGGGCCGGCATCGGGTGTCAAGTGGTGTGACGAACCCGCCGGCCCGCGATGGACTGACACCATGACCGATGCATCGAACGACCAGCAGCCCATCGCCGATCCCGCCGCGCAGAAGACCGATCGGGAGGACACCTCGATCGTCCCCGACCTCACCGGCGACCCGGTCGAGGCCGAGCGCGCGCGCACCGAGGACATTCCCGAGCGCGACTGATCACCTGCGCCGAGCGTCAGTGCGCTCCGGCACCGCTGTGCGCGTCCGCGCCGCGGTGCCGGAGGCGGCGGACGAGCGTCAGCACACCCACGATGATCAGCCCCGCCAGCAACCCGGCGATGGCGGAGACGAGCGTCTCCCCCGTCCACACCACGGCCCCGCCGAGATCGTGCAGAGCGTGCTCGATGCCGTGGAGCAGGTCGGCCGCGGCGTGCACGCCGACCTCGCCGAGGTTCGCCAGCAAGAGGTGTCCGCCGACCCACAGCATGGCGACGGTGCCGACGACGCTGATGACGCGGAACACCGCCGGCATGGACCGGACGATCCGCATCCCCGTGTGTCGCACCTGGCGCGACGGGTTCTTCGCCATGCGCAGGCCGATGTCATCGATCTTCACCAGGAGCGCGACCGCCCCGTAGACGATGCCGGTCATCAGGAGCGCGATGACGGCGAGCACGGCGAGCGTCTGCCAGATGCTCATGTCGTCGTCGAGGTTCGACAGCGAGATGAGCATGATCTCGGCCGAGAGGATGAGATCGGTGCGCACGGCACCGAGAACGAGCTTCTTCTCGTCGCGCGGGCCGTCATCAGCGGCCCCGTGGTGCACACCGAACCACTCGAGCACCTTCTCCGCACCTTCGTAGCAGAGGAACGTCCCGCCGAGGATGAGCAGGAACGGCAGCACGGCCGGAGCGAAGGCGGTCAGCAGCAGCGCCACCGGGATGATGATGAGGAACTTGTTCGCGATCGACCCGAGCGCGATCTTCGCGACGACGGGCAGCTCGCGGGCCGGCGTGATGCCCTGCACGTACTGCGGCGTCACGGCGGCGTCGTCGATGACGACACCCGCCGACTTGGCCGAGGCCTTGAGCGCGGCGCTCAGGATGTCGTCGACGACGGCGAGCAGACCAACCGACATGATTCCCCTTTTAGGAGTAGAAGAGCTTCTCGAACACGCGGCGGGCCTGACGCGCGGCGCGCATCCAGTCCTCCTCGACCATCGTGGCCGATCTCGCAGGATATTCCAGCAATCGGCCGATCCCGTCCAGCCGCGCCCGATCGGTGGGCAGCACGTCGCTGGTCTGGCCCGAGAGCAGCGTGTTCGCCGACCGCAGGCGGCTGGCCAGCCGCCACGCCGCCGCGAGCTTGTCGGCCGCGTCCTGCGGGATCAGCTCGGCCGTCACCGCAGCCTCGAGTGCGGACATCGTCGAGGTCGTCCGCAGGCCCTCGATGCGATGGCCGTGCTCGAGCTGCAGCAGCTGCACGAGCCATTCGACGTCGCTCAGGCCCCCGGGACCGAGCTTGAGGTGGCGCGAACGGTCCTGCCCCTGCGGCAGACGCTCGCTCTCGACACGGGCCTTGATACGGCGGATCTCCCGCAGCCCCTGCGGGTCGGGCGCCTCGGGATAGCGCACGTCGTCGGCGAGCGCGAGGAAACGCTCGATGAGCGACACGCTGCCGGCGACGCCGCGAGCACGTAGCAGCGCCTGCGCCTCCCACGACAGCGACCACCGGCGGTAGTACTCGGCGTACGACTCCAGCGAACGCACGAGCGGTCCGTTGCGCCCCTCCGGCCGCAGGCCGGCGTCGAGATCGAGGGGGACGCGGTGATCCTCGGAGTAGCGCCGCACCCCGTGCACCAGCTGCAGCGCCAGCTCCTGTGCCCGCTGCGGTGCGACGCCGTTCGGATCGTAGACGTAGATGATGTCGGCATCCGACCCGAAACCGAGCTCGGCACCGCCGAAGCGCCCCATCGCGATGATCGAGAAGTCGAGGCCGTCGTCCTCCGGCGGGACGATCTCGCGGCGCACCGCCCGCAGGGTGGCCTGGATCGTCACCTCGGTGATCGTCGTCAGTCCTTCCGCGAGCTCCTCGATCGAGAGATCTCCCACCACCGCGGCCATGGCGAGACGCAGCAGCTCACGCCGACGCAGCGCACGCACCGCCGACATCGCGTCGTCGATCGACCGGTGTCGGGTCTGGATCGCGCGCGCCTCCTCCTGCAGCACGTAGCCGGGTCGCGGACGCAGCTGCTCGCGCGAGTCGAGCCACGCGATGGACTCGGGGATCCACTCCATGAGCTCACCGACGTAGCGTGAGCCCGACAGCAGCCGGGTCAGGCTCTCTGCGGCGCCGGACGAGTCGCGCAGCATCCGCAGGAACCACGGGGTGTCGCCGAGACGCTCGCTGATGCGGCGGAAGGCCAGCAGTCCGTAATCGGGGTCGACGCCGTCGGCGAACCACCGGATCATGACGGGCATGAGGTGACGCTGGATCACCGTCTTGCGGCTGAGCCCACTCGTCAGGGCGCCCATGTGTCGCAGCGCGCCAGCCGGATCGCGGAATCCGATCGCCGCGAGGCGGGCTTTCGCCTGCTCGGGCGAGAGGGTGTGCTCGTCCGCCGGCAATGCCGCGACGGCCGACAGCAGCGGTCGGTAGAACAGGCGGACGTGGATCTCGCGCACCTCGCGCTTGATCTCCTCCCAGGCCGCGACGACCCGGTCGGCGCTCTCGCCGATGCGCGCCGATCGGGCGAGGATGCGCAGCGATGCGCCGTCCTCGGGCATGAGGTGGGTGCGTCGCAGCTCGCGCAGCTGCAGCCGGTGCTCCATGACGCGCAGCCGCCGGTAGTCGAGAGCGAAGTGGGCGGCATCCTCGCGTCCGATGTACCCCTGCGACACGAGAGCGTCGAGTGCGTCGAGGGTCGAGCGCTCGCGGATCCGTTCGTCGGACGCCCCGTGCACGAGCTGCAGCAGCTGGACGGTGAATTCGATGTCGCGGATGCCGCCGGGCCCGAGCTTCAGCTGACGAGCGACCTCGTCGGCGGGGATGTGCTCGGTCACGCGCTCGCGCATGCGCTGCACGCTGTCGACGAAGTTCTCGCGGGCGGCGCTGGCCCAGACGCGCGGCTGGACGGCGGCGACGTAGCGCTCGCCGAGGTCCTCGTCTCCGGCGAGGGGGCGGGCCTTCAACAGCGCCTGGAACTCCCAGCTCTTGGCCCACCGGTCGTAGTAGGCGATGTGCGACTCGAGCGTGCGCACCAGGGCGCCCTGCTTCCCTTCGGGGCGCAGATTGGGATCGACCTCCCACAGCGGCGGCTCGATCTCGACCTCCGAGATCCCGCGCATCGTCTGCATGGCCAGGCGCGTGGCGATGTCGACCGCGCGCGCTTCGGCGACGACCGACTCATCGGTCGAGCCGCCCACGAAGATGACGTCCACGTCGCTGACGTAGTTCAGCTCGCGGGCGCCTGACTTGCCCATGCCGATGATCGCAAGCTGCGTCGCGGCGACCTCGTCTCGGGCGAACCGTCCGGCACCGGGCACACCGGCCACGAGCCGCGCGCGGGCCACGGCGAGCGAGGCCTCCAGCGCTGCTCCCGCCGCGTCGGCGAGTGCGGCCGCGACGGCGTGCAGGATGAGCGCGGGGTCGGACGCGCCGAGATCGAATCGGGCGATGCGTGCGAGCATCCGCCGGTAGCCGATGCGCAGAGCGACCCAGGCCTCGTCGCCCGCGGAGTCCGCGAACCCCTCGGTCGCGCCGACGCTCGCGAGGAGGGCGTCGCGCAGCTCGTCGCGCGTCGGCAGCCCCTCGCCCTCATCCGTGAGATCGACGAGCTCGTCCGGATGCCGGAGGTAGAACTCCGCGAAGCCCCGTGAGGCGCCGAGCACGGACCAGACGGCATCCGGGCGTCGGGCCAGCGCCTCGCGCACCGCATCGGGTGCGCGCCGCGCGATGCTCAGGAGCGCGTCCGTCGCACCGTCGGGGTCGGCCGCCAGCTCGGCACCCGAGACCAGTTCGTCGCGCGGCAGACCGGTGGCCGCCGACAGCTCGCCGAGATGCTCGTCCGCCCGCCCGAGATCGTCGAAGCCCGCTCGCGCGAGTCCGGTCAGACCGACCGCCCGAGGTCCCCGGATCATGGCCTCAGAGCATCTCCAGATTGCTCTTGAGCTCGAACGGCGTCACCTGGGCGCGGTAGTTCTGCCACTCGCGCCGCTTGTTCAGCAGAACGTAGTTGAAGACCTGCTCACCCAGCGTCTCGGCGACGAGCTCGGACTCCTCCATGTACTCGAGCGCGTGGTCGAGGCTCGCCGGCAGCGGCGCGTAGCCGAGGGCACGCCGTTCGGCATCCGTGAGCGACCAGACGTTGTCTTCGGCCTCGGAGGGCAGCTCGTAGCCTTCCTCGATGCCCTTGAGGCCCGCGGCCAGCAGCAGCGCGTACGCGAGGTACGGGTTGGCGGCCGAGTCGAGGGCGCGGTACTCGACGCGCGAGGACTGGCTCTTGTTCGGCTTGTACATCGGCACGCGGACGAGGGCCGAACGGTTGTTGTGCCCCCACGTGATGAAGCTCGGGGCCTCGTCGCCGCCCCAGAGCCGCTTGTACGAATTGACGAACTGGTTCGTGACGGCGGAGATCTCGTTCGCGTGGCGCAGCAGGCCGGCGATGAACTGGCGTCCCGTCTGCGAGAGCTGGTACTGCGCGCCCTCTTCGTAGAACGCGTTCACATCGCCCTCGAACAGGGACATGTGCGTGTGCATGCCGCTTCCGGGGTGGCCGCCGAGGGGCTTGGGCATGAACGTCGCGTACACGCCCTGCTCGATCGCCACCTCCTTGATGACGGTGCGGAACGTCATGATGTTGTCGGCCGTCGCGAGAGCATCGGCGTAGCGCAGGTCGATCTCGTTCTGGCCGGGGCCGCCCTCGTGGTGGCTGTACTCGACCGAGATGCCCAGGTCTTCCAGCATCCGCACCGACCGGCGTCGGAAGTCGTGGGCCGTGCCGCCGGGGACGTTGTCGAAGTAGCCGGCCGAGTCGACGGGCTCGGGACCGTCGGGGCCGTAGCTCGACGACTTCAGCAGGTAGAACTCGATCTCGGGATGCGTGTAGAAGGTGAAGCCGGCGTCGGCGGCCTTCGCGAGCGAGCGCTTGAGCACGTTGCGCGGGTCGGCGACCGCGGGCTGACCGTCCGGGGTCGTGATGTCGCAGAACATGCGGGCGGTGGGATCGACCTCACCACGCCACGGCAGCAGCTGGAAAGTGGTCGGATCGGGATGCGCGAGCAGATCCGACTCGTAGGTGCGGGTCAGGCCCTCGATCGCCGAGCCGTCGAAGCCCAGCCCCTCCGCGAAGGCGCCCTCGACCTCGGCGGGCGCGATCGCGACCGACTTGAGGGTGCCGATCACGTCGGTGAACCAGAGCCGGACGAACTTGACGCCTCGCTCCTCGATCGTGCGCAGTACGAAGTCCCGCTGCTTGTCCATCGCGTCCTCTCCGAGACAGGGTCGCAACCAGACTACTGGCGGCGAGCGCCCTCCGACGGCGGGGTGCCCCAGTCGTCGTCACGAGCCTCGTCCTCGCGCCAGGCCTGGGCCCGCTGAGCCATGATCTCCGGTGCCCGCGCCGCCTCGTCGGCGGTCGCGAAGGGGCCGGCGCGGTCGGCGCCCGGGGACTGCTTGCCCCGCTCCACCTGACGCGTCACGAGGTTGTACCAGAACTCGCCGTCGCTCGCGGGCATGATGGCTCCTCACTGCGCCTGGGCGGCGCTCAGCCCGAGCCTAATCCGGCGGGCGCCCGGTCGATAGGCTGGGCGCATGAGTGCGAACGCGACGCGAGCTGTCGGAGTGGACATCGGCGGAACCGGGATCAAGGGAGCCGTCGTCGACCTCTCGACGGGCACGCTGCTGACCGACCGGATCAAGGTGCCGACTCCGCGCGGCGCCGAACCCGAAGAAGTCCTGGCAGCGGTGAAGGTCGTGCTCGACCGACTCGAGGTGGCCGACGCCCCCGACGTGCCGCTGGGTGTCGCATTCCCCGCCATCGTGAAGCACGGACGAACGCTCTCCGCCGCGAACGTCGCCGACACCTGGATCGACTTCGAGGCCGAGCACTTCTTCGAGACCGGACTCGGGCGGCAGATCCACTTCGCCAACGACGCGGATGTCGCCGGCGTCGCCGAACTGCGCTACGGCGCCGCGCGCGGACAGGACGGCCTCGTCATCCTCACCACGCTCGGCACCGGAATCGGTTCGGCGATGATCTACAACGGCGTGCTGATCCCCAACTCCGAGCTCGGCCATGTACACCGCGCGAAGCACGGCAAGGATGCCGAGGCCTGGGCGGCGTACTCGGCCATGGAGCGCGACGAGCTCGACTGGCCCGAGTGGGCCGAGCGGCTGCAGTGGTACTACAGCCACATCGAGTTCCTCTTCTCGCCCGACCTGTTCGTCGTCGGCGGCGGCGTCTCGAAGCACGCCGACAAGTTCCTGCCGCTGCTCGACCTGAAGACGCCGATCGTCCCGGCCGTGCACCGGAACAATGCGGGCATCATCGGCGCCGCGGCCCTCGCCCTCGCCGGCGAGCAGCCGGGCGCGCTCGACAAGACGACCGAAGACCTCGCCGCCACGACCGCGGAGTGAGGTCCGTGGCGAGGTCACGGGCCTCGGGCGCACTTCGGCGCGTCAGGCGCGAATCGAACCGCGCCTGACGGTCGCAAGTGCGCCTCACTCGAGGCATGCCCGCGGCACGGTCAGGCGGATAAGGCGAATGGGCCGGCCTGTACGCCGGGTTCTGTCCGGGGGCGTGAGCCCCGTGGACGGCCATCTCTCTCGGCGACACGTTGCCGTGCCGCTCCAGCGGTCTACCCGGGGACTCGGCGGACCGCGTCTGCATCCCCTGTCTGACCTTGCTCCGGACGAGGTTTACCGTGCGGGTCGTGTCACCACGACCCCGGTGGTCTCTTACACCACCCTTTCACCCTTACCGACGTGAACGCCGGCGGTCTGCTCTCTGTGGCACTGTCTCGCGGATCACTCCGGGTGGGTGTTACCCACCGTCCTGTCCTGTGGAGCCCGGACGTTCCTCGGTGCGGTTGCCCGCCACGCGACCGTCCAGCCGACCCATTCGCCCGTCGAGTCTAGCCGCCGGGTCGCGCGGGCTCCGCCGTCAGCTCTTGTCGGCGGATGCCGCGATGCGCACGTCCAGTCGGAAGTCGAGCGGGAACGAGCCGAAGAGCAGACGGCCCGCGGCATCCGCGGCTTCGCGCACGGCCTCGGCTGCCGCCTCGGCGTGATCGACCGGGGCGTGGACGATGATCTCGTCGTGCAGGAAGAACGCCAGATGCGCGCGCCCCGTCACCGGATTCTCGCCGGCGGCGGGGAACTCCGCGAGGCGTCGTCGCAGGTCGGCGAGCCACGCGAGGGCCCATTCGGCCGCCGTCCCCTGCACAACGAAGTTGCGGGTGAAGCGGCCGCGTTCGCGCGCGCGTGACCGAGCGAAGGCTCGGACCGCATCGGATGCCTCCGGCTCGGCGGCATCCGCCTGGAGCTCGCGCCACGCGGCGGAGGGCTCCGGGCTCGTGCGTCCCAGCAGTGTGCGGACGGATCCGCCGTCCTCCCCCACGCGCGCGGCGTCGTCGACGAGGGCCATGGCGCGCGGGTAGGCCCGCCGCAGCGACGGAACGAGTCGCCCGCTGTCGCCGCTCGTCGCGCCGTACATCGCCCCCAGCAGGGCCATCTTGGCCTCCTGCCGGTTGGAGACGGTGCCCCGCGCGACGATTCCCTCATACAGATCACGGCCGCGCGCGGCCTCGGCGAGCGCGAGGTCGCCGGACATCGCCGCGAGGATGCGGGGCTCGAGCTGCGCGACGTCGGCGACGACGAGCGTCCACCCCTCGTCCGCGCGCACGGCGGGGCGCAGCATCCGCGGCAGCTGCAGGGCTCCCCCGCCCGACGAAGCCCACCGCCCGGTGACGACACCGCCCGGCACGTACACAGGTCGGAAGCGATCGACCGGGATCCATTCGTCCATCCACGCCCACCCGTTGGCGCTGAGCAATCGCATGGCGCGCTTGTACGCCAGCAGAGGCTCGATGACGGGATGGTCGTGGCGTCGGAGCTCCCACTTGCTCGTGGACTCCACGAGCACCCCCACCCGGTGCAGCGAACGCAGCAGTCGGGGGTGCGAATCGAGACTGGCGGCCGGGTCGGCGAGCTCGGCGCGCACCCGTTCGGCGAGCTCGCGCACCCGGCTCGGCAGCTCTCCGGGCCGCGGACGCGGACCCAGGGCGTCGGTGAGGATCGCGTCGTGCACGTCGCGGCTCCACGGGACGCCGGCGGCGTGCAGCTCCACCGCGACGAGCGCACCGGCCGACTCCGCGGCGGTCAGCAGGCGCAGCCTCGCCGGATCCGTCGCGCCCGCGACGGCGCGGGCTTGGCGCGCGAACTCGGCCAGTGTCGAGTCCAGGTCTCGCGGGATGGCGTCGGCGGCGGGCTCGAGCGCGAACAGGACGTCTCGCTCGGCCGTCGGGTCAGCGGAGGCGGCGTCCCACGCGGTCGCGGCCCGAAGGCCGGCGGCATCCGTCACGAGGGAGCTGTCGCGCAGGATCGCATGGCACAGCCGAACGTCGTGGCACCGGTCGACCCGCACGCCCGCGGCGAGGAGGTCGGGGTACCACGCCGTCGTGTCGGACCAGACCCAGCGGGCATCGGGCTCGGCCGCCACCTCCTGCGCGAGCTGCGCCGCGGCGACGACGCGTCGCTCGATCACCGACCCGGTCGCGTCCACGACCGCCACGTCGACGCCCCCGTCGCTGCCGCGTCCGACCGCGCGCCAGTGGGCGCGGGCCGCGGTCATCGTCGGATCACAGACCGGATTCGTCGGTGCGCACGAGGATGCACCCGCACTGCGGGCACGTCACGACCTCGTCGGCGGCGGCCTGCGCGATCGCCTTCAGGTCGGTGCCCGAGAGCTCCATGTTGCAGCCGCCGCACGTCCGGCGGCTCAGCAGCCCGGCGCCCGGCGTGCGCTCCGCGAGCGACTCGTACCGCGCGAGCAGGTCGCCCGGCACACGGGCCGCGATGGCGGCGCGGTCGCGCGTCGCGGCATCTCGCCGCGCCTGCGCCTCGGCCACCGCCGCCTTGCCGTCGGCGCTGAGCCGGCCGCCCTCGGCGTTGACCTCTGCGATGAGCGCCTGCTGGGCGGCGACGGCGGCCTCGGCGGCCTCGAGTCGCTCCATCGCGGCCAGCTGAGCGTCCTCGAGCTCGCTCTTGCGCCGCGCGAGCGAGGCGATCTCGTGCTCGAGCCCCTGCGCGTCCTTCGGGCTGGAGGTCGCCGCGAGCCGCTCGGCATCGCGCGCGGCACGCGCATCGACGACGGTGACGTCGGACGCGATGCGACCGAGCTCGGCCTGGATGTCGTCGCGCGTGCCGAGCAGGCCGGTGAGCTCGACCGACAGCTCCTGACGGCGCGCGAGAAGCTCCTGCACGCGCTTGGCCTGAGCCGGATTGCGCATCGCCGCCTCGGCACCGCGGGCCTGCGCGTCGAGCCGGACGAGATCCAGAAGCAGCAGCTGGTCTGCGGGGGTGGCGTTCATGTGGGCCCAGAGAGACTCGAACTCCCGACCCCCTCGGTGTAAACGAGGTGCTCTAACCAACTGAGCTATAGGCCCCTCCTGTCAGTCTACGAGAGCGCCGACACCTCGGAGCGTGGGTAGGCTGTCGTGCGGTGCTTGTGCGCGCCCGACAACGCCCGCGCACGGCCCGTGGTGATTACCTGGCACGATCTGCCATACGAGAAAGGTCGCCCGTGACTGTCAACGATCAAGACCCCTACTCCCAGGACGCACTGGACAGCGACCCCGAAGAGACCGGCGAATGGCAGGAGTCGCTGCGGCAGCTCGTCGATGCGAAGGGCTCGGGTCGCGGTCGCGAGATCATGCTGAGCCTGCTTCAGGCCTCGCACGAGCTGCAGCTGAACGTGCCCCAGGTGCCGGTGACGGACTACATCAACACCATCGCTCCCGAGAACGAGCCGGAGTTCCCCGGCGATGAGGAGCTTGAGCGCCGCTACCGCCGGTGGATCCGTTGGAACGCGGCGGTCACCGTGCACCGCGCCCAGCGCCCCGGCATCGGTGTCGGCGGTCACATCTCGACCTACGCGTCGTCGGCCTCGCTCTACGAAGTCGGCTTCAACCACTTCTTCCGCGGTCCCGAGCACCCCTCGGGCGGCGACCAGATCTTCATCCAGGGCCACGCCTCCCCCGGCATCTACGCCCGCTCGTACCTCGAGGGCCGCCTCACCGAGGACCAGCTCGACGGCTTCCGCCAGGAGGCCTCGAAGGCACCCAACGGCATCCCGTCGTACCCTCACCCCCGCCTGATGCCGGACTACTGGCAGTTCCCGACGGTGTCGATGGGTCTCGGCCCGATCAACGCCATCTACCAGGCGATGAACAACAAGTACCTGACGAACCGGGGCATCAAGGACGTCTCCGACTCGCACGTCTGGGCGTTCCTCGGCGACGGCGAGATGGACGAGGTCGAGAGCCGCGGTCAGCTCCAGGTCGCGGCGAACGAGGGTCTCGACAACCTGACCTTCGTCATCAACTGCAACCTGCAGCGTCTCGACGGCCCGGTGCGCGGCAACGGCAAGATCGTTCAGGAGCTCGAGGCCTACTTCCGCGGCGCCGGCTGGAACGTCATCAAGGTCGTCTGGGGTCGCGGCTGGGACGAGCTGCTCTCGCAGGACTCGGAAGGCGCGCTCGTGCGCCTCATGAACACCACGCCCGACGGCGACTTCCAGACCTACCGCGCCGAGGACGGCGGCTTCATCCGCGAGCACTTCTTCGGTCGTGACGAGCGCACCGCCGCCCTGGTGAAGGACTGGTCGGACGACGACATCTGGGGCAAGCTGCGCCGCGGTGGCCTCGACTACCAGAAGGTCTACGCCGCCTACAAGCAGGCGATGCAGCACAAGGGCCAGCCCACCGTCATCCTCGCCAAGACCATCAAGGGCTACGGTCTCGGTCACCACTTCGAGGGCCGCAACGCGACCCACCAGATGAAGAAGATGACGCTCGAGAACCTGAAGCACTTCCGCGACTCGATGCGCATCCCGATCACCGATGCACAGCTCGAGGAGAACCCGTACCTCCCGCCGTACTACCACCCCGGCGCCGAGGACGAGACGATCCGCTACATGCTGGAGCGTCGCCGCGAGCTCGGCGGCTTCCTGCCGCAGCGTCGTTCGACCCACGTCCCGCTCACCCTGCCGGGCGACGAGTCGTACGCGCTGCCGAAGAAGGGCTCGGGCACGCAGGAGATCGCCACCACCATGGCGTTCGTCCGCCTGCTGAAGGATCTGCTGCGCTCGAAGGACTTCGGTCACCGCATCGTGCCGATCATTCCCGACGAGGCCCGCACGTTCGGCATGGACGCGTACTTCCCGACCGCGAAGATCTACAACCCGCACGGTCAGAACTACACGTCGGTCGACCGCGAGCTGCTGCTGGCGTACAAGGAGAGCCCCCAGGGTCAGATCCTGCACGTCGGCATCAACGAGGCCGGCGCCGTGGCGGCGTTCACCGCGATCGGCACGTCGTACGCCACGCACGGCGAGCCGCTCATCCCGGTCTACGTCTTCTACTCGATGTTCGGGTTCCAGCGCACGGGCGACGCTCAGTGGGCGGCGGGCGACCAGATGGCGCGCGGCTTCATCATGGGCGCGACGGCCGGACGCACGACGCTGACCGGCGAGGGCCTGCAGCACGCCGACGGGCACTCGCACCTGCTCGCCTCGACCAACCCCGCCACCGTCTCCTACGACCCGGCGTACGGGTACGAGATCGCGCACATCGTCCGCTCGGGCCTCGAGCGCATGTACGGCGGCGACCACCCCGACCCCAACGTCATGTACTACATCACGCTCTACAACGAGCCGCTGGTGCAGCCGAAGGAGCCGGAGGATGTCGACGTCGACGGCATCGTGCGCGGTATCCACCGCGTGAGCATCGGCGAGGGCGACGGACCCCGCGCACAGCTGCTCGCCTCGGGCGTCGGCGTGCCGTGGGCCTTCGAGGCGCAGAAGCTGCTGAAGGACGACTGGGGCGTGATCGCCGACGTCTGGTCAGTCACGAGCTGGACGGAGCTGCGTCGCGACGGCCTCGCCGCCGACGAGCACAACTTCCTGCACCCCACCGATGAGCCGCGCACGGCGTTCGTGACGCAGAAGCTGAACGACTCCGAGGGGCCCGTCGTCGCCGTCAGCGACTTCATGCACGCGGTCCAGGACCAGATCCGGCCGTGGGTGCCGCGTCGCTTCGCGACGCTGGGCGCCGAAGGCTTCGGCTTCTCGGACACGCGTCCCGCCGCCCGTCGCTTCTTCAAGATCGACGGCCCCTCGATCGTCGTCCGCACCCTGCAGGCCCTGGCCGACGACGGCGTCGTCGACCGCGGTCTCTCGGCGCAGGCGATCGAGCGTTACCGGCTGCACGATGTCGCCGCCGGCACGAGCGGCAACGCGGGCGGAGAAAGCTGACCCCGTCGGTGGCCGACGCACGGTCGAAGGCGGAGACGCTCGCGTGGCTCCGCCGCATCTCGGGGGATCTGGCCACGGCCACGATCAATCGCCTCGAGGAGACCCTGCCCTGGTACGCCGAGATGCCGCCTGCGCGCCGGTCCTCCGTAGGACTGGTCGCGCAGGCGGGCATCACCTCGTTCATCCAGTGGTACGAGGACCCGTCCTCGACGCCGCGGATCGCCGCCGACATCTTCGCGGCCGCCCCGCGCGAGCTGCTGCGCAGCGTGAGCCTCACCCAGACGCTGCAGCTCGTGCGGGTCACCGTGGAAGTGACCGAGGAGCGCGTCGCCGGCCGCGGTGACGACGTGCGCGAGGCGATCCTGAAGTACTCCCGCGACGTCGCCTTCGCGGCCGCGGACGTCTACGCGCGTGCCGCCGAGGCGCGCGGTTTGTGGGACGCTCGGCTCGAAGCGCTCGTCGTGGATTCGATCCTGACCGGCGAGACCGACGAAGAGCTGCCCAGCCGCATCGCAGCGCTCGGTTGGCATGGCCACGGCGCCGTCTCGGTGCTCGTGGGCACCGCCCCGTCGCAGTTCGACGTCGATCAGCTGCGCCGCGCCGCACGCAAGATGGGCGTCGATGTCCTCGTCGGCGTGCAGGGCCTGCGGCTCGTCCTGGTCATCGGCCGAGCCGACCTGCCCGGACGCGTCGAACCCGCGCCCGACCTGACCTTCCTCGAGATCGCCGCGCGCCTCGAACCCGGTTTCGGCGCCGGACACCTCGTCCTCGGCCCGACCGTGTCGGCGCTCGTCGACGCCAGCCAGAGCGCGCGCGCCGCGCTCGCGGGCTTCGCCGTCGCGGGGGCCTGGCGGCACGCACCGCGCCCCGTCGAAGCGGACGACCTGCTGCCCGAGCGCGCGCTGGCCGGCGATCCCGTCGCGAAGGCGACGCTCGTCGAGCGCATCTACCGTCCCCTCCTCGCCCATTCGGCCGACCTCGTGGCGACCCTCTGGAGCTACCTCGATAACGGCCGATCGCTCGAAGCCACAGCCCGCGAACTCTTCGTGCACCCCAACACGGTGCGCTACCGCCTGAAGCGCGTGTCGGATGTCATCGGCTGGGACGCCACCGGACCGCGCGAGGCGCTGATCCTGCAGACGGCGCTGATCCTGGGCTCCATCGGCAACGACCTCACGCGCCGCCGCGCCCCCGTCGCGCGCCGAGGCTGACTCCGCGTCGACTGTACGGTCGACACAAAGGATCAGCGCATTGTTGTGATGCTGCCGCCAGCGGCGACGTCATCGAAGTTGGAAGGATGGAATCGTGATCATCGCCGTGTTCCCCGGTCAGGGCTCTCAGTCCCCCGGGTTCCTCGCCCCCTGGCTCGAGCTGGAGGGAGCGCGCGAGCGCCTGGAGCAGTACTCCGAGCTCGCCGAGGTCGACCTCGTCGCCGCCGGCACCGAGTGGGACGCCGACCGCATCCGCGATACCCGCGTGGCGCAGCCGCTCATCGTCGCGGCGAGCCTCCTGTCGTACGACGCCCTGACGCGTTCCGGCGCACGCCCCTCCGGCGTCGCGGGGCACTCCGTCGGCGAAGTGGCCGCCCTGGTCGCCGCCGGCGTCGTCGATGAGAGCGCCGGCCTGCGACTGGTCGGCCTGCGCGGGCGGGCGATGGCGGATGCCGCGACGCGCGAGCAGACGGGAATGAGCGCCGTCCTCGGCGGCGACCAGGATGCCGTCGTCGCCCGGCTCTCCGAGCTCGACCTCACGCCCGCCAACTACAACGGCGGCGGTCAGATCGTCGCGGCCGGCACCCTCGACGCGCTCGGGGCACTGGCCGCAGAGCCGGTGCCCGCCACCCGCGTGATCCCGCTGCAGGTGGCCGGTGCGTTCCACACGCGCTTCATGGCGCCCGCCGTCGACGCACTCGAGGCCGCCGCGGCAGGAACCGACACCCGCGACCCGGAGCTGACGCTGTGGTCCAACCGCGACGGCGCCGTCGTCACGGATGGCCGCGACGCGCTCGACCGGCTCGTGACGCAGGTGGCCTCCCCCGTGCGCTGGGACCTGTGCATGGCGTCATTCGCCGAGCACGGCGTCACCGGCATCATCGAGTTCGCACCCGCGGGTACCCTCGTCGGTCTCGCGAAGCGCGCACTGCGCGGCATCCCCTCGGTCGCCGTCAAGACCCCCGACGACCTCGTCGCCGCATCCGCTCTCATCTCCGGAGGTGCCGCATGACCGCTGCGATCCGCCAGGCCACCGGCCCCGCACACACCCGCATCTACGCGTACGGCGCGGCCCGCGGCGAGAACGCCGTTCCCAACGACGACCTCGTCGGGCCCATCGACTCGAGCGATGAGTGGATCCGCCAGCGCACCGGCATCGTGACGCGCGTCCGCGCCGACAAGGACACGAGCGTCATCGACCTCGCCGCCGACGCGGTCGCCGAGGCGATCCAGCGCAGCGGCGTCCCCGCCGATCAGGTCGACGCGGTGATCGTCTCGACCATCTCGAACCCCAAGCAGACCCCGTCCGTCTCGGCGATCGTCGCCGACCGCGTCGGCGCGAACCCGGCCGCGGCCTACGACGTCAACGCGGCGTGCGCTGGCTTCTCGTACGGCGTGACCCAGGCCGATGCCCTCGTCCGGGCCGGCGCGGCGCGCTACGTCGCCGTCGTGGGAGCCGAGAAGCTCAGCGACATCGTCGATCCGACCGACCGGACGATCTCGTTCCTGCTCGGCGACGGAGCAGGCGCCGTAATCATCGGCCCCAGCGACACCCCCGGCATCGGTCCGACGGTCTGGGGTTCCGACGGCTCGAAGGCCGACGCGGTCGGCATGAACCACACGCTGGTCGAGTTCCGCGACGGTACGGCGCCGTGGCCCACCCTTCGTCAGGAGGGACCCACGGTTTTCCGCTGGGCGGTGTGGGAGATGGTCAAGGTCGCGCGCCGCGCGATCGAGGAGGCCGGGATCCAGGCGACCGACCTCGCGGCGTTCATCCCTCATCAGGCCAATATGCGCATCATCGACGAGTTCGCCAAGCAGCTGGGCCTGCCCGAGACGGTCGCCATCGGACGGGACATCGAGACGACCGGCAACACGTCGGCGGCCTCGATCCCCCTGGCCACGCACCGCCTGCTCGAGGAGCACCCCGAGCTCAGCGGCGGCCTCGCGCTGCAGATCGGCTTCGGTGCCGGACTCGTCTTCGGCGCGCAGGTCGTCGTCCTTCCCTGACCCGCAGCACCCCCGCACCTAGACTGAACAGCGGCCCGCGTCCGGGTCGGTCCAGAGATAACAAGGAGAACACCCATGGCATTCAGCAACGACGAGGTCCTCGCCGGACTCGCCGAGCTCATCACCGACGAGACCGGTATCTCGGCCGACGAGGTCGCGCTCGAGAAGTCGTTCACCGACGACCTCGACATCGACTCCATCTCGATGATGACCATCGTGGTCAACGCCGAGGAGAAGTTCAGCGTCACCATCCCCGACGAAGAGGTCAAGAACCTCAAGACCGTCGGCGACGCCGTCACCTACATCACGTCCAACCAGGCGTAACCCGCACCGGCGGGGGCGCACGCCCCCGCCGGGGTTCCACCGAGGAGATCCATGAGCACCCCGCGTATCGTCGTCACCGGCATCGGAGCATCGTCGCCCCTGGGCGGCACGGCGCCCGAGAGCTGGGACGGACTGCTCGCCGGCCGTTCCGGCGCGCGCACCCTCGAGCACGAGTGGATCGAGAAGTACCAGATCCCCGTCCACTTCGCCGCTGAGGCGATCGTGCGTCCCGACACCGTGCTCGAACGACCCGTCGCCAAGCGCCTCGACCCGGCATCGCAGTTCGCGATGGTCGCGGCGATGGAGGCGTGGGCGGACGCCGGCAGCCCCGAGGTCGACCCCGAACGCCTGGGTGTCGACTTCGCGACCGGCATCGGCGGGGTGTGGACCCTCCTCGACGCGTGGGACACGCTGCGCGAGAAGGGCCCTCGGCGCGTGCTGCCGATGACGGTGCCCATGCTCATGCCCAACGCCGCCGCGGGCAACCTGTCGCTGCACTTCGAGGCGCGCGCGTTCGCCCGGACGGTGGCGAGTGCATGCGCGTCCAGCACGGAGTCGATCGTCAACGCCATCGAGCACCTGCAGGACGGCCTCGCCGACGTGGTGATCGCCGGCGGCACCGAGTCGGCGATCCACCCCATCACGATGGCGTCGTTCGCGTCGATGCAGGCGCTTTCGCGCCGCAACGACGACCCGGCGACGGCATCGCGTCCGACGAGCGTCGACCGCGACGGCTTCGTCATGGGCGAGGGCGCGGGCGTGCTCATCCTCGAGACCGAGGAGCACGCCAAGGCCCGCGGCGCGAAGATCTACGCCTACGCGGTGGGCGGCGGCGTCACTGCCGACTCGTACCACATCACGGCGAACGACCCCGAGGGAACGGGCGCCTCGCGTGCCGTCCGTCGCGCCCTGGAGCAGGCGGATGCCAGCCCCGACGAGGTCGCGCACATCAACGCCCACGCGACCTCGACACCGGTCGGCGACCCGAACGAGTACCAGGCGCTGCGCACCGTCTTCGGCGACCGCATCGACGAGATCCCCGTCTCGGCGACCAAGGCGTCGACAGGACACCTCCTCGGAGGCACTGGCGCGCTCGAGGCGATCTTCACGATCCTGGCGCTGCGCGAGCGGATCGCTCCCCCGACGATCAACATCAGCGAGCAGGACCCCGCTGTACCGTTCCGCGTGTCGGGCGACACGCAGGAGCTGGGCGGCGGCGATCTTCTCGCAATCAGCAACTCCTTCGGCTTCGGCGGGCACAACGCCGTCGTGGCCTTCCGCTCGGCCTGATCCGTCGGAACGACAGAACCCCCGGGGATCGCTCCCCGGGGGTTCTTCTTCGTCACACGGTCCGCACGCGTTCTCGTGCTCCGGGTGGCGGCACCGATGCCCGGTACCGGCGCACGTCCGTCTGAGGCTTCGCGCTCAGCCCACCTTGTGCAGCCACACGACGGCGACGTCGTCGCCGGCGTGACGGAACGGTTCGAGCTCCTCGTCCCAGGCCGATCCGAGAGCGACGTTCAGCTCGCGCTGCAGCTCGAAGGCATCGCCCGCCGCGATCTCCATCGCGTAGCGAAGTCGATCCTCGGCGATGACGACGTTGCCGGCGGCATCCGTCTGGGCGTAGTGGATACCGAGACTCGGCGTGTGCATCCAACGACCGCCGTCGCTGCGGGGCGTCGGGTCCTCCGATACCTCGAAGCGCAGGTGCTCCCAGCCACGGATCGCTGTCGCGAGCGCCGCGCCCGTTCCCGCCGGGCCCTCCCAGTAGAACTCCGCGCGACGGCTGCCGGCGAGTACCGGCTGGTCGTCCCAGTCGAAATTCACCGCACGCCCGAGAGCGCGTCCGGCCGCCCACTCGAGGTGGGGGCACAACGCGCGTGGCGCGGAGTGGATGAAGATCACTCCACGCGCCTGTGGTGTCGCCATGACTTCTCCGTTTCGTCAGGTACGTCTTCCCCTACGACCTGAGACCGGATGCGGCGGTGTGTTCGGTTGTCGCGTCGATTATCGCCCATGCCGCCTGGGAATCACAACAGTGTCGTGCGGGCTGCGTCAACCGACTGTCAAGCCGCTTTCGCGTAGCGGAGTCCGGCCACAGGCTGGACTCGACGAAAGGACGAGACATGAGCGACAACACTCCGCACCACCGCCACGCCGAGGACGCCCACGCCGACGGCGGCAGCCCGACCGATGCCGCGAGCGACGAGGTGAAGGCCGACGCCGCCCGCGCCGGAGCCGAGGCCGAGCTCGACGGACCGGACGACAACGAGGCCTTCCCGCAGGATCCTTCGATCACGCACCCCTGACCATCGCGACGCGGGGCTCACGCTGCCCGCGATGCACGAACGGCCGCCTTCGTGGCGGCCGTTTCGCGTGGGTAGGGCGGGTGGGACTTGAACCCACGATCGTCGGGTTATGAGCCCGCTGCCTTGACCAGCTTGGCCACCGCCCCCAGGGGTTCGAGCCTATCGCGTGCCGACTGAGTGCGCGGGGCCGTCAGTCTTCGCGGTGACGTCCTTTGCTGCCGCGCGGGATCGGGAGCTGCTGGCTGTCGAGCACGACCTGCGGGTGGTTGCGCGCCAGAGAGGTCACGCCGTACACCGCGACGGCGCCCGCGACGACGAAGCCGACGAACGCGGGCCAGGGCGCCGTCGCGGCCTCACGGAGGATCGCGATACCGATGATGACCGCGACGATCGGGTCGATCACGGTGAGCCCCGCGATGACGAGGTCGGGCGGTCCGACGGAGTATGCCGTCTGGACGAAGTACGCGCCGACGGCCGTGGCGGTGATCAGGCCGACCAGGCAGAGCAGCGTCAGCCACTCGAAGTCGCCGTTCTGGATCCGCGAGATGACCACCTTCGCGAGCGTCGCGACGAACCCGTAGATGATTCCGGATGCCGCGATGTAGAAGAGGGGCTTGGCCCCCTTGCGCACGAGCAGCCACACGGCGCCCGAGATGAGCAGGACGCCCGCGAGCAGCGCGAGGATCGTGATCAGCTGCGCCTGGTCGATCGGCTCCTCCGTCGCCACGAGGGCGGCCACGGTCACGAAGGCCAGGATGCCCCCGACGCACAGGATGATCGACCGCACCGAGCGCCGGGTCGGCTTCACGCCCGTGATGCGTGCGTTCAGGAGGGTCGTGATGACGAGCGAGATGGCGCCGAGCGGCTGGACGAGGATCAGCGGCGCGAACGTGAGCGCGGCGAGCTGGCACACGATCGCGAGGCCGAGCATGATCGTGCCGGCGACCCAGGACGGCCGCTTGAGCAGACTGAAGAGCTGCGCGCCGTTCAGCCCGGCACTGCCGGACGAGTTGGTGAGGCGCTCCACCTTCTGCACCCCGCGGTGCTGATACAGCGCTCCGAACGACATGAAGACGGCGCCGAGGAGGGCGAGGGGGATGCCGATGAGGATTCTGGGTTCGCGGAAGACGCCGATCAGCTGATCGGTGACGTCATCGAGGGACGCGACAAACGGAATCACCTCTTGACCCTAACGTCGAAGACCGCTCGATTAGGCTCGAAACGTGCCCGTTCTTCCGATTCGCATCATGGGCGATCCCGTCCTCCACGCACCCGCCGCTCCCGTCTCCGAGATCACCGACGAGATCCGTCAACTCGTCGCCGACATGTACGAGACGATGGATGCCGCTCCGGGGGTGGGTCTGGCCGCACCCCAGGTGGGCGTCGGACTTCGCATCTACGTGTACACCTACCAGGACGACGACGGGAATGCCTGGCGCGGCGAGATCATCAACCCCGAGCTGTGGATCCGTCCGCTCGAGCCCGGCGCGCCCGACCCGGACGAGGAGTCCGAGGGGTGCCTGTCGTTCCCGGGCGAGCGTTTCCCGCTGCGCCGATCCGACGAGGTGCTCGTCACGGGCATCGATCTGACCGGCTCGCCCGTCGAGATCCGCGTCGACGGATGGCGCGCCCGCATCATGCAGCACGAGTTCGACCACCTCGACGGCGTGCTCTACATCGACCGCCTCGATGACTCCGACTGGAAGACGACGCAGAAGATCGCCCGCAAGCGCGGATGGGGCCGCCCCGGCAACGCCTGGCTTCCCGGCGTGGACGACCTGGACGCCTGAGCGCATGAGCCCGACGCGCACCCTGCAGGACTACGACCTCGATGCGCTGCGCGAGCGGGTGCTTCCCGAGCGCGCGGGGACCCGAGCCGACAGCATCCCCCAGCTGGCCGAGGCCGATCCCGACCTCTTCGGCATCGCGCTCGCCCTGCCGGACGGCTCGGTGCGGTCGAGTGGCGACGGCAGAGCGCCGTTCAGCATCCAGTCCGCCGTCAAGCCTTTCCTGTTCGCGCTCGCCCTCGCCGACATCGACGGCGCGGCACTCGATCGGGTCGGCATCGAACCGACGGGCGAGGCGTTCGACGCGATCAAGCTCGAGAGCGACACGGGGCGGCCGCCGAACCCCATGGTCAACGCCGGGGCGATCCTGACGTGCGCGTTGGTGCACGGGAACGACCCGGAGGCTCGGGCGGAGCGCATCCGCGACGGTCTCTCTCGCTTCGCCGGACGCGCGTTGAGCGTGGACGAGGATGTCGCGCACAGCGAGCATCTCTTGGGCGACCGCAACCATGCACTGGCGCACCTCATGCGCGCCGAGGGCACGCTGGACGACTCGGCCGATGACGCCGTCGCCGTCTACGCACGCGCGTGCGCGGTCGTCGTCGACGTCGAAACCCTCGCCGTCATGGGCGCGACCTTGGCATTCGGCGGAGTGAATCCCCTGACCGGCGAACGCGTGGTGGCATCCGAGATCGCCCGCGACGTGGTCGCAGTCATGGCGACCTGCGGCGTCTACGACGGCTCCGGTCGATGGATGCGGGCCGTCGGTGTGCCGGCGAAGTCGAGCGTTTCCGGGGCCATCGTGCTGTCGGCTCCCGGCACGGCGGGCGCCGCGATCGTCAGTCCGCCGCTGGACGAGCAGGGCACGAGCGTACGCGGGCGGATCGCGGCGGAGGCCCTGAGCGCCGACCTCGGGCTGCACGTCTTCGGCTGAGTCCGGGGCCACGGTCGCCCGCGAGGCGGGCGGGGTGGGGCGGATGTCGGAGGTTCGTGCCATCATTCGAACATGCATTCGACGGTGGGGATCGGGAGCGATGCGGATGTCGCCGCCCTCGCGGAACTCGTCGCCGACGCCGAGCGAGTGACGGATGCCGCGCGCGCGGCGCAGATCCATGAGGTGCACGTGCTCGCTGCGGCGGGGCGTCTGGCGGAGCAGCAGTCAGCGGGTGCATCCGAGCGGGTCAAGGCCCGCGAGATGGCGCTGCGGAGCATCGCGGCGGAGCTCGCGGGAGTGTTCGTCACGACCGACCGAACCCTGCAACGGCGCATCGACGAAGCGCGCGATCTGGTCGAGAACTACCCGGCGACGATGACTGCCTGGGAAGCCGGACGCATCACCCGAGGGCACGTGCGGGTGATTCAAGACACCGGGTGCGTTGTGCCGGCCGAGGTGCGGGGCGAGTTCGAGCGGGCGGCGATCGAAAGGTGCGAGGGCGAGACGCCGAACCGGGTGCGGGACGCACTCGTGCACCTCGCGGAGAGGTTGCACCCGCGCTCGTTCAGCGAGCGGCACGAAGAGGCCGCCGCAGGGCGATGCGTGCGTGTGCACCCGGGGCCGGACGGGATGTCGGACCTGATCGCGACCCTCCCCACGGTGATTGCCGAGGGAGTGATCGACCGGCTGACGCGTCAGGCGCGGGAGATCATCGACGCCCGCCCGCAGGTCGATGCCGCCCCCGCAATTGAGGCAGACGCGTCATCGGATCCGGCCGTGGATCCGACGCTGGCGGCCAACACGGATGCCGCTGGCACCGTTCACGGCAACGACGCATCCGACGGTTCCACCGACTCCCACGGGTCGTCGTTCGCGGGCGACACCCGCACGATCGATCAGGTCCGGGCGGACGTCTTCGCCGACCTCCTCCTCGCCGGGACGCCGTCACTGGACCCGACCGCCGACGCCGACGGAAACGGTGCGCTCGGCGCGATCCGCGCAAAGGTGCAGGTCGTCGTCCCAGCGCTCACCCTGACCGGCGAAGACGACGGGCCGGCCGACCTCGTCGGGCACTCCCCCATCGACGCCGCCACCGCGCGCGAGCTCGCCGGCGAGAACACCGCCTGGGACCGGCTCGTCACCCACCCCGTCACCGGAACCGTCCTCGAGTGCGACGCGTACCAGCCCACCGCGGCGATGAGACGGCTGCTGCGGGCAAGGGACCGGCACTGTCGATTCCCGGGATGCCGACAGCCAGCCGTCCGGTGCGAGATCGACCACACCCACGCCGCATCCGACGGCGGTGCCACCCACGTCGGCAACCTCGCCCACCTCTGCAAGAGGCATCACGACGTCAAACACCACACCCGATGGCACGTCAGACAGCTGGCGGGAGGCCGACTCGTATGGACCTCCCCCACCGGGAGGGTCTACCGGGAAGACGCGCCACCGCCGCTGGTTGCATTCGCGCCCCCGGCAGACGGTGCACCTCCCGGTCCGCCGCCATCGCCTCCGTTTTGAGCGCAGCTTCACGAGCGCCAATCACGAGCGCACCGTCATGAGCACCGCGCCACGAGCGTGCCCTCACGAGTGCGCCGTCACGAGCGCACCGTCTGAGCGCACCGTCTGAGCGCGCCGTCACGAGCGCGCCGTCAAGAGCACGGCGTCCGCGCCAACGGCGCTCCTCCGCGTCGCATCACACCGACCGACACCGGCAGCGGCGGCAGCATCCGGGCAAAGGTAAAGGCCCGGGGTGGAAGCCCGGGCCTTCGGTGAGAGCCGCGGTAGATAACGCGGGTCTCTCGCTCCCCGGCTTGGACTCGAACCAAGAACCTATCGGTTAACAGCCGATTGCTCTGCCAATTGAGCTACCGAGGATCAGTCACCCGCTCGCGCTGGGCAACCCCTCTATATTAGCAAAGCCCAGGGGGTGCTGACGACATCGGGCGACCGCCGGGCGGGTCGGCGTGTCACGAGGCTCGGGAACGTCCATCCGGCGTCCAGGCGACCTCCGACGCGCTCGAGCCGTACCCCACCGGCCTGCCCGCGTGCAGCACGAGCGCCGCGGCATCCAATTCGTCCGCCGTCTCGGGGTCATTGGTGGCGATGACGATCGCCATGCCGGTGTCGTCACGCCTCGTCAGCAGCGCCTCGCGCGCCGCGATGCGCACCTCGATGTCGAGGTTGGCGTACGGATCGTCGCCGATGAACACTTTCGGGTCGAGCACGAGTGCCCGGGCGAGGGCGACGCGCTGCCGCATCCCCGCGCTCAGCTCATACGGGTACTGCGAGGCCGCGCCCAGCGGCAGGTGCAGCTCATCCAGCAGCGATGCCACACGCAGCGCCAGCGCGCGCGGGCTGACCCGTCGGTCGCGGGCCGTGATGGGCTCCGCGATCACTTCGGACACCGTCAGCCGTGCGGGCAGCGAAGCGCCCGCGGCCTGCGGCATGTGACCGGCGTAGTACGTCAGCATCCGGCGTGAGCGTCCGCCCTTGCGCGCCGAGATCCCGGCGACCTCGGCCAGACCGCCCACGACGCCGACGTCCGCCGGTGCCGTGCCCGCCAAGACCGACAGCAGCGTCGACTTGCCCGAGCCGGTGGCCCCCATCACCGCCAGCGCCTCGCCGGCACGCACCGTGAAGCTGACGCCCTCGACGACGCGGTCAGCGTCTCCGGTGCGCGCGATCGACAGATCGTCGCAGCGAACCGCGATCTCCGCGTCGGGTCGTCGGGACATGCGCTTCATCCTGCCTGTTTCGGCGACCCCGCGCCACTCGTACCGCCGTCGCTATTCGGTCTCCATCAGGCGGCGCACGCGAACGTCCAGGTCGCGGATGGCCATGCCGATCGAGCGGAACTCCGCCGAGCCGGGCTCGAGGCGCTGCTGGGCACTCCGCAGCTCGGCCTTCTCACGCTCGAGCGCGCGCAAGCGCAGCTTCCGCAGCGACTCCATCGCCGTCGTCTGAGCGATGCGCTCGGTTCCCGCGGGGAAATCCGCCGTCAGCAGCTCGATGGTGAGCGTGCGGTACGGCTCCCGCGTTGCGTCGACGGCAGCCGAGGTCCACCCGGGCTTCGTCAGGTCGGGCTGCAGCGAGATCGCCTGGCGGACGGCTTCGAGCGCCGGATGCGGCATCGGCAGCCCCAACGCGATGTCGACGGCCTGCTTCTCGAGCAGATGCCCGTACTGCAGCACGCCCATGAGCGCGCGCTTCTCGAGCTCGAACGCCGGCGGGAGCGACGCGAGGGTCACGCGGACCGACGCCGACGGCTCACCCGCGGGCTGACCCGGGGCGGGAGCGGCGGCATCCGGCCGTTGCGGTGCCGACCCCGCCGACGCGGCTGGAGCCCGCCGGGCGGCCCGTTCCACCTCGGGTTGCACCTCCGACAGGTCGAGCCCGAGCTTCCGAGCCAGAACGCGGGTGTACCCCGGCCGCAGCGCGGCATCCCGGATGTCGGCCACGATCGGCGCCGCCGCTCGCAGCGCCCCGATCTGGCCCTCCACGGTCGACAGATCATAGGTGGACAGCCGCTGGTCCATGACGAACTCGAACATCGGCGCCTTCGCGTCGATGAGCGCGCGGACGGCGGCGTCACCGCGATTGAGTCGCAGGTCGCACGGGTCGAGCCCCTCGGGCGCCACGGCCACATAGGTCTGCGCCGCGAATCGCTTCTCATCGCCGAAGGCGCGCAGCGCAGCCTTCTGGCCGGCGGCATCCGGGTCGAACGTGAAGACCACTTCGCCCGAGCTGCCCTCGCTGTCTCCCATGACGCGGCGCAGCACGGTGATGTGCTCAGATCCGAATGCCGTGCCGCACGACGCGATCGCTCCGGTGACCCCCGCCAGATGGCAGGCCATCACGTCGGTGTATCCCTCGACGACGACGACGCGGTGTTCGCGCGAGATCGACTTCTTCGCGAGGTCGAGGCCGTAGAGCACCGACGCCTTCTTGTAGATGGGTGTCTCGGGCGTGTTGAGGTACTTCGGCCCCTGATCGTCGTCGTAAAGGCGGCGCGCGCCGAACCCGATGGTCTGCCCCGCGACATCCCGGATCGGCCACACCAGACGCCCGCGGAACCGGTCGTACACGCCGCGCTGTCCCTTGGACACGAGGCCTCCGGCGAGCAGCTCGTCGTCGGTGAACCCCTGCGAGCGCAGCGCGTCGCGCAGCGCGGACCACCCCTGCGGCGCGTAGCCGACACCGAAGTGCGCCGCGGCGCCGGCGTCGAAGCCCCGCTCGCCGAGGAACTGTCGAGCCGCCTGCGCATCGGGCGACGACAGCTGCGACCGGTAGATCTCCGCCGCGGCCGTGTGCGCTGCGTACAGCCGCGAGCGACCGCTCGTCTCGGGAGCCGCCGCGCCGTCCTCGTAGTGCAGCGAGTATCCGATGCGCGCCGCGAGCCGCTCGACCGCCTCGGTGAACGACAGGTGGTCCATCGCGCGCAGGAACGAGTACACGTCGCCGGATTCGCCGCACCCGAAGCAGTGGTAGTAGCCCACCTGCGGGCGGACGTGGAAGCTGGGGCTGCGCTCGTCGTGGAAGGGACACAGCCCCTTGAGCGAGCCGACGCCCGCCGACTTCAGCGCGACACGCTCGCCGACGATGTCACCGATGTTCGTACGAGCCTTGACCTCTTCGATGTCGGTCTGCCGGATGCGTGCCATCAGAGCCCTTCGAGCGGCTCGGGCAGGGCGAAGTGACTCGGCGCCGTCGCGCGGGGGTCGGACGACCACAGCCCGAGCTCGCGCAGGTCGACGGGGCCGACCAGCCGGCCGTGCCATTCGATCGCGAACCGGTCGGTGAGCATGGCGACCTGATCGACCACGACGCGCCGACGTTCGGCATCCGTCGTGGCAGCCGCGAAGTCCTCGGCGTGCAGCACGTCGAGGTGCTCGGGACGTTCCCACAGCGCGTCGGCCAGACGCCGCAGCACGCGCCGCTGCTCGTGATACAGGCCCTTGCGACCCTCGATCGAGACGACGAAGGCGCCGATGACGCCCTTGAGCACGGCCATCTCGACCTCGATGATCCGCGGCACGATGACGCGTCCCCGGAACCGGGTGAGGACGGGGATGTCGTAGTGCTCGCGGGTCGCCGAGGTCGCCGCCCGCGCGAACCGGCCGATCAGGTCGGAGGTCAGGTTCTTGAGGCGGGCCATGTCGGCTCGCGAACCGCCGTACGACGTGAGCCACTCGGGCAGCCGCGTGAGACGGTACAGGGCGTCGCCCAGCTCATCCCGCGTGAACCCGTAGCCGACCCAGCTCTGGATCGCCGTCAGCAGCGCTTCCCGCTCGCGCGGGTCGGCGAGCCGACGCGGATCGAGGTAGCCGTTGAGCACGGCGTCCTCGAAGTCGTGCACCGAGTACGCGATGTCGTCCGAGAGGTCCATGACCTCGGCCTCGATGCAGCGCAGCCGCCCGGGGGCGTCTTCGCGCATCCAGCGGAACACCGCCTCGTCCTCGGGGTAGACGCCGAACTTCTGGCGTCCGCCCGGATCGGGGATGGCGTGCTCGACGGTCCACGGGTACTTGCATGTGGCGTCGAGGCTCGCGCGCGTGAGGTTCAGTCCCGCGCTCTGCCCGAAGGCGTCGACGACCTTGGGCTCGAGGCGCGACAGGATGCGCAGCGACTGCGCATTGCCCTCGAACCCGCCGATGTCCTCGGCCCAGTCGTTGAGCGCCCGCTCGCCGTTGTGGCCGAACGGCGGATGCCCGAGGTCGTGGCACAGGCACGCGGTGTCGACGACGTCGGGCGACAGCTCGAGGGCGATCGCCAGCTCGCGTCCGACCTGAGCGACCTCGAGCGAGTGCGTCAGGCGGTTGCGCGCGAAATCGGCGGGACTCGCCGGGCTCAGCACCTGTGTCTTCGCAGCGAGCCGGCGCAGCGCACCCGAGTGCAGCACCCGCGCACGGTCGCGCGCGAAGCTGTCGCGCCGCGAGCGGTGCTCTTCGCGGTGGTAGCGGGCGGCGTCGTGGTCGTCGTAGCCGGTGGGGCGTCCCGCCGAGACCCCCACTCCGCTCGTCGCGTCAGCCGCCACTGTTCTCGATCTCCGCTGCAGCGATGGCCGAGGACTCCGCCGCGTCGACGTCGCGCGACTCGAGCCAGCGGTCGGGCAGTGCCGGCCGCTTGGGGGTGCCGGCCCGCCCACGCTGGCCCTCGGCCGCAGCGCCGGGGTACGGCGCCGACCAGTCGAGCGTTGCCAGCATCCCGTCGATCTCGGCGAGGCTGGACGCCGTCGCGAGCTTGGCGCGCGTGTCGCCGCCGACCGGGTAGCCCTTGAAGTACCAGGCGACGTGCTTGCGGATGTCGCGGCATCCCCGTCCCTCGTCCTCGAAGAACTCGACGAGCAGCTCGGCGTGACGGCGGAACGCCCGGGCGACGAAGCCGAGGGTCGCGTCGACCTCGGGACCCGCGGACCCCGGGCCGCCCAGGGCGCGGGCGAGGTCGCCGAACAGCCACGGCCGGCCGAGGCATCCGCGTCCCACGACGACGCCGTCACACCCGGTTTCGGCCATCATCCGAACGGCGTCGTCGGCGGACCAGATGTCGCCGTTGCCGAGCACCGGAACGCTCGTCACGGCCTGCTTGAGCGCGGCGATCGCGTCCCAGTCGGCGTGCCCGGAGTAGAACTCCGCCGCCGTGCGAGCGTGGAGGGCGACGGCGGCGACACCGGCGTCCTCGGCGATGCGGCCGGCGTCGAGGAAGGTGAGGTGGTCGGCATCGATGCCCTTGCGCATCTTCACCGTCAGCGGAACGTCGCCCGCTGCTCGGGCGGCGCGCGTGACGATGTCGCGGAACAGGTCGAGCTTCCACGGCAGCGCCGCTCCCCCGCCCTTGCGGGTGACCTTGGGCACCGGGCATCCGAAGTTCAGGTCGATGTGATCGGCGCGATCCTCCTCGACCAGGAGGCGGACTGCGGCCTCGGTCGTCGCCGGATCGACGCCGTAGAGCTGGATCGAACGCGGGGTCTCGGACTCGTGGTGGGTGATGAGCCGCATCGTGGTCGCGTTGCGCTCGACGAGCGCTCGCGTCGTGATCATCTCGCTGACGTAGAGGCCGGCGCCGTACTCACGGCACAGCCGCCGGAACGCGGTGTTGGTGATGCCCGCCATGGGGGCGAGGACGACCGGCGCGTCCAGAGCGATGGGGCCGATCCGCAGGGGCGGCGGGGCGGACAGGACGGTACTCACCGAATCATTCTCCCAGAAGGACGGGCGGGCGAAGGCGGCCGGGCGTAGCCTGGGGAGGTGACCGAGGCGACCACTGACATCCGCTCGATTCCCTTCTCAGCGGCGGACGGCGCCGCCACGACGCTGGGTGATCTGGGCGACGGCGTCTTGCTCGTCGTGAACGTCGCCTCGAAGTGCGGCCTCACGCCGCAGTACGAGCAGCTCGAGCAGCTGCAGCGCACGTACGGCGAGCGCGGGCTGCAGGTCGTGGGCTTCCCGTGCAACCAGTTCATGGGGCAGGAACCCGGCTCGATGGACGAGATCCTCGACTACTGCGCGACGACGTGGGGCGTGAGCTTCCCGATCATGGACAAGGTCCGCGTCAACGGGTCGCACGCGGCTCCCCTGTACAAGGCTCTGAAGAAGATCCGCAACGCCGAGGGCGCGAAGGGCCCGGTCATGTGGAACTTCGAGAAGTTCGTCGTGACCCCGACCGGCGAGGTGCACCGGTTCCGCCCGCAGACGAAGCCCGATGCACCCGAGATCGTCGCGGTCATCGAGGCGAACCTGCCCCGCTGACGAGCCCTACTCGGCGACGGCGACAGCGCCGCGCTCGGCCCACACCTGGCGCGCGATCTGCGCGAAGGCGTCCGCCGGCTGAGCACCCGAGACCCCGTACTTGCCGTCGATGACGAAGAACGGCACCCCGTTGATCCCGTAGGAGCGGGCCTGGTCCTGGTCGGCTCGGACCGCGGTCAGGTACTCCCCCGACTCGAGTGCGGCTCGGGCGGCATCGGCGTCGAGTCCGACCTCGGCCGCCAGCTCGACGAGCTCGTCGACGCGCCCCACGTGGCGCCCCTCGGTGAAGTAGGCGGCCATGAGGCGCTCGGTCATCTCGTGCTGACGGCCCTGCGCCTTGGCGAAGTGCAACAGCTCGTGCGCCTTGACCGTGTTGGTGTGCTTGAGGATGTCGAAGTGGTAGTCCAGGCCGGCATCCTTCGCCACGCCCGTGACGTTCGCGAGCATCTGCTGCACCTGCTCGCGCGGCATGCCCTTATGGCTCGAGAGGAAGTCGAGCTCGTCGCCGTCGAAGTCGACAGGGGTGTCGGGCGAGAGCTCGAACGAGTGGAAGGTCACCTCGACGCGCGGCGCGTCGTCGTCCTCCGCCGTCGCGGCCAGTCCGGCCTCGAGATTGCGCTTGCCGATGTAGCACCACGGGCAGGCGATGTCGCTCCACACGTCGATCTTGATTGCGTCCGTCACATCGGGTGCAACGTCGCGCCGGCCGAGCGCTATTCCCCGTCGTTCGCGGGAGTCACGCCCGCGGGGCGTCGACGGCGCCGCCGAAGCGCCGATCGCGCGAGAGGTACAGCTCGATCGCACCCCAGAGATCCGTGCGCGAGAAGTCGGGCCACAGGGTGTCGAGGAACACCATCTCGGCGTAGGCCGCCTGCCACAGCAGGAAGTTCGAGGTGCGCTGCTCGCCGCTGGAGCGGATGAAGAGGTCGACGTCGGGCATGTCGGGCACGTAGAGGTGGCGTCGCAGCGCCTTCTCGGTGATCGCCGACGGCTTCATGCGGCCCGCGGCGATCTGCTCGCCCATGGCGCGCATCGCGTCGATGATCTCGTGACGGCCGCCGTAGTTCACGCACATCGTGAGCGTGAGCGTGTCGTTGTCGCGGGTCAGCTCCTCGGCGTACTGCAGCTCGGAGATCACCGATCCCCACAGCCGGGGACGGCGGCCCGCCCAGCGAACGCGCACACCCCACTCGTTCAGCTGATCGCGGCGACGGTGCAGCACGTCGCGGTTGTAGCCCATGAGGAAGCGGACCTCGTCGGGCGAGCGCGACCAGTTCTCCGTCGAGAACGCGTAGACGCTCAGGTGCTTCACCCCGGCCTGGATCGCACCCGCGACGACGTCGAGCAGCACCTCCTCGCCCGCGCGGTGGCCCTCGATGCGGGTCAACCCGCGGCGGTTCGCCCAGCGGCCGTTGCCGTCCATCACGATGGCCACGTGCCCGGGCACGCCGCCCCGCGGGAAGGCGGGCGGGTGGACGCCCGTCCAATCGAGCGGACGATAGGGGACGGCGTCGCGGTGCGTGTAGGGCTTGGGACTCATCGGTTCGAGCCTAGGGCCACAGGCTGTCGGCTCGATGTGGGCGCGTCCTCGCCCTCACCGGCCCGCCCCGATATGCCCGAGCGAGCGGATGCCGCGCTCGAGATGCCACTGCGCGTACGCGGCGATGAGTCCCGAGGCGGATGCCGCCGCGTGCGGGCTGCCGGCGTCGACGACATCCCATTCGCCGGCGATGAGCGCGCGCAGCCGGTCGCCCGTCTCGGGGGCGATGCGCGCCGATCCGGCGGGGGCGCACGCGTCGCACACCGAGCCGCCGAGGGGGGCGACGAAGCCCGCGTGAGGGCCGGTGCGACCGCAGCGCGCGCACGCGTCGAGCGAGGGCGCCCAGCCCGACAGAGCCATCGCGCGCAGCAGATAGGAGTCCAGCACCGCGCGGCTGTCATGCTCGCCCCGCGACAGCGCTCGCAGGCCACCCACCAGCAGCAGGTACTGCTGCGGCGTCGTCTCGGCCTCGTTCAGGCGATCGGCCGCTTCGACCATCGCCGATGCGGAGGTGTAGCGGTCGTAGTCGGTCGCGATCTCGGCGCCGTACGACCCGAGCGACTCGGCCTGCTGGATGATGTCGAGGCTGCGGCCCTTGTAGAGCTGGACGTCGGCCACCATGAACGGCTCGAGACGAGCACCGAAGCGGGACGAGGTGCGCCGCACGCCCTTCGCGACGCCGCGGAGCTTGCCATGGCGGCGGCTCAGCATCGTGACGATACGGTCAGCCTCACCCAGCTTGTGGGTGCGCAGGATCACGACCTCGTCGCGGTAGGTGGGCACTCATCGATTATCCCGCCGACCCACGACAATGGATCCGTGACGCAGACTCAGTTCGTGATCCCGTTGTGGGCCGATCTCACCGCGGTCGGACTCGGCGGCGTGCAGGGCGCGCTGTTCGCGTCGGGCTTCGTCGGCAAACGGCGCCTCGATCCCCTCGGCGTCGTCATCATCGGCATCCTGATCGGCATGGGGGGCGGCTTGATCCGCGATCTGCTCCTGAATGTCCCGCCGGTCACGCTGCAGAGCAACTGGTACCTCATCACGGCCACGACGGCCGCCCTCGTCGGGATGCTTCTGTCGAACGTGTTCCAGCGTCTGAACGCCGTGATCATCGGCCTCGATGCCGTCGTCATCGGGTTGTTCGGAGCCTTCGGCACGAGCAAGGCGCTGCTGCTGGGGCTGCCGATCGTGCCCGCGATCTTCATCGGCTCGTGCGCCGCCGTCGGCGGCAGCATCCTGCGCGACGTGATCCTCGGGCTGCCCGTCGCGATCATGCACGTGGGATCGCTGTACGCCGTCGCCGCGGCCGCCGGGTGCGCCGTGCTGGCGGGAACCGTCGCGTTCGGCGCTCCCCTCGTGGTCGCGGCCGTCATCGGGATCGTCGTGACCACCGTGATCCGCTTGCTCGCCGTCGTGTTCGACATCTCGCTGCCCGAGCAGCGCGCGTTGCACCGCCGCAAAGTGGCCGTCGAAACGTCCGCCATCCCGATCGTCAAGGAGTGAGCGCGCCCGACGCCCGGAAACGACAACGGCCCCGCCGAAGCGGGGCCGTTGCCGTGTGGCTTACTTGGAGCCGAAGTTCTTGAAGCGCTGGTTGAACTTCTCGACGCGACCGGCCGAGTCCATGATGCGCTGCTTGCCCGTGTAGAACGGGTGCGAGGCGGACGAGATCTCGACGTCGATGACCGGGTAGGTCTCGCCGTCCAGCTCGATCGTCTTGTCGCTCGAGACCGTCGAACGGGTCAGGAAGGTCTCGCCGGAGCCGAGGTCGCGGAAAACGACGGCGCGGTACTCGGGGTGGATGTCAGTCTTCATGGGATTCCTTACGTGGTGCCCTGGATTTTGCCAGGGCGAGGGAAGTCTGCGGTGCGTCTGCACCAAAGAGCGATCTTACCAGGTTCAGGATGCCGCGCGAGCCGCGTAGCGGCCGCCGTCGGAGGTGACGGTGATGGGCAGCCCGAACGTCGTCGAGAGGTTCTCGGCCGTGAGCGTCTCGGCGAGCGGGCCGGCGGCGACGGCGCGGCCCTCGCGCAGCAGCAGCACGTGGGTGAATCCGACCGGGATCTCCTCGACGTGGTGCGTGACCATGATCATCGCCGGCGTGGTGGGCGCCTGCGCGTACCCGCCGAGGAGGGCCAGCAGCTCCTCGCGAGCGCCGAGATCGAGGCTGGCCGTGGGCTCGTCGAGCAGCAGCAGCTCGGGGTCGGTCATGACGGCCCGCGCGATCTGCACCCGCTTCTGCTCGCCGTCCGACAGGGTGCCGAACGTCCGCTCGGCGAGGCCGTCGAGCTTCCATTCCGCGAGCACGCGCATGGCACGTCGCTCGTCGATGTCTTCGTAGTCCTCACGCCACCGCCCGAGAACCGCGTACGCCGCCGTGAGCACGACGTCGAGCACGGTCTCCTCCGGCGGCACACGGCGCGCCATCGCCGACGAGGCGAAGCCGATGCGCGGGCGGAGCTCGAACACGTCGGTGCGACCGAGGCGCTCATCGAGGATCTCCACGACGCCGGACGTCGGATGCAGCAGGCTCGCGGCGAGCTGGAGCACCGTCGTCTTGCCGGCACCGTTCGGCCCGAGGACGACCCAGCGCTGGTCGCCCGTGACCGTCCAGTCGACACCGTCGACGATGTTCCGGGCGTTTCGGCGGACGACGACGTCGGAGAAGTCCAGAACCTGCGGCATGGGATCAGCCTAGCGTCCGGCCCCCGCCACTCTCGCGTACAACGCCGCCGTCTCGTCGGCGATGGCCGTCCAGCTGAACGCCGAGGCCGCCCGCTCCCGACCTGCGGCACCGAACCGGGCGGCTCCCTCGGGGTCGCTCACGACCTCGGTGAGGGTGGCCGCGAGGTCCGCGACGAACTTCTCGGGATCCAGCGGCGTGCCCGTGCCGTCGTCGACCTGCTCGATCGGCACCAGCCGGCCGGTCACCCCGTCGACGACGACCTCGGGGATGCCGCCCGTCGCCGTGCCGACGACGGCGGCGCCGCACGCCATCGCCTCGAGGTTCACGATGCCCAGCGGCTCGTAGACCGAGGGGCAGACGAAGGTCGTCGCGGCCGTGAGGATCGCGCACAACTCGTCGCGCTGCAGGAACTCCTCGATCCAGACGACGCCGGAGCGCTCGGACTGCAGCTCGCGCACGAGACCCTGCACCTCGGTCATGATCTCGGGGGTGTCGGGCGCGCCGGCGCAGAGCACGACCTGCACGTCATCCGGCAGCATCCGAGCCGCTCGCAGGAAGTACGGCAGCCCCTTCTGCCGCGTGATCCGACCGACGAAGACGACCGAGGGTCGGGAGGGGTCGATATCAAAGCGCTCGAGCACCGCGGGGTCGTCCACCGGGCGCCAGGACTCCACATCGATGCCGTTGTAGATCACCGACACCTTCTCGGGGTCGAGCGACGGATAGCTGCGCAGGATGTCGCGGCGCATGCCGTCGCTCACCGCGACGATCGCGGCGGCGTTCTCGTACGCCGTCTTCTCGATGTAGCTCGACACCGCGTAGCCGCCGCCGAGCTGCTCGGCCTTCCAGGGACGCAGCGGCTCGAGGGAATGAGCCGTGATCACGTGCGGGATGCCGTGCAGCAGCGACGCCACATGCCCGGCGAAATTGGCGTACCAGGTGTGGCTGTGCACGACGTCGGCGCCCGCGACATCCCCCACGATCTCGAGGTCGGTGCCGAGCGTCTGCAACGCGGGGTTGGCCTCGGCGAGCCCGACGGGCGTCGCGTAGGAGGTCGTGTCGGCCTCGTCGCGGTCGGCTCCGAACGCGCGGACCTGCACCTCGATCGTCTCGCGCAGAGCGCGCACCAATTCGGTCACATGCACCCCGGCACCGCCGTAGATTGCGGGAGGGTACTCCTTCGAGACGATGTCTACACGCATGGCTCGAACGCTAGTACACAGCGTTCGGCGGGCCTAGTGTGGTCCCATGCCAGCAGCGCCCAAGGTCTTCGGAATCGTTCTCGCCGGCGGCGAGGGAAAGCGCCTGATGCCGCTGACGGCTGATCGCGCCAAGCCCGCCGTGCCCTTCGGAGGGCAGTACCGACTGATCGACTTCGCGATCTCGAACCTCATCAACTCGGGACTGCGGCAGGTCGTCGTCCTCACCCAGTACAAGTCGCACAGCCTCGACCGCCACGTGTCGCAGACCTGGCGGATGTCGGCGCTGCTCGACTCGTACGTCGCATCGGTGCCCGCGCAGCAGCGCCTGGGCAAGCGGTGGTTCTCGGGATCGGCCGATGCCATCCTGCAGTCCCTCAACCTCATCAACGACGAGAAGCCCGACATCGTCGTCGTGATCGGCGCCGACCACGTGTACCGCATGGACTTCCGCCAGATGCTCGACGCGCACATCGCGTCGGGCGCGCGCGCGACGGTGGCCGGCATCCGTCAGCCGCTCGGCCTGGCCAACCAGTTCGGCGTCATCGACGTCGAACCGACCGACGAGACGCGCATTCGGGCATTCCTCGAGAAGCCGCAGAGCCCCGTCGGTCTGCCGGACTCGCCCCATGAGGTCCTGGCCTCGATGGGCAACTACATCTTCAACACCGACGCGCTCATCGAGGCGGTCGAAGCCGACGGCGAGGTCCCCACCTCCAACCACGACATGGGCGGCGACATCGTGCCGTACTTCGTCGACCGGGGCGAGGCGGCCGTGTACGACTTCAAGCGCAACGATGTGCCCGGGTCGACGCCGCGCGATCGCAATTACTGGCGCGACGTGGGAACCATCGAGTCGTTCTTCGACGCCCACATGGACCTCATCTCGACCCTGCCGATCTTCAACCTGTACAACACCGACTGGCAGATCCACTCGCAGTCGGTGAACTCGCCGCCCGCGAAGTTCGTACGCGACAGCGTCGGCCGCATGGGCAACGCGATCGACTCGATCGTCTCGCTCGGCTCGGTCCTGTCAGGTACCCACCTCGAGCGCAGTGTCGTCGGGCCGTGGACGCTTTCGGGCGGCGGGGCGACGATCACCGACTCGGTCCTGTTCGACTACGTCAGCGTCGGCGCTGGCGCCCGTGTGCACCGGGCGATCCTCGACAAGAACGTCGTGCTCGAGGACGGCGCCACGGTCGGCGTCGACCGCGAACGCGATCTCGCGCGGGGGTTCACCGTCACCGACACCGGCATCACGATCGTCGGCAAGAACGCGCGCGTCGAGCGCTGACGTCCGCTCCCGCTAGCGTGGGTCCATGCCCCACGCGCGTTTCCTCGTCGTCTTCGATGCCGACTCGACCCTGCTGCGCAACGAGGTCATCGAGCTGATCGCCGACGAAGCAGGTCGCGGCGCCGAGGTCGCGGCCGCGACCGAGGCGGCGATGCGCGGCGAGGTCGACTTCGCCGCGAGCCTGCGCTCGCGCGTCGCCCAGCTCGCCGGCGTCCCCCTCACCGCGTTCGCGCGCGTGCTCGCGCGGGTCGAACCGACACCGGGCGCCGCCGAGCTGATCGAGGCCATCCATGCGCGCGGCGGAGCGGCCGCCGTGGTCTCGGGCGGTTTCCACGAGGTCCTCGACGAGGTGGCCCCGCAGCTCGGGGTCGACGTGTGGCGGGCCAATCGCCTCGGGACGACCGACGGCGCCCTGGACGGCAGCGTCGCGGGAGAGATCGTCGACGCTCAAGCGAAGGAGGACTCCCTGCGCCGCTGGGCGGATGAGCGGGGGCTGCCGCTGCGCCGGACGATCGCCGTCGGCGACGGTGCGAACGACCTGCGGATGCTCGCGGCCGCGGGGCTCGGCGTGGCGTTCAACGCCAAGCCGGCCGTCCGGTCACAGGCCGACCTCGTGGTCGACCCCGTCGATCTGCGAGAGCTGATCCCGCTGCTGCCGTGACGCCGTCGCGCCGCAGGCCCTGTTGCTGCGATCGGCCGGCGGGCTAGCTTCGGAGCATGCAGGTCATCCTCATCCCGGGCTTATGGCTCGATGCTTCTTCGTGGGACGAGGTGGTGCCCGCGCTCCGGAGCGCCGGCCACACCGTCCACCCCCTGACGCTGCCGGGCGTCGGGTCGTCCGACGAGAGCGATCTCGGGCTGACCGACTGGATCGCCGCAGTGGTCGAGCGCATCGACGACTGCGACGGCCCCGTCGCTCTCGTAGGCCACAGCGGCGGCGGGAACGTCGCGTGGGGCGCCGCTGACGCCCGCCCGGACCGCATCGCGCACGCGGTCTTCGTCGACACCGTGCCGCCTCCTCCGGGGGCCGAGATCTCCGAGTTCCCGATCGTCGACGGCGTCGTGCCCTTCCCGGGGTGGGACTCGTTCGACGAACCCGACGTCGCCGACCTCGATGCTCCCGTCCGAAAGCGGTGGGCCGAGCGGACCGGCCCGGTCCCGCGCCGGGTTCCGACCGACCCCGTCCGGCTCGCGGACGCGCGACGCCATCGGATCCCGGTCACCGTCTTGTCCGGGTCGGCCGACGAGGCCACGCTGCGGGCCATGCTCGCGAACTGGCCACCGTTCGCGGACGAGTTCGCCGCCATCGAGAACGTGCGGGTCGTCGAACTGGGCTCGGGCCACTGGCCGCAGTTCTCGCAGCCGGCACGGCTCGCGGCCGAGATCGTGGCCGCGCTGGAGTGAGCGTGCGGGGTCAGTGCCCCATGCCGAGACCGCCGTCGACGGGGATCACAGCACCGGAGATGTACGCGGCGTCGTCGGAGGCGAGCCACGCGACGGCTCCCGCCACCTCGGCGGACGAGCCGTAGCGCCCGGCGGGGATGCTGCGCTTGTACTCGGCCTGGGTGTCCTCGGGCAGGGAGGCCGTCATGTCGGTCTCGATGAAGCCGGGGGCGACGACGTTGGCGGTGATGCCGCGGGCGCCGAGTTCGCGCGTGAGCGAGCGGGCGAAGCCGACGAGCGCCGCCTTCGACGACGAGTAGTTGATCTGCCCGGCCGAGCCGAAGAGCCCGACCACACTGGAGATGAGGATGACGCGGCCCCACTTGGCCCGCAGCATTCCCTTCGACGCACGCTTCACGACGCGGAACGCGCCGCCCAGGTTCGTCGACACCACGGAGTCGAAGTCGTCCTCGGTCATGCGCAGCAGCAGGGTGTCCTTCGTGATGCCGGCGTTCGCGACCACGACCTCGACCGGGCCGAGCTCGGCCTCGACCTGCGTGAACGCGGCGTCGAGCGACGAGGCGTCGGTGACGTCGGCGCGGACCGTCAGCGTGCCTTCCGGGCCCTCGCCCGAACGCGCGGTGACCGCCACCCGATGTCCGTCGGCGACGAATCGCTCGGCGATCGCGCGGCCGATGCCGCGGTTGCCTCCGGTGATGAGGACGACTCGGGACGTGGACATGCGACTCTCCTGTGACGGTGGCGGGGACCCGGCAAGCCTATCGGCCACTTGCGCGCAGCCCGCGGACGATAGGCTGGCGGCTCGACGTCGACGAGGAGCAGATGTGAGCGACCCGAACCAGCCGCAGCAGCCGAATTCGCAGCCGGACAGCGCGTCCTCCGGCGCACCGGTCCCCCCGCCCGCTCCGCCGTATGCGACGCCGCCTCAGGGTGGCTACCAGCCGGCCGCTCCCGGCTACCAGCCGGCGTCCTACCCGCCGCCGGCGTACGGATACGGCGGCGGATACGTCCAGCAGAAGACGAACACCCTCGCGATCGTGTCGATGATCGCCTCGATCGTCGGATTCGTCTGGATCCTTCCGATCATCGGATCGATCGCCGGCGTCGTGATGGGGCACATCTCGCTGTCGCAGATCAAGCGGACGAACGAGAAGGGCCGCGGCATGGCGATCGCGGGCCTCATCGTCGGATACGCCGGCCTCGCCCTCGCCGTGATCGGCGTCATCATCTTCGCGTCCTTCATCGGCTGGGCGATCGAGCAGGACAGCTCCAACAGCTACTCCTCGACGTTCTGAGCCGGGCCGTGCGGCATCCAGCGGGCGTATCCTGGGTGCACCGTGAAGCACCATCCCGCCACCCCGTCGGCGACCTCGCTGCCGCGAGCGCCGCACGACGACTCCTCCCGCCGCATGACGAAGTACTTCATCATGATGGCGGTACGTGTGGTGTGCTTCATCCTCATGGTGGTCGTGGCACCGTACGGCTGGCATACCGCGGCGTTCGCGATCGGAGCGGTGTTCCTGCCGTACTTCGCCGTCGTGGTCGCGAACGTGGGCGACGACGTCCGCGAGCCCCCCGCCGTCTCGCCGCTCTCCGCTCTCCCCGCGACGCCCGAGCAGCCGGCCGAGGCGGCTCGGCCGGAGAAGCCCACCGTCATCGAGATCCGGGAGTCTCGGCCCGAGTGAACGACATCGAATGCTCGCGGGCGGGATGCCGGGCGGGCGCGCGTTGGCGCGTCGTCTGGCGCAACCCGCGGATCCACACGGCGGACCGCCGCAAGGTGTGGACAGCGTGCGACGAGCACGTGTCGTACCTTCGCGGATTCCTCGCCGCGCGAGACTTTCCGGTCGAGGTCGAGCCGATGACCGAGGCGACGGCGTGACCGGCAGAACGGCCCTGCGGTGGGCCGGCTACGTCGCCGTCGCGATCGCGTTCGCGGTCGCCTGCGCGTTCCTGTCCAACTGGCAGTTCACGCGGAACGAGGACCGCAGCGCTCAGCTCGCGCTCGTCGAGGCGAACTACGACGCCGAGCCCGCTGAGCTCGACGAGCTCTTGCCTCGCGGCGGCGCGCTCGACCCGGCCGACGAGTGGCACCCGGTGACGATGACCGGCGAGTACCTCGCCGGTGACCAGGTGCTCGTCCGCAACCGCCCCCACGGCGGCACCTCGGCCTTCGAGGTGCTGGTGCCCTTCCGGACGACGGACGGTCGGGTGTTCGTGGTCAACCGAGGCTGGGTACCGCCGGGGCGCGACAGCCCGGAGCCCGACGCCGTCGCGGCGCCTCCGGCCGGTACGGTCACCGTGGTGGCCCGGCTCAAACCGGCCGAGGCGGCCCCCACCTCGGGACGCTCGGCGCCCGAGGGGCAGGTTCCCACGATCAGCCTGGACCTCGTCGCCGCCGAGGCGGGACTGACCGGCGATGTCGTGACCTCCGCGTACGGCCTGCTCGTCTCGGAGGACCCGGCCCCGGCCGAGGCGCTGGGCGCGCTCCCCACGCCGTCGGAAGACCCCGGTCCCCACCTCTCGTACGCGATCCAGTGGATCCTGTTCGCGATCATGGGTTTCGTCTTCATCTGGTACATGATCCGTACCGAGCGCCGGCATCGCCGCGAGGACGAGGAGGATGCCGCCGCCGCGGCACTCACCGACGGCGAAGCCTCGCCCGCCGTCGACACGGTCGTCCCGGCGACGCTGCGCCGCCGGCGCGACGGCAAGCGCGATCGCGACATGGAGGACGAGGACGCGATCCTCGACTCGTCCCGGCGCTGACCCGTTCGCTCAGGCGAGCGTGATGAGCTCGAGGTAGTCGCGGCCCCAGATGTCCTCGACCCCGTCGGGCAGGATCAGGACGCGCTCGGGATTGAGAGCCTCGACAGCCCCCTCGTCGTGCGAGACCAGCACCACGGCACCCTCGTAGTGCGCGAGCGCTCCGAGGATCTCGTCACGGGACGCGGGGTCGAGGTTGTTCGTCGGCTCGTCGAGCAGCAGCATGTTCGCCGACGAGACGACGAGGGTCGCCAGTGACAGACGGGTCTTCTCGCCGCCGGAGAGGACGCCGGCGGGCTTGAGCACGTCGTCGCCGGTGAACAGGAACGAACCGAGCACCTTGCGCGCCTCGGTCTCGGTGATGTCCGGTGCCGCGGACATCATGTTCTGCAGCACGGACCGCGAGACGTCGAGGTTCTCGTGCTCCTGCGCGTAGTACCCGATCCGCAGACCGTGCCCGGGCTCGAGGATGCCGGTGTCGGGCTGGTCGACGCCCGCCAGGATGCGCAGCAACGTGGTCTTACCGGCGCCGTTGAGCCCGAGGACGACCACCTTGGATCCGCGGTCGATGGCGAGGTCGACATCCGTGAAGATCTCCAGAGAACCGTAGGACTTCGACAGACCGGAGGCCATGAGGGGCGTCTTGCCGCAGGGCGCCGGCTTCGGGAAGCGCAGCTTCGCCACGCGGTCCTCCTGGCGCACCTCGTCGAGCCCCGACAGCAGCTTCTCGGCCCGCGCGACCATCTGGTGTGCCGCGGCGGCCTTGCTCGCCTTCGCGCCGAAGCGCGCAGCCTGCTGCTGCAGCGCCGTCGCCTTCTTCTCGGCGTTGGCACGCTCCTTCTTGCGGCGCTCCTCGTCGGCGACGCGCTGACGGAGGTAGTTCTTCCAGTTCATGTTGTACACGTCGATCACCTGACGCATGGCGTCGAGGTAGAACACCCGATTGACGGTCTCCCCCACCAGCTCGACGTCGTGGCTGATGACGATCAGGCCGCCCTTGTACCCCTTGAGGAACTCGCGCAGCCACACGACGCTGTCGGCATCGAGGTGGTTCGTCGGCTCATCGAGGATCATCGTCTGCGCGTCCGAGAACAGGATGCGCGCGAGCTCGATGCGGCGACGCTGACCGCCCGACAGGGTCTTCAGCGGTTGGTCGAGGATACGGTCGGGCAACGAGAGGTTGTGGGCGATCGAGGCCGCCTCCGCCTCCGCCGCGTAGCCGCCGAGGGCCTCGAACCGTTCCATGAGGTTCCCGTAGCGTCGCATCGCCTTGGCCGCGGTCGTCGCGTCGTCGGATCCCATCTCGAGCGACGCCGCCTGCATCTCGACGGCGATGGTCCCCAGCCCGCGGGCGTCGAGGATGCGGGTGCGGGCGAGCATCTCGGGATCGCCCGAGCGCGGGTCCTGCGGCAGATAGCCGAGCTCGCCGGAGCGCTCGACCTTGCCGTCGCTGGGCAGGAGGTCGCCGGCGAGCACCTTGGTCAGCGTCGTCTTGCCGGCGCCGTTGCGGCCGACGAGACCGATCTTGTCGCCGCCCGAGACACGGAACGACACGTCCGACATCAGCGTGCGCGCACCCACGCGGATTTCGAGGTCGTGCACGGCGAGCACAGCGATCTCCAATCGTCGAGAACAGGGGAAGCAGCCGAACGGCCAGCCTCCCATCCTAGCCCCGGGCGTTCTGCGCGGATGCGACTGTCGTCACGCCGACGAATGGATGTGACACAACGGATCGGCCGTTCCTTTATCTCGAAGGACCAATCGGCAGCCCACCGGGTCACCCTAGGCTGATCCCGCGGCCCCGCGCAGACCGGGCCGCCCGACTCGAAGGAGCCCCATGTCCCTCGCTGCCTCACGCCGCCCGGTTCTCGCCGACGTCGTCGGACGCCCCGCCACCCGCCTGCGCGCGCTCGCTGTCGACGCGGCGCTCGTCGCCACCGGCGTGGCCTTCGTCGCCCTGCTGGCCAAGGCGTCGTTCTTCATCGGCCCCATCCCCATCACCGGTCAGACCCTCGGCGTCATCGTGGTCGGAGCGGCCCTGGGCGCCCGCCGCGGCGCGACCGCTCTGACGGCCTACCTGCTCGCGGGACTGGCCGGGATCCCCGTGTTCGCCGGGCCCATCGCCGGTCCGGCCTATGTGCTCGCACCCTCCTTCGGCTTCGTCCTCGGGTTCATCCCCGCCGCTGCCATCGCCGGCTGGTTCGCAGAGCGCGCATGGGACCGCCGGCCGGCGCTCGCGTTCGTGGGCTTCGTCGCCGCCTCGATCGTCCCCTTCCTCGTCGGCGTGCCCTACATGGCGGCTGTACTCGCCCTCGTCCTGGGCCAGGAAGTGACGCTCCCCGGTGTCCTCGGCGCCGGCGTGTGGCCCTTCGTCCTTCCCGGCCTGATGAAGGCGGCGGCCGCGGCGCTGCTCATCCCCGCGACGTGGGCGCTGGTTCGGGCCGTCGACCGACGGTCGCGCCGCTGAGCCTCGGCGGTGGCCCCGGAGCGCGGCTCGCACCGGGGCCACTGCCGTTCTTCACGGCGGACATTCATCCCACCGGTAACGGATTAGCGCGGAGAGTCCCGGAGACGTAAAGTAAGCCTGTCCTTACTTTCTTCTCCTCTGGAGGAACCTGTGCCCCGTACCCGCACAGCCGCCGCCACGCTGGTCGCGGCCGCCCTGCTCCTGACAGGCTGCGGCTCGACCGCCGCCTCCGGCGACGCCCCCGCCGCATCCAGCGGCGCATCGTCCGACGCCTTCCCCGTCACGATCGAGCACGCTTTCGGCGAGACCACGATCGAGTCCAAGCCCGAACGCGTCGCCACGGTGTCGTGGGCGAACCAGGAAGCCGCGCTCGCCCTGGGCGTCGTCCCCGTCGGCATGCCCGCCGTCACGTGGGGCGACGACGACGGCAACGGCATCCTCCCCTGGGTGGAGGACAAGCTCGAGGAGCTCGGCGCTAAGACGCCCGTCCTCTTCGACGAGTCCGAGGGCATCGACTTCGAGGCCGTCGCCGACACCCAGCCCGACGTCATCCTCGCCGCCTACTCCGGACTGACGCAGGACGACTACGACACCCTCAGCAAGATCGCACCGGTCGTGGCCTACCCCGAGGTCGCGTGGGGAACCACCTGGCAGGACCTCACGATGATCAACGGCACGGCGCTCGGCCTCGAGGACGAGGCGCAGACCCTCGTCGACGACCTGACGGCGCACCTGGGCGAGCTCACCGCCGCCTATCCCGAGATCGCCGGCAAGACCTCGCTCTTCAGCTCGTTCGACGCGACCGATCTCAGCCAGCTGGGCTTCTACTCGCTCGAGGACCCGCGCGCCCTCTTCCTCGAAGACCTCGGCCTGACCTCCGCGGCGACGGTCGTGGAACAGTCGAAGAACACTGATCAGTTCTGGATCACCAACAGCACCGAGGAGATCGAGCGCTTCGAAGACCTGCAGGTCCTCGTGACCTACGGCGATGACGCGACGCTCGCCGCCATGCAGGCCGATCCGCTGCTCTCGCGCATCCCCGCCGTGGCGTCGGGCGCCGTGGTCGTGCTCCCCATCGCGAACGCGCCGCTCTCGGCCGCCGCCAACCCGAGCCCGCTGTCGATCACCGACGACCTCACGGCGGAGTACATCGACCTCATCGGCGCGGCCGCGCAGAAGGCCGCCTCGTGATCCGCACCGCCCTCCGGATGCCGTGAGCGCGTCCGTAGCGACGGTCCCCGCCGCCGCGACCGCGTCTGCACGACGCGGCTCGCGGCGGCGGGTCGTCTGGCTCCTCGTCCTCGTCGCGGTGGTCCTCGCCGCAGGCGTGATCTCGGTGACCTTCGGCGCCCGCGTCGTCGGAGTCGGCGACATCGTCGCAGGTCTCACCGGCGACATCGACACCGCTTCGGCGGCCGCCGTCGCCAAGCGGGTGCCCCGCACGCTGCTCGCGCTTCTCGTGGGAGCCGCCCTCGCCATCTCCGGCGCGGTGATGCAGGGCGTCACCCGCAACCCGCTCGCCGATCCCCAGATCCTGGGCATCAACGGCGGCGCATCGCTGGCCGTCGTGATCGGGCTCGCGTTCTTCGGCGTCTCGTCCGCCTTCGGCTACATCTGGCTCGCGATGCTCGGGGCAGCCGTCGCCGCGGTCTTCGTGTACACGATCGGCTCCCTCGGACGCGGCGGCGCGAGCCCCCTCAAGCTGGCCCTGGCCGGCGCCGCCACCGCCGTCGCCTTCAGCTCGCTGATCAGCGCCATCCTGCTTCCGCGCATCGATGTCATGAGTGTCTTCCGGTTCTGGCAGATCGGCGGCGTCGGCGGCGCGACTGTCGAGAAGATCCTGCTCGTGCTCCCCTTCCTCGCGCTGGGCGCGGTGATCTGCCTTGCCGCCAGCGCGGCCCTGAACTCCCTCGCGCTGGGCGACGAGCTGGCCGCAGGCCTCGGCGAGCGCGTCCGCACCGCCCGTCTCGTCGCCGCGCTGGGCGCGGTCATCCTGTGCGGTGCCGCGACCGCCGTCGCCGGCCCGATCGGCTTCGTCGGCCTCATCGTGCCTCACGTCTGCCGTCTGCTCGTGGGCCCCGATCATCGGTGGCTGCTCCCTGTGTCGGCGCTCGTCGGCGCAGGGCTTCTCGTCGTCGCCGATGTCGTCGGACGGGTCATCGCCCGCCCGCAGGAGGTCGAGGTCGGCATCGTCACGGCGCTGATCGGCGCCCCCTTCTTCATCGCCATCGTCCGCCGCCAGAAGGTGCGGGCACTATGAGCACCCTGACGGCGTCACGGTCGACGCTCGAGATCGTCGCGCGCGGCCGCGCGCGACGCGCGTGGCGCCGCCGCCTCGTCGTCGGCGCGCTCCTGATCGCGGTCGTGGTCATGTACGCCGTGTCGCTGATGGTCGGTCAGACGTTCTACTCCCCCGCGGAGGTCTGGGGCGTGATCACGGGACAGACGGTGCCGGGTGCATCCTTCACGGTCGGCGAGCTGCGCCTGCCGCGCGCGACGCTCGCCCTACTGACCGGCCTCTGCTTCGGCATGGGGGGTGCCGTGTTCCAGACGATGCTGCGCAACCCGCTCGCGAGCCCCGACATCATCGGCATCAACGCGGGAGCGAGCGCCGCGGCCGTCGTCGGGATCGTGTTCCTGTCGCTCACCGAGACCGGCGTGTCCCTGCTCGCCACCGTCGCCGCTCTCGGCACCGCCCTCACGATCTACCTGCTGGCCTACAAGGACGGTGGCGCCGGCGCGCGGTTCATCCTCATCGGCATCGGTATCGCGGCGATCTTCAACAGCGTCGTGTCGTACGTGCTCTCGCGCGCCGCGGAGTGGGACCTGCAGGCGGCGATGCGGTGGATCACCGGGAACCTCAACGGCGGCTCCTGGAGCCAGGTCGTGCCGCTCGCGATCGCGATGGTCGTGGTTGTCCCCGTGCTGCTGTGGCTCACGCGCGACCTCGAGCTCATGCGCCTGGGCGACGAGGCGGCATCCGCCTTGGGCGTGCCCGTCGAGCGGCGGCGCATCCTGCTCATCGTCGCCGCCGTCGCCCTGCTCGCCTTCGCGACGGCCGCCGCCGGACCGATCGCCTTCGTGGCCTTCCTCTCCGGCCCCATCGCGGCGCGGATGCTCGGCCCCGTGGGCTCCCCCGTCCTCGCAGCGGGTCTGTTCGGCTCGCTCCTCGTCCTCGTGGCCGACCTCACCGCTCAGTACCTGCTCGGGCTGCGTCTGCCCGTCGGCGTCGTGACCGGCGTGCTCGGGGCTCCGTACCTCATCATCCTGCTCATCCGAAGCAGCCGCTCGGGAGGCTCCCTATGACCGCGAACCGCACCCTCGAGGCCCGCGGCATCCGACTCGGCTACGGTGACCGCATCATCGTCGACGAACTCGACCTGACGGTCCCGAGCGGGCGCGTGACCGCTATCGTCGGCGCCAACGCCTGCGGCAAGTCCACCCTGCTGAAGTCCATGGCCCGGTTGCTGGCGCCCCGCACCGGTCACGTGCTGCTGGACGGCCGCGACATCCACCGGATGCCGACCCGCCAGCTCGCTCGGGAGCTCGGTCTGCTGCCGCAGTCGCCGATCGCCCCCGAGGGCATCGCGGTGTCCGACCTGGTCAGCCGGGGCCGGACGCCGCATCACGGCCCGCTGGCGCGCTGGACCCGCGCCGACGACGAGGCGGTGGCGCACGCCCTCGAGGCGACCGACACGGCCGCGATCGCCGACCGCTCGGTCGACGAGCTGTCGGGAGGCCAGCGTCAGCGCGTCTGGATCGCGATGGCGCTCGCGCAGCAGACCGACGTGCTGCTGCTGGACGAGCCGACGACCTTCCTCGACGTCAGCCATCAGATCGACGTCCTCGACCTGCTCACGGATCTCAACCGCAGCCGCGGCACGACCATCGTCATGGTGCTGCACGACCTGAATCTCGCCGCGCGGTACGCCGACCACCTCGTCGCGATGGCCGGCGGACGGCTCTACGCCGCGGGCGACCCGTCGTCCGTGCTCACCGCCGACACCGTGAGAGCCGTCTTCGGCCTGGACAGTCGTGTCATCCCCGATCCCCTGACGGGGCGACCCCTCGTGCTGCCCATCGGCCGGCACCACGTGCCGTCGCAGCATGCCCCGTCCGATCCCGACGGCGTCACCGCCGCCTGAACTGGAGCGATCCGTGTCCCTCGCCGCCCTCGGCTTCTTCCGTGCGCCCGTCGCCGCGATCACCGACCTCACGCCGAGCTTCCGCCGCTTCACCTTCCGTGATGCATGCCTCGCCGATTACGGCGACCCGGGCTTCGACCAGCGTGTGAAAGTCATCTTCCCCACCGCCACGGCTTCGCTCGACGACATGCCCACCGGCCCCGACTGGTACGAGCAGTGGCGCGCGCTGCCCGAGGCCGCCCGCCCCGTCATGCGCACCTACACGACGCGGGCCGTCCGCGCGTCGGCGCACGAGGTCGATATCGACATGGTCGCCCACGACGTCATCGGACCCGCGTCGGCCTTCATCGCCGACGCCCAGGTCGGCGATGAAGTGCTCATCCTCGCCCCCACCACGGCCCACACGGGAGTCAGCTACGGCATCGACTTCGTCCCCCCGGCCGAGACCGACGCGATCCTCCTGGCCGGCGACGAGACGGCGGCACCGGCGATCGCGGTGATCCTCGAGCAACTCCCGCCCGAGGCCCGGGGCACCGTCGTGCTCGAGGTTCCCACGGAAGCGGACCTGGCCTACCTGCCCCGGCACCCGGGATTCGATCTCGTCCTGGCCGCTCGCGACGGCGAGGCACAGCGCCACGCCCACCTCGTCACGGCCGTCGAAGCGGTCGCCGAGAGCCTCGCGCCCGCCGGCATCGGCGCCGAGGTCGAGGAGGTCGACGTTGACACCGACATCCTCTGGGAGGTGCCGCGCACCGCGAAAGGCGGCGCGGCGCTCAAGCGCGCACCGCTGTACGCGTGGCTCGCGGGCGAAGCCTCCGCGATCAAGACGCTGCGCCGGCACCTCGTCGGCACCGTCGGAGTCGATCGCCGCGCCGTCGCCTTCATGGGCTACTGGCGCGTCGGTCGCTCCGAGACCTGAGCCAGCGGCGCCGTCGCGCGCGCGAACGCTCCGATCCGCTCGACGGCGTCGCGGAGGACGTCCGGGCCGCACCCGAAGTTCAGCCGGACATGACCGATGCCCTGCGTTCCGAAGAAGGGGCCGTGGTGCAACGCGACCCCCGCGCCCTCTCGGATGCGGTCGGCCGGGTCGTCGCCCCAGCCGTAGTCCGACACATCGATCCAGGCGAGGAACCCGGCCTGCGGCATCCGGTAACGCGCACGCGGCAGGTGGTCGGCGAGCAGCTCCGCCAGCAGCCGCCGATTGACCTCGAGCCGCGCGAGCAGGGCGTCGAGCCAGGCATCCGACTCCGTGGAGAACGCCGCGACGGATGACAGGGCTCCGAAGAGCCCGGTGCGCCACTCGACCTCCCAGGGCAGCGACCGGACGGTGGCGGTCGTCGCGTCCGAGGCCGTCACCATCACCGCGCACTTCAGACCCGCGAGGTTGTAGGCCTTCGAGGCGCTGGTGACGGCGTACCCGACGGCCTCGGCTTCGGCCGAGACGCTGAGGAAGGGGGTGAACGGCGCGTCCGCGCTGGCGAGAGGCCCGTGGATCTCATCGCTGATCACGACGGCTCCGTGGCGCGCCGCGATGCGAGCCAGCTCGCGCAAGGTCTTGCGCGAGTGCACGGTTCCCGTCGGGTTGTGCGGGTTGCACAGCAGCACCGCGCGGGCGCCGGTCGCCAGCGCCGCCTCGATCCCGGCGAGGTCGAGCTCCCAGCCAGCCCCGGTGTCGCGGAGCGGAACCTCTTCCACGACGGCGCCGGCCTCGGCGACGGTGTCGAAGAACGGCGGATACACGGGAGGGTTCACCACGACACGGTCGCCCGGCTCAACCGTCGCACGCAGCAGCTCGACCACGCCCATCATCACGTCACCGGTCCAGCGGACGCGCTCGGGCTCGACGACCCACCCCCACCGACGGCGCGCGAAGCCGGCGAACGCACCGGCTACGCCCGGCTGGGGCGGGGTGTAGCCGGTGTCGCCGATCTCCACCGCGTCGTGCAGCGCCGTGGTGATGGGAGCGGCGAGGGCGAAGTCCGTCTCGGCCACGAACATCGGGATGACGTCGTGCGGATACGATCGCCACTTCGTGCTCGACCGGCGCCGCAGCGTCTCGAGCGGGAGGGCGTCGAGGGGCGGGGTGCTCATGCCGCGAGCCTAGCCAGCGGCCCGGACGATGACGGCGACATGTCGCCGCGTGACGCGTCAGATCGCGAAGCCGAGCGCGCGCATCATGTCGCGGCCGTCGTCGGTGATCCGTTCCGGACCCCACGGCGGCATCCACACCCAGTTGATGCGGAACCGTTCGACGACGTCATCCAGCGCCTGCGCCGTCTGCTCCTCGAGCACATCGGTCAGCGGGCAGCCGGCCGAGGTCAGCGTCATGTGAATGACGAGCGCGTCGTTCTCGTCGTCCCACGCGAGGTCGTAGATCAGGCCCAGGTCGACGACGTTGATCCCCAGCTCGGGATCCATCACGTCCTTGAGAGCCTCGGTGACCTCGTCGTACTTCTCGGGAGCGAGCGTTGCGGTCATGTAACGATCCTACGCGTCGACCGGCGTACCGGCGTCGAGGAAGCGGTCGTAGCCCTCTTCCTCGAGGCGGTCGGCGAGCTCCGGCCCGCCCTCCTCGACGATCCGACCCTTGACCATGACGTGAACGAACTGCGGCTGAATGTAGCGCAGGATGCGCGTGTAGTGCGTGATGAGCAGCACGCCGAGGTCGGTGTCGGCCTTGGCGCGGTTGACGCCCTCCGACACGATCTTGAGCGCGTCGACGTCGAGGCCCGAGTCGGTCTCGTCCAGGACGGCGATCTTCGGCTTGAGCAGCTCGAGCTGCAGGATCTCGTGGCGCTTCTTCTCGCCACCCGAGAAGCCCTCGTTGACGTTGCGCTGCGCGAACTTGGGGTCCATGCGCAGGTTCGCCATCGCCTGCTTGACGTCCTTCGTCCACGAGCGGATCGCGGGCGCCTCGCCGTCGACGGCGGTCTTGGCCGTGCGCAGGAAGTTCGTCACCGTGATGCCCGGGACCTCGACGGGGTACTGCATCGCGAGGAACAGGCCCGCGCGCGCACGCTCGTCGACCGACATCTCGAGGACGTCCTCGCCGTCGAGCGAGATCGAGCCGCCGGTGACGGTGTACTTGGGGTGTCCGGCGATCGCGTACGCGAGGGTCGACTTGCCGGAGCCGTTCGGGCCCATGATCGCGTGGGTCTCGCCCGTGCGCACGGTGAGGGTGACGCCGTTGAGGATCGGGGTGGCCCCCGCCTCGGTCTCGACCGTCACGTGCAGGTCGCGGATCTCGAGAACAGACATGTCGGGTTCCTTACTTCACTTCACTTCGCGGGTCACGGTGGGGTCGATGAGGATGTCGTCCCCGTCGATCGTGACCTCGTAAACGGGCACCGGCTCGTAGGCCGGGAGATTCAGGGGCTGGCCGGTGCGCAGCGAGAAGGCCGAGCCGTGCGCCCAGCACTCCAGCGTGTCCTCCTCGACGAACCCCTCGGCCAGCGAGATGTCGCCGTGCGTGCACGTGTCGCCGATCGCGTGGACCTCGCCGTTGCCGTCGAGGACGACGGCCATGGGGACCTTGTCGATGACGACGCGGACAGCGGTGTCCTGCTCCAGCTCGCTGAGCTTGAGGACCTTCTGAGCGCTCATGCCTGCGCTCCCGCCGCGAGCTCGGCCTCGATGGCGGCGAGCAGTTCGTCGGTGAGCTCGTCGACGCCCATCTTCTGGACGATCTCGGCGAGGAAGCCGAGGACGACGAGGCGGCGCGCCTCGGCCTCGGGGATGCCGCGGGCCTGCAGGTAGAACAGCTGCTGGTCATCGAAGCGGCCGGTCGCGCTCGCGTGCCCGGCGCCCTGGATGTCCCCGGTCTCGATCTCGAGGTTCGGGATCGAGTCGGCACGGGCTCCGTCGGTGAGGACCAGGTTGCGGTTCGCCTCGTAGGAGTCGGTGCCGACGGCATCCGGTCCGATCAGCACGTCGCCGATCCACACGCTGTGCGCGCTCTCGCCCTGCAGCGCGCCCTTGTAGAGGACATCGCCGACCGTGTGCGGCCCCTTGTGGTGCAGGTAGACCTGGCTCTCGAGGTGCTGCCCCGAGTCGGCGAACGACAGGCCGTACATCCGCCCCTCGGCGCCCGAGCCGGCGAGCTCGAGCGACGGGTTGACCCGGACGACCCCGCCGCCGAGGCTCACCACGACGTGCGTGAGCGAGGCGTCGCGGTCGACGCGCGCCTGGTGCGCGGCGGCGTGCACGGCGTCGTCGTCCCAGCGCTGGAGCGAGACGACCGTGAGGGCCGACCCGTCACGGGCGATGATCTCGACGTTCTGCGCGTGCGATGCGGTGCCCTCGTGGCGGAGGATGATCGTTCCGCGGGCGTTGGGCATGGCCTCGATCACGACGTGCGCATGGGCGACGCCCCCCGTGCCGCGCAGGGTCACCACGACGGGAGCGTCGAGCTCGACGCCCGCGGGGATGCGCAGCAGCGGCGCCTCGGGCTCCTGCGACCACGCGATCGCGCTCGGCAGGTCCTCCGGGCGGAAGACCTCGCCGCGCGGGGCGTCGCCGACGCGCAGGCGCGCCTGCTCGAGGCCAGCGGGCGCCGACACCTCGACGTCGACGACACCGGTGGCACCGGGCTCGTCGACGAACAGGGGCCGCAGCCGGTCGAGCGGCGTGTGCTTCCAGTTCACCTCGCGCCCGGTCGGCGTGCCGAAGTCAGCGGGGTCGAACGACGCGGGCCGCTCGGAACGGGTCTGCACCGGCACGAACGCGGCCGCAGGGTCGATGTGGCCCTTCTCGCCGGTGGCGGGGGCCTGAGTCACGCTCGTCATCAGCCGACGCTGCCTTCCATGCCCATTTCGATGAGCTTGTTGAGTTCGAGGGCGTATTCCATCGGCAGCTCGCGCGCGATGGGCTCGATGAACCCGCGCACGATCATCGCCATCGCCTCGTCCTCGGGCATGCCGCGGCTCATGAGGTAGAACAGCTGCTCTTCGCTGACCTTCGACACCGTCGCCTCGTGACCGAGCTGGACATCGTCCACCCGGATGTCGATGGCGGGATACGTGTCGGAGCGCGAGATCGTGTCGACGAGCAGGGCGTCGCATCGCACGGTGTTGGCGGAGTGGTGCGCGTTCGCGTCGACCCGGACCTCGCCGCGGTATCCGGCGCGTCCGCCGCCGCGGGCGATCGACTTGGAGACGATCGAGGACTGCGTGTAGGGCGCCATGTGGATCATCTTGGCGCCGGCGTCCTGGTGCTGGCCCGGACCGGCGAAGGCCACCGACAGCGTCTCCCCCTTGGCGTGCTCGCCCATGAGGAAGATGGACGGGTACTTCATCGTGACCTTCGAGCCGATGTTGCCGTCGACCCACTCCATCGTCGCGCCCTCGTGTGCGACGGCGCGCTTCGTGACGAGGTTGTAGACGTTGTTCGACCAGTTCTGGATGGTCGTGTACCGGACGCGCGCGTTCTTCTTGACGATGATCTCGACGACCGCCGAGTGCAGCGAATCGCTCTTGTAGATCGGCGCGGTGCAGCCTTCGATGTAGTGGACGTAGCTGTCCTCGTCGGCGATGATCAGGGTCCGCTCGAACTGGCCCATGTTCTCGGTGTTGATCCGGAAGTAGGCCTGCAGCGGGATCTCGACGTGCACGCCCTTCGGGACGTAGACGAACGAGCCGCCCGACCAGACCGCCGTGTTCAGCGCGGCGAACTTGTTGTCGCCGGCCGGGATCACGGTGCCGAAGTACTCCTCGAAGAACTCGGGGTGCTCGCGCAGCGCCGTGTCGGTGTCCATGAAGATCACGCCCTGGGCCTCGAGGTCCTCGCGGATCTGGTGGTAGACCACCTCGGACTCGTACTGCGCCGCCACGCCGGCGACGAGGCGCTGACGCTCCGCCTCGGGGATGCCGAGCTTCTCGTAGGTCTCGCGGATCTCCTCGGGGAGGTCCTCCCACGACTGCGCCTGCTTCTCGGTGGAGCGGACGAAGTACTTGATGTTGTCGAAGTCGATGTCGCTGAGGTCGGCACCCCACGTCGGCATCGGCTTGCGTCCGAAGAGCTGGTAGCCCTTCAGACGGGTCTTCAGCATCCACTCCGGCTCGTTCTTGAGGGCCGAGATGCCGCGCACCACGTCCTCGTTGATGCCGCGCTGCGCGACAGCGCCAGCGGCATCCGTGTCGTGCCAGCCGAACTCGTACACCCCCAGGCCTTCGAGTTCCGGTCGGTCGATGAGCACATCCGACATGACTTCCTCCTCTTCGCACCGCAACGGTGTCATCCGTCCCGGCATTCCCGACTCCGGCGGGAGTCACGTGGGCGGGATGCCGATTCGCGGGCCTGATGGACGCGGGTACCGCGCCTAGACTGTGGGGGGAGGACGTGCACACGCGCCGCCATCCCGAACACAGCCGATTCTACAGGCAACGCCCCCACCCGAGGCGTGCCGAGAGCGTACGCGGCGCAGATCGAGCGCCGCCGGAGGAGTCCGATGTCGCAGGTCCGCATCCGCCCAGGACTGATCGAGACGGTCATGCCGCGCACCATCACGCGATGGACCCGCGTCATGGGATGGCTCCTGGTCATCACGAACATCGGCATCGTCGGAACGGGCGGTCTGGTGCGGCTCACCGGGTCGGGCATGGGCTGCGAGACGTGGCCCTATTGCACGGCGGAATCCCTCGTGCCGACGCCCGAGATGGGAGTGCACGGGCTCATCGAGTTCGGCAACCGCACGCTGACCGGCGTTCTCGTGATCGTCGCCCTGCTGGCGTTCCTCTCGGTCATCCGGCTGCGCGCAACCCGCCGCGAGCTGCCCGTGCTCAGCTTCCTCGTCGGGTTCGGCATCATCGTGCAGGCCGTCGTCGGCGGCATCACCGTCTGGCTGCACCTGCACCCGAGCATCGTCGGCCTGCACTACCTCATCTCGGCCGCGCTCGTCGCGATCGCGACCGCGTTCCTCGTGCGCGTCTACGCCGCCCCGGGACCGCGCGAGCGCGTCGTGCCCCGCTGGTACGCGATCACGGCCCACCTGACGACCGTCGCGGTCACCGTCACGGTGGTCGTGGGCATCCTGCTCACAGGGGCGGGTCCGCACGCCGGCGACGACGCCGCCGCTCGCAACGGCCTCGACCCCATCTTCTGGCAGCACGTGCACAGCTGGCCCGCGTACGCGACCCTCGCCCTGACGCTGGTGCTCGTGGCCGGCGCGCTGCGTCTTCCCCGCACCAGCGGGCTGCGCCGCTGGACGGGCCTGCTGCTGGGCGTCGAGCTCGTCCAGATCGCCGTGGGCCTGTGGCAGGCACGAACGGGCCTGCCCATCGTCCTGGTCAACATCCACATGGTGCTCGCGGTGGCTCTCGTTGCCGCCATGGTGACGGTCGTCATGAACCTCAAAGCCAGCGCCTCCCCCGATGCACGACGACCCGAGCTCCGGGAACCGGCGTACACAGACGCCTCATAGGTTGCGCATCGCGGACGCCGAGGTCGAGCCCGCAGAGTGTTCGAGGCCGTCGACGGCGGCCGCAACACGAAGGAGCAACATGACCGTTCACCCCCGCCTCGTCCGCAGCGTGCCGTTCTGGCTTCTGATCGTCGGATCGGTGGCGACGATCGGCGGTGGCGTCTACGTCCTCGTCGACAAGCTCACCAACATGGAGGCGACCATCCTGGACGGCACCGCCACGGGCGTCGACGTCTACGTCGGCCAGGTGTGGGGCGTCTTCGGCGGGATCCTCGTCGGAGCCGGCGCCCTCGGCCTGGCGCTCGCGCTCGCCGTCGCGGCGGTCCGCGCCGGCCTGACCCGCCGCGAGGCCGACCACGACCACGACGAGCACGACTCCCGCGGCGAGGCGCACACCGCGTCGGAGGCGTCCATCTCCGCCCCCGCCACCACGGCGGTTCCCGCGCACGCGCCTGCGGCTGAGACCGCGGCAGCACCGGTGGTGCCCACGTCCGCCGACGTCACCGCTTCGCCGGAGCCCACCGTCTCGTCGACCACCCCCGACGCCTCGGACAGCTCGGACGCCTCGCACCGCTGAGCACCGCCCGCCGAAGCCCCGCTCCGGCGGCGCCGCCCCAACGGCCGTCCTCCGCATCACCGCCCATCGGGCGAGCGGAGGACGGCCGTTTCGCGTTGCCCGTCTCGCGCGGCATCCGCCGCCGACCCGCGGCCGAACGTCAGAAGGGCAGCAGCGGGTCGATCGCGATCGCCACGAAGACGAGCGTCAGATAGGTGATCGAGGCGTGGAACACGCGCATCGGCCGGGCCTGCTCACCGCGCACCGCGCGGTTGTACAGGCGGTGCGACTCGTACAGGAACCAGCCGCCGAACACCACGGCGGACACGCTGTAGACGAGGCCCATCGGCGCGACGGGGATGAGGAGCAGCGAGCAGGCGACGGTGGCCCAGGCGTACAGGATGACCTGCAGCCCGACCTGCGAGCCGTTGCGGGTCGCGCCGAGCATCGGCACGTCGACCTCGTCGTAGTCGTTCTTGTACTTCATCGACAGCGGCCAGTAGTGCGGCGGCGTCCAGAGAAAGACGAGGACGAAGAGGATCAGCGCGGCCCACGACAGCGATCCGGTGACGGCCGACCAGCCGATCACGACGGGGAAGCAGCCGGCGATCCCGCCCCAGACGATGTTCTGCTCGGTGCGACGCTTGAGGATCATCGTGTAGATCACGACGTAGAAGAAGATCGCGAAGACGCTCAGCGACGCGGCGACCCAGTTCGTGGTGGCGGCGAGCCACGCGGTCGATGCGACGGCGAGCGTCCAGGCGAAGATGAGGGCGCCACGCGGAGAGACCTCGCCGGTGACGATCGGCCGGTTCTCGGTGCGCTTCATGTGCGCGTCGATGTCGCGATCGAGGTACATGTTGAACGCGGCGGCGGATCCGGCGCTCATCGCCCCACCCACGACCGTCGCGAGCACGAGCCACAGGTTCGGCAGCCCGCCGGCGGCCAGCAGCATCACGGGCACCGTCGTGACCAGCAGCAGCTCCAGCACGCGCGGTTTGGTCAACGCGACGTACGCGCGCACCTTCGCACCGAGAGACGTGCCGCGAGAGGTGTCGACGGAGACCGAACCGGCAGTCGTCGTGATGTCCATCGCTCCCCGCATCTCACCGCTGTGAACCTGTCCAGTCTACGTCATGCCGCCGAGCCGGCTCCCGGGAGGCCGCTCCCCTACCACGTCTGTCACACGGCGACGCGGCGGCCCCGGCGTCGCGGCGTGCTCGCTATGCTGAAGGCACACGCGCGCCAGCGCCGAAACCCTCCCTTCCTGACTGCGGAGCGGCATGCGCCGGCGCTGCCTCTCGAGAAAGGCGACCGAGTGTCGGAACTTCGTTGGGATGAGGTCGATCGGCGCGCGGTGGACACCGCCCGCGTCCTGGCCGCGGATGCGGTGGAGAAGGTGGGCAACGGCCACCCGGGGACGGCGATGAGCCTCGCCCCCGCCGCCTACCTCCTGTACCAGCGGGTGCTGCGGCACGACCCGACCGACACCGACTGGCTCGGACGCGACCGGTTCATCCTCTCCGCCGGCCACTCCTCGCTCACGCAGTACGTCCAGCTGTACCTCGGCGGCTTCGGGCTCGAGCTCGACGACCTCAAGGCGCTGCGCACGTGGGGCTCCCTCACCCCGGGTCACCCCGAGTACGGCCACACCAAGGGCGTCGAGATCACGACCGGCCCGCTCGGCCAGGGCCTCGCGACCTCCGTGGGCTTCGCCTACGCCGCACGCTATGAGCGCGGACTCTTCGACCCGGATGCCGCGCCCGGCACGTCCCCGTTCGACCACTACGTCTACGTGATCGCCAGCGACGGCGACATCCAGGAGGGCATCACGGCCGAGGCCGGGTCGCTCGCAGGCCACCAGCAGCTCGGCAACCTCATCGCGATCTACGACGCGAACCAGATCTCGATCGAGGACGACACCAACGTCGCCTTCACCGAAGACGTCGCCGCCCGCTACGAGGCCTACGGCTGGCACGTGCAGACGGTCGACTGGAAGAGCACCGGCGAGTACGTCGAGGACGTCGCCGCCCTCTACGCCGCCATCGAGGCCGCGAAGGGCGAGACCGACAAGCCCTCCCTCATCGTCCTGAAGACGATCATCGGCTGGCCCGCTCCCGGCAAGCAGAACACCGGCAAGATCCACGGTTCGGCTCTCGGTGCCGACGAGCTCGCCGCCACCAAGAAGGTGCTCGGCTTCGACCCCGAGAAGACGTTCGAGGTCGCCGACGACGTCATCGCCCACACCCGGTCGCTCGCCGAGCGCGCGGCGGCCGACCGCGCCGAGTGGCAGAAGGCCTTCGACGCCTGGGCCGAGGCCAAGCCCGAGCGCAAGGCGCTGCTCGATCGCCTGGAGTCGGGCGAGCTGCCCGCCGACGTCAGCGTCCCCGCATTCGAGGCGGGCAAGGCGGTCTCGACGCGTGCGGCGAGCGGGCAGGTCATCAACGCCCTCGCCGACCAGCTCCCCGAGCTGTGGGGAGGCTCGGCCGACCTCGCCGAGTCGAACCTGACGACGATCAAGTCGGGCAAGAGCTTCATCCCCACCGAGTGGTCCACGCACGAGTGGTCGGGCGACCCCTACGGCCGCGTCCTTCACTTCGGCATCCGCGAGCACGCGATGGGCGCCATCGTCAACGGCATCGTCCTGCACGGCAAGACGCGCGCCTTCGGCGGCACCTTCCTCATCTTCAGCGACTACATGCGCCCCGCGGTGCGTCTGGCCGCCCTGATGAACATCCCGTCGATCTACGTGTGGACGCACGACTCCATCGCCCTCGGCGAGGACGGCCCGACGCACCAGCCGATCGAGCAGATCTCGTCGCTGCGCCTCATCCCGAACTTCGCGGTGATCCGCCCCGCCGACGCGAACGAGACCGCCGCGGCGTGGCACGAGCTGCTCCGCCGTCAGGCCGGACCCGCGGGCATCGCCCTGACGCGTCAGAACATCCCGGTGTTCCCCCGCGGTGAGGACGGCTTCGCCACCACCGAAGGCGTCGCGAAGGGCGCATACGTGCTCGTCGACGCCGAGGGCGGCCAGCCGGACGTCATCATCATCGCCACCGGTTCCGAGGTGCAGCTGGCCGTCGAGGCCCGCGAGCAGCTCGCCGCCGACGGCATCCAGGCGCGCGTCGTGTCGGCTCCCTCGCTGGAGTGGTTCGCCGAGCAGGACGAGGCCTACCGCGAGTCGGTGCTGCCCGCCGCGGTGCGGGCCCGCGTCTCGGTCGAGGCCGGCGCGACCCCGCTGTGGCGCTCGCTCGTGGGCGACCGTGGTCGCTCCGTCGGCATCGACCACTTCGGCGCATCGGCCGACTACCAGACCCTGTTCGAGAAGTTCGGCATCACCACCGAGGCCGTCGTCGCGGCCGCCCGCGCAACCGTTGAGGAGAACAACGCATGAGCACCCCCACCCAGGACCTCTCCGACGCCGGCGTCAGCATCTGGCTCGACGATCTGTCGCGTCAGCGGATCACGACCGGCAATCTCCAGGAGCTCATCGACACGCGCAACGTCGTCGGCGTGACGACCAACCCGTCGATCTTCCAGGCGGCGATCAGCGCGGGTGTCGGCTACGAGGAGGCGATCGAGGCGCAGGCCAAGGCCGGCGCGTCCACCGACGACACGATCTTCGAGCTGACCACGACGGACGTCCGGAACGCGTCCGACATCTTCCGCCCGATCTTCGACAAGACCGGCGGCGTCGACGGCCGCGTGTCGATCGAGGTCTCCCCCGACCTCGCCCACGACACCGACGCGACGATCGCCGAGGCGAAGAAGCTCGCCGCGGCCGTCGACCGTCCGAACGTGCTCATCAAGATCCCCGCGACCAAGGCCGGCCTGCCGGCGATCACCGAGGTCATCGCCGCGGGCATCAGCGTCAACGTCACGCTGATCTTCTCGCTCGAGCGCTACAGCGAGGTCATCGAGGCGTACCTGACGGGTCTCGAGCGCGCTCGCGAGGCCGGCATCGACCTCGGCGGCATCCACTCGGTCGCGTCGTTCTTCGTCTCGCGTGTGGACACCGAGGTCGACAAGCGTCTGGTCGCCATCGGCACGGATGCCGCGAACGAGCTGAAGTCGCTCGCCGGCGTCGCGAACGCACGTCTGGCCTACGAGCTGTTCGAGCAGAAGTTCGCCGAGCAGCGCGCGCAGGACCTCGTCGCCGCCGGCGCGAACCTGCAGCGTCCGCTGTGGGCGTCGACGGGCGTCAAGGACCCCGCACTGCCCGACACCCTCTACGTCACCGAGCTCGTGGCTCCCGGCACGGTCAACACCATGCCCGAGAAGACGCTCCAGGCGACCTTCGACCACGGCGTGATCTCCGGCGACACGGTCACCGGGGGCTACGAGGCGGCGCACAAGGTGTTCGCCGACCTCGCCGCCGTCGGAGTCGACCTCGACGAGGTCACCCAGCTGCTCGAGGACGAGGGCGTCGACAAGTTCATCGCGTCCTGGCACGACCTGCAGGGCACGGTGACGGCAGCCCTGGAGAGCGCCCGGTGAGCTTCGAGATCCACGTCTCGGGTCACGTCTCCGAGGTCGTCGAGCAGACGGTCCCGGGCCTCGTCGCCGATCTCGTCGCAAGCGGGATCACCGCCGGCGACGCCGACCTGTGGGGACCGGATGCCGCCGACGAGGCGTCTCGGCGCCTCGGGTGGGTCCAGGCCGTCACGGTCTCGCGCCCGCTGGTCGCCGAGATCGAGGCGCTCCGCGCGGACCTCGTCGCGCGCGGCGTGACCCGTGTCGTGCTCGCGGGGATGGGTGGTTCCTCGCTCGCACCCGAGGTGATCGCCCGCACGCACGGCGTGCCCCTGACGATCCTCGACTCCACCGCCCCCGGCCAGGTGCTGGCGGCGATCGACGGCGACCCCGAGACGGGCGGTCTCGAGCAGACCGTGCTCGTCGTGTCGTCGAAGTCCGGATCGACGGTCGAGACGGATGCCGCAAGGCGCGCGTTCGCCGCTGCGTGGAGCGATCTCGGCATCGACCCGGCCGACCGCATCGTCGTCGTCACCGACCCGGGCTCGCCGCTCGAGGCCGAGGCGCGCGCAGCCGGTCACCGGGTGTTCGCGGCCGACCCCAACGTGGGCGGGCGCTACTCGGCACTCACGGCGTTCGGCCTCGTGCCCGCGGGCCTTGCCGGTGCGGACATCGGGCAGCTGCTCGACGAAGCGGACGCGACCCTGCTCGAGGTCGCCGTCGATGACCCGCGCAACCCGGCGCTCGTGCTGGCCGCGGCGATCGCGGGTGGACAGCCGCGGCGCGACAAGCTGGCGCTCATCAGCGACGGCACCCACATCGTCGGTCTGCCCGACTGGATCGAGCAGCTCATCGCGGAGTCGACGGGCAAGTCCGGGACCGGCATCCTGCCCGTCGTCATGACACCGCTCTCGCCCGAGCTCGACCTCCCTCTGGATGACCTGCAGGTGGTCCGCCTGGTCGGCGACGCGGTGCACTTCCAGATCCTCGAGCAGCACCCGGGCGAGATCCTCGTCAGCGGTTCCCTCGGCGCGCAGTTCCTCGTCTGGGAGTACGCGACGGCGATCGCGGGACGACTGCTCGGCATCGACCCGTTCGATCAGCCCGACGTCGAGGCGGCCAAGGCCGCCGCCCGCGGTCTGCTCGACGCGCAGCCCGTCCCGACAGCGCCGGCGTTCGTCGAGAACGGCGTCGAGGTGCGCGTCTCCGAACCGTCGCTCGCGGCGGACGGCACCCTGGCGGGCGTCCTGTCGGCTCTGTGGCAGCGCGTGCCCGCGGACGGCTACGTCGCGGTGCAGGCGTACGTCGACCGAGGCTCCGTGCCGCAGCTGGCCGGCGTGCGCGAACTCATCGCCGCCGACGCGGGCCGTCCGACGACGTTCGGCTGGGGACCGCGGTTCCTGCACTCCACCGGTCAGTACCACAAGGGCGGACCGGCGAACGGGGTGTTCCTCCAGATCACCGAACGCACCGACGTCGACCTCGAGATCCCCGGGCGCCCCTTCACCTTCGGTCGACTGATCGAGGCACAGGCATCCGGCGACGCCGCGGTGCTGGCCGAACGCGGCCGCCCCGTCGTGACGCTGACCCTCACGGATCCCGCCACCGAGGTCCTCACCCTTTTCGAAGCAGCCCAGTAGGAAGACCCTCCCATGACCGTGGAGATCTCGCGCGCCCACAACCCTCTGCGCGATCCCGACGACCGCCGCCTGAACCGCATCGCGGGGCCCAGCGCCCTCGTGATCTTCGGCGTCACCGGCGACCTGTCGCGGAAGAAGCTCATGCCCGCCGTCTACGACCTCGCCAACCGCGGGCTGCTGCCACCGGGCTTCGCGCTCGTGGGCTTCGCCCGCCGCGACTGGGAGGACCAGGACTTCGCCGAGGTCGTGCACGCCGCCGTCAAGCAGTACGCGCGCACGCCGTTCCGCGAGGAGACCTGGAAGCAGCTGCTGCAGGGCATCCGCTTCGTGTCCGGCGAGTTCGGTGACGCCGACGCGTTCAGCCGTCTGCGCGAGACCGTCGAGAAGCTCGACGTCGATCGAGGCACGATGGGCAACCACGCGTTCTACCTGTCGATCCCGCCGAAGGACTTCCCCATCGTGGCGAAGCAGCTCAAGGACTCGGGCCTGGTCGACGAGAACGCCGACAGCGACACGTGGCGCCGCGTCGTCATCGAGAAGCCGTTCGGCAGCGACCTGAAGACGGCCCGCGAGCTCAACGCGGCGCTCGAAGTGGCCTTCCCGGCCGACTCCATTTTCCGCATCGACCACTACCTCGGTAAGGAGACGGTGCAGAACATCCTCGCGCTGCGTTTCGCGAACGAGCTGTTCGAGCCGATCTGGAACGCCAACTACGTCGACCACGTCCAGATCACGATGGCCGAGGACATCGGCGTCGGCGGCCGTGCCGGCTACTACGACGGCATCGGCGCGGCCCGCGACGTCATCCAGAATCACCTGCTGCAGCTGCTCGCGCTCACCGCGATGGAAGAGCCCATCTCGATGGAGGCGAACCACCTGCGCGCCGAGAAGGAGAAGGTGCTCGCCGCGGTTCAGCTGCCCGAGGATCTGTCGACCGCCACGGCGCGCGGACAGTACGCCGGCGGCTGGCAGGGCGGTGAGGAGGTCACCGGGTTCCTCGCCGAGGAGGGGATGGATCCGCAGTCGACCACCGAGACGTATGCGGCCATCAAGGTCGACATCGCCACGCGTCGCTGGGCCGGGGTTCCGTTCTACCTCCGCACCGGCAAGCGGCTCGGCCGTCGCGTCACCGAGATCGCAGTGGTGTTCAAGCGCGCCCCGCAGCACCTCTTCCTGCGCAACCAGACCACGGAGCTCGGGCAGAACGCGCTCGTCATCCGGGTCCAGCCCGACGAGGGCGTCACGATCCGTTTCGGCTCGAAGGTGCCCGGCGCCGCCACCGAGGTGCGCGACGTGACGATGGACTTCGGTTACGGCCACGCGTTCACCGAGTCCAGCCCCGAGGCCTACGAGCGCCTCATCCTCGATGTGCTGCTCGGCGACCCGCCGCTGTTCCCCCGTCACGAAGAGGTCGAGCTGTCGTGGCGCATCCTCGACCCGGTCGAGAAGTTCTGGGCCGAGCAGGGCGGACCGCTCGAGCAGTATGCCCCCGGCTCGTGGGGCCCCACTTCCGCAGATGAACTGCTGGCCCGCGACGGCCGCGTCTGGAGGCGTCCATGATCGTCGACCTGCCCGACACCACGGTGTCGAAGATCGCCCGTGAGCTGGTCAACGTGCGCGAGGAGGGCGGCGCCGTCGCCCTCGGCCGCGTGCTGACGCTCGTGATCGCGACATCCCACGGGCTCGAGGAGGACGCCATCGAGGCGGCCAACGACGCCTCGCGCGAGCACCCCATGCGGGTCATCGTGCTCATCACGCAGCCCGACGGCGAGTCGAAGCTCGACGCCCAGATCCGCGTGGGCGGCGACGCCGGCGCGAGCGAGGTCGTGGTGCTTCGCGCCAGCGGCGGCGCCGCGAGCAACGACGAGGCACTCATCACCGGCCTGCTGCTGCCCGACGCTCCCGTCGTGGCCTGGTGGCCCGATCACCCGCCGGCACGGCCGTCGCAGTCGCCCATCGGCCGCATCGCGCAGCGCCGCATCACCGACGCCTCGACTCTGCCCTACGACAGCGGACGCCTCGCGGCTCTGGGTGACGGCTACGCGCCCGGCGACACCGACCTGGCCTGGACGCGCCTGACGCACTGGCGGGAACAGCTCGCGGCGGTGCTCGACCAGCCGCCCTACGAGCCGGTCACCGCGGTCGAGGTCATCGGCAGCGGCAGCTCGCCCTCGACCGGGCTGCTCGCGGCCTGGCTGCGCCTCATGCTCGACGTCCCCGTCGAATGGCGTTACGCGCCCAGCGACGAGTGGGAGCACGGCATCCGCAGCGTCCGCCTCAAGCGGCCGAGCGGCGACGTGCTGCTCGAGCGGTCGACGCCGGTGGATGCGACGCTGACCCAGTCCGGGCAGCCGTCGCACGACCTGGTCCTTCCCCGCCGGACGCTGCGCGAATGCCTCGCCGAGGAGCTGCGCCGCCTCGGACCCGACGTCCTGTACGGCCGCGTGATCACCGAGGGATGGCAGCGGCTGCACGGCGCGCCGGAGCAGGGCGCCTGAGGTGGCGACGGCAGAGAAACGCGTCGTCATCAGTGCCGACCCCGACAGCCTGACGCAGGCCGTCGCCGATCGCTTCCTCGACCGCGTGGGCACGTGGGGTGCGGATGGCCGCACCGTTCACGTCGGCCTGGCCGGCGGCGGGATCATCGGTGACGTGCTGACCCGCCTGGGCGCGCACCCCCGGGTCGACGCCGTTGACTGGTCGCACGTCCATTTCTGGTGGGTCGACGAGCGGTTCGTGCCCAAGGGCAGCGAGGAACGCAACGATGCCCTGGCTCGGCGCGCCTTCCTCGACCGCATCAGCGTCCCGTCCGCCAACGTCCACGCCATCGCGGCGGCCGACGAGACGGATGACGCCGAGTCGGCCGCGGCAGCCTACGCCGACGAGCTCGCGGCCTTCGGATCCGACGGGTCGGCCTGGCCCGTGTTCGACATCTGCTTCCTCGGGGTCGGCTCTGACGGACACATCGCGTCGCTGTTCCCCGACCGCCCCGAGATCACGCTCACTGACCGCGCCGCCTCCGCCGTCCACGACTCCCCCAAGCCGCCCGCAGATCGCGTCACGCTGACCCGTCCGGTCATCAACGCCTCGAAGCGGGTGTGGATGGTCCTCGTCGGCCCGGACAAGTCCGCGGCCCTCGGGCTGGCGCTGGCCGGCGCGAGCTATCACAGCGTCCCGGCCGCGGGCGCGAAGGGCACCCGGCGAACGATCCTCTTCACGGACGAGGCGACCGCCGCTCAGGTGCCGCCGGAGCTCATCGACGACCAGTACTGACTGGTCGGTCCCCGCGACTCGCACGGGAAACGCAGAAGAGCGGATGCCTCGGCATCCGCTCTTCTGCGTTTCGGTGTCGACGTCGGTCAGTTGAGGTCAGTTGAGACCGCGGCGCTCGCGCAGCTGCTGCAGCGCGTCGTCGAGGAGCTGCGCCGCTTCGTCGTCGGTACGGCGCTCCTTCACGTACGCGAGATGGGTCTTGTACGGCTCGGTCTTGGCGACGGCCGGCGGATTGGCCTTGTCACGACCCGCGGGCAGGCCGGAGTGCGGCGAGTCGATGACCTCGGGGATCTCCTCGTCCGCGATGCCGGCCGCGAAGTAGCGGACGGTCTCGTTTCCGAGAGCGTCCCAGTACGAGATCGCGACGCGGTCGGCGTGGTGGCCGTGGTCCTGTTCGCCCATCGGGCCCGCACCGACACGGGTGCCGCGGATGGCGTTGCCTCCGGTGGCCATCAGAGCACCGAGAACTTCGTGATGAGGCCGAGGGCCACGATGGCGATGAACCAGCTCAGAGCCAGCACGATCGTGAATCGATTGAGGTTGCGCTCAGCGAGGCCCGACGAGCCCATCGCGGAGCTCATGCCGCCACCGAACATGTCGGAGAGGCCTCCCCCACGCCCCTTGTGGAGCAGGATCAGGAGGGTGAGGAGCAGGCTGGTGATGCCCAAAAGCACCTGCAGCGCGAACTCGAGGATCTCCACGGTGGTCGTCACCTTTCCGGCGATCGTTCCGATCGCACGAGGGTCAAGTATAACGAGCCGCCCAGCGGGGACGCGAACGGCCCGGCGCTCGCGTGAGCGCCGGGCCGTTCGACGTCACACGCCGACGTGCTTCTGGTAGCGGATGATCGCCGCGAACTCGTCGGCGACCAGGCTCGCGCCGCCGACGAGGGCGCCGTCGACATCCGGCTCCCGCATGAATCCGGCGATGTTCGCCGACTTCACCGAACCGCCGTAGAGGACGCGCGTGCGCGCCGCGGCGTCGGCGCCGAGGGCGGAGCCCACGACCTCGCGCAGCTTCGCGCAGACATCCTGCGCCTGCTGCGGCGTCGCCGCCTGGCCCGACCCGATGGCCCAGACCGGCTCGTAGGCCACGACGATGTCGGCATCCGCCGCGACTCCGGCCAGGGCGGCCTGGAGCTGCGCGACGGGCACCGCGGAGGCGCCGTGCTTCTCGAGGTCCTCAGCGGTCTCGCCGACGCAGATGACCGGCGCCAGCCCGTGGCGCAGTGCCGCCTGGACCTTGGCCGCGACGACCTCATCGGTCTCCGCGTGGTATTCGCGTCGCTCGGAGTGTCCGATGATCACGTACCGGCAGTCGAGCTGCGAGAGGAAAGCGCCCGAGATCTCGCCCGTGTAGGCGCCCGAGTCCTTCGTCGACAGGTCCTGCGCGCCGAGCGCGAACGGGATCTTGTCGGCGTCCAGGAGCGTCTGCACGGTGCGGAGGTCGGTGAAGGGCGGGAACACCGCGACCTCGACCGAGTCCTCTTCGTGCTTCGCGTCCTTGAGGGTCCAGTGCAGCTTCTGGACGAACGCGACCGCCTGCAGGTGGTCGAGGTTCATCTTCCAGTTGCCCGCGATGAGCGGCAGACGGTTCACGCCCATCCGAGTACCTCCAGACCGGGGAGCTTCTTGCCCTCCAGGAATTCGAGCGACGCGCCGCCGCCGGTTGAGATGTGACCGAACGCCGCGTCGTCGAAGCCGAGCTGACGGACGGCTGCGGCGGAGTCGCCGCCACCGACGACGGACAGTCCGTCCACCTCGGTCAGCGCCTGCGCGACAGCACGGGTGCCCGCTGCGAACGCCGGCATCTCGAACACGCCCATGGGGCCGTTCCAGAACACCGTGCGCGACGAGCGGATGGCGTCGGCGAACAGCTCGGCCGATTTCGGCCCGATGTCCAGGCCCATGCCGTCCGCACCGAACGCGGTGTCTTCGAGAGCGTCCGCTGCCGCGACGACATGGTCGGCGTCGGCCGCGAAGCCCGACGCCATGACGGCGTCGACCGGGAGCACGAGTTCGACGCCGCGCTCCTGAGCCGTCGCGATGTAGCCCTTGACCGTCTCGAGCTGGTCGGTCTCGAGCAGACTCTTGCCCACCTTGTGACCGAGCGCCGCGAGGAAGGTGAAGAGCATGCCGCCACCGACGAGGATCTTGTCGGCACGGGGAAGGAGGTGCTCGATGACGCCGAGCTTGTCACTGACCTTCGAGCCGCCGAGCACGACCGCGTACGGACGCTCGGGGTTCTCGGTCAGACGGTCGAGGACCTCGACCTCCTTCTCGATGAGGTAGCCGGCAGCCGAAGGCAGCAGCTCGGCGAGGTCGTAGACCGACGCCTGCTTGCGGTGCACGACACCGAAACCGTCCGAGACGAGAACGTCGCCCAGAGCTGCGAGCTGTTCGGCGAACGCACGCCGCTCGGCGGCATCCTTCGCCGTCTCGCCCGGGTTGAAGCGGAGGTTCTCGATGACCGCGACGTCACCGTCGCCGAGGGCCGCGACGACCTGCTCCGCCGACTCGCCCACCGTGTCGCCGGCGAAGGCGACGGGCTTGCCGAGCAGTTCCGACAGGCGCTGGGCCACGGGCTCGAGAGAGTAGGGAGGGTCGGGGGCCCCGTCGGGGCGCCCGAGGTGGGAGCACGCGATGACACGCGCTCCCTGGCCGATCAGGTGGTCGATCGTCGGCAGCGCCGCGCGCACGCGGCCATCGTCCGTGATGACGCCGTCCTTCAGGGGGACGTTGAAGTCAACACGGACGATGACGCGCTTGCCTGCGAGCGAACCCAGCGAATCGAGGGTGCGCAGAGCCATGATCGTCAGAGCTTGCTGGCGACGAGCTCGGTGAGGTCGACGAGGCGGTTCGAGTAGCCCCACTCGTTGTCGTACCAGCCGACGACCTTGACCTGGTTGCCGATGACGCGGGTCAGGCCGGCGTCGAAGATGCAGGAGTGGTCGTCCGTGACGATGTCGCTCGAGACGATCTCGTCCTCGGTGTACTTGAGGATGCCCTTGAGGGGACCCTCGGCGGCAGCCTTGTAAGCGGCCTTGATCTCGTCGACGGTGACCTCGCGCTCGAGCTCGACGGTCAGGTCGGTGGCGGAGCCGGTGGGAACCGGGACGCGGAGCGCGAAGCCGTCCAGCTTGCCCTTGAGCTCGGGCAGCACGAGGCCGATGGCCTTCGCGGCACCCGTCGAGGTCGGGACGATGTTGAGCGCGGCGGCGCGGGCACGGCGGAGGTCGCTGTGCGGGCCGTCCTGCAGGTTCTGGTCGGCCGTGTAGGCGTGGACCGTGGTCATGAGGCCCTTGACGATGCCGAACTCGTCGTTGAGGACCTTGGCCAGCGGGGCCAGGCAGTTGGTCGTGCACGACGCGTTCGAGATGACGTTGTGGTTCTCGGGGTCGTAGAGGTCCTCGTTCGCGCCGATGACGAACGTGCCGTCCTCGCCCTTCGCGGGAGCCGAGATCAGGACCTTCTTCGCGCCGCCGGCGATGTGCTTCTTGGCGTCCTCGGCGTTGGTGAAGCGGCCGGTCGACTCGATGACGATGTCGACGCCGAGCTCGCCCCAGGGAAGGTTCGCGGGGTCGCGCTCTTCGAAGACCTTGATGGTCTTGCCGCCGACCGTGATCGAGTCCTCGGAGTACGTGACCTCGGCGTCGAGGCGCCCGAGGATGGAGTCGTACTTGAGCAGGTGCGCGAGGGTCTTGTTGTCGGTGAGGTCGTTCACCGCCACGATTTCGAGGTCCGCGCCCTGAGCGAGGGCGGCGCGGAGGTAGTTGCGTCCGATGCGGCCGAAGCCGTTGATGCCGATCTTGACAGACACGATGTCTCCCGTTTCTCGTCGCGCCGGCGAAGCCCGTGCTGGGTGACCGAAACGCGATCAGTTGAAAAAGAAGAGGATGCCGGATCGACTCCCGTTGCCGGGAGGGACCCGGCATCCTCACCTGTTTATGACCCTACTACGCGAGCAGGCCGGCCGTCTTCTCGCGAGCCGTCACAAAGCGCTCCGAGACGTTCTGCCAATTGGCGATGTTCCACGCTGCCTTGACGTAGTCGGCCTTGACGTTGAGGTAGTCGAGGTAGAAGGCGTGCTCCCACATGTCGAGCTGGAAGATCGGGATGGTGCCCTGCGCCGTGTTCGACTGCTGGTCGAACAGCTGCTGGATGATCAGCTGCGCACCGATCGGGTCCCAGCTGAGCACGGCCCAGCCGGAGCCCTGGATGCCGGTGGCGGCGGCGGTGAAGTGCGCCTGGAACTTGTCGAAACCACCGAAGAACTCGTCGATGGCGGCGCGCAGCTCACCCTCGGGCTCTCCGCCGCCCTCGGGCGAGAGGTTGGTCCAGAAGATCGAGTGGTTGACGTGGCCGCCGAGGTTGAACGCGAGGTCCTTCTCGAGCTTGTTGACGTTCGCCAGGTTGCCGGTCTCGCGCGCCTCGGCGAGCTGCTCGAGAGCGGTGTTCGCTCCGTTGACGTAGGTCTGGTGATGCTTGGAGTGATGCAGCTCCATGATCTTGCCGCTGATGTGCGGTTCGAGAGCCGCGTAGTCGTAGGGAAGCTCGGGAAGGGTGTACTTCGGCATTCTGTATCTCCTGTCAGCACCGCGCGGTGCGCGGCTATTGCTGTCGAAGGCGCGCGAGCGCGCACCTCGTGGACGTTTTCATCCTATTGAGGGGCAACGCGAGATACACCCCGTTGCTTCCCGCGCGGAATGCGGTGTAACGGTCGGGGCGGTCAGTCGGCGAGTCCGGCGGGCACCGCGGACTCCGTGTCGGGCAGTCCCTCTGCGGCGGCCTTCTTGTCGGCCATCGCGAGGAGCCGACGGATGCGGCCGGCCACGGCGTCCTTCGTCAGCGGCGGGTCCGCGTGGTGCCCGAGCTCGTCCAGGCTCGCGTCCCGGTGCGCGAGGCGGAGGTCTCCCGCCTGCTTGAGGTGATCGGGGACCTCATCGCCCAGGATCTCCAGGGCGCGCTCGACGCGTGCGCAGGCGGCGACCGCGGCCTGCGCGGAGCGGCGGAGGTTAGCGTCGTCGAAGTTCACCAGTCGGTTCACGCCGGCGCGCACCTCGCGGCGCTGACGCATCTGATCCCAGGTGTCGGCGGTACGGGTCGCGCCCATCTCGGCGAGTGTCTGCCGGATCGCCTCGCCGTCGCGGACGACGACGCGCGGGATGCCTCGCACCTCGCGGGCCTTCGCGGCGATGCCCAGCCGGTGCGCGGCCCCGACGAGCGCCATCGCGGCCTCGGGCGAGGGGCACGAGATCTCCAGCGCCGCCGATCGACCGGGGTCGGACAGCGACCCCGCGGCGAGGAATGCCCCGCGCCAGAGCGCGGCGAGGTCGGGACGCGAGCCCGTCGTCAGGCGGTTCGGCAGTCCGCGCACGGGACGCCGCCGCTGGTCGAGCAGGCCCGTCTGACGCGCGAGCGTCTCGCCGCCCTCGCGCACGCGGACCGCGAAGGTGGCCCCGTCGCGCCCGCCCGACGCCTGGATCCGAGCCAGCTCGGGGCGCACGCCGTAGATCTCGACGAGCTCGCGCGCCACTCGGCGGGCGAGGATGTCGGAGTCGACCTCCGCCTCGACGGCGACGCGGCCGGCGATCGAGTGCAGACCACCGGCGAAGCGCAGGATCGCGGTCACCTCCGCCACACGGGCGGCGGGTCGAGGGTCGCGCATCGCAGCCAACTCGGTCTTGACGTCAGCGGTCAGCGGCACGGCGCTCCTTCGGCAGGGGGTTCGGGGGACGAAGGAATAGCCTACTCGCGACCGAGGTCGCGGTGCTTGAGTCGCACGGCGACGCCCGGCAGGCCGCGCAGCCGCTCGACGAGCTCGCGGGCCGTCACGACCGAACGGTGCTTGCCACCGGTGCAGCCGACGGCGACGACGGAGTGACGCTTGTTCTCTTCCTGGTAGCCGCGCAGAACCGGCTTCAGTGCGGCGGCGTAGGCGTCGATGAACTCCCCCGCCCCCGCGTGCGAGAGGACGTCGGCGCGAACAGCCGGGTCTTCGCCCGTCAGCGCCTTGAGGTCGGGATTCCAGAACGGGTTCGGCAGGAACCGCATGTCGGCGACCAGGTCGGCGTCGGGCGGCAGCCCGTATTTGAACCCGAAGCTCATGACCGTCACGGTGTGACGGGCGCTGTCGTCGGCGCTGAACAGATCGGCGATGTACGTGGCGAGCTGGTGGATGTTCTGCAGCGAGGTGTCGACGATCACGTCGGCGCTCTCGCGGATCGGCGCCAGCCGCTCCCGCTCGCGACGGATGCCGTCGACCAGGGTGCCGTCGCCCTGAAGCGGGTGGGGGCGACGGACAGCTTCGAAGCGTCGCACGAGGACCTCGTCGGCCGCATCGAGGAACAGCACGCGCAGCGAGCGGCCGTGGCGCAGCGCCCGGGTGATCTCGGGCAGCGCCGTGAACAGGTCGCCGCCGCGCACATCGACGACGGCCGCGACGCGCGGCAGCGCGTTGCCCGCGAGTTCGCTCAGCTCGAGCAGGGGCCGGAGCATCTGCGGCGGGAGGTTGTCGACGACGTACCACCCGAGGTCCTCGAGAGCGTTCGCCGCGGTCGTGCGCCCGGCACCCGACATGCCCGTCACGATCAGAATCTCGCCCGCCGGGACCTCGTCCGCCACCGTCATCACCCCTGTCGTCCGCTGATCACCAGCCTATCCGGCCGCGAGGTGGCGATGGATAGCCTCGGCCAACCGTGGCCCGATGCCGGGCAGCTCCTGGATTTGCTCGGGTGTGGCCTGCTTGAGCGCCGCAACCGAGCCGAAGTGCCGCAGCAGCGCCTTGATGCGCGCCGCGCCGAGACCCGGTACCTCGCTCAGCACCGATGAGATGTCGCGCTTGCGCCGCTTGCGCTGATGCACGATCGCGAAGCGGTGGGCCTCGTCGCGCAGACGCTGCAGCAGGTACAGCGACTCGGAGGTGCGCGGCAGGATGACGGGATACTCCTCCCCCGGCAGCCAGATCTCCTCGAGGCGCTTCGCGATGCCGCACAGCGCGATCTCGCTGTGGCCGGCGTCCGCGAGCGCGCGCGCCGCCGCCTCGACTTGCGGCTTTCCGCCGTCGACGACGAGCAGCTGAGGCCGATACGCGAACCGCGGGCGCTTGCGGACGGTGACGACCTCTCCGTCCGCCGTCGCATCGGGCACCGGCTCCTCGTCCTCCTCCGGATGATCCAGATGAGCCAGGCGCCGGGTCAGCACCTGATACATCGAGTCGGTGTCATCCGTCGTCTCATTCACACCGAAGATGCGGTACTGGTCCTTGCGGGGTAGCCCGTCCTCGAACACGACGAGGGATGCCACCACATTGGTGCCCGACAGGTGCGAGACGTCGTAGCACTCGATGCGCAGCGGGGCCTCGGTCAGGCCGAGCGCCTCCTGCAGGTCGGTCAGCGCCTGACTCCGCGCGACGTAGTCGCTCGTGCGGCGGGTCTTGTGCAGCATGAGCGCCTGCTGCGCGTTGATGCTCGCCGTCTTCATCAGGTCGGCCTTGCGGCCGCGCTGCGGCACCTGGATCGTCACCCGCCGCCCCCGGCGGTTCTGCAGCCACTGCTCGAGCTCGCCGGAGTCGTCGGGCAGCGCCGGGACGAAGACATGGCGCGGGATGTCGCCGGCGGCGGCATCCCCATAGGCGCGCTGGAGGACCTGATCGACGAGATCGGCTCCCGCGATGTCGATCTCCTTCTCGATGGTCGAAGCCCGCACGCCGCGGATGCGGCCGCCGCGGACGACGAAGTGCTGCACGGCGGCCGCGAGCTCGTCCTCGGCGATCCCGAACAGATCGGCGTCCATGTCGTCCTCGAGCACCAGGGCGCTCTTGTTCAGCACGGCGTCGATCGCCTGCAGGCGGTCGCGGTACACGGCGGCCGACTCGTAGTCCATGGCCGCCGCGGCCTCGCGCATGCGTGTCGTCAGCTCGCGGGCGAAACGCTGGTCGCCGCCCGACATGAAGGCGACGAAGTCGTCGACGATCGCGCGATGCTCCTCGATCGTCACCTTCATCGAGCAGGGGCCGCCGCAGCGCCCGATCTGCCCGGGGAAGCAGGGGCGCCCCGAAGCCATGGCCTTCTTGTACGACGAGTCGCTGCACGTGCGGATCGGGAAGACCTTGATCATCAGGTCGATCGTCTCGTGCACGGCCCAGACCTTCGGGTAGGGCCCGAAGTATTTCGCTCCGGGGATGCGGCGGTTGCGCGTCACGATGACGCGCGGCGCTTCATCGCCGAGGGTGATGGCCATGAACGGGTACGACTTGTCGTCGCGGTACCGGACGTTGAAGGGCGGATCGAACTCCTTGATCCACATGTACTCGAGCTGGAGCGAGTCGACGTCGGTCGCGACGACGGTCCACTCGACGGATGCCGCGGTCGTCACCATCCGTCGCGTGCGCTCGTGGAGCGTGTGCAGCGGCGCGAAGTAGTTGGACAGCCGTGCCCGCAGGTTCTTCGCCTTGCCGACGTACAGCACGCGCCCATCCGCGTCGCGGAACCGGTAGACGCCCGGGTCGGTCGGGATCTCCCCCGCCTTCGGGCGATACGGCAGGACGTTCGCCATCTCAGCCCGCCTTGCGTGCCGCCGGGGCCCCCAGGATCTCGGCGAGGAACTGACCGGTGTGGCTCTCCGCGACGCCGGCGACCTGCTCCGGCGTCCCGGTCGCCACGATCGTGCCGCCACCGGCACCACCCTCGGGCCCCAGGTCGATGATCCAGTCGGACGCCTTGATCACGTCGAGGTTGTGCTCGATCGTGATGACGGTGTTGCCCTTGTCGACCAACCCGTTGAGCACCTCCAGCAGCTTGCGGACGTCTTCGAAGTGCAGACCCGTGGTCGGCTCGTCGAGGACGTAGATGCTGCGGCCGTTCGACCGGCGCTGCAGCTCGGTCGCGAGCTTGACGCGCTGCGCCTCGCCGCCCGAGAGCGTCGTGGCGGACTGCCCGAGACGGACGTAGCCGAGGCCGACGTCGACGAGGGTCTTGAGGTAGCGGTGGATGGCCTGAATCGGCTCGAAGAACTCCGCGGCCTCCGAGATGGGCATCTCGAGCACCTCGGCGATGTTCTTGCCCTTGTAGTGCACCGCGAGGGTGTCGCGGTTGTATCGCTTGCCGTGGCACACCTCGCAGTCGACGTACACGTCGGGCAGGAAGTTCATCTCGATCTTGAGCGTGCCGTCGCCGGAGCACGCCTCGCAGCGACCGCCCTTGACGTTGAACGAGAACCGGCCGGGGAGGTAGCCGCGCACCTTCGCCTCAGGGGTCTCACTGAACAGCGTGCGGATGCGATCGAACACACCGGTGTACGTGGCCGGGTTCGAACGCGGCGTGCGGCCGATCGGAGCCTGGTCGACGTGCACGACCTTGTCGAGGTTGTCGAGTCCGGTCACCCGGGTGTGCTTGCCCGCCACGCGCCGAGCGCCGTTGAGCCGTGTGGCGAGGACTTCGTACAGGATGCCGTTGACCAGCGTCGACTTGCCCGAGCCGCTGACCCCGGTGACGGACGTGAGCACGCCGAGCGGAAACTCCGCCGTCACGTTCTTGAGGTTGTTCGCGCGAGCGCCCACGACCGTCAGCATCCGCTTCTTGTCGATCTTGCGGCGCTTGCTCGGTGTCTCGAGAGCACGACGCCCGGAGAGGTAGTCGCCCGTCATCGAGTCCGTGTCTGCGAGCAGCGCGTCGTACGGGCCGGAGTGGACGACGTTGCCGCCCTCGACGCCGGCGCGCGGACCGATGTCGACGACCCAGTCCGCGGCGGCGATCGTCTCTTCGTCGTGCTCGACGACGATGAGCGTGTTGCCGAGGTTCTTCAGCTTGACGAGGGTGTCGATCAGCCGGCGGTTGTCGCGCTGGTGCAGACCGATCGAGGGCTCGTCGAGGACGTACAGCACGCCCGTGAGACCCGATCCGATCTGCGTGGCCAACCGGATGCGCTGGGCCTCGCCACCCGACAGCGAGCCGGCGGCCCGCCCGAGGCTCAGGTAGTTCAGACCGACCTCGATGAGGAAGTCGAGACGCGCGCGGATCTCGCGCAGCACCGCGGCCGCGATCTTCGCCTCGCGCTCGGTGAGCTCGAGCTGGTTGAAGTACGCCTGAGCATCGGCCAGGCTCAGCCGTGCCACGTCGGCGATGGAGCTGTCGTGCACGCGCACGGCGAGCACCTCGGGCTTGAGGCGGTCACCGTCGCACGCCGGGCACGGCACCTCGCGCAGATACTCCGCCCAGCGCTGCCGCTGCGTGTCGGTCTCGGCCTGCAGATACTGCCGCTCGATGTACGGGATGACGCCTTCGAAGCCCGAGGCGTATCGCATCTCGCGGCCGTAGCGGTTCTTCCACTTGACCGTCACCTTGTAGTTCTCGCCGCGGAGGACCGCATCCTGCACCTCGGCCGGCAGCTTGCGCCACGGCGTCTTGAGCGAGAACTTCAGATCCGAGGCGAGCCCCTCGAGCAGGCGCTCGTAGTACTGGAACAGGCCCTTGCCCTGCGTCGTCCACGGCAGCAGGACGCCCCCGGCGATCGACAGGTCCTCGTCACCGAGCATCAGCTCCGCGTCGACCGACATGCGGGTGCCCAGCCCCGAGCACGTCGGGCACGCGCCGAAGGGCGCGTTGAACGAGAACGTGCGCGGCTCGATCTCGGTCAGCTGCAGCGCGTGGCCGTTCGGGCACGCGAGCTTCTCGCTGAAGCTCTGCCACGCGGCATCGCCCTCTTCGTCGACGAAGTTGATCTTGATGACGCCGCCGGCGAGGGCCAGCGCGGTCTCGACCGAGTCGGTGACGCGGGTGAGCAGATCGGGTCCGGCGACGAGGCGGTCGACGACGACCGCGATGTCGTGCTTGTAGCTCTTCTTGAGCGTGGGCGGCTCGGCCAGCGAGATGACGTCGCCGTCCACGACCGCTCGCGCGTAGCCCTTCGCGCTGAGCTCCTTGAAGAGGTCGACGAACTCGCCCTTCTTCTGCGTGACGACCGGCGCGACGACCTGGTAGCGCGTGCGTTCGGGCAGCTCCATCAGCTGGTCCGCGATCTGCTGGACCGTCTGCCGCTGGATCCGCTCCCCGCACTCGGGACAGTGCGGCACGCCGATGCGCGCCCACAGCAGTCGCATGTAGTCGTGGATCTCGGTGATCGTCCCGACCGTCGAACGCGGATTGCGGTTCGTCGACTTCTGGTCGATCGACACGGCGGGGCTGAGTCCCTCGATGAAGTCGACGTCGGGGCGGTCCACCTGACCGAGGAACTGACGCGCGTACGCGCTGAGCGACTCGACGTAGCGACGCTGCCCCTCGGCGAAGATCGTGTCGAAGGCGAGGCTCGATTTGCCCGAGCCGGACAGGCCCGTGAAGACGACGAGGCTGTCGCGCGGGATGTCGAGATCCACATCCTTCAGGTTGTGGACGCGGGCACCGCGGACGCTGAGTTTCGAGGAGGAAGCGACGGGGACGATGGGCACCGCACAAGTCTAGGTCGGGCCTCCGACACGGGCTCCGCGGTTCGCCCTGGGCAGACCCGTCGGGAGCGCGGGCCATCAGCGCGAGCGACGTCCGGCGAAGGGCGCGAGCGCGTCACGCAGGGCGGCGATCTGCTCCGTGGTCATCCCGACGGCCGCCATCACGCGTCCCGGAACCTCGAGCGCCTCCGCGCGGAGCCGGCGGCCGGCGTCGGTCAGACCGATCTCGAGCACGCGCTCGTCGGCCGCGCGGCGCCCACGCGTGACGAGACCCTGCGCCTCGAGTCGTTTCACCAACGGCGACAGCGTCGCCGGCTCCATCGCGAGGTCGGCCGCGAGCTCGCGGAGCGCTTGCGGCGAACGCTCCCACAGCGCCAGCATGACGAGGTACTGCGGATGCGTCAGCCCGAGCGGTTCGAGCACGGGCCGGTAGATCCCGACCACATTGCGCGCGGCAGTGACCAGCGCGAAACACAACTGGTTCTCGAGCGCGAGCAGATCCTCGGGTGAGTCCACGGAGCGATCCTATACGGCCTAATCGTTAGTACACTGATGATCATGACCGAGTCCGAGCGCCGTCCTCCGTTCCGCACCCGCGTGCGTGAGGCCGGGGGTTGGTATGCCTACCTCAATGCGCGACTCATCCGTGCGGCGGGACCGGCCTCGGTCGGTCCGTACGACACCGAGCCGGAGCCGGTCCGCACCGGGCGCGCCTGTCCGCTGTGCGGCCACCCCATGTCGGAGCACGACGTCGACCGCACCGGCCCGAAGCCGCTGCTGCACTGCCCCCGCTGACCGCGCTGACCCTCCGCGTGGAACGGGCTGTGCAGGTCGTCAGGCGTGGCCGGCGCGCTCCATCGCCCGCAGCTCCTTCTTGAGGTCCTGGACCTCGTCACGCAGGCGGCCGGCGAGCTCGAACTTCAGCTCGGCGGCGGCAGCGAGCATCTGCTGCGACAGATCCTCGATGGTCGCCTCGAGCTGCTGCGCACCCTCGGCAGCCAGCCCCTCGCGGCGCAGCTGCGGCGTCGGGCTCTTCCCCTTGCCCGACTTGTTGCGCGCGCTGGCCTTGCCGTTGAGCATGTCGCGGGTGTCGGATGCCTCGCGCGCGAGTGCGTCGGTGATGTCGGCGATCTTCTTGCGCAGGGGCTGCGGATCGATGCCATGCTCCGTGTTGTAGGCGATCTGCTTCTCTCGCCGGCGCTCGGTCTCCTCGATCGCGGCACTCATCGAATCGGTGATCTTGTCGGCGTACATGTGCACCTGACCCGACACGTTGCGCGCGGCACGACCGATGGTCTGGATGAGCGACGTCCCGGATCGGAGGAAGCCCTCCTTGTCGGCGTCGAGGATCGCCACGAGCGAGACCTCCGGCAGGTCGAGGCCTTCGCGCAGCAGGTTGATGCCGACCAGGACGTCGTACACGCCCTGGCGCAGCTCGGTCAGCAGCTCGACGCGCCGCAGCGTGTCGACATCGGAGTGGAGGTAGCGGACGCGCACGCCGTGCTCGCCCAGGAAGTCGGTCAGCTCTTCCGCCATCTTCTTCGTCAGCGTCGTCACGAGCACCCGCTCGTCCCGCTCGACCCGCACTCGGATCTCTTCGAGCAGGTCGTCGATCTGCCCCTTGGACGGCTTGATGATGATCTCGGGATCGACCAGACCGGTCGGGCGGATGATCTGTTCGACCACGCCGTCGGCGATGCCCATCTCGTACCGGCCCGGCGTGGCCGAGAGGTAGACCGCCTGCCCCACGCGCTCCTTGAACTCGTCGAAGCGAAGCGGCCGGTTGTCCATCGCGCTCGGGAGACGGAAGCCGTGGTCGACGAGCGTCCGCTTGCGCGAAGCGTCGCCCTCGTACATCGCTCCGATCTGCGGGACGGTGACGTGCGACTCGTCGATGACGAGGAGGAAGTCGTCGGGGAAGAAGTCGAGCAGGGTGTGCGGCGGGTCGCCGGGCATGCGGCCGTCGAGATGCCGCGAGTAGTTCTCGATGCCCGAGCAGAACCCCAGCTGCTGCAGCATCTCGAGGTCGAACGTGGTGCGCATGCGCAGACGCTGCGCTTCGAGCAGCTTGCCCTGGCTCTCGAACTCCTTCAGCCGCTGCTCGAGCTCGTGCTCGATGGTGCCGATGGCGCGCTGCACCGTCTCGGTTCCCGCCACGTAGTGGGATGCCGGGAACACGGGCACGCTGTCCATCTTCTGCACGACGTCGCCGGTGAGCGGGTGCAGCATGTACAGCGCCTCGATCTCGTCGCCGAACAGCTCGATGCGGATCGCGTACTCCTCGTACACCGGGATGATCTCGATCGTGTCGCCGCGAACGCGGAAGTTCCCGCGCGAGAAGTCGACGTCGTTGCGGTTGTACTGCATCGCGATGAACTTGCGGATGAGGGCGTCGCGGTCGTACCGCTCCCCCACCTGCAGCGCCACCATGGCCCGCAGATACTCCTCGGGCGCGCCGAGGCCGTAGATGCACGACACCGTGCTGACCACGACGACGTCGCGGCGGCTCAGCAGCGAGTTGGTCGTCGAGTGGCGCAGACGCTCGACCTCCGCGTTGATCGACGAGTCCTTCTCGATGAAGGTGTCCGTCTGCGGGACGTATGCCTCTGGCTGGTAGTAGTCGTAATAGCTGACGAAGTACTCGACCGCGTTGTTCGGCATCAGATCGCGGAACTCGTTGGCCAGCTGCGCAGCGAGGGTCTTGTTGTGCGCCATCACGAGCGTGGGCCGCTGGACCTGCTCGATGAGCCAGGCCGTCGTCGCGGACTTGCCGGTACCGGTGGCGCCGAGCAGGACGACATCCGTTTCACCGGCGTTGATGCGCGCTGCCAGCTCGGCGATGGCCTGGGGCTGGTCACCACTGGGAACGTATTCGCTGACGACCTCGAAGGGCCGCACGGAGCGCGTCGTCTGCATGTCTCCAGCGTAGGCGGGGCCACCGACACGGCGGCCCGGCTTCGCTCAGAGCGTGCATCGCTCGGACGTCACCCGACGAGCCGCCGCCACAGGGCGTCCGTCTGCGCCGTCGTGTCGTCGAGGGAGCCGGAGGTGTCGATGACGACGTCCGCGATCGCCAGGCGCTGCTCATCCGGGACCTGGGCGGCGATGCGGTCCGCCGCTTGCGCCGCGGTCATCCCGCGCAGCCGCTGCAGCCGGTCCGCGCGCACCGCTGCGGGAGCGTGCGCCACGACGATGAGATCCCAGGGATCGTCGACGCGTGCTTCCACCAGCAGCGGCACGTCGTAGACGACCACAGCATCCTCCTGTGCCGCGAGCGCCGCATCGAAGCGTCTTTGCGACTCGGACCGCACGGCCGGATGGACGATCGCGTTGAGCCGCTCGCGCGCGGCGGCATCCGAGAACACGACCGCGGCGAGCGCCGCACGGTCGAGCTCCCCCGACGGCGCCAGCACCTGCGCGCCGAACTCCGCGGCGATGCGCTCGAGCACCTCGGAACCGGGCCGCTGCACGTCGCGCACGATCGCGTCCGCGTCGATGACGACCGCGCCGTGCTCCTCGAGACGACGGGCGATGGTGGACTTCCCCGACGCGATCCCGCCGGTCAGTGCGATCAAGGGCATACCCCGAGGATGCCACGCGCGTCAGCCCCGCCGCGATCCCGCGCTCCGGATACGATGAGACGAAAGAGAGACCTGCGGAAGGTGGGATCACCGTGGAGCGCACCGCCGTCGTCGTCGAAGACCAGGCCGACATCCGGAGTCTGCTGACGGCGATCCTGGAGTCCAGCGGCTACGCCGTGCACGGCGCCGAGAACGGCCTCGACGCGGTGGAGCTCATCCGTTCCGTATCGCCGGATGTCACGACGCTCGACGTCAACATTCCCGGCATCGACGGGTTCGAGGTGGCCCGACGGGTTCGCGAGTTCAGCGACACCTACATCATCTTCATCTCCGCCTTCGTCGAAGCGGGCGACGCGGAGCGCGGTCGCGCCGCCGGCGGTGACGAGTACCTCGGCAAGCCGTTCCGACCCCGCGATCTCAAAGCCCGGCTCGCCGCCATCCCGTCGCATCGCCGACGCGAGAGCTCTCCCGTCATCACCGATCCGATCAGCGCGGCGGCGCCGACCGAGCCGGCGCGCGTGAGCTTCGCCGATCTGGCCGTCGAACAGGGCGTGCTGCGTGTCGCCGACCTCGAGATCGGTGTCGCTCCGGTCGAGGCATCGGTGCTGCGTCAGCTCGTGGCGGCCAACGGACGCGCCCGCACGAAGGAGGAGATCGCGGTGGCTTTGCGCGCGCGCTCCCGGGCGGAAGCGGCCGATGCGGACGAGGTCCGAGCGGTCGAACGCGCTGTCGAGGGACTCCGTCGTGCCGTGAGCGCTGCGGGCTCGACGACGCAGATCGCCTCGGATCAGGGCACCGGGTACCGCCTCGTCGCGGGCTGAGTCCCGCTCCTCCACCCGTTCGCAGGAAGCTCAGACGGGCTCGGCCAGGAGCACCGCCGACGCGACGCCCGACGACGCACGGACCGCGGCTGATGAGGCGAGCTCGACGAGCCGGTCGGGATCGTAACCCCCCGCGTCGCTCAACGCGACACCGATCCCGATGGCGGGAAGCACGCCGCCCTCGACAGACGCGAGCGACTGGAACAGCGAGCGGTACAGCGTCATCGCCTGCCGTCTGGCGTCGAGCGCCGACGCCACGACCGTGATGACGCCGATCCGCTCCGTACCGGTCTCGCCGATCACGGCGAGCGTCGGCGCATTCTCGGTCATCGTCGCACGCCAAGTCCGCACGACCTCGTCGCGCACGTCCAGTCCGAACGCCGTCGAGATGTACTCCAGGCCCTCGAGCTCGATCACCGAGACCGCGAGCAGCTCCCGGCGCGCTTCGGCACGTCGCGCGTTGTTCGTCAGCGCCGAGGCGAACGCGGTCTCGGACAGGATGCCGCCGGCCGCATTCTCGCCGCCCTCGGAGCGATCGCTCCCCCGCAGACCGACACGGCCGGCCCGCAGGATCGACACGGTCACCACAGCGGTGATCGACAGGACCACGGTCAGGATGCTGGTGGCGACCGTGCCCACCCAGGTGTGGAACGTCTCGCCGTACCCCTGGGTCGCGACGATCACGACACGCGCACCGTAGAACAGTGACTCGATGCCGAACACGATCCCGAGCGGGAGAGCGGTTCTCGAGGCGCCGAGGGCCCGACGGAAGCACTCCACGGCCGCCGCCGCAGCGAAGACGCTCAGCCCGATGAACATCACGAACGCTCCGGACCAGTCGTCGCCACCCGTCCCGAACTCCGCGAGGGCGGCAACGGCGGTCGCGGCACCACCGACGGCGACCGCGATGCCGGGCAGGACCACCGGGCGGTGGTTGTAGCCGCGGCATCCGAGCCACATCAGGCCGGTGCCCACGACGGAGGAGGTGTTGCCGCCGACGACCGCCCACGAGGTGTCCGGCTGCGCGGCCCACACGACGTAGAACAAGGTCGTCAGCACCGCACCCAGAAAACCGGCCGCCCAGAACCGTCCGCTCTGGTCGGGGCGGCGAAGCAGGGTGTCGAACACGAACAGCACCGCGCACACCAGCACGACGACGGCCGTCACGAGCGAGACGGAGAACTGGTCGATCATGCGCCTGCTCCCGGTCGCCGCGTCGGCAGTGTCACGGTGAAGGTGGAGCCCACACCCAGCACACTGCTGACGGTGATGTCGCCACCGTGGCGACGCACGATGTCGCGGCTGATGGCGAGGCCGAGACCGTTGCCGGCCACCGCGGAATCGCGGACGGCGACGCCGCGGTAGTAACGCTGGAACACCGAACCGAGGTCCTCCTCGTTGAGCCCGACGCCGGAATCCTGCACGGCGATGATGGACCACTGGTCACCGACGGACGTGGCGACCGACACCCGCCCGCCGGGTCGGTTGTACTTCACCGCGTTCGAGAGCAGGTTGTCGAGGACCTGTCGGATTCGCACGGGGTCGGGGCGTAGGCGCGCGCGGGTTCGACACGGGATACGTCGATGGCGATCCCGCGCTCGCTGGCGCTCACCAGGATCGACTCGACCGCGGCGTTGACGTGTTCGGCCAGATCGACGTCCTCGGGCGCCACCGTGACCTGGGCGGCGGACCGGCTCTGGCTCGAGGCCGCCAGGACGTCTCCGACGAGGCTCAGCAGCTGATCGGCGTTGCGGTCCGCCACGCGCAGGTTCTCGAGCGCCGCCTCGGGGACCCCCGGTGTGTCCATCGCGAGCTCGAGATACCCGAGGATGGAGGTGAGCGGCGTGCGCAATTCGTGCGACACGGACGACACGAGAGCGTCGCGCTCGCGCGAAGCATCGGTCTCGGCGGTGACGTCGCGTGTGACGACGACGGCTCCGGAGTCGCGACCGTCGGGCTCGATGACGCGCCGGGACGAGACGCTCAGGACGCGACGACCTTCACCGCTGCCGACCTGGATGCGCGCATCCGTGAACGCCTCACCGCGACGCACCCGGGCCATCGGATGATCGTCCGGGGCCACCGGAGCCGACCCGTCGGCCGTGAACACCTCCGCCGCCGCGTTGGAACGCGAGCCGCGCAGCAGGCGCGCGTGGGCGTCGTTGATGATCGAGGCGGACCCGTCGGTCTCGATGCGCGCGACGCCGAAGTCCACGCGGTCGAGGGCCTCCGTCAGAACCTGCTCGTGGCGTCGAGCGCGCTCGAGCGACTGCGTCAGCACGGCGGCCTGCCGATCGAGCAGCAGCCGCTGGGCACTCGCTCGGCGGCTGCTCAGATACGTCGACGTGCCCACGGCGATCAGCAGCAGCGGCAGCAGAACGAATCCGAACGAGGAGGGCGTCACGCGGGTGATGAGGTCGACGACGGCGTATGCCGCCAGCGAGAGGACGATGCCGCTGATCCAGCCCGCGGTGCCGAACCCGCTCGCCAGCCAGATCACCGGGAACACCCAGAGGAGACCGAACCCGCCCGTGGGCTCCGCGATGCGCATGAGGGCGATCACCAGGATGTCGCCGATGGGGATGGCCGCGAGCCAGAGGGGCGGGATGCTCGCCCACGGCACGATGATGGCAACCGCCGTCAGCACGAAGACGCCGGTGACGGCGAGGAAGAACAGACCGGAGTCGCCCCGGAAGCCGACCGCGAGGCCGACGAGAGCGACGATGAGCACGACACTCGTGATGACGATCTGGTTCAGCATCGCCGATCGTGCCCGGTCGCCGTCGCTCAGGACAGCGTCGATCCAGCGCGCCGAGTGCGGCAGGACATAGGTCGCTCGCGTGCGCTCGGGCGCTTCGATGTCCATGGTCCGAAACTATCGCGTCTCCGGCCTCGACGCGCGCGTCCGTGGAGGGCGAGCCGCTCGCAGTACCGCCAAACGCCGGAAGGGCCGGAGCACGAGGCTCCGACCCTTCCGTCGATCAGATTCGACTCAGCGACCCGACAGCTTCTCACGCAGAGCGGCGAGAGCCTCGTCGTCGGCCAGCGTGCCGCCGCCGGTGCTCGCGGACTGGACGTCCGACGAGAACGACGAGCCGTTGTCCGCCGGAGCAGCGGCCTCGGCCTCGAGGGCCTTGGCCACGGCGGCCTTGTGGGCCTCCCAGCGACCCTGGGCCGCGGCGTACTCGGCCTCCCAGGCCAGACGCTGCTCATCGAAGCCTTCCTTCCACTGGTTGGTCTCCGGGTCGAAGCCCTCGGGGTACTTGTACTCCCCGTTCTCGTCGTACTCGGTGACCATGCCGTAGAGGGCGGGGTCGAACTCGGTGCCGTAGGGGTCGACCGACTCGTTCGCCTGCTTGAGCGAGAGCGAGATGCGACGACGCTCGAGGTCGATGTCGATGATCTTGACGAAGACCTCTTCGCCGACCGACACGACCTGCTCGGCGAGCTCGACGTGCTTACCCGAGAGCTCGGAGATGTGCACGAGGCCCTCGATGCCGTCCGCGACGCGGACGAACGCGCCGAACGGGACGAGCTTGGTGACCTTGCCCGGAGCGACCTGGCCGATCGCGTGCGTGCGGGCGAAGACCTGCCACGGGTCCTCCTGCGTCGCCTTCAGCGACAGCGAGACGCGCTCGCGGTCCAGGTCGACCTCGAGGATCTCGACGGTGACCTCCTGGCCGACCTCGACGACCTCGGACGCGTGCTCGATGTGCTTCCACGACAGCTCCGAGACGTGAACGAGACCGTCCACGCCACCGAGGTCGACGAACGCACCGAAGTTGACGATCGACGAGACGACACCCTTGCGAACCTGACCCTTGTGCAGGTTGTTGAGGAACGTGGTGCGCGACTCGGACTGCGTCTGCTCGAGCAGAGCGCGGCGCGAGAGCACGACGTTGTTGCGGTTCTTGTCGAGCTCGAGGATCTTCGCCTCGATCTCCTGGCCGAGGTACGGCGTGAGGTCGCGGACACGGCGCAGCTCGATGAGCGACGCGGGAAGGAAGCCGCGGAGGCCGATGTCGACGATGAGGCCACCCTTGACGACCTCGATCACGGAGCCGGTGACGACACCGTCGTTCTCCTTGATCTTCTCGACGTCGCCCCAGGCGCGCTCGTACTGCGCGCGCTTCTTGGAGAGGATGAGGCGGCCTTCCTTGTCCTCCTTCTGGAGAACGAGGGCTTCGACCTCGTCGCCGACCTTGACGACCTCGTTGGGGTCGACGTCGTGCTTGATGGAAAGCTCGCGCGAGGGAATGACACCCTCGGTCTTGTAACCGACGTCGAGGAGGACCTCGTCGCGGTCGATCTTCACCACGGTGCCTTCGATGAGGTCGCCGTCGTTGAAGAACTTCAGAGTCTTCTCGACCGCGGCCAGGAAGTCCTCAGCAGATCCGATGTCGTTGATAGCGACCTGCTTGGTGGCCGGGGCGGTCGTTGCGTTAGTCATGTAGTGGGTTGTCCTTGTTGGGTCAGGGTGTCGGGCCAGGACCGAATCGCCGCCATCGAATGGCGGCCCGGCCGAGGCGAGTGGTTGTGGATGGTACGTCGTGACGCATGGCGATGAAGCCACACGAGTGACGATCCAGGGTATCAGAGCGTGTCCGCGAGATTCCAGTCATCCAGCGGGCGAATGACGCCGCATTTCCTCCCCAACGTCCACCCTCCGCCGGTTCTTCCCCAGGTGAGCGGAACCGGCTCGTCTCAGTGCGTCGCACGGGCACCATCGGAGCGTGAATGCGACCGCTCCCTCCCCGCCCCCGTCCCGACCACCCGAGGGGTGGCGTATCGCCGCTGTCGCGGCATCCGTCTTCGGGCTCGGCTGCGTACTCCTCCTGATACCGAGCGTGGTCGCCGTCTTCCACGCACCGCAGGGACTCGGGGCCGGCGGCATGTTCGCTCTTCCCGTGATCCCGCTCGCACCGCTCGCCGCTGCCGTCGCGCTCGCGGCGGGCGCGGTCGGTGTGACGCGTCGAGATGCCGTCGCCATCGCGTTCGCCGGGGCCGGGCTGGTGTCTTCGGCGCTGGCGATGGCGGTCGTGGCCGTCCTGGGCGGGTACGGCATCCTCGCCTACCTGTGGGACGCGATCGTCACGCCGGGGTCTCGTCCGTGATTCCGTCCACGTACACCCAGCGGCCGCGTCGCCGTTCGAATCGGCTCACCTCGTGGAGCTCTCCACCGGCGCTGCCCGCCCGCCACCGCGCCCGAAACTCCACCACCCCCGTGTCGTCGTCGGCCCCGCCACGTGCTCGCTCGATCGTCAATCCGATCCATCGCATCGCGGGGTCGAGATCCAAGGCGCGAGGTCGCGTCGCCGGGTGCCACGTGCGCGCCAGGTACGGTTCGTCCCGCAATGCGAACGCGGTGTACCGCGAACGCATGAGCTGTTCCGCAGTGTCCGCGGCGGCGCCATCGAGCAGTGGGCCGCAGCAGGCCGAGAATCGAGCGCCGCTCCCGCAGGGACAGGATGCCGCGCCGCTCGGCCGCCCCCTGGTCGTCGCCTCACCGAACGACATGACTCTCCCCCGTGTTCGAACGCCGCATCCACCCAGCCTAGAAGTGCGCCTGTGGACAACTCGGACGCGTCATCCCGGCGCTGGTTACCGTCGTGCCATGCCCGTCCGCCATCGACTCGCCCTGCTGCTCCTCGCTTCGCTGGTCCTGACGACCGGATGCAGCGGCTCGGCTCCGTCCGCATCCCCCGCCCCGGCCACGCGAACTCCCGCGCCGATCGAGACGGCCAGCGACGAGGCCGCGTTCCGCGAAGCGGAGGCCACCTACCGCGCGTACGTCGACGCGCTCAACGCCGTCGACTTGTCCGACCCGGCCACCTTCGAGCCCGTGTTCGCCTTGACGACCGGGCGGGTGAACGAAGAAGACAGACGAGTTCTGTCGAATTATCACGCAGCTGGCGTGACCATGGACGGCTCGACGGAAATCACCCGCGTCATCCGGAAGCGTATCGATGGCGGTACCGCTCAGCTTTACGTTTGCATTGACGTCTCGTCTATAGAGGTACACGACAGGTCCGGACAGAGCCTCGTAGAAGCGGATCGCTCTCCCGTGCAACGCATGCTCGTCTCGGCAGTGAAGCAAGCAGGCCACCCCGGGCCAATGGTTCTCACCGACGTAGTGGGCACTAGCGAAGGACCAGCATGTTGATTCTGGCTCGGCTGATCACAGCCTTTCTCGTGTTGGCCGTAGCGTCGGTGGTCTCCAATCCCGACGATCGGCCGCGGGGCACTCTCGGCAGTTGGACCTCGACTGTCGATGAGGGTGCCGTGAATGTCGCCGCCGAGATGCACCTTGGCGCTCAACAGAGCAGACAGCAATCGTTCGCCTCGCCCTCAGACCGCACAGACCCGATCAAGCGCACTCCCGCACCCCGCGACTGCGGACCGCTCAACCGGTGCGATGACTTCACCGTCTCCCTGCTGCCGCAGGCGACGATCGCCGACGTCGCCTCCTTCGCGCCCGCTCCCGCCGAGCTCGTCAGCGAGCCCGCCGGGCTCGGCGTCGTGGGCCTGCCCACGAACTTCATCGTCACCGCGACCGAACACACCGCCACCGGAACGCTGTTCGACCTCCCGGTCACCGTGCGCTTCTCCTCGGAAGGGGTCACCATCGCACCGGGTGACGGATCGCGCATCTCCAGCGGTGGTGGCGGGCGCAGCTGGGGCGAACTCGGCGCGTCTCAATTCGCCCCCACCGACACGAGTCACACGTACACCGAGCGCGGCACGTACAGCGCCTCGGCCGTGGTGCACTACCGAGCCGAGGTCGATTTCGGACGCGGGTGGCGCCCCGTGCCCGGCACGCTCGACGTCGCGACCGGGCCGCACATGGTCCGGGTCCTGGAAGCCCGCGGCACCCTCGTGGAACGCACCTGCGACGAGGCGCCGCGAGGACCGGGATGCTGACGCTACGACATCCGCTCGTGCCAGGATGATGCGATGAGCGACCGCCTCATGCTGCTCGACAGCGCATCCCTGTACTTCCGTGCGTTCTTCGGCGTCCCCGACACCGTCCAGGCTCCCGACGGGCGGCCGGTGAACGCCGTGCGCGGTTTCCTCGACATGATCGCGAAGCTCGTCAGCACGTACGAGCCGACTGAGCTCGTCGCATGCTGGGATGACGACTGGCGGCCGCAGTGGCGCGTCGACCTGGTCCCCACCTACAAGACGCATCGGGTCGCCCAGCCGGTCGCAGCCGGTCCCGACGTGGAGGTCGTTCCCGACCCGCTCGAGGCCCAGGTGCCGATCATCCGCGAGGCGCTCGAAGCGCTCGGCATCCCGATCGTCGGAGCGGCGGAGCACGAAGCCGACGACGTGATCGGCAGCCTCGCGACGCAGTCTCGGCTGCCCGTCGACGTCGTCACCGGCGACCGCGATCTGTTCCAGCTGGTCGACGACGCCCGCGGCATCCGCGTCATCTACACGGGCCGCGGCATGAGCAACCTCGATGTCCTCACCGATGACGCGATCATCGCCAAGTACAACGTGCGGCCGGACCAGTACGCCGACTTCGCCACGATGCGCGGCGACGCATCCGACGGGCTGCCGGGCGTGGCCGGAGTCGGCGACAAGACCGCCGCCGCCCTCCTCGCCGCCCACGGCGACCTCGACGGCATCCTGGCCGCAGCCGAGCGAGGAGAGGGCATGACGGCTGGCGTGCGCGCGAAGATCGCAGCTGCTTCGGACTACCTCGCCGTCGCCCCGCAGGTGGTGCGGGTCGTGCGCGACCTCGAGCTGGGACCCGTCGATGCGCGCATCCGCGCGACCGGGCAGGATGTCGTCGACGACCTCGCCGCTCGCTGGGCACTCGGCACCGCGGCGACGCGGGCGGCGAAGGCCCTGCGCGCCCGCGCTTGAGGTCAATCCGGCGCTGATCAGCCCCGGTCGCGCCCCGTCCACTCGCGCAGTCGTTCGAGGGGCCAGGTCGTCACGATCCGATCAGCGGGAACACCGAGCTGCTCTGCCCGAGCCGCTCCGTAATCGATGAGCGACAGTTGCCCGGGAGCATGGGCATCCGAGTCGATGCTGAACAGACACCCGGCCTCCAGCGCCTGCGCGATCAGCTCGTCGGGCGGATCCTGACGCTCCGGGCGCGAGTTGATCTCCACCGCCACCCCCGCCTTCGCGCACGCCGCGAAGACCGGCGCGGGATCGAAGTCCGACGGCGGACGCGTGCCCCGGCTGCCCTCGACCAACCGCCCCGTCACGTGTCCGAGAACGTCCACGCGCGGATCGGATGCCGCCGCCACGAGGCGTCGCGTCATGGCCGACCGCGGCATCCGCAGCTTCGAATGCGCCGACGCGACGACCACGTCGAGCTGGCGAAGCAGCTCGTCCTCCTGATCGAGCGACCCGTCGTCGAGGATGTCGACCTCGATGCCGCTGAGCAGCGTGAACCCATCGCCGCTCATGCCGGCCACGACCTCCAGCTGCTCGCGGAGCCGCTCGGGCGAGAGGCCGCGCGCCACACGCAGCCTCGGCGAATGATCCGTCAGCGCGAGGTATTCGTGACCGAGCGCCCGGGCTGCCGCGACCATCTCGTCGATGGGTGTCAGTCCGTCAGACCACTCGGAGTGACTGTGCAGATCGCCGCGCAGCCGCCGCCGCAGCTCGCCGGCCGGCACCACGCCGCGACGCTCGCGCAGATCGGCCAGGTAACCGGGCACCCGGCCGGCGCGGGCTTCGACGATGACCTCGAGCGTCCGCTCCCCGATGCCCGGTCGTCGCCGCAGCGACGCGGTGTCGTCGAGTTGCGCGTCGGTCAGCGCGCGAATGGTCTCGGCTGCCGCCCGGAAGGCCTTCGACTTGTAGCGCGATGACCGCTCGCGCTCGAGGAGCTCCGCGATCTCGGTCAGAGCGTCGATGGGGTTCATGCGCACACACGCCGGAAGCCCGTGCCGGAGCACGGGCCCCGTCCTCTCCGATCTAGCCGGAGGTGACCGCCGTACGGCGGACGACCACCGGAGCCGAGGCCAGGCGATGGGTCGCGAAGCCGAAGATGATCGACAGGATACCCACCCCCATCGCGAAGGCGGCGACACCGAACGACACCACCGAGGTGAACAGCGACGCCCGCAGGAACGACGCGTTCATCATCGTCGCGCGCATCGGGTCGTCCTGGCCCAGCTCGGCGTAGGTCTTGCCACCCGACGCCTCGAGCGCGTGATGCTGGATGATGTCGGCCTGCACGTATGCGGTGAACGGCCCGGCGACAGTCTGTCCCTGGAACGCCGCGGCGTCATCGGGGACGGTGATGTTCTCGGCGCGCAGCTGCGACGAGACGAGCGACCAGACGACGATGCCGCCGATGATCAGCACCACGCCCCCGAGCATGCCCAGGATGCCCAGGATCTTGACCAGGCCGGTACGGCGGACGGGCGCTTCCACCGTGTCGGCGGAGGGGCTTGCGGTAGTGGACATCGGTTCCTCCTCGGGTGCGTTGAGCCTCACGCTATGCCCACCGAGGAAGCGCCCGTTCGCCGGACGCCGTGAATAATCGATGTGGTCTGACCTCAGGCCTTCGTGGCGGCGATCCAGCGCTCCAGGGTGCCCGCAGCCGCACCGGAATCGATGGCCTCGGCGGCCGTCTGCATGCCCTCCGCGAGACGCTCGAGGATGGGACGCTGCACCTGCGCGGCATCCCGCCACAGCCGGTACGACACGATCCCGGCTGCGGCGTTGAGCAGCACGATGTCGCGCACCGGGCCGCTCTCGCCCTCGAGCACGCGGCGCACCACCTGCGCGTTGTGATCGGGATCACCGCCGAGCAGATCCTCGATGCGCGCGAGGGGCACGCCGAGGTCCCGCGGGTCGAGGTCGTGCTCGTGGATGTCGCCTCGGCTGACTTCCCAGATCCGGCTGTGGCCGGTGGTCGTGAGTTCGTCGAGCCCGTCGTCGCCTCGGAACACCAGGGCGGTCGCGCCGCGGGTCCGGAAGACGCCGGTGATCAGCGGCACGCGGTCGAGGTGCGCGACACCGACGGCGTTCGCTTCGGCCCGAGCCGGATTGCACAGGGGTCCGAGGAAGTTGAACACGGTCGGGATGCCGAGCTCGGAGCGACTCGCGCCCGCATGGCGGAACCCGGGGTGGAAAGCCGACGCGAAGGCGAACGTGATGCCCGCCTCGCCGAGAACCCGCGCCACGTCGGCCGGTTCGAGCGAGAGGTCGATGCCGAGGGCGCCGAGCACGTCCGAGGAGCCTGATTTCGAGCTCGCCGCCTTGTTCCCGTGCTTGACCACGGGGATGCCGCTGGCAGCAGCGACGATCGACGCCATCGTCGACACGTTGACCGTTCCGAACCGATCGCCACCCGTCCCCACGATGTCGAGCGCGTCGGTGGGAACCGGCAGCGGCAGCGCCGCTTCGAGGATCGCGTCGCGGAACCCGACGATCTCGTCGACGGTCTCCCCCTTGGCGCGCAGCGCGACGAGGAAGCCGGCCAGCTGGGCGTCGGTGGCACGGCCCGCCATGACCTCGCGCATAGCCCACGTGGCGTCCGACACGCTGAGGTCGCGCCCTTCGAGAAGGTCCGTCAGGATGTCGCGCCATGCGTGCTGAGCCATGGCACACGATCCTATCGGCCGGTTCTGGGGCGGTTTTCGGCGGACTCTTAGGTTGCCCTAACCGCCATTGAGTCCGGATCGACCTTCAGCGATGCAGAAACCACCCTCTGAATCGGCCATAATGGATGCCGTGACGACCACTCCAGCGACGTATTCCCAGGCCCTGCGCTCGGTCAAGCGGCCGGACCCGGTCGCCGTGGGCACCATCGTGTGGCTCGGCAGCGAGGTGATGTTCTTCGCGGGCCTCTTCGCGATCTACTTCACCCTGCGCAACACCTCTCCCGAGCTGTGGGCCGACCGCACCGAACTGCTGAACATCCCGTTCGCCGCGGTCAACACCCTCATCCTGGTGCTGTCGTCGGTCACGGCGCAGATCGGTGTCCACAACGCCGAGCACTTCCGCCCGTACCGCTCGGGCACGATCTGGAACCTGCGCAAGTGGGGCATGGTCGAGTGGTTCTTCCTCACCTTCGTGATGGGCGCCATCTTCGTGTCCGGTCAGGTCTGGGAGTACGCGACGCTCATCGCCGAGGGCATGCCGATCCAGGCTGACTCGTACGCCTCCGCGTTCTACATCACCACGGGCTTCCACGCGCTGCACGTCACCGGTGGCCTCGTGGCCTTCCTCCTCGTCATCGGGCGCGCCTTCGCCGTCAAGAACTTCGGCCGGAAAGAGATGACCTCCGCGATCGTCGTGTCGTACTACTGGCACTTCGTCGACGTGGTGTGGCTCGTCCTGTTCGCCGTCATCTACTTCCTGAAGTAACCGGAGCTGAATCACTCATGGCATCCAAGAACCCGCGCCGTAACGGAGGCCGCCGCAGCAAGTGGGCGGCCGCCGCGCTGATCGGCATCGGCCTGCTCGTCACCGGCGGCGGATACGCCGGCGCGTCCGCTGCGATGGCCGCGGGCGACAACACGACGCAGACCTCCTCCACGCTCACCGTCGAGGACGGCAAGAAGCTGTTCCAGGCCAACTGCGCCACCTGCCACGGGCTCAACCTCGAGGGCACGAACGACGGCCCGTCGCTGTACGGCGTCGGCGAGCTGTCGGTCGAGTTCCAGGTGGCCACGGGTCGTATGCCGCTGCAGATGCAGGGCCCTCAGGCTCCGCAGAAGCCGGTCCAGTTCACGCAGGAGCAGATCGAGGCCATCGCTGCCTGGGTGCAGTCCGAGGCCCCCGGCCCGACGTACCCCGAGTCCGAGGTGCTCGACGGCGAAGGTGACGTGTCGCACGGCGCCGAGCTCTTCCGCATCAACTGCGCGATGTGCCACAACGTCGCGGGTGCCGGTGGCGCACTCACGGAGGGCAAGTACGCTCCCCCGCTGACGACCACCTCGCCGCTGCACATGTACGCAGCCATGGTCACCGGGCCGCAGAACATGCCTGTCTTCAACGACATGACCCTCACCACCGAGGAGAAGCGCGACATCATCAGCTACCTGATGATCCGCCCGACCGAGAACTCGCCCGGCGGCTTCTCGCTCGGCTCCCTCGGCCCCGTCTCGGAGGGTCTGTTCATCTGGATCTTCGGCATCGGCGCCCTCGTCGCGATCTCGGTGTGGATCACCGCGAAATCGAACTGAGAACCGTGACGATCGAAGCAACGCACAAGGAGCAAAATGGCTGACGAGAAGGCGCCCGAGCAGGTTCCTGCTTCCCTGGTGCCCTCATCGGGGCTCGCCGTCGCGGTGTCTGACCCGGTGCACAACCCCGGGCTCGCACCCCACCGCAAGCGCATGACCGACAAGGACCCGGCCGCCATGGCGCGCGCCGTGCGCACCGTGTACACGCTGTTCTACCTGTCGGCGGCAGCGAGCATCTGGGCGGTGGCCGCGTACCTCATCTTCCCCATCGAGAGCGGCCTCATCGCCGACATCCGACGGAACAACCTCTTCATCGGTCTCGGAATCGCCACCGCGCTCCTGGCCATCGGCATCGGCGCGATCCACTGGTCGAAGGCCGTCATGCGCGACACCGAGTTCATCGAGGAGCGCCACTCCACGCGCGGTAGCGAGAGCACCCGCGCCGCGGCCGTGCAGGTCTTCGCGGACGCGAACGAGGAGTCGGGCTTCGGTCGTCGCACGATGGTTCGCAACTCGCTGTTCGTGGCCCTCGCGGCGTCGATCCTGCCGGGTGTGACCCTGTTCCGCGGCCTGGCCCCGCACAGCTCCCCCGAGCACCCGCACGCCGGTGACCCCGTGTACCTGCTCAAGCACACGATGTGGGAAGAGGGCATGCGCTTGGCGCACGACCCGACCGGGAAGCCGATCCGCGCCGCCGACCTCACCCTCGGCTCCGCCGTGCACGTCATCCCCGAGTCCCTCGCGACGCTCTCGCACCACGACGGCTACCTCGAGGAGAAGGCCAAGGCGATCGTCCTGCTCATGCGCCTGCTCCCCGAGCAGCTGAACGAGGCCGACGACCGCAAGGACTGGTCGTACGACGGCATCGTCGCGTACTCGAAGGTCTGCACGCACGTCGGTTGCCCCGTGGCTCTGTACGAGCAGCAGACCCACCACCTGCTCTGCCCCTGCCACCAGTCGCAGTTCGACGTGACCAACCACGCCGCCGTCATCTTCGGCCCGGCTGCACGTCCGCTGCCCCAGCTCCCGATCACCGTCGACGACGAGGGCTACCTGATCGCACGCAGCGACTTCACCGAACCCGTCGGCCCGAGCTTCTGGGAGCGTCATTGAGCACCTCCACCCACCCCACGGAGAACGTCACCACCGCTCCTGCGGTTCACGCTGACGGACCGACCCGCCCCGCGGACAAGCCGCTCGGCGGCAAGTTCGTCGGCGGCGTCGCGAACTACCTCGACGAGCGCACGAGCATCTCGGGCCTGGTCAAGGAACTCGGCCGCAAGATCTTCCCCGACCACTGGTCGTTCATGCTCGGCGAGATCGCACTGTGGTCCTTCGTCGTCGTCCTGCTCTCGGGAACGTTCCTGACGTTCTTCTTCGAGGCGTCGATGGCTGAGACCCACTACTACGGCGCCTACGCCCCGATGCGAGGTCTCGAGATGTCGGCCGCGATGGCCTCCACCCTCGAGATCTCGTTCGACGTCCGCGGCGGTCTGCTGGTCCGCCAGCTGCACCACTGGGCCGCCCTCGTCTTCGTCGCCGGAATCGGCGTGCACATGCTGCGCGTCTTCTTCACCGGCGCGTTCCGCAAGCCCCGCGAGCTGAACTGGGTGATCGGCTTCATCCTCTTCATCCTCGCGATGGCCGAGGGCTTCACCGGCTACTCGCTGCCTGACGATGTCCTCTCGGGCAATGGTCTGCGCATCATCGACGGCATGATCAAGGGCATCCCGCTGATCGGCACCTGGACCTCGTTCCTCCTCTTCGGTGGCGAGTTCCCGGGCACCGAGATCGTCGGCCGCCTCTACGCGCTGCACATCCTGCTGCTGCCCGCGATCCTCGTCGCGCTGCTCGCGCTGCACCTGATGCTGATGATCGTCAACAAGCACACGCAGTTCGCCGGCCCTGCTCGGACCAACAACAACGTCGTCGGTTACCCGATGATGCCGGTCTACATGTCGAAGATGGGTGGCTTCTTCTTCATCGTCTTCGGTGTGCTGGTCCTCGTCGCGGCCCTGTTCACGATCAACCCGATCTGGAACTACGGCCCGTACGACCCCTCCCCCGTGTCGGCTGGTACGCAGCCCGACTGGTACATCGGCTTCGCGGACGGCGCCCTGCGTCTCATCCCGCCGCACTGGGAGTTCGTGCTGTTCGACCGCACGTGGTCGCTGAACATCCTCGTTCCGCTCGTCGGCCTCGGTGTGTTCATCGTCCTGGTCATGGTCTACCCCTTCATCGAGGCGTGGATCACGGGCGACAAGCGCGAGCACCACATCGCGGAGCGTCCGCGCAACGCGGCCACGCGTACTGCCATCGGTGCCGCCGGTGTGACGTTCTACGCGGTCCTGTGGGCAGCGGCATCCTCCGACATCGTGGCGACGCACTTCCACCTCACGATGGAAGGCGTGATCCACGCGCTGCAGGCCCTGCTGTTCGTCGGCCCGGTCGTCGCCTACTTCGTCACGAAGCGCATCTGCATCGCGCTGCAGAAGAAGGACCGCGAGATCGCGCTGCACGGCTTCGAGTCCGGCCGCATCGTCCGCCTGCCCGGTGGCGAGTACATCGAGGTCCACCAGCCCGTCGACGAGTACGAGCTCGTGAAGCTCGTGGACTACACGACGAACGCTCCCCTGGTGGTGCGGCCGAACGACAAGGGCCGCATTCCGTGGCACGAGAACCTGCGTGCGGGCCTCTCGCGCTGGTTCTTCGAGGACCGCCTCACGCCGCTCACGCAGGCGGAGCTGGATGCCGCTCGCGCCCACGCTCATCACGACCTCGAGCACATCGCCGAGGAGGAGCAGGCAGAGCTCCGGGGCGCCCATGAGCGCGCCGGCGTGCCGGAGGCTCCTCTGCACCCCATCGAGGATGGCAAGGGCGTGGAGACGGCGAACCGCCCCTCCAACGTGATCGTCCCCGATGAGGACGACGAGGATGCCGACGGCAAGGGATCGCGGAAGAGCTGATCCCGGACTGTCCGGATTACGGCGGGGTGTGACCGATCGGTCGCACCCCGCCGTTCGTTCACCTGCGTAGCGTGTGACTCATGACCGATGCACTCACCTACTTCACGGCAAAGCTCGAGCACGAGACCGACCCCTCGGACGTGTTCGAGGCACAACGCGCCGGCGAGGAGTTCGTTCTCGTCGACGTCCGCAGTTCGGATGCCTGGGCTCAAGGCCACGCCGTGGGGGCCATCCACCTGCCCCGCCCCGAGATTGCCAGCCGCGCGACGGCCGAGATCGACCGCGACGTTGAGGTCATCGTGTACTGCTGGAGCCCGGGCTGCAACGGCGGCACCCGCGCTGCCATCGAGTTCGCCAAGCTCGGATACCGCGTCCGCGAAATGATCGGCGGATTCGAGTACTGGGCGCGTGAGGGCTACCCCGTCGCGAACGCCAACGGCCCCCTCCCCCGCACCTACGACCCCCTGGTCGCCCTCGTACGCTCCTGAAACGACGGGAAGCTACGGCGAGGCGACGACCGGAGGGCCGTGGAGGACATCGCGTGCGGGAACAAGTCCGAGAACGGCAGGTCGCTCGAACCAGGCGGGGCGATGAGGATCCCGGTGATCTTGCCGGAGCCGTTGTAGGCGATGCGACCGATTCATTCACCAGTCGGTTGGCGAGCCTGCCCAACGGCGTGCTGCCGTCCGCCGTCTGCACCGTCGCATCGACGTCAGCTGGGCGAACACCTCGCTCGTTCGGTGCAAGAGGTCCGTAACTGGCGCTGCCGTCGTGTCTCTCTCATCCTTGCCGGAGCAACTCGTCGGCCTGGCGCATCATCCGGACCTCGTCGTCCGAGCGAGACTGCGATTGTTCCCCGCCGGCCTCGCCGAGAGAGGCGAGCTCGACAAGCGAGGGGCCGCTCTTCGATGATCCGCTCATGAGATGAGACTCAGGGCGCGACTCGTGAGCGTCGACAAAAGGATGACGGTCACATGGCCATGAGGGCCCCCGTTGAGGCCGGATGCCGGAGGGCACCCACAGGAGGGCGGCATCCCGACGCAAACGACAGACGGCCACCGCACCGGAGTGCGATGGCCGTCGTGGCGCGCGGGTGATCAGCGCGCGAAGTAACCGCGGTAGTACTCGTAGACCCAGCCGACGATCGCGACCACGAAGATCGCGAAACCGATCGGGAGCAGGAACTGACCGACCGCGAGACCGATGATGAACACGGCAGCCGCGAAGGCCAGGACGAGCGGCCACCAGGACCACGGGCTGAACTCGCCGATCTCGGGGTCACCGTCGTCGATGTCAGCGGTGAGCGAGTCCTCGGGCAGTTCCCCGCCCTGAGCCTTGTGCACGCGCGACACGTAGAACGCGATCATCGCGCCCATGAAGCCGGTGAACAGCAGCGCGGTCGATCCGACCCACTCGATGCGGTGCCACCAGACGCCCTGGTCAGTGTGGGCGACGAGGCTCCACACGGTGTAGGTGATGAACACCGCGAAGAAGAAGCCGGTGAGCACCCACCAGAGGTTGATGTTGGTCTTCACGTCTTACTTCACCTCTCCATCGGCGACATCCACAACCGGCGCATCGGGGGCGTCCTTCGCGGGGCCCACGCCGACCGGGATGGCGGCCTCGGGGTGGTTCAGGTCGAAGGCCGGACGCTCGCTGCGGATGCGCGGGATCGACGTGAAGTTGTGGCGCGGCGGCGGGCAGCTGGTTGCCCACTCGAGAGATGCGCCGTAGCCCCAGGGATCGTTCACGGTCACCTTCGGCGCGCTGCGCGAGGTGATCCAGACGTTCAGGAAGAACGGGATCATCGAGGCACCGAGGACGATCGCGCCGATCGTGGAGACCTGGTTCTGCCACGTCCAACCGTCGGCGGCCGAGTAGTCGGCGTAGCGGCGGACCATGCCGTCGACGCCCAGCCAGTGCTGGATGAGGAACGTCATGTGGAAGCCGATGAACAGCATCCAGAAGTGCACCATTCCGAGGCGCTCGTTGAGCATCCGGCCGGTCCACTTCGGCCACCAGAAGTAGAAGCCCGCGAACATCGCGAACACGACGGTGCCGAAGACGACGTAGTGGAAGTGCGCCACGACGAAGTACGAGTCCGACAGGTGGAAGTCGAGCGGCGGCGAGGCGAGGATGACGCCGGTGAGGCCACCGAAGACGAACGACACGAGGAAGCCCAGGGTGAACACCATCGGGGTCTCGAACGTGACCGATCCGCGCCACATCGTGCCGATCCAGTTGAAGATCTTCACGCCCGTCGGAACGGCGATGAGCATCGTCATGAGGGCGAAGAACGGCAGCAGGACGGCGCCCGTGACGTACATGTGGTGCGCCCACACCGCGACCGAGAGGGCCGCGATCGCGATCGTGGCGTAGATCAGCGTCTTGTATCCGAAGATCGGCTTGCGGCTGAACACCGGCAGGATCTCGGACACGATGCCGAAGAACGGCAGCGCGATGATGTACACCTCGGGGTGCCCGAAGAACCAGAACAGGTGCTGCCAGAGCAGGACGCCGCCGTTGGCCGGGTCGTAGATGTGGGAGCCGAGAACACGGTCGGATGCGGCCGCGAAGATCGCCGCGGCGAGCACCGGGAACGCCATCAGGACCAGGATGCTGGTGACCAGCGTGTTCCACGAGAAGATCGACATTCGCCACATGGTGAGGCCGGGCGCACGCATCGTGATGATCGTGGTGATGAAGTTCACCGCACCGAGGATCGTGCCGAAGCCGCTCAGACCGAGGCCGAGCATCCACAGGTTGCCACCGGCACCGGGTGAGAACGTGGCGTTAGCGAGGGGCTGATACGCGAACCATCCGAACGAGGCCGCACCCTGCGGGGTGAGGAAGCCCGAGATCGCGATGATCGAGCCGAAGAGGAACAGCCAGAAGGCGAACGCGTTCAGTCGCGGGAACGCGACGTCGGGAGCGCCGAGCTGCAGCGGCAGGATCGCGTTGGCGAAGCCGGCGAAGAGCGGGGTCGCGAACATGAGCAGCATGATCGTGCCGTGCATCGTGAACAGCTGGTTGTACTGCTCCTTGGTCGGCACGACCTGCATCCCGGGCTCGAACAGCTCCGCACGGATGATGAGGGCCATCACGCCGCCCAGGAGGAAGAACAGCACCGAGGCGATCAGGTACATGTACCCGATCGTCTTGTGGTCGGTGGAGGTGATCCACTTGACGATGATGTTGCCCTTCTGCTCGACGCGCGACGCGCTGAGCAGCGCCGCCTGTCGAGGAGGCAGGGTGGTCGGGCGGCCCGCAGGCTGTTCGCCCTGGAGCGGAAGTGTCGTCGCCATCAGTGGCTTCCCTCGGCTGTTTCGGTGACCGCTCCCGTGCCCGGGAAGTTCTGCAGGCGGTCGTAGACGTCGTTGATGTCGCCGGTCTGGTCGGCGTCGCGCAGCGTCTGGAGGTAGTCCTCGTACTCCTGCTCGGAGACGACCTCGACGTTGAAGAGCATCATCGAGTGGTATTCACCGCAGAGCTCGGCGCACTTGCCGGCGAACGTACCCTCGCGGGTGGGGACGAACGACCACGAGTTGGTGTCGCGTCCGGGGTACATGTCCTTCTTGTAGAGGAAGTCGATGACCCAGAAGGAGTGCTGGACGTCGCGCGACTGCAGGTTGATCTTCACCGTCTTGTTGACGGGCAGGACCAGCGTGGGCAGTGCGGATTCGTCACGGTCGCCGTTGGCGGCCGGCTGCGCCTGGACACCCATCGTCCAGACCGCGTCGGAGTTGTCTTCCTCTTCGCCGTTGTACTGGAAGTCCCACGCCCACTGCTTGCCGATCGCGGTGATCGACACGTCGGGGTCCTCGTACTGGGTCTCGATGATCGACTGGTCGCGCGCGGTGAACGCGAAGAACCCGATCACGAGGATCAGCGGCACGATCGTGTAGAAGATCTCGATCGGCATGTTGTACCGGAGCTGGACCGGAAGACCGGTCTGGCCGCGCCGACGACGGTAGGCGATGGCGGCGAAGGCCATGAGCCCCCACGTGATGACACCCACCGCGAGGAGGACGATCCACGAGTTCACCCAGAGGCCGGAGACCATCTCGGTGCGGTTGGTGGCGGGCGTGCCGTCTTCGGTGAAGCCCGGGAGGTAGCCGTTCAGCTCCGTCGGTGTACAAGCTGCGAGGGAGACTGCCGTGACGATCCCGAGCGGGATCACGGCCCAGCGGAGGCGGCGTTTGAAGCGCACAGTGCACCTTTCCGGGACGAATGGTTCGACCTTCAGTCTAGGGCAAGCTTTCACCCGATTCAGGCCATCCATTCAGGATGTCGGCGACGCGGACCGTCGCACGGGAGCGGTTCAGTGGAAGCTGTCACCGCACGCGCAGGACCCCGCGGCGTTGGGGTTGTCGATCGTGAAGCCCTGCTCCGAGATCGTGTCCTTGAAGTCGATGGTCGCCCCGTCGAGGTACGGGACGGACATGTCGTCGACGATGACCTCGACGCCGTCGAAGTCGACCGTCTGGTCGCCGTCGAGGAAGCGCTCGTCGAAGTAGAGCTGGTAGATGAGTCCGCTGCATCCACCCGGCTGGACGGCGACGCGCAGACGCAGGTCGTCACGGTTCTCCTGCGAGAGCAGGCTCTTCACCTTGAGCGCCGCCTCATCGGTCAGCGAGACGCCGTGCGCACGGACGGTTTCGGACGTGGCGATGTCGGTCATGATTCTCCCGAGGTGTCGGGCCGCAGACAGGCGGCCGGTGCCACGATTCTACGCGCGGCACCGGCCGACGGGGCGCTCTCCCCCGCGATCGCGGAACAGATCAGAGCGGCGTCGCGTCCAGCCGCTCGAGCAGGAGCGCTTCCGACACCAACGCGTGGCGGAACGTGTCGAGATGCAGCGACTCGTTCGGGCTGTGCGCCCGGGCGTGTGGGTCCTCGACGCCCGTGACGAGGATCTGCGCGTCGGGGAACTCCCGCACCAGATCGGCGATGAAGGGGATCGATCCTCCGACGCCGATGTCGACCGGCTCCACTCCGTAGCCCGTGGCCAGCGCGGCGCGAGCGTGCGAGACCGCGCTGCCGCTGGTGTCGACGAGGAAGGGGTTGCCGGTTTCGACGTCTCTGAAGGTCAGCTCCGCACCGAAGGGAGCGTGGGCGCGCAGGTGCGCCTCGATCGCCTGGTACGCCTCGTCGGCCGACTGGCCCGGGGCGACGCGCGCAGAGATGACGACGGACACCTCTGGGCTGAGGGTGTTCGAGGCGTTGCGGACACTGGGGGCGTCGATGCCGGTGACGGTGATGGAGGGCTTGTTCCAGATGCGCGACAGGATCGGACCGGTGCCGATGGGCGAGACGCCGGCGGGCAGACCCGCTTCCGAGCGCAGGGTCTCTTCGGAGTACTCCGGAGTCTCGGCCTCGCGCTCGCGCAGTCCGTCGACGGCGACGGCGCCCTCGTCGTCCCACAGCGTCCCCAGCAGCTTCACCGTTGCCAGCATCGCGTCGGGCACGGCGCCGCCGAACATGCCCGAGTGCGACGCGTGCTCGAGCGTGCGCACCGTCATCGTGAAGCGCGCGTTGCCGCGCAGCGACACGGTGAGCGCGGGCGTGGTCGCGTCCCAGTTGCCCGAGTCGGCCACGACGATGACGTCGGCGCGCAGCGCGTCGGCGTTGTCCGAGAGGAAGGACCCGAACGACGCCGACCCGGCCTCCTCCTCCCCTTCGATGAAGAGATTGACACCGAGATCGAATTCGGGGCCGAGCGCCTCGACGAGTGCACGCAAGGCTCCGACGTGGGCCATGACGCCGGCCTTGTCGTCCGCGGCACCGCGTCCGTACAGGCGCCCGTCGCGAACGGTCGGCTCGAACGGAGCGGACTCCCACAGGCCCTCGTCACCCACGGGCTGCACGTCGTGGTGGGCATACAGCAGGATCGTGGGCCGCCCGTTGCGCGCGGCGCGGGTCGCCAGCACCGCCGGCATCCCCTGCTCGCCCGTCGACGGGATCGTCGCGGTCGCGACCTCGACCCGCTCGAAGATGCCGAGGCCCTCGGCCAGACTCGCGACGGCCGCGGCGCTGCGTTCGACCTCGGCCCGGTCGAATCCCGGGAAGGCGACGGACGGGATACGCACGAGCGCCCCGAGGTCGGCCAGGGCGGCGGGAACAACGGAGAGGGCGGCGTCGCGCACGGCGGCGGACCGAGGAGATTCGGAGGTCATGCGGGTAATCTTATGAGGCACGTTCGTCGCAGAACCCGAGGATCCCCGTGGCCAAAACTCCCTCCGCCCCCGCTCCGGACGACGCCGCTCCGGCGTCGACGGGCTCCGGCAAGAACCGTCCCACCCCGAGCCGCGCCGCCCAGGAGGCGGCCCGCAAGCGTCCGCTGGTGCCCGACACCAAGGAGGCGAAGGCGCGCGCCCGCGCCGAGCTCGCCGAGCGACGCGACAAGGCCCGTATCGGTATGGCCAACGGAGACGAGCGGTACCTTCCGGTCCGCGACAAGGGGCCGCAGCGCCGCTTCGTCCGCGACTACGTCGATGCCGGATGGCACTTGGGCGAGCTCGTCATGGGCGCGATGGTGCTCGTCATCATCGTGACCTTCCTCGGCTCGAACGCCGTCACCTTCTACGCGTTCATCGCCCTCTGGGCCTTCATCCTGCTCGTCATCGGAGACATGGTGATCACGAGCATCCGCGTGAAGAAGGCCGCCCGAGCCAAGTTCGGTGCCGAGCGCATGGAGAAGGGCCTCGGCTGGTACGGCGCGATGCGCTCGATCCAGATGCGCTTCATGCGCCTGCCCAAGCCGCAGGTCAAGCGCGGCCAGCGCCCCGCCTGAGCTGCACGAGCCCGCGATTGATCTGCCGCGCCCACAGCGGGCCGCGGTAGATGAACGCCGTGTACCCCTGAACCAGATCGGCGCCGGCGTCCAGGCGCTCCTGGACGTCGGCGGCCGTCTCCACTCCCCCGGCCGCGATCACGCAGAACCCCTGCGGAACGGCGGCTCGCACGAGGCGCAGCACCTCGAGTGAGCGACGGCGCAGCGGAGCACCCGAAAGACCGCCGGCGCCGATCTGCGCAAGGCGATCGTCATCGGTGATCAGTCCGTCGCGGGCGATCGTCGTATTCGTGGCGATGAGTCCCGCCAGGCCGGTCTCGACGGCGAGGGACGCGATGGCCGTGACCTCGTCGTCGGCGAGGTCGGGGGCGATCTTCACGAGCAGTGGCGTCGCGCCGGCGGCATCCCGTACCGCCTCGAGCAGCGGGCGCAGCGTGTCGACGGCCTGCAGGCCCCGCAGACCCGGGGTGTTCGGGGATGACACGTTCACGACGAGGTAGTCCGACTCGGGCGCGATCAGCTTCGTGCTCGTGACGTAGTCCGCCGTGGCGTGCTCGACGTCGACGATCCGGCTCTTGCCGATGTTCGCGCCGATGACGGGACGACGGCCGGCGCGCCGCAGCCGGCGGAGCCGGGATGCCGCAGCGGCGGCGCCCCGATTGTTGAAGCCCATCCGGTTGATCAGCGCCCGGTCGGAGACGAGGCGGAACAGCCGAGGGCGCGGGTTGCCCTGCTGCGGCACCGCCGTGACGGTGCCGATCTCGACATGCCCGAACCCGAGAGCACCCAAGCCGCTCACCATGACCGCGTTCTTGTCGAAGCCTGCGGCCACTCCGAAGGGCGAGTCGAACACGCGCCCGAGCGCCTCGACGCGGAGCGACGGGTCGGGCGCCGTGAGCCGGCGGACAACCGCTGAGAAGGGCGGGACGCCCAGGACGCGGATGACGGGCACCACGAGGTGGTGAGCCGTCTCGGGGTCCATGCGGGAGAAGACGGTGCGGAAGATGAACGGGTACATCGCCGTCCAGCCTAGAGCGAGCTCGCGTCCTCCACTGTCCGAGCGGACCGGTGATCAGCGCGGAGCTGCTCGATAGCCGCCTCGAAGTCCTCGAGCGTGTCGAACGCCTGGTAGACGCTCGCGAATCGGAGGTACGCGATCTCGTCGAGGTTCCGCAGCGGGCCGAGGATGGCCAGCCCGATCTCGTTGGTGTCGATCTGCGACGACCCCGTCTGGCGGACCGTCTCTTCGACCTCCTGCGCGAGGAGCGCGAGATTCGCCTCGGTGACAGGACGCCCCTGGCAGGCCTTGCGGACTCCCGACATCACCTTCTCGCGGCTGAACGGCTCGATGACGCCGGAGCGCTTGATGACGTTGAGGCTGGCCGTCTCGATGGTCGAGAAGCGCCCGCCGCACTTCGGGCACTGGCGGCGCCGACGGATGCTGAGGCCGTCATCGCTCGTGCGCGAGTCGATGACGCGGGAATCGGGGTTGCGGCAGAAAGGGCAATGCATGGCGAGCCCAGATTACGCGTCGAATCGGGCCGATACGGCCTCACCGTGGGCCGGCAGCTGCTCGGATGCCGACAGCGCGACGATCCCGTCGTGCACCTCGCGCAGCGCATCGCGGTCGTACGACACCACCTGCTGCGATCGCAGGAAGGTCGCCGCCCCCAGACCCGCGGCGTAGCGCGCCTGACCGCCCGTCGGCAGGACGTGATTGCTCCCGGCGAGGTAGTCGCCCAGGCTCACCGGCGTGTGCGCGCCGACGAAGACTGCACCGGCGTTCACGAAATCCTCCGGGCGCGGGTCGGCGAGGTGCAGCTCGAGGTGCTCGGGGGCGTAGGCGTTCGAGAAGGCGGTCGCGGCGGCGAGGTCGTCGACGAGGACGATCGCCGACTGCGGGCCCGCGAGCGCGACCGCGACGCGTTCGGCGTGGCGGGTCCGTGACGCCCGTGCAGCGGCACGTTCGGCGACGGATGCCGCGAGCTCGGGCGACGCAGTGACGAGCACAGCGGCGGCCTGCTCGTCGTGCTCCGCCTGGCTGACCAGATCGGCCGCGACCAGCTCGGGGTCGGCGGAGTCGTCCGCGACGATGAGGATCTCGGTCGCGCCGGCCTCCGAGTCGGTGCCGACGACGCCGGCGACGACGCGCTTCGCCAGCGCCACGAAGTTGTTGCCCGGGCCGGAGATGACGTCGACGGGGTCGAGGCCGAGGTCCGGCACGCCGTACGCGAAGGCGCCGATCGCGCCTGCTCCGCCCATCGCGTAGACCTCCGAGACGCCGAGCAGGCGGGCGGCGGCGAGAATCACCGGGTGCACGCGGCCGTCGTGGTCGCGCTGCGGCGGTGAGGCGAGCGCGACGGTCGTCACGCCGGCGACCTGCGCCGGGACGACGTTCATGACGACGCTCGAGGGATAAACCGCCTTGCCGCCCGGCACGTAGACGCCGACGCGGCGCACGGGACGCCAGCGCTGCTCGACGCGGGCGCCGGGTCCGAGCTCGGTGACGCGGTCCGGCGGCACCTGGGCCGCCGACGCGAGGCGTACGCGACGGATCGACTCCTCGATGGCGGAACGCACCGTCGCGTCGAGTCCATCCAGCGCCTCGTCGAGGTGCTCGACGGGGACGCGCACGGCATGGCCCTCGACGCCGTCGAACCGTGCCGCCTGCTCACGCAGCGAGGTCTCGCCGCGCGACGCGACGTCGTGGACGATCTCGGCGGCCGTGGCGAGGGCCAGACCGCGTGCCGCCTCGGCGCGAGGGACGGCGGCGAGCAGCTCGGCGGCCGTGAGTTCACGGCCGCGCAGGTCGATGGTGCGCATCGTTCCAGGCTAGCGCGCGACGCGGGCGGCTCAGCCGCGGGTGACGTCGCGGGTGTCGTGGAGGTACCCCACCCGACCGTCCTCGTGGCGCACGACGAACACCTCGCCGCGATCCTCGATCACCAGAGCCCAGGCCGTCGGGCCGATGCGGAACAGCGGTGCGCCACTCTCGTCGAGGACGTCGCGCTCCTCGGGGACGAGGGCCCAGAATGCCTGCTGCGCCGGCTGCTGGTCGATCACGGTCGTCGCGTTCGCATCGAACGGCTCCGCCGCGTCAGCCGGGGCCGCCTCCCACGAGCCGGTTCCCGAGGATGCGCCTTCGACGTGGCCCGGTGCGCCGTACGCCTGCGTCGGCGCGGCGTATCCGGCCGTGCCCTGGTGGTCCGGTGCGGAAGCGCCCGCGGCCGGCCGAACGACCAGCGGCCGCGGCTCGACGGGACGCGCGGCCCGCGCGAGGCGGTGCGCGGGTGACTCGGGACGGTGACGGAAGTCCTCACCGAGGACGGGCAGGTGCGGCGCGACGACAGTGAGCACGACGCCGGCGAGCATGAGGATCAGCTCGACCCAGACGACCCAGCTCGCGACGAACACGCGCGTCTGGGCCAGCGCGGCGATCGCGCTCCACACGATGCCGAGCCAGACGGTGGCCGACACCGAGAAGGCGACCGAGGCGAACTGGTCGATGCCGAGCGAACCCACGCGGCGAATCCCCTGGGGCGAGAAGCGCCGCAGCACGATGAGGAAGACGGCGACCGTCGGAAGCCCGATCGTGAGCACCCAGTCGATCCCGGCCGCCCACACCGAGGAGCCGGAGCCGAAACGCCCGTAGACCGGGAAGAACGAGAAGATGAACGCGAGGGCCCAGACGCCGACGAGGGCGGTCTCTCGGATCGAGAGCGGGCCGACACCGTACTGGGGCGGGACGCCGGTTTCCGTGGACGTCGCGGCGTCCGGCTCGCGCTGGGCGTGCGCGTCCGTCATGGGCGACGCTTCGTCGGCGCGCGACGCGTCGTCGGATGCGGCATCCGGGCCGGCCGCGGCATCCGGCGACACGGCGCTCTCGGCCGGCGCCGGCGTCGTGGGCTCAGCGGATACGCCCTCGCCGACCGGCGCTGCGTTGTCGGGGCGGTCGTCGTCGAAGTCGTTGTGCTTCTCGTCGGTCACGATGTTCCCTTCGTCGCAGCGGTTGCGCTGCGGTGTGATCCTACCGGGCTCAGCCCAGACACTGCGGGCCGAGCAGACCCTTGAGCTCGCCGTAGAGATCGGGCGTCACCCGCACCGGCATCGGCACCTCGAACACCTTCGCCGCGCCCCCGCGGTGCAGCTTCAGCGACACCTCGGTGTCGCCGCTGTGGCGGCGCAGCACGGCCGCCAGCTCACCGATCGTGGACTCCGTGGCGCGTTGTTCGGGCAGCAGCAGGACCAGGGGTCCCGATGCGTCGAACGATCCGAGGTCGGGTGAGAACGCCGACTGCCCGTGCAGGTTCAAGCCGTCGTCTCGCCGCGACACCCGGCCACGGACGACCAGGATCGAGTCGGCCACGAGCATGCTCTGGAACTCCGTGTAGGTCTTGCCCATGAACATCACGGTCACCTCGCCGTCGAAGTCCTCGACGGTGATCATGCCGTAGGGGTTGCCGCTCTGCTTCGCCACGCGGTGCTGCACGCTGGTGACGAGCCCGGCGACGGTGACCTGATCCCCGTCCTGGACGTCCTCGGACGCCAGCAGATCGTGGATCGACGTGGACGCGTGCTTGGCCAGCGGTATCTCGAGGCCGGCCAGCGGATGATCGGAGACGTACAGCCCGAGCATCTCGCGCTCGAACGCGAGCTTGTCCTTCTTCGTCCACTCCGGCCGCTCGGGCACCTTGGCCGGCATGATCTCCTCGGCCTCGTCATAGAGGCTGTCGAAGTCGAACCCGATGGCGCCCGTGGCCGCCTTGCGCTTGGCGTCGACGGCGGCCTCGACGGCATCCTCGTGGATCTCCATGAGGGCGCGGCGGGTCGATCCGAGCGAGTCGAACGCCCCCGCCTTGATCAGCGACTCGACGGTGCGCTTGTTGGCCACGTGCAGCGGCACCTTGGTGAGGAAGTCGTGGAAGCTGACGTAGTTGTCGTCGGCGCGCGCGCTGATGATGCCGTCCACGACGTTGGCTCCGACGTTGCGCACCGCACCGAGACCGAAGCGGATGTCCTCGCCGACGGCCGCGAAGTAGCGGATCGACTCGCCGACGTCCGGCGGCAGAACGCGGATGCCCATGCGGCGGCACTCGTTGAGGTAGACCGCCATCTTGTCCTTCGAGTCGCCGACGCTCGTGAGGAGCGCCGCCATGTACTCGGCCGGGTAGTGCGCCTTCAGGTACGCGGTCCAGTACGAGACGAGCCCGTAGGCGGCGGAGTGCGCCTTGTTGAAGGCGTAGTCCGAGAAGGGCAGCAGGATGTCCCACAGCGCCTGGATCGCGCCCTCGCCGAACCCGCGCTCCTTCATTCCGCCCGAGAAGCCCTCGTACTGCTTGTCGAGCTCGGACTTCTTCTTCTTGCCCATCGCTCGGCGCAGGATGTCGGCCTGTCCGAGCGAGAAGCCGGCCACCTTCTGCGCGATCGCCATGACCTGCTCCTGATAGATGATCAGGCCGTACGTCGTGTCGAGGATGTCGCGGAGGGGCTCTTCGAGCTCGGGGTGGATGGGGGTGATCGGCTGCAGGCCGTTCTTGCGCAGGGCGTAGTTGGTGTGCGAGTTCGCGCCCATCGGGCCCGGACGGTACAGCGCGATGACAGCCGAGATGTCTTCGAAGTTGTCGGGCTTCATCAGTCGGAGCAGCGACCGCATGGGCCCGCCGTCGAGCTGGAACACGCCGAGAGTGTCACCGCGCGTGAGGAGGTCGTACGCCGGCCGATCATCGAGCGCGAGGTGCTCGAGGTCGAGCTCCTCGCCCCGGTTCATGCGGATGTTGTCGAGGGCGTCCGAGATGATCGTCAGGTTGCGCAGCCCGAGGAAGTCCATCTTGATGAGACCGAGCGTCTCGCACGACGGATAGTCGAACTGGGTGACGATCTGACCGTCCTGCTCGCGGCGCATGATCGGGATGATGTCGAGCAGCGGCTCGGACGACATGATGACGCCCGCGGCGTGCACGCCCCACTGCCGCTTCAGGCCCTCGAGCCCGAGTGCCCGGTCGAAGACGGTCTTGGCCTCGGGGTCGGTGTCGATGAGCGCGCGGAACTCGCTCGCCTCTTTGTAGCGCGGGTGCTCGGTGTTGAACATGCCGTCGAGCGGCATGTCCTTGCCCATGACGGCGGGAGGCATCGCCTTGGTGAGCTTCTCGCCCATGCTGAACGGGAAGCCCAGCACGCGACCGGCATCCTTCAGGGCCTGCTTCGACTTGATCGTGCCGTAGGTCACGATCTGCGCGACGCGCTCGGAACCGTACTTCTCGGTGACGTACTCGATCACCTCGCCGCGACGGCGGTCGTCGAAGTCGACGTCGAAGTCGGGCATGCTGACGCGGTCGGGGTTGAGGAACCGCTCGAAGATGAGCCCGTGCTCGAGCGGGTCGAGGTCGGTGATGCGCATCGCGTAGGCCACCATCGATCCGGCGCCCGAGCCGCGGCCGGGGCCGACCCGGATGCCGTTGTCCTTGGCCCAGTTGATGAAGTCGGCGACGACCAGGAAGTAGCCGGGGAATCCCATCTGCAGGATGATGCCGGTCTCGTACTCGGCCTGCTTGCGCACCTTGTCGGGGATGCCGCCCGGGTATCGGTAGTGCAGACCCGCCTCGACCTCTTTGACCAGCCAGCTGTCTTCGGTCTCGCCGTCGGGAACGGGGAAGCGCGGCATGTAGTTGGCCGAGGTGTTGAACTCGACCTCGCATCGCTCGGCGATGAGGAGGGTGTTGTCGCACGCCTCGGGGTGGTCGCGGAAGAGCTGACGCATCTCCTGCGCGGTCTTGATGTAGTACCCGTCGCCGTCGAATTTGAAGCGGTTGGGGTCGTCGAGGGTGGAGCCGGACTGCACGCAGAGCAGGGCGGCGTGGGCGTCCGCCTCGTGCTGGTGGGTGTAATGCGAGTCGTTGGTCGCGACCAGCGGGATGTCGAGGTCCTTGGCCAGACGCAGCAGGTCGGTCATCACGCGCCGCTCGATCGACAGCCCGTGGTCCATGATCTCGGCGAAGTAGTTCTCTTTGCCGAAGATGTCCTGGAACTCGGCCGCCGCGGCTCGGGCGGCGTCGTACTGTCCGAGGCGCAGCCGGGTCTGGACCTCACCCGACGGGCACCCCGTCGTGGCGATCAGTCCCTTGCCGTAGGTCTGCAGCAGTTCGCGGTCCATGCGGGGCTTGAAGTAGTAGCCCTCCATGCTCGACAACGAGCTCAGCCGGAACAGGTTGTGCATGCCCTCGGTGCTCTCGCTCCACATCGTCATGTGGGTGTAGGCGCCCGAGCCCGAGACGTCGTCGCTCTTCTGCTCGGGTGAGCCCCACGCGACGCGGGACTTGTCGCTGCGGTGCGTCCCGGGGGTCACGTACGCCTCGAGGCCGATGATGGGCTTGATGCCCGAGGCCTGGGCCGCGCGATAGAACTCGAACGCCGCGAAGGTGTTGCCGTGGTCGGTGACGGCGATCGCCGGCATCCCGTATTCGGACGCCGCCTGTGTCATCGCCGCGATCTTGGCCGCACCGTCGAGCATGGAGTACTCGCTGTGCACGTGCAGGTGTACGAAGGAGTCGGATGCCACCCCCCGAGTCTACGTTCGGCCTCGGACACGAGACCTAGGCTGGGCGCATGGCTACTCCCGAGTTCGTCCTCGACCTGCGCGAGAAGATCGGCACCGCTCCCCTGCCCCTCGTGGGCGTGACGGCGGTGGTCTTCCGCGACGAGAAGGTGCTGCTGGGCAAGCGCGCCGATAACGGCAGCTGGCAGCCGGTGTCGGGCATCGTCGACCCGGGCGAGGAACCCGCCGACGCCGCGGTGCGCGAATGCCTCGAAGAGGCGGGCGTCACGGTCCGCGTGGACCGGCTCGCACTCGTCCACCAGATCCCGCGCATCACGTACGACAACGGAGACCAGGTGGACTACCTCGACCTCGTCTTCCGCTGCACCTGGGTCGCGGGCGACCCCCACCCCGCCGACGGCGAGCTGACGGAGGTCGGCTTCTACGACCTGGGTGCGATGACGGACGTCGCGCCCGAGCACGTCCGCAAGGTCGCGCTCGCGATCCCCGAGGACGACCCCGCGACCTTCCGCGGCGGCCGGTGATGTCCGGCCCCAGCCTCGACGCGCTGCTCGATGGTCTCGCGGCCGATCGCGGGAATCCGGGCGGCGGCACGGCGGGCGGCGTCATCACCGCCATCGGTGCGGCCCTCGGCCAGATGGTGTGCCGCTACAGCTCGGATGCCGCCGAGGCGGCGGGCCTCGACGCTCACCTCGGAACGCTTCGAGCCCGAGCGGTCGCGGCGGCCGAGCGTGACGGCGAAGCTTCAGGCGCGTTGGGCGCGGCGCTGCGCCCGGCCGAGGACGGATCCGAAGACGAACGCGACCGGCGGATCGTCTCGGCGGCTGCAGAGGCCGTGCAGACCTCGGCGGAGCTCGGTCGGGTCGCTCTCGACGTGCTCGACGACCTGACGACCCTGTCGGCCGTCGGCAATCGCCATCTCTCGGCGGATGTCGCCGTTGCCCTCGACGCGGTCGCGGCGGGACTCGGTGCGGCGGCGACCAATCTGCGCGGGGGCCTGACTCTCGCCGCGGCGCACGGCGACGCGACCGCGCTGCGAGCTGCGCACGACGACCTCGGTCGCCGTCTGCTGCGGGCCCGGCTCGAGGCCCGCTCCCTCGCCGAACGGCTCGGCGAGCCCTGACGCGGGGTCAGTCGCCGCGCAGCAGCTCGAGCGCGCGCGCGAGATCGGGCGCGTAGGGAGCTGCGAAGGTCGCCCACTCCCCCGTCACCGGATGCGCGAAGGCCAACCGGTGCGCGTGCAGCCACTGCCGCGTCAAGCCCAGGCGCGCCGACAGCGTGGGATCTGCACCGTAGAGCGGATCGCCGGCGCACGGGTGGCGGTGCGCGGCCATGTGCACGCGGATCTGATGCGTGCGGCCCGTCTCGAGGTGGATCTCGAGCAGCGACGCCCCGGGGAAGGCCTCGAGCGTCTCGTAGTGGGTGACGGAGTCCTTGCCGGTCGGCGTCACCGCGAACTTCCACGAGTGCGAGGGATGCCGCCCGATCGGGGCATCGATCGTGCCGGAGAGCGGGTCGGGGTGCCCCTGCACGACGGCGTGGTAGATCTTCTCGACCTCCCGCTCCTTGAAGGCGCGCTTGAGGGCGGTGTACGCCCGCTCGCTCTTGGCGACGACCATCAGCCCGCTCGTGCCGACGTCGAGGCGATGCACGACGCCCTGCCGCTCGGGGGCACCGGTCGTGGCGATGCGGTATCCCGCCGCCGCGAGCGCGCCGAGCACCGTCGGCCCCTCCCAGCCGAGCGAGGGATGCGCCGCAACGCCGGCGGGCTTGTCGACCACCACGATGTCGTCGTCGTCGTGGACGATGCCCAGGTCGGGCACGGCGACGGGGACGATCTGCGCTTCGGCGCGCTCCTCCCAGAAGACGTCGAGCCAGCCCCCGGCCGTCAGCTTGTCGGACTTGCCGAGGGTGCGCCCGTCGAGGGTGACGCCGCCGGCGGCGGCCACCTCGGCGGCGAACGTCCGGGAGAATCCGAGAAGCTTCGCCAGCGCGGCGTCGACGCGGATGCCGTCGAGACCGTCGGGGACGGGAAGCGCGCGTTGGGGCATGTCAGGCGTCCGCGTCGGCGGTCTCGACGGCGTCGTCCTTCGCCGCCGGTCGGTCGCGTGTCCCGTCGAAGCGAATGCCCACGACGACCAGGAGCGCGACCGAGATCATCATCGTCACGATGAAGATGTCGGCGACGTTGTAGATCGCGGGACGGAACCACAGCCACATCCAGGGCGTGTGGATGAAGTCGATGACGTGCCCCTCGGGGAACCCGGGCTCGCGGAAGAGACGATCGGTCAGGTTGCCGAGCACCCCGCCGAGAAGCAGTCCGAGCACGATGGCCCACGACCGGGTCCGCACGCTGCGGATCGCCAGCACGATCACCGTGACAGCGACCGCGGCCAGCGCGAGCGTGAACACCCAGGTCACCCCGGTGCCCAACGAGAACGCCGCGCCGGGGTTCTTGGTCAGGTACAGCTGGAAGAAATCACCGAGGACGGGTACCTCACGCTGGTAGGGCAGCCCCTCCAGCGCCAGATGCTTCGTGAACTGGTCGGCGGCCAGCACCACTGCCGCGAGAATCGCGACGAGGGTACCGGCCGCCGGACCGTTCAGTCGTGTGTGCGACGCCAAGGATTACGCGCCGGCCGAAACGCCGGTCGTGTCGAGGTCGCGGAGCTTGCTCTCGATGAAGCCGCGGAGCTGACCGCGGTAGTCCTTCTCGAACTGCTGCAGGTCGGAGATGCGTCCCTCGAGCGACACGCGCTCGGCCTCGAGGCGGGCGACCTCGTCGCGACCGCGGGCCTCGGCCTCGGAGATGATGGACGCGGCCTGAGCCTGTGCGTCGGAGATCAGCTTGTCGCGCTGGGCCTTGCCCTCGGCGACGTGCTCGTCGTGCAGACGCTGTGCGAGCTCGATGATCCCCGCCGAGGCGGCAGCCGGGGCCGGGTCGGAGACGGGAGCCGGAGCCGGCTCGACGGCGGCGACGGGGGCCGGGACCTCTTCGACGACGGTCTCGTCGTTGGAGGCTGCGGCGGGCGTCTCACCCGACTCGTAAGCGGCGAGCTTCGCCTTGAGCTCTTCGTTCTCGGCGATCGTCTTGCGCCACTCGACGACGATCTCGTCGAGGAAGTCGTCGACCTCATCGGGGTCGAAGCCTTCCTTGAATCGCACGTGCTGGAACTGCTTGGTGACGACGTCTTCAGGGGTCAAAGCCATGGTGTTGTCCTCTTTCAGGGCTCACGACGCGGGCCGGTCAGCCGGCACCCGCCGCAGCGGGCCGTACCCGACCAGCATAGTCCGACGCCTCCGCAGCCGCGACGACGCCGGCCGGAGCGGCTCAGGCAGCCGCAACCGCCCGCGTGATCGACAGCAGGATGAAGCAGCCCAGCATGGTCAGCGGGAATGCCAGGTCGATTGCGATGACGCCGAGTCGGATCGGAGGAATGACGCGGCGCAGCGTCTTGATCGGCGGGTCGGTCACGGTGTACACGACCTCGGCGAGCACGAGAACGACGCCGCGCGGGCGCCACTCCCGATTGAACAGCGGGATGTACTCCAGGATCAGCCGGACGAACAGGATCAGGATGTAGACGAGGAGTGCGAAGTAGACGATCGAGGCGATCAGGCCGACGACATCCACGTCAGATCACTGGGCGAAGGGCGCCGCCTCGGGCTCAGCCTGAGCCACGGCGCCGTCGCCGGAGACGGCGATGTTCTCGGGCGAGAGCAGGAAGACCTTGCTCGTCACACGCTCGATGCGGCCGTAGAGACCGAGGGACAGACCGCTGGCGAAGTCGATCAGACGACGCGCGTCGGCGTCGCTCATCTGCGACAGGTTGATGATCACGGGAACGCCCTCGCGGAAGTTCTCGGCGATCACCTGCGCGTCGCGGTACTGCTTCGGGTGGACGGTCAGGATCTCGCTGACGGTACCGGTCGTCGGCTGACGCACGACGGCGGGGCGGTGCAGGGGCGTGACGGGCGCAGCCGGCTTCTCGACCGGCTTGTTGTCACGGCGAGCCTGCTGCTCGGCCTGCGGCTCTTCGTACATTTCTTCCTCATCTGCGAGGCCCAGGTACACCATGGTCTTCTTCAGCGGGTTCGACATCGCATCCTCCGTTTGCTCGTCTGTTCCGAGGCTATCCGCGGTCCGGGCGCGGTCCCGTGATTGCCGACCCGATCCGCAGGTGTGTCGCACCCGCCGCGATCGCATCGACGAAATCGCCGGTCATTCCGGCGGAGATCCAGGTCGCATCGGGTACAACCGAACGCAGTGTCGCCGACGCGGCGGCCAGACGCGCGAACGCGGCGGCCGGCTCCTCCTCGAGGGGGGCGACGGCCATCACGCCGCGTGGACGCAGCGAGGGGCAGGACGCGAGCAGATGCTCGCCGAGCGCCTCGACGTCGTCGGGTCGCGCACCGCCACGGCCCGGGTCGTCGGTCAGGTTGACCTGCAGCAGCACGTCGAGCGGCTCCCCCTCGGGGTCCGCCGCGTGCAGGGCATCCGCGATCCGCGCGCGATCGACCGAGTGGACGGCATCCGCCGCGGCGCGCACGGCGCGTGCCTTGTTCGTCTGCGCCTGCCCGATGAAGTGCCAGCGCAGGGGGGCCGTCCCCTCGAGGACCGCACGCTTGGCCGTCAGCTCCTGCTGACGGTTCTCGCCGACATCGCGCACACCGAGCGCGTGCAACCGGGTGACGAGCTCGGGCGGGTGGAACTTCGTCACGACGATGCGGGTGACCTCGTCCGGCGCACGACCCGACGCCCGCACCGCGGCAGCGATGCGGGCGTCGACGTCGGCGAGCCGTTCGGCAAGATCCGGCATGGACGAGACGGTTACTTCAGGAAGTCGGGGATGTCGAGATCGTCGTCACCGAACACCGAGTCGTACGAGTCGTTCTTGGCGGCCACCGGCACGGCGTCCTTCGTCTCGCGGCGCTCGACCGGCTCCGGCTTCACGGCGTCCTCGGCGGGGACCTCGGGCAGCACCGGCGGGGCCGACGGGCGGGCCGCCGCGATCGGCTCGATGCGGGCCTGAGGCTCGCCGCCGTCGAAGCCAGCGGCGATGACGGTGACGCGGACCTCATCGCCGAGAGTGTCGTCGATCACGGTGCCGAAGATGATGTTGGCCTCGGGGTGCGCGGCCTCCTTCACCAGCTGAGCGGCGTCGTTGATCTCGAAGATGCCGAGGTTCGACCCGCCCTGGATGGACAGCAGCACGCCATGCGCGCCCTCGATCGACGCCTCGAGCAGCGGCGACTCGACGGCAAGCTCGGCGGCCTTGATCGCACGGTCGGCACCGCGGGCGGAACCGATGCCCATGAGCGCGGAGCCGGCTCCCTGCATGACCGACTTGACGTCGGCGAAGTCGAGGTTGATCAGACCGGGCGTCGTGATGAGGTCGGTGATGCCCTGAACACCGGCGAGCAGCACCTGGTCGGCGGTCGCGAAGGCCTCGACCATGGAGATGCCGCGGTCGCTGATCTCGAGCAGGCGGTCGTTCGGGACGACGATGAGGGTGTCGACCTCTTCCTTGAGCTTCGACACGCCGGCCTCGGCCTGGCTCTGCCGACGACGTCCTTCGAACGAGAACGGCTTGGTCACGACACCGATGGTGAGGGCACCGATCGACTTGGCGATGCGGGCGACCACGGGTGCGCCACCGGTTCCGGTGCCACCACCCTCGCCCGCGGTGACGAACACCATGTCGGCACCCGCCAGCGCCTCCTCGATCTCCTCGGCGTGGTCCTCGGCGGCACGGCGGCCCACCTCGGGATCGGCGCCGGCCCCAAGGCCGCGCGTCAGCTCGCGACCGACGTCGAGCTTGACGTCCGCGTCGCTCATGAGCAGCGCCTGGGCGTCGGTGTTCACCGCGATGAACTCCACACCCCGCAGCCCCAGCTCGATCATCCGGTTGACGGCGTTGACGCCGCCACCGCCCACACCGACGACCTTGATCACCGCGAGGTAGTTCTGGTTCTGGCTCATGCCGGCCTCCATCTCGTCCCGAACCCGTGCTCTTAAACCTTCAACCTCATGTAGAGGTTTAAAGAATTGCCGAGTATGCAATTCCTGAGTTGAAGTTACGCACTGCGGGACGCGCCGCCGGGATGCGGGCGGCGTGTCGCGACATCCCGATTCCGGCGGTGTTCCCGCGCTCGATCGGACGGTCGCGACGCACCCGGAACCGGAGCGCGTCAGCGGACGACGGCGGCCTGCGGCGACGACACGTCGTACCCCGACGCATCGGGACGGACGGCCATCAGCTGGGCGAGCGTGACCGCCTTCTTCCCCGACTCCGACGGGCCGCCCCACACGACCGAGCGGCCGTCGGCGAGGGTCAGCGTCACGTCGTTCGGCGTCGTCGCCGAGACCGTCGTCACCTGGGCGCGCAGGTCTTCGGGAAGAGCACGGAACACCTGACCCGCTGCGGCGAAGGTCGGGGAGGTCAGTCCACCCTCGACCTCCAGGAGAGGATGACCCGCGGGAGGCTCGGGCGTCGTCGACAGCGCGACGCCCGCGGCATCCACCAGCGTGTATCCGGCGTCGCCCTGCACCGCGCCGACGGGGGTGCGCTCGACGATCCGGACGATCAGCTCGTGCGGCGGGCGCGCCTCGAGGCTGTAGGACTCCACGAGGGGAAACGACACGAGGGCGGCTTTGATCGCGCTCTCGTCGATGAGCGGCATCGGGGTGCCGAGCTGGTCGGCGAGGGCGCTCTGCACCGCGCCGGCATCGAGCTGCGTCGTCCCGACGACGGTGACGCGCTCGACCGAGAACAGCGGGCTGTACGCGGCCCCGACGGAGCCGAGGACGAGCGCGGCCACGATCGACAGCGACACGATCCACACGCGGCGCCGGCGGCGCTGCCGGGCCGTGAACCGACGGACCTCTCGGCGCAGCGCACGGCGACGCTCGCGCGCCGCGCTCCAGACGTCCCGCGGCGTCAGCTTGGCGGTGTCGCCGGTATCGCCGGTATCGCCGGTATCGCAGGTATCGCCGGTATCGCCGGAGGCATGCTCGTCAGATAACGATGCATCAGCCGGCCGCGTCGGCGAATCGAACGGGATGATCGGGGCGATTCCGTAATCGCGACCGCGCTGGTCCCAGAGCGGCTCGAGGGGCTGGGTCTGCGACTGGTCGCCCGCCGCGGCCGGTGAGGCGTCGCGTCGTGGCGGGTCGACGCGACGCGGCGTCAGCGCGGATCGCTCGGTGTCGCCCCGCTCCTGCGTGCGCGTGCCGTTCGGCCGCGACGGCGGCGGAAGCGGGCTCGGCCGGCGCACGGACTACTCCCCCGTCCGCGCCAGCGACTGCAGGACCTGCGGGATGATGAGGTTGACGTTGCCGCATCCGAGGGTCACGACGAAGTCGCCGTCGCGCGCGACGCTCGCGGTGTAGTCGGCGGCGGCCTGCCAGTCGGCGACGAAGTGGACGTTCTCGGGGTCGGTGAAGGCCCCGCTCACCAGCTCGCCCGTGACACCGGGCACCGGGTCTTCACGCGCGCCGTACACGTCGAGCACCACCGTGTGGTCGGCGTGCGACTCGAGCACGTCGGCGAACTCGCGGAACATCTCCTGCGTGCGCGAATACGTGTGCGGCTGGTGCAGCGCGATGATGCGTCCCGAGCCGACGACGGTCCGCGCTGCCGCGAGAGCGGCGGCGACCTCGGTGGGGTGATGCGCGTAGTCGTCGTACACACTGACGCCGCGCGTCACCCCGTGCAGTTCGAAGCGGCGCGCGGTGCCACCGAAGCCCTCGACCGCTCGGACGGCGCGCTCGAGGTCGTGACCGAGGGCGATGAGGACGGCGACCGCTCCGGCGGCGTTGACGGCGTTGTGCGCGCCCGGCACGGCGAGGCGCGCCTCGACCGTGCGCCCCGCGTGGGTGAGCGCGAACGCGACGGGGCCTTCGGTGACGATCGACGTCAGGCGCACGTCGGCCGATTCCGCCTCACCGAAGGTGAGGACGTTCCGATGCGTGAGGCCGGCCGCGACGCGGCGCGCGCCGGCGTCGTCCGCCGAGATCACGACCGCCTCGCGAGCGCGATCGGCGAAGGTGACGAAGCCCTCGTAGAAGGCATCCCGCGTCGCCCAGTGGTCCAAGTGGTCGGGGTCGACGTTGGTGATGAGGGCAACAGAGGTGTCGTACAGCAGGAACGTGCCGTCGGACTCGTCGGCTTCGATGACGAAGAGGTCGTCGTCGCCGGTACCGCTCGAGACGCCGAGGTCGGCGATCACGCCGCCGTTGACGAAAGTCGGTCGCGTGCCCAGGCCGCGCAGCGCGGTCACGATCATCCCGGTCGAGGTCGTCTTGCCGTGCGCCCCGGCCACCGAGACGAGCCGACGCCCGCCAATGAGCCAGTGCAGCGCCTGCGAGCGGTGGATGACGTGCAGGCCGCGCTCCTTGGCGAGCAGGAACTCGGGGTTCTCGGGCCAGATGGCGCCCGTGTGGACGACGGTGTCGGCGTCGTCGGGAAGGTGCGCCGCGTCATGGCCGACGTGCACCGTCGCGCCGCGTGCGGCCAGCGCGCGCATGGTCGGGCTGTCGGCACGGTCGGATCCCGACACGCGGATGCCGCGGTCGAGGAACATGCCGGCCAGACCGGACATCCCCGATCCACCGATGCCGATGAAGTGCGCCGCACCGATGTCAGCGGGGATGGGAAGGCTCAAGTCGGGTCTGATCATGACCCGATAAGTCTAGGTCGCCGCGGCTGGACGCCCGCCCGCCACGCCCGGTGCGGTGGCGTCAGCGAGCCAACGCCTCATCGAGCATCGCGACGACGTTCGCTGCGCCCGCGCGCGTCCCGACGCCGGCGGCCGCACGGCGCATCTCATCGAGAGCGGATGCGTCGCCCAGCAGTGGCACGATCTCCGAGCGCACCCGCTCGGCGGTGAACTCCGCGTCGGGCACGATGCGCGCCGCGCCCGCGCGCACCGCATCGGCGGCGTTGAGCGCCTGCTCGCCGTTGCCCACCGCGTAGGGCACGTAGACGGCCGGGATGCCGAGGGCGCTGACTTCGCTCACGGTCGCGGCGCCCGAGCGCGAGACGACGAGGTCGGCGACCGCGAACGCGAGGTCCATGCGGTCGAGGTACGGCACGACGCGATAGTCGGATGCCGCCGGCGCCGCGGTCTCGTTGCGCTCACCGGTCGCGTGGAGCACCTGCCACCCGGCGGCCACGAGATCCTGCCACGATCCGGCGAGGGCCTCGTTCAAGCGGCGCGCACCCAGGGATCCGCCGAAGACGAGTACGACGGGGCGGGCCGGGTCGAGCCCGAACGCGGCGGCGGCCTCGGCGCGGCGAGCCTGCCGGTCGAGGCCGACGATCTCGCGGCGCAGCGGCATCCCCACCACCCGCGCCCCCCGCAGGGGCGTGCCGGGGAAGACGATGCCCGTCGCCGCGGCTCCGCGCGCGCCGAGGACGTTCGCGAGCCCGGGACGGGCGTTGGCCTCGTGCACGATGTAGGGCACGCGTTCCCGCTTGGCCGCGACGTAGGCGGGCGCGGCGGCGTATCCACCGAAGCCCGCGACCACGTCGACGCCGTGTCGGCGGATATGCGCCCGCACCTGTCCGACGGCGCGCAGCCAGCGCACCGGGAACCGAGCGGCCGCCGCATTCGGACGGCGCGGGAACGGCACCTTGTCGACCACGAGCAGCTCGTAGCCGCGCTCGGGCACGAGACGGGACTCGAGGCCCTCGCGCGTTCCCAGGACGAGCACGGAGTCGTCGGGGCGCCGCTCACGCAGAGCGTCGGCGACAGCGAGGAGCGGATTGACGTGCCCAGCGGTCCCGCCGCCGGCCAGGAGGTACGTGGTCACCGATCGAGCCTACCGGCGCACGGCACCGGCCCGAGCGGGCTCGACGCGCGGCGCGACACGGCCCCCGACCGGCGCGACGGCCAGCGGCGAGCGGACCGGAAGCGTCCGCGCGAACGAGAGCAGTACACCGCACGCCAGCAGCACCGACATCAGCGACGTGCCGCCCTGCGACATGAAGGGCAGCGGAACACCGAGCACGGGGAACACCCGCAGCACGACGCCGATGTTCACGAGCGCCTGCCCGACGATCCAGATGGTGATGCCGCCCGAGACGATGCGGACGAACGGGTCGTCGGTCTTTCGGATGACGTGGAACGCGCCGACGGCGAAGAGGGCGAAGAGCGCGAGGACGACGGCGCAGCCGATGAGCCCGAGCTCCTCGCCGACGATCGCGAAGATGTAGTCGTTCGCGGCCGCGGGGAGCCACTGGTACTTCTCGCGCGAGTTGCCGAGCCCGAGGCCGAAGATGCCACCGCTCGCGAGCGCCCAGATGCCGTGCAGCGGCTGATAGCACGAGCCCGCGTCGGCGAAGTAGCAGTCCGTCGAGTCGACGTTGAGGAAGCTCATGATGCGCGCCATGCGGTTCGGGCTGGTGACCGCGAACACGGCGGCGGCCGCCACGACACCGATGAGGGGCAGCAGGAAGAGGCGCAGCTTGACCCCGGAGAAGAACAGGCAGCCGAGGAGGATCGACATCACGATCATCGCGGTGCCGAGGTCGTGCCCGGCCATGATGGTGCCGATCACCAGCGCACCGACCGGGACGACCGGGATGAAGACGTGCTGCCACTTCGTCAGCAGCGTGCGCTTGCGATAGAGCACGAAGCCCAGCCACAGCGCGAGCGAGAGTTTCAGGAACTCCGACGGCTGCGCCTGGAACCCGGCGATCGAGATCCAGTTCGTGTTGCCGTCGTTGTGGACGCCCAGCCCCGGGACGAACACCAGCAGCTGCAGCAGAAGGCCGGCGATGAGCGCCGGCCAGGCGATGCGCTTCCAGAAGCGCACCGGCATCCGGCTCGCGACGAACATCAGCGGGATCGCGACGGCGGCGAAGACGGCCTGCTTGAGGAAGGTGTCGAACGGGCTCGCGTTGGCGGTGGCCATCGTCGCCGACAGCACCATCACCAACCCGAAGCCGGTCAGGATCAGCGCCGTGGAGGCCAGCAGCAGGAACTCGCTCGGCACGGGCGCGAAGACCCGTCCGAGTGAGACCCGCGCAGCGAAACCGCCGCGCGGCGCCGAGCCGGTGTCAGTGTCCGCCGTCGGACCCAGTGGGCTGCTCGGTGTCGTGGTCACCGTCTCCCCTTCCGATCCGTTCGCGCACGGCCTGCGCGAAACGGCGGCCGCGGTCGGCATAGGAGGCGAACTGGTCGAAGGATGCCGCCGCGGGAGCGAGGAGCACGACGTCCCCCTCGCCCGCGACCCCGACCGCCAGTTCGACGACCCGAGCCATGACATCCTCAGTCTGAGTCGCGTCCACCTCGAACACGGGAACTGCGGGCGCGTGTCGCTCGAACGCGGCGACGACCTCGGTCCGGTCCTCACCGATGACGATGGCCGCCTTGGACGCTCCACCTCGCGCCGCGACGAGCGCCGAGATGTCGACGCCCTTCAGCAGTCCGCCCACGACCCACACCGCGCCCGGGAAGGCGGCCAGCGACGAGGACGCGGCGTGCGGGTTCGTCGCCTTCGAGTCGTCGACCCAGGTGATGCCCGCCGCGCGTGCGACGACCTCGATGCGGTGAGGGTCGAGCCGGAACGCGAGGAGCGCGTCGCGGATCGCGGCGGGTTCGACGTCGAGAGACCGCGCGAGCGCGGCGGCGGCGAGGATGTTGGCGACGACGTGGGGGGCGGCGAGGTCGCGGGCGGCGAGCTCGTCGACCGTGGTCAGCTCGAGCGCCGACGTGTGCCGCTCGGCGTGGAAGGCACGATCGACCAGGATGCCGTCGACGAGGCCGACATCGCTCGGACCGGGGACGCCGAGGTCGAACCCGATGGCGCGGCATCCTTCGACGACCTCCGCCTCTTCGACCATCTCGCGGGTCGCGACATCGGACTTGTTGTACACGCACGCGATGCGGGTGTTGCGGTACACGAGCGCCTTCGCGTCGCGGTAGGCCTGGAACGACCCGTGCCACTCCAGGTGATCGTCCGCGAGGTTGAGACAGACGCTCGCGTGCGGCGACGGCTGACCCGCCTCGGCGGCGAGCCCGAGGTACCAGAGCTGGTGGCTCGAGAGCTCGACGACGAGCACGTCGAATCCGGACGGGTCGCGCACCGCATCGAGCGCCGGCACACCGATGTTGCCGCAGGGTGCCGCACGCAGCCCGCCCGCGACGAGCATGGACGCCGTCAGCTGGGTCGTCGTCGTCTTGCCGTTGGTGCCGGTGATGAACACCCAGTCGGCGGGGCGCCCGTCGGGACGGACGACCTTGTCGCGCACGCGCCAGGCGAGCTCGATGTCGCCCCACACGGCGACGCCGCTCTCGCGCGCCCACCGGATGACGGGATGATGCGGAGGAAAGCCCGGCGATGCGATGACGACCTCGGGGGCGTGCGCGACGAGCGCGTCGGGAACCGTCTGCAGGGTGCCGTCGTAGAGCGTCGCCCCGATGACCGGCAGGAGGCGGGCGTACTCGGCGTCGGCGCCCTCCGTCGCGACCAGGACCTGTGCACCCAACTCGGTCAGCGTGTCGGCGACCGAGAAACCCGTGACCGACAGGCCGAGCACGGCGACGCGCAGACCCGTCCAGTCGGCGTTCCAGCTCGTCAGAGAGTCCAGCCGGGCGCTCATACCGCCGCCAGCCATGCGACGTAGAAGAGGCCGACGCCGCCCACCGCGAGCATGCCCGCGATGATCCACATGCGCACCACGATCGTGACCTCGGGCCAGCCGCGCATCTCGAGGTGGTGGTGGAACGGGCTCATCAGGAACAGGCGCTTGCCGCCGGTCGCCTTGAAATAATAGCGCTGCAGGATCACCGAGCCGGGGGCGATGATGAAGACCCCAGCGATGATCACGGCGAGCAGCTCGGTGTGCGAGAGCACCGCCATCGCGACGATGACGCCGCCGATGGCCATCGAGCCGACATCGCCCATGAAGACCTTCGCCTTCGGGGCGTTCCACCACAGGAAGCCGACGAGGGCGCCGACGAACGACGCCGAGATGATGGTGAGGTCCATCGGGTCGCGCGTCGTGTAGCACGCGGCCTCGTACGCCGGAACGAGGGCGCCGCTCGCGCAGCGCTGCTGGAACTGCCAGAACGTGACGAGGCTGTACGCGGAGATCGTGAAGATGCCCGCCCCCGTCGCGAGACCGTCGAGCCCGTCGGTCAGGTTGGTCGCGTTCGACCACGCCACCGCCTGGAACGAGATCCACGCGAGGTACAGCACCCACCCGATGACCGCGCCGAGCGTCATGAAGGACAGCCAGTCGATATCGCGGAAGAACGAGATGTACGCGCTGCCGGGCGTCTCACCGCTGGCGTTGGGGAACATCAGGGCGGCGATGCCGAACGGCACCGCGACGATGATCTGACCCGCGACCTTGCGCCATCCCGAGAGCCCGAGACTGCGCTGCTGGCGCACCTTCATGTAGTCGTCGATGAAGCCGACGATGCCGAGCCCCACCATCATCCAGATGACGAGCAGGCCCGAGATGGTGGGCGGCGCTCCCCCGGTGAAGGTGCCGACGAGATAGCCGACGACGGCGCCGACGATGAAGATGATCCCGCCCATCGTGGGCGTGCCCCGCTTGGCGTGGTGGCTCGGATTCGTCGCGTCGTCGGGGGTGCGGATGACCTGACCCCAGCCGAGCTTCTCGAAGAGCCGGATGAACAGCGGGGTCAGGAAGAGGGGGAACGCGAGCGAGATCGTCGCGGCCGTCAGCAGGGATCTCACGAGAAGAATTCTCCCAGACGATCGCCGAGGTGCCGCAGGCCCGCCGAGTTCGACGACTTCACCAGCACCCGATCGCCCGGTCGCAGCTCACCGATGAGGTAGTCGTAGGCGGCATCCGCGTCGGTGAAGAACACCGCTTCGCCGTCCCACGATCCCTCGCCGACGGCGGCGAGGTACAGGCGGCGGGCCTCCGCGCCGACGACGACGATCCGCTCGATGCGCAGGCGGACCGCCTGCAGGCCGACGCGGTCGTGCTCCTCGCCGGCGTACTCGCCGAGCTCGCTCATGGCACCGAGGACGGCGACCTTCCGCTGGTCGGGACCGGTGATCTGGGCCAGTGTGCGCAGCGCCGCCGCCATCGAGTCGGGGCTGGCGTTGTAGGCGTCGTTGATGATGCGCACGGAATCCGATCCGAGCGGCTGCATGCGCCAGCGTTCGGCGAGCTCCACCGTCTCGAGGCGGGCGACCGCATCGGCGATCGAGACGCCCAGCTCGGTCGCGGCCGTGATGGCGGCGAGGGCGTTCATGACGTGGTGTTCGCCGAGCACGCGCAGGCGCATCGGAACCCGCTCATCTCCCGCGACGACGACGCAGGACGTGCCGGAGGCGTCGACCTCGACGTCCTCTGCCCGCACCTCGGCCGCGGGCCCGCGGCCGAACCAGCGGACCCGCACGCCGCGCGCCTGCGCCACCGGCGCCATGGTGGCCACGCGGGCGTCGTCGGCGTTCAAGACCGCCACCCCGCCCGGACGCACCGCTTCGACGAGCTCGGTCTTCGCGCGCAGCGTCGCCTCGACGCCGCCGAAACCGCCCGCGTGGGCCATGCCCACCATGAGGACGACACCGACGTCCGGCGTGACGAGCCCAGCCAGACGCGCGATCTGACCCGAACCGTCGGCGCCGAACTCGCTCACGAGGAAGCGGGTTTCGTCGGCGACGCGGAGCATCGTCAGCGGAGCGCCGACGGAGTTGTTGAACGACGCGCGCGGCGCGACCGTGGGCCCCTCGTCCTCGAGGATGCGCGCGAGCAGGTTCTTCGTCGTCGTCTTGCCGTTCGAGCCCGTGATCCCGACGACACGCAGGTCGCCGCCACGGCGGACGCGGGCCACGACCTCGCGGGCCAGGTCGGCCAGCGCCGTCACCGCGTCGGCCACCACGATCTGCGTGATCGGGGCGTCGACGGTGCGCTCGACGATCGCGAGAGCCGCGCCCGCCTCGGCGGCCGCGGGCACGAAGAGGTGCCCGTCGGTGGCGTCACCGGGCTTGGCGACGAAGACGTCGCCGGGGCCGATGTTGCGCGAGTCCGTGTCGACGGTGCCCGCGACGCGCGTCTGCGGGCTGTCGTCGCCGGAGAGATGGAGCGTCCCCGAGAGCACGGAGGCGATGTCGGACAGGGGCAACGAGATCATGATTCAGTCCTCGGATGCGCGGTAGCGCATCACTGGGTAACGGGGAGCAACGGCGTCTGCGAGTCCGAGGGCATGATCCGGTAGTGCTTGAGCACCTGGGTCATCGCCTTCTGGAAGGCGGGACGGTTCGCGGCGGACAGTCGCAGCGTCTTGGGCTCATCGAATGCGGTCAGGACAACATACTTCGGATCGTCCGCCGGCGCGTAGCCGACGAGCGAGGTGTAGTAGAGGTTGTCCTTGTAGGCGCCGGTCTCCGGGTCGACCTTCTGGGCCGTTCCGGTCTTGCCCGCCATGCGGTACCCGGGCACCGCGATGTCTTCGGCGAGCGTGCCCTGCGTGAAGACGTTCTCGAGCATGACGCTCACCTGCTCGGCCGTGCTCTCCTGGATGACGCGCTGCGGCTCGGGCAGGTCGGGCTCGGTCACCGTTCCGTCGGCGGCCGTGCACGACTCCACGAGGCTCAGCGGCTGACGCACGCCGCCGTTCGCGATCGTCTGGTAGACGCTGGCGACCTGCGGTGCGGTGGTGGTGAAAGCCTGGCCGAACGTCGTCGTGTAGTACGTCTGGTTGTCCCATTGCTCGGTGGGGATGTAGGTGCCCTTGGGCTCTCCCGACCAGTTCAGCGCGGTCCCCTCGCCGACCCCGAACTTCTTGAGGTACTCCAGCCGCGTGGCCGGGTCGACCTGAGCACCGAACTGCGACAGGGCGACGTTCGACGACGTCACGAGACCACCCGTGAGCGTCAGGTTCTGGGCCGGATGCGGCTCGGAGTCGTTGACGACCGCGCCGTTGGGGAACTCCATGCGGTCGGGGCTCCACGCCGTCGACAGGGGGGTGAGGCCCGCGGCCTCGATCGCGGTGGCGGCGGTGACGGGCTTGAACGTCGAGCCGGGCTCGTACGAGTCGCGGAAGAGCCGGCTGCCGCGGTCGGCGGGGTCGGAGCTCGCGATGTCGTTGAGATCGACGCTCGGGTACTCCGCTGCCGCGCGGATCTTGCCCGTGGCGACCTCGACGACCAGGATCGAGCCGCTCTCGGCACCCAGGTTCTGGGTCTGCTCGGCGATCAGCTGCTGCATGTACCACTGCAGGTCGCGGTCGATCGTCAGGCGCAGCGTGCCGCCGTTGACAGGCGCAGGATCCTGCACCTCGGTGCCCGGGATGACGACGCCGTCGAGCCCGCGCATGTAGCGGATCGTGCCGTCGCTGCTCTGGAGGCACGAGTCCTGCAGCGCCTCGACGCCTTCGAGGGGGGTCTCGTCCGATCCGACGAAACCGATGACGTTGCCGGCCACCGCGCCGTCGGGGTACGTCCGGTGGGGATGGGCGTCGAACCCGATGAACGGCAGATTGAGGTCGGCCAGCGCGCGGTACTGCTCGGTGGACAGGCCGCGGTCGAGGTAGGCGAACCGCGACTCGGGGTCGGCGGCGACGGCGGTCGTGACGATCCCCTCGACCTCGGCGGCATCCTGTCCGGTCACCGCGGCGATCTCGGCGGCGAGTTCCGACCAGGTGACCGCGACGGTCTCGCCCGCATCGTTCTTGCGCTTGATGCCCTCGACGGCGAGCTTCGGGTCGATCTTGGCGTCGTACACCGAGCTGGTGGTGGCGAGGGTCGCGCCGTTCGTGTCGGTGATGTCGCCGCGGGTGCCGTAGAGCTTGGCGCCGACCTCCATCGCGAGATTGCGGGCGTCGCTCTCATGGTCGTCGGCGTTCACGACCTGGATGTCGACCAGGCGCACGATGAACGCGACGAGAACGATGAGGACGATCAGGAGCGCGACCATCGTGCGACGTCGCGGGCTGCGGGTGGCTCGAGTCGTCATGGGTCTCAGTGTGTGCTCGGGGCGGGCAGGCCGTCGGCGATGGGCGGGGGTGTCGCACGATCGGCGCCGACCATCTCGTCGACGCTGGTGCCGGTCTCAAGGCTCGCGGCCGGATCCGTGATGAGCGGCACGCCCGCCACGAGGGAGTTGCCGACCGCGGCGCGGCCGAGAGCGTCGACGTTCGAGGCGCCCCCGGCGGCGGCCGAGGTGCCGAGGACGGCTCCGTCGCTGAGTCGCAGGTAGTTGGGCGCTTCGGCGATGACCATCCCGAGCGCGGTGGCGTTCGCGGCGAGGAACTGCGGCGATCCCAGCCCCGCGATGTCGTCTTCGAGAATCTGCTTCTGCCAGCTCAGCTGCCGCTGCTGCTGCGTCAGTGAGGAGATCTCGTACGACGTCTGGGTGGTGAGGATCGACAGGCCCATCTGCACCGCGCCGATGAGGACGGCGCCCGAGACCGCGACGATGCCGTAGAGCATGCGCGGACGGCGACGTGGAGCGGCTGCAGAGACGAGCCGCAGCTCGCCGTCGCGACCCCGCTCCCGCGGCAGGCGGCCCGGAACGGCCGAGAAGAAGTCGTCACCGAGCTGCGACTCGATGCGGGCGGTGTTGTCGCCGTTCACATTGCCTCCCTCACCCGTTCGGCCGCGCGCAGCCGCACCGGCTTCGCACGCGGATTGCGTTCACGTTCCTCGTCGCTGGCGAGCTCGGCACCGCGCACCAGCAGCCGGAACCTCGGCGCATGCTCGGGCAGCTCGACGGGCAGTCCACTGGGCGCCGTCGATGCCGAGGCGTCGGCGAACACGCGCTTGACCAGGCGGTCCTCGAGCGACTGGTACGACATCACGACGATGCGCCCGCCCACGTTCAGCGCGTCGAGTGCCGCCGGCAGCGCGCGTTCGAGCACCGCGAGTTCGGCGTTGACCTCGATGCGCAGCGCCTGGAACACGCGCTTGGCGGGGTGCCCCGACCGCTCGCGCTGCACGGCGGCGGGGGTCGCGGCGACGAGGACGTCGACGAGTTCGCCCGACCGCGTGAGCGGAGCCCGGCCACGGGCCTCGATGATGGCGCGCGCGTAACGGCCCGCGAGCTTCTCCTCGCCGTATCGCTCGAAGATGCGGCGGAGGTTGCCCTCGCTGTAGGTCGCGACGATATCGGCGGCGGTCGTGCCCGCGGTCTGGTCCATGCGCATGTCCAGCGGCGCGTCCTGCGCGTAGGCGAAGCCGCGGTCGGCCTCGTCGAGCTGAAGCGACGAGACACCGAGGTCGAACAGGATGCCGTCGACGCGGTCGACTCCGGCCGAGGCGAGCGCCCCGGTGATGCCGTCGTAGACGGTGTGCACGAGGTGCACGCGGTCGCCGAAGCGTGCCAGCCGGTCGCCGGCGATGCGCAGGGCGTCCGTGTCGCGGTCGAGTCCGATCAGACGCACGGACGGGAAGCGCTCGAGAAGAGCCTCGGAATGGCCGCCCATCCCTTCGGTCGCGTCGACGACGACCGCGCCGTCACGGTGCAGGGCGGGCGCGAGCAGCTCGACGCAGCGGTCGAGAAGGACGGGAGTGTGGATCTCGGGGTTCGTCATGATGCGGCGGGTCCGATCCGGAGCCGTGATCCCCCTCCGCTGCGACCTGACACCGGGGAAGTGCGTCAGGGCCAGCGGCTGAGGATCACGGCCACGGGTCAGAAGAGTCCCGGGATCACCTCCTCCTCCATGTCGGAGTAGGCGTCCTCGTTGCCGGCGGCGTACGCGTTCCACGCCTCGGCGTCCCAGATCTCGGCGTGGGCGCCGACACCGGTCATGACGAGCTCGCGCCCGAGCCCCGCGTAGGTGCGCAGGTGCGGCGGGACGGTGATGCGGTTCTGGCTGTCGGGCTTCTCGGCGCTGGCGCCCGAGAGGAACATGCGCTGGAAGTCGCGCGCCTGCTTGTTCGTCAGCGGAGCCTCGCGGATGCGCTCGTAGACGCGCTCGAACTCGACCGTGCTGAAGACGTAGAGGCAGCGTTCCTGACCGCGGGTCACGACGACACCGGGACCGAGGTCGTCGCGGAACTTGGCGGGGAGGATGACGCGGCCCTTCTCGTCGAGCTTGGGGGTGTGCGTGCCGAGAAGCATGGTGCTCCACCACCCCCTCCCGGCCCGTCGGTTGGCCCCACTTTACTCCACTTTCCTCCACTTCACTATGGCTCGAGCACCACTCCCTCCCCCAGGGCACAAAAAAGAGCACCGACCCGGAGGTCGGTGCTCTTCAGTCGAGGTGCGGCGTCAGCGTTCGCCGTTGCGGCGATCCCAGCGCTCGTTCATGCGATCCATGAAGTTGGCGGACGAGTTCGAGGGCTTCCGTGTACCCGCAGTGCCGGCCGAGCGGCCCACGGTGCCGTTGCGGGCCGGGGTCAGGGCGAGGACGACGCCACCGACCATCACGACGAAGGCGACGACGCCGATCGCGATGATGCCGGTCGACACGCCGACGATGAGACCGCCGAGACTCAGGAGGACGAGGAGAGCGCCGTAGACGATGTTCCGGTAGCTGAGGGACTGCCCTTCACGCGGCGCACTGACCACGTCGGCCTCGTTGCGCATGAGATGGCGCTCCATCTCATCGAGCAGCCGCTGCTCCTGCTCTGACAGTGGCATGCATCCCCCTCTGTTCGGGTGTTCGTGCGCCGATTCTACGCGCGCTGACGAGAACTAGGCTAGGCCCGTGACGACCTCGCCCGACCCGATTTCCGCTGTTTCCCAGCGACTGGAAAGCTTCGCCGCGGATCGACGGGCCGAGGTCGCCGACCTCGGCGGCGAAGCCGTCGATTTCGTCGAGGCGGCGCTCGCCTGTCTCCATGGCGGCAAGCGCCTGCGCGCCCGCTTCCTGGCGGCCGGTTTCGCCGCTGTGGGCGGTGACACCGACGGCGGGCAGGATGTCGCGGGCGTGGCCGCATCGCTCGAGGTCTTCCAGGCCGCAGCGCTCGTCCACGATGACCTCGTCGACAACTCCGACACCCGCCGCGGCCGGCCCGCCGCGCACCGCGCGCTCGAGAACCACCACCGCCGCTCGGCCTGGGCCGGCGACGCCGAGCCGTTCGGGCGCGCAGCGGCCGTCCTGCTCGGCGATCTGCTCGTCGCCTGGTCGGACGATCTGCTCGAGCAGTCGATCGCGACGGACCGACACGCCGCAGACGTACGACGGCAGTACGCCACGATGCGTCGCGACGTCACAGTGGGGCAGTACCTCGACGTCGCCGAGGAGGCGGCCTTCGCCTCCGCGCCCGAGGGCTCGCACGCGCAGCGGGCACTGCGCATCGCCTCCTACAAGTCGGCGCGGTACAGCGTGCAGCAGCCGATCCTCATCGGCGCCGCCCTCGGCGGTGCAGACGCTCCGCAGCGCGATGCGTTGAGCAGCTTCGGGCATGCCGTGGGCCTCGCCTTCCAGCTGCGCGACGACATCCTCGGCGTGTTCGGCGACGCCGCCGTGACGGGGAAGCCCTCGGGCGACGACCTGCGCGAGGGCAAGCGGACCGTCCTCATCGCCTACGCGTGCGAGACCCTCGACACCGCCGCGCGGGACGAGCTCGAAACCGCGCTCGGCGACCGGGGCCTGGACGAGAACGCGATCGCACGACTGCAAGACCTCATCCGCTCCAGCGGCGCGATCGAGCGTCTCGAGACCGACATCTCGCGCTTCGCCGCCGAAGCGGAGGCGGCGCTCGCCGACGCTCCGCTCACGGTCGCGGGCATCACCGCGCTGCGTGAGCTCGCGCGCGCCGCGATCGAGCGCTCCGCCTGACCGGCGGAGCGGGTCAGGCGAGCGTCTGCGCGACGCGGCGCACTTCGGTCTTGCGTCCGGCGCGCAGCGCTTCGATCGGGGCGATGCCGATGGACTCCTCCGGAGCGAGCAGCCAGTCGATCGCCTCATCGTCCGAGAAGCCGGCGTCGTGCAGGACCGTGATCGTCCCCCGCAGCGATGACAGCGGAGCGCCGTCGAGGAAGAACAGACCGGGAACGCGGAACACCCCGTCCCGGCGGCTGCCGATGAGGTGATTCTCATCCAGCAGGCGACGGACGCGGCTCAGCGACTCGCCCGTCAGCTCGACGACCTCGGGAAGGGTCAGCCAGGACACGGGAATGACGGGGTTTTCGGCATCGCTCACCTCTTCACTATCCCACCTCCGCCGCGAGCCGGCGCGAGGACGCAGCGGTGCTTTCACATCAGTAACAGGCGTCACTTCGGTTGACACCTCTCACAGGCCCGTGTCAGCGTTTCGGAGACCTCCGAGAAGGGACCCCCGTGCATCGCGAGCCGATCCCCCACCCCCGCCGCGTTCGCCACCGACTGAGCAGCGTCGTCGCGCCCGCCGTCGTGGGCTCGATCGCACTGAGCCTGAGCGCTCAACCTGCGGCTGCCGCCGAACCGCAGCAGCGGGACTCCGCGTTCGGACACGACGCGCGGGCCCTGCGTTCGACCGCGTCGACGGCGGTTCAGCCGGCGAGCCGGCCGGACCAGCACGTGGTGGGTCTGGGCGACACCGTCAGCCGCATCGCCGCCCAGCACGGACTGCGCACCGCGGACCTGCTGGCATGGAACGGTCTGGACTGGTCCTCCGTCATCCGTCCCGGTGACGTCATCCGCCTCTCCGGCAACTCAGCACCGAGCACGCCCGCCGCGGCGCCGGTCGGCACCGCCCGCTCGCACACCGTCGCGGCCGGTGAGACGCCGTGGTCCATCGCGCGCGCCGCCGGGATCGGGGTCGCCGAGCTGCTGGGAGCCAACGGGCTCGCCGGCGACGCCGTGATCTTCCCCGGTCAGACCCTCACGGTGCCCGGTAGCGGACCGGCGGCTCCCGCGGCCGCCGTCGCGGCCGCGCCCGCTGAGGCACCCATCGCCGCCGGGTCGCACACGGTGAGCGCGGGCGAAACATTGTCGGCGATCGCCGCGAAGCACGGCCTCGCCCTCGACGCCGTCCTCGCCGCCAACGGCATGGACCGCTCGTCGATCATCTACCCGGGCCAGTCCCTGGTGATCCCAGGCGCGGCCGCAGCGCCCGCCGCCGTGGTGACCCCGGCGCCCGACCTCGGCCTGGACGCCGAGCAGATCGCCAATGCCCGCCTCATCATCCAGGTCGGACGCGAGCGCGGGGTGCCCGATCGCGGGATCGCGATCGCCCTGGCGACGGCAATGGTGGAGTCCTGGATCCGGAACCTGGACTGGGGCGACCGCGATTCGCTCGGCCTGTTCCAGCAGCGACCGAGCACCGGATGGGGGACGCCCGACCAGGTGCGCGACCCTGCCCGATCGGCCGCGACGTTCTACGGCGGCGCCGGAGACCCGAACGGCACCGACACGCGGGGGCTGCTCGACATCCCCGGATGGGAGTCGCTGCCCTTCACCGACGCGGCGCAGGCCGTGCAGGTGTCCGCACACCCCGAGCGCTACGGCCAATGGGAGCAGCAGGCGTACCTCTGGCTGGCCGCGCTCGGCTGATACCCGGGGAACGCGGGTGCCCCGAGGGTGAGCCGCTGCCCGGGCTGGCGGCATCCGCTCCGTAGAATCGCTCCGTGAGCATGAGCCAGCAGACCGACCCGCTGATCGGCCGACTGGTCGACCAGCGATACCGCGTCCGTGCTCGCATCGCCCGCGGTGGCATGGCGACGGTCTACGTCGCGACCGACCTGCGGCTTGAGCGCCGCGTCGCCCTGAAGGTGATGCACGGCCACCTGTCCGACGACTCGGTCTTCCAGAGCCGGTTCATCCAGGAGGCGCGCTCGGCCGCACGCCTGGCCGACCCGCACGTGGTCAACGTCTTCGACCAGGGCCAGGACGGCGAGATGGCCTACCTGGTGATGGAGTACCTGCCGGGGATCACGCTGCGCGAGCTGCTGCGCGAGCAGAAACGCCTCACCATCCCCCAGACGATCACGATCATGGACGCGATCCTGTCGGGGCTCGCTGCCGCCCATCGCGCCGGCATCGTGCACCGCGACGTCAAGCCCGAGAACGTGCTGCTCGCCGAGGACGGGCGGATCAAGATCGGCGACTTCGGTCTCGCGCGCGCCACGACCGCGAACACCGCGACCGGCCAGATGCTGCTGGGCACGATCGCCTACCTGGCACCCGAGCTCGTCACCCGCGGCACCGCCGACGCCCGCAGCGACATCTACGCGCTCGGCATCCTGCTGTACGAGATGCTCGCCGGCGAGCAGCCCTACAAGGGCGAGCAGCCGATGCAGATCGCCTATCAGCACGCGACCGACTCGGTTCCCCGTCCCAGCGCGAAGAACCCCGGCGTGCCCGAACAGCTCGACGAGCTCGTTCTGTGGGCCACCGAACGCGAACCCGACGAACGCCCCCTCGACGCCAAGGTCATGCTCGACCGGCTGCGCGAGATCGAGCGTGAGCTGGGCGTCTTCCCGCAGGTCGTGCGCACCGCGCCGGCCGGCGCGGCCGAGGTCGTCACCGATGACGACGGATCGGGCTCGGGCGAGGTCACCAAGCTGATGCCCGGCACCTTCACGGCGCCCCCGGTCACCACCGATGTCGACAACGCGACGCGACTGCGCCGTCAGTCCCGTCGCAATCGCACGCGCGGCGCGTGGCTGGTCATGCTGGTCATCGCCCTGGCCGCCCTCGCCGGCGGCACCGGCTGGTGGTTCGGCTCGGGACCGGGCTCGCTCGTCGCGGTGCCCGACGTCCGCGGGCTGACCTTCGACGAGGCGCAGGGCGCCCTCGCCGCGCAGGGTCTGCAGGCCACTGAGTCCGGCGAGAACAGCCTCGACGTCCAAGAGGGTTTGACGATCCGCACCGATCCCGACCCGGGGGCACGGCTCGACCGCGACGCGGTCGTGACGATCTACGTCTCGCGGGGGCCCGCCGAGGTGTCTATCCCCGCGCTCGCGGGGCAGACCGAGGAGGCGGCGCGCGAACTGCTGCGGCAGAACGTCGTCGCGGTCGCCGATCAGGCCGAGGCGGAGTTCGATCCGGATGTCGCCGCGGGCACCGTCATCCGCGCGTCCGTGACGCCCGCGGCCGGCGGTGACCCGGTCGACTGCACCGAGGGATGCCTCGTCCGCCAGGGCGACGCCGCTACGCTGCTCGTCTCACGCGGAGCCGTGCCGGAGGTGTCGGGCATGAGCGTCGAGCGCGCGACGCGCACGCTCACCGACGCGGGACTCGAGGTCGCGGAGGACAACCGCACGGAGGCGAGCACCAGCATCGCGCGGGGCGACGTCATCGGGATCCTCGGTCGCGACGACGACGGCAACTGGCGCCCCGGCGACGTCGTCACCCTCATCGTCTCGACCGGTCCCCCGCTCTTCGAGGTGCCCGATGTCGTCGGCCAGACGCGTGATGCGGCGGCCGAGACGCTCCGCGGCGCGGGGTTCGAGGTGTCGTACTCGGCGCTGTGGAACATCTGGCCCGACGGTCTGACGAAGGTCACGGCGCAGGATCCGGCCGGCGGCAGCATGCACGTGCGCGGCACGACGATCACGTTGCAGATCACCGCGACCGGCTGACACGACGACAGACGACACTGCCCTGCTCCGCGGTCATCCGCAGGCAGGGCAGTGTCGTGGCGGGCGAAAGCCCGGGTCAGCGCTTCTCGAGCTCCTCGGCGACGAGGAACGCCAGCTCGAGGCTCTGCATGTGGTTCAGGCGCGGGTCGCACAGGCTCTCGTAGCGCGTGGCGAGCGTCGCCTCGTCGATCATCTCCGAGCCGCCGAGGCACTCGGTGACGTCGTCGCCCGTGAGCTCGACGTGGATGCCGCCGGGGAACGTCCCCACCGCGCGGTGCGCCTCGAAGAAGCCGCGCACCTCGTCGACGACGTCGTCGAAGCGACGCGTCTTGTAGCCCGTGGGCGTCGTGATGCCGTTGCCGTGCATCGGGTCGGTGACCCACAGCGGCGTCGCGCCCGAGTCCTTGACGGCCTCCAGCAGCGGGGGCAGCGCGTCGCGGATCTTCCCGGCGCCCATACGCGTGATGAACGTCAGGCGGCCCGGCTCGCGCTCGGGGTCGAGCTTGTCGATCAGCGCGAGCGCCGTGTCGGTGCTCGTCGTGGGGCCGAGCTTGACGCCGATCGGGTTGCGGATCTTCGAGAAGTAGTCGACGTGGGCGCCGTCGAGCTCGCGCGTGCGCTCACCGATCCAGAGGAAGTGCGAGGACGTGTTGTACGGGGTGTTCGTGCGCGAGTCGATGCGCGTCATCGGGCGCTCGTAGTCCATGAGCAGGCCCTCGTGGCCCGTGTAGAACTCGACACCGCGCAGTTCGTCGAAGTTGGCTCCCGCCGCCTCCATGAATTTGATGGCGCGGTCGATCTCTCCCGCGAGACCCTCGTAGCGGGCATTGGCCGGGTTCGTGGCGAAGCCCTTGTTCCACGAGTGCACCTCGCGCAGGTCGGCGAAACCGCCCTGCGTGAACGCGCGGATGAGGTTCAGCGTCGAGGCCGCCGTGTGGTAGCCCTTGAGCAGCCGCGCGGGATCGGGCTGGCGCGAGGCCGCCGTGAAGTCGTAGCCGTTGACGATGTCGCCGCGGTAGGCCGGCAGCGTCACGTCGCCGCGAGTCTCGGTGTCGCTCGAGCGCGGCTTGGCGAACTGCCCCGCCATGCGGCCCATCTTCACGACGGGCATCGAGGCGCCGTAGGTGAGCACGACGGCCATCTGCAGCACGGTCTTGATCCGGTTGCGGATCTTCTCGGCGGTCGCTCCGGCGAAGGTCTCGGCGCAGTCGCCGCCCTGCAGGAGGAAGGCTTCACCGGATGCCGCGCGCGCGAGGCGTTCGCGGAGGATGTCGACCTCTCCGGCGAAGACGAGGGGCGGGAGCGTCGCGATCTCAGCCGACACCGCAGCGACGGCGTCGGGGTCGTTCCACGCCGGCTGCTGCTTGATGGGAAGATCGCGCCACGTGTCGAGTGAATCCAGCGTAGGCACGGGGCAAGTCTAGTCGGCGACGGCCGGCCCCTCGGCCGTGTGACGGCTCAGTCGCGCGCGGCGGCGGCGGCGCGCTCCTTGACCGACGACGCGTAGACGTCCGCGTACTCCTGCTCGCCGAGGCGCTGAAGGGCGACCATGATCTCGTCGGTCACCGAGCGCAGCACGAACCGGTCGCTCTCCATGCCCTGGAAGCGCGAGAAGTCGAGCGGTTCGCCGATGACCATGCCGACTCGGCCGACGCGCGGGATGCTGCGCCCGATGGGCATCACGGCGTCGGTGTCGACCATGACGACGGGGATCACGGGCACCCGCGCCTCGAGCGCCATGCGGGCCAGTCCGGTGCGTCCACGGTAGAGCTTGCCGTCGGGGCTGCGGGTGCCTTCGGGGTAGATCCCGAGCAGGTCACCGCGACCGAGCACCTGCAGCCCGGTGTTGAGGGATGCCTCCGAGGCCTTGCCGCCCGTCCGATCGATCGCGATCTGCCCCGTCGCCTTCATGAACACGCGCGTGGCCCAGCCCTTGAGGCCCGTCCCGGTGAAGTAGTCGCTCTTGGCGAGGAACGACATCGGGCGGTCGATCATGAGCGGCAGGAAGATCGAGTCGCTCACCGACAGGTGATTGCTGGCGAAGATGGCCGCACCGGAGGCCGGCACGTTACGCCGGCCCACGATCCAGGGTCGGAAGATCGCCTTCACGATCGGTCCGATGAAGATGTACTTCATCAGCCAGTAGAACACCGGTCACCGCCCCCCGGCGAGGTCCGCGACGCCGATGAGACCGGCGTCGTTGCCCAGCGTCGCGATGGCGAAGTCGGCCGGCGCGGCGTTCTCGCCACCGGGCAGCGCGGCCCGGTAGGCGGCGCGGACCGGCGCGAGCAGCGTCTCGCCGAGCTGCGCGACACCGCCGCCGATGACGAAGATCTCGGGGTCGAGCGTCGCCTGGAAACCGCCCGCGGATTCGCCGAGCGCGGTCGCGACGCGGCGCAGCGCCTCGACGGCGCCCGGGTCGTCGGCCAGGATGAGCCGCGAGATCGCGTCGCCCGGGATGGAGCCGCGCTCGTCGCGCACCTGCGCCAGCCCGGAGCCGAGCTCGGGGTCGTCGGCGATGGCGACCGCTTCGCGCTGCAGCGCGCGGCCCGAGGCGTACTGCTCGAGGCAGCCGTGCAGTCCGCAGCCGCAGAGCCGTCCGCCGCGCTCGAAGCGCACGTGACCGAGTTCGCCCGCCGCGCCGCGTCCGCCGATCAGCAGCTGACCGTCGATCACGACGGCTCCCCCGACACCGGTGCCGAGGGTCAGCATGACCATGTTGGCGCTGCCGCGGCCCGCGCCGAACCGGTACTCCGCCCAGCCGGCGGCGTTCGCGTCGTTCTCGAGGACGACGGCCACACCGACGCGCGACTCCAGCTCGGCCCGCAGCGGGTGGTCGACCCAGTCGATGTTGGGCGCGTGACGCATGATCGAGCGCGTGCGGTCGAGGAAACCGGCGGCGGCCACGCCGACCGCGGTCACGTCGTGCGAGTCGCGGAAGTGGCGGACCATGTCGGCCACGGCATCCGCCAGGGCGTCGGTGTCGGTCGGGGTGTCGACGCGGATCCGATCGACGATCGTCCCGTCCGCGGAGACCACGCCGCCGGCGATCTTGGTTCCGCCGATGTCGATGCCGATGTTGAGCACTCGTCGTCCCTTTCCGGCGACCGTTCGGCGGCGCCCCGCAAAGTCTAGTGGCGCGTCCCCGCAACCGCGGGGGTCGAGGGCCGGGGTCGCCGCTAGAGTGTCTGTACCCTGCCAGACGCTTCCGGTACCGAAGGAGTTGCCGCCCATGAGCGCCGTCCAGTTCGAAGTCCCTGCCGTCGTACCCGCCGACCCCGACGCGAACATCACCGACCTGCTGGTCGACCGTGTGAAGGCCAGCCCGTCCCGCGCCCTCTTCGCTGTGCCCGAGAACGGCGGCTGGCGCGACATCTCCGCCGCCGAGTTCCAGCGCGAGGTCGTCGCTCTCGCGAAGGGATTCGTCGCCGCGGGTGTCGAGCCCGGCGACAAGGTCGGGTTCATCGCCCGCACCACCTATGACTGGACCCTGGTCGACTTCGCCCTCTTCTTCGCCGGAGCGGTGATGGTCCCGATCTACGAGACGAGCTCGGCGTCGCAGATCGCGTGGATCCTCACCGACTCGGGGGCGACGACGGTCATCGCCGAGTCGGCCGAGCATGCCGAGCGCATCGCCGAGATCCGCGCGACGGTGCCGCTCGTGCGCGAGGTATGGACCATGGGCTCGGGCGATCTCGACACCCTGCGCGCGGGCGGACGGGATGTCGCCGACGACGAGATCGAGCGCCGGCGCAACCTCGCCGTGGGCTCGGACATCGCCACCCTGATCTATACGTCCGGCTCGACCGGACGTCCCAAGGGGTGCGTCCTCACGCATAGCAACTTCGTCGAGTTGGCGCGCAACTCGGGCAAGGCGCTGACGGAGGTCGTCAACCACCCTGGGGGCGCCTCGACGCTGTTGTTCATCACGACCGCGCACGTCTTCGCGCGCTTCATCTCGATCCTCAACGTCCACGCGGGGGTCAAGACCGGGCACCAGCCCGACACGAAGCAGCTCCTGCCGGCGCTGGGGTCCTTCCAGCCGACCTTCCTGCTCGCCGTGCCTCGTGTGTTCGAGAAGGTGTACAACTCGGCCGAGCAGAAGGCTGAGGCGGGCGGCAAGGGCAAGATCTTCCGCGCGGCCGCGCAGGTCGCGATCGACCACTCGCGGCTGCAGCAGGAGGGGAAGAAGGTCCCCCTGCTGACGAAGGTGAAGTTCCGCCTGTTCGACCGCCTGGTCTACAGCAAGCTCCGCGCCGCGATGGGCGGACGCGTGCAGTACGCCGTCTCGGGCTCTGCGCCGCTCGGACCGCGCCTCGGACATTTCTTCCACAGCCTCGGCGTGACGATCCTCGAGGGGTACGGCCTGACCGAGACGACCGCCCCGGCGACGGTCAACCTCGCCACCAAGTCGAAGATCGGCACGGTCGGCCCGGTGCTGCCCGGTGTCGGCGTTCGGCTGGGCGAGGACGGCGAGGTGGAGGTCCGCGGCATCAACGTGTTCGCGGAGTACTGGCAGAACCCCGAGGCGACGGCCGAGGCGTTCCACGACGGCTGGTTCAAGACCGGCGACATCGGCTCGTTCGACGCCGACGGGTTCCTCACGATCACCGGTCGCAAGAAGGAGATCATCGTCACGGCCGGCGGCAAGAACGTCGCCCCCGCCGTGCTCGAAGACCCGATCCGCGCCAACCCGATCGTGGGTCAGGTCGTCGTGGTCGGCGACCAGAAGCCGTTCATCTCCGCCCTCGTGACCCTCGATCCCGAGATGCTTCCGACGTGGCTGTCCAACAACGATCTGCCCGGCGACATGACGCTGACGGATGCCGCGAAGCACGACGTCGTCCGCGCCGAAGTTCAGCGCGCCATCGACGAGGCCAACCGCGGTGTGTCGCGCGCGGAGTCGATCCGCAAGTTCACCATCCTCGACACGGAGTGGACCGAGGCGAGCGGGCACCTCACCCCGAAGATGAGCATCAAGCGCAACGTCATCCTCACCGACTTCGCCGGCACGATCGCCGACATCTACGACGAGCCGGTCAAGACGAGCAACGTGCCTCTGGGCTGATCGGATCGACGAGAACGGCCCGGTGGATGATCGCTCATCCGCCGGGCCGTTCTGGTTCGCGCGACACTGTGCGCGGCACCGCCGGGCTCAGAACCAGGACGACTCGCGCACCTCGCGCATCGCCACACGACGCTCGGCCGGTGAGAGCCGGTCGAGATACAGGATGCCGTCGAGGTGGTCGCACTCGTGCTGCAGCGCCTGCGCCATGAGCCCCTCCCCCTCGAGCGTGATCTCGTTCCCGTCGAGGTCGATGCCCACGGCGCGGGCGTACGGGTGCCGCAGCGTGTCGTGCCAGAGGTTCGGTACCGACAGGCATCCCTCGCCGATCAATGCGGGATCGCCCGAGACCTCCACCAGCTCCGGGTTGAGGATGTAGCCGATGACTCCGTCGACGTTGTAGCTGAAGGCCCGCAGGCCCACGCCGATCTGCGGGGCGGCGACGCCGGCGCGGCCGGGCAGCTCGACGGTGTCGAGCAGATCGCGCACGAGCGAGCGCACACCGTCGTCGATCGTTTCGATACGGGCGGCGGGCGACTTCAGGACCGGGTCGCCGAAGAAGCGGATCGCGCGGACCGCCATGTCACGCCACCGACGCGTTCAGTCGAAGTCCCTCGACGACGCTCGCGGCGAGCTTCCGGGCGGCTTCGCGGGTGGCCGGGTCGAGGTCGCGGAACGTCACGGCGCTGCCCGCGGCGAGGTGCGGGTCGTACGGCAGGCGCACGACCGACCGCACGCGCGAGCTGAAGTGCGTCTCGAGCTCGTCCGCGCGGACCATCGGCGTCCCCGGACGCGACGTGTTGAGCACGACGACGGCGCCCTTGACCGCCTCGCCGAATCCGTTCGATTCGAGCCAGGTCAGCGTCTCGGACGCCAGGCGCGCTTCGTCGACCGACATGCCGGCCACCACGACGATCTGATCGGACAGGCCGAGCGTCGCCCCCATGACCGAGTGCACGATGCCGGTTCCGGTGTCGGTGAGCACGATGGAGTAGTAGTGGGCGGCGATCGCGGCGACGTTCTCGTAGTCGTGGTCGCTGAAGGCCTCGGACACGTGCGGATCGGTGTCGGAGGCCAGCACGTCCAGACGGGTCTCGTCGCGGGCGACGATCGACGACAGGTCGTTGAAGCCGACGACGTCGCCGCTCGTGCGCACGAGGTCGCGGACGGTCTTACCGCTGGTGCGGCCGATCCGGTCGGCGAGCGTCCCGCGGTCGGGGTTCGCATCGATCGCGATCACACGGTCGTCGCGGGCGTCCGCGAGCGCCATTCCCAGCAACGTGGTGACCGTCGTCTTGCCGACGCCGCCCTTGCGCGAGAGCACCGGCACGAACTTCGCACCGCCGGCCAGCGGAGCCGAGATGCGGCGGTCGAGCTCCTTGCGCGCGCGAGCGCGTTTGCTGTCGCCGAGGTTGATGCGGTGGCCGGATGCCGCGTACACCAGGCGCTGCCAGCGTCCTTCCGGCTCGCCGCGGACGACCTGCGCCGGGTCGAGCAGACGCTCGGGGGTGAGGAGGTCGGACGACTCGCGTCCCGGTTCGAGGTCGCCGATGCGCCGCGACTGCAGCACGGGCTCGGTCGGGCGGACGACCTGGACGCGCTCGGTCGCATGGCGGACCTGCTCTGCGGCCTGGTGGGCCTCGCGGCGCGTGGTCGGCACCGTACCGGTGATGACCGTCGCCGTCGGCACGACCGTCGCGACGACGGTCTCGGCCGCGGCCGCGGCCGTCGGCGCCGCGGTGGGACCGGTGGCGGCCCGAGCGGCGGACTCATCGCCGCGCGGGGCGGCGGCAGCCGACGAGGCGGTCGCGACCCCGCCGGCCGCGGCCGCGTCTTCGGCAGCCTCGTCGTCGGCGGCGGCCCCGGCGTTCTCCTCGCGAGACTCGGCGGCATCCTCGGGGAAGTCGTCGTCGACGGTCGCGGTGATGACGTCGTCGTCCGTCCCGCGGTCGTCGTGCGTCTCCCCCGCGCCGCCGACGTCCTCGTCCGAGTCGGTCGACGGGACGTCGTCGGACGCGTCACCGTCCTGGTGCGGATGTTCCTCGGACGCGTCACCGGCTTCGGGCAGGTCCGAGCCGTCGGGGTCGTCGGACGCATCGATGTCGGCAGCCGCCTCATGCGCGGCATCCTGTTCGGCTCCGGCGCCGCTCAGAGCGCCCAGCGGGATGTCGCCGGTGCTGAGCTGGTCGTCGAACACTTCGCCGTCGACCACGTCGGCATCGTCGTCGTCGTCGTCATCGGTGGGCGGAAGGGTCACGTCGACCTGGGCCGTGCCGCCGATGATTCCGATGGCGGTCGTATGAATGCTCTCGCTGTCGATGAGGACTGCGGGGTCGTTCTCATCGGGCTGATTCTCGTTGCGCTCAGGCATATTCTGCTGCGTCCACTCCAGGTCTCGAGCTCGCGCCCGACCCCTTAGGCTACTCGCCGGGCCGGATGACGACCAAAAGGTCTCCGGCTTCGACCTGTGCGGTGCCGCTCACGACGAGCCTCTCGACCCGCCCGGCGACCGGCGCGGTGATCGCGGCCTCCATCTTCATCGCCTCGATCGACGCGACCGGCTGGCCGGCCGTGACGGCCTCGCCGACGTCGGTCTTGAGCGTGACGACGCCCGAGAAGGGCGCCGCCACCTGACCCGGCACCGAGGTGTCGGCCCTCTCTGCCGCGCGGGCCTCGACGCTGATGGCGCGGTCGCGCACGAAGACCGGTCGCAGCTGACCGTTCAGTGTCGCCATGACGGTGCGCATCCCCTTGTCGTCGGCCTCGCCGATCGCCTCGAGCCCGACGTACAGCTGCACACCCCGCTCGATCTCGACGACATGCTCGGCGCCGGGCACGAGCCCGTAGAGGTAGTCGGCCGTGTCGAGCACGCTGAGGTCGCCATAGGTCTCGCGGACGCGGTCGAACTCGCGGGTCGGCGCCGGGAACAGCAGCGCGTTGAGCGTCCGCCGCCGGGTCGCCGCGTCCGCCCCGAGCGCCGCGGTGTCGGCGTCCGAGAGCTCCGTGACGCTCGGGCGGACGGCCCGGCCGGCGAGCACCTTCGAGCGGAACGGCTCGGGCCATCCGCCGGGCAGGTCGCCGAGCTCACCCGCCATGAAGCCGACGACCGAGTCCGGGATGTCGTACGCGCCGGGGTCAGCGGCGAAAGCAGCGGGATCGGCCTTGACCGCGGCCAGGTGCAGAGCAAGGTCTCCCACCACCTTCGACGACGGCGTCACCTTGGGAACACGTCCGAGGATGTCGTTCGCCGCGGCGTACATGTCCTCGATCAGCTCGAAGTCGTCGGCGAGACCGAGCGCGATGGCCTGCTGCCGCAGGTTCGACAGCTGCCCGCCGGGGATCTCGTGCCGGTACACGCGGCCCGTGGGCCCGGGCAGACCCGACTCGAACGGACGGTACAGGTGGCGCACGGCCTCCCAGTACGGCTCGAGGTCCGACACCGCCCCCAGATCGAGCCCCGTGTCGCGCTCGGTGTGGGCGAGCGCCGCGACGAGTGCGGAGAGCGATGGCTGGCTCGTCGTGCCGGCCATGGGCGCGGCCGCGGCGTCGACGGCATCCGCTCCCGCGGCGCTCGCGGCCAGCAGCGTCGCGAGCTGTCCCCCCGCGGTGTCGTGGGTGTGCACGTGGACGGGAACGTCGAACCGCTCGCGCAGCGCGCCGACCAGACGGGACGCCGCGGCCGGTCGCAGCAGCCCGGCCATGTCCTTGATCGCCAGCACGTGGGCGCCGGCGTCGACGATCTGGTCGGCCAGGCGCAGGTAGTAGTCGAGGGTGTACAGGTCCTCGGCCGGGTCGAGCAGGTCGCCTGTGTAGCAGAGCGCGACTTCGGCGACCGTGGTGCCGGTCGCCAGCACCGCGTCGATCGCCGGCCGCATCTGCGAGACGTCGTTCAGCGCGTCGAAGATGCGGAAGATGTCGACGCCCGAGTCGGCTGCCTCGCGCACGAAGGCCTCGGTCACCGCGGCCGGGTACGGCGTGTAGCCCACCGTGTTGCGGCCACGCAGCAGCATCTGGATCGCGATGTTCGGCAGGGCCGCCCGCAGCTTGTCGAGACGCTCCCACGGGTCCTCGCCGAGGAAGCGCAGCGCCACGTCGTAGGTCGCCCCACCCCACGCCTCGACCGAGAGCAGCTGCGGCGTGAGGCGCGATACCGCGGGCGCCACCGCCACGAGGTCCTTCGTCCTCACCCGCGTCGCGAGCAGCGACTGGTGGGCGTCGCGGAACGTGGTCTCGGTCACCGCGAGCGCGGTCTGCTCGCGCAGGGCGCGGGCGAAGCCGGCGGGACCGAGCTCGAGCAGGCGCTGCCGGGACCCCGCGGGCGGCGCGGCCGAGACGTCGATCCGCGGCAGCTTGGCACGAGGCTCGACGGTCGTCGGCGCGGTGCCGTGCGGCCGGTTGACGGTCGTGTCGGCGAGCCAGCCCAGGATCTTCGACCCGCGGTCCTTCGACGGGCGGCCCTCGAGGAGTTCCGGGCGCTCATCGATGAACGCGGTGCTGAGGTCGCCGCGCTCGAACGCGGGGTCGTCGAGCACCCGCTGCAGGAAGGGGATGTTCGTCGAGACACCGCGGATGCGGAACTCCGCGAGAGCGCGCCGCGAGCGCACGACGGCAGCGGCGAAATCGCGGCCGCGACACGTCAGCTTCGCGAGCATCGAGTCGAAGTGGGGGCTCACCTGCGAACCGGCGGCGGTCGTGCCGCCGTCCAGACGGATGCCGGCTCCGCCGGGCGACCGGTACGTCGTGATCTTTCCGGTGTCGGGGCGGAAGCCCTGCGCCGGGTCCTCCGTCGTGATGCGGCACTGCAGCGCGGCCCCGCGCAGGCGGATGTCGTCCTGCGCGAGTCCGAGCCCGGCGAGCGTCTCGCCGGCCGCGATCCGCATCTGCGACTGCACCAGGTCGACGTCCGTCACCTCCTCGGTGACGGTGTGCTCGACCTGGATGCGCGGGTTCATCTCGATGAACACCGCCTCGCCGGCGCGCGGGCCCGCCGTCTCGAGCAGGAACTCGACCGTCCCGGCGTTGACGTAGCCGATCGATCGCGCGAAGGCGATCGCGTGCCGGTGCAGAGCCGAGCGCGTGGCGTCGTCGAGATTCGGCGCGGGTGCGATCTCGATCACCTTCTGATGGCGACGCTGCACGGAGCAGTCGCGCTCGAAGAGGTGGACGGTCTCGCCGGTCGCGTCGGCGAGGATCTGCACCTCGACGTGACGCGGCCGCTGCACGGCCTGCTCGAGGAACACCCGCGGGTCGCCGAAAGCGCTGCCCGCCTCGCGCATCGCCTCGGACAGCGCGGGGGCGAGCTCCTGCTCGGAGCCGACGCGTCGCATGCCGCGGCCCCCACCGCCGGCCACCGCTTTGACGAAGACCGGGAACCCGATGTCGCCGGCCTGGGCGACCAGCTCGTCGATGTCGTCGGACGCCTCGGTCGAGCGCAGCACCGGCACTCCCGCCTCGGCGGCGTGACGTTTGGCCGTCACCTTGTTGCCGGCCATCTCGAGCACCTGAGCAGACGGCCCGATGAACGCGATGCCCGCGGCTGCAGCGCGGGCGGCGAGCTCGGGATTCTCCGACAGGAACCCGTACCCGGGATAGATCGCGTCGGCCTCGCTCTCGACGGCGACGCGGATGATCTCGTCGACGTCGAGGTAGGCCCGCACCGGGTGCCCCTTCGTCCCGATCTCGTAGGCTTCGTCAGCCTTCAACCGGTGGAGCGAGTATCGGTCTTCGTGCGGATAGACCGCCACCGTTCGCGCTCCCAGCTCGAATGCCGCTCGAAAGGCTCGGATGGCGATCTCGCCGCGATTGGCGACAAGGATCTTTCGGAACATGCTCACCTCGCAGGAGTGAGACGCGTGGCGACGGTGCCGCGCGAGGGCTCGAATACCTTCTCAGCCTAGGGGACGGTAACGTAGGGTCTCGTGCACGTACTCTCCGTCAGCTCGCTCAAAGGCGGGGTCGGCAAGACGACGGTCACTTTGGGGCTCGCATCCGCCGCGTTCGCCCGCGGTGTCCGGACGTTGGTCGTCGACCTCGATCCGCAGTCCGACGTGTCGACGGGGATGGACATCCAGGTCGCCGGTCGCCTCAACGTCGCCGACGTCCTCGCCAATCCCAAGGAGAAGGTGGTCCGTCAGGCCATCACCTCCAGCGGGTGGGCCAAGGTGCATCCCGGCACGATCGACGTCCTCATCGGCAGCCCGTCGGCCATCAACTTCGACGGCCCCCATCCCAGCGTCCGCGACGTATGGAAGCTCGAGGAGGCCCTCGCGACGATCGAGGCCGACTACGACCTGGTGCTGATCGACTGCGCCCCCTCGCTCAACGCGCTCACCCGCACCGCGTGGGCCGCGAGCGACCGCGTCGTCGTCGTCACCGAGCCCGGCCTGTTCTCCGTCGCCGCAGCAGACCGCGCCCTCCGCGCGATCGAGGAGATCCGCCGCGGCCTCTCCCCCCGACTCCAGCCCCTCGGCATCGTCGTCAACCGCGTGCGTCCGCAGTCGATCGAGCACCAGTTCCGCATCAAGGAGCTGCGCGACATGTTCGGTCCGCTCGTCCTGTCACCCCAGCTGCCCGAGCGCACGTCGCTGCAGCAGGCCCAGGGCGCGGCGAAGCCGCTGCACATCTGGCCCGGCGACTCCGCGCAGGAGCTCGCCTCCGACTTCGATGCCCTGCTCGATCGCGTGCTGCGCACCGGGCGCATCGCCGTCGCCGGGGAAACTCCCGCCGCCACGTAGGAATCCACCCGCAGATGTGACGGAACCCCGGAAGCGACAGCTCCGGGGTTCTCTGCGTGAGGGGTCCTCCGCGCGCGGCCCTGCCGAGACGGGTGCTCGACTCAGGCGCTGCGCACCGAGCGTCGCGCCGCGAGTTCGTCGACCGGGTCGGGTGCCTGCGGGTCGAATTCCACGAGGGTCGACTCGACCTCGCGCAGCACCTTGCCGACCGCGATGCCGAAAACGCCCTGGCCGCGGCTGACGAGGTCGATGACCTCGTCGTTCGACGTGCAGAGATAGACCGACGCACCGTCGCTCATGAGAGTCGTGCCCGCCAGATCACGGATCCCGGCGGCACGCAGCTGATCGACGGCGACGCGGATCTGCTGCAGCGAGATGCCCGTGTCGAGCAGTCGCTTGACGAGCTTGAGGACGAGGATGTCGCGGAAGCCGTAGAGACGCTGCGAGCCGGAGCCGCTCGCGCCGCGCACCGTGGGCTCGACGAGCTCCGTGCGGGCCCAGTAGTCGAGCTGACGGTAGGTGATGCCGGCCGCGCGCGCGGCCTGCGCGCCGCGGTAGCCGACCTCGTCGTCCATCTGCGGCAAACCGTCGGTGAACAGCAGGTCGGTCGTGAACCGCATCTCGCCGAGCGAATCATGCGCGGTCATCTGGTCCTCCTGCCGGACGGTCGGGTTGCTTCCACGCTAGATGAGGGATGCCGGTGCGGCAACGACATCCGGTCCGGCGGTGCGGCGTGTCGCGCTGAGCTCATCGCGCGAGTCGGTCGATCGCCGTCTGGACGAACGCCGATCGCACCTCGTCGAGGCGTCGCACGAGCTCGGGCGCGAGGTCGTGAGCACGACCGCGGGATGTCGAGTCGGTGCGCCGCAGGAGCGGCGCGAGCGCCGTCTCGACCAGGGCGACATCGCGCTCGGCCGCCTGACGGACGGTACGCAGGTGGCGGGGACCGATGCCGTGACGGTCGAGGGCGACGAGGGTCCGCAGCAGCGCCAGAGCCCGTTCGTCGTAGGTGTCGGCCGCGGGCAGAAGACCCGCCGAGACGGCGTCGCCGAGCAGAGGCGCGGTGGCCTCGGCCTGCTCGAGCAGCTCGTCGCGACGGTAGCGGCGCTGGGTCACGATCGACGAGGGCAACGCCGGTGGCATCGGCTCGGCGCCGGGATTGTCGAGGTACTCGCGAATGCGGGCGAGCGGCATGTAGTGATCGCGCTGCAGCGTGAGGGCGGTGCGCAGCCGCTCGACGTCGGATGCCGAGAACTTGCGGTACCCCGACCCGGTGCGCGTCGGGGTGACGATGCCCTGATCTTCGAGGTAGCGGAGCTTGCTCGAGCTGAGCGCGGGGAACTCGGGATTCAGTCGCGCGAGCACCTGACCGATGCTCAGATGACCCGCCGCCGCGGAACGGCTGCGGGCTGCGGAAGCGGGGCTCACGCTCCGGACGCCGAGGCGCGGTCGAGCGGCGAGACGAAGAAGTTGAGGCGGAACTTGCCGACGCGCAGCTCCGCACCGTCCGACAGCACGGCGCGATCGACACGCTCGCCATTGACGTAGGTTCCGTTCAGCGAGCGCTGGTCGACGATCTCGAACACCGAGCCGGTGCGGGTGATCTCGGCGTGACGGCGCGACACGGTGACGTCGTCGAAGAAGATGTCGGCCTCGGGGTGCCGGCCCACCGTCGTCACGTCGGTGTCGAGCAGGTAGCGTGCGCCCGCGGTCGGGCCGGAACGCACCAGCAGCAGAGCCGCGCGCTCGGGCAGCGACTGGATGGCGTCACGCTCGACGGCCGTCAGATCCGCCCCGAACGGCACGAACGACAGGTCGAGGTCATGCCCGAACGTCTGCGTCGTGTCCGAGGACCCGCTGTGCGGCGTGCGGTCGGGTCCGCGTCGGATGTCGTCGACGTCTCGATCCTTTTCGTCCACAGTGTCCTCCTCTTCCGGCCCAGCCTAACGGATCGAGGGCGCCACGCGAACGCCGGTCCCCCGCTTTCCCACCCACGTCATATGCGGCGTCGATAGGGTCGGACCGATGTCCACGCGCACCCGTTCCCGCCGCCCCCGCCTGCTCGTGATCCTGGGACTCGTCCTGGGCCTCGCGGGCACGGCCGTCGCCGTTCCCGCCGTCGCCCACGACGAGCTCCTCGCCTCCGATCCCGCCGCCGACAGTGAGGTCGCCCAGCTGCCCGACGCAGTCACGCTGACCTACAGCGGCGTGCTCATCGACGAGCCCGGCGTCAACGCCATCTCCGTGACCGACGCGGCGGGCACCGAGCTGGCCGACGGCTCGCCGGTGCTCGACGGCACGACGGTGACGCAGGCTCTCACCGGTGACAGCCAGGGCCCGATCACCGTGCGCTGGCGCGTGGTCTCGAGCGATGGACACCCCGTGTCCGGGGAGTTCTCGTTCACCGCGGGCGACCCTGCCGCCGCTCCCACCGCGCCGTCGGAGACGACGAGTGCCGAGACCGCCGACGAGGGGCTCCCGCCGGTCTTCTGGATCGTCGTCGCGGTCGTCGTCGTCGCCGGCGTGGCGGCGCTGATCGTCGCCCTCGTCGCGGCTTCCCGCCGCCGCACCGAGGACTAGGCTGGAGGCATGCCTCACTACAACGTCGTCATCCTCGGCGCGGGCCCCGGCGGGTATGTCGCAGCTGTCCGCGCTGCGCAGCTCGGACAGTCCGTCGCGATCATCGAAGAGAAGTACTGGGGAGGCGTCTGCCTGAACGTCGGCTGCATCCCCTCGAAGGCCCTGCTGAAGAACGCCGACCTGGCGCACACCTTCAAGCACAAGGCCGACATGTTCGGCATCAGCGGCGACGTGCACTTCGACTTCGGCACCGCCTTCGACCGCAGCCGGAAGGTGGCCGAGACGCACGTCAAGGGCATCCACTTCCTGATGAAGAAGAACAAGGTCACCGAGTACGAGGGTCGCGGCTCGTTCATCGACGCCAAGTCGATCCAGGTGACCAAGGCCGACGGCTCGCAGGAGACGGTGACGTTCGACAACGTCATCATCGCGACCGGCTCGTTCGTCCGCCTCCTCCCCGGCGTGCAGCTGAGCGACAACGTCGTGACCTACGAGGAGCAGATCCTCACGCGCGACCTGCCGAACTCGATCGTCATCGTCGGCGCCGGCGCCATCGGCATGGAGTTCGCCTTCGTCATGTCGAACTACGGCGTCAAGGTCACGATCATCGAGTTCCTCGACCGCGCCCTCCCCAACGAGGACGTCGAGGTCTCGAAGGAGATCCAGCGCCAGTACAAGAAGTACGGCATCGACATCCTCACCTCGACCAAGGTCGAGCAGATCGAGGACTCGGGCGACAAGGTGACCGTCTCGTACTCGGCGAACGCCGACGGCGCGAAGGGCCAGATCGAGGCCGACAAGGTGCTCATGTCGATCGGCTTCGCACCCCGCGTCGAGGGCTTCGGCCTCGAGAACACCGGTGTGAAGCTGACCGAGCGCGGCGCCATCGACATCGACGACCACATGCGGACGAACGTCGAGGGCATCTACGCCATCGGTGACGTCACGGCCAAGCTGCAGCTCGCGCACGTCGCCGAGGCGCAGGGCGTCGTCGCCGCTGAGACCATCGGCGGCGCCGAGACCCAGACGCTCGGCGACTACCGCAACATGCCGCGCGCGACGTTCTGCTCGCCGCAGGTGGCGTCGTTCGGCCTCACCGAGCAGCAGGCGCGCGACGCCGGCTACGACGTCAAGGTCGCGAAGTTCCCGTTCTCGGCCAACGGCAAGGCGAACGGCCTGGGCGAGCCCGTCGGCTTCGTCAAGCTCATCGCCGACGCCGAGCACCTCGAGCTGCTTGGCGGTCACCTCATCGGCCCCGATGTGTCGGAGCTGCTGCCCGAGCTGACCCTGGCGCAGAAGTGGGACCTCACCGCCCTCGAGGCCGCCCGCAACGTGCACACCCACCCGACGCTGTCGGAGGGTCTGCAGGAGGCGTTCCACGGCCTCGCAGGTCACATGATCAACCTCTGACGCTCACGTCACGAAGACGAACGCACCGCTCGGCTCAGCCGGCGGTGCGTTCGTCTTCGTGGGCTCGGGGATGTTCCCGAAGGGCGTCCCGGTCAGAGACCGAGGGCGCGTGCGAGCTTGGACTCGGATGCCGCCGGGCGGCCTCCCGCCGACTGGACGAGCTCGTCGGCGGTCGCGAAGAGCTCGGCGATGTCGGTCGCGCGCGGAGGGGCGGCCGGACCGAGTTCGATCTCCCATTCGCGCCACGAGCTCGAGCGGCCCGTGCGCTCGTCCACGGCCGTCACCCGGTCGTCGACGAATTCGGCGATGAGCCCGCCGTCGGCGTCGCGCAGGGCGTATGCCGTCCGCGAGTTGCGGATGCGCGCGACGACCTCGAACGGCGGATCCGAGATCTCGGCGAGGGCCTCGAGCACCGGACCCGGCACCTCGAGGGCGTCGTCGGACCCGCCGTCGTCGAGGGGCCACTGCGTCTCGAGCTTGCCCTCGGGCGTCGAGCGCTTGATGTGCCACCCCTCGTCGGGACCGCCCGTGCGCCGCCGCAGCGCGGTCAGCGCCTCGGCGAGGCGGCCGTCGGGAGTGTCGAGGTAACGCGCGTCGAGTTCGCGCGGCTCGGGCTCACCGACCGTGGCCACGCCGGGAAGCGCGGCCCAGTCGGGAACCGGAGTGTCGGCGTCGACGTCGTACTTGCGCTCGACCTCGAGCGAGCTGCGGGGCTCAGTCGTCACTGGTCACGCGGTCGTCTCGTTCGTCGGTCGAGGGGTCGATGTCGCCCTCGGCCTCGACGAAGTGGAACTCCGACGACGTGGGGCCGTCGCCCTCGCCGGTGTTCTCGGCGGCTCCCGCGCGCTCGTAGACGACCTGCGTCTCGCTGTAGGGCAGGATGAGCCGGTCCGACGTCTCGTCGTCCAGCGGAAGGGTCTGCCCGTCGAGCGGGCCACCGTGCAGTCGTGCAATAGCCATGTTCTGACCTCCTGTTCCCGACCCTACCCGCGCCGCGCGAGCGGCCCGATACGCTTGCGCCATGGGTCCGAGAGCACTACGGAGCGGAGGATCGGCGTGAAGCCATTCGTCCTCTTGGCGACCCGCGCCGAGGATGTCCCGGCCGATGAGGAGTACGAGCTGTTCGTGCGTCACGCGGGGCTCGAACCCGCCTCGCTGCGACGCGTCCGCCTCGAAGCCGGCCCCATGCCGGCGATCGATCTCGACGAGATCTCCGGCATCTTCGTCGGGGGCGGACCGTTCAACGCCTCGGACCCGTGGGAACGCAAGACGGCGGTGCAGCGACGCGTCGAGGCGGAGTTCGCGGCGCTGCTCCAGCGCGTCGTCGCCGCTGACACCCCGTTCCTCGGAGCCTGCTACGGAATCGGCACCGTCGGAGCCTTCCTCGGCGCGAGCATCGACCGACGCTTCGGCGAACCGATCAGCGTGGTCGATGTCGAGCTGACGGCCGCGGGGCGCGCCGATCCCCTCCTGGAGGGGCTGCCGACGACCTTCCCCGCATTCGTCGGCCACAAGGAAGCGATCTCGGCCCTGCCGTCGCGGGCGACGCTCCTGGCCTCCTCCGCGGGGTGCCCCGTGCAGATGTTCCGCGTGGGCGCCAACGTCTATGCGACGCAGTTCCACCCCGAGCTCGACCTCGAGGGCATCACGACGCGCATCCACGCCTACGCCGACCACGGCTACTTCGCCCCCGACGAGCTCGACCTCACGCTGAGCGCCGTGCGGCGCGCAACCGTCACCCATACGGGATCGATCCTGCGCACGTTCGTCGAGCGCTACGCACGCTGACGCGTAGGCGCGGGTCAGCGTGCGGCGGGCGGGCGGCGCGTCAGGCCTTCGAGCCGGCGCGCTCCTCGGCCTCGAGTTCGCGAGCCTTCTCGAGCTCGCGGGCGGCCGCCGAGACGGCATCCTCTGCGCGCTGGACGCGGCGCTGCAGGAAGGTGCGGGCACCGAACCGAGCCCGCACGCGGTCTTCCTGTTCGCGCGCACCCGTGACGATGTAGGCCGTCGCGATGAGGATGACCTGCGACGACAGGTTCAGCCACAGCAGCAGCGCGATGAGCGAGGCGAACGACGCCAGCAGCGGATTGGATGTCGCTCCGCCGACGAACAGGCCCGACAGCTGCTGCAGCACCGTCAGCCCCGCGCCGCCGAGAAGAGCGCCGCTCCACAGCGCGCGCTTGCGGGCCTTCACGCCCGAGAGCACGCGGAACAGCACCGCCACGGCGACCGTGTCGAGCGCGAACACCACGACGAGCGACACCGCCCAGCCGGCGAACTGCACCAACGGGTTCGAGTCGGCGAAGCCGAGCAGGTCGGCGAGCAGGCCGACGCCGGCGGTCCCGAGGAACGTCACGCCCGCCGCGGCGACCAGCGCCCCGCCGATGCCGATCGCGAGAGCGAGGTTTCGCAGCAGCACCCAGACGAACAGCAGGTCGTCGGTCAGCTCGTCGGCGATCGCGCGCATCGCCGTGCGCAGCGATCCGATCGCGCCGATCGCCGCGCCGAGCAGACCGACGGTGGCGATGACGCCCGCGATCGTGAGCCCCGCGGGGGCGGTGATGTCGTCGAGCTTGATCAGCCCGTCCTCGCCGACGAGGCCGGGGATCACGCGGTTGACGGCGTCGATGAGCGCCTGCCAGGCGACCGGGTCGCCCGCGAGCCACAGCGCGGCGACGGAGAAACCCAGCAGCACACCGGCGAAGACGCTGAAGAGCGTGCGGTACGTGACACTGTCGGCGAGGACCGGGCCCCGGTGCTCGCTGTAGAGCAGGAAGGCCCGGACGGGCTTGCGCTCCAGGGCCCAGGCGATCGAGCGCGAGACGAACGTGGAGTCGGCCATGCCGCCACGATAGCGGCGGCCTTCCGCCTGCCGCGGGCACTTGACACCGCCTCACCCGCCCAGCAGGGCCGATCCGACGGCGACCACGGCGCCGCCCACCAGGAATGGACCGAACGGGATGCGGGTGCGCCGGTCCGCCCGCCGCAGCGCGATGAGCGTGAGCGCGAACAGGCCGCCGCTGAGCACGGCGACGACGGTCGCGATGACCGGCACCTCCCAGCCGTGCGCGCCCGTGACCAGCCCGAGGGCGCCGGCGAGCTTCACGTCTCCCCCGCCGAGGCCGCCGCCGCCCCGGTACAGCAGGTACGACGCCCCGAACACGACCGCCCCCGAAGCGGCGGCGCCGAGAAGCGGTGACACCGAGCCGTGCGCCATCGCGACGGCAGCGGCATAGGCGATACCGAGCGGATACAGCGGAAGGACGAGACGGTTCGGCAACCGATGATCCCGCAGGTCGATGACGACGAGCGCGACGCCGATCACGGCCATCGGCGCGAGCAGGAGCAGCGCCGCGGCGAGCCCCGGGCCGGTCACGCGTCGAGCACCTCGAGCCGCACGGCCACGATGCCGTCCGCGCCGATCCCCTCCGCCCGCCGCACCGCTTGCTTGAGCGGCAGCACGTAGACGCCGCGGCCGGCGTCCGGGAAGATCGAGGTGGTCCAGGTGGTCGCACCGATCGTCGCTGTGACGCGCACGGCCCCGAAGCCGCGCGGCATCCGGGGGATCTCGCGGATGTCGGCGCTGACCTCGTCGGGGACGGCGGCGAAGTACCAGTCCTGGGTCCGGGCCTCCCAGCGGAACACCTCGGCGTCGAATGCGAGCATCACCCGCTCAGCGTAGAGCGCGCCAGGCCGCCACGGCGCGGGGTCTCCACAGCGCAGCGACCCTAGGGCAGGATCATCACCGGCGTGCCCTCGGGCAGCTGGGCGAGGCGGTCGGTCGCCGGCCCGTCGAGGTAGATGCAGCCGAACGAGGTCGCACCCTCGCGCATCCGGTAGTAGTGGAACGCGGTGACGGCGACGTCTCCCCCGTCGAAGCCCGCCATGACCGGCGACTGGACGCCGAGGTAGACCATCGGGTGGCCGTCGGTGTAGCGGAACTCGGGCACGATGGTCGTCCACATGACGAAGGTGCGCCCGGTCGGCGTCGGCGTCGACTCCTTGCCCCAGGCGAACTGCTCCGACACGCGCTCGCGCCCGGCCGCGCTGACGATGTCGATGGTGTTGGCCGCGAGGTGGACCTCGACGAACTCCGCGGTGATCGAGAGCTCGACGTCGGCCGCGCGCAGCCAGCCGACGGTCTGCCCGCCGTTGCCCTCGGGCGGCACGCCCTGTCGGCCCGGAAGAAGCACCTTCACCCAGTCGGTCTCGGCCACCACGACCGGAACGGTCGTGCCGCCGTAGTGATGCTCGCGCGGCAGATAACCGACCGGCTCCCCCGCCGGGTCGGCGAACACCGGGGCACCCGCTCCGAGCGGTCGCGCCTGCGACGATGTCAGGGTCCCGGTGGGGTCGTCGTCCACCGGGATCGCCGGATTGACCGACCGCACGTCGATGAGCGGCAACGTCGAGATGTCGTACACGGTGTCGTTGCGCGGATGCGGCGCGGGAGCGGCATCCGTCGACGGGTCGGCCGTCGAGGCGGCAGCGGGTTCGACGTCCGCGACGGAGGCGACCGGCGCGGCCTCGCGCACCGACGCGAGGTCACGCAGCGGAGCGAGCGCCCAGAACCCGGCGGCCGCCATCGCCCCCACCGCGAGAACGGCGACGACCGCGGCGGGGTGCAGACGACGGCTCATACGCCCATGGTGGGTCGGTCGGCGCGGTGACGCAAGGGACGGCGGCGCGTCACCAGTGCGGGTGGATGTCGGCGCGCAGCAGCTCGTCGTAGACGGCGACGACGGCGTCGGCGAACGGCGTCAGGTCGGTGCCGTCCTCGAGCAGCGCGGCCGCCGCGGCGTTCGCGCGGGCCTGGTCGGGCGTGCGGGCGCCGGGGATGACGCTCGTGACACCGGGGCGCGACGCGATCCACGCGAGGGTCGCCGCCGGCAGCGAGACGCCGTCGGGCAGCGTGTCGGCCAGGCGCCGCGCGGCTGCGACACCGGTCTCGAAGTCGACGCCCGAGAAGGTCTCGCCGCGGTCGAACGCCTCGCCGTGGCGGTTGTACGAGCGGTGGTCGTCGGCGGCGAAGGTCGTCTGCGCGGTGTAGCGACCGCTCAAGAGCCCGGACGCCAGCGGCACGCGCGCGAAGATCGCGACCTCAGCGTTCGCGGCGGCGGGCAGCACCTCGTCGAGCGGCTTGAGCCGGAACGGGTTGACGATGATCTGCACGTTGGTCACGTGCGGGCGCGCGATCGCGGCGAGCGCCTGCGCCGTCGTCTCGACCGAGACGCCGTAGGCGGCGATGGCGCCGGCGGCGACCAGCTCGTCGAGGGCGTCATAGGTGGCGTCGGCCTCGATGACCGCCGTCGGCGGGCAGTGCAGCTGCACGAGGTCGAGGGTGTCGACGCCGAGGTTGCGCCGTGACCGCTCGGTCCACTGACGGAAGTTCTCGGGGGTGTAGTTCTCGGGCTCTTGGGCGAGGCGCCGGCCCATCTTCGTCGCCACAGTGATGCCGTGCCCGGGTCGCTCGGCGAGGAAGCGGCCGATGATGCTCTCGCTGCGGCCGTCGCCGTAGACGTCGGCGGTGTCGAAGAGGGTGACTCCGGCGTCGGCGGAGGCCGCGAGGACCGCGCGGGCCTGGGCCTCGTCGACATCCCCCCAGTCCGCACCGAGCTGCCAGGTGCCCAGGCCGATGGCCGAGACGGAACGGGACGTGGACGCGAGGCGGCGCTGCTGCATGGCTCCAGCGTAGGCGGAGGGCCGGACCCGCGGGCCCGGCCCTCCGGAATTCACGGGGTCATGCCCCGCGGGTGGCCTTCGCCTTGCCCGTCGTCTTCGTGACGGGCGCGGGGCCGGCGACCGCGTCGGCCGCCGCCACGGCTCCCGCGCGCGTCGCCCGCACCTCGGCGAAGGAGGTGCCGTAGTACGCCGCCTCCATGAGGGTCTTCATGTCCTCGATCATCGGCATGCGCGGGTTGGCCGGCGCGCACTGGTCTTCGTACGCGGCCATGGCCAGGTTGTGCAGGTTGTCGAGGAAGCGGGCCTCGTCCACGCCCTGAGCCTGGAACGAGCGCTCGATGCCGACGCGGTCGCGCAGCTCCTCCACCGCCCGGGCATAGCTCTCGACGCCCTCCTCCGGGGTGGATGCCGGCAGGCCCAGGTGCTGCGCGATCTGCTGGAAGCGCTCGGGGGCGATGTAGCGCTCGTACTTCGGCCAGCTGGTCAGCTTGGTCGGCACCGTGCCGTTGTACCGGATGACGTGGGGCAGGTAGACCGCGTTGGTCCGTCCGTGCACCAGCTTGTAGGTCGCGCCCGTCACGTGCGCCATCGCGTGGACGATGCCGAGGAACGCATTGCCGAAGGCCATGCCGGCGATGGATGCGGCGTTGTGCATCTTCTCGCGGGCCCGCCGGTCAGCGGCATCCGTCGATCCCGGCTGCGCCTTCGTGCTGCGCTCGATGTTCTCGAAGATGAGCTTGATCGCGTGCAGGCACAGGCCGTCGGTGTAGTCGTTGGCGTAGACCGACACGTAGGCCTCGGTGGCGTGCGTCAGGGCGTCGAAGCCGGCGTCGGCGACGAGGAACCCGGGCAGCACGCGCGTGAGCTCGGGATCGATGATCGCGACCGACGGCGTCAGCGCGTAGTCGGCGAGCGGGTACTTCATGCCGGTGGCGTCGTCGGTGATGACCGCGAAGGGCGTCATCTCGGAGCCCGTGCCCGAGGTCGTCGGCACGCACACGAGCTTGGCCTTCTTACCCATCTCGGGGAAGGTGAACGCGCGCTTGCGGACGTCGAAGAACTTCTCGCGCATGTCCGAGAACTCGATCTCGGGGTTCTCGTACAGCAGCCACATGACCTTGGCGGCATCCATCGGCGATCCCCCGCCGAGCGCGATGATCGTGTCGGGCTGGAACTGCCGCAGCTGCTCGGCACCGGCCATCACCTCGGACACCTTCGGCTCGGGCCGCACGCTGTTGATCAGCTGCACCTGCACGCGGTTCTCACGCCGGTTCAGCACATCGGTGATGCGATCGACATACCCGAGCGAGGTCATCGTCTCGTCGGTGATGATCGTCACCCGCTCGACACCGCGCATGTCGGCGAGGTAGCGGATGGCGTGCGGCTCGAAGTAGGTCTTGGCCGGGATCTTGAACCACTGCAGGTTGTTGTTGCGCCGTCCGACGCGCTTGACGTTCACGAGGTTCACCGCCGAGACGTTGTTCGAGACCGAGTTGTGTCCATAGGAGCCGCAGCCGAGCGTCAGCGACGGCAGGAACGCGTTGTAGATGTCGCCGATGCCGCCGAGGGCGCTGGGCGAGTTCTCGATGATGCGCACCGCCTTGACCACCTCGGCAAAGCGCGCGATGACGTCCGCGTCGTTCGAGTGGATGGCGCCGGAGTGTCCGAGTCCGTCGAAGGCGACCATCTGACGCGAGAGCTCGATGCCCTCCTCGGGGCTGGCTGCACGCAGGACGGCCAGGACGGGAGCGAGCTTCTCGCGAGTGAGCGGCTCGTGCGGGCCCACGCCGCTGACCTCGGCCAGCAGGATCGACGTGTCGGCGGGAACGGTGAAGCCCGCCTGCTCCGCGATCCACACCGGCGACTGCCCGACGACGCGGGCGTTCAGCTTCGCATCGGCGCAGTTCGCACTGTCGGCCCTCACCCCGAAGATGAAGTCCTCGAGCATGGCCTTCTCGGCGGCCGAGACCCGGTAGGCGTGCAGCCGGTCGAACTCGGCCAGCGCCTCGTCCGCGATCGGGGCGTCGAGGATGACCGCCTGCTCGCTCGCGCAGACCATGCCCATGTCGAAGGACTTCGACAGCACGATGTCGTTGACGGCGCGGCCCACGTCGGCGGTGCGCTCGACGAAGGCGGGGACGTTGCCGGCGCCGACACCGAGAGCGGGCTTGCCGCACGAGTACGCGGCGCGGACCATGGCGTTGCCCCCGGTGGCGAGGATCAGCGCCACACCCGGGTGGTGCATGAGCTCACCCGAGGCCTCCATCGACGGCTCCTCGATCCACTGGATGCAGTGCTCGGGCGCCCCCGCGGCCACCGCCGCGTCGCGGACGATGCGAGCCGCCTCGGACGAACAGCGCTGCGCCGACGGGTGGAACCCGAACACGATCGGGTTGCGGGTCTTCAGCGCGATGAGCGACTTGAAGATGGCGGTCGAGGTCGGGTTGGTGACCGGCGTGAGCGCGCACACGACGCCGACGGGGTCGGCGATCTCGGTGATGCCCGTGAGCTCGTCGTGGGAGATGACCCCCACGGTCTTCTGGTCGATGATCGAGTGCGTCACGTGTTCGCACGCGAACATGTTCTTCACTGCCTTGTCTTCGAAGAGGCCGCGCCCGGTCTCCTCGACGGCCATCACGGCGAGTTCGCCGTGATGGTGCAGCGCGGCCACCGACGCCTTGCGGACGATGTGGTCGATCTGTTCCTGGGTGAAGTGCGCGTACTCGTCGAGGGCGCGCTGGGCCCGAGCGACGAGGGCGTCGATGGCGATGGACATCGTGAGCCTTCCCGGCGCGGAGATGGTCCGCGTCTGTGTCCGAAACCGGGATAGAGGGACCTCGACCCCGTGCCTTCAGTCTGCACCCTGTGGTCTGACCACACCAGAGGGCGGGCCGGAACTATTCGCGCCTTTTCTCCACCGGACGACGGTGGCCGACGCGGGGCCACCGCGCGAGACTGAGGACGTGGTGCAGCTGCCCGTCTACTACTACTCGTCGGTCTCGAACCTGATCCGCCGCTTCGCCACCCACCTCACGGCGGCGGATGGCCGCCCCGTGCTCGACCTCTCGCAGCGCGAGGTCCGGGCGAGTGAGCCCGACGGGCCCTGGGTGCTGCTGACGCCGTCGTACAAAGCGGGCAACGACGCGCACGCCACATTGCCCGCGCCCGTGCGGGGCTTCCTGCGCTCCCCCACGACCAGGCGGCGGCTAGTCGGCATCATCGGATCCGGCAACCGGAACTTCGGCGAGCACTACCAGGCGGCGGCGCGGGAACTGTCGCGCGTGTCGGGCCGCCCGGTGATCTTCGAGTTCGAGCTCGCCGGCACCCCCGAGGACGTCACCGAATGCGCCCGGCGACTCGCCGCCTTCGACGCCAGGTTCGCCGAGAAGCGACCGGACGACCCGTCCGATTGAGAAGATTCGCGTCGATTCCGGTCCGACTGTGACACTTTCGGCCCACGGAACCGCCGCTTTCGCGTAGCATTCGAGAGTCGGTGTGTCTCGGCGCACCCCTCCGTCGGCTTCACGTCGATGTGCTTGTCCTCAGTTCCGCCGTCGATCTCACGCATTCGGGCCCTGCTCTCGGCCCCTGAACCGACCATCTAGCGTCGGTCACCTCTCTGCGAACACGGTTCGCACCCATAGACTCCGCGGCGGTTCGACCGCTGCGGTACCCCGGATCATCACAGCGGTGGTCCCAGAACACAGAAGGAAAATGACGACATGGCCACTGGCACCGTCAAATGGTTCAACTCGGAGAAGGGGTTCGGCTTCATCGCTCCGGACGACGGCACCGCGGACGTGTTCGCGCACTTCAGCGCCATTGCCGGCACTGGACACCGCAACCTGTTCGAGAACCAGAAGGTCGAGTTCGACGTGGAGCAGGGCCAGAAGGGCCTGCAGGCGACGAACATCCGCGCTCTCTGAGCGTTCGACGCACAGGAGGGGTCGGCCCATCGGGCCGGCCCCTTCGTCGTATCCGGTTCCGGTCGATTCACCGGGGCGCTCCAGCCAGATCCGGCGGGGTCTGACGAATGAACGGATGCCGCAGCCGCAACCTTCGCTAGCGTGTGCCGCAGCGCTCGTGGGAGCGCTCTCGAAGCGAAGGAGCTTGCATGCACGCAACGACGCGTCATCGGAGACGCATCATCACCACCGCGGCGGTCGGAGTCTTGGCCTGCGCCATCATCGCGTCCGCCCCGATCGGGGCGGACGCGGCTGCCCCGGCCGAGATCGGCGATGATCAGCTGCTACCCAACCCGGCCTTCGACGTCGACGCGAGCCCGTGGTGGACGAGCGGCCCCGTGGCGCTGTCGAACCCGGACGGGCGCATGTGCGCGACGGTCACGGAGCAGACGGCCAATCCGTGGGACGTGCTTCTCGGACACAACGACATCACGCTCCCCGGCGAGACCGGCTTCGAGCTGCGCTTCACGGCGACGGCATCCGCTCCCCTGACCGCGGGCACGAAGGCCGGCACCTATGCCGGCGCCTCGACGGAAGACTGGATGGAGCAGAGCTTCGCCCTCGACGCGCGGCCCCGGGAGTTCGCGTACCGCTTCGAGACGTCTCCGACCGAGAGCTACCATCTCGCGCAGCTGCAGTTCCGGCTGGGCGGGGCGAGTGCCGGAACCGTCGTCTGCTTCGACGACGTGTCGCTCACCGGTACCGCCTACACCTACACTCCCGATGCGGGCCCCGCGATCAAGGTCAATCAGGTGGGCTACCTGACGCAGGGACCGAAGCGAGCGACCATCGTCTCCGGCGCAGATCAAGCGCTGGCGTGGACGCTCGAGGCCGCGGACGGCGCGGCCCTCGCCACCGGAACGACGGAGCCGGCCGGTTTCGATCCGAGCGCCGGCGTCGAAGTGCATCGCATCGACTTCTCGTCCGTGACCACACCCGGCGACGATCTTCGGCTACGGGTCGGCGATGAGCGCAGCCATCCCTTCAGGATCTCAGACGACGTCTTCCAGTCGCTGCGCACGGATTCGATGCGGTTCTTCTACACCAACCGCTCGGGCATCGAGATCGACGGTGCCATCGCTGGGGCGGCGTACGCGCGTCCGGCCGGTCACGTCGGCGCCGGGGCGAACCAAGGCGACGACGACGTCGCCTGCCTGGAACCGCAGCCCTGGGCCGATGACTGGACGTGCACGGGCCGCCACGATGTGAGTGGCGGGTGGTATGACGCCGGGGATCACGGCAAGTACGTCGTCAACGGCGGAATCGCGGTCGCGCAGCTGCTCTCGACATACGAGCGCGCCCTGGCGGCGGGAACGAGCGATGCCCTCGGCGACTCGACCCTGGCCCTGCCCGAGCGCGGCAATGGTGTGCCCGACATCCTCGATGAGGCGCGCTGGCAGATGGACTTCCTGCTGCGGATGCAGGTGCCCGCCGGCGACCCGCTCGCCGGTATGGCCTGGCACAAGGTCCACGATCGAGCGTGGACCGGGCTGCCGCTGCTTCCGCACGAGGACCCACAGGAACGCCTGCTGCACCGCCCGTCGACCGCAGCGACCCTCAACCTGGCCGCCACCGCGGCACAGGCCTCGCGCCTGTTCGAGCCGTACGACGCCGCGTTCTCCGAACGCTTGCTCGCGGCTGCAGAACGGGCGTACGACGCGGCGCTCGCCCACCCCGACCTGCTCGCCCCCGAGGAGGACGGCGAGGGCGGCGGCACCTACGCCGACGAGACCGTGACCGACGAGTTCTACTGGGCGGCGGCGGAGCTCTATCTCACGACCGGCAGCGACCGCTACCGCGCAGAAGTGGAGGACAACCCGCTGCACCAGCAGGAGGTCTTCGACGCCGACGGCTTCTACTGGGGTGAGGTCGGACCGATCGCACGGATGCAGTTGGCGCGGTTCGCCACCGATCTGCCCGACATCGACCGCATCCGTTCTTCCGTCGTGGATGCCGCCGACCGGCTGATCGCCGATCAGCGCGCGCAGCCGTTCGGACAGCCGTATGCGCCGCCGCAGGGACTCTACGACTGGGGCTCGAACTCGTCGGTGCTGAACAATCAGGTCGTGCTGGCCACGGCATTCGACCTCACACAACGGCCTCGCTACGCCGACGCCGTCGTCGAGGGGTACGACTATCTGCTGGGACGCAACGTGATCGGTCAGTCGTACGTGACCGGATACGGCGAGAACGACGCACGCAACCAGCACAGTCGGTGGTACGCCAACGCCCTCGACCCGCAGCTGCCGCATCCACCGGTCGGCACCGTGTCGGGCGGACCGAACTCGTCGCTGCAGGATCCGGTCGCCTCGGACTGGCTGCAGGGGCGCGCACCGCAGGCCTGCTACGTCGACAACATCGGGGCATGGTCGGTGAACGAGATCACCATCAACTGGAACTCCGCGCTCGCCTGGGTCGCGTCGTTCGTGGCGGATCTGGGCGACGGCTTCGTCGCCGTGACTCCGACGGCGGTGGATGACGTGGCGTCGGGCCCCGCGGGGTCGCGTATCGCGGTCGCTCCGCTCGAGAACGACACCGCCGGCGACCCGGACTTCCCGTTGGATGCCGCGTCGCTGACGCTGCTCGACGCGGACGGAAAGGCCGCCACGGTAATCGAGGTCGAGGGCGGACGCTACGAGCTCGACGGCGAGCGCATCGCGTTCGTGCCGGACGCGGGCTTCACGGGGACTGCACCGCCGGTCGCCTACCGCGTGAACGACACGCGCGGGACGACGGCCACGGCGACGTTCACGCCGACGGTGACGGCTGCGGTGATCGTTCCCCCGTCCGCCGACGAGACACCCTCGCCCGCCCCAGCCGCCGTGTCGACGCGACCCGATCGCGGCGCGCTGGCGAGCACCGGCATGGCCGGGGCACCGCTGTGGCTGGTCGTCGGCGCGGCGCTCGCCCTCATCGTGAGCGGCACCGCGTTGGCTCGACGCCGCCAGCGCGACCGCTGAGCGAGTCGAGGAGCGTCGGCTTCCGGTGCAGGCGGACAGCGCGGCACCGGGAGCCGGCCGGCCTTCGCGCGCGGTCGTCGCGTCAGTCCTGCGGGGTGACGACCTTGTTCTGATACGCCCAGACGACCGCTTGCAGGCGGGACCGCACCCCGAGCTTCGGCAGGATGCGCACGATGTGCGACTTCACCGTGCTGACCTCGACGGTGAGCGCGGCGGCGATGTCGTCGTTCGACATGCCCTGCGCCAGCAGCTCGAGGATCTCCCGCTCGCGCGGGGTCAGGTGCCCCGCCGCCTCGGCTGACGTCGACACCCGCTGCAGCGCACGACGACGCGAGAACTCGCGCAGCACGCGGCGAGTGACGGTCTGATCGAGCGTGCCGTTGCCCGCGGCCACGTTGCGGACCGCGCGCACGATGTCTTCGGGTTCGGCGTCCTTGAGCAGGAAGCCCGAGGCCCCCGCCTCGAGCGCCTCGAACACGTACTCGTCGAGGTCGAAGGTGGTCAGGATCAGCACCGGAATGCTCGGGCCGCCGTCTTCCCGGTCACCGAGGGCGCGGGTCACCTCGATGCCGGTGAGGCCCGGCATCCGGATGTCGAGACAGGCCACATCCGGCCGCAGGGATGCCGCGAGCTCGAGGGCCTGCACGCCGTCGGGCGCCGTCGCCACCACCTCGACGTCGGGTTCGGCGGCAAGCAGGGCGGCGAGGCCCGCGCGCGCGAGCGGCTGATCGTCGGCGACGAGCACACGGATCATGTCGGCCCTCCCGGGGCGTTCGTCGGCTCGGCCGGCACGGTGAGGCGGACAGTCCAGCCGCCGGGGGCATCCGGTCCCGCCTCCAGCGTGCCACCCACGAGACCGGCGCGCTCGCGCATCCCGAGCAGACCGAAGCCCTCACGCGCCGGTTCGGCGTCGGAGGACGGGATGCCCGATGCCGCGGGCACGTTGCTCACGGTCGCGATGAAGACGTCGGGTCGGGTGCCATCGAGGTGCACCTCGCACGACGCTCCGGGGGCGTGCCGGGCGGCGTTGGCCAGCGCCTCTTGCACCATGCGATAGATCACGAGCTGTCCGAGCGGTCCGACCTGCCCACCGCCGGATGCCGTCGTCAGCTCGACGACGCGGCCCGTGGCGCGCGCCGACTCGACGAGAGAGGTGACGGTCTCGAGCGTCTCGACGGCATCGCGATCATCTCCGTCGCGGCGCAGCAGTCCGACGAGCTGGCGGAGGTCGTCGAGCAGCACCCGGCTCTGCTCGCGCACCTGGCGGACGGCGACCCGAGCGGCCTCGGGGTCGGTCGCGATCTGGCGCTCGATGACGCCGGCCATGAGCGCGATGCTCGACACGTGGTGGGCGGCGATGTCGTGCAGTTCACGGGCCATCGCGGCGCGCTCGCGCGCGACGGCGGCCTCGACGACGGCGGCGCGCTCTCGGCGCATCGCCTCGGTCTCGCCGGTCCGGGCCCGATGCGCGTCGCGCCGCGCGGTGACGGCCAATACCCCCGCCGCCGGCAGGGCGACGATCGCCACCGCCTGCAGCAGGGCGGCACCGAGTGCGCCCGGCACCGAAACGGCGCTCGAGCCGAGGATGTCGGCCGTCTGGCCGCCGGCGACGAGCACCCCGGCGACCGGCAGCAGTACCCGCAGCCGGCGCGGCGGAACGAGCAGCGTGGTGCGGAGCACGGCGACCAGCACCGCGGCATCCGCAAGACTCCCGAGCCCCGTCGGCGCGAGGATGCCGACCAGCAGGGCCCCGGTGGCGGTGCCGAGCAGGACCGAGACCGGCGCGACGCGCGCGAAGCACAGGGCGATCGCTTGGGCTGCCAGGACGGCGCCCGATATCCACCAGGCTGCGGTGTCGATCCGCACGGTCGCTTCGCCGGCGAACAGGTGCGGGGCCGCCAGCAGCGCCAGAAGGGTCGCCGCGCCGGTGCCGAGCGCCACGACGACATCCGTGACGCCCGGCATCCGCCGTGAGGACCTCATGCCGCTATCTTCGCGGCTTCCGGAGCGGGGCGTCCCACCAGGGGGGTCGTACGGGGCAGGCCGAGGCGTCCGCGGGTGAGTGCGATGGTGATCGCCGCCGCCACCGTCGCGCCGATCAGCAGCACGTGCTGCAGTTGGTCCGCGCCGACGGTGGGGAACATCTCGGCCCAGAAGACGGTGACGGTGTTGTTCAGGCTCACGTGGAACAGCATCACGATCGGCAGGCTCTGGCCCGACCGGTTGAACAGCCACATGATGACGACGTTGAACAGCGCGCTGAAGGCGACGAACTCGACGACGTTCAGCCACGTGAGGTCGGGCCACGATCCCCACTCGGTGAGGAAGAGAGGCAGGTGCCAGATTCCCCACAGCGGTCCGAGGATCGCGGCGGCGCCGAGCGGTCCGAAGCGTTCCTGCAGCGGCGGCAGCGCGAAGTCGCGCCAGCCGGGCTCTTCGGCGAGCCCCGTCGTCAGCATCTGCAGCAGCAGCGCGGGGACATACAGCGCGAGGGCGACGAGGCTCGGCGCCTGCACCTGTCCCCCGGAGGCGATCGTGCCGAGCACCAGCACCGCGATCGGCACCGCGAGCAGCGCCACCGCGTACCACCGGGGCGCGACCCGCCAGCGCAGCAGCCGGCTCACCCAGACGCGCAGGCCCGCGCGGCCGCCCGTCAACGCCGTGACGATGAACGCCGCCCCGAGCGGCCCGACGTAAGCGCCGAAGAGCATGCCGGTGAACTGCGAGGTGCCGAAGATCCGCGGGAACGCGTAGTCCCAGACGCCCAGTCCGTCGCGGGAGAGGATCCAGGGCGTCCACGCCACCCAGCTGAGGCCGAGCGCCAGCACGAAGAACGACACGAGCGGTCTGCGGCGTATCACTCCGGCGATCCCGGCGGTCGAGCTGTTGCCTTCACGAATGGCAGACATGCGTGGTTCCTTCCGTTGCCGTCACGCCCCGAGGAACGGGGTCGTCGTCGACTGTAGGAATCCGGCAGCATCCGGCTCGACGTCCGAACGAGGGCACTTCGCGATGTCCACCCAAAGGTGCAAGTGGTCAGGCGGCAGCGTGGTCAGGCGGCAGCGGCATCCTCGTCGTCGACGGGTTTCGCGGCGGCGATGTGCGTGATCGGACGCCACACGAGCAGCAGCGTGATCGCCGCCCCGACGAAGGCGAACCACCAGGGGCCGGTCGGTCCCCACACCTGCGCGATCACGCCGCCGAGCGCCTGGCCGATGACCAGACCGCCGAAGACACCCACCATGTTCACCGAGGCGATCCGGCCCTGCAGCTCGTGCGGCACGAGGCGCTGGCGCACGGTCGTCGAGATGGTCGCCCACACGAAGGCGTAGGCGCCGAACGCGATCATGATGATGAACGCGACCGTGCCCGATGTCGTCAGGGCGAACGCGAGATGCATGAGCACTTCGGCCGACAGGCACACGCGCATGAGCGTTGCGAACGAGAAGCGCCGCTCGAGCCGTCCGAACAGCAGGGTCGCCGCCAGCCCCCCGATCGCGGACGCCGTGGTGAGGGCGCCGTACCCGACCGGCCCCATCTGCAGGTAGTCGGTCGCGTACAGCACGAGCACGCCCCACGGCGCCGCCCACGTCACGTTGAACGTCAGGATGATGATCACCAGCGTCCGCACCGGCGGGTTGCGCCACAGCCACCGGATGCCGCTGAGGATGTCGGTGTGCACCGGCGTCCGCTCGCGCGGGGCACCCGCCGGCTCGACGCGACGCGTGGCCGTGATGCGCGAGATCAGGACGATCGCCAGCGCGACGCACGACCCTTGCACCGCGAACGGCCAGAACGAGCCGAGTGCGAACAGGAAGGCGCCCAGCGGCGGCCCGCCCAGCTGATTCGCGACCAGGAACCCGGCCTGCAGGCGGGCGTTGCCGATGCCGAGGTCGGACTTGCGCACCATCATCGGCAGCAGCGTGCTGCTGGTGGTGTCGACGAACACCTCGGCGGTGCCGTAGAGGAACGCCACGATCAGCACCATCCAGATGCTCGCGATGCCCGTGACGAGGAAGACGCAGAGCGCGACCAGCACGAGAGCGCGGATGCCGTTGGCCACCATGATGAGCAGGCGGCGGTCGACCCGGTCGGCGATGGCACCGGCGTGCAGTCCGAACAGCAGCCACGGCAGGTACTGCATGACGGCGCCGGAGGCGACGAGGATCGGCGAGTCCGTCATCGATGCGATCAGCAGCGGGGCCGCGGCGAGCGCGATGCCATCGCCGATGTTGCTCGTCACCGACGATGCGAACAGCCACCGGAAGTCGCGCCCCAACCGGCGCGGCGCAACCCATTCTGCGATACCCACCGCACGAGCCTAGGGGGCGGCTCCGACACGTAGGCTTGCCCGATGTCCGGAACCCGCCGCACGACCCCCGATGCCTTCGTCCGTGTGCGCGGCGCGAACGAGAACAACCTCCGGAACGTCGATGTCGACGTTCCGCGCGACGTGATCGTCGCCTTCACGGGGGTGTCGGGGTCGGGCAAGTCGTCACTCGCCTTCGGCACGATCTTCACCGAGGCGCAGCGACGGTATCTCGAGTCGGTCGCGCCCTACGCGCGGCGCCTCATCCAGCAGGGCCACAACCCGCACGTCGAGTCGATCACGGGACTGCCGCCCGCCGTCGCGCTGCAGCAGCGCCGCGGTGCGCCCAGCTCGCGCTCGAGCGTCGGCACCGTCACGACGCTGTCGAACTCGCTGCGGATGCTGTTCTCGCGCGCGGGCACCTTTCCCGACGGATTCACCACCCGGCTCGACTCCGACGCTTTCTCTCCCAACACCGCCGCCGGAGCATGCCCCGAGTGTCACGGCATCGGCGTCGCCCACACCGTCACGGAAGAGACACTCGTCCCCGACCCGTCGCTCAGCATTCGCGACGGCGCGATCGCGGCGTGGCCGGGTGCCTGGCAGGCGAAGAACCTGCGCGACATCACCATCGCCCTGGGATACGACGTCGACCGCCCCTGGCGCGACCTCGACCCCGCCGACCGCGAGTGGATCCTCTTCACCGACGAGCAGCCCGTCGTGGAGATCACGCCGCAGCGCGACCGCGTCGCCAAGCCCTACAAGGGCATGTTCTGGAGCGCGAAGAAGTACGTCTTCCACACCCTCGCCGACTCGAACAGCGCGAAGATGCGCGAGCGCGTGCTGCAGTTCGTCCGCACCGGTGTCTGCCCGCTGTGCGGCGGGTCGGGGCTGCGCCGCGAGGCGCTCGCCGTCACCTTCGCCGGCCGCACCATCGCCGAGCTGAACGCCCTGCCGATGAGCGAGCTCGCCGACATCCTGCGTCCCACCACGAAGCTGACGGATGCCGCGCCCGCGCTGCCCACGTCGTCGTCGGGCGAGCGCACGGATGTCGCCGTCGCGATCACCACCGACCTCGTCGCCCGCATCGAGGTGCTCATCGACCTGGGGCTCGGCTACCTCGGCCTCGGTCGTGTGACCACGACCCTCTCCCCCGGCGAGATGCAGCGCCTGCGCCTGGCGACGCAGCTGCGCTCGGGCCTGTTCGGCGTGGTGTACGTGCTCGACGAGCCGTCGGCGGGGCTGCATCCCGCCGACGCCGAGCCGCTGCTCGATGTGCTCGAGCAGCTGACCGCGGCGGGCAACTCGGTGTTCGTCGTCGAGCACAACATGGACGTCGTGCGCGGCGCGGACTGGATCGTCGACGTCGGTCCGGGAGCGGGCGAGGGCGGCGGTGCGGTGCTGTACAGCGGAACCGTCGACGGGCTCGCCGACGTCGCCGAGTCGGTGACGCGACCCTTCCTGTTCCCCGATGCCGACGCCGGGGCCGCAGAGCCTCGCGCCGTGCGCACCCCCGCCGGTTGGCTGATGCTGGAGGGCGCCTCACTGCACAACCTCGCCCATGTCGACGCGGCGTTCCCGCTCGGAACGTTCGTCGCGGTGACGGGAGTGTCGGGGTCGGGCAAGTCGTCGCTCGTCGGCGGTGTGCTGCGCGACGTCGTGCGCGGCTACCTGCGCGGAGACGACACGGCGGACGAGTCGGCCGACGAGACGACGGATGCCGCGGGGCTGGCCGAAGCGACGATCCCCGACGCGCGAGCCGATGCCCTCACGGTGCGAACCGTCGCGGGCCTCGAGCACATCGACCGGCTCGTGCGCGTCGACCAGAAGCCGATCGGACGCACGCCCCGCTCGAACCTCGCGACCTACACCGGCCTGTTCGACGCCGTGCGTGCGGTGTTCGCCGGCACCGACCTCGCCCGCGAGCGCGGCTACACCGCCGGCCGCTTCTCGTTCAACGTCGCGGGAGGCCGCTGCGAGACGTGCCTCGGCGAGGGCTACGTCTCGGTCGAGCTGCTCTTCCTGCCCGGAAGCTACGGCAAGTGCCCGACGTGCCACGGCGCGCGGTACAACGACGAGACGCTCGAGGTGACCTACCGCGGCAAGAACATCGCCGACGTGCTCGCCCTCACCGTTGCAGAGGCCGCCGACTTCCTCGAGCCGGTGCCCGCGGCATCCCGCAGCCTGCGCACCCTGCGCGAGGTCGGCCTTGGGTATCTGCGACTCGGTCAGCCGGCGACGGAGCTCTCGGGAGGCGAGGCGCAGCGCATCAAGCTCGCGACCGAGCTGCAGCGAGCCCGACGCGGCCACACGCTGTACCTGCTCGACGAGCCCACCACCGGGCTGCATCCGGCCGACGTGCGCCTGCTGCTCACGCAGCTGCATGCGCTCGTCGACGCCGGCAACACGGTGGTCGTCGTCGAACATGACATGGATGTCGTCGCCTCGGCCGACTGGGTCATCGACCTCGGCCCGTCCGGCGGGAACGCGGGCGGGCGCGTGGTGGCGGCAGGGACGCCGGGGGATGTGGCGCGGGAGACGGAGAGCCGGACGGCGCCGTACCTCGCGCGGCGGCTGGCCACCTCGGCGACGTGAAGAACCCGGTGAGCGACGTCGATGTCTCCACATATCGATCGGTGCCGGTGAACGCGAGTGCTGGGCAGGCCGTCGCGGAGCGTTCGGGAGAACCGGCCGTGTATGCTTTGCGACCGACCGTACCCGCAACCTGAACGGGGATACCCAGTGGCCCGTCAAGAGCGAGCGATCCAGACGCGAGAGCGACTGCTCAGTGCTGCCGCCGAGGAGTTTGATGCAAACGGGTTCCTCGCTACACGGCTGATCGACATCGCCGAACGCGCGCACGTCACACGCGGCTCTCTCTACTTCCACTTCGAGTCGAAGGCGGATCTCGCGTCAGCGCTCGCGGCGCAACAGTACGAGTCATGGGCTCAGTACGTTCCCGCCCGTCGAAAGCAGGGTTATCACGGCATCGAGCTGCTGATGCTGTTCGCCCACGACCTCGCCATCGGATTTCGGGACGACGTCGCCAGCCGTGCGGCGATGCGTCTGATCAAGGAAGCGGCACACGTCGAGGCCACGTTGCCGACCCCGTTCGAAGGGTGGATCACCGACGTCAAGGCGCTCCTTGGGGAGGCCCGCGACCTCGGCGAGATCGGTGACACGATCGATCTCGGTCAGGTGTCGTGGGTGATCGTGGCCAGTATCTTCGGCGTGCAGGAGATGGGTGATCAACTTGAACAACGACAGGGCATCTGCGAACGCCTCGACGCCATGTGGCTTTATCTCCTGCCGGGCCTGGGAATCACCCACGCGGAGGCTTACGTGGATCGGATGATCGCTGCCGCGTGAGCAGCCGCCGAATGGAGCGCGTTGACGAGCGCGCCATTCGCGGAAATGGTCTCGAGCCCGTAACGGGTTGCCAGTAGCTGATGTGCCCCGAGACTGTGCATCCCTCCGCCGGGGATGACAAGCACATCGTGTTTGTCAGGCTGCTGTAAAGCCACCTGGGCGATGAGGGAGTCGGCGTTCACTGCATGCCTGGCGCCGGCGTCGAACAGATCAGGCCGCTCGTATGTCGTCCACCCGGCGGGCAGCTCGTACCGAAAGGTCGTATCAACACCCGGGCGCAGGGAGAGGTATTTTTTGAGCGCGTCGATGGTCTCGTCTGAGAACCATGGAGGGATGACCACGAGCTTGCGTTGCGAGGAGCGCTCCGCCACCGCTTCCCGCAGCGCCCGCCCCGACGTCACGACGGGGATGCCTCCGGCAATCTCTGTCGCAACGTCCTGGAATTCTGCGTCGAACTGTGCGCCGCCGAACAGACTGCTGCTGGCGAAGCAGTACCCGATCGAGTGGACGCCCAGATCTGCGAGATGTCTGATGGAGCGCCGCAGCCCCGACGCATTCAGGAGGTAGTCGAGGGACTTTCCTCGGAACTCCTCTCCGGGGGCTCGAGGGGTGTCGAAGCGGGCGGTGTGCACGGTCGTCCAGACCGGGCGCGACAACCAGGCTTCCGCTTCGGGAACCGGATCATTGTGGATGACCAGTAGACCGAGTCGGTAGTCGCCCGGTGACATCAGTGCGTCACTTCCGTCTTCACGTCTCGGCGGGCGACGATGGCAACCCCCATACCTGCGAGCGCGAACGCGGTGGTCACAGCGAAAGCGCTCAGGAATCTCAACTCTGCAGGTGCTGCGGCGAGAACGATGGTCAGGATGGCGACCGACACCGCTGAGGACAGGTACTGAGAAGTGGTGAGCACAGCACCGGCCCCACCTTCGAGCCCTGACGGTATCCGAGACGTTCCGAGACTGAACATCGACGTGTAGACGACGCCGTGGCCGAATCCGCTCAGGAGTAGTCCGGGCAGCACTCCGGCCGCGTAGGAGCTGACCGTTCCGGTCAGCGCGAGTAGCGCGAGACCTGCCGCGCTGATTGCGAACCCGGCGAACAGTACGCGCGGTGACGTGAACCGTGGAATGAGGCGGCCGGCGACCATGTTCCCGATCGTGACGAGTGCCGCCAGGGGAAGGAAGCCGAGTCCCGCCATGAGCGGGGCATAGCCGTGTACTTGCTGCAACAGGAGAGTCACGAGGTAGAACTCTGCACCGACGCTGGCCATGTAGAACGCGGTCGCGACGGAGCCCAGGCGGATTGTCCGGACCTTGCGGATAGCGCGGTCGATCAAAGGGCGTGCGCCGGTGCGCTCATGGATGAGGAAGGCCGTTCCGCTCACGAGCGCGACGACAAGGGCGGTGGTGAGTAGGGCGGGATCGGGACGCGCCTCGGCCACGATCGTGAGGAGAAACACCGACGACAGCAACGCGACCGTGCCGGCTGCGGCTCCCAACAACGGGATCGGGGCACGACCTTGCACTTTCCCGGTCTTCGCGAATCCCAGGATCGCGCCGACGATCGCGACAGCCGCGATCGGCACGTTGATCAGCAGCGTCCAACGCCAGTCGACCGCGGTCAGGACACCGCCGAGCACGACCCCGACCGCCAGCCCGGAGGCGCCGACCGCACCCCAGACTGCGACTGCCCGCGCGCGCGCGATGCCGTCGAAGGTCGCGCTGAGAAGCCCCAGCACCGCCGGCTGCAAGAGTGCGGCGGAGATCCCCTGTCCGCCTCGGGCGATCAGAAGCAGAGCATCGTTCTGAGCGAAGCCACCGAGCAGGCTGAACACGCCGAAAAGCACGCTGGCTAAGACGAAGGCTCTCCTCGTGCCGAAGCGGTCAGCCAGTCGGCCGCCCACGAGCAGGAATCCTGCGAAGAAGATTGCATAGGCGCTAGCGATCCACTGCGCGCTCGCCTCGGTCATGCTCAGCTCGGTCGCAATCGTTGGCAAGGCGACGTAGATGATCGAGTAATCCAAGGCGATCATGAACTGCGCGGCGCACAATGCGGGCAGCGCGATCACGCTGACCCCGCTGGCCCTTACTTGGTTCCTTGTCGTCATGCGGACGTTCCCGTCTTCAGCAGCATGCGGTCGAGTTCCGCCGTCAGGGAGTTGAGGTCCGCTGCGACGAGGTTGGCGCCAGCGTCCGTGAGGGCGGCGGCTTCGCTGACGCCCCACGCGACGCCGACGGTGGGCATTCCAGCGACGATGCCCATTCGGATGTCATCGGTGGAGTCGCCGATGACGACGCAGAACGCCGGAGCGACATCGAGCCTGGCCGCAGCCAGAAGAGCCAGATCCGGATGTGGCTTGCCGTACTGCACTTGGTCATGGCCGACTATGGTGTCGAAGGCTTCCCGGATTCCCGCTGCCAGGAGCAGTTCGATTGCGCTCGGAGTGATCTTGCTGGTGACGATCGCGATGGCGACACCGTTGCCCCGGAGGTGCTCGAGCAGTTCTGACACTCCCGGATGGATTAGGTGTCGGGCGTCGGGCAGCGTCTGCGCGCTGAACGAAACGCGGAATCGCTGCTTCGCTTCGTCGCGGTCCACGACCGTCGCCTCGGGCAGCAGGGTGTCCACGATGCTGTCCAGTGGGCGTCCGATCTGCGCGCGGAGCACCGGCTCCGGGTGAGCGACCCCGTAGGGGGTGATCATCTCGGTGAGGCTCGCGACGATTGCCGCTGGGGTGTCCATGACCGTGCCGTCCAGGTCGAAGAGTGCTGCGCTGTTCATGCGTTGAGCCGCGACCGGTCGAAAACGTCGGCCTCAGTGACGGCGTAGTCCGCTGCCAGTGCCACGGTGGAAAGGAGTACAGCGCGGTTCACTTCGGTCGAGCGTCCTTCCGTGGCTTCGGCGACAGCTCCAAGTACGAACGGGGTCAGGTCTGCACCGGTGGCGCCCTGCGCCTGTGCTGTGTCGAGCGCTTCGCGGATGAGGTCGTCCAGAAGTGCCGAGTCCAGTGCTGCTTCGGTCGGTATCGGTGTGGTGATGAGCACGGAGGTTCGCGCAACGTCCGCCCAATGGCGGTGAACGATCTCGGCGATCTCGCGCAGGTCGTCGCTCCGATGGGGCACGGGTTCTCCGCTCGATACCGTGAGGTAGCCGGGGAAGTCGTCGCTCTTGTAGCCGATCACCGGAACTCCCCGAGTCTCGAGGTATTCCAGCGTCAGCCGCGGGTCGAGCAGGGACTTCGCGCCCGCGCAGACGACGGCGATCGGTGTCTCGGCGAACTGCGTGAGATCGGTGGAGATGTCAAACGACGTCTCCGCGCCTCGATGCACACCTCCGATGCCAGCAACGGCAAAGACGCGGAGTCCGGCCGCCGCGGCCCCGATGAGGCTGGCTGACACCGTGGTGCCGGCCGCCTGCATGCGCTGAAGCGCAACGGCCAATCCTCTGTTGCTGACCTTCGCGCCGCTCGGATCTCGTGCGAGCCGGTCCAGCAGTGCCTTGTCGAGGCCGACGTGGACCTGCCCATCCAGGGCGGCAACCCGCGCGGGGATGGCGCCGTGGTCGCGGATCGTCGCGTCGAGTTCCTCGGCCAGCAACACATTCGCGGGATACGAGCCGCCCACGATGTTCGACGACTCGAGACCGACAACGGGCCTGCCCCCTCCAATGGCTTCACCGACCTCCGGGCTGATGACGAGATTCACGCGTTGACTCCTGCTTCTTCGAGAAGGGATCCGGCGGTGGTGCGGCGACCCGCTTCCACCAGGCGCGGATGGTTCTCCGCGATCCCTACGGTGACGGTCTGCCAGGGGAAGTCGTCGTACTCCCCACGCCACTGGATGAACTCCATGTGCCGGCGACCCCGCAGGTCGTACGGGTGGTAATAGCTGTCGTTGATGCCGTCGAACTCCAGCGGCTGGATGCCATAAAGCTTGCACAGCAGCTTGTTGAAGACAGGAGTTACCCGAATCCACCGTCCATCCAAGTTCACGGCGACCAGTGCGTGGTAAGTGAACACATCGCCGCCCATGATGTCGAGCAGCCGAGCTGATGCGAGGTGGTTGCGGACATCGCCATAAACCAGACGGGTCGGGATACCCACTGCGCGGCAGGCGGCGGCATAGACGATCGACTTGTGCACGCAGAAGCCTTGCCCCCGATTGAGGATCGCGGATGCCCTCGTGCCCTCCTTGCTGAGGTCTGCGTCGTACACCTCGTACCGGATCCGGTCACGGACCGCGTCGTGCAGCTGGATCGCCAGATCCCGAGGGGACGCACCCCGGTCGGTGACGTTCTCGTCCACGAAGTGCTGGACTCGGTCGCTGTCGGCATCGAGGTGGTAAGTCGCTGCCGTTGTGCTGCTGAACTTTGTCATCTGGGCCTCTCCTAGGTGGTCTGGTCAGAGCCCGAGGCTTCGGGCAATCTTCTGCCGTTGGATGGCGTTGCTGCCCGAGTAGATCGGACCGCCGATTGCGTCGCGCAACCCGGACTCGATGCCGGTACTCGTCAGCACGCCAGCTCCGCCGTGCAGTTCAATCGCCTGCTGCGCAGTGGAGAGATTCGCGCGGCTGGCGATGATCTTGGCGGTTGCGACTGCCGCGGTCGCACGTCGACCCTTTTCAATCTCAGCGGCCGCTGCCTGCAGCGCAAAGCGGGCTGTCTCGATGCTCAGGTGCATCTCGACGATCGCGTCCTGGACTCCCTGGAAGCTGCTAAGCGGCTGGCCGAATTGCTGCCGTTGGCGGACATGGTCAACCGTGCTCCGCAACCGGCGCTGCATCTCGCCTACGTTCATGGTGAAGGCCAACAGGATCTCCCGGCTCATGACGTAATCGAGGATGAGGAAGCCCATACCTCGGCCTCCAAGCAGATGAGTCCTCGGCACGCGGCAGTCGTGCAATGTGAGCGTTCCGATTGGTGATGTGCGCAGCGTGTTCTTCTCCAGCGGCGCGCTGAACGATGCACCCGGAGTTTCTCGTGGCACGAGCACGGCCGAGAGGCTCAGAGGCCCCGCCTCCGCCTCTGTGCGCACGTAGACGACCGTGAGGTCCGCGACAGGACCGTTGGTGATGAACGTCTTTTGGCCGGTCAGCACGATCTCATCGCCCTCGAATCTCCCGGTACTGGTCATCGAGAGTGCGTCTGAGCCAGCACCCACTTCGGTGACCGCATGGCTGCCGATCAGAACCCCGTCAGCTGCCGAGGGGAGATACCTCTCCTGCACCTCGGGGTGACCAAACCGCACGAGGGGAACGGTTGTGCTGGCCAGATGGGTCGCAGCACTGAAGTTCAGCCCCGCATCATGGCTGATTCGTCCCAGATGCTCCGCGATGTCCAACGTGTCCACGAGTGAGAATCCGAAACCGCCGTACTCCGTCGGCACTGGCATGGCGAAGAAACCAGTTCCGGCCAACGCACCCCATGCTTCCCGGGAAAAGACCCCCGATTGATCGCGCTCGAGATATCCATCGTTGAGTGCCGCCGTCGCGCAGATCCGTTCGCGCAGACCCGACGGCGATGCGGCTGATCCTGCGGTTGTTTGGCTCATCAGTAGCTCGAAAACCCCGCGGCGTCGAGCACGTGGCGCTCGTGCCCGCTCAGCGGAGGGTTGAAGATGCTCACGAGTTCCAGGTCCGCCTCGTCGCTGGCGATCAGGAAATGCCGGTCGTGCTCATCAAGCGCGTAGAGCGTCCCGGGGATGATCTCGAATCGTCGTGTCCCGTCCTCCGACTCGACCACCCCACGACCTGCGATGCAGTAGCAAGCTTCAAGGTGGTTCCGGTACTGCAAGGCGGACCGCGTGCCTGCTCGAACGATGGTGTGCGCGACGGTGAAGCCCAGCGAGTCCGACAGCGTCAGCAAGCGTTCGCTGGTTCCATTGCCCCAGTTGACGGCCTCGACGTCGGAACGGGATCGAGTGAACATTTGTGCTCCTTTCAGCTCGGGTTTGCCGGTGCCCCGGCACGTGCGATGAAGTCCGCGATGGCGCCGATCGTTCGGAAGTCCGCCTGCGAGATCTCGCTGTCGAGGATTGATATCGCCCATCTCTGCTGCACCCACTCAACGACCTCGAGCATCGCGAGGCTGTCGATCACCCCGTTGGTGATCAGGTCATAGTCGGTGGGGATGCCCTCGCCGGCCAGATCCGGGGCGTGGAACCCGACGATGTACCTGGTGATTTCCTGGATAGTCGAGGTCGTCAACGTGCTTCCTTTTCGGTCAGCGACTGGTGCGTAGCGCGCCGGTCGGTCTTGCCTGTGGGGGTCTGCTGGAAAGGGGAAGCTGTCAGCCAGATGCGGGAGGGGATCGCCGCAGTGGGGAGTCGCTCTCCAAGCCACGAGCGGAGCGCGAGGGAGGTGGTCGTGTGGCCAGGCAGCGTTCGAACGATCGCCTCTACCCGCGTCTCGACGTCTCCAGCGTCGATCGCGAGCGCGTCTGTCACATCGGGATGGGATCGGAGCGATGCTTCGATGTCATCGAGACTGACTCGGTGTCCCCGGACCTTCCGCACCCTGTCGATGCGCCCGCGCAGCCGCACACCACCGTCGTCCGTCAGTTCCGCGCCGTCACCGGTGCGAAACCATCGCCGGCCTGACCGCTTGACCCATACCGCGGCAGTCATGTTGACGTACCCGAGAGCTTGATACGGCGAGTGGACGACGAGCTCACCGCCCTCCAACGAATACTCGACGCCGGGAAGCGCACTGCCTAGTTCGCCGTTAGCCGCGCGTGAGAGATCGCAGACGAATGTGTCGTTGGTTTCGGTCGAGCCGTAGACGCTGAGGCGCTCGGCATCGGGAAAGGCCGTCTCGAGTTGTCGCAGGTTCGGCACCGGGAAGAAGTCGCCTGTGGACACGACAACGTTCACGCCGTGGTGAACCGCCCCGGTTCCGGCGATGAGGGTCAGCAGCGCAGGCACGGACTGCACCATCGTCACTCCTTCACGATCGATGATGCGCCCGAGCGCTTGCCCATCCGTCAGGTGCCTAGAGCTGGCGAAATGCACGCGACCGCCCGCAGAAAGCACGGCCCAGACATCCAGCAATGCGACATCGAAGTTCACCGGGCTCAGGCTCAGCGTGACTGTCTCGCTGCCGATCCCAAGACGCTCCCGCGCCCACTCGATGAACCGATCGATGCCCGCGGGGTCGTGAACGACGACCTTTGGCGCACCCGTCGAGCCGGAAGTAGTCGTGAGAATGCCGCCCCGCAGCGACGCAAGAAGCGGGTCGTCCCCGCCCGCAGCGCGGATCGCGTCTAGAGCGCCCCGCCGGTACTCCTCAGCGGCGGCTTCCGGGAGGATCAGCGCAGCCCGGAAGCGCTGCTGCGCTGCCAGGACATCGATCACTGCCTGACCGAGTCGGTCTGCCGTTACCACCGACAACCCGTGCAGCCAGAGACCGTCCTGCTGCGAGGTAGCGCGTGCACTCAACTCGCCATAACTGATTTGCCAGCCCTCACCGCTGAGAGCGACTCGAGTCGGTTCGTCGTTCCCATGGCGCCGAATATCGGCCCACGTGCGTTGCGTGACCACTCGTCCCTCCAGAATCGAGTTTTTTAACATGCATGCACGTAGGTTTTACCACGAGGCCCCACCATGCGCCATCGCTCAGAGCGAAAACCGTAATCGACAGTCATGGAGGCAGCGCGCATACCCGGCCGCAGGCCGCTTGGCACCGCCGAATAGTGCGCATATCGCGCACAAACATGTTCAGGGCACGAGATCGCCTGCTGCTCACGCAGCTGCATGCGCTCGTCGACGCCGGCAACACGGTGGTCGTCGTCGAACATGACATGGATGCCGTCGCCTCGGCCGACTGGGTCATCGCCCTCGGCCCGTCCGGCGGGAACGCGGGCGGGCGCGTTGTGGCGGCAGGGACTCCGGAGGACGTGGCGCGGCAGGCGGAGAGCCGGACGGCGCCCTACCTCGCGCGGCGGCTGGGTGAACGAGCGGAGCCGAACGCTACGCGGTAACCGAGGCAGGGTCGGCGAGCAGGGAACGACTGATCGCCCGTACCGAGGGGAAGGTGTCGAGCGCCATGACGTCCGCGAGCGAGAACCACCCGGCACCGTGGACCTCGTCGGCCGCGAAGTTCACGGTCTCGTCCCCCGTCACGTCGAGCACGAACGCCATGTCGAGGTGGATGTGCGCCGGCTCGCCCGGGCGTTCGGGGATGAGCTGGTAGCTCATGCTCGTGGGGAGGTCGAGCTGTGCCTCTTTCGTGTCGTCGACCTCGAGGTCGATGCCCGGGTGCGGCCGGACCGCCGCATGGATGCCCGTCTCTTCGAACACCTCGCGGACGACGGCAGCTTGCGGCGTCTCGTCCGGGTCGACATGACCACCCGGAGGCAGCCATTTGGCAAGCTTCCGGTGATGCACGAGCAGCACCCGGTCCCCCGCCACGCTGAGGACGTAGCCACTCACGGTGAACTGTTTCTCGAAGTGCGACGTGTGCTCAATGAGCGCCATACGGGGTCCCTCGGTTTCTTACGGCCGGGGCCGGGCTAGCGCACGTGCCTCCGCCATGCGCTCGGCCATAGTCCGGTCGAGAGCTATCACCAGTCTCCATCGGAGCTGCGCGGCGCGAGTCAGCGCGGAAAGCGCGAATCGGGTCTGCACGACCGATGTCTCGTCAGCGAAGCGTAGCGTGACGAGCGCCTCGACGGCGTCAGAGGACCAGTGATGCGGTGGACAGCACCGCATCACTGGTCCTCTGATATCGCTCCATTACGATCGCATAGAAAGAGCACATACCGGAGGGATCGCTCCAGCGCGTTCGTATCCGCGAGGTACCGGCAGCGGGGCCGGCGTCGCGTCTGTCGTGCATGCTCGACGCATCAGCGCGGTGAACTGGCGTTATGCACTCCTCTTCCCGGACTGGCTTCGTGCCAATGATGACGAGCGAGACGAGTATGCCCGGCTGAAGGTACGCCTCGCAGCCCGTCACAGCAGTGATGGCGATTTCGACGACTACGAAGCTCCTGTCGGTGGCGCGGCGGCCCGGGCCCGACTACGGCCGGGCAGCAGCTATGGTCGTCACGCGGCCAGCGCCTCGATGAGTGCCTGAGCGAGGGCATCGCTGGATTGCGGGTTCTGGCCGCTGATGAGGTTCCCGTCGCGGACGACGTGCTCCGACCACGGGTCGGCGTCCTCAACGATCACGCCGCCGTCGCGGAGGGTGCTGGCGACCAGCCAGGGCGCGTTCTTCCCCAGCCCTCCGGTCAGCTCTTCCTCGTCACTGAAGACGGTGAGCCGGCGGCCCGAGAACACGAGACCTCCGTTCTCGTTGACGGCGCTGAGCAGACCAGCGGGACCGTGGCAGAAAGGCGCGATCAGCAGACCTGCGCTGTTCGCCTGGGTGAGGATCGCGCCTAGGTTCGCGTCGAACGCGAGGTCTGCCATCGGGCCGTGGCCGCCGGGCATCACAATCGCGTCATAGTCCGTGGTCGTGACGGTGTCCAGCGCAAGCGGACGCTCGAGTTCGACGGCGATCGAGCTGATGTAGGCACGGAAGCTGTCGACCTTGCCCTGATCTCCGACGATCTCGAGCGACAGCGAACCGGGGTCGACTGTGGGCACGCGGCCTCCGGGCGTGGCGATGGTGACGGTGTGACCGGCCCGCACGAGGTCGCGGTGAGCGATGACGAGCTCCTCCGCCCAATACCCGGTCGAGTGGGCAGAGCCGTCAGCGAGGGTCAGGGTGGTGGCCGCGGTCACGACCATCAAAATGTTCGACATTGTGGGATCCTTTCGACCAACCGATCCTCGCTGGTGACGCGTCGGCGCCCCCATCGGTTCGTCGAATTCGCGTATCGGCGAACCGATGGCGATCGATCAGTGGATCAGTCGGCGAAGGTGAGAAGCTATGGCGCCGAGTGCAGCGTTGCTTTCCATTTCACGACCGCGGGTAGCGAGGAACACGGTGTTCAGTGGAAGCACGGTCGGAGCGTCGAGAGTGATCAAGGAGCCGGCGTCGAGATCGTCGGCGACCAGGTAAGCGGGCAGTACCGACATCCCAGCACCGGTGAGGACCAGTGTGCGGATGCCGCGCAAATCGGGGATGACCGCGACGAGCCGTAATCCCTCGGGGGGACGGTTGAAAACGGAGCGCCAGTACCGTCGCACGATCGGAAGGTTGTCTGCGTAGGCGATCACCGGCACCGTTTCGGGATCCGCGCCCAGCCAGCTCGGCGCCGCGACCAGCAGGAACTCCTCGTCGTAGATGGGCACGGCTGAGATCCCGCGACGGCGGGGGGCCACCGCGCTCACCACGATGTCTAGGGACCGGTCTGCGAGGCGATCGAGCAAGTCCTCGGCGAGTCCGAACTCCAGCAGCATCGGCGCCGCGACCGCATCGATGAGCTCGGATAGGTGTGGGATCACCATGACGGAGAGCATCTCCGCCGCACCACCGACGCGGATCGCCCGCGTAGAACTGTCCGCGGGCCCGGATAACAGTGCGGCGTCCTCGATGGCGTCGACGTGGCCGGCGACCTCGCGAGCGAGCTCGATGCCCCGCCCCGTAGGCCTTACTCCATCACGATCGCGATGAAAGAGCGCGTAGCCGAGGGACCGCTCAAGCGCCTGAACGTGCGTCGAGGCAGTCGCCTGGGAGATCCCCAACAGTCGCGCTGCGTGGGTGACCGAACCAGCCCGATACACCGTGACGAATGTACGCAGATGATCCAAGCTTGGGCGACTCACCGCTCTCCCCGGCGTCTTGCGCGGACATGTATCACACCCCATTGTCGTCCAGCCCGAGCCCATCGTGCGTACCGGAGAAAGCGATCTGGCGACGACCGCTGGCTCTATGCGGGCTGCTCACGGGACGCTGCACAGGATTCGGTCGACCCGAACACCTATTTGTGTTTCACTATTAGTGTGTCACGCATACAGGCTCGGCAGGATGCACAACTCACACGAGCTGCGCTTCCGCTGCTCTCATTGCAGCTGATCCACCAGCGAGAGTCGTACGGTTACGAGCTTGTCGAGCGCCTGTCGGAGCTCGGTCTCGAGGTCAGCACGGGACTGGTCTATCCCGTGCTGAATCGCCTGGAACGGGATGCTCTCGTGGCCACGACCCCCCGGCCATCTCCGAGCGGCCCACCTCGCAAGTACTTCTCGCTGACCGACGCAGGGGTGACGGCACTCGCGGCCGCCCGGTCGCAATGGGAGGAGACGGCCACGGCCGTCGCTACAGCCCTCAATTCCGGAGAGGAATGACCATGTCAGCTTCAACGCCCACGACCCGTTCGACCGGATTGCGCACCTCGATGTACCTGCTTCACCTCGACTGGCACCTCGAGGGAGCCGTGCCCGCGGCCGAACGCAGGCACATCCTTCGAGCCCTGCGGCAAGAGATCGATGCGGACCCCAGGCCCTTGGGAGTTGCGCTCGCGGACCTCGGCTCGCCCCGGGCACTTGCCCTACGCTACGGCGAGGGCGGGCAGCCGCGGCCGCTCTGGTCGATCGGCGTGGTGGTTGCGGGAGCGATCCTCGTCGCCTACTGGCTCTTGTTCGGCACCTTCGCGGGAGGGATGCTGGCCGTGGTCGACAACGCGGCGCCGATGAGCGCTGAGGCGACATTCCTTTTTGTGACCGTCGTCGCGTTCTCCGACGACCAGGGCGTCGGAATCGGCTGGGCCAGCGGCCCGGAGTGGTTCGTCGTTCCGGGCGTGATGGTGGCCCTCGCGCTGTTGCTGGGCGCTCGGGCCTGGCGACTCGTCCCTCGTCGCGCCAGGGCTTAGCATCGCCGACGCCGCCGTCCGGTCAGCGCCGACCTACGCCGAGAACGCGCGAGGTCCGAGGTGGCAACGTGCGCGAGCGCGAGCTGGACGTGGCGGGTATGGAGGGTCGACGCCGGCGTCATCCTCACGATGTCGCAGTCAGTCCGGCTGCAACGACGACGAAGCCCTGACAAGCTCTCGCTCATCAGGGCTTCAGACCGTCGGGATGACAGGATTTGAACCTGCGACCCCTTGATGACCTCGCCCGCTTCGACGCTGACAGACAGAGGGGGACACTCGCCCGCATATCTACCCGCTGATCAGCGCTATTGTGCCGCTGATGGACAGACATCGACGGACACTGAAATACGCCGACGTACTCCGACATGTGAGACGTATGTGAGACGTGCGGCTTTCGGTCAAGCTGCGCGAAGGCGGCGCTCACGCGCGCGGCGTTCGATCCGGTCCAGCACGCGGTGCGTCGTCACTGGGTCATGCTCGAGCGCCTCGCGCGTCTCGACCGCACGGTGCAACAGCACGTAGTACCGGGCCGGCCGCAGCCCGAGCTCGGACACGCAGAGCTCGTCCTTCTCGCCGGTCCACGTCGGATGAGCAGCCTCGAAGTCGAGCAATTCAGCAGTGGTAGGCATGGGCCGATTCTCCGCCTGGCCACCGACACCCGGTCAGCCGCCCCAGATACCTGGGAGGTCGTCGCCGGCTGCAGGCCGCTCGATCCACGGAATGTCGATCTCCCACCCGCAGCCGCCGCAGCGGTAGCCGCCGTCGACGGTGCGCATGACGGTGCCGCATACCTCGCAGCGCGGCTCCGAGCCGATGTCGAAGTCGTCGTCCTCGTCCATGCGGCACAGCCTATGTCGGCGTACGATGGCATCCTCTCGGCCGGAGGAAAGGACTCCTCGGCCATGCGATCACCACTCGACCCGGACGCACTGCTCGACGTGACCCTGTCCGCGATCTGCGCCCGCAACCAGTACACCCGCGACGCCGCGCCCGTCATCACGGAGCTCATCGCTGCAGCGGGCGGGCGAGACGACATCCTCGCGCGGGCGGCCGGGATCTGGGCGGGCTACTTCGACGCCGCCGAGACCCGGGCGCTCGCGACCGCGCTGCGCGCGCTCCCCGGCGCCGAGCGATGGGTCACGGAAGGACGACGCCGGCGCGGCATCCCCCGACACGGAGCGCCCATACCTCGACCGTGACCCCGGGATAGGAACGACGAAAGCCCCCGGCCGCCTCGAGGAGAGGCAGCCGGGGGCTGAACTATCTGTGCGCGATAGGACGAGCATCCCGTCAGGGCGCTGCGCAGTCCTGTGCGGCGGGGTCCCAGATGAGTTCGATCTGCTCGCAGACCACGCGGAGGATCGCGTGCTGGCCCTCGATCACGCCCAGGCGATACGTGACAGTGGCGATGGCTCCCGCGATCATGCACACCATCACCGCGCTCTCGAGCCAGCGCCTCAGCTCGTTCTTGTTGTGGTCGGCGCGGGAATGGGTGCGCATGTGGAAAGCTCCTCGCGGTGTGGGTGGGAGTGGGTAGCATTTGCCGCATGGACTCTGACGAGAGCTGGGCATCGCGTGCACGCGGCGTGTCGCCCGTCTGGTTCCCGATTGGGATCATGGTCGGCCTGGGCGGGATCATCTGGTCCCTGCTCGACTTCTCACTGTTTTCGGTCCTGACGATCGGGGCCGGCGCCATGTGGATGACGTGGGCGGCTATCGGATCCCGGCTCCGCGGCGACACGTGAGCGCCGCGGCGCTTGCCGGATAGTGCGGTCGGAGCAGGCCGGACGGTGTGCGTTACCCTGATCGCGTGAGCACGCGGACGCTATCCATCAACCCGTGGGCTCCGCCCCTCGCCCTCGTCGCGATCGCGATCGTGGTGGTCCTCACCGCCGGCATCCCCGACGCATTCGCTCTGCTGCTCGCATCCGTGTCCGCGATCATCGCGCTCATCGGCGCGATCAGCTCCGCGTCGCACGGACTCCGGCCTGCCTCGGTAGCGTTCTACGTCTTCTGGTTCTCATGGCTCGGCGTCGGACCAATCGTGCAGCTCACCCTGCAGCGAGTCTCATGGGGCGACACCGTAGCGCTCACCGACCGCCCCGCCGTGCATGGTGCGCTTCTGCTCACCGTCCTCGGCGTGGCCGCGTTCTGGGTGGGAAGCAAGTTCGCCGACCAGCGACACGCACCTTCCGTCTTCGCGACGGAGGCATCGAGTGACGTGCGCCCGAAGGCTGCCGTGCGCGGCCGAGTGGTGGTACTTCTGGCGGTAGCCCTGCTCGCGCTGTCCCCGTTCGCTATCCGGGTGTTCGGGTTCGCAACGTACTTCAGCTCCCGCAACGAGCGCGCCCTCGCGCTCCGTGAGTCGGGCAACACGCTCGACGCACTCGGTGGCGCGCAGTTCGCGATGTTCACCGCCCTGCCGATCGCCCTCGCCGTGTCGACCATGCTGCTCAGCCTCTACCAGATCCAGTCGTCGTGGAACGGGATCAGCCAGGCGCGCATGCAACACCTCATCACCTTCACGATCGGTCTCGCGGGGTGCATCGTCTTCGCCAACCCGCTCTCCCAGACACGATTCATCGCCCTCACCGCGTTCGGCACTCTCGCCGTGGCCCTGTTCCGGCCGCGCTCGCGAGGCGCCGCCGTGATCTTCGTCGCCGCGGCGTTCTTCGCAGCACTCATCGTCTACCCGCTGGCGACGTTCTTCCGCGGCGGGACGGCGCAGTCCGCCGCCGACCTCACCGCGGCGACGTTCACCGGCAACGACTTCGACGGCTTCCAGCAGGTCATCAACACCATCCACTATGTCGACGCAAACGGCTTCACGTTCGGCATCCAGCTGCTCTCCGCGGCACTGTTCTTCATCCCCCGATCGATGTGGGCGGCGAAGGCCGATCCCGCGTCGATCGACGTCGCCACCCACGCGGGTTACGCGTTCACGAACCTGTCGATGCCGATCCACGCAGAGCTCTACATGCAGTTCGGCGTTGTGGGCGTGGCCGCCGGGATGCTCGCGCTCGGGTACTTCACCTCACGCGTTGACGCCGCCTGGATGAGCGGCTCGGGGGCGAAGCTCGGCTACTTCGCCCCCTACCTCGCGATGGTGATGTTCGGTCTCCTGCGTGGCCCGCTCGGGTCCCTCGTGCCCATCTACATGCCGACGTTCATCGTCCTCGCGATCGGCATTGCTGCGCGACCGCGAGGACGATCCGTCGACTCAGGCATTCGGCCAGGTGCCGCCCGTCACGAGGTTCTTCCACGCCGCTGAGCCGTCGTACACGCACAGCCCCTTGCCGCCTGACAACGCCGGGTTGGCGTTGTAGAGCATGTCACCCGCGCGGGGAGACAGCGTCGCGAGCCCGAACTGCCAGCACACATCCGGGCCTGACGCCCGGATAGACCCGATGCCCGCCTCCGGGAACACGAACAGGCGGTCGACCGGGAGCACGTTGCCGCCGCTTGAGATGACCGTCAGTTTCGCGCCCGCCCTTCCGCGCACGGGCGCGTTCGGGATGTTGGGGAGGTTCATGTCGCGCGTGTGCACGACGCAAGGATCGGTCGTGGCGATGCGTACGATCTCCCCCGCCGTCTTGGATGCCACTCCGTCGACGAACACCTCGTCCACGTGCGTCCCGGCGTAGATGTCGGCCACCCGGTACGTGTTGAAGTCCGTGATATCGCGCAGGGACAGGCGGTTCACCGTGGCGCCAGTTGCGACCTCCACGAACGCGCCGCTGTTCGCCAACCCAACGACCGACGGCCGCGACACCTCAAGCACACGGACGCGGGACGTAGCGTCGAACACCTTGACGAGCTGCGACGTGGCGTCGGGGCTGTCCACCCGAGCCTGATCGATGGGCAGCATCCGAATATCGTTCCGGCCGCGGACGCTGACCACCCCGAACGGCGCGGCAATCGGGCCCGCGTCGAGCTGCTCGAGGATCGCCTGCTGAATCACCTGCGTAGTGTCCGAATTGCCCGTGCCGAACTGGACGAGACCTCGCAGCTTGTTGGCCGTCTTCGACCGCCCCTTGATCTTCGACAGCCGCACCATGCCGAGCTCGCGCCCGCTGAGCACCACCGGCGGATGCTGACCCTCTCCATTGAACGGGAACGGCGCCGTCGGCGCATCGGTCATCACGACATCGACGTTCTGGATGTCGATGATGCCGATATCCGTACCGTTCGGCCACGACCCGACCGCCAGGTTGTCCCACACGTAGATGCCGCCGCGGAACTGCCCCGAGTATTCACCCTTGACGCCGTCGACCTTGAACTTGCCGATGGTGTAGTCGGCCGCGCCGAGGACGCGGATGAAGCTGTGGCCGTTGACCGACCACAGATCGTTGAACTCGACGGACTCGATCGAGCCACGCGATACGGCGTACGTCGGCCATTCCGCCAGGGAAAGCCCGTACACGTCGTCGCCGGAGCGGTGACCGCGGACGTGCGACGACGTCCACGTCTTCCCCGGGCCGAGCACGTGAATGCCATCACTGTCGGTGTCGAAGACGAGGTTGTCGGTGCGGATGTTGCCGAAGTCAGCGATCGCGATCGCCCATTTCGTGGCGTTCATCACCTTGATGCCGTCGATAACGAGGTCGTCGACATGCTGGAAGTCGATCCCGTGGCCGGCGTACTTTCCCGACTCGGGCCAGTTGAAATCGCAGGGACGGTTCGGCCCGTTCACGTCGAGCACGCCGCCGAACATCTCGATTCCGGCGGTGCGAGTAAAGCTGCTGTTGACCGCCGGGAAGAGTTCTGCGGAGGGCTCGGCGCCCGTGTCGGTGTACGACGTCTCGGTGGTTGTCGCGATGAGCTGCAGGCGCCCCGTATGGCCGCGCCAGACGCGGTACCCAGTGACTGCGCCGGCTCCGTCCGGGACGATAGGCGCCGCCCAAGACACTCCCACTGAGCTCGCTGAACCGGTGAGCGTGACGTTCTTAACCGGCGCACCGATCGTTTCGCCGGTCTCGGTGACAGCGGTCACGGAGTAGAAGTAGGTGCCCGCCGCGAGCGCGCCCCCGGTTGCGGACGCGTTGAGCGACATCGACCGAGGCGACATGACAGCGAGCCGCTGGCATTCCGCCTGAAACGGGTATCCGCTCCACCCGGCCGCTGCTTTGAAGGTGGCGCGAGAGAGATCCCACCGCCCCTTCGGCCAGAAGACCGTGCCCGCCAGGGTGAAGTCCCCGAGTAGCGTGCCGCCGCGGCCCTCGTTGAGCTTCAGGAACGCGTTCAAGAGCGGGGCGTGGTTGATCGAAGGGCCAGGTGCTCGTAGCTGCGCTAGTGCGGCCTCAGCTCCTCGCCGAGATTCGCTGTCCGTCGCCAGCAGGGCCGCGATAGCAGCATCCTCGGTGTCCAGCGTCTCCGGAATGGAATCGACCGCCGCGATTGCTGCTGCCGCAGCGGCTTGCGCATCCTCGACAGATGTTCCGAGTTGCTGCGCAATCGTGGTCGATAGTTCATCCGAGTCGGCGATCGCGCGGAGGACGCGGGGGGCGAGCTTGTTGTCGTCGGTGATCCCGATCGGCTTCGTCATTCGGGGGCTCCCATCAGGAACGTGCCCGGCTCGGCCGGGTCTTCGCGGATAGCGGCGGTGTTGAGGATGGTGAAAGTGCCCGGCTCGGTCGGGTCCTCGATCAGGGGGGCGCCCTGGTGCTCGGCGAGCTCTCGGAGAACGTCAGCTGCGGCGATCGCTCGCTCGCTCGCTTCCGACGCGCGGATGCGGTCCTGCTGCGCGGCCGCCGCTGCCTCGGAGGCGTCGGCGGCCGCGTCCACAGACGCCTCCGCGTAAAGGCTGATATCGGTCACCGGGGTGACGGCGGCGCCCGCGCGGATTAGGACCTGTACCGTCCCGACCGGGGGCCGGAACTCGGGGAGCACTCCGTCGCTGTTCGACGTGAGCACTCCCCCGGTGAACGGGACACCCTGCATGTCGGTGATCGGCAGCGGGGACGAGAACTGCGTGTCCGTCATCGCGAACACCTGCGCCTCGGTGTTGATCAGCCGGCGGCCGCTGTCGGTGTCGACGAGCAGCAGCGGCGGGATGTATCCGACGATGTCGGCCATGAAAGGGTGTCCCTCCGGGTCAGTGGATGTTGTGGCCGCCGCGTGACTCGGGCGGGAGCGACGAGATGTCAGGGGTGCCGGAGTCGGTGCGCGCCGTGGTCGGTTCGGTGGCGTGCTCGAGCTGCTTCGCGCCGAGGTCGCGAGTGAGCAGCGCGTAGGACGCGTTCACGACGACGACCGCGAGGAGAGTGAACAGCCACCAGTCGGTGACCGGCTCACGGGTGATGGCGAAGTAGAACACCATCACCAGGCCCGCCAGGACGACCGCCACGGCGACGGAAACGACCTTGCGGTGCACGGGCTTGGTGACGAACGGCAGCAGGCCGTTGAGCGCGCCCACGGCGTACGGGGCGAAGAAGCCGAGCAGGGTGATGATGCCCAGCGGCGCGACGGGGATTGCGATGTCCATGCGGGTGACCTCCTCAGGTCTTGGTGATCTCGGTGGTTTCGTCGATGTCGGGCCAGGGGTCCGGTGTCCCGCCGGCGAGGATGAGCTTCCGCTCCAGCCGCGCAGCGAGCCCCTCAACCAGGCGACGGTTCTCCCGCTCCCGGTCGGTGCGTGCTTCGGCGGCCGCGGCGCGCTGGTTGGCGGCGTCGCGCTCGGCGATCGCGGCGTCGCGCTGCGCGATGATGTCGTTCTTCCGGCGGGACTCCCGTGCGGCTACTCCGTTGCGGAGCAGCTTCACGATGGCGACGATCTCTCGGAAGAACAGGGCGATCGCGCCGAGCCCGCCGAGAGCGGTGATGATTCCGATCCAGTTCTCCACTCGGCCCCCTACGTGTCGCGGCGCACGACGTCGCGTGTGCGACGACGGAGCATCGCGGCGACGCGGGCACGGATGTGCTGGTCGTCGGGTTCGGAGGCGAAGATATGCAGCTCGAGATACCGGCGCAGCATGTTCAGCATCGCCGCGAGGATGATCATCGCCGCGACCGTGGTGAACGGCGTCACGGTGGCCGTGGTGCCGAGCACGAGGAAGTACACCCCGATACCGATGCCAGCGAATGGCAGCGCCGGCACTTCGATGATCCAGAACCGACTGAGCCGGCCCGCGAAGCCGCCGGCGCCGCCGAGCACGAGCATCGCTCCCCAGACGGGGATGAGCCACTCCCACCCGGCGAGCTCGGTCTGCACCGACGGGGGCGGTGCGATGAACGCGAACACGCCGCCGACGGCGACCGCCGCGTAGATCACGAGATCGATGACGCGGATGAGGCCTTCGAGGACGCGGCGTTTCTCCGGGGCAACGGGCGAGCGGTCCATCACAGCACCCCTCCCCCGAAGACGGCGAACGCGGCGATGCCGGCGCGCACGAGGTCGGCGAGCCACGTCAGCCCGGCGACCAACACCGCGCCCGCCACCGCCGCGACCGAGATCGCGACGGCGGCGATGGTGCGATCGCTCATGCCCAGTACGTCCGTGCCGGGTTGCGGCGGGTGCCTACCCAGATCAGCGAGCCATCGTTCGCGCGGATGCGGACCGGGCCGGTGCCCGGGTCCTCGACGACCTCGCGGGTGCCGCCGTGCATGATCTGGTCCGGGGCGTAGTCCCCGGTGAAGGCGTTCTCGTACTTGCTGTACCAGTACTGACCCTCGGCGGGCACGTCGAACAGGTGCCGCTTCGCCACCGGTGCGGGCGCGGCACCGGAGCGGACGCGGGCCGGGTTCTTCCGGGTGCCGACCCACACGAGGTCGCCGTCGGCTGCTCGGACCCGGACGGGGCCGGTGCCGGGGTTCTCGACGACGGCGAGGGTCTGGCCGCCGCGAAGGTACTGGTTCGAGGCGTAGTTCCCGATGAGGGCGTTGCCGTAGTGCCAGTAGTAGAACTGGCTTTCGGCGGGAACGTCGAAGTAGCCGAGCGGGTTCCCTCCGGCTGCGGGTGCCGGTGCGGGCGCTTCCCCGCGGTTCGGGATCCACTGCTCGGGGTCCACGAAGGTGCCGTCGGGGAGGATGATCTCCTGGTGGTTGTGGACGCCCGTCGACATGCCGGTCGTGCCCTGCACGAGCAGAGCCTGCCCGTCCTCGACGACCTGGCCGGGGCTGACGAGGAAGCCGCCCGCGGCGCCGTGCGCGGTGCGGGAGAGCACACCGTCGTGGTGACGGACGAGGACCGTGTTCCCGTACGAGCCGTCGTAGTAGCAGCGCTCGACGACGCCGCGCTCCGGGACGTGGTTCCGCGGGTAGCCGGAGGTATCGGTGCCGGTGTGCCAGCCGCGCTTGTAGATCGAGCTGCGGTAGCCGAACTCGCGGGTCCGGCGGGGCTTGTTGGTCTTGGAGCCGTTGGGCCAGAACGCGCCCATCACTTCACCTGCTCTTCCGTCGGGTTGCCGAGGAGCTCGTACGGCGGGAGCGTGTGGATCTCGCCGTCGATGACCTCGACCGCGTCGAACGTCTCGGCGTCCTTCGCGGCGAACTCCTCGTCCGACATGCCGTCGGGCTTCGGGTAGTGAACCTCGAACCAGGCGCGCTCGCCTTTCGCCTCGAGGTCGGCAGCGAACTGGAGGATCTCCTCGTTCGCGTTGGCGGGCTCGACGACGTCGAGCCGCGCGGTGGGTACTGCGGACATCACGAAACTCCTCTGGGTATGACGAAGCCCCCGGCGGATGCCGAGGGCTGGTGGTGGTGGGGTGGTTCAGGCGGAGAACACCGAAGCGACGACGATGCTCTGCGACGGTTGAACCGCACCCCACGCGGGCCCGTAGATGCGGCGCGCGCGGAAGCCGAGCTTCTGCGCCCCCGTGAAGACCTGCTGTGAGGGCCAGGGGGACCACGACCGCCAGTTCGAGAACATGAACTCGTCGCCGGCGGGAAGCTTCGTGGCGATCGCTGTGCCTCCGACCATTGCGTCGAAGTCATACCGCGCCCCAGTCGGCTCGAGTTCACGTCCCCAGAACCCCTGTGCCATCATCTGCACCCGGTAGGGCACGCCGGGATCGGGGAGGTCGAATTCGGCGATGATCCGAGACTGCTCGTTCCAGACGACGATGCCCTGATCCCGCACGGACCCTGATGGGGGGAGGTCAGCCCATTTCAGCGGGTACACGCCGAGGAGGCGGCCCGAGTCAATCGCGGTCCATGTCTTCTGCCCGAGGGCATCGAGAGTCCGGGCCCAGGTACCGGCACCAATTCGGATGACCGTGCCGAGCCGGTCGAGGTATTGCCGGACGAGGAGGTCGTTCGCGAACGAGCCGCCGTCGCTGCCCCACACGCGGAGGTCGACGAGCTCCTGCACCTGCGACTTGCCGGCATCGACGCGAGCGAGCCACAGGGGCTGATCGTCGGCGGTTCCGGGTGTGGTGGCGCGGTCCGGGATCGCTTTGGTCGCGCCGGCGGGGATCGAATCGAACGAAGAGAGATTGTTCTGCCAGTCGCGGTGCACGGTGACCAGGTGCCACACCGAGCCTGTTGCGGCAGCGGGCAGGATGATGGATGCCTCGTCCTCCGTCCGGTCGACGACACCCCACCCGAATCCACCGCCAGGCGCAATCCGAACCTCGCGGTCCACACCGCCGACGCGGGCGCGCCAGGAGGTCTCCGAGAGCACCCCGTACTTACGTCCGCCAGCCTCGGCGATCAGCTTCGTCCACTGCTCCTCATTGACCGAGCCTTCGTATCCGACACTGTCGGCGATAGGAACGGGCATGGCTACCTTCTTCCTGTGTCGCGGATGCCGCGCGCGAGACGCGCGACGTCCGCAGCGAGCTTGTCGTTCGTGTCGCCCTCGACCTCGCCGATGCGGGGCCTGACGAGCACCCCGTCGGATGCAGACTCGGTGATGGCGACGCTGACGGGTTGGACGCGGTCGATCGGACCCACCTGAATGTGCACTCGGTCGCCGTAGTCGTAGGTGCTTCCGAAACGGAAGCGCGGGGTCTCGTTGAGGGTGGTGTTCACGCCGGCCGTGGGGCGCCCCTCCGCGAGCGCTTCGCGCCCGTCGAGAGTGATGTCTGCGCCTTCGTCCGTGTTGCGCGCGTCGCGGAAACCCTCGATGATGTCGCCCCACTGCGCTTCGAGGTCAGCGTCACGGACCTCGGCGAACTCCCGCTCGACGCCCTCACCGCGCCCACCGACGATCACGCGCGTGACGGTCGGGCCAGTGCGCGCGAAGGTGTACTCCTCGGGGATCCCGGACGCGACGGTGAGAACACCGGGGACGAGCAGGGACTCACGTACGTCCACGACCACCTGGGTGCCGATGTACGCGAGGGTCACGATGAGACCGTCGGCTGTGAGGGCCGGGATCAGCTTCTCGGCGAGCGGGTGGAATCGGAAGCTGACCTCGATCTGCGAACCGCGCCCCTGTGATGGCGCGACCGTCCATGGCACGCCGAGACGGTCGAAATTCTCCTGCAGCGCGGTCTTGAAGACCGTCTCAGACGGTCCCCGATATGTCGCGTACTCGCGGTCTTGCGCCGAGACTTCGGCGCCCGGCTTCGGTCTCCCTTGCCAGTGCCACAGCTTGCGCAGGTCACCGCGCACCTGAGCGGTGACCTGCCCGAAGGGCCCCTCGCCCGGAGTCTCCTGGATGATGCCGCGGAAGCGCTCCTCGCCCCGGAACCACACCGCGCAGCGAGCACCGTCCTCGGTCGCCGCCGGCACGGCTTCATGGTCGTCATCGAGGGCGAAGGACGCCGTCGGTACCACGTTGGGGGTGAGGTCCGCGGTCGCGTCGACACCCTCGAACTGCCTCTGAAACGCCCCAGTCTTGTCGTAGATGACGAACTTCAGGCCGTCGCCCATGCGCCCTCCTCAGATGGCTCGGAAGTACAGCGGCACGACGTCGAACATGATGCTCCCAGCGCCAGTGGCTTCGACGTGCAGCTCCACGCTCTTGCCCGGCGGAACGGGCGCGTAGTCCTGCAGCCCGAGCGCCTGAGTCGCATCGTGCCCGTTCAGCGTCGCGGACGGGTTGCGAGGGTCGGTGTCGATGACGAGCACGTCGCCGACCTGCAGCTCGAACGGCACGGTGATGAGCGCTCCCCCGACGCCGAGAACGACGTCGGTGAGGGGACCTGCCGCGGACCAGACGCCCCACGCTTCGACATCCCCGGTGTTGGGGACACTCGCGCTGGCGAAGTTCGACGCCGAAGAGATGTGCATCGGCGGGCCTGGTGGCAGGAACGGCACCGGGGCCGGCGCTGACCACGGCCCTCGCCGCACCCGAGCGCCCTGCCAGTACGGCTGAGCGGCTTCGAGCTCGACGGCGTACTCGCCCCACCCCTCGGCCATCGGATCGAAGGCGTCGGCGTGCGGGCTGCCGAACACAGGTGAGACGGTCAGCTCGCGAGTTTCTCCTCCGGCGGTCACCCGCCAGATGCCTTCCTGATCGGGGTGCAAGGTGGCGAAGAACGCCCGATACCGAGCGCGCCACTCCGCCGACGAGTCTGCGAAGACGAACACGGGCCAGAACACCTCGCGCGTCTTGGTCTTCCAACCGCGCTTGCGGTGCCCGGGCGTCCCGCGGGACTCGGAACGGTAGACCGTGACCTCGGGGTTATGCAGACCCTCGACCCCGCGCGTGTCCAGGAACACGCCACTGGTCCAGTCGTTCAGGTCCCACACGGAACCGTCAGCGGCCACCCATTCCAGGGAGACACCCTCCCAGGCCGCCACCGGGATCGGTGGGGCACTGGGAGGGTTACCCAGGGCGATCGGGTAGCTCATGTGATCTCCCTCTCCGTCGCCGACCGTGCGAGCCGGCGCCGACGTTCCTTCTCCGCTGCACGGAAGAACTCCGGCACGTCCTGGGTGACAACGTCACCGTGGATGACGACCGCCGGGCCCTGACCGCCGCTCGCACGGAGGGTGTCCCACTGCTCGCCGGTGAAGACCGGCTCCGGCCGCCCCGAGAGGTTGAGCGCCATCCCGCCGTGGGGAAGCCACCCGCCCTCGTCGTACAGCTTCGGGATCACGCCGCCGTTGGCCATCGCCCAGTGGACGTGGTTGTAGTGCATCGAGCGTTCCGGCTCGCCCCACAGGTGGTTCTTGCCCTCGAGCAGCTGGCGGCCGTTCGCGGGCGAGTAGATCAGCGCCTGCGAGTTGGGGAAGTTCTCCCGGAGCCAGTTGAACACCTGCATGCTCGGCGTCAGGTCGATCGCCCGCCCGAGGGAGTGCATCCGCGAGTAGGGGTCGTTCGGCCGGTAGTTGGAGTACATCTGGGTGCCCGGCAGGGCGCCCTGGACGATCTTCCACATCGCCTCCCAGCCCATCCCGCGCCCGGCCGGCGACCCCGGCTGGGGCGCCGCGGCGCTGAACAGGCTGGCCATGCTCTTGACGGTGTTGATGGCGAGGCCCCCGACGGTCTGCCCGAAGATGTTCTGCCCCTCGAGCATCGGCCGGAGAATCCCGTCGATGACGTGCTTCTGGATCGCAGCGCCCGGGTTGGAGAGGAACTCCCACCCGAGGGTCGCCGCACCGCGGACGTGCTCCCACACGTCGCTGAGCAGGCCGCCGCTTTCGCCGCCGACGATGCCCCCGTTCGCGAACTGCGTGAGCCCGAAACCGAACCGCTGTGCCACGTCCGCGAGGATCGCGGTCGAGCGGGCTCGCTTCGCCGGCGCGAGCGGGATGTACGCCTCTCCCCCGGTCTCAGGTTCAGCCCAGAGCCGCATGGCGCCACCGCGCGCGATCTGCGCGACGTGGTTCTCGACGCCACCGTCCGCGAACTTCACGAGGTCGGCCTTCGGCAGCTTCATGTCGTTCAGGCCGAGCGTGCCCACGAGGTCGTTCCAGAAGGAGCGGAGCCCGTTGTTCCACACCGTGTCCAGCACGAAGTTGATCGGCGACGCGGCGGCGGCCTTGATGCCGTCCCACGCCGTGCCGATCGCGCCGGCGACGCCCTCGAACGCCTTGCCGAGCAGGTCGATGCCGACCTTGAACGGCGAGAACACGTGCTGATCGATCCACGACCAGGCCGCGCCGATGACGGACGAGATCCCGTCGAACACCGGCTTGACGATGTTGTTGTAGAGCCACTCGAAGATCAGGCCCCAGCCCTTGATGGCCCCGACGATGAACCCGACGATCGGCTCGATGACGTTCGACCAGATCCAGGAGAACACCTGACCGATGCCCGCGAACACGGGCGACAGGACGTTCTCCCACAGCCAGACGGCGATCGCACCCCAGAACCGGAAGTAGTTCACGATCAGCGTCCCGATGGGGCTGATGACGTTCTCCCAGATCCACGAGAACACCGCACCGATGCCGGCGAACACCGGCTGCAGGACGGTCTCCCACAGCCACGTGGCCGCGGCGCCGATCGCGGCCATGACCGTCGACCAGATCTGCTGCCCGAGCTCGGTCTGCGTGAAGAACCACACCAGGCCCGCGACGAGCGCCGCGATTCCAGCCACGACGAGTCCGATCGGGTTCGCCGACAGGGCCGCGTTGAACAGCCACTGCGCTGCCGCTGCGACGCGCGAAGCAGCCGCGGACGCGAGCGTCGCGGTGCGCTGAGCGATCGTGGCGATCACGCCGCGGCCGCGCGCGGCGGTCTGCGTGTTCTCGGCCGTGGTGGACGCGACGGTGCTCGTGAGCGCTGCCCGGTTGGATGCAGCAAGGGCACGGTTCGCGCCGGCGAGCATGAAGGTCGAGGTAACCTGCAGGCCCATGCCGATCGCCGAGTCGCGGCCGATGACGTTGTTGAGCGCCTGCGCGCTCTTCCACGCCAGGATCAGACCGATGATGACCGGCATCGCCGAGGCGAGCAGGCCGGCGTTGTCGGCCAGGAACCCGAAGGCGCCCTCGGCGACGTGGACGACGTCGGTCAGGCCCGGCAGCTGGCTGGTCGCGTCGGTGACGACGGGCAGGATGGTCGCCAGCGAGTCACCGATCGACGCGAACGCGCCGCCGAGGTCACCAGAGGTCAGGTCGGTCCACAGCGCGCCGACGCTGTCTCGGAGGTCGAGGATGAACCCGACCATCGGGGAGTCTTCCTCCCACCCGAACGCGGTGCGCAGCTTGCCGGTGAAGTCGCCGCCGACGATGAGGTCCCACAGGCCCTGGATGCCGTCGCGGACGTCGAGGATGAAGTCGACGGGGGCGGAGTCCTCGCTCCACCCGAAGGCTTCGCGCAGCTTGCCGGAGAAGTCGCCGTGGACGACGAGGGCGTACAGGCCCTGCGCGCCGGTCCACACGGTCGAGAAGAACGACCCGATGCGGGGTGCGGCGTCGACGAGCCACTGCACGCCGCCCTGGACGTAGGGCAGCGCCTGGCCGACGAAGGTGATCGCGCCGGCGAGGCCCTCCTTCAGCAGCGGGATGGCGGGCTGGATCGCCTCGGCCATCCCGACCGAGAAGGTGTCCTTGAGCGTGGACCACAGGCCCGACAGCGACGCGGACTGCTTCTCCATCATGCCGTTGAACCGCTCGAGGCCCTTGCCGGTCTCGAGCGCGCTCATGAGCTGCTCGAGCTCTTCGCGGCCGAGCTTGCCCTTGCTCGCCATGTCGGCGATCTCGGCGGTGGCCTTTCCGGTCGCGGCGGTGAGCAGGTCGAAGACGGGGATGCCGGCGTCGCGCAGCTGGTTGAGGTCCTCGGCGCTGATGCGGCCGGCGGCGTTCATCTGCTGGATGGCGACGGTGGCGCGCTGGATGCCCTCGGCGCCGGTGCCCATGCCGGAGGTGACGTTGCCGAGGGTGGTCATGATCGGGATGACCTTGTCGGCGTCGATCCCGATCGAGATCAGCGACTGCGCGGACCGCTGTAGACCCGGCAGGTCGAACGGCGTCTTGGCCGCGAACGACGACAGCTCGCCGAGGAAGCTCTTCGCCTTGTCGCCGGACTGCAGCATGGTGGTGAAGGCGATCTCCGCAGTCTCCATGCCCGCCGCGGTCTGCACGCCGACGCCGCCGGCGGCGATGCCCACGGCGGTGAGGGTAGCGAGACCGGTCTTCGCGATGCGGCCGAAGAACGACCCGAGCCGGCTCGAGGACCGCTCGACACCGTCGGCGTACTTCTCCCCCGCCTCTACGCCGGCGGCGGCCACCTGCGGGTTTGCCTTTCGCAGTTCGGTGGCGACGTCCTTCTGGACGCCGGGCATCTTCACCCCGAGGGCGACATAGGCGTTGGCGATTTCGACCGCAGTTGCCACAGGTCACCCCCGGTCTATTTCTGCGAGGCGCGCCTCGCATCGCGCGCGGCGTGCCGCTGCGCCTTCGTGGCCGTCTTCGCCTCGGCCGCACGCACCTCGTGCGCTGGCTTGGGTAGCTCGATGCGCTTGGGCGCGGCACCCTTCGATCCGGCGTTGTGCCAGTCGATGAGCTCGAGGCGGAAGATCGCCTCGCGGAGCAGGTGGGCTTCGTCGGTCAGCGCGATCGGCCCGCCCGCCTCGCGCCATAGCGCGCACCCGTGCGGCAGGCCAGCGACGAGGTCGCCGAGCTCGAACGGTGTGCGCTCGGGTTCGGTGCGACCGTTGCGCAGCAGCCGGATGCCGTATTCGGCTTGAAGCGATGCCCGCAGGGCGCCCTCGTGGTTGTCGAGGGCGCCCGCGAGCACGATCAGTTTGGGTTGAGCGCCTGGAACAGGTCGAGGACGAACTGCGCGCCGTCCGACGTCGACACGCGACCGTTGGGGCCGCGCAGCTGGTCGAGGACGGTCCGGTACTGCTCGCCGACGAGGCGGCGCAGCAGCGACGGCAGCCGTGAGGCGTCGTTCTGGTCCTGGACGGCGCGGATGTCATCGAGCACTTCGAAGTCGTCGAGGGCTTCGTCGGCGACGACGACGGTGATGCTCTTGTCGGGCGCGACCGGCATCGTCACCTGGCGGGCCGGGACGGTGCGCGCGTCGTCGCCCTCGCCGAGAACGGTTTCGACCTTCTCGACCTTGGGCTTGATGGTCTTGGGCTGGTGATCCTGGGGCGCCTTGGCGGCGGTGGGCCGAGTGGCCATGTTTTGTCTCCTCCGACTGGTGTCTCCGACTGGTGGATGGGGGCGGTGGGCGGAGCCGTCGGAGGAGCTCCGCCCACCGGTCTGTGGGCGCGGTCAGTTCGCCGGCGGCAGCGCGGGCTGTGCGGCCGGCTGCTGCTCGGCGGCGGCGGCCGCGTCGTCGATGCGGTGCTTGTTGCCGTACCGGTCCTGCCGGTAGATCTCGCCGGACTTCGGCTTGGCGCCCCGCTTCCGCGCGGCCATCAGGCGCCCGCCTCTTCGAGGTCGGTGCTGATGTGGTCGTAGTCGCCGATGATCTCCCCGAGGAACGGGTAGGCGGCGATGTCGGACCCGACGAAGGTGCGGTCGCCGTTGGGGGCGATCTCGAAGCGCGGGATGATGAAGCGCTCCTTGACGTCGTCGTCGTCGGCGTCGAACAGGTCGATGACGGCGGAGCGGACCTGGATGCGCTGTCCGGAGCCGCGCTTGACCTTACGGACGCCGGCGGTCGTGGTGTCGACCTGCTTCTCGTAGTAGCGCAGCGAGTTGGTCTGCGCCTTGGACTCGAGGCCGACGAACGCGATCTGCGTGCCGGACTCGCCCATGAAGGTGCGGACCACGCCGCGGCCCTGAAGCCCGCGGCGACGCTCGACGGAGCCCGTGAGCGTCTCAGTCAGGCCGTCCTCGGACAGCCAGCCGACGTCCTCGAAGGCGGGGTCGAGGGCGCCGTCGATGGTCGTCGGCAGCGTGGTGCCGTACGGCGCGAGGTGGATCGCGTCGGAGTCCGACCCGAAGATGCGGGCGAGCTCAGCATTCACGGTCATGGTGTCTCTCTTTCGTGTGAGCCGGGGCATGACCGGCGTTGTTGACTCCCCTGGACCGGGGAGGGTCAGCGGGCCGCGCGGACGCGCAGCTGGACGGTGAAGCGGTAGACGGGTGTCTCCGTGTCTTCGTCCGGGGTGAAGTAGGGGCCGGTGACGTCCTGGACGCGGCGGACCAACGGCATCGCCGTGTACTGCTGCAGGAGCGCGTCGCGGGCCTCGTTGGCGATGCGCGCGGCGGTCTCGTCGTCGCTGGCCCAGGCTTCGACGGTGATCTGTGGCTGGTCGACAACGCGGTTCGCTGCGGCGCCGCCGTTGCGCCAGGCACGGAGGAATGCTGAGGGCCGGGGCGACGGTACGCGCAAGGACACGGGCACGTCGACGCGCTCCTCGAGGAAGGCGATCACGGTCGACTCGATGTCAGTGAATCTCACTTCCGGACCGCCCCGATCGCGCGCTCGAGGACGGCGTCGCGGGCCTGCCGTCGTCGGGCGCGGGCAGTGGTCGTCTGCACATAGCCGCGTGCCATCCAGCGATGCGGGCGGGGGACGTACTTGAAGCCCTCGCCCGCGACGGCGGCCATCTTGCGACCGGCGGAATCGACGATCGCCTGGACCGGGGCAGAGCGCATGATCGTGTTGATCGCGGCTAGGTTCAGCTTGACGTCGTCTGCAGCCATCGGTGCCCCCTATCCGTCGGTGCGGCCGGCCTCGCTTGGGCGGTTCCAGCGCGTCGGTGCGCTCGCGTACGGCTGCGGGTCACCGATGATCGTGAGCGGTTCGCCTCCGCGGACACGCACGCGGCATCCGGCGAGGCTCTTGATGTAGGTCTTCGGCCAGAACAGGGACCACTCGACGCGGACGCCGGCGGGTCGCGTAGCGTCGGCGACGTCGGCGAGCGCCCCGGGGGCGACGAGCACGTCGTTGACGATCTCGTCGATCCACTCGAAGCGAGGCTCGTTGCGGGAGTTGCGACCGGTCTCGGTGGGCCGCTGGACGATGACTGTCTCGCCTCTCACGGGATTAGCTCCTGGTCGACGTCGTCGCCGTACCAGCGGGACGCGTTCTCGAAGCGGATGGCGTCGGGCGCGGGTGTGCGGACGGATCGGATGCCGCCGCCGAGGCCGCAGGCCTCGTCGAGTTGCTCGAGCTCCTCGGGGAGGAACCAGCGGGACAGCGCTGCGCGCGGGTTGTACCTGGTGGAGAAGGGGCCGGCACCCTCCTGGTCGATGAGGCCGGCGGGCTTTCCGAGGCGCCGCTCGAGCGCGTCTGCAGCTGCAGACACGAACAGGACACGGCGCTCCCCGGTGATGTGGGCGCCGTATCGGAGGTCGAGCAGCAGCGAGAGCACGGGGATCCATGCGTTGACGCGCTCCTCCTGCGCGGTGTCGAGAGGGGGGAGGAACGGCTTGAGCTCCTCCAGGTTCAGGTTGAGTGCCATTCCTCCCCCTTCCCGTCAGTCGCTCGAGCCGGTACCGGCGGCAGCTGCTGCTGCCGCAGTCGCGGCCTCGCGATGCTTGGTGATCGCCTCGAGGCGGTCGCCCTTGTTCTTCACGCCGGCGAAGTCGACGCCGTCGCGCTCGGCGAGCTTGTCGAGCTGCGCGTTGGTCCAGGAATCGGACGGGTCGCCGTCCGGGATCTCCACGACCGGTTCCGACTTGGCGGCGTCGGCCTCGGTCGACCAGCCCTTCGACGTGAAGTACTCGACCTTCTCGTCGGGGACCTCGATCGACTGGCCCTTGGGGTGCGTGAGCGTGGGTGCCATGTCAGCTCCTTCGATCAGACGGTCGGGATGACCGCGGCCGCGGGCTCGGACGCGCTGCCCTGCGCCGTGATGGTGTTACCCAGCACGTACGCGTAGCGCGCCTTGAAGCGGAATGCGACCATGTCGCGCTCCGCGAGGTTGATCCCGTCGACCGTGGCCTGGTCGAGGAACTTGACGGTGACGTCCTGGCGAACGCCGACGAGCACGCGGGAGCGGTCAGCGACGATGGCCGTCGCCTCCGTGTTGTCCCATGCGCCGTTGCGGACCAACGCGGCGTCAAGGCCGGCGATGGTGTCGGTCACGGTGCCGCCTTCGCCCAGCGTGCGCTGGTAGATCGACTGGCCGTCGGCGCTGCGGAGGTTCGCGAGACGGAACCGCAGGCCCGAGGCGGACGCGATCGTGGTGGGGTCGGCGCCCGAGTCGGCGACCGCGCCGGCGGCCTGGAAGATCGACCCGGCGAGGTCGTTCGGTCCGGGCGTGGCCGACACCTGGAACACGTTGCCGGCGGCGGTGGCCGCGGCGAGGAGGTCCAGGCTCGTCCAGGTGGCGGGCTTGTCGACGCCGAAGAAGATCGCCTCGTCGAGCTTCTTGCCGAGCGCGGTGCCACCGAGGCCGGTGATGCGCTCGATCATGCCGTCGTCGGCGTCCTCGAGGGTGTCCTCGTGGATCGGCACGATGACCGCCACCTCCTCGACGACGAAGCGCTTGTTGCCCCAGATCGCCTTCGACGTCGGCTTGCGGCCGGCCTCGAGGGTGGCGGACTCCGAGACCCACTTCGCCTCCGGGAGGGTGGTGAGGACGGGCGCGTTCGTGATCTTGGTGCCCAGCGGCACGGTCTCGAACGCACTGAGGGCGGCGGAACCGGCCTCAGCGGTCTGGAGGAGTCGGTCCGAGTACTCCTCCTGGATGAGCGTCGCGACGTCGTCGCGCGTGATGTCTGCCATTTCGTCTCCTTGACGTGTAAGCGCCTGGCCGGCGTGCTGAGAGAGGGGTTGGGGCTACCGGTTCTTCGCCAGCTGCCGCAGCGCCGCCGCGGCCTTGCCCCGCCCGCCCTTGTTGGCGGTGTCGTCGTCCTGCTGGTCACCCGCGCGCGGCGTCGGACGCGTGCGCGGCTTCCGCGACACTTCCTTCACCAGGTACGGCTTGTCGGTCGCGAGCTTCTCGACGCGCTTCTTGAGCTCGTCGACGTCGATCTCGTCGTCCTTCTTCGGCACCTCGTCGCCGAGGACCGCGAGCGCGTCCGCGGGGTCGAGGAATCCGACCGTCGCGGCGAGGCTCTTGATCTCGGTGGACGCGATGCGTCGCTCGTACTTCGCCGAGGTCTCGCCGGCGGCCTGCGTCCGCGCTTCCTCGATCGCCTTTTCACTCGGGGTCTTCTTCTCGTCCTCGAGCTGGTCCCACTTCTCGGCCTTGGCCTTGAAGTCGTCGTAGCCCTTGAACTTGTCGCGCTCGCGCGCGAGGCGTGCCTCCACGATGCGGTCGAGGTCGGCCTGCGTGGCGGGAGGCGTGTAGCTGCTGCCGCCGGCGTTATCGCCGCCGCCGTTCTCGCCACCGCTGTTTCCGCCGCCGCTGTTTCCGCCGCCGGGAGCGCCTGCACCGTCCCCGTCGAACGAAACGATCAGCGGGTGGCGCCGAGTGAAGAGGTTGGACATGGGTGATCCTCCGTAGATCCGTCGATATGACCGCCAGAGACAGCTGGCGTACCTGATCCCCGCCGGCGGCGGGTGAGTCTCACTGCCCGATGGCGGGCTGCGGCGCGGGCGGTGCTGCGATCGCGCGCTGCTCGCGCACGGCGGCCGCGGCTTCGAGGACGTCGGTCTTCGACCAGCCGGGGACCATCGCGAACAGCAGCTCGAGCGGGGCACCGACCGTGGAGAGCTTGAGCACCGCGTCCGAGATCTGGCCGAGCGAGCGCGACGACACGTCGGCCCAGTGAACCTGCGACGACGTCGCCTGCGCGGCCGTGTCGTCGCCGATGATTGCGGCCGCGGTGCGCATCCAGAGCTCGTAGCCTTCACCGAGCGCCATCTGCCGGTCGGCGACGTTGCGGAAGTAGCCGGACTCGGCTGCCGCGATGCCTTCCGCAGACATGTTGACGACCGCGCCCAGCAGGTAGTGCGGCGGGACCTGGCAGACGGCCGACAGGTGCTTGATATGTGCGTCGAGGGCGGCGACGACCTTGTCGAGGTCGGCGGGGTCGAAGGTGCCGAAGCGGGCGGTCTCGCCCGACTCCCCCGATGCGTGGATGAGGCCGTCGACCGAGGAGCGGACGAGCGGGTTGCCGTTGGCGTCGCGGGCGAGCTCGCCGCCGGCCATCCACTTCTGCGGGAAGGCGCCGTAGCGCTGCACCATCTGCAGCGTGAAAGTGGCGTCGACGATGCGCTGGTAGATCGGCACGGCGGCCGCGACGGACGACTCGGGGTCGCCGGACATCGCGAGGGTGTTCGACAGCTGCACGACCGGCGTGAAGTCGAGCTCGTGCGCGTCGACGCGGAGGTGCTGTGGTGTGCGGGCGTCGCCGTCGAACCAGTAGGCGGCCTCGCCGTCGACGAGCAGCCATTCGGACTGCCAGAACGACGCGCCCTGCTTCCCGATGCGGGTGAGCACCCACTCGGGGTATTCGTCCCAGGGGCGGGCGTAGCTCGCGTAGGTGCGCAGCGCCGACAGCGGCCGCATGACGACCCCGTCGCCCTCGGCCGGCAGCGACAGCCCGAAGGCCTTGCCGAGGCCGACGACCTCGCGGTTCACGGCGCCCTGACGGCCGTCCATGCCGTTCGCCTGCCACGCCTCGGCCCACACGCGCTCCGAGGAGTACCCGTCGACGAGGAGGCCCTGCGCGATGCAGTCGCGGACGAACGCGAGCCACGGCGACGACGCCTTGCGGAAGAGGTCCTTGTACTCGGCGTCGGCGTTGTCGGGCATCCAGGTGCGGACGAGCTTGCCCTCGATGCGCTTCTGCAGCGTGGTGAGCCGGGCGGACTCGGCCCGGATCTCCTTGGACTTCGAGCCGATGAGCTCACCGATGCCGGAAGCGTCGAGCGCCACGAGCCACCTCCATTACGCGTAGCCGCGCACCTCCGCGGGCTTCCGCGGGGGTGACGCTTCGGACTTGAGCACGCCCCACAGCGCCCACGTGACGGCCTGCGCCATCGTGATCGGCTTGGTGGGGTCGGACTGTTCCCAGGTCTCGCCGGCGCGGCCGATGGGGCGCGTGGTGGCGAACTCGAGGGACTTGGTCACCTCGGCCTGGTCGCGGTGCGGCACGAGGCCGGCGTTGACGTGCTCGATGAACATCGAGTGAGCTGCGGCGATCTCGTCCATGCTCATCGGCAAGTACTTGATCTTCGCCTTGTCGAGTGCGGAGAGCACGGCGGCCGCGTTCTTCGGGTCGAGGACGACGAGCGCGTTGCCGAGCTCGGCCTTGAGCTTTTTGAGGTCGTCGGCGACCCAGAGGGTGCCGCGGTCGGTCTTGTGGTGCTCGACGGCGATCCGGTCGGAATCGCGCCGGACGGCCTTGCCGATGGTGGCGAAGCCACCGCCGCGGCCGAGCGCAAGGGACAGGACGACGCCGTCGCCGGCGACCGCCGCTGCGGGGTTGGCGTGGCGCTTCCACACGTTGAGCTCGAGCTCGGACAGCTTCGGCGCTTCCTCGACGCGACGGTTCGGCCACACCGAGAAACGCAGCCGTCGGACGGCAGCGGGATCGAGGCGGGAGATCTCGTCCTCGATCGTCTCCCGGTTGAGGCCGGCGCGATGGCCGAGGCCAGGGTTCGCATACTCCCAGTTGTCCTCGTCGAGGACGTCGATCTTCGGCGCGAGGTCGGGATCCTCGGACCCAGGCGGGGTGTGCTCGGACCATCCCGTGCGCGGGTCGGATCCGGACCGGCCGCGATCGCGCACGCCCTCCCAGTACTCAGCGTCGTTGAGCTCGTCCGGCACCGTACCGGTGAACAAGACCTGCGTGTTGTCCATCGCCGACATCGTCGGCAGCAGTGCGTCCATCGCGGCCATCGGGGTCTGCTGCGCCTCGTCGACGACGAGCACGTCGACGGAGAAGCCGATCCCCGAGTTGCGCGATCGCGCGAGGAAGAGCAGGCGGTTGCCGTTGGCGAGCTCGATCCCGCGCTCGTTGTTGTTGTCCTTGATTCCCCGCTCGCCGCCGAGCAGCTCGCCCATCAGGATCGGCGACGCGGTGATGACGCGCTTGAGCTTGCGGAAGGCCTCGTTCGACGTCTTTACCTCGTGCGCGGTGTGCACGATCGTCTTCGGCTCGGCGTCCGGCTTCGGCCACAGGAACAGGTGCGCGAGCTCGAACGGGAGGATGATGTTGCCCTTGCCGTTCTGGCGGGCGACGAGCTTGCCGTACTCGGTGCACACCCACCGCCCGGACGCGTCGACGGAGAAGATCGCGTCGATCTCGTTCTCCTGCCACGGATCCGAGCGGATGCCGGCGAGATAGGCGAGATCGAGAGCCTCATCGCCCTTCGATGCGACGCGGGTCGGCGGGATGCGGAGGAGCCTAGGCTCCTGCCGCCCTCTGAGCGCGCGCTTCTCGAGCGGCGGCGAGCTGGTCAGCAAGCGTGACCCCCTTCACCTGGCCGTTGCCCTGAATCTCCGAGATCTCGCGCACGATCTCGCGCTGCTCGCGCAGCAGCAGGTACAAACGGGACGGTTCGCGACCCTGCAACGCCGCGATCGTGTCTCGGGAGGTCTGCAGCATCTCCTTGAGGACCTCGAGGCGGGACACGTGGCCCTCTTCGGTCGTCGGAAGCGCTGCAGGCGGCGCCGGCGGAGCCGCAGCGGTCGCCGCGGCAGTCTTCGCAGCCTCTTCCGCGGCTGCGCGCTCGAGGCGAGCGGCTGCCGAAGTCGACCGGGCCCGATTGTGCGCCCGTTTCGCCTCACGGCACGCGTCGTCGACCGGCGTCCCGTCGCGAAGGTGCCGGCGGTAGGCCGAAATGGTGCCGCACGCGGCGCGAGGACGAGGCAACCGGCACCCCCTCTGAAATGACACCCGTCGCGAATCGGTGCGGGGGGATTTTTGCCAGGCTCCGCTGGGTACTTGGCAGCAGGTCGGCGTGGGGGTCCTCCCCCACGCCTGTCAGGTGGCTGCCCAGATCTCGGTGGCGGCGTTGTCGTTCTTGCGGCTGTTGCAGTCGCGGTGCATGGGAACGAGTACTTGGCCGAGGAGCTTGCCGCCGTTGCCGAGGGCGACGTCGTGGTCGGCAGTGAACTCGCGCTTGTGGTTGTGCGGGAGGGTGGTGTCGATGTGTTCGCCGCAGCCCCAGCCGGACGGTGAGCCGTAGCCGCATGGGAGGTTCTCGCGTGCGGTGCGTCGCTTGAGCGCGGCTTGCTTGCGTCGGTAGGCGCGGTGGCCGACGCCGTCGCGGATCTTGTCGGTGCCCATGTGCGCTGGTTCTCCTGGTGGTGGGCAGGGCGCGCAGGGCGCGCGTGTTCGGTTGAGTGTTCCCTGCGCGCGTTTAACCAGGTCCCTTAGTTACTAATCAAAGAGCTGTGCCAACTGGTAAGTAGCGCGCCCTGCGCGCCCTGGGACCGTTTTGCGCTGTGGGCGCATGGGAAAGAGACAGGGCGGGACCGTTTATCAGGGCGCACTCTGAGCGCGCCCTGATGTCGTGAGCGCGCCCTGCTGCTCGTGTGGACCAGGGCGCGCTGGAGGATCGGTGCGTACTCTCGCGGAGAGCGCGTTAGGGCGGTATGGTGTCCGTATGTCAGAGACAAGTATCCACTGCCCGGCGTGTGGCCATCATCTCTTCGATGCGGATATCTCCGCTCTGCTCACGTCCTCCGAGACCGTCGACGCCCATGCGCTTACTCCGGGCGCCGCCGATGCGGCGGGTGTGCTCACCCGGTTCTTCTCCGAGCAGACCCGCGTTCTCCGCACTGAGCGAGGACGGATGCTCAAGGGCGACGTGATCCGAGAGGTGAACGGCTGGCTGGAAGCGAACGGCGAGGAACCGCTCTCGAATCACGCTTTCGGCCGGGGCATGGCGGCGATCGGAATCGAGTCTGCGAAGTCGAACGGGCAGCGGTTCTACCGCGGCGTCGCGTTCACGCACTCTCGTTGACGAGTTGTTGAGAGGCGCCGCGGCGCGTGGCGGGCGGCGCCTCTCGGGGTGCAGGTGCTCCTGGCCCGGAAGTTCTCGGGCGTCGTGGGAGTCCTTGGCGGGTGTGCATCCGATCCGCTTTGACACCGTGTGATCTCGGCCGGGAGGAGCGGGGGCCGCGGCGTTCCACGGCGGCGACCGTCCCTCGGGCTCGTACTCCCGGCCGAGAGTCGGGGGGTGGTGAGCACGAGAGCCCCGGGAGCTGTACTCATCCGGGGCTCTCGACGCCTGGTGCCGTGTGCGACACCGTTCCGATATTGAAGTTAGGGGGTGACAGTACTGCGGTGTCAAATGCGACGCGCGGGGTGTTTCAGGCGGCGAGGGTTTGCGCTGCGGCGAGGGTTTGCGCTGCGGCGAGGGCTTCGGTGCGGCGTTTCTCGACGGCGGCGATGACTTCGGCGACGCGGTCAGGCCAGAGGTGCGCGTAGGTGTTGAGGGTTTCGGTGGCGTCCTTGTGGCCGAGCATCTGCTGCACGAGCTTGACGTCGGCGCCGGCGGCGATCGCGTTGGTCGCGGCGACGTGTCGGAGGTCGTGCACGGACATGGCGGTGGCGAGGCCGGCGTCGGTGCGGACTTTGCGCCAGACGCGGTTGTACCAGTTGGTGCCGTCGACGGCGGCGCCGCGGACGGTGGTGAAGACGAAGTCGTCGGGGTCGCGGTTGGTGGTGAGCTGCTCGAGCTCGGCCATGAGGAATGCGGGGACGGGGAGCCAGCGCTTCTCCCACGTCTTGACGGGCCCGAGCTTGCGGTGCCCTTCGCGGTCGACGGTCCAGGTTCGGTGGATGCGCGCGCGGTTGCCGGCGACGTCGAGGTCTTTGATCTTGAGCGCGGTCGCTTCGCCGATGCGGGGTCCGCTGTATGCGAGGAGCCGCAGCAGCACGGGGTCGGTGGGGCGGCGGGTGAGCTCGTGCGCGGTGTCGGCGAGCGCTTCGATGTCGGGGTAGGACAGCTGCGGGAGGTCGTGCTCGAGGTCACCTTCGGTGCGTGGCAGTTCGACTTTTGCGAGCGGGTTGCGGCCGATGATGCTCTCGGCGACGGCGTACCGGAGCGCGCCGCCGAACGTGATCCGGACGACGTGCTGCAGGTAGGCGGGTGCCATCTTGACGGGTTTGCGTTCGACCTTCACGATGCGCTGGTTCTTGTCGAACTGGTGGGGTGCGGTCCCGTCGCGGAGCTGTCGCACCCACGCGTCGATCTGGGGGCGGGTGATGCTGCCGATGGCGACGTGCCCCCATTTCGGGAGGACGTAGTTGTCGAGCTCGCGTCGGTAGCGGCGCCAGGTGGAGTCCTTGATGCGGTTCTTCGACGCGAGCCACGCCTCGGCGACGTCGGCGAAGGTCTGTTCACGTGCCGAGGGGTCGATGTATCGATCGGATCGGATGTCTTCCTCGAGCATGGCGACGAACGACTCGGCGTCGCTCCGGCGCGCGTACAGGCGCTGGCGTTGCGTGCCGCCGGGTTCGTACCAGCCGACGGTCCACCGTGATCCCTTGCCGAACTTCGCCGTGCGGAAGTGCTCGGGCAGGGTCTTGATCGCGCGCAGCTGTGCGCTGGTGGGGTTGATCTTCGTGGTGGTGCCGTCGGGTAGCGGGACGGTGGCGTCCTTCACCCACCGGTCGGTGATCCAGGCGCGTGCCATCAGGCGATCTCTTCCCGGTGCGTGAACATGCCGGCGCCCATCTTGGGCCGCACGTAGACGGTGTCGCCGAGGCGCAGCAGGACGCACTGGAACGCCTCGAGGGTGGAGCGCATGACGCCGAGGTCGACGGCCATAGCGCCGAGGTGGCCGGCATGGATCTCTTCGACGTGCCGGTAGTCGGCGATCGAGATCAGGCGCAGCGCGCCCCATTCTTCGGCTGCGCGTTCCTGCTTCGCGTGGACGGGTCCGAACCGGGTCGGGGTGTGGCCGAGGGCGTGGTGTCCGAGCTCGTGTGCGAGGACGCAGCGGTGCAGGCGCGCGTTCATGCCGGGGCGGAGCCGGATGAGGTTCTGGTCGACGTGGGATTCACCGTCGCGGCCGTCGCGGATCCGGGAGTACTCGACGCGGATCCCGCCCTGGTGGGCGAGGTCGAGGAGGTGCTCGTCGATCGGGGTCGTCATTGCTCGTCGGTGGGTTCCGGGTCGGTGGGGCGGGCTACGGCGTCGAGCTCATCCTCGGCAGGGGGTCCGACACCGAACTTCACGCGCACGACGTTCTGCGGGTGGAGTCGCTGCCGGGCTGCTTTCCCCCAGTCGTCGAGCCAGTCGTCTGATCGCTCGTAGGGCGGGTCGATGCGTGCGCCTTCTTCTACGTAGACGATCGGCGATGCCTGTCCGAGGTCGCGGTTGGCGAGGAAGTCCTCGACTTCGCGGGTGAGCTCGCCGAGGTCGATGGCGAGGGCGTCGCAGATGACGACGAGCTGGTCGAGGCTCATCGGGCGGGTGCCGCGGATGATCTTCGAGAACTGGGACTGGCTGACGTCGCAGAGCACCGCCAGCTCGGTCTGATTGACGTCGAAGCGGGCGATCTGGCCGCGGAGACGGGAGATGATCTCGCGGGTCATGATGCTTGGGGCGTAGTTCGTCACCGATGCATCGTGTCAGATATGAACCGAAACGGCCAACTTGGGTCTAAATCAGTTCCCGTGAACTACGGTAGTCCGCATGAACTACTCGACGCCGAGCGGCAAGGCAGCCCGAGCCATCCGTTCCATTCTCGCTGATCGCCGAGAGTCGGTCGAGAAGCTGGCCGAAGAGACCGGCATTTCGCTGAGCACCCTCAAGCGGCGCCTGCTCCTCTCGACGCCCTTCACGATCGACGAGCTGGGACTGATCGCCAACTACTTCGGGGTCTCGATCCTCGAAGTCATCACCCCCGTCGACGAGCGCGCGGCGGTGGCATCGTGAGCCTCCTCGCGTTCCCGCAGCCCGACCAGCCGCAGGACGAGGCCCTGCCCGCCGGCTTCCCGGAGCTGCCCGCGGTGATGTCGCCGAAGACGCTCGCGGAGCTGCTCGAGGTGACGCCGAAGTCGCTCGAGCGGTGGCGCGACGCGAAGACGGGCCCGGCCTACCTCAAGCTGCCGGGGTCCAGCCTCATCCGGTACACCCGCGACGACGTCGTCGCGTGGCTCGCCGCCGCCCGCGTCGAGGTGACCGAATGAGCATCCGCCGGGCCGCGGCCGCGATCGCCGTCGTAGCCCTCGCCGCGCTGAGCGGGCCGGCGTCGCTCGCCCCTGGCATCAACAGTGCGGACCTCATCGTCATCGTCGCACCGGTCGCCCTGGTCGCCGTCCTCGCTCGGCCGGCGCACCCCAAGACCCCCGCCGGGGGTGCTGACACCCCCACCCGCGACGTCCCCCACGTCGACACGCCCCCGGCGGGCTAACCCTTCCCCGGCGCCCGAGCGCCACCCCTCTCACCGAAGCATCCGATCGCAGGAGTCCCCATGAACCGTCTGCAGCTGCGCGCATCCGCCGCCCTGCGTCGCCCCCCGTTCCGCGCCCGTCGCGCCGCGGCCGGGCACCACACCCCTCTCGAGTACTCGCCCGCCGCACCTGCCCCGCGGTGGCTGATCGTCGGCGGCGGCGTGCTCGGCGTCGCCGGTCTCGTCGAGCTCATCGTCGGCGTGGCGGTGATCGCATGAGCACCTCGCTCGAGCCTCTGACGCAGATCCGCCCCTGCGTTCGTCATCGTGCGCTGCTCGACGCGGTGCGGTACATGGTGCCCGCGGTCATCGAGGAGTGCGCGGATTGCGAGGTGACGTCGTGACGACGGCGCCGATCCGCTGGCAGATCGCCGCGGAGTTCACCGTGCACGGTGAGCCGATCCCGAAGTCGCGGCCGCGGGCGAAGGCCGGGCAGCGCCCGTTCACCCCGCAGCGGGTGAAGACCGGCGAGGCGAACGTCCGAGGCGCGTTCGAGGTCGCCTACCCGGACTGGGAGCCGATCCCCCGCGGCGTCGCGCTGCGCATCGACGTGACCTTCTACCGGTCGACCCGCCACGGCGTCGACACCGACAACCTCCTGAAGCTCGTCACCGACGCCCTCAACGGGGTCGCGTTCGCCGACGACGAGCAGATCAGCAACGTCCACGCCTACCGCCTCTACGGCGCTGGCGCGGACGCACGAACCGAGGTGCGGATCTCCCGCGCCGCCTGACCGCCACCCCACCACTGAAAGGACCGCTCATGGTCAAGCTCGCATCCGCTCTCCCGAAGGAGAACGAGCGCAACGGGATCGCGAACCGCACCCGCGACCTCATCCGGAACTACGACAGCGGCGCAATGATCCCCGTCCTGATGCTCGTGCGCACGCAGGAAGTCATCCGCAACAAGGACTACGAGACCGTCCCGAAGATCGAGGTCGTCCACATCGAGGCCGTGCCCGACGACCAGGCCGACGAGATCCGTGAGCGGATCGTGCAGCTGCACGACGCCCGCGTCGGCCACAAGAAGCAGCCCCTCAACTTCGGCGACGGCACCGACCCCGAAACACCCACCGACACCCCCGACGTCGAAGGCCCTCTCGCGATCGAAGCCGGCGACGACGTCGTCGACGCCGAGGTCATCGACGACGGCCCGCTCTCGATCGAGGGCCCCACCACCGACACCAACCCCGAGGAGAAGTGACCATGTCCGCTGAGCACGCCCCCATCGCCCCCGTCGCACCGATCAGCCCCCGCCAGGCCGGGAAGTCGAACGAGATCATCAAGCGCCTCATCGGCCGCCGCATCACGCTCAAGGCCGACGCTGAGTACATCGCCGGCGAGCTCGAGTCGATCGACGCGCAACTGATCGAGCTCCTCGGCACGGTCGGCTCGCATGACGTCGATGGCACGAAGGTCGAGGTCCGCGAGTACTCGCGCACCGACTACGGCGCTCTCGAGAAGGCATACCCCGTCGAGCAGTACCCCGCGCTGTACGTCACGAAGCAGTCGCTCGACCAGGCAGCGGTGAAGAAGCAGTTCGCGCCGGCCGCGCTCGAGGCGTTCAAGGTCGCTGGCAAGAAGTCGGTGGTGGTGAAGTGACCGGCTTCACGATCGAACGCCGCCAGCACCCGACGCAGGACATCGAGGTCGAGGCCGTCGTCATCGACTCGGTCGACACGCTCCGGGCCGTGCGCGATGAGCGGAACTGGATCGAGGGTCAGCTGTCGATCCTGACCTACCCCACTGCGCCGCCCGTCGCCCGCATCGCTTCGGACCCGCCGCGGTACTTCGGTACGCCGGTCAACGTCGGCGACACCGTCCTCAAGGGGCCGGGCGGGGACTTCGAAGTCCTCAACGCCGGCGCCTGAGCGCGTCACCGCCGCGACGGCATACACGCCGGGTTCGAGTCCCGGGGCGGCACGGAAAGGAGCTAGGGCTCATGAGCACAGTCGAAGACCTATACCTCGGTGTCATCAAGGCCGGGATCGCCCGGCATCCTCGGTCGCTGCAGAAGCGCATCGGGCCGTCGGAGATCGGCAACCCCTGCGACCGGCAGATCCTTCACAAGCTCAACGGCGACAACGAGCCGAACCGGGGGCCCGCATGGAAGCCGGCCGTCGGCACGGCGGTGCACGACCAGCTCGAGCGCTGGTTCGACGCTGCCAACCGCGGCGGCGGCGACGTTGACCGCATGGAGTGGGTCACCGAGTGGCAGGTGACCGTGGGGCAGATCCTCGGCGTCGACATCACCGGGCACTCGGACCTGTTCCACGTCCCGACCGGCACCGTCATCGACCACAAGATCGTCGGCCCGAGCCAGCTCACGAAGTACCGGCTGCACGGCCCGAGCCAGGTGTACCGGGTTCAGGCGCACCTCTACGCGACGGGCTTCACCCGGGACGGCGGGTGGGGGCCGGCGAAGCACGTCGCCATCGCGTTCCTCCCGCGCGACGGCGAGCTAGACAAGACCGTGTTCTGGACCGAGCCGTACGACCCGCACATTGCGGCCCAGGCGATGGTCCGCGCGAACCGGCTCGCGACCCTCCTCGCCGTCGTCGGGATTGACGCAGCCCTCGCCGCGTCGCCGCTATGCGACGACCAGTGGTGCATGTGGTGCCGGACCGAGAAGCGTCAGCAGCACCGCGCCGCGGGCGGGTCGCTGTTCCTCGACATCGGTGAGCTCGCAGTAGTCCCCGAGCCGACTGCCGCGCCGGCGCCGCTGCGCGCGCTCGAGCAGCCGGCCGTCGCGCCGATCCCGATTCGTCCGGACGTGGCCGTGACGTGCCAGGCGTGCGGGTTGCCGCTGCACCCTTCCGTCGCCGCGGGCGGGTTCACCACCCACCCGACGTGCCCGGACCCGAAGACCTCGGCCGCGAGGCCGATCCCCTCGACACCGCAGCCAGCGGCGCCGATCAACCTGTTCGACCGATAACCAGCAAGACCAACCAAGGAGAAGACCAATGTCCCTGTTCGAATCGTCCAACAAGGGCCTCAAGTTCGACGTCATCGGAACGACCCACACCGGCACCGTGAAGTCGGCGCCGCGCGAGCGCCAGCAGACGAAGTACGGCACGCAGGAGCCCGACTTCTGGCCCAACGGCGACCCGAAGATGCAGATCCTCGTCGACCTGCAGACCGACCAGCGGGCCGACGCGCACGACGACGGCGAGCGCACGCTGTACGTCGCGTCGAAGAACATGAAGAAGGCGATCGGTGAGGCGATCCGCGCCGCGCAGGCGACGGACATCATGCCCGGCGGCGTGCTGACGGTCACGTACGTCGGGAATGACCCGGCGTCGAAGAACCCGGCGAACCCGGCGAAGCTCTACCAGGCGCAGTACACGGCGCCGGCGTCGGGGTTCGTGCAGCAGCCGGCGGCGCCCGCGCAGGCCCCGCAGCAGCCCGCGTATCAGGCGCCGCAGCCGCAGCAGGCGCCGTCGTACCAGCAGCCGTACGCGGCACCGCAGCAGCCGCAGCAGCCCGCGTACCCGCAGCAGGTGCAGCAGCCCTACCAGGCACCACAGGCGGCGCCGCAGCCGGAGCAGCCGTTCGCGCCCGCACCTCAGCAGGCACCCGGCGGGCTGACCCAGGACCAGGTCAACAAGCTGCAGCAGCTGCGCGCTGCGGGGATCCCGGCCGACACGATCGCTACCGCGATCGGTGCGACGCAGGAGCAGATCACCGCGTTCGACAACACCCCGTTCTGACCCGCACCACCACCGCCCCGGCCGCGACCGCGCGCCGTCCCATCGAGAAGGACCCGGGGCACATGAGCACCCACGACACCGAGATCCTCGCGACCTGCGAGGAATGCGATCAGCCGATCCGCATGACCGATCCCGCGATCCGCCCGACCGCGTTCACCTGGTGGCGGCACGTGCGGTGCCCGCAGACGAAGTTCGACTTCGACCCCGCCGACGTCTGCCCCGAGTGCTTCACCGTCCGCACCACAACCGGAGCCTGCAACTGCGCATGAACACCCTCCTCACCGCCGCCCTCGAGCTGCACGCCGCCGGCCTCTCGGTCGTTCCGGTCGCAGCCGACGGCACGAAGCGCCCCCGCATCGCCTGGAAGGAGCACACCGGCACCGCTGCTGATGAGGCTCAGCTGCGCGGCTGGTTCGACAACGAGATCCCGCAGGGCATCGGCGTTGTCACCGGGTACGGCGACGTCGAGCTGCTCGAGGTCGAAGGCGTCGCGATGCCGCTCATGGGCGAAGTACTCGCGCTGCTCGACGGGACCGGGCTGCGGCCGCTCTACGACCGGCTCGTGACGGGCTGGTCCGAGCAGTCCCCGTCGGGCGGTCTTCACCTGTTGTACCGCGTCGAGGGGGGCGCGGTACCCGGAAACCAGAAGGTCGCGCAGCGGCCCAGCGAGGGTGCCACGGGCCGCGAGACGCTCGCGGAGACCCGCGGGACGGGCGGGTTCGTCGTGCTCGCCCCGTCCGCCGGCGACGTGCACCCGACCGGCAGCGCGTGGGTGCGTCTCGCCGGCGGTCCCGCGACGATGCCGACGATTACGGCCGAGGAACGCGAGCAGCTGCACGCGGTCGTGCACGCCGCGCTCGACGCCATGCCCGACCAGCTTCCGGCGACACCGTCCGGGCCCGTCGACGCGAAGTGGTCGACCGCGTTCCAGGCCGCGGCCGGAGACATCACGCCCGGCGACGACTTCGAAGCGAAGACGGACTGGTCGGAGATCCTGCTCGGCTGGACGCACGTCTTCACGCGCGGTGCGACCCGGTACTGGCGGCGCCCCGGGAAGAACGACGGCATCAGCGCGACGACCGGGCACGCCGGCGATCGTGATCGCCTGTTCGTGTTCACGTCGTCGACGGACTTCGAGCCCGAGGTGCCGTACACGAAGTTCGGTGCGTACGCGCTGCTGCAGCACCGCGGCGACCACGGCGCCGCCGCGAAGGCGCTCGCGGACGCCGGCCACGGGCACCGCGCGCCGCGCGAGCTCGCACCCGCGACCCGGACGACGTCGACGGGAACGCAGCTCGCCGTGCTCGGCTCGACGGCGCCGGCGGCCGCGCCCGCCGCGGTGATCGGGTCGGACAGCGCGGACCTCACCGACGACGGGAACGCGCGCTTGCTGGTGTCGGAGTACTCCGGCCAGATGCGCTACGTCCCCGACGCCGGGAAGTGGGTCACGTGGGAGGGCACCCGGTGGGCATGGCATCCCGACGACGGGCCCGCGATCGAGGCCGCGCGCGACGTCATCCGGCGGATCCCGACCGATAACGCGCAGCTCGCCGCGCACCGGCTTAAGTCGATGCGTGCCCGTGCGATCGGTGACGCGGTGCGCCTGGCCCGGTCCGCGCCGGCGATGCGGATCGCCGCGTCGGAGTTCGACCGGCACCCGTGGCAGCTGAACACCCCCGGGGGTGTCGTCGACCTCCGCACCGGTGCGATCGCCGCGCCGACGCCGGCGCTGTTTCACTCGAAGCAGACGACCGTGACCCCGCAGGCGATGCCGACGCCGCTGTGGGACCAGTTCCTCAAGACGACGTTCCAGTCGAATGCGCTGCTCGAGCGGTACCTGCAGCGGCTCGCGGGGCTCACGTTCATCGGGGAAGTACTCGAGCACGTGCTCCCGTTCCTGCACGGCCCCGGCGGCAACGGCAAGACCGTGTTCGCCGAGGTGCTGTCGACGATCGCCGGCGACTACGCGACCGAGGCCCCGCAGGGCTTCCTCATCGCGGGCCGCGACAAGCACGAGACCGAGCTCGCGAACCTGCAGGGCCGGCGCATGGTCGTCGGGTCCGAGGTGAACGAGAACACCCGCTTCGACGAGGCGAAGGTCAAGCTCCTCTCCGGCGGCGACAAGATCACGGCCCGGTTCATGCGGCAGGACTTCTTCACGTTCGTGCCGTCGCACACGTTCTGGCTGCTCGGCAACAGCCAGCCGAAGGTCGAGACGGGCGGGGACTCGTTCTTCCGCCGCATCCGGCTGATCCCGTTCACCCACACCGTGCCCGAAAAGGACCGCATCGAGGGGCTGCAGCAGCGCCTCGTCGACGAGGAAGGCCCCGGGATCCTGCACTGGATCATCCAGGGCGCCGTGCAGTACGCCGAAGCCGGGCTCCCGACACCCCCCGAAGTCCTCGCCGCGACCGAGACCTACCGCGCAGAGGAGGACCACCTCGGCCGGTTCATCGAGGACCGCTGCCACGTCGGCGGCGGCGACATGGTTCGCGTCGAGATGTCCGAGCTTCGCAAGGCGTACGACGCCTGGTGCCGCGAGCAGCACGAGGACGCGCTCACGTCGCAGACGTTCGGGCGTCAGCTGAAGCAGAGGTTCGGCGTCGGGTCGGCGAAGTCCAACGGCCGACGGTTCTACACCAACGTCACCGTGTACGCCCCCGAGTCGCCGACCGAGGACGAGTCGGCCGGCCAGCAGAGCTGGTGGGACAAGTGACCGCCACAGCGCCCCTGTTCGCCCCGTGCGGCTGGTGCGGTGCGGACGTGCTGCAGGTGCGGTGGGACTACCGAGCCGACCTCCTCATCGGAGATCCGCGGCTGGACCCCGTCGCGCTCGACCCGCAGCAGGTGACCGCGTGCATCATCGCCGGGATCCCGCTGTGGCAGCTGGAGCAGCGCCTCACCGGCCATTGGATCACCTCGGCCCGGTCGTTCTACTGGCCCCGCCGCCCCGTGCCCGGGCACATCGCCCCCGAACACCACTGCTCCCGCGTGTGGGACGCCGAGCGGCTGCAGCTCGCGCCCGACGCCGGCACCACCTACCCCGACACTCCCCCGTTCTGAGGAAGGACACCGCCATGACCGAGATCACCCGCACCGTTCAGCAGATGGTCGCCGACGTCGACGTCAACGACGACGGGTACGTGACCGTACACGTCGCCCAGCCGCTCACCGTCAACGAGGCCCACGACGTCGCCCGCGCGATCCTGGAGGCAGCCGCCGAGGGGGAACGCTACCTCGCCGAGCAGAACGCCGCAGCGGCCGTCGCGCCGACGCCGACCGTTGCAGTCGTGCACGGCGCACCGATGCCCGGGTACACGGCGACGACGTGCTGCGGCCGCGACCCGTTCAAGCTCCCGGCCCCGGACACCATCACCGGTGACGAGAGCGCCGTCACCTGCGGGAAGGCCAGCTGATGCACGTCGCCGACCTCATCGAAGACGCGTTCCCGCACGGCACCGTCGACGGGTACCGGGCCGGATGCCGCGGCGCGGTCTGCCCTGCACCCCTCGCCTGCCGGGACGTGCAGCGCCGCTACGCCGGCGACTACAGCTTCAAGCGCCTCGTCGACGCCGGCGTGCCGCTCGAGGAGATCCTGCGCCGCGACGCCGCGGCCGCGGAGGGCATCGAGAAACGCGACCGCCAGGCCGCGCGTGCCGCAGCGAAGCCCGCCACGCCGGCCAAGCCGAAGGCCGAGCGAGCGCCCCGCGCACCGCGAGCTACCCGTCCGCCGCGGGCACCCCGCGAGCCTCGCCCGGTCAAGGCCGCCCCGGTGGTCGACGCGGCGTCGCCGGCCGAGGAGTACGCCGAGGCGATCGCCGCGTGGCGGGAAAAGCGCACGGGCCTGCAGCTCGCGCTCCGCAGCGCGCAGACCACCCTCGTCCGCGCCGCCCGCGACCGCGACGCCGCGCGCGCCGAGCTCGAGGCGTTCCTCGCTGCCGGCGAGCCGGTGGAACCGGAACCGCAGCGCACCAGCAAGCGCCGCACTGGGGAGGACGCCGCGGCCGACGTGAAGCGTCTGCACGGCGAGCAGCTCACCGACGCGGCGATCGCCGAACGGATGCAGGTCGGCGTGGTGTACGTCGGCCAGGTGCGCCGCGAGCTCGGGCTCGCACCGAACCGGAAGCCGCGGAAGCAGCGCGAACCGAAGCAGCCCCGTCAGGTCGCCGGTCACGGGACGAACGCGTCGTACGCGCGGGGATGCCGGTGCGACGCCTGCAAGGAAGCCGCGCGCACCTACCACCGCGAGTGGATGGCGAACCGACGTGAGAACGCCGAGAGCATCCCGGCCGAGCACCACGGCACCGCGTACGGGTACCAGCTCGGCTGCCGCTCGAGGAAGCTCTGCCCGTCGACGCCGTCGTGCGCGGACGCGTCGCTCGCCGAGGAACGCCGCCGTCGCCGCGATGCGGGCATCCCGGCGGCCGCGCCGCGCGTTCCCGCCGAGCCGGTACGTGTCCACGTCCGCGCGCTCATGGCCGCGGGGATGACGATGGACGCGATCGCCGCCGGCGCCGACGTGCACCGCAGCCGCATCGGCGACCTGATCTACGGGCGCAGCGAACCCGACCGGAAGGGCGAGCTCGCCGCCGAGATCGAAGCAGAGCGCGCGACCCGGCTCCTCGCCCTCGAGGTGCCCGCATGACCCCGTCGCTCATCCCACTCGACGCGATCGACCCGGAAGCGCGATCGCTGGAATGGCGGCGCGCGTTCGAATGGCACCTCGACCAGGTGCCACCGCTCATGGACACGCTCAGCACACTCAGCGTCACCCTGCTGCGCGCGTCCCGCGTCGACCAGATCAAGGTGACCGGCGGCGGCTACATCGACAACGTCCCCGTCTCCGACCGCAGCGCCGGCGTCGACGCGGACGAGCTCTGGACGTGGCTGGTGGCGTACACCCGCGCCGTCGTCGCGTGGATCGAGCCGCAGCTGCAGCCCGACGACCGGCCGTCGATCGCGAACGACCCGCGCACGTGGACCGCTGTCGCGCCTCGACCGGACGCGGACCCGTTGTCCGCGCGCACCGTCGCGCTCCTCACGATCGGCTGGCTGATCGACCACGCTGGCCTGATCGAACCGATCCGCGAGCTCGACGCGCACGCCGAGACCATGTTCAAGCTCATCCGGAAGCTGCGCGGCATCCACCGCGGCGGGAGCGTCGCACGCCGGCAGCGGCCGCGCGTGTGCGGCGTGTGCGGCGAGTGCGCGGTGCTCGTCGACTGGGTCGACGGCGCCAACGGTTCCCCGAAGCCCGTCCAGGTCGGCCGTTGCAAGGTCTGCGGCCAGACCTACGCCACCGCGGCCACGGCCGACACCAACCAACAGGACAGGAGCACGCGATGAGCGATGCGATCAAGGTCACCGTCAGCGACCCCGAGAGCGGCGAAGAACTCGAGAGCCGAGTCATCGACAACGACTTCATGGTCTTGTGCGCCGGGGACCGCTACATCGACGGCGTGCAGGCGTACGCCAACGGGACGCAGATCGTCACGGTGAAGCGTCGCACCAACCACACGAACGGGAGTACGAAGTGACGATCATCAGGTGCGGCGGTGGGTGCGGAAGCGAGCTTGAGACGACTGACCCCGTCAACCGCCGCGCCGCGTACCTGTGCCCGCGATGCCGTCACCACGAGGCGGGGACAGCGATCCGTTGCCCTGGATGCGACTGCGAGCCGGTCGGCTACGCGCCTCACAACGGGCAGGGAGACTGCCCGCCCAAATCGACCGATCCGTACCGTGGCGCCACGTGCCCACGCTGTGGGCGAGAAATGTCGCTGACCGACGAGGCATGCGGTGAGCACCCCGAGTCGACCGATCAGGGACCGTGGCGACCCTGACCTACCGCGAGGCAGCGCGACGCGTGCGGCGCAGCGTGCGCACCATCAAGCGGTGGCGACTCAGCGGCATGCCGATGGGGTGGGAGACCCAGCACGGGCAGAAGGTCCGCGTCGTCGACGAGGAAGTGCTCCTCCGCTGGTGGCGCGATCGCCTCGACAGCTGGCCGGCGCACCAGTACCGGCTACGCCGCCTGCAAGCCGCGGCCGCGGAGCTCGAGCAGCAGCCCGCCGCGGATGCCATGTGAGACGCATGTGAGACGCGACGCTCCCCGCAAACGAAGAAGGGCCGGAATCCCGCAGGATTCCGGCCCTTACTGTCGGGATGACAGGATTTGAACCTGCGACCCCTTGACCCCCAGTCAAGTGCGCTACCAAGCTGCGCCACATCCCGGTCCGCTGTCCGCACGCGGACAACTCCCCTATCCTAACGGGTCTGCGGCCCACTCGCGAACCGGTGCATCCGGGCGCGTTGCCCGTGTCGGTAGCGAGCGCTACGGTCGGCCCATGACCGAGACGACGATCGTGCCGGTGACGCCCGGCAGCTTCAGCGACGCGCAGCACGCCATGAGCGGCGGCGGTGACGGACGCGAGTGTCAGTGCCAGTGGTGGACGATGACGAACGCCGAGTTCCAGCGCACCGACATCGAGGGTCGGGCGGCGGCGTTCCGCAGCGAAGTGGATGCCGCACCCTCCCCCGGCCTCGTGGCCTACGTCGACGGTGACGCCGCCGGCTGGGTTCGCGTCGGGCCGCGGACACGCCAGGTGCGACTGAGCAAGACCCGCGCCTACGCCGGTGGGACCGCAGAACCCTGGGACGACGCGGACGTCTGGGCGGTCAGCTGCTTCGCTGTGCGCAAAGAACACCGCCGCACGGGCTTGAACGCCGCGCTGCTCGACGCCGCGATCGCCTTCGCCCGCGAGAACGGCGCGCGTGTCGTCGAGGCGTACCCCGTCGATCCCGACGCGGGTCGCAAGGTCACCTCGAACGAGCTGTACCACGGCGCCCTCTCGACGTTCCTGGCCGCGGGCTTCCGCGAGGTATCACGGCCGAAGCCGCACGTGGCCCTCGTCTCGCTCGACCTCGCCGGGTCGAAACAGACCTCCGCCGGAGACCCGAGCTGACGCGTCGGAGAGAATGGAACGCATGACCGCCTCCGTCGCCCCCGCCCGCGTGGACTCGTGGCTGTGGGCGGTGCGGATCTACAAGACTCGCTCGGCAGCGACCACGGCTTGCCGCGCCGGACACGTACGGGTCAACGGCGAGAAGGTCAAGGCGTCGCAGTCGGTGAAGCCTGGCGACGAGCTGCGCGTGCGGATCGCGGGCTTCGACCGCATCCTCGTGGTGCGACAGACACTCACGAAGCGCGTCGGTGCACCCGTCGCCGCGACAGCCCTCGAAGATCGCACTCCCCCGCGTGAACCCATGGCGATGCTCGCCGTCCGTGACCGCGGCGCCGGCAGGCCGACGAAGCGCGAACGCCGCGAGATCGACCGGCTCCGCGGCGTCGAGTAACAACCCAGGCCCGGCCGCAGCCCAGCCGCTGGGCTCAGCGGGTGGCTCGTCGCCGCGCGACCTGCACGATGACGCACAGCACCAGCGTCGCCACGCCCCAGAGCGCACACGCCGGCGGCAGCACGCGATACGCGAGGTGCTGCGCCGTCCACTCGGCGGTCAGCGGGCCGTACGCAACCAGACCGAACACCGTCGCGACGACGAGCGCGAACGGCAGCGACGCCCACCACACCACCCGCACGAGCCCGGGCAGCACCCGACGCACCGGGCCGCGGGCACGCCCGCGCAGCCACACCGCACCGGCGACCGCGAGCCCCAACAGGCCCAGCGTGCTCGACGCGTACTGGAACCAGCGGTAGCCGTGCAGCGGACCCCACCGCTCGGCCAGCGCGGGGATCAGCTCGACGCCCCAGCGGCCCTCGTGCGTGAAGGCATCCCACGCGATGTGACTCAGCACCCCGATCACGAGCGACACGACGACCAGCGCAACCGTCAACGCCACCGACCGACGCCGCCCCGAGATCCGCTGCACCGTCCGCAGCGCGTCACCGCCGGTGGCATCCCACGCCGACGGCAGCCTGCCGGCAACCCACCCCGGCGCGAGCTCGCGCACCGCGGGCCGCAGCAGCAGCCACCACGCCAGCAGCAGCACGCCGGCGATCGCCACGGTCAGCCACGGATACGCGTGCGTCTGCGCGTAGCTGATGCCGATCCCGCGAACGAACAGCGGCAGGTCTGGCGCCATCGCCCCGACGGCGACCGCCGCGGGCACGAGCGGCGTGCGCACGACCGCCAGCGCGACGACCGCGTGGCTCGGGGTGAACGGCATCCGATACCGGTCAGTCCTCGATGAGGACGCCGGCGAGCGTCTTCTTGCCGCGTCGCAGCACCGACACGCGCCCGGGCAGACCGCCGGTCACGACGGCCGACTCGTCGGCGACCTTCTCGCCGTCGAGCGACACCCCGCCCTGCGCGATGGCGCGCCGCGCCTCAGACAGACTGCCGACCAGGCCGGTGTCGACGAGCAGCTGCACGACCCCGGTGCCACTCGGCACCGTCGCGTGGGGCAGCTCGACGAGCGCCGAACGCAGCGTCTCCGCGTCGAGCGCCGTCAGGTCGCCCTGGCCGAACAGCGCCTCGGATGCCGCCACGACCTTGGCCGTCGCGTCGACACCGTGCACCGTCGCGGTGACTTCGAACGCCAGCCGCTTCTGCGCCGCGCGGCGGAAGGGCTCGTCGGCGACGAGACGCTCATACTCGGCGATCTCGGCACTGGTGAGGAACGTGAACACCTTCAGGCGCTCGGCGACATCGGCATCCGCGGTCGAGAGCCAGAACTGGTAGAACGCGTACGGGCTGGTGAGCTCCGCGTCGATCCAGATCGCGTTGCCCTCGCTTTTGCCGAACTTCGTGCCGTCGCTGTTGGTGATCAGCGGCGTGCCGAACGCGTGCACCGAGGTTCCCTCGACGCGGTGGATCAGATCCGTGCCGCTCGTGAGGTTGCCCCACTGGTCCGATCCGCCCGTCTGCAGCGTGCAGCCGTACTGGCGGTAGAGCTCGAGGAAGTCGAGCCCCTGCAGGATCTGGTAGCTGAACTCGGTGTAGCTGATGCCCGCATCCGAGTTCAGGCGCGCGGCGACGGCATCCTTCTTCAGCATCGTGCCGACGCGGTAGTGCTTGCCGATCTCGCGCAGGAAGTCGATCGCCGACAGCGGCGCGGTCCAGTCGAGGTTGTTGACCATGCGGGCGGCGTTCTCGCCCTCGAAGCTGAGGTACTTCTCGATTTGACCGCGCAGGCGGTCGACCCACTCCGCGACGGTCTCGCGCGAATTGAGCGTGCGCTCGGCGGTGGGCCGCGGGTCGCCGATGAGACCGGTCGAGCCGCCGACGAGACCGAGGGGCTTGTGACCGGCGAGCTGCAGCCGGCGGAGCGTAAGCAGCTGCACGAGGTGACCGAGGTGCAGGGATGCCGCCGTCGGGTCAAAGCCGCAGTAATACGTGATCGGGTCGCCGCCGAGCGCTTCACGCAGCGCTTCCTGGTCGGTGGACACGTGCACGAGACCGCGCCACACCAGCTCGTCCCACACGTTCTCGAACGCGGGATCGAGCGCCACGGGGGCGGTCGTCAGGGCTTGTTCAGACACGCGCTCCAGGCTATCAGCGGCCTGCCGGGCGCCTCGCGCGGATGACCCTCAGGCCGCGGTGCCGCGCTCGTCGAACAGGCCGATGACGTTGCCCTCGGAATCGCGCAGGTACACCCACCGCGATGTCTCTCCGAGCGGCTGGATGTCGCCGACCTGCTCACCGCCGGCGGCGACGGCCGCCGCGACGGTGTCTTCGATGCTCTCGACGGTGAAGACCACGGTCGGATGCGTCACCGGACCGCGCACGTGCAGGTCGCCGTCCACGCCGTCGCCGTCGGGCTGCCGCAGCATGCCCATCTCGTCGCCCCACGGCTCGTACTCGAATTCGAGGACCGATCGGTAGAAGTCTCGTGCCCGCTCGATGTCATCGGCCGGGATCTCGAAGTGCTCCATCTTCGCCATGCGCCGAGCATGACGCAGCGAGCCCGCCGGGACAAGGGTCAGGCGGCGCTCCCCCACCACACCAGGAACGCCGCGGCCAGCGCGACGACCCAACTGACGAGGCTGCCGACGAGGAAGTACTCGGCCCGGTCGCCGCCCTCGTCGTCACGCGAGATCTCGGGGAACCGCACGATACCCTTCGCCGCGAGCACCGCCGCCAGCAGCGTGAACGCGCCCGTGAGCGTGAGCGCGAAGACGAGGATGCGCTCGAGCGGCCCGATGAGCCGCCCGCCCCTGAGCGCGTTCGTCGCCGCGGCGGCAACGACACCGCCGCGCAACGACGCCCGGACGATGACGTTGCCCGACTCGACCAGGAACACGAGCGACCCCACGAGGGCGACGGCGAGGTCGAGACTGACGACCCCGAGCGGCGACTCGATCGGCCAGATGCGTTCGAGCGGACCCTGCCCCTCGCGCACGCCGATGAGCGCGACGGCCACGGCCGTCACGAGCCCCAGCACAGCGGCAGGCCACAGGCCCCACCGCGTCGGCTCGCGGGTCGAGGTCGTCGCCGCCCAGCCGGCTGCTGCGGCCACGGCGGCGAACCACCAGGCCGCGGCGCCGGCCCACGCCGCGAGCGGCAGCAGCGCTCCGCCGAGCAGCACCAGCACGATGCCGAGCCGGACGCCCGTCAGGCGGCTCCGCGCGAGGTCGAGTGCGCCGACGGCGAGGAGGATGAGGCCCGCGGCGATCACCGGGACGCCTCGGTGAGCGCGGTGTAGCCGGCAATGATCGACGGCGCGCCCGACGAGGCGAGCAGCTGCGACACGGCGGACTGCGTGATGCCCTCGTCGGCGGCGAGCGACGCCTGGGTGCGGCCGAGACAGCGCCCGTAGGTCAGCCGGCGTGCCCGTTCGGACATCGCGCCGACCAGCTCGTCACGGGTGAGCAGGTACGCGTTGGCGAAGCGGATGCGGTCGGCCATGGCGACATCCTCGTCGTCGCCACCGACAATGCGCGTGCGCGCTCGCGGCACCGCGCGATCCTGCAGCGCATGCACCTCGTCGATCGCCTCGCGCGCACGCCACCATCCCGGTCCGTCCGCGATCGACGCCGTCGCCGAGTCGACCTCGCCGACCTCGCCGACGCCGACGCCGAAGCGCAGGGCCACGCCGTCGGGCAGGCCGAGCTGCAGCAGCAGCAGCCAGGCGAGCGTGTCGTCGAGGCGCTCGAACACCGCTTGGAACTCGTCCGCGAAGGTCGCCCGCATCGACGAGACGGCCACCGGGAGCGCCTCGTCGACACGCTCGACGGTCGTCTCGATCTGCCGCTGGGTGCGGCTGCGATCGTCGAGCCGACGTGACCCGACGATGTCTGCGATGACGGCGACCGACATGACGATCAGCGTATCACTGATATTCGCTGGATATAAGTCCAGGGCTGATGAAACCGATTGATAAGCCCCGCGCTTATCTCAGCGCTGCCAGATGGCGACGGCCTGCTGCGCTCGCGCGATGAGCTCTACGCGCTGCTCGTCGACGCGGACGGGCGCGGTTCCGCCGATGCCGTCGCGGCTCGCGACCGACCCCTCGGGCGAGAGCACTTCGCGCACCGCCGGGTCGAGATGCGCCGACACGGCGGCGAGATCGTCATCGGATGCCTCGTGCAGCTCGATTCCGCGCTGCTCGCACAGTCGCACGAGCGAGCCCGAGATCTCGTGCGCCTCGCGGAAGGGCACGCCCCGCTTGACGAGCCACTCGGCGACATCCGTCGCGAGCGAGAAGCCCTGCGGCGCGAGCTCGGCCATGCGGTCGAGGTCGAAGCGCAGCGTCGCGATCATGCCGGCGAAGGCCGGAAGGACGACCTCGAGCGTCTCGATCGAGTCGAACACCGGCTCTTTGTCTTCCTGCAGGTCGCGGTTGTAGGCCAGCGGCAGCGCCTTGAGCGTCGCCAGGAGGCCCGACAGGTTGCCGATCACACGGCCGGCCTTGCCGCGCGCGAGCTCGGCGATGTCGGGGTTCTTCTTCTGCGGCATGATGCTCGAGCCGGTCGAGTAGCCGTCGTCGAGAGTGACGAACCCGAACTCGCGGGTGTTCCAGATGATGATGTCTTCGGCGAAGCGCGAGATGTCGACGGCGATCATGGCCGTGATGAACGCGAACTCCGCGACGACGTCGCGCGACGAGGTGCCGTCGATGGAGTTCTCGGCGGGGCGCTCGAGCCCGAGCTCGCTCGCGACCAGCTGCGGGTCGAGTCCGAGCGTGGCGCCGGCGAGCGCTCCCCCGCCGTACGGCGAGACGCGCGCACGCTTGGACCAGTCACTCAGCCGCTCGAGGTCGCGCAGCAGCGGCCACGCGTGCGCCTGCAGGTGGTGGGCCAGCAGCACGGGCTGCGCGTGCTGCAGGTGGGTGCGGCCGGGCATGATGGCACGCGAGTGCGCCTCGGCCTGGCCGACGATCGCGTCGATGACCCGCAGGATGTCGCGGGCGATGACGGCGGCGTGATCGAGCAGGTACAGGCGCACGAGCGTCGCGATCTGGTCGTTGCGGCTGCGTCCGGCGCGGAGCTTGCCACCGAGTTCGGCGCCGACCGTCGCGATGAGCGCGGCCTCGAGGGCGCCGTGCACATCCTCGTCGGTCTCGGCGGGCTGCAGCGATCCGTCCTGCACCGCCGCGAGCACGGCGTCGAGGCCCGCGTGCATGCGGGCCTCTTCGTCGGCGGTGAGGTACCCGGCGGCGGCGAGAGCCTTGGCGTGCGCGTGCGAACCGGCGACGTCATAGCCGGCGAGCGCCCAGTCGAAGTGCGTCGAACGGCTCAGGCGCGCCAGCTCGGGCGCGGGGCCCGACGCGAAGCGGGCTCCCCAGAGAGCCCCGGAGTTCGTGCCGCCTGACGTGTCTGCGTTCATCGCTCCAGCCTATCGGGGCGCTCTCCCGCGTCCGGAGTGGCCGACGCGGCATCCGGGGCCGTCGGTGGACCGCCGTCCGCCGCGGGCTTGCCGCGCACGGCGAGGCGGGCGAGCGCGTCGACACCCGCCTCGAGCGGGCCGCGCCCCACCAGCAGAGCCCACACGGTGCACGCCGCGATGATGCCGAGGGTCATCGGCCAGAAGGGCTCGAGGTCGCGGTACACGTCGAGCTCGAACGTGCCGGGCTCGGCCGCGGGCCGCGTCAGCGCCCACACCACGATCTGCGCGGAGTACGCCGTCAGCGGCATCGATCCCATGGCCCGCACCGGCAGCACGAGCCAGGTCAGCGGCGTGCGGCACAGCAGCACGCACAGCCCGATGACCAGCAGGGCGAAGCCGCCCGACCCGATCACTTCGAACAGGCCAGACGAGTGCGCCTCGCCCGTCCAGGGCGTCTGCCCGAACTGCTCCGACTCGCCCCAGATCAGGTCGAGGGCGGTGCCGAAGGCCGCCAGCACGGCGCCGGCGAGCGCCAGCACCACGGGCGTCGCGCGGGCGCGCAGATCGAGGCGCGCGGCGCCCATCCCCGCGAGCACGAACGCGAACCAGGTGAGGAAGGGGTAGTGCCACCCGATCGCATTCGCGAGGTCGGCCCCCGCGGGCGTCGACCAGAACATCAGCGCGTCGATCGCCGCCTGCGGGAACGGGGCGATCAGCCCGACCGCCGCTGCGGCGATGAACAGCGTGCGGGCGCGCAGCGGGAGAACCGCGGCGGCGAGCACGAAGAGGATCGCGTAAGCCGGCAGGATGACGTACACCGGCACGGCGAGGAACAGCAGCAGCACCCCGATGACCCACACGGCGCCCGCGCGCACGAGCAGGCGCAGCCGTACCGTCTCGAGGCATGGGCCGCGGACCGGCGTGCGGCCCCCGCTGACAAGACCGATCGAGACGCCCGCGAGGGTGGCGAACAGGATCGACGACCGCCCGTGCACGAGACCGTCGTAGGTCGACGGATCGGTCCAGTCGAGGTCGGGGATGACGAGGAGGTGCGCCGCGAGCATCCCGATGACCGCGATGCCGCGGGCGAGGTCGACGCCGTCGATACGCGACGGAGCGAACAGCGACCGCCGCTGCAGGAAGGTGCGGACGCCAGCGGCCCGCGGCGCGCCCGTCTCCCTCGTCACGCTGCGCTCACCCCGCCATCACCCCGTCGTCACTGCTGCCGCAGCAGCCAGACCAGGAGCGCCTTCTGCGCGTGCAGACGGTTCTCGGCCTCATCCCACACGACGCTCTGTGGTCCGTCGATGACGTCGGCGTCGACCTCGTAGCCGCGGTCGGCGGGAAGGCAGTGGATGAAGATGGCGCCGTCGGCGGCGGCATCCATCGTCTGCTGCGTCACCTTGTACGCACCCAGATCGCGAATGCGTGCGATCTTCTCCTCCTCCTTGCCCATCGACACCCACGTGTCCGTCACGATGACGTCGGCGTCCGCCGCGGCCTCGAGCGGGTCGACGAGGATCGTGACCGATCCGCCGGTCTGCGCCGCGATGCGCTGCGCGTCGGCGACGACATCCTCCCGCGGGCCGTAACCCTCGGGAGCCGCGACCCGGACGTGCATGCCCGCGGTCACGCCCGCGAGGACGTACGAGTGGCCCATGTTCGACTGCCCGTCGCCGAAGAACGACAGCGTGAGCCCGGCGAGGTCGCCCTTGTGCTCGCGGATGGTCAGCAGGTCGGCGAGCAACTGGCAGGGGTGGAAGTCGTCGCTCAGCGCATTGACGACGGGAACACGGGTGCCGCGCGCCATCTCTTCGAGCCCGGCCTGAGCGTACGTGCGCCAGACGATCGCGGCGACCTGACGCTCGAGCACGCGCGCGGTGTCGGACGGCGTCTCTTTGCCGCCGAGCTGGCTGTTCGCGGTCGAGATGATCAGCGGCGAACCGCCCAGGTCGGCGATGCCCACGGCGAACGAGACGCGCGTGCGGGTCGAGGACTTGTCGAAGATGACGGCCACCGTCTGCGGGCCCTCGAGGGGCTTGAGCTTCCAGCGGTCCTTCTTCAGCGCGAGCGCCAGGTCGAGCACCTCGGCCTGTTCGGCCGGGCTCAGGTCGTCGTCGCGCAGCAGGTGGCGGGTCATGCGGATTCCTCCGTGGTCGTGTTCTCGAGCAGCAGGGCCGACTCGACGGTGTGCAGAGCGGCGGCGAACAGGTCGGCGAACTCGTCGATCTCGACGTCGCCGATCGTGAGCGGCGGCGCGATGCGCACCGTGCGGTCGTTGGCCGCGTTGACGATGAGCCCGTGCTCCTGCGCCGCGGCGACGACGGCGCCGGCGACCGGATGCCGCAGCGCGACGCCCAGCAGCAGGCCGCGGCCGCGCACACCCTCGATGAGCGTCGAGTCGAGGCCCTCGATGACTGCACGCAGGCGTTCGCCGTGGGTGGCCGCCGCCTCGACGAGGCCGCCGTTCTCGATCTCGCCGAGCACGGCTGCGGCCACGGCGGTGCCGAGCGGATTGCCGCCGAAGGTCGAGCCGTGGGTGCCCGGATAGAACAGATCGCTCGCCGTCCCGAACGTGATGAGCGCGCCGATCGGGAAGCCGCCGCCGATGCCCTTGGCCACCGTGATCGCGTCGGGCTCGATGCCCGCGTGCTGGAAGGCGAACCACGCACCGGTGCGCCCCGCACCCGTCTGGATCTCGTCGATGATGAGCAGCGCGCCGTGCCGTGCCGTGATCTCGCGCGCCGCCTCGAGGTACCCCTCGGGCAGCGGCACGACACCGGCCTCGCCCTTGATCGGCTCGACGAACAGCGCCGCGACGCGGTCGTCCATCGCGGCCTCGAGCGCCTCGACGGTCGAGTCGATGCTCTCGACCCCGGGGACCATCGGCTCGAACGGCTGCTGCATGTGCGGCTTGCCGGTCAGGGCGAGGGTTCCCATCGTGCGGCCGTGGAAGGCGTCCTTGAGGGCAAGGATGCGGGGGCGCTCCGCGCCGCCGTGCAGTCGCGCGAGCTTGAAGGCGGCTTCGTTGGCCTCGGCGCCCGAGTTGCCGAAGTACACCCGTCCGCCCTCGCCGGTGCCCGCGAGGCGTTTGAGCTGCGCGGCGAGCGCGAGCTGCGGCGGCGTGGCGAAGTAGTTCGACACGTGCGAGAGGGTCGCCGCCTGGCGGGCGATCGCCTCGACGAACACCGGGTGAGCGTGGCCGAGCGAGTTGACGGCGATGCCCGCGAGGAAGTCGAGGTAGCGCTTGCCGTCGGCATCCCAGACGTACGCCCCCTCGCCGCGCTCGAGCAGCGCCAGACGCGCGCCGGCGCTGCGCACCAGATCGCGATCGACGTCTTCCGCCCACGCGGGCGCTGTCTGCTGGATCGTCGGGTTCGTCATCCCGCCACCACCTCCGTGCCGATTCCCTGAGCCGTGAAGACCTCGACGAGCACCGAGTGCGGCTGTCGTCCGTCGATGATCGCGGCGGTGTCCACTCCCCCGTCGACGGCGTCGAGGCAGGCCTGCATCTTCGGGATCATGCCCGACTCGAGCTTCGGCAGCATCGCGCGCAGATCGGTCGCCGTCAGGTGCGAGACGAGCGAGTCGCGGTTCGGCCAGTCGGCGTAGAGCCCCGGCACGTCGGTGAGCACGACCAGCTTCGTCGCGCCCAGCGCCGTCGCGAGGGCCGCCGCGGCGGCGTCCGCGTTGACGTTGAGCGAGTGCCCGGGGTTGTCGAGATCCGGGGCGATCGACGAGATCACCGGGATGCGGCCGGCGTCGAGCTGATCGTGCACCGGCTGCGGGTCGACCTCGACGACATCGCCGACGTGGCCGAGGTCGTGCTCGGTGCCGTCGATGACCACGCCGCGGCGCCGACCGCCGAATAGGCCGGCATCCTCGCCCGACAGCCCGGTCGCGAACGGACCGTACGCGTTGATGCGGGCCACGAGCTGCGGGTTGATCTGCCCCGTGAGCACCATCCGGACGACGTCGATCGCCTCGGTGCTCGTGACGCGGTAGCCGCCCTTGAACTCGCTCTCGATCGACAGGCGGTTCAGCATCCTCGAGATCTGCGGGCCGCCGCCGTGGACGACGACGGGCTTGACGCCGACGAAGCGCAGGTAGGCGATGTCCTGCGCGAAGGACTCCTGCAACTCCTCAGAAACCATCGCGTTGCCGCCGTACTTGATGACGATGATCTGGTCGCGGAAGCGCTGCAGCCACGGCAGCGACTCGATGAGCACGCCCGCCTTGGCCGCCGCCTCTTCGGGGGTGGTGTGCTGGAGGTCGATGTCGTTCATGAGGAGTAAGCGCTGTTCTCGTGGACGTAGTCGTGCGTGAGGTCGTTCGTCAGGATCGTCGCCGTCGCGTCGCCCGACTTGAGGTCGATGAGGATGCGGGTGGCGCGGGGCGTCAGGTCGACCTCCTCGCGCGGGCGGTCGGGGCCCCCGGCGGTGCACACGCGCACGCCGTTGAACGACACGTCGACGTCGTAGGGGTCGAAGGCCGCGTCGGTCGTGCCGATCGCGGCGAGCACCCGGCCCCAGTTCGGGTCGTTGCCGAAGATCGCGGCCTTGAAGAGGTTGTTGCGCGCCACCGAGCGTCCGACGACGACGGCGTCCTCTTCGGATGCCGCACCGACCACCTCGATGGCGATGTCGTGGCTCGCCCCCTCGGCGTCGCCCTGCAGCTGTTCGGCGAGGTCGCGGCAGATCTCGGCGAGGGCGGCGACGAAGTCGTCGGCGTCGGGGGTCACGCCCGAGGCACCGCTGACCATGAGCGTCACCTGATCGTTCGTCGACATGCAGCCGTCGGAGTCGAGGCGGTCGAAGCTCACCCGCGTGGCCGCGCGCAGGGCGGCATCCGCTTCGGCGCTGTCGAGGACGGCGTCGGTGGTGATGACGACGAGCATCGTCGCCAGGCCGGGGGCGAGCATGCCTGCTCCCTTGGCCATGCCGCCGATCGTCCAGCCCTCACGCGAGACGACGGCGCGCTTGGGGCGCGAGTCGGTGGTCATGATCGCGAGCGAGGCGTCCTCACCGCCGTCGGAGCTGAGCGAGCCGATCGCGGCGGCGGTGCCGTCGAGCACCTTCGCGCGGAACACCTCGTCGCCGGTGCCGATGAGCCCCGTCGAGCACACGAGCACGTCGCCGGAGCTGACATCGAGCAGCTCGCCGGCCTTCTCGGCGGTCTGGTGCGTCGTCTGGAAGCCGAAGCTGCCGGTGAAGCAGTTCGCGCCCCCGGAGTTGAGGACGATCGCCTCGACGACGCCGTCGGCGATCGCCTGCTGCGACCACATGATCGGGTTCGCCTTGGCGCGGTTCGAGGTGAACACCGCGGCGCCCACCTTGAGCGGACCGCGGTTGACCACGACGGCGACATCGGGCTTGCCGGTCGACTTCAATCCTGCGGCGACGCCGGCGGCTTCGAAACCCTGGGGGGCGGTGACGCTCACGGGGCGACTCCGTTCACGCTCAGGCCCGTGGTCTCGGCGAAACCGAGGGCGATGTTCATCGACTGGATGGCGGCACCCGCGATGCCCTTGGCGAGATTGTCGACCGCGGTGACGACGACGACCCGGCCGGCGGCCCGGTCGATCGCGAGCCCCATGAGCGCGGTGTTCGCCCCGACGACGTCGGCGGTGCGGGGGAAGGACCCCTCGGGCAGCAGCTGCACGAAGGTCTCGTCGGCGTAGGCGTTCCGCCACGCGTCGCGGATCTGCGCGTCGGTGACACCGGGCGCGATCGGCGCCGTCGAGGTGGCGAGGATGCCGCGCGACATCGGCACCAGCACGGGCGTGAACGAGATGCGGATGTCGCCGGACGCACCGGCCCCGCGCAGCGCCTGGCGGATCTCGGGGATGTGGCGGTGCGTGCCGCCGATCGCGTACGGGTTCGCCGACCCGAGGATCTCGGCGGCGAGCAGGTTCGTCTTGAGGCTCTTGCCCGCGCCCGAGGGGCCGACCGCGAGCACCGTGACGATGTCGGCCGGATCGATGACGCCCGCGGCCACACCGGGAGCGAGGCTCAGCGCGACGGTCGAGGCGTTGCACCCGGGGGCCGCGATCCGCGACGCGCCGACGAGCTTCTCGCGCTGCTTCGCGCCGTCGGAGCCGATCAGCAGCTCGGGCACGCCGTACGCCCACGGCTCGTGGAAGGCGCCGCCGTAGAAGGCATCCCAGTCGTCGGACGAGGTCAACCGGTGGTCGGCGCCCGCGTCGATGACGAGGGCGGTGTCGGCGAGGGCCTCGGTGTACTGGCCCGACTGTCCGTGCGGCAGCGCGAGGAACACGATGTCGTGCCCGGCGAGCACCTCGGGCGTCGAGGGCTGCAGCGTCAGGTGACGCAGCGACCGCAGGTGCGGCTGGTGATCGATGAGCGGCTGACCGGCGTTGGAGTGCGCGGTGACCGTGCGGATCTCGACCTCGGGGTGGGCGGCGAGCAGGCGCAGGATCTCGCCTCCCGCGTAGCCGGAAGCGCCGGAGACGGCGACGGAGAGGGGCATGGGTTCCACCTTATTGTCTGGGATGGCGTCGCCTCTTCGGCGACGGGGACCGGCGGCGGCGACACCACGCGCTCGACCGCGGGAAGCGGGAGCGCACGGGGTCGCCTAACGTCGGCGGTCGCCCAGACGTCGGCGCGCGCCGAGCACCATGACGGTGCGCTGCGGGGCCGAGGACATGCGCCGACAGTAGCGGCCCCACGCGGCATCCGGCAAATCGCGCGTTCCGAGCTGGAGGTTCGAGGCGCAGTTCCGGGCTTCGGGCGCAGCTCGGACTGCGTCCCAGCAGCGGAAGTGCGCCCGGCACACAGGATGCCGCGACGAAGGCCGCCGCTGCCGCTGATCAGGTCGGGAACGCCTTGATCCGCACGAGCAGGTCGGGTCCGGTGCGCTGGAGCGTGCGGCCGCCGACGAGGACCCCGACCGCCGCCACGATCGCTCCGAACCCGATGCCCACGGCGAGCGCGGCCCAACCCCAGACGGCATCCCCCGTCACGGCGCTGACGATCGCGAGGACGATGGCCGGCGCGCTCAGCACGAGCACGACAGCCCAGACCGCGAACACCAGCAGACCGACGATCGAGTTCTGCCCCGGCGTGCTCTTGAACGGGCTGTCGCCGGGTGCCGGAACGGGGGTCACGATCAGCGCGGACGACACCGCGCACACGCCGTACCCGGCCAGCAGCACGCCGAGCGCGGCGCCGAGGACGGCGGGCAGGCGGGCGGCGTCACCGGCGAGCACGGAGGTGACGACCGTGATCACGACGATCAACGGGATGCCGACGCTCGCCGCACCGAGCAACCGGCCCAGGCGATCGGTGCGGCCGGAGATGCCCGTGGCGAGGGTCGTGCCGAAAGCGGAGCCGTCGAAGGAGATGTCGGCGTAACCGACCGCGGCCATCACGAGCGCCGCGAGCACGGGCGAGAGGATGAACATGAACCCGTCGAGGCCGCCGGTGAAGGCGAACAGCACCGGGAACAGCGGGATCACGAGCAGCTGGCGCAGGTAGCGCGGGTCGCGCAGCCACCCCGACAGCGACCGCGCCCAGGTGGCCCCGACCCCGCCGGTGGGCATGACGCCGAAGAGCCCGAGCTTGCCCGCCGCCACGGTGCGGCTCGCACGCTGGCGCGGCGAGGACGTCGCCGTCTCGATGACGCGGTCCCAGACGATCCAGAGCACGGCGATCGTCGCGAGGGCGATCGCGAGGCTGGCCAGCGCCGGCAGCCACTCCCCCGCCGCGACGCTGGGTGCGACCGCCCACGCGGCGCCGAGCGGCGTCCACGCGAGGATGCCGGCGGCCTGCTGCAGCCGCGTCCACAGGTCGCTGCCGGCCGAATCGAGCAGGGCGACGATCCCGGTCAGGATCGGGCCCGTCATGATGAGCGCGACGAGCACCACGGTGCCGACGATCTCGCGGCCGCGCCGACCGCCGAGGCCCGTCGACAGCTCGCCCATGAGGCGAGACGCCAGCACGCAGGTGACGACGCCCAGCAGCACCGTCGGCACGGCGATGACCGCGGCCACGGGCCACCGCACCCACACGATGACCGTTGCCAGCACGGCGAGGGTCGTGACGATCCCCGGGATGCCGGTGGCGCCGGTGCCTGCGAGGGCGAGCATGACCTGCCGCCGCGTGAACGGGAACGGTGCCAGGCGCTCGGCGTCGACCGTGCTCTCCAGCCCGGCGACGACGATCGGGCCGACGAGCCAGCCCAGGATCAGCAGCGATCCGCCGAGGATGACGACGACGCGGGCGGCGTCGAGGCCCTGGAACATCGCGAGCGCGACCATTCCCGCGACGAGACCGCCGAGGACGCCGAGACCCCAGAGCGAGCTGAGGATGAAGCCGACCAGCTGCCAGGGACGCCGGGCGAGGGTGTTGCCGAGAACGCGGTACCGGAGCTTCAGGACTGTCGCAACCACTGCGGCCCCTCCGACTGGTGGCGTCCGCCGACGAGCGAGACGAAGCGATCCTGCAGGCTCTCGCCCGCGCGGACCTCGTCGATCGTCCCGGCGGCGAGCACCTTCCCGGCGGCGATGACGGCGACGTGGTCGCACATCCGCTGCACAAGGTCCATCGAGTGGCTCGAGACGATGACCGAGCCCCCCGAGACGGTGTAGCTGCGCAGCACGTCCTCGATATTGGCGGCCGACACCGGGTCGACCGATTCGAACGGCTCGTCGAGCACCAGCAGGCGCGGGGCGTGGACGAGGGCGCACGCGAGGGCGACCTTCTTTGTCATGCCCGCGGAGTAGTCCGCGACGATCGTGCCGGCGGCGCCGCGCAGGTCCATGAGGTCGAGCAGGTCCGACACCCGCGGGGCGATCTCAGGACGCGGCAGGCCGAACATCATCGCGGTGTAGGTGATGAGCTGCTCGCCGGTGAGGCGGTCGAACAGGCGTACGCCGTCGGCGAGGTTGCCGATCGTCCGCTTGGCGGCGACCGGGTCCTGCCAGACGTCGATGCCGTGCACGCGGGCGCCGCCGGCATCGGGGCGCAGCAGCCCGGTCGCCATCGACAGCGTCGTGGTCTTGCCGGCGCCGTTGGGACCGACGAGGCCGTAGAACGACCCCGACGGCACGGTGAGGTCGATGCCGTCGACCGCGGTCTTCTGGCCGAATCGCTTCACCAGACCCGACAGCTCGAGGGCGGGCACGGCGGCGGTGGGTTCGCGCATCGGAGTCACGCTGGCAGGGATCTCGCTCACGGCCCCGACCCTATCGGGAACGGATGCCGCCGTGTCGGACGGACCTGCGACAGTAGGGAGCATGCTGCGCTCGCTGGCCGTCTCCGGGTACCGCTCGCTCCGCGACGTCGTCGTGCCCCTAGGCGAGTTGACCGTCATCACCGGCCCGAACGGCTCCGGCAAGTCGAACCTCTACCGGGCCCTGCGTCTGCTCGCGGCCACCTCACGCGGCGACGTCATCGGAACGCTGGCTCGCGAGGGCGGACTGCCGTCCGTGCTGTGGGCCGGCCCCGAGGACGGCGGCGGCACGCAGGGCACGGTGCGGCGCCGTCCCGTCGCCGTGCAGCTCGGCTACGCCTCGGACGAGCTCGGCTATCTCGTCGACCTGGGCATCCCGCAGACGAGCCAGCAGAGCATGTTCGCCCGCGACCCCGAGATCAAGCGCGAGCAGGTGTTCGCCGGCCCGGTGGCCAAGCCCGCGACGCTGCTCATCGACCGCACGCGGCAGAGCACGCGCGTGCGCGAGGACGCATGGACGGTGCTCGATCAGCGGCTCTCCCCCGACGAGAGCATCGTGACCGACCTCGTCGACGGCGACGCCGCGCCCGAGCTGCTGACGCTGCGCCGCACCATGGACGCGTGGCGCTTCTACGACCACTTCCGCGTCGATCTCGACGCCCCGGCGCGCATGCCGCAGGTCGGCACGCGCAGCCACACCCTCGCGCACGACGGCGCCGACCTCGCGGCGACGTGGGCGACGATCGTCGAGGCGGGTCAGGGCGATGCTCTCGACCGCGCCGTCGACGAGGCGTTCCCCGGCAGTCGCGTGCACGTCACGGCATCCGACGGCCTGTTCCGGCTGACGATCCAGCAGCCCGGGCTGCTGCGGCCGCTCGAGGCCGCCGAGCTGTCGGACGGCACGCTGCGCTATCTGCTGCTGTGCGCGGCGCTGCTGCCCGCACGCCCGGCGCCGCTGCTGGTGCTGAACGAGCCCGAGGCGAGCCTGCATCCGTCCCTCCTGGGACCGCTGGCACGGCTGGTGCGGGTCGCGTCGGAGCGCACGCAGGTGATCACGGTGTCACACGCCGACGACCTGGTATCGGCGCTGCCCGACTCGGCGCGGGTCGAGCTGCGCCGCTCCGACGCCGAGACCGTCGTGCACGGACAGGGGTTCCTCGACGCGCCGGCCTGGAACTGGGGTTCCCGCTGACGCCGCCCGCGCCCGGGAACGCGAAAGGCGCAGTTCCGAACGTGAAGCGCAGGTGATTCTGCGCTCGACGTCCGGAACTGCGCCCGGCAGCCGAAATCAGTCGCGGATGCTCGCGCCGAAGCGCTCGGTCGCGACAGCGACCCCGGCGAGCTTGGCCTCCGTGGCCTCGGCGGCCGTGAGCGTGCGGTCGTCCGCGCGGAAGCGCAGCGCGAACGTCAGGCTCTTCGCGCCCTCGGCAACACCCGCACCGCGGTAGTCGTCGACGAGGCGCAGCGACTCGAGCAGCTCTCCGGCGCCCTCCGACAGCGCCGCGGCGAGAGCTCCCGCGGTCACGTCGGCGGGAACGACGAGCGAGACGTCCTGCGTGGCGGCGGGGTACCCCGACAGCGACGCGACGACGACGCGATCGGCAGCTCCGGTCAGAAGTGCGTCGAGGTCGAGCTCCGCGACGAGCACACGCCCGGCGAGGTCGGCCGCGGCCGACACCTCGGGATGCAGTTCACCGGCGTATCCGACCTCGACACCGCCGACGGTGAGGGCGGCCGCACGACCCGGATGCAGCGCGGCGCGGCGCGTCTGGGCGACGTCGAGCTCGACGCCCGCGGCCGTCGCGACGACCTGCACTGCGCTGAGCACGTCGCTCAGGTCGGCCGCAACAGCGGGGCGACCGGGCGTCTTCGGGCTGATGTTGCCCGCGACGAGGACGGCGACGTGGCGCGGCTGCGGCGGAATCGACGCGTGCAGAGCCGCGAGGGTGGACTCGTCGGGCCGGACTGCCAGCGGCGGCACAGACTCGGTGCCGTAGACGACCCCCGCCTCGGGCAGGAACACCGCGCCGACCTCGAAAAGAGCGAGATCGGTGAGGCCGCGCGAGACGTTCCGGTGCGCGACCTGCAGCAGCCCCGGGACCAGCGACCGGCGCAGGTACGGCGCCTGGCCGTCGAGCGGGTTCGCGATCTTGACCGAGGGCAGCGGCTCACCCGAGGCGGAGCCGTGCAGGTCGTTGCGCTCACTCGTGGTGAACGGGAACGAGGGCGTCTCGACGAATCCGGCGGCGGCGAGCGCGTTCGCGACGCGACGGCGGCCCTTCTGCTCCTCGGTGAGTCCGCGACCCGACGGTGCGGTCGGCAGCACCGAAGGCACGCGGTCGAGTCCGTGGATGCGCGCGACCTCTTCGGCCAGCGTCCACTTGTCGGTCAGGTCGGGGCGCCACGACGGCGGGATGACCTCCCAGCCGGCATCCGTGTCGGTCACCTCGGCGCCGATCGTCTCGAGCGCGGACGACACCTCGTCGTCGGTGTAGTCGATGCCGATCAGGCCCGCGACGAAGTCACGCGGCAGGTCGATCGCCTCGAGGAACACCTCGCCGAACAGCGCGCCGCCGACCGGCTCGAGCGTGCCCCCGGCGAGCTCGACCATGAGGTCGGCGACGCGGCGAGCGGCCACGAACGGCAGCAGCGGGTCCACTCCGCGCTCGAAGCGACGCGATGCCTCGCTGGGCAGCTTGTGCCGGCGGGCGGTGCGGGCGATCGTGACGGTGTCGAAGATCGCCGCCTCGATGAGCACGTTGCGGGTCGCGTCGGTCATCTCGGTCGTGCCGCCGCCCATGACGCCGGCGAGGCCGATGGGGCCCGACTCGTCGGTGATGAGCAGGTCTTCGCCGTCGAGCGTGCGCTCCTTGCCGTCGAGCGTCGTCAGCTTCTCGCCCGGCGTCGCGCGGCGCACCGTGATGCCGCCGGTGAGCGTGTCGAGGTCGTAGCCGTGGATCGGGTTGCCGAGCTCGAGCATCACGTAGTTGGTGATGTCGATGAGGATGCCGAGCGAGCGGATGCCGGCGAGCGTGAGCCGCGCGACCATCCACGGCGGCGTCGGACGCGTCGGGTCGACGCCCGACACGACGCGCACCGCGAACTCCGTCGCGCCCACGCGGCCGCGGATCGGAGCCTGATCGTCGACGGCCACCTCGAACCCGGATGCCGGGTGCTCGAGCTCCTCGAACTCGCGCAGCGCCGGGTCGCGGAAGGCCGCGCCGGTCGCGTGCGAGTACTCGCGCGCGATGCCGCGCACCGACAGGGCGTAACCACGGTCGGGCGTGACATTGACGTCGATCGCGGCATCGTCCAGGCCCAGCAGGGCGATGGCGTCGGTGCCGACCTCGGGGTCGAGACCGAGCTCGGTCAGGCGCAGGATCCCGCTGTGCTCGTCGCCGAGGCCGAGCTCCTTCGCCGAGGCGATCATGCCGTCCGAGACGTGGCCGTACGTCTTGCGCGCCGCGATCGGGAACGGCCCCGGCAGCACGGCGCCGGGAAGCGTCACGACGACCTTGTCGCCCTCGAAGAAGTTGCCGGCACCGCAGACGATGCCGCGCACGCCGCCGTTGGCCTCGCCCACGTCGACCTGGCACCAGCGGATCGTCTTGCCGTTGGACTGCGGCTCGGGCTCGAACGAGACGACGCGGCCGACGACGATCGGACCGGTCAGGTCGAACCCGTGGACGTCCTCCTCTTCGAAGCCGACCGACACCAGCGCCGCGAGGATGTCCTCCGGTGCGGCATCCGCCGGCACATCGACGTACTCACGCAACCACGACAGCGGAACGCGCATCAGACCACCATCCCGAACTGCTCGCTGAAGCGCACATCGCCCTCGGCCATGTCGCGCATGTCCTTCACGTCGGAGCGGAACATCAGCGTCCGCTCGATGCCCATGCCGAAGGCGAACCCGGAGTACACCTCCGGGTCGATGCCCGCGGCGCGAAGCACGTTGGGGTTCACCATTCCGCAGCCGCCCCACTCGATCCAGCGCGCACCACCGGCGAAGGTCGGGTGCCACAGGTCGAGCTCGGCGCTCGGCTCGGTGAACGGGAAGTAGTTGGTGCGGAAGCGCGTCTTCGCCTCGGGGCCGAACAGCTCGCGCGCGGCGTGGTCGAGGGTTCCCTTGAGGTGGGCCATCGTGATGCCCTTGTCGACGACGAGCCCCTCGAACTGCGTGAACACCGGCAGATGCGTCGCGTCGTACTCGTCCGTGCGGAACACCCGTCCAGGCGAGAGGACGTAGATCGGGATGTCGCGCTCGAGCATCGAACGCATCTGCACGGGGCTCGTCTGCGTGCGCATCACCAGGTGACGGGCCACCGGGTCGACGAAGAACGTGTCCTGCATCTGACGCGCCGGGTGATCGACGTCGAAGTTGAGGGCGTCGAAGTTGAACCACTCGTGCTCGAGCTCGGGGCCTTCGGCGATCTCCCAGCCCATTCCGACGAAGAGGTCGGCGACCTCCTCCTGCAGCAGCGAGATGGGATGCCGCGCACCGACGCGCGCACGCGGAGCGATGGCGGTCACATCGAGCGCCTCGGCCTCGAGCTTCGCGGCGGTCTCGGCCGCGGCGAGCTCGTCCTCGCGGGCGGCGAGCGCCTGGTTCACCCGGCCTCGCGCCTGACCGACGAGCTTGCCGAACTCGGCCTTCTTCTCGTTGGGCACCGACCGCAGCTGCGCATTGAGGCGCGCGAGCGGCGAACCCTCGGCAGTGTGGGCGTTGCGGGCGGACTTCAGGTCTGCGGTTGAGGAGGCGTCGGCGATGGCGGCGAGGGCCGCATCCACCGCCGCGGCGACCGCGTCAGGGGTGATCTCGGGTGCGTCGGACACGGGAGTCGAGTCTAGTGAATGTCACCTACACAACAGACCGGGCCCCTCCGCTTCCGCGTGAGGGGCCCGTCGGTGTCGTGCCAGCGCGTCAGACGCCGCCCGCGCCGCTGGTGGAGTCGTGTTTGCCGACACCCTTCTGCAGAGCGATGAGCTCCGTGTCGGTGGTCGGCGCCACCGGGTGGTGCAGCGGGTCGACGGCTGCCGCGCCGGCGCCCGTGGTGCCGGTGCTGCGCGGCGAACGCGACAGACGCTTCTCGAGGAAGTTCGCGAACCACGACAGCAGCAGGCACATCACGATGTAGATCGCACCGATGACGATGCCCGCCTGCAGGATCGGGCGCCCGGGCTGCGACGTCAGCTGCTTGGCGAAGTACAGCAGCTCGGGGTACGTGATGATGAAGCCGAGCGCGGTGTCCTTGAGCGTGACGACGAGCTGCGCGACGATGACCGGCAGCATAGCCCGCACAGCCTGCGGCAGCAGGATGAGGCGCATGACCCCGCTCTTGCGCAGACCGATCGCGTAGCCGGCTTCCTTCTGGCCGCGCGGGAGCGACTCGATGCCGGCACGCAGCGCCTCGGCGAGCACCGACCCGTTGTAGGCCACGAGCGCGATCACAACGGCCCAGTACGGCTCCATCCGGATGCCGAGCGTCGGCAGGCCGTAGTACATGAGCATCATGAAGATGAGCACGGGGACGGCACGGAAGCCCTCGATGACGACACCGAACGGGACGCGGACCCAGGCGTGGTCCGACAGACGGCCGATGGCCAGGACGAACCCGAGCGCGAGCGACCCGACGGCGGCGAGCCCGAAGGCGGCGAGGGTGTTGCCGAGCGCGCGCAGGATGCCGAGCCAGACGTTGCCGAAGCTGAAGACGTACCACTTCTCGGCGGAGAACTGCCCGCTCACGGCGAAGCGGTAGACGACGAAGCCGATCGCGGCCGCGACGAGGAGGACGGTGACGATCCCGAGGATGCGGTTGCGCAGGATCGCCCGCGGGCCCGGGACGTCGTACAGGACGGAAGTCATCGTGCGATCCTCCACTTGTTCTCGAGGCGTCGCTGCAGCGCGCTGAGCAGCAGCACGAGGACGACGAAGACCAGGGCCACCCAGAGCAGCACGATCAGGGCGTTCTCGCCGCGCTCGCTGAGGTTGGAACGGATGACGCCGAGCTCGGCGACCGAGAAGCCGGCGGCGACCGTGGTGTTCTTCAGCAGAGCGATGAAGACGCTCATCATGGGCGGCACGACCGAGCGGAACGCCTGCGGCATGACCACCAGGGTCATGACCTGGCCGAACGTCAGGCCGATGGCGCGAGCGGCTTCGGCCTGTCCGACGGGGACGGTGTTGATCCCCGCGCGGATCACCTCCGCGACGTAGGTCGCGGTATAGATTCCCAGCGCCCAGATGCCGAGCACCGTGAAGCCGGGGTTCGGCAGGTCGAGCTGGGGGTAGCCGAACGCGAAGAAGAAGAAGACGAGCGTCAGCGGGGTGTTGCGGATCGTGTTGACGTAGACCGTGCCGAAGGCGCGGGCCGCGGGGATCGGCGAGACGCGCATGGCGCCCACGAGCGTGCCGAGGACGAGGGCGATCGCTCCTCCGGCGAAGAACAGCAACAGGGTGTTGCCGAGCGCCTCGCCCCATAGGTCGAGGTTGTCGGTGATGACGCCCACATGGTCTCCTTGGCTGGTTCGGGGCGGGGGCGCTCACGCCCCCGCCCCGCGGTCATGGTGTCGGTGCGACTCAGTAGGCGTCGACGGCCGGCTGCTCGACCGTGATGCCCGACTCGCCGAGGTTCTTGTCGAAAATCCCCTGCCACACGTCGCCGCCGTCGGTCAGCAGCTCGTTGATGTGCGTGCGGAACGCGTCGTCGCCCTTGGCCAGGCCGACGCCGTAGCGCTCCTCGCTGAAGGGCTCGCCGACGACCTTGATGTCGTCCGGGTACTGCGCCGCGTAACCGATCAGGATGGCCTGGTCGGTGGTGACGGCGTCGACGGTGCCGTTGATGAGCGCGTCGACACAGGCCGAGTACAGGTCGAACTCCTCGGTCGGAACCTCGGGGTAGTTCGCCTTGATGTTCTGGATCGGGGTCGAACCCGTCGCCGAGCACACGCGGGTGTCGGCGTTGAGGTCGTCCTCGCTCGCGATGTCGCTGTCGGCGGCGACGAGCAGGCCCTGGCCGGTGATGAAGTACGGGCCGGCGAAGTCGATCTGCTGCTTGCGCGCATCGGTGATCGAGTAGGTGCCGACGTAGTAGTCGACGTCGCCGTTCACGATCGCCTGCTCGCGGTTCGCCGAGGCGATCGCCTTGTACTCGATCTTGTCCTCGTCGTAGCCGAGCGATGCGGCGATCCAGCGCGCGATGTCGACGTCGAAACCGGTGCGCTCGTTCGTCGTGGCGTCGAGGAAGCCGAGACCGGGCTGGTCCTCCTTCACACCGACGATGACCTTGTCGCGCTCGGTGATCGCGTCGAACGTGGGGCTGCCCTCGAGCGAGACGTCGGAGGCGACCTCCCAGAGAGCTCCCGTGCTCTCCTCGTCGCCGCCGCCGGCGGCGCCGGGCGACGTGGGCGAACCGCTGTTGCAGCCGGTCAGGGCGATCGCAGCGATGGCGACACCGGCGAACGCGCCGGTGATGCGGGTCTTGCGCATGTGGTCCTCCTGGGTTGGGGGTCATCCGCGCCCGGTGCAGGGCGTGGAAGCAGTGATGTCAGTGGGTGATGAGCTTCGAGAGGAAGTCCTTCGCCCGGTCGCTGCGCGGCGCGGTGAAGAACTGCTCGGGGACGGCCTCTTCGACGATCTGACCGTCGGCCATGAACACGACACGGTCGGCCGCCTTGCGGGCGAAGCCCATCTCGTGCGTGACGACGATCATCGTCATGCCGTCCTGAGCGAGGCCGACCATGACGTCGAGGACCTCGTTGATCATCTCGGGGTCGAGCGCGCTGGTGGGCTCGTCGAAGAGCATGACCTTCGGCTTCATCGCAAGCGCACGCGCGATCGCGACGCGCTGCTGCTGACCGCCGGAGAGCTGAGCGGGCAGCTTGTCGGCCTGGTGGCCGACGCCCACGCGGTCCAGGAGCTCGCGCGCGAGCTTCTCGGCCTCGGCCTTCTTCGTGCCCTTGACCTTGATCGGGCCGAGCGTGACGTTCTCGAGGATCGTCAGGTGCGAGAAGAGGTTGAAGGACTGGAAGACCATGCCCACGTCGGCGCGCAGCGCAGCGAGCGCCTTGCCCTCGGACGGCAGCTTCTCGCCGTCGATCGAGATGGTGCCGTCACTGATCGTCTCGAGACGGTTGATCGTGCGGCACAGCGTCGACTTGCCCGAGCCCGAGGGGCCGATGACCACGACGACCTCGCCGCGGTTCACCGTCAGGTCGATGTCCTTCAGCGCCTGGAACGAGCCGTAGTGCTTCTGCACGCCCTCGATCACGACGAGCGGGTCGCCGCGACGCACGGTGATGTTCGACGTCGGCGGCGCCGGGTTTTCGGGAGTGGTCATAGGAAGTCACATTAGGAGCACTCCCCCGTCGACGCCCGCCAATCGGCCGCCGAGTCACCGATCTGTAACAGAATCGGAATACACGGCCGGTCCGCCGGCATCCTCGTCGACTCGCCCTGTATCGCGGGTACTCGGTGGCCCGCACCCGCCCTTCTCGCCGAGTCGACCGGAACGGATCAGCCGGCGCGCTGCGCGAACGCCGTCTCGTAAAGGCACACGCTCGCGGCTGTCGCGAGGTTCAGCGATTCCGCGGCACCGTAGATCGGCAGCCGCAACGCCAGATCGGCCCGCGACAGCGCCTCGTCGTCGAGGCCGTGCGCCTCGTTGCCGAAGAGCCAGGCGGTCGGCTCGGCCAGGGTGGCGCGGTGCTCGAGGAAGTCCGCGCCCTTCACGTCGGCCGCGACGACGCGCATGCCGGCGGCGTGCGCCCGTTCGATCGCGGTCGTCAGCTCCACGCCGACGGCCACGGGCAGGTGGAAGAGCGAGCCGGTGGTGGAGCGCACCACCTTCGGGTTGTACGGGTCGACGGTGCGTCCCGTCAGGACGATGGCATCGGCGCCGGCGGCATCCGCGGCTCGGATGATCGTGCCGAGGTTGCCGGGGTCGCGGATCTCTTCGCAGATCGCGATGAGGCGCGGCGTGCCCGCGAAGACATCGCGCACCGAGGTGGGCGACTGTCGCGCGACCGCGATGATCCCCTGCGGCGTGACGGTGTCGGCCATCGCCGCGAGCACCGCCTCGCTCGCGAACACGATGTCGAGACCGGCTTCTTCGGCGGACGCCCGCAGTTCCGGATGCCGCTCCACCGCGGCCGGGGTCGCGAAGACCTCGACGATGGTGTCGGGGCGGTAGGCCAGCGCCTCGCGCGCCGCCTGCGGACCCTCGAGGAGGAAGAGCCCCGACTCCTGGCGCGCGCTGCGCTTGGTCAGCTTGGCGACGGCGCGGACGCGCGGCGATCGGGGGTTCTCCAGCACCGTTTCAGCATACGGCGAAGGGGCGCCCTCCCTTCGGAGGACGCCCCTTCGTGCGGTGCGTGGAACGCTGCGGACCGATCAGGCCTTGGGAGCGTTGACGTCGGCCGGCAGAGCGCCCTTGGCCGTCGCTACGAGCGACGCGAAGACGGCGGGCTCGTTCACGGCGAGCTCGGCGAGCATACGACGGTCGACCTGCACACCCGCGAGGCCGAGGCCCTGGATGAAGCGGTTGTAGGTGATGCCGTTCTGGCGGGCAGCGGCGTTGATGCGCTGGATCCACAGACGGCGGAAGTCGCCCTTGCGCTTGCGGCGGTCGCGGTACGCGTAGACGAGCGAGTGGGTGACCTGCTCCTTCGCCTTCCGGTACAGGCGCGAACGCTGTCCGCGGTAACCGGAGGCGCGCTCGAGGATGACGCGACGCTTCTTGTGGGCGTTTACTGCCCGCTTGACTCTAGCCATTTCGTTTGTTTCCTATTCGTGCGCAGCAGCGCTCAGATGCCGAGGAGCTTCTTGGCGACCTTCGCGTCGCCGGGAGCCAGGATCTTGTCGGCCGACAGGCGGCGCGTGCGCTTGGTGGGCTTGCCTTCGAAGTTGTGGCGGAGGTTCGCCTGCTGCTTCTTGATCTTTCCGCTGCCGGTGACCTTGAAGCGCTTCTTGGCACCCGAGTGGGTCTTCTGCTTCGGCATGTCTCTTCCTTCGTTGTGTATCCCGCGAGGCGGGAGTCTGGGGGCTACTCCGCCGAGGCGGGAGCGGCGTCTTCGGTCTCGGGCGCGTCGCCGGAGCGGGCCTGACGTGCTGCCTCCTTGTTGGCGGCGCGCTGGGCGTTCTGCTCGGTCTTCACCTCGGACTTGTTCTTGTGCGGCGCGATGACCATCACCATGTTGCGGCCGTCGATCGTCGGATTCGACTCGACGGTGCCGAGCTCGGCGACGTCCTCGGCGAACTTGCGGAGCAGGCGCACGCCCTGCTCGGGACGCGACTGCTCACGGCCGCGGAACAGGATCATCGCCTTGACCTTGTCGCCCGCCTGGAGGAAGCCCTCGGCGCGCTTGAGCTTGGTGATGTAGTCGTGCGCCTCGATCTTCAGACGGAAACGGACCTCCTTGAGGACCGTGTTGGCCTGATTGCGACGCGCTTCCTTGGCCTTCTGAGCCGCTTCGTACTTGAACTTGCCGTAGTCCATGATCTTGACCACGGGCGGCTTCGAGTTCGGGGCGACCTCGACGAGGTCGAGCTCGGCCTCCTGCGCCAGACGCAGGGCGACCTCGATACGGACGACGCCGACCTGCTCTCCAGCGGGGCCGACGAGGCGAACCTCGGGGACGCGGATGCGGTCGTTGGTGCGGGGATCGCTGATGTGCGGAACTCCTGTTCGTGCGGTGGTGGCCACCGGGACGCGAGGACGCGACCCGGGCGGAAGAGCATCGCATCCACCCGCACGACGCACGTGCGTCGGCATTCGTGTTCCGCACCCTGGCTACCCCGGCCGCGGTGAGACGGACGGAGCGGAGTGCATGACCCGGTAGCCTGGAACGGCAAGCGCGGGTGGGATGTGATCCTCTTTCGATCCGGAGTAGAACACTCCGGTGCCCGCATAGTCTAGCAGAGAGCGACACGTGGACACGAACCCCGCCGACAACAGCACGTTCACCGACGACGCGGCTCGTCGCCAGCGGTGGGAGGAGCAGGAGCGCGCCGCCTCCGCCGCGACCCGCGACATCGCCGATGTGCCCGCGGTCGAGGTCATCACGACCGCCGCGGTGCACCTCATGAGCGCCGCCGCCGTCAAGGTCGGACTCGCCGACGACCCCGCCACGCAGCTCGACCTCGACGAGGCCCGCAAGCTCATCAACGCCCTCGCCGGACTCATCACCGCCGGCGCTCCGGAGATCAGCGACATGCACGCGCGCTCGCTGCGCGACGGCCTGCGCTCGCTTCAGCTCGCCTTCCGCGAGGCGTCGACGATTCCCGACCCGATCGGCAAGGGCCCCGGCGAGAAGTTCACCGGTCCCGTCACCTGACGCGGGCTCAGGAGCCGCGGACGAGCTTGACCGTCAGCGAGTCGACGAGCACGGCGATGCGGTCGTCCGCGGCCCAGCGGGAAGCCAACCTCGACAGCACGGCGTCGAGCTGTGCGGCATCCAGCCCGTCGACGAGGTGCAGACGCACGACCAGCTCGGGCCCGCGCATGCGGGCTTCGGGGTCGCCGGCAGCGACCGACAGGTCGAGCACCGCGAGCTCTCCCCCGATGCTGGCCTGCAGCGCCGTGAAGACCTCGGGCGAGGTCGGTGCGGGCTCCCACGCCTGGCCCTGACCGATCGCCCACACGGCGGGACGGCGGAGCACGAACTCCGTCTCCGACCCCGGGTCGATGACGATCAGGTCGGTGTCGTCGGATGCCGCGGCGAGGGCCGTTCGCACACCGTCGGCGGGCACCGGGCGGGCGACGGCATCCCAGCGCGCCAGCGTCTCGACAGACGTGAACACCGGCAGCACGCGGCGACCGTCGGGCGCGGCGACGGTGACGATCGACAGCTCCTGCGTCTTGTCGACGGGCAGCCCCGTGGGACCCACGCCCTCGTCGCCCTTCTCAGGCACGAGCGGGATCAGCAGGCGCGCGGATCGGTACGCCTCGACGACGGCGACCGCGTCACCCGAGCCCGTGCGGAACGCCCGGAGCGCGGCGAGCAGCGCGGGGTCGGCCGAGCCGTCGTCGCCCGCGTGGGGGTTGGACTCGAAGCTCCGCCCCTCCCACGGCACGCCGGCCGAGTCGGCCGCGTGGCCGCGAGGGTCGTCAGTCTCCGGCGACATCCAGCGCCTCGGCCAGCGTGAAGGCGCCGGCGTAGAGAGCCTTGCCCACGATGGCACCCTCGACCCCGAGCGGCACGAGCTCGCGCAGCGCGGCGATGTCGTCGAGGCTCGAGATGCCTCCCGACGCGACGACCGGCTTCGGGGTGCGCGAGGTGATCTCGCGCAACAGGTCGAGGTTGGGGCCCTGCAGGGTGCCGTCCTTCGTCACATCGGTCACGACGTAGCGGGTGCAGCCGGCGTCCTCGAGACGCTCGAGGACGTCCCACAGGTCGCCACCGTCGCGGGTCCAGCCCCGCGCGGCGAGCGTCGTGCCGCGAACGTCGAGGCCGACGGCGATCGCGTCGCCGTAGCGGCCGATGACATCGGCCGCCCATTCCGGGTTCTCGAGGGCGGCGGTGCCGAGGTTGATGCGCGAGGCGCCGCTCTCGAGTGCCGCCTCGAGCGTCGCGTCGTCGCGGATGCCGCCCGACAGCTCGATCTGGACGCCCTTGATCTGCTTGATGACCTTGCGCAGCACGGCCGTGTTGTTGCCGCGGCCGAAAGCGGCGTCGAGGTCGACCAGGTGGATCCACTGCGCCCCCTGCTTGGCCCACGCCAGCGCGGCCTCGACCGGGTCGCCGTAGGTGGTCTCGCTGCCGGCCTCGCCCTGGGTCAGGCGCACGGCCTTCCCGCCGGCGACGTCGACGGCGGGCAGGAGGATCAGTTCGGGGGTGGACGCGAAGTCGTTCATCACATTCCAGATGGTGAGGGAAGACGCACTCGTCCGCGCGAGAACGCCACGGAGGAGACTAGTGGCGCGGCAGGGCGCCGATCCAATTGGAGAGAAGTCGGATGCCGGCGGCCCCCGACTTCTCGGGGTGGAACTGGGTCGCCGACAGCGGCCCGTTCTCGACCGCCGCCAGGAACGGCACGCCGTAGTCGCACCAGGTCACGACGGGCGCGGCGAAGGGCTTCATGACCTCGAGGCTCCACTCCTGCGCTGCGTAGGAGTGGACGAAGTAGAAGCGCTCGTCTTCGAGGCCGGCGAAGAGGGTCGACCCCTCCCCCGCGCGCACGGTGTTCCACCCCATGTGGGGCAGCACCGGCGCGTCGAGCTCGGTCACCGCGCCGGGCCACTGGCCGAGCCCGGCGGCGTCGTGGCCGCGCTCGACACCGAGGTCGAACATCACCTGCATCCCGACGCAGATGCCCAGGACCGGGCGACCGCCGGCGAGGCGTCGTTCGATGATCTCGTCGCCGCGGCTCTCGCGCAGCGCCGACATCACCGCACTGAAGGCTCCGACTCCGGGAACGAGGAGCCCGTCGGCGTCCTGGATCAAGCCGCGGTCGGACGTCAGGCGGACGTCGGCTCCCGCTGCCGAGAGGGCCTTGACCGCGGAGTGGACGTTGCCCGAGCCGTAATCGAGGACGGCGACCAGCGGCGCGGTGCGATTGTCGTCCGACGCGTCGGTCACAGCGCTCCCTTCGTGCTGGGGATGCCGTGCACGAACGGGTCGAGGGCCTTGGCCTGCCGGAACGCGCGTGCGAACGCCTTGTACTCCGCCTCGGCGATGTGGTGCGGGTCGCGACCGCCGAGCACCCGGACGTGCATCGTCAGCCCGGCGTTGAAGGCGATCGCCTCGAAGGTGTGACGCACGAGCGAACCGGTGAAGTGACCGCCGATGAGGTGGTACTCGTACCCCTCGGGCTCACCCGTGTGCACGAGGTACGGCCGGCCCGAGATGTCGACGACGGCCTGGGCCAGCGCCTCGTCGAGCGGAACGAGAGCGTCGCCGTAACGCGAGATACCCGACTTGTCGCCCAGGGCCGAGCGCAGCGCCTGACCGAGCACGATCGCGACGTCCTCGACGGTGTGGTGCGCGTCGATGTGGGTGTCCCCGGTCGCACGCACCGTGAGATCGGTGAGCGAGTGCTTCGCGAACGCGGTGAGCAGGTGGTCGAAGAACGGAACGGTCGTCTCGATCGTGCTGACGCCGGTGCCGTCGAGGTCGAGCTCCAGCTCGACGGACGACTCGCTCGTCGCGCGACGGATACGGGCCGTTCGGGAGCTGGTCATGCCCCCGAGTCTATCGAGGCCAGGGCCTCGAGGAACGCGGTCGTCTCGTCCTCCGTGCCCGCCGTCACGCGCAGAGAGTGCGGGATTCCGACGTCGCGGATGAGGATGCCGCGATCGTAGAGCGCCTGCCACGTCGCCTTCGGGTCGTCGACGCCGTCGAAGAGCACGAAGTTCGTCCAGCTCTCGTACGCGCGGTAGCCGAGAGCGTCGAGCGTCGCCGACATCCGGTCACGCTGCGAGACGATCTCGTCGACCATGCGCAGCATCGTCGACGAGTGCGAGAGCGCGGCGGTCGCGGCCGCCTGCGTGAGAGCGCTCAGGTGGTACGGCAGGCGCACGAGACGCAGCGCGTCGATCAGGGTCGGGTCACCCGCGAGGTAGCCGACGCGGGCGCCGGCGAAAGCGAAGGCCTTGCTCATCGTGCGCGACACGACGAGCCGCGGGCGGCCGCCCAGGAGCGTGATCGCCGAGGGCGACTCGCGCGGCGCGAATTCCTGGTACGCCTCGTCGACGATGACGATGCCGTCGGTCGCCGCGTAGACCGCTTCGATCACGTCGAGGCCGAGGGGCGTGCCCGTCGGGTTGTTCGGCGCGCAGAGGAACACGACGTCCGGCCGAGCCTCCGCGACCTGGGCCGCGGCGGAAGCCGGATCGAGCGCGAAGTCGGGGCCGCGCGTGCCGGTGATGTAGCCGGCACCGGTCGCACGCGTGAGCAGGGGGTACATCGAGTACGTCGGACCGAACCCCATGGCGGTGCGCCCAGGCCCGGCGAAAGCCTGGAGCAGGTGCTGCAGCACCTCGTTCGAGCCGTTGGCGGCCCAGATGCGGTCGGCGGTGAGGCCGTGGCCGAGGTATTCCGCGAACGACTCGCGCAGGTGGGTGAACTCGCGGTCGGGATAGCGGTTGACCTCCCGCAGGGCGCGAGCGATCGCGTCGAGGATGTCGTCCGCGACCTCCTCGGGAACCGGGTGGGTGTTCTCGTTGACGTTGAGCGCGACCGGCAGCGGAGCCTGCGGCGCACCGTACGGGGTGAGACCCCGCAGATCGTCTCTGAGGGGCAGATCATCCAGACTCGGGCTCATCCCACCCATGCTAGGCGGCGACGCGTATCAGTGACGCCGCGTCGTCATCGGACGCATTCGGAATGGATCAGCGGTGAGGGGATCAGCTTTCGGTCCCGTACTCGGCCGGGATCGCGAGAGTCTGGCCGGCGTCGAGCTGGCCCGAGCCGAGGGCGTTGAGGCGGACGATCGCGTCGACGACGTCACGGGGGTCGGCGTGCGGCGCGACCTCTTCGGCGATGGTCCACAGCGAGTCGCCGGACATGACCGTGATCGTCGTGAACGAGCCTTCGGGCGCACCGGCCTCGGAAGACGCGAGCGCGCCGCCGCCGGAGATGACCGCGATGCTGACCGCGACGACGGCCGGCAGTGCGGCGACCGTGGCGAGCACGCGGCGGCCACGCTGCGTCAGACGCAGACGCGTACGGGGCGACGGCACGTGGCGGACATCGATGGTGGTCATGGCTTCTCCTCTGGAGCGGTAAGAAGGTTCGCGCCCGACCCTCGGCCGGGAAGGCCGGGTGCGAACTTCATTTCCGAACGTATCTTCGATATTGTGTGGTGTCAACCACTCGTCGAAATCGGAGACCGATCGAAGAGACACGCGGACGGTTCCGCGGCGTCTGCTGCCGATCGGGCTACGTTTTCGACAGCGAGAGCCCACCACGAACCTCCGACATCGGGTCGGGGACGGGGCGCGACGACAGGAGACCGGCGGTATGAGCGAGAAGCCGCAGACGCGACGACGCAAGAATCTGAGCGACAAGCAGCTCGCGATCCTCGAGGTGATCCAGCGCGCCATCGCCCGCAACGGCTACCCGCCCAGCATGCGAGAGATCGGCGACGCGGTCGGACTCAAGTCCCTCTCGAGCGTCACGCATCAGCTGAATCAGCTCGAGCTGAGCGGCTACCTCCGTCGCGACCCCGGCAAGACCCGCGCGATGGAGGTTCTGATCGACCTTCCGGGCACCGCCGCCGAGAATCCCGCCGATGCAGCCCCCGCGCTCGGCGACGCCGCCCTCGTGCCCTTGGTCGGCCGCATCGCCGCGGGCGTGCCGATCACCGCCGACCAGCAGGTCGAGGAGATCTTCCCCCTTCCCCGTCAGCTCGTCGGCAAGGGCGACCTGTTCATGCTCAAGGTCGTCGGCGACTCGATGATCGACGCCGCGATCTGCGACGGCGACTGGGTCGTCGTGCGGTCGCAGGCGACCGCCGACAACGGCGAGATCGTCGCCGCGATGCTCGACGGGGAGGCGACGGTCAAGACGCTCCGCCAGCGCGACGGACACACCTGGCTGCTCCCCCGCAACTCGGCGTTCGAGCCGATCCTCGGCGATGACGCCGTCGTCCTCGGCAAGGTCGTAGCCGTCCTCCGCACCGTCTGAGCACCACGGCCGGCCGCACGACGACGGGGTCGCTCGCGTACGGTGGCCTCATGTCCGCGCAGCTCCCCTACGGTTCCTGGCCCTCCCCGCTCACCGCCGCGTGGGCGAGCTCGTCCTCCCTGCGGCTCGACGGCGCGGCCTTCGTCGGCGACGAGATCTGGTGGGGCGAGTCGCTGCCCGATGAGGCTGGACGCGTCGCCGTGCGCCGACGGACCGCCGACGGCGGCGTCGAGACCGTCCTGCCCGGCCCCTGGAACGCGCGGTCGCGCGTCCACGAGTACGGCGGCGGTGCGTGGACGGTCACCGACGACGGCATCCTGTTCTTCGTCGACAAGGGCGACCAGCGTGTGCGCCGGCTGCGCCCCGGCGGCACTCCCGAGGCGCTGACGCCCGCCGATGAAGGCACGAGCTACGGCGGGCTGCGCTGGCAGCACGGAACGCTGTTGGCCGTCCGCGAGCGTGAACAGGCGGGCGGGACCCCGACGCGTCACATCGTGCGCATCGACCACGACTCCGACGGCGACGAGTCGGCGGAGTCGGTGACCGTGCTCGCCGGCGGCAGCGACTTCGTCGCGCAGCCGGCTTTGTCGGCCGACGGCGAGCAGCTTGCGTGGGTCGCCTGGGATCACCCCGACATGCCCTGGGACCGTACCCGGGTCCGCGTCGCCCGTGTCGCCGACCCCGCGCACGTCACCGACGTCACCGACGGCACGACCGCGGCCCTGCAGCCCGAGTGGCTGCCCACGGGCGAGCTCCTGCTGATCGACGAGCCGACGGGTCGCTGGAACCTCTACCGGACGGATCCGGGCACGCAGACGGCCGCCGAGCCGATCGCGCCGGCCGACGCCGACACGGGCGGCGGGCTCTGGGTGCTCGGGGCGCGCTGGTACGCACCTCTCGACGACGGACGCATCCTCGCGGTGCGGACGCACGGCGCGGATCAGCTCGTGCTCGTCGATCGCGAGGGCGGCGGCATCCCTCTTCCCTTCCCCGCGACCGCACGGCTGCAGATCGAGGACGTCCGCGGCGGGCGAGCACTCGTCAGCGGAGCGGCCCCGGGCGCCTCGGGCCTGTGGATCGTGGACGTCGGCGACGGGGAGGTCACCGCGGTGCGCGGCGGGATGCCGGATGTCGACGACGTGTGGATCCCGCACGCCCGTCAGCTCACCGTCGAGGGACCCCACGGCCCCGTCCATGCCTTCGCCTACGCTCCCACCCACCCGGAGGTCTCGGCGCCCGCGGGCGAGCTTCCGCCGTACCTCGTGTGGGTGCACGGCGGACCCACCGCGCACGTCGGAGGCACCGCCGACAGCAAGGTCGCCTACTTCACCAGCCGGGGCATCGGCGTCCTCGACGTCAACTACGGCGGGTCGACCGGGTACGGCCGCTCGTACCGGGAACGCCTGAAGGGGCAGTGGGGCATCGTGGACGTCGACGACGTCGCCGCCGCGGCTCGCGGACTGGCCGACGACGGACTCGCTGACGGCGCACGTCTGGCGATCGAGGGCGGCTCGGCCGGCGGATGGACCGTCCTGGCTGCTCTCGTCGGCACCGACGTCTTCGGCGCGGGCGTCTCCCGCTACGGCGTCGGCGATGCGCGCGCCCTCGCCGCCGACACGCACGACTTCGAAGCCCGCTACCTCGACGGTCTGATCGGACCGCTGCCCGAGGCGGAGCAGGTCTACATCGATCGTTCGCCCCTCAGCCGTCCCGAGCGCTTCCGCGTGCCCCTGCTGCTCCTGCAGGGCGACGAGGACGCCGTCGTGCCGCCTGCGCAGGCCGAGGCGATCCGCGACGCCCTGGTCGCCCAGAACGTCCCGCACGCGTACGTGCTGTACGCGGGCGAAGGGCACGGCTTCCGGCGCAGCGAGACGATCATCCACGCGCTCGAGACCGAGCTGGCGTTCCTCGGTCAGGTGTTCGGGTTCGACACCCCGGGCGTCGCGCCGGTCGAGCTGACCTGACGGCGCGCCTCTGACGCGGCCCCGGCCCGCGATACATCCGTCGGGCCCGCGGTGCGGGTGAGGCCGACCGCCGGCGCGGGAGTCTCACCCGCACCGGCGGTCCGGCGGCTGTATTGCGTCAGACCGTGAAGGGCGCGAGCTCGGCGGCGAGGCGCTCGGAGACGTGCGCGTGCACTGCGGTGCCGTCCTCCTCGTGAGAGGTCGCGATGATGTGTCCGCTCTCGTGCACCGCGGCGATGAGGTCGCCCCGGTCATAGGGTACGAGCGCTCGGACCTCGACGGCCGGCAGCGGCAGGGCGTCTTCGATGGCGGCACGCAGCTCGTCGATCCCCTCGCCGGTGCGCGACGACACGAAGTGCGCCGTCGGCTCCAGCCCGCGCAGCAGCAGCCGAGCATCGTCGTCGACGAGGTCGGCCTTGTTGAAGACGACGAGCTCGCGGGTCGCGCGTGCGCCGACGTCGCCCATGACATCGCGAACGGTCGCGAGCTGGGCTGCCGGGTCGGGGTGCGATCCGTCGACCACGTGCACGATGACGTCCGCGCCCGACACCTCCTCGAGCGTCGAGCGGAACGCCTCGACGAGCTGGTGCGGCAGGTTGCGCACGAACCCGACGGTGTCGGTCAGCGTGTACACGCGACCGTCGGCCGCCTCGGCACGGCGCACCGTGGCGTCGAGGGTCGCGAACAGGGCGTTCTCGACGAGCACCCCGGCGCTGGTCAGCCGGTTGAGCAGGCTCGACTTGCCGGCGTTGGTGTAGCCGGCGATCGCGACCGAGGGGATCGTGTTGCGCCGGCGCTCGGCGCGCTTGGCCTCTCGCGAGGGAGCGAATTCGCGGATCTGCTTGCGCAGCTGCGCCATGCGCGTGCGGATGCGGCGACGGTCGAGCTCGATCTTCGTCTCACCCGGTCCGCGCGAGCCCATGCCCGCGCCGCCCGCGCCGACCTGTCCACCGGCCTGACGGCTCATGGACTCACCCCAACCGCGCAGGCGGGGCAGGAGGTACTCGAGCTGTGCGAGCTCGACCTGCGCCTTGCCCTCGCGGCTCTTGGCGTGCTGGCTGAAGATGTCGAGGATCACCGTCGTGCGGTCGATGACCTTGACCTTGGCGACGTCCTCGAGGGCGCGCCGTTGGCTGGGGGCGAGTTCGGTGTCGGCGATCACCGTGTCGGCGCCGACGGCCGCGACGAGATCACGCAGCTCGGTGGCCTTGCCTCGGCCGATGTAGGTCGCGGGGTCGGGATGCGGACGGCGCTGGAGCACGCCGTCGAGCACGACCGCGCCGGCCGTCTCGGCGAGGGCGGCCAGCTCCCGCAGCGAGTTCTCCGCGTCCTCCTGCGAGCCCTGCGGATAGACGCCGACGAGCACGACGTTCTCGAGCCGCAGCTGGCGGTACTCGACCTCGGTGACATCCTCGAGCTCGGTGGACAGCCCCGGAACACGGCGCAGCGCGGCGCGCTCCTCACGGTCCCACTGGTCGCCGTCGGTGTCGCCGTAGGCCACCGTCGAGGCATCCTGCAGCGCCTGCGCCGAGCCGAAGACCCGGACGCCCGAGCGCGACTCCGCGCTCGCCAGAACACGATCGATCGGGTCCACCGCGATGTCGTCGTCGCCGTCGGGGGTGGTGGTGTGTGTCATACCTTCTCTTCCCGGGATGCCCGTGCCCGAGCATCCGTGAATTCTAGTCTCCCGCCGGCACGTCCGGCTCCGATACGCTCGGATGCATGGGGAGTGATCACTATTTCAGCGCGTCCCCGTCCAGCGAACAGAACCTCCGTCGCATCCGCGTGACCCTCGCGGGTCGCAACGTGGAGGTCACGACCGCGGGCGGGGTGTTCAGCCCTGACCACGTGGATTCGGGCACGGGTGTTCTGTTGGCCAATACCCCTCCGGCACCGCCCGGTGGGGACTTCCTCGACCTCGGCTGCGGCTGGGGGCCGATCTCGCTGTCGCTGGCGATGGAGTCGCCTCGCGCCACGGTCTGGGCCGTCGATGTGAACGAACGGGCTCTCGACCTGGTGCGACGCAACGCCGCTGAATTGGGACTCGACAACATCAACGCCGTGCTCCCCGACGATGTTCCCGACCACGTCGCATTCCGGACCATCCGCTCGAATCCGCCGATCCGGGTCGGCAAGAACGAGCTGCACGGGATGCTGCGCCGGTGGATCCCGCGGCTGTCCGAGCGCAGCGATGCGTGGCTCGTCGTGCAGCGCAACCTCGGATCGGACTCGCTGCAGCGGTGGCTCGCGGCGTCGTTCGAGGACGGTTACGCCGTCTCGCGTGCGGCGACGGGGCGGGGTTTCCGCGTCCTGCGGGTGCGCAAGCACGGCTCGACGCCGACCGGCGCGATCGAGCTGCCCTGAGCTGCACCGGTCAGTCGGCGAGGGTGACCTGCCCCGAGAAGACGAGGGTTGCCGGGCCGGACAGCAGGACGTGCTCGCCGTCGGCCTCCTGCACGACTCGCACCCCGAGCCGGCCGCCCGGAACATCGACGATCCAGCGATCGGGAGCGGCGGCGCCGGCCCAGTGGCGGACGGCGAGTGCGGACGCCGCGACGCCGGTTCCGCACGAGAGCGTCTCCCCCACGCCGCGCTCGAAGACGCGCATGCGGATCACACCGGTCCCCGCCTGCACAAGAGGCTCGGCCGGCACGACGAACTCGACGTTCGCGCCCGCCGCGGGCTGCGGCTCGAGCACCGGCTGCACCGACAGGTCGAGGCCGTCCAGCTCGTCCTCGCCGGCGAGGGCGACGACGACATGCGGGTTCCCGACGTCGATCGACTGACCCGGTCGGGCGACACCGAGTCCGCGGGCGCGGACGAGCACATCGCCGGCCTCGGCGCGCCAGAGGCCCCGGTCGACCTCGTAGCCGTTCTCGGCGCGCGTGATCGTCTTCACGCCTGCGCGGGTGCCGATCCGCAGGCCCGCGTCGATCGAGGCGAGCCCGGCGTCGGCGAGGTAGCGGGCGAACACGCGTGTGCCGTTGCCGCACATCTCGGCCTTCGAGCCGTCGGCGTTGCGGTAGTCCATGAACCACTCGGCGCCGGCGGCAGCGGCATCCGCCCCTTCAGGAATCGCGGCTGATCGGACGACCCGGAGCAGCCCATCGGCCCCGATGCCGACGTGGCGGTCGCAGAGCGCGGCGATCTGCGCGTCGCTGAGCTCGAGCGCGCCGTCCGGATCGGCGAGGATCACGAAGTCGTTGCCCGTGCCGTGGCCTTTGGTGAATGCGAGGGTCGCCATCTGCCCAGCTTAGGCGGGGCCGCCGGGGCCATCGACGACGATCCGCTTGCCCGTCGTCCAGGTGGAGAAGGGCTCGTAGCCGAGCTCGGTGTAGAAGCCGCGCACGACGTCGTTCTCGGGGCGCACCATCACCTGCACCTTGGGGCAGCCCATCGCCTCGAGCAGCCGTTCGGCCTCCGCGACGAGCTTGCGACCGACTCCCCGCTCGCGGTGCGTCGGGGCCGAAGCCAGGTAGTACAGCCAGCCGCGGTGCCCGTCATAGCCGGCCATGACGGTGCCGACGATGCGCGCCGCCGTGCCGTCGGCAGGCTCATCGACCGCGACGAGGAACAGCTCGGGCTGAACCGTGAGCTTGCGCCTGATGTCGGCACGCGGATCGTTCCACGGCCGGGTCAGGCCCGTCTCGTGCCAGAGCGCGACGACCTCATCCTCGTCGGCGGGTGCGAAGGCGCGCAGGGTGATGGTCATGAGTCGTCCTTCCCGGGGTCGGAGGCGCGGACGTCGGCAACCAGCGACGACGCCTCGGTCTCTCGCACGTCGATCCACCGCACCTGCTCGTAGCGTTTGAACCACGACACCTGTCGGCGCGCGTAACGCCGCGTGAGCGCTTGCGTCTCGGCGATCGCCTCGGCCTGCGTCAGCTCGCCGCGCAGCTGCGACAGGGCCTGGGCGTAGCCGATCGCCCGGCCCGCGGTGGGCCCGCGCTCGAGGCCCTCGCGGCGCAGCGCCTCGACCTCGTCGATCAGCCCGCTCTGCCACATCCGCTCCACGCGTGCGTCGAGCAACGGCACGAGCTCGTCCCGGGTGATCGCCGTGCCGATGATGCGGGTCGAGGGATGCCACAGCGCGGGCGCGTCGGGCAGCGCCCCGCCGTGCGTCGCTCCGCCCTGCGCGAGCACTTCCAGCGCGCGCACGATGCGCCGACCGTTGCGCGGGTCGATCCGCGCGGCCGCGGCGGGGTCGGCGTCACGGAGGCGCGCGAACAGCGCGGCGGCTCCCTGGCGGTCGAGCTCGTCCTCGAGCTGCGCGCGCAGCCCCTCGTCGCGCGGCGGGAACCGGAAATCGAACAGGACGCTCGAGGCGTAGAGCCCCGAACCGCCGACGAGGATCGCGTCGGCGCCGCGCGCGTGGATCTCACCGATCGTGCGCCGCGCGACATCCTGGTACCAGGCGACCGCGGCCTCGTCGGTCACGGAGAGCGCGTCGAACAGGTGATGCGGGATGCCGCGCCGCTGCGCCTCGGGCAGTTTGGCGGTTCCGATGTCCATGCCGCGATACAGCTGCATCGCATCGACGTTGACGATCTCCGCACGCCGGCCCCGCGCCGCGAGGACACCGGCCAGGTCGAGCGACAGCGCCGTCTTGCCGGTTCCCGTGGCTCCCACCACGGCCCAGAGCGTCGGCGACGGGTCACCGGCCGCGTCGAGGGTGGTCACACCCCGATACGCAGCGTCGGCAGGCCGAGCGACACGGCCCGGGGACCGCCGTCCGCGCTGGCCGGCGCGGGAACGCCACAGGATTCCGCCTGCGATCGATCCCAGGCGTCGCCGGCGCGGGTGCGTCGGATGCGCAGCGGCGCCCCGTCGAGGCTGTCGGCCAGGAGGTGGAACGGCGCGGCATGCGTCACTCGCACTGTGACGACGTCACCGGGTCGCGGCGTGGCAGAGCCCGCCGGAAGCTCGAAGTGGACGAGCCGGTTGTCTTCGGCTCGCCCGGTCAGCCGGTGCGTCTCCGCGCTCTTCTTGCCCTCCGCCGACGACACCAGCACCTCGACCTCTCGGCCGAGCTGCTTCTGGTTCTCTTCGAGCGAGATCCGGTCCTGCAGCGCGACGAGGCGCTCGTACCGTTCTTGCACGACGGCCTTCGGGATCTGGTCGGGCATCGTCGCCGCCGGGGTACCCTCGCGGATCGAGTACTGGAAGGTGAAGGCGCTGGCGAAGCGCGACTGCTCCACGACGCGCAGCGTGTCTTCGAAGTCCGCGTCGGTCTCGCCGGGGAATCCGACGATGATGTCGGTCGAGATCGCCGCGTGCGGGATGCGCTCGCGTACCCGGTCGAGGATGCCGAGGAACTTCGAGCTGCGGTACGACCGGCGCATCGCCTTCAGGATGCGGTCGGAGCCGGACTGCAGCGGCATGTGCAGCTGCGGCATCACGGCGGGCGTCTCGGCCATCGCGTCGATGACGTCGTCGGTGAAGGCGGCGGGGTGGGGGCTGGTGAAGCGGATGCGCTCGAGTCCGGGGATCTCCCCCGCTGCCCGCAGCAGCTTGCCGAACGCCTGTCGGTCGCCGAACTCCACGCCGTAGCTGTTGACGTTCTGCCCGAGGAGCGTGACCTCGACGGCGCCGTCGTCGACGAGCAGGCGGATCTCGTTGAGGATGTCGCCGGGTCGGCGGTCCTTCTCCTTGCCGCGCAGGTGCGGGACGATGCAGAAGGTGCAGGTGTTGTTGCAGCCGACCGAGATCGACACCCATCCGCTCGACACCGAGTCGCGCTTGGTCGGCAGCGTCGAGGGGAAGGTCTCGAGCGACTCGAGGATCTCGAGCTCGGCCTCCCCGTTGTGACGCGCTCGCTCGAGCAGCCCGGGCAGCGAGCCCATGTTGTGCGTGCCGAAGACGACGTCGACCCACGGCGCCTTCTGCTGGACGGCCGCCTGATCCATCTGCGCAAGGCATCCGCCGACAGCGATCTGCATACCGTCGTGCTTGTCTTTGCGCGATTTAAGGTGCCCCAGCGTGCCGTAGAGCTTGCCCGCGGCGTTGTCGCGCACCGCGCACGTGTTGATGACGATGACGTCTGCCTCGGCCCCGGGTTCGACGGGAAGGTAACCCGCGCTCTCGAGCGAGCCCGACAGGCGCTCGGAGTCGTGCACGTTCATCTGGCAGCCGAAGGTGCGCACCTCGTACGTGCGCGCGCGGCCGTCGGCCGACAGCGCGGCAGGGGACGGCGCGATCAGAGTGGGAGCGCTCGAGAGAGTCGACATGATGCCTTCATTCTACGATCGCGAGGTCGCTGCGACCGCTCGACAGACGGGGCTCACGCACCGGCGCGCACCGCTGCGCACAGGCTCGCTCACCTCAGTCCGAAGCTTCGTCGAGCGCGCGTCGCGCGGCGTCGAGCGCGACCGGGCCCGAGAAACCCCGGCGCGCGAGCTGACCGTGCAGACGACGCAGAGCGACGTCGCGGTCGAGACCGGACATGCCCCGTGCCCGCTGCCGCGCGAACTCGCCGGCCCGCTCCGCCTCGTCGTCGGGCAGAGAGGCCATCGCGATGTCGATGACGTCGCGATCGAGGCCGCGTCGCGCGAGAGTCTGCGCGATCGCGGTGGCGCCCTGGGCCTTGCGACCGAGCGCACCGTCGAGCAGCTGCTCGGCCAGACGCGCGTCGTCGAGGTAGCCGTTCTGCTCGAACGCCTCGATGATCTGCTCCGCGACGTCACCGTCCACGTCGGCGTCGCGCAGAGCGGCGCGGGCCTCGCGGATCGAGAGCGACCGCGTGCGCAGTTTGCGCAGCAGCATCCGCTCCGCGCGACCGCGCACGTCGTCGTCGCCGGCGGTGCTCGCGTCGCGGTCGCGTTCGCGCGTGGCCGCCGGATGCAGCGCCACCGGAGCGTCCGACGAACCACCCCCACCCGGACCGCGTGCGCTGTCGCGGGTCCAGGTCGTGTGCCACCGCTGGGAGGCGTCGCGCTCGGCGCGCCCGTCGCGACTCTCGTCGTTTTCTCGGATGGCGGAACGCGGTGTTTCGTCACGGGAGCGGACCGGCGCTTCGGCAGGCTGTCGAACGGGCCGCGCTCCCCCGCCGAAGAGAGGGATCACGGGGGCGAGGCGGTCGGACTCGCCCCCGTCGTCAGAACTCACGGTCACGCGGGCCGGCGGGCGGCGAGCTCGTCGCTGTCCGCCGCTGCGGCTGCGGCGGGCTGCCCGATGCCGAGCTTCTGCTTGATCTTGTTCTCGATCTCGGCGGCCATGTCGGCGTTCTTGATCAGGAAGTTGCGGGCGTTCTCTTTACCCTGGCCGAGCTGCTCGCCGTCATAGGTGTACCAGGCGCCCGACTTCTTGACGATGCCGTGCTCGACACCGAAGTCGATGAGGCTTCCCTCGCGAGAGATGCCCACGCCGTACAGGATGTCGAACTCCGCCTGCTTGAACGGCGGGGCCATCTTGTTCTTCACGACCTTGACGCGGGTGCGGTTACCCACCGCCTCGGTGCCGTCCTTCAGGGTCTCGATGCGGCGGATGTCGAGGCGCACCGAAGCGTAGAACTTCAGCGCCTTACCGCCTGCCGTCGTCTCGGGCGACCCGAAGAACACGCCGATCTTCTCGCGCAGCTGGTTGATGAAGATCGCGGTCGTCTTGGTCTGGTTGAGCCCACCGGTGAGCTTTCGCAGCGCCTGCGACATCAGGCGCGCCTGCAGACCGACGTGCGAATCGCCCATCTCGCCCTTGATCTCGGCCTCGGGCACCAGGGCTGCGACCGAGTCGATCACGACGAGGTCGATGGCGCCGGAGCGGATCAGCATGTCGGCGATCTCGAGCGCCTGCTCACCGGTGTCGGGCTGCGACACGAGGAGGGCGTCGATGTCGACGCCGAGCTTCTGGGCGTACGAGGGATCGAGCGCGTGCTCGGCGTCGATGAACGCGGCGATGCCGCCGGCGCGCTGCGCGTTGGCGATCGCGTGGAGCGTGAGCGTCGTCTTACCCGAGGACTCGGGGCCGTAGATCTCGATGATGCGGCCGCGCGGGAGGCCGCCGATGCCGAGGGCTACGTCGAGGGCGATGCTGCCCGTCGGGACGACCTCGACGGGCGCGCGCTCGTCGGAGCCGAGGCGCATGACCGAGCCCTTTCCGAACTGCCGGTCGATCTGGGCGAGGGCCGATTCGAGGGCCTTCTCGCGGTCAGCGGGTGATGGCATGGCGTGCTCCTTATGCTCGCGTTTCCGACGCCTGTAGGCTGTCGCGCTCCCGGCTCGGTGCCGGGATGCTGCGACAAGGCATGGGGTGTCTTCCGACTCCCCTCACGCTACGGAGGGCCTCCGACATCGGTCGGAGACGTTCCCGTTCTCGTGAGGCGGATGCGGAATCGACCACCTGTGCAGGAGCCTACGCGCCATTCGAACGGATATTCGACGACACGCCGCGCGGCGCGTCGTCGATCAGCGATCGCGCGGGTCGAGACGGCCTACGCCGTAGCGACGCGCCTCGGGCACATCGGCTTCGACGCACAGCGCCAGCCAGACCTCGCGCGGCGGCTCGCCGTCGCGCAGGGCCTGTCGTGCCGTGCGATTCCCGAGCCGCGGCAGCCCCAGATCATCGATCAGCGCTGATCCGAGCGCGCCGAACTCCGCGTCGACCGCACGGTCGAACTCACTTCGTCTCATGCAGAGCCGGCGCGGTCAGCGCAGCGAGAGCTCGGGCGTGACGAGGTCGTCGTCGAGGCCCGCGATGTCGTCGGGAACGACATCCGACAGCACCGGCAGCCCCTCGAGCACCGAGATACGGTCGCCGACCTCGCGCATGATCGTCGAGATCGGCACATCGAGTGCTTCCGCGACCGCGGCGAGGATCTCGCTCGACGCTTCCTTCTGACCGCGTTCGACCTCGCTCAGATAGCCCAGTGCGACGCTTGCACGACTCGCGACCTGACGAAGGGTGCGGCCCTTCTGCAGGCGGAGGTCACGCAGAACGTCGCCGATCTCCTGTCGAACCAAGATCATCTCGGACCCCCTCCTTCGTCGTGGTGCGGACCTGTCCCGGGTGGACAACGGTATCTCATCAGCACGTCACCCTAACCCGCTCCCGCTGTGGGTCGGATGAGAGTTGACATGCGAGGCGCACGATGACAACAACCCTGGCGCCCGCGCGGCTATTCCCTCAGAGAGCGTCGAGCGCGAGACGGATCGCGCGGGCCGTCGCCTCGGCGCGGATCTGCGCTCGGTCGCCGTCGAGCACGAGACTTTCGGTGCGGACGCCGAGCGCGGTGGACACGGCGATGTGCACCGTGCCGACCGGCTGCCCGTCCGGCGATTGCGGACCTGCGATCCCCGTCGTCGCGATGCCGACGTCCGCGACGGCGGAGCCCGGTCCGAGCGCCTCGCGCACCCCCTCCGCCATCTGCCGGGCGACGCGGGGATGCACGGCGCCGTGGGCTTCGAGGAGCGCGGCATCGACGTTCAGCAGTCGCTGCTTGATCTCGGTGGCGTACGCGACGATGCCGCCGCGGACCACGGCCGATGCGCCCGAGACCGCGACCAGCTCGGAGACGACGAGCCCGCCGGTCAGCGACTCGGCGACGCCGACGGTCCAGCCGAGCTCGCCGAGTCGTTCGACGAGGCGCTCGGCGTCCGTCCGGCGTCCCGTCGACACGAGCGTCGACTCGAGCTCGTCGGGCAGCTCGTGCACGTGCTCGCGCGCGGTCACGCTGCGCTCCGATCGCGCCGCGCGCCGCGAAGAGCCGTGACGACGTAGTCGATGCCGCTGGCCACGGTCAGCAGGACGGCGATCCACATCGCGATGGCGTTGACGACGTGGATGCCGTTGCCGAAGACCGTCCACAGCGGCAGCAGCGCGAGCGAGAGCGCCACCGCCTGCGCGACCGTCTTGAGCTTGCCCATCCACGCGGCGGCCACGACGTGGTCACCCGCCACCAGGAGCCGGTGCACGGTGATGCCGAGTTCGCGCATGAGCACGATGATCGTCACGAACCAGGGAAGCTCGCCGAGGATGGACAGACCGACGAAGGCCAGGCCGGTCAGGACCTTGTCGGCGATCGGGTCGAGCAGCTTCCCGAGATCGGTGACGATGCGGTAGCGACGTGCGAGGTAGCCGTCGATGCCGTCGGTCGCGATCGCGACGATGAACAGCACGGCCGCCCACCAGCGCAGGGCGCCGTCGGCACCGGCATCCGCCAGCAGCATCCACAGGAAGACCGGTGCGCACAGGATGCGCACGATCGTGATGGTGTTGGGCAGTTGCCTCGGGATCGCCACGGTGCGAGCCTAACCGTCAGTCGCGGCCCGTGAGACCCCAGGCGTCCTCGGAACCGTTGTCGCCGTCGACGACCTCGAGTCCCTCGAACTGGGCCTCGACCGGGTCGGCCGACGGCGCGGCGGGCGCCGACGCCGGCGGTTCCTCGCCGCGCAGACGCGCCAGGACGGCGGGCAGCTGCTCCGGCGTCACCAGCACGTCGCGGGCCTTCGAGCCCTCGGACGGCCCGACGATCCCGCGCGACTCCAGCAGGTCCATGAGTCGGCCCGCCTTTGCGAAGCCGACCCGCAGCTTGCGCTGGAGCATCGAGGTCGAGCCGAACTGGGTCGACACGATCTGCTCCGCGGCCGCGAGCAGCAGCTCGAGGTCGTCGCCGATGTCGGCGTCGATCTCCTTCTTCTCGGCCACCGCCGCGACATCCGAGCGGTACTCCGGCTGGGCCTGTCCCTTGACGTGGGCGACGACCTTCTCGATCTCGGACTCCGCGACCCAGGCGCCCTGCACGCGGATGGCTTTGGAGGTGCCCATCGGCAGGAACAGGGCGTCTCCCTGTCCGATGAGCCGGTCGGCGCCCGGCTGGTCGAGGATGACGCGCGAGTCGGTGACGCTCGTCACCGCGAAGGCGAGACGCGAGGGCACGTTGGCCTTGATCAGACCCGTGACGACATCGACCGAGGGTCGCTGGGTAGCCAGGACGAGGTGGATGCCGCTCGCGCGGGCGAGCTGCGTGATGCGGACGATCGAATCCTCGACGTCGCGCGGGGCGACCATCATCAGATCGGCGAGCTCGTCGACGACCACGAGCAGGTACGGGTAGGGCTTGAGCACCCGCTCACTGCCGGCCGGGAGCTGGATCTCGCCGGCGACGACCGCCTTGTTGAAGTCGTCGATGTGGCGGAATCCGAACGACGCGAGGTCGTCGTACCGCATGTCCATCTCTTTGACGACCCACTGCAGCGCCTCGGCGGCCTTCTTGGGGTTCGTGATGATGGGCGTGATCAGGTGCGGCACCCCGGCGTAGCTCGTGAGCTCGACGCGCTTGGGGTCGATCAGGACCATGCGCACATCTGTGGGCTTCGCCCGCATGAGCAGGCTCGTGATCATCGAGTTGACGAAGCTCGACTTGCCCGAACCGGTCGAGCCGGCCACCAGGAGGTGGGGCATCTTCGCGAGGTTCGCCACGACGAACCCGCCGCCGACGTCCTTGCCGACGCCGATCGTCATGGGGTGCGTCGACGACGTCGCGGCGTTGGAGCGCAGCACGTCGCCGAGCGTGACGATCTCGCGGTCGGTGTTCGGGATCTCGACGCCGATGGCGCTCTTGCCGGGGATGGGCGCGAGGATGCGGACCTCGTTCGAGGCCACGGCGTAGGCGATGTTGTTCGTCAGCGCCGTGATCTTCTCGACCTTGGTGCCGGGTCCGACCTCGATCTCGTACTGCGTCACGGTCGGGCCTCGCGAGAAGCCCGTCACCTTCGCGTCGATGGAGAACTGCTCGAAGACGCCGGTGATGGCGCGCACGATGGCGTCGTTCGCCTCCGACCGCGTCTTGGCCGGGGTGCCGGCGCCGAGCGCCGCGACAGCAGGCAGGCGATACGGAGTCGTCGGCGGCTGACCGTGCGAGTCGCCACCGAGCCCGGTGAGGCCGGGCAGCTCTTCGATCTCGCCCGTGTCGCCGTCGTCGCGCACGGCGGTGTCGGCGGGGCGCCCGGAGCGTGCGGCGCTCGCGGCACGCTCGATGACGGACGGGTCGATGACCTCGGTCTGCGCCTCGGGGAGCGGCGGCGGCGTCGCTACCGCCTGCTCGAAGCCGCCGTCGATCGAGGGGCCGAGGAGCTCCGTGAGGTCCTGCGACCCGATGCCGTCGTCGGGGTCCTCCTCGCGTCCGCTCTTGTTGCGACGCCACCAGGGAAGGACGTCGTCGTCCTCGTCGGTCTCGTCGTCGGCGGGAGCCGCCTTCTTGCCCTTCTTGGGCGCGAACGCGACGGTCGGGGCGTCGCCGTCCGGGTCGGCCACGGCACGCTCGGCCCCGAACATCCAGGCGTACAGGTCGCCGAGGCGCGCGCCGATCCGGTTGGGGGGCGTCTTGGTGAGGATCAGGACGCTGAGGGCTGCGACGAGTCCCAGCACGGCCGCCGCTCCGTACGCGGTGAGGATCGTCAGCGGCTCGCCGACCGCCCAGCCGAACAGTCCGCCCGCCGCGCTCAGTTCCACCGCGCCCGACTTGGGCTCCGGCCGCCCGCCGAAGACGTGGCAGAACCCGGCGATCGACAGCACGAAGAGACCGAAGCCGATGCCGATGCGTCCGTTGTCGTTCACCGAGGCGGGATGACGGAACAGCCAGCCCGCGAGGAAGAGCAGCAGCACCGGCATGATGAACGCCTCGCGGCCGATCAGGAACCCGACCGTATAGGCGCTGACGAGCGTGCCCGCCTCGGTGCCGATCAGGAACCACTCGACCGCCGCGCCGGCGATCGCGAGCAGCACCAGCAGGAAGGGCAGGCCGTCGCGGCGCTGGTCCTTCTCGAGGTTCTCGGGCCCGAACGCGCGGAACATCCCGCCCGTCGCGTGCGCGAGCCCCATCCAGGCACGCGCGATCACCGGCGGGTGCTCCGCCTCGTCGACGTACCGCTTCGGGGTGGGTTCGCTCTTGCGGGCGCGCGAGGTCGAGGTCTTCGCCGGTGCGCGGCGTCCGGAGGGCGCGTTCGTGCTCCTGGCCATACGCTCCACGGTACGCGGGGGTCACCCCATTCCCGCGGAACGACGCGGGTCAGGCCTCGATGACGACCGGCACGATCATCGGGCGGCGCCGCAGCGACTGGTTGACCCAGCGCCCGATGGTGCGACGGACGACCTGCGACAGCGCGTGGTTGTCGCGCGTGCCCGACTGCACGGCCTCAGCCAGCGCCGCCGCGATCTTCGGCTTGACGCCTTCGAACACCGAGTCGTCCTCGGCGACGCCGCGCGCGTGGATGTCGGGACCGCTGACGACCCGACCGGTCTTGCCGTCGACAACGACGATGACCGAGATGAAGCCCTCCTCGCCGAGGATGCGGCGATCCTTGAGGTCGGCGTCGGTGATCTCGCCCACGGTCGAGCCGTCGACGTAGACGAACCCGATGTCGAGCTGCCCGACGACCTCGGCGACCCCGTTCTTGAGGTCGACGACGGTGCCGTTCTCGGCGAGGATCGTCCGCTCCGCCGGGATGCCGGTGTCCTGTGCGAGCTTGGCGTTGGCCATCAGGTGGCGGTACTCGCCGTGCACGGGCAGGACGTTGCGCGGACGCAGGATGTTGTAGCAGTACAACAGCTCGCCGGCCGCGGCGTGCCCCGAGACGTGCACCTTCGCGTTGCCCTTGTGGACCACGTTCGCCCCGAGCTTCGTCAGCCCGTCGATCACGCGGTAGATGGCGTTCTCGTTGCCCGGAATCTGGCTGGAGGCGAGGATGACGGTGTCGCCCTCCCCCGGCTCGATGGCGTGCTCGAGGTTGGCCATGCGCGAGAGCACGGCCATGGGCTCGCCCTGCGACCCGGTCGACATGTAGACGATCCGGTCGTCGGGCAGGTCCTGCGCCTTCTTGTAGTCGATCAGGACGCCGTCGGGCACGTTCAGGTAGCCGAGGTTCTCGGCGATGGTCATGTTGCGCACCATGCTGCGACCGAGGAACGCGACGCGACGACCGTTGGCGGCAGCGGCATCCACCACCTGCTGCACACGGTGGACGTGGCTCGAGAAACTCGCGACGATGACGCGGCGCGGCGACTTGCTGATGACCTGGTCGAGCACGGGACCGATGCCGCGCTCGGTCGGCGTGAAGCCGGGCACGTCGGCGTTGGTGGAGTCGACGAGGAAGAGGTCGACGCCCTCCTCGCCCAGGCGCGAGAACGCACGGAGGTCGGTGATGCGCCCGTCGAGCGGCAGCTGGTCCATCTTGAAGTCGCCGGTCGCGAGCACGAGGCCTGCCGGAGTGCGCACCGCGACGGCGAGCGCGTCGGGGATCGAGTGGTTGACCGCGATGAACTCGAGGTCGAACGGACCGACCTGCTCGCGCTGCCCCTCGGTGACAGTGAGCGTGAACGGACGGATGCGGTGCTCTTTGAGCTTCGCCTCGATGAGGGCGAGCGTCAGCCCCGATCCGATGAGGGGGATGTCGCGCTTGAGCTTGAGCAGGTACGGGACCGCGCCGATGTGGTCCTCGTGACCGTGCGTGAGCACGACGCCGACGATGTCGTCGAGACGGTGACGGATCGGCTCGAAGTCGGGAAGGATGAGGTCGACACCGGGCTGGTGCTCCTCGGGGAACAGCACGCCGCAGTCGACGACGAGGAGCTTGCCCTCGTACTCGAAGACGGTCATGTTGCGGCCGACCTCGCCGAGGCCGCCGAGCGGGAACACGCGCAGCGTTCCGGGTTCGAGTGCGGGCGGGCTGAAGACGTTCGTGGGCATTGGCACGCTTCCTCGGGATGCCCGCGTGTGCGGCATCCCTATTCGTTTTCGTCTAGCGGGTCGTCCCGTGCACCTTGGGCAGCGCGCCGCCGGCGGCGGCGTTTCGGTCGGGACGGAAGTTGGAGAAGTCGGCGCCGGGCACGCCCGAGACGAGCGCGAGCTCGTCCTCGATGATCGCGGCCTCCCACTCCTCCGGCCCCACGAGCGGCAGACGCACGCGCGGGCTGGAGATGCGGCCGAGGCCGTGGAGGATGTACTTGGCGCTGACCGTGCCGGGAACGTGCGTCATGACGGCGCGCACGAGCGGCTCGAGGCTCTTGTGCGCGGCGGTCGCCGCGGCGAGGTCGCCGCGGTTCACGGCATCCACGATCGTGCGGTAGGGCGTCGCCGTGATGTTGGCGGTGACGCCGATGAGGCCGCTCGCCCCGATGGAGAGGTGAGGCAGGACGTTGGCGTCATCGCCCGAGAAGTACATCAGGTCGGTCTGGTTGAGCACGCGGCTGACCTCGCTGAAGTCGCCCTTCGCGTCCTTGATGGCGAGGATGTTGGGGTGCTTCGCCAGGCGCAGGATCGTCTCGTACTTGATCGGGACGCCGGTGCGGCCGGGAATGTCGTACAGGATGACGGGTAGATCGGTCGCGTCGGCGACGAGACGGAAGTGCGTCAGGATGCCGGCCTGCGTGGGCTTGTTGTAGTACGGCGTGACGATCATGATGCCGTCGGCCCCGGCCTTCTCACTGGCCTTGTAGAGCTCGATCGCGTGGGCGGTCTCGTTCGACCCGCCGCCGGTGATGATCTTGGCGCGGCCGGCCGACACCGACTTGCCGACCTCGACGAGCCGCAGCTTCTCGGGGTCGGTCAGGGTGCTGGTCTCCCCCGTGGTGCCCGTGACGACGACGCCGTCGGCTCCGGCCGTGATGACGTCGTCGATGTGCTTCTCGACGGCGGGCCAGTCGACTTCACCGTCGGCGGTCATCGGCGTGACCAGCGCGACGAGGACCTGTCCGAAGGGATTGCCCGTGTGCGTCATGGTCTCAGGGTATCGGTTCCGCCTCTGCGCCGTGGCGCCGCCGTCGTAGGGTGGCGGCATGGCGTGGACGACCCGGGGCACCCGCGCGGTGTACGACAACCGCTGGATCTCGGTACGCGAGGACGAGGTCACCGGGCCCGCGGGCGACGGCATCTACGGGGTCGTCGAGATGCGGCATCCCGCCGTATTTGTCGTCGCCCTCGATGAGGACGACCGCGTCTGCTTCGTCGAGGTCGACCGGTACACGACCGGCCGCTCGATCGAGGTGCCCGCCGGAGGCAGCGACGGCGAGGACGCGCTCGTGGCGGCGCAGCGTGAACTGCTCGAGGAGACGGGCCTCGTCGCGCGGACGTGGGAGCACATCGGGACGATGAACGCCCTCAACGGGATCGCCGTCGCCCCCGAACACGTCTTCCTCGCGCGGGATCTCAGCACCGCCGAGGACGCCACCGGCTCGCAGGACGAGGAGGGGATCGAGCGGGTGCTGTGGATGCCGTTCGCCGAGGCCCTGCGCCGCGTCGCCGCCGGCGAGATCACCGACGGCGAGACGGTGGCGGCGCTGGCCTACGCGGGCATCCGCCTCGGCCGGTTCGCCTGAGCCCAGCGTCCGCTGGGCGCGAAGGCGTCAGGGAGCGACGCGCCCGTTCGCGTTGAACGCCGCGTGCGTCAGCGGCATGAGCTCGCGCCAGGCCGTCTCCATCTTCTCAGCGCACATCTCGATCTCGCGCTGTGGGAACGACGGGAAGTGCGTGCCCTCGACCTTGGTGCGCAGCGACAGGAAGTTCATCAGCGCGCGGGCGTTCATCGTCACGTACATCGAGGAGTAGATGTTCAGCGGCAGGACGATCCGCGCGACCTCTCGGGCGACACCGGCGGCCAGCATTCGCTGGTACGCCTCGTAGGCCTGCGTGGATGCCGCGCGGGTGCTCTCGTCGACGAGCGCGAACTGCTCGTCGGTGCCAGGGAGGAACTCGTAGGCACCCGGCTTGCCCACCTGGTTGAGGTTGCGCTCCCGCGCCGGGACGTAGAACACCGGACGCAGCTCGCGGTAGCGGCCCGACTCCTCGTTGTACGAGGCCATCCGGTGACGCATGAACTCGCGGAAGACGAAGATCGGCGCCTGCACATAGAAGGTCATCGAGTTGTGCTCGAAGGGCGACCCGTGGCGGTCGCGCATCAGATAGTTGATGAGCCCGCGGTCACGGCCGGACGCCTCGGTTCCCGCGGCGGCCGCATCGAGCGTCTGCTCCCCCTGCGTCGACACGCGCGCCGCGAACAGCACATCGGCGTCGGCGGCGGAGGAGCGGATCAGTTCGACCGTCACATCACTGCGGAACTCGATCTCGGGCGTTGTCGGGGTCTGCTCGGCGTCGCTCACGGCTTCAGATTACCCCCGGCGGCTCGGAGCGCCGGGACGGCGGGATGGGACTAATCTGGACTGTTGTGGAACTCCTGGCGGTGGCCATCGTACTGGCCGTGCTGTTAGCGGTAACAGGCGCGATCGGCGTCGCCCTCCGATGGCGCGCCTCGCGCCCCTACCCCGCACCCCGCTTCGACGTCGTCGACCCCCGCCGGCTCGGCGCTCAGCCCGACGCCCTGGGCCGCACCGCGACGCTGCTGCAGTTCAGCACCGAGACCGGGCACCGCTGCCCCGCCGCCCACCGCACGCTGGCCGCGGTGGCGGGCGACTGCGAGGACGTCGTCCACCTCGACATCGACGTCACCGATCGCCCCGACATCGCGCGACGGTTCCAGATCGCCCAGACACCGACCACGTTCGTCCTCGACGGGCGCGGCGTCGTCCGCACCCGGTTCGGCGGCGCGCCGCGACGGGATGTCGTCCAGCTCGAGATCCTGCGATTGCGTTCCGAGACCGCCTCGGTCTGACCCGCGTCCGGACCCCGTGCGCTGACCCCGCGCTCGTCCCGCTGTCAAGACGTTCCCGACCGCGAGGACGCGATCTAGGCTCATCCCGAGCGCACACCGCGCCGTCCCGCGAGGAGGAGAAGTCATGAGCGTCACGAGCGAAGCGACCACCAGCTGGAAGGGCAGTCTGGCCGAAGGATCCGGGCAGATCGCCCTGGAGAGCTCGAACCAGGGCCCGTTCGAGGTCAACTGGAAGGCACGCAGCGAGGGCTCGACCTCTGTCACGACGCCCGAGGAGCTCATCGCCGCGGCGCACTCGTCGTGCTTCTCGATGGCGCTGTCGCACGCCCTCGCCGAGAACGGCACGCCGCCGGAGTCGGTCGAGACGACGGCATCCGTCACCTTCATCCCGGGCACCGGCATCACGGGATCCCACCTCAACGTCAACGCCGTCGTCCCGGGCCTGTCGGCCGAGGACTTCGACCGCCTCGCACAAGAGGCCAAGAGCGGCTGCCCCGTCTCGGCGGCGCTCGCTGGTATCGAGATCACGCTCGAGGCGACGCTTGGCTGACGCAGCCGCGCCCGGACGGGTCGTCGTCGCGGGCGCGTCCGGTCTCATCGGGCGCGCCCTCGTCGAGAGCCTGCGCAGCGACGGAATCGCCGTCACGCGGTTGGTCCGTCGCCCTGCGGCCGCACCCGACGAGGTGCAGTGGTCGCCCGGCGAACGCCCCCTCGACCCCGAGGTGCTCGCGGGCGCCCGAGCCGTCGTCGGCCTGAACGGCGCCAGCATCGGGCGCTTCCCGTGGACGCGCTCGTACAAGCACGAGCTGGTGTGGTCGCGGCTCCTTCCCACCGAGACGCTCGCCCGAGCCGTGCGAGCACTCGGTTCGGACGCCCCCGCGTTCCTGTCGTCGTCGGCGGTCGGGTACTACCCGTCGCGGCCCGGCGCCCGGATGAACGAGACGGCCCCCCGCGGCGACACCTTCCTGGCGGACCTGTGCGGCGAGTGGGAGACGGCTGCGCTCACGGCACGCGATCACGCGCGGGTCGTCCTGCTGCGCACCGCGCCGGTCGTGCATCCCGAAGCCGTGCTCAAGCCCCTCATCCTGCTGACGCGCGCGGGCCTGGCCGGTCCGATCGGGCGCGGCACGCAGGTGTGGCCCTGGATCTCGCTCGTGGACGAGGTCGCGGCCATCCGCCACCTCATCGATGCGGATGTCGCCGGGCCGGTCAATCTCACCGGGCCGACGCGCGCGACGGCCAACGACGTCGGCTTCAGCCTCGCCCTGCGGATGAACCGTCCCTACCTCGTGCGTGCGCCCGAGTGGGGGCTGCGTCTCGTGCTCGGCCGCGACGCGACCGACGCTCTGCTGACCAACGACACCGACGTCGTGCCGACCGTCCTCGAGAGGTCGGGGTTCTCGTTCACGCAACCTCGCGTCCAGGACGCGATCGCCGCGGTCGTCCCGCCGCGGTGAGGGCGGACGGCGATCAGGCGCGTCGCTCGGCCCGTTCGAGCCCGATGGCCGTGCGCACCGCGTGACGGGCCCGTCGCCGATCGCCGGCGCCGTCGTACGCCAGACCCAGCCGGAACCAGGCGCGCCAGTCCTCCGGTGCCCGTTCGACCGCCTCGCGGTAGCGCGGGAACAGCGCATCCGCCTCGGCACGGTCGGGACGTCCGCTCGGAGCGAGGACAATCTCCTCGCTCGGCAGGTCGGCCTCGGACTCGAGCCGCTTCGCCAGCCGTGAGGCCGAGGCGCCGAAGCTGAGCTCGCGCCAGAGGGCCCAGGTCGCGATGACGGGCAGGACCACGAGTGCGACCCCCATCGTGACGCCGACGGGGTCGCCGGAGGTCAGCAGGAGCACGGCGCGCTGCGCGACGAACACGATGTACAACGCCAACAGCGCCGACATCACGACGGCGAGGATGCGGGCGCTCATGCGCCGGTGACGCGCGCGACCTGGCCGGACAGGCCGCCGTCCTCCGCGCCGACCTCGGCGGGAACGGCGCGGCTGATGCCGATGTCGATGAAGCTGTCGAGTCCGACGGTGATGCCGCGCGCCTCGCGGGCGGCATCGAGGGCGATCCGGATGCCGGGCTCGTAGGCCCGGGCCGGCTCGATCGTGTCGTGGACGATCGAGAGGGACTCACCGGGACCCGACAGGATCGTCTCCTGCCGAGCGATGACCCCGGGACGCCGCAGCGAGTGGATCGGCACGCTCGCGACCTTCTGGCCGCGCGCCCGCTGATCGGCGTGAGGCGACTCGACCGGGCCCACATCCGCGCGCGCCGCAGCGATGAGCTCAGCCGTCCGAACGGCGGTGCCGCTGGGCGAGTCGACCTTGGTGTCGCGGTGAGCCTCGATGATCTCGATCGAGGGGAAGAACGACGCCGAGGCGGCGGCGATGGCGCTGCCGACGACGGAGCCGAGCGAGAAGTTCGGGATGAACACGACGCCGGTGCCTGCGGCATCCACCAGCGGGCGCACCTGCGCGATGCGTTCCTCGGACCAGCCCGAGGTGCCCACGAGCACGTTGATGCCGCGCTCGACGGCGGCGCGGACGACGTCGACCGAGACGGCGGGCGTCGAGGCGTCGACGACGAGGTCGGCACCGTCCAGCTCATCCAGCGCACTGCGACTGGTCAGCACGGCGACGACCTCGAACCCGTCGGAGCGGTCGATCACGTCGCGGATGATGCCGCCGAGCTTTCCGGTTCCGCCCACGAGGGCCACGCGCGTGGTCATGGCTTCCAGCCTACGCCGGAGAGAACTGGACGACCGTGTCCCAGGCGAGCTTGACGACGAGGATCGACAGCACGACGAGGAACACGATCCGCACGAAGCCGCTGCCGTTCTTGGTGGCCATGCGCGCCCCGATGAATCCGCCGGTCATGTTCGCCGTGGCCATGACGAGCGCGAGCAGCAGCAGGATCTCGCCGTGCACTCCGTAGACGAGCAGCGCGGCCAGGTTCGTCGTGAGGTTGGCGATCTTCGCATTGACGCTGGCCTGCAGGAAGCCGTATCCGAGCACCGCGACGAGCAGGATCACGAAGAACGAGCCCGTACCGGGGCCGAGGATGCCGTCGTAGAAGCCGACGCCCACACCGATCACACTCGAGCGCCAGATGATCGCCGCTCGACCGTCGTGGCGCGGCTCGTGGTGCAGACCCATCTTCGGCTTGAGCAGGGTGTAGATCGCCACCGCGACGACCGCCACGAGCACGATCGGGGTCAGCAGCTCGCGCGGGACGTAGCGCGACAGCGCCGCCCCGACGGCCGACCCCGCGAACGCACCGGCGACGAGGGGTACGAGCAGCACGAGTTGCACCTGGATGCGGCGCAGATACACCCAGCTCGCCGACAGCGTGCCGGCGAACGACGACAGCTTGTTCGTGCCGAGGATGAACGGCGTCGCGACATCCTTCGGCACGCCGATGACGAGCGCCGGCAGCTGGATCAACCCTCCTCCGCCGACCACCGCGTCGACCCACCCCGCCACACCCGCCGCGACGATCAGGAAGACGAGCGCGGATATCGAGACCGGCAGCCAGTCGGCGAGGAGGGGACCATCGAGCACCGGTCGATTCTCCGGCTCCGGCCCCGCCCCGTCCAATCGGGCGACGCGTCGTGCGCGCTTCGCGGCTCAGACGAGCAGGATGTCGGGCAGGCCCGTGCGCAGTTCGACGGGCAGGTGCGCCAGGTCGTTGTGCGACACCAGCGTCCACGGCCGGCCCGGACGCTGCGCGAGCACCGTCAGACCGCAGTGGGCCTGGTTGATCGTCAGCCAGCGCCAGTCGGGAGCTTGCAGCACCTCGCGCACGAACCAGGCGATGACGAAGTTGTGGGTGATGAGGAGTTCGTGCGTCTCGGGCTTGCGGGCGAGGAACTCGCCCACCGCGTCCGACATCTGCGCGGCGCCGGCCTCCGTCTCGGCCTCGGTGTAGGAGCCGAAGAACGGCTCGTAGGAGGGCGGAGTGTCGGGGGTCATCCCGGTCGGGACGCAGTCGAACAGCAGCGACGACGCCTGCGGAGACACGGCGGGCAGTCGCTTCGCGACGGCGCGCGCGGTCTCTTGCGCGCGCTCGAGGGGCGAATGCCAGACGGCGTCGAGTGGGACGCCGGAGATGCGATCGGCGAGCAGTTCGGCCTGGCGGCGGCCGCGCGGTGAGAGCGGGCCGTCTTCGAGTCCGTGCTCGGCGTCCTGATGCTCTCCGTGGCGCACGAGGTAGAGATACTGCGTCACAGAAGCTCGATTCGAAACGATGAACAGGGCGTGATCCAGCCTACGTCACGGTCCTGACAGGCGGCCCGATCCTCCCGGCGGTGCGGTCACGCGCCGTCACGTCGGGCGTGCGTCACTCCACGGCGCGAGCGATGTCGGCGAGGTGCGATCGTCCGAGCTTGACCCCCACGCCCTGAGCAAGCTGATCGACGTGGCCGGGCAGGCTGGCGTTGACGATCGGCGCCGTGACGATCCGCTGCGCGAGCAGCCAGGCGACCGCGACCGCCGCCGTGGGCACGGACAGCTCGTCGGTGATGCGGTCGAGCGCCTTGAGCACGCGGGTGCCGCGACGGTTCATGCGAGCGGCGAGCTGTGAACCGCGCACGGTCGCCGACAGCCCGGTGCGATCGCGGTGCGCGCCCGTGAGGAAACCGTGCTCGAGCGCCTGCGAGGGCGTGACGGCAAGGCCTTGGGCCCCGGCGATGAGGCGCAGATCGCCGTCGAAGTCCGAGCGGTGCAGCAGGTTGTAGGGCACGTCGAGCGCCGTGAGCCGGGGGTAGCCCGCCGACGAGAGGATCCGCGCCTCGACGAGCTGCATCGCGGTGTAGCCGCTCGCCGCGAGCGCGCGCACCTTTCCGCTGTCGACGAGCCACTCCGCCGTGGCCAGGGTGTCTTCGATCGCCGTGGTGCCGTCGGTCGCGGCATCCAGGTAGAGCACGTCGATCCGGTCGGTTCCGAGCCGGCGAAGCGAGGCCTCGACCGAGCGGACGAGGTTGACCGAACCGAGGCCCGGGTTGTCGGGATGACCCCCGATGCGAACGGTGAGGACGATGTCGTCACGGATGCCGCGGCTGGCGAGCCAGCGCCCGATGATGTGCTCGCTGCGGCCCGAGGAGTATCCGTCGGCGGTGTGGACGGCGTTGCCGCCGCGCTGGCGGTAGGCGTCGAGCACGGCATGGCTCGCCGCGAGGTCGATCGTCCAGCCGAACTCCGCTCCGCCGAGGATGAGAGGGAAGATCCGCATCCCGGTCTCTCCGAGGGCGACGCGCACCTGCGATCCGACGGGCGGCCCGTGCACCGGGATCGGACTCGACGGATGCACGGCGGGCGCAGTGCCGGGAGCGACCTGAGTCACCCGCTCCCCCGTCATCGCACACCTCCGCGTCGGCGCCCAGGTCGCGAGACACAGCACCTCGGCGCGCACTTCGAGATTAGGACACGGTGTGCCGGTCGGCGCGGATTACCGCGAACGCGCCGTAAATATCGCATAACTGTTTCATCACGACCCGCCGAGACCGGCGGCGATGGCGGAAACGACGGATGCCCGCCCCCGAGTCGGGGACGGGCATCCGGTCGATCAGGCGCCTCAGGCCTCGGCGGGAGCCTCCGCGGCCTCGCCTGCCGGGGCTGCAGTCTCGGCGTCAGCGGCCTCTTCGAGAACCGGCTCGAGCGAGAGCTTGCCGCGGTCGTCGATCTTCGTGATGCGCACGAGGATCTTCTGGCCGACGCCCAGGACATCCTCGACGTTCTCGACGCGCTTGCCGCCGGCGAGCTTGCGGACCTCGCTGACGTGCAGCAGGCCGTCCTTGCCGGGCAGCAGCGAGACGAACGCGCCGAAGGTCGCGATCTTGACGACCGTGCCCAGGAACTGCTCGCCCACCTCGGGGTTGGTCGGGTTGGCGATCGCGTTGACCTGCGCACGAGCCGCCTCGGCCGAGGGACCGTCGACCGCGCCGATGTACACGGTGCCGTCGTCCTCGATCGAGATCTGCGCGCCCGTCTCGTCCTGGATCGAGTTGATCGTCTTGCCCTTGGGGCCGATGAGCTCGCCGATCTTGTCGACCGGGATCTGGACGCTGATGACGCGCGGCGCGGTCGGCGCCATCTCGTCGGGGCTGTCGATCGCGGCGTTGAGGACACCGAGGATCGTCAGACGCGCCTCCTTGGCCTGGGTCAGCGCCGCCGTGAGCACCGACGACGGGATGCCGTCGAGCTTCGTGTCGAGCTGAATGGCCGTGACGAACTCACTGGTACCGGCGACCTTGAAGTCCATGTCGCCGAGAGCGTCCTCGGCACCGAGGATGTCGGTCAGAGCCGCGTAGCGCGTCTCGCCGTCGACCTCATCGGTGACCAGACCCATCGCGATACCGGCGACCGGGGCGCGCAGCGGCACACCGGCGTTCAGCAGCGACAGCGTCGAGGCGCAGACCGAGCCCATCGACGTCGAACCGTTCGAGCCGAGGGCCTCGGAGACCTGACGGATCGCGTACGGGAACTCCTCGCGGCTGGGCAGCACCGGCACGAGCGCGCGCTCGGCCAGGAAGCCGTGCCCGATCTCGCGACGCTTGGGGCTGCCGACACGGCCGGTCTCACCGGTCGAGTAAGGCGGGAAGTTGTAGTGGTGCATGTAGCGCTTGCTCGTCGTGGGCGACAGCGAGTCGATCTGCTGCTCCATCTTGAGCATGTTCAGCGTCGTGACGCCCATGATCTGGGTCTCACCGCGCTGGAAGATCGCCGAGCCGTGAACGCGCGGGATGACCTGCACTTCGGCGTCGAGCGGACGGATGTCGGCGAGGCCACGACCGTCGATGCGGACGCCTTCGCTGAGGATGCGACCGCGCACGATCTTCTTGGTGACCGACTTGTATGCGGCGGAGAACTCCGCGAGCGCCGAGGCGGGCAGCTGCTCGGCCTCGACCGCGGCGGCGACCTCGCCCTTGACGCGCTCCTTGATGGCGTCGTCGGCGTTCTGGCGCTCCTGCTTGTCGGCGATCTGGTAGACGCCCGTCAGCTCGCCGTAAGCGCGCTCGGCCACGAAGTCGTAGACCTCGGGGGCGTACGGGGGGAAGACGGGGTAGACGCCCGGCTCGCGCGAAGCGGAAGCCGCCATCGAGGCCTGCGCCTCGACGAGCTGCTTGATGAAGGGCTTCGACGCCTCGAGGCCCTGCGCGACGATCTCTTCGCTCGGCTTGACGGCGCCGCCCTTGATGAGGTCCCAGCTGCCTTCGGTCGCCTCAGCCTCGACCATCATGATGGCCACTTCACCGTCGGGCAGCACGCGGCCGGCGACGGTGAGGTCGAAGACGGACTCCTCGACGGTCTTCTGGTTCGGGAACACGACCCACTGGTCCTCGTGCTCGCCGTGGCCAGGGACGAGCGCGAGGCGCACGCCGGCGATGGGGCCGGAGAAGGGCAGGCCCGAGATCTGCGTCGATGCCGACGCGGCGTTGATCGCGAGGGCGTCGTAGTACTCGCCCGGCGCGATCGAGAGGACCGTGATGACGATCTGGACCTCGTTGCGCAGGCCGTCGACGAACGACGGGCGCAGCGGGCGGTCGATCAGGCGGCAGACGAGGATCGCCTCGGTCGAGGGGCGTCCCTCGCGGCGGAAGAACGAACCCGGGATCTTGCCGGCGGCGTACGAGCGCTCCTCGACGTCGACGGTCAGCGGGAAGAAGTCGAAGCCTTCGCGCGGGTGCTTGCCGGCGCTGGTGGCCGAGAGGAGCATCGTCTCCTCGTCGAGGTAGGCGGCAACGGCGCCCTGCGCCTGCTGTGCCAGACGTCCGGTCTCGAACCGGACGGTGCGGGTGCCGAAGCGGCCGTTGTCGAGGACGGCTTCGGCTGCGGTGATTTCTGGACCTTCCAAGAGGTCTCTCCTTCTTTGTTTAGACTCGCACGCGCGTTTCGCGCACGAGATCGTGCAAAGGAGCGGGGCAGATATGGGCGCGCGGTCAGAGCCGCGAGAACCGCCTGCGCTGGTCACCAGTCGAAGATCACCATCTCCTCGGTCGACATGCGACCGGGATGGGAACCCACCACAGGGGACCAGCTTCCTGCCGGATCCGCTCCATGAGCTCAGTGTGTAATTGAGCGGATGCCGAACGGCAACCTGCACCAGCCTATCAGTGCGGGCCTCGCGCGCGACCCCTGCGCCGGGGGTCGACACCGCCATTTCCCCGGTCTGGTCGGCCCGTCGCCGGTGCGGGACATGTCCGACCGGTTATGGAAAGCGCAGTAGCCTCATCTGGTGAACTCCGACGCAACCGAGCCGAAGAGCGACGAGCCCGGCGACAGCGAGCACGACACGGTCGAGACGGTTCCGGGCATCGGCCTGACATACGTCGTCGGACGGTGGGTGCTGGCTCCGCTGGCTCGCATGCTCTACCGCCCGCGCATCGAGGGACGCGAGAACTTCCCGCGCAAGGGCGCCGTCATCCTCGCCAGCAACCACCTGTCGTTCATCGACTCGTTCGTCATCCCGATGGCCGCCCCCCGCCCCGTCCGGTTCCTGGCGAAATCGAGCTACTTCGACGGCACGGGGTTCCGCGGCTGGCTCTCCCGTGAGTTCTTCTACGCCGCCGGAGCCTTCCCGGTGCGTCGCGGCGCCGGCCAGGCCGCGCTGGACGCCCTCGATCAGCAGAAGAAGATGCTGGATGCCGGCTGGTCGACGGCGCTGTACCCCGAGGGGACGCGTTCGCTCGACGGTCGCCTGTACAAGGGACGCACGGGAGTCGCTTTCCTGGCGCTGCAGACCGGCGCGCCGGTCATCCCGGTGGGACTGATCGGCACGAGCGAGATCATGCCCGTCGGCGCGAAGTTCCCCCGGCTGCGCCCGCGCGTGACCGTCCGGTTCGGCGCGCCGCTGGACCTCAGCCACCACGGCTCTGCGGACTCGGGTCGCGCTCGCCGAGGCGCGACCGACGAGATCATGGCCGCGATCCACGCTCTGTCGGGCCAGGAGCTCGCGGGAACCTACAACGAGGCCCCGCCGCAGAACGCCGTCGAGCGCATCAAGCAGGCACTCCCCCACGAGCGTCGCTGAGCCGCGCCGCCCGTCGTCGTCACTCCGAGCCGGCGACGACGATCGTCGGCTCGTGGCGGACCGGGAAATTGACCGAGTTCGCGATGAAGCACCATTCGTGCGCCTGCGCGTGCGCGCGCTCGGCGGCATCCACCATCGACGCGTCGGCGACGACGACGCGGGGATGCAGCACCACTTCCGCGAAAGCACCGCCACCGCGACCGTCCTCCCGCATGACACCCAACGCCTCGTCGCTGTAGTCGACGACCACGACGCCGGCCGACACGCACGCGTGGAGGTAGGACAGGAGGTGGCATTCGGCGAGCGCCGACACCAGCAGGTCCTCGGGGTTCCACCGCCCCGGGTCTCCGCGGAACGGCTTGTCGCTCGAGGCGGCGAGATCGGGCTTGCCGGCGATGCTGAGGGTGACGGATCGGTCGTAGTCGCGGTAGCCGGTCGTGCCGGCGCCGCGGTTGCCGGTCCATTCGGCACGGACGGCGTACCGGTGCTCACCCCACATGCGCACAGTCTGACACGCCGTCGTCGCCGTCCTCCGGCGGTAGGCTGGCGAGGTGCCGCAGACCCTCCCTGTTTCCGCCGCTGTCGAACTCGCGGTCGTGGAGCGCAGCGGCTTCATCGAGTCGCGTCACGCCGGCGCCGCCGTGGTGCTCGGCGCCGATGGTGCGCTGCTGCGCACGCTGGGCGATGTCGACGCGCCGATCCTGCCGCGTTCGACACTCAAGCCGCTGCAGGCACTCGCGAGCCTGACCGCCGGTGCCACGCTCGAGGGCGAGCGCCTCGGCCTGGCGACCGCCAGCCACTCCGGCACCGACCGTCACGTGGCCGTCGTCCGCGACATCCTGAACTCCGTCGGACTGGGCGAGGACGACCTCGGATGCCCGCCGGCCTGGCCCGGCGACACCGCGACCCGCGACGAGCTCGTCCGCGAGCTGGGTTCGCCGACGCGCATCCGCATGAACTGCTCCGGCAAGCACGCGGCCATGCTCGCCGCCTGCGTCGCGAGCGGCTGGGACACCGCCACCTACCTCTCGCCGGACCACCCGCTGCAGGTGCACACGCGCGACGTGATCGAGCGGCTCACCGGCGCGAAGGCCGCCGCCATGGCGATCGACGGCTGCGGTGCACCGGTCTACGCGATGAGCCTCGTGGCGCTCGGGCGGGCTATCCAGCGCATCGGCACGGCGAGCGAGCGCTCGCCCTTCGCGCTGCACCGCATGGCGGGGTCTCTCGTGCGCGCTGTGCGCGAGAACCCGTGGACGATCGACGGCCCGGGGCGCCCCGACACCGTCGCGATCGAGCGACTGGGCGTGTTCGCCAAGACGGGTGCCGAAGGCGTGATGGTGATGGTCGCACCCGACGGGACGACCGCTGCGCTCAAGGTCCTCGACGGCAACGGCCGCGCCGCGAGCGCGATCGCCCTGACCCTGCTCGTGCGGGCCGGCGCCCTCGAGGCGGCTCAGGTCGCGCCCGTCATCGCGAAGCTCCCGCTGACCGTGCTCGGCGGCGGACAGGATGTCGGCATCATCCGGCCGACGGTGTAGCCGCTCCTCACAAGGGAGCGCGGAAAGGACTGCCATGCGCATCAGCGTTCCCAGCGAGGTCAAGAACAACGAGTACCGGGTCGCCCTCACGCCCGCCGGCGTGCACGACCTGGTCGCCGCCGGACACGAGGTCTTCGTGCAGCGCGGAGCCGGCATCGGGTCGTCTCTGCCGGACGCGGAGTACGTCGAGGCCGGAGCGGTGCTCCTCGACGACGCGGACGAGGTCTGGGCTCGCGCCGAGCTGCTGCTCAAGGTGAAGGAGCCCATCGCCAGCGAGTATCACCGCTTCCGCGACGACCTCGTGATCTTCACCTACCTGCACCTCGCGGCCGACCGCGCCCTGACCGAGCGGCTCGTCGCCGACGGGGTGACCGCGATCGCCTACGAGACCGTGCAGGTCGCGGGTGGCGGGCTGCCGCTCCTCGCGCCCATGAGCGAGGTCGCCGGGCGCCTGGCCCCCATGGTCGGCGCCTCGACGCTGCTGCGCTCCGCGGGCGGGCGCGGGCTGCTCATGTCCGGCGTCCCGGGCACGCGTCCCGCGACGGTGACGGTGATCGGCGGCGGCGTCGCCGGCGCGAACGCCGCGTACGTTGCCGCGGGCATGGGCGCCGATGTCACGGTGTTCGACACGAACATTCAGCGGCTGCGCTTCCTCGACGACCACTTCCAGGGCCGAGTGAAGACCGCGGCGTCGAACCCGCTCGACCTCGACCGGGCGGTCATCGGGTCGGACCTGGTCATCGGGTCGGTCCTGATCCCGGGAGCGAAGGCCCCCAAGCTGGTCCGCAACGAGACCGTCGCACGCATGCGCCCGGGGTCGGTACTGGTCGACATCGCGGTCGATCAGGGCGGCTGCTTCGAAGACACCCGTGCGACGACGCACGCTGAACCGACGTTCACCGTCCATGAGAGCGTCTTCTACTGCGTCGCGAACATGCCCGGTGCCGTCCCGAACACCTCGACCGCGGCTCTGACCAACGCGACCCTGCCCTACATCCGCCAGATCGCCCGGCGGGGGTGGCGCGACGCGCTGCGCGCCGACCCCGCGCTGGCGGCCGGCCTGAACACCACGGCCGGCCACGTCGTGAACGACGGCGTCGCGACCGCTCACGGTATCGACCTGACCGATCCCGCTGACGTCCTCGCCTGACGCGGCCGTCACCGTCGCGTCTCCTGGGCACCGGGGAGGACGACGCGGCGCACCCGCTCGCTCTTGGTGTCGAAGAGCCAGGCCCGCGACCTTCCCGGTGCCGCGTAGGGCGGCAGCTCTCGATTGCCCGTGATCAGACGCACCTCGGGCCCGCACGCGGCGTCGACGACGAGCTGCCGGCGCGCCGCGTCGGCGCCGGCCCCTCGCCACCGACCGATCCATGTCTCCGGCGTGCCCCACACGACGCACCCGGTGCGAAGCGGCGTCGCCGCGCCGAGCTCGACGATCTCGATGCCGCGTCGCCGCCACGCGTCGAGGGTGGCGAAGGTGCGGTCGACGGCCGGCGCCACGAAGCCCGTGGCGTGCCGGGGCCAGAAGGTCACCGGCTGATCGGGCGTCGTCGGAACAGTCGCGCCCGCCGCGGTGTCGTGGGCGAACTGGACGAGAGTGCCGCCCCACCTCCCCCGCCCGGGCGGAAGACGTCCGTCGTGATGATGCGCCTCACCGCCGAGGGCCACGTACTCGGCCCGCGATGCCGCCGCGAGCACGACGCGGTCCGGAATGTGATCGACGATGCGTCCGACCGCCGCCGTCACGCGCTGAGCGGAGCAGACCAGACGGATGCCGCGCCCGCGCGCCTCGCGCGCGACGCGTTCGAGCCCGGCGCCGGCCTCGGCGGCGTAGTCACCGGGCAGGCGCGCGAGAAGCAGATCGAGGTCGTCGATGATGACGACGGTGCCCGCCTCCGCGCCGGGCAGCGTGCTCACGGCATCCCAGGCACCCTCAGGGTCCGCCGGCACCCGCCAGCATCGCTCGGGAGCGACCTGCGCCGCGACGGCTCGCAGGACGGACGACCGACCGGCCCCGGATCGTCCGACGACCACGAGGCCGGGCGCATCGTCGCCGAGTGCGACGACACGCTGGCGCTGCTCGGCCGGCTCGTCCGCCACTCCAAGGACGATCCGCCCCGCCTGCCGGAGGGAATCGAGCGGCAGCGATGTCGGCAGCGGCGGCAGCCAGGGGCGCCGCACCGGAGCGTGCCCGGCCGCCCGGGCCGCGGCCGCGATCTCGTCGATCGCCTCACGGGGGCACCGCGTCACCCGCAACAGCCGGGGCTCGCTGTCCGCGGCACCTCGCACGAGCGCCGTGCCGCGGTCGGACGAGCCGCCGGGGATCGCCGCTGCATCGATGCAACCGATCACCGCGCGCGACTCGCCCGGGTCGCTGACGCGGAGCGCGATTCGCAAGGGCGCGTTGGCGAGCACCGCTTCACGGAAGCCCGCGGCGCGCTGCGTCGCCAGCACGAGATGCATCCCGAGGGCGCGGCCCCGCGCGGCGATGTCGGCGAAGACCGCATGCAGGCCGGGATGTGCGGCGGGGAGGGCCGCGTACTCGTCGACCACGACCACCAGCCGTGGCAGGATGCCGTCGACCTCGGTCACGTCACGCGCGCCGTGTTCCGCCAGGACGCGCTCGCGATGCCGCACCTCGGCCGTCAGGCTGTCGATGGCCCGTAGCGCCGCGGTGTCATCCAGGTCGGTCACGACGCCCGTCACGTGCGGCAACGCCGTCAAGGGGTCGAACGACCTGCCGCCCTTGAAGTCCACGAGCAGGAAGACCACACGGTCGGGACCGAACCTGGCCGCGAGCGCCGCGACCCACGTCACCAGCAGCTCGCTCTTGCCCGAACCCGTGACGCCGACGACGACCGCGTGCGGGCCGTCGTCGACCAGATCGACCGCGACGAGTCCCGTCGCTCCCGACCCGAGAGCGACCCGCAATCCGCCCGACGGCGCCGAGGCCAGGTCTCCGAATGTCGCCGGTGTCGCAGGCGGTCCGGCCAACGCCGCCTGCTGCTCGCGCATCAGCTCGTACACCGCGTCCGCGGCATCCCGCCCGAGGACTTCCGGGCGCACCGGCACGGCGAGCCCGTCGTATTCGAGCACGGCGTCGTCGGGTCCGAGCAGCCGCACCACGGCGGCGCAGCGCGGCGGCGGCGCCCCCGCGTCCACGCACACGATGACGGCGTCGGCGTCAGCGGGAATGGCGGAGGCGGCACCGCCCCACAGGCGAAGACTCCCGGTTCCGCTCGCGTGCGGCATACGAGCGTCGCCGTCGGCCCGCAGGCCCTCGACGCGCAGCCGGTCGGGCGGGTGCGTGAGGCACAACTGCGCGATGAGCGCGCGTGCGACCGCAGCCGCCGCGACACGGGGACCGATCACGGCGATCCCTGCCGTCAGCGGCACGCCTACGGGGGCGCGGTCGAGCCTCCCAGCCTCACGGCGGAGGTCGCGCGCCGCCTCGGTGTCACCCTCGATGCGGACCGCGGAAGCGTCGGTTCCCGCCCCGACGACGACCACGCTGCCGCGCCCCGGCACGGGCCGCCAGATCTCAGCGGGGCGGGCGAGGTATCCGGCGACATCGGGGGTCACCCGCCATCGCGCCCTGCGCTCGACGTCGTGGCGGCGCGCCAGGTCCGCGCGAGCCGCCGCGAGCGCCGACGCGGTCTCTCGCCGTGCGCGGCGGCGGTGGCGACGCCTGACCCGGGCGGCGTCGAGCACGGCCGCCACGGCGGCAAGAGGTCCGATCGCCGCGAACCACAGCGCCGTCGCCGAGCCGGTGATCTGCCACAGGACGGCAGCACCGACCGCGGGCACGAGCGCAGCCCAGAGCGGGAACCCGGGACGTGCGGGCTCCGGTGGAGGCGGCGGCATCCGGATGGGGTCGTCGAGTTCGGCCGTCGTATGCACGGCATCAACTCAATCGCCCGCGTGGGTGCCGTGCGGCGGCCCGCGGCGAAGCGGTGGACGAGCTCGGTCAGTCCGCGACTGGGGAGGACTCGCCGGGCCCGGCGGCCTCGGGCGCATCGCTCGCGGAAGCGGCGAAGTGCGCGTCGAGCACGATGATCGTGACGTTGTCGCGGCCGCCGTTCTCGAGCGCCGCGTGCATCATCGCCGTCACGGCCGCGGCCGGATCAGCGTTCTCGAGCAGGAAGTGCAGGATGCCGTAGTCGGTGAGCTCCTTGGTGAGGCCGTCGCTGCAGATGACGAAGCGATCGCCGTCCACGACGTCGAGTCGCACGTAGTCGGGGGTGACGCCGTCGCTCGGGCCGACGGCGCGCGTGATGACGTTGCCGTAGGGGTGCTGCTCGGCCTCTTCGGGGCTGAGCCGCCCCGCGGCGACGAGCTCCTGCACGACGGAGTGATCCGTGGTGACCTGCGCGATCGCCTCGTCGCGCAACAGGTACACGCGCGAGTCGCCGATGTTCAGGGTGATCCACTGCGGCTCGCCGTCGACGATGTCGAGGTAGACACCCGTGACCGTGGTGCCGGTGCCATCGTCGGTCGTCTCGGGATGATCGGCGATGTCGCCCACCGCGCGCTCGAGCGCCTCTTCGATGTCCTCCGGCGTCACGACGCCGCGCTCGGCGACCGCCCGCAGTCGGTCGACGGCGCTCGCGCTGGCGATCTCGCCGCCGATGTGACCGCCCATGCCGTCGGCCACGATGAAGAGCGGATACTCCGCGAGGACGGCATCCTGGTTGCTGTCTCGACGACGTCCGGTGTCGGTCGCAGCCGCCCAACGGAGCTCGATCGCACCGGACGGGGCGTCCACGATCCGGGATTGGGTCGTGGGTTCGGGCACGCTGTCACTCTTCCTTCGTCGACGGGTCGGCGTGTCACACTCTAGTAGACCCGCCCGATCCGCGGGTTCGTCAGCCCGCAGCGGGGTCCGCGGGCAGCGGGAAGAATCCGTCGATCTCGTCCAGCTCGGCGGGGGTCGGCTGCCACGCGGATGCCGCCGCCGCGTTCGTCCGCACCTGTTCCGGCGACGTCGCGCCGGCGATGACGCTGCTGAGTGCGGGCTGGGCGAGCAGCCAGCCGATGGTGGCCTCGAGCATCGTGATCGAACGCTCGTCGCAGAATGCGCGGTAGGCGTCGAGGGCGTCCCACGGCGCCTTCTCCCAGAGGTGACGCCGCTCGCGCGCCACGCGAGAGTCGGCCGGAACGTGATCGCGCATGAACTTGCCGGTGAGTAGTCCGTTGTGCAGCGGGAAGTAGGGCAGCAGACCGCGATCGTATCGCCGCACCGCGGGGAGCACCTCGCGCTCGGCGGCGCGCGCCAGGAGGCTGTAGTGGTTCTGCGCCGACACGAAGGGCACGTCACCGCGCGCCCGGGCGACGGCTTCGGCCTCGGCGATCTGCCAGCCGGAGAAGTTCGAGTGCCCGATGTAGCGCACCTTGCCCTCGCGCACGAGCTCGGTCAGCGCGTCGAGCGTCTCTTCGATCGGCGTCTCCGGGTCGGGCGTGTGGAGCTGGTAGAGGTCGATCCAGTCCGTCTGCAGCCGCTCGAGGGACGCCTCCACGGCGCGGCGGATGTACGCACGCGAGCCTTTGGCCCCGGGCAGGCCGAGGTCGACGGCGCTGTGCCCGAACTTCGTCGCCAGCACGATCCGGTCGCGACGGCCGCGCAGCGCCTCGCCCATGAGCGTCTCGGAGAGGCCGGGCTCGCCCCCGTAGATGTCAGCGGTGTCGAAGAAGGTGACACCGGCGTCGAGCGCGGCGTCGATGACCGCGACCGTCCCGTCGATGGTCTCGGTGACGGTGCCCCGGCGGCCGAAGTTGTTGCACCCCAGCCCGACGGCCGAGACGAGGAGTCCGGAGGAACCGAGTCTGCGTGAGGGCACTGCTTCGACCATCCCCCCACGCTAACCCCGAAACGACGACGGAGCCCCCGCCACGAGGGCGAGGGCTCCGAATCGGTCAGGGACGCGGTGCGCCGGGCGCCGGCGGCTCGGTCGAAGGCGGGGTCTGCGTGGTCGGCGGCGGGTACGCGCCAGCCGGCGACGACGGGGTTCCTCCGGCCGGGGGTACGTAGCCGGCGCCGGGCGCGCCGTAGCCGGCAGCCGGTGCCGGGCCCCCGTCGGGCTGCACGGGGATGCCGCGCCAGACGGTGGTGTCGCGCAGGAACGAGGTACGCCACGGCGACGGCTGCACATTCGGGTTCCACGGCGCGTTCGAGAACGCCGCGATGCCGAGCCAGATCAGACCGCCGATGCCGGGGATGATGTAAAGCAGCACGAGCGGCCAGTCCTTGCCCAGCTTCAGTCCGACGCGCCAGCTCGCCATCGCGAGAGCGACGATCGCGACGTAGCCGAGGATCGGACCGATCACCGGGATGTTGCTGAGCACCGCGGTCACGAGGAACGCGCCCAGCATGACCCACGGCGAGAGGTCGCCGAGCTTGGCGAACACGAGTTCGCGGTAGATCGGCACCCAAGCACGCCACTTCCCCTGCACACCCGCCTTCTCGAAGATCTTCATGTAGAAGAACGAGCTGATCAGGTAGCCGGCGAGGGCGAGGATCAGGATGACGGGCAGGATCAGGAAGAAGAAGGCGAGGAACGCTCCTACGCCTGCACCACCACCGTCGTAGTAATCCGGCATGAACGACCTCCTCAGTCGTGACCCGCGTCGACGCGGTCGCGTCGGCGGTCGCCGCTCATGCTAGCGAAGACCGCCCTGCCGTGTGCGGCATACGGCGGCCACATTCGCCCCGCGGTCAGACGACGATCTGCAGCTCGCCCGCCTTGTCGCCGTCGCGAACCTCCCAGCCCGCCGACGTCGCCCAGGACAGGAAGTCCTCACGCGAGGTGATCTCGGCGACCGAACGCGCCATGGCGCGGACGAGCTCGCCCTTCGCGTGCTTGTTGAAATGGTTCAGGGCGCGCACGGTGCCGTCGGCGCCCGCCGTGACGACCCGCACGAACGCCGACGGGATGGACGCCGGCGCCGGCGCGAGCGCCACGTACGCCTCCGAGCGCAGGTCGAGCAGGAACGGGGCATCGGTCGCCGCGAGCGCCGCGGTCGACGCCGCCGCCCAGTGCCGCCGGAGCGGCGGGATGCCGGGCAGAGCGGCGCCGGCCGCCAGGCGGTAGGCCGGAATCGCGTCGAGCGCGCCGACCGGACCGAACGGAGCCGACTGGATCAGGACGTGCTCGCCGATCCAGCCGCGCGCGGCCGGCTCGAGCGTCGACGCGTCGAGCGCGTCGAAGAGCACACCGGTGTAGCGATCGATCGCGGGCATCGTCGGCGCCGTCGGCAGCGCCGCGTTCACGGCGACCTCGCCGAGCTGCCGGGCGCTCAGCTTGAGCACGCGAGCGGCGGTGCCGGGATCGGCCGACAGCGCGACGAGCGCCGCGACGGCCGCCCGCCGCTCGGGCGCGAGTTGCGGCAACGCGAGCGCGTCGAGGTCGAGCGCCGCACCGGTGCCGCCGATGCGCTTCGTCTCGGAGGGCGGCAGCAGCACCAGCATCCGGATGATCCCCTTCATACGAGAGACCACACCCCGTCCGGGCGACCGCGACTCGCGCGGCCCCAGACGGGGTGTGGTCTCTGGTTCGTTCTGTGTCAGGCCAGGGCGGCGTTGCCGGCGACGATGGTGAGCTCATCGCCCTCCATCGACAGGAAGCCGTCCTGCGCGTTGGCGACGATCTTCTCGCCGCCGGGCTGGGTGATGCGGACCTGCCCTTCGGCGAGGATCGCCAGGACCGGCTCGTGACCCGCCATGAAGCCGATCTCGCCCTCGACGGTCTTGGCCACGACGAGCGATGCCTCGCCCGACCAGACCTCCGCCTCGGCGGAGACGAGCGTGACCGTCAGAGCCATGTCAGCTGTTCTCCTTCTGGATCTTGGCCCACTTCTCTTCGACGTCGGAGATGCCGCCGACGTTGAAGAACGCCTGCTCGGCGACGTGGTCGAAATCACCCTTGACGATCGCGTCGAACGACTCGATGGTCTCCTTGATCGGGACCGTGGAGCCCTCGACGCCGGTGAACTTCTTGGCCATGTAGGTGTTCTGCGAGAGGAACTGCTGGATGCGGCGTGCGCGCGACACGACGATCTTGTCCTCTTCCGAGAGCTCGTCGACACCGAGGATCGCGATGATCTCCTGCAGTTCCTTGTTCTTCTGCAGGATCTGCTTCACGGCGGTGGCCACGCGGTAGTGGTCGTCACCGATGTAGCGGGGGTCGAGGATGCGGCTGGTCGAGCTCAGCGGGTCGACGGCGGGGTACAGACCCTTCGACGCGATCTCGCGCGAGAGCTCCGTGGTCGCGTCGAGGTGCGCGAAGGTCGTCGCCGGTGCCGGGTCGGTGTAGTCGTCGGCGGGGACGTAGATCGCCTGCAGCGAGGTGATCGAGTGACCGCGCGTCGAGGTGATGCGCTCCTGGAGGACACCCATCTCGTCGGCGAGGTTCGGCTGGTAGCCCACCGCGGAGGGCATGCGGCCGAGCAGCGTCGACACCTCGGAACCCGCCTGCGTGAAGCGGAAGATGTTGTCGATGAACAGCAGCACGTCCTGCTTCTGCACGTCGCGGAAGTACTCCGCCATCGTCAGGGCCGACAGGGCGACGCGCAGGCGCGTCCCCGGCGGCTCGTCCATCTGGCCGAAGACGAGGGCGGTCTTGTCGAAGACGCCCGCCTCCTCCATCTCGCCGATGAGGTCGTTGCCCTCACGCGTGCGCTCACCGACACCGGCGAACACCGACACACCACCGTGGTCCTGCGCGACGCGCTGGATCATCTCCTGGATGAGGACGGTCTTGCCGACGCCGGCACCGCCGAAGAGGCCGATCTTTCCACCCTGCACGTAGGGCGTCAGCAGGTCGATGACCTTGATGCCGGTCTCGAACATCTGCGTCTTCGACTCGAGCTGGTCGAAGTTCGGGGCCGCGCGGTGGATGCCCCAGCGCTCGGTGACCTCGATGGTCTCGCCCTCGGCGGCGTTCAGCACGTCACCGGTGACGTTGAAGACCTTGCCCTTGGTGACGTCGCCGACGGGAACTGTGATCGGGCCGCCGGTGTCGCGCACCTCCTGGCCGCGGACCATGCCGTCGGTCGGCTTCAGCGAGATGGCACGGACGAGGTCGTCGCCGAGGTGCTGAGCGACCTCGAGGGTGATCTCGGTGGACTCGCCGTTGACCGTGATCGTGGTCTTGAGCGCGTTGTAGATGTCGGGGATCGAGTCGTGCGGGAACTCGATGTCGACGACGGGGCCGGTGACGCGCGCAACGCGGCCGACGACCGACGTGGCTTCGGCAGTGACGGTAGTCATGTCTGTCTCTTTCGGTTGGTCTTACTTGCCCGACGCCAGAGCGTCGGCGCCGCCGACGATCTCGGCGATCTGCTGAGTGATCTCGGCCTGGCGAGCGTTGTTGCGCAGGCGGGTGTAGTCGGTGATGAGCTTGTCGGCGTTGTCGCTGGCCGACTTCATCGCCTTCTGGGTCGCGGCGTGCTTCGCGGCCGACGACTGGAGGAGTGCGTTGAAGACGCGGCTCTGCACGTACACCGGCAGCAGAGCGTCGAGCACCGTCTCGGGGTCGGGCTCGAACTCGTACAGCGGGTACACCGGCGCCTGCTCGGCACCGGCGGCGTCGGCCTCGACGACCTCGAGCGGCAGCAGTCGGACCGACTCGGGAGTCTGCGTCATCATGCTGACGAACCGGTTGAAGACGAGGTGGATCTCGTCCACGCCGCCGTCCTCGCCACCCTGCGCGTATGCGTCGAGAAGCGCGCCGGCGATCTGCTCGGCCGTGCTGAAGTGCGGCGTGTCGGTGTCACCCGTCCACTCCCCCGCCGACCGCATACGACGGAACTGGAAGTACCCGACGGCCTTGCGGCCGACGAGGTAGTAGTCCACTTCCTTGCCCTGCGACCGCAGCAGCTCGGCCAGCTCGAGACCCTCACGGAGGATCTGCGAGTTGAACGCGCCGGCGAGGCCGCGGTCGGAGGCGAAGATGACCACCGCGGAACGGCGGATCGTCTCGCGCTCGGTCGTGAGCGGGTGCTCGACGTCGGAGTGGGTCGCCACCGCGGAGACGGCGCGCGTCACGGCCCGCGCGAAGGGAGAGGACGCGCGGACGCGACCCATCGCCTTCTGAATGCGCGAAGCCGCGATGAGCTCCATCGCCTTCGTGATCTTCTTGGTCGTCTGAGCAGAGCTGATCTTCTGCTTGTAGACCCGGAGTTGTGCGCCCATAAGTGTGTCGTCCTCCGCGTCAGCCGCGGCGGCCCTTGACGATCTGCTCCTGGTTCACGTCGTCGGCTGCGGCTGCGGCGGTCTCCTCGGTGCCGGGCTTGTTGATGGCCTGGCCCTTCCCACCCCGGAACTCGAGCACGAACGCGTCGACGACCTTCTCGAGCTCGGCGACCGTGTCGTCACCCAGCACGTTGGTCTCGCGCAGCGTGTCGAGGATCGTGGTGTTGCGCTTCAGGTAGTCGAGCAGCTCGCGCTCGAACGTCAGCACATCCTCGACCTCGATCGTGTCGAGCTTGCCGTTGGTGCCGGCCCAGATCGACACGACCTGCTCCTCGACCGGGTACGGCGAGTACTGCGGCTGCTTGAGCAGCTCGGTCAGACGCGCACCACGGGCGAGCTGACGACGCGAGGCGGCGTCGAGGTCGGAGGCGAACATGGCGAAGGCCTCGAGCGAGCGGTACTGGGCCAGCTCGAGCTTGAGCGTGCCCGACACCTTCTTGATCGACTTGACCTGCGCGTCACCGCCGACGCGCGACACCGAGATGCCGACGTCGACCGCGGGACGCTGGTTCGCGTTGAACAGGTCCGACTGCAGGAAGATCTGGCCGTCGGTGATCGAGATGACGTTGGTCGGGATGTAGGCCGAGACGTCGTTCGCCTTCGTCTCGATGATGGGCAGGCCCGTCATCGATCCGGCGCCGAGCTCGTCCGACAGCTTCGCGCAACGCTCGAGCAGACGCGAGTGCAGGTAGAACACGTCGCCGGGGTATGCCTCGCGGCCCGGCGGACGGCGCAGCAGCAGCGACACGGCACGGTAGGCCTCGGCCTGCTTCGACAGGTCGTCGAAGATGATCAGGACGTGCTTGCCCTCGTACATCCAGTGCTGGCCGATGGCCGAACCGGTGTAGGGGGCGAGGTACTTGAAGCCGGCGGGGTCGGATGCCGGAGCCGCGACGATCGTCGTGTACTCCATGGCACCGGCGTCCTCGAGCGCGCCCTTCACCGAAGCGATGGTCGAGCCCTTCTGGCCGATGGCGACGTAGATGCAGCGGACCTGCTTGTTGACGTCGCCCGACTCCCAGTTGGCCTTCTGGTTGATGATCGTGTCGATCGCGATGGCCGTCTTGCCGGTCTGGCGGTCGCCGATGATCAGCTGACGCTGACCGCGGCCGACGGGGATCATCGCGTCGATGGCCTTGATGCCGGTCTGCATCGGCTCGTGGACGCTCTTGCGCTGCATGACGCCGGGCGCCTGCAGCTCGAGTGCGCGACGACCGCTGGTCGCGATCTCGCCGAGACCGTCGATCGGGTTGCCGAGCGGGTCGACGACGCGGCCGAGGTAGCCCTCGCCGACACCGACCGAGAGGACCTCGCCGGTGCGGGTGACCTTCTGGCCGGCCTGGATCCCGGCGAAGTCACCGAGGATCACGACACCGATCTCGTGCTCGTCGAGGTTCTGGGCGAGACCCTCGACGCCGTTCTCGAAGCGGACGAGCTCGTTCGCCATGACGCCGGGCAGTCCCTCGACGTGGGCGATGCCGTCGGCCGCGTCGACGACGGTGCCGACCTCGGTCGCGGCGGCCCCGGTGGGCTCGTACGCGGCGACGAAGTCTTTCAGCGCGTCACGGATGACATCCGGGCTGATGGACAGTTCTGCCATGGTGTTCCTTCGGTCCTGAGTCTGTGGGTCCGGATGCGTCCGGCCGGGTCCGCCCCTGCGGGCGAGGAGGAGGTGTGTCAGCCCGCCAGTCGCTGGCGGAGATCGGAGAGGCGAGAGGCGACCGTCGCGTCGATGACGTCGTCGCCGATCTCGATGCGCAGCCCGCCCACGACCGCCGGGTCGACGATCAGGTTGAGCGCGACCGCGGTGCCGTAACGGCGGGACAGGGTGTCGGTCAGGCGCGCGCGCTGGTGGTCGTTCAGGGGAGCCGCCGTGCGGACGGTGGCGACGATGCGACCGCGCTGGCTCGACACGATGCGGATCGCGCGCTCGAGCAGCTGCCGCACCCGACGTTCGCGCGGACGCTGCACGACGGCCGAAGCGACCAGTCGCGCTCCGGCGCCGGCGCGCCCGTCGAGCAGACGGTCAACGAGTGCGCCCTTCGCGGACGCGTCGCCGAGACGGCTGCCGAGTGCGAGTTCGAGCTCGGGGTTGCCCGCGATGGCGTGCAGCACACCGAACAACTCGTTCTCGAGGTCTCCGGTGTCGGCGACGGCCGCGACGCGGATCGCGAGTTCCTCGACGGCGTCGACGAAGTCGTCGACCGACGACCAGCGCTGCTCGGCCGCAACCTGCAGCAGCGCCACGGTCTGCGGCGCGAACACCGAACCGAACACCTGGGTGACGACCGCGTCGCGAGCCTGCAGCGACGCGGTGTCGTCCGTCAGCGCGCCGCTCAGCTGCGGCGAGTCCGCCAGAGCCCGCGCGGCGACGAACAGCTCACCGGCGACGTCGAGCGTGAGCCCGGACGCGGCGCCGATCGCCGACGTTGTCGCGACGAGCGCCTGAGTGGTCGCGCTGCCCATCAGTTCGACGCCTTCTCGGAAGCCTCGAGCTCGCTGAGGAAGCGATCGACGACGGCCTGCGCCTTCTGATCGTCGGACAGGGTCTCGCCGATGACGCCGCCGGCCAGGTCGAGCGCCAGCGTGCCGACCTCGCTGCGCAGCGAGACGGCGGCCGCCTGACGCTCGGCCTCGATCTGCGTGTGCGCAGCCGCGGTGAGACGCTCGGCCTCAGCCGAGGCGTTCTGCTTCGCCTCGCTGACGATCTTGCGACCGTCCTCGCGAGCAGCGTCGCGGATCTCGCCGGCTTCCTTGCGAGCCTCGGCCAGCTGGGCCGTGTACTCCTCGAGAGCCGCCTCCGCCTTGCGCTGAGCCTCGTCGGCCTTGGCGATGTTGCCCTCGATGGCTGCGCTGCGCGCGTCGAGCACCGTGTTCAGGCGCGGCATCGCGTAGCGCACCACCACGAAGATGATGACGAGGAAGCAGACAGCCGACCAGATGATGTCGTAGACCGCCGGGAGGATGGGGACCTGGTTCGACCCCTCCTCCGCCGCAAGCGTGACAAGAGCGTTCAGCATCCTGTCTCCTTATCTATGGGTCGCGTTCGGATCAGAGCGCGTTGAAGATGAACGGCGTGACGATGCCGATCAGCGCGAGGATCTCGATGAAGGCGACACCGATGAACATGGTGCTCTGCAGGCGGCCGGCGAGCTCGGGCTGACGGGCGGTCGACTCGATGGTCTTGCCGATCATGATGCCGAGGCCGATGGCGGGGCCGATGGCCGCGAGGCCGTAACCCACGGTCGCGATGTTGCCGGTGACCTGGGCGAGAACCGTCGTTGCGTCCACTGGTTGTTTTCCTTTCGTAGGGCGAGCAGCCGGTCAGCTGCTCGTCAGTGCTCTTCCGCGACCGCGAGCTGGATGTAGACCGCGGTGAGGATCGTGAAGACGTAGGCCTGGAGGATCGAGACGAAGATCTCGAAGAGGGTGAAGGCGAAGCCCATGGCGAGCGTGCCCGCCGCGAGCGGCGTGAACGCGTTGAGCCCGAGCAGGAAGAACTGCGTCGCCGCGAAGAACAGGACGAGCATGAGGTGCCCGACCATCATGTTCAGCAGGAGTCGCAGGAACAGCGACACCGGACGCGCGATGAAGGTCGAGATGAGCTCGACGAGCGCGATGATCGGCAGCAGGTACACCGGAACGCCGCTCGGCACGAGCGAGTTCTTCAGGAAGTGCCCGACGCCGTGGCGCTTGATGCCCGCGTAGATGAACATGACGTAGGCCACGAGCGCGAACACCAGCGGCGCACCGGCCACCGAGGTTCCCGCGATGTTCATGCCGGGGATGACGCCCGTCAGGTTCATGAACAGGATCGTGAAGAACATGGCCGTCAGCAGCGGGAGGAAGCGGCGGCCGTCCTTCTCGCCCAGCACCTGGTACACGACCTGGTTGCGGACGAATCCGAAGCCGAACTCGACGACGCTCTGGAATCGTCCGGGGACGACCGAGAGGCGGCGCGTGCCCAGCACGAGGAAGAGCACCAGCAGCACGGTGGCGATGACCTGAACCATGCTGATCCGCGTGAATTCGAAGGGAGTGCCTTCGAACAGCAGAGCCGGCGGGAAGAAGTCGGAGATGGACGGCGGGTGGAACTCGTTGTCCGATGCCGCCGCTGCGACAATCGTCGTCGCTTGAGTCAACGTATTGGCTCCAGCTTCTCGGGCCAGCCAGGACTAGCTCGGTGAGGGTCAGAAGGGGAACGACTCCAGCGGGGCCTCAGTGTCGCCACTGCACACCGGCCGCAGAGTGTAGTCCCACACTACCAAAGGTTCCGCCTCGACCTAATCGTCGATCGAGTCCGCGGTCGGCAGATCGACATCCGAGGCTCCCGGCAGCCGCATCCGGCTCAGCACGACGATGTCGACCACGAGGGACGCGACGGCGGCGACGATGACCGCGAGCGCGAAGATGCCGCGCTCGAGCCACTCCACCTGGAACAGCAGCAGCAGGGCGATGATGACGAGGACGAACTTCAGCAGCCAGGTTCCGAGCACGACGGCGAAGAAGATCTGCAGCCACTGCGGGTGCCCGTACCAGCGGTTGCCGAGCAGGATGCTGAGCGCGGTGAACGCCGGAAAGACGATGCCGACGAGGGCGCCGAGCACACCGCTCCACGCGCCGTCCGCGCCGGCGACCATGCCGCCGACGAGCGCGAAGACACCCGCCACGAGCAGGCCGACCAGGAGGCCCCAGATGAGGGCGGCGCGCAGCACGGGGGTGCTCGAGATGCGCCGGCGAGCGGTCGGGTCGGGGGTGTTCGCGGTCACAGGGAGAGCTCTTTCTCGGATGCGGCGGGGCGCGAGGGTCGGGCGGGGATGAAGGTGACGACGAGGCAGGCCGCGACGCCCAGGACGAGGAAGCCGACGCCGAGGAGGTAGTCGCCGGGCCAGGCGGCGGTCGTGCCGATGTACATCAGGAGTACCGACAGGCTCACGACCGTCGTCCACGAGTAGAACACCAGGACGGCGTCGCGGTCGCTGTGGCCCATGTCGAGCATGCGGTGATGCAGGTGCTTGCGGTCGGGCGAGAAGGGCGACTTGCCCCGCGACATCCGTCGGATGACCGCCATGCCGAAGTCCAGCAGCGGCAGCAGCACGACGACGACGGGCAGGAGGATCGGAATGAACGCACCCAGCAGCTGCGAGCGCCCGAACACGTCGTTGTCGCCGGTGGGCGGCACGAGACTGCCGGTCACGAGGATCGCCGAGCACGCCATGAGCAGCCCGATCATGAGCGCGCCCGAGTCGCCCATGAACAGCTTGGCGGGGTTCCAGTTCAAGGGCAGGAATCCCGCGCACACGCCCAGGAGCACGACAGCCAGGAACGACGCGAGGTTCGCGTAGCTGCTGGCGCCGAAGTCGCGGCCCAGCAGGTAGGTGTAGGTGAAGAACACGCCGTTGGCGATGAGGGCGACGCCGGCGACGAGCCCGTCGAGCCCGTCGATGAAATTGACCGCGTTCATGACCACGACGATCGAGAACACCGAGATCGTGAAGCTCGCGGCACTCGAGACGACGGTCTGCCCGCCGAGCGGAAGTGAATACAGCTGAACGCCGCCGAAGCCGACCACGATGCCGGCGGCGAGGAACTGCGCGCCGAGCTTGATGAGCCAGTCGAGGTCCCACAGGTCGTCGGCGACGCCGACGACCACGATCAGCGCCGTCGCTCCCAGGATCGCCCAGATGGGCTCGGGCTTGGCCCAGAAGATCGAGAAGAACGGGATCTGCGAGGAGGTGAGGATGACCGCCGCCGCGCCGAGGAACATGCCCACGCCGCCCAGTCGGGGCGTCGGGGTCTTATGGACGTCGCGCTCACGGATCGCGGGGTACAGCTTGTACCGGAGGCTCAGCTTCCAGACCAGCCAGGTCAGGCCGAAGGTCAGGAGCGCCGTGACCACGAACGTGGCCAGGTACAGCCTCACGCGCCGCTGCCGCCGGCGGGCGAGTCGGGATCGCCCCCGGAGCCCTGCTCCATCGGCGTGCGGTTCGCCGCTTCGGCGTGCTCGGGCTCGGTGTCGGGCTCAAGCAGGTCGCCGAGGATCTCGCGCAGCGCTTCGCGGCTGATCGCGCCGTCGCGCAGCACACGCACCGGCCCGGGCTCGGCGCCCACGAGTGCCGTCGCGTCGACGATCGTCGAGGCCACGCCGGTCGCCGCCGGTCCGCCGTCGAGGTACACCGCGACGCTGTCGCCCAGCATCCGCAGCGCGTCGTCCACCGAGACCGCCGCCGGCTGCTTGGTCAGATTGGCGCTCGAGACGGCGAGCGGCCCGCACTCCTCGAGGAGCTCGAGGGCGAAGCGGTCGGCGGGCATCCGCACCGCGACCGTCCCCCGCGTCTCGCCCAGATCCCACGACAGCGACGGCTGGGCGGGCAGCACGACGGTCAGGCCGCCGGGCCAGAACGCCTCGACCAGGCGCTCGACCGGCTCGGGCACCTCGGCGACGAGCGCGCGCATCGTCGCGACCCCGGCGACGAGCACGGGCGGCGGCGATTGCCGGTCGCGGCCCTTCGCAGCCAACAGCTTCGCCACCGCCGAGGCGCTGAACGCGTCGGCGGCGACGCCGTAGACGGTGTCGGTGGGCATGACGATGAGGTCGCCGCGGCCGATGGCCTGACGCGCCTGACGCATGCCGGGGAGCACCTGGGTCTCATCGCGGCAGTCGAATACGGGAGACATGACCGGTCCAGTCTACGGCGGGGAGGCTGGAGTCTCAGGAGCGGACCGCGGTGGTCGTTCGATCGCGCATCGTCAGATCGGGGTGCGTGGCCGTGGCCGACCAACCGTCCGCCGCGAGGATGTCGCGGATCGCGGCGCCCTGCAGCTCACCGTGCTCGATCACGATGCTGCCGCCCGGGTGCACCAGACGCAGCCCGACGCGCGACAGCGTGCGCACGACGTCGAGGCCGTCCGGTCCCCCGTACAGGGCGGCAGGAGGGTCCCAGTGCCGCACCTCGGGATCGCGCGGGATCGCGTCGTCGGGCACGTACGGCGGGTTGGACACGAGCACGGAGACCGTCCCGTCGAGCTCGGGGAACGCCCGCTCGAGGTCGATGAAGGCCAGCCGGGCGTTCGGCGCTCCGACGAGGGCGAAGTTCTCCTTCGTCCAGATGAAGGCGTCCACCGAGTTCTCGGCCGCGTGCACGCGGGCGTGGGGCACCTCGGTCGCGAGTGCCAGCGCGATCGCCCCGGAGCCCGTGCCGAGGTCGACCGCGACCGGCTCGGGGCCCGCGGCGGCACGGAGCAGGTCGATGGCGATCTGTGCGACGGTCTCGGTCTCCGGTCGCGGGACGAACACCCCGGGGCCGACCCGCAGCTCGAGGTGCCGGAAGGGTGCGGTGCCGGTCAGGTGCTGCAGCGGCTCACGGGCGGCGCGGCGGGCCACGAGCTCTGCGAAGCGGTCGGCCGCGTCGGCGGGAAAGTCGGCGCCGCGGAACAGAGCCGCCGACAGCTCGCCCCGGCCCATGCCCAGCACGTGCGCGGCCAGCAGCTCGGCGTCGACCTGCGGGGTCGGCACGGATGCCGCGGCGAGCTGCGTCGCGGCGGCGCGCAGGACCTCGTCCAGGCGCGGCTGCGGTGAGGATGCGGGTGAGGTGCTCATGGCCGCCGACCAGCCTAGCCAGGCGTTCCGATTCGTCACATTCCGAGCCGCGCTCGGGCCGCGACAATAGGCTGGGCGACGACTCCGCCGCGTCGCGGCATCCGCTCGAAACTCGAAAGGCAGACATGTCCGACCCGGTCACCCACGGCATCCATCCCGACATCACCACCGCGTACGGCAACACCCCTCTCGTGCGCCTGAATCGCGTCAGCGAAGGCCTGCCCGGCACCGTGCTGGCCAAGCTCGAGTTCTACAACCCCGCCTCGTCGGTCAAGGACCGCCTCGGCATCGCCATCGTCGACGCCGCCGAGAAGTCCGGGGCGCTGCAGCCCGGCGGCACGATCGTCGAGGGCACCAGCGGCAACACCGGCATCGCCCTCGCGATGGTCGGCGCCGCCCGCGGCTACCGCGTCATCCTCACGATGCCCTCGTCGATGTCGACCGAGCGCCGGCTGCTGCTCAAGGCGTACGGCGCCGAGCTCGTGCTGACGGACCCCTCTCTCGGCATGAAGGGCGCCGTGTCGGAGGCCGAGAAGATCGCCGCCGAGACGCCCGGCGCGGTGCTCGCGAAGCAGTTCGCGAACGAGGCCAACCCCGATGTGCACCGGCGCACGACCGCCGAGGAGATCCTGCGCGACACCGACGGCGAGATCGGCTACTTCGTCGCCGGCATCGGCACCGGCGGCACGATCACCGGCGTCGGCCAGGTGCTCAAGGAGCGCGTCGCCGACGTCCGCGTCGTGGCTGTCGAGCCGAAGGACTCCCCGCTGCTGACCGAGGGCAAGCCCGGCCCGCACAAGATCCAGGGCATCGGGCCGAACTTCATCCCGCCGATCCTCGACCAGAGCGTCATCGACGAGGTGCAGGACGTCACCTTCGACGACGCCGTGCGCGTCGCCCGTGAGGTCGCCTCGAAGGAGGGCATCCTCGTCGGCATCTCGTCCGGCGCGGCGGTCTGGGCGGCGCTGCAGGTCGCGGCCCGTCCCGAGGCCGAGGGCAAGAACATCGTCGTCATCATCCCGTCGTTCGGTGAGCGCTACCTCTCGACGCCGCTGTTCGCCGACCTGCGCGAGGACTGATGGCCCGGCTCCGAGCACGCATGCGCGAAGACCTGGCCGCCGCGAAGCTCCGTGATCCTGCGGCGCGCAGCGGCCTCGAGATCGCGCTGCTGTACCCGGGGCTGCACGCGGTGTGGTCGCACCGCGTCATGCATCGCCTGTGGCTCCGGCGCGCGCGCTTCCTCGCGCGCGCCGGGTCGCAGCTGACCCGTCTGCTGACGGGCATCGAGATCCACCCCGGCGCCCGCATCGGGCGGCGGTTCTTCATCGATCACGGCATGGGGGTCGTCATCGGCGAGACCGCCGTCGTCGGCGACGACGTCATGCTCTATCACGGGGTGACGCTCGGCGGTCGGACCCGTGACGCCGGCAAACGGCATCCCACGATCGAGGACGGCGTCGCCGTCGGTGCGGGCGCGAAGATCCTCGGCCCGATCACGATCGGCGCGCACAGCGTGGTGGGTGCCAATGCCGTCGTGACGAAGGATGCCCCGGCCGATTCGATCCTCGTCGGCGTGCCCGCACGTCCGCGCCCCCGTCGCGCCGGCGAAGACACCCGCGCCGTGCTGACCGCCCCCGAATACCACATCTGACCTCCCCCGCCCCGGTGTCGAGTCGCCGGGGAGCGCGGATGCCGGGCCGGTGGCACCCGCTGAACGAGGCGAGTGGATCGGTGGGCGTCAGTCCTGACCGAGAGCGGCGAGCTGGGCTTCTTCGTCCGCGGCGATGGCGGACGCGATGATGGGACCGAGCGCCCCATCCATGACCTGGTCGAGGTTGTACGCCTTGTAGCCGGTGCGGTGGTCGGCGATGCGGTTCTCGGGGAAGTTGTAGGTGCGAATCCGCTCGGAGCGGTCCATCCCCCGGATCTGCGAGCGACGGGCATCGGATGCCGCGGCATCCCGCTCCTCCTGCTGCTTGGCGAGCAGTCGCGCGCGCAGCACCCGCATGCCCGCCTCGCGGTTCTGCAGCTGGCTCTTCTCGTTCTGCATCGACACGACGATGCCGGTCGGGACGTGCGTGATGCGCACCGCCGAGTCGGTCGTGTTGACCGACTGGCCACCGGGGCCGGACGACCGGAAGACGTCGATCTTCAGGTCGTTGGGATCGATGTGGATCTCCTCGGGCTCATCGACCTCGGGGAAGACCAGCACGCCCGTCGTGGAGGTGTGGATGCGTCCCTGCGACTCGGTGGCCGGCACCCGCTGCACCCGGTGCACGCCGCCCTCGTACTTCAGATGCGCCCAGACGCCCTGCGAGGGGTCGGAGGACGACCCCTTGATCGCGACCTGGACGTCCTTGTAGCCGCCGAGGTCGGACTCGTTGCGTTCGAGGAGCTCGGTCTTCCAGCCCTGGGATGCGGCGTACTGGAGGTACATGCGCAGCAGGTCGGCGGCGAAGAGAGCGGACTCCGCTCCGCCCTCGCCCTGCTTGATCTCCATGATCACGTCGCGAGCGTCGTCCGGGTCGCGCGGGATGAGGAGCCGCCGCAACCGCTCCTGAGCGTCGTGCAGCTGCTCTTCGAGCGCGGGTACCTCCGCGGCGAAGGCCTCGTCGTCGCGGGCGAGCTCGCGCGCCGCCTCAAGGTCGTCGGACGCCGCGACCCACGCGTCGTGGGCCGCGACGATCCGCGACAGCTCGGCGTACCGGCGGTTGACCCGCTTGGCGCGCGCCGCGTCGGCGTGCACCGCGGGATCGGAGAGCTCCTCCTGCACCGCGCGGTGCTCGTCGAGCAGCCCCCGGACGGACTCGAACACGATCAGCGGATGCTGTTCTCGTGCCCGTTGCTGTGTCCGCCGGGCGCCGGGATCGACTTCTGCATCTGCACGAGGAACTCGACGTTGGACTGCGTCTCCTTGAGCTTGTCGAGAATGACGCCGAGCGCGTGCTGCTGGTCGAGGCCCGCCAGGGCGCGACGCAGCTTCCACGTGATCTTGACCTCGTCGGCCGAGAGCAGCATCTCTTCGCGACGCGTCGAGGACGCGTTGACGTCGACGGCCGGGAAGATGCGCTTGTCGGCCAGCTGGCGCGAGAGGCGCAGCTCGCTGTTGCCGGTGCCCTTGAACTCCTCGAAGATCACCTCGTCCATCTTCGACCCGGTCTCGACGAGCGCGGTCGCGAGGATCGTCAGCGAACCGCCGTTCTCGATGTTGCGCGCCGCGCCGAAGAAGCGCTTGGGCGGGTAGAGCGCCGAAGCGTCCACGCCGCCGGTCAGCACGCGGCCGGAGGTCGGCGCCGACAGGTTGTAGGCGCGGCCGAGGCGCGTGATCGAGTCGAGCAGCACGACGACGTCGCGACCGAGCTCGACCAGACGCTTGGCGCGCTCGATCGCGAGCTCGGCGACGGTGGTGTGATCCTCGGCAGGACGGTCGAACGTCGAGGCGATGACCTCGCCCTTGACGGTGCGCTGCATGTCGGTGACCTCTTCGGGGCGCTCGTCGACGAGCACGACCATGAGGTGGACCTCGGGGTTGTTCTGCGCGATGGCGTTCGCGATCTGCTGCAGCACGATCGTCTTGCCCGCCTTGGGCGGGGCGACGATGAGGCCGCGCTGACCCTTGCCGATGGGAGCGACGAGGTCGATGATGCGCTGCGTCAGCTTCTCGGGACCGGTCTCGAGGCGCAGGCGCTCCTGCGGGTAGAGCGGGGTGAGCTTGCCGAACTCGACGCGCGTCGCGGCGTCTTCGACCGACAGGCCGTTGATCGAGTCGACCTTGACGAGCGCGTTGTACTTCTGGCGGCTCGACTGCTCGCCCTCGCGGGGCTGCTTGATCGCGCCGACGACGGCGTCGCCCTTGCGGAGGTTGTACTTCTTGACCTGGCCCAGCGAGACGTACACGTCCTGCGTGCCGGGCAGGTAGCCCGTGGTGCGGACGAAGGCGTAGTTGTCGAGGACGTCGAGCACGCCGGCGATCGGGATGAGGATGTCGTCCTCGCCGATCTCCGTCTCGAACTCGTCGCCGCCCCCGGCCTGGCCGCGGCGCTTGTTGCGCTGGCGCCCCCGGCCGTTCTGACCCGCCGCACTATCGTCGTCCTCGGACGGACCCGCTGCGGCGGGAGCGTTGCGGTTCGCGTTGGCGTTCTGGTCGTTACCCTGACCGTTGCCGTTCGCGCCGTTCTCCTTGTTGCGGTTCCGGTTGCGGCTGCGGCTGCGGCTACGGCTGCGACCGGACGACTCGCCCTCGGCCTCGCCCGACTCGGACTTGGCGGCGTCGTCGGCGTCGGTGCCCTCGGCGCTGTCGTCGGATGCCGCCGGCTGCGTGTCCGCGGCGTCAGCGGCATCCTTCTCGGCGGCTGCCGGCGCGCCCTGCGGGGCGTCGGTCGACACCTCTTCGGTCGCGGCGGCGTCCTTCTTCGCGCCGCGGCCGCGGCCACGTCCGCGGGCGGGCTTCTTCGGCGCCTCGTCGACGGGGACCTCGGCGGCGTCGGCGGACGCGGCAGCGGCCGGAGCGTCCTCGCTCGCGGGCTGGTCTTCGGCCGCGGCGGCGGTCTCGACCGGCGCCTCGGCCGTCTCGGCGGGCGCTTCCGTGGTCGCGGTCTCGGCGACGGCCGGAGCGTCCTCGGCGGCCGGGGCGGGAACATCGGTGCTCTTGGCGCGGCGCGGAGCGCGCTTGCGCGGCGCCTTGACGGGCTTCTCGTCGGCGACGGGCGCGGATTCGGCCGGCGCAGCGTCGGCGGGCGCGGCATCCGCGGGCGTCTCGGCGGCGGGCGCAGCCTCGACCTCGGGCTCGGCGACCGGCGTCTCCTCGACGGTCGCGTCGTCGACGGCCGTCTGCGGGTCGGTGTTGATGTCGGTGACGCTCTCGACGCTCTCGTCGATGGTCAGGTTCTCGGAGTTGGACTCCACGAGTTCTCCTCTTACACGGTGGATATGACAGAACCGCATCCGACGCCGTCCACGGCGGGCGCCCTCCACCTGACACGCTCTTCCGGCCTGCGGCGCGGGGCGTGGATCAGGGGTGTTCGCGGTGATTCGCAGAATTGCGACGGAGGCTCAGATCACAGTGGCTGTGGAACCCTCCGTATGGTCCCTCACCATACCACCACGCACATCCACGGCCAGCATCCGCGCGTCCCACGGGGTGTCTGTGGTAGAGGCGGCGATTCTCGCCGCCTCGAGACGGCGACCCGGGCCGTCGGCGAGCACGAGGACGCTGGGTCCTGCACCCGAGATGACCGCGGCGAAGCCCTCGGCGCGCAGTGCCCGCACGAGCTTGTCGGTCTCGATCATCGCCGGCGCACGGTAGGACTGATGCAGCTTGTCCTCCGTCGCCGCGAGCAGCAGGTCGGGGCTCTGCGTCAGCGCCGCGACGAGCAGGGCCGACCGCGACAGGTTGAAGACGGCGTCCTCCCGCGGCACCTGCAACGGGTCGAGCCCGCGCGCCACCGAGGTCGACATCGTGAACTGCGGCACGAACACCAGCGGCGCGACGCCGCGGTGCACCAGCAGCTTCTTGTGCTGCGGGCCGCCGCGCTCGTCGACCCACGCGATCGTCAGGCCGCCGAAGAGCGCGGGCGCGACGTTGTCGGGATGCCCCTCGAGCTCGGTGGCCAGCCGCAGCAGCGCGTCCTCGCCGATCTCGACGTCGCCGGCCAGCAGGCCCTTCGCGGCGAGGAGTCCCGCCACGACCGCCGCACCCGACGAGCCCATCCCCCGGCCGTGCGGGATCGCGTTGACGGCCTCGAGGCGGACGCCCGGCATCGTGCGGCCGAACGCCTCGTACGCGTAGGCCATCGCGCGCACCACGAGGTGCGACGCGTCGGTGGGGACGTCCTCGGCCCCCTCGCCCGAGACCGAGATCTCGAGGCCGGGGCCGGGCAGCTCCGTCACGACGAGCTCGTCGTAGACGCTGAGCGCGAGGCCCAGCGTGTCGAACCCGGGTCCGAGGTTCGCGCTCGTGGCGGGAACCCGGACCGCGACCGATCGGGTCACGCCGACGCCTGCGGCGCCAGGTCGAGCACCGAGGCGACCTCGCTCGTCGTCGCGTCGACGACGATGGGCTCGGCGTCGGTGCCGTCGGGGTTGCGCAGCGCCCACTGCGGGTCCTTGAGGCCGTGACCGGTGACGGTGAGGACGACGCGCGCACCGGCGGGGATGACGCCCGCCTCGGCGCGATCGAGCAGTCCCGCGACCGAGATCGCCGACGCCGGCTCGACGAAAACACCGGCGGTGCTGGCCAGGAGCTTCTGCGCCGCCAGAATGCGGTCATCGTCGATGGCGCCGAACCAGCCCTCGGTGGCATCGCGAGCCTCGAGCGCGAGGTCCCACGACGCCGGGTTGCCGATGCGGATCGCGGTGGCGATGGTGTCGGGGTTCTTCACGACCTCGCCGCGGACGAGCGGCGCCGAGCCGGCGGCCTGGAAGCCGAACATGCGCGGCACCCGCGTCGCGACGCCGCGGGCGGCCTCCTCGCGGTAGCCGCGGGAGTACGCCGTGTAGTTGCCGGCGTTGCCGACGGGGATGAAGTGGAAGTCCGGGGCGTCACCCAGCTGCGAGACGACCTCGTAGGCCGCGGTCTTCTGGCCGTCGATGCGGTCGGGGTTGACCGAGTTCACGAGGTGCACCGGGTAGTGGTCCGCCAGCTCGCGGGCGATCTCGAGGCAGTCGTCGAAGTTGCCGCGGATCTGGATGAGCGTGCCGCCGTGCGCGACGGCCTGGCTCAGCTTGCCCATCGCGATCTTGCCCTCGGGCACCAGCACCGCGGCGGTGATGCCGGCGTGGGCGGCGTAGGCCGCGGCGGATGCCGAGGTGTTGCCGGTCGACGCGCAGATGACGGCCTTCGCGCCGTGCTCGACGGCGCGCGAGAGCGCAACCGTCATCCCGCGGTCCTTGAACGAACCGGTGGGGTTCATGCCCTCGAACTTCACCCACACGTCGGCGCCGGTCAGTCGCGACAGCTCCCGTGCGGGCACGAGCGGCGTGCCGCCCTCACCCAGGGTCACGACGGTCGATGCGTCCGTGACGTCGAGCCGGTCGGCGAACTCGCGCAGGACTCCCTGCCAAACATGTGCCATGTCAGTCTCCTTCTACCCGCAGCACCGAGACGACCCGGGTGACGACGCCGCTCGCGCTGAGCGCGCCGACGGTGTCGCTGAGGTCTTGCTCGCGTGCCGTGTGCGTTCCGATCACCAGGCGCGCGGTGTGCACGTCGTCCCCGGTGACGATGGTCTGTTCGAGGGTCGCGATCGAGACGCGGCCGTCGCTGAGGAGGCCGGCGACCGCGGCGAGAACGCCGGGGCGGTCTTCGACCTCGAGGGTGATCTGGTACCGCGTCGTGACGTGCCCGATCGGCACGACGGGGAGGTTCGCCCGAGTGGACTCCCCCACCCCGACGCCGCCGGCGATGTGGCGACGCGCCGCCGAGACGACGTCGCCGAGCACGGCGGATGCGGTCTGCACGCCGCCGGCGCCGGCGCCGTAGAACATCAGGTCGCCCGCGGCCTCGGCCTGGACGAAGACGGCGTTGTTGGCGCCGTGCACGCTGGCGAGCGGGTGCTCGCGCGGAACGAGCGCCGGGTAGACGCGCACCGAGATGGTCTCGCCCGACGGCGAGACCTCGGCGTCGGACAGGCGCTCGCACACCGCCAGCAGCTTGATGACGTACCCCGCCTTGCGGGCGGCATCCATCATGTCGGCGTCGATCTGGGTGATGCCCTCGCGGTGCACCGCGTTGAGCGGGACGGCGGTGTGGAACGCCAGCGAGGCGAGGATGGCCGCCTTCTGCGCCGCGTCGTACCCCTCGACATCCGCCGTCGGATCGGCCTCGGCGTAGCCGAGCGCCTGCGCATCGGCGAGCACCTCGGCGAAGTCGGAGCCGTCGCGGTCCATCCGGTCGAGGATGTAGTTCGTCGTTCCGTTGACGATGCCCATGATGCGCTGCACGCGGTCACCGGCGAGCGAGTCGCGCAGCGGGCGGATGATCGGGATGGCGCCGGCTGCGGCAGCCTCGTAGTAGATCGAGGCACCGACCTGGTCGGCCGCTTCGAAGAGCTCGGGGCCGTGCGTGGCCAGCAGCGCCTTGTTCGCGGTCACGATGTCGGCGCCCGCTCCGATGGCCTGCAGGATGCTGGTGCGCGCGGGCTCGATGCCGCCCATCAGCTCGATGACGATGTCGGATCCGACGAGCAGCGGCTCGGGATCGGTCGTCAACAGTTCCCGCGGCAGGTCGACGTCGCGGGGCGCGTCGAGGTCGCGCACCGAGATGCCGACGAGGTCGAGGGCGGCTCCGGCACGATCGGCCAGCTCGTCTCCGTGCTTGAGCAACAGCGCGGCGACCTGCGAGCCGACGGCGCCGGCTCCGAGCAGGGCCACGCGCAGGCGGCGGTAGTCCGTCATTCGGCTCCTTCGGTGGGGATGCCCGCGTCGCGGGTGAGCAGATCGTCGATCGTCTCGCCGCGCACGATGACGCGCGCTTCGCCGTTCGAGACGGCGACCACGGGCGGACGCGGAACGTAGTTGTAGTTGCTCGCGAGCGAGAAGCAGTAGGCGCCGGTCGCCGGCACGGCGAGGAGGTCTCCGGGGGTCACGTCGCCGGGGAGGTATTCGGCGTCGACGACGATGTCGCCGGACTCGCAGTGCCGGCCGACCACGCGGGCCAGCGTCGGCGCGGCTTCGCTCGTGCGGCTGGCGACTCGCGCCGAGTACGAGGCGCCGTAGAGGGCGGGACGGGCGTTGTCGCTCATCCCGCCGTCGACGCTGACGTAGAGGCGCTCGAGCTCGTCACTGACCCGGACCGGCTTGGTGGTGCCGACCTCGTAGATCGTGACGCCGGCGCGCCCGACGATGGAGCGCCCCGGCTCGAAGGCGAGGGCGGGCAGCGGGATGCCGCGTGCGCCGCACTCACGGGCGACGGCGTCGACGATGCCGTCGGCGAGCTCTTCGATGTCGGTCGGGTCGTCGACGCTGGTGTACGCGATGCCGAACCCGCCGCCGAGGTTCATCAGGGGCACCTCTCCCCCGGCGAGCAGGCGCGCGTGCACCTCGACCAGTCGCGAGGCCGACTCGGCGAACCCGGCGGTGCCGAAGATCTGCGATCCGATGTGGCAGTGCATCCCGAGGAAGCGCAGCGACGGCAGCTCGCGGATCCGTGCGACGACGCGCTCGGCGTCGGTGAGGGCGAAGCCGAACTTCTGGTCCTCGTGCGCCGTCGCGAGGAAGTCGTGCGTCTCGGCGTGCACGCCGCTGTTGACCCGCACCAGGACGGGCTGCACCGCGCCGCGGGCCGCGGCGATCTCGGCGAGCCGGTCGATCTCGACGAGGCTGTCGACGATGACCGAGCCGACACCCAGCTCGACCGCGCGAGCCAGCTCGAGACGCGACTTATTGTTGCCGTGCAGGCCGATGCGAGCAGGATCGGCGCCGCCGGCGAGGGCGACGGCGAGCTCGCCGCCGGTCGCGACGTCGACCGCCAGCCCCTCACCGGTCACCCAGCGGACCACCTCGGTGCTGAGGAACGCCTTGCCGGCGTAGTAAACGCGCGCGGTCGTGCCGTGCCGCGCCGTCGCAGCGTCGAAGGCCTCTCGCACACGGCGGGCCTGCGCCACGACGGCATCCTGGTCGAGCACGTACAGGGGCGTGCCGAACTGCTCGGCGAGGTCGGTGGCCAGCACGCCGCCGACGGTGAGCACGCCGTCTGCGGTGCGAGCCGCGGCGGGCGGCCAGATCGCGGCGACCAGCTCGTTCGCGTCAGCGGGAGCGTGGAGCCATTCCGGCACGGCGGGGCGGACGTCGGACGCGGACACGGGAACACCAATCGGGAGGAGCGTTGACCGCCCGGCAGACGGGGCCGCGACGGTGCCGCCAGTCTAGGACACTGCCCGCACGCGCTCCGCCCGCATGACGTCGGGCGTCGCGCCCGGATGAACCTGCCGCCGCGCGCCGGCCCCGCAGCGGCGATCAGACGCCGTAAACCGACCCGCCCAGTGCCGACGCGAGCTCGGCGACGACAGGGGCGATCGGTCCCGCGTCGACAGCGCCGCTTCCCGCCGCTCGCTCGGGTTCGGCCGGGCGCAGCGCCGCGAGCGCGCGGAGCATGCCCGGGTGATGCCCGACGTCGAGCGCGGCCCGCGCCACCAGCATCCACGCCGCCTCGTGCATGAGGTCACGCGGCGGGTCGGGCGTCTCGTCGAGCAGCGCCCGCGCCGCCGACGCCGACGAAGTCCGGGCTGCGAGCAGGGGTCGCGCCCAGGGCTCGTACGGTCCGACATCGCCGTCGGGCAGCGACCGCGAGCCGTCCCGCACGGCAGCCGCGAGGGCGGCCATCGCGAGCAGGCCCCGGGTGAACCCGGGCATCTCGTCGGTCGCCGGCGGCGGCGGCCCCTGCCGGAAGGTCCACCGGAACCACCCCGTGAAAACCCGGGCGAGGGGTCGACCCTCGCGGGCGGCGAGGGCGTCGATCCGCTGCGCGTCGATGTCCGCGGCCGCGAGATCGTCGAGGGCGCACAGCGCCTGCATCCGGATCATCCGTCCGGCGATCTCGAACGAGGGAAGGTCGGCGCGTTCGGCAGCCGCCGTCATCTCGGCGCCGATGTCGCGACGCTCGGCGGCCAGGCCGGCGCGGGCGAAGGACTGCATCCACCGCGCGTTCAACCCGAAGCAGAGCAGTTGCGCGTCGCCGAGGTCTCGGGCGATCGCCTCGGCCTCGCGGGCTTCGGCCATGCGCACCGCCGTGCCCCGCGACTCGATCGCGATCGTCGCGAGCAGGCGCGCACGGCTGCGGCGAGACACATCGGCCGCCGGATCCGCGAGCGATCGCTCTGCCGCGCGGACGACCTCAGCGGCCCGGCCCGCGTCGTCCGAGCGGGTCCAGCTGGCCGGCACCTCGAAGCCGCCGATGACGCGTGCCAGCAGCGGTGCGTCGCCGAGACGCGCCGTCGCCGCGATGGCCTCGGCGCGCCGTTGCCCGGCCGCCGCGACCGACCCCGACGTCGCCAGCGGGCCGAGCAGGGCGGCGACACCTTCCACCTGCGAGCGCGGCCCGGCGTCCGACTGTGCCGCGGCGGTGCGCAGCAGCAGCTCCCCACCGTCGTCGGGCATCCGCAGCGCGGGGTCGTGACGGAGGATCGCCTGCTCGAGCGCCGCCAACCGCGACACCGGATTGATGCCGAACCGCTCGCGCAGCATTCCGCGAGCACGGGCGAGCACGGCGAGCGCCTCGGGCTGACGAGCGTCGCGATAGAGGGCGAGCGCGTAGAGCCTCCAGCCGCTCTCCCGCCAGGGGTCCGCCTCGACCTGAGGAGCCAGCGCGACGGCCGCATCCGCCGCTCGCCCCGCCGCGAGGAGTTGCTCGGCGTGCGCCTCGACGAGGCGGGAACGCACCTCGGCCAGACGGGCGCGTTCGCGCTGGGCCCAGGGGCGCTCGGCGAACTCCGCGTACGGCTCACCGCGCCACTCGTCCCGAGCGCGCGCGATCGTCGCCGCCGCGGCGGGGTCTGCCGGCACGCTCCACCCCGCGGCCGGACCGGGGAGCGCGGCGAGCGCGTCCTCGGCACGCCAGGCGTCGACTCGTGACGGCGGCAGTCGCAACGCGTACCCGAGCTCCACGCTCACGAGCACCGTCGCCGGTGCCCGCGCCGGGCGCTGCGGCTCGAGCAGGCGGCGCAGTTCACCGACGAACGTGCGCACCGCCCCGACGGCCCCGACGGGCGGATCGTCCCACAGCTCCTCCACCAGCACCGTCGTGGGCACCGGCCGCCCGCGCGCGGTCAGGAGGATGCCGATGATCTCGCGATGGCGCGGCTTCGACAGGGTCACCGGCTGATCGCCGACGCGGAGGCGCATCGGCCCGAGCACGTCGAGGCTGACTCCGGTCACCCGGCGATTGTACGGAGCGACGCGCTGATCGGCCGCTGATCGGCGCCGCCCACGATGGTCCCCGACCACGGGCGCCGCGGCGGTGCCCGGTGAGAGGAAGACATGGACCTGGATCTCGGCGGACGTTCCGCCTTCGTCAGCGGCTCGACGGCCGGCATCGGCCTGGCGATCGCCCGCTCGCTCCTGCGAGAAGGTGCCGACGTCATCATCAACGGGCGGGACGAGCGCCGCGTCGCGGACGCGGTGGCCGGCCTGCGCGCGGAGTTCCCCCGCGCCGATGTCGACGGTGTCGCGGCGGACTTCGCCTCGGACGCCGAATCGACAGCCCTGTGCGACCGGCTGCCCGACGTCGACATCCTCGTGAACAACGTGGGACTGTTCGAGCAGCGCGCGTTCGCCGACATCGACGATGCGGCGTGGCGGCACTACATCGACGTCAACGTCCTCAGCGGCGTGCGATTGAGCCGCCGGATGCTGCCGGGCATGATCGATCGGGGATGGGGCCGCGTCGTCTTCGTCAGCAGCGAGTCGGGCGTCGACGTCCCCGGCGACATGATCCACTACGGCGCTTCGAAGGCGGCCGTCGCCGCGATCGCCAACGGCCTGGCCAAGCTCACCCGCGGCACAGCCGTCACCGTCAACACCGTCCTCGGCGGGCCGACCTTCTCGGACGGCGTCGCGGCCGCGGTCACGGCCGTCGCGGCGCAGAGCGGACTGCCGGTCGACGACATGAAGCGCGCGATCATCGGAACGCGCACGACGACGCTGCTCGAGCGGTTCATCGAGCCCGACGAGATCGCCGCGGCGGTCACCTACCTGGCCAGTCCCCGAGCCTCGGCCACGAACGGCGCCGCGATGCGCGTCGACGGCGGCGTCCTGCCCACCGTGTACTGACGGTCGAGGCCGGGGTCGGGCTCGACCGCGTGGTCAGCCCTCGTCGGTCGGCGCGGCCGCCAGCCGCTCCACCGCGCGGCGGACGCGCGCCGACCGGGTCGCGCCCGGTGCCGCCGAGAGGATCGGATGCAGCACGGAATACCTCTCGGCGGCCCGCAGCCCGGCGAACGCCGCCGCCGCTGCCGGCGATGCGGCGAGCGCGGCGGCGAGGTCGTCGGGTACGGCCGCGGCGGCTTGTCCGGCGTAGGCGCGCTCCCAGCGGCCGTCCGCCCGGGCCCGCTCGATCTCGGCGTGGCCGCGCGGCCGCATCCGCCCGTCGGCGATGAGGCGCGCGACGATCTCGACGTTGCGCTGCGACCAGATCGACCGCGCGCGCCGCGGCGTGTACAGCTGCAGGAACGTCGCGTCGTCGCGGGTGTTGCGCCGGCCGTCGATCCATCCGCTGCACAGCGCCTCGTCGAGCGCTTCCGCGTAGGTCAGCGACGTCGGCTCGGTGACGCCCTTCTTGGCGAGCACGAGCTGCACGCCGTCCGAGGTGTCTTCGTGAGCGTCGAGCCAGGCGCGCCACGCGGCGGCGTCGGCGACGATCAGCGGCTCGGCCGGCGTCGCGGCATCCTCGGTCATCTCATCCCCCGACTCGGCGCGGTCAGTCACAGGTCCCGTTGGCCTGCAGGGCGGGATCGCGGATGATCGCGCCGTCGACGTCGACCTCCGCCACCAGGGCGCCCGGCTCGACGCGCACCTCACGCACCGTCAGTCCCGCGGGCAAGCGGTCGCGCACGCAGATCGGATACGACTGCAGCACCGCGTCAGCAGCCGAGCCGAACCGCTCGCGCAGCGCATCGCCCGTCAGCTCGGCGCCGCCCAGGCGCACGGCCTCGGGCGAGAGCACAATGTCACCGTCGGTCACGCTCGGTCGCAGGTCGAGGCCGAGCGGCACCGTCAGCGCGAAGAGGGGCAGCTCGACCTCCACCTGCACGTCGGGCGGCGCCAGCACGATCCCGGTGTCGGGTACACCCTCGACCTGGGCGAGCAGCGTCTGCAGCTGATCCTCCGAGAACACCACCGTCGCCTCAGCCGCGCCGATGTCGCCCCCGTCCATACGGATGGGGACCTCGCGCGCCCGCACCGACACATCGGCGACGACATCGCCGAGCGGCACGTCGTCACTCGAGACGTCGAGCCGGTCGAGCGTCCCGCCGAGCACCTGCGGCAGCACCGGCTCGTCGACACCGACATCCACCTGCTGGTCCTCGGGCAGGGCGAGCTGCGTGATGACCTGCTGACGCACCGTGCTCGTGACGATCTCGCGCGTGATGTGCTCGGCGACGAACCACGCGGCGATCGCGAGTCCGACCACCACGACCGCGGCGATGATCCAGGGCAGGGCGCGACGACGGCGGCGGCGCGGCGCGGATGCCGCTGCCTCGGGCAACGGCAGCGTGGGCTGCGTCTCGCCGCTCACCGGGTCACATCCGCTCGGGAGCGCTGACGCCGAGCAGGTCGAGCCCGTTGCGCAGCACCTGCCCCGTGGCGTCGTTGAGCCACAGGCGGGTGCGGTGCAGGTCGGTGACCTCCTCGTCACCGAGGGGCGTCACCCGGCAGTTGTCGTACCACCGGTGGTAGAGGCTCGCGAGCTCCTCGAGGTAGCGCGCGACGCGGTGCGGCTCGCGCAGCTCGGCGGCGAAGGCGACCACGCGCGGGAACTCCTGCAGCGCACCGAGCAGCGCCGACTCGGTCTCGTGGTCGAGCAGCTCCGGCGCGAACGCGTCGCGGGTGACACCCGAGTCAGCGGCGTTGCGCGCGACGTTGTGCGTGCGGGCGTGGGCGTACTGCACGTAGAAGACGGGGTTGTCGTTCGTGCGCTTCTGCAGGATCTCGGGGTCGAGCGTCAGCGGCGAGTCGGCGGGGTAGCGCGCGAGCGAATAGCGCAGCGCATCGGTGCCCAGCCAGTCGCGCAGGTCGTCGAGCTCGATGATGTTGCCGGCCCGCTTCGACAGACGCGCACCGTTGACCGACACGAGCTGCCCGATGAGCACCTCGATGTCCTTCTCGGGGTCGTCACCGGCTGCGCCTGCGAGCGCCTTGAGGCGGTGGACGTAGCCGTGGTGGTCGGCGCCGAGCAGGTAGATCTTGTGCGCGAAACCGCGGTCGCCCTTGTTGAGGTAGTACGCGGCGTCGGCGGCGAAGTAGGTGTACTCGCCGTTGGAGCGGCGGATGACGCGGTCCTTGTCGTCGCCGAAGTCGGTCGTGCGCACCCACACGGCGTCGCCTTGATCGAAGACATGCCCCTGAGCGCGCAGCCGGTCGACGGCCTGGTCGACGAGGCTCGGCCCGCCGTCCGCGGGGGTCGCGTGCAGCAGGCGCTCGCTGAAGTACACGTCGAAGTGCACGTTGAACTTCTCGAGAGACTGCTTCAGATCGGCCATCTGCAGTTCGTAGCCGAGGTCGAGGGCGACCTGCTCCTGCTCGTCCTGCGACAGGGTGAGCAGGTCGGGGCGGGCCGCCAGCACCCGCTGGGCGAGGTCGTCGATGTACGCCCCCGGGTAGCCGTCCTCGGGCGTGGGCTCGCCCTTCGCGCTGGCGAGGACCGAGCGCCCGAACCGCTGCATCTGCGCGCCGGCGTCGTTGATGTAGAACTCGCGCACCAGCTCGGCGCCGCTGGCCAGCAGCAGTCGCGCGATGGCGTCGCCGAGCGCGGCCCACCGGGTGTGTCCGATGTGCATGGGGCCCGTGGGGTTGGCGCTGACGAACTCGAGGTTGATGCTGTTGCCGGCCTGGCTGTCGTTGCGACCGAACGCCTCGCCCGCCTCGACGATCTGGCGCGCGAGGGCGCCGGCGGCGGCGGCATCCAGTCGGATGTTGATGAATCCGGGACCGGCGACCTCGACCGAGGCCACACCGGGGGTCTCGGCGAGCGCCGCGGCGATCTCGGCGGCGAACTCGCGCGGGTTGGCTCCGACGCGCTTGGCCAGCTTCATCGCCGCGTTCGAGGCCCAGTCGCCGTGGTCGCGGTTCTTGGGCCGCTCGAACACGAAGTCGGCGGCGGTCAGTCCCTCGCTCGATCCGGGGCGTCGCGCCTCGGCGAGCGGGGCGACGACGGACAGGAGCGCTTCGGCGAGGGCATCGGGATTCATAGCCCTCCGATTCTAGGCGGGCCGCCGGTGATCGCCGTCCGTGCGGGTCAGGCGATCGAGATGAACGCGACGTGATCGTCGGCCACGGGATCCGCGACCGAGGCGTCACCGTCCGCGATCGCGGCATCGACCCGCAGATGGGTCAGCGCGATGTTGCCGCCGTAGTAGCTGAGGAAGGCGCAGTCGGCGGCGTCTCGGCCCGTCGCGATCCGCACGAGACCGCGCCGGTTCGACAGCCGCGTCGCGTCGATGACGTACCAGGAGCCGTCGAGATAGGCCTCGGCCACCGCGTGGAAGTCCATCGGTCGCAGGCCGGGCGCGTAGCAGGCGACATACCGCGCGGGAACGTCCATCGCTCGCAGCAGCGCGATCACGAGGTGCGCGTAGTCGCGACATACGCCCTGTCCGCTGGCGAGCGTCGTGACCGCCGAGTCGGTGCCCAGGCTCAGCCCGGGTGCGTAGGTGGTACTCGTCGCCACGAAGTCGCTGACCGCCGTGATCAGTTCCCGCCCGTGCAGCCCGCGGAACTGCCGCCGAGCCTGCGCGAACACCTCATCCGACTGCGCGTACCGGCTGGGCCGCAGGTAGGCGATTGTCTCGAGCTCGCTGGCCGGCGCCGGGTCGGCCGTCCCGTCGACCACGGCGCGGTAGCGCACCGACACCGTGCCCGCCTCACCCACGAGACGGTGGATGCGGCTGCCGCCGGCCGATCCGGCGGGATCGACGATCTCGGCGACGGCGAGCTCACGATCACCGAGCGTGACCGTCAGGCGTTCCTCGGCGAAGGGCACCGCGCGAGCGGCCGCGACCTGAAGGATGACGTCGACGGGACCGGTCATCTGGAGGTCGAGCTCCGCCGTCAGGATGCGCTGCACCGAGCAATCCTCGCACGCGGATGACACGGTTCGACCGCCCCCGAGCTGCACCGCTCGCGCATGACGTACCCTCAGCGTGTGCACACCCGAATCGCACTCCCCCACCGCCGTCTGACGTGGGCCGTCACGGCTGTCGCGGTCGCCGCCGTCGCGGTCGCTCTCGCCGCCGTGTGGCGCCCCGCGCCGGCTCCCGCCGCCCCCGCCGCTGCCGCCGGATCGGCGGTCGTCGCCACGGATGCCGCACCGCTGAGCCTGCCCGCGGGTGCGCGCGTCCTCGTCTTCGGCGACTCGTGGACCTACGGTTCCGCGGCGACCCATCCGACCGAGGGCTACGCGTACGTCCTGGCTGAACGCACCGGTTGGACCACCATCGTCAACGGCGTCCGCGGCAGCGGCTACCTCAAGCCCGGCATCGACGGCCCGTCGTTCGGCGACCGCATCGCCGCGCTCGACCCGGCGCTCGACCCCGACCTCGTGATCGTGCAGGGCTCCATCAACGACCGCAAGCAAGGCGCCGCCGGCTATCGGGATGCCGTGAACGCCGCGTGGGACGACCTCGCGGCGACCTACCCTGAGGCCCGCATCGTCATCCTTGGCCCGGCGCCGCAGGTGCTCCCGATCGAGTCCGAGACGGCCCGCATCGACCGCGACCTCGCCGACCTCGCCGCCGCGCGCGGCTGGTGGTACCTCTCCCCCATCGTGGAGCAATGGATCACCGACGCCAACTACCGCGACGTCATCGACACGAGCGCCACGGGCCGCGACCACCCCTCGACCGCAGGACACGCCTACCTCGCCGACCGCCTCGCGGCGGATCTCGCCGCGATCACCGAGGCACCGGCCGTCGCCGCCGAACCCGCCCCGCAGCCCCTCGTCCCCTGACCGGGATGGTCGAGTCCCCGCACCCCGCGGTGATAGTCTCGATCGGCACGCCTCCGTAGCTCAGGGGATAGAGCGTTGGTTTCCGGTACCAAAGGTCGCAGGTTCGATTCCTGTCGGGGGCACCAGTAGGTCGAAGGGCAGTCGGGTAACCGACTGCCCTTTCTGCGTACCCGGCCGCCTCAACGCGGTTCACCGTGTGTCGCGCCTGGGGAGCGGTCGTTACGCTCGGGGTGAAGGCGGAGGGGTACCGTGCGACTGAAACTGATTGTCCGTGACCAGCAGGGGGACCGTGACGTCGTCGTCACGTGCGATGCCACGGCGACGGTCGGAGATGTCGCCGCCGCCCTCGCGGGCCAGACGGACACCCAGCGACGAACCCAGCCGCTGACGCTCTGGGCGCACGCACCCGGCGCCCCGGATGCGCAGACGTTGAACCCGCTGTTGTCGCTGCACGACTCGGGGCTGCGTTCCGGAACGAGCGTCGCGCTCGTCGAGCCGCTCACCGCCCCGCCGTCCGAAGCCGACGCACGGGCCGTCCTCGCCGTGACCGAGGGGCCCGACGAAGGCCTGACGGTTCGTCTCGGCTCGGGCGTGAGCTTCGTCGGACGTGATCGAGCCGCTCACGTGCGACTGCACGATCCGCTCGTGTCGCGACGGCACGCGAGCGTGACCGTGTCGGGGAGGTCCGTGGTCGTTTCGGATCTGAACTCCGCCAACGGTGTGGAGGTCGACGGCGAACGCGTCGACCGCGCCGTCCTGCTGCACCGGTCTCAGGTGCGCATCGGGTCGACGAGGTTCCGCGTCGATCCGGTGGCCACGGCGAGCAGCGCCGAACGGACACGAGAGTTCTCCCGATCCCCCCGCGTCGTGGAGCCGTGGCGACCACCCGAGTTCGAAGCTCCCACGCTGCCCTCGGTCGGCGAGCGTCCCCCGTTGCCGTGGATCGGCATCGCCGCGCCGATCATCGCGGGCGCCGCCTTGTTCGCCATCACGCAGAATCCGCTGATGCTGCTGTTCATCGCTTTGTCACCGATCCTGATGCTCGGCATGTGGGTGGACCAGGTGTTCCGCCGCCGCAAGCAGAAGAAGGAACAGAGCGCCCGATTCCGCACCGGCCTGGAGTCTCTCGAAACCGACCTGAGCGAGCAGGCGGCAGCCGAGCACGCCGCACGATTGGCCGAGTCGCCGTCGGTGAGCGACATCGCCGAGGCGATCTCGACCCGGTCGCCGCTCATCTGGACGCGCGTTCCGGAGCACGGCGCCTTCCTCTCCGTACGATTCGGGCGCGGAACCCTGCCGTCACGGGCCTCAGTCACGATGCCGTCGCGCGATCTCGGGGCAACCGACGAGTGGAACGAGCTCAAGCGGGTAGTCGACCGCTTCGCGAATCTCGAGGACGTGCCGGTGGCCGAGCGATTCCGGGATGCGGGGGCCATCGGCGTCGCCGGACCCGACCAGTTCGCCGGTGATGCCGCACGCGCGTTGCTGCTGCAGATCGCCGGCCTGCACTCCCCCGCAGATGTCGCGGTGTGCGCGTTCGCGGCTGGAGAGGCCGCCGCGGAATGGTCGTGGGTGAAGTGGCTCCCCCATACCGATGGCCCGCACAATCCACTGCCCACCCCGCTCGCCGCCGACCTTCCCGCCAGCACGCGGTTGCTCTCAGACCTCGAGGAGCTGATCCAGCAGCGCACGCTGGCCCGGGGCGGAACCTCGCAGGTGCGCTCGCACATCTCGACGGAGACCCCCGGCGCACCGGGGTTGTGGGAGCCGGTGGAGCGCGAACCGCTGACACCCGCGGTGGTGGTCTTCATCGCCGGCGACCCGGCGGTCGACCGGGGTCGGCTCGTGCAGGTCGCGCACGACGGACCGGATGTCGGCGTGTACACGGTGTGGCTGGCCGGCGATGTGAGCCATCTGCCGGTGGTGTGCCGCACCTACATCGCCACGCGCTCTGCGCAGGCCACGGTGTCGTTCGTGCGTCACGGCGCCGAGGTCGCCCTCACGCATATCGAGCTGGTCGACCCGCCACAGGCGGAACGGGTCGCTCGGGCTCTGGCACCGCTCGAGGATGACGGCGCGCCGGTGCTGGACGAATCCGATCTCCCTTCCGCCGTGTCGCTCGTGGAGCTTTTCGACGACGACATCGCGGGCGATCCCCAGGCCGTCGCGGGTCGGTGGGACAAGAACGATTCGCTCATGGCTCGCTGGATTCCTGGCGTTCCCCGGGAAGCCGGTGGGTTGGGAGCTCTCGTCGGCCAGGGTGCAACCACGCCGCTCCGTATCGACCTGCGCCGCGATGGCCCCCATGCCCTCGTGGGTGGCACGACCGGCTCGGGAAAGTCCGAGTTTCTGCAGACGTGGATCCTGGGGATGGCCGTCGAGCACGCGCCGGACCGCCTGACCTTCCTCCTCGTCGATTACAAGGGAGGGTCGGCCTTCGGCGACTGCGTCACCCTTCCGCACACGGTCGGGCTGGTCACCGACTTGACGCCCCACCTGGTCAAACGCGCCTTGACCAGCCTGCGCTCCGAGCTGAAGCGCCGCGAGGAGATCCTCGCGGCCAAGGGCGCGAAAGACCTCGTCACGCTAGAGGAGCGCGGCGACCACGACGCACCTCCCTCCCTCGTGATCGTCATCGACGAATTCGCCGCACTGGTCACGGAGGTGCCGGAATTCGTCGACGGCGTGATCGACATCGCACAGCGAGGACGCTCGCTCGGTCTTCACCTCGTGATGGCGACCCAGCGTCCCGCCGGCGTCATCAAGGAGTCGCTCCGCGCCAACACGAATCTCCGTGTCGCCCTGCGCGTGGCGGACGAGGCCGACTCGCAGGACGTGCTCGGCATCGATCGCGCCGCGCACTTCGACCCCGCCACCCCCGGACGGGCCGCGGCCAAGCTCGGCGCCGGACGGGTCATCGATTTCCAGACCGCGTACGTCGGGGGACGCGCCGACCATCGGGATGCCGCGGAGGTCGAGATCCGTGATCTGCCCTTCGCCCCCGCCGCCGCGTGGCCACGACCGGCGACAGCCGCCGCACCGACATCGGGGGAACGCGACATCGAGCGGCTCGCAACATCGATCGGCGCCGCATCCACACAGCTGCGGATCGCGACTCCGCGCCGCCCCTGGCTGGACGCGCTTCCCGACGCCGTCGACCTCGCCGACCTCCGCGCTTCGGGCGACGGGCTCGCCATCGGGATGCAGGACGAGCCCGAGCATCAGACCCAGACGCCGTTCGTCGTCGATCTGGACGCCGTCGGCAACCTCGTGGTGTTCGGCACCGGCGGCGTCGGCAAGACGACGTTGCTGCGCACCCTCACCATCGCCGCGAGCGTGGGACGCACCCCGGCCTGGGTCTACGCGATCGAATCGGTCGGCGGCGCGCTGTCGAGCCTGTCAGTCCTGCCCAATGTGGGGGCGGTGATCGCACTCTCCGATGCCGAACGCGTCACCCGCCTGTTGGCCCAGCTCCAGGACTGGGTCAACGAGCGGTCCCGCCTGTTCGCCGCGGCGAATGCGGCCACCCTCTCGGCATACAACAGCACCGTGGCGAGACCGCTCCCCCGAATAATCGTGCTCGTCGACGGAATGGCCGCCTTCCGGTCGGAGTACGAGTTCCGCGATGCCGGACGGCTGTTCGACGGCTTCACCGGCCTCCTCACGAACGGACGGCAGGTCGGCATCCATTTCGTCCTCACCGCCGACCGTCAGGCGGCCATCCCGCAGTCGATCCTCACCTCGCTGCAGGAGCGCATCGTTCTCCGTCTGGCCTCCGATGTCGAGTACGACCTGATGGGGGTGCCGCGCGATGCGCTCGCGGACGCCCCCGCGGGCCGCGGATACGCGCGCGGGCGGGAGGTCCAGATCGCCACCCCCGGAGGAACGGCAGACCTCGCCGCGCACACGCAGGCGCTGACCGACCTGGCCGAAGAGATTACCGCGACAGCCACGCCCGTCCGTCGGCTCGATGAGACAATCCCGTGGTCGAGCCTTCCGGCAACGGTGGACGGGAGTCCCACTCTCGGAGTCGCGGATGACACCCTCGAGCCGGTCGGGATCACAGACGGCCTGTTCGTCGTCTCGGGTCCGTTCCAGTCGGGTCGCACTACAGCGATGCGGACCATCATCCATGCCGTCACCGCGGCGAGCCCGACACAGGCCACCTACCTCCTCAGCGCGCGCCCCGGCGAACTCGCACACGCGGCCGCGTGGACCGCATCGGGGATGGATATCGACGACGTCGACGACCTCGCGAGCCGGCTGGCAACGGATCTGCAATCCGGGGCCCTGCGCGACGCGCTGATCGTCATCGAAAGCAGCTCCGAGTTCGAGGCGACCGCCGCGGAAGGCACGATCGCTCGTCTGCTGAAAACGGCACGTCGCGCGCCCGGCATCCGCGTCGTCGTCGAAACAGATACCGTCACAGCTGGGTCGGCCTGGCAGATCTTCACCGAGCTGAAGACCGCCCGAGGCGGCATCGTGCTCCAGCCCGAGGAAACCGACGGCGCGGGCATCTTCCGAGTGCCATTCCCACGATCGACGCGCGCCGAGTTCCCCGTCGGCCGGGGGTTCCTCGTTACTTCCGGGAGAGTCCGCCGCGTTCACGTCGCACTTCCGCCTCGGTGACACCAGAAGGCACCGAAGCATCGACCGTTCTGTCCCCCGAAAAGGGGACGCGGAGTTTCGCGCGAGCAATGTAGCGTCGAAAAGCCTAGGTAGAAGGGGATCTCACTATGGCGAACATGAATGTCACATATGGCGAAATGACCTCGCGTGCCGACCAGCTCATCGCCGGTCGCGACGAGATCAACACCACCCTGCAGCGCCTGCAGTCGCAGATCAACGCGCTCGTCGCCCAGGGCTTCGTCACCGACCGGTCTTCCGGCGCATATCAAGAGGCGTACAACCGGTTCAACGCCGGAGCGACGAACACCATCGGCGGTCTGAACGACCTTGCCGCTTTCCTCCGCACCACCGCACAGACCCTGCAGGACGTCGACACCCAGATCGCCTCCCGCATCGGCCGCTGACCAGCCCGGCCTCGGTCGACATCGTGGCTGAACAACTCGTCGCCGATTACGGTGCCATCGAACACAGCGCCGTACAGCTCACCCTCGCCTCGAGCATGGTGACGCTCGGCGCCGCGTTCCTCAACGCGCCGGGCGCGCTCGGATCGGGGAGCGTTCAAAGCGCCCTCGAACAGACCACCGCCCTTCACCGCGCGCGGGTGAACGCGGTCGCCGAAGTACTCGCACTCCAATCCCAGGGAGTGAGGCAAGCAGTCACCGACCTCATCGCGGCAGACGCCGCCGCCGCGCAGGCTGCCTCATGAGCATTCAGTGGACGCTCGATGACCCCGGCGCCGGGGTTCCGGCAGAGATCCGCGCAGAAGCCGGCCGTCGAGACACCATGAGCAGACTCGCCCAGAGCGCCGCCGGCAACACGACGAGCGCCGCCCCGACCGGCGAGTGGCAGGGCGAGGCGGCATCCGCGCTGACCGGCAAGACCGCTCAGTTCTCTGCCGAACTCCACGTTCTGCGCGACCACGCCGCAATCCACGCCGGCATCCTGCGGCGATACGCCGCGGAAGTCGAAGCCATCAAGGCTGAATACGCCGTTGTTGCGTCGTCGTACCAACAAGCCGCCCACAACCTCGCCCGCACGCAACGTCAGCACGACGCGGTAGCGATGTTCGTCGACGGCACCATCGTCGACGAGAAGGCCCGACTCGCTTCCCGAATCAACAACCTCGAAGCCGACATGGCGGGCCTCAATGCCCGTCTACGGAACCTCGCTGACCGCCGCGCAGCTGCCGACAACACCGCAATCATGGCGCTCACCAGCCCCGAGGCTCGGGGCGGTCTCTCCGGCATCCTCGCCAACTCCGTCGGTCTCCCCGGATCCGCCGCGGCGAGCGGCCGCACCCCATCCCTGGAACAGCTCGCGGAACTCAGCGAGATCGAGCTCGCCATCCTCTTCGCACTCCAGCCAGGCTTGGCCCGCCAACTGCAGTCCGAATCGCAACCAGCCGACGTGGCCGCATGGTGGGGAACCCTCACCACCGACCAACAAACGGCGTTCGTGCTCGGAGCCCCCGCACTTATCGGATCCCTCGGCGGGATCACCCCCGGGAGCAGAGTCGCCGCGAACCTCGTGAACGCACACCACCGCCGCGAGGCGATCGGCGCTGAGCTAGCCCGCCTCGAAGCTATCGCAGCGGAGCCACGCGCCCCTTACGCAATACCGAAATACCTGCTCTCGGCCGAGGAATACACAGCGCTCCGCAAGGAGGCGACATACCTCGACCGCGTGCTGCAGGGCAAGGTGCAGCTATACCTTTACGACCCTGACAATTTCAGCATCATCGAGATGATCGGTACGCTCGGCCCGAACACGACGAGCGTCACTACCTACGTGCCCGGGACCTTCACCAGCAAGTTCAGCTTCTTCGACACCGAAACCGGGGTGACCCAGGTCGGTCGCTGGATGGAGCGCAAAGACTCCAACATGGTCACTTTCGTGTGGAAGGAGGGGATCTTTCCGGGTGAAGACCCCAATGCCGGCTCTGTGAATCTTTCCCGGATCGGCGAAGCGAACGACGAGGAGCGGGCACTCGAAACCGGCGAACTCCTCGCGCGATTCCAGGATGAGATCGCAGCATCGAGCTCGCACGTAGCTAACGCCGAGTCGATAGCACGTGGCCACTCATGGGGCCTCGCCGGGATCACCGCGTCGGAAGTCGCCGGCGCCCACTACGACCAAGTCCACTCGCTAGCAGGCGCTGGCATGCCCGCAGGCTGGGAAGAAGACCGAGAAACGGCATACTTTCACTGGTCATACGTCGACGCGCTGTCCATGGCACAGTCCACTTCCCTCGTGTGGGGCGGGAACATACCAAGCACCCACCCAGCTTTCCAGAGCACCATCTACGAACGAGACGGCGACTTCGACTTGTACCTACCCGGCCCCGACCAGGCTCTCTCGCCGAACCCACCTCCGTCCATCCCCGCAACCACAGATCCCCTCGGCAACCACGACCTGATAGCGCAGCAAGAGGGGAACCAAAAGGCGCTACGCGACATGTATCTCGCGACCGAGGCAGAAAGGAAGCGATGAGGCGCATCATCTTCTACTCATTGAGCGTGCTGACCCTTGGGGCGATGCTGGTGTCATGTGGACAAGGAGCAACAGTGGAGAACTCCACATCGGATCTCACCGTAGATGAGGCTAAGCAGACAGCGATGTCGATGGAGCGGGAGCTCGTCAGCCGCCTCGATCCCGACCGTGTTGTGTCCGTCGACCAGTTGCAGGTGGGCGGATTTTTTGGGTGCGGCGAAGAGCGTATCGTGCAATGGACGGGCCACACCGAAGTGGTCGTGACACCCGACTTCGATATCGAGGCCACGGTAGATCGAATCGTCGAAGAGTATTCCGGTCGCGAAGGGTTCGAGGTCAAGCGAGATGTCACTTCGCTTGGCGATCCGGGAGTACACATCACCGGTAGGTACGGCGCAGGCTACCTCCTCAGCCCTGGAGTCGACGACAATGTCGTCGAGATTCTCTCGTTCTCGCCCTGCTTCACATTGCCGGAAGGCATGTCCGGAGTCGACGAATACTGACGTCGTACGCGAAAGCTGGCGCCGTGACCACGTCGAGGGCCCGTTGGGTCGGGCTGACGGGCCTCGTTGTCATGGCCGTCGCGGTGAGTGGGTGTCAGTCCAGCAAGGAGCAGCCGGTGGATGAGTCGTTGACGGTGGAGGATGTGAAAGCGAGGGCGCAGGCGATGGAGCTGCGGATCGCCGACGGTGTCCCGAAGGAGCTGGTGGATCGGGTTGAGCAGAACGAGTTCGGTGTGCTGGCCGTCTGCGACACGAGTGAGCGCCTCTACGCCTGGACCGGGGTGACGCGTGTGCATCTCGTCGGCGAGTTCGACACCGCAGCCGGCGACGCACTCACCAAGCGGATTGTCGGGGACCTCGGCGGGATAGCTGAGGACGGTTACGTCGTCGGAACATCGGCAGCGACGGAATGGCTCGCAATCGAGATACTGAACCAGAACGGTGAGTTCTACAGCGCAAGCACGACCCCGACAGGTTTCGAGATCAGCGGGCAAGCCAACTTCCTCATCGCCTCCCGCTCGCAGTGCTTCCGCCTGCCTGCCGATGTCGACCCCGGAATGCACTTCTGACCTTGCCGTCACCAGCCGTTGCAGTGACCAGGTGGAGGGCCCGTTGGGTCGGGCTGACGGTCCTCGTTGCGGTGGCCGTCGTGGTGAGTGGGTGTCAGTCCAGCAAGGAGCAGCCGGTGGATGAGTCGTTGACGGTGGAGGATGTGAAAGCGAGGACGCAGGCGATGGAGCTGCGGATCGCCGACGGTGTCCCAAAGGAGCTGGTGGATCGGGTCGAGCAGAACGAGTTCGGTGTACTGGCCGTCTGCGACACGAGTTCAGTTCAGGACAAGCTCTTGCACCTCGGGGGTTCGTGGTGAAGCCTCGTGGGCGCGCGGCCGCGATGGCCGTGGTGTTGAGCATGATGCCGACATTGGGGGGATGCACCGTGGCCGCAGAGCCAACGCCGACCTACGACGAGGTTCGTTCACAGACTCGAGCGGCTGTGTCAACCGTCACCGCCTTGTTCCCGGATGGCGTGGATTACGTCTCCCGCGACGAGTTGGAACCTTTCGGATGCGGCGGTGATGAGGCACCGTTGGGGAACGGAGCCGAGGGGACGGCGTTCTTCACCGAGCGGGGCGAAGCCGTCGTACCAGCGAGCTTCGATGCTGAGGCATTCGTCCTCGGGCTACCCGACGCGCTAGGCGAGGACTGGACGGCGACCGAACCTCGAGACGGATTACCCTTCGTGTCTTTCACCATGACTTACCTGCCGGATCATGTGGACATCGCTGTCAACGCATCAACGCTCGAGGGAGAGACCCTCATCAACATCACGGCGCGGTCTCAATGCGGTCAGCTCTCGGCTACCCAGCGGTGAAGCTACGGCAGTCCTGCGAGCAGCGCCTACACGTAGCCCGATACCTCGGCGAGGACACGGGCTGGTTCGATGGCCGCAAGCACCGTCGACGAAGGGGAAGGCGACTTCGGCTCGTACTTACCCGGCCCCGGCATCGAGCTGATGGGGTAAGACAGTTCCTCAGCGTGATTCACGCCTGAGCCCGAGGCCGTGGTCAGTCGGCCAGGTGGATACCGAAGTCGGTCCGACCGGGATGGATGTCGCTGCGCAGCGCTCGGGTTCCGCGGTAGTCGCCGTCGCGTAGGGCTCGGTACCGGCGCGGCTGCTCGTCGCCCAGCCCCGCAATGCGGGTGCGCAACCGCTCCGCCTCGCGGTCGACGCCCGCGGCATCCAATCCATCGGCGTCGTAGACCACGTGCAGGTCGAACGTCTCGACGCCCACGTACCAGAGGGCGCCGTGGGTCAGGGGGAACAGGAGCGAGTCGAGGTCGCCGCTGATGCCGCGCTCCCCGATCGAGCGCTCGTCCTCCCCCACCGTCACGACGACGAGCGCGCGCCGGCCGGAGAGTCCGCCGTCGCCGTAGCGCCGCGGAACACCGAGCTCGGGATCCATGTCGCCGTACGCGAAACCGTTCGTGAGCACGCGGTCGGTCCAGCCCTTGAGGATCGCGGGCGGCCCGTACCACCACAGCGGAAACTGCAGCACGAGCAGTTCAGCGGCCGCGAACTTTCGCTGCTCCTCGAGCACATCGTCAGGGAACGCGACGCTCCCGTACGCCCCTCCGGCCGGGCCCGAGGCGGTCCCGAGCGTGACGTCGAGCTCAGCGTCCGGGAGCACGGGGTTGAACCCCTGAGCGTACAGATCGGATGTCGCGACGCGGTGCGTGCGCGACAGCTCGGTCACACCGTCGCCGAACAGCCGCGCATTGAACGAGGTCGAACGCGGGTGGGCGAACACCCAGTGGGCGGTGTTCGGCGTCGGCTCGTGCGAGATGGTCATGATGCCTCCGGCCGAGTGGGTGTCGGATCGGTCAGGGCCCGCAGCACGCGCGTGAGAGCGTCGTGAGCGGACGCGGCGCTGATTCGCCCGTCGAGGGCGGCTCGCGACAGGGAATCGCCGGCGCCGACGAGCGCCTGCGCCCCGGCGCCGTCGAGTCGCGCCCCGCACTTCGCGAGGGCCTCGTGGCAGAGGGCGAGGTAAGCGGCCTCGGCCTCACGACGCACCTCTCCCAGCGTCACCGAGCCGTCGAGCGCCGAGACGACATCGGCCAGCTCGCGCCCCTCGGCGAGCGAGCAGTCGATGTACGCGCCCGCGACAGCTCGGCTGACGCCTTCCAGGTCGGGATCCGTGTCAGCGAGCGCGGCGATGAGTGTCGATCGCTGCTGCTCCTCGAACGCGCGATAGAGCTCGGCGAGAGCGCCCGCCCGGTCACCGAAGTGGTCGTAGACGACGGGCTTGGTGACGCCGGCTCGCTCCGCGAGGCGTCCCAGGGTGAACTCGTCCGTTCCCGCATCGCGGATGAGCTCGCGCGCGACCGCGAGCAGCTGAGCGCGCCGCTCACTGCGCGGCATCCGTCGCCGTTGCATCGCCTCGTTCATGCCACCTCCGCACTAAGTTACTTATAGTAGCTTAGTGCGGAGCAGACGGCGTCGCATCCCGGCAACGCAAAGACGCCCGGGACGATCTCTCGTCTCGGGCGTCTGCGCAGTCATCCGGCTGCGAGCCGGTACGTCGGGCTCAGGAGGTCTTCTCGTCCTCTTCCGGCTCGAAGGTCGAGGCGGTGCCGGTGTGACCGGCGGCGACGCCGTCGGGGGCGGCAGGGATGGTCCCGTCCTTGCCGAGGCCGCCGGGCTCGCGCGTGCCCTCGCTGTCGTCCTCGCCGACGGGGACCTCGACGTCCGGCCCCTCGTAGGCGTTGTCGTCGGTGTCGCGGTGCGATTCGTTGGAGGTCATCTCGTTCCTCTCCTCGGTGAGTGACGGCGGGTGCCGTCCGGTCAGATGAAGGGTGCCAGAGCGCCGGCCGTGAGCGCGAGGGCTCCCGCCAGGGCGCCCGATGCGGTAGCCGCCGTCCGGATGTTCCGTCGCATGACGCTCTTGCGCGCGCGATTCCCGGGCGCATCGGTGGTCAGCAGCGAATGCTGAGCCTCTTTCAGCGTCGCGTAGCGGCCGATCGGCGTCGCGTGACCGTCGAGCGCGATGAAGTGGCCATCGGTCGACGTGTCGACGGAGCCGACGAACTCGCCGTCGGTGGAAGCGACGTAGAAGCCCGGGGCGACCGTGGACCAGGTGATCCGCCGGGCGGTGAGAACACGGGGCGCCGCGGGCGCCTCCAGCACGGCAGTCATGCTGCGGCCGCCAGCGTGCGCGTCGCACGCACGGGCGCGGTCACCGGAGCCGCCGCGGCGGGCGCCGTCTCGTCGAGGTCGACGACGAGGCCGGCGGACGAGCTGGCCGCCTTCGCCATCTCGGTCAGGAGCGCCGAGTCGAGCTTCTCGGACTCGGCGGAGTCGAAGACGAACCGCAGCGGGATCGATGGCTGCATCCAGATGGTGGAACGACCGGATGCCTCCCCCGCGGCGTGCTTCCACGTCAGGGTGAAGCTCTCCGAGCGGCGCAGCTTCGTCGCTGCGAGCACCTTCAGGTGCGCAAGAAGCCGGTCGGGGATCTCGATGGACTCGGACGCGTTGCCGTAGAACAGGTGGCCCATGGTGACTCCTCACAGGTGCTGGATGACTTGGGTGAAACGCGACTAGTTGGGAAAGTATCTCGTCAAGTTAGATATCTGGTAAGGTATGAACATCGCGGAAACAGCGGAGGTGCATTCATGACCGGGTTCTTCTATGACAACGACCGTCAGCGTGCGACCAGCGCGCTCGAGGCTCTGCGCCTCTACCAGGCCGCCGAGGCCGCGATGCGTCGGCGGACACGCGAGTCGATGTCGATGGGTGAGAACGAGCTGCTCGTCGTCCGGCAGCTGTTGCGCGCCCAGTCGCGAGGCCAGCAGGTGAAGCCGGGTGATGTGGCGAAGTACCTCGGGATCTCCACCGCCAGCACGACCAGCCTGCTCGATCGCCTCGAGAGCGCGGGCTACCTCCGACGCGTCCCGCACCCGAGCGACCGACGTAGCGTGTACCTCGAGCCGACCGAGCGCGCCGACGACGAGGTGCGGGCGACACTGTCGACGATGCACGACCGCATGCACCAGGTCGCGGCCGACACGTCGCCCGAAGCGACCGAAGCGGTCATCGACTTCCTCACCCGGATGCAGGAGGCCGTCGACTCGGTCGAGCCCGCGTCTGCGCTCCGTCGCTGAGGCGAGGCCGGGACGCGACGGGCCTCACTGGCTCGACGGTTGGCATCGCGGACACCACCAGGTCCGCCGCCGCTCCGGATCATCCACCACTTCGGCGCGAACCCGCACCGAAGTGCCGCACCGCAGACAGGGCTTCCCCGCCCGGCCGGCCACCCAGTGCGAGCGGCCTCGGCGCGCATCGCCCGTCGTCACCTGGTACATCCCCGGCACCGTGGCCGAGAGCCGAAGCACCCGCGCGGCACGAGCCACCAGCGCGGCTGCATCCACCGATCCGATCGGGTCGAACGGGTGCACGCCAGACAGGAACGACAGCTCGTTGACCCACAGGTTGCCGAGCCCGGCGAGATTGCGCTGATCCAGCAGGGCCGCGACGACGGTGCGTTCGGGACGCTGCTCGAGCCGCGCGACCGCCTCGGCGGCATCCCAATCCGGCCGCAGCGGATCCGGTCCGAGGAAGGCGAGCGCCCCGGCGACATCCGCTTCTCGCATCAGTTCGACGATCGGCATGTCGATCCCCCACAGCGTGCGCTCGTCGTCGAGCTGCGCGCGCACGCGCGCCCGAGCGGCGACGGATGCCGGCAGCCGCCGCCCCGGCGCGGTGATCGACCACGAGCCCTGCATCAGCAGGTGGGTGTGCAGCGCCCACCCCGGTGACAGCTGCGTCACCAAGTGCTTGCCGTGCGTCTCGAACTCCGCGATCGTCCAACCCGCGAGGGAGGTGCCGGCCGCTGGCCCAGACCTCAGCTCACCCTCGACGATCGACCGCCCCGCGACCTCCCGCCGCAGGCGCGCGGCGAGCCGGAAGACGCTGTCACCCTCGGGCATCCGCGCCCCGCGCCGCGCATCGGATCGTCATCCGTCCAGTCTGCCCGCGTCTTCTAAACCGCGGCCCGCCATCCGTCAACCGTTCGAGATCGCTCCGGTCGGTGGCGATCATGGCCGCATGAGTGAGATCACCGCACACAAGGGCCTCTTCAACGACATCGAGCTGCACGTGGACGACACCGGCGGTCCGGGTCGCCCCATCGTCCTGATCCACGGGTGGCCGCTGTCGGCCGAGTCGTGGTCGGAGCAGATCCCCGCGCTGACGGCGGCGGGCTATCGAGTCGTGGCGTACGACCGCCGCGGGTTCGGTCGCAGCGACAAGCCGCGCTCGGGTTACGACTACAACACGTTCGCGAAGGATCTCGCGGCGGTGCTCGACACCCTCGATCTGCGCGATGTGACCCTAGTCGGCTTCTCGATGGGTGGCGGCGAGGTCGCCCGCTACATCGCGAACCACGGGCAGGACCGTCTGCGCAGCGTCGTCTTCGCCGCAGCAGTGCCGCCGTACCTCGCTCAGACGCCCGACAACCCGGAGGGCCCGCTGACGCAGGATCTGGCCGACGACATGGAGCGGGGTCTGCGCGACGACGAGGCGACCTTCTACGACGGGTTCACGACCCAGTTCTTCTCGGCTCACGGCGAGCTGAAAGTGACGGAGGAGCAGCGCCAGCAGGCCATCGCCCTCACCCGGCAGGCCGATCACCACGCGGCGCTGAAGGCGATGGAGGCCTTCGGGACCACCGACTTCCGTCGTGACCTCACGGCGGTCACCGTCCCGGCGCTCATCATCCACGGCGACGGTGATGCGACCGTCCCGTTCGAAGGCTCCGGCAAGCGGACGCACGAGCAGCTGCCCGGCAGCGAACTCGTGCTGATCGAGGACGCACCGCACGGGCTCAACGTCAGCCATGCCGACGAGTTCAACGCGGCACTGCTGGCCTTCCTCGCGAAGTAAGGGGCCTCACGCACACAGGGCCGCCTCGTGGAAGCGAGGCGGCCCTGTGTGGCAAACGGCGAAGCGGTCAGAGGTCGAGCTTCTCGTTCTTCCCGTCGTACGTCTCGCCGGTGATCTTCGACTTGATGAGGCCGATGGCCGTCGCGATGCGGCCGCCCGCGCTGCTCCAGTACTCCCCCGAGATCGCATCGATGCGCAGCAGCGTCACGCGCGGGTCGTCGGGGCCGTCCGGGAACCACGCCTCGAGCGTGCTCGACCAGTACTCGTCGAGCCGGGCGCGGTCGTCGACGATCTGCGCCGTGCCGGCCAGTGACACCCAGGCGTCCGAGCTGCTCAGCGAGACCCCGACGCCCGGGCGCGATGCCACGTGCGTCGCGATAGAGCTGTCGCGACTGATGACGAACCACAGGTCGCCGTCGAACTCCGCCTCCTGCACCGTCAGCGGACGGGACGTCAGCTTGCCGTCGGGGTCGAGGGAGGTCACCATCGCGAACCGGAAGTCCGGCAGAAGCTCGGCGAGGGTCTTGCGGGGGTCTTCGTTGTCGTCGCTCATCGTCTCTCCTTGTCCTCGTTCACGTCCGTGCGACGCGTGGGTCCACGCTTGCATCGCGCAGGCTCGCGCCGCGCTCGCTTGACACCGCGGGGTTGGCGCGCTCACCCACCCGAGGGGTTGTCGAGCGGCAGACCCTCGTCGTCGGTCGTCGTCTCGGGGTCGCCGTCATCGGCGGGTGCGGCGCTGGGCGCGCCGGGGAACGCCGACGCACCGCCGGTCGCGGTGCCGGTCTCGACGTCGTCGCCCGGGATGTCGACGTCGCCGTTCGACGCGTGGATATCGGGATCGCTCATCGTGCAGTCCTCCTCGTTCGTGGGACGTGCGACGCTACGCCGGCCCGTCGGTGTCACGCAGGGTATTGACACACCCGAGCGCGGAATCATCCCCGAGGAGGATCGGTGTCCGCCGAGGGACCGACGCGGCGCGGTCGCCCCGCTTCGTAGCGTCGAGCTATGACCACCGCACCGCTTTCCGCACCGCACCGCCTCCGCTCCGTCGCGGGCCGCGCACCCGCCGTCGTCGGCGCGATCGCCGGCAACATCGTCATCCTCGGCATCGTCGCACTCGCCGCCCTCGTCGTCCCTGTCGCCGCCGCCCTCACCTTCGGCTCGGCGCTGCTGTCACGGCTGGGCTGAGGGCGCGGCGGAATCGTCGGGACGTTCCGCGGCGCGCGGCGGCGTGTGAGGAACGAGCTTCAGGCCGACGACGGCGACCACGATGCCGGCGATGAAGACGACCTTCCCGATCGAGAACGCCTCGGCGCCGCTGACGATCGCCCAGGTGACCGTGAGCGCGGCTCCGACACCGACCCACACCGCATATGCCGTGCCGATGGGGATCTGCTTCACCGCCCAGCCGAGCCCGAACATGCTGAGGGTCAGCCCCACGGCGAAGACCGCGGTCGGCACGGGTGCGGTCAACCCGGCGGACTGCCCGAGCGCGGTCGCCCACACCGCTTCGCACACCGCGCTGAGCAGCAGCACGACCCACGCCATTCAGCTCACCGCCTTCAGCCCGATGACCGACGCGACGAGAAGCAGGATGAGCAGGATCCGAGCGACCGACGCTCGCTCCTGGCGCGTGACCATCGCCCACACCACGGTCAGCGTCGCGCCGACGCCGACCCACACCGCGTACGCCGTGCCGGTCGGCAGCTCGGTCATCGCGACGGCGAGACCCGCCATGCTGCCGGCGAGCGCCACGACGAACAAGGCCGCGGGCCGCTTGCGCTTGAACCCATCGGATGCCGCGAGCGCGGCCGCCCACACCGCCTCGAGCATCCCCGAGACGATCAGAATCACCCATGCCATGACAGACCTGTCTGAGTCAGTCTTGTCGTGTGCGGGTACTGCTCCCTCGTCCGCGAGCCCGCCCTCGGGCCCCGCATCCACCCTAGCCCTGTCATCTGAGCACCGGCCGGGCACCGCGGCCGTACACTGCGCGACATGATCCATCTCGTGACCCGTCGCATCCGTCTCGAGGAGCGCGATCGCCTCATCGCATGGCTCGCGCAGGTCGACGGCCCACGCCGCGCCGAGGCGCTGGCATCTCTGGCCGCCGAGGGCGTCGAGCACGAGCGCGCTCTGCTGCTGGATACCAGCGACGGTCCCGTCATCGTCTACGCGATGCAGACCGACGATCTCGACGCGGCGCGGCGGGTGACGGACTCTTCTCCTCGCCCGATCGACGCGGAGCATCGCGACGTCATGCGCGCGGTGGATGCCGGCCCCGCCGACGCCGTGACCGTGCTCGACCTCCACCCCTGAGCGGCCGACCGGCCGGGCACCGCGGCCGTCAGGGCGACGGGACGAGGAACAGCGCGTCGATAAGGCCCGGGTTGTGGGCGTGCACGAGGACGCCGAACACCACGGCGTCGAACAGCAGGTGCACGGTCACGACATAGGCGAGCGAGCGGGTGCGCAGGAAGATGTAGCCCTGCAGCAGGGCGAAGGGGATGGTCAGCGCGGGGCCCCACGCGCGGTAGCCGAGCTCCCACAGGAACGACACGAACACGATCGTCTGCAGGACGTTCGCCGAGACGTCGGCGAAGTGGCGGCGCAGCAGCGCGAAGCACGTGCAGATGAAGAACAGCTCGTCCCAGATGCCGACCGCGCCGACCCCGACGAAGAGCCGCACGATGAGCTCGGGGGTGTCGACCACCGGCCAGTTCGTGTAGACGCCCGAGGTGATGAAGTAGAACGGCAGGATCAGCCAGCCGAGGACGAGCACGGCGGCGAGCCACACCCACTGGAACGTCGACCACCGCCCTCCCCCGCGCCACGGGAAACGGATCGCGTGGTCGCGGTAGACGTATCGCGACACGAGGTAGGGCAGCAGGACGGCACCGCCCAGCGCGAGCGTGAACCGCAGCATCGCCAGGTTGTCGAGCTCGGCCTTCAGGTCGATGAGGCTGACCACGACCATGCCGAGCGCGATGAGCGAGAGGTCACGGGTCAGCGACGGGCTCGCCTCGCGCACACGCCGGCGTTCCAGGCCGAGCGCGACCAGCAGGCCGGCGATGAGCAGGGCCCAGCCCAGCCAGGGCTGCAGCAGCACGAAGAACGCCGGAGCGGCGAGGCACACGAGCAGCGCCGGAAGCGTGCTGACCGAGAGATACGGACGGGTCCCGAGATCGGCGTGCGGCTTCATGGCGTCAGCGCGTGTCGTCGGTGCGTACGTAGACGAGGTCGCGGATGTCGCGCCCCTTGGCGATGCCCTTGCGTTCGAAGGCGGTCATCACGCGCCCCTCGAACCGCGGCGCCCACGCTCCGTCGAAGCCGGGCTCGAAGCCCGCGGCATCCGTCATCACCTCGCGCATCTGGAGGGCGTAGTCCTCCCAGTCGGTCGCGAGCCGGAGGACGCCCCCGGGCTTGAGCACGCGCGCCGCGAGCGGCGTGAAGTCCGGCGAGATGAGACGCCGCTTGGTGTGGCGGTTCTTGTGCCACGGGTCGGAGAAGAAGATCCACAGCTCGTCGACGGATGCCGCCGGCAGCAGGTGCTCGAGCACCTCCGGCGCGTTCGCCTCGACCAGGCGCAGATTGCGCGCCCCGGCCCGGTCGGCGTCGAGCATGGTGCGGGCCAAGCCCGCCCGGAAGACCTCGACGGCCAGGAAGTCGACGTCGGGAGCGTTCTGCGCCGCGGCGACGATGGCGTGCCCCTGGCCCGAACCGATCTCGACGATGACGGGCGCCGAGCGGCCGAACAGGGTCTCGGTGTCGACGGCCGATCCCGGGCGGACGCTGAGGACGGCCTGGTCGCGCTCGACCGGCACGAGGTAGAACGAGCCGAGTTCGTTCCAGGCGCGCTCCTGCCCGTCGCTCATGCGCCCGCTGCGACGAGCGAACGACACGGGCCGGTCGCGGTAGCGCGGCTCGCCGCCGGTGTCGGGCACGTCGTTCTGCATGCCTCCAGGGTATCGAGCCCGGCGCCGCGTCCCGCCCCGCGCCGGGCGGGTCAGGTCGTGACGAAGTCGATGAGCTCTTCGACGCGCCCCAGCAGCGCGGGGTCGAGGTCGCGATAGGTCCGCACGGATCCGAGGATGCGCTGCCACGCGTTCGCGACGTCGGCCTGGTCCTCAGCGGGCCAGCCGAGCGCCCGCAAGACGCCCGTCTTCCAGTCGATGCCGCGCGGCACCTGCGGCCATGCGGCGATCCCAACGGCCTCGGGCCTCACGCACTGCCACACGTCGATGTGCGGGTGCCCGACGATCTTCAGATGCTTGCCGTGCGGTCCGCGCAGGATCTGCTGCGCGATCCGTGTCTCCTTCGAGCCGGCGACGAGGTGGTCGACGAGCACTCCGTAACGGCGCTCCGCCGACGGGGGCTCGTCGCTCAGCAGCTCATCGAGCAGGTCGATGCCCTGCAGGTACTCCACCACGACGCCCTCGACCCGCAAGTCGGCGCCCCACACCTTCTCGACGAGTTCGGCGTCATGCCGCCCCTCGACGAGGATGCGCGACGCGCGAGCCACGCGCGCACGCTGCTGCGGCGCGACGAACGACCCGGATGCCGTCCGCAGCCGCCCCTGCGGAGCAGCGGCCTTCGGGGCGACGAGACGGACGGGCTCGCCGTCGACGAGGAACCCGCCGCCCAGCGGGAAGAGACGGACCTTGCCGAGGCGGTCCTCGAGTTCGACGTTCCCGCCGCGCACCGCCACGACCGCGCCGCAGTACCCGTCGGCGGCGACCTCGACGACCAGGTCGGGATCAGCGGGCACCTCGGGGACGACTTTGCGTCCGGCCTCGCGCCATCCCGCAGCGAGCACGTCGGTGCCGTACCTGTCGTCCATCGAACCTCCCGCGTCGCAGCCCCTCGGACCGCCGGTCAGCATAAGCGGCGCGCGGCGCGATGCACGGTATCCGCGCCGCGATTCCGCTGCCCGCTGATTCTCAGTCGCCGCATAGGCTCACTCCCGGGCCCCTCAATAGAGTGGGACCGAGGCCGGTCCTCCGTCCTCGGAAGGGGAACGGATGCGCGCGCTCCGAGCACTGACGCTCTCGATCGTGGCGAGCCTCGCCCTGATCCTGGGCGGCTCCGCCGCGGCTGTCGCCACGGAACCGGTCGACCTCGGTGCGAGCCGGGTCGTGGACGGCGTCGACGTCCTCTCAGCCGGCGAGGAACGCGCCCTCGACGAACGATTGACCGCGCTCAGCGGTGAGGCCGGTGTCGACCTCTGGGTGGTCTACGTCGATACCTTCACGAACCCGTCCGACGCCGCGGACTGGGCCAACGCCGTCGCCGCCCGCGGCGGACTCGGCGTCAACCAGTACGTCCTGGCCATCGCGACGGAGCAGCGCAACTTCTACCTCTCGGGCGACACGGCGGGTCCGATCGACGCCGACGCCCTCGGCCGCATCGAGACGCAGAACATCCTCCCCGAGCTGCAGGCCGGTGATTGGAGCGGCGCAGCCTTCGCGGCGGCAGGAGCCATGGCGGACGCGGTCGGCGGCGGCGGTTCTCCGAGCCAGCCCGGTGCCACGGGCGGCGGCTTCTCGGGCCTCACGATCATCCTCGGACTGCTCGCGGTGGGTGCTGTCATCGCCGTGATCGTGGTCGTGATGCGACGTCGGCGCTCCGGCGGCGCACGGGCGCACGGGGGCGCAGCACCGGCCGCGGAGCCGATCGAACAGCTCGCCCGCCGATCCGCCGCCGCTCTCGTCGCCGCCGATGACGCCATCCGCACGAGCGAGCAGGAGCTCGGATTCGCGACGGCGCAGTTCGGCGACGCGGCGGCGAGCGGCTTCGCCGACACCCTCGCCCAGGCGCGCCGCGACCTCGACGAGGCATTCGCGCTGCAGCAGCGCCTCGACGACGACGAGGCCGACACCGAGGAAGACGTCCGCGCGATCCACACGCGGATCCTCGAGCTCTGCGCTCACGCCGACGCCGAGCTCGATGCGCGCACCGAGGAGTTCGACGGGCTGCGCGCACTGGAGCAGAACGCACCCGAGGCGCTCGTGCGCATCCAGCAGGAGCGCGCGGCCGCCGCATCCGGTCTGGATGCCGCCTCCACATCACTGGAGCGTCTCACCGCCGCCTACGCCCCCGAAGAGCTCGCGACGGTCGACGACAACCCCGACCAGGCGCGCTCGCGCCTCGCCTATGCCGACGAGCAGCTGGCCGCCGCACAGCGGGCCATCGCCGCCGGCGACGGCCCGGAGGCGGCCGTGGCGCTGCGGGCCGCCGAGAGCGCGATCGCCCAGGCCGCCCAGCTCGAAGCCTCGGTCGACAAGGTCGCCGAAACCCTCGCCGCCGCCGAGCGCGACGCCGCTGCTCTGCTCGCCGACCTCGAGGGCGACCTGGCGAGCGCGATCGGAGTGCCCGATGCGGACGGTACGCTCGCCGGCGTCGTCACCGCCACCCGCCAGCAGATCGACGCCGCCCGGACCCAGCTGTCGGGGACGCAGCGCCGCCCGCAGGCCGCCCTGTCGGTGCTGCTGGGTGCGAACGCGGCGATCGACGCGGCCCTGTCCGGCGCGCGCGACGCGGCGCAGCGCGCGGAACGTGCGCGTCAGACGCTCGCCCAGCAGCTGCAGCAGGCGCGCGCGCAGGTCTCGGCCGCCGAGGACTACATCGCCACACGGCGCGGCGCGGTCGGAGCGACCGCGCGCACCCGGGTCGCCGAAGCCCGTGCCTCGCTTGACCGCGCGGAGGCCACGGCGCAGATCGACCCCGAACGTGCCCTCGCCGACGCGACCCGCGCGGCACAGCTCGGCGCACTCGCCGTCGAGGCCGCCCGCGGCGACGTCGGCGGTTTCGCGCAGGCCGCCCCCGGTTCGGGATCGAGCGGCATGATGGGTGCCATGATCGGCGGAATGGTGCTCAACTCGCTCCTCGGCGGCGGGTCGTCCGGTCGCCGCTCCTCCGGCTTCGGCGGAAGCGGGTTCGGCGGCTTCGCCGGCCCCTCGCGCGGCGGGTTCGGCGGCGGATTCGGCGGTGGCTCTCGCGGCCGAAGCGGCGGCGGAGGCTTCGGCGGCGGTCGTTCGCGCCGCGGCGGCGGCCGCTTCTGACTCAGAACTCCTACCCAGACCACCCATGAAAGGAACCCCGATGGCAAAGCAGTCCATCTTCGGTCGTATCTCCACCCTCATGAAGGCGAACATCAACGCCCTTCTGGACCAGGCCGAGGACCCGCAGAAGATGCTCGACCAGCTCGTGCGGGACTACACCAACTCGATCGCCGACGCCGAGTCGGCGATCGCCGAGACGATCGGCAACCTGCGCCTGCTCGAGCGCGACCACCAGGAGGACGTCCAGGCGGCGGCCGAGTGGGGCAACAAGGCGCTCGCTGCGAGCCGCAAGGCCGACGAGCTCCGCGCGGTCGGCAACACCGCCGACGCCGACAAGTTCGACAACCTGGCCAAGGTCGCGCTGCAGCGTCAGATCAGCGAGGAGAACGAGGCCCGGACGATCGCCCCGACGATCGCGACCCAGACCGAGGTCGTCGAGAAGCTCAAGGACGGGCTCAACGGCATGAAGGTCAAGCTCGACCAGCTGCGGGCCAAGCGCTCCGAGCTGCTCGCGCGGGCGAAGACCGCCGAGGCGCAGAACCGCGTCCACGACGCCGTGAAGTCGATCGACGTGCTCGACCCCACCAGCGAGCTCGGCCGCTTCGAAGACAAGGTCCGCCGCCAGGAGGCACTCGCCGCCGGCAAGCAGGAGCTCGCCGCATCGAGCCTCGACGCGCAGTTCGAGAGCCTCGAGGACGTCGGCCAGCTGACCGAGGTCGAGGCGCGGCTCGCCGCCCTGAAGTCCGGCGGCGCCGCGGGCGCGATCGAGCGCTGACACCGTCTGACCGAGAACACCGACGTCCGGGCCGGCGATGCCGCCCGGACGTCGGTGTTCGTCCCGCCTGAACGAAGGATGACGACATGACCCGATTCATCGTGGTGCCGCAGTGGCAGGGGTCTCCCTCGGCCCGCTCGATGACGCTGATCGACGGCGCCGAGGCGATCGCCGGCGACCTGCCGCGCAGCGCCACCGTGCGGGTCGATGTGCCCGTCGAGGCCGGCGAGGCGCTCGACACCGGCATCCGCCGCTTCAGTTCGCTGCAGCGCACCCGTGACCTCATCGCGGCCGCGTTGACGGGCTCGACCGATTCACCTTCGGCCGCCGCGGCACCGGCCTCCCCCGCTGTCGTCATCGGCGGAGACTGCGGCGTGGCCGTGCCGGCCGTCGCGCACGCCGCGTCCGCGCACCCGGATCTGGCCGTCGTGTGGTTCGACGCCCACGCCGACCTGCACACGCCGGCGTCGTCGCCCTCGGGCGCCTTCGCGGGCATGGCGCTGCAGGCGGTCTTCGGTCGCGGTCCCCTGACGACGGATGCCGCCGTCCCGGCCGACCGCGTCGTCCTGGCCGGCGCGCGCGAGTTCGACGCCGCCGAGACCGATCTCGTCGACGAGGTGAAGCTGCGCACGCTGCGGGTGGACGACCTCGCCGACCCCGCCGCGCTGGCGGACGCCGTCGCAGCGACCGGCGCGCGCTCGGTCTATGTGCACGTCGACCTCGACGTCCTCGACCCGTCGGCCATCACGGGGGTCGGCGCGCCCGTGCCGTTCGGGCTCGACGTCCCCACCCTCACCGCCGCGATCGGCGCGCTGCGCGAGCGGATGCCTCTCGTCGGGGCATCCATCTCGGGCTTCGCTCCGGCGCACCCCGATGCCGCCGTCGACGACATGGGATCGGTGCTGCGGATCATCGGAGCCGTCGCATGAGCCCCGCGATGCCGCCGACAGGCTGGCGCGAACGGGCCGACCGAGCCGTGCGACGCGGGGAAGCCCTCGACCGCTGGATCCCGGCGGCCCTGCTCGATTCGCCGATCAGCCGCATCGGCGCCGTCGCCGGGACGGCATTCGGTTTCGTCTGGGGCACGCTGTGGTCGACGGGTCGCGTCCGCCGCCGCTCGGGGCTGTGGGTGTTCACCGGCATGCCCGCATGGACCTTCGGGCGCGGCGGCGTCTGCGTCGGCTCGTGCTTCCTCACCGGCGAGCGCGATCCCGACGAACGCGTCCTGGCGCACGAGGCGGTGCACGCGCGGCAGTGGCGCCGGTACGGGCTGTTGATGCCCGTGCTCTATCTCATCGCGGGCCGCGACCCGCTGCGCAACCGTTTCGAGATCGACGCCGGACTGGCCGACGGCAACTACATCCCGCGGCGGGCCGGCCTGCGCTGACGAGACTCAGCGGGCGGTCGCGAGACCGAAACGCTCCGGGGTGTGGATCGCGTCGGCGGCCATCCCGAGTCGACCCGTCAGGTGATCGACGATGTCGGCCGTGCCCAGAAAGCCCCCGAGCAGGTGCACGCGCGTCGCGCGCGCGGCATCCGTGCAGAGCATCTCGTCGGCCCAGGCGGTGACCGCCCGGGTGAGCGCCTCGCCCGGCGCACAGGCCCGGCCCGAACCCGCCGCGCCGGTGCGGGCGGAGCGGTCGAGCCACGTGACGATCATGCGCGCGGGGACCGCAACGGAACCGATCCACGTGGCGTCGGGCACCTCGATGAAGACGCGGCCGGTCGAGCACAACGGCAGCGTCGCCACGAGGGCGGCGAGCTCGGCGAGCGAGTGCTCGTCGGCGGTGATCAGTTGCTGCACGCGGGCATGCTTCGACGCACGGCACGCGGAGTCACTGTGGACGGTCATGATGCGTCCACTATACCCCCGACGTAGGCATGCCTTACCTACGTCGAGAGCCGTCACCCGACCAGGATGCGACGCAGCTCCGCGATCTCGTCGTCTGCCAGCCCCTGCGCCCGCAGGTAGTCGACCGGCGATCCGTACCGCTCGCGCAGGTCGTCGAGCAGGGAACGCATGACCGGTGCCGGCGAGCGGGTGGCGAGGTCGACGAGGTCCGGCGCGTCCGGATGGTGGGCGCGCAGATAGGCGACGATCGGCGCGTTGCGTTCGGCCGGCAGCAGCGTCTCGGTGCGCGCGTAGTCGGCGACGACCGCATCGTCGTCGACGCCGGCTGCGGCGAGGATCAGCGCGACGGTGACGCCGGTACGGTCCTTGCCGATCGTGCAGTGCACGAGCACCGGCTGGTCGGCGAGGACGCCGCGGACGACCTCGAGGACGCGCGGGCCGGATTCATCCACGATCGCCCGGTACATCGACGCAAGCGACATGTCCGCCCGGAAGAGGGAGGCGACCGAGCCCAGCAGCAGCGGCACGCGTTGCGTCTGATGACCGAAGCCGTCGAGCACCGTCGGCTCGGAGAGCACCTCGTCGTCGTCGCGCAGGTCGATGATGCGGCGCAGTCCGACCCGTCGCAGGGCCTCGCGGCCCGCCTCGTCGACGCGGAACAGATTGCCCGAGCGGTAGAGGACGCCCGAGCGGGTGACGCGGTCACCGGCGGGCAGTCCGCCGGTGTCGCGGAAGTTGACCGCGCCCGAGACGACGATCGGGATCTCGTCGCTCACGCGTCGAGGTTCGGGAGGGGCGGAACGGGATAGCGGCCGGCGATCGTGACGCGGTTGAAGGCGTTGATCGACACGAACAGCCAGCTCAGCGCGACGTACTCGGCTTCGGAGAACACGCCGCCGACGTGGTCGTAGAGCTCGTCCGAGATCCCCTCGTCGGAGATGTGGACGTAGGTCTCCGCGAGCTCGAGGGCCGCCCGCTCACGATCGTCGAAGACGCCCGAGTCGCGCCAGGTCGCCAACTGGGCGATCTCGTCGGCGGTGACGCCCGCGCGGACGGCACGGTCGACGTGCACGCGCACGCAGTACGCGCAGCCGTTCAGCTGCGAGCTGTGGACGAGCGCGAGCTCCTTGAGACGCTCTCCGATGCCCGCGTCGGCGGCGATACGGCCGACCGTGCGCGCGAAAGCGTCGAGGGCGTCGTACGCCGGGCGAGCCGCTTTCGACAGGTGGATGCGGTGCTCCGGACTCATGGCTTCACACTACCCATGCCCTATCGCGGGCGGGTGAGAATGAGAGGCACCCCGACCGAAGGACCCCCGTGACCGACGCCCCGTTCGACGAGTTCTCGTTCCTGCCCGTCCAAGCCGCCGAGCTCGGAGTCCCCGTCCCTGCGGCCGAGCGCCTCGGCGCGCGTACCGCGGACGGCCGCGATCTCAGCGCACTGCGCTTCGGGGCCGATGCACCCGAGGTGACCCTGCTGCACGGTGCGGGGCTGAACGCCCACACCTGGGATCGCACCGTCCTGGCCCTGGGCCGCCCCGCCCTGTCGGTGGACCTCCCCGGTCACGGCGACTCCGGCTGGCGCGATGACGCCGACTACACAGCACGCACCCTCGCCGCCGATCTCATCCCGGCGCTCGAGCGATGGACCGAGCAGCCGCAGGTACTCGTCGGACAGTCGCTGGGCGGCCTCACCGCGGCGGCGATCGCGGCCCAGCGACCCGAGCTCGTGCGGGCGCTCGTCATCGTCGACATCGCGCCGGGGCTCGACCCCGCCGGCGGTGCCGCGCAGATCCGGCGCTTCTTCGCCGGGCCCACCGACTGGTCGTCGCGGGCGGAGCTCGTCGACCGCGCCCTCGCCTTCGGCCTGGGAGGCGACCGCACCGCGGCCGAGCGCGGCGTGCTGCTGAACTCGCGCGTCCGGCCCGACGGCCGCGTGGAATGGAAGCACCACTTCGCGCGCATCGCCAACGCGTTGGCCGCCGACCCCGAGGCCGCGGCCGTCGCGGACGAGCGCCAGGACGCGCTGGCCGCCGTGCTCGCGGCATCCGGGTGGGACGACCTCGAAGCCGTCACGGCTCCGATCACGCTCGTGCGCGGCGAACGGGGTTACCTCTCGACGGCGGATCTCGACGCCTACCGCGCGCGGCTGCCGCACGCGCGCATCATCGACGTCGACAGCGGCCACAACGTACAGGAGGAGCTGCCGGCGGAACTCGCCCGGCTCATCCGCGATGCCGGCCTCGCGGGACGCGAACAGGGCTGACCGAGAAGTCGCCGCGAGACGCGTCACGGCGCCGGATGCGCCCCGGGGTCACCGCGGACCCTAGGCTGTATGCCGCACTGAGTTCGCGGACCCGCATCGGACAGCAACGATGCCCCCGCCCTTGCGAAAGGAACCCTCCTCCACATGCTTCGCCGCACCGCATTCTCCGCTGCCGCGCTGGTGACCGCCGGCACGCTGCTCCTCGCCGGCTGCTCGGGCGCCTCCGACCCGTCGTCGTCCGCCAGTGCGGGTGAGCCGAACCCCGACGCGAGCGTCAACATCCGCCTGGTCCTCGAGCCGTCGAACCTCGACATCCGTCAGACGGCGGGCATCTCGCTCGACCAGACGCTCATCGACAACGTGTACCAGGGGCTCGTCGCCCGCACCGCCGCCGGCGAGATCGTCGATGCTCTCGCATCCGAGCACGAGGTCTCGGCCGACGGCCTGACGTACACGTTCACCCTGCGCGAGGGCGTGGTCTTCCACGACGGCCAGCCGCTGACGCCGCAGGATGTCGTCGCCTCGCTCACGACGCGGAAGGCGACCCCCGAGTGGGCCGACTCCGAGCGCCTCGCGAACGTCGCCTCGGTCACCGCGGAGGGGCAGACGATCACGCTGACCCTGTCGCAGCCGGACTCGACGCTGCTGTGGAACCTCACCGGCCGAGCCGGCATCATCCTCAAGGAGGGCGACGCGGTCGACTACAACACCGCGGCCAACGGCACCGGTCCCTTCCGCGTGGCGAACTGGCGGCAGGGCGCGAGCCTGACGCTCGAGCGCAACGACGAGTACTGGGGCGACACCGCTCAGGTGGCCGACGTCACCTTCGACTTCATCCCCGACAACCAGGCTGCGATCAATGCCGCACTCGCCGGCGAGGTCGACGTCCTGGTCGGGTTCGACGCGAACATGACCGACCAGGTCGAGGGCGGCGGCGAATTCACCGTCGAGACCGGCAGCGCGACCGACAAGAGCGTGCTGGCGATGAACTCCACCACCGGGCCCCTGGCGGACGTGCGGGTGCGTGAGGCGATCCGCACCGCGATCGACCACGACGCGATCGTCGAGGCTGTCGGTGCGGGACAGACGCTGTACGGCCCCATCCCCGAGGCGGATCCCGGCTACGAAGACCTCTCGGATGTCGTCACCTACGACCCCGAGGCCGCTCGGGCCCTGCTCGGCGAGGCGGGAGTCGAAGAGCTGTCGCTCACCCTGACGATCCCGTCGGCGTACAGCACGACCCTCTCGCAGATCCTCGTGTCGAACCTCAACGACGTCGGCATCGACCTCAAGGTCGACCGAGTCGATTTCGGCACGTGGCTGAGCGACGTCTACACCAATAAGGACTACGAGCTCAGCGTCGTCAACCACGCCGAGCCCCGCGACTTCGAGAACTGGGCCGACCCCGACTACTACTTCACGTACGACAACCCGGAGGTCCAGAGCCTGTTCGCGCAGTCGCTCACCGCGACCGACGACGAGGCGGCCGCCGAGCTCCTCCGGCAGGCCGCTCGCATCGTGTCGGAGGACCACCCGGCCGACTGGCTGTACAACTGGGCCTCGGTCGTCGCCGTCGCCACGAACGTCACCGGCATGCCCGTCGACAACGTGAACGCGCGTATCAACCTGGCCGAGATCGCCAAGAGCGACGGGTGATCCGCTACGCGCTGACACGACTGGCCCTGCTTCTGCTGGGGCTGGTCGTGGCCAGCGTGCTGATCTTCCTCACGCTGCGGGTGCTGCCGGGGGACGTCGCGCAGCAGATCGCCGGCACCAACTCGACCCCGCAGCAGGTGGCGGCCATTCGGGAGCAGCTGGGGCTCGACGTCCCGCTCCCCGTCCAGTACGCCGAGTGGATCGGCGGCCTGCTGCGCGGTGACCTGGGCACCTCGCTCGTCACCGGCACGCCCGTGGCCGCGGAACTCGCCGCGAAGGCGCAGATCACCGTTCCGCTCGGGCTGATGTCGATGGTCGTCGCCGTGGTGATCGCGCTGCCGTTCGGCATCATCGCGGCGTTGCGGCGCGGCCGCGCCGACGGCACCGTTCTCTCCTTCGGCGCGCAGGCGATCGCCGCTGTCCCGGTCGTGTGGGCCGGAATGATGCTCGTCGTGGTCTTCGCGGTCTGGCTCGACCTCCTGCCCGCGCAGGGGTTCCCGCGCGAGGGATGGCGCGATCCGGGGCGGGCGTTCTCCGCGCTCATCCTCCCCGCCGTGACGATCGGCGTGGTCGAGGGGGCGATGCTCATGAGGTTCGTGCGCAGCGCGACCCTCGCCGCGATGGGACAGGACTTCGTGCGCACTGCCGCGGCGAAGGGCCTGACGCGGCGCGCGGCGCTGCTGCGGCACGGCTTGCCCACCGTGGGGCTGTCGATCATCAGCGTCCTCGGCCTGCAGGTCGCCGGCATCGTCGTCGGCGCGGTGGTGATCGAGCAGCTGTTCACGCTGCCGGGTATCGGGCGGATGCTCGTCGCGGACGTCGGACTGCGCGACCTGCCCAAGGTGCAGGGCGAGCTCCTCGCGCTGACCGCCGTGGTCCTGGTCGTGGGCTTCGTGGTCGACCTCGTGCACCGCGGCCTGGATCCCCGTCAGCGGGAGGCATCGTGATCGCGCGTCTGTCATGGCTCCGCCGGCTCTGGGCGCTGCCCACCGGCCGGTTCGGCGTCATCGTCGTCATCGCGATCGGCGTGATCGCCGTCGTCTCACTGCTGTGGACGCCCTTCGATCCGCAGCGCGTCAACATCCCGGCGCGCTGGTCGCCGCCCGGATGGCCGCACGTGCTCGGCACCGACGCGTCAGGGCGCGACATCCTGTCGCTCCTCATGGCCGGCGCCCGCACGACCGTCCTCGTCGCTTTGGGAGCGGGCGCCGTGGCCACGCTCCTCGGGATCGCGCTGGCGTGCCTCGGCGCGCTCACCCGGCGGTGGACGCGCGAGATCGTGGCGGTGCTCGTCGACATCCTCATCGCCTTCCCCGTGCTCCTGATCGCCATGATGATCTCTGCGGTGTGGGGCGGCTCACTGTGGGTCGTCGTCATCTCGGTCGGCATCGGGTTCGGCGTCAACATCGCCCGGGTCACCCGCCCGGAGCTGCGCCGGATCCTCCACAGCGACTTCGTCCTCGCGGCGCGGGCGAGCGGCCTCACACCCGCGCAGACGGCGGTGCGGCACCTGCTGCCCAACGTGGCGCCGGTGTTCATCGTGCAGCTGTCGTGGGGCATGGCGGTCGCCGTGCTCGCGGAGGCGGGACTGAGCTACCTCGGTTTCGGCGCACCCACCACGCAGCCCTCGTGGGGACTGCTGCTGAGCGAGCTGCAGACGTACCTGACCGCCCATCCGCTGAGCGTCGTGTGGCCCGGCCTGGCCATCACGATCACCGTGCTCGGCCTCAACATGCTGGGCGACGGGCTGCGCGAGGCGACCGACCCGACCCTGTCGCGTCGTCGCTCGGCGGCGGCATCCCACACGCCGGCGGTGGTCGCATGAGTCTCGAGGTGAGCGACCTCACGATCGACCTCGACGGGCGCCGCGTCGTCGACGGTGTCTCGTTCGCAGTGCCCGACGGCGCGCGCATGGGACTGATCGGCGAGTCGGGGTCGGGTAAGTCGCTCACCGCCCTGGCGGTGCTCGGCCTGCTGCCCGAGGGCGCGGAGGTCTCGGGCAGCATCCGCTGGGACGGGACGGAGCTCGTCGGGCTGCGCGACCGCGACCTCGCGGCGCTGCGCGGTGATGCGATCGGCATCGTCTTCCAGGAGCCGCAGACGGCCCTCAACCCCCTGCGCACCGTGGGACGCCAGATCGCCGAGCCGCTGCGCATCCACCAGAAGGCCGGCCGGCGCGAAGCGCTCGCCCGCGCCCAGGCCGACGCCGATCGCGTGCGGCTGCCCGAGGGAGCCCTGCGCCGATACCCGCACCAGCTCTCGGGCGGGCAGCGGCAGCGCGTCGCGATCGCGATGGCGATCGCCGCCCGGCCGCGCCTGCTGATCGCCGACGAGCCGACGACCGCCCTCGACGTGACCATCCAGGCCGAGATCCTCGACCTGCTCGGCGAGCTCGTCGACGACGACGGGATGTCGCTGCTGTTCATCACCCACGACCTGGCGGTGCTGTCGCAGGTGGCGACGGACGCCGTCGTGCTCGAACGCGGCCGCGTGGTGGAGGCGGCGCCGGTGGCCCAGCTGCTCACCGCTCCCCGCTCCCCCGTCACGCGGGCCCTGCTGCGCGACGCGACGGCGACGGTGTGGCGCCCGGAGGGACGGTCATGACGCCGGAAACGCTCATCTCGGCCCGCGGACTGACCCGCCGCTACCGCACCCGCGGCTCGGGACCGTGGGCGCCGCGCCGCGAGACCGTCGCGCTCGACGACGTGGACGTCGACGTGCGCTCGGGTTCGGCCCTCGGGATCATCGGCGAGTCGGGGTCGGGCAAGTCCACGCTCGTGCGGCTGCTGCTCGGACTCGACACCCCCAGCGCCGGAAGCGTCACGGTCGACGGCCGTCCCATCGACGCGCGCGCCTCCGCTCGCAGCCTGCACTGGCTGCGCCGGCGGACCGGCATCGTCTTCCAGGACCCCTACGCGTCGCTGGATCCCCGCATGTCCGTCGGGCGCATCGTCGGCGAGCCGCTGTGGGCGCTCGGAGTGGACGGCGACCGACGGGCCCGCGTGCGCGAGGTGCTGAGCGACGTCGGGCTCGACGGCGACGTCGCCGACCGGTACCCGCACGAGTTCTCGGGCGGGCAGCGGCAGCGCATCGCCCTGGCGCGCGCGATCGTGCACCACCCCGACATCCTCGTCGGCGACGAGCCGCTCTCGGCGCTCGATGTGACGGTGCGCGCGCAGATCCTCGACGTGCTGCGCGCGCTGCGCGAGCGCGACCGGATGACGCTGCTGCTGGTCTCGCACGACATCGGGGTGGTGCAGAACCTGTGCGATGACGTCGTGGTGATGACCGAGGGACGGATCGTCGAGGAGGGCCCGACCGAGAAGGTGCTGCTGCAGCCGCAGGCGGCGTACACCCGCCGGCTGCTCGCCTCGGTGCCGGTCATCGATCCCCACCGCGCGGCGGACTGATCCGTCCGCGCGGATTCCTTGGCCGGTGTCGGCACCCGGCGTTACCGTGAGCCCATGCGCGCGATCATCCCCCCGTACATCCTCGCCCGCGTCGCCTCGGCCCGCGAGCCGCACCTGGCGCGCGCCGCGGTCGCCGCGCGAGCCACACTCGCCGCGCGCCCGACCGACCTCGCGGGCCGCTCGCAGCTGCGGCTGACGATCGAGGGGGGCGACACGCTCGTCGCCGAGCGGGTTCCCGCTCCCGACCGCGTGGTGTCCGACGCCGAGCAGCGCGAAGAGCTGCCCGGCACGCTCGTGCGTGCCGAGGACGACCCGCCGACCGGCGATCGCGCCGTCGATGAGGCGTTCGCGGGACTCGGTGCGACGTTCGCCTTCTTCTTCGAGGCCTTCGGCCGTGCGTCGATCGATGGCCGGGGCGGTGTGCTGGCCGCGACCGTCCACTACGGGGTCGACTACGACAACGCGTTCTGGAACGGCGAGCGCATGGTCTTCGGCGACGGCGACGGCGAGGTCTTCACCGGCTTCACGCGCTCGCTCACGGTCATCGCGCACGAACTGGCCCACGGGGTCACGGAGTTCTCGGGCGGGCTCGAGTACGTCGGCCAGTCGGGGGCCCTCAACGAATCGCTCTCCGACGTCTTCGGCGCCCTCACCGAGCAGCACCAGCGCCGTGAACGGGCCGACGAGGCGTCGTGGCTCATCGGCGCGGGGATCTTCGCCCCCGGCGTTCAGGGCCGCGCGCTGCGCTCCCTCGCCGCCCCCGGCACGGCCTACGACGACGACGTGCTCGGACGCGACCCGCAGCCCGGGCACATGCGCGACTACGTCGACACCACGAGCGACAACGGCGGCGTCCACATCAACTCCGGCATCCCGAACCGCGCCTTCCACCTCGCGGCGACACGGCTGGGCGGCTACGCATGGGAACGCGCCGGTCTCATCTGGTACCGCACGCTCACCGCGGGCACGCTCTCCCCCACCGCGGACTTCGCGGCGTTCGCCCGGGCAACGGCATCCGAGGCCGCCGAGGAGTACGGTGAGAGGTCGGAGGAAGCCGACGCGGTGCGTGCCGCCTGGCGCGACGTCGGCGTGCTGGAGGATGCCACGACCGGACGATGACGCCGCCACCTCGGCCGAGCTCCTCATCGTGGTCGAGCGCAGCGGCGGCTTCGCCGGGCTCACCCGGACCTGGCGCGTGGAGCCGCCCCCGGCCGACCGCACCGCCTGGCTCCACCTCGTCGAACGATGCCCCTGGGGCGCCGCGGCGCGTCCCCGCGCGGCGAGCGGCGCCGACCGGTTCCACTGGCGGGTCACCGTTCACGCCGCCGAGGCGAGCCGGCAGGCCGAGCTCGGCGACGACTTCGACGCTCCGTGGCGCGCATTGATCGACGCCGTGCGAGCCGGGAGGTTGCCGACCTCGCCGGACCGGCGCCCGGCGCCCTGACTCAGTCCGATCGCTGCGCGAACAGCTTCCGCAGCCCCTTCTTCTCCTGCTCGAGGGACTTCTGCAGATAGATGGTGCCCAGCCAGCGCCCGAACTTGTGGCCGACGCGGCCCATCCGGCCGACCTCGACGAACCCGAAGCGCTCGTGCAGCGCGATCGACGCCTCGGCGCCTTTATCGCTCACGACGGCGACGATCTCGCGCAGGCCGAGCTGCTGGCACGCGTCGATCAGCGCGGCCAGCAGTGCCCGCCCGAGGCCCTTGCCCGTGGCCGCCTGGCCGAGATAGATCGAGCTCTCGACGGTGTAGCGGAACCCGGTCTTGCCGTTCCACGGCGACGCGAGCGCGTAGCCGAGGATCTGCCCCGACGGCGAGACCGCCACGAGGAAGGGGAGCTTGAGCTTCGTGAGGTAGTCGTATTTCTCGCGCCACTGCGCCTGCGACCACTTCTTCTCGTCGAAGGTGACGACGGAGTTCGTGACGTAGTAGTTGTAGATCTCGCGGATGTCGGGAAGGTCGGTCGCTCGGACGGGCCGGATCTCGAATGTGAACGGACGCTCCGCCTCGGGCGCGCGTCGCAGGTGTCGTGGCAGACGTCGGCGATCGCGGTTGGAGTCCTCCTCGAGCATGCCGCAACTCTACGCGGCGGACGTTTCCGCCCCGTGACGCGCGGCCTCAGGCGACCGGCGGTAGCCGCCAGTCGATGGCCGTGCCGCCCGCCTGCTGCAGCAGGGCATTCGCCCGCGAGAACGGCCGCGACCCGAAGAAGCCACGGCTCGCAGACAGCGGCGACGGGTGCGCCGACGCGACGATCGGGGTCTCGCCCAGCAGCGGCTGCAGCGTCGCGGCATCCCGCCCCCACAGGATCGCCACGAGCGGGCGACGGCGCGCGACGACCGCGCGGATGGCGTGCTCGGTGACGCGCTCCCACCCCCACCCGCGATGGGATGCCGGTGCCCCGGGTGACACCGTCAGCACACGGTTCAGCAGCAGGACGCCCTGGTCGCTCCAGGCGGAGAGGTCGCCGTGCGCGACCGGCGCAATGCCCAGGTCCGCCTCGAGCTCGCGGTAGATGTTCGTCAGGCTGCGCGGCAGCGGCCGCACGTGGGCGTCGACGGCGAACGAGAGCCCGATCGGGTGCCCCGGGGTCGGATACGGGTCCTGGCCGACGATGAGCACGCGCACATCGGCGAGCGGTCGCTCGAACGCCCGCAGCACGCGATCGCCCGCCGGCAGGTAGCCGCGACCGGCCGCCGTCTCGGCTCGCAGGCGCTCGCCCATCGCGGCGATGTCGTCCGCGACGGGCGCGAGGGCGTCGGCCCAGTCCGGAGCCATCCGTCCGTCGGCGGCGAGTTCGGGAAGCGAGTGAGCAGTCACTCGTCCAGGGTAGGCCGGGTCTACCGCAGCATCGGTGGCATCAGCTCGCGCTGGGGCGCGGCCGCAGCGGACCGCGGGCGAGCAGGTGCTGCGCCGACTGCGCCACCGGCCGCATCGTCACGAGGTCGAGGTTGACGTGACCGGGAGCATCCATCGCGTACGCGATCACATCGGCGACGTCGGCCGCGGTCAGTGGATTCTCGACGTCGGCATACAGGGCGTCCGCGGCGCCGCGGTCGCCGCCGACGCGGTTCAGCGTGAACTCCTCGGTGTGCACCATGCCGGGTGCGATCTCGACCACGCGGATCGGCTCGCCGTTGAGCTCGAGGCGCAAGGCGTGGACGAGCATCGACTCCCCCGCCTTCGCGGCGTTGTAACCGGCGCCGCCGGGGTAGGCGGTCTGGGCCGCCGTGGAGGTCACGAAGACCGCGTCGGCATGGCCCGCGCCGGCCCGGATCCGCTCACGCAGCAGCGGCAGCACGGCGGCGGTGAGCAGCTGCGCCGAGAGGACATTGACCTCGAACATCCAGCGCCAGTCGTCGGGGCGGCCGTCCTCGACGCGGTCGGTCCCGCGCGCGCCGCCCGCGACGTGGACGAGGGCGTCCACTCCGCCGGAGGCCTCGAGGTGCGCTGCGAGAGCGTCGACGTCGGCCTCGCGGGTCAGATCCGCCGCGAAGGAGGTCGAGCCGGCCTCGACGTCGAGTGCCTCGAGCCGGTCGGCGCGGCGCGCCACCCCGACGACGTCCCAGCCGCGTCCGCGCAACGCGCGCACCGCGGCCTCGCCGATACCCGAACTCGCACCCGTCACCACAGCCCGTCGCGTCATGGTCCCACCGTAGCCGCCTGCGCGCTCGCGTCCGCGGTCCGCCGCGGCGAGGAGGTTACGCCCCGTGTCCCGCTCGTTGTCGCCGGCTCGCGCCCTCCGTACGCTCGATTCGGGGACGGCGCCTGCCGCCCGCCGTCCGACCCGATGGAGGCCCGCATGTCCGCATCCGAGAACTGGCGCTTCGAGACCAAGCAGATCCACACCGGTGCCGCACCGGACCCGGTCACCAAGGCTCGCGCGACGCCGATCTACCAGACGACCTCGTACGTGTTCGACAACTCCGACCACGCCGCCAACCTCTTCGCGCTGGCCGAGTTCGGCAACATCTACACGCGCATCCAGAACCCCACCCAGGATGTCGTCGAGCAGCGCCTCGCGGCCCTCGAGGGCGGCACGGGCGCGCTGCTGGTGGCCTCGGGGCAGGCGGCCGAGACGTTCGCGATCCTCAACATCGCCGAGGCGGGCGATCACTTCGTCGCCTCGAGCTCGATCTACGGCGGCACGTACAACCTCTTCAAGTACACCCTCGCCAAGCTCGGCATCGAGGTCACGTTCGTCGAGAACCAGGATGACCTCGAGGAGTGGCGCCGCGCGGTGCGTCCGAACACGAAGCTGTTCTTCGCCGAGACGATCGGCAACCCGCAGATCAACGTCCTCGACATCCGCGGCGTCGCTGACGTCGCGCACGAGGCCGGTGTGCCGCTCATCGTCGACAACACGATCGCCACGCCCTACCTCATCCGTCCATTCGAGCACGGCGCCGACATCGTCGTCCACTCCGCGACGAAGTTCCTCGGCGGTCACGGCACGGTCATCGGCGGCGTGATCGTCGACGGCGGCCGCTTCGCCTGGTCGGAGCACTCCGTGCGGTTCCCGGGCCTGACGACCCCCGACCCGTCGTACCACGGCGCGGTCTACACGCAGGCCGTCGGCGACGCGCTCGCGTACGTCATCAAAGCGCGCGTGCAGCTGCTGCGCGACCTCGGTGCCGCGATCTCGCCGCAGAGCGCCTGGCTGCTCATCCAGGGCATCGAGACGCTGTCGCTGCGCATCGAGCGCCACGTGCAGAACGCGCAGGAGATCGCGGAGTGGCTCGAGAACCACGACGACATCGCGTCCGTGAACTACTCCGGCCTGCCGACGTCGCCCTGGTACGCCGCGGCCAACCGCTACGCCCCGAAGGGCGTCGGCGCGGTGCTGTCGTTCGAGCTGAAGGGCGGCGTCGCCGCCGGGCGCGCGTTCGTCGACGCGCTCGAGCTGTTCAGCCACCTCGCGAACATCGGCGACGTGCGCTCGCTGGTGATCCACCCCGCTTCGACGACGCACTCGCAGCTGACGCCCGAGCAGCAGCTGACGACGGGCGTCACCCCGGGGCTCGTGCGTCTGTCGGTGGGACTCGAGAACATCGACGACCTCAAGGCCGACCTCGAGCAGGCTCTCGCCGCCGCGCGCTCCGTCGCGGAGGCCGCGCGCGCGTAACGGTCCCTCCTCAGGACGACGGATGCCCCGGCCCACCGATGCGGTGGGGCCGGGGCATCCGTCGTTGCGGCGCAGCCGAGGTGTCAGTCGGCGTCGGAGGCGGTCGTGATCTCCTCGCCCTGGACCTGGTCGCGGTCGTTCTTCTGCTTGTCGCCGCGCGTCTTGGCGAGGCTCGCGATGGTCGCCACGGCGACGGTGGCCGCGATGAACAGCAGCGAGAACCAGATCGGGATCTCGGGCACCCACAGCAGCGGCTCGCCGCCGTTGATGAAGGGCAGCTCGTTGACGTGCAGCGCGTGGAAGACCAGCTTCACACCGATGAACGCCAGGATCACCGCGAGGCCCTGTGCGAGGTACACGAGGCGCTCGAGCAGTCCGCCGATGAGGAAGAAGAGCTGGCGCAGACCCATCAGGGCGAACGCGTTGGCGGTGAAGACGATGTACGCCTCGTTGGTCAGACCGTAGATGGCGGGGATCGAGTCGACCGCGAAGACGAGGTCGATGAAGCCGATCGCGATGATGACCAGCAGCATCGGCGTGACGAAGCGCTTGCCGTTCTTTGACACCGTCAGCTTGTCGCCGTTGTACTCGTCGGAGACCGGCAGGTGACGGCGCACGAAGCGCATGAACTTGCCGTTGGCGGGGTCGGAGTCACCGTGCGCGAAGGCCTGGCGGTACGCGAGGAACAGCAGCAGAGCACCGAAGATGTAGAAGATCCACGAGAAGTTCTCGATGAGGGCGGCGCCGATCGCGATGAACGCGCCGCGCATGATCAGCGCGATCACGATGCCGATCATCAGCACCTTCTGCTGGTACTTCTTCGGCACGGCGAAGCCGGTCATGATGATCAGGAAGACGAACAGATTGTCGATCGACAGCGCCTTCTCGGTCAGGTAGCCCGCGAAGTACTCGCCCGCGAACACCCAGCCCCAGCCGGGCACGAAGCCGATCACGACGCCGAAGATCAGAGCGAGCCCGATGTAGAACGCCGACCACCGCGCCGACTCCGCGATCGTGGGCTCGTGAGGGGTGCGCACGTGCGCGAAGAACTCGTAGACGAAGAAGGCGATCGTCACGGCGATGGTGATGATCCAGACGAGCGGAGTGATATCCAAGAAGGTCTCCAAGGGGTCGACGGAAGCGAACGGCCAGGTCTCCTTCATCCCCGCAGGGACCGGCGTCCCGGAACTCAACGTCGGGTTCGTAATGACGAGATCGCCGCAGGCGGAAGTACTCCCCTTGCTTCGCGGTATCTTACGGGATTTCGACGGCCCCTCGGCGCGCCCGTTGCGGACGGCACGCGGTAGCGTCACAAGGTTGGGTCCGCGCGGATCGCGTAACACTCCCGCGAGGGCTCTCGACGAGCGGGAGAATGTTCGTCATGGACTGGCAGACCTCCGAAGACACGGTGCCGAGTGCGCCGATCACGGAGGCCGACGCGCGGCTCCTGCGGGCCCGGCCGCCCGCGACCGGCGCGTGGCGTGACGGCGATCCCGTCGGACACCGACACTTCGCGACGTTCGGCGCCCTGCCCACCGAGAGCGGGCGCGACCTGCCGGCGTTCCGCCTCGCCTACGAGACCTGGGGCGAGCTCTCCCCCGCCCGCGACAACGCGATCCTCGTGCTCCATGCCCTCACCGGCGACAGCCACGTGCGCGGCGACGCCGGCCCGGGGCACGCGACGGCGGGCTGGTGGGACGACATCGTCGGGCCCGGGGCGCCCATCGACACCGACCGCTGGTTCGTCGTCGCCCCGAACATGCTCGGGGGATGCCAGGGGTCGACCGGGCCGTCATCCATCGCCGCGGACGGCTCGGAATGGGGTCGACGCTTCCCCCACCTGACCATTCGCGACCAGGTGTCCGCGCAAGCGCAGCTCGCCGATGCGCTCGGGATCGACGTCTGGGCGGCCGTCGTCGGCGGATCGATGGGCGGCATGCATGCCCTGGAATGGGGCGTGACGCTGCCCGACCGGCTCGAACGTCTCGCCGTCCTGGCGGCGCCGCCCGTCAACACCGCGGATCAGATCGCCCTCAACTCGGTGCAGATCGAAGCGATCCGGATGGATCCCCGCTTCCAGGACGGGAACTACTACGACGCCGGCGACGGCGACGGGCCGCACCGCGGGCTCGCGCTCGCGCGTCGCATGGCGCTGCTGAACTACCGCAGCCCGACCGAGCTCAACCTGCGCTTCCAGCGCACCTGGCAGTCGGGCAAGAGCCCCATCGGCCACGGCGGCCGCTTCGCCGTCGAGAGCTACCTCGACTTCCACGGCAACAAGTTCACGAGACGCTTCGACGCCAACAGCTACATCACACTCGTCGAGGCGATGAACTCCCACGACGTCGGTCGCGACCGCGGCGGGGTCGAGGATGCGCTCGGCCGCGTGACCGCGCGCACGCTCGTGCTCGGCATCGACTCCGACCGCCTGTTCCCCGTCGAGGGGCAGCACCGCATCGCCCGCGGCATCCGGTCGACCATCGATGAGGAGGCCGTCGTGATCTCGAGCGATTTCGGGCACGACGCCTTCCTCATCGAGACCGCGGTCGTCGGCGCGCACCTGCGCCGACTGCTCTCCTCCTGACGGTCAGCGCGGCAACGCGACCGCCGCACCGCGGCGACCTGTCCGCGCCTCGACGGAGAAGCTCACGAGCGTGATGGCCAGACCAGCGAGCGCCAGGACCACCCCCACCCACACCGGCGCGACGAAACCGAGGCCGGCCGCGATCACGGCACCGCCGAGCGCAGCGCCCATCGCGTTGCCCATGTTCAGCGCCGAGTGGTTGAGCGCCGCCGCGATCGACTGGTTGTCGCCGGCGACATCCATCAGACGGGTCTGGATGGTGGGGCTCAGTGCCGCCGAGAAGAAGCCCACGAGGAAGACGAAGAATCCGACGGCGACGATCCACCCGGCGGTGAGCGCCAGCAGCGCCTGCACGAGCGCGAGCGCGATGAGCCCGCCCACCAGGCTGCGGCGCAGATCACGGTCGGCCAGCCGACCGCCCACGAGGTTGCCGGTCGTCATCCCGAGCCCGGCGATGACGAGCACGATGGGCACGACCCACTGCGGCGAGCCCGCGGCCTCGGTGACGAGGGTCGCGATGTAGCTGTAGACGGCGAAGAACCCGCCGAACCCGATGGCGCCGATCCCGAGCGCGAACCAGACCTGGCCGATGCGGAAGACGCGCAACTCGGCGCGGAGGGTGCGCGACGGCTCCCCGGCGTGGTGCGGCACCGTCACCGCGATCGCGATCGTCGCGGCGGCGAAGATGACGGCGACGACGAGGAAGGCGGCTCGCCAGCCGAACTGCTGGCCGAGGAACGTCCCCAGCGGCACGCCGACCACGTTCGCGATCGTCAGGCCCGTCAGCACGAACGCGACACCCTGCGCGCGCTTGCCCGGCCCGAGCACGTCTGCCGCCACGAGCGCGCCGATGCCGAAGTACGCCCCGTGCGGAAGGCCGGCGAGAAAGCGCGATGCGGCCACGAGCTCGAAGGTGGGCAGCACGAGCGTGAGGGCGGTGAACACCGTCAGGGCGAGGGCCAGGAACACCATCACGCGGTGCCGCGGGTACTTCGCGACGGTTCCCGCGATCGTCGGCGCTCCGACGACGACCCCCGCCGCGTAGAGGGTGATGAGCCATCCGGCCTGTGCGATGGCGGCCTCGGGGTCGTCCGCGTAGACGCCCGGGCTGAGCTCGCGCGCGATGTCGGGGAGCAGACCCATGACGACGAACTCGGTCATCCCGATGCCGAAGCTGCCGATGGCGAGAGCGAACAGAGCCCAACGGGCGGCGGATCGGGGCAGGTCGGGGGTCGTCACCGGGCGAGCCTAACGCGCCCGCCCGCGCCGGTCGAATCGATTCGAGCGGCGGACGTCCCTGCCGTCAGAGCCCGTCGTCGTCGATGGCCCGCTCGAGCCGATCAATCTTCGCGTCGAGCTCGCCGGTGTAGCCGGGACGGATGTCCGCCTTCAGCACGAGAGAGACGCGCGACCCGAACGGCAGCACCGCCTCGGTCGCTCGCTTGACGACATCCATCACCTCGTCCCACTCCCCCTCGATCTCGGTGAACATCGACGTCGTTCGGTTCGGCAGGCCGGAGGCTCGCACGACGGCGACGGCGGCGGCGACCGCGTCGTGGACCGAGCCATCGGCGCGGCCGGTGCCGCTGGGGGCGACGGAGAAAGCGACGAGCATGTGAGACTCCGATTCAGGCGGGAACGGATGCCGGCTGACGCAGGGGCACGCGCGCGAGGCGCACGACCATCCACACCCCCAGCGCGACGAGCAGAACGTTGCGGATCGTCAGCACCGCGACGCCGACCGGCTGGGCGGTCAGGACGTCGTTATACAGCACGGGGTAGATGAGCTGGGTCAGCGCGCTGAGCACGAGGACGGCGACGGCCGGACGAGCCCAGGCCCGGCGGTCGAGCAGCAGGCCGAGCACCACCGGCGGCACCAGCCAGCAGAGGTATTGCGGCGACCCGACCTTGTTCAGGGCGACGAACGTCACGACGAGCGCCATCGCCGCCGTCGGCAGCACGTGCCGCACCGCAGCGCCGCGCCACGTCTGCACGGCGGCGAGCGCGGCGACGCCGGCGACGCCCGCGATGAGCACGGGCGTCATGACCGCGATGACCGGGTCGATGTCGGTGCCCGTGACCTGGAAGGTCAGGATGTCGCTGGCGTAGTAGACGGAAAAGCCGGGGACACCGAGCATCGTGCCCCACACGTAGAACGTGCTCACCGGCGCCTCGACCTGAAGGCCGCGCGAGGTCTGATCGCCGACGAAGCCGAGGGCGTGGGCGGCACCGCCGGCCGCGACGACGACCGCGACGGTCACCGCCGAGACGACGAGCCCCGACACGATGAGGGCGCCCCGGCGACGCAGCACGATGACGGCGGCACCGATGAGCGCGGCAGGCCAGACCTTGATCCACGTCGCGACGGCGAGCACGATGCCGGCGAGCCCGGGCCGGCCGCGCAGCCACACGCAGCCCAGCACGGCGAGCGCGACGGTGATCGCGTCGAGGCGGTACAGCCCGACCGGGCCGAGCAGGAGGATGGCGGCGAGCCAGAACCATGCCGCAGTGACCCGCCCGCGCGAGCGGGCATCACCGATGAGCACGGCGAAGGCGACGGCGTCCACGACAGCAACGAGCACCGCCCATCCGACGATGTATCCCGCGATCCAGGCGAAGCCGTGAGCGAGCACCATCGGCACGAGGGCCAGCTGCGGATACACCCAGTCCTGGTCGATGCCGACGATGTCACCGCCCGTCAGCGCGGCCCGCGACCACGGTTCGTAGACGAGGTAGACGTCGCCCATCGGCTGATTCGGCAGGACGAACCCGAGCACCGACACGAGCAGATGCACGAGCGCGAACGCGATCCACAGCGTTCCCCGTCTCGACACCGTCACATCCTACGACCGGGCCTGCGCGGACTCAGAGTGCGGGAGCATCTCCGGTCAGCAGCGCCGCGACGACACCCGGTACGGCGTCGGCCACATCGAGCGCCGTGCGGGGGCCGGTGCCCGCGGCGCGGCCGGCGTGGCCGTGGACGAAGGCGGCGGCCGCGGCGAGCGGCGCGAGCGCGGCGGCATCCACGTCGTGGTCGGCTGCGCGCGCAGCGACGATCGCACCGAGGATGCCGCCGAGCACATCCCCCGTACCCGCCGTGGCCAGCCATCCGGTGCCGGCCCGCACCACCGTGGTCCAGCCGTCCGGCGCGGCCACGATCGTCTCGGCACCTTTGAGCAGCACGGCGGCCCCGCTCGAGCGTGCCGTGTCGCGCGCGGCATCCGCCCGCTCGTCGAGGGTCGTCGCGGCGCGCTCGGGCAGCCCCAGCAGTTCGCGCAGCCGGGCGTGCTCGCTCTGGTGCGGGGTCACGACGATCGGGGCCGTCGCGTGCGCGACGAGGTCGAGCGCGCCGGCGTCGACGACGACGGGGATGTCGCCGCGCATCAGCTCCTGCAGGCGCGCCGTCTCGGCGGGCGGCCGGGTGGCGGCATCCGTCCCGGATCCGATCAGCCAGGCCTGCACGCGGCCCGGCATCGTCACCGTCTCGGGCCGCCGTTGCAGCACGAGGTCGGCCGCGCGGTCGGGGCCGAGGTAGCGCACCATGCCGATTCCGGTGCGCCACGCCGCCTCGACGCCGAGGACGGCGGCTCCGGGATATTCCTGCGAGCCGGTGCGCACACCGAGCACTCCCCGGGAATACTTGTGGTCCTCGGCAGTTGGCTCCCGCAGGAGCGCGGCCGTGTCGCCCGCATCCCACTCGTGGATCTCGACCATGGCGCCACCCTATCGGCGCCGATAAGGAGCCCGGCGTGAGCCAGCTGTTCAGCCCCCTGACCATCCGCGCCGTCGAGGTGCCCAACCGCCTGTGGGTCGCCCCCATGTGCCAGTACTCGGCGGTGGACGGCATGCCCAACGACTGGCACCACGTGCACCTCGCCCAGTTCGCCTCCGGAGGCGCCGGTCTCGTCATGGCCGAGGCCACCGCGGTCGTGCCCGAGGGGCGGATCACCCCCGACGACACCGGCATCTGGAACGACGAGCAGCGCGACGCCTGGAAGCCGATCGTCGCCTCGATCCGCAACCGCGGCGCGGTGCCGGCGATCCAGCTGGCGCACGCGGGACGCAAGGCCTCGACCTGGTCGCCGTTGGCGCCCGAAAGCGGCACCGTTCCCGCCAGCGACGGCGGCTGGCAGGCCCTCGCCCCCTCCGCCGAGGCCTACGACGGGTACGCGCGCCCCGCGGCGCTCGACCTCGCCCAGATCGACGAGCTCGTGGCGGCCTTCGCCGCAGCGGCCGAGCGGTCGCTCGACGCGGGCTTCGAGGTGCTCGAGATCCACGCCGCGCATGGCTACCTGCTGCACGAGTTCCTCTCGCCGCTGTCGAACCTTCGCACCGACGAGTACGGTGGATCGCTCGAGAACCGTGCGCGCGTGCTGCTGCGCATCGTCGACGCGGTTCGCGCCGTCGCCCCCGAGGCGCCTCTGTTCGTGCGCTTCTCGGCCACCGACTGGGCCGAGGGCGGATGGGATGTCGCCGACACCGCGACCGTCACGGCGTGGGTCGCCGAGCGCGGCGTCGACCTCGTCGACATCTCCAGCGGCGGCAACGTCGCGCACCAGAGCATCACGACCGGTCCGGGCTACCAGGTGCCGTTCGCCCGAGAGGTGCGCGACACCACGGGCGTCCCCGTCAGCGCCGTAGGCGAGATCACGACCGGCACGCAGGCCGAGGAGATCCTCGCCGCCGCGCACGCCGACGCGATCATGGCCGGCCGGGAATGGCTGCGCGATCCGCACTTCGGACTCCGCGCCGCCGTCGAGCTCGGCGAGGACGCGTCGATCTGGCCGCCGCAGTACGTGCGCGCACGCCGACGCTGATCCCATCGCGAATGCCGGACGCCCTGTCCCCTCGGGGGCGGGGCGTCCGGCATTGCGGGTCTCAGCGCCCGGGGCGACCGTGCGGTCCGCGGCGCGTCGCGTCGTGCACCTCGCCGATGAGTTCCTCGATGATGTCCTCGAGGAACAGCACCGCCGTCGTGCGCCCCTCGGCGTCGCGCACCTGCGCGAGGTGGCGGCTCGAGCGGCGCATCAACGCGAGCGCGTCCTCGAGATCGGTCGTCTCGGCGACGGGGACCATGAGGTGGATGCGCTTGGCCTTGATCGGACGCGACGCCGCGTCGTCGTCACCCTCGGCTTCGCGCAGCACGTCCTTCAGGTGCACGTAGCCGACGGGCTGCTCGGTGTCGTCGACGATGACGTAGCGCGAGAACCCGTGGCGGGCCACGGCACGCTCGACATCCTCGGGGGTCGCCGTCTCGGGCAGCGTGACGAGGTCGCCCAGCGGCACCGCCACGTCCTTCGCCTTCTTGTCGGTGAACTCCACCACCGCCGCCACCGTGCCCGACGCGTCGTCGAGCACGCCTTCGATGCGCGAGGTCGCGACGATCGTGGCGACCTCGTCGAGCGTGTAGGTCGAGGTGGCCTCATCCTTCGGCTCGACGCGGAACAGCCGCACGACGTGATTGGCGATCCAGTTGAGCACGACGATCACGGGGTAGAACAGCCGAGACACCCACCTCAGCGGGGTCGCCAGCAGCAGCACGGCGCGATCGGGCAGCGAGAAGGCGAGGTTCTTCGGCACCATCTCGCCGAAGACCACGTGCAGGTACGACACGATCACGAGCGCGACGACGAAGGCGACGATGTCCACGACCGCCTCGCCCCAGCCCGTCAGCCCCAGCGGCACGGCGAGCAGGTGGTGGATCGCAGGCTCGGAGACGTTGAGGATGACCAGCGAGCAGATCGTGATGCCGAGCTGACACGTGGCGAGCATGAGCGTCGCGTGCTCCATGGCCCACAGCGCCGTCTTGGCTGGGCGCGAGCCCTTCTCGGCCAGGGGCTCGATCTGCGAGCGGCGCGCTGAGATCACCGCGAACTCGCTGCCGACGAAGAAGGCGTTGAACGCCAGCAGCACGACCAGCCACGCCAGTCCGGCCCAATCGTTCATCGACGCTCACCTCCGTCGCGACGGTCCGTCCCCGAAGAGACGCCCGCGTCCGCATCGGCCTCGGCGGACTCGGGCAGGGGCGTGGGCTCGAAGCGGACGCGGTCGACGCGACGCCCGTCCATGCGCTGCACCGTCAGCGTGCCGTCCTCGACCTCGACCGTGTCGCCGACGACCGGGATGCGTTCGAGGACGCTCATCATGAACCCTCCGACCGTGTCGTAGACGTCGCCCTCGGGAACCCGGATGCCGGTTCGGTCGAGCACTTCGTCGGGACGCAGCTCGGCCGGGAAGACGATGTCGCCGGCGACGCGCAGCACGCCCGCGCGACTGCGGTCGTGCTCGTCGAGCACTTCGCCGACGATCTCCTCGACCAGGTCCTCGAGCGTGACGACGCCGGCGGTGCCGCCGTACTCGTCGACGACGATCGCCATCTGGTAGCCGCGGGCCCGCAGCTCTCCGAGGACGGCGTCGAGGTGCACGGCCTCGGGCACGCGCAGCGGCTCTTCGGCGATGGCGGCGGCCGGCACGTCGGCGCGGCGTTCGCGCGGCACGCTCACGGCCTGCTTGACGTGCACGATGCCGGTGATGTCGTCCATCGACTCGTCGTAGACCGGGAACCGGCTGTGGCCCGTGCGACGGGCGAGCTGGACGACGTCCTCGACGCTGTCACCGGCCGCGACCGCGTGCAGGCTCGGACGCGGGGTCATCACGTCGGCGGTGGTCAGGCGCGCGAAGGTCAGCGACCGGTCGAGCAGCGACGCCGTGTCCTTCTCGAGCACGCCCGCGCTGGCCGAGCGACGCACGAGGCTCGACAGCTCCTCCGCCGATCGCGCACCCGACAGCTCCTCCTTGGGCTCGACGCCCATCGCCCGCAGCACGCCGTTGGCACTGCCGTTGAGGACGGTGACCGCCGGCCGGAACACCGCGGTGAAGAGTGCCTGGAAGGGGATGACGAGCTTCGCGGTCTGACGCGGAATCGCGAGGGCGAAGTTCTTCGGCACGAGCTCGCCGAGGATCATCGAGAACACTGTCGCGATCGAGACGCCGACGACGGCGGCGACGGGGCGCGACACCGTCTCGGCCCAGCCCCACCCGTCGAAGACGGGCGCCAGCAGGTTCGAGATCGCCGGCTCCATCGTGTAACCGGTCAGAAGTGTCGTGAGCGTGATGCCCAGCTGCGCGCTCGAGAGGTGGGTCGAGGTGATGCGCAGCGCGGCGATCGTCATCGACAGCCGTGATTCGCCCGCGGCCTGACGGGCCTCGAGGTCGGCGCGGTCGAGATTGACGAGCGCGAACTCGCTCGCGACGAACAGACCGGTGCCGACGGTCAGCAGGAGCCCCACGCCCAGCATGACGTAATCCATCAGGCGTCACCCCCGTTTCCACGGGGTCGGCGGGGCGAGGGTCGGCAACTGGGAGGGTCGTCCATCGTGCGGTCGATCTTACGCCCTCTCCACCGCTCCCCCGCGGGCCGACCGGCGCCGGTTCGCGCGCACTTCGGCGCATCGCGCGCAGTTCATACCGCGCGCAACGTCGAGAACTGCGCCCCGTGCGCGCCGGTTCGCGGAACGGGCGAGGGGTGCGACGGCTCCTCCCCCGAGGGCCACGGGATGCGGAAGTCCACGGAGACGGATGCCGGGGCCGGTGGCCCTCGAATCGCGGCCAGGCTGCCCGTATGACGTGGATGATCCGACCACCACTGGATGTCGTCGTGCGGAGTCGCGAGGCGGACGAGGTCGTCAGGGGGCACCTGAATCGGGCCCGCCGATCGGGTGCGGCGACGCCGATCGCGCGCGGGTCGTACGCCGCTTCCCAGGCCTGGGCCGCTCTGAACCCGCGGGATGCTCATGCCCAGCGCGTCTGGGAGGCGGCTGCTCGTCTGCGGCCCGGCGCGGTTTTCTCGCATCACGCGGCGGCCGCGGTGCTCGGGATCGACCAGATCGGCTCCTGGCCGCGAACGATCGACGTCACGACGGCCACGACTGGGGGCTCGTCCGGAGTCATCCGTCGACACCGGCGTCCCGTGGAAGCCGACGAAGTCGTCCCGTGGGGCGAGCACTTCGTCACATCCCCGGCCCGCACCGCCGTCGACCTCGCGTCGGTCCTGCCCTTCACGGCGGGCGTCGTCGCCGCCGACCAGGCGCTCTGGCGTCGACGCTCCGGCGGCGCGCTCTGCGCACGGGGCGACCTGGATGACGCGGCATCCCGTTACACCGGACGCTCGCACGCGCGCGTCGCCGCTGTGAGCTCATTCGCCACCGATCTCGCAGACAGCGTCCGGGAGTCCGAGAGTCGCGTGCTCATCGACCGGCTCGGCTTCCCCGCGCCGACGCTGCAGCAGCGCTTCGTGCTGTCGGACGGAGCCACCGCATTCGCGGACTTCTGGTGGCCCGAGCACGAGCACATCGGCGAGTTCGACGGAACCGGCAAGTACCTCGACCCCGCGCTGCGCAGCGGCCGGACGCCCGAAGAGGCGCTCATCGCCGAGAAGGACCGCGGCGACGCTCTGCGCCGGTCGGTGCGGGCGCTATCGCGCTGGCGTACGCCGCACCTGCGGCATCCGCGCCTGCTGTACGACATCCTGCGCGCCGACGGCCTCCCCGCCGTGCGACCCCGTCCCGGCCGTTGACGGTCGCGCGGCTATCGCGCGCAGTTCGCTCGATCGCGCGCAGTTCAAACAGCGCGCGATGCCCCGAAGTGCGCCCGACGCCGCGTCCCACACCCGACCGACCGCTACCAGCTGACGGGGAGGGCCTTGCCTTCCTCGTAGCCGGCGGCGGACTGCAGGCCCACCGTCGCGCGGTCGTGGAACTCGGCGACGCTCGCGGCACCCGCGTAGGTGAACGACGACCGCACTCCCGAGGTGATCATGTCGAGCAGGTCCTCGACCCCGGGACGCAGCGGGTCGAGGTAGATGCGCGACGACGAGATGCCCTCGGCGAACAGTTCCTTGCGAGCCCGCTCGTAGGCGTCGAGGCGCCCGAACCGGCCGACGACCGCCTTCGTCGACGCCATCCCCCACGATTCCTTGAACACGCGGCCCTCATCGTCGACCTGCACCTCGCCGGGAGACTCGATCGTCCCGGCGAACCACGAGCCGATCATGACGGATGCCGCACCGGCGGCCAACGCCAGGGCGACGTCACGCGGGTAGCGCACCCCGCCGTCGGCCCAGACGTGCGCTCCTCGCTCGGCGGCTGCCTGCGCCGTCTCGAGCACGGCGGAGAACTGCGGCCGCCCCACAGCGGTCATCATGCGGGTCGTGCACATCGCGCCGGGGCCCACGCCGACCTTCAGGATCGTGGCGCCCGCGTCGACGAGGTCGGCGACGCCGTCCGCGGTGACGATGTTGCCGGCGACGATGGGCAGCCCGAGGTCGAGCGCGGATACCTCGCGCAGAGCGCGCAGCATCCCCTCCTGGTGTCCGTGGGCGGTGTCGACCACGAGCACGTCGACGCCGGCCGCCGCGAGCGCCCGGGCCTTCGCGGCGGCGTCGCCGTTGATGCCGATGGCTGCCGCGACGATCAGCCGGCCGTCGGCGTCGACCGCGGGCCGGTAGATCGCGGTGCGCAGCGCGCTGCGTCGTGACAGCGTTCCGACGAGGGCGCCCTGGTGCAGAACGGCGACGACGGGCACGCCGGCGGCGTCGATGAGGTCGAACGCAGCCCGCGGGTCGGGCACGTCATCGGCGTCGATCGCGGTGGCGCGATCTCGTACGAGGTCGCCCAGCCGCGCGTCGGGCAGGGCGGTCGCGAGGCGTCCGGCCGGTACGATCCCGACGATGTCGTCGAAGCGCAGCGGCCCGGCGCCCGCCTCGGCGACGACGATGCCGTGCCCCTCGAGCGCGGGGAGGATGCGGGATGCCTCGGCGACCGTCGCGTCGGGAGAGAGGACGATCGGCGTGTCCCAGGCGACCGGCTGATCTTTGACCCAGCGGATCGCCGCGTCGAGATCCTGGAGCGGCATGTCCTGCGGCAGCACGCCCAGCCCGCCGCGCCGAGCGAGCGTCGCCGCCAGCCGCGGCCCGGTGACCGAGTTCATGTTGGCCGACACGATCGGGATGGTCGCGGTGGTGCCGTCGCCCGGCGACAGGTCGACGTCGAGCCGGCTCGTGATCGCCGATCGGCGGGGCACGAGGAAGACGTCGGAGTACGTCAGATCGACCGTGGGCTGGGCACCGGAGAAACGCATACCCTTCACGCTACGCCGCCCCCGCGGGCCCCGCTCGGAGCGGGGCCGGAGAACCTCGCGGTGGCGTCGCGCCCTCCCACATCGGCCGCGCAAGGCGGCATCCGGGCCGATGATCTGGGCTACCCTAGGAGACTGTGCGCGGCGACTGACCACCGCCGTGGAAACTGATCTTCACCGATGAAAGCAGGCGATCTGCCGTGTCCAGCCAGGCGACCGGAATCGGAACCTCGAACGACGGAGAGTTCGGAGCGAACGAATGGCTCGTCGCTGAACTGTACGAACAGTTCCGCGAAGACAAGAACTCGGTGGACAAGGAGTGGTGGCCCACCCTCGAGGCCTACGCCGCCCACATCGGCGAGAGCACGGATGCCGCCGCCGCGAAGCCCGCGCAGCCGGCCGCCGCACCCGCCGCCGACAAGCCCGCGCCGGCTCCGGCGCCCCAGCATCCCGTGACGGCCCCGATCCCCACGGTCGGCGCGCAGCCGGTGGCCCGCACGACCGCACGCCCCGCCGCGGCTCAGCCCGTTCCCGCTCAGGCGCCCACCGCCCCGGCGGCCGAGGTCGAGCAGCGCGAAGACGTCGTCACGCCGCTGCGCGGCATGCCCAAGACCCTCGCGGCGAACATGGACGACTCGCTGACGGTTCCCACCGCGACCAGCGTGCGCACGATCCCCGCGAAGCTGATGATCGACAACCGGATCGTCATCAACAACCACATGTCGCGCACCCGCGGCGGCAAGATCAGCTTCACCCACCTCATCGGCTGGGCGCTCATCCAGGCGCTCAAGGCCTTCCCGAGCCAGAACGTCTCGTACGCCGAGGTCGACGGCAAGCCGTCGGTCATCGCGCACGCCCACGTCGGCCTCGGCATCGCGATCGACCTCCCCAAGCCCGACGGCACCCGCGCGCTCATGGTCCCGAGCATCAAGCGCGCCGAGTCGCTCACCTTCGGCGAGTACCTCGCCGCCTACGAAGACCTCGTGTCGCGAGCGCGGAAGAACAAGCTCACCGCCGCCGACTTCCAGGGCACCACGATCTCGCTGACCAACCCCGGCGGCATCGGCACGGTCCACTCGGTCCCCCGTCTCATGAAGGGGCAGGGGTCGATCATCGGCGCCGGCGCGCTCGACTACCCGGCGGAGTTCCAGGGCTCGAGCGAGAAGACGCTCGTCAACCTCGGCATCGGCAAGACCATCACGCTGACGAGCACGTACGACCACCGCGTCATCCAGGGTGCGGGTTCGGGCGAGTTCCTCAAGACCGTCCACGAGCTGCTGATCGGCAAGAACGGCTTCTACGACGACATCTTCGCCGCGCTGCGCATCCCGTACGCGCCCATCCAGTGGTCGACCGACATCAACGTCGACCTCGCCGAGCGCGTCGACAAGACCGCCCGCGTGCAGGAGCTCATCAACTCGTACCGCGTGCGCGGCCACCTCATGGCCGACATCGACCCGCTCGAGTACCGCCAGCGCACGCACCCCGACCTCGAGATCGAGCAGCACGGCCTGACGTTCTGGGACCTCGACCGCGAGTTCGTCACGGGCGGCTTCGGCAGCAAGCGCGTCATGAAGCTGCGCGAGATCCTCGGCGTCCTGCGCGACTCGTACTGCCGCACGATCGGCATCGAGTACATGCACATCCAGGACCCCGAGCAGCGCAAGTGGTTCCAGGACAACGTCGAGGTCAAGTACCAGAAGCCCGGGCACGACGAGCAGCTGCGCATCCTCGGCAAGCTCAACCAGGCCGAGGCGTTCGAGACCTTCCTGCAGACCAAGTACGTCGGACAGAAGCGCTTCAGCCTCGAAGGCGGCGAGTCGCTCATCCCGCTGCTCGACGAGGTCCTCCAGGGCGCGGCGCGCACCGGTCTCGAGGGCGCTGCGATCGGCATGGCCCACCGCGGCCGCCTGAACGTGCTGACCAACATCGCCGGCAAGACCTACGGCCAGGTCTTCCGCGAGTTCGAGGGCTCGGTCGCGATCGGCTCGAAGAGCGGCTCGGGGGATGTGAAGTACCACCTCGGCACCGAGGGGACCTTCGTCGGCGACGAGGGCGACGAGCTGCCGGTCTACCTCGCGGCGAACCCGTCGCACCTCGAGACCGTCGACGGCGTGCTCGAGGGCATCGTTCGGGCCAAGCAGGACCGCGGGCCGATCGGGTCGTTCTCCTGGCTGCCGATCCTCGTCCATGGCGATGCCGCGTTCGCGGGGCAGGGCGTCGTCGTCGAGACGCTGCAGATGTCGCAGCTGCGCGGCTACCGCACCGGTGGCACCGTGCACGTCGTGGTCAACAACCAGGTCGGCTTCACGACGCTCCCGCTCGACGCCCGCTCCTCCGTCTACGCCACCGACGTCGCGAAGACCATCCAGGCGCCGATCTTCCACGTCAACGGCGACGACCCCGAGGCCGTCGTCCATGTCGCGCAGCTGGCGTTCCGCTACCGCCAGGAGTTCAAGCGCGACGTCGTCATCGACCTCGTCTGCTACCGCCGCCGCGGCCACAACGAGGGCGATGACCCCTCGATGACGCAGCCGCTCATGACCAACCTCATCGAGGCGAAGCGTTCGGTGCGCCGCCTGTACACCGAGTCGCTCGTCGGCCGCGGTGACATCACCGAGGAAGAGTACGAGCAGGCCAAGCGCGACTTCCAGGACCGCCTCGAGGTGGCGTTCGCCGAGACCCACGCCGCCGAGACCGGCGCGTCGGGCCCGGTCGGCCTCTCCGGCCCGATCGACCAGGCCGTCGGTGCGCCCGAGACGACCGGCGTGGGCGAAGACGTGATTCACCAGATCGGCGACGCCTTCGTCAACGCACCCGACCAGTTCACGGTGCACGGCAAGCTCAAGCAGCTGCTCGACAAGCGCCACGACATGAGCCGCAACGGCAACATCGACTGGGCGATGGGTGAGCTGTTCGCGTTCGGGTCGCTGCTGATGGAGGGCACCAACGTCCGCCTGGCGGGCCAGGATGCCCGACGCGGCACGTTCGTGCAGCGTCACGCCGTACTTCACGACCGCGCGAACGGCCAGGAGTGGCTGCCGCTCGCGAACCTGTCGGAGAACCAGGGCCGTTTCTACGTGTACGACTCGCTGCTCAGCGAGTACGCGGCGATGGCATTCGAGTACGGCTACTCCGTCGAACGCGCCGACTCCCTCGTACTGTGGGAGGCGCAGTTCGGCGACTTCGCCAACGGCGCGCAGTCCGTGATCGACGAGTTCATCTCGTCGGCCGAGCAGAAGTGGGCCCAGCAGTCGGGCGTCGTGCTCCTGCTCCCCCACGGCTACGAGGGTCAGGGCCCCGACCACTCCTCGGCTCGCATCGAGCGCTACCTGCAGATGTGCGCGCAGGACAACATGACCGTGGCGCGCCCCTCGACGCCCGCGTCGTACTTCCATCTGCTGCGGCGTCAGGCGTACGCGCGTCCGCGCCGTCCGCTCGTGGTGTTCACGCCCAAGGCGATGCTGCGTCTGCGCGGCGCGACCAGCCCGGTGGCGGACTTCCAGACCGGCCGTTTCGAGCCCGTCCTCGACGACCGCACGGTCGCCGACAAGGCAGCCGTCAAGCGCGTGCTGCTGCACTCGGGCAAGATCCACTGGGACCTCAAGGCCGAGCTCGACAAGAAGCCGAACCCCGAGATCGCCCTCGTGCGGCTCGAGCAGTTCTACCCGGCGCCGGTCGAGGAGCTCAACCGTGTGATCGAGAGCTACCCGAACGCCGAGCTCGTGTGGGTGCAGGACGAGCCCGAGAACCAGGGCGCGTGGCCGTTCATCGCCCTCGAGGTCGCCGCGCAGCTGCGGGGCCGCGGCGTTCGCGGCGTCACCCGGTCGGCTGCCGCGTCGACGGCCACCGGTTCACCGAAGGTCCACGCCGCAGAGCAGGCCAAGCTCATGGAGCAGGCGCTGACTCTCTGAGGGCGCAGACGAACGGAAGAGGGCCGGATGGGATTCCATCCGGCCCTCTTCCGTTCTCCGCGGGGCTGCTGACTCTTCGAGCCGTGCCCTCGGGGGCGGGGTGTCAGGCGTGCGCGGCGCTCTGCGCCTCACGCAGTCGCGCGAGCACCTGGTCGCGCAGCTCTTCGGGCGCCGTCTCACGGCACGCCCGGGCGACGACCTCGGTCAGCGTGCGCGATACGAGAGCCTCGTCACGACAGGCCGGGCACGATTCCAGGTGCTCACGGATGTCGGAGTGCTCGGTCTTGCAGACCTCGTTGCGCAGATACTCTTCCAGGTCGCGTCGTGCTTTGTCGCAGCCGCAGTCGCTCATTTCTTGCTCCTCGTGGCGGGCATCTCGATGCCGCGCTCCTTCGCATAGTCGGCCAGCAGGTCACGCAGCAGCCGCCTGCCGCGGTGCAGACGGCTCATGACCGTGCCGATCGGGGTCTTCATGATGTCGGCGATCTCCTGGTAGGCGAAGCCCTCGACGTCGGCGAGGTACACCGCCAGCCGGAAATCCTCGGGGATCGACTGCAGCGCATCCTTCACGGCGGATGCCGGCATGTGGTCGATCGCTTCGGCCTCGGCCGACCGGCTGCTCGAGGCGGTGGTCGACTCGGCCCCGCCCAGCTGCCAGTCCTCGAGGTCGTCGATGGTGCCCTGGTAGGGCTCGCGCTGCTTCTTCCGATACGTGTTGATGTACGTATTGGTGAGGATGCGGTACAGCCAGGCCTTGAGGTTCGTGCGCTGCGTGAAGGACGACCACGAGGCGAACGCCTTGACGAAGGTCTCTTGGACCAGGTCGGCGGCATCGGCCGGGTTGCGCGTCATCCGCATGGCGGCCGCGTACAGCTGGTCCATGAACGGGAGCGCCTGCTCCTCGAACTGGACACTCGGATCCGTGACCGCTTGCTCTTCCATCAGCGGCCAGTCTACGTCGGCGTCCCACAGGTCTATCACGGGCTCGATCGTGGCGATCATGGGCTCCTTTCCTCACAGACGGCGAACGCGTTCGATACTGTGGGAACTGATGAACCCCGCCGCGTATTCCCCCGGTTCCGTCGCCGACGGCGATACGTGGCGTGCGCCGGTGGCCGACGGTCCCGTGCGCGCCGAGGTCTCGGTGCCCGGATCCAAGTCTCTGACCAACCGTGAGCTCGTCCTGTCCGCGCTCGCGGAGTCCCCGTCGCGGCTCGTCGCTCCCCTGCACTCGGACGACTCGGCACGGATGATCGACGCGCTCCGCGCTCTGGGGGCGCAGATCGAGGCCGTCCCGGGCGACGGCCCGTTCGGCCCCGACCTCGTGGTCACCCCGCTCTCAGGCGACGCCGCCGACGCCGTCGTCGACTGCGGCCAGGCCGGCACCGTCATGCGTTTCGTCACTCCGCTCGCGGGCCTGGTCCGCGGTGAGGTCACCGTGACGGCCCACGAAAGCGCTCTGCACCGCCCGATGGGCGAGATGATCCGCAGCCTGCGCGAGCTCGGCGTCGACATCGACGACGGCGGACGATGGATGCTGCCCTTCCTCGTCCACGGCCACGGACATGTGCGCGGTGGCGAGGTCACGATCGACGCGAGCGCCTCGAGCCAGTTCGTCTCCGGGCTCCTCCTCGCCGCTCCGCGATTCGACGTGGGCCTGCGGCTGGTGCACGAGGGACGGCGCCTGCCGAGCGTGCCGCACATCGATATGACGGTCGAGGCCCTCGCGCACCGGGGCGTGCACGTCGAGCGCCCGAGCGAGCGCGAATGGCTCGTGCCGGCCGGTCCGCTGCGCGGCAAAGAGCTGACGATCGAGCCCGATCTGTCCAACGCCGCTCCGTTCCTCGCGGCCGCTGTGCTCACCGGCGGGCGCGTCTCGATCCCCCACTGGCCCATCCACTCCACGCAACCCGGTGCCCTGCTCGCCGACATCCTCACCGAGATCGGCGCCCGTGTGACGCGGCGCAGCGGCGTACTGTCCGTCACCGGCACCGGAGAGATCCGCGGTGTCGACCTCGACCTCACCGCCGCGAGCGAGCTGACCCCGTCGCTGTTCGCGCTGGCGGCCTTCGCCGACGCTCCGAGCACCCTGCACGGCATCGGCCACATCCGCGGCCACGAGACGGACCGCATCGCGGCGCTCGTCGGCAACCTCCGCGCGCTCGGCGGCCAGGCCGAAGAGCTCGAGGACGGCATCCGCATCACCCCGGTGCCCCTGCGCGGCGGCCTCTGGCGGGCGCACCACGACCACCGGATGGCCACCGCCGGCGCGATCATCGGTCTGCGCGTCCCGGGTGTCGAGGTCGACGACATCGGCACGACCGCGAAGACGATGCCCGAGTTCCCCCGCCTGTGGGACGAGATGCTCGGCGCCGACGCGCGGGACGCCGGGTGAGCTGGCTCGACGGAGCCGACGACGAGCTCGACGAGCAGTACGACGAGGCCGACTTCCGGACCCGTCCCAATCCCAAGGCCAACCGCCCCCGGACGAAGCGCCGCCCCGCGCACGCCGACGCGCACATCGCGCGCGTGCTCGGCGTCGACCGCGGGCGCTACACCGTCCTGATCGACGAGGACGGTCCCGACGAGCGCACCACGCTCGCCGTTCGCGCCCGCGAGCTGCGCCGGCAGCCCATCGTCACCGGCGACCGCGCACGCGTCGTGGGCGACGTATCGGGCGGCGAGGGGACCCTCGGCCGCATCGTCGGGATCGAGCCGCGCACGACGCTGCTGCGTCGCAGTGCCGACGACACCGACCAGGTCGAGCGCATCGTCGTCGCCAACGCCGACCAGATGGTCATCGTCGTGGCGGCGGCCGACCCCGAGCCCCGGCCCCGGCTGGTCGACCGCTATCTCATCGCCGCGCTCGACGCCGGCATCCATCCGCTGCTCGTGGTGACCAAGACCGATCTCGCCGACCCGGCGGAGTTCCTCGCCCACTTCGAGGGCGTGGACGACCTCGACGTGCTGATGAGCGGACGCGGCCGGATGCCCGTCGACGACCTCGGCGCGAAGCTGGTGGGGCACGCGAGCGTGTTCGTCGGCCACTCCGGCGTCGGCAAGTCCACGCTCGTGAACGCCCTCGTACCCACCGCGGCGCGGGCCACCGGTCACGTCAACGAGGTCACGGGGCGCGGTCGCCACACGTCGAGCTCGACGGTGTCGCTGCGCTACCTGGGCGCGGAGGGACGCGGGTGGGTCATCGACACCCCGGGTGTGCGCTCCTTCGGCCTCGGACACGTGAAGCCGGAGAACATCCTCGCGGCCTTCACCGACCTCGCTGCCGTCGCCGAGGAATGCCCGCGCGGGTGCACCCACCTGCCCGATGCGCCCGATTGCGCCATCGTCGAGGCGGTGGCCGACGGCCGCTTGGGCGACCGCGGGGCGGCGCGCCTCGATTCCCTCCAGCGCCTGCTCAGCACCTTCGCGTGACGCCGGATGCCGTCGGCCCGGGCCGTAGGCTGGTGACATGACCCGTCTCGAGCCCGGCGCCCTCGCTCCCGATTTCACCCTCGACGACCAGGACGGCGCCGCGGTGTCGCTCACACAGCTGCGTGGTCGGCGGGTCGTGTTGTTCTTCTACCCCGCTGCCATGACCCCCGGTTGCACCCGCGAGGCCTGCGACTTCCGCGACAGCGTCGAGAGCCTGCGCGCCGCCGGCATCGACGTGCTGGGGGTCTCACGGGACGACGCGGCGAAGCTGCAGCGCTTCCGCGAGCAGGAGGGGCTCACCTACCCGCTGCTCAGCGACCCCGATCACGCGGTCCACGACGCGTACGGCGCCTGGGGCGAGAAGATGAACTACGGCAAGACGGTCGAGGGCGTCATCCGCTCGACCTTCGTCATCGACGCGGACGGTCGCATCGAGCACGCCCTGTACAACGTCAAGGCCACGGGGCATGTCGCCCGCGTGCGCGCCCTTCTCGGCCTCGACTGAGCTTCCGGGCCGGCGTTTCAGCGGTCGTCGCGCTCGGCCGCGGCGCGACGCGTCGCGGCCAGCAGCAGGATGAAGCCCGCCAGTCCCGGCACCGCGATCAACACCGCGGTGCCCGGGTCGCCGTACTGGCCCGTCGCCGCCCCGAGCGCGACGGCGAGGATGAGCAGCTGAGCCACGATGCCGCCCGATCGCCCCCACGACACCCGGCGCCACACCGAGATTGCGAACGCCGCGAGCGCGGCCACGGCCACCGCGGTCAGCACGATGAGGGCCAGCGAGCTCGGCACATCGATCGTGTCGCCACTGAGCAGGGCGACGACCTGCCAGCCGAGCACGACGACGAGCGCGAGGGCTTCGGCGGCGAGCACGGCGCCGGCGAATCGTTCGACGGTGGAGGACGCCATGACGTGCGGCTTTCTGATCGGGGCGACGGGTCGCGGTTGATAATCACGGCCGACCCGCGAGCAAATCCACAGTTCACCCTTGATTCATCTGTCAGGGCTATGGGACGATAGATCAAGCCGTGTGCTCCCACAGCGAAGTGGGGCGAGCTTGCGCTCGCACACTTATCCAGGGTACCGGACGACCCGAGTCCGGCCCGACAGAATCATCACCCCTCAAGGAGCACCACATGGATTGGCGCGACAAGTCTGCCTGCCTGACCGTCGACCCCGAACTCTTCTTCCCCGTCGGGAACACCGGCCCCGCCGTCGACCAGATCGAGAAGGCGAAGGCCGTCTGCGCCCGCTGCACCGTCACCGAGATCTGCCTGCAGTACGCCCTCGAGACCGGCCAGGACTCGGGCGTCTGGGGCGGACTGTCCGAAGACGAGCGCCGCGCGCTGAAGCGCCGCGCCGCCCGCGCTCGCCGCGCCTCGTGACTCGCGGCTGAGCCGATCCCGGCTCAGCCCGCATCCCGCTCGATGTACCGCAGCGGGATCTCGATCGTCACTTCGGTGCCGCTGCCGACCAGCGTGTGCCAGTCGATCGTGCCGCTGAGTTCACCCTGAATGAGGGTGCGCACGATCTGGGTGCCGAGGCCACGGCCCACCTGACCTTCCGGCAGCCCGATCCCCGAATCGCGCACCTTCACCTCGAGGCGCTCGTCCGTGCGGTCGGCGACGATCTCGACATCACCCTCGGTGCCGGCGAGACCGTGCTCGACGGCGTTCGTGACGAGCTCGGTCAGCGCGAGAGCCAGCGGTGTGGCGTATTCGCTCGGCAGGGTGCCGAACTGACCCGACGACCGCGTGCGGGCCCGCGTGTTCGGAGCCGCCGCCACCTCGGCGACGAGCTTGAGCACCCGGGCGAAGACCTCGTCGAAGTCGACGTTCTGCGCGAGACCCTCCGACAGGGTGTCGTGCACGACGGCGATCGCCGACACTCGACGCATGGCCTGAGTGAGCGCATCGCGCGCCTCTTCCGAGTGCGTGCGACGCGCCTGGATGCGCAGCAGAGAGGCGACCGTCTGCAGATTGTTCTTCACACGATGGTGGATCTCGCGGATCGTCGCGTCCTTGGTGATGAGCTCCTGCTCCTGGTGCCGGATCTCGCTGACATCGCGGCACAGCACGATCGCACCGATGCGGGTGCCGTGGTCGCGCAGCGGGATCGTCCGCAGTGACACCGTCACCCCGCGCGCCTCGATGTCGGCCCGCCACGGCGCGCGCCCCGCCATGACGATCGGCAGCGACTCGTCGAACTCGCGCTTGCTCGGCAGGATCGCCGTGGCGACGTCAATCAGCGGTTCGCCCTCGAGCTCGTCCTCGAACCCCAGCCGGTTGAACGCCGAGAGCGCGTTGGGGCTCGCGAAGGTGGTCATGCCGTCGACATCCAGGCGGATGAGGCCGTCCGACGCGCGCGGAGCACCGCGACGCGGTGCGGTGGGAGCGTTGAGGTCGGGGAAGTCCGACGAGGCGACCATGCCGAACAGGTCGTCCGCGCAGTCGTTGAACGTGATCTGCTGACGCGAGGGGGTGCGCGCTTCACCGAGGTTCGTGTGACGGGTCAGCACGCCGACGACGCGCGCCGGACGGTCCTCCCCCGCCCGCTCGCGGACGATCGGCACGGCGCGCACGCGCGTGGGCGTCTCTTCGAACCAGTCCGGCGACGCCGAGTCGACGATGCGGGCCTGCGTGAACGCGTCGGTGACCTGCGTGCGCCACTGCGGCCGGACGCGGTCGCCGACGATGTCGCGGTAGAACAGCGTGGCCGCGCCGCCGGGGCGGGTGTGCGCGACGGCGATGAACGAGTCGTCGGAGGTCGGCACCCAGATCACGATGTCGGCGAAGGCGAGGTCGGCCAGCAACTGACCGTCGCCCGCGAGACGGTGCAGCCACTCCACGTCGGCGTCCGAGGACAGCCCCTGGGCATAGACGAGATCGCTGAGGGTCGACACCTTTCCAGACTAGGGGGCGGATGCCGTGGCCGCGGTGCGCATCGGCTCCCGCCGACGCCTCGCGGGCGTCGGCACCAGGGCCTCGTCGACGAAGCGGCGCATCGCCGTCGCGAGCGGCCCTCTCGCAGCGCGCCGCGAGATCGGGCGTGCCGCCAGCAGCGCGGCATCCGTCGCCCGGGGATCCCACGGCAGGAACCAGCACCGGTCGGCTCCGGTGTACCGCTCGAGGGTGCGCCGCACCTGCCCCCGGGCATCCATGCCGAGCGGCCCGCCGCGCAGCTTGGTCGCCAGGACTCGGATGGGCGCGGCGCCGGCGACCGCCCGCAGCTCGGGGTAGGCGCGCACGAATCGCGATACCCCTACCGGGTCGGCGGCCACGAGACCCACGACGACGTCGGCCGACCCCAGCGCGGCGAGCCCGGCGGCGTTGCGCCGCGGGCCGTCGAGATCGCTGACGATCTCTTCGTCGCGCTCGAGTGCGGCAGCGGTGTCGATGACGAGGTCATCGACCCAGTCGCGCGCCGCTTCGATGGCCCCCGTGACACGCTCGGCGGTCAGCTCCGGCCACCGACTCGGGCGGTTGATGCCGACGAGCACCTCGACGTCTTCGACCGGCACCGCGATACGAGTGAGCTCCGCGGGGGTCAGCGCGCTCCGCGCCGCCTGACGGCAGGCCGCCGCCAGTCCCGGGCCCTCGTCGGGGATGCCGAGCGCCAGCGCCACCGACGGCGCGTGGGTGTCGGCATCGGCGAGACCCACGCGGCGGCCACCACGGGCCAGCGCGAACGCGAGCTCGATCGACACGGTCGTCCGTCCAGGAGCGCCGTGCGACCCCCAAACGACGATCGACCGGCCGCGCGTGTGCGGGGCGGCCGCCGTCGGGAGGGCGTGGAGGGCATCGAGGGGATCGGCGTCTGCGTCGACCGTTGCGACGCCGAGCGACTCGGCGAACCGCCGATCGAGGTCGCGGCGGCACCGCGCGACGATCCGCGTTCCGGAGCGATCGCACATCATCACGAGGTCGGAAGTCAGGCTGTCGCGGTCGCCCGAGACGACGAGCACGTCGGCGCGCGCGATGTCGTGGCCCGTCGCGGCGGCGTCGGCTGCGAGCAGCGCCGCGGCGCGAGGGCCGGCGGCGAACACCACCTCGACGCCGGCGGAACGCAGCCGCTGCGCGACGCGCTGCGCATCCGGCAGAGCCAGGGCGACGCGCATCAGAGTGCACCCGTGGGAACGACCGAGATGGCGTCGCCGCGCGCGATCGCCCCGAGCACGGCGGCGACGTCGTCCCGATCGAGGACGAGCTCGACGGTGGCCGACCCCGTAGCCATGACACCTTCCGACTCGTGGACGGCACGCACCGTGGCCGCGCCGACGAGCACGCGCGGCTCGTCAAAGACCCCGCTCTCGGACTGCGGGGCGTGCCACACCTCGACGGCCGCTCCCTCGGCGAGCGCCGCGGGCAGCCCCTGGGTCACGGACACCACGACCGTGGTCACGGCGAGGTCGTCCGGATCCGCCACGGATGCGTGAGGCACCAGTTCGCCGTCCCCGATCGTCCGGGCCGCGACTGCGCCGGGTGCCAGCGTGCCCGGGGCGAGATACGCCCCGGCCTGCGACCCCAGAGCGACGTCGACCACCCGCAGGTCATCGGCCCGCAGCGTTTCGCCGGGCACGATCGTCCGCGCCGCCGCCAGCACCGGGACGGTCTGCCGAGCCGCGTCGACGACGAGCCAGACGCCGACGATCGAGGCGATGACGAGGACGACGCCGAGCAGGAAGCGGATGTCGGCCCAGAAGGCCCGCGGACGTGCGACGGCTGCTGAGGTCATGTCCCTCATGGTGCCCGGGTCCCCGTCATCGACGGAGGCGTTCTCCACAGGCTGTCAAGTGGCCTGTCGGTGGCGCTCCTACGCCTCGATAATGGGCGCATGCCCGCCTCCTCCGACCGCGCGCGCTTCCTCGCGCCCTCGCAGGTCGCCGAGATGCTTCAGATCGAGGTCGACGAAGTCGTCGCCCTCGTCGTCGAAGGTCGCCTCAGCGGCGCCCGCGTCGGATCGCCGCCGCGCTGGCGGGTCGAAGCGGCCAGCATCGAGGATTATCTCGCCGCGCAGGTCGAGGATGCCCGTCGATCGGCGCTGTGGCAGGAGTCGCAGCTCGCGAGCTTCCCGGAGCTGTGGGGGCAGCGTCCGCCCGAGCGCTGAGCGCCCTCGTGTCCTCCGAACGGGCGGATTGGCACGCCCACCGCGTCCCGCGAGACTGGCACGTGTCGCGGACATCCCGCGGCGCCGATCCCCCAGGAGGCACGATGAACCCACGAGAACACCCGACGTCGACGCTGCCGAGACGATGGCTGAGCGCGGCGGCCGCAGTCACCGCGTCCGCGCTGATTCTCGGCGGCGCTGTGTCGGCGCAGGCCCACGGCTGGGTCGGAGGGTCGGGGAGCGACCTGACCGCACGCGCCGCCCTGAGCTCCAACACCGGCCTCGGCGCGATCCGCTACGAACCGCAGAGCCTGGAAGCAGAAGGAGGGTTCCCGGCGACCGGCCCGGCCGACGGCCGCATCGCTTCGGCCGGCATCTCGCGCTTCGGCGAGCTGGACGAGCAGACCCGAACCCGCTGGACCAAGAACGTCGTCAGCCCCGGGCCCCACGCATTCGGGTGGACCTACACCGCGCCGCATCCGACACAGGAGTGGCGCTACTACATCACCAAGAGCGGATGGAACCCCGACGATCCGCTCGACCGCGACGACTTCGAACTGATGCAGGTGGTGCCCCACGACGGCAGCGCCGCGAGCACGCGCCCGGTTCACACGATCGACATCCCCGACGACAGGTCCGGTTACCACGTCATCCTCGCGGTCTGGGAGATCGCCGACACCGCCAATGCGTTCTACAACGTGATCGACGTCGACATCTCCGGCGCGACGGGCCCCGCCCCCACCCCAACGCCGACACCGACACCGACACCGACATTTGCGCCCGGACCCGACACCGCGGCGCCGACGGCACCGATCGGCGTCCACAGCATGGCGACCACCGCCTACAGCGTGGACCTCATGTGGGCGCCCTCGACCGACGACACCGCGGTGACGGGCTACCGGATCGAACGCGCGACCGGTGACGGACCTTTCTCGGAAATCGCCCGCGTAACCGGAACCACCTATCAGGACACAAGCCTGGCCGCGGCGACGGCCTATCACTATCGCGTGAGCGCGACGGATGCCGCGGGGAACACCTCCGCACCGAGCGCCGTCTTCTCCGTGACGACGCGGTCGCCGGCCCCGGCGGCAGCGGCGTGGAGCTCGACGGGCGCGTACGTCGTCGGCGATGTCGTGTGGCATAACGGCGTCCGGTACGTGTGCCAGCAGAGCCACCAGGGGGTGGGCGACCCGAACTGGATCACCGCGCTCTCCCTGTGGCGGCCGCAGGCATAGATCGTTGCCGCCCCGCCGTCCGACTCCGGCGGCGGGGCGGTCGCGCGCTCTCAGATGCCGATGCCGACGAGCTGCACCCAGGTCACGGTGCTGAACGGGATGACGCGGAGGCCGGCCACCGCCGTGTCTCGGCGCGGGACGTCGGCGTCGTGCAGCGCGAGGTCGAAGTGGTCCGCTCCCGCGCGATCGATCGTGCCGGTGTGAGCGCCGCCGGCGACCGTATGCACGCGGACGGCGCCGCGCCGCCGAGCGGCGTCGCGCAGCACGAATCCGAGGGTCATCCGGCAGGTGATGCCCGCGGCGCCCACCGGGCGGGTACTGCGGGTGAGGGCGGGTCGGGCTGCGCCGACGGCCGTGATCGCCCGCAGCGGGACGAGGGCGCCGTGAGCATCCGCGCCGAGCTCGAGCGAGCACCAGTCGGCTCCCACGCCGGTGAGTGGCCCGCGCAGCGTTGCAGCGGGTCCGGCCAGATCGATCGCGACCTCGTCGGACTCCTCCGCGAGGACGGCGAGGCGGTCGCGGAGCGTCAGCCGCGACATCCGCAATCGTTCGGCCTCGCTGTCGAGGACCGCGCGCTCGGCCTCCCACTCCGAGTCGAGCTGATGCTCCAGATCTTCGAAGAACCGCTCCCAGCGCACGCAGCGAGGCTATCGATCCGGCGCCGGTGCCGCCGGACCTGTCCACAGGTTGGAGGATTCTCATCCGGCCAGATTCGGCAGTGTGCTTCACTCATCGGCGTCGACAGACCTGACGAGAGGAGGAGCGCGCGATGACGTCGATCCCCGCCAGCGACAACCGCCGGTTCCGTCGCATCACCTCGTCGCTCGATATCGCCGAGTACTTCGCCCCGCAGCCGACGGCCACCGCCGATCTACCCGACCCGGAGCCGCTCGTGCGCAACCTGACACGCGGCGTGCTCGAGGTGCTGGCGGGCGTGCGCGAGGTCGAGCAGCTCGCCCGGTGGCTCAGCGAGGACGCCTACCGGGTGCTGGTCACCCGCGCGAACCTGTCGGCGCGCGCTCGGAGCGCCCGGCAGGTGGCGCCGGCTCGTCCGGTGTACTCGATCGTCTCGGTACGCACGTGCGAGCCCGCCGACGGTGTCGTCGAGTCGGCCGTCGTCGTCACGATGCCCACCCGCACCCGCGCCGTGGCCGTCCGGCTCGAGGGTCGCGACGGACGCTGGCGCGCGACGTCTCTCGCGCTGCTGTGAGCCGGGCCGGCGCGCCGCCTACTGCTTGTACGAGGCCAGGAAGTTGCCGAGACGCTCGATTGCCTCGCTCAGCACGCGCGCCTCGGGCAGGGTGACGATGCGCAGGTGGTCCGGGTCGGGCCAGTTGAACCCGGTCCCCTGCACCAGCAGCACGTGCTCCGCCACGAGGAAGTCGTAGACCAGCTTGCCGTCGTCGTGGATCTCGTAGACCTCGGGATCGAGCCGCGGGAAGGCGTAGAGCGCGCCCGCGGGCTTGTGGCACGTGACGCCCGGGATGCTCTCGAGGCCCTTCCATGCGGCATCCCGCTGCTCATGCAACCGGCCGGTCGGGGCGATGAGCCCCTCGATCGACTGCACACCCGACAGTGCGGCCTGCACGGCGTACTGGGCCGGGACGTTCGGGCACAGACGCGTGGACGCGAGCAGCTGGATGCCTTCGAGGAACCCCTTCGCGTGGGCCTTCGGCCCCGTGATGACGAGCCAGCCCGACCGGTACCCCGCGACGCGATAGGTCTTCGACAGGCCGTTGAAGGTCAGGCACAGCAGGTCGGGCGCGAGCGTCGCCAGCGGGATGTGGGTCGCCCCGTCGTAGAGGATCCGGTCGTAGATCTCGTCCGAGAGCAGCAGCAGCGAGTGCTCGCGGGCGATCTCGACGATGCCCTGCAGAACCTCGCGGCTGTACACCGCACCCGTGGGGTTGTTGGGGTTGATGACGACGATCGCCTTGGTCTGCGGGGTGATCTTCGCCCGGATGTCGTCGAGATCGGGCTCCCACCCCTGATCGCTGTCGCAGAGGTAGTGCACCGGCTTGCCGCCGCCGAGGCTCGTCATGGCCGTCCACAGCGGGTAGTCCGGCGCGGGGATGAGCACCTCGTCGCCCTCGTCGAGCAGCGCCTGCATCGTCATCGTGATGAGCTCGGAGACGCCGTTGCCGAGGTAGACGTCATCCGGGTCGACGTGCGGGAAGCCAGGAACCTCTTCGTAGCGCGACACGACCGCGCGCCGCGCCGACAGGATGCCGCGACTGTCGCTGTACCCGTGCGCGTGCGGCACCGACTCGATCATGTCGCGAACGATCTGGAACGGCGCCTCGAATCCGAAGATGGCGGGGTTGCCGGTGTTGAGCTTGAGAACGCGGTGACCGTCGGCCTCGAGTCGGTCGGCCTCGGCCAGGGCGCTGCCACGGATCTCGTAGAGGACGTCCTTGAGCTTGGATGACTGATCGAGGGTACGACGCTTCATCGGATCAGGATATCCGGGGGCCGAGCGGGCCGATCGACGATGCGTGGCCCGCTCGGGCGGTCACTTCTTCTTGCCCGCGGCCCGACGCTCGGCCCGGTTTCCTGCGGCGGTAGCCCCGTCGCCGGCTCCGACGGTCTGACCGAACGCTCCGCGCGCAGCCTCCGCCGGCGCCTCCTGCTCGGCCGACTGCTGCCGCGCCTTCGCGGTGGCCGCCTTCTGCACCTGGCCGCGGTCGTTGCGCACCTCGACCTCGCCCGACCCGGTGTCGCTGGGCGCGGAGTACTCGAGCTTCTGCGTCTCGACGGGCGCGGGGCCGAGCCCCTTGGCCTCGACGTCGCCGCTCTCGGCGGAGCGCACCTCGACCTCGAGGTTGTAGAGGAAGCCGACCGACTCCTCCTTGATCTGGGCCATCATCGACTGGAACATCTCGTAGCCCTCGCGCTGGTACTCGATGAGCGGGTCGCGCTGGGCCATCGCACGCAGGCCGATGCCGTCCTTGAGGTAGTCCATCTCGTAGAGGTGGTCGCGCCAGCGGCGGTCGAGCACCTGCAGCACGACGCGTCGCTCGAGCTCGCGCATCGCCGGCTCGCCGAGGGCTTCTTCGCGCTTCTGGTACGCGATCTTCGCGTCCGAGAGCAGCTCCCGCTTGAGGACCTCGGCGGTGATGCGGCCCTTGTTGCCGGCTTCAGCGACGACCTCGTCGATCGTGACACCGACGGGGTACAGCGTCTTCAGCTCGGTCCAGAGCGCGTCGAAGTCCCAGCTCTCGGTGTGGCCCGACGACGTGTGGTCGTCGATCACGGCGCTGACAGCATCCTCGATGAAGTGCTGCACGCGCTCCGACAGGTCGTCGCCGTGCAGCACCTGCCGGCGATCGGCGTAGATCGCCTCACGCTGGCGGTTGAGCACGTCGTCGTACTTGAGGACGTTCTTGCGGATCTCGGCGTTGCGCGCCTCGACCTGCGCCTGCGCGCTCTTGATCGCGCGCGACACCATCGACGACTCGATCGCGACGTCCTCGGGGAAGTTCGTCCGCGCGAGGATCGCCTCGGCCGCGCCCGACTGGAACAGGCGCATGAGGTCGTCGGTCAGCGACAGGTAGAACCGGCTCTCACCGGGGTCGCCCTGACGGCCCGAGCGTCCGCGCAGCTGGTTGTCGATACGGCGCGACTCGTGACGCTCCGTGCCCAGCACGTAGAGCCCGCCGGCCTCGACGACCTTTGCGGCCTCCTCGGCGACGGTCTCACGCACGGCGGCGAAGACCTCGTCCCACGCGGCCTCGTACTCCTCTGGCGTCTCGACCGGGTCGAGACCGCGCGACTTCATCTCCTGCACGGCCAGGAACTCGGCGTTGCCGCCGAGCATGACGTCGGTACCGCGACCGGCCATGTTCGTGGCGACCGTCACGGCCCCGAGGCGACCGGCGCGCGCCACGACCTCGGCCTCGCGCGCGTGGTTCTTGGCGTTGAGGACCTCGTGCTTGACGCCCTTCTTCGCGAGCAGACGCGAGAGGTACTCGCTCTTCTCGACGCTCGTCGTGCCCACGAGCACCGGCTGACCGCTGGCGTGGCGCTCGACGATGTCCTCGACGACCTGCGCGAACTTCGCCGTCTCGTTCTTGTAGACGAGGTCGGGCTGGTCCTTGCGGATCATGGGCTTGTTCGTCGGGATCGGGATGACGCCGAGCTTGTAGGTCGACATGAACTCGGCCGCCTCGGTCTCGGCGGTACCGGTCATGCCCGAGAGCTTGTCGTACAGGCGGAAGTAGTTCTGCAGCGTCACGGTCGCGAGGGTCTGGTTCTCGGCCTTGACCGGGACGCCCTCCTTGGCCTCGATGGCCTGGTGGATGCCTTCGTTGTAACGGCGTCCGACCAGGATGCGGCCGGTGTGCTCGTCGACGATCATGACCTCGTCGTTCATGACGACGTAGTCGGTGTCGCGCTTGAACAGGGCGCGTGCCTTGATCGAGTTGTTCAGGAACGAGATGAGCGGGGTGTTCGCCGACTCGTAGAGGTTGTCGATGCCGAGGTAGTCCTCGACCTTCTCGATACCGGGCTCGAGCACGCCGACCGTGCGCTTCTTCTCGTCGACCTCGTAGTCGACGCCGGGCTCGAGGGTCGTGGCGACGCGTGCGAACTCGACGAACCAGCGGTTCGCCTCGCCCGACGACGGGCCCGAGATGATCAGCGGCGTGCGCGCTTCGTCGATGAGGATCGAGTCGACCTCGTCGACGACGGCGAAGAAGTGTCCGCGCTGGACGAGGTCTTCGCGGCGCCACGCCATGTTGTCGCGCAGGTAGTCGAAGCCGAACTCGTTGTTCGTGCCGTAGGTGATGTCGGCGGCGTACTGCTCGCGCCGCACCTCGGGCGTCTGGCCGGCCACGATCGTCCCGGTGGTCATGCCGAGCGCGCGGTAGACGCGTCCCATGAGCTCCGCCTGGTACGAGGCGAGGAAGTCGTTGACGGTGATGACGTGGACGCCCTTGCCGGCGATCGCGTTCAGATAGGCGGCGAAGGTCGCCGTCAGGGTCTTGCCCTCACCGGTCTTCATCTCGGCGATGTTCCCGAGGTGCAGGGCCGCGCCACCCATGACCTGGACGTCGTAGGGGCGCTGTCCGAGCGTGCGCTTCGCGGCCTCGCGAACGGCGGCGAAGGCTTCGGGCATGAGCCGGTCGAGGGTCTCGCCCGCCTCGTGACGGGCGCGCAGCTCCGCCGTCTCGCCGCGCAGCTCGTCGTCGGAGAGGTGGGCGTAGTCCTCTTCCAGAGCGCCCACGGCCTTCACGACCTGCTGGAGGCGACGCAGCACGCGGCCCTCTCCGGCGCGGAGCAGTTTCTCGAGAGGATTGGCCACGAAGGATCTCCATCTGTCGGGTGCGCCGACGCCACCGCCGGCCGCGCCCGCGCGCGACGCACGGGCATACGGAGCCATGTTATCGGGCCGTGACCTTGGCGTCGCCTGCGAGTGGCCGTCATCGCCGCTCCCGGCCGGCTCTGCGAGACCTAGGATCGAGACATGGCGGGATTCTGGGGCAAGCGCAAGCGGGAACAGCAGGAGATCGCGGAAGCGGATGCGAATCTCGCGCGGGAGGCCGACATCGCCCTCGTCGGCGCCGACGAGCGGCTGCGAGTCACCAACGACGAGATGGCGTTCGCCGAGGCCGAGCTCGGCGAAGAGGCCACGGCGCCGTTGCGCGAAGCGGTCGACGCGGTGCGCCACCACCTCGGCGAGGCGTTCCACCTCAAGCAGCTGAACCACGACGAGATCCCCGACACCCCCGAAGAGGTGCGCACGCGCAACGCGCGCATCGTGCAGCTGTGCGAATGGGCCGAAGAGCTGCTCGACGACCGCACCTCTGCCCTCGCCGCGGCGATCGAGCGCGCGCGGCGTGCTCCCGAGATCCTCAACGGCATCCGCGCCGAGGTCGAGACGCTGCAGCAGCGCCTGCCGACCGCACGCGCCGTCATCGAGCGCGTCTCGAGTCGCTATCACCCCGACGCCGTGGGGCGCATCAGCGGCAATGCCGACGAGGCGGGCGGGCTGCTCGAGTTCGCCCAGCACGGATCGGATGTCGCCGAGCGCCGCCGCGCCGCCGGCGAGCGCGGTCCCGCGAACATCGCGCTCGAGACCGCGACCGAGGCCGTCCGCCGCGCGCGCACCCTGCTCGACGCCGTCGACGACTTCGAGGTCGAGGCCCTGCGCGCACAGTCCACGCTCGCCGACGTCGTCGCCGACTCGCGCGACGACCTGGTCACCGCGCGCACCGCACCGCAGACACCCGCCGTCACGACCGCGATGGCCGAGCTGCAGCAGGCGCTCGGCCGTGTCAGCCCGGCCGGATCGAAGAGCGACCCCTTCGCCGAGCTGTCGATGCTGCGCGAGAAGAACGCGGCACTGGATGTCGCCGTCGACAAGGCTCGCGAGCGGGCCGCGCGGCCCGTGCCGCCCGAGTCGCACGTGCGTCACGCCATCGACGACGCCGACCGCCAGCTCGCGGTCGCCCGCAGCGTCATCGCCGGGCACCGGGGCTGGATCGGTGCGGATGCCCGCACCCGCCTCGCCGAAGCCGAAAGCCTGCGCCTCGGGCTTGCCCCGAGCGGCCCGATCGACGAAGACGATCGGGAGAAGGCTCTTGCCGATGCGCGGCGCTGCGCCGCCCTCGCGGGCGAGGCGCTGCACCTCGCGCAGCGCGACATCGACGGCTCCCGCCCCAACGACGGCTGGGGCGGCCCCGGCGGATACGGCGGGGGCTGGGGCGGACGCAGCAGCGGCGGCAACATGGTCGGCGGCATCCTCGGCGGCCTCGTCATCGGCAGCCTGCTCGACGGCATGTTCGACTGACCACCCGGACATGACGAGGGGCGGATGCCGTTGCGGCATCCGCCCCTCGTCGTCAGATCACGACGCCAGCTCGGCCTCCGGCGGCGCGGCGGCCGCGAGGGAGATCACACCGTAGTCCCAACCCTTGCGGCGGTACACGACGCTCGGGTGATCGGTGCGGGCGTTGATGAAGAGGAAGAAGTCGTGTCCGACCAGTTCCATCCGGTCGACGGCCTCTTCGACGGTCATCCACTCCGCACCGAACTCCTTGGTGCGGATGACGACGGGGGTGTAGTCCTCTTCTTCGGCGGACTCGCCGACGACGGGCACCTCGCCCGTGGCGACCGCCCGGAGGACATCGACCGAGGCGGGCTCGACATCGATGCCGGCCAGCGAGCCGGTGCCCTTGTCGAGCTTCGCGCCGCGCGGGTGGTTCCGCGCGTCGACGCGCTTCTCCTTGGCACGGCGCAGCTGCTCGACGAGCTTGTCGACCGCCTGGTCGAGAGCGACGAACTTGTCGGCTTCCGTGGCCTCGGCGCGGACGAGCGGCCCCTTGCCGGTGAGCGTGAGCTCGACGGTCTCGTCGTCCATCCGGCCGTTGCGATACGCGCGGTGCGTGACCTTGATGTCCAGCCGCTGCGCGCGTGGCGCGAATGTCTCGATGCGAGTGGACTTCTCTTCAGCCACCGTGCGGAAGCGATCCGTGATCCCGACTCCCACGCCGACGATGCTGGTTTCCATCCTGACCTCCTTGCTCCGGTCCGCCCGGTTCAAGGGCGGACCTTCGTTCGCCTTGGTCTCCCCCACGCTAGCGCCGCCGGTCATGAATGTCACTCAGGAAGCGCCGGGGAATAGCGGCGCGGCGTGTCGGTCGCGCTGACGGCCCCGCACGCGACCACCCCCGCGGCCGCGAGAACACGGTGCGCTTCGCGCAGCGTGGCCCCCGTCGTCGCGACGTCGTCGACCAGCACGACGGCGGCCGACGCCCGGGCGTGTCGGGGCGGGCGCACGGCGAGGGTGCCCACGACGTTGCGTTCCCGTTCGCGTCGGCCGAGGTCGCGCTGATCGGCGGGTCGCCCGCTGACGCGCAGCAGCCGAAGGACGGACCGCCCCGTGTGATGTGCGAGCAGCTCGGGCACGGCGTAGCCGCGCCGGCGCAGCGCCGCCCGTGATGCCGGTACCGGCACGAGCGGCGCGTCGCGCCAACCGGCGGCATCCAGCGCGCCGGCGAGGAGGTGTCCGAGAGGACGCGCGACTCCGGTGCGCCCCTCCTCCTTCAGCGCACGGATCACCCGCGCGTTGGAGCCGGTGTGGCGCCCGAGGCTCCACAGCGGCAGTCCCGGCGCGAGGAGGCGCGGCTGCGGCCCGTCGAACCCCGAGATACACGCCGGACACAGCGCCCGACCCGGTCGGTCGCACCCGGCGCACCACACCGGCAGCAGCAGAGACAGAGCATCCGCGAACGCATCGCTCCACGGCGAGCGCGAGAACGGGGAATCCGGCATGCCGCCAGCGTCTCGCTTCGCCTCGAGCGCGCTTCCCCGACCGCCTTCCCCCGTGAACATGTCGCACCCGGGCCCGGGTGGGGAGGGGTCAGCGCGGCGATCCCTGCTGCGTCGCGAGCAGACGGATCTCACGCGCGACGGTCGGCCAGGTCTGGCCCTTCTGGGCGAAGAGCGTGCCGTCGTCATCGAGAAGACGCACCGCTTGCAGCTGGTTCGCCGTGGCGATCGCACGGGCGCCGGCCGGGGCCGTGATCGTCTCACCGAAGCCGCCGACGGATTGCGAGATCACCACCTCGCTGTCGCCGTCCTCGGCGAGGACGGCGATCGTCGATCCGTCGACCCAGCTCGCGTCGAGACCGGTCCCCGGCAGGGCGGCGACGACCTCGCGGTCGCCGAGGCCTACGGGCGCGCCCGCCTCGTCTCGCAGGATGCCCGCCACCCACAGCGCGGGACGCGAGCCGTCGCGCACGAGCGCGGCGAGTCGCGTCCCGTCCCGCGACACCTCGAGGGCGGAGATCTGCGAAGCCCCCGGCCACGCGTCGGTCAGCGCGATGGGGGCTCCATCGGGGCCGGTGGCCGTCAGCTGCGATGGCGCGCCGGCCGGGACGGTCCAGATGAAGCCGTTCGGATCGATCGTCGGGTCGACGAGACCGGCGCGCTGGTCGACGACTTCGAAGGTGCCGTCGGCGCGCACCCGCACCACGGCGCCGGCCGCAGTCCGCACAGCGGCAGCGGAGCGGTCGGCCGCCACCTGCACCGACACGGGGTCGAGGTCCGCGATCGGGGCGGACAGTCCCGGCAGCGGCTCGATCTCGGACCCCGAGAGGAACCCGAAGGCGTCGTCGGCGAGCACGACGGGACGGACGTCGACTCGGATGGCGCGGACGTCGACGGCCTGCGCCGCGACGGGTTCGCCGTCCACCGACATCTGCGCGCCGAGGATGCCGGCGGACTGCAGGCTGGCCTCGAGCTGCGCCTGCATCCGGTTCCGCGTGTCAGGGACGATGGCCAGCGCCGACTGCGACAGCGGCACCTGCGCGACGCCCGCCTCGAGGGGCACGGCGCGCGTGGCCAGCTCGAGGCTGTTCGGGAACGCGGTCACCACCGCTCCGGCGAGCCACGGACTGGGCTCGCCGTCGACGAGCGCCTCGGTGATGTGGGTGGCGGCGTTCGTCGCGGGGAACCAGCGCCGGTCGGGCACCAGGTACGACCAGGACGGATCGAAGTACATCACCGAGTACTCGCGGAAGACCGCCCGGAAGCGCGCACGATCGAGCACGACACCGTCGGGCGCCTCGGAGATACGCCACTCCCCGTCGATCTCGACGAGACGGAAGTCCAGCGGCATCGAGCCGGCGTCGGCCACCGACAGCGCACCGGTCGCGTCGACCGTCGCCTCGGGTGTCACCGCAACGGTCACCGACCCGTCGGCCGCCGACGAGAACACGCGTTCGCCGGGCAGGTCGACGATGGCCCGCGCCGTCGGCTGCCAGCGCGCGCGGAAGTCCGGGGCCAGGAACTGCCGCGCGGTGCCCCAGTCGTCGCGCGGACCCGAGCCGGCGGCGAGGAAGCCCGACACGATCTGCTCGGGCGTCGCACCGGGGGGCGGGTCGTCGGGAAGGAACGAGAAGTCGACCGAGCCGGCCTGCTCGTCGATGCGCTCGCCCGCGACCACGGGACCGGATGTCGGCAGCCCGGTGCAGCCGGCCAGCAGCACGGCGAGCACGAGCCCGAGCAGAGCGGCGACAGAGCGCAAGCGGGTCACGACGCGCCTTTCGACGGACGGGGCAGCGAGATCGGCTGGGTCAGGCCCAGGTCGTCGAAGGGTACGCCATCATCCCCGGGATCCACCGCGATCGGCGAATGGCCGGCCAGCGGCTCGCTCCGGCGCGGGATCGTCAGCACGAAGTTCGTGCCGCGGCCGAGCTCGGACCAGACGGCCAGGGTCCCCCCGTGCAACCGCGCGTCGCCGAGGGCGATCGAGAGCCCGAGGCCCGTGCCGCCGATGGTGCGTTTGCGCGACGGGTCAGCGCGCCAGAACCGATCGAAGACGCGCTCGGCATCTTCGGGCCGCATCCCCAGGCCATAGTCGCGCACGCCCAGCGCGACGGCATGGGCGTCACTGTCGACCGTGACGACGATGGGTCGCCCTTCGCCGTGCTCGATGGCGTTGCCGAGGAGATTTCGCACGATGCGCCGGACCCGGCGCGGATCCATCTCGACGGGCGAATACCCGCCGGGCGCGACGAGGCGCACGTCGCTGCCGTGCTGCTCCGCCAGCTGCGCCATGGAGGTGATGACGTCCTCGGCCAGCTGCGTCATGCTCGTGGGCTCGTTCTCGAGCTGCACCGACCCCGCGTCGTATCGGCTGATCTCGAGCAGGTCGGTCAGCAGCACTTCGAAGCGGTGGACCTGATCGTGCAGGAGCTCCGCGGCGCGGCCGGCGACGGGATCGAACTCGTCGCGCCGATCGTTGAGCATGTCGGACGCGAGCCGGATCGTCGTCAGCGGGGTGCGCAGCTCGTGCGAGACGTCGGAGACGAAACGCTGCTGCACCTGCGACAGCTCGGCGAGCTCCTTGATCTGCGCCTCGATGCTGTCGGCCATGGCGTTGAACGATCGGCCGAGGGTCGCGAACTCGTCTTCGCCCCGCACCTGCAGCCGCACGGCGAGGTCTCCGGCCGCCAGCCGCGAGCTGCTCTCGGCGGCCTGCGCGATCGGCTCGGTCACCGAGCGCAGCACGATCCATGAGATCGCGCCGATCAGGATGACGAGGCCCACCCCGACGATCCAGAGGGTGATCTGCACGAAGCGCAGCGTCTGCGCTTCGCTCGAGAGGTCGTAGCCGAGGTAGAGCTCGTAGGCTCCGACCTCGGGCAGGATGATCTGCTGGCCGACGACGATGCCCGGCTCCTCACCGCCGCCCGACACGGTGAACCCGACGGGCTGCCACCACTGCAGCTCCGCGTCGCTCTGCACCTGCTCGCGCAACTGCTCGCTGATGAGATCGGCCGGCAGCCCCGCCGAGTCGAAGTCCTGCGGTGCGATGGGCGATGGGTCTGAGGAGATCCGGAACGCGGCGATCCGCTCGGTGGAGGACTGCCGCTGGATCGAGGTACGGACGCTCTCCATGAGGTTGTCGATCGCCACCACGTCACCGCCCACCTCGGCGGCGTCGAGGGTCGACTGCGCCGACAGCGTCGCACGCTGAGCCTCGGCGAGGAGCTGCGAGGTGCGCGAGTCGAAGATGTCGTTCTGAATGGCCAGCGACATCCACACCAGTGCGACCGTGATCGTCAGAGCGGTCGCCCCGAGTGTCACCGCGACCGTCCGGAACCGCAGCGAGCGGCGCCAGGCTCGAGAGATGCGCCGCGGCCACGACCGCAGACCCCGCGTCGCGACCGTCGCCGTCGTGACGGTGCGGATCGGCATGGCGGGGTCAGATCACGGCGCCGGCGCGGTAGCCGACGCCGCGGACGGTCGTGACGATCCGGGGGTTGTCGGGATCGATCTCGACCTTCGCCCGCAGCCGCTGCACGTGCACGTTGACCAGACGGGTGTCGGCCTTGTAGTGGTAGCCCCACACCTGTTCGAGCAGCATCTCGCGCGAGAAGACCTGCTGCGGCTTCGACGCCAGCGCGACGAGCAGCTCGAACTCCAGCGGCGTCAACCCGATGATCTCGCTCCCCCGGCGCACCTCGTGCCCCTCGACATCGACGACGAGGTCTCCGATCCGCAGCGACTCGGACGCGGCGGCGACCGCGGGCCGGAGCCGGGTGCGGATGCGCGCGACGAGCTCCTTCGGGTTGAACGGCTTCACGATGTAGTCGTCCGCGCCGGACTCGAGTCCGCGCACGACGTCTGCCGTGTCGGTGCGGGCGGTCAGCATGATGATGGGGATGCCGGATTCCGCGCGGATCTGCGTGCAGATCTCGATGCCGTCGACGCCGGGCAGCATCAGGTCGAGCAGGATCAGGTCGGGCTTCTCGGTGCGCCAGGCCTCCACGGCCGCCGCGCCGTCGGCGCAGAAGACGGTGTCGAATCCCTCGGTGCGCAGCACGATGCCGATCATCTCCGCGAGCGCGGTGTCGTCATCGACCACCAGGATGCGAGAAGTCATGGGCGGCGTTCGTCTTTCGGCTCGGGCTCGCGCGCGACGTGCGCGTATTCACCGTACCGGACGCTCGGGCGGTCGACTCCGGACGCCGCCGTGCACCTGTGACACGATGGGGTGGACCGAGCCGACTGTTCCAGGAGTGCATCGTGACGGCCTACCCCTCGTGGACCCCCGCCCCGCGGCCCGGAATCATCCCGCTGCATCCACTGTCGTTCGGCGTCATCCTGGGCCGCTCGTTCTCGGCGCTGCGCCAGAACCCCCGGGTGCTGCTGGGATTCGCACTGGTCGTGCAGACGCTGGCCGTTCTGGTCACCACCGCCGGCGTGGTCGCGGTCGGGTTCGCGACGTTCGGCCGACTGGCGTCGTTGCGCCCCGGCACGGACGAGTTCGAGACGGTGCTCGCCGGCTCGATCGCCATCAGCGGCGTCACCGCGCTCGTGCTCTCGCTGGCCGCGGGCGCCCTGGGTGTGCTCGTGCAGGGCATCGTCGTGAGCGAGGTCGCTCAGGCGGTCGTGGCCGAGAAGCACACGCTGGGCACGCTGTGGGCACGCGTCAAGCCCGTCGCCTGGCGCCTGATCGGCTACACCGCGCTGGTCTCGCTCATCGTCGCGGTCGTCCTGGGCGTGCTCGCGACCGGCATCGTCCTGCTCGCGCTGAGCGTCGCGCCGCTGGCCATCGTGCTGACGATCCTGCTCGTGCTCTCGGCGATCCCGCTCAGCCTGTGGCTGAGCACCAAGCTCCTGCTCGTCACCTCGGCCATCGTGCTCGAGCGGGCCACGGTCTTCGGGGCGATCGCGCGCTCGTGGCGGCTGACGCGCGGCCGGTTCTGGTCGACGCTCGGCATCATCGTCATCATCTCGCTGAGCTTCAGCGTCCTGGCCCAGGTGGTGAGCATCCCGTTCTCGTTCGTGACGATGGGTCTCACCTCGGTGATCACGCCGACCGGCGACCCCGAACCGGGCGAGATCATCGCGCTGCTGGCGGGCACGCTGCTCGCGCAGGCGTTCGTGACCCTCATCCAGACCATCGCGGTGATCGTGCAATCGACGGCGGGCGCGCTCGTCTACGTCGACTGCCGCATGCGCCATGAAGGCCTCGACCTCGACCTGTCGGCGTACGTCGATCGGCGCGACGCCGGCGAACGCGACCTGCCCGACCCGTACCGCCAGCACATCGGACGTGACCTGGCGGCGCGGTGGCAGCAGCCGCCGGCAGGCGGGATGCCGGCAGGGTACCCCGTCCCGAGCGGGTACCCGGCTGCCGCTCCCGGTGGTTACGGTCCGCCCGCCCCCGGCGCTTACGCCCCGCCTGCCGCCGGTGGGTACGGCCCGCCCGCGCCGCATTCGGGCGACGCGGGACCGTCGGATCAGCCCGCCACTCCCCCGGCGGCACCGCCGTCCGCGACGGACTGGACCGCCCCGGGCTCGCAGCGTCCATGAGGATCCCGACCGCGCCGATCGCGCCCGACCCCGACGAGGCCCGCCGCTGGGCCGAGGAGGAGCTGTCGGGCGCCCTCTACCGCGAGGCGGAGCCGACGCCGATCGATCGCTTCGCGCGCGGCGTCGCCGAGTTCATCGGGTCGATCTTCAGCGGGCAGGTGCCCGAGACGCTCGGACCGTGGCTCGCGGCAGCGGCGATCGCCGTGGTCGTGGTGCTCATCCTGATCGCGATCCTCATCTGGGGCCGCCCGCGCCGCGCGGCGCGCTCGCGAACCCCCATCGCACTCTTCGGCGCGGACGAGACGCGCACGGCCGACGAGCTGCGAGCCGACGCCGAGGCCGCCGCGGCGCGATCGGAGTGGGATGCCGCCATCGTGCTGCGTGTGCGTGCGCTCGCGCGTGGGCTCTCCGAGCGGACCATCATCGACCCGCAGCCCGGAGCGACCGTGCACCGATTCGCCGCCGACGCGTCCCGCGCCTTCCCCCAGGCGCGCGACGACCTCACCGCGGTCGCGCGCAGCTTCGACGACGTCCGCTACCTGCGCCGGCCCGGGTCAGCAGAGGCCTACGGCGCCGTCCGGTCGCTCGATCAGCGGCTCGCCTCGGCCCGCGCGGAGGTGTTCGCCTCGTGACGACCGCGGCTCCCGCCTCCGGCCGCACCCGTTCGGTGCTCGCCTGGGCCGGCATCGCCGCCGGCGTCCTCGTCGCGGGGCTCGGCGTCGCAGCGATCGCGGGGATCGGCACGATGCCCGCGCAGGGTCTGCTCGACCCCGAGGCCGCGGGGCCGGAGGGGTCCCGCGCCCTCGTCGAGGTGCTGCGCGACCGCGGCGTCGAGGTCGATGTCGCACGCGACCGCACCAGCGCGCTCGCGGCGCTCGGCGAAGGCGGCGCGACTCTCGCGATCGCCGACACGGCACCGCTCGACGACGACGACCTCGAGGATCTCGCCTCGGCTGCCGCGGGAACGGTCCTGCTCGAGCCCCGGACGCGCGATCTGCGCCTGCTCCTCGGCGGGGCGCAGTCGGCCGGGTTCGTCGACGAGCTCACCGCACCGGCCTGCGACTTCCCGGATGCCGCCGTCAGCGGCTCCGTGCGACCGGGCGAGGTCTTCACCGCCGACGGGCTCCGCATCGCCTGCTACCCCGCCGGCGCCGGTTTCGGCCTGGTCGGAACGGGGTCCGGCCCCGACCGGGTCATCGCCCTCGATGCGACATCCCTGCTGGTCAACCGCCACCTCGCCGAGGACGGCCACGCCGCGCTCGGCCTCAACCTGCTGGGTGGCACGGGGCGCGTCGTCTGGTACCTGCCCGCCCTCGGCGACGGGTCGCTGACGGCCGCGCCGAGCCTCGGAGAGCTCACGCCTCCCTGGGTGACGCCCGCGATCCTGCTGCTGCTGGGCTCGGTCGTCGCGGCGGGCATCTGGCGCGGCCGGCGCTTCGGCCCGCTCGTCGCGGAGAACCTCCCGGTCACCGTCCGCGCGTCCGAGACGACGGAGGGGCGCGCGCGTCTGTACGCCGCGGCCGCCGAGCCCGTCCACGCCCTCGACCAGCTGCGGCGCGACAGCCTGCGCCGCCTCGCCCGGCTGCTGGGCCTCGGTGCAGCAGACGCCGGCGCGATCGCCGACGCCGCCGCCGCCCGACTCGATACCGACCGCGCCCGCGTGCGCGGCATCCTGCTCGACGACCTGCCGCGGAACGACCGCGAGCTGGTCGACGCCGCCGACCGCCTGCGCGAGCTCGAAGCCGCCGTGCACCGAACCGTCCGTCCCGAAAGGAACACCCCATGAGCGAGACCGCATCCGGCGACCTCCGCGAGGCGATGAACCGCGTCCGCGTCGAGGTCGGCAAGGCCGTCGTCGGACAGGACGGGGCCGTCACCGGCCTGCTCATCGCCCTGCTCGGGCGTGGCCACGTGCTGCTCGAAGGCGTGCCCGGCGTGGCCAAGACGCTGCTCGTGCGCGCGTTCAGCCGAGCGGTCGGGCTCGACACGACCCGCATCCAGTTCACGCCCGACCTCATGCCCGGCGACGTCACCGGGTCGCTCGTCTACGACGCCCGCTCGGGCGAGTTCGAGTTCCGTGCCGGACCGGTGTTCACGAACGTGCTGCTGGCCGACGAGATCAACCGCACGCCACCGAAGACGCAGGCGGCGCTGCTCGAGGCGATGGAGGAGCGCCAGGTCTCGGCCGACGGCGTCTCGCGCCCCCTTCCCGACCCGTTCCTCGTCGCCGCGACGCAGAACCCCGTCGAGCACGAGGGCACCTACACGCTGCCCGAGGCGCAGCTCGACCGCTTCCTGCTGAAGCTGCTGATCGACGTGCCTGCTCGGGACGACGAGGTGGCCGTGCTCCGCCGCCACGCCGACGGCTTCCGTCCCGGCTCGCTCGAGACCGCGGGCGTCACCGCCGTCGTCAGCGGCGCCGAGATCCGCGCGGCACAGCAGGCCGCGGCCGCCGTGGAGGTCTCGGACGACGTCCTCGGATACGTCGTCGACCTCGCCCGCGCGACCCGCGAGTCGCCGTCGGTTCAGCTGGGCGCCAGCCCGCGCGCGGCGACCGCTCTGCTCGCCGCGGCCAAGGCGTGGGCCTGGCTCGGCGGCTATCCCGCGATCACACCCGACCACGTGCAGACGATGCTCGTGCCGACCTGGCGCCACCGCCTCCAGCTGCGACCGGATGCCGAGATCGAGGGGGTCTCGGCCGACACCATCCTCACGTCCGTGCTGCAGCAGACCCGCGTCCCGATCTGAGCCCCCGTGTACCTGTCGGGTCTGTTCGCCCTGCTGCTCGCAGCCGGGGTCGTGCCGGTCGTCCTCGCACCCGCCGCCGGGTGGGATGCCGCGTGGACGGCACTCGCCTGGGCCGGGCTGTGCGTCGTGGTCGCCGTCGCCGACGCGCTGGCCGCGGGGCCGTTGCACCGCGTCACGGTGGAGCGCCGCATCCCGGCGCGGGCACGCCTGGGCGAGCCCGTCGCGACGACGGTCCTGGTCCACAACGGCGGGCCCCGCGGCATCCGGGGCCGGATGCGTGACGGCTGGCAGCCCACCGCGGGCGCCGGCGAGGCGCGAGCCGACCTGGATGTGCCGGCCGGCGAGCGCCGCGGCATCCCGATCCCACTGCTCCCCCGTCGCCGCGGCGAACTGCGGTCGGGCTTCGTCGCGATCCGCAGCCGCGGACCGCTGGGTTTCGCCGGGCGGCAGCGGGTGATCCCCGCGCCGGGCGCGGTGCGCGTGCTGCCCCCCTTCGCCTCGCGACGCCACCTGCCCTCGCGCCTTGCACGCTTGCGCGAGCTCGACGGCAACACGAGCGTGCAAGTGCGCGGACGCGGCACCGAGTTCGACAGCCTGCGCGAATACGTCCGCGGCGACGATGTGCGATCGATCGACTGGCGCGCCACCGCCCGAGCCGGCACGACCATGCTGCGCACGTGGCGCCCCGAGCGCGACCGCCATGTGGTCATCGTCATCGACTCGGGCCGGACCAGCGCCTCGCGGGTCGGGGACGGCGTGCGCCTGGATGCCGCGATGGAGTCGGCTCTGCTCCTCAGCGCGCTCGCGGCACGAGCGGGCGATCACGTGCACCTCGTCATGTTCGACCGGGCTCGCCGCGCGCGCGTCACCGGCGTGGCGGGCGCCCGGCTGCTACCGGCGCTGGTCGACGCGATGGCGCCCGTCGAGCCGACGCTCATCGACACCGACTGGAACGCCCTGGTGACCGAGGTGCGCGCGCTCACCTCGCGACCCTCGCTCGTCGTGCTGCTCACCGCTCAGGATTCCCCCGAGGCCGCGCGCGGCTTCCTCGGCGCGTTGCCCTCGTTGACGGAGCGCACCACCGTGCTGGTGGGGGCCGCCCGCGATGTGCCGACCCCCGGGCCGGCACGACGCCTCGCGGAGGACGTCTATCGCGAGGCGGCCATCGCCCACGCGGACCGCGACGCCGAGCGCGTCGCATCGGCGGTGCGGCGTGCCGGCGGTGAGGCCCTGACCGCGACGCCCGAGGCGCTTCCGCCCGCGATCGCCGACCACTACCTGGCTCTCAAGGCCGCCGGCCGGCTCTGACCCGCGGCCGCGCCTTCGTGCGCCGCAGCGCCGCGCCTTCGCCCGGCGCCGGATGTTCGCCTGGCGCCGGGCCTTGGCCTGGCGCCGCGCCTTCGCCTGGCGCCGGGCCTTCGCCTGGCGCCGGACCTTCGCCTGGCAGCATCCGCCCCCACGCACCGTCCGAAGGGGCGCCACCTGCCAACCGAGACTCGGCCAGCGCCTTCACCTGGCAACTCGCGCCCTCACCCCCCGCGCGAAGGGGCGCCACCTGCCAACTGAACCTCAGCTACGCCGCACCGGCCGCAGCCCCATCCCGCCCCCCGGCCCCACGCCCCGCGGGAACGGGGAAGGCCCGCCCCACGAGGGGGCGGGCCTTCACACGGATGCCGCGAGGCTCAGCGCAGGTCGAAGCGGTCGAGCTCGGTGACCTTGGTCCAGGCGGCGACGAAGTCGCGCACGAACTTCTCGCTCGCGTCGTCCGAGGCGTAGACCTCGGCGATGGCGCGCAGCTCGGAGTTCGAGCTGAACAGCAGGTCGACGCGCGTGCCGATGCCGATCTCGGACCCGTCGGCGTTGACACCGCGGAACGCGTGCGCACCGGGGTCGAGCGGCTTCCAGGTGGCGCCGAGGTCGAGCAGCCGCACGAACACGTCGTTCGTCAGCACACCCGGGCGGTCGGTGAACACGCCGAAGGCCGAGCCGTCGTAGTTCGCGCCGAGCGCCCGCAGACCGCCCACGAGCACCGTCATCTCGGGCGCGCTGAGGGTCAGCAGGTTGGCCTTGTCGATGAGGTGGTGCTCCGCGGGCAGCACGGCGTTGGGGCCGTAGTAGTTGCGGAAGCCGTCGGCCACCGGCTCGAGGTGGCTGAACGACCGCGCGTCGGTCTGCTCCGCCGTGGCGTCGGTGCGCCCGGGACGGAACGGAACCGTCACCTCGACGCCGCCGTCACGCGCGGCCTTCTCGACCGCGGCGTTGCCCGCGAGCACGAGCAGGTCGGCGAGCGAGACCTTCTTGCCGTCGGTGCGAGCATCGTTGAACGACGCCTGCACGTTCTCGAGCACGCCGAGCACGCGCTGCAGCTGGGCCGGGTTGTTGGCCTCCCAGTCCTTCTGCGGAGCCAAACGGATGCGGGCGCCGTTGACGCCACCGCGCTTGTCGCTGCCACGGAAGGTCGAAGCCGCGGCCCACGTCGTGGCGACGAGCTCGCTGACGGTGAGGTCGGTCGCGAGGATGCGGGCCTTCAGGTCAGCGGCATCCGCGTCGTCGATCAGCTCGTGGTCGACGGCGGGCACCGGGTCCTGCCAGATGAGCTCCTCCTGGGGCACCTCGGGGCCGAGGTAGCGGGCGATCGGACCCATGTCGCGGTGGGTGAGCTTGAACCAGGCGCGGGCGAACGCGTCGCCGAAGGCCACCGGGTCGTCCTTGAAGCGGCGCGAGACCTCGTCGTACGCGGGGTCCATGCGCAGCGCCAGGTCGCTCGTGAGCATGCGGGGCTCGCGACGGCCGTTCGAGTGCGCCATGGGCACCATGTCGGCGCCGCCGCCGTTGACGGGACGCCACTGGTGGCCGCCACCCGGGCTGCGCATGAGCTCCCAGTCGTAGGCGTAGAGGATGTGGAAGAACTCGTTGTCCCAGCGCGTGGGGTGGTACGTCCACGTGACCTCGAGACCCGAGGTGATGGTGTCGTCGCCGTGTCCGGTGCCGTGGTTGTTCTTCCAACCGAGGCCCTGCATCTCGATGCCCGCGGCCTCGGGGTTGTCCTCGAGGTTCGAGTCGGGTGCCGCGCCATGGGTCTTGCCGAAGGTGTGACCACCGGCGATCAGCGCGACGGTCTCCTCGTCGTTCATGCCCATGCGGCCGAACGTCTCGCGGATGTCGCGAGCGGACTTCAGCGGGTCGGGCTCGCCGTTCGGGCCCTCGGGGTTGACGTAGATGAGGCCCATCTGCACGGCGGCGAGCGGCTTCTCGAGGTCGCGGTCACCCGAGTAGCGCTCGTCGGCGAGCCACGTGGTCTCGGGGCCCCAGTACACGTCGTCGTCCGGCTCCCAGACGTCGGGACGGCCACCGGCGAAGCCGAAGGTCGAGAAGCCCATCGACTCCAGCGCGACGTTGCCGGCGAGGATCATGAGGTCGGCCCACGAGATCGACTGGCCGTACTTCTTCTTGACGGGCCACAGCAGGCGGCGAGCCTTGTCGAGGTTGACGTTGTCGGGCCAGCTGTTCAGGGGGGCGAAGCGCTGCTGCCCCGCGCCGCCGCCGCCGCGGCCGTCGGTGACGCGGTAGGTGCCGGCCGAGTGCCAGGCCATGCGGATCATGAGGGGTCCGTAGTGGCCGAAGTCGGCGGGCCACCAGGGCTGCGAAGTGGTGAGGACCTCTTCGATGTCCTTCTTGACCGCGGCCAGATCGAGCGACTCGAAGGCGGCGGCGTAGTCGAAGTCCTCGCCCACGGGGTTGCCGACGGCGGGGTTCTTCTTGAGGATGCGCAGGTTGAGCTGGTTGGGCCACCAGACGTGGTTGGCATTGCCGACCGTCGGGTGCGGCTGTCCGCCGTGCGAGCCGTGTCCGGAGCCCTGCTCGGCGCCGCCGTGGATGACGGGGCAGCCGCCGGCGTCGTTGGGGCGCGGACGGGTCTCGCCGTCGGCGCGCTCGTCTGCGGGCGTATCGATCGGCGTGACGGCCTGATCGGTCTCGGTCACGTCGGCACCGATCGGTGCGGACTGCGGGTCGCGATCGCTCATGGAGATCCTTCCGTAGGGGTTTTCGGGAGAGAGGGGTCGGGTGAGTTCGTGGCCGGTCGGTAGACCGGAAGCGTCAGGAGACGCGGGATGCCGCCGCGCAGTCGGCGCAGCGTCCCCAGTACGTCACCTCGGCCGAGACGAGCTCGAAGCCGTGGCCGTCGGAGGGGTGCAGGCACGGGGCGTGACCTACGGCGCAGTCGACGTCCTCGACGCGGCCGCATCCGGTGCAGACGAGGTGATGGTGGTTGTCGCCCACGCGCAGCTCGAACAGCATGGAGCGTCCGGCCGGCTCGATCCGCCGGGCCAGGCCCGCATCGGCGAAGTCGTTGAGCGCGTTGTAGACCGACTGGCGGCTGGCGTGCGGCAGGTCTCCGGCGACGTCGGCGAGGATCTCGTCGGCGCTCGCGTGCGGGCGGGAACGCAACGCGCCGTACACCGCGGTGCGCGAGTCGGTCACGCGCAGTCCGGAGGCGCGGATGGCCTCGGCAGCGCTCGTGATCGTCATGCCACCACCCTATCCGCTTCTTTTGATCGACTCAAATGAAGGAGCGAAGAGCGGCCGGATGCGGCATCCCGTCAGCCGACCACCAGACGCGGTGTGCCCGCCTCGTACTCGGTGAGGTCGCCCGTCTCGCCGCTGCGTGCGGCGACCCGCCCGAGCCCCAGCATGTAGGCGAGGAACACGCCGAGCGCGAGCGCGCCGATGCCGATCTTGACCGGCCAGGGCCACGGCTGGGCGGTCACGAACCCCTCGACCAGACCCGCGAGCGCGAGCGCGATGATGAGGCCGATCGCCACCGTCGCGAGCGAGCGGCCGGCGGCCGCGAGCGCCTCTCCGCGACTGCGCCGTCCGGGCGCGATCCACGCCCAGAAGATGTGGAATCCGGTTGCCCCGGCCACGAAGATGCACGTCAGCTCGAGCAGGCCGTGCGGCGCGATGTGGAGGAGGAAGACGTCGCCACGGTCGAACGAGATCAGGATCGCGGCGGCCTGGCCGATGCTCACGGCGTTCTGCATCAGCACCATCGCCGGCCACAGGCCGGTGATGCCGAACAGGACGCACTGTGCCGCGATCCAGGCGTTGTTGGTCCAGACGGTTCCGGCGAACACGGCGGCGGGGTTCTCGCTGTAATAGGCGGTGAAGTCATTCTCGGCGTACTGCTCGAGCTGCGCCTGCGAGCCGAGCGCGGCGACCGCGGCGGGGTCGCCCGAGACCCAGAAGGCCACGAGCGTCGCGATCGCGACGAACACGAGCGCGACGACGAGGGTCGTCCACCGCACGCGGTACAGCGCCGCCGGCAGCTGCTGCAGGAAGAAGCGGGGGATCTGGCGCAGAACGTTCTCGGGGGCGCCGGTCAGTCGCAGACGGGCCCGCGACAGGATCATCGACAGCCGATCGCCCTCGACGCTCCGGCCGGCCGAGGTCTTGATGTCGGCGAGATCAGCGGATGCCGCGCGGTAGCGGGCCACGAGCTCGTCGACGTCATCGCTCGTCAGACGGCGGGTGCGGCTCAGTGCATCGAGCCGCTCCCATTCGGCGCGACGGGCGGCGACCAGGGCGTCGAGGTCCATTTGCTTAACTGTACCCATGACGACCCACGCCGCCACGGTCGAGATCCGCCAGGACGAGATCCTCACGGGCGAGGCGGTCGCGCTCGATGTCCAGCCCCTGGGATTCTTCCTCCGCGCGCTCGGCGCTCTCATCGACGTGCTCTGCGGCGTCGCGCTGCTGGTGCTCTTCTTCCTCGTCGGCGACCGGCTCGTCGGCGGCCTGCAGCTCGACGCGCTCTCGCCGATCGTGACGATCACGATGCTCGTGCTCGTGCTCGTCGTGATCCCGACGGCGGTCGAGACCCTCTCGCGCGGACGCAGCCTCGGCAAGCTCGCTGTCGGCGGCCGCATCGTCCGCGACGACGGCGGGGCCACCGGTTTCCGCCAGGCGTTCATCCGGGCCCTGCTCGGCGTGCTCGAGATCTGGTTCACCTTCGGTGCGCTGGCCGGTGTCGTGGCGACCTTCACCCCGCGCTCGACCCGGCTCGGCGACATGGTCGCCGGAACCTACTGCGAGCGCACGCGCGCGCCGAAGCTGCCCGCTCCGGCGGGACCGGTGCCGCCCGAGCTCGAGGAATGGGCGGCCGTCGCCGATGTGGCGCGCCTGCCCGACCGTGTCGCCCGACGCGCGGGACAGTTCGCGCGCTCCGCCGCGGCCATGGACCCTGCCGCGCGGCTGCGCGCCGCCGCGGCGGTCGCGGCGGAGGTCAGCCCGTTCGTGTCGCCCGTGCCGGCGGCAGACCCCGAGACGTTCGTCCGCGCGGTCGTGGCCCTCCGCCGCGACCGGGAGTACACCGCGCTGCGCCGTGTCGACGAGCGCGCCTCGGCCCTCGCGAATGCCGCAGGCGAGTTCCCGCGCGGCTTCCCCGAGCGGGGGACGGTCACGCCGCCGGTCGGGTGAGCCCGGCGTGTGCGACGGCGTCGGTCAGACGCGCAGCGTCTCGTGCCGAATGACGACCCAGCCCTTGGGCACCGACAGCCGGTCGGTGTGGATCGCGCACAAGTCGTGCGCGTGCGGGTCGGTGCCACCGCCGAGCGGGCCGAGCGCGGCCATCTGGTCGCCGTAATCGAAGGTCAGGGTCGTCACGGCCTCGCGGGCGCAGCCCACCTTCGAACACAGTCTCTCGCGCATCTTCTCCACGGTAGACCCGCGGCGCGAGGACGACGGGATGCCGCGCCGCGCTGGCGGCCCGCACCCTCACTCCCGCGTGAGCGCGCATAGGATGGGCGTCATGATCCGGCGCCGTTCCCGCCCGATTCCGCCTCGACGGAGCCGGCCCTCGCGGCACGGTCGACACGGCCGCGACGACCGCAGTCCGGTCGTCCGCCCCCCGTTGCCGGCACTCGAGACCCGGGCGGAACGCTTCGACCTCTCCGTGGGCACCGCCGCCGAGTTCCTCCGCAGCGCGTGGCCCGAGCTGCGCGATGTCCGCTTCGAGGTCGCGGGCATGCCGGCGGAGAGCGACGAGGACGGCATCCCCCGCTGGCGGGTGCTCTCGGACGAGAAGCGCATCATCCTCTACCGGCTGCCCATCGAGCGGTTGAACCGACTGCACCGCAATGACGACCTGCACCGGCGCATGATGGTCGAAAGCTGCGTCTTCCGAGCCGCGGCGGAGTACCTCGACCGCGACCCCTGGGACCTCGGCCCCGACCGCTTCCGGTTCCTCTGACCCCGCCGGTCAGGGGTAGACGGTCAGCTCCGCCGCCGCGGCGGCAGACCCGAAGACCGGGTACGTGCCGATCTGACCGGCCGCGGAGAAGCCGACCGAGCCGTGCACGACGCCCGAGCCGGGGTCCACGCGATACGTCTGACCCGCCGCCACCGTCACCGATCGCGACTGCCCGGCGCGCAGCTCGACCGTCTGCGCGTCGCCGCCCGCGAGCGGGGTGAGCGTCACCGTGGCATCCGAGGCCGCGGCGAGGGTGAGCGTCGGGCCGGGGGCTCGCGCCACCGTGACGAGCGTCGGAGCATCGATCGCCGGTGCGCCGACGGCCCACGCGAAGTCGGCGGGCGCGGAGATGTCGGTCGACGTCCACGCCGAGGCGACGAGGGGCTGCGCGGCGGTCGCGGTGACGGTGTAGTCACCGACGGGCATGCCCGTCACCTCGAGTTCGAGCGGGTGCTCGGCGGTCAATGCGATGTCGTCCTGCTGCGACACGACGGCGCCGTCGGCGACGGAGCGCACGACGACGCTGGCGGTCGTATCGGCGGAGGTGGCGAGCAGACGCACCGACATGCCGCCGGCGGACGACCCCGAGTCGGGCGCGACCGTCACGTCGACGGCCGGGATGATCTGGGTGGTCGCCGGCGGCGCCGCCGCCGAGACCTGGTCGACGCCGCCCGCGATGAGCGTTCGGGTCAGTGCGGACTGCAGCGAGGCGCGCACCGGCGCGCCGGCCGCGGTGACACGCACGACCGGGCTCTCCTCACCGCGCCGGAGGGCAGCGAGCGGCACCGCGCGTTGCGTGCGCGCAGCGACGACGACGGACTGCCCGGCCACGGGATCCTGCGCGCCGTCGGCTCCGTAGACCCGCAGGTCGACCGTGGCGGCGACGTCGCCCGGGTTGGTCAGGAGCACGATGTCGCTCGCACCGGTGGCCGCCGATCCGGCGACGAGCCAGGATTCCATGGCGGGCCGGGTACAGGCGGAAACGCTCAGACCGCGCAGATCGGCGTCATCGAGCACTGACGCGGATGCCGCCGCGAGGTCGGTCGGGCGACCGCCGGACGGGTCGGCGGTGAAGGCCGCCGGCGCGGAACCGGTGTCGGCTCGGTCGGGCGTCGCGAGCGACGTCTCGGTCGGAGCGGGGCCGTCGGCCGCGGACACGACGGCCGCGGCAGCCGCCTCGGTGATCGCCCCCGGAGCGCTCTCGTCACGTCCGAGAACCAGCAGCGGCCCGTCGCACGCGGCGACGGAGCGGGCGGCCTCGGGTACGACGTCGAGCCCGATCGGCTCACGCGCCGTCGTCGGCCACGGGGCGACGACGGCGATCCCGATGCCGCCGGCCACGACCGCGGCCGTGACGGCGCCGACGATCGAGCGGGTGACGGTCAGGCGTACGCTCATCGCTCTCTCCTCCGCAGTTCCCGCAGGCCGACCACGCGAGGCACGGCGCGGGAGGCGGAGCGGCTCCCCCGCGTCGGCAGCGCGAGCAGCAGGGCGATCGCGAAGACCGTGGCGATGCCGGTCCACGCCGCGTTCGTCGCGGCCCGCGCCGAGGCCGGGGCGTCGGAACGCGGCGGGACGTCACCCGACAGACGCCAGAGCTCGCCGCGATCGGTCGCGCCGACGGCATCCAGTCCGTCACGACTGTTCAGCGCGGTGGCCGCGGCCAGGCGGGTCGTGCGCGCCTCGGGCGCCTCGCCCTCGACCTCCGGCGCCACGAGGATGAAGGCCACCCCGTGCTCGCGGAGCTCGCCGACCACGTCGTTCGCGGTGTCGGTGACCAGATCGGCGGCGATCTGCGCGGCGGCCTCGTCACCCTCGGTCAGCCGGGTGCGCGCGGTCACGAGCGTCGACTGCCCGCCGAGCGTCGCGCTGCCGCCCCAGACGACGTCGACGGCCACACCGCCGCTCGTCGGCGTCAGGATGATCGTGCCCAGGCCCGGCCGCCCGGCGCCCTCGGCGGCGACGAACGCGGGCAGGGTGGTCGCCTCGCCGCGGCCGACGATCGCGATGTCTCGCGCCTGCCCGAGCAGCGTCGGCACCGCCGCGACCACGAGGCCCGCGACGGCGATGCTCGCCGCGACCGTCCGAACCGCGCGCAGCGGAACCACGCTGTCGAGCGAGAGCAGCGCGCCGCCGGCGAATCCCACCCAAGCGAGACTGACGGCCGTTCCGGGCCACAGGGAGATCGGCGTCGTCGTATCGATCGAGACCGACACACCGGTCGTCACGACCGCGGTGACGACGCCGAGACCGGCGATCGCGAGGAGCACGATGCCGACGAAGCGGCGGGACGAGGCGCCCGCGGCGAGCGCGAGCACGACGACCGGAGCGGTGAAGAGCAGCAGCCACCAGAGCGGGCCGGCCGCGCCGGTGAACGCGGACCACCCGGCGTCGGCGGGGAACCCGGTGGCCAGCAGCACCCGCCCCAGGACGCCGTCCGCGACCCGCGGGCCGGTCCACGGCACACCGGGATCGGCCAGCAGCGACCACGGGTCGCGAGCGAGCAGCCGCGTGATGACGAGGGGTGCCGAGAGCGCGAGCGAGGGCACGAGGATCCACAGCCATCGGAACCCGGCGCGGCGTCCGCGCAACGCCATCGCCAGCACCACCGCGCAGATCCAGATGACGACGACGGGCGCAGCCAGCACGGGCGAGCACGCCAGCACGACGGCGAGGAGGATGGATGCCGTTCCCGCGTTGCCCCACGAGCGGTGCGCCGCCGCGGCGGTGAACGCGAGCCAGGGCAGCACCAGATGGACGATGACGGCGGCCGGCCGCCCATCGCCGAGCGCGACCAGGAATGCCGGCGCGAGCGCCCAGAGCACGGCGCCGACGATGCGCAGCGTCGGACGCTCGGTCAGGCGGGTGGCGGCGAACCACCCGCCGAGGACGGCGAGGGGCAACGCCAGCAGCCACAGCACGACGAGCGCCCGCGACGGCTCCGCCGGCGAGAGGGTGCCGAGAACGGCGACGACCGCGCTGAAGGGGTCGGCCGGTCCGATGGTGTCCCACCCGAGCGGGCGCTGGACGCCCGTCGCCTCGTCCCACAGTCGCGCGACCGTGGGGGCCAGCGGCGCGAGGGCGCCGCCGCCGATCGAGGGCCAGCTGAGCGCCGCCGGCATGGCCGCGACCGAGACGACCAGCGCCGCCAGGACCGCCCACGCTCCGCCGCCGGAGAAGAACCCGAGGTCGGTGCGCCGCGGCCCGGTGCCGGCGGGCTCGTCCTCGATGAGGCGCTGCCGCATGACGCGCGTGTTGACACGCAGCGGCGCGAGCTGAGCCCACGAGGCTCGTCGGTGCCGGGCGATGCGCGAGCGAGCGCGGACCACCGACACGAGGCTCACGAGCGCGGTGAACGCCGCCGACCATTCCGGGCCGATGCGCGCGGGACGCTTGCCCACGAGGTGGAGGATCGAGCGCCAGAGCGCGAGCGGCAGCAGCGAGAGCCAGTGCAGCGGCACGAGCGGGGGCGCGGCATAGACCAGCCGGCGATGCAGCTGGGCGACGCGGGCCGCGTGGGCCGCGCGGGCCCGGGCACGCGTCGAGTGCGGCGCGGGCGGGCCGGCGACACCGTCGTGCGCAACGGCGATGCGCGCACCGGGGGCGAGGACGACCCGGCCGCCCGCGAGGCGCACGCGAACGCCGAGGTCGAGTCCTTCGTCGGCGCCGCCGAGCGCCTCGTCGACGCCCTCCAGTTCGCGCCACGCCGCCGTATGCACGAGCAGGCCGCGCACGTCACCGCCGAGCACGTCGTCGGCGGCGTCGTGCTGGCCCTGGTCGTGCTCGCCGTCGGCGAGGCCCACGGCGGCCCCGAGGCGCGTGAGCGAGCGGCCGAGCGAGACGATGCGGCTGCGATCGTCCCATTCGACGAGCTTGGGCACGGCGACGGCGACCGACGGCGCCGTCTCGAGCGCGGCGACGAGGCGTTCGAGGGCGGGGGTCTCCGGTGCGACATCCTGCGCGAGAAGCCACACGGCGTCACCATCGATGCGGCGCGAGGCCAGCCGCAGCGCCGCCGCGAACCCCGTGCGCGCCGGAGCGGCGATGACCGCTTCCGCGCCCGATTCCTCGGCGAGCGTGCGCAGCCGGTCGTCAGCGCCGCACAGCACGATCGTCAGCGCATCGACGGCGCGCGTCTGCTCGCGCAGCGCGGCGAGCGTGCGCGAGAGATGGTAGGCCGCGGGCGCGCGTCCATCGGGACGCACGACAAGAAGCGCGTGTACTCGGGCGGGCATGACGGGCCCCAGCCTAAGCTGACCATCTGTGGGTCGCGGACACCGGGCACGCGGTTCGCCGAGAAAGACCGCCGGCGGAGGCCCTTGCCGTCAGCCCGCGCGGCGCTTGAGCTTGCGACGCTCGCGCTCGCTCAGGCCACCCCAGATGCCGAAGCGCTCGTCGTTCTGCAGCGCGTACTCGAGGCACTCGCCCCGGACGTCGCACGAGGTGCAGATCCGCTTGGCGTCGCGGGTGGAACCGCCCTTCTCGGGGAAGAACGCCTCGGGGTCGGTCTGCGCGCACAGCGCGTCGCTCTGCCACGCGAGCGCGTTGTCGTCGTCGGCCGCGTCGACACGACGCACCCCGGGAACACCCAGATTGACCGGATCGACGAACCAGTTGTCGGGAACGCCCGAACGGTATGCCGTCATATCGTGTTCCCTCCTCGCCGGCCGGCACGCGGTCCGCGTGTCTCGCATTAATTACACCCGTGTGATTCGCTCCGGTCAAGTCGCGGATCGTAAACCCTCAAGCGGGTGTTTAACCTTTGCGAGCCCTCGTCGGCGTGTCGCGGATATCAGGGACGCCCCGGCTGAGCGACGAACGCCTCGCCCGCTCCCCCGATCGCGACCGACGCGCCGATGACCACCGCCGCCGTGCCGGGCACCAGCTCGACACGGTCATCCCCCGCCTCAATGACCACGTCACCCGATGTCGCGAGCACGATCGCGGTTCCGGTCAGGGGGATCTCGGCGACGGCCTCGAAGGTCGCCTCGACGCGCACGAGCTGGAAGTCCGGCACCCCGGCGTCATAGGAGAAGACGCCCGGAGCGATCTCGTCCGGCTCGACGATCGGCGCCGCGCCCGTGCTCGTGTCGACGACGCGCATCAGCTCGGGGACGTCGATGTGCTTCGGCGTGAGACCGCCGCGCAGGACGTTGTCGCTCGCCGCCATGAGCTCGACCCCGAGCCCGTCCTGGTACGCGTGCAGCACGCCCGCGGGCGCGAAGAGAGCCTCGCCCCGCGCCAGTTCCACCAGGTTCATGAGCGTCGCCACGACCAGGCCGGCGTCGGCCGGGAACTGGTCGGCGATCCGGCGCAGCACGTCGCGCTCGGCGGCGAACTCGGATGCCTCGTGGTCGACGTCCGGGCCGGACGCAGCGAGCGCCGCCGCCAGGTCGTCCACCACCTCGGTCGCCTCGCCCGAGAGCACCCACCCCATGACGCGGTGGAGCACCGCGGCGTCATCCTCGCCGTCGACCGGCTCCAGCGCGGCGACGAGCGCTCGCACCCCGGGTCGTTCCGGCAGCGAGGCGAGCAGGCGACGGGTCGCGGCGAGAGGTCGCAGCCCCACCAGGGCGCGGAAGCGCTCCGAGAGGGCGACGATGATCTCGGGCTTGTGGTTCTCGTCCTTGTAGAGACGCTCGACGGCATCCCGGGGAACACCCGCCCGCTCCTCCCGAGCGAATCCCTCGGCCGCCTGATCACGCGAGGGATGCGCCTGGATCGACAGCGACATCCCCGCCGCGAGCAGCTTGAGCAGGTACGGGAGCGGTGGGACGCCGACCTCGGCGAGCGCTCGGTCGAGCGGCCGCCCGGTGCCGTCGTCGACGCGCGACGGGCTGCCCGGGTGGTCGCCGAACCAGATCTCGGCCTCGGGCGTCCCCGAGGGCTCGCGCCCCTGCAGCTCGGCGATGAGCGTTTCGGAACCCCAGGCGTAGTCCCGGGCGGAGTTCGAGATCGGAATCAGCACGCCACCAGCCTAGGACGCGGGCCGGGCGGGCGCGGGCCCGCGCCCGGGATAGGCCGGCCACGCGCGATACCCTGTGTGCACCATGGCCGTCCACTCCCGTCACCCCGTCTCGGCGCCGCCCACGGCCCCCGTGCGGGAGTCCACCGGCCACCTGCTGCTGCGGGCCTGGTGCGTCTTCGTCGTCGCCGCGTCCATCGCCGGCACGAGCTGGCTGATGGCCGTCGGCCCCGTCGGCTCGGCGGTCGTCGTGGTCGGCACCGGCGTCGTCTCGACGATCCTGTGGGTCGTCCTGCGACCGCGCGTGCAATGGCGACGCCTTCCCTGGTTCGCCCTCGCCTACGTCGCGTGGGCGGTCGCGTCGATGCTCTGGTCGCAGTGGCTGGGCGCGACGGAGCTGACGCTCCTGCTGCTGGTGTCCACGACGCTGCAGGCGATGTTCGTCGGCGCCGTGCTCACCTGGCGCGAGATCCTCCGGGTCCTGGCCGCGGCGTTGAAGTGGATGCTGGGCCTGTCGATCCTGTTCGAGCTCTACGTGTCGCTGATCTGGCGGGGCGACATGCTGCCCGGCTTCGTCCGTCCCGACGAGTCCTACGACGGACACCCCATCACGCTGTGGTCGCGCGACAACCTCTTCACCGGCGGTCGGCTGCAGGGGATCTTCGGCAACGCGAATCCGCTCGCGTACGTCGCGCTCCTCGCCCTCATCGTGTTCCTCGTGCGCCTCGCATCGGGAGCGCCGCGGAAGTTCCTGCTCACGCTGTGGACCGCGCTGGCGCTGTTCCTGTTCTGGCGTGCGGCGTCCGCGACCGCTCTGGTCTGCGCCGTCGCCGTCGCCGTCGTGCTCGCCACGATCCTGCTCATGCGCACGGCGCGCCGACCGGGAGAGCGCACGCGGTTCTACGTCATGTACGTCGCGGTTGCCGGTTTCGGCGGCGCGGTGCTGTGGCTCGCGCGCGACACCGTCTTCGAGCTGCTCGGGCGCACCCCCGACCTGACCGGCCGGCAGCGGATCTGGGATGCCGTCGGCGAGCGCATCGCCGAGCGACCGGTGATCGGCTGGGGCTACTCCACACCCTGGGTACCCTCCGATCCGGCCTTCGACGGCTGGATCGTCGACCACGGCGTCAGCGTCATGCAGGCCCACAACATGTGGCTGGACGTCGCGCTGCAGCTCGGGTTCGTCGGGGTCGCCCTCATCGCCCTCGCCCTGCTGGCCTTCATCTGGCGATCCTGGTTCTTCGCGGTCGACCGGCCGCGGTGGGATCTCGTCGCCGACCGCCCGTACTCCGCGCTGACCCTCGTGCCCTCGCTGGTCGCGACGGTGCTGCTCGTGCAGGGGATCGCCGAGTCCGCGCCGCTGCTGAACTGGGGCTGGTTCCTGATCGTCCTGTTCGCGTTCAAGATCAAGCAGGCCCCGCTCGTCGGGCGCGGCCCCGCCGAGCAGCGGCTCGACATGGAGCAGGGCGACGGCTTCCCCGAGCGGTCCTCCTGAGCCCGCGCTCAGCGGGCTCGCGGCGGCCCGCCGGTTACCCTGAGAGCATCATGGCCTCTCACACGCACCCGCGGGTCGGGGCCGCTGTGCCCCCTCCCGCATCGCGTCGCCGCATCCCGGTGCGCGTCGTGCGCGCATGGTGCGCCTTCCTCATCGCTGCGTCGATGGCCGGCACGGCCTGGCTCATGGCGATCGGCGTCACGGGCTCGGCCCTGGTCGTGGCTGCGACGACTCTCGTGTCGGCGGGCATGTGGATCGTGCTGCGGCCCCGCCGCCCCTGGCGCCGGCTGCCGTGGTTCGCCCTCGCGTACGTCGGGTGGGCCGTCGCGTCGCTGCTCTGGACCGAATGGCCGGCGGCGACCCTCACGACCCTCGCCCTGTTGCTGGCGACGACGGCGCAGGCGCTCTTCGTGGCATCGGTGCTGACGGGACGCCAGATCATCGAGGCGATCGCCACCGCCGTGAAATGGATGCTGGGACTGTCGATCGGCTTCGAGCTGTGGGTGTCGCTCGTCTGGCGCGGCCCGATCCTCCCGCACTTCGTTCGACCGGGGGCCGATTTCGACGGCGACCCGATCATGTTCTGGTCGCGCGACAAACTGTTCACCGACGACCGCATCCAGGGCATCTTCGGCAACGCGAACTCGCTCGCCTACATCGCGCTGCTGGGCATCGTGGTGTTCGGCCTGCAGCTGAACACCCGAGCCGCCCCGCGCGGCCCCCTCGTGGGCTGGACCGCGGTCGCGGTGTTCTGCTTCTGGCGCGGCTCGTCGGCGACCGCCGCGATGTGCGCCCTCGCGATCGTGATCGTCGTCATCGTCGTGCTCCTCATGCGCCGGGCGCGCACGGAGCGGACGCGCCGCGTGCTCTACGTCGTCTTCACCTTCTCAGGCGCGGCGATCATCGGGGCCCTGTGGGTGTTCCGCGAGGACCTGTTCGAGCTCCTCGGTCGCTCGTCCGATCTGAGTGGTCGGAAGGAGATCTGGGCGACCGTCGGCGCCCGGTTCGCCGAGAGCCCGCTCATCGGCTGGGGCTACTCGGTACCGTGGGTGCCCACCGACCCGTTCTTCGACGGGTGGATCATCGATCGCGGAGTGACCGTCATGCAGGCCCACAGCACGTGGTACGACGTCGCCATGCAGCTGGGCGTCGTCGGCCTGCTCTTCTTCGCCGTCGCGCTCGGGGTGTTCACCTGGCGCGCGTGGTTCCTCGCGCTCGGCCGCGTCCCGAAGCCCGGCGACAGCCCCGAGCCCCGCTCGCGTCTGCTGCTCATTCCCGCGCTCGTCGCGACGATCCTGCTCGTCCAGAGCATCACCGAGTCCTCTCCCCTGCTCAACTGGGGCTGGTTCCTGCTCGTCATGCTGGCTTTCGCGATCAAGCAGGCCCCGGCGACGGTGCGCGGGACCCCGCCGCGACGCCGCTCCACGCTCGCGGCAGCCTGGCCGCTCGAGGGCGCCGTGTCGCTCGACTCCGTCTCGGCCGGCGAGACCCGGTCGTGAGCACACCGCCGGCGCTCTCGGGCTCGTGGCTCGTCCGGACGCTCGACTCCGCGGCCTTCGCGCAGGCGTTCGCGCACGCCGCCCTGGCCGCCGTGTTCGCCGAGCACCTGATCGAGCGGACCGCCGGCCGGGTCACCTACCTCACCGTCATCACCGGGCTCTGCCTCATCGGGGCGGCCGTCCTCGTGGTGCGCCGCCGCGAACTCACCCTCGTGCGGGTCGCGCCGACCACCCTGCTGCTCTTCCTCGGCTGGGCGCTCGCGAGCATCTCGTGGACCACCGACACCCGCGGAACCCTGGGCGGCTGGCTCGAGCTGACCGCCATCGCCTTCCTCGCCGTCGTCATCGGCAACACCCGCGACACGCTGCAGACGGTTCGCGCCCTCGCCGACGTGTTCCGGATGCTGCTGACCCTCTCGCTCGCCCTCGAGCTGTTGTCGGGGGTGTTCTTCGACATCCCCTTCACGTTCCTCGGCATCGAGGGAGACATCGCCTTCTTCGGGCCCGTGCAGGGCATCTTCGGCACACGCAACGCGCTCGGGTTCATCGCCGTCCTCGCGCTCATCACCTTCTACGTCGAGTGGCGGACCGTCTCGGTGCGGCCGGGGCTGTCGCTGTACTCGGCGGGACTCGCGGCGCTCCTCGCCGCCTTCTCGGACTCCCCCACCGTCCTCGTCCTGGCCGTCGCGACCGCCGTCGCCACCGCCGCCCTCGGCGCCGTCCGCCGCGCGCCGCGCAGGATCCGGCGCTCGGTGCAGCTCGCTCTCGGCGTGACGGTCGTCGTCGGCGCGATGGCCGGCTACCTGCTGCGCGAACGCATCATCGCCTGGATCGGGGCGGGAACCGACTTCTCGATCCGCGCCGAGCTCTGGGCGCAGGTGGCATCCTTCGTGCGGTTCGAGCCGGTGCGCGGGTGGGGCTGGTTCGGTCCGTGGTCTCGCGTGGACTTCCCGTTCAACGCGGTCAACTACGCCCTCAACGACCGGCACACGTCGGCGCTCAGCGCCTACGTCGACGTCGTCCTGCAGCTGGGATGGGTCGGCCTGCTGATCTTCATCGTCTTCGCCGGCCTCGCCCTGGGGCGGGCCTGGCTCGTCGCCAGCGAGCGGCGGTCGATCCTCTACGCCTGGACGCCCCTGATCCTGGTGACGCTGCTCGTCGACTCCCTCTTCGAGAGCTTCACGCTGCACGGGTACGGCTGGCTGATGCTCGTGCTCTGCGCCCTGCGCGCCGGCCAGTCGAAGTCGTGGCGCGAGCGCATCGGCGACGCACCCCGCTCGCCCGGCGCGGCGAGCGGCGGTCCCGACAACACCACGACGGGAACTCACCGCATCGCACGGTAGGATCGGGCCGGTGAGCGCGCAGGTTTTCGATCCGTCTTCGGCAGCCATCGTCGTCGTCACCTTCAACCGGTCCGCGCTCCTGTCGCGGCTGCTCGAGAGCATCATCCGCATGGAGCCTCGGCCCGGGCGCGTCATCGTGATCGACAATGCGTCATCCGACGACACCACCGAGGTCGTCGAGTCGTTCCGCAGCCGCCTCGGCACCGAGCTGGTGTACCGGCGCCTCGCGACCAACACGGGCGGCTCCGGCGGATTCAGCGAGGGCGTCCGCGTCGCCTACGAGCTCGGCTCCGAGTGGATCTGGCTCATGGACGACGATGTCGAGGTCATCCCCGATGGACTGGCCAAGATGGGGCGCTGGGCGCCGCGGTTCCGCAGCATCCAGGGTCGCCGGTACGACTACGACGGCAGCGAGTTCTACTGGCAGTACCGCATCGCCGAGCGCATGGGCATCCCCATCCCCTTCGCTCCCGCGGGGTTCGACGCGTCGGGGTACAAGGAGATGAACTCCGGCTGCTTCGAGGGGATGTTCATCCACCGCGACATCGTCGCCCGCATCGGCCTGCCCGACCCGCGATTCTTCATCTACTGGGACGACCAGCTGTACGGCTGGCTCGCCTCGCGCATCACGACGTCCGTCATCGTGGACGAGTTCGTGCTGCGCCGCACGCGTGAGATCCGGCAGTGGGACATGGGCATCCGCCACATGAACGCCTCGAGCGACGCGTACCGGTACTACATCATGCGCAATCGCGCGCACATCAAGCAGTACTACCGGGCGAAGGGCGCCTACAACCCGGTGCTGTTCGGCCTGGGCACGACGCTGACCTTCGGCAAGGAGCTCATCCGGCTCCTCGCCGTCGAGCGGACCGTCCGCGGCACCTCGCACCTGTTCCGCGGCCTCCGCGACGGTCGCCGCATCGCCCGTGACCGGTCGTGGCAGCCGATGCAGCCGCTGATCGATCAGCCGGCCGCGTAGTCGGCGAAGGCACAGGATGCGTCACCTGCTCCACCGCGTCGTGCTCCCCCTCGACCGCGATCCCGCCCTGGCGCCGCTTTACATCGATCCCGAGGTCCTGACCGCGCCCGACGGTGATCCCGCCCATGCACCCTCCCCCGCGGTCGCGCACATCTCGAGCCGGTCCGAGGTCCGGATCGCCGCCGGCACACGGCTGTCGTTCGGCAGCTACTTCAATGCCTTCCCCGCCTCGTACTGGCAGCATTGGACGCCGGTGCGGAACGTGCGCCTCGAGGTCCACTCCACCGGTCCGGTGACGATCCTCGTCTACCGCTCGGACGGGGCCGGCGTGCCCCGGCGCCTGGCGAGGCACGAGGCGGTCGACGAGGCGACGAGCGTGTTCGACCTGACGCTCGACGCGTACAACGACGGCGGGTGGATCTGGTTCGACATCGCGGCGGGCGAGGACGACGCCCGGCTCCTCGGCGCCGAGTGGACCACCGAGCAGGCGCCCGTCCGACGGGGGAAGGCGTCGTTGGGCATCACGACCTACAACAAGCCGGACTACTGCGTCGAGACCCTCCGCGCGCTTGCGGCGGCCCCCGAGCTGCTCGAACTCGTCGATCGCGTGTTCCTCATCGATCAGGGCACCGACCGAGTCGATGCGCAGCCCGACTTCGGCCACATCGCCGATCGTCTCGGGGGGACCCTCGAGATCATCGCTCAGCCGAATCTCGGTGGATCCGGCGGCTTCGCTCGCGCTATGTACGAGACGCTGCAGCGCCCCGAGAGCGACTTCGTCCAGCTTCTCGACGACGATGTCCGCATCGAGCCGGAATCCCTCCGCCGCTCGATCGTCTTCGGGCGTTACACGACCACGCCCAGCATCGTCGGGGCTCACATGTTCGACCTGCTGAAGCGCTCCCGCCTGCATGCGTGGGCGGAGGTCGTCGACGATGCCCCCTTCATGTGGCGACCCGTCCAGCAGGATCGGATGCCGCACGACTTCGCCGTGGCGAATCTTCGTCAGACTCCCGAGCTCCACCAGCGTCTGGACGCCGACTACAACGGATGGTGGATGTGCCTCATCCCCGTCGAGATCATCCGCCGCATCGGGCTGCCGCTTCCCGTCTTCATCAAGTGGGACGATGCCGAGTACTGCCTTCGCGCACGCGATGCCGGCTACCGGACCTTATCGGTGCCGGGGGTGGCGATCTGGCACATCTCGTGGGTGGGCAAGGACGACACGACGGACTGGCAGGCCTACTTCCACGCGCGCAACCGCATTGTGACGGCGCTCCTGCATTCGCGGAGCCCGCGCGGGGGCACGCTTCTGCGCCACAGCCGCCGGGTCGACCTCAAGCATCTGATGCTGATGCAGTACTACCCGGTCGCGCTCCGCCAGCGAGCGCTCCGAGATGTCTTCGCGGGTCCGTATGCCATGGCGAGTGGTCTCGCCGACGCGATGCCCGCAGCTCGGGCGTTGGCTGGGGACTTCCCGGAGACCCGCTCCAGCCCCGATGGCGGGCTGTCGCGGAGGCAGGGCTCGGTGCCACCGAGTCCGCCGAGGAGCTGGCGGCTGGCGCTGCTCACCGTGGCGGGCCTCCTCCGCCACGCCGTGATCCCCGTGAAGCCGAGCGCAGCGCAGAGCGCCGCGGTCGAGCTGGCGAAGCAGGATGCGGTGTGGTGGCGCATGTGGCGGCTCGACAGCGCGACCGTCGCGACCGCAGACGGATCCGGACGCAACGTCTACGTGCGAGACCGAACCGCGTTCCGGGCGATGCTGCGCACCAGCATCCGCCAGCACGCTCGCCTCCGGCGGGAATGGCCGAAGCTGTCGAGCTGGTATCGCGACGCCCTCGCCGACACGACTTCCCCGGCTGCGTGGGAGCAGCACTTTCCGCAGCGCGAGCCCTGACGTCAGGAGGCGCTGTTGTAGTCCGCGTTGTATCGATCGAGCACATCGCCGATCGGACCGTCGAGGACGAGCCCGCCCCTGTCGAGATACAGACCGCGGGTGCAGAAGCGGCGCAGGTCCTTCTCGTTGTGGCTGACGAAGAAGAGCGTGCGCCCCTCCGCGAGCAGTTCGTCGATGCGCTTGTAGCACTTGGCGCGGAACGCGCGGTCGCCGACGGCGAGGACTTCGTCGACCAGCAGGATGGGTTCGTCGAGCTGCGACACCACCGAGAACGCCAGGCGCACCTTCATGCCGTTGGAGAGGTGCTTGTACGGCGTATCGACGAAGTCGCCGATCTCGGCGAAGTCGATGATGTCGTCGAACCGACGGTTCACCTCGGCCTTCGACATCCCGTGCAGGCCCGCCGTCAGCCGCACGTTCTCGCGTACCGTCAGGTCGCCCACGAATCCGCCGGTGATCTCGATCAACGGGGCCACGCCGCCGTTCACGTCGACCGATCCTTCGTCGGCCAGCAGCACCCCGGCGACGAGCTTGAGCAGCGTCGACTTGCCCTGTCCGTTACGACCGACGACGCCGATCGATTCCCCGGGCGTCACGGAGAACGTCACCCCGCGCAGCGCCCAGAACTCGCCGGGACGGCTGCGCCGAGAGGACCCGCCGAAGAGGTCCTTGAGGTTGCGCCGTCCCCGACGGTTGCGCCGGAAACGGACGCCGAGGTCACGCACCTCGATCGCGAGCGGCTGCATCACAGCTCCTTCAGGACCGGGCGTTCCAGCCGGCGGAAGACGAACACTCCGAGCACCAGCACGAGGATGCTCGAGACGGCCCCGACGACGACAGCGAGCGTGTCCCACTGATCCGGGAAGAACCCGACACGGTAGAGGGTGAGGATGCCGGCCAGCGGATTGAACGCGCCGAGCTCCTTGAACACGCCCGGGAGATCCGCCACGCCGTAGATGATCGGGGACGCGTAGAACAGTGCCCGCAGCACCAGTCGGGTCGTGCGCTCGAGGTCACCCCACAGGACGCACAGCGGCGCGACGATGAGACCGAGTCCGACCAGCAAGGCGACCTGCAGGAGGACCGCGACGGGGAACAGCAGCAGACCCCAGTTGACGGTGGCGCCCCCGAAGATCGCGAAGAGCGCGAGGACCGGGATGGAGAAGAGGAACTCGATGCCCTTGCTCAACACGATGCGGCCCACCCAGATGGAGCGCGGGATCGAGGTCGATCGCACGAGCCGCGCATCCTTATTGAACGCACGGGTGAAGTCGGTGACGGCGGAGTTGAACCACACCCAGGGCAGCAGCGCCGTGATGAGGAAGACGATGTAGGGCGTCTCGCCGACGTCGCGCTGGAAGACCTGCGTGAAGACGAACCAGTAGATGCCGCTCATGACGAGCGGATCGAGCACCGACCACAGGTACCCGAGAGCGCTCGTGGAGTACCGCACCCGCAGATCGCGCGCCGACAGCAGCCACAACGAGTGGAAGTAGCGCCGGGGCGATCCGGGGGCGCCGACGACGGCAGGACTCACAGCATCGATCCTACGGGCGCTGTCTGCGCGCCCGTCGCGGGCGTCACCAGCCGAGGAGCGGAAGTATCCGCCCCGCCAGGATCGGCGACGTCGACAGCGCGTAGCTGTTGGAGAGGTGGTGCTGATCGCGGTAGACCAGCCGACCGCCTTGAACGAACGGGCACCATCCGTCGGGACAGATGATGTCGGTCATGTCCACCGGCAGAACCGGGGCGCCACCCGGGGCGGCGACGGGCGCGGGCGGTTCCACGTCGAGGAAGTCGGCGGCGACGACGCCGCACGGCGACGGGTCGTCCCGGTTCTCGGCCACGCAGCCGACGGTGTCGGTTCCCGTCCAGGGGTTGTCGCGGATCGCGAGGGTGGTGATGCCCGCGGCACTCAGGGTCTCCCACGCCCGCTGGTAAGCGGCCGGCACCGCCTCGCGAGGGCCCTCGGGCAGATCCGAGGGGCGAGTCCAGGTCGTGAAGACGGCATCCGGCTGCATCCGGACCAGCTCGGTCAGCGCATTCGCCGACCAGGGTTCGCACTCCGGGTTCAGCTCGGTGAAGAACTCGACGCCATCGAGTCCGTCGATGAGCTCACAGGTCCACTTGATCATGACGTCGACGCGGAAGCCGGCCTGCTCGCCCTCGACGGCCACAGCGTCGATCCATTGCTCGGTGTGCGAACCGCCGGCCATCACGATCACTCGGTCGGCTTCGAGATCGCCGTAGGAGCACACCTCCACCTCAGTCGACATGTTGCCGCATCCGTCGGCGACCGCGCGGGGCTTGTCCTGGTCCGCGATGTCGAGTTGCGGGATGATGCCTGCGCGCGGGTCCCACGAGAACACGTCAGGGTAAGCGACCGCCAGGGCGCCTGGGTGGCGATCGAGATCGATCGCCGCGTCGGCGTAGTTCACCCGCTGCACCTCGAGACGCACGATCCAGGCGAGCGGCAGCGCGGCGACCACGGCGACGGCGACCCCGAGCGTGACCGCGCTGCGTCGCGCGCGCGCCGTGCCGAGCTCCCGCGCCGGCTTGCGGTCCTCGATCCAGACATGCGTGACGACGGCGAGCGCCGCCGAGACGAGGAGCACCGCGCTGCCGGCGAGCCATCCGACCTCGGCGCGACCGCGGACCTCGATCGCGAAGACCAGGACGGGCCAGTGCCACAGGTAGAACGCGTAGGCGTAGCGACCCGCCTCGGACAGCGGCCGCCATGCGAGGAGCCGCGCGGGCGCCCAGGGCGACCGCCAGCAGAGGATGAGAAGAAGGGCGCCGCCGACCGGGACGAGTGCGGCCGGCCCGGGGAACTGCTGCAGACCGTCGACGGCGAACCCGGTCGCGAGAATGGCCGCGAACCCGACCCAGCCGGCGACGGCGATCATGGTGCGGCGACGTGTCGAAGCCTCTCCCCCGGCGGTCCGAGAGAGAGTGGCTCCGGCCACCGCCCCGGCGAGGTACTCCCAGGCCCGCGCGAAGGTGTCGTAGTACGCCGCCCCCTGGTCGATCCGCACCGAGACGACGGCATAGACGAATGAGGCGACCGCGGCGACGCTGGCCGTCAGCAGCACGATGCGCGCCACGTCGCCGGGCGCGATCCGACGCGCCACCGCGGCGACCGCGAGCAGGAGAAGCGGCAAGGCGACGAAGAGCTGGCCCTGCACCGACAGCGACCAGATGTGCTGAAAGGGAGAGCTCAGGATGTCGGCGGCGCCGTAGTCGCGTCCGGCCGAGACCAGGTACCAGTTCTCGACGTAGAAGATCGACGCGAGCCCCTGGCGCGCGACCTCTCCCCACCGACTGGAGGGCAGGAGCAGGACGCTCGCGGCGAGCGCGACTGCCACCACGAGGAGGAGGGGCGGCAGCAGTCGCCGGCCGATGCGCAGCAGATACGACCCCATCGCCGGCGGTTGTCCGGCGGACACACGACGCAACAGGCTCCCTCCGACGAAGAAGCCGGAGAGCACGAGGAAGACGTCCACGCCGCCCGAGACACGGTGGACCCAGATGTGGTAGACCGCCACCAGCAGCACGGCGATGGCGCGAAGGCCGTCGAGGTCGTGCCGGTGACCGCCCGGCGCGGCGGAGACGGATGGACGCGACGCGCGGTGACGCACGCGCACACCCGCGCTCGGGGACTGCATACCCTTCCTACGCTTTCTGAGAACGAAGAGCGGCGACGCTCACGCGCCGAGCGTCTTCTTCCACGCCTCCGGGGAGACGAGGTCGGGGATCTCGTCCCGGTACTTCCGCGTCAGCTTCGCCCAGCGAAGAGCGAGGCGGCAGTTCATGATGAGACTGCGCACGAGGTAACGACGCATGACTCGGCGGTCGCGCTGATACCACGCGACACCGATCCCATCCGGAGCCGTGACCAGCGCCGAGTCGATGTCCGCGAAGCGCCACCAGTTGATGTCCGGCGCGGGGATGATGCGCTCGGGATGACGCCGGCTCCCCGCGGTCTCCTTCACCAGAAGCTGGCGGAAGGTGACCCGCAGCGCCAGCGCGATCGTCGCCAAGGGGTTCGTCGGCCGGCGAACCGGTCCCAGGATCGCCCGCGAGGATCGCCGCACCGGCGGAAGGGTGGAGAGCTCCTCGACGACGCGCGCGTCGACGAAGTCGGTCCGGATCTCCCGAGCCTGCTGATTCTTCGTCCCGAGCCACTCGTGGAGCCGCGCCGGTCCCGAGAAGACGTCGACCATCGCCTGGTACCTGAGCTGGACCGTCGAGTACTGGAGCATGAACAGCAGCTTCAGGTCGCCGAGGAAGGAGTGGAGCGGCAGCAGACCGCCACGCGCCACATCCGAGCGGAGCAGACCCGTGATGATGCGGTTGCGGTGGATGAAGTACTCCTCCCACGTCCGCGTCGGGTCCTTATCGTGCCACGCGAGGTGCCACACGGCGACACCCGGCAGACACACGGTCGGGAAGCCGTGCTGCGCCGCCCGGAGGGAGAACTCCACATCGTCGAACTTCAGGAACACCGGCAGCGAGAGGCCGATCTCGCGCAGCACGGCGGTGGGGATGAGGCACATCCACCAGCCGTTGAAATCGGCGTTCAACCGACGGTGGAGAGTCGGGGTCTCGCGCAGAGTGTCCTCGGCGAAATCGTGGTCGTATTCGCTCTGCCCGGACGGCGCCATCCAGGACCGCGCCGGATCCCACACCTCACCTTGCGTGTAGAGCACGGCGCGCTCATCCAGGTGGAGCATGCCGCCCCCGACGATCGTCGGCGTGACGGCGAAATCGGCGAAGCGCACAGCTCGCACGATGGCTTCCGGCTCTGAGATCGCGTCGTCGTCCAGCAGAAGGACGTACTGGCTGTCGTCGGACTCGAGCGATGCGAGCATGGCGCGCGAGAAGCCGCCCGAGCCACCCATGTTCGGCTGACGCAGCATGACGAGCCGCTCGCCCAGCGGCTCTGCCGCCGCGGCGAAACCGGGCTGCTCCGACACCAGATCGGTGCCCTGGTCGATGACCACGAGGCGGTCCAGCACGTCGCGGACGTCCGCGTTCTCACCGACCGCGCGGATCTGGTTCAGGCAGTACGTCGGCCGGTTGAAGGTCGTGATCCCGACGGTCGTGCGTCCGCCCTGCCAGTCCTCGGGAACGCTGATCAGCCATTCCGCCGAGACCAGCGTGGCCTCGCTCTGGGCGCAGGCGATATCGAACCAGTAGAAACCGCCGTCGACGAACGATCGGATGGGGAGATCGAACTCGACGACACCGCCTTCGAACTGCTGCGACGCGACGGCTGAGGCACGTCCGCGAGCGCTCGACTTGTAGACCGAGAGGAGTCCCTCTCCCTCGACCTGAACGCGCAGACGGACATCGCGCACCGTCGTCCACCGCTGCCAGTAGCTCGCCGCGAAGGCATTGAAGAAGGTACTCAGCGACACGCGCTTGTGGGCGAAGACGCGGATCGAGCGTCGGCTGAGGATCTCGTATGCCTCACCCGGCTGCGAGCCGTCGCCGGATCCCGTGTCGACGTAGAGAGCGGAGACCTCTCCCACCCCCTCGACCGGGAAGACGACGCGGTTGACGGGAACGAGACGCTGCGAATCGGACATGTTCTTCCTTACGCGAGCTGGTTGTTCCACATGGACAGCGCGGAGCCGATCGCCATGTGCATGTCGAGGTACTGGTACGTGCCGAGACGACCGCCGAAGTGGACGTCCTGCTCGCCCTTGGCGAGGTCGCGGTAGGCCAGCAGTCCGCTGCGGTCCTCGGCCGTGTTGACGGGGTAGTAGGGCTCATCCTCGCGCGTCGCGAAGCGGGAGTACTCCCGGACGATGACGGTCTTGTCCGTGGGATAGCGGTCCGCGCGTTCGGGGTGGAAGTGCTTGAACTCGTGGATGCGCGTGTACGGCACGTCGGCGTCGGCGTAGTTCATGACGCTCGTGCCCTGGAAATCGGGGATGTCGAGCACGTCCTGCTCGAAGTCGAGCGTGCGCCACGACAGCTCGCCCGCGGTGTAGTCGAAGTAGCGATCGACGGGCCCGGTGTAGACGATCGGAACCTGGCCGACCGTCGCCGCCTTGTTCAGCGGCTGCGACTCGTCGAAGAAATCGGTGTTCAGCTGCACCTCGATGTTCGGGTGGTCCGCCATCCGCTCCAGCCACGCGGTGTAGCCGTCCACCGGCAGACCCTCCCACGTGTCGTTGAAGTACCGGTTGTCGTAGGTGTACCGAACCGGGAGCCGCGAGATGATCTCCGCCGGCAGCTCCTTGGGGTCGGTCTGCCACTGCTTCGCGGTGTAGTCGCGGATGAACGCCTCGTAGAGCGGACGGCCGATGAGGCCGATCGCGCGCTCCTCGAGGTTCTGGGCGCTCTTCGGGTCGAACTCCCCCGCGAGCTCGTGGATGAGATCGCGTGCTTCGCCGGGCGTGTAGGCGGCCTGGAAGAACTGGTTGATCGTGCCGAGATTGATCGGCAGCGGGTACACGACGCCCTTGTGCGTGGTGTAGACGCGGTGGACGTAATCCGTGAAGGCCGTGAACCGGTTGACGTACTCCCACACGGTCGCATTCGAGGTGTGGAAGAGGTGCGCGCCGTACTTGTGGACCTCGATGCCGGTGGTCGGCTCGTTCTCGGTGTAGGCGTTACCGCCGATGTGGTGGCGGCGGTCGATGACCGTGACCCGGCGTCCGGCGGCGGCGGCGCGCTCGGCGATCGTGAGACCGAAGAAACCGGAGCCGACAACGAGCAGATCCATACAAAGACCGTCTTCCTCTAGGCGAGTTGGCGTGAGCACATTCTATCCGGCTCCCCCTGGACGCCTCGCCAGCGCTCAGTCGGCGCCGAAGGAGCGTCCGTTACGATGACTCGTCGTCAATGAGAGGAACCGATGGCTGATGGGTGACACCTGGATCGACATGGCGCCCGCCCTCATCGTGGCGGCCTGTCTCGCGACGATCCCAGGAGCCGCCGTGGTGTTCGCCGGTTGGCGGTGGCGCCGACCCGGCCTCTACTTCCTGGCTCCGGCCGTCTCGATCGCCATCATCGCCGTCGCCGCCGTGGCCGCGCCGGTCATCGGTCTGGGTTGGTCGCCGATCCCGGTCCTGGGCCTCACCGTCCTCGCCGCGGTCGCGGCTTATCTCATCGGGCGCCGCTCACCGGACGCTGCCCCCGAGCGCTGGACCCCTCCGGCCCTGCTCATCGTCATCGCGGCCGCGCTCGTGGCGGCGGCTCTGCTCGGGTGGCGACTGGCCACCGTGTTCGGCAGCCCGCAGAACATCTCCCAGACGTTCGACGCCATCGTCCACCTCAACACGGTGGCCTTCGCGATCGATACGTCCAACGCATCCGCTCTGCACATCGGGCAGACATCCGACATCCCGTTCTACCCGAACGGGTGGCACGCCTTCACGGCCCTCGTGGCCACCATGACCGGCATCTCGGTTCCCGCCGCCGTCGCCGTCGCGAACATCGCGATCGGGGCCATCGTCTGGCCGGCCTCGTGCCTCGCCTTGACATGGGCACTCCTCGGCCCCCGCATCGCCGCGCTCGTGGCGACGGCGGCCCTCGCGACCGGGTTCGGGGCCTTCCCCCTCCTCATCCTGGACTTCGGGGTGCTGTACCCGAACACGATCGCCTACGCGGCACTGCCGGCGGGCGTGGCCGCAGCGATCTTCGCCATCGAGGCACGGATCGCACCGGCCGAACGGGTGCGCCGCGGGCTTCTGGCCGTGGCGCTGGCCGGCGGCATCGCGCTGTGTCATCCCAACGCGCTGCTCGCGCTGGTGGCCTTCTTCGCCGTGATCGCGGGGCGCCGCTGGATCGTCGCGGCGGTACGAACGGCGAGCCGGCGCGTCCGTGTGACGGCGTCGGCGGGGGTCGTGGCCCTCATCGTCGCCGGCGTGGGCCTGTGGCTGTTCTCGCGCACGAACGAGGAGATGTCGCGCTGGGGTCCGTGGCAGACCGCGGGTCAGGCACTCGGCGAGGCCCTCAGCGGCGCGCCGCGTCAGTACCCCGTCACGATCCTCGTCTGCGCGCTGATCATCAGCGGGCTGGTCGTCGTCGCACGACGCCCGGCGAATGTCGACGTCGTGCTCCCGTTCGCCGCGGCTGTCGTCCTCTTCGTCGCCGCAGCCGGCGTCAACGTCGACAACCCGCTTCGCGAGTTCCTCACTAACCCCTGGTACAACGACCCCTACCGTCTCGCTGCGCTGCTTCCCGCTGCGACCATTCCCGTCGCGTCGCTCGGGGCGGCCGCGATCGCCGAGTCGCTCGCGCGCGGGATCGCTCGCCGGCGGTGGCCGGCAGCGGTCCGGTACGTCGGCGCTCTGGCCCTGGCCGCCATCGTCTTCAGCGTCGCCTGGGGTCCCAATGTGACCCATGCCGCCGAGATGGCGCGAGGCAACTACCTTTCGACCCCGGAGAGCCGTCTGCTCGACAGTGACGAACAGGAGCTGCTGAACCGCCTTCCCGAGTTGGTCGACGAGGATGCCGTGATCGTGGCCAACCCCTGGACGGGTGCCTCTCTGGCATACGCCCTGGCCGGCCGCGAGGTGCTCGAGAAGCATGCGTACGGCATCCGCACTCCCGAGGAGGCCCTCCTCGGGAGCAACCTGGCGGACATCGACGACGACCCCGCGGTGTGCGAAGCCGTGAACCGGGTCGGCGCGGAGTACGTGCTCGACTTCGGGGATCGCAACGTGTTCGATAACCCCGGCGCCGGCACCGAGCACGAGGGGCTCAACAACCTCGAGCCCGGCGATCGCCTGGTGCTCGTCGAGGAGACCGGGCCCGACGCCCGCCTCTTCCGGATCGAGGGCTGCTGATGACGGCTGATCGCATCGCGGTCGTCTACGACTGCCTGTTCCCCTACACGACCGGCGGCGGGGAACGGCAGTACCGGGGGTTCGCGGAGGCATTCGTCGACCTCGGGCGGGAAGTGGACTACCTCACCGTCCGTCAGTGGCCGGAGGAAGAGCCGCCTTCGGCGATCTTCTCGGTGGTTCCGCTCGGGGGTGGACTCGACCTCTACGACGACGAGGGCGTCCGTCGCTCGTCGTCGGCTCTCCGATTCGCCTGGCGCGTGTTCCGCGCCCTGCTGACGAGACGGAACCGCTACGACGCGGTCGTCGTCAGCGCACTCCCCGTCCTCAACGTGTTCGCGGCGCGCCTCGCGCTGGTCGGATCGCGGACCACGGTGGCGGCGGACTATCTCGAGGTGTGGGGGCGGCACCAGTGGGTCGACTACGCCGGTCGGCTCACCGGCAACGTCGCGTGGGCGCTGCAGCGCGCCGCGATCGCCCTCACCCCCCTCGCGACGGCTCACTCCGCCCTCACGTCGAACCGTCTTCGCAAGGAAGGCTTCCGCGGGCAGATCCTGCTCAGCCCGGGGCTGATCGACGGCGATGCAGCGGTGGCGGAGTCCGAAAACGCGGCATCCCCGTCCTCGCCGGACGAGGCCTTCGTCCTGTATGCAGGCCGCCATATTCCCGACAAGCGGGTCGAGGCGCTGCCCGCTGCCGTCGCCGCGGTGCGCGAGCGCTACCCGTCTCTGCGCCTGGTGATCACCGGCCGCGGCGCGAGCACCGGGGCGATCGAGGAGGCGGTAACGGCGGTCGACGGCTGGGATTGGACGTCGATGCCCGGCTTCGTCAGCGAGAGCGAGCTGCGGGATCTCATGGCCCGCGCGAGCGCCGTGGTGAATCCGTCTCGACGCGAGGGATACGGCCTCGTCGTCGTCGAGGCGGCCGCGTTCGGGACGCCGACGGTCCTCGTCGCCGACGAGGGCAACGCCTCCACGGAGCTCGTCCAGACCAATGTGAACGGGTTCATTGCGGCTAGTGTGGAACCCGGCCCGCTGGGGTCGGCCATCGCGGCCGCGGTCGCCGAAGGCGAGGCGCTGCGTCGTCGAACTCGTGAGTGGTACTCCGAGGCGATTCGCACGCGAACCATCCGGAGAACTGTCCAGCAGCTGGCGGATGCGCTGGATGAGCGCTCCGCCGGGCGCAAACGATCCTGAGGAAACCCACCGTGAACAGCACTGACGGGCGAACGCTCGAGCTCACCATCCTGATGCCCTGCCTCAACGAGGCCGAGACGCTCGCGACCTGCATCGAGAAGGCGCAGGGCTACCTCGAACGGTCGGGGGTCGAGGGCGAGGTTCTGATCTCGGACAACGGCAGCACCGACGGTTCGCAGGAGATCGCGCAGCGATTGGGGGCACGTGTCTCCGCAGCGCCGCGCCGCGGTTACGGAGCTGCGCTGATCAACGGGATCGAGGCCGCGCGCGGTCGCTACGTCATCATGGGTGACGCCGACGACAGCTACGACTTCACCTCTCTCGACCCCTTCGTCGAGAAGCTTCGCGACGGATCCGACCTGGTCATGGGCAACCGCTTCGCCGGTGGGATCGAGCCGGGCGCGATGCCGCCTCTGCACAAATACCTCGGCAACCCGGTGCTGTCTTTCATCGGTCAGCTGTTCTTCCGCCCCAACGTGCGGGATTTCCACTGCGGCCTGCGGGGTTTCAACCGGGCGCGCATCGATGAGCTCGACCTGCAGACGACCGGCATGGAGTTCGCATCCGAGATGGTCGTGAAGGCGTCGCTCGCGCGGTACCGCATCGACGAGGTGCCGACCACCTTGAAGAAGGACGGCCGTTCCCGTCCGCCGCACCTGCGCAGCTGGCACGACGGCTGGCGCCACCTGCGCTTCCTGCTGCTGTTCGCACCCCGTTGGCTCTTCGTGTACCCGGGCCTGTTCGCCTTCCTGCTCGGCGCGATCGCCGTCGGCACGCTCGCCTTCGGTGGCGTGCAGATCGGCGGCATCGGTTTCGATGTCACGACGATGGTCTACGCCGCGGCATTGTGCGTGATCGGCTACCAGTCACTCCTCTTCTTCTGGCTCACGAAGCTGTTCGCGACTCAAGAGGGCTTCCTGCCGGCGAGTGAGCGGTACCGATCGATCGTGGCCAAGTGGACAGCCGAACGCGGACTGTTGATCGGCCTGGGCCTGTTCGGCATCGGGGTGCTCATCGGCGTCCTGCAGCTCGTGCGTTGGGGCGGTATGGACTTCGGCCCGCAGGACGCCGCAGAAGTCGTGCGCGTCGCGGTGCCGAGCTCGCTCGGAATCGTGCTCGGTTTCCAGACGATCATGATGAGCTTCTTCTCGGGTGTGCTGACGACGCCCCGTCGCGAGCAGAAGCCCGAATCGGTCATCGAAGCGTGAGCGCGCCGCGCCGGGTCCTCGTCGATCTGCTCGGCGTGACCGGGAACAGGGGCGGCACCGAGACGTACGTCCGGGCTCTCCTCCCGCGACTTCCCGAGCACCTGCCCGGCAGCTCCTTCGTGGCTCTCACGAATCGCGTCGGGGCGGACCTGGTGGGCGGGCTCTTCCCGGGCGATGTGTTCGTGCAGGCGCGCAACTCCGGCACTCCGCGCGAATGGGCCGTCGCCGCCGCGACGAGCGTCATCCCGGCGGCGCGTCGCCACGGCGCAGACCTGATCTGGTCCCCCGCGAACTTCGGGCCGCTCCGCCCGGGCCCCGTCGCGCGTGCCGTCACGCTCCATGACGTGATCTACCACGACAGCGCCGGCACCGTAGGCGTCGAACGGGCCATGCGCTGGGCCACCGCGCAACTGAGCGCCCGCGCCGCGCGGACCGCTGACCGGGTCATCACCGTCTCCCACGCCGCAGCCGCCGACATCGGGCGCCGCCTCGGGATCGACGCCGAGCGCATCGGCGTCGTGCACAACGGCGTCGCGACGCCCCCGGCTGTCAGAGACGCCCGCGCCGCCGACCTCGGACGCGAGCTCGGGTACGACGCTTCACGACCGATGATCCTCAGCGTCGGCAACCGGATGCCGCACAAGAACCTGCCGGGTCTGCTGCGGGCCCTCGCGACCATTTCGGCAGCGGAACGCCCGGTTCTCGTGATCCCGGGAGGGTCGGAACCCGATCCCCTCGCGGCAGAGGCGGCGCATCTCGGACTGTCGCGTGATGTCGTGCTGCCGGGCTGGGTGAGCGAGGACACGCTCGAGCGCCTGTACGCGGCCGCGCGGCTCTACGTCTGCCCGTCGCTCGATGAGGGGTTCGGACTTCCGGTCCTCGACGCGCTTAGGCGCGGCACTCCGGTGCTCGCCAACGACGTAGCGGTCCTCCGCGAGGTCGGCGGGTCGGTGGCGTCGTACGCCGATGCCACCGACCCCCTCCGCTTCGGCGAGGCGATCGGACGGGAACTCCCCCGCGACGACGACGAGGCGACGCGACGCGCGCGCCGGGAGTGGGCGGCATCCTTCTCGTGGGATGCCGCCGCCGAAGCCACGGCCGGCCATCTCGTCGCTGCCCGGAACACGCGCCCGTGAGAGTGCTGCTCGGGCGGTTGTTCGGCTTCGGTGCCGCTCCCATGGTGGTCGCCGTCGTACCGCTGCTGGTGCTTCCGGTCGCTTCGCGCATCGAAGGGCCCGCGGGGTGGGCGGCCGTCGGAACCGGGCAGGCTCTCGGCAGCCTCTGCGCGATGATCTGCAGCTACGGCTGGAACGTCGCCGGCGGCGCGCGTGTGGCGCTCGCGAGCGACGATGCCGCACGCCGCGAGATCTACGCGAACAGTTTCTGGTCGCGACTGATCGTCTTCGGCGTCGTCGGGGCGGTTCTCGCGACCCTCGCCGGCATCCTGGTGGAGCCGGGCTTCACGGCTGTGGCGGCTCTGGTCGTCCTCGCCACCGGGCTCTCCGGACTCGGCATGGCCTGGTACGCGGTCGGGACCGGCCGTGCGCGCCTGGTCGTGCAGTACGAGGCCATCCCCATCGCGGTCTTCACCGCAGCGAGCGCTGTCGTCATGCAGCTCACGGGGGCTCTCATCGCCTTCCCGCTGATGCTGATCGTCGGGACCGCGGGCGGCTTGGTCGCATTGAACCTGCATCTCTACAAGCGGGTGCTTCCTCCGTTCCGGCCTCGGGACGTCCGGGCGAGCTTCCGGCGCAACCTGTCGATCGCGAGCGCCGACGGGATCGGCGGCAGCTACACGACGGCGCCCGTCCCCCTCGCGCAGGGCCTCGTCGGAACTCAGGCCGCCGCGGAGCTCACCTCGGCCGACAAGTTCTACCGCATCGGGCTCACGGCCATCCTCGTGATGGGCAACACCCTCCAGAAGTGGGTGCTCGAGGCCTCCTGGCAGGAGGACCGCGCGCGCCGTCACGCCATCGCTCTGCTGGCCCACCTGGGTGTCGGGATCATCGGGCTCCTCGTGCTCGTGATCGCCGGACCGGCCGTCGCGACCTGGCTGCTCGGCGCCGAAGTGGCTCCGAGCCCCGCCCTCTTCCCCGCCTACGGGGTGACCTTCCTGATCATCTCGCTGACGACACCGCTCATCCGCAATGTCCTGGTCCCCGCGGACCGGAGCCGCACGGTCCTCGTCGCGACCGTCCTGTCTGCGGGCGTGGGTCTTCCGGCGATGACGGTGTGCGGCCTGCTCGGGGGTGCGACGACGATCGTGTGGGGTCTCGCCCTGTCAGAAGTGGTCGTCCTGGCGATCGTCGGCACCACGGCGGCCCGGGAGGTCCGCGCGCGGCATCGCGAGGGACGAGCGGAATAGCTCAGCGACGTCGTCGCGGCGCGACGGCGGCGCCGACGGCGTAGACCACGGCGTTGCGCACCGACGCGGCGCCGGACAGGCCTCGACGCAGCGCGTGGACGATCGCCGGCAGCCGTCGGCGATCGCTGCCGTAGAGGGCGGCGAGCCGCGCAGACCGCTCATTGCGGATGCGCGCGTCCGCCGTGTCGACCATGACCTCAGCCCATCCGGCGCTCACCCCGAACAGGGACGCCCGGAAGGACCCGAGGGCGGATCGCTCGCTGTCCGCGTTCGCCTCGGCGACGCGGCGACGCAGCGCGGCCACCCAGTTCCAGCGGCCACCCGCCGACTCGCCCAGGACGTTCGCGTCGTGCTGGACGTAGTCCTGGACCACGTCCTCGGTCACGCGAGCACCGTCGCTCAACGCCGCGCACATCGCCAGCCAGTGGTCATGCACCTGCGACGGGTGATCGTGGGCGGGGAACGGAAGGGCGACGTCGAGCAGAGTCCCCCGGAACAGGCACAGGGCCCCCGAGTACTGGTTCTCGAAGGGAAGGACATCGACCGCGACTTCGCGGCGCCCGGTCGACTCCGCGACGATCTCGCCGGACGGATGCCGCACGACGCGCGCCTGCCCGCTGACGAGAGCCACGCTCTCGAGCGACGGCAGCAGGAGCTGGAGCTTCTCGGGGAACCAGGCGTCGTCCTGATCACTGAGCGCAACCCAGGGGGCGGAGGAAGGCACGGCCGCCAGACCCCGCTCGAAGTTCCGATAGAAGCCGACGCGGTGCTCGAAACCGATGACCTCGAATCGGTCGTCGTCGCCGACGCAGGACTGCAGCAGGCGCCGGACGTCGTCGGGCTGCCCGTCGGCGACGATGAGACAGCGGAACCGCCGGTAGGTCTGGTTCCGGATCGACTCGATCTGTCTGCGGAAGAGGGTCTCGTCCGGCTTGTACGCCGCCAGCACCACATAGCCCACCGCTGCGGCGGGGGAGGTCGATTCGGAAGAGTCCATCAGAGCGTTGCGCTAGCCTCGCTGACGAGCGCCGCGACCACTCTACCGGCGCTGCAGGCCATTCGCGATCAGATGGGATCCCATGGAAGCTCCGAACGACGACACCGCGATCGATGTGGTCGTGCCGGTTCACGGTGGATGGGCCTACGTCTCGCAGTGCCTCCAGTCGCTTCGATCGCAGGGCGACGGCGTTCGGGTCATCGTGGTGGACGACAAGTCACCCGATGACACGGCCGATCGGGTGGCAGCATCCTTCCCCGAGGTGACGCTCATCCGCAACGAGGACAATCGCGGCTTCGCCGCCTCGTGCAACGTCGGGATCCGTGCCGGCTCGGCACCCATCGTCGTTCTTCTCAACAGCGACGTCGAGGCCGAGCCCGACTTCGCGGCGTCGATCCGCGGAGCCTTCGCGGACTGCCCGGACGATGTCGGAAGCGTGTCCCCCATCCTGTTGCGCCCCGACGGGCTCGTCGATTCCTTCGGCATCGTCGCCGATCCCAGCGCCGCCGGATACGTCCGGTATCACGGTGCGAGCCTCGACATCGTGGATGCGTCCTCGCCCGTCGTGCTCGGCCCGTACGGCGCGGCCGCCGCCTACCGTCGTTCCGCACTGGACGAGGCCGGCCTCCTGGACGAGAACATCTTCATGTACGGCGAGGAGCTCGAGCTCGCCCTCCGACTGCGAGCCGCCGGCTGGGGAGCGATCGGGCTGGCCCGCGTCGTGGGAACACACCTCGGTGGCGCCTCCGCGGGCAAGGGCTCTCGGCGACAGCGCTATCTCTCCGGCTTCGGCCGGGGCTACATCCTGCACGCCTACGGCATCCTGCGCAGCCGCGCGGCCGCGCATGCGCTCGTCACCGAGGCCGTGGTCACCGTGCTGCGACTCGTGCGCTTCGGCGATGTCGCCTCGCTGCGCGGACGGTGGGACGGGTGGCGCAAAGCCCGAGGCGTGACGCGTCGACGGATGCCGCAGGACGGCATCGACACCGGGATCGGCACGCTCAAGGCGCTGCGCATGCGATCCGCGAGGTACTGGCACGACGGCGGTCGTTGAGAAACGGCCACGAGGGCCCGTCTCGGTGTGTCACGATTGACGAGTGAAGGGCATCATCCTCGCCGGCGGCTCCGGCACGCGGCTGCATCCGATCACCTTGGGCGTCTCGAAGCAGCTCATCCCGGTCTACGACAAGCCGATGGTCTACTACCCGTTGTCGACGCTGATGCTCGCCGGGATCCAAGACATCCTCGTCATCACGACGCCGCATGACGCGCCGTTCTTCGAGCGGCTGCTCGGCGACGGGTCGCAGTTCGGCATCTCGTTGACGTTCGCGCAGCAGCCCTCGCCCGACGGGCTGGCGCAGGCGTTCACGATCGGTGCGGATTTCATCGGCGACGACAAGGTCGCCCTCGTGCTGGGCGACAACCTGCTCTACGGTCCTGGTCTGGGGTCGCAGCTCAAGCGCTACGCGGACGTCGACGGCGGTGCGGTGTTCGCGTACTGGGTGGCGGAGCCCTCCGCATACGGTGTGGTCGAGTTCGACGAGACCGGACGCGCCGTCTCGCTCGAGGAGAAGCCGGCGGAGCCCAAGAGCAACTACGCCGTGCCCGGCCTGTACTTCTACGACAACGACGTGATCGACATCGCCCGAGGCCTCGCTCCCTCGCCGCGCGGTGAGTACGAGATCACCGACATCAACAGCGCCTATCTTGAACGCGGGAAGCTGCAGGTGGAGGTCCTCCCCCGCGGCACCGCCTGGCTCGACACGGGAACGTTCGACCAGATGACGGATGCGGCCGACTACGTGCGCACGATGGAGCGACGCACCGGTCTGCGGATCGGTGTGCCCGAAGAGGTGGCCTGGCGGCAGGGGTTCCTCACCGACGACGAACTGCGCGAGCGGGCGGGCAAGCTGGTGAAGTCCGGCTACGGGACGTATCTGTTGGAGATTCTGGAGAGGGGACGCTGATGGGAACGCTTCTCGTGACCGGCGGCGCCGGGTTCATCGGTTCGAATTTCGTCCACCACGTCATCGCGCACACCGATCACTCGGTCGTCGTGCTCGACAAGCTGACCTATGCGGGCAACGCCGCATCTCTCGCGGGGCTTCCCGAAGACCGGGTCCGTCTCGTCGAGGGCGACATCGCGGACGCGGCTCTGGTCGACGAGCTGTTCGGACAGGTCGACGCGGTCGTGCACTTCGCCGCAGAGTCGCACAACGACAACTCGCTGCACGACCCCCGCCCGTTCCTCGACACGAACGTGATCGGCACCTTCACCCTGCTCGAGGCCGCGCGCAAGCACGACAAGCGGTTCCACCACATCTCCACCGACGAGGTGTACGGCGACCTCGAACTCGACGACCCGGCACGGTTCACCGAGAACACGCCGTACAACCCTTCCTCGCCGTACTCGTCCACCAAGGCGGGCTCGGACCTGCTGGTGCGCGCGTGGGTCCGCTCGTTCGGAGTGAAGGCGACCATCAGCAACTGCTCGAACAACTACGGCCCCTACCAGCACGTCGAGAAGTTCATCCCGCGCCAGATCACCAACGTCCTGCGCGGCATCCGTCCCAAGCTGTACGGCAAGGGCGAGAACGTGCGCGACTGGATCCACGCCGATGACCACTCCTCGGCGGTCCTGACGATTCTCGACAAGGGCGTCATCGGCGAGACCTACCTCATCGGCGCCGACGGCGAAAAGGACAACAAGACCGTCGTCGAGCTCATCCTCAGCATCACGGGCCAGCCCACCGACGCGTACGACCACGTCACCGACCGCCCCGGTCACGACATGCGTTATGCCATCGATTCCACGAAGCTCCGCACCGAGCTGGGCTGGGAGCCTCGTTACCAGGACTTCGAAGCCGGCCTCCGGGCCACGATCGACTGGTACCGCGACAACGAGGACTGGTGGGCTCCGGCGAAGGACGGCGTCGAGGCCTTCTACGCCTCGAAGGGACAGTGAGCCGGTGACCATCGAGTTCGGCAAGCAGCTGACCGTCACCGAGACGCCGATCCCCGGCCTCGTCGTTCTCGAGCTTCCGGTTCACGGGGATGCGCGCGGCTGGTTCAAGGAGAACTGGCAGCGCGAGAAGATGACCGCGGCAGGGGTCGATCTGCCCGACTTCGGACCGGTGCAGAACAACATCTCGTTCAACGACGCGGTCGGGACGACGCGCGGCATCCATGCCGAGCCGTGGGACAAGTACGTCTCGGTCGCCACCGGACGCATCTTCGGAGCGTGGGTCGATCTGCGCGAGGGGCCGACGTTCGGCGCGGTGTACACCGCCGAGCTCGATCCGTCGCGCGCGATCTTCGTCCCGCGGGGCGTGGGCAACTCGTACCAGACGCTCGAGGCCGACACGGCCTACACCTACCTCGTGAACGATCACTGGTCCCCCGACGCGACCTACACGTTCCTGAACCTCGCCGACGAGACCGCCGCGATCGCCTGGCCGATCCCGCTCGAGCAGGTCGAGATCAGCGCGAAGGACAAGAACCACCCCCGGCTGGCCGATGTCGTCCCCATGCCGCCGAAGCGCGTCCTCGTCACCGGGGCGAACGGACAGCTCGGTCGGGCCCTGCGCGCCGAGTTCGGCGACCAGCCGTGGATCGAGTACGCCGGCCGCGACGAGCTCGACCTCACGGCGCCCGACCTCGCATCGGCACGTCGCTGGCGCGACTACGGCACCATCATCAATGCCGCCGCCTACACCAAGGTGGACGTCGCCGAGACCCCCGAGGGCCGCACGGCGGCCTGGGAAGCCAATGTGACGGCGGTGGCGGCCCTCGCCGGCGTCGCGGCGGCCCACGGCATCACCCTCGTGCACGTCTCGAGCGACTACGTCTTCGACGGCGCGAAGGACGGGGCCTACGCCGAGGACGAACCCGTGTCACCGCTCGGCGTGTACGGGCAGACGAAGGCCGCCGGTGACGCCCTCGTCTCGGTCGCGCCCCGGCACTACATCATCCGCACCAGCTGGGTCATCGGCGAGGGCAACAACTTCGTGCGCACGATGGCGTCGCTCGCCGAGCGGGGCATCGATCCGAAGGTCGTCGACGATCAGGTCGGACGCCTCACGTTCACGGACGACATAGCCCGCGGCATCCGTCATCTGCTCGAGACGGCGGCACCGTACGGCGTGTACAACCTGACATCCGCCGGGACGCCCGCGAGCTGGTTCGATATCGCTCGAGAGGTGTTTCGCGCGACCGGCCACGACGACGCTCGGGTGACGGGCGTGAGCACCGAGGCCTACTTCGGGGAAGCGACCGCACCGGTCTCGCCCCGCCCCCGCAACAGCGTGCTCGACCTCGCGAAGATCGGACGGACGGGCTGGGAGGCGTCGGAGATGTCGGCCGCGCTCTCCCGTTACCTCGACGCTCGCTGACCCCGTCGGCTCGCCGAGACCACATCGCGGCGAGCCGAGGGAGCCGCTCAGGGCACAGTGACCGAGCGGCAGCCGAGCGGGGTCTTGACGCCCGTGGCGGTCAACGCCGAGACGCATACTCTCTGCGTCCCGCGCGCTGCGTCGACGGTTCCCGAGAATCCGTGCGACTCACCCGCCACCGGATACACCGCGGCAACATCGGCGCGCTGCTGGTTCGCGGTGAGCACGGTCGTGCGACCGGCCACCTCGACCTGAACCGAGATCGCGGTCCGGGGCGCTTCGGGATCGAAGGCCCAGCCCCGCACGCTGATGCCGCGCGCCGTGGCCTCCACACCGTCCAGGTGACCATTGGCTCCCGGAACCACGATGTCGCGGCAGCCGAGCAGCGGGTTATCACCCGCGGGGACGTTGATGCCGTACGCGCAGACCCGGTGGCGGCCGGAATCGACCGACAGGAGCGCGTCGAACCCGCGGTTCGTGTCGTGCGCGAACAGGTGGTCCTTCAGGTCAGGCCGGCTGCGATCCGCGGAGACGGTGGAGACATGCGCACCGTCGACGTACAGGTGCATGGTCACCGGGGCGAGCGTGTCGGGATCGACAGCCCAACCCGTGACGCGCACCTTGCCCGAGGACATGGCCACGGAGTCCAGGTGTCCGACCGGCGGGCCGCTCCTCGGGGGCCAGGAACGGCACCCGAGGAAGGTGTCGTCGCCGAGCCCTGCATCATTGACGGCCGTTGCGCACACCGTCGCTGCGCCTCCGGGCGGCGCGGGGAGCTTCACGTCGAATCCAGTGCGCGGCCCCGCCCACGAGTAGGCCTGGCGCACGTCGGGACGCTCATCATCGGCGATCACGGTCGTCGTCTGCGACCCGATCGTGAAGCGCACCTCGATGGGGCTTTGCGTGTCGGGGTCGGCTGCCCAGCCGCGAACGCGGACACCACCGACCTCGCCCTCGGCCAGGTCGAAGCTTCCGACCGGCGGGGCGGTGGGGATGCGGAGGACCTCAGCCGTCCGGCAGCGCGTCAGCGTCGTCGCCTTCTTCGTGGCGCTGTCGATGGCGCGGACGCACACCTCGTAGGTGCCGTACGGAACCGTCGCCGAGAGGCGGAACCCGTGGTTCGGCCCGTAGATGGGATAGGCCTCGCCGATATCGGAACGCGCGACATTCGCGCGCCCGCCGACGACCTGTCCGTTGATCGTCATCTCGACGTCGATGGCGGCCGTGGTGTCGGGGTCGATGGCCCAGCCGGTCGCGGTCACGACCCGGTCCTTGACCGTCACCTCGTCGAAGTGGCCGATCGGCGCGCGCCCTCGTTCGGAGACCGGCGCCACCGTGACGGTGCGGCACCCGAAGCCCGCGTTGTCCCCGACGGGGACGTTGATGCCGTAGACGCAGATCCGCCGCTCACCCGCCGCGAGCGGCACGGTGATGTCGTACCCCCGGTCGAGGCTGTGGGCGAAGAGCGAGCCGCTGAGGTCGGGCCGGTTGATGTTGGCTCGTGCTTCGCGCACGAACTTGCCGTCGGCGTAGACGTGCATCACCACCGGGTCCAGCGTGTCGGGATCGACCGCCCACCCCGTCACGGTCGCGCCGCCCTCCACGGCTCGCACGTCGTCGAGGTAGCCCACGGGAGGGCCGGTACGCGGCGTGTACGTGCGGCACCCGAGGTTCTTCGTGGACCCCGCGCCGGCGGCGTTGGGCACCGAGATGCAGACCGTCGTGGCACCCCCCGGCGGCACCGGGAGCTTCGCGTCGAACCCGGTGTTGCGCTGCAGGTGCGGGTAGACGGCGCGAACGTCGTCTCGGATGCCGTCGGCGCGGACCGTGAAGGTCTCGGAGCCGATCGTGACCTTCACATCGATCGACGACGACGTGTCGGGATCGGCAGCCCAGCCCCGTACGCGCACACCGCCGACCTCCGCCTCGACCGAGTCGAAGCTCCCGACCGGGTCAGGAGACGACCGCGTCGAGCCGAACCAGTCGGTGAAGTAGTTGTAGAAGTTGCGGTTCCCGTAGGCCGAACATGCGTCCCCTTCGCCGTAACCGGCCGCGAGGGCTGCGGCGTTCGGCTGGTAGGGCGTGTAGTAGTACAGGTTCGCCGTGGCCTGGTTCGCGATGTACACCGGAGACGAGCCGCAGTTCGCATCCGGGTTGTAGCGCACGTTCCACGTCTTGCCCGGCGCGTACCAGGTGAAGTACTGGCTGGTCCCGGGCGGGTTCGCGTATCGCTTCAGCTGCCAGGCGGCGCCGAAGACCTGATTGAAGAAGCCGTAGTAGCGCGCGTCGCACGCGGCGGTGTCCGGGCACCCCTGGCCCATCGCGATGCGGTAGCGGGCTGCGCTCGGCGACGAGTGCGTGACGAGGCCCTGCTCCTTCTGCAACGTCACGATGAGCACGCGCGGGTTGATGCCGCACGCCTGGGCGACCTTGTAGATGATGCGCGACGCACGCTCGTTGGCGGCGCCCTGGTACGCGCCGCACATCGCATCGGCCGCAGTCGTCCGAGACGTGTCGTGGTAATCGCGCAAGCAGATCGCGCCCGGCTCGCACGGGCGACCGCGCTCCTCGAGGAAGCGCTGGATGTCCGCTTCCGTCATGGAGCCCGCGTTGAAGAAGACCGCATCGTCGATGATGTTGCCGGGCGTGAAGCCCGCGAGCGACATCGGAACGATGCCGGCCTCGACACCGGTCGCGGCTCCCGCCTGCGTCAGGGTGGTCTCGCGGCCGGCCGCGCTCGCGACGGTCGGAACAGCGACGCCGAGGGAGACCGCGACGGCGACGGTAGCCACGAACGCCCCGACGCGCGAGAGGAGGAAGCGGAGTCTGCTCGAAGTCACGTCACATAGTCTGTACGCAAATCAGAATCTCAGCGAGTCCGCAGCATCCTCGCGCGGAGCGACGCGGCGAGTCCCTGGCCGCTAAGCGCTGCTTGCCGGGGGCGTCAGATTAGGATGGCTCGGGCGCTTCGCCGCACCATCACCCGAGAGAAGTCGATGACCGCTGCTACCACCACCGAACCGCTGCTGCCCCCGGGGCGCGGATTCGGACTGGCCGACGTCTTCCGTCGCCGGTACCTCCTCTCCCTGATCGTGAGGAAAGAGGTGCAGATCCGCTACCGCGGCTCCGCGCTCGGATGGGTCTGGTCCTACGTCAAACCGCTGGTCCAGTTCGCTGTCTTCTACCTCGCCATCGGCGTCTTCCTGGGGATGAACGCGCGGGTCGAGTATTTCCCGCTCTATCTGCTCTCCGGCATCACGATCGTCACGTTCTTCAACGAAGCGTTCACGAACGGCACACGGTCGCTCGTCGACAACGCTGCGCTCATCAAGAAGATCTACCTGCCGCGCGAGATGTTCCCTGTTTCGAGCATGCTCATCGCGGCGGTGAACATCCTTCCCCAGATCGCCGTGCTGGTCGTCATCGCGCTCGTCTTCGGGTGGGCGCCGTCGGTGCTGCAGGTCCTCGCTCTCCTGCTGGCGATCGCGTTGATCGCCGCGCTCGCCACCGGCCTGGGGCTGCTGTTCGGGGCCGTCAACGTCACGTTCCGCGACGCTCAGAGCTTCGTCGAGATCATCACGATGTTCGCGGTCTGGGCTTCGCCCGTGATGTACCAGTGGGAAATGGTGGCCGAGAAGGTTCCCGACTGGCTCTTCGTGCTCTACCGCCTCAACCCCGTGACCGCCGCGGTGGAGCTCTTCCACTACGGCATCTGGTTCCCCCTCGATCCGGCCGGCGGTCGGATCATGCCGGACATGTGGTTGTTCAGCGGCATCGCCGCCGTTATGTCGATGGTCTTCCTCATCATCGGTCAGACCGTGTTCCGCTCCCTGGAGGGTCGCTTTGCCCAGGACCTCTGAGGCCGTCGCGCCCCGCATCCGCCTTGTGGACGTCCATAAGGACTTCCGACTGCGCCACACGCACTCGATCAAGGAGACGTTCCTCGCCGCCGTGCGGCGCAAACCCCTCACCACGGACTTCCACGCGCTCGACGGCGTGAGCTTCGACATCGCGCCCGGCGACGCGGTGGCGCTTCTCGGCTTCAACGGTTCGGGCAAGTCCACAGTTCTGAAGATGATCTCCGGCGTGCTGCGTCCTGACTCCGGCGAGGTCCTGACCCGTGGCCGCATAGCCGGGCTCATCGAGGTGGGCGCGGGTTTCCACCCCGACCTCTCCGGCCGCGAGAACATCTTCCTGAACGCTGCGATCCTCGGGATGAGCCGGCGCGAGACCGAGGAGCGCTACGACGACATCGTCGCGTTCAGTGAGATCGAGCGGTTCATCGACACCGAGGTCAAGCACTACTCGTCCGGCATGTTCCTTCGGCTCGCCTTCTCGGTCGCGATCCACACCGAGGTCGACATCCTTCTCATCGACGAGATCCTCTCGGTGGGCGACGAGCCGTTCCAGCAGAAATGCCTGCAGCGGATCCGCGAGCTCCACGCCGCGGGAAAGACGCTGGTCGTCGTTTCTCACGACCTGGACATGGTTTCGCAACTGTGCGAACGCGGAATCCTGCTGCGCGACGGCAAGGTGGCATTCGACGGTCGAAGCGATCTCGCAGTCGAGCGCATGAGGGCCTGACATGGATCCGACGGCGGGCGAGGAGGGGCGAGGCGCGGCTGAGCCCCTTCTCTCCCGACGTTCGCTGATCCTGGGCTCGGTCGCCGCCGGGGCGATCGTCGTCGGCTCCGCGTCGAGCGCTCGAGCCTTCACCTATCAGCTGCGATCGCAGGCCGAACACGATGCCCTCCCCATCACCTGGGGGTACCCGTTCGACAGCCCGGCCGACCGCAGGCTCGGCGTCGACGGCTATCCCGGCCCCACCTACAGCGGGCATATCGGCGTCGACTTCTTCACCGTGCCCCGGGTGGGCACGCGCGTGCTGGCCGTCGCGAACGGCACCGTGAGCCAGATCGGCGACGACGGCGAGGTCGGACGTGGCGTGTTCGTCGTTGTTCAGCACGCCGCGGGCGTGAGATCCGAGTACCTGCATCTCGAGCGCGGGAGCATTGCGGTGAGGGTGGGGCAGCCCATCAGCAGATGGACGCCGCTCGGCCGCACGGGCTGGACGGGCGACGTGCGACCGAAGGAACCGCTGAGCGGGCACCTGCATCTGGCGATATTCTCCGGGCCGCATCGGACCGGGGTTGTCTGGAACCCGGTGTGGCTCGTCGCAGACGCCCCGACGCCCGGCGGGACGATCCCGGAACCGACACCGACAAACTACGAGGATGACATGGCCTATCCCTTCCGCGTCGACAACAAGCACCTCTTCCTCGTGTCCCCGGGGTTCATCAAGCACTTCTCGGACTCGGGGCCGGCTGACCTCACCCGCAACATCGTGGCGTCGAACGACGAGTGGATCTCTCTCGGGTCGGCCGATTTCCTGAAGCAGCTGGACTCCTTCGGCGTCCCGCGGAACATGGTGGATCTCACCGTCGGACGCGTGTTCGACGTATCCGCGGGTCAGATGGTCGTCGGTGGCATGTGGTCGTGGGCGCGCGAAGCGCAGCAGAACACGCGAGCGATCCTGGCGGCGCTGAACAACCGACCCTAGGTCCTACCGGCGCGTCACAGCTCGGCGTGCAGCGCCCAGACCCGCTCCGCGTGATCGCGCCACGAGAAGGCCCGTCCGCGATCACCGGCCCGCACCGCCCATCGGTGCAGCTCGTCGGGGGTGGCCAGCACCTCGCCGGCGGCGTCGCGCAGCTCGGCGAACGGAGCGATGCGCGCCCCGTCGAGCAGCACTTCGCGGTGCACGGGCGAATCAGCGGCCACGACCGGTACGCCCAGCACCATCGCCTCGATGGCGCGCCACGGGAACGCGGACTGCTCCGACAGCGCGATCAGCAGCACCGCGGCGTCGAGGACGGCCGCACGGTCGGCGGCATCCAGTCGGCCGGGGATGATCACCCGGTCGCGGGCGATGCCGGCGTTCTCGATCACGCCGGCGATATCGGCTGGCTCGTCGAAGATCACGACGCTGACGGTCTCTTCGCCGGCGATCGACGACAGCACGGCGCGCAGTTGCTCCTCGGTGCCGCCGGCGACGATCGCGACCCGGTCGGGAACCCCGAGCTCGCGGCGGCGCCCGATCGCGTCCGTGGGCACGCGGAACCCGTCCGGCGCAGCCCCGGGGATGACGCGGACCCGCGCTCCGAGCCGCGGGGCGATCTCGGCGAGGCGTTCGGCGAGGGCGTGGGTCGGGACGACCACGGCATCCGCGTGCTTCTCGGCGCGCTTGAGCAGCGCGCGCTGAGCCAGCACCGTCGCCCTGGGCAGCAGGGCGGGAGTCTCCCACGCGGCGAGGTCCCAGACCGTCACGACGGTCTGCTCGAGGTCGTGGGCACGGTCGTGCTTGACCAGCGGGGCGAGGAGCGTGGGGGCGTGCAGCAGTCCCCCGGCCACTCCCCCCGTGATGCCCATGGGCCACGAGGCCAGCAGTCCGGTGCGCGGGAACGGTGCGCGGACGGTCTGCGCCAGACCGGCGATCGCGGCGGCGGCATTGCCCGCATCCGAGGCGACCACCCCGGCCACTTCGCAGCGGGCGGGGGCGGTGGCGATGAGCGCGCGCGCCACCTCGAGCGATGCCTCCGCCGTGTCGGCGGCGACGACGTCGGCGAGCTGGTCGAGCACGAGCTTGAGGACGGTGGTCATCCCTCGTTCTCCGCTTCCGGAGTCGGCGGGTGCAGCGCGTTGCGCACCATCTCCTGCGCCAGCGCGAAGTCGGGGTCACGCTCCTCGATGCCGTTCTCGGGGGTCAGCTCGATCGTCGTGACCGGCTGCTCCTTGGCCTTCATCGCGATGTCGGCGAGGAACGGCAGCAGATCGGCGGGGATGTCGGTCTGCACGAGCACCTGCCCGGCGTCGGCGATCTCGGTGAAGCGGTCGAGCACGTTCTGCGGCGTCATCTGCGCGAGGATCGCCTGCTGCAGCTCGCGCTGGCGGCGCATGCGGTCGAAGTCGCTCGTGGTGTAACGCGAGCGGGCGTACCACTGCGCGGTGTCGCCGTCCATGTGCTGCTGACCGGCTTCGATCCAGCCCTCGGCCCAGTCCTCGGCGCTCTGGCCCTCGTACTGCGGCCCGCCGCCCTTCGGAAGACGCTCGATGACGTTGATGTCCACGCCGCCGAGAGCGTCGACGAGGTCGGCGAAGCCCTTCATGTCGAGGAAGACGTAGTACGGGATCGTGATGCCGAGGATGCCCTCGGCGGCATCCTTCGTGGCCTCGACGCCCGGCGACGACCCGTCGGCGACGGCGTCGGGATACAGCGCGTCGCCGTCACGGCAGACCTCGACCTCGGTGCGCAGCTGGTTGATGCCGCTGTTCCATCCGCAGCTCGGGTCGATGCGACCCTCGTGCACGTCGGGGTAGAGATCGCGCATCGGCCCCTCGGCGAACGGGAAGTGTCCCATGTCGCGCGGGATGCCGGTGATGGTGGTGGCACCCGTCTCGGCGTTGACCGACACGACCGAGATCGAGTCGAATCGCATCGAGTCGCGCCCGTCGCCGCTGTCGGCGCCGAGCAGGAGGATGTTGTAGTAGCCGTCCGAGGGCGGGACGCTCGGTCCGCTGGCGCCGAAGACGCTGCTGAGCGTCTCGCGCACCGAGTTGACGCGGTCGAAGGTCCACGCAGCCGCCGATGTCGAGGCGACCGCGAGCAGGATCGCCAGCAGCGGCACGCCGACGCGGGCGATCGTGGACGCCCGGACGAGTCGGACCAGGCGGAGCGTGTCGATGGTCAGGACGATCCACAGCACCGCGTAGAACGCGATGACAGCCTGTACCAGGAGGAGCACGAACCAGTTCGTGGCGAGCGAGAACAGCAGCGGTCGCCACAGCAGGCCGGTGAGCACCGTGATCAGCGCGAGCAGCCACATCACGATCGTCGCGCCGAGTCCGAAGCGTCCGAGACGCCGGTTGCCCGCGAGCACCTGCGCCGACCCCGGCAGCAGGAAGTTCATGACGACCAGCCACCATCCGCGACGGCCCATCATCTCGGGCGACGACGCGTCGGGATGCCGCAGCGGCCGCTCTTCGACGAGGCTGCGGCCCCGCGGGCGCGCGGAACCCCGCGGCGGTGCGGCCACGCTCACAGGGACTCCTTCAGCCGGCGGTTCTTCTCGTCGACCTGCTGCTCGAGCGAACGCGCGTAATCCTCGAGCCGGTCCGCGACCGCGGGGTCGGCGGCGCCGATGATCCGCGCCGCGAGCAGGCCGGCGTTCTTGGCGCCGTTGATCGACACCGTTGCGACCGGGATGCCGCCGGGCATCTGCACGATGCTGAGCAGAGAGTCCAAACCGTCGAGCGTGGCCAGCTGCACCGGGACGCCCACGACGGGCAGGGGCGTGAGCGAGGCGAGCATGCCCGGCAGGTGCGCCGCTCCCCCGGCTCCGGCGACGATCACGCGCAGGCCGCGACCGCGCGCCTCACGCCCGTAGCGCAGCAGCTTGTCGGGGGTGCGGTGGGCCGAGACGACCTCCACCTCGTGCGGAATGCCGAGCTCGGTGAGCGCCTGCGAGGCGTCGCTCATCACGCGCCAATCGGAGTCCGAACCCATGACGACCCCGACGAGGGGCGCGTCCGACGAATGCAGCGGCGAGGATGTCACCGATCCAGGTTAGGCGGGGAGCCTGGGGAAACCCCGGAGCGGCACGGGGCCGACAGCCTCAGTCGTCGAAGTGTGCGGCCACTCCGCGTGCGTCCGAGACGACGGCATCCAGATCCGACCCCGTGAGGTTGACGTGACCGACCTTGCGGCCGGGGCGCGGCGCCTTGCCGTAGGTGTGCACCTTGGCGCCGGGGTGGGCCGCGAGGGCGCCGGGGATGCGCGACTCGAGGCTGTCGGCGGCCGGCCCGCCGAGGATGTTGATCATCACCGACCACGGCGCCCGCGGCTCGGTGTCGCCGAGCGGCAGGTCGAGCACGGCGCGCAGGTGCTGCTCGAACTGCCCCGTCACGGCGCCGTCCTGGCTCCAGTGGCCGCTGTTGTGGGGGCGCATCGCCAGCTCGTTCACCAGCAGTCGGTCATCGGCGGTCTCGAACAGCTCGACGGCCAGCATGCCGGTCACTCCGAGCCCCTCGGCGATCGCGACGCCGATGCTCTCGGCGACATCCGTTAGTCGCTGACCGGCGCGCGGCGCCGGCGCGATCACCTCGGCGCAGACACCGCCGCGCTGCACGGTTTCGACGACGGGGTAGGCGCGCCACGAGCCCGAGGGGCGGCGGGCCACCTGCTGCGCGAGCTCGCGCGTGAAGTCGACGAGTTCCTCGACGAGCAGCTGTCCGCCGGGCTCGAGCGCCTCGATCCAGTCGGCCGCGTCGGCTGCCGTCGACACGACGCGCACGCCCTTGCCGTCGTAGCCGCCGCGCGGGGTCTTCACGACGGCCCGGCCGCCGTTGGCGTCGAGGAAGGCCTGCAGTTCGGCGGCATCCGAGATCGCCGCCCACTCGGGCTGCGGCATGCCGAGCTCGGCGAGCTTCGCGCGCATCCGCAGCTTGTCCTGGGCGTAGAAGAGGGCGTCCGGGCCCGGGTGCACGGCGATCCCGTCCGCGACGAGCGCCCGCAGGACGTCCTGCGGCACGTGCTCGTGGTCGAACGTGATGACGTCGACGTCGCGGGCGAAGGCGCGCACGGTCTCGAGGTCGCGGTAGTCGCCGGTGGCGGTGGCGGCGAGCCCCGCGGCCATGCCCGGCTCTTCGGCCAGCACCCGCACGTCGAGGCCCAGCTCGACCGCGGGGGCGATCATCATGCGGGCGAGCTGCCCTCCGCCGACGATTCCGACTCGCAACGACATGGCGCCTCCTCCGGGTTTCGCTCTCCATCTTCGCGCACACGCGCGGCCGCCCGCATGCGCGCGTCGGCACCGGGCCGACGCCGTGGCGGAATCAGGCGTCGGGCGTGATCGCCGGCATGCTGTGCGAGTCGCGGTGGGCGAGGATCTGGCTGACCTCGACCTGGTCGGCGAGCACCTCGTGCACGAGCGAGACGTTCGGGATGTTGCGCAGCCGCAGCGACGGGTCGACGCCGTTCGAGAGGGTCAGCGTGCCGCTGCGGCCCAGCCGCTGCAGGGGTCCGCGCGTCTCGTTGATGGCGTAGCCGCGGATGTGGCTGAGCTCGCCGCGGCGCCGCACCAGCAGCCCCGAGGTCTCGATGACCCGCCGCGTCGTGATGGTGTACGCGTGCCCGAGCCACCGCAGGTATGGCAGCACCACGAGCAGCAGCACGACGATGCCCGCGGCCGACCACAGCATGAGGTCGGTGAACGGCTCGGGGAGGTTGCCCGAGAAGAACCCCACGGCACCGGCCAGCGCGATCAGCAGCAGCGCCGGCCACACCATGCCGCGCGCCTGCGGGCGCACGCGCGCGATGCGCAGTTCGGGGGCGGCTGCCCCCGGCGCGGGCGCGACGGGGCGGCCGAAGGATGCCGCGGGCTGACTCACAGCTCCATCTTCACCCGCCGTCGCCCCAACCCGGTGACGGCACGCCCGCGAACGACGCCGCGTGCGTCGCGCTCAGTCGGCCCGGCGCACGTGCACGACGTCACCGGCGCCCACCGCGACCTCGTTCGCGCCCGTGTCGACCACGAGGCGCCCGTCCTCGTCGAGGCGCCTAGCGGTGCCGGCAAGGACCTCACCGTCGGGCAGCGACACCGTGACCCGCTCCCCCAGGGTGAGGCACGCGCCGGCGACGCGTTCGCGCAGCCGCGGTGCGGCGCCGTCGACGGCGAGCTCGGCGATGCCGTCGCGCAGCCCGGTGAGGAAGTCCGCGAGCAGGCGGTCCTCGTCGACCTCCGCGCCGATCGCAGCGAAGGACGTGGCGGTCGAGACCGGCAGGTCGACCTCGGCCATCGTCGTGTTGACCCCGGCGCCCAGGACGACGTCCCCGGCCTCCCCCGGCAGGACCTCAGCCAGGATGCCGCTGATCTTCCGGCCGTCGACGAGCACGTCGTTGGGCCACTTCAGTCCGACGTCCGACTTCGGCAGCTGCGCCGCGACGGCCTCGCTCATGGCGACCCCGGCGACCAGCGGGATCCAGCCTCGGGCCGGCACCGGCACCGCGTCGACCCGCAACACCACCGAGACGGCGAGCGCGGTGCCCGGCGGGGTCGTCCAGCTGCGATCGAGACGGCCGCGCCCGGCGCGCTGATCCCGGGTGAGCAGGACCGAGAGGTGCGGATGCCCCTGCGGGTCGGCTTCGACATCGTGTCGCAGCTGAGCGTTGGTGGAGTCGCTGTGGTCGACGACATGCAGGCGGGGCGTCACGGCTGCGGCGCGCGGGTAGCCGCTTTCGGGGATCGTCATGGCGGCACTCTACGGTGCGGCATCCGTCACAGGCGAGGGGTTGCATCCGCGGAATCCGACAGACGATTCCGCTCCTCGTTGTGGCCGGGCTCCAACGGCTGCGCGACCGCGCTGGATAGGGTGGAACGCGTGACCGACCAGCCCGACCTGTCCACGACCGCCGGCAAGATCGCCGATCTGCGCGCCCGCTATCAGACGGCCGTCGTCGAAGCCGAGACCGTCGCGCGCGAGAAGCAGCACAAGAAGGGCAAGCTGACCGCCCGCGAACGCATCGAGATGCTCGTCGACCCGGGTTCGTTCGTCGAGCTCGACGAATACGTCCGTCATCGCACGACGGCGTTCGGCATGGACCGCTCGCGCCCCTACGGCGACTCGGTCGTCTCGGGCGTCGGAACGATCCACGGCCGCACCGTCGCCGTCTACTCGCAGGACTTCACGACCTTCGGCGGCTCGCTCGGCGAGTCGGCCGGCGACAAGATCATCAAGGTCATGGAGCTCGCGCTGCGCGGCGGCATGCCGATCATCGGCATCCTCGACTCGGGCGGGGCCCGCATCCAAGAGGGCGTGGTCGCCCTCGGCAAGTACGGCGAGATCTTCCGCCTGAACACCGCCGCCTCCGGCGTGATCCCGCAGATCTCGATCATCATGGGGCCCGCCGCGGGCGGCGCCGTGTACTCGCCGGCCCTCACCGACTTCGTGATCATGGTCGACAAGACCAGCCAGATGTTCGTCACCGGTCCCGACGTGATCAAGACCGTGACCGGCGAGGACGTCGGCATGGAGGAGCTCGGCGGTGCGCACACGCACAACACGCGCTCGGGTGTCGCCCACTACCTGGCCGAGGACGAGGACGACGCGATCGACTACGCCCGCTCGCTGCTGGGCTTCCTGCCCGACAACAACATGTCGGACGCGCCCGTGTACGAGAGCGGCTTCGAGTGGGAGACGACCGACGGCGATCGCACGCTCAACACGATCATCCCGGACTCCCCCAACCAGCCGTACGACATCCACCAGGTCATCGGCGGCATCGTCGACGACGGCGAGTTCCTCGAGGTGCAGCCGCTGTTCGCCCCGAACATCGTGATCGGGTTCGGCCGCGTCGAGGGACGCACCGTCGGCATCATCGCCAACCAGCCCTCGCAGATGGCCGGAACCCTCAACATCGACGCGGGTGAGAAGGCGAGCCGATTCGTGCGGTTCTGCGACGCGTTCTCGGTGCCGATCGTCACCCTCGTCGACGTCCCCGGGTACCTCCCGGGAACCGACCAGGAGTGGACCGGCGTCATCCGCCGCGGCGCGAAGCTGCTCTACGCCTACGCCGAGGCCACCGTGCCGCTCGTCACCGTCATCCTGCGGAAGGCCTACGGCGGGGCGTACATCGTGATGGGCTCGAAGCAGCTGGGCGCCGACGTCAACCTGGCCTGGCCGACCGCCGAGATCGCCGTGATGGGCGGTCAGGGCGCCGTCAACATCCTGTACCGCGGCGAGATCAAGCGCGCCGAGGAGGCCGGCGAGGACGTCGCGGCCGTACGCTCGCGTCTGGCGTCGGAATACACCTACAACGTCGCGTCGCCGTTCCTGGCGGCCGAGCGCGGTGAGCTGGACGGGATCATCGAGCCCGCGCAGACCCGCGTCTACATCGCCAAGTCGCTGCGCGCGCTGCGCGGCAAGCGGGCGGAGCTGCCGGCCAAGAAGCACGGGAACATCCCGCTGTGAGCGCGAGCGACGGTGAGCCCGTGCGCATCGACGTGCGCCGCGGGGATCCCACGCCCGAGGAGCTCGCGGCGGTCATCGCCGTGGTCAGCGAGTCGTACGCCCAGGAGGCGGCCGAGGCGATCGCCGACGACGCCCCGGCCGAGTCGGCCTGGCGCCGATCGGCCCGGGCGCTGCGCGCGCCGCTGCGCCGCGGCTACGGCTGGGGTCGGTTCACCGGGTGACGGTGTCCCCCGAAATACCTACAGACAGCCCCGCGCGCATCGCGCAAACTGGATGTGCTGGAACGCTTCTGCGTTCGGTCGCCTGAGCTTCAACGCCGGCGACTGCTGCGGGTCGGTTTTCGGGTAACCACTCGCATGGCGAGGGGCGGGCGGCTTCGCCGCCCCTCGCCCCCAGCGAGCGACTCGCTCCCCTACTTCTTCGGCGGGGCGGTCATTTCTTCGGCCGGGCGATCTCGCGCCACAGGTCGACCGTCTCTTCGGCCGCGTCGTCGTGACGCGACCGTCCGACCACCGTGACGGCGGTGTCGGGATGCGTCGAGGTGCGGATGTAGAGCCGCTCTGATCGGGCGCCGTCGAGGATCGTCGCGAGCTCGGCGCGGATGGCCGCGAGCTCGCGCTCGTCCAGTCCGTCGAGCCCGCCCTCGTCGAGGAACGTCACGTGCGAGCCCGTGCGGCGCACCTCCTCGAGCACGCGGCGCACCGCGTCGTCGAGCAGGCGGGGACCGCGCAGCTCGTCGCGCAGCCGTCCCTCGGCCAACCGCGCCTGGAGGCGCTCGTCGTCGTCGAGCGCTCCCCCGGCGGCGATCGTGCGCGAGAGCACGGGACCGGCCACCGCGAGCGCCCGCTGGACGCGCACCCGACGCTCGCGGCGGCGCCCCTCCTGCGTCGCGAGCCACTCCGAGGCATCGCGCTGCAGCCGCGTCAGCTCCGCCGTCTCGACGGCGGCGCGGTCGATCAGCAGCACGATGATCTGCGCCCCGCCCACCCAGATCGCCGAGCCCACCGCTCCCAGCGACAGCGTGGGGCCGATGCCGATCCAGACGACCGACCCGACGAACATCACCGCCACCCCGGTCCAGGCGATGAGGGAACGCCGACGCACCACGAGGATGGCCAGCAGCGCGCCGAGGCCGCCCAGGCTCCAGGTGGCGAACGTCTGCAACCGCCCCTCCTCGCCTGCCGCCCACCACGTCGCCGAGGGGATGACCGCCGTGACGGCGAGTGCGAGCAGGGCGATCCACAGGGGCAGCGGCGCCGGGCGGCTCAGACCGGCGGTGACGGCCGTCACCGCGCCGCCGACGGGGTGGGCCTGTTCGGCGGCGGCCATCGGCCGCGTGGGCCAGAAGATGCAGAGACCGGCGACGGCGAGGTACACCACGAGGGTCAGCACCAGCACCACCGGCGAATCGACGGGCCGCGTCCAGAACATCCCGCCGACGGCGAGGTAGCCGGTGAAGGCGACGCCGAGCGCGGAGAGGACCCAGCGAACGGAACGGTTCACGACGACCCCTCCCACACGATCGCCACGGTCGTGCCGGTCGGCCCGGAGGTCACCGTCGCGGTGCCGGCGACCGCCGCGACCCGCGCCACGATGGAGGCGCGGATGCCGAGGCGGTCCTCCGCCACGCGATCGGCGGCGAAGCCGGGGCCGTCGTCCTGCACACGGATCTCCAGACCCCGTGGGTCGGCCCGGAACGTCACGTGCAGCTCAGCTCCGCCCGCGTGCTCGACCGCGTTGGTCACCGCCTGCGCGGCGGCCAGGTGCAGGGCGCGGGCGACCCGCCCGGGCACGGCGCTCGCGCCCGGATCGATGCTGCTGATGTACCGCGCGGCGGGATGCAGGCGCTCGGTCGTCGCGGCCAGCTCGGCCGCCATCGCCTCGGCCGGGACAGGCGCGTCGGGTCCCTCTCCCGCCTCCTGGTCGACGTTCGCCAGACGGGTCAGGGCGTCGCGGGCCATCGACACCGCGAGCGCACGCTCGCGGTCGGTCTCGGCGCGCTCGGCGGCGATGAGGGCGGCCAGGACGCTGTCGTGCATGAGCGCCGCGACGGCGACGCGCTCCTTCTCGACCGCGTCCGCCGACGCCGCCTGGGCGAACGAGCGGACCGCGCTCTCGCGGCCCGCGTCGATGCTCGCCGCGAGCGAGCGGAGGATCCAGCCGACGACGATGAGGACGCTCGCGAGGATGATCGCGAACACCGTGTCGAGCGCGACGTCGACGAGGGTCGCCCGATGCAGGCCGAGGAGCACGAGACGCACGACGCCGTAGAGCACGGGCAAGAGGAACGCCCACACGATCTGCAGCGGCAGCGGGAAGCAGAACACGGCGGCCACGGTGCCGACGTTGATGAGGAACCACAGCCACGGCTGCTGGTCCACCGTCGTCGTGTCGCCCGCGGCGAGCGGCCACAGCACGATCGCCACCGGGAAGACGCCGGCGACCAGGCCCGAGAAGGCGCGCACCCCGCGGGAGGTGAGCAGCGCGACGCACATCATGAGCAGGGATCCCAGCACGACCACCAGCAGCACGGTGTTCCAGAAGCGATCGCCCACGGGGGCGCTCAGCGCGCCGACGAGCGATTGCACACCGATGATGGCGCTGCCCGATCCGACGACGAGACCCAGGATGCGGTCGATGCGCGACTGCGTGAAGCGCTGTGTCTGCGCGAGGGCCTCGCGGAACTCCGCGGGGCCGCGCGGCCGGGTCACCGCGGCCGCCGACGGTTCAGCGGGCATCGGAGGTCTCTGAGACGAGGCCGTCCTCCATCGCGCGGCGGAGCAGGTCGACCTTCGTGGGCGCAGGTCGGCCCACCTCGACGTACTTCACGCGCACCCGCGTGATGTTCTCCTTGGCCGTCGAGTACGCGATGCCGAGCTGTTCCGCGACCGACTTCAGCGGCAGTCCGGCGGCGTAGAGCCGGAGCACATCGCGCTCGCGGGCGGAGAGCTGCGCGTCGGCGAACGCGCGGTCGCCGTCGACGGCGCTGGCCCACTCGACGTTGTCGAGATGCTCGCCGCGCGCGACGGTCGCGATCGCGGCCACGACGTCGTCGGTGCGGGCCGACTTGCTGATGACGCCGAGGGCGCCCGCCGCGAGCGCCTGACGGACGGCGGCAGGCCGGTCGGCGACGCTGTGGATGATCACCTGCGAGCCGTTCCAGACGAGGCGCGAGACGTTCTCGGAGACGGTGGCCCCGTCGCCCAGCATGAGATCGAGCACGACGACGTCGGCCGGCGGCTCGCCGGAGTCGCTGCGCCACCGCACGTACTCGGCGACGGTGCTGCCCGAGAAGACGACCTCGCCGACGCCCGAGCGGGCGCAGGCGGCGGCGAGCCCGAGCCGCACGGACTCGTGATCGTCGATGAGAGCCACCCGCGTCATGCGCTCAGCCTAGGACAGGGCACCCGGAGCGGTCAGTACCGCGACGGTCTCGACGTGGTGCGAGTTCGGGAACAGGTCGATGCCGCGCAACGACAGCGGCTCGTACCCGCCGGTCCGCAGCTGCGCGACATCCCGCGCGAGCGCGACGGGGTCGCAGGCCACGTAGACGAGGGTGGCGGGCTGCAGCCGCAGCAGCGCGTCGACGACATCCCGCCCGGCACCCGACCGGGGCGGGTCGAGCACGGTGACGCCCGAGCGCAGCCGCGCGCGCTCGGCCGGCGACGCCGACTGCTCGAGGTGGGTCAGCCATCGGTCGACACGCCCGGTCTCGGCGCGCGCCCCGACCCAGTCGACGAGGTTCTCGCCGGCGTGGTCGGTGGCCCGCTCGTCGGACTCGACGCTCGTGACGCGGGTGGCGGGTCCGCCCAGCTCCGCGATCGATGCGGCGAGCAGACCGACGCCGCCGTAGAGGTCGAGGTGCCACGCCTCGGGGTCGAGGTCGGCCCGCCCTGCCTCGCGCAGGCCGCGCTGCACGGCATCCGTCAGCGCCGTCGCGGCCAGCCGGTGCACCTGCCAGAACCCGCCAGCGTCGACGCGGAACTCGCGGTCGCCCACTCGCTCGACGACGACCTCCCGCAGCGCGGGATCCGGTGCCGTCCGCGGCCGTCCGCGACCACCGCGACCGTTCCGGCGGGCCGTTTCGGCGCGGGGCAGGACGCGCACACGGCCGTCGGCGGGCTGGACGAGGTCGAGGCGTCCGGGTGCGGCGGAGCGACCGCGGGCGATGGCCTCGGCGATGGCGGAGGTCGCGAGGGGGTGGTCGTCCACCTCGACGACCCGGTGCGAGCGGGCCGCGAACGGGCCGACGCGCCCGTCGTCGTCGACGTGCAGGCTGACGCGCGTGCGCCATCCCGTGCCGTCGCCGGTCTCATCGGCTCCCGCCGGCTCGACCGAGACCGCGGTCTCGAGGCCGCCGAACCGCCGCAATGCGTCGGTGATGACGTGGGACTTCAGCTCGCGCTGGTGGCCGAGCTCGATGTGACCGAGGTCGGCGCCGCCCGGGCGGCGCTCCGGCGGCGTGCCGATGTCGGCGGGCGCCCACACGTGCGCACGCCGGTGCGTCGAGGCATCGAGGACCTCGAGGGCTTCGGCCCGCCAGAACGAGGACTTCGACGTGTCGGTCAGGCGCACCCGCACCCGCTCGCCGGGGATCGCGTCCGGGACGAACACGACGCGTCCCTCGTGACGGGCGACGAATACGCCGCCGTGGGCGACGTCGGTGACGTCGAGGTCGATGGTGTCGCCGGGCTGCATCCTCCGATGGTCCCATACGCCGCGGCCGCACGAGGGCGGTGCGCCGGTAGCGTGAGCGGCATGCGCGTGTGCCTCGCTTCGACCTCCCCCGCCCGCCTGATGCTGCTGCGACAGGCCGGCATCGAGCCCGTGACTCGCTCGCCGCAGGTCGACGAAGAGGGCGTCATCGCTGCCGTCGAGGCGGCCGAGGGACGGATGCTGCCTCCGGACGAGCATGTTCTGCTGCTGGCGCGGCGCAAGGCCGCCGACGTGGTGGCGACCCTCGCGCAGCTCGAGCCCGACTTCGACGGCGTCGTGATCGGCGGCGACTCGATGTTCGCCTTCGGCGGCGAGGTGCTCGGCAAGCCGCTCGAGCCCGCCGTCGCGACCGCCCGCTGGGAGAGCATGCGCGGGGGCACCGGCATCCTGCACTCCGGCCACTCGGTCTACCGGGTCGCGCCCGGGCAGCAGCCGCGCGAAGCGCACGCGGTCGCGCAGGCGGCCGTCACGTTCGCCGACGACGTCACGTCCGCCGAGATCGCGGCGTACGTCGCGTCGGGCGAACCGCTGCACGTCGCCGGGGCGTTCACCGTCGACAGCCTCGGTGGCGCGTTCATCACGCGCGTGGAGGGCGACCCCTCGACGGTCGTCGGGATGTCGCTGTCGACCCTCCGCCGGCTCGTGCGCGAACTCGGCGTCGCGTGGACGGATCTGTGGAACCGCGAGCCCGTTTCGTAGCGTTCCACCGACGTTCGGCCGCTCAGTTTGTGCGAGTGATCCAAAAGCGGAGGCCCTCGGCTCGCTAGGCTGGCATTCATGCCTGAGATCGCCAAGGTCCTGATCGCGAACCGCGGCGAGATCGCCGTCCGAATCGTGCGCGCCGCCCGCGACAGCGGGAAGGCGTCCGTCGCCGTCTACGCCGACCAGGACCGCGATGCTCTGCACGCCCGCCTGGCCGACGAGGCTTACGCCCTCGACGGCTCCACGAGCGCCGACACCTATCTGTCGATCGAGAAGATCCTGTCGGTGGCCCGCCGCTCGGGCGCCGACGCCGTGCACCCCGGCTACGGCTTCCTCGCCGAGAACGCCGACTTCGCCCGCGCCGTCATCGCGGCGGGGCTGACCTGGATCGGGCCCTCCCCCGAGGCGATCGAGGCGCTGGGCGACAAGGTGACCGCACGGCATGTCGCCGAGAAGGTCGGCGCTCCGCTCGCGCCGGGAACGCCCGGACCCGTCGAGGGCGCCGACGAGGTCATCGCGTTCGCGCAGGAGTACGGCCTGCCGATCGCCATTAAGGCCGCGTACGGCGGCGGCGGCCGGGGACTCAAGGTCGCGCGCGAGTTCGACGAGGTCGCCGAGCTGTTCGAGTCCGCCACCCGCGAGGCCATCGCGGCGTTCGGGCGCGGCGAGTGCTTCGTCGAGAAGTACCTCGACAAGCCGCGCCACGTCGAGACCCAGTGCCTCGCCGACGCCGAGGGCAACGTCGTCATCGTCTCGACTCGCGACTGCTCGCTGCAGCGTCGCCACCAGAAGCTCGTCGAAGAGGCGCCCGCGCCCTTCCTGACCCCCGAGCAGAACGACATCCTGTACTCGGCGTCGAAGGCGATCCTGCGCGAGGTCGGCTACGTCGGCGCGGGTACATGCGAGTTCCTGATCGGCGCCGACGGCACGATCTCGTTCCTCGAGGTCAACACCCGTCTGCAGGTCGAGCACCCGGTGTCCGAAGAGGTCACCGGCATCGACCTCGTGCGCGAGCAGTTCCGTCTCGCCGAGGGCGGCGTCCTCGACTACGACGACCCGGCGCCCGTCGGCCACTCGATCGAGTTCCGCATTAACGGCGAGGACCCGGGCCGCAACTTCCTGCCGCAGCCGGGCAACATCCACGTCTTCAAGACCTTCGGCGGCCCCGGCATCCGGCTGGACTCCGGCGTCACCGCGGGCGACTCCGTCTCGGGCGCGTTCGACTCGATGCTCGGCAAGATCATCGTGACGGGCCGCACGCGCGAAGAGGCCCTCGAGCGCTCGCGCCGCGCCCTCGACGAGTTCGAGGTCGCGGGCATGCCGACCGTGCTGCCCTTCCACCGCAAGGTGGTGCGCGAGCCGGCCTTCACGGCCGCGGACGGCACATTCGGCGTCTACACCCGCTGGATCGAGACCGAGTTCGTCAACGACATCCCCGCCTGGGACGGCGAGCTCGAGGCTCCCGCCGAGCCGGCCGGCCGCCACACGGTCGTCGTCGAGGTCTCGGGCAAGCGCCTCGAGGTCAGCCTGCCCGACCGCGTCGCATCGGCCCCGGTAGCCGTGGGGCGCCCGGCTCAGGTGCCGCCGTCACGTCGCTCGCACGCGGCGAGCGCGAGCGCAGCCGCATCCGGAGACGCGGTGAAGTCGCCCATGCAGGCGACCGTCGTCAAGGTCGCGGTCGAGGCGGGCCAGCAGGTCGTCAAGGGCGACCTCGTGGTCGTGCTCGAGGCGATGAAGATGGAGCAGCCCATCCAGGCCCACAAGGACGGCGTCGTCGGCGCGATCGATGCGGCTCCCGGCACCACGGTCGGCGCGGGTCACGCACTGCTCACCATCTCCTGAGGCAGCGTCCCCCCGGGTTTGCTCCGCGGCACCGCATCCGGCTCGGCCGAGCGGATGCCGCGGAGCGCGGCTCAGGAGAGCGGGTCTTCGTCCCGCTGGACGAGGTGCATCGCGCGCGCGGCATCCGTGATGCTGCCGGTCAGCGAGGGGTAGACCGCGAACACGCGCGAGACCTGGTCCACGGTCAGGCGACGCTCGACGGCGATCGCGATCGGGTAGATGAGCTCGGACGCACGCGGGGCGACGATGACGCCGCCGATGACGGTGCCCGATCCCTCCCGGGCGATGATCTTCACGAAGCCGTCCTTGACGCCCATCATCTTGGCCCGCGGGTTGGCGGCCAGCGGCAGCTTGTGCACGTAGCCGTTGACGAGGCCCGACTCGATGTCCTTCTGCTGCTGTCCCACCGTCGCGATCTCGGGAGCGGTGAAGATGTTCGCGGTGATGCGACGCCGCTCGAGCGGGATCACGGTGTCGCCGAGCGCGTGGAAGACCGCCTGGCGCCCCTGCATCGCGGCGACCGAGGCGAGGGGGACGAAGGTGGTGCAGTCCCCCGCCGCGTAGATGTTGGGCACCGACGTGCGCGCGACGCGGTTGACCTGGATGTGACCCGACTCGGTCAGCTGGATGCCGGCCTCCTCGAGGCCGATGCCGGCGGTGTTGGGGATCGAGCCGACGGCCAGCAGGCAGTGGCTGCCCTCGACGGTGCGCCCGTCCGAGAGCGTCGCGACGACGCCGTCGTCGGTGCGCTCGACCTTCTCGGCGCGGGACTTCGACAGCACCGTCATCCCGCCGCGCTTGAACACCTTCTCGATGACCGCCGCGGCGTCGGCGTCCTCGCCCGGCAGCACCTGGTCGCGGCTCGAGATGAGCGTGACCTTCGCGCCGAGGTTCATGTACGCCGAGGCGAACTCGGCGCCCGTCACGCCCGACCCGACGACGATGAGGTGCTCGGGCAGCGACTTCATGTCGTACAGCTGGGTCCACGTGAGGATCCGCTGGCCGTCGGGCTTGGCGCTGGGCAGCTCGCGCGGCGACGCGCCGACCGAGACCACGAGGGTGTCGGCCTCGACGCGGTCGAAGTCCGTGCCGCCGGGACCGGTCGAGGCGATGATCGCGTGGGGGCCGTCGAGGCGCCCGTGACCGGAGATGATGCGCACGCCCGCCTCGATCAGCTGGGCGCGCATGTCGTCGGACTGCTGCCGCGCGAGCGCGAGCAGTCGGCGGTTGACGGCGGCGAGGTTGATGGCGACCTCGGGCTTGAGCGGCGTGCCCGAGTCGGACCGCGCGAACAGCTGCACGCCGAGGTCGGACGCCTCGCTGATGGCCACCGCGGCGTCGGCCGTGGCGATGAGCGACTTCGACGGGACGACGTCGGTGATGACGGCCGAGCCGCCGACGCCGGCACGTTCGACGAGCGTCACCTCCGCGCCCTGTTGCGCGGCGGCCAGCGCCGCCTCGTATCCGCCGGGACCGCCGCCGAGGACGGCGACGCTTTGGGTGCGCTCGAAGCTGAGAGGCGACATGATCTCCATTCTTGCTCAGGTCCAGGGGCCGCGCGCACGCCTGTGGCGGCGGGCTCACCGCGTCCTAGAGTGGAGGAATGTCCGACACCTTCGCGCACCCGCTCGACGACCCCGCCGCCGACCCCCTCGAGGTCGCACGGCAGGCCGCGGCCGACATCGCCCGCATCACCGGCGTCGAGCGTCACGACATCGCTCTGACCCTCGGCAGCGGCTGGGGCCGCGCCGCCGAACTCATCGGCGAGACCACGGCGACGATCGCCGCCACCGACGTCACCGGATTCAGCAAGCCCGCGCTCGAGGGGCACGTCGGCACCCTGCGCAGCATCGTCACCCCCGAGGGCAAGCGCATTCTCGTGATCGGGGCGCGCACCCACTACTACGAGGGCCACGGCGTCCGCCGCGTCGTGCACAGTGTCCGCACCGCCGCGGCGACCGCCGCGAAGATCATGGTGCTGACCAACGGCGCGGGCGGCATCAAGCCGACCTGGCGCCCCGGGCAGCCCGTCCTCATCAGCGACCACCTGAACCTCACGGCCGACTCGCCCCTCGAGGGCGCGACGTTCGTCGACCTCACCGACCTGTACTCGTCTCGCCTGCGCGACATCGCCCGCACGATCGACCCGAGCCTCGACGAGGGCGTGTACACGCAGTTCCGCGGGCCGCACTACGAGACGCCCGCCGAAGTCCGGATGGCGCGCGCGATCGGCGGCGACATCGTCGGGATGTCGACCGCGCTCGAGGCCATCGCGGCGCGCGAGGCCGGCATGGAGATCCTCGGCTTCTCGCTGATCACGAACCTCGCGGCCGGCATCCAGGAGACGCCGCTCAGCCATGCCGAGGTCATCGAGGCCGGTCGCGAGGCCGAGCCCGTCATCTCGGCGCTGCTCGCCCGCGTGATCGAGGCGCTGTGAGCGGCGCGACCGGCGCGGCGCCGGAGGACGAGCGCGAGGTGTCGGCCGAGGCCCCGGCGCCCGTGGTCCCGTTGGAGGCGGCGCGGGCCTGGCTCGCGCAGGACCCCGATCCCGAGACGCGCGACGAGCTGAGCGCGATCATCGCCGCGGCGGAGTCGGGCGATCCGGGCGCGCAGGCCGACCTCATCGACCGCTTCGCCACCCGCCTGGCCTTCGGCACCGCGGGCCTGCGCGGGCGTCTGGGCGCCGGCAGCAATCGCATGAACCGCGTCCTGGTCACGCAGGCCGCCGCGGGCCTGGCGGGCTACCTGCTCGACAAAGCCGGCCCGGATGCTCCGCCCGTCGTCGTCGTCGGCTACGACGGACGTCGCGGCTCGGCGCAGTTCGCCCGCGACTCCGCCGAGGTCTTCGCGGGAGCGGGGCTGCGCGCCATCCTCCTGCCGCGGCTGCTGCCGACCCCGGTGCTCGCCTTCGCGGTGCGCCATCTCGGTGCCGACGCCGGCGTCATGGTCACCGCGAGCCACAACCCGCCCGACGACAACGGCTACAAGGTCTACCTCGGCGGCGCCGACGACGGGTCGCAGATCGTCCCGCCCGCCGATGGCGAGATCGCCGCGCACATCCAACGCGTCGCCGACGCGGGCGACATCGCCGCGCTCCCCCGAACCGACGAGTACGAGATCGCCGACGAAGCCGTCATCGAGGCCTACGTCGCCGCGACGGCGACCGTGGCCCCCGCGCCGGCCGGTGCGAGCGGGATGCGCTGGGTCTACACCGCGATGCACGGCGTCGGCACCGAGACGCTGCTGCGCATCCTCGACACGGCGGGCTACCCGCACCCCGTGCCGGTGACCGCGCAGGCCGAGCCCGACGGCCGGTTCCCGACCGTGGCGTTCCCCAACCCGGAGGAGCCGGGGGCGATGGACCTGGCGTTCGAGACCGCGCGGGCGAACGACGCCGAGTTCATCCTCGCCAACGACCCCGACGCCGACCGCCTGGCCGTGGCGATCCCGGATGCCGCTGCCGAGGGCGGCTGGCACCGGCTGACGGGCAATCAGATAGGACTCCTGCTGGGGTGGCGCGCCGCCCGCCGAGCAGCGGAACAGGGTGTGGCCGCCGATTCCTCGCTCGCCTGCTCGCTCGTGTCGTCGCCGGCGCTGCAGGTCGTCGCGGAGCGCTACGGCCTCGCCTTCCACGCGACACTCACCGGCTTCAAGTGGATCTCTCGCGCTCCGAACCTGGTGTTCGGGTTCGAGGAGGCGCTGGGCTACCTCGTCAACCCCGAGACCGTGAAGGACAAGGACGGCATCTCCGCCGCCATCGCGATCCTCGGCCTCGCCGCCGAGGCGCGCGAGCACGGGCGCACGCTGGGCGACCTGCTCGCCGAGTTCGACGCCGAGTTCGGCAGCTTCGCCAGTGGGCAGGTGTCGGTCCGCGTCGACGACCTCGCGGTCATCGGCCGCATCACGACGGCACTGCGTTCGGCGCCGCCCGCTCGGATCGGCAGCGCCGCGGTCGTCTCGTTCGAAGACCTCGCCGCTCCCGTCGCCGGCCCGCCGCTCGGCGACATCCTGCGGCTGTGGCTCGACGGCGACGCTCGCATCCTCGTGCGCCCGAGCGGTACCGAGCCGAAGCTGAAGCTCTACCTCGACGTACGCGGGGACTCGGCCGCCGACGCGGCATCCCGTCTCGCCGACCTCGAGGCCGGCGTGCGCGAGCTGCTCGCCGGGCTCAGCTGAACCAGGGGCGCCGCTAGGCTTCGGGGATGCTGCTGACGGAGCCGATCGAGCTCGCCGACGACCACGTGCGCCTGGTTCCCCTGGCAACCGACCACGCCGACGACCTTGCTCGGGCCACCGCGGGTCTCGAGTACGCCTGGTACACGTCGGTGCCGGCATCCGTGCCCGACGACATCTCGCAGCGGCTGACCTGGCGCGATGAGGGTCACATGAACCCGTTCGCGGTGCTGCGGGACGGTGTCGCCGTCGGGATGACCACGTTCTGCAACATCGACCAGCCGAACCGCCGCGTCGAGATCGGCCACACCTGGTTGTCACCAGCCGTGCAGCGCACCGCCGTGAACACGGCGGCCAAGCGCCTGCTGCTCGCCCACGCCTTCGAGGCCTGCGATGCGATCGCCGTCGAGTTCCGCACGTCGTGGCACAACCGGCAGTCCCGCGCCGCGATCGAGCGCCTCGGCGCCAAGCAGGACGGCGTCCTGCGCAACCACCGGCTCGGCCCGAACGGAACGCTGCGCGACACCGTCGTTTACTCGGTGCTCCCGCACGAGTGGCCCGCGGTCAAGCTGGGACTCGACGCGCGACTGGCCCGCTGAGCGCGAGCGGACCGGGTCAGCCGTCGACGACGGCGACGAGCTCGTCGAGGAACGCCCCGAAGCTCGTGCCGCGGCGGACGAGCCGCTGCACGCTCTCGCGTTCGCTGAAGACCTCGACGAGCTGCTCGAACACGGTCTGGAACGCCGCGCGGTCGGATTCCGAGAAGGCCACCATCGCGACGACCTGAACCCGGCCGTCGCCCCACGCGATCGAGGGGTCGGCGATCCCGAGCGAGATCGCCGTGCGCGTCGCCGTCATGCCGATGGCGTGGGGCACCGCGAGGGCGTCGGTGAACGCGGTCGACGAGAGCTTCTCGCGCTCGATGGTGCGGTCGATGTAGTCGTCGTCGATGATGCCCTGGTCGACGAGAAGCGACCCGAGCTGTCGGATGACGCCGTCCTCGCCGGCGGCGCCATCGATACCGCGAACGAAGGCAGCCGGATCGAAGTAGCGCTCGAGCTCGGCCCGCAGGCGCGCGAGGCGCCGCGCCCGGCGCACCCGCCCCGCCGCCGCCTGCACGCGGTCGATGTCGGCATCGGTGAGGAAGGGCTGGATGTGCACGATGCGGTCGCTCATCGCCGGCGGCGCGATGGTCGAGAGGATGAGGTCGGTGTCGATCGACGCCCAGTCCGGGTCGACGCGGGTCTCGACGCCGACGACGTCGAGGGCCTGGCCGAGCGACCGGTCGACGCTCGAGCGCAGCAGCTCGTGGAGCTCGTAGTAACCCGGGCACACGATCGTCGCCGTGAGCGCCTGCGCCGACAGCCGGCTGCGCTCGAGGCGCCCGCCCACGTGCATGGCGATGTACGCGATCTCGTCGTCGAGCAACGGGATGCCGAGCAGCCCGCGCAGCGCATCGGCGATGTACACCGCGACCTCGAAGATCATCGGATAGGTCGTCTTGAGCGAACGCGTCAGCGGATTGCGCGACCACGCCTGCTCGCGTGCGCGGTGCCGGAGGTTCTGCACGTGCAGCGACAGGCGCAGCACGAAGTCCTCCTGGTCGATGTCGACGAGGAACTCGGCGGCCGCGCGGCGGACGACGTCGCGCACCGCGGCCGCGACGTCGGGATCGATGCGCTCGCGGATGAGCGCTGCGGGCTCGGTCGCGCCGGGCGCCACCACGCGGGTGAGGACGAGCGCCGCGAGATGCTGGCGGTCGCCCGAGCCGAGCACGACACCGAGGTGCCGGCGGGTCAGGCGGTCGAGGATGTCGCCGACCTCGGCCCGGAACGCGGCGTCATCGGCCTCGGCCACCTCGAGCGCGCGACCCCGGGCGATCCGGTCGGCGGCGATCGCGATGTGCATGACGACATCGCCGATGCCGAACTCGTTGACGAAGTAGCCGAGCTCGGTCAGCTCGGCGACGAGGTCGTCCTTGAACGGGCCGAAGGCCACGGCGCCGACCGACCGCTCGCCGAGGGTGCGGCGAAGGCTGTCGAGGTCGAACGACCCGTCGTCGGTCTCCTCGTGGGCGAGTCGGCTGAGCAGTCGCCGCTGCGCCATCTCGGTGCCCCGCAGGCGCGCCCGCGACGCGGTGCGCTCGAGGCTGAGCTCGGTGCCGCCCAGCAGACCGCGCACGCGTCCGAGGTCGGCGTCGATCGTCGCGGGGCTCACGAAGAAGGCGTCCGCGGTCTCGAAGACGTCGATGCCGTCGGGGGCGTCGAGCAGCGAGCGCACGAGCCGGTGCAGCCGCTCGCGCGGCGTTCCGCCGTCGCCGACGTGCACCGCCGACCCGCTGTCGGGGCCGGCGCGATACCCCTGCGGGCCGGACTCGACCACGACGCCGTCGGGCACGCGCGCGTTGAGCGCCGTGACGTAGCTGCGGATCGATCGCGGGGTGACGCCGATCGCGTCCGCGAGCCCGGAAGCGGTCACCCAGTCGCCGTCGCGCACGAGGATCGCGAGAACGCGATCCTGCCGGCTCCTGGTCACGCTCCCATTCCATCATGGCCGGGCCCGTCTTCCGCCCCCGCGGAAGCAGGAATGGGTTGTCTCCTCCCAGGTCGCTCACAACAATTGTTCGGAGGAGGAGGCGGGTCGATGAGGATCCTGGTCGTATGCGGCGCTGGTGCGTCGAGCACCTTCGTCGCACAGCGGGTTCGCCATGCGGCGCAGGCGAGCGGCCTGGACATCACCGCCACCGCCGGAACCGAGCAGTCACTGCCGATCGATCTCGACGCGGCGGATGTCGTTCTCGTCGGACCCCAGCTCATCCCGAAGCTGGACCGGATCACCGAGGCCGCGGCTGCTCGCGGGACGCGCGTCATCCTGATGCCTCACGACATCTTCCGAGATCTCGACGGCAGCCGGACGCTCGCGCTGGTCACCGCGCCGGCCCCTCCGCACCCCCGTTCCAGCACCGACATCCCTTCAACGGAGAGGACCTCCTCATGAGCGAGGCATCGCGCACCGTCCGCATCGGATCGTCCAACGGGCTGCACGCCCGACCTGCCAAGCTGTTCGCGCAGGCGGTCAAGCAGTCCGGCGCGAATGTCACGATCGCCAAGGGATCCGGTTCGCCGGTCAATGCGGCGAGCATCCTCGGGGTCATCGCACTCGGCGTCGAGTACGGCGACTACGTGACCCTGACAGCCGGTGGCGACAACGCCGAGAACGTCCTCGACGAACTCGCGGATCTGCTCGCCACCGACCACGACGAGTGACGACGAACGACCACTGATACGAAATCGGACGAGACGAAGGAGATCGAGCAATGAGTGAGCTTCGCGGAGTGGGCATCGGCCTGGGTGTCGCACAGGGACCGATCGCGCGGATGGCGGAGCCGCTTCCGGCGCCGAAGGACGAGGCCTCCACCCGGAGCATCGACGAGGAGACGACGCGCGTCAAGGATGCCGTCGCCGCCGTGGCACGCGAGCTCGAGCAGCGCGGTGCGCAGGCCGGTGGAGCCGCCCGCGACGTCCTCGAGGCCCAGGCCATGATGGCCGAGGACCCGAGCCTCGAAGCCGAGGTCGCCTCGCGCCTGCAGGCCGGCAAGACCGGCGAGTTCGCCGTCTACGACGCCTTCGCCTCGTTCCGCGACACCCTCTCCGCCATGGGCGGCTACCTCGGTGAGCGCGCCGCCGACCTCGACGACGTCGCCCAGCGCGTCATCGCCCACCTGCGCGGCGTCCCCGCCCCCGGTGTGCCCGAGCCCGGCCACCCCTTCGTCCTCGTGGCCAAGGACCTCGCCCCCGCCGACACCGCCCTGCTGGACCTCGACATGGTCCTCGCGCTCGTCACCTCCGAGGGCGGCCCCACCTCGCACACCGCGATCCTCGCCCGCGAGAAGTCCATCGTCGCCGTCGTCGGCGTGACCGAGGCGGCGGGCCTCACCGACGGACAGACCGTCATCGTCGACGCCGCCAAGGGCGTCGTGACCACCGACCCCAGCGACGACGAGCTGGCTCAGGCCCAGAACCGCGCCGACGAGCGCAAGTCGGCCGCATCCGCTCCCATCACCCCGGGCGCGCTGTCGGACGGCACCGCCATCCCGCTGCTGGCCAACCTCGGCAAGCCCGAGGGCGCAGCGCAGGCCGTCGAGCTCGGCGCCGAGGGCGTCGGCCTCTTCCGCACGGAGTTCCTCTTCCTCAGCTCGTCGCAGGCGCCCACCGTCGCGCAGCAGCGCGAGGCCTATACGAAGCTCCTGCAGGCGTTCCCCGGCCAGAAGGTCGTCGTCCGAGCGCTGGATGCCGGTGCCGACAAGCCGCTCGCGTTCCTCAACGATGCGCACGAGGAGAACCCCGCTCTCGGTCTGCGCGGCCTGCGCGCGCTGCGCGCCAGCGAGGACATCCTGCGCGAGCAGCTGACTGCGCTCGCCGAGGCCGACGCCGCCACCGAGGCCGACCTGTGGGTCATGGCGCCGATGGTGTCGACCGTCGAGGAGACCGAGTACTTCGTCTCGATCGCCCGCGAGTACGGCGTCAAGACCGCCGGCGTGATGGTGGAGGTGCCGTCCTCGGCGCTGCTGGCCGATCACGTGCTGAAGGTCGCCGACTTCGCCTCGATCGGCACCAACGACCTCACCCAGTACACCCTCGCCGCCGACCGGCTGCTCGGTTCGGTGTCGTCGTTCCAGGACCCCTGGCACCCGGCCGTGCTGCGTCTCATCCACGAGACCGGCAAGGCGGGCCAGGCCAACGGCAAGCCCGTGGGCATCTGCGGCGAAGCCGCGGCCGACCCCCTGCTGGCCGTCGTGCTCGTGGGCCTCGGCGCCACGAGCCTGTCGATGGCGCCCACCGCGCTCGCCGACGTCCGCGCCACCCTGCTCACCCACAGCCTCGACGACGCCCGACGCATCGCCGAAGCAGCCTTGACCGCGACCGACGCGGCATCCGCCCGAGCGGCCGCCCAGCAAGCCGCCGGTATCTGACCCGCACCAGAAGGAGAAACCAGAAATGACAACGACGTCAACAGTCGATAAGAAGACAGGAGGAGCCCGCGTCGCCGTCCAGCGATTCGGCACCTTCCTGTCGGGCATGATCATGCCCAACATCGCTGCGTTCATCGCATGGGGCTTCATCACCATGCTGTTCATCCCCGCCGGCTTCCTCGGCGCCGACAGCCCGTTCGGCATCCACTGGTACCCGGTCGCCGACATCATCGGCGGCTCGGGCAACCTCGAGGCCATCGGCTGGGAGGGCGCCATGACGGCGCTCGCCGAGAGCGACGGCACGAACGTCATGGCGTACGTCGGCCTCGTCAGCCCGATGATCACGTACCTGCTGCCGCTGCTCATCGCCAACACCGCGGGCCGCATGGTCTACGGCGAGCGCGGTGGCGTCGTGGCGACGATCGCCACCGTCGGTGTCATCGCCGGCACGAACATCCCGATGTTCCTCGGCGCCATGATCATGGGCCCCCTGGCCGCCCTCGCGGTGAAGTACATGGACCGGATCTGGGACGGCAAGATCAAGCCGGGCTTCGAGATGCTCGTGAACAACTTCTCCGCCGGCATCCTGTCGATGATCCTCGCGGTCGTGGGCTTCTTCGCCTTCGGTCCGTTCTTCCGCGTCGTCAGCCAGGGGCTCGGCGCCGCGGTGGACTGGCTCGTCAGCCTGAACCTGCTGCCCTTCGTCTCGATCATCGTCGAGCCGGCCAAGGTGCTGTTCCTCAACAACGCGATCAACCACGGCGTCTTCACGCCGCTGGGTGTGCAGCAGAGCGAGGAGTTCGGTCGCTCGATCCTGTTCCTCATCGAGGCGAACCCCGGCCCCGGTATCGGCCTCCTGCTGGCCTTCACCTTCTTCGGTGTCGGCGCCGCCAAGGCCTCCGCTCCCGGTGCCGCGGTGATCCAGTTCGTCGGCGGCATCCACGAGATCTACTTCCCGTACGCGCTGAGCAAGCCGATGCTCATCCTCGCCCTCATCGCCGGTGGCGCCACCGGTGTGACCACCAACATGCTGCTCGGCGGCGGTCTGGCCTTCCCGGCGGCCCCCGGAAGCATCATCGCGGTCGTCGCGGCGGCTCTGCCCGGCGGCGTCGGCAACCTGGTCGTGGTGCTGCTGTCGGTCGTCCTGGCCGCGGCCGTCACGTTCATCGTGTCGGCGGTCATCCTGCGGGCCACCCGCAAGCGCGACCTGGCCGCCGAGGGCTCGGACTTCGAGGCCGCCATCGCGCAGACCGAGGCCAACAAGGGCAAGTCGTCGGCCGCGATGGACTCGCTCCGTCGCTCCGGCGGCCGCGACGCCGAGGTGGCGACCGCCGCCGAGGAAGCCGCAGCCGGCACCGGCGCGGCCACGGCGACCAAGCAGGTGAGCAACATCGTCTTCGCGTGCGACGCCGGCATGGGCTCGTCCGCGATGGGCGCGAGCGTGCTGCGCAACAAGATCAAGAAGGCGGGCATCGAAGGTGTCACGGTCGTCAACAAGGCGATCGCCAACCTCGACAACTCGGCCGATCTGGTCATCACGCAGAACCAGCTCACCGACCGCGCACGCCAGCGCACGCCCGACGCGATGCACGTGTCCGTGGACAACTTCATGAACTCGCCGAAGTACGACGAGGTCGTCGAGATGGTCCGCAAGCAGCACGGCGGCGACGCGTAGGCTCGAACCCCAGACGCGGGGCCGGAGCGGTCCATCCGCTCCGGCCCCGACTCATACCCCCAGCACCACCCCTCAGAGGAGACAGACATGGCACGTGAGGTCCTGAACATCGGTCAGATCCGCATCCACTCCGGAAGCGCCACCCGCGAGGAGGCGATGCAGGAAGCGGCCGACATCCTCGAGTCCGCCGGCGCCGTGACCTCGGCCTACTTCGACGCCATGCAGCAGCGCGAGCTGACCGTCTCGACGTACATGGGGAACGAGCTGGCGATCCCCCACGGCACCAACGAGACCAAGGACGCGATCCTCGACTCGGCGCTGTCGTTCGTCCGCTACGACGGCGGCGTCGACTGGAACGGCGAGCCCGTCACCTTCGTCGTCGGCATCGCCGGCAAGGGCGACGAGCACCTCGACATCCTGTCGCAGATCGCCCTGCTCTTCTCGGAAGAGGACGACGTCGCGCGCCTCAAGGCCGCGCAGACGCCCGAAGAGCTCTTCGACCTGCTCGCCTCGGTGAACCAGTGAGCACCGCGGTCCACTTCGGCGCCGGCAACATCGGCCGCGGCTTCGTCGGTCTGCTGCTGCACGAGGGCGGCTACGACCTCGTCTTCTCCGACGTCGCCGCTCCCCTCGTCGACGCGATCAACGCCGCGTCGGAGTACACGGTGCACGAGGTCGGCGACGGGGGCGTCGACAAGGTCGTGACCGGGTTCCGCGCCCTGAACAGCGCCGCCGACCCGCAGGCCGTCGCCGACGCCGTCGCCACCGCTGACGTGGTCACCACCGCCGTCGGCCCCACGGTGCTGAAGTTCATCGCACCGCACATCCTCGCCGGGCTCGCCCTGCGCGACCCCGCCGCCGCTCCCCTGGCGGTCATGGCGTGCGAGAACGCCATCGGCGCGACCGACCTGCTGCGCGACGAGATCCGGGCTCAGGCCGGCGACGCTTGGGAAGCCGTTTCCGGACGGGCGATCTTCGCCAACACCGCGGTCGACCGCATCGTCCCGGCGCAGCCCGCGGACGGCGGCGTCGACGTCACGGTCGAGCCCTTCTTCGAGTGGGCGATCGAGGCCGGACCGTTCGGCGACGCGCTGCCGAGCATCCCCGGCGCGCACTTCGTCGACGACCTCGAGCCCTACATCGAGCGCAAGCTGTTCACCGTCAACACCGGGCACGCCACCACCGCGTACTTCGGCGCACAGGCGGGCACCAGCACCATCGCCGAGTCGCTCGCGGTGCCCGAGATCGCCGCCGGCGTGGCCGCCGCCCTCGAGGAGACCTCGGCGCTGCTCGAGCGCAAGCACGGCCTCGACGCCGCTGAACTCGCCGAGTACCGCGCCACGATCCTCCGCCGCTTCGCGAACCCCGAGCTGCCCGACACCGTAGGCCGCGTCGGGCGCCAGCCGCTGCGCAAGCTCTCGCGACACGAGCGCTTCATCGGACCGGCGGCGGAAGCGGCCGAGCTCGGCCTCTCCGTCGACGCCCTGGTGGCAGCGGTGGGTGCCGCGCTCGCGTTCGACGAGCCCGAGGACCCGCAGTCGGTCGAGCTGCAGGAGCGCCTGCGCACCGAGGATGCCGCGACCCTCACGGCATCCGTCACGGGTCTCGAGCCGCAGCATCCGCTGTTCGCCCGTATCGAGGCCGCCGTCACCGCACGGCAGACGGCGCTGGGCACCGACGCCCGATGAGCGACACGACGCCGGACTCCCCCACCTCTGCCGGTGCGGGAGTCCGGCGACGTTCGCGTGTTCGACGCGTGGTGTTCATCGCGCTGGGCGTGCTCGCCGGCCTGCTGCTCGTCGGCGTCGTCGGCATCCTGATCTGGAGTCAGGTCGGCGTCATGGCGGCGGAGCCGGGACCCCGCGACGATGTGCGCGGCGACGACCGCGTCGCCATGTCTGAGGTCGGCGGCAACGTCGTGATCGCGCCCGCTTCGGGGGCGTCGGACGTCGGGCTCGTCTTCATCCCCGGCGCCAAGGTCGAGGCGGAGGCCTACGCCGCGATCCTCGCCGGAGTCGTCGCGGACGAGAGCGTGACCGTCGTCATCACCCGCCCGTGGCTCAACCTCGCGTTCTTCGATCCGCGACCGCTCACGTCGTTCACCGACGCCGTGCCCGACGTGTCGACCTGGCTCGTCGGGGGCCACTCCCTCGGCGGCGTCCGTGCCTGCCAGCTCGCCCCCGACGCCGACGGCCTGGTGCTGTTCGCGTCGTACTGCGCGAACGACCTCTCCGAGACCGATCTGCCCGTCCTGAGCCTCTCGGGCTCGGAGGACGGCCTGACCACGCCGCAGAAGGTCGACGACAACCGCGGTCTGCTCCCGGCGGACGCCACCCTCATCGAGATCCCCGGCGCCAGCCACGCCTCGTTCGGCGATTACGGTCCTCAAGCCGGAGACGGCACCCCGACGATCTCGGACGCCGACATGCGCGCCGACGTCACCGCTGCCCTCGCCGAGCTGGTCGCCACCCTCCCCCGCTGACCCCGCGACGCCCGGGTGGGTGGCCCGGGCCGGCGGCGGCTCGCGGCAACTCCTCAAATCCGCGAGGTTTCGCGCCCGATCTGCCGGCCTGACGGTTCGAGCCCTCGGGTCTTGAGGAGTTGGCGACGGCCCGGCCGGGGTCCGGCGCCCCAGCGGTGGGCCGCTACGGCGGACCCAGCGCCCGCGACGGCCCGGCTACCGGCGGGCGGGCGCTGGGCCCGCGGCAGCCGGAATCGGCGATGGCTCGGGCTGTAATTCCTCAGATCCGTGCGGCTTCGCGGCAGAACGGCCGGTGTGGGGGCGTCGGACGTCGGGTTATGAGGAGTTGGCGCGGCGCAGCGGCGGAGCCACCGACGCCTCCCCAAGAGGCAGCCGCGGCGGCCCCTCCCCCGCGGGCCGTCGTGGGGGGCCCGGGCGGCCCGGCTGGCGCAGACTGCTCGCGTGCTTCCGACCGACTGGATGAGCGCCGACGACCTGCGGCTCGGTCGCGCGGAGCTCGCCCGCGCCCTCGGTTCCGGCCAGCTCGTGCGCGTGCGGCGCGGACGCTACCTTCCCGCAGCCACGCATCCCGACGTCCTGGCCGCCGCGCGTCTGGGATGCCGCCTCGACTGCGTCTCGCTGCTCCGCGCGGCCGGCGTCTTCGTCCTCGAGCACCGGTCGCTGCACGTCAACGCCCGCGTCGGCGCGAGCAGGCTTCCCCCGGCGCCCGACGGTGTCGTCCGGCACTGGCGCCGCGATGCCGACCCGCCGACGTCGGTCCTGTCGGACATCGTCTCGGCCTTGGCCCAGTCCTGCCGCTGTCAGGAACCCCGCGCGGCGGTCGCGACGCTCGACAGCGCGTGGCACCAGCGGATGATCGACGCCGGCGACATCGCCGAGATCTTCCGCCGCCTGCCACGTCGCTATCGCCGGTTGCGGGCGCTGCTCGACCCGTCGGCCGAGTCCGGAGCCGAGACGCTTCTGCGCCTCATCCTCCGGGCGCTCGGATGCCGCTTCGAGACCCAGGTCGTCGTCGAGGGAGTGGGCCGCGTCGACTTCCTCGTCGAGGGATGGCTCATCATCGAGTGCGACAGCGAGGCGCACCACGCCGATTGGGCCACGCTCAAACGCGACAAGCGACGCGACCTCGCCGCCGCCGCGCAGGGGTATACGACCGTCCGCCCGCTCGCCGAGGACATTTTCCACCACCGCGACGTGCTGGCCGAACAGCTGCGAGCCGTGCTGGCCAGCCGGCCGTCGCGCTAACTCCTCACATCCGGCAGCCCGGCGCGGCGCTACCTCGTCGAGAGAGCCGAGGGCGACCGATTCTGAGGAGTTAGCGCCCCGCGCCTAGCGCCCCGCCCACCGGGCCGCCGACGGCGGGCGGTCAGCGGGCGAAGCCCTCGGCGATGACCTCGATCAGCTCTTCGCGCTCTTCGACGGAGAGGAACGCGCCCGCTGCAGCGTTGAGCTGGAACGCCTGCAGGTCGTCGAGGTCGTACTCGAACGTCTCTGCCAGCGTCGCCAGTTCGCGGGTGAGCGAGGTGCGGCTTTGCGTGCGGTTGTCGACGTTCACCGTGACCGAGAACCCGAGCTGGTAAAGCAGGTCGAACGGGTGGTCCTCCCACTGCGTGCCCCAGGCCTCGATGGCGCCGGTCTGCAGGTTCGACGAGGGCGACAGCTCCAGCGGGATCTCACGATCTCGCACCCACCGCGCGAGGTCGCCGAACTGCACGAGCACCTCTTCGCCGGCGCGCGAGACGACGTTGAGGTCCGAGGCGATGCGAACGCCGTGCCCGAGACGCAGCGCCCGGCCGTCGATGATGGCCGAGCGGATCGAGTCGAGCCCCGCGGCCTCGCCGGCGTGGACGGTCACCGGGAAGAACTCCGAGGCGAGATAGTCGAACGCCGCGCGGTGCTGCGCGGGCAGGAACCCGTCCTCGGGGCCGGCGATGTCGAAGCCCGAGACGCCGCGTGCGCGGTTGGCGACAGCCAGCTGCGCGATCTCGAGCGAGCGCCCCTCCTGCCGCATCGCCGAGAGGATCTGTCCGACCCGGATGTCGTGGCCGTCGGCCTCGGCGGCATCCTCGCCCTCTTCGATGCCCTCCTGCACGGCGTCGACGGCGTCCTGCAGCGACAGGCCGCGCAGCAGGTGCTGCTCGGGCGCCCAGCGCACCTCGCCGTAGACGACGCCGTCGGCCGCGAGATCGGTGACGAACTCGCGCGCGATGCGGCGGAGCCCGTCGCGCGTCTGCATGACCGCGAGGGTGACCTCGAACGTCTCGATGTAGTCGACGAGCGAGCCGGAGTCGCTCTGCTCCTCGAACCAGTCGGCGAGGTCGTCCGCGTCGGTCTCGGGCAGCGCGTGCCCGATCTCGTCGGCCAGCTCGACGATCGTCGCGGGACGCACGCCGCCGTCGAGGTGGTCGTGCAGCGACACCTTCGGCAGCGAGCGCACCGAGACGCCCTGCAGCTTCGTGTCGGCGTGCTGTTCGATCGGCATGGCGGCTCCTTCGGTCGTGTGGCGGGGTGTGGCGGCGGACGGATGCCGGTGGGCGTCAGGCGGTGATGCGCTCGAGGACCAGCGGGCCGGCGGGCGGCGCGTCGTCGTCGATCTCCCACGCGCCGTGCAGCGCGTCGAGAGCCCGGTCGAAGCGGGCACCATCGTCGGCCAGCAGGGTGAACAACGGCTGACCGGCGGCGACCTCGTCGCCGGGCTTGACGTGCAGGTCGATGCCCGCCGCGTGGATCACGGGATCCTGGGCGCGGGCGCGGCCGGCCCCGAGGCGCCAGGCGGCGATGCCGAACGGCAGGGCCTCGAGGCGCGAGAGCACCCCCGCGGTCGGCGCGGTGACGGTGTGGGTCTCGCGGGGCGTCGGCAGCGCGGCATCCGGGTCTCCGCCCTGCGCCTGGATCATGCGGCGCCAGACGTCCATGGCCCGTCCGTCGGCCAGCGCGGCCTCGACGTCGGCGTCGGGCTGTCCCGCGAGCGCGAGCATCTCCCGCGCCAGCGCCACGGTCAGTTCGACGACGTCGGCCGGGCCGCCGCCGGCGAGCACCTCGACGGACTCTCGGACCTCGTTCGCGTTTCCGATCGCGAGACCCAGCGGCGCGTTCATGTCGGTGAGCAGCGCCGTCGTCGCCACGCCCGAGTCGGCACCGAGCGCGACCATCGTGCGGGCGAGCTCCCGGGCCTTGTCGACGTCCTTCATGAACGCGCCCGAGCCGAACTTCACGTCGAGGACGAGCGACTCGGTTCCCTCGGCGATCTTCTTCGACATGATGCTCGACGCGATCAGCGGGATCGCCTCGACGGTGCCGGTGACGTCGCGCAGCGCGTAGAGGCGCTTGTCGGCGGGGGCGAGCCCCGAGCCCGCCGCGCAGATGACGGCGCCGACGTCCTGGAGCTGCGCGAACATCTCGTCGTTCGACAGCGCCGCGCGCCAGCCCGGGATCGACTCGAGCTTGTCGAGCGTGCCGCCGGTGTGGCCCAGTCCGCGGCCCGACAGTTGCGGCACGGCGACGCCGAACGCCGCCACGAGGGGCGCGAGCGGCAGGGTGATCTTGTCGCCGACGCCTCCGGTGGAGTGCTTGTCGACCGTCCGCTTGCCGAGGCCGGCGAAGCTCATGCGCTCGCCCGAGGCGATCATCGCGTCGGTCATGACCCGGATCTCGTCGCGCTCCATGCCGTTGAGCAGCACGGCCATGGCGAAGGCGGCCATCTGCGAGTCGGCGACGTATTCGCGCGTGTAGGCGTCGATCATCCAGCGCAGGGCGTCCTCGGGAACGGCGCCGCCGTCGCGCTTGGTGCGGATGACGTCGACGGCGTCGAATGCCTCGACGGCGGATGCGGCTGCGGTGGACTCGGCGCTCATCGGGCGGTCTCCTCGAGGTCGCGGGGCCCGAACGCGTCGGGCAGCACCTCATCGATCGTGCGGATGCCCGAGACGGTCTCGAGCAGCATTCCGGGCAGGGCGAACTCGTTCAGCAGCTGACGGCACCGTCCGCAGGGCATGATGGTCTGCCCGTCGTTGTTGACGCACACGAAGGCGACGAGTTGTCCGCCGCCCGACATGTGCAGGTCGCCGACGAGGGCGCATTCGGCGCAGAGGCCGACCCCGTACGAGGCGTTCTCGACGTTGCATCCCGAGACGATGCGACCGTCGCTGACGAGAGCCGCGGCCCCCACCTTGTAACGGGAGTACGGCGCGTAGGCGCGGGTCATGGCGTCGGTGGCGACGGCGCGCAGCTCGTCCCAGTCGATGTCGGTCACGTCGGTGGTCATCCCTTGATGTACGGCTTGCCCGCCGCGGCCGGCCCGCGGATCTGACCGGCGAAGCCGGCGACCGCGAGGATCGTCACCACGTACGGGAGCATGAGCATGAATTCGCTGGGGATCGGCGTCCGCAGCACGGTCAGCAGGTTCTGGAGGTTGGTCGCGAACCCGAACAGCAGCCCGGCGAGGGCGGCGCGCAGCGGGTCCCAGCGGCCGAAGATGACGGCGGCCAGCGCGATGAAGCCGAGGCCGGCGGTCATCTCCTTGCCGAACTGCGGCACCGAGACGAGCGTGAAGTACGCGCCGCCGATGCCGGCGATGGCGCCGGCGAGCGAGACGTTCCAGAACCGCGTGCGGTTGACGTTGATGCCCACCGTGTCGGCGGCCTGCGGGTGCTCGCCGACGGCGCGCAGGCGCAGGCCCCACCGCGTGCGGTACAGCGCCCACGTGACGACGGCGACCGTGACGAACATCAGGTAGACGATGATCGTCTGGTTGAACAGCACCGGGCCGATGATCGGGATGTCACCGAGCACCGGGATCTCGAGGCGCGTGAAGCGGACGGGACGGTTCAGCTCGCTCTCGTTGGGCACGAGCAGCGCGCCGTAGAGGAAGCCGGTGAGGCCGGTCACGAGCACGTTGAGGACGACACCGACGATGACCTGCTCGACGAGGTACTTGATCGCGAACGCGGCGAGCACGAACGACACCAGGACGCCGCCGATCATCGCGCCGATCAGCCCCACGAACGGGTTTCCCGTGATGCTCGACAGCAGCGCGGCCGAGAACGCGCCGAGCAGCAGCTGACCCTCGATCGCGACGTTCACGACGCCGACCCGCTCGCCGATGACGCCGCCGAGGGCGCCGAACACGAGCGGCACCGACAGCGACACCGCTCCGAAGAGCAGGCCCGTGACGGGCACGAGGCCGTCGGCCGCCGCCCATGTGAGGAAGGCGAACACCCCGAGGATGCCGAACAGCAGTGTCAGCCACAGCGGGATGTCGCGATAGCTCCACGCGAGCCAGAACGCCGCCGCCGCGATGAGGGCGATGAGCACGAGCACCGTCCACGCGGTGAGCGCGGTCGGGACGGCGACGTCGGGCAGCCCGACCGCCGCCGAGGCGTCGCCGAGCCGGAAGGTGCTCTCGCCGTCGCGGGGCGCGAAGGCGAACAGCGCCGCGAGCAGCAGCGTCACGACCGCGAGCGTGATCGGCACCTTGAGGTGCCGCTGCTTCACGGTGGCGAGGTGGATGGTTCCGTCGTCGGATGCCGTGGGGCTGAGCGTCGTCATGCCGTCACCGCCTTCTTCGCGGCCTTGGCTCGCGCTTTCGCCGCCTTCTCGAGGTCGGTCTTGGGGAGGAAGAACACCGTGCGCAGCAGGGGCGGCGCAGCGATGAAGAGCACGATCAGGGCCTGGACGACCAGCACGATGTCGACGGGGATGCCCTGCGCCTGCATCGAGAACGAGCCCGCCTTCAGGGCGCCGAACAGGATGCCGGCGGCGAAGACGCCCCATGCCCTGCTGCGGCCGAGGAGGGCCACGGTGATGGCGTCGAAGCCGATGCCGGCGTCGATCGTGCCGCTGAAGCCCGTCGTGATCGACCCCTGGATCTGGTTCATGGCCGCGAGTCCGGCGAGCCCGCCCGCGAACAGCATCGCGTAGACGTAGATGCGCTCGACGCCGATGCCCGCAGCGCGGGCCGCGTGGGGGTTCTCGCCCACCGCGCGCATCCGCAGGCCGAGGCTCGAGCGCTCGATAATCCACCACACCAGCACGGTCGCGGCGATGACGATCACGAAGCCCCAGTCCAGCGACGGGAAGCCCGCTCCGAGCAGCTCGGGGAACTGCGCGGAGGCCGGCGTCTCGGAGGTGATCGGCTGGTTCGTGCCCGGCTTCTGCAGCAGCCCCGGGGTCCGGATCATCCACGTGACGAAGTAGAACGCCACGTAGTTGAGCATGATCGTGAGGATGACCTCGTGAGCGCCGGTGCGCGCCTTGAGCACACCGACGATGCCGCCCCAGAGCGCGCCGCCGGCGATACCGGCGAGCAGGGTCAGCGGCAGGTGGATCCACATGGGCAGGTCGAGGCCGAAGGTGACGAGCGCCGCGAAGCCGGCACCCACGAGGATCTGACCGCGCGCGCCGATGTTGAACAGGCCGACGCGGAAGGCCAGGGCGACGCCGAGACCGGCCGCGATGAGCGGCGCGGCGAAGCCGAGCGAGTTCGTCAGCGGACGGATCTGCGCGGCGAAGGAGTTGCCGCGGGGATTGAACACCGCGCCGCGGAAGAGCGCCTCGTAGCCGCCGGAGACGGCGGCCCAGATAGCCGCCAGGGTGTCGCCGGGACGGGCGAAGAAGTAGCCGGCCGCCTCTTGCACGTCGTCGTCGGTGAAAGCGATGAGCACGCCGCCGGCGATCATCGCGAGCACGATCGCGAGGATCGTGGTGACGGCGCTGCCGCGCAGCAGCTCCTTGAGGAAGACGTTCGAACGCGGCGGCGGGGCCACCTCGGGCTGTCCGGTCAGCGGGCCCGACGCGGCGGGCAGCTGCTCGGGGGCGCCGCTGCGGGCGCTCTCGTGCGCTCCGGGTGTCGAGTCGCTCATGCGGCCACCTCCGGGTGGGGTTCGCCGGCCATCATGAGGCCGAGGATGTCGCGGGGAGTGTCGGCGGGGACGATGCCGATGATCGTGCCGCGGTACATCACCGCGATGCGGTCGGCGAGGGCCGTGACCTCGTCGAGCTCGGTCGAGACGACGACGACGGGCACGCCGGCGTCACGCGTCTCGACGATGCGCTTGTGGATGAACTCGATCGAGCCGACGTCGACGCCGCGCGTGGGCTGCGCGGCGACGAACAGGCGCAGCTCGCGGCTCATCTCGCGCGCGATGACGACCTTCTGCTGGTTGCCGCCCGAAAGGGTCCCGGCGGGCGTGTGGGGCCCCTGCGTGCGGATGTCGTACTCGGCGATGCGGTCGCGGGCGAACGACTCGAGCGCTGCGCGCCGGACGGTGCCGCCGCGCACGAACGCCGGATCGCTCGACCGGTCGAGGATGAGGTTCTCGGCGACGGAGAATCCGCCGACGAGGCCGTCCTCCTTGCGATCCTCGGGCACGAAACCGACGCCGGCGTCGAGGATGCCGCGGACGCTGCGCCCGACCAGCTCGGTGTCGCCGAGGCGGATCGAGCCCTCGATCTTGCTCGCGAGGCCGACGATGGCCTCGACGAGCTCGGTCTGACCGTTGCCCTGGACGCCAGCGACGCCCAGGACCTCGCCCGGACGCACGTCGAAGCTCACGCCGTCGACGACGACGGCGCCGGCGGGGGTCAGCACCCGCAGGTCCCGCACCGCGAGCCCGCCGTCGCCGAGTCGCGGCGCGTCCTTCCGGACGGTGAGCTCGACGGCACGTCCGACCATGAGCGAGGCGAGCTCGGCGTTGGTGGCGGTCGGCGACGCCTCGCCGACGACCTTGCCCAGGCGGATGACGGTGATGCGGTCCGCGACCTCGCGGACCTCGCGCAGCTTGTGCGTGATGAACACGATCGACGTGCCCTCGTCGCGCAGCTGGCGCATGATCGCCATGAGCTCGTCGGTCTCCTGCGGGGTCAGCACGGCGGTCGGCTCGTCGAACACGAGCACCTTCGCGTCGCGCGAGAGCGCCTTGATGATCTCGACGCGCTGCTGCACGCCGACGGGGAGGTCGCCGACGACGGCGTCGGGATCGATCTGGAAGCCGAAGCGGTCGGCCACCTCGCGGACGTGGCGCCGGGCCTTGGCGAGGTCGAGGGCGCCGATGCCCTTCGTGTCCTCGTGCCCGAGCATGACGTTCTCGGCGACGGTGAAGACGGGGATGAGCATGAAGTGCTGGTGCACCATGCCGATGCCGGCGGCCATGGCATCGCCCGGGCCGCGGAAGTTCTGGGGGGCGTCGTCGAGCAGGATCTGACCCTCGTCGGCCTGGTACAGACCGTAGAGGACGTTCATCAGGGTCGACTTGCCGGCGCCGTTCTCGCCCAGCAGGGCGTGGATCTCGCCGGGCCGGACCACGAGGTCGATGTGGTCGTTCGCGACGAGGGTGCCGAAGCGCTTGGTGATGCCCCGGAGTTCGAGCTTCATGTTCGCCAATCTATGCGACGTTGGAGTACCGCGGACAGGAATCGGGGCCGGGAGACGATCGTCTCCCGGCCCCGACCTCAGAACCGGATCACGGGGAGTTCGGCGACTCCACGGTGATGTCACCGGCGACGATCGACTCCTGCAGCGCGGTCAGCTCGTCGAGCAGGCCCTCGGGCAGCTGCGACTCGAAGTCGTGGAAGCTCGACAGCTTCACGCCCTCGTTCTCGAGCGTGCCGACGTAGGGCTCCACCTCGAAGTCGCCACCGGCGGCCTCGATGGTGGCGTCGCGCACGGCGACGTCGATGGCCTTCATGATCGAGACGAGCACGAGGTCGGCGACGGTCTCGTCGGCGACGGCCAGGTCGGTGTCGACGCCCAGCATGAGGGTGTCGGTGCCGCCGTCGGTGATCGCCGCGGCTGCGCTCTGGTAGACCGGGCCGCCGACGGGAAGGATGACGTCCGCGCCCTGGTCGAGCAGGTTCTGCGCCGTCTGCTTGGCCGTGTCGTTCGCCGCGAAGCCACCGGTGAACAGGCCCTCTTCGGTGCCCATGTCCCAACCGAGGACCTCGACGGAGCCGCCCTTGTCCTCGTTGTACTTCTCGACGCCGAGCTGGAAGCCGTCCATGAACACGGCGACCGACGGGATCTGCATGCCGCCGAAGGTGCCGACCTTGTTCACACCGCTCTGCTCCGACCATGCGGCGGCGGCGTAGCCACCGAGGTAGGCGGCCTCGGCCGTGTTGAACACGAGCGGCTTGATGTTCGGGGCGTCGGTCTCGCCGTTGAAGTCGTTGTCGGCGAGGTCGTCGATGATCGCGTAGTCGATCTCGGGGTTCGCCAGTGCCGACTCGACCGTGGCGGCCGAGAGGTTGAAGCCGACCGACACGATGAACGTGCAGCCCTCGGCGACGAGCTGCTCGAGGTTCGGCGCGTAGTCGTTGGGGGTGGTCGACTCGAGCTCGATGCCCTCGACGCCGAGCTCTTCGAGAGCGGCATCCATACCGGCCTTGGCCGACTGGTTGAACGACTTGTCGTTCCAGCCGCCCTCGTCCGAGATCAGGCAGGGAGTGAAGCCGTCGACGGCTTCGCCGGCGGCGTCGCCGGTCGAGCTCGCCTCGGGTGCGGATCCGCATCCGGCGAGAGCGACGAGAAGGCCCGCGGCGGCGGTGATGCCGACGAGCTTCTGAGGGGTCGAGAGAGTCAATGCAGCCTCCACATTGAAGGCGCCGCGGACTTCGCGGCGGCTGCATCGAAGTTACCCAGTGTTTCGCCGAGGGCGTACCTCCGAAGCCCCCCGCCTCGCGAATGGTTACAAAGACGCAATATGAGCGTCACAGAACGTCGCCGCGACCGGTCAGCTTGAGGGCGTCGACGACGTGCTTGACCCGCTGCGCGTTCTCGCTGGTGGTCACCAGGAGCGCGTCGGGGGTGTCGACCACGACGATGTCTTTGACGCCGATGAGGCTGATGACGCGGGAGGTGTGGCTCACGACGATGCCGCTGGCGGCATCGGAGAGGATGCGCGCGTTCTCGCCGAGGATGGCCAGGTCGTTCTTGCGGCCGTTGGAGTTGAGCTTGGCGAGGCTGGCGAAGTCGCCCACGTCGTCCCAGTCGAAGTGACCCGGAACGACGGCGAGCTTGCCCTTCTCGGCGGCCGGCTCGGCGACGACGTAGTCGATGGCGATCTTCTTCAGCGTCGGCCAGATGCGGTCGACGGCGGGGCCGCGCCGGTCGCGATCGTCCCACGCCTCGGCGAGCTCGAGCAGGCCGGCGTGCAGCTCCGGGCTGTTCGCCTCGATCTCGGCGAGCAGCACATCGGCGCGCGAGATGAACATTCCGGCATTCCACAGGTACGAGCGATCCGAGACGTAGGTGCGCGCGGTCTCGAGGTCGGGCTTCTCGACGAAGCGCTCCACGAGAGAGGCGTCACGGGCGCCCTCGACGATGAGCTCGCCGCCGCGCTTGATGTAGCCGAAGCCGACCGCGGGCTCGGAGGGGGTGATGCCGATCGTGCAGATGTAGCCCTCGCGCGCGACCTCGACCGCGTCGCGCACGGCGAACTCGAACACGCGAGTGCCGCGGATGACATGGTCGGCCGCGAACGAGCCGATGATCACGTCGGGGTGACGTCGATGCAGGATGGCCGCGGCCAGACCGATCGCGGCGGCGGAGTCGCGGGGCTCGGACTCGAGGAAGACGTTCTTGTCGGGGATGCCGGGCAGCTGGGCCTCGACCGCGGCTCGGTGCGCGCGACCCGTCACGACCGCGATGCGGTCCTGCCCGGCGAGGGGGGCGAGGCGGTCCCAGGTGTCACGCAGCAGCGAATGCCCTGACCCGGTGAGGTCGTGCAGGAACTTCGGGGCGTCGGCGCGCGAGAGCGGCCACAGCCTGCTGCCCACTCCACCGGCGGGGATGACGGCATAGAAGTCCGGAATCTCGTCGACCATGCTCCGAGAGTACCGGCGTGCGCGGACGACGCCCGGCGCAAGAACCCGGTTTCTTTAGGGTGCCCTTCGTCGCCCCCTTCGATTTTCCCGGCCTAGAATCGTTGTGCGCCCATGTGACGCCGGGGGTTGCCACAACCCCACCGGGGCATCGATCGCCCCCACGAACCGTGTTCGATCCAGGGAGGACGACCGTGTCTGCACCAGCACGCGTCACACCGTCGGTGGCCCAGACCACTTCCAAGACCCCGCGCGGCACGCTGTACCGCGGCAACGAGGGCATGTGGTCGTGGGTGCTCCACCGCATCACCGGCGTCGCCATCTTCTTCTTCCTCTTGGTCCACGTGCTCGACACCGCGCTGATCCGCGTGTCGCCCGAGGCCTACGACGCTGTCATCGGCACCTACAAGAACCCGATCATGGGGCTCGGCGAGGTCGCGCTGGTCGCCGCCATCGTCTACCACGCCTTCAACGGCCTGCGCATCATCGCCGTCGACCTGTGGCCGTGGGCCACCCGCCACCAGCGCCAGCTGTGGTGGGGCGTGCTCGCGGTGTGGGCCGTCACGGTGCTCGGCTTCGCCGCTCGCCACGTGCCGATCGTTCTCTCGGAGATTGGAGGGGGTCACTGATGACCGCCGACACCCTGGCCGCACCGCGCAGCCCGCAGGTCCGCAAGAAGGGCGCCAACCTCGAGAAATGGGGCTGGGTCTACATGCGCGCCTCAGGCGTGCTCCTGGTCGTGCTCATCTTCGGGCACCTGTTCGTCAACCTGATGCTCGGCGAGGGCATCAAGGGCATCGACTTCGCGTTCGTCGCCGGCAAGTTCGCCAGCCCGTTCTGGCAGTGGTGGGACGTGCTGATGCTGTGGCTCGCGCTGATCCACGGCGCCAACGGCATGCGGACGATCGTCAACGACTACGTCACGGGCGCCACCGCTCGAAAGGTCCTCGTGTGGGCCATCTGGCTCTCCGCCGCACTGCTGATCCTGCTGGGCACGCTCGTCGTGTTCACCTTCGACCCCTGCCTGGGCGTCACCGCGGACAGCATGCTCTGGGAGATGTGCCAGGGCTGACCCGGCGCACCCACGACGTGAATCACAGCAACGAAAGGCTCGCCGAGTGAGCACCGAGACCCCCGAGGTCGTCGTCAAGGACGGCATCCACTACCACCAGTTCGACATCGTGATCGTCGGTGCCGGCGGCGCCGGCATGCGTGCCGCGATCGAGGCCGGTCCGGGTGCGCGCACCGCGGTGATCTCGAAGCTCTACCCGACGCGCTCGCACACGGGTGCGGCCCAGGGCGGTATGGCGGCGGCGCTGGCCAACGTCGAAGAGGACTCGTGGGAGTGGCACACCTTCGACACGGTCAAGGGCGGCGACTACCTCGTCGACCAGGACGCGGCTGAGATCCTCGCCAAGGAGGCGATCGACGCCGTCATCGACCTCGAGAACATGGGCCTGCCGTTCAACCGCACGCCCGAGGGCAAGATCGACCAGCGCCGCTTCGGCGGGCACACCGCCGATCACGGCAAGTCCCCCGTCCGCCGCGCCTGCTACGCGGCGGACCGCACGGGCCACATGATCCTGCAGACGCTCTTCCAGAACTGCGTCAAGCTCGGCATCAACTTCTTCAACGAGTACTACGTGCTCGACCTGATCACCGTCACCGCCGCCGACGGCAGCACGCAGACGGCGGGTGTGGTCGCGTACGACCTCGCCACCGGCGACCTGCACGTCTTCCACTCGAAGGCGGTCATCTTCGCCACCGGCGGCTTCGGCAAGATCTACAAGACGACCTCCAACGCCCACACGCTCACCGGCGATGGCGTCGGCATCGTCTGGCGCAAGGGCCTCCCCCTCGAGGACATGGAGTTCTTCCAGTTCCACCCGACCGGCCTCGCCGGTCTCGGCATCCTCCTGACTGAGGGCGCACGCGGCGAGGGCGCGATCCTGCGCAACGCGTCGGGCGAGCGCTTCATGGAGCGCTACGCCCCCACGATCAAGGACCTCGCTCCGCGCGACATCGTCTCGCGCTGCATGCAGCAGGAGGTCGCCGAGGGCCGCGGCGCCGGTCCGCACCGCGACTACGTGCTGCTCGACTGCACCCACCTGGGCGCCGAGGTGCTCGAGACCAAGCTCCCCGACATCACCGAGTTCGCGCGCACCTACCTCGGCGTCGACCCCGTCGTCAAGCCGGTGCCGGTGATGCCGACGGCGCACTACGCCATGGGCGGCATCCCCACCAACGTCAAGGCCGAGGTTCTCGCCGACAACACCACGGTCGTGCCCGGCCTGTACGCCGCCGGCGAGTGCGCCTGCGTCTCGGTGCACGGCTCCAACCGCCTCGGCACCAACTCGCTGCTCGACATCAACGTCTTCGGCAAGCGCGCCGGACGCAACGCGGTCGAGTACGTCAAGACGGCCGACTTCGTGCCGCTTCCCGACGACCCGGCCGCGGGTGTGCGCGACCTCATCGAGGGCGTGCGCAACAACGCGGGCACCGAGCGCATCGCCGTGCTGCGCAAGACCCTGCAGGACGAGATGGACAAGGGCGCGCAGGTCTTCCGCACCGAGGAGTCGCTGCTGCACGTCATGGACGTCATCGCGGACCTTCGCGAGCGGTTCAAGAACATCCACGTCGACGACAAGGGCAAGCGGTTCAACACCGACCTGCTCGAGGCGGTCGAGCTGGGCTTCCTCCTCGACATCGCCGAGGTCGTCGTCGTGGCCGCCCGCAACCGCAAGGAGAGCCGCGGCGGTCACATGCGCGACGACTTCCCCTCGCGCGACGACGAGAACTACATGCAGCACACGATGGCGTACCTCTCGGGCGACCCGCACTCCTCGCACGCCGAGGACCACATCCGTCTGGACTGGAAGCCCGTCGTCTTCACCAAGAACGAGGCGGGCGAACTGCGGTACCCGCCGCTGGAAAGGAAGTACTGATGACCCTCGTCGCCCCCGAGACGGAAGTCACGAACGACACCGGCATCCAGTCGTTCCTCGTCACCTTCATCATCCGCCGGTTCGACCCCGAGGTCGACGCCGAGCCGCGCTGGGTGGACTACGACGTCGAGCTGTACTCGACCGACCGCGTGCTCGATGCGCTCCACAAGATTAAGTGGGAGGTCGACGGCTCGCTGACCTTCCGCCGCTCGTGCGCGCACGGCATCTGCGGGTCGGACGCGATGCGCATCAACGGCCGCAACCGGCTCGCGTGCAAGACCCTGATCAAGGACCTCGACATCTCGCAGCCGATCTACGTCGAGGCGATCAAGGGCCTGCCGCTCGAGAAGGACCTCGTCGTCGACATGGAGCCGTTCTTCGCCTCCTACCGCGACGTGCAGCCCTTCCTCATCGCGAACTCGAAGCCCGAGGCGGGCAAGGAGCGCATCCAGACGATCGCCGACCGCGAGATCTTCGACGACACCACCAAGTGCATCCTGTGCGCCGCGTGCACGTCGTCGTGCCCCGTGTTCTGGACCGACGGGCAGTACTTCGGCCCCGCCGCGATCGTCAACGCGCACCGCTTCATCTTCGACTCGCGTGACGACGCGGGCGATGTGCGTCTCGACATCCTCAACGACAAGGAAGGCGTGTGGCGCTGCCGCACGACCTTCAACTGCACCGAGGCGTGCCCCCGCGGCATCGAGGTGACCAAGGCGATCGCCGAGGTCAAGCAGGCGGTTCTGCGCGGCCGGTGACGGGCGCGGCCTGCCGGGCCACCCGTCGCCGCGCCCCGCGGCCGGTACATTCGAGGGTGTGACCACCGATCCGTCGAGCGCCGACGCGCTGCGCGATCGGTGGGACTCCTCGCGGCTGCGCGAGCGCCTCGACCAGCCGATCGAGCGCGCGACCACGATCACCCGCCGCACGCTCGGCTGGTTCCCGATCCGGGTCTGGCGCCACTTCTTGCGCCACAACGGGTTCCTGCTCGCGGCGAGCATCAGCTATCAGTCGCTGTTCGCGCTCTTCGCGACGCTGTACTCCGCGTTCGCGGTCGTCGGCCTCTGGCTCGGCGGCTCGTCGGCCGCGATCGACGCGCTCATCCGCGTCGTCAACTCGTACATCCCCGAGCTGATCTCGACCGGCGGTCCCGTCTCGCCCGACGACGTGACCGCTATCGCCCGCGACAGCGGCAGCGTGCTCGCCGTCACCGGCGCCGTGGCTCTCTCGGTCGCCGTCTGGACCGCGATCGGTTTCGTCACGTTCACCCGGCGGGCGGTGCGCGACATCTTCGGGCTGCCGTTCGACACGCGCAACTACGTCCTGCTGAAGCTGCGCGACTTCGGCGCCGCGATCCTGTTCGGACTGGCACTCGTCCTGGGCGCGGCGCTGGGTCTGGTCGCCGGCGGTGTCGTGCGCCAGGTCTTCGACTTCTTCGACGTGCCGTACGAGTCGATCACCATCGACGTGCTGAGCCGCCTGGCGTCGGTGCTCGTCGCGATCGTCCTGAACGCCGCGGCACTGACCGGACTGATCCGGTTCCTCACCGGGACCTCGCTGCCGTGGCGCACGATCATGCCGGGAGCCCTCTTCGGCGGCGTCACGCTCAGCCTGCTGCAGCTCGGCGCCGGCTTCCTCGCCGTCTACTCCCCCACCAACCCCCTGCTGGCGACGTTCTCGGTGCTGATCGGCTTCCTCCTGTGGCTGCGCCTGGCGGGGATCGTCATGCTCGTCGCGGCGTCGTGGGTGGCCGTATCGGCGGCCGACGACGACATCCCGCTCGTGGTGAAGACCGACGAGGAGCGGCGCGCCGACGAGCGTCGCGCTCTGCGGCTGATCGCCGAGGCCCAGGTTCGGGATGCCGAGCGCGCACTCGCGGACGCCGGCTGGTGGCGACGCGCCTCGGCACGCCGCGCCGTCCGGCAGGCGCGCGCCCTGCTCGCGCGGCTCGACGAGAACGAGGCGGGCACGCCCGGGTGACGCGTCGGGAGCGGCTGTGTCGCCGGCCCCGGTTACGCTGACACGCGTGTCACGCCAGCTCCGCATCGCCTCCGTCAACGTCAACGGCATCCGCGCCGCCGCCCGCAAAGGCATGCACGACTGGCTCGAGACGGCCGATGTCGACATCCTGACGCTGCAAGAGGTGCGCGCCCAGGCTTCCGACCTCGCCGCCGCCCTGCCCGGGTGGCACTTCGTCGCCGACGAGGCGCTGGCGAAGGGCCGCGCGGGCGTCGCGATCGCCGCCCGTGAGCCTCTCGACGTCTGGCGCATCGAGCTCGGCGACGACGACCTCGACTCGAAGGGACGCTGGGTCGAGGCCGACATCGAGGTCGCCGGCGAGCACCTCACCGTGGTGAGCGCCTACGTGTTCACGGGCGAGGCCGACACCGACAAGCAGGTGGCGAAGTACGCGTTCCTCGACGCGATGGAGAGCCGGATGCCGCACCTCGGCCCCCTCGCCGTCATCACCGGCGACCTCAACGTCGGGCACCGCGAGTTCGACATCCGCAACTGGAAGGGAAACCGCAAGAAGGCCGGCTTCCTGCCGCGCGAGCGCGCCTACTTCGACCGTTTCACCGGCCCCACGGGCGAGCCGGTCGCGACGGTCGACGGCGAGACCGGAACGGGCCTGGGCTGGGTCGACGTCGGCCGCCGCTTCGCCGGCGAGGTCGACGGGCCGTACACGTGGTGGTCGAACCGCGGCAAGGCGTTCGACACCGACACCGGCTGGCGGATCGACTACCACCTCGCGACGCCCGCCCTCGCCGAGCGCGTCGCCGACTACCGGGTCGTGCGCGCCCCCTCGTGGGACACGCGCTGGAGCGACCACGCACCGGTCGTCGCCGACTACGTCTTCCCCGGCTGAGGGCCGCTCCGCGGCGCCCCGGCCCGCCCGTAGACTCGTGTGGTGACCAAGCCCCGCCTGTACTCCGGAATGCAGCCGTCCGCCGATTCGCTCCAGATCGGCAACTACATCGGGGCTCTCATGCAGTGGCGCGATCTGCAGCAGACCTACGACGCCTTCTTCTCCGTCGTCGACTTGCACGCTCTCACGCAGCCCAACGACCCCGCCGAGCTCCGCGCGAAGACCCGGCGCACGGCGGCGCAGTACATCGCCGCGGGCATCGAGCCGTCGCGGTCGACCCTGTACGTGCAGTCGCACGTGCGCGCGCACGCCGAGCTCGCCTGGATCCTCTCGACGCTCACCGGCTTCGGCGAGGCCGGCCGGATGACGCAGTTCAAGGACAAGTCGCAGCGCTACGGCGCCGAGGCGACGTCGGTGGGCCTGTTCACCTATCCGGTGCTCATGGCCGCCGACATCCTGCTCTACCAGACCGACATCGTCCCGGTCGGCGACGACCAGAAGCAGCATGTCGAGCTCACCCGCACCCTGGCGGAGCGGTTCAACTCCCGCTACGGCGAGACGTTCCGCGTGCCGATGCCCGTCATCCAGCAGGACACCGCGCGCATCTACGACCTGCAGAACCCGACGTCGAAGATGTCGAAGTCGGCCGAGTCCGATGCCGGTGTGCTGTGGCTGCTGGACGACCCGAAGGTCTCGGCGAAGAAGATCATGCGGGCCGTGACCGACTCCGAAGGCTCCGTGCGCTACGACCGTGACAACAAGCCCGGGGTGTCGAACCTCCTCGTCATCTACGCGGCCCTGACCGGCCGCCAGATCCCCGCGATCGAGGACGAGTACGCAGGCCGCGGGTACGGCGACTTCAAGAAGGGTCTCGCCGAGGTCGTGGTCGCAGAGTTCGGACCGGTGCGCGAGCGCGCGCTCGAGCTGCTCGACGACCCCGCCGAGCTCGACCGCGTCCTGGCAGCGAATGCCGCCCGCGCCGACGAGGTGGCCGACGGCACCCTCGCCGACGTCTACGACAAGATGGGACTTCTGCGCCGTGTCTGAGCCCGAGGCATCCGAGTCGGTCGCGTCCGAGTCTGTCGCGTCGCCGTCGCCCGCGGACGGCTCCGTGACGCCTCCGGCCGAGCCGGCGCCGGAGCTCGTCGCCGAGCTCGACGCGGCCGCCGCCGCATCCAAGAGCGCACCGTCCGATGTGGCCGTGCAGGAACGTCTCTGGCGCGCCGCTTTCGCGCTCGACCGATGGCTGTTCCTCGCGCGCGGCTCGGACGATGAGCCGACGCCGTTCGCGCTGCGCACCGACGAGGGCGCCGTCATCTTCGCGTTCTCGACCGCCGACCGGGCCCACGCCGCCGCGCTCGAGTTCGGCCTGCCCGAGGACGAGGCCGCGCGGATGCTCGCCGTCCCGTTGCCGGCCGCCGCCGCGTGGGTGGCCTCGTACGCCGAGTCCGGCGTGGAGGCGATGGTCTTCGACGCGCCCGGCAACGGCGCGATGGCACCGCTGTCGAACCTCGCGGCGATGGCCGTCTACATCTCGCAGAACCCGGCCTGAACGGCATCCGGCGGCTCGGTAGGGTCGGAAGGGTCGGTCGCAGCGCTGTGTCCCGTCGGAGATGTCCCGTCGACAGGCTGAGCGCCGTACTCATCGCCCGCTGAGCCCCGGAGACCGCGCTGAGCCTGTGGACGGCACAGCTCGCGCGTTCGACCTCAGCGACCGCGAACCGGCTGCGGTCCGCGCGCGAGGAGCCCGCGAACAGCTGCGAGCACCCGCTCCGGCCGCCACATGATGTCGGCGGCCATGGGTCGCAGCGTCACGTACCCCAGGGCGGCCGCCGCCAGGTCGCGTGCGCTGTCTCGGCGACGCGCGTCGAGTCCGGCGTGGTGGGCCTCGCTGTCGCACTCGACGATCAACCAGCCGTCCACGAGCAGGTCGACGCGTCCGACCCCGGCGATGCGCACCTGCACCTCGACCGTCCGGGCTATCCCCCGCAGCAGCAGGCGCATGAGCGTCTCGGGTCCCGATTCCGCCCGCGCATCGATGAGACGCCGCAACGGCGAGTACTTCACCGGCAGAGCCGCGAAGACGACGGCGAGATCGGACTCATCCAGCACTCCCTGGTGCAGGGCGCTGTCGATCGTCGCGACGGCCGCGCGCGGCGGCTGGCACTCCACCGCCCGCACGACAGCATCGACGATGCCCGAGCACACGTGATGCCGGGCGCGCGGATCGAGCGGCGGCGTCCAGTGCAGCACGGGTCGCTCGAAACGGTCACCGGCGATGTCCGGCACCCGCGACGCGGTGCGGGGCAGTTGGACGTGCGGACCGCTGCGATCGAGCACGAACACGTCCGCCAGCCGCAGCAAGCTCACGCAGGTCAGCCGGCCACCCAGGGCAACGGCCGTCACGACCGGCTCCGGGACGTCCGCAGCCAGGTACGACCCCCGACGCGGACGGAGGAGTCGCCCGGCGGCGACCGCCTCGGCCATGTCGCGCTTCCGAAGGCCGTCAGCGCGCAGCTCGGCCGACGACCATCGCCGCAGATTCAGGATCTCGGCGGGGTGCGAGGGCGACGCGGTGCGATGGCTCATCCGGACACCGTGCCGCGACGCGTGCGGGCTCCCGCCGGCGGCGGCCCGAATTGTGAGCCGTTCGCCGCCGTCAAGCGTTGGGGGTGCGGCGACGTCGTTGTGCCGTCGACAGGCTGAGATAGGCGCCCGCCCGCGAATCCCGACCCTAAGCGGGCGCTGAGCCTGTGGACGGCACACGCACCGGCTGCCACAGCCACAGCCACAGCCACAGCCACAGCCACAGCCACAGCCACAGCCATAGCCACAGCCACACCGGTCGGTAGGGTCGGCACATGCGACCGGTGACCCTGCGAACCGCCCGGCTCGAGCTGTCGATCCCGACGACCGCCGACGTCGATGCCATCACCGCCGCAGCCCAGGACCCGGAGGTCCCGCGGTGGACGACCGTGCCCTCGCCGTACCACCGGTCTCACGCCGAGGAGTTCGTCGCGAAGGCGGCGACCTGGTGGGACGAGCAGAGCGAGCTGACGTGGGGCATCCGCGTGAACGGCGCGTGGGTCGGCATGATCGGGCTGCACGGCACGACGCCGGGCGGGGCGGCCGAGATCGGGTTCTGGATGAGCGCTCCCACGCGCGGTCACGGGTACCTGACCGAGGCGGCGCGCGCGGTGATCGACTTCGGTTTCGCCGATCCGCTGTCGCTCGCGCGCATCCAGTGGCGCGCGATCGTCGGCAACGTCGCGTCGGCGCGCACCGCGCGAAGCCTGGGCTTCCACTACGAGGGTCTGCTCCGCCAGGGGCTGTCGGATCCGCGGGGCCGCCACGACGGGTGGATCGCCGCGCTCCTTCCCACCGACGACCGCGCCCCGCAGCCGTGGCCGGTCCTCGGCGACGACGCAAGCCGGGTGCCGCGCGGGGGTGGTGCGTGACAGGATGACGCCATGCCCGAGATGCCGGAAGTGCAGGGACTCGTCGACTACCTCGGCGAGCGCCTCGCCGGGCGCCGCGTCACGAAGGCGCGGATCAGCGCGATCTCGGCATTGAAGACCTACGATCCGCCGATCGAGTCGCTCGAAGGCACGACGGTCGTCGCGACCTCTCGTCATGGCAAGTTCGTCGACCTGTCCACCGATGCCGGAACGCACCTCGTGTTCCACCTCGCGAAGGCGGGCTGGTTGCGCTGGTACGACCTGCTTCCGTCGACCGTCATCCGCCCGGGCAAGACGCCCATCGCGCTGCGCGTCGGTTTCGACGACGACTCGGGCTTCGACCTCACCGAGGCCGGCACGAAGAAGTCCCTCGCCGTGTACGTGGTGCGCGACCCCGCCGAGGTGCCGGGCATCGCCCGCCTCGGCCCCGACCCGCTCGATCCTTCGTTCGACCGCGCTGCCCTCGCGAGCCTGCTCGCCGGTCGCCGCACCCAGATCAAGGGCGTGCTGCGCGATCAGTCGATCATCGCGGGTATCGGCAACGCCTACTCGGACGAGATCCTGCACGCCGCAAAGATGTCGCCGTACGCGCTGGCGGGGAACCTCGACGACGGCGAGATCGACCGCCTGTATGCCGCGCTGTCGGCCACTCTGGCCGAGGCCGTCGCTGCGGCATCCGGCAAGCCCCCCGCCGATCTGAAGGACGCCAAGCGTCGCGGCATGCGGGTGCACGGGCGCCGGGGCGAGGCGTGCCCGGTCTGCGGCGACGAGGTGCGCAGCGTCTTCTTCGCCGACAACAGCCTCGAGTACTGCCCCACCTGCCAGACCGGCGGCAAGCTGCTCGCCGATCGCCGGCTCTCACGCCTGCTCAAGTGACGGCAGAAGTCGGGAATGCCGCCCGCACCGCCGCGTTGAGTACGATCGGAGTATTGAACGTGCTCCGGGGTCGGTGAGAATCCGAACCGGCGGTGAGAGTCCGCGACCCTCGAGGCCCTCGGGCCGAGAGGTTGATCCGGTGGAATTCCGGGACCGACGGTGATGCGACGCGAGTCGCGAGTCCGGATGAGAGGCAGCACGGCAGCGTTCGCGCTGCGCGCGCCCGCCCGCGTCCCCGGAGACTGACCGAAGGACGAAGGATGCCGGGCATCACCGATCGCGAGACCGCGGCGATGCAGCGTGCGTTCGAGATCGCACTGCGCGGTCCCCGCGGCGCGAATCCGCAGGTCGGTGCCGTCTTGCTGCGGCCGGACGGCACGGTGCTCGCCGAGGGCTGGCACCGCGGCGCCGGCACCCCGCACGCCGAGGTCGACGCGCTCTCGCGCATCTCGCCCGACGACGCCCGCGGCGCGACCGCGGTGGTGAGTCTCGAGCCCTGCAACCACACGGGGCGCACCGGCCCGTGCGCCGTCGCCCTCATCGAGGCGGGCATCGCCCGCGTCGTCTACGCCGTGTCGGATCCGGGCGACGCGTCCTCGGGCGGCGCCCGCCGCCTGCGCGAGGCCGGCGTCGACGTCGTCGGCGGCGTCCTCGAGGCCGCGGGCCGGGAGCTCATCGACGGGTGGCTGACCGTGCAGCGCCTCGGCCGACCGCATGTGACGGTCAAGTGGGCGCAGTCGCTCGACGGCCGGGCCGCGGCGGCAGACGGCACGAGCCAATGGATCACCGGTCCTGCCGCGCGGGCCGACGTGCATCGGCGGCGCAGCGAGGCGGACGCCATCGTCGTGGGCACGGGCACGCTCCTCGCGGACGACCCCGCCCTCACCGCCCGCCGCCCCGACGGCACGCTCTACGACGAGCAGCCGATGCCCGTGATCCTCGGCGCGCGCGGCATCCCGGACGACGCGCTCGTGCAGCGGCATCCGCGCCCCCTGCTGCACCGTGACGGCGAGAACCTCGGGGGCGAGAGCCCGAACGGACCCTCGCTCATGACCGAACTGCGCGAGCTCGGAGTGCAGCGCGTGTTCGTCGAGGGCGGCCCGACGATCGCGAGCGCGTTCCTGCGCGCGGGGCTCGCCGATGAGATCCTCGCCTACGTCGCGCCGACGCTGCTCGGGCTCGGTGCCGATGGCTCCGACCGTCCCGCGCTGCGCTCGCTCGGCGTCGAGACGATCGACCAGCAGCGCCGCCTGCGAGTGACATCCGTTCAGACGCTCGGCGACGATCTGCTGATCGTCGCCGCCCCCGAGACATCCCCGGCAGAAGGAGACGCCTGATGTTCACCGGAATCATCGAAGAGCTCGGCGAGGTCATCGCGACCGACCCGTCCGGCGACGGCGTGCGGATCACCGTGCGCGCGCCGAAGGCGGTGTCGGATGCCGCCCACGGCGACTCCATCGCCGTCAGCGGCGTCTGCCTCACCGTCGTCGACCAGGGCGCCGACTGGTTCACCGCCGATGTCATGCGTCAGACCCTCGACGTCTCGAGCCTTGCCGGGGTCGCGCCCGGCCGGGCCGTGAACCTCGAGCGCGCGCTCGCGGCGCACACGCGCCTCGGCGGCCACATCGTGCAGGGCCACGTCGACGGACTGGGCCGCGTGCTCGAGGTCCGTCCCGGCGAGCAGTGGCGCGTGCTGCGCATCTCGCTGCCCCTCGACCTGGCACCGCTGGTCGTCGACAAGGGGTCGATCACGGTCGACGGCGTCTCGCTGACCGTGAGCGCGGTGAGCCCCGCCGACACGGCCGAGCAGTGGTTCGAGGTCTCGCTCATCCCCGAGACCCTCGCCGCGACGACCCTCGGCGACCGCGCCGCGGCTGACACCGTCAACCTCGAGACCGACATCCTGGCCCGTCACGTCCAGCGGCTGCTGGCATTCACCTCACCCGTTTCGAACGAAGGAGGCTCGCGATGAGCCTTTCTCCCCTGTCCGCCGCGCTCGACGCGCTGCGCGCCGGCAAGCCGATCATCGTCGCGGACGATGAGAACCGCGAGAACGAAGGCGACGTCATCCTGTCGGCAGCCCTCGCGACCCCCGAATGGATCGCCTGGACCGTGCGGCACTCGAGCGGCTTCATCTGCGCGCCCATGCCGGCCGAGTGGGCCGACCGCCTCGACCTGCCGCCGATGGTCGAGACGAACGAGGATGCCCGCGGCACGGCGTACACCGTCTCGGTGGATGCCGCCGAGGGCGTGACGACGGGCATCAGCGCCGCCGACCGTGCACGGACGCTCACGGTTCTCGCCGACCCCGCGTCGACTCCGAGCAGTGTCATCCGCCCGGGTCACATCCTGCCGCTGCGCGCCGTCGACGGCGGCGTGCGCGAGCGCAGCGGCCACACCGAGGCCGCCGTCGAGCTCATGCGACTGGCCGGCCTCGAACCGGTCGGCGCGATCGCCGAGATCGTCGCCGAGGACGGCTCGATGATGCGGATGCCGGGGCTGCTCGAGCTCGGCGCCCGCGACGGCATCCCGGTGATCACGATCGAGCAGCTCATCGCCCACCTGAACGAGGTCGACCCGCGCCCGACCAGCGCCGAGGCGGCGCACCGTCGGCGCGTGAGTCTGCGCGCCGAGGCTCAGGTGCCCACGTCCCACGGCACGTTCCGCTTCCTCGCCTACAAGGACCGCATCACGGGCACCGACCACATCGCGGTCGTCTCGGGCGATCTCACCGGCGGCGCCCCGCTCGTGCGCGTGCACTCCGAGTGCCTGACCGGCGAGGCCTTCGGGTCGCTGAAGTGCGAGTGCGGTCCGCAGCTCGATGCCGCTCTCGACGCGATCGACCGCGACGGCGGCATCGTCATCTACATGCGCGGACACGAGGGCCGCGGCATCGGTCTGATCAACAAGCTGCGCGCGTACCAGCTGCAGGAGCGCGGCCTCGACACGCTCGACGCGAACCTCGCGCTGGGCCTGCCCGCTGACGCGCGCGACTACGCGGCGGCCGCCGGCATCCTGGCCGATCTCGGTGTCGACAGCATCCGCCTGCTGACGAACAACTCCGACAAGGTGTCGCAGCTGCGTGCGCTCGGGCTCGACATCGCCGAGCAGGTGCCGCTGCTGGTGGGCGTGGGCGCCAACAACCACCAGTACCTGGCGACCAAGCGCGCCCGCATGGGGCACATCATCGACGAGGCCGAGCTCGACGCCGCCCTCGCCCGCGGCGGGGCGCCCGCCGACCAGACCATCGACGACCGACAGAACTCGGAGAACATCGCATGAGCGGACACGGAGCCCCCGATCGGCAGCCCATCGACGCGAGCGACCTGAAGGTCGTCGTCGTCGCGGGTGAATGGCACGACGTCATCAGCGACGGCCTCATCGCGGGCGCCGAACGCGTGCTCGAGGAGTCCGGCGCGGCCTGGCGACTCGTGCGCGTGCCCGGCTCGTTCGAGCTGCCCGTCGTGGCCAAGGCGGCGCTCGATGCCGGCGCCGACGCCGTCGTCGCTCTCGGTGTGATCATCCGCGGCGGCACGCCCCACTTCGACTTCGTCTCGTCGGCGGCGACCGACGGGCTCACCCGCGTCGCGCTCGACACCGGAAAGCCCGTCGGGTTCGGCGTGCTCACGCTCGACGACGAGGCGCAGGGAATCGATCGCGCCGGGCTCCCCGGCTCGAAGGAGGACAAGGGGGCCGAGGCCGCCGATGCCGCGCTGCGCACCGCACTGACGCTGCGTTCGCTGCGCGGCTGACACATCTCCGGCACCTTCAGTTAGGCTGAGGGTATGGAAACACTGCGCGGAATCGTCCTGGTCGTCCACCTCATCGGCTTCGCGGTGCTGTTCGGCGCCTGGGCAGTTGAAGCCCTCGGCGCCCGTCGCATCACCCGGATCATGAGCTGGGGTCTCCTCGTCGCGGGCGTCGCCGGCCTCGCCCTCGCCGCACCGTGGGGCACCGATCACGACCTGAACTACACGAAGATCGCCGTCAAGCTCATCGTGCTGCTGGTCATCGGGGCTCTGCTCGGCGTCGGGTCGGCCCGGCAGAAGCGCTCGCAGGCACTGCCCGCTGCGATCTTCTGGGTCATCGGAGCGGCGACCGTCGCGAACGTCGCCATCGCCGTCCTCTGGCGCTGACGGACACGCCACGCCGGTCCACCTCGCGCGGATGCCGCGGCTCGGAACATCGAGCCGCGGCATCCGCGCGTAGGATGGACGATCGTGCGTCGTCGACACCGCCGACGCCGCCGGTGAATCACCCGCGCAGGACGCCCGCCGCACCACCCCCGCCTCGGACGCCCGCCCACCGGCGCGCTCCCACGAGGGCGCTCCCCGTTTTCCCAGACAGGCACCCCTTCGCAATGTCATCCGCCACCGCGGCTCCCACCGCGCCCGCGAACCCCCGCTCCCGCGTCATCACCGCCAGCCTCGTCGGCACCACGATCGAGTTCTACGACTTCTACGTCTACGCGACCGCCGCGGTGCTGGTCTTCCCGATCCTCTTCTTCCCCAGCGACGACGACACCGCGTCGCTGCTGGCCTCGTTCGCCGTCTTCGGCGCGGCCATGATCGCCCGTCCCATCGGCGCCGTCGTGTTCGGCCACTTCGGCGACAAGTTCGGCCGCAAGGCGACCCTCGTCGCGTCGCTGCTGACGATGGGCATCGCGACCGTCCTCATCGGCTGCCTGCCCACCTTCAACGACATCGGCTGGTGGGCGGCCCTGCTGCTGCTCGTCCTCCGCCTCGCGCAGGGCTTCGCCCTCGGCGGCGAGTGGTCGGGGGCGGCCCTCGTGGCGACGGAGAATGCCCCCAAGGGCAAGCGCGCCTGGTACGGCACGTTCCCGCAGCTGGGCGCGCCGATCGGCTTCATCATCGCCAACTCGGTCTTCCTGGCGATTTACTTCGCCCTGCCGCACCCGGACGGCCCCGCCCAGCGCTCCGAGGAGTTCCTCGCCTGGGGCTGGCGTGTGCCGTTCCTGTTCTCGGCCGTCATGGTCATCGTCGGACTGTGGGTGCGCCTCAAGCTCGTCGAGTCCGAGACGTTCTCGAAGGCCGAGAAGACCGGTGCCATCCGCAAGTTCCCGCTCGGGTCGGTCATCCGCGGCCACTGGCGTGCGCTCATCCTCGGCACGTTCATCATGCTCGCCACGTACGTGCTGTTCTACCTGATGACGAGCTTCACCCTCGCCTACGGCACCAAGCCGACGTTCGAGGCCGCGCAGGCGACCGCCGAGGCGACGGGGGCTCCGTTCGACGCCGCCGCGTACGTGCCGGGCCTCGGGTTCGGCTTCACGGACTTCGTCATCATGCAGATCGTCGGTGTGATCTTCTTCGGCATCTTCACGCTGCTCTCGGGCCCCGTCGCCGACTCCATCGGCCGTCGCAAGCTCCTGCTGTGGGTCACGGGTGTCATCGCGGTCTTCGGCCTGCTGTTCGCCGTCTTCCTCTCGCCGCAGCTCGACCCGAAGTTCACCGGAGCGCTCGTGCAGGCCTTCCTGGTGCTGGGCTTCATGCTCATGGGTGCCACGTTCGGACCGATGGGCGCGCTGCTGCCCGAGCTGTTCCCGACGAACGTCCGCTACACCGGCTCGGCGATCTCGTACAACGTCGCCTCGATCCTCGGCGCCGCCGTGGCACCGAGCATCGCCACCACCCTCTGGGCGCTGGCGGGCGGCTCGACGTGGCTCGTCGGCGTGTATCTCACGGGCTCGGCCGTCCTGACCTTCGTCGCCCTGTGGCTGTCGAAGGAGACCAAGGACACCGAGTACGAGTCCAACTTCGGCGACGCGTCGCTCGCGCGCTGATCCCGACTCCTGACAAACGGATGCCGCGGGCCTTCGGGCTCGCGGCATCCGTCGTTGTCAAGCTCTCCCCACCCCCGAATGTGCGGTCTACTGTCTGATTCACATTCAGGTCAGGAGGCTGCCATGAGAAAAGTCACCGAGGCGGTGGTCGTCGAGTACGACGAGCCCGGAGGTCCCGAGGTCCTGCGTCTGGTGAAGCGACCGCTGCCGGAGCCCGGGCCCGGCGAGGTGACGGTCGAGGTCATCACGATGGGGCTCAACCACATCGACGGGTTCGTGCGATCCGGAGCCGAGAAGGAGTGGGACGATCCCTATCCGCGACGCTCGGGCAGCTGCTTCGCCGGCACCGTCGTCGCTGCAGGCCCGGGCACCGGTGGATTCCCCGTCGGCGCCGATGTCGTCGGTCACCTGCGGGCGGGCGCGCACGCGAGCCACGTCACGGTCGCGGTGGACCGACTGGTGCGCAAGCCTCGCGCCGTGACCTTCGAGACCGCGGGCGGGCTGTATCTCGCGGGCACCACGGCGCTCGACATCCTCGACGAGCTCAAGATCGGCGCCGACGACACCGTCGTCATCTCGGCGGCCGCCGGTGGCGTCGGCAGCATCGAGGCGCAGATCGCAATGCACCGCGGCGCCCGCGTCATCGGCACGTGCGGCGAGCGCAACTTCGACTATCTGCGCCAGCTCGGCGTCAAGCCGGTTCGCTACGGCGAGGGGATCGTCGAGCGCATCCGCGCACTCGCGCCCGGGGGCGTGACAGCGTTCATCGACAACTTCGGGCAGGACGGGCACGAAATAGCGGAGGCTCTCGGCGTGCCCGCGGGACGGTTCCGTTCGAGCGCCGACCGTCGTGATCGCGAGGTCGCGCTGCTCTCCGACAGCTCGGACGCCGTCGCCCACGGCACGACGCAGCTGCGAAAGGTCGTCGAGCTCGCCGAGAAGCGGGTCGTCTCGCCGCTCGTCTCGGGCTTCTACCCGCTCGCCGATGTCACCGAGGCGTACGACGACCTTCAGAAGCTGCATTCCCGGGGCAAGGTCGTGCTCGCCACGCACCCCGTGAACCCTCGGCGGATCCGCAAGGCCCGCGAGGTCATCGAGGCGTGACGCCGATCGCGCCCCGGCACGGTCAGTCGAGGAAGAGCGCCCGCAGCCGCTTGGTGGTGAAGACGAGACCGAGCGCGATCATCACGACGAAGTAGAGCACGTGCCAGAGCATCCCGGCGGAGAGGATGCCGGTCGTCAGGCCGCGGATGAGCTCGACACCGTGCCACAGCGGGAGCGCCTGGACGATGACCTGCACCCACTCGGGGTACACCGTGATGGGGTAGAACGTCGCCGAGAACAGAAACATCGGCAACAGGACGAAGTTGATCCAGTCCATGTGCTGGAACGTCTTCATGTAGCTCGTGACGGCCATGCCGACGCTCGCGAACCCGAAGGCGATGAGCAGCACGGCCGGGAGTGCGAGCACGGCGGTCCACGCGAGATTGAGGCCGAGCACCTGCATGATGATCATGAATCCCGTGGCGTAGACCAGGCCCCGCAGGAGGGCGTACAGGATCTCGCCGAGAGCGACGTCGAGCGGACCGAGCGACGTCGACAGCATCCCCTCATAGAGCTTGCCGTAGTTGAGCTTGAAGAAGACGTTCCACGTCGAGTCGTAGACCGCGCCGTTCATCGCCGAGACGGCCAGCAGCGCGGGGGCGATGTACGCCGCATACGGCACCTCGGCACCCGAGGACGTCTCGACCTCGCCGATGAGGGCGCCGAGCCCGATGCCGAGAGACGCGAGGTAGAACACGGGCTCGAAGAAGCCCGAGAGCACGACGATCCAGCTCGACGAGCGCGCCGCGATGAGACCGCGCTGCACGACCGCCCCCGGGTTGCCCGCCCACAGCGCCCGCACGCCGCCGCGCCGTCCGGCCGGTGCGCCCCGCTCGATCACGGCGCTCATTTCGCGAGCCTCTCGGTGAAGACGCGCCGGCCCCAGAGGTACCCGACGGCGGCGAGCGCGAGCAGGTAGAGCACGTGCACGGCGATCATCCCGGCACCGATGTCGGCTCCGTAGGTCGCCGCACGCCCCAGCTCGGCGCCGTGCCACAGCGGCGAGATCCACGCGATCCACTGCAGGCCGACCGGGAGGGTCTCCACGGGGTAGAACGTGCCCGAGAAGAGGAACATCGGCATGAAGATGAAGCGCTGCACGAGAGCGAACTGCCCCTTATCGTCCTGGATCGACCCGGCGTATGCCATGAGCGGGATGCCGAAGGCGACCCCGGCCGCAACGCCCGCGAGAACCGACAGCCACCCCGTGGCGGGATTCGGCACAGCCCCGAAGGGCAGGAGCCAGATGAAGAGGTAGTAGGCGGAGACGGCGACGATCATCCGCGCCGTGGCCCCGATGATGACGCCGTTCGCGATCTGGGGGCTCGACAGCGCCGACGCGTTGAATCCGTAGAAGTAGCGGCGCCACTTGAAGCCCGCCATCACCGGATAGGTCATCTCCTCGGAGGCCACGGCGATCGCCGCGGTCACCAGCAGCGCCGGCGCGACGAACGGCAGATAGCCGACCTCTTGCCCGTGAGAGGCGATCGGCGCGGTGATGAGGGCCGCGAGGCCGACCGCGAGCCCGAGCAGATACATGATCGGCTGCCCGACGGCGCCGACGACGATCGTCCAGCCGTAGGCGCGCATGGCGCGGATCATGTGCTCGGCGACGTACCAGGTGCCGTAGCGCCGGGGCCGGCGCCCGCCGGCGAGCGCCTCGGCGCGCAGCTCGTCGAGCGTGGGGTGTGCGGTTCGCGTGCTCATTCGATCAGCGACCGTCCGGTCAGGCGCAGGAAGACGTCTTCGAGGCTCGAGCGGCGCACGAGGCTCGTGAGCGGCGTAAGCCCCGCCGCGGACACGCGCTCGAGGGCCGCCTCGCCGTCGTGCGCGTAGACGAGGATGCGGTCGGGCAGCACCTCGACGCGATCACCGATGCCCCGGAGCTGCGCGGCCGCAGACTCGTTGCGGTCGGAGCCGAAGCGCACCTCGAGCACCTCGCGGCTCGAGTGCTCGCGGATGAGGGAGGCGGGCGTCCCCTCGGCCATGATGCGGCCCTTGTCGACCACGATGAGCCGATCGCACAGCTGCTCGGCCTCGTCCATGTAGTGCGTCGTGAGCACGAGCGTCGTGCCGCGCTCCTTGAGGCGGAACAGGCGGTCCCACAGCACGTGCCGGGCTTGGGGGTCGAGACCCGTCGTCGGCTCGTCGAGCAGGAGGATGCGCGGGTCGTTGATGAGGCCGCGGGCGATCGTGAGGCGCCGCTTCATGCCGCCCGAGAGCTGGTCGACCTTGTTCTTGGCCTTGTCTTCGAGCTGCGCGAACGCCAGCAGCTCGTCCGCCTTCTCGTGGCACACCTTGCCCGGCAGACCGAAGTAGCGCCCGTAGATGTAGAGGTTCTCGCGGGCGTTGAGCTCGCCGTCGAGGTTGTCCTGCTGCGGCACCACGCCCAGCCGGGACCGGATCTCGGGGCCGTAGCGGTCGGGATCGAGCCCGAGGATCTGCAGGTCGCCGTCCGTGCGGGTGGAGACGGCCCCGATCATCTTCATCGTCGTCGACTTGCCGGCGCCGTTGGGACCGAGCAGACCGAACGACTCACCGGGCGCCACCTCGAACGACAGGTCATCGACGGCGACGAAATCGGGCTTGCCCTTGACGGCGTACGTCTTGCGCAGCCCACGGGCGGAGATGACGGATTCTGGCACGCGACAACACTAGCGACGCCCGACGACGCCGGCCCCGGACTCCGGGGGCGGCAGAATCGGGGCATGGCCTCGATCCTCACCACCGCCGCCGACCTGCAGACCGCGCTCGCCGCAGGAAGCTACCCGGACGGCGGACCCGTCCGGGTGCTCGACGTCCGCTGGCGGCTCGACCGCCCCGACGGGCGGCCGGCTTTCCTCGCCGGTCACATCCCCGGAGCGCGCTACGCCGACCTCGACGCGCAGCTGGCCGAGCACGGCGACCCGGGCGCCGGGCGGCATCCGCTTCCCTCGCCCGAACGGCTGCAGGCCGCGGTGCGCGATTGGGGCATCGACGCGGGCGACACCGTCGTGGTCTACGACGACGTGAACAACCTCTCGAGCGCCCGGGCGTGGTGGGTGCTGCGGGATGCCGGAATCGCCGACGTCCGCGTCCTCGACGGCGCCCTCGCGGCGTGGATCGACGCCGGATTCGCGCTCGAGCAGGGCGAACCGGATGCCGCTCGTCCAGGGTCCGCGGTCGTCTCGCCCGGGACGCTGCCCGTGCTCGACATCGATGAGGTGCTCGACCACGCACGCACCGGGCTGCTGCTGGACGCGCGGGCGGGCGAGCGTTTCCGCGGTGAGGTCGAGGCGATCGACCCGCGCGCGGGCCACATCCCCGGCGCCGTCTCGGCGCCCACCACCGACAACCTGGATGAGACCGGACGGTTCCGTCGCGCCCAAGAACTGCGCGCCCGCTTCGCCGCCCTGGGCGCGGAGCCCGGCGGCGCCGTCGGGGTCTACTGCGGATCGGGCGTCACCGCGGCGCACGAGGCCGTCGCCCTCACCGTCGCGGGGTACGAGCCGGTGCTCTACCCGGGCTCGTGGAGTCAGTGGTCGCAGCATCCCGACCGGCCCCTCGCGACCGGCGCCTGACCGGGGCCGCATCGCGCCGCCGCCGGGCGACCCGCAGCGACGAAGTACGGTCGAGGGTGACACCATCGCCGAACCGAGGGGACCGCATGTCCGACACCCGCACGCGCTCGCGCGGACGCCGCCGCACCGAGGAAGGGCCGCGCGCGCGACTGTCGCAGCTGCTCCCCTACCTCTTCGAGCACAAGGGCGTCCTGGTCGCCGTCGCGGTGCTCAGCGTCATCGAGGCCGTCGCGACGCTCGGCCAGCCGCTCGTCGTCGGGCAGGTCATCGAGCGCGTGCAGGCCGGCGACACGCTCGGCATCCTCGTCTGGGCTCTCGTGATCCTCGTCGTGGTCTCGTCGGCCATCGGCGCGTTCCAGCACTACCTGCTGCAGCGCACCGGAACCGCTGTCGTGTTCTCGAGCCGCCGCCGACTCATCGCGCGGCTGCTGCGCCTGCCGATCTCGGAGTTCGACGCGCGGCGCACCGGCGACCTCGTCTCGCGCGTCGGCACCGACACGACGCTGCTGTACGCGGTGCTGACCCAGGGTCTGGCCGACTCGGTCGGCAACGCCCTCATCTTCGTCGGTGCCATCGTGGCGATGCTGTTCATCGACCCGCTGCTGCTGCTGCTGATCGTCGTCGTCATCGGCGCCTCGGTCGCGGTGGTGGTGGCCCTGAGCACCCGCATCCGGCGCGCGACCCGCGAACAGCAGGAGCGCGTGGGTGAGCTGGCCTCGGGCGTCGAGCGCGCGATCGGCTCGATCCGGACCATCCGCGCCGCCGGCGCCACCGAGCGCGAGGAGGCCGCGGTCGCGGGGTCTGCGCGCGACGCCTACGACGCCGGCGTGCGCGTCGCCCAGGCGTCTGCGCTGGTCGTGCCCGTCGCCGGCATCGCGCTGCAGCTGTCGTTGCTGGTCGTGCTGGGCGTCGGCGGCTACCGCGTCGCCGCGGGCGCCATCTCGATCGCGAGCCTCGTGACGTTCGTCATGTTCCTGTTCTTCCTCGTGCAGCCGCTCGCCTCGTTCCTCGGCGCCGTCACGTCGGTCAACCAGGCGCTGGGCGCACTCGGCCGCATCCAAGAGGTGCTCGACCTGCCGACGGAGGACGCGCTCGACACGGATGCCGCTGCAGCGGCGACCGATCCGGGTGACGCGGACATCGCGATCGAGTTCCGCGACGTGCACTTCCGCTACCCCGAGGCGGTCGTCGCCGCGCGCCGATCGGCGTCGGACGAGGCGCAGCGCACCCTCGCCGATGCCGGCGTGGACGCCGCGGTCGACGATCCCGCCGACGTGGCCGCCGACGGCGAGGTGTTGCGCGGCGTCAGCTTCCGCGTCCCGCGCGGCGCGCGCGTGGCCCTCGTGGGACCGTCGGGAGCCGGCAAGTCGACGACCCTCGCGCTCATCGAGCGCTTCTACGACGTCACCGGCGGCGCCGTGCTCGTCGGCGGCAGCGACATCCGATCGGTCCCCCGCGGCGACCTGCGCGCGCAGCTCGGCTATGTCGAGCAGGACGCCCCCACCCTCGCCGGCACGATCGCCGACAACCTGCGCCTCGCCTCTCCCGAGGCCACCGACGCGGACTGCGAGCGCGTGCTTCGCGCCGTCAACCTCGGCGAGGTGCTCGAGCGCAGCGAGCTGGGCCTGGAAGCCCCCGTCGGCGAGGCCGGCGTCATGCTGTCGGGGGGCGAGCGCCAGCGCCTCGCGATCGCCCGCGCCCTGCTGGCCGCGCCCCCGATCCTGCTGCTCGACGAGTCGACCTCGTCGCTCGACGGGTTGAACGAGCAGCGGATGCGCGAGGCGATCGATGCCGTCGCGACGGGTCGCACGCTCGTGGTGATCGCCCACCGCCTGTCGACGGTCGTCGACAGCGACGTCATCGTCGTGCTCGACCACGGCCGGGTCGTCGGCCAGGGCACGCACTCCGAGCTCGTGGCCACGGTCCCCCTCTACCGCGACCTCGCGAAGCACCAGCTGCTCGTCTGACCCCGGCCGTCCTGCCCGGCCACCCGCCGAGGACGCACCGTCCTCGGCGGGGAGAGTCTCAGCCGCGCCGGCCGAGCCGGTAGCGCAGCGCCTCGAGCTCCGCACGCAGCGCCGCAGGCAGGCGGTCGCCGAAGGTGTCGTAGAACTCCTCGGTGAGATCGGCCTCGCGCAGCCATGACTGCGGGTCGACCGCGAACAGCTCGTCGAGGTCGCGTTGCGGCACGTCGAGGCCGGTCAGGTCGAGCTCATCGGTGCGCGGCACCCGGCCGATCGGGGTGTCGATCGCCCCCGCCTCGCCGTTCAGCCGGCGGACGATCCAGTCGATGACGCGGGCGTTGTCGCCGAACCCGGGCCACAGGAACCGGCCGTCGGCGCCCTTGCGGAACCAGTTGACCTGGAACACCCGCGGCGCGCGGTCGAACCGGAGCTTCTGCCCCACCTTCAGCCAGTGGGCGAAGTAGTCACCCATGTTGTAGCCGCAGAACGGCAGCATCGCGAAGGGGTCGCGCCGGAGCTCGCCGACGGTTCCCTCGGCGGCCGCGGTCCGCTCCGACGAGATGTTCGACCCGATGAAGACGCCGTGCGTCCAGTCGGTCGCCTCGACCACGAGCGGGACATTGGTCGCACGCCGACCGCCGAAGAGGATGGCGTCGAGGGGCACGCCCTCGGCGGCATCCCAATCCGGCGCGATCTGCGGGCACTGGGCGGCGCGCACCGTGAACCGCGAGTTCGGGTGGGCGGCGGGCCGTCCCGACGCGGGCGTCCAGGGGTTGCCCTCCCAGTCGGTGAGCTCGGCCGGCGGCTGGTCGGTCAGCCCCTCCCACCACACGTCGCCGTCGGGACGCAGCGCGACGTTCGTGAAGATGGTGTTGCCCCACAGGGTCTCGACCGCGGTGACGTTGGTCGACTCGCCGGTTCCTGGCGCGACGCCGAAGAACCCCGCCTCGGGGTTGATCGCCCACAGCCGCCCGTCTTCGCCGGGACGCAGCCACGCGATGTCGTCGCCGAGGGTCTCGACCCGCCACCCGGGGATCGTCGGGCGCAGCATCGCGAGGTTCGTCTTGCCGCAGGCCGAGGGGAACGCCGCGGCCACGTGGTAGGCCCGCCCCTTCGGATCGATGACGCGGATGAGCAGCATGTGCTCGGCCAGCCACCCCTCGTCGCGGCCGATCACCGAGGCGATGCGCAGCGCGAAGCACTTCTTGGCGAGGATCGCGTTGCCGCCGTAGCCCGAGCCGAACGACCACACCTCGAGGGTGTCGGGGAAGTGCACGATGTACTTCTCGTCGTTGCACGGCCACGCCACGTCGGCCTCGCCCGGCTCGAGCGGCGCGCCCACGGAGTGGACGGTCTTGACCCACGGCTTGCCCGCCGCGATCTCGTCGAGCACCGCCGCGCCGACGCGGGTCATGATCCCGATGGATGCCACCGCGTACGCGCTGTCGGTGACCTGCACGCCGATGTGCGACAGCGGCCCGCCGACCGCCCCCATCGAGAACGGCACGACGTACATCGTCCGCCCCCGCATCGAGCCCGCGAACAGCGGCGTGATGGTCGCTCGGATGTCGTCGGGGTCGGCCCAGTTGTTGGTGGGACCGGCATCCGCTTCGTCACGCGAGGCGATGAAGGTGCGCGCCTCGGTGCGGGCGACGTCGCTGGGGTGGGACCGCGCGAGGTACGACCCGGGCCGCCACTCGGGGTTGAGCTTGATGAGCTTGCCCTCGTCGACCATCTGGCGCAGCAGCTCGTCGTTCTCGGCCGCCGAGCCGTCGACCCAGTGGACGCGGTCGGGCCGCGTGAGCGCGGCGATCTCGTCCACCCAGGCGGCGAGGTCGGCGAGCGCGCCGGTCGGCGCCGGGGGTGCACCGTGCGCGGTACGGGCGGAGCGGGCGGGGCGTGCGGGAGCACTGCTCGCAGGGGTGCGGCTGAACAGGTCGGCGATGGCCATGTCGGTCTCCTCCGTCGGCGGTGAGGCGGTTGCGTACTCCGATTTCAACGCACGAAACCGACCTCTTCTGGGCAGGTACGTCTTCAAGAACAGCGAATCTTTCCGTATGGTGAAGGAATGGCCGCATCCGGAATCGAACTGGCGACGTTGGGTCACCGCATCCGACACCACCGCCTCGCCCGCGGGTTCACGCTCGACGAACTCGGGGCGCGCGTGGGGGTGGCCGGCAGCCAGCTCAGCCTGATCGAGAACGGGCGGCGCGAGCCCAAGCTCTCGTTGCTGCAGGCGATCGCCTCGGCCACCGGCACCGACGTCGCCGATCTGCTCTCGTCCGAGCCGCCCAATCGTCGCGCCGCCCTCGAACTCGAGCTCGAGCGCGCGCAATCGAGCCCGGTCTTCCGGCGCCTCGGGATCGCGCCGGTGCGGGCGGGCAAGACGATGAGCGACGAGACGCTCGAGTCGATCCTCGGGCTGCACCGCGAGCTGCAGCGCCGTGAGCGCGAGGCCATCGCGACGCCCGAAGAGGCCCGCCGCGCCAACACCGAGCTGCGACTGCGGATGCGCGACGCCGACAACTACCTGCCCGAGATCGAGCGCCTCGCCGAGAAGCAGCTGAAGGCGGCGGGTCACACCTCGGGCGCCCTGACCCATCGGACGGTCAGCATCATGGCCGAGCAGCTCGGCTTCGAGCTGATCTACGTCGCGGACCTGCCGCACTCGGCCCGGTCGGTCATCGACCTCGAGAACGGCCGCATCTACCTTCCGCCCGCGTCGATCCCCGGCGGCCATGGCCTGCGATCCATGGCGTTGCAGGCCATGGCGCACCGGTTGCTCGGCCACACACCCCCCGGCGACTACGCCGACTTCCTGCAGCAGCGCCTCGAGATCAACTACTACGCCGCGTGCTGCCTCATGCCCGAGACCGCCTCGGTGGCGTTCCTCTCGCAGGCGAAGAAGGACCGGAACCTCGCCGTAGAGGACTTCCGCGACGCCTTCGGGGTCACGCACGAGGCCGCCGCCATGCGCATGACCAACCTCATGACGACGCACCTGGGCATCCCGCTGCACTTCCTGCGCGTCGACGGCGCGGGCGCGATCACCCGCGTCTACGAGAACGACGGACTTCCCCTGCCCATGGACGTCACCGGCAGCGTCGAGGGACAGATCGTGTGCCGCGCGTTCTCCGCGCGCTCGGCGTTCGAGGAGCAGAACCGCACCGTCGAGCACTACCAGTACACCGACACCCCCGGCGGCACCTTCTGGTGCTCGAGCCAGACCGGGACGACCGCCGAGGGCGAGTTCTCCATCACCGTCGGGGTCCCCTTCGACGACGCCCGGTGGTTCCGGGGGCGCGAGACCCAGAAGCGCGCGGTGTCGACCTGCCCGGACGAGGCGTGCTGCCGCCGCCCCGCCCCCGACCTGACCGCCCGATGGGAGGGCAAGGCCTGGCCGAGCGCGCGCGTGCACATGCAGATGTTCTCGCCACTTCCCCGCGGCGCCTTCCCGGGCGTCGACGACGGTGAGGTCTACGCCTTCCTCGACCGCCACGCCGCCGGGTGAGCCGGAGCGTGGCGCCGTAACTCCTCAGAGCCGCGCCGCCTGCGGGCCCGGGTCGGCGAGGTGGCGCGGGTCGGGCCGGGCGGCACTGCCGGAACTGAGGAGTTACGGCGCGGCGACCGCGCTCACCCTCGCGCGGCGACGGCTCAGGCGGTGAGGAACCGCGAGACGCGGGCGAGCGACGCCGCGACGTCGGATGCCGCGAGCCCCGGATCGGTCACGAGCACGGGCTCGGGCGGCAGATGGTGCCGACCGACGGCGACGGAGTGGCGCCAGATGCCGACGACCCGACCTCCGGCCACGAGGACCGGCGCGACCTGCCCGTTCAGCGTCGGACCGATGCGCGGCGCGAGGTCGACGCCGCAGACCTCCGTGCGGTCGGCGTACGAGAGGTAGTACTCGTCGAAGGGCGGCAGCGCGATGAGCGCACACTCGCTCCCCGGCGGCGGTCCCACCGCGGCATCGGGTGCCGCGAAGAGCCCGGGCTCGATCTCGGCCACGCGGCCGGCGGCCGCCTCGGCGGCCCGTCGCGAGATGCCGATGGGCAGGCCCGCCCACCAGCGGAAGTCCTCCACGCGCGCGGGGCCGTGCGAACGGACATAGCCCGCGAACATGTCGGCCAGCGGATCCGCGACGCCTCGCGCCGCCGGCAGCTCGTCGACCGCGACGAGGAACTGCTCGCGGGTGGGTCCACCGGTGCGCGGCACGACCGGACCGAACGCGAGCACGCCGCGCACCGCGAGCGCCGAGAGGATGTGGTTGCCGCGCGACCCGGCCGGGTCGATGCCCGCGTCCCGCAGAACCTCGGCGAACCCGTCGCGCGTCAGCCTGTTCCCACCGCGGAGCGCGGCGCGGGCGGCGCGCTCGGCCCGCGCCAGCACCGCGTCGTCAACGGCGAGCCCGCGCAGGATGCCGGCCGCCGCGCGCTGCTGCCGGTCCGCGGTGACCGCGAGCAGCGCGGGCAGGTCGACCGAGCGCACGATGTGCAGCGTGCCGCGCTGCGTCCACGAGCGCACGAGCGTGCCGTCCTCGAACGCCGCGTCGACCTCGCGCAGCACCGGCTCACCCGTGGTGCGCACGGACAGCGCCCAGCGACCGGCCCAGAACTCCTGAGCCTGCACCGCGAGCATGTGCCCGGCGGTGTCGGCCAGCGTGGACGCGGGCGCGCTGAGCAGGTGCGAGCGCATCCGCTGGGCTGCGAACTCCGGCGTCGACATGCCGCTCATCCTGCCGCATGGCGGGCGGTCGGCTCGCGGCATCCGCTGCACGTAATACAGGGACGCGCAACACGATCGTCGTGCGTCCCGGGGGAGAATGGATGCAGCCGCCGGTGACAGCACGCCGATGTGCGGCATCCGCACCCGGAGGTACCCGATGTCCCGCTCCCTCGTCCGCGCCGCCTCGGTCGGTGTCGCCGCCCTCGCGATCGTCCTCGCCGGCTGCTCGTCCTCGCCCGCACCCGCCGCCTCCGGCGACGCCGCCGGCGGGCCCGCCGCCGAGGATTACGTCACGCCGGGCAAGTTCACCATCGCCACCGGTGAGACCGCGTACGAGCCGTACTTCATCGACGACGACCCCGAGTCGGGCGAGGGCTTCGAGGCCGCCGTGGCATACGCCGTCGCCGAGAAGCTCGGGTTCGCGGCCGAGGACGTCGAGTGGGTCCGCACGAGCTTCGAGGGCGCGATCGCACCCGGACCGAAGAGCTTCGACGTCAACATCCAGCAGTACACGATCACCGACGAGCGCAAGCAGGGCGTCGACTTCTCGTCGCCGTACTACTCGGCGAGCCAGTCGATCGTCGCGCTGAAGGGCGGAGCCGCCGACGGCGTCGGCGACATCGCGGGTCTCGCCGACCTCACGATCGGCGCGATGGCGAACTCCACGAGCGCCCAGACCCTCGAGCAGGTCGCCCCCGACGCCGAGGAACGTCTGTACAACTCCAACGAGGATGCCGTCGCCGCCCTCGGCGCCGGCCAGATCGACGCGATCGTGCTCGACACCCCGACGGCCTACCTTGCGGTGAACTTCTACATCGAGAACTCGTTCTTCGTCGGTGAGCTGCCGAAGGCGGGCATCGAGGACGAGTGGGGCCTGCTCCTGGCGAAGGACTCGCCGCTGACCCCCGCCGTGACCGAAGCCGTCGACGAGCTGCGCGCCGACGGCACCCTGGCCGAGCTCGAGAAGGAGTGGCTGTCGGGACTGACGGAGGGCGTGACGCTCCTCCAGTGAGAGCGGGCTAGCGTCTATCCGTGACCACCTTCACTCCGAGCGCGCTCGAACTCGAGCGCCGCGCCTATCGGCGCGGCCGGGAACGCCGATCCGTGCTGATCGCGATCGCCTCGACGATCGCCTTCGCGGCCGTCGTCTGGGTCACCGTCATCAACACGAAGGGCTGGGCGACCGTCCAGCAGAGCTTCTTCGATCCCGAGGTCGCGCTGCAGGCGCTGCCCGAGGTGTGGAAGGGCTTCCTGGTCAACCTGCGCGTGCTCGCGTTCTCGGTGGTCACCGTCAGCGCGGCCGCCCTCGTGCTGGCGCTGCTACGCACCCTGCGCGGCCCGGTGTTCTTCCCGCTGCGGCTGCTGGCGGCCGCCTACACCGACCTCTTCCGCGGACTGCCGTTCGTCATCGTGCTGTACCTCGTGGGGTTCGGGCTGCCGACGATCCTCAACACCCGCATCGACCCCGTGCTGCTGGGTGTGCTCGCGATCACGCTCACCTATTCGGCCTATGTCGCCGAGGTCGTGCGCGCGGGCATCGAGTCGGTGCATCCGTCGCAGCGGCTCGCCGCGCGGGCGCTGGGGCTGAGCTACCCGCAGACCCTCCGTCGCGTGGTGCTGCCGCAGGCGCTGCGCAAGATGACACCCCCGCTCATGAACGACTTCATCTCGATGCAGAAGGATGTCGGACTCATCTCGATCCTCGCCGCGTTCGATGCGATCGCCGAGGCCAAGGGCGTCGTCGCGACGACCTACAACTTCACGCCCTACGTCGTGGCCGGCGTGCTCTTCGTGCTGCTCGCGATCCCGACGATCCGCCTGACGGACTGGTACACCGCGCGACTGCGTCGCCGCGAGCAGACGGGATCGATCCTGTGAGCGAGATGATCGCGGTCACCGATGTGCTGCGGGCCAGCGGCATCCGCAAGTCGTTCGGCGACAAAGAGGTGCTGCGCGGCGTCGACGTGTCGCTCGCGCGGCACGAGGTCGTCGCCCTGATCGGGGCGAGCGGGTCGGGCAAGTCGACGCTGCTGCGCTGCCTCGGGCTGCTCGAGCCCATCGACGACGGCCAGATCCTGCTCGCGGGCGACGACATCTCCGACCCCCGCGTGGACGCGAACGCCGTACGGGCGCGCCTGGGTGCGGTGTTCCAGAGCTACAACCTGTTCCCGCACCTGTCGGTGCTTGACAACGTGACCCTCGCCTCGCGGGTCGTGCACCGCGTCCCGCGGCGCGAGGCCGAGGCGCGGGCTCGCGAGCTGCTCGCGCGGATCGGACTGGCCGACAAGGCCGGCGAGCACCCCGACCGACTGTCGGGCGGGCAGCAGCAGCGCGCGGCCATCATCCGGGCGGTCGCGACCGATCCCGAGGTGCTGCTGCTCGACGAGATCACCTCGGCGCTCGATCCCGAGCTCGTCGGCGAGGTGCTCGAACTCGTCCGCGACCTCGCGGAGGGCGGCTCGACGATCCTGATGGCGACGCACGAGATGGCGTTCGCGAGGGATGTCGCCGACCGTGTCGTCTTCCTCGATCAGGGCACGATCGTCGAGGAGGGCCGGCCGTCCGAGGTCTTCGGCGCCCCGCGCGAGCCCCGCACCCGGGCCTTCCTGTCGCGCTTCCTCCCCTGAGCCCGGTTGCTCCCGTCGACTCGTCACGATGTGCGGGTCCGGCGCGACCGGCATCCGCGATTCCCGGCGAGTCGACGGGAGGAAGAGGGGGTCAGGCGGTCGCGCGCTCGGCGGCCTCGACGACGTTGGTCATCAGCAGGGCGACGGTCATCGGACCGACGCCGCCGGGGTTCGGGGAGAGGAAGCCGGCGACCTCGGCCACGTCGGGGGCGATGTCGCCGTAGACCTTCGACTTGCCGGTCTCGGGGTCGTTCTCGCGCGTGACGCCGACGTCGAGGACGGCCGCGCCCGGCTTGACGTCGGCGGCGGTCACGAGGTGCTTCACACCCGCGGCGCCCACGATGACGTCGGCCTCGCGCAGGTGCGCGCCGAGGTCGGCGGTGCCGGTGTGGGTGAGGGTCACGGTCGCGTTGATCTCGCGGCGGGTCAGCAGCAGTCCGATCGAGCGGCCGATCGTGACGCCGCGTCCGACGACGACGACGTTCTTGCCGGCGAGGTCGTACCCGTTGCGCTGCAGCAGCTCGATGACCGCGCGCGGCGTGCACGGCAGCGGCGTCGTGATGGGCTCGTTGACGTTGAGGACGAGACGGCCGAGGTTGACGGGGTGCAGGCCGTCGGCATCCTTCGCGGGGTCGATGCGCTCGAGGATGCGGTCGGTGTCGAGGTGCTTGGGCAGCGGCAACTGCACGATGTAGCCGTGGCACGTCGGGTCGGCGTTGAGGCGATCGATGACCTCTTCGACCTCGGCCTGCGTCGACTCGGCGGGCAGCTCGATCTGGATCGAGTTCATGCCGATCGCCTCGGACTCGCGGTGCTTCATCCCCACGTACAGCTGGGATGCCGGGTCGGCTCCGACCAGCACCGTCGCGATGCCCGGGGTCACCCCGCGGGCCGTCAGCGCGGCGACGCGCTCGGCCAGTTCGGTCTTGATCGCAGCGGCGGTGGCCCGCCCGTCGAGCTTCTGCGCGGTCATGTCGTTCTCCGTTCGAGGGGTCGCGGCCGCCCGGTCGCGGCCGCCGAGAACGTCCCGCCCACGCGAGCACGCACCGTTCGGGGTGCGTGCTCGCGGGAAGGATGCGCGCGCGGCGACCGGCGACGGCCGGGTTACTGCTGCAGGTCGGGGTACAGCGGGAAGGCGTCGGCGAGGGTCGCGACGCGGGCGCGCAGGGCCTCGAGGTCGGCGCCGGGCTGCAGCGCGAGCGCGATGATGTCGGCGACCTCGGTGAACTCGGCGTCGCCGAAGCCGCGCGTCGCGAGCGCGGGCGTACCGATGCGCAGACCCGAGGTGACCATCGGCGGGCGCGGGTCGTTGGGGACCGCGTTGCGGTTGACGGTGATGTGGATCTCGTGCAGCAGGTCTTCGGCCTGCTTGCCGTCCAGCTCGGCGTCGCGCAGGTCGACCAGCACGAGGTGCACGTCGGTGCCGCCCGAGCGCACGGCGATGCCGGCATCCGCGACATCCTGCTGCGTCAGACGCTCCGCGATGATCGACGCACCGCGCACGGTGCGCTCCTGGCGCTCCTTGAACTCCGGCGTCGCGGCGAGCTTGAACGCGGTCGCCTTCGCGGCGATGACGTGCATGAGCGGGCCGCCCTGCTGGCCGGGGAAGACCGCGGTGTTGATCTTTTTCGCCAGGTCGGCGTCGTTGGTCAGGATGATGCCCGAGCGCGGGCCGCCGATGGTCTTGTGCACCGTCGACGAGACGACGTGGGCGTGGGGCACCGGAGAGGGGTGCACGCCCGCGGCGACGAGTCCGGCGAAGTGCGCCATGTCGACCCAGAGGTACGCGCCGACCTCGTCGGCGATCGCGCGGAACGCGGCGAAGTCGAGCTGGCGCGGGTAGGCCGACCAGCCGGCGATGATGACCTTCGGCTTGTGCTCGAGGGCGAGGCGGCGCACCTCGTCCATGTCGATGAGCGAGGTCTCGGGGTCGACGCCGTAGGCGACGATGTCGTACAGCCGGCCCGAGAAGTTGATCTTCATGCCGTGGGTGAGGTGGCCGCCGTGGTCGAGCGAGAGACCGAGCAGCGTGTCGCCGGGGCGGGCGATCGCGTGCAGCACGGCGGCGTTAGCGGTTGCGCCCGAGTGGGGCTGAACATTCGCGAACTCGGAGCCGAACAGCGACTTCGCGCGCGAGATCGCCAGCTCCTCGGCGACGTCGACCTCTTCGCAGCCACCGTAGTAGCGGCGTCCGGGGTAGCCCTCGGCGTACTTGTTCGTGAGCACCGAGCCCTGCGACTGCAGCACCGAGACGGGCACGAAGTTCTCGGAGGCGATCATCTCGAGGTAGCCGCGCTGGCGGTCGAGCTCGCGCTCGAGCACCTGGGCGATCTCGGGGTCGACCTCCGCGAGCGGGGCGTTGAAGTACGAATCGGTCATGACGATCTCCAGACGACGGCTTTCGGGACGGATTTCACAAGCAGAGAAGATTCCACATCGGCCCAGGCGTGCGGTCGAATGCCGTGTCGGTCGCTCCCCGGTGGTGGCCCACCTCAACGCCAGTCGCGACGCGTCCGAGCATAACCGATGCCGCGCTGGTACGCTGGCCCGAATCGGTTTGTTAGGCCTCCTTACAGATGGGTACGCCATGACGTCGCTGCCGCTCGTGCCTCTGCCCGCCGCCGTCACGTCCGCCGACGGTCCGCCGTTCGCGCTCGACCGCGGCGTCCGCATCACCGGCGATGCCTCGGCTGCGGCTGTCCTGCACCGCCTCGTCGCCACCCGTACAGGCGTGCATCTCGGGCACGCCGACGACGCGGACGCATCGGATGCGGCCCGGATCGCGGTCACCGTCGACGGCGCCGGCCCCGCGGAGTCGTACCGGCTCGCGGTGCGCCACGACGGCATCGAGGTCCGCGGCGCCGACGCGGCGGGCCTCTTCTACGGCATCCAGACGCTCGGTCAGCTCATCACCGGCTCCGCCTCCGGCTGGACCGTGCCCGCGGTCGACATCGACGACGCTCCCCGGTTCGCCTACCGCGGTGTCATGCTCGACGTCGCCCGGCACTTCCACGACGTCGCGACGGTGACGGCGTTCCTCGAGCGCGCCGCGAGCCTGAAGTTCAACGTGCTGCATCTGCACCTGAGCGATGACCAGGCCTGGCGGCTCGAGCTGCACAGCCGCCCCGAGCTCACCGCGCGCACCGCCGCGGGCGCCGTCGGCGGCGACCCGGGCGGGTTGTACACACAGGCCGACTACCGCAGCATCATCGAGCACGCAGCCGCGCATCACATGACCGTGGTGCCGGAGTTCGACATGCCGGGGCATACCCACGCGGTCGGGATCGCGTACCCCGAGGTCGCGGCAGCCCCGGCGCTCGAGGGGTGGGATGCCGCCGGCGGCCCGACCCCCGTCGCCGGCGAGGCCTACACCGGGATCGGCGTCGGCTTCTCGTCGCTGCGCATCGGCGACGACGCGACGGATGCCTTCGTCGCGGACGTCTTCACCGAACTCGCGGCGCTGACCCCCGGCCCCTATCTGCACTTCGGCGGCGACGAGGCGCACGGCACTCCCCCGGCCGACTTCGCCGCATTCGTCGAGCGCACCTCGGCGCTGATCGCGAGCCTCGGCAAGACCCCGATCGCCTGGCACGAGGCCGGAGCCGCGGGCGATCTCGCACCCGGCACCGTCGGGCAGTACTGGAGCTTCGTCCGCCCCGCCGAGGGCGCGGCCGACAAGGCACGCGCGTTCGTGACCGCCGGCGGACGCGTCATCCTCTCCCCCGCCGATGCGGTGTATCTCGACATGAAGCCCGATGAGACCGCCGCGCTCGGCCTGACGTGGGCGAACGGACCGACGAGCCTGGAGCGCGCGTACCGCTGGGAGCCCGCCGACGTCGTCGAGGGCCTGTCGGAGGACGACATCCTCGGGGTCGAGGCACCGCTGTGGACCGAGACGGTGCGCACCCTCGACGACATCGACGCATTGACCTTCCCGCGCATCGCCGCGGCGGCCGAGGCGGCCTGGTCGCCGCCGACCGGCCGCGCGCCGGGTCGCACCTGGGAGTCGTTCCGCTCGCGGGTGGGCGGACTCGGCCCGCTGTGGACGACGCTCGACATCCGCTTCCCCGCATCTCCGGAGGTTTCGTGGACTCTGTGAACCACCTCGTGCACTCGGCACGACTCGTCGACGACGGCATCGAGACCGCGGATGCGTGGCTGCTCGTCCGCGACGGCCGTGTCGCTGCGCGCGGCACCGGCGATGGGTGGCGCGACCGTGTCGCCGAGGCGCACGAGGTCACGGATGCCGTCGCCGAGGCCGGTCCGCGCGCCGTCCTGACCCCCGGGTTCGTCGACATCCACGGGCACGGCGGCGGCGGTGCCGCGTACGACGACGGCGCGGAGGCGATCCGCGCCGCCCGCGCTCTGCATCGGGCGCACGGCACGACTCGCGCCGTGATCTCGCTCGTGACCGCCTCGCTCGACGACCTGGCCCGCCGCGTGTCGACGATCGCCGACCTGGCCGAGACGGATGCCGCTGTGCTCGGGTCGCATCTCGAGGGACCGTTCCTCGATCCCGGCCACCACGGCGCGCACGATCCCGGCCTCCTCGTCGCACCGGCGCCCGGCGCGGTCGACCGTCTGCTCGAGGCCGGGCGCGGCACCGTGCGGCAGGTGACCATCGCACCCGAGCTTCCCGGAGCGCTCGCGGCGATCGAGCAGATCACGGCGTCCGGTGCGGCGGCGGCGGTCGGCCACACCGACGCGGACGCCGATGTCACCCGCCGAGCCTTCGACGCGGGCGCGACGATCCTGACGCACGCATTCAATGCCATGCCCGGACTGCACCACCGCGCGCCCGGCCCCGTCGGGGCCGCCACCGGCGACCCGCGGGTGACGGTCGAGGTGATCGCCGACGGTGTGCACCTGCACCCCGACATCCTCCGCATCGTCTTCGCCGCCGCCCCCGGACGCGTCGCGCTCGTGACCGACGCCATGGCGGCGGCCGGATCCGCGGACGGCGAGTACCTGCTCGGCGCGCTCCGCGTCCGGGTCGAGAACACCGTCGCCCGACTGGCCGACGGCACGATCGCCGGCTCGACCCTGACCCAGGATGCCGCCCTGCGCACGGCGATCGCCGCGGGCGTCGCGCTGCCCGAGGCCGTCCGCGCGCTCACCTCGACCCCCGCCTGCGCGATCGGCCGTCCCGACCTCGGATCGCTTCGCCCCGGCGCCCCCGCCGACGCCGTGCTGCTGGATGACGCGCTGCAGGTGCGCCGGGTCTGGACCGGCCGGGTCTGAGGCCGCCGGCGCGGCATCCGCGGGCGCCTAGAATTGCAGGCATGTCCGATCTGCCGAACGTGCGTCCCGCTCAGCCCGAAGCGCCGCAGCAGGCGCCCGGCACGCGGCCCGCGCTGTCGCCGATCGAGCTGCTCGCCTTCGCGTGCCAGCTGTTCGCGTTCGCGACCTTCGCGATCTGGGGCTTCGCCGCCTGGGACTTCCCCGGCAACATCGTCGCGGGGATCGCCGCGCCGGTCGCCGCGGTCCTGCTGTGGGCGCTGTTCGTGTCGCCCCGGGCCGTCTTCGTCGTGCACCCCTTCGTGCGGGCGCTCGTCGAGCTGTTCGTGTACGCCTCGGCGACCATCGCCTGGTGGAGTATGGGCCACGCGTGGATCGGGCTCGTCTTCGGCGTCGTCGCGGTGACCTTCGGTCTGCTCTCCGGACGCCGCCGCCTGGCATGACCGCTCCCGACGTCGTCGCCCGCCTCGTCGCCGAGCTCGGCGATCGCGTCGACGTGTCGGATGCCGCTCTCGCCGGTGCCCGGGCCGACAAGTCGGGCCACGCGGCATCCGGGTCGCCCCTCGCCGTTGTCACGGCCCGCTCGGTGGCAGATGTCCAGACGACGATGCGCATCGCGTCCGAGACCGGCACGCCGGTCGTCCCCCGCGGAGCCGGCACGGGTCTGGCCGGCGGCGCCAACACGGGCGCCGGTGAGATCGCGCTGTCGCTGCGCGCGATGGACCGGGTCGTCGAGGTGCGTCCCGACGACCTGATCGCGGTCGTGGAGCCCGGCATCCTCAACGCCGACCTCAACGCCGCCCTCGCTCCGCTCGGCCTGTGGTGGGCGCCCGATCCCGCCAGCCGCGAGATCTCGACCGTCGGCGGCAACATCGCCACGGGGGCCGGCGGTCTGCTGTGCGCGAAGTACGGGGTGGTGCGCGACGCGGTTCTCGGTGTCGACCTGGTGCTCGCGGACGGCCGCCTGCTGCGCCTAGGTCATCGCACCGTCAAGGGCGTGACGGGCCTCGACCTGACGTCTCTCGTCATCGGCTCGGAGGGCATCCTCGGCGTCGTCGTGGGCGCGACCCTCAAGCTGCGCCGGCTGATCCCGGGTGAGGCCCGCACGATCGCCGCCACCTTCGGCGACGTCCGTTCCGCCGCCGTCGCCGCCTCCGCGGTGACCGCCGCGGGCGTGCAGCCGGCGATCATGGAGCTGATGGACGCGACATCGCTCGCGGCCGCACACCGGTTGCTCGGACTGCCCGCTCCCACCCCGGGAGCGGCTCAGCTGACGGTGCAGACCGACGGTCCCGCGGCCCACGCGGAGGCCGAGGCGATCGTCGCCGTCCTCGCCGGGGCCGGTGGCACGGTCCGCCTCGCCGCCGACGACGCCGAGGCGCAGCAGCTGTGGACGGTGCGCCGGTCGATGCACCCGGCGATGGAGACGCTCGGGACGACGCTCATCGAAGACGTGTCGGTGCCGCGCAGCGCCCTGCCGGCCATGTTCGACGAGATCGCGCGCATCGAACAGCGCTTCGGCCTGACGATCCCCACCGTCTGCCACGCCGGCGACGGCAACCTGCACCCGAACTTCGTCTTCTCCGGCACCGAGGTGCCCGATGTCGTGTGGGATGCCGCCGAGGATCTGTTCCAGTCGGCGCTCCGCCTCGGCGGCACCCTGACGGGCGAGCACGGCGTCGGTGTGCTCAAGCGCCGGTGGCTGGCCGACGAACTGGGCGCGGACCAGTGGGAGCTGCAGCGACAGATCGCCCGCGTCTTCGACCCCGCCGGCATCCTCAACCCGGGAAAGGTGTTCACCCCGTGACCGGGACGGCCGGACCACGGGTCGTGCACGTCAGTGCGGCGGTCGTCACCGACGGCGCGGGACGCACGCTGCTCGTTCGCAAACGCGGCACCGAGCGGTTCATGGCTCCCGGCGGCAAGCCCGAGCCGGGCGAGACCGCGGCGCAGGCTCTCGCCCGCGAGCTGCACGAGGAGCTGGGCGCCGAGGTCGCGGCATCCGAGCTGGTCTACCTGGGTCGCTTCGAGTCCGAGGCGGCGAACGAACCGGGTTTTCGGGTCGTGGCGGAGGCGTTCGCCGTTCGCCTCGATCCCGAGCGGGTCGCCGCGGCGGCCGAGATCGCCGAAGCCCGCTGGCTCACGGCCGACGAGGCCGGGCAGCTGCCCCTCGCCCCGCTCAGCACCGAGCACCTGCTCCCCCTCACCTGGCGCTGACGCAGTCGTTCGGCCGGTCGTGTCGGCGGCTCGGCTCAGCCCGCCGCGGCTCGGCGTGTGACGAGGTCGTGCGGCACGGCATCCGGGGTCAGCGCGGCGCCGAGGGCGCCGACGGCGACACCCTGCGGTACGAGCACGACGCGGCCCGCGAGCCGCAGCGACCGCAGGAACGGCGAGGCCGCCGCCGATGCGGCGAGCGCGGTGCGCACGGGCTCGAGCAACCGGTCGCCGAGTCCCGCGACGCCGCCGCCGAGCACGACGGCGTCGACATCGGTGGTCAGGACGAGCAGCTGCACGGCGCCCGCGACCCCGCGCACGAGGTCGGCCCGCAGCTCGGCGGCCCGCACATCACCGCCGTCGGCCGCATCGAAGACGTCCCGCACGGGCAGGTCGGCCGGGCGACCCCACCGCTGCGCGACGGCGCCCCCGCCGGCGAGCGCCTCGATGCAGCCGCGCTGGCCGCACCGGCACGCCGGCCCCGCCGGGTCGATCGAGACGTGGCCGATCTCGCCCGCAGCACCGCGGGTGCCGCGTCGGGGCCCGGTCGCGTCGACGATCCCGGCGGCGATCCCGGTGCCCAGGTTGAGGTACGCGAGCGACTCGAGCCCCGGCAGCAGGGCGCGTGCGCCGACCGCCGCGCAGCGGACGTCGTTGTCGACGGCGGGACGGATGCCGGTGCGCCCGGCGACCGCGGCGGCGAGATCGCTCCGCTCGATCCCCAGGTTCAGCGCGTGCTCGACGACCCCGCTGCCCGGCACGATCTGGCCCGGGACGCCGATTCCGACGCTGACGCTGCCGGCCGGGACCGCGAGCTCGTCGATGACCGCCGCGATCCCGTCGGCGACGGCATCCGCGCCCCAGCCGGTCGGGCGCCGGACGCTCGCGGTCTCGCGTCCCGTCTCGTCGACCGCCACACCCAGGATCTTGGTGCCGCCCACGTCGACGCCGATGCGCAGCGTCATCCCTTCACCGCGCCGGCCACCAGGCCGCCCGACATCCGCCCCTGCACGATCAGGAAGAAGATGACGACCGGGATCGAGATGAGCGTCGACGCGGCCATCACGGCGCCCCAGTTCGTCGCGGCGGTGGCCGACTGGAACGACAGCAGCCAGGGCGGAAGTGTGAGGTTGTACCCCTTCATCAGCAGCAGCGCCATCGTGAACTCGTTCCACGACTGGATGAACGCGAAGATGCCCGTCGCGACCAGGCCCGGTGCCAGCAGCGGGAACGTCACCCGCCAGAACGCCTGCGTCCGCGTGCACCCGTCGATCATCGCCGCCTCTTCGAGGTCGGCGGGGACGCCCGCGACGAAGCCGCGCAGCGTCCAGATCGTGAACGGGATGACCGCCGCGACGTAGACGATGCCGAGTCCGAGGAGGGTGTTCATCAGACGCCAGTCGTCGATCATCCCGTAGATCGTGAACATCATCGCCTCGCCGGGAACCATCTGCACGATCAGCACCGCGACGATGAACGACCGCCGGCCCCGGAAGCGGATGCGGGCCACGGCGATCGACGCGAGGAACGCGAACAGCAGCGTCACGATCAGCACGCCCACGGTCACGAGTGTCGACGACACCAGACCGTGGACGAAGTCCGTCTGTCCCGGTGCCGCCTCGCGCGTCCACGCGGTGGCGTAGTTTCCGAGCGTGAAGTCGAAGGGCAGGAAGCTCGGGGTGCGGCTGATGATGCTCTCGCCCCGCGTGAACGACATGTTCAGCATCCAGTAGACCGGGAACACCGAGCACACGAACACGATGAGCGCCGCGAGGTTGAGAGCCGCGCGCGAGAAGAGCCGTCGCCGCGGCGGTCGTCGCGACGAGAGCGAGCGCGGCCGCGGACGCGGCAGCCGTCCGCCGTCGCCGACGACCTCCTCGACGCCGACCGTGCCGAGCTGGACGGCGGGGGTGACCTGGGTGCTCACAGCTCCTCCTCCTTGAGGGTCGTGCGGATGTATCCCCACGACAGAGCCAGCAGCAGCGCTACGGTGAGCACGCCGATGGCGCTGGTGACGCCGAATTCGCCCGGCCCCTGCCGGAAGATGTAGGTGCCGAGCACGTTCGTCTCGGACACGAGGCCGCCCCGCTGCTGCAGGGCGTAGACCTGGGTGAAGATGCGCAGGTTCCAGATGACCTGCAGCACCACGACGACGGTGACGACGTTGCGCAGGTACGGGAAGACGACCAGGCGGAACCGCGCCCAGCCGACCGCGCCGTCGAGGGAGGCCGCTTCGAGCACCTCGCCGGGCACCTGGCCGAGCGCGGCGTACAGCGTGAAGGCCGCGAAGGGGACGCCCTGCCACACCACGATGACGGTGAGGACGAAGAAGAACGACCACGGGTTGGCGAGCCAGGAGTGGTTGGTCCAGTCGCCGGTTCCGGTGACGGTGTTGAGCGCCCAGTTGACGATCCCGTACTGCGAATCGAAGATCCACCCCCACACGGTGGTCGCCGCCAGCGGTGGCATGGCCCATGCGAGCAGCAGCCCGAGCGAGACGAGCATGCGCCAGCCGCGTCGCAGGCGCGTCATGAGCACGGCGATGAGCGCGCCGAGTCCGACGATCAGCACGGTCATCGCCACCATGAGCCCGAGGCTGCGCACGAGGACGGCCGGGAAGTCGGACTGCGTGAAGACCTCGAGGTAGTTGTCGATCCCGACCGGGTTCGGCAGCGTGCCCTGCACCTTGTTGCGGATCGAGTAGTCCGTGAACGACTGCACCAGCATCGACACGGCCGGGTAGAGCACCATCACGCCGAGGATGATCAGCGAGGGGGCGAGCAGCGTCAGAGCACTGCCGCCGTCACGGCGCCGTCGCGAGCGTTCGCGCGCGGTGAGCGCGGGGCGGTCGGCGCGACGGTGCTGCCGGGGCTCCCGCGTGAGGAGGTCTGTCATCGTCCTGTCCTCTCTGCGTGCGCGGTGGAGCGCGGGGCGGCGACCCCGCGCTCCACCCGACGACTACTTGTTGAGGATGGCCTCGATCTGACCGTCGAGTTCCGTCGCGATCGCGGTCACGTCGCCGCCCTGCGCGATCTTCACGAGGGCGTCCTTGATGACCCCCGACGACTCGACCTCGGACCACTGCGGGCTCGCGGGCACGGCCTTCGACGAGGCGACGGCCTTTGCCGCCTCGGTCGTGATCTCGTCGTCCGGCAGGTACTCGGCGAACGACGTGAGGGCGGGGATCAGACCGTTCTCGGCGAGGATCTTCTGGTAGCCCTCCGAGAGGATGATCTTGAGCGCGGCCTCGGCCTTCTCAGGCGCGTCCGACTTCGCTGCCACGGCGATGTTCGATCCGCCGGCGAACACCGGCGCGACCTCGCCGGCGGTCTTCCCGGGCAGCGCGAACGCCTTGAGGTCGGCGCCGACGGTGTCGGGGCACCCGGGCGCCTCGGCGGCGTCGGCGGGAGCCAGGATCGACCACTTGACCCAGGCGGGGGCGGAGAGGAACCCGATCTCACCCGCGCAGAAGGGCACCTGCGGATCGGTCTCGTCGGCGTCGGCCGGCGCGATCGTGGCGTTCTCGTAGACGTCCTGCAGCATCTCCAGGCCGGCGATGCCGCCGGGGCTCGAGAAGCCGCCCGTCCACGTGCCGCCGTCCTGTGTCGCGATCTCCCCGCCGTTCGCCCACACATACGGCAGGGCGTTGTACCAGTCCTTGCCGGGCGCGTAGATGCCGGATTTCGTCGGCGTGGTCGCGGCGATCCCGGCGGCGACGTACTCCTCGAGCGTCGTCGGCACCGCGCCGCTGTACGACGCGGGCGAGTAGAACACGATGCGCGATCCCGCGTAGTAGGGAGCGGCGTAGAGCGTGCCGTCCTCGGAACCGAGCTCGACGAAGCTCTGCAGCATCTCGTCGCCGCCCAGTTCGGACTCGATGCCCGACAGGTCGGTGAACAGGCCCTGCGCGATGAAGCCGGCGGACTGGGTGTTGCCGATCTCGACGACGTCGGGAGCGTCGTTGGACGACAGCGCCGCGACGTAGTTGTCGGCGGTGTCGGCCCAGGTCTTCTCCTCGATCGTCAGCGTCCAGCCCTCGTTCTCGGCTTCGAACGTCTCGACGAGGTAGTCGCGCGCATCCTGCGGGGTGTCGGTGCCGACCAGCCACACGGTGAGTTCTCCGCTGGCCGAGGACTGTCCCGCTTCTCCGCTCGCGCAGCCGGCGAGCACGATGGCGGAGACACCGAGGAGCGACAGTGCTCCGAGGCTCTTCTTCATGGTCATTCCTTCTTCTCTGGTGTCGACGAGTCGGATGGCTCGTCCCGGTGGGAGCGGTGGTGCTGTGGAGCTGTGGAGCTGTGGAGCTGTGGAGCTGTGGAGCTTCGTCAGGAGACGCCGAGGCGTCCCGACAGGACCATGACGGCCGCACCGCGCAGGACGATGTCCTGGCCCTGCTCCGTCATCCGCACCTGCAGCTCGTCGTGGAACGTGGCGAGCGTGCGGGTGCGCACCGTCTCGGCGGCGGCGCTCGCGAGCGTGCCGTCGAGAAGTTCAGAAGGGCCGGAGAGGATGACCTCCGACAGGTCGAGGGCGCCGACGATGGGCGCGAGCGCGATTCCCAGTCGCTCGCCGGCGTCACGCAGCAGCCCGTCGCGATCGGCCGCCGCACCGCCGTCGATGCGAGACGACAGGGACGGGATCGAGAGCCAGGCCTCGAGGCATCCGATCTTGCCGCACGCGCACGCGGGACCGCCGTCGGTCCCGACCGTCACGTGTCCGATCTCACCGGCGGCCGACCGCGCACCGCGCAACGGCTCGCCCCCGGTGAGGAGCCCGGCGCCGACACCGCGGCCGACCTTGACGAGGATGATGTCGTCGCCGGCGCCGCCGAAGGTGTGCTCCGCGAGCACCGCCGCGTTGGCGTCGTTCGCGACGAGCACGGGAACGCCCAGCGCCTCGGTGAGGATGCCGCCGAGGTCGAGACGATCCCACCCGAGACCCGGGGCGGCCAGCACGACGCCCGCGTCGTCGACGACACCCGGCGTCCCCACGCCGACCCCGAGGACGGGGGCGTGCGCGTCCGCGATGAGGTGGCGGGCGAGTCCGATGACCGCGTCGAGGATGCCGCCGGGCTCGGCCGGCACCGGGATGTCGTGCCGGGCGACGATGTCGCCGTCGAGCGTGAGGACCGCTCCCGAGAAGCTCTCGCTGCCCGACAGATCGAGGCCCACGATCCGATGTCCGTCGCGCGCGAGGTCGACGAGGATCGCCGGCTTGCCCGGTCCGGATGCTTCGCGTACCCCCTGCTCGGCGACGAAGCCATCGGAGATGAGCTCGGACACGAGGTCCGAGATCGTCACGCGGGTCAGCGCCGTCTCGCGGGCGAGGTCGGCCCGGCTCATCGCGCCGCCGTGGAAGAGGCTCTGCAACACGAGCGCACGGTTGTGGGCGCGAGCGTGCTCGGGGAGGATCTTCGCCCCCGGGCGTCGCGTGCGGGTCGCGCGGCGACCGCCGTCCGTGTCGGTGCTCGTCATGTTTGTTAGTAGACCTTACGAACCCGACGGCGGCAAGAGTTCGCCGAGGTTTGCTAGCAGTGTTTACAAACTCGTTACACGACCACCCGCTTCTCGGGCCGTCTGTCAAGGGCGAACAAGGCGCTCCCCTCTCTCCTAGGGTGGGGAGCGTCGTCGCACCGAGGAGACCCCCATGAACCGTCGCCTGACCGCCCTGACCGTGACCGCGGTCGCCCTGTTCGCCCTGACCGGCTGCACGGCGGGCAACGCCGACGGCGGCGATGCGGCCCCCAGCAACCAGTCCGTCGAGGATGCGTGCACGCAGGTCGACGATGTGATGACCGAGGCGACCGCGGGCCTGCAGGAGATCGACCCCTCCGACCCCGCGACCGCGGCCGAGGCGCTGCGCACGATCGCCGACGGCATGGGCGACGCCGCGACCGAGGTGACCAACGAAGAGGTGTCGGGAATCCTGCCCGACCTGCAGACGGCGTTCTCGTCCGCCGCCGAATCCATGGAGGCCGTCGCCGCCGGCGACACCGAGCGCGCGACCGAGCTGAACACGGCCCTCACCGACGTCCAGGGCAGCATCGAGAGCTACACGGAGCTGTGCGGCGCGAACTGATCCGCACGGCGCGAGCCGATTCGCGCAGCAGATAACGCTCTGATTTCACTCAGGCCGCTCTCGGCCAGGGGTCGCGTACCATGAACCGCGAGTGCGCACGCGCGCAGACGGGGGTACAGCGGTGACGGATGTCGCTTCGAAGCATGATCACGCGAGCACGGCCGAGCAGGCCGCGTTGTCGGCCGACGCCGACCAGCGGGTCGAGTGGGCGCCTGCCGAGCCGACGCGGAAGAAGCGCCGACTCGGCCTGTGGATCGGCATCCCGGCGGGCCTCATCGCCCTCGGCGCGGCCGCGGCCTCACTGTTCCTGATCGCTCCCGGAACGACCATCGGCGGCGTCTCCGTCGGCTTCCTCACCCCCGGCGCCGCGGCGGCCGCCGTGCAGGACCGCCTCGATGAGACCACGGTGACCTTCGGCGACGGCGGCGCCAGCGTGTCGGGGGCCGACCTCGGCGCCCGGGTCGACGGCACCGCGCTGGCGGCATCCGCGTTCGAAGCGCGCCCCGCCTGGAACGTCACGCAGTGGTTCGGTGACCCCATCGCGGCCCCCGTCACGGTCGACGACGCCGGGGCTGCGGCGGCCCTTCGAGACGCGGCGCCCGACCTCTACGTCGAGCCGGTCGCCTCGTCGGTCGCCTTCGACGGCTCGAACTTCGTCGTCACCCCCGACGTGCCCGGCTCGGGCATCGACGTCGAGGCGACGCGCACCGCCCTGCAGGGCGCGTTCGACTCCGGCGCGACGGATGCCGTCATCGAGCCCGAGATCGCTCCCGTGACGTCGGTCACGACCACCGCGGCCGCCGAAGAGACGGCGGCGTCGCTCAACGGCATGCTCGACTCGGTCGGCTTCTACGTCGGCGACGAGCGCACCGTGCCCGTCGACCGCGCCGTCGCCGCGAGCTGGATGACGGTCACGACCGCCGAGGACGGATCGTTCGCGGTCGCCGCCGACCCGGCTCTGATCCAGCCCGTCGTCGACACGCTGCCTGACCTAGTCAACCGCGAGCCCGTCAACGGTGTCGTCTTCGCCAACGCCGCGGGCACGATCATCGACGACTCCGACGCGGGCGTCGAAGGGCGCGCGCTGCAGTCGACCGACGGCATCGCCGCCGGCTTCGCCGAGCAGCTCGCCAACGGGGATGCCGCCTACCGACTGCCCGTCGACGTCGTCCCCGTGACGACCGAGACGATCACTCGCCTCCTCGAGGTCAACCTGAGCGAGCAGCGCCTGTACCTCAAGGAGAACGGCGTCGTCGTCGACTCGTGGCTCGTCTCCACCGGCCGGCCCGGCGCCGACACGCAGACCGGTCGCTACACGATCGGCTGGAAGACCCCGCGTCAGGACATGCGCGGCACGGCCCCCGATTCGGGCGTCTCCTACGTGCAGCCCGACGTGAAGTGGGCGATGTACTTCAACGGCGACCAGGCCTTCCACGGCGTGTACTGGCACAGCAACTGGGGCACCCGGATGAGCGCGGGCTGCGTGGGCATGCCCGACTCGCGCGCGGCGCAGATCTACGAGTGGGCTGTCGCCGGCACCGACGTGTGGGTCCACTCCTGAGCTCACGCCTCGTCAGTCGGACGGCTGATCGACGCCCGGCGGATCGACCCGTGCGTTCCGTCAGCTCGACCGTTACCCTGTGACCATGGCTGAGCTCCGCGTAGAAGAACTGTCGGCGTCGACGATCGTCGCTGTGAACAACCTGTCGCTCAAGCCGGGGCAGGAGCGCTTCGTCGTGCCCGAGAGCTACGCGATCGCCGCGACCGTGGTCAACCCCGCGACGACCTGGCAGCGCGTGATCCTCGACGGCGACGAGGTCGTCGGATTCGTCAGCGCCGGGTTCGATTCCGAGGCGCCGGTGGAGCACTTCCGGTCGGTGCTGTGGCGCATCAACGTCGACGCCGACGACCAGGGCCGCGGCGTCGGCCGGTTCGCGGTCGAGAAGCTCGTCGAAGAGGCCCGGGCGCGCGGGTTCGACTGCCTCGACGTGATGTACGAAGCCGGTGAGGGCGGCCCCGAGGCCTTCTTCACGCGTGTCGGCTTCACCCCCGTGGGCGAGACGGAGTACGGCGAGGTCATCGCCGAGATCCGGTTCTGACGCCCCGTTCCGGCAACGACGACGCCCCGACCGCGCAAGCGGCCGGGGCGTCGTCGTGAGCGGGCGTCAGATCCCGTCGATGATGCCGTTCAGCGTCGTGGACGGACGCATGACGGATGCCACCAGGGCGGCATCCGGGCGGTAGTAGCCGCCGATCTCGGCCGGCGACCCCTGCACCGCGACGAGCTCGTCGACGATCGTGCTCTCATTGGCGGCGAGAGCCTCGGCGACGGGGGCGAAGGCAGCGGCGAGCTCGGCGTCGACCGTCTGGGCCGCCAGCTCCTGCGCCCAGTACAGGGCGAGGTAGAAGTGGCTGCCGCGGTTGTCGATGGTGCCGAGCGCGCGACCGGGCGACTTGTCCTGCTCGAGGAACGTCCCCGTCGCCGCGTCCAGTGTGTCGGCGAGCACCTTCGCGTGCGCGTTGCCGGTGTAGTCCGCGAGGTGCTCGAACGAGGCCGCGAGCGCGAAGAACTCGCCCAGCGAGTCCCAGCGCAAGTAGTTCTCGGAGACGAGCTGCTGCACGTGCTTGGGGGCCGATCCCCCGGCGCCGGTCTCGAACAGGCCGCCGCCCGCGAGGAGCGGGACGATCGAGAGCATCTTGGCGCTCGTGCCGACCTCGAGGATCGGGAAGAGGTCGGTCAGGTAGTCGCGCAGGACGTTGCCGGTGACCGAGATGGTGTCCTCGCCGCGACGGATGCGCTCGAGCGAGTAGCGCGTGGCGTCGGCCGGGGCGAGGATCTCGATCGTGAGCCCCTCGGTGTCGTGCTCGGCGAGGTACTCGCGCACCTTCGCGATGAGATTCGCGTCGTGCGCGCGGTTCTCGTCGAGCCAGAACACGGCGGGTGCGCCCGTGGCGCGCGCGCGGGTGACGGCGAGCTTGACCCAGTCGCGCACCGCGACGTCCTTCGTCTGCGTCGCGCGCCAGATGTCTCCGGGCTGCACGCGGTGCGAGAGCAGGACCTCGCCCGACGAGTCGACGACCTCGACGGTGCCGGCCGCGGCGATCTCGAACGTCTTGTCGTGCGAGCCGTACTCCTCGGCCGCCTGCGCCATGAGACCGACGTTCGGCACCGAGCCGATCGTGGCCGGGTCGAGCGGGCCGTGGGCGATGACGTCGTCGATCGTGGCCTGGTAGACCCCGGCGTACGACGAGTCCGGGATGACGGCGATCGTGTCGTCCTCGCCGCCGTCGGCGCCCCACAGCTTGCCGCCGTTGCGGATCAGCGCCGGCATCGACGCGTCGACGATGACGTCGGACGGAACGTGCAGGTTCGTGATGCCCTTGTCGGAGTTGACGTAGGACAGGCGGGGACCGGCGGCGATCGCGGCCTCGAAGGCGGCCCGGATCTCGTCGCCGCGCTCGAGCTGCGGCAGACCCGCGAGGATGGCGCCGAGACCGTCGTTGGGCGTCAGGCCTGCCGCCGCGAGGTCGTCACCGAACCGGGCGAAGACGTCGGCGAAGAAGGCGCGCACGACGTGGCCGAAGATGATCGGGTCGCTGACCTTCATCATCGTCGCCTTGAGGTGGACCGAGTAAAGCACGTTCTCTTCGGCGGCCTGCGCCACGGTGTCGGCCAGGAAGGCGTCGAGCGCCGCGGCCGAGAGGAACGTCGCGTCGACGACCTCACCGGGCAGCACCTTTAGGCCGGACTTCAGCTCGGTGGTCGCACCGTCTTCCGCCGTGAAGCGGATCGACAGCACGTCGTCGGAACCGATGACGGTCGAGACCTCGTTCGACTTGAAGTCGTCGTGTCCGAGCGTCGCGACGCGGGTCTTCGACCCGTCGGCGAACGGCTTGTTGCGGTGCGGGTGCTTGCGGGCGTAGTTCTTCACCGACAGGGGCGCGCGGCGGTCGCTGTTGCCCTCGCGCAGCACGGGGTTCACGGCGGAGCCCTTGATGCGGTCGTAGCGGGCGCGCACGTCCTTGTCCGCGTCGCTCTGCGGCTCGTCCGGGTAGTCCGGGATGTCGTAGCCCGCAGCCTGCAGCTCGGCGATGGCCGCCTTCAGCTGCGGGATCGACGCCGAGATGTTCGGCAGCTTGATGATGTTCGCCTCGGGCAGGGTCGCGAGACCGCCCAGCTCGGCGAGGGCGTCGCCCACCTGCTGCTCGGGGGTCAGGTTCTGCGGGAACGCCGCGAGGATGCGGCCCGCGAGCGAGATGTCGCGGGTCTCGATGGCCACGCCGGCTTTGCCCGCGTAGGCCTCGACGATGGGCAGGAAGGAGGCGGTGGCCAGTGCCGGCGCCTCGTCGGTGTACGTGTAGATGATGGTCGAGTCGGGCACGTGTCGTCTCTCCAAAAAAGCGCGTCGAGGGTCGATGCTCAGCGTATCGCACGGGGGCAGATCTCTCGATGTCGAGATATCTCTCGCGCCGCGACCCTTCGCGCTAGGGTGAGCCCGTGCCGCGCTTCGACCTGCCGCTCGCCGAACTCGAGGCCTACCGCCCAACGGTGAGCGAACCCCGTGACTTCGACGACTTCTGGGCCGCAACGCTCGCCGGCTCGCGGGAGGCGGGCGGCGAGGTGACCGTCTCGGCGGCATCCGATCTGTTCTCGGCCGTGCACGTCCACGACGTCACGTTCCCTGGCTTCGGCGGCGAGCCGGTGAAGGCCTGGCTCATCCTGCCGACCCACCGCGAGGGGCCGCTGCCCGCCGTCGTGGAGTTCATCGGCTACGGCGGTGGGCGCGGACTGCCGTCCGAACGCCTCTCGTGGGCGGCCGCCGGCTACGCCTCGTTCATCATGGACACGCGTGGCCAGGGCAGCGTGTGGGGCAGCGGCGGCGAGACCCCCGACCCGCACGGCTCCGGCCCCGCTGTGCCCGGCTTCCTCACCCGGGGGATCGACTCCCCCGAGACGTACTACTACCGGCGCGTGTTCACGGATGCCGTCCGCGCGATCGACGCCGTGCGCGGGCTGCCCGAGATCGACGAGCGCCGCGTCGCCGTGTGCGGCGGCAGTCAGGGCGGAGGCATCGCGCTCGCGGCGGCCGGCCTCAGCGACGGCCTCGTCGCCGTCATGCCGGACGTCCCCTTCCTGTGCCACTTCGAGCGCGCGGTCGGCCTCACCGGCAGCGACCCGTACCAGGAGGTCGTGCGGTACCTCTCGGTGCACCGCGGGGCCGAGGATCAGGTGTTCGAGACGCTCTCGTACTTCGACGGTGTCGCCTTCGCACGGCGCGCGACCGCCCCGGCGCTCTTCTCCGTGGGGCTGCTCGACCCGGTGTGTCCGCCCTCGACGGTCTACGCGGCCTTCAACGCCTACGCCGGATCGGACAAGGCCATCACGGTCTACCCCTTCAACGAGCACGAGGGCGGACTCGGGCACCAGTGGCAGGCGCAAGCCGCTTTCCTGGCGCGGCTGCTGCGCAGCGACGCCCGCGACGAGGTGAGCGCATGAGCGCCCCGGCGGTCCTCGCGATCGACGCAGGCCAGAGCGGCATCAAGGTGCGCCTGCCGCAGGGCGTTCGCGGTGATGACCTCGTCCTCGACGGCATCCGCACCGGCGAGCCGCTGCTGCCCCAGCTCGCCGCCGTGGTCGCGGCCACGCGCGAGCGCACCGGCGCCCGGGTCGACACCGTCGCGGCGGGCATCTCGGGCCTCACCGATGCGAACGCGGATGCCGCGGCGATGCTCGACCTCGTCCGCGACCTGGGCGTGCGCGACGTGCTGCTCGCGCACGACTCGACGACCTCGTTCCTCGGCGCGCTGGGTGATCGCGCCGGAGCGGTCGTGGCGGCCGGCACCGGCGTGGTGACCCTCGCGGTCGGCGCCGAGACGACGGCACGCGTCGACGGCTGGGGCTGGATCATGGGCGACGCCGGCAGCGGCTACTGGATCGGGCGCGAGGCGCTCGACGCCGTGATGCGTGCGTACGACGGTCGCGGGCCGAACACGATGCTGACGGCCGCGGCATCCGATCTGTGGCCCGATCTGTCGCAGGCGTACATGACCCTGCAGGCCGACCCCGATCGCGTGCGCATCGTGGCCAGCTTCGCCGCCGTCGTGGCGCGGGCTGCCGCCGCCGACGACGCGGTCGCCCGCGACATCACGGCACGCGCCGCCCACGAGCTCGCCGGAAGCGTGCGGGCGGCGATCGCGCAGGTGCGCACCGATGAGCCGACGTTCCCCGTCTGCTCCATCGGCGGTGTCTTCGGGTCACCGCTGCTGCACGCCGACTTCGTCGCCGACCTGCACGGCAGCGACGAGTCCGTGCGCCTCGTCGACCCGGTGGGTGTCGGCATCGACGGCGTCGCCGCCCTGGTCGCCGTGACGGACACCCACCCCCTGGCGGCGCTCGTCCACCGCGCCGGCCTCGCCCACTGACCCGAGCCGAGGAGCACCGCCACGTCTTCGCCGCTCGGCCGCCTTTGTTGATCTTCTCGACAAAAAGCTTGCGGTCGCCGAGTGGACGGACGTACACTCGCTGTCGAAACGCTTCGAGAATGGGCTCGGCGTTCTGATCCGCGATCGACGAAGAGGTGGACATGGCTCGCATCGACGAGGTGGCGGCAGCTGCTCGCGTGTCGATCTCGACCGTGTCGTACGCATTGAGCGGCAAGCGCTCGATCTCTGCCGAGACCCGTCGCCGGGTCGAGGAGGCGGCGCGTGAGCTCGGCTACGAGCCGCACGCCGGGGCGCGGGCGCTGGCCGGACGCCGCACCCAGATCTTCGCGCTCACCGAACCGCTGCGCGCCGACACGCACGCGCCGACGCACATGGCTTTCGTCCTGGCGGCGTCGGTGGCGGCGCGACGCCGCGACTACGACATCCTGCTCCTGACGGATGAGGAAGCCTCGACGGGCATGCGCCGCGTCGCCGCGAGCGACCTGGTCGACGCGATCCTCGTTCTCGACGTGGCGCCCGACGACGCGCGGGTCGAGATCGCGCGGTCGATCCGCATTCCGACGGTGTTCATCGGGATCCCCGACGACCACGCCGGCCTGGACTGCGTCGACCTCGATTTCGAGGCGGCCGCCGAACTCGCCGTCGACCGCCTCACGGACACGGGCCACCGCCACGTCGCGATGATCGGGCAGAGCGAGGTCGCCTACCGCGCATCGAACTTCCCGCCCCGCGTGCGGGCGGCGGCCGCCGCCCGCGCCGACGCACGCGGCATCCGTCACACGTTCACGGCAGCGGGCGCGACCGCGACCGAGCCGGCCGTCGTCCGCGCCGCGACCACGGCCGCCATCGACGAGGGCGCGACGGCGTTCATCCTGCACGCGGCCGAGGACACTCACGAGGTCGTCCTCGCGACCATCGCCGAACGCGGACTCCTGGTGGGGCGCGACGTCTCGGTCATCTCCGTGGCCTCGGTCTTCGACGCCACTCGACTGTCGACACCGCTCGACACGATCCCCCTGGTGCCGGCGGTCTCGTGCGACGCCGCCGTCGACCTCGCCCTCGCGCGCCTGCACGATGCCAGTTGCGCGCCCGTCCTCCATCTGATCCCGCCCGAGTACCGCTCGGTCGGCTCCGTCGCCGCCCCTCCGGCCTGACGTCCGCACGGCGGCTGTTCCTTCACGCCCATCGTCGAAGCGCTTCGACGATGGCGCGGATCCGTTCACCCTTCCGCACCACCCACCGAAAGTACCGACCGTCCTGGTCATCGAGAAAGGAGTGCCAACGATGGCACGCACGACACGACGCGCCGCAACCCTCTCCGCGGTCGCCGCCCTCTCCGCCGCCGGCCTCGCGCTGGCCGGCTGCAGCAGCGGCGGCGGCGACGCCGGAGGTGACGGCGACACCCTGCGCCTGTGGCACTACGAGAGCGCCGACAGCGCGATGGGCAAAGCCTGGGACGAGGCGATCCGGATCTTCGAAGAGGAGACCGGCGCGACCGTCGAGTTCGAGGAGAAGTCCTTCGAGCAGATCCAGAAGACCGCGAGCCAGGTGCTCGACACCGACGCGGCGCCCGACCTCATGGAGTTCAACAAGGGCAACGCGACCGCGGGGTTCCTGGCCAGCACCGGCCTGATCTCCGACATCTCCGACGCGGTCGACGAGTACGGCTGGGCAGACAAGCTCGCGCCCTCGCTGCAGACGACGGCGAAGTACAGCGAGGACGGCGTGATGGGCGGCGACGCCTGGTACGGCATCCCGAACTACGGCGAGTTCGTGGGCGTGTACTACAACCTCGACATGTTCGCGGAGGCCGGGCTCGAGGTCCCCACCACGTACGACGAGTTCGTGAGCGTCCTCGACGCGTTCGTCGCGCGCGGTGTGACCCCGCTGGCCGAAGCGGGCGCCGAATACCCGCTCGGACAGCTCTGGTACCAGCTGGCGCTCTCCCAGGCCGACCGGTCGTTCGTCGACGACTACCAGCTCTACGAGAACCCCGTCGACTGGTCGGGACCCGAGGTGACCTACGCGACCGAGACCCTCGCCGAGTACGTCGACAAGGGCTACATCGCGAAGGACGTCTCGTCCGTCGTCGCCGAGGACGCGGGCGTGTCGTTCATCAACGGCACCTCGCCCATCTTCGTGTCGGGCTCGTGGTGGTACGGCCGCTTCGTCACCGAGGCGACCGGATTCGACTGGTCGCTCGAGTCGTTCCCCGAGTCGCAGCTCTCGCTCGGTTCGTCGGGCAACCTGTGGGTCGTCCCGGCCAACGCCGCGAACGCCGACCTCGCGTACGAGTTCATCGACATCACGATGCGTCCCGAGATCCAGGCGATCATCGGCAACAACGGCGGCGTCCCGGTGGCGGCCGACGCGGCCGACATCACCGACGAGAAGAGCGCTGCGCTCATCGAGACCTTCAACGGCATCCTCGATGACGACGGCCTCTCGTTCTACCCGGACTGGCCCGCGCCCGGCTTCTACGACGTCCTCGTCCAGGAGCTGCAGGGGCTGGTGACCGGCGCCCAGGATGCCGCGACCACGGCCGCGAACCTCGGCGAGCAGTACGACGAAGGCACGGCGGACTACCGCTGATCCGATCGGGAGGGACGGATGCCGCATCCGTCCCTCCCCCGACCCCGGAGTCACTCATGACCGTCACCGAAACGCGCGCCCTGCGCACCTCGCTCCCGCCCGAGGAGCCGTCCATCCCGCAGCGCGGCACCGGCCGCGCCGGCTACTGGCTGTATCTGCTGCCCGGTTTCGCGCTGCTCGTCGTCATCATCATCGTCCCGCTCGTCTGGAACCTGCTCCTCACCTTCACCGACTGGCGCGGTGTCGGCACACCCGAGTTCATCGGTCTCGAGAACTGGGCGGCGATCCTCGTCGACGAGGACTTCTGGACCTCGTTCGCCAACTCCGTGTGGATGGTGCTGGCCATGGTCGTGGTCCCGACCGTCGTCGGCCTCTTCGTCGCCGCGGCGCTGTTCGACGTCATCGGGCGCAAGTTCGGCGGCAAGGTCGCGAGTTTCCTGCGGGCCACCTATTACCTGCCGCAGATCCTCCCCGCCGCCGTCGCAGGCATCGTGATCGGCTGGATCGTCCGCCCCGGCGGTGACGGGGCCCTGAACCAGGTCCTCGGGATCGTCGGCATCGGCCCGATCGACTGGCTCGGGCAGATGCCCTCCGCCCTGATCGTCCTGATGGTCGTGCTCGTCTGGGTGCAGATCGGCTACCCGGTCGTGGTCTTCATGGCTGCACTGCAGCGCGTGGACCCCGAATTGTACGAGGCCGCCGAGCTCGACGGCGCGAACTGGGGGCAGCGCTTCGTCGCGATCACCATGAGCATCATCCGGCCCGAGATCTTCGTCGTCACCCTCACATGCACGATCGCGGCCCTGAAGGTCTTCGGCCCGGTCTACGTCATCACCCGCGGCGGCCCCGCCGGCTCGACGCTCGTGCCGGCGTACTACGCCTACCAGGAGTTCTTCACCAAGCGCGACGTCGGCTACGGCGCGACGATCGCGACGGTGCTCACGATCCTCGTCGTGATCGTGTCGATCATCTTCGTGCGCGTCCAGAACTCGCTCGAGCGCAAGGAAAGGGCGGGCCTGTGATGGCGACCTCCACTCTGCTTCCCCCGGTCACGGCACGTTCCACGCCGCGACGGACCCGCCCGCGCGGCGGGATGACGCGGCCCCGCGGACGCGACTGGATCGTCGTCGCTCTCGTCGCGCTCGGCGCCCTCGCGGTGCTCGCGCCGTTCTACCTCGTCGTCGTGAACTCCTTCAAGTCACCCACGGACTACGCCACCTCGGGTGCCCTCGCGCTCCCCCAGGCGCTCGACTTCACCGGTCTCGGCCGCTTCTGGGAGCGCGTGAACTTCCCCGAGAAGGTCTGGAACTCTCTTTTCATCTCGGGCGTCGTGGCCGTCCTCGCGGTGCTCATCTCGATGCTGAACGCCTTCGCGATCGGCATCGGCCGCGTGAAGTACCGCACCTCGATCGTGCTGCTCTTCCTGCTCGCCAACCTGCTGCCGCAAGAGGCGCTGCTGTACCCGCTGTACTACATGTTCAAAGAGGTCGGCCTCTACGACAACGTGTGGTCGGTCATCATCATCTTCGGCGTGGTGCAGGCGGCGTTCGGCACCTACCTGTTGAGCTCCGTGTACGGCACCTTCCCGAAAGAGGTGCTCGAAGCGGCATCCCTCGACGGCGCCAGCCGGTGGCAGATCCTGTGGCGCGTGGTCTTCCCGATCAGCCGCCCCACCCTGTCGGTGCTGCTGATCTTCTTCTTCATCTGGACCTGGAACGAGTTCCTCATTCCGCTGACCTTCCTGGCCAGCAACGCGAACCAGACGGTTCCCGTGGCGATCAGCGTGCTGCAGGGCGACCGGCTCATGGACGTGACGACCACGAGCGCGTCGGCGTTGCTCGGCATCATCCCGACGCTCATCTTCTTCCTCGTCTTCCAACGCACCCTCACCCGGGGCATCACCGCAGGAGCAGTCAAGTAATGAAGTTCACCGATGGTTTCTGGCAGCTGCGCCCGGGCGTCAGCCCGCTCTACGCGCAAGAGGCCTACGACATCGACCCCGGCTCTCATCCGACCGACGGCGACGCCGTCGTCGTCACGGCGACGACCGCGATCATCGGTCGGCGCGGTGACACCCTGAACCGGCCCGTGCTCACCGTCACGCTGTCCTCTCCCCTCGAGGGCGTGGTGCGGGTGCGGATCGAGCGTCACGTCGGCGGGCGTCGGCACGACGGCTTCGCGCTGCCGGGAGCTGTGGCCGGCGGCGCCGGTGCGGCATCCGTCACCCGCGATGAAGGCGTGCTGCGGAGCGGACCGCTCACCGCCCGTATCCGCCGCGGCGCACCGTGGAGCCTCGACTTCGACGTCGACGGCCGGCGCATCACCGGCAGCGGCTTCCGCGCCCCGGCGTGGTTCGGCATCGCGGACGATGCGCAGGTCGACCCGGGGATGCCGGGCGAGGCCGTCAGCGGCATGAACCTGCCCCGGGCGGCGAGCTACGTCCGCGAACAGCTCGACCTGGGCGTCGGGGAGCTCGTGTACGGACTCGGCGAGCGATTCGGCCCGCTCGTGAAGAACGGGCAGAGCGTGGACATCTGGAACGCCGACGGCGGCACCTCGAGCGAGCAGGCCTACAAGAACATCCCGTTCTACCTCACGAGCGCCGGCTACGGCGTCCTCGTGAACGACCCCGGGCATGTGTCGTTCGAGGTCGGCTCGGAGGCGGTCGAGCGTGTGCAGTTCGCCGTCTCGGGTGAGGCGCTCGAGTATCTCGTGTTCGCGGGCCCCACCCCGAAGGACGTCCTGGCCCGCTACACCGCGCTGACCGGCCGCGCGGCGGTCGTACCCGCCTGGTCCTACGGCCTGTGGCTGTCGACGTCGTTCACGACCGACTACGACGAGGCGACGGTGACGTCGTTCATCGACGAGATGGCCCGGCGCGAGCTGCCCGTCTCGGTCTTCCACTTCGACTGCTTCTGGATGCGCGAGTTCAACTGGTGCGATTTCGTGTGGGACCCGCGGGTCTTCCCCGATCCCGACGGCATGCTCGAACGCCTGCACGCCAAAGACCTCCGGGTGAGCGTCTGGATCAATCCGTACATCGCCCAGCGCTCGCCCCTGTTCGCCGAAGCGGCCGAGGCCGGATACCTCGTGCGGCGCCCCGACGGCACGGTGTGGCAGTGGGACAAGTGGCAGGCCGGGATGGGACTGGTGGATTTCACGAATCCGGATGCCACGGCCTGGTACCAGGGCAAACTGCGTGCCCTCGTCGACCAGGGCGTCGACTGCTTCAAGACGGACTTCGGCGAGCGCATCCCCGTCGAGGTCGTCTGGGCCGACGGATCCGACCCCGAGCGGATGCACAACCTCTACACGCAGCTGTACAACCACGCGGTGCACGACGTGCTCGTCGATGCCCGCGGCGAGGGCGAGGCCGTGCTCTTCGCGCGATCCGCGACCGCGGGCGGGCAGCAGATGCCCGTCCACTGGGGCGGCGACAACACCTCGACGTTCCCGTCCATGGCCGAGACGCTGCGCGGCGGGCTGTCGCTCGCCTTCAGCGGCTTCGCGCACTGGAGCCACGACATCGGCGGCTTCGAGGGCACACCCGACCCGCTCGTCTACAAGCGCTGGACCGCCTTCGGCCTCCTGAGCACCCACAGCCGCTTCCACGGGTCGAGCTCGTACCGCGTCCCCTGGAACTTCGACGACGAGGCGGTCGAGGTCACGCGGCGATTCACCCAACTGAAGCTGCAGCTCATGCCCTACCTGTACCAGGCGGGACGCGAGGCGGCGGCCACGGGCATCCCCGTCTTCCGTCCGCTGCAGATCGAGTTCCCGGACGACCCGGCCACCAGCTACCTGGACCGCCAGTTCATGCTGGGCTCGGAGCTGCTCGTGGCGCCGGTCATGTCGGCGGACGGCGAGGTCGAGTTCTATCTGCCCGCGGGCACGTGGACGAACCTGCTCACGGGCGAGACGGTCGAGGGCGGCAGCTGGCGGCGCGAGACGCACGACGTCTTCTCGCTGCCGCTGTACGCCCGTCCCGGCGCGGTCATCCCGTGGGGTGCCCGCACCGACCGGCCGGACTACGACTATCTCGACGGCCTCACGCTGCGGGTGTTCGCGGGAGGCTCCGGCGCCCGCGAGGTGACGGTGACGACCCCCGAGGGCCGCGCCGAGACCTTCACAGTCGACCTCGCCGACGTCACCGGCTGAGCCACCGCCACCGAGAACGCACCGTCACGCCGAGAACGCACCGCCCGGTACGTTCCCGGGGCGGTGCGTTCTCGGCGTGAACTCAGACCAGCGACTCGCGCCAGGCGGCATGCAGCTGCGCGAACTTGCCGGTGCCGGCGATGAGGGCCGCGGGAGTGTCGTCTTCGATGATGCGGCCGTGCTCCATCACGAGCACGCGGTCGGCGATCGCCACCGTCGACAGGCGGTGCGCGATGATGATCGCCGTCCGGTCGGCCAGCAGCGTGCCCAGGGCCTCCTGGATCTGCCGTTCACTCGGGATGTCGAGCGACGCCGTCGCCTCGTCGAGGATCAGCACCGCGGGGTCGGCGAGGAAGGCGCGGGCGAACGAGATCAGCTGACGCTGCCCCGCCGACACCCGACCGCCGCGCTTGTTGACGTCGGTGGCGTAGCCGTCGGGCAGCCGCTCGATGAACTCGTGCGCGCCCACCGCGCGCGCCGCGGCCCGGATCTCGTCCATCGTCGCGTCGGGCTTGCCGAGGGCGATGTTGTCGGCGACCGTTCCGCTGAACAGGTACGCCTCCTGCGTGACCATGACGATCGCGCGGCGCAGGTCCTTCGGATGCAGCCGGCGCAGGTCGACGCCGTCGAGCGTGACGCGGCCCTTCGTGGGGTCGTAGAACCGCGCGACGAGCTTGGCGAGCGTCGACTTGCCAGCGCCGGTCGTGCCGACGAGCGCGATCGTCTGCCCCGCGGGCATGTCGAGCGCGAAGTCGGGCAGGATCGTCACAGCATCCGAGTATCCGAAGGTCACGTCCTCGAAGCGCAGGTGCCCGCGGGCCTCGCGCAGCTCGACCGGATCCGTCGGGTCGGGCACCGTCGGGTCCTCCTCGAGCACGCCCGACACCTTCTCGAGCGCGGCGGTGGCCGACTGGTACGAGTTGAGGAAGAAGGCGACCTCCTGCATCGGCGCGAAGAAGTTCCGCACGTAGAGGACCGCTGACAGCAGGAACCCGAGGCTCAGCGTGCCCTCGACCACCCGGAATCCGCCCCACGCCAGCACGAGGGCGAGTGACACGGATGCCACGGCCATGAGCGCCGGCTCGAACGTGCCGAAGAGGCGGATCGAGCGCATGTTCACGTCGCGGTAGTCGCTCGACAGAGCGCCGAACTCCTCGTCGTTCGCCGGCTCCTTGCGGAATGCCTTGACGGCGCGGATGCCGGTCATCGACTCGACGAACTTCACGATCACCTTCGCGCTGATCACGCGCGACTCGCGGTACACGACCTGCGAGCGCAGGTAGAACCAGCGCATGAGCAGGAACAGCGGGATGCCCATAACGGCGAGGATGACGCCCGACTGCCAGTCCAGCAACAGCAGCGCGACGAGCGTGAATCCGCCGTACAGCAGGCCCGAGACCAGCTCGTTCAGACCGCCGTCGAGGAGCTCCCGGATCGTGTCGAGGTCGCTCGTCTGACGCGAGATGATGCGCCCCGACGTGTACGACTCGTGGAACTCGAGGCTCAGCCGCTGCGTGTGGCGGAAGATGCGCTTGCGCAGATCGATCATGACCGCCTGCGTCAGGCGCGCCGCGACGACGGCGTACCAGCCGATAAGCGCCGCCCCGCCGATGCCCGTGGCCAGGAAGACGGCGACCACCAGGATCGTCGGCATCCAATCCGCCTCGGTCTGCACCGCCGGCAGCGCGTTGGCGATTCCCCAGCCGACGAGCGCGGGACCTGCCACGCGCAGCGCGGTGGAGACGACGAGCACGACGGCGGCGAGCGCGAGCTGCATGCGCAGCGGCGAGACGAGCGACCCGAGCAGGCGCAGCGAACGGCGCCGGATCTCGCGGCTCTCCTCGCGGGTGTAGTCGGAGCGGTCCTCGCCGCTCGTCCCGGTGACGGTGCTCACAGGGTCACCTCCCTTTCGTCGCGTCGTTCGTGTTCGTCCTCGAGGCTCGAGATGACGTGTCGGTAGTGCTCGCTCGTGCGCAGCAGCTCGGAGTGCGTGCCCACCGCCGTGACGCGCCCCTCCTCGAGCAGCGCGACGCGGTCGGCGAGGGTAACCGTCGAGGGACGGTGCGCGACGATCAGCGCGGTCGTGTCGGCGAGCACCTCGCGCAGCGCGTCCTCGACGAGCGCCTCGGTGTCGACGTCGAGCGCCGACAGCGGGTCATCGAGGACGAGCACGGCGGGGCGCGCCGCGACGGCACGGGCGAGCGCCAGACGCTGCCGCTGGCCGCCCGACAGGCTGAGCCCCTCTTCGCCGATCACGGTGTCGACACCGTCGGGCAGGTCGTCGACGAAGGTCGCCTGCGCCACCGCGAGCGCCTCGCGGAGGACGCGTTCGGCCTCGGCGGATCCGCGCTCGAGGTCTTCGCGCCCGAGCAGGATGTTCTCGCGCACGGTCTGCGAGAAGAGCGTCGCATCCTCGAAGGCCATGCCGACGTGGCGCCGCAGCTCGGTGAGCCGGAGGTCGCGCACGTCCACGCCGTCGAGCAGCACACGGCCTCCCGTGACGTCGTACAGGCGCCCGGGCAGCGTCGTGAGCGTCGTCTTGCCCGAGCCCGTCAGGCCGACCAGCGCCATCGTCTCCCCCGGCCGCAGCGCGAGGTCGATGCCGTCGAGCAGGTCGCGCTCGCTCTCGGGGGCGTCCTGGTACCGGAAGCGGGCACCCTCGAAGACGAGCTCGCCGCGCGGGTGCGCGATGATCGTCGGGCTCTCGGGGTCGACGATCGTGTTCTGCTCGTCGAAGACCTCGAAGATGCGGTCGGTCGCGGTGCGCGCGTCGACGAGGAACGAGAAGAGGAAGCCGATCGACTCGACCGGCCAGCGCAGGATCGTCGCCATCGCGAAGAAGGCGATGAGCGAGTCGACCCCCAGCTCCCCCGCCTGCACGAGGTAGATGCCGGCGCCGAGGCACAGCGCGAAAGCGATGTCGGGCAGCAGCACGAGCCAGAACCAGATCCACCCGACGGCCCGGGCCTTCTTGACCTCGGTCTCGCGGAGCGTCTCGGCCTGCCGTGTGAACTTCTGCAGCGCGTGAGCGCCCCGACCGAATGCCTTGAGCACCCGGATGCCGTGCACCGACTCCTCGACCGCGGTGGCCAGGTCGCCGGCCTGATCCTGGCTCTGTCGCGAGAGCATGCCGTAGCGCTTCTCGAAGACGAAGCCCGCGATCCACAGCGGCGCCGACACGACGACGAAGATCGTGCCGAGCAGCCAGTGCCACCGGAAGAGGATGATCGAGCCCACGACGATCGTCACCATGTTGACGACCAGCAGCACGATGCCGAAGGCGAGCCAGCGGCGGATGAGGCTGATGTCCTGCATCATGCGGCTGAGCAGCTGACCCGACTGCCACCGGTCGTGGAAGGCGACGGGCAGGCGCTGCAGGCGCGCGTAGAAGTCGGTGCGCAGCTCGTACTCGACCTTCGTGGCGGGCGCGAGCACGAACCAGCGGCGAGCCCAGACCATGAGCGCTTCGAAGAGGCCGAGGGCGAGCACGGCACCCGCGCCGAGCACGATGAGCCACGGGTCGCCCGACGCGATCGGGCCCTCGGGCCCGACGATCACCTCGAGGACGAGCGGGATGCCGAGCGCCAGAAGGCTCGCGATGAGCGCGCTGACGAAGCCGAGGCTCAGGCGTGGCAGCACCGGCTTGGCGAAGGGCAGCAGCCGCGCGAGCGCGCGCGGAGTGGACAGACGGGAAGGCGTCGAGGAGGTCATGATCCTGAGGTGTGTCGAGCGGATGCCGAAGGGCGCGGGACGCGCGAGCGCGTCGAAGTGGGCCGGGGCCCGAGGGGAGGAACGTCGGAAGCGGCGGTGCGCTTCCCGGAACTACCGGACGTTTCCTGCGCGAGCGGGGCGTCCGTCGGCCGCGATGAGGGAAGCGACGGACTTCGTGATGACGATGGCCGGGGACATGGCTTCCTCCTGGGGTCGAGCGGACAGGGCACCCGCGACACGCACGGGAGCCCTCCAGGCTATACCTGAGTGTTCGCTGAATACAAGGGCCGACCGCGCGGGGGTCAGCCTCGCACCCGCGCCTCACGGGCCAGCAGGCTCCGCTTGACTTCGACGCCCCACGCGAAGCCGCCGAGCGCACCGCCGGTACGGAGCACCCGGTGGCAGGGCACGAACAGCGCCGCAGCATTGCGCGCGCAGACGGATGCCGCCGCACGCACGGCACCGGGCGACCCGAGCGCCGCGGCGAAGCCGGTGTAGGTCAGCGGCTCGCCCGGCGTGATGCGGCGGAGCGCCTCCCAGCCGGCGCTCTGCAGCACCGTGCCGGGCTGGCGCACCGGGACGGCGCCTATCGCCGCGAGATCCCCGGCGTAGTACGCGGCGACCGCCGCGGCGGCATCCGTGCGTCCGTCGACGACGCGCGCGGGGCGGGCGGCGGGGCGCAGGCGGTCGAGGATGGCGGCGGGGTCGGAAGTCCAGCCCGACGCGAGCACCACCCCGTGCGCCTCGAGGATCGTGAAGGAGCCGTCGGGAGTCGCCACGGTCTCGATGAGAGCCGTGTCGGTCGCGGTCGGAACGTCGACGGTGTCGGTCATGCTCGGGCCTTTCGGGGCGGAGAGAGGGTCGGCGCGGTCGCGCTCTCGCGCCAGGCCTGGGTGACGGGGGCGGCGTACCAGAGGTGCGCCATGAGGTAGCTGCGCCACGGGGCTGCGCGTTCGGCCCACGCGACGAGCTCTGCCGGCCCGGCCGGGATGCCGGCGGCCGCAGCGCCTGCTCGGGCCGCCACATCGCCGGGCAGCAGGATGTCGGGGTCGCCGAGCACCCGCATCCGCACGTAGTCGGCGGTCCAGGGGCCGATGCCGGGCAGGGCGAGCAAGGCGGCGCGCTGCTCGTGCGTGTCGTCGCCGGGCGACAGGCGCAGCGACCCGTCGGCGAGCGCGGTGGCCGCCCCGACGATAGCCCGGATGCGAGCGCCGGGACCGCGCAGGACGTCGGCACCGTGTTCGGCGATCGCCCGCATCGTCGGGAAGAGGACGGCCGGTCCTGCCGCGGTCTCGACGGGCTCGCCGAGTGCGGCGGTCAGCCGGCCCTGCACGGTGCGGGCCGAGGCGACGCTGATCTGCTGCCCGATCATGGCGCGGATGAGCATCTCGTCGGCGTCGATCGCGGCGGGAAGTCGCACACCCGGGATCCGTGCGACGAGCGGGGTGAGCTCGGGATGCCGGGCGAGCGCCTCGTCGATCGCGGTCGGGTCGGCGTCGAGGTCGAAGAGCCGGCGCACCCGCGCGATGAGGGCCGAGAGGTCGGGCAGCGACGCGAGCTCGGCGCGCAGACGCACGCGCCCCGCGTCATCCTGGCGCACCTCGAACCACGCCGGTCCACCCGAGAGCCGGATCACGCGCGCGAACGACCGCTCGTCGCCCGACTCGACCCCGGGGATCGCGTGCGCCCGCATCCAGCCGAACAGACCCGCGGCGTCGAACGGTTCACGAACCGGCAGCACGAGGTCGATGCGGCCGGCCGCACGCTCCCCCGCCTGCCGGCGTGCGCGCAGCTGGCCGGGAGGCACCGCGAAGACCTCGCCGATCGTCTCGTTGAACTGCCGTACGCTCGCGAACCCCGATGCGAAGGCGACGTCGGCGATCGGCAGGTCGGTCTCGACGAGCAGAGTGCGCGCGGTATGGGCGCGATGGGCTCGCGCGAGGGCGAGCGGCCCCGCACCGAGCTCCGCCGTCAGCAGCCGGGTGAGGTGGCGCGACGAGTAGCCGAGACGGGATGCCAGCCCGGGCACGCCCTCGCGATCGACGACGCCGTCGGCGATGAGACGCATCGCACGCGCGGCGAGGTCGCCGCGGAGGTTCCACTGCGGCGAACCGGGCGTCGCCTCGGGCAGGCAGCGCTTGCACGCGCGATAGCCGGCCTCATGCGCGGCCGCGCTCGTCGGGTAGAAGGTGACGTTCGCGGGCTTGGGGGTGCGGGCGGGGCAGCTCGGCCGGCAGTAGATCCCGGTCGAACGCACGGCGGTGACGAACTGCCCGTCGAAACGGGTGTCGCGGGCGTCGATGGCGCGGTAGCGCTCGTCGAAGCCCATCGCAGCAATCGTCATGCCTTCAGCCTGACACGCCCCACCGACCCCGGCTCGCGGAAATCGGACACGACCCTGATGACGCGATCAGCGGGCCGGAATCGGAGGATCGGTCACAAGCGGCTGCGGCTGAAGGGGCACGCCGGTCTCGTCGTAATAGACCGGGCCGTCGGGCGGGAAGAAGAACTGCGGCACCGACGACGGCCCCTCGGTGGCGGGGAGCCGCCGCCAGACGTCATCCGGATACAGCTCCTCGCCGAACATCGTCGTGAGGATGTCCGAGATCGACCCGGCCGCGCATGCCGTCTCGCTGGTAACGAGCACGCGGCCATCGACGGGGCGGATGACGACCACGGTACGGGCGGTGTCGCTCTGCCCCACGACGGTCACCTCCCGGGCGTCCCCGGAGCCTCGCTCGACGGCGTCCGCGTCCACGCCGAGCTCGGTGAATGCGTCGGATGCCGCAGACGCGACCTCCGCGGCATCCCGACCCGGCAGCTCGATCGCGCGCACCGCGGTGAAGGAGTACCCGGTGGCCGAGCTCACGCCCACCTGACACCCGCTCGGGCGCGCTCCGTACTGCCCCTGATCGACCCGCCAGTCCGTCGGCTTGATCGCCATGATCACCGTGTGCAGCTCGTCCGCCATCGTCGTGAACTGCTCGCGCGCCCGGATGTAGAGATCCGCGGCGCGCTGATCCTGGGCGCTTTCCGCCTCGCCGGCTGGCACGCGCGGCATGCCGGCGCACGCACCCGTCAGAGCCGCGGCGGCGACGATCGTCGCGACGACGGCGAGACGGTGACCTGGGCGCACGGGCTCTCAGTCGCCGGTGGGCTGCGGCTGCAGGGGGTTGCCGGCTTCGTCGTAGTACATCGGCCCGCCCGCGGGGAACGAGAACGACGGCTCGGAATCGGGGCCATCGAAGGCGGGGAGCCGGCGCCAGACGTCCGCGGGCAACCGCTCCTCGGCGAACACCTCGGTCGCAAGGTCGTGCGCCGAGCCGGGCGCGCACTCCGTCTGGGACGAGACCCGCACCTGGCCCGTCGCCGGGCGGATGGTCACGACGGTGCGTTCGGCGATGCCGCCCTCCGCGACGACGGTCACCTCGCGGGCGTCCGCCTGGCCCCGGTCCGTCGTGACGCTCTCGATACCGAGAGAGGCGAAGGCCTCGGACGCCGCCGCGGCGACATCGAGCGGATCACGACCGGGCAGCTCGAGACCGCGGACGGCGACAAGACGGTACCCGCCCTCTTCGCTGAGGCCCGACTGGCACCCCGTCGGATGAGCGCCGTATGCGCCGTCGACGACGCTCCACTCCGTCGGCTCGATGGCCATGATCACCGAGTGCACCCCGGTCGCCATCGTGGTGAAACGCCCCTCCGCCTGGGCGTACGTCTCACCGGCGCCGCCCTCTCCCGTGCCTCCGGTCGATCCGGGATCGCTCTGGCCGCCGCATCCGCTCATCGTCAACACCAATCCGACGGCGAGCGCCGTCATCGTCATCCGCGTGGTCGATCTCATCTGTCACGTCCGGTAAGGGTCAACGGGCAGCCACTCCAGCCAATCGGGCAGGTCCCAGAAGCCGCGCTCGCTGCCGTCGCCGTCCATCTCCGTCCCGGGCTCGCCGGTCAGGATGATCTGCTGGATGTTGTAGAACGACTCCGATCCTTCCACGAGGTACCCCTCGCCGTCTCCGGACGGAAGCGGCCCGTTGCCGCCATCGTGTGACGCGTGACCGGGTGTCGGGGCGAGGTCGACGCCGTCGGCGCTTCCACCGTCGCTGCCGAACTCCGTCACCCCCGGAAGGGTCTCGGGAACGGTGCCGTGCGCGCCGCCCCAGCTCGTGTCGCGTCCGATGCGCGCCCACGCGTCGTTCTCCGACAACGTCGCGTAGGTGCGCAACCCCTCGGCGTTCTCGAGGTTCGACAGCACCTCGGGGTCGCTCGGGAACCCCGCCGACCCGACCGCGATGAACTGGTCGACCCCGAGCCCGTCGGGGCGCGACCCGATCGCCAGCGCCGCGGTCGTGCTGCCGTAGGAGTGCGCGATCACCGCCTTCTCGGACGCGGGGTGGACCGCGTCGAGACCGAGCAGGAAGGACCGCAGGGCCGGCGCGCCATCGTTCGCCCGCTGCATGGAGGGCTCCTCGGCCACGGTCGGCGAGTCGTACCCGAACCACACGACGCTCGCGATGCCCGGTCCGGCGGCATTGAGCGCCCGAGCGGAGTCGCCCCACTCGCCCATGCCCGTGACGTTGGAGAGCATCCCCGGCACGAGGACGTTGATGTCGGTCGCGGTCGCCAGGTCGCCGTACGCGATAGCTGCCGTCACCTGTGCCGAGCCGTCGGGATCGAACGAGATCAAGCTGGCGTGCGATCCACCCTGGGCGAGGGTGTTCCACAGCGCCTCGATCTGCTCGCCGAACTCTCCGGTCGGATGGGAGCTGTACAGCGCCTCGAGCCGGTGGCTGTTCACGTCAGCCCGCACGTCGTAGGGAATGCCGTCGAGATTGCCGATGATGTCGGGATGCGCGAGCTTGAGCTCCTTCTGCAGCTTCTCATGCGCGAGCCACAGCTCCAGCACCGCTTGCGGCGTATCCGCCGCGAGCAGCTGCTCGAGCAGACTCCTCGCCTCCGATGTCATCGCCGGCCCCGCACCGCCGGCGAGCTCGGCGAGCGCGGCGTCGTAGGCGGTGTCCCAAGCGGAGTAGTGGTTCTCGAACTGCTCCCACAGATCCGCGAGGTCGCCGGCGGCGGCATCCCGTGTCGCGACGGCATCCTGCGCCGCGTCGTTCGCGCGGCGGACGTCGGCGGGCTCACCCGAGCGGGACGTCGACAGCGCGCTCAGCGCCGCTTCCTCCGCCTCCGCGGCCGCTGAGCTCCACGCCGCGTGGGCGGACTCGATGTCGTCGATGAGCCGGTTCGCCGCCTCGGCGGACGACGAGAACGCGTCGGCGTACCGCTGCAGCACACCGGCGAGCAGCTCGGCCTCGGCGATCTCCGCCGCCAGCCCGTTGGCGACCTCTTGCGCGTCCGCGCGGGCCGCGGTTATGGAGGCGCCGACACCGTCGAGGTCGGTCGCGGACTGGACCGTGGTGCGAAGGTCGCCGAGCGAGCCGGCGACTCGGCTGAAAGCGCCGCTCCACCAGCTCATCGACCCGGCGCTGCCTTCGAGGCGCTCCAGCGGATAGCCCCGGTTGGGCGAGGTGAGGCTCACGGCTGGTTCCTGCCCGTCAGCTCGACATCGAGATCCGAGTAGCGGGCCGCGATCTCCGACAGGGATGCACCGACCCCGGATGCCGCGCCCGTGCGGTCCAGCACGGCCTGATGCAGGCCGGTCAACCGCCGGTTGATCTCGAGGCGCAGCACGACGCGATGCGCGGGGTTCTCGACACCGGTGTCGTCGCCCTGGATGTCGGCGTTGTCCATCACCGCGCTCGACACGCGCGTCTGGATGGCATCCGCCGCGCTCGTGAGCGCGTGGTAGTAGATCTCGACATCCGACATGACGCCCTCTCTCGAAAGCCGACTCGCTCCGGCCGCGGTCACACGCTAATGAGGGGCTCGCCGCCGCGTCGATGGGGAGAACTCCCCTCCCCGCCGCGCAAGCGCTGGCGTTCGCCGTCGGCACCGCGCTGATCGGCGTGCCGTCAACAGGCTGAAGCTGTACCGAGCGTCCCCGCAATGCCCGGATGTCGCCGCTCAGCCTGCTCACGGCACATCCGATCGCCGCGGCACGCACCGCCGCTGCCACCGCGCAAGCGCTGGCGTCCGCGGCCCTCGCCGGGTTAGCGTCGCGGCATGAGCGAACGCACCTACGACCTCGTCGTCATCGGAGCCGGTCCCGTCGGAGAGAATGTCGCCGACCGAGCTGCGCAGGGCGGCCTCAGCGTCGCGATCGTCGAGAGCGAACTGGTCGGCGGCGAGTGCTCGTATTGGGCGTGCATGCCGTCGAAAGGTCTGCTGCGGGCGGGCGCGGCGATCCGGGCGGCGAAGGCCGTCGACGGCGCGAAGCAGGCGGTCACCGGCGAGATCGACGTCGCGGGTGTGCTGCGTCGCCGCGACACGCTGACGTCGGATTGGAATGACGCGTCGCAGGTCGAGTGGCTGCAGGGCGCCGGGGTCGACCTCGTGCGCGGACACGGGCGCCTCGCCGGCGAGAAGCGCGTCGAGGTCACCGGATCCGACGGCGCCGTCACCACGCTCATCGCGAACCACGCCGTCGCGGTGTGCACCGGCTCGGCCGCCCTGCTGCCCGGCGTCCCCGGCCTGGCGGAGGTGTCGCCCTGGACGAGTCGTGAGGCCACCGCCGTGCAGGAGGTCCCGGGCTCGCTCGCGATCGTTGGCGGCGGTGTCGTCGCGGCCGAGATGGCCACGGCCTTCGTCGATCTCGGCAGTGACGTGACGCTCATCGCGCGCAGCCGGCTTCTCGGACCGATGGAGCCTTTCGCCGGCGACCTCGTCGGCCAGTCGCTCACCGACCGCGGAGCCCGGGTGCTGCTGCACACCGGCCTCGTCTCGGCCCGACGGGTCGACGACGGACAGGTCGAGCTCGAGCTCTCGAACGGCACGCACGTCCGAGCCGACGAGGTTCTCGTCGCGACAGGCCGTGTGCCCCGCACGGACGATCTCGGACTGGATGCCGTCGGCCTCGAGCCCGGCTCGTGGTTGGACGTCGACGACACCATGCTCGTGCGGGGGTCGGACTGGCTGTACGCGGTCGGCGATGTCAACCACCGTGCGCTCCTCACCCACCAGGGCAAGTACCAGGCGCGGGCTGCGGGCGACGTGATCGTCGCGCGCGCAACCGGTGGCACCGTCGACGACGCGCCGTGGGGCGCGCACGTCGCGACTGCCGACCACGCTGCCGTTCCGCAGGTGACCTTCACCGATCCCGAGGTCGCCTCGATCGGCGAGACCGAGGCGTCGGCACGCGCCGCGGGGCGCCGCATCCGGGTCCTCGACTACGACCTCTCGGCGATCGCGGGAGCGTCCACGCGTTCGGACGCGTACACCGGTCAGGCGCGCGCGATCGTCGACGAGGATCGCGGCGTCCTCATCGGCGCGACGTTCGTCGGAGCGGATGTCGGCGAGCTCCTGCACTCCGCCACGATCGCGGTCGTCGGCGAGGTTCCGCTCGCGCGGCTCTGGCACGCGGTGCCGTCCTACCCGACGCTCAGCGAGGTCTGGCTGCGCTTCCTCGAGACATACGGCCGCCCGACCGCCTGACCCGGAGATCGCCTCGCCCGCTGCGACGTCCGGAACGGACCAGCGCGATCACCCGGCCGGCGCCTCCCAGCGCAGGCTCGAGACCGACAGGTCGAACAGCGTCTTCATCAGCACCATGGCCTCGTCGTCATCGGCCGCGCCGGTCGGCCGTGCGATCGTCACCGTCAGCTGCAGAGCCTGCCGCCGGCGCGATCCCGGAATCGGAGTCAGGTACCCGACCTCGGTGGCGAGGTACTCCTGACCGTCGAGGGTGCGACGCGTCTCGCGCTCGAAGCGCAGGAAGCGCCTGTCGCCGAGAAGCGGCGTCGCGCCGCCGTCGCGGATGAGGGTCCCGACCAGCGGGTCGAGGTTCTCCCCGGTGGCGGTGCGCGTCGAGGCGACCATCGACGCGGGAAGGGCCAAGGCGTCGTCGTCGCCGGTGGCCGGCGTGAACATCGCGATGACGTCCGCCGCGGCCATGGCGGTGAACGCCTCGTCGAGCAGCGGCCGCAGGCGCGCGTACAGGTCGGGGCGATGGGCCTGCAACAGACGACCCCGTACCGACGCCTGCAGGTCGTCCCGCGAGGCCTCGTCGACCGCGCGCCTCACCCAGCCCGGAGGCAGCGCGAGCACGAAGTCGGGCTTCTCCGGCAGGCCCATCGCGGCGCGAAGCGATACGCGCGCACGAGCGGTCAGTGCGGGCGACGTGTCGGGCGCGGTGACGGCATCCGTCGTATCGGTCACGATCGTCCTCTCGTCACCGGCGCCGCTCGGCGTCGATGAGATACAGGGTTCCGGGGTCGCGCGACAGCGCCCGCTCGAGGGTGTCGGCGTCGATCAGGCCGCGCTGGTGCAGCACCGCGAGCGCGGCCTGACGGTCGTCGATGATGGCCTGGCGCTCGTCCCAGGGCAGCGCTGCGATGCGGGCGCGGATGTCGCCGGCGCCGAGACCCGACTCGGGCGCGGCTTCACCGTCACCCTCGGCAACCCGAACGCGGAAGCGCGCGAGCATGATGAAGGCTGCGACCACCGCGACGCCGAGCGCGACGAACACGGGGCCTTGCCACTGCTGCCAGCTCTCGTATCCATCGAGCTCGGCAATGCCCGGCATCGTCCCCAGGGCGAGCACGGCCATGGTCGCCGCCACGAGGTGGACGGAGAACTCCGGCCAGGAGAATCTGGCTCCCCGCGCGAGCCAGATGACCAGCAGCACGGCCTGCGCCACGGCCGCGATGATGAACATCACGCCCGCGATCGGCATCGCCCGTTGCGCTTCGATGCGGAAGAACTCGAAGCGATCGCCCATGAGCACGGCGAGTCCTGTGATCGGCGCGATGAACGCGCCGAGGATGATGGCCCACAGGACGACGGCGAGGATGCCGCGCAGCGGCGACTTCTTCCCGCTGGCGCGCAAGCGATGCGCGATCGCGGCACCGTCGCCGCCGAAGTGCTGGAAGATCTCGGGATGCCGCTGATAAGCCATCACCTCGAGCTGCGCGAGACGCACCTCGGACGACAACGAATGGTCCTCCGCCCAGGCCCGGGCAGACGGGTGAAGGAAGCTCATGATGTCGGCACGGTATCAGGCCACGGTTCCTGCGCCGCGAACCCGCGGGGAAGCGACGCGACGCGCTGGCCGCCGTCCGGCCCGATGAGCGTCAGCGTCTGCACGAACGCGTGGAATGAGCCGACGACGAGCGCGAAGAGCTCGGGAATGGTCGGCTGCAGGCTTGCGTGGACGAGCACATCACCGGCGACGAACAGGACGTCGATCCCGACGAGATCGACCTCGCCCGCGTCGACCGAGCTGGTCCGCTGGATGCCGGTGCCGAGCCTGTCGGCGTCGTAAGGCACACCCGCCCCGGGGTCGACGGCGAAGCCCTCGGGCGCCGTGCCGAACGCGACGAAGGCGTGGGCGACGATCGGTGCGGGCACCGGCCAGAGCTGGAACGCGAGGGCCGCGTCATCGGGCCGCGCGGCGAGTCCCGAACGCAGGAGATCCGCGACAGGGCCTGCGTGGGAGTCATCATCCCACCGCTGGCCCCACCCTTCACGGACGAGGTCAGCCTGCTCGGCGACCCAGGCATCGACGTCGGCGACCTCCGCGGGAAGCTGAAGCCAGCCGCCGCCCTCCGCGGCCGCGTCCAGACGCCACCCGCCGGCGCCCCACCCCTCGGGCATCGTCGCGGTCATAGGACAGCTCCTACCCATGGGAGGAGCGAACTCGGCTTGCGGTCGGCGTTGCCGGTCCACAGCGCGATCTTGTCAATCGCGCTCCAGCTGCCCGAGACCATCGTGTAGGCACCCTGCCACGCAGCAGAGATGACCGTCGAGTTGCACCATCCGCGAGCCGAACCCGCGACCGATTCAGCGAGTCCCGTGACGCCGGTCGAGTTCGGTCCGAACATGAACCGGCACATGATGTCGCCGACGCCGGCGGGATTGTTCATCTGCCACAGACCCCGCGAGACGTTGACGAAGCTGTTCGGGGCGCTCGTGCTGAACGCCGCGATGGTCCGCAGCGAATTGACTTGTCCCGCGGCCGCGGACCAGCTGGAGGGCCGGAACGCCGTGAACATGTCGCCCGCGAAATCGACGAGCCCGGGCTTTCCCTGGAACAGTTTGCCGACCTTGCCGAACGGGATGAGGCTGATGATCGCGATGACGAGCTTCTCGGGGCCGGCATCGCCGCGGAGCACCTGGTAGGCCGTCAACAGCAGCGTGATCACCCCGATGACCGAGCCGATGAGGGCGAAGATCGGACCGCCGATGATGATGCCCAGAATCGCCACGGCGATGCCGATGTACCCCAGCACTTCGAGGACGACGGCGAGGACCCCGTCGGTGTCGTCCCAGAAGCTGTCGCGGATGGAGCCGTCGAGCACGTCTCCGATGGAGGATGCCGCGCGGTCGAACGCCTCGTCCCACGTGTCGTAGTGACGGTCGAAGACCGCGGCCTCATCGCGGAACTCGTCGTAGAGCTCGTGCTTGCGCGCATCGTCCTCGGCCTGGTCGGCGAGCTGCCGCGCCGCGGCCGACCCGGGCTCCGGCTCGACGAGGGGCGCGGGACGGTCGTCGCGGGTTCCGGGCGCTCCGGCGTAGGCGTTCCACGCCGCTTCGGCAGCCGACACCGCGGCGCTGATGAGGGGCTGCACCGATGACACGGCCTGCCCGTACTCGACGAGGATCGGCCCCGTCGGCTGGTACAGCTCACCCGCTCGACGCAGTTCTGCGTGGGTGTCGCCGACGATCTCGCGGACCTTCTCGATGGCCTTTCCCTGTTGCCCGTCGCCACCCTCGACGAGCGACCGCAGCACTTCCGCGCTCTCGTCCATTTGACGCCCGATGGACTCGATACGCCGGCCTCGGGCGGTGATCGTGCCGGCGTCGCCCTCGAGAGTCTCGATCGCGCGCCCTCTCGGCGAAGATTCCATTCCACTCATGCCCGTCCCCCTCGGTTCACCGCGCTGGCGACGGGCGCGACGCGGAGCTCAGCCCGGACGCGTCGATGTCCATCTGCGCGGCCGTTTCGTCATCCCAGTCGCGGAACCCGTCGAGGACGCCCACGACGTGCTCGCGGATCTTGGTGATGTCGCGCGCCAGATCACCGCGACGGTTGTCCCACCCGGATTCGAACGAGTCGACGCGGTCGCGCAGCGCACCTCGGCCGTATGGCCGTCCGATCGCGCCCAGCAGATCGCCACTCAGACTCGCCGCGTCTTCGAGCTCGCTCAGAATGCGCTCGAGCTGCCCGCTCGTGCGCTCCAACGACGAGTAGTTGACCCACACCACATCAGCCACGACATCTCCTCCCCTGCGCTCCTACCGACCCGCGGGCCGGGAGCGTCATGGCTCCCGGCCCGCGGAAAGCGATACTCGCCTCGGCGTCAGCTGCCGGCGAGCTGCTGGTCGAGGTCCTGGATCGCGCGCATCATGCCCAGCAGCGACTCGGACATGTCGTTGATGCCATCGACCGCGTTCTTCAGACCCGTCGTCAGCTCGGAGTACCCCTCACCGAACTTGCCCGACGCGTGCTGCGTCTTGAAGTCCTCACCCAGCAACGTGTCGACCTGCGACTTCAGGGTGTCCAGCTGCCCCTGAATGTCATCACGCGCCTGCGACAGCGAGCTCGCAACCTGCTCCATCTCGCCATAAGACGCACCGAAATCAGCCATGACGGCCCTCCCAAGAATTCGCTTCCCGACCCCCCTCCGGAGCCGACACTGAAAAGCTATCGGCCCCCATCACCCGAGGTCGATGGGGAGAACTCCCCACTTCACAACCAGCCCGGACCGACGTCGACGAGCTCAGCGCGGGTCGAGACCTTCGTGTGCTTCGGGGTAGTACGACGAACGTGCTTCTCCGGCGACCGTCAACGACATCATCCCGAGGACCGCAATTCCAAGCGCCACCAGAGCACCGCGTCCCACGTGGTCGCTTCATCGATCAGAGGTTCGAGAGGACGTGCCGACATACCGCTCATCTTTCCTCCTGGCGGGCGGTCGACGAATGTCGCGATAGGACGGCGGTACCGCCGAGCAGAATCACGACGGCAAGCGTACGCAGTAGACGGACAGCTGCGTCAGCGAGCGCGTACCGAGCGCGTCAGCCTCGACCACAGCGGATCCCCCGCGCTCAGGCCATTGACGATGCGCAGGACGCCGCCGATCTGACCGATGCCGCTGAGGGCGCCGTAAACGCCGACGAGCAAAGACGGCGCCGTGAAGATGCTGACGCCGGCACTGAGATCGCGCCCGAACACAGCAAGGCCGCCCACGGCGAACAGCAGCGCGAGGGATGCCGTCATCAGGCGGACGAGAATGCGAGGTTCGAGGTTGACGGTGCGCGCCTGTACCCAGCCGGCGGCACGCGGAGTGCGCTGGCCGTTCGCGTAGGGCGCGCGGAGCCAGAACGAGGCGGCGCGCGTGAGCGCGCGACCGGTCCGCCACAGGGCGACGAGCAACGTCGAACCCGCCAGTGCGATCACGATGGCGATCAGAATCGCAATCACATCGACAGCGCCTACCCGTCCGGCGGCGGCCATCGCCGCGACCATTCCCGCGGCGACGAAGCCTCCCCCCGCGGCAGCGACGAAACCGACGACACCGAGCGCCCAGCGCGACCACCGCTCGTAGTCGGCGCGCAACGCGGCGGCGGCACGATCGGCCTCAGCGGGCGGAACGGATGCCGCTGGCTCCCCCGCCTCACCTGCGGTGAGAAGCGGGCGGGACGCGGCCCGAACGAAAGCGAACGCCATGGACAGGATGCTACGAGCCCGACGCGTCACGCTCGCCCTGACCGGCGCGAGACACGGCGTGCGCACCGAACGGCGACATTACCTGCGGCGCCACCGTGCGCCCGAGATGCCCCAACGGGGCCGCGAGCGCCATCTCGCCGAGCTCGGGCGTGATGCGACCCCGAGCGACGAGCTCGCGAATCGCGGCATCCCGCTCCTCCAGCGCCGTCCCGCGGGCCTCGGGGCGCATCTCGCTGACCGCCTGGTCGACATTCTGGAGGTCGTCCTGCGGCCCGCTCTTCTGCACCGAGAAACGGATTACCGTCCACATCGCGAGGGCGACATTTGCGGCGACTGCCCACAGCCACACCTCGCTCCCATCCCAGAACGGCCGCGCAGCAGTCAGACCGATAGCCAGCACCAGCAAGCCCGGGATCATGTTCCACAGCGCGAGCGTCCACGTGATGGTCGCACCGGCGTACCGCGGAGTCCTGAGTTCCTGCACCTCGCCGTGTGCGTTCACCAGCAGCGCGAACGCTGTCAATGGGCCGGCGTACATCAACGGCATGTCCCAGCGGCTAGCGCCCTGGATCACCAGCCATTGCACCATCATCGCCGCCGACAGCGCCGGCAGAGCCAGCGCGAGCATGAAGGCGAGGCTCTGCAAGCAGCTACCTGCCGCGAACCTGGGCACCTCTGCTCGCCAAGCCTCGCGCGGACCCAATAGCGCTACCTTCGCCTGAGCGGGCGCGGCGTCGACCAACGTGCGCAGCTCCAGACGCCACCGCTTCACGCCGTCCCAGTCGCCCGGCTCGTCGAGCAGGCCTCGTACGGTCCGATCACCCACGTCGACCATTCTGGCGGTCGGCGGCCTCAGCTGAGGTGGCCGACGCCCGCGAGCGCGGCCTTCGCCCGAGGCGACATGGCCTCCGGCGCCATCGTCATCCCGAGCTTTCCGAGCGGAGCCGCCGAGGCGCGCTCCGCTTCATCAGCAGAGATCGAACCGCGCGCGACCAGCTCCCGGATCGCCCCATCCCGCTCTGCACGCGCTTCCTCGCGGCGACTCTCGGGGACTTCCGTCAGGGCCTGATCCACGTTCTCGACCTCGTTGCGGGGGCCACCACGCGGAATGGGACCGCGCGCGAGCAGGAACACATGCAGGGCGATGTGCGCCGCGGCCACGGCCAGCCAGTATCCCGCGCCCTCCAGGTAGGGGGCGGCAGCCGTGAGACCGATGATGAGGACGATCGCGGCGGGGACGATGTTGACAATGGCGATGACGATGAGCGAACCCCAGGCGCTCGCGCGGCGGCGCCGCAGAGACTCGATCGCACCGAAGAGACTGACGACGAAGGCGAAGGCGAGGAGCGGGCCCGCGTAGCCGAGCGGCATGTCCCAGGGACTCTGCCCCCGGGTGGCCCACTGGATCATCATCCCGGCGGCGAGTGTCGGCAGCGCGATGCTGAGGAGGATGGCGAGGCTCTTCAGGAAGCTGCCGAGAGTGACCCGCGTCTCCGTGCGCCGTGCCTCCTGCGGCCCCAGGGTCGCGATCGAGGCCTGCACGAAGGGCTCCCGGGCGAACGCCCTCTGTTCGAGCCTCCACCACTTCACCGCGTCCCAGTCGCCGGACTCATCCAGCAGCGCGCGCACCGTCCGATCGCTCATGCGACCCATCCTTCCCCGAAGCGGGCCGCCGCAGCATCGAGCTGGTCGACGTAGTCACGGGCGTCCGCAGCTATGAAGCCGTCGACGCGGGCGCTTTCGAGCATCGCTTCGACGGGGATCTGAGCGAAGGCCATGCCGTAGGGAACGACGGGGCCGAGGGAGACGATGACCGTCCGGTCCTCACCGAAGAACAGCCAGCGACGTGTGGCGAGATCCCGCTGCTGACGACGCTCGAGCATCGTCACCGAGAAACCGGTTCCCAGATACGACGTTTCGACGACGTAGGGCGTCGGCGGAAGGAGGAGCGCGTCCGACCACAGGAGACCCGCGTGCTCCGCCTGCGAGAGGCGCGTTTCCGCGACGGCAAGCACCAGCGGCGCGATCACCGCACCATCTGCGGCCACGATGACGAAGACTTCACGATCATCACCCGCGACGGTCCGCGCGTCGCGGATGGCGGCGGAGATCCTGTCGACGTGCTGCACTTCGAGCCCGGCGCGCGCGACGAAATCGCGCGCGATCGCCTCCGCCGGGGCGTCGTCCGCACCGCTCACGGGGATGCAACGGTCGGCGTCGTAGGTCAGGTGAAGCATCATGCGGGGTTGCTCCAGGTGAAGGTGGCGATGTGCCCGTCGAAGAGCGCGATCCAGGACTGGATCAGGGGGCTGTCGGCCGCCACATCGGCACCGTGGGCCACCGTGACCGTCCACTGAACGGCCGCGGTGCGGCGGGAGCCGGGAATCGGGATGAGGTAGTGGACGAGGGTTGATACCGCTTCCACCTCGTCGAGGACGACGGGGCGCCGTTCCGTCCAGCGAACGATCCGATAGTCCTCGCCGATCGCGACGCCCCCGCGACGTTCGATTGCCTCGCGCACGACCGCATCCAGGGGCACCTCGGGCGAGGCGACCCGCTTCATGCCCACGAGGCTCGCGGCTCCCAAGACCCACGTGGGCGCGCCTTCCCGGGCAAGAGCGTAGACGAAGGCGCGCTGTCCCCGCAGCGCGGTCATCGCCTCTGCGACGTGTCGCCGGAGGGCGGAGGCGAGGTCGGGCCGTTGCGCCGACGCCAACCGCGCCGTCGCCTGAGCGAGCACGGAGGATTCGCCCGCAGCAGTGAGGTCGTGAGCCTCCCAGCCGGGAGGAAGAAGCATCCGGTAAGCCGGGATGTTCTCCGTCGCTCGGGAACGGAGTTCGGTTCGCAGGTCCGCCACGCGATCAGTCTGCCAGTCGACCGGGGCGCTCATGCGACCGGCGCCGAGGAGGCGCCGGCCGGGCCGGGCGCCATGATCGCGTCGGACGAGTAATCGCTGAAGTCGAACGGATTCTGCTGCGGGTTGAACGCCCCCTGGAACGATCCCGTCGCGGTGTCGCGGATCATGCCCGTGATGCCCAGCTGCTGGGTCCACACCGACGAGACGGTGTCGAAGGCACCACGACCGGTGGCAGGTACCTGCGCCCAGTCGTCGAGGCCCTTACCGCTGAAGAGCTTGGAAGAGATGTCCGCGAAGGCGTCGGTGAACGACGACGTCCGGAACCCGGCGAGGTCGCGCATAACGGTCGACGCCGAGCGTCCGCCGCCGAACAGCCGGCCGAAGTCGTCTCCGAAGGAGCTGCCCACCTGAGCCCAGGAGCCGGGCCCGAAGCCCTTGATGAACTTCGCGGCTGGACCGACGAGCGGGATGACGCCGATGATGGCGAAGGTCAGCTCGAGCCCGTCGCCGTCGCCGACGCCGAACTTGGCGATCGCGACGACGAGGCTGAGCACGGCGACGATCGCCGCGAGTGCGCCGATGATCGGTCCGCCGATGACGATGGCGAGGACGGCGAGGATGATGCCCGCGACCGCGAGGACGTTTCCGACGAACTCCAGAAGACCGCGGAGGTCGTCCATCGTGGAGTCCTCGATGGCGTCGCTCGTGTCCTCCTCGATGTTGCGCGAGGCGGTCGTGAACGCCGTGTGCCAGGTGTCCCACTGCTCGTCGTACTGCGCGGCCGTGGCGTTCCACTGGTCGAGCGAATCGCTCGCGGCGTTCGCGGCGTCGCGGGCGTCGCCCTCGGCGCGCTCGAACGCGGAAACCTCCGACGGCTCGGCGTCGTCGCCCGGCTCGCGGGGAACCGCCGACGATGCCGCGGCTGCCTGCTGACTGCGCTGGTAGTACTCCGTCCACAGGCGGTCGAGCTCGGCCACGAGCGGTCGCATGGCGCTCTGGGCCGCGTCGAGGGCTTCACCGTAGGTGCGGATGTGCGGGCCGACCGCGCTGTAGAGCTCCGCGGCCTCACCGAGGTCGCTGCCCACCTTCTCCGCGAGCTCTCGCAGCTTGTCGATCGACTGGCCCTCCATCGACGCGCCGTCGTCGACGAGCCGCTGGATCAGAGACCACGAGTTCGCCATGTCCGAACCGAGATCCGTGATCTGCTGACCGCGGGTGCGCACCTCGTCGGGCTCACCCTCGACGACCTCGATGGGGTGGTTACCGGGCGAATACGGCATGTGCGGGCCGACATTCATGCTCATCGTCTTCAGTCCTCGCTCTCGAACTTCGTCGCCATGTCGGCATCGAAGTCCTGGAAACCGGTGATGACCGTCTCCAGGTGGTCTGCGACCGCCTGGCAGTTCTCGGTCAGCTGCTTGCGCCGGTCGTCCCAGCGCCGCTCGAACTCGCTCGCGGCATCGCGCAGCGCGGATTCTCCGTACGGACTCCCCACCGCGTGCTCGAGATCACGACGCCGCGCGCCCGCGGACTCGAATTCGCTGATGATGTTGTTCAGCTCGGTCCGCAGCGGCTCCAGCTCGCTGTAGTTGACCTTGACCCCGTTACCCATGATTCCCCTCCCCCGGATTCGACCTGATCATGATCGAGGCGTGGCGGATGCCGTATCCGCCACGCCTCGCGTCGGCGTCAGCTGCCGGCGAGCTGCTGGTCGAGGTCCTGGATCGCGCGCATCATGCCCAGCAGCGACTCGGACATGTCGTTGATGCCATCGACAGCGTTCTTCAGACCCGTCGTCAGCTCGGAGTACCCCTCACCGAACTTGCCCGACGCGTGCTGCGTCTTGAAGTCCTCACCCAGCAACGTGTCGACCTGCGACTTCAGGGTGTCCAGCTGCCCCTGAATGTCATCACGCGCCTGCGACAGCGAGCTCGCAACCTGCTCCATCTCGCCATAAGACGCACCGAAATCAGCCATGACGGCCCTCCCAAGAATTCGCTTCCCGACCCCCCTCCGGAGCCGACACTGAAGAACTTACTGAACCCTGAGGTCTAGGGCGATGGGGAGAACTCCCCATCTCGGAATCTGCTACGCAATCGCTCTCCGTCAGAACGACGGCCGGGGCGAACACAGACGGGTGCCGCGGGCCTCGGAGGCCCGCTCAGTCTGCGGGCGGCGGGGAAGAGGGCAGCCGCGGCTCACCATCGGCGATGCCGAAGAAAATCGGGTCGGAGGGCGCCTCCTGCTTTGGGACCGGCCAATCCGGAATCGGATCGTCGCCATACATCATCCGATCCAATTCCTCGATGTCGCCGGGCTGGCAGGGCGAGGTCGCGGTCAGCACCACGTTGCCGTTGTCGATCAACGTCACCGTCAACAGCGAGTAAACCCCTGCTTGCGCACGATCACATCACCCGACGACACCGTCCCAGACGCGAGATCCATACCCTCGACCTCGAAACCTGCCTCGACCAGATGCTGAGACACCGCCTCCCGTTTGCCCAGGATCTCCGCCGGATCGATGCTCACCGTCCGGGTCAGATCGAACTTCCACCCGTCGCCGCACCCGACTCCCGACGGCAGCATCCCGTACGTCCCCACCTCCCAGGGCCCGTCGTGGACCGCCGCAAGCACTCCGTTCGTCGTCTCCCGGAAATCCAGATACAGGCTCTCCGCCCGCTCGAACAGTTCCTCACCTGTCGGTTCTGCCACCGTCGCCCCACATCCCGTCAGAACGGTGACCGCGAACGCGGCCGCCGTCGCACCGAACAGACTTCTCCGCATGCTCACCGCCGCTCCTCACCGATGCGTAGGGTGCGGCGCGATCGCGCCACGATGGTGCCGAGGAGCACGACCTGCGCCACGGCGAGCGCGAACCACAGCCGCAGCTGCGCTTCCGAGTGGCCCGCGCGGCACGCCCTCGCCCCGACCACATCCCGCTCAGCGAATGGTCTCGGTGACGGTGTCGGTCGACACGGGCTCCGCCGGGCTCGCCGCGGCAGGAACAGATGCCGCGACGGTCTCGGACTCCACGAGAGGCATCTGCACCGTGACGGCGCGACCGGCCTGCACGAAGATGCCGCGGCCCTCGGGGAAGTCGCTGCGCTTGACCTTCGGGAACGGCACCTTGAACACGGCGTCGCCGTCAAAGGCATCCGGTTTGAGGATGATGCCCTTGCGGCCGCCCTTGAAGTCGCCCACGAGGCCGAATCCGCTGGTCACCTGAGTGACGTCGGCGTCGCCGATGAGCAGGTGGTCGCTGCGGTTGACCGCCTGGAACAGAGCCTTCAGCGGACGCTCGGCCGGCGAGTCGGCGAACTGCGGCACATCCTCGACGACGATGAGGATGCGGCGCCCCAGCGTCTCGTCCGTGACGAGCTCGGCGAGCTCGGTCGCGAGCTCCTTCGCGTCGTCGGGCGTCGTGGCGCTGCGCACCCACGGCGCGAACTCACGCAGCTGCGACCGGCGCCCGCCGAAGTGGAACAGCGTCACCTCGGGGTCGAGGCGCGTCATCGAGGTGATGAGGGCCTTCATCGCGGTCGTCTTGCCGGCCATCGGCGGGCCCGCAACCACGAAGGTCCCCACCGGGTCGAACTCGCGCGCGGCCAGGGTGTCTTCGGCCACACCGAGCACGGGGAACTCACCGATCCGGTCGGGAAGGTCCGCGGGCGCGAGACGTGTGGGCAGCGAGCCGATCTCGGCGACCTCGCGCACGCCGCGCAAGCGCAGCTCGTCGGCGAGCTGACCGAGCAGCTTGGTCTGCTCGGCGACGTTGGGCGTCCCGCCGAGGACGGCGATCTGCGTCTCGAAGCCGTCGACGATGGCGCGTCCGGGCGCAGAACGCTCGTCGAGCACGTCCTTCGGCGCGTTCAGCAGCGCGTAGGCGTTCTCGTCCGAGAGGCGCAGGACGACCCTGCGCGAGATGTTCGAGCTGACCGCCGTGGGCACCGAGCCCGAGCGGTCGGCGGTCGCCACGACGTGGACGCCCAGCGGGCGACCCTCGCCGAGGATCCGCATGAACGCCTGGTAGAACGGCATCCGCGCCGTGGTGGACTCCCACTCGGCCCGGAACTGCGGCAACCCGTCGAGCAGCAGCACGATGCGCGCCTCGTCGCGGCCGGTCAGCTCGCGGTACTCCCCGATCGTCGAGGCATTGGCGGCGCTGAAGCGCTTGCCGCGGTCGTCGAGCACCTTCCCGAGCGAGCGCATGATGCGCTGCACGCGCTCGGCGTCATCGCCGGGGATCACCGAGCCGACGTGCGGCAGGACCTCGAGGCTCTTGAGCGACCCCGACCCGAAGTCGAGGCCGTAGACCTCGATGTTCTCGGCGCGACGACCGGTCGTGGCCGCCGCGATGGCGATGGTGCGCAGAACGGTCGACTTGCCCGAGCCGCTCGTGCCGTACACGAGCAACGAACCGTCGCGGTCGGGCTCGAAGTAGACCGCCTCCTGCAGCTGTCGCTCGGGGATGTCGCTCTTGCCGATGAGGATGGCGCCGGCCCGGCCGGACGGCAGCGACCGGATGTCGACGGTGGTCTCGAGGTCGTCGAGCCAGGGCCGACGGGGCTCGGGGATGCGCGCCTGGTTCGCCGCCGCGACGAGGGTCGCCACGATGCGCTTCTGGTCGTTCGGCCCCGGATCGACCTCGGCGGCCGGATCCTCGGGCTGCTCGTCGACCTCCCACCGCTGCACCGATCCGAACCGCAGCTCGGCCACGCTCACGTCCGCGGCCACGACCTCGTCGCTGCTCCAGCCACCGGCGTACGCCGACTGGAAGGGGACCAGACGACCCGGGCCGGTCTTCGCGATACCGCGGCCGGGGATGCTGGGGTCGAACCGTGCCGCCACGGGATCGTCGACGACATCCTTCGAGTCCGACTCGTCGGCCATGCGGAGCGCGACGCGAAGGTTCGTGTTGGCGCGCAGGTTGTCTTTGATGACGCCCGCGGGACGCTGCGTCGCCATGATGAGGTGGATGCCGAGCGAGCGACCGCGCTGGGCGATGTCGACGACGCCGTCGACGAACTCCGGCACCTCGCCGGCGAGCGCCGCGAACTCGTCGATGACGAGGACGAGGGCGGGCGGCGTCTCGGGGTCGCGCCGCTTCTCGAGCTCGAGCAGGTCCTTCGCCTTCTTGCGGTTGAAGAGGTGCTCGCGGTGGTGCAGCTCGGCCCGCAGGCTCGTCAGCGCGCGGCGCACGAGGTGCGGGCTGAGGTCGGTCACGAGACCGACGGTGTGCGGCAGCTCGACGCAGTCGGCGAAGGCCGAACCGCCCTTGTAGTCGACGAAGAGGAACGTCACGCGGTCGGGGCTGTGGGCGGCGGCCATACCGAGCACCCACGCCTGCAGGAACTCCGACTTGCCGGCACCCGTCGTGCCGCCGACGAGGGCGTGCGGCCCCTGGGTCCGCAGGTCGAGCGTCATGGCGTCGGTCGCGCCCTGGCCCACGATCGCGCGCAGGTTGCCGGCCTTCTTCAGGCGCGGCAGCGCACCCCCGCTGCGGTCGAGGATCGTGTTGTTCTCGCGCCAGCGCTCGATCGCGAACGACGGGTCGGTCGCGAGCTCCGCGCCCACGAGCGAGAGGAACATGACGGAGTTCGGGATGTCGGACGAGTCCTCGATGATCGTGCTGGCGTCCGCGACGGGTGCGAGCCGCTTCGACAGCACGGTCATGAGCTCGTTCGACACGCCCTCGACTTCGGTCGTGGGGTACTCGACACCGCTGCGGACGGTGCCCACCCGCGCGCGGTCGAGACCGTCGGTGACGTCGACGAACGTGCGGCAGACCGCCGGCAGCGCGTCGACGACGGGAGCGACGAAGATGCCGTAGACGCCGACGTCCGCACCGCGCTCGAGCACCTGGGTCAGGCGCGCACGGTCGACGGGGGCATCGGAGGTGACGATGACGAGCACCGCGGTCTGTCCGGGGAAGGTCGCCTCTTCGGCGGCACGACGGACGTCGGTGCCGTAACGCATCGGGTCCCAGTCGTCGTCGAAGGGAAGCCGCGGGGCGGCTGCCGCCTTCGACCGGCGCATGACGAGCTCTTCGAGGCCCGACAGCATCGCGGCACCCGTGGACGCGGAGTCCGACAGCGGCATCTCGCGAAACGGGCTGCGCTCGCTCGAGGTGTGCGGCAGCCACTTGAGCCACTCGAGCTCCTTGGCCCACTCCGGCTCGGTGAGGGCGACGGCGGCGAGGTCGTTCGGCGAGTGCAAGCCGAACAGCTGCACGGCCAGACCGCGCAGCGCATCCGCGGCCTCGCGCGCACCACCGGCGACGCCGATGACCCCGACGCTCTGCAGCGACTCGAGCACGGGGACGCCGTCGATCATCCGGTACCGGTCGCGCAGGCGGTCGACGCGCTCGACGTACTCCTGCAGCGCGTCCGGGTTCTCGGCGCGCTTGACGCTCGTGCGCGAGGGCGCTTCCGCCGTCCCCATCCGCACCGCGAGGAAGTTCCAGTGCTCCGGGCGCCGCGTCCACAGCATCGGGCCGAGCTGCATCGCCTGCTCGAACACGACGGCCACCGGCGGCACCTCGGCGTTACGCACCTCGCGCTCGCGCGGGCGCAGCCGGTACAGCTTCTCTTCGAGCTCCTCGAAGGTGCGCTCGAAGATCTCGGCTTCCTTGCGCTGGCGCTGACCCAGCTGCGTGCGCTGCGAGATGAAGTTGCCGAGCAGCATCATCGGGGTCATGAACACGATGAGCAGCGTGCGGGGCTGGTTGGTCATCGAGAACAGGGCGATGCCGAGAATGAGCGGGGCGATGAGCATCGGCCAGGGGAAGAGCCGTGAGACCGGGTCTTTCGGCATCCGCGGCTCGTCGAGCTCTTCGCCGACGTAGCGCGCCTCGACGCGGGGGCTGCGGTTGAACAGCAGGCTGCCGCCGCGTTCGAGCACCGGGTCCTGCTCGACGGGCGCGAAGCTCTCGGCCATCGAGATGACGAGCTCGGTGTCACCGAGCTGGAAGCGCTGCCCGGGGATGACGCGCAGGCGCTGCACGAGCCCGCCGTCGATCACGATGCCGTTGGCGGAGTTGAGGTCGACGAGCTCGACCGACGCGCCGACCTCGATGCGGGCGTGACGCTTCGACACCAGACGGTCGTCGAGCACGATGTCGTTGCCCTGCGACCGCCCGATCGTGAAGTGCCCCTGCGGCAGCGAGAACTCGCGGCCGGCGAGCGGGCCGCCCACGACGTGCAGCAGCGCGGCGACCGGACCGCCGGCACCCCGGCTCGAGACGTAATCGGCGCCGAGGTTCGTGACCGAGGCGACGAAGCCCGATCCGACCGGCGCATCGCCCACCAGCATGTGCGGGTCGAGCATCACGAAGTCGGGCGAGGTCGGCGGCGCGACGGTGAGCGTCAGCACGTCGTGCGGGCCGGCGGCGACCTCGCGCCGCGGGTCGCTGTCGACGATGCGGCGGGCGACGTCCTGCACGGTGGCGGTCGAGTCCGACGTGACGACGATGTCGGTGCCGGTGTGGTCACGGCGCTGGAGGGTCAGCTTGAGTCTCAACGAGGGCTCCTGTCAGCGGGTGTGCCGGCGTCAGCGGATGGCGACGACCGCGTGGCGGTCGCCGAAGCGGATGGTGTCGCCGTCGTGGACCTCGACGGGGCGCCCCGGCTCGAGCGCCTGCTCCGCGCCGCCGCGGACGAGGATGCTGCCGTTGGTCGAGCCGCGTTCGAGGGCGACGACGCGCCCGTCCTGCCGCAGCAGCGCCCAGTGCGTTTTCGAGATCGAGCGGGTCGGATCGACGACCGGCACCGGCAGCACGTCGACGTCGTCGGGGCCTGTGGCCGGGGCACGGCCGAGCACGACGCCGCCGCCCGAGATGGCGATGACGTCGCCCGAGTCGAGCGTGAGCGCGACGGCAGCCGATCCCGCCGCCGACGAAGAGACCGGCACGGATGCCGCGGGCTGCGGCGCCGCCGCTGCCGGGGCCGCCGCTGCCGGGGCAGACGGCGCGGGCTGTGCCGCCGCGGGCTGCGCGGGGGCGGCCTGTGCGGGGGCGGGATCTTCGAGCAGCGGCGGCGGCGACCACGCGGCGGCGCCGGCAGCCGGAGCGACGATCGCTCCCGGGGCGACGGCCGCGGGCGCGGGCACGCCGGCCGGCAGCGGCGGCTCCACCGCGGGAGCGGGCTGCGGTGCGGCGAAGGGCGCCGGAGCGACCATCGTCGGGATGCCGGAGCGAGGCTCGTCGTCGGCGGCATCCGTTTCGCCGATGACGACGTTGCCGGGGGTCGAGCGGACCGCTCCGAGGACGCCGCCCTTGTTGCGCGCGAGCGGTACGTAGGCGCTGGCCTCCGTCGAGGCGACCGGGGTCGCGAGCGACGGCAGCTCGGTCTTCACGTCGAGCAGGTCGGTCGCGACCGTCTTGCGCGCGATGCGCATGCGCTTCTCGTCGTAGGGATTCAGTCCGCGACGGGCGTCGACGAGCCACGTCGCGGCGGCGAGATCGGGCCAGCTGCGTCCTCGGCGGGCGGGGTCGAACAGCGGTGAGAGGGCTATCACGAGGAGCGGGCCGATGATCGGCAGCAGCGTGCTCGCACACATCACCAGGTAACGCACGACGGCGCCCCGCCAGAAACCGGGGCGCTCGAGGGTACGGACGTTCACCGCGCGCAGACCCGTGAGGGCCTTGCCGAGGGTGACGCCGCGCCGCCCGAGCAGGATGAGCTGCACGAGGATGAAGGCCGTCGACAGCACCGAGCTCACGGCTCCCAGGACGATCAGCAAGACGAGGTCGTCGCGGGCGGCGAGAGCCGCGACCGGATCGGCATCGAGCGCGACGCCCGTGACCGCGGGCAGCACCACGAGGAGCATCGGCAGCTGCACGAGCAGCAGGACGAGCGCCTCGAGGACGGTCGCGAGCACGCGCCGACCGTACGGTGCGCGGATCAGACCGAGCGAAGCCGCATACTCCGGCCGTGGTCGCCCGGCACCGTCGAGGCCCTCGATCGTCCGAGCGCGCTCATCGATCTCCCAGATCACTCGTTCCTCCCCGAACCGGCTTATCCCCGAAGCGACCCTATCGCTCGCGGCCGGCGCCTCGGGACACGCGCGATCTCAGTGGAAGAAGTGACGCTCGCCGGTGAAGAACATCGTGACCCCGGCGGCCTGCGCCGCGTCGATGACCTCCTGGTCGCGCACCGACCCACCGGGCTGGATGATCGTCTTGATCCCCGCGTCGATGAGCACCTGCGGACCGTCCGCGAACGGGAAGAACGCGTCGGATGCCGCAACCGAACCGGCTGCGCGGTCCCCCGCGCGCTCGACCGCGAGGCGGCACGAGTCGACACGGTTGACCTGGCCCATGCCGATACCCACCGTGGCGGAACCCTGCGCGAGCACGATCGCGTTCGACTTGACGGCGCGGCACGACTTCCAGGCGAAGATCATGCCCTCGAGCTCGGAGGGATCGGGACGCTCGCCCGAGACCAGCTGCCAGTTGGTGGCGACCGACTCGATGTCGTCGGGGAACCGGTCGGCGTCCTGCAGCAGGAGTCCGCCCGAGACGAGGCGGACGTCCATGCGCTCCTGTCGCCAGTCGGCGGGCAGGCGCAGAACGCGCAGGTTCTTCTTCAGCTTGAACACTTCGAGCGCCTCGGGCTCGAAGTCGGGGGCGACGATCACCTCGGTGAAGATGTCGCGCAGGTTCTCGGCCATCTTGAGCGTCACCGTGCGGTTCGCGGCGATGACGCCGCCGAACGCCGACACCGGGTCGCACTCGTGCGCCCGCAGATGCGCCGATGCGATCGGGTCGAGCGCCTGCGGAGCCGTCACGGCGATGCCGCAGGGGTTCGCGTGCTTGATGATCGCGACGGCGGGCTTGACCATGTCGAAGGCTGCGCGCAGGGCGGCGTCGGCGTCGACGTAGTTGTTGTACGACATCTCCTTGCCCTGGAGCTGCTCGGCCTGAGCGATGCCGTGGCCGCCCGCGCGCGTGTAGATCGCGGCGCGCTGGTGCGAGTTCTCGCCGTAGCGCAGGGTCGCCAGCCGCTCGGCGCGGATGGTCAGGTGCTGCGGCAGCTCGTCGCCCTCGAGCGTCGACTCGGCGAACCACGTCGCGACGGCGCGGTCGTACTCGGCGGTGTGCGCGAAGGCGCGGGCCGCGAGGTCGCGGCGCTGAGCGAGCGTCGTGCCGCCGGCCTGCACCGCCTCGATGATCGCCGGGTAGGACGACGGCGAGACCACGATCGCGACGTTGGCGAAGTTCTTCGCCGACGCCCGCACCATCGCGGGGCCGCCGATGTCGATCTGCTCGACGACGTCGTCGCCGGTCGCGCCCGAGGCCACGGTCTCGACGAAGGGGTACAGGTTCACCACGACGAGGTCGAACGCCGCGATCCCGAGGTCGCCGAGCTGGTTCTCGTGGCTCTCGAGGCGGAGGTCGGCCAGCAGGCCGGCGTGCACCGCGGGGTGCAGCGTCTTGACGCGACCGTCGAGCGACTCCGGGAAGCCGGTGACCTCCGAGACGTCGGTGACGGCGAGGCCCGCCTCGCGCAGCAGCGCGGCCGAGCCGCCGGTCGAGACGATCTCGACGCCGGCGCCGGCCAGCGCCTGAGCGAGCGGCAGCAGATCGGTCTTGTCGCTCACCGAGATCAGTGCGCGGCGCACGCCCACGAGGTCGCGTGAACGGTAGAGGGCGGGGTCGTGGCTCGGTCCGGCCATGTCGGTTCTCCTGGTGCGGGTGTGGGCCTGCGGTGCGGGTCAGGCGGTGGCAGCGGGTGGGTTCGAGGAAGCGGGAGCGGCGAGGTCGAGCTCGCCCTCGGCGATGCGCCGGACGACGTCGATCAGTAGACGTCGCTCGACGGGCTTGATGCGGTCGTGCAGCGACGTCTCGTCGTCGCCGGGCAGGACCGGCACGCGCTCCTGCGCGAGGATCGGCCCCGTGTCGACGCCGTCGTCGACGACGATCACGCTCGCGCCGGTCTGCTCCGCGCCGGCCGCGAGCGCGTCACGGACACCGTGCGCGCCCGGGAACTCGGGCAGGTAGGCGGGGTGGGTGTTGATGATGCGCGGCGCGAAAGCCGCGACGACGGCGGCCGGCAGCAGACGCATCAGCCCACTCAGGACGATGAGGTCGGGCCGCCACGCCGTCAGCTGACGCGCGAGCTCGTCGCCCCACTCCTCCCGCGTCGCGTACTCGCGGTACGGCACGGCGAAGGTCGGGATGTTGTAGGCGTCGGCGTGGGCGAGTCCGTCCGCGGGACGGTCGGCGCCGACCACGACGATGCGGGCCGGGAAGCCGGGTTCGGCCGCGGCGTCCAGCAGCGCTCGCAGATTGGAGCCGCCACCGGAGATGAGGACCGCGACCGTCAGCACCGTCTTACTCTACCCACGGCGCGTCGGCGTCCCGAGCCCCAGCGCGCTCGCGGTCGCGGTCGTCCGCGTCGCTGCCACGCGCCGCCCCCGCTGCGCGCGGACCGAGCAGCGCGATGGCGGCTCCGAGGCCGATCTCGAGGGCGAAAGCGAGGCCGACGGCCCCGGGAGCCGGCCCCACCTGCGTCAGGCGGTCGGGACCCAACGCGCCGGAGGCGAGCGCCGAGAGCACAGCCGCGACGAGCCCGCTCGCCACGACGAGGCCGCCGAGAGCGGCCAGCCGCGGCCCGACCGGCTCGACGGCGGAACGCGACGGCGGCGCGGGCAGGCGGCGCCGCGCCGCGAGCCCCGCGATGAACCCCACGGCGACGAAGAGGAGGGCCAGCAGCAGAGCGAAGGAGGGCGTCGAGGGCGGGATCGCGGCGAGCACCGGGATGCTCGGGATGACGCCGAGCTGCGTCCCGGATGCCGCGACGGTCGACCCCGCGCCGACGACGAACCCCGGCCCGGCGGCGAAGGCCGCGCCCCAGACGATCAGGGTGGGCAGGTAGGCCAGCTGCGCGATCGTGAACGCCGTCGCGCCGAGCGCGTCGACGTTGGCCGCCTGGAAGAGCGAGATGATCGCGCCGCCGCGGGCGAGCACCGCCACGCCCACCAGCAGCGCGCCGACGGCGGCGAACCCGAGGGCGCTGATGGCGAGGGCGCGACCGGCTGCCGACACCGCGGCGGCGTATCCGCTGCGGTCGAGGCGGACGAAGAGCGAATCGACCGGCCCGTCGTCGCCGTCGCGCCATGCCCGCACGAGCGAGCCGACGAGCGCGGGCACCGCGAAGACGAGCGTCGGGAAGAGCACCGCCTGCCACGGCGTCACCGACGCGATCGGGGTGGCGGCTGTCGTCGCGAGCACGGTCGACAGCGCGGCGACCGTCCCGGCCCCGACGACGACGCCCGTGAACCCGGCTCCCGCCGCAGCGGCCCGGCCACCGGAGCGGGCGGCGAACATCGCGATGAGGCCCGCCACGGCGAGCGGTGCCAGCGAGAGCGGCATCGTGACGGCGTCGGGCGCGATGCCCGTGGCCACCGTGTACTCCTGCGGCAGCGTGATCTCGAGCGGCACCAGGTTGCCGAGCTGCCAGAGGCGCACCGCGGCGGGCCAGAGCGCGGACCAGTCCGCCCCCGCGCCGAACGCGACGGCCCACAGCACGGTGAGCGGAGCGAGCGCCGCGACAACGCCGACGGCCACCGCGACGAGGGCGTCGACGGCGGAGAGGAGGGCGACAAGCAGGCGATTCATGCCTGATCGACCCTACCCAGCGAGCCTGTGCGTGTCGGACCGGACGCGCGCGGAGCGCTACCGTCTTCTCGGAGGATTTTGTGAACACTACGCAGCAGCGCGCGCCGCAGGGTGCCATCGACCGTTACTTCGACATCAGCCGTCGCGGCTCGACCATCGGCACCGAGGTGCGGGGCGGCCTCGTCACGTTCGTGACGATGGCCTACATCGTCATCCTCAACCCGATCATCCTGTCGGGCAAGCCCGACGTGGACGGCACGACCCTCGGATTCGCCGCGGTGAGCGCGGCGACGGCGCTGACCGCCGGTGTCATGACCATCCTGTTCGGCCTCATCACGCGGCTGCCGTTCGCCTTCGCCGCGGGACTGGGCATCAACGCCTTCGTCGCGTTCGGCGTCGTGGGCGAGGTCACGTGGGCCGAGGCGATGGCCCTCGTCATGATCAACGGCGTCATCATCGTGCTGCTGGCAGCCACCGGCCTGCGCAAGCTGATCTTCGACGCCGTGCCGGTGCAGCTCAAGCTCGCGATCACCGTCGCCATCGGCTTCTTCATCGCCTTCATCGGCTTCGTCAACTCCGGCTTCGTCACCTCGACGGGCCAGGCCTCTCCCCCGGTCGGGCTGGGTGTCGGCGGTTCGGTCGCCTCGGCGCCGACCCTCATGTTCGTCATCACCCTGCTGCTGACCGGCATCCTCGTCGCGCGCAAGGTCAAGGGCGGCATGCTCATCGGCATCGTCGCCGGCACCGTGCTGTCGGTCATCGTCGAGGCGATCTGGCACCTCGGCCCGGCGACCGACAACGCCGGCGGCTGGGGCCTGACGGTGCCCGCGCTCACGGGATCGCCCGTCAGCGTTCCTGACCTCAGCCTCATCGGCGCCGTCGACTTCGGCTTCGACCTCGGCAAGGTCAGCATCGTCACCCTCGTCATGCTCGTCTTCACGCTGGTGTTCTCGAACTTCTTCGACGCCATGGGCACGATGACGGGCCTCGCGAAAGAGGCTAACCTCGCCGACGAGAAGGGCGACTTCCCGCGCATCAAGTCGGCGCTGATCGTCGAGGGCGTCGGCGCGATCGCGGGCGGCGCGACCAGCTCGTCGTCGGCCACGGTGTTCGTCGAATCGGGCTCGGGCATCGGCGAGGGCGCGCGCACGGGCCTCGCCAACGTCGTGACCGGTGTCGTGTTCCTCCTGGCGATGTTCTTCACCCCGCTGACGTCGATCGTCCCCACCGAGGTCGCCGCCGCGGCGCTCGTCATCGTCGGCGCGATGATGCTGTCGCAGATCGCGCACATCGACCTGACCGACTTCCGCGTGCTGCTGCCGGTCTTCCTCACGGCGACCGTCATGCCGCTGACCTACTCGATCGCCAACGGCATCGGTGCGGGCTTCATCGCCTGGGTGCTCGTGAACGCGCTGTCGGGCCGCGCGAAGCAGATCAGCCCGCTGCTGTGGGTCGTCGCGGCGGGCTTCGTGGTGTTCTTCGCCCGCGGACCCCTCGAGGCGATGCTGGGCGTCTGACGCCACGGACCCAGCGCCGGGTACAGCGAAGGGGCGGATGCCGCAGCATCCGCCCCTTCGTCGTGTCCGGGAAGCGTCAGAGCTTCTCGATGATCTCCCGCATGAGCGCGGCGGTCTCGGACGGCGTCTTGCCGACCTTGACGCCGGCGGCCTCGAGGGCCTCCTTCTTCGCCTGCGCGGTTCCCGCGGAGCCCGAGACGATGGCGCCCGCGTGGCCCATCGTCTTGCCCTCGGGCGCGGTGAAGCCCGCGACGTAGCCGACGACCGGCTTGGTGACGTGCTCCTTGATGTACTCGGCCGCACGCTCTTCGGCGTCGCCGCCGATCTCGCCGATCATGACGATGGCCTTCGTCTCGGGGTCGGCCTCGAACGCCGCAAGGGCGTCGATGTGCGTCGTTCCGATGACCGGGTCGCCGCCGATGCCGATGGCGGTCGAGAAGCCCAGGTCGCGCAGCTCGAACATCATCTGGTAGGTCAGGGTGCCCGACTTCGACACGAGACCGATCGGTCCCTTGCCGGTGATGTTCGCGGGCGTGATGCCGGCGAGCGCCTCACCGGGCGTGATGATGCCGGGGCAGTTCGGCCCGATGATGCGGGTCTTGTTGCCCTTCGACTTCGCGTAGGCCCACGCCTCGGCCGACTCGCCGACGGGCACGCCCTCGGTGATGACGACGAGCAGGGGGATCTCGGCGTCGATGGCCTCGACCATGGCGTCCTTGGTGAACGCGGGCGGCACGAAGGCGACCGACACGTCGGCGCCGGTCTTCTCGATCGCCTCGGCGACCGAGCCGAAGACGGGCAGCTCGACGGCGTTGCCGGCGGCATCCGTGTGCGAGACGGTCGTGCCGGCCTTGCGCGCGTTGACGCCGCCGACGATGTTGGTGCCCGCCTTGAGCATCAGCGCGGTGTGCTTGGTGCCCTCACCGCCCGTGATGCCCTGGACGATGACCTTGGAGTCCTTGTTGAGGTAGATAGACATGTCGTTGGTCCTTTTCGCGTCCGGGGCTCAGGCGTTGGCCAGCTCGGCGGCCTTGTCGGCGCCCTCGTCCATGCCAGCGGCGAGCGTGACGAGCGGGTGGTTCGCGTCGGCGAGGATCGCGCGGCCCTCGTCGACCTGGTTGCCGTCGAGACGCACGACGAGCGGCTTGGTGGCCGAGTCGCCGAGGATCTCGAGAGCCTTGACGATGCCCTCGGCCACGGCGACGCACGAGGTGATGCCGCCGAAGACGTTGACGAAGACGCTCTTGACCTGCTCGTCGCCGAGGATGACGTCGAGACCCGAGGCCATGACCTGCGCGTTCGCGCCGCCGCCGATGTCGAGGAAGTTGGCGGGCTTGACGCCGCCGTGCTTCTCGCCGGCGTAGGCGACGACGTCGAGCGTCGACATGACGAGGCCCGCGCCGTTGCCGATGACGCCGACCTGGCCGTCGAGCTTGACGTAGTTCAGACCGGACGCCTTGGCCTTGGCCTCGAGCGGGTCGGCGGCGCCCTTGTCCTCGAGCTCCTCGTGCTCGGGGTGGCGCACCTCGCTGGCGTTCTCGTCGAGCGAGACCTTGCCGTCGAGGGCGACGATGTCGCCGGCGCCGGTGCGGACGAGGGGGTTCACCTCGACGAGGGTCGCGCCCTCGCCGGTGTAGACGGCGTAGAGCTTGACGAACACGTCCGAGACCTTCTCGACGAGGTCGTCGGGGAAGTTCGCGGCGCGGGCGATCTCGACGGCCTTGGCCTTGTCGATGCCCTGCAGCGGGTCGACCTCGACGCGTGCGAGCGCCTCGGGGCGCTCGACGGCGAGCTCTTCGATCTCCATGCCGCCCTCGACCGAGCACAGGCTCAGGTACGAGCGGTTGGCGCGGTCGAGCAGCACCGAGAAGTAGAACTCCTCGGCGATGTCGGCGCCCTGGGCGACCATCACGCGCTGGACGACGTGGCCCTTGATGTCGAGGCCCAGGATGGCCTCGGCTGCGGCGTACGCCTCGTCGGGGGTCTTGGCGACCTTGACGCCGCCGGCCTTGCCGCGACCTCCGGTCTTGACCTGAGCCTTGACGACCACGACGCCGCCGATCTTCTCGGCCGCCGCCTTCGCCTCCTCAGGGGTGTCGGCGATGATGCCGGCGAGCACCGGCACCTCGTACTTCTCGAACAGGTCTCGGGCCTGGTACTCGTAAAGATCCACTGCAATCCTTCGCTGGGCGACGGTGGGTGAGGGGCGGGAACAATCTCGATGTCGAGATATCGCCCGATCGGAAAGCCTACTACCCGTGCCTGACGGCCCCGTGCCCGGATCCCGCCGAATGGAGGGGCCGGAATCAGATCCAGCCGCGCTCGCGCGCCATGATCGCCGCCTGCTGTCGCGTCGCGAGGCCGAGCTTGCCGAGCACGGACGAGACGTGGTTGCGCACGGTCCCCGCCGACAGGTGCAGGGATGCCGCGATCTCGGCGATCGTCTCGCCGCGGGCGCCGGCGCGCAGCACGTCGAGCTCGCGGTCGGTGAGGGGGCTGCGCTCGTCGCTCAGGGCGTCGGCGGCGATCTCGGGGTCGACGTAGCGCCGTCCAGCCGCGACCTCGCGGATGACGGCGGCGACGTCGTCGGCCCGCCGCGACTTCGGAACGAACCCGTCCACCCCGGCGCTCAGCGCCCGGCGCAGCACCCCGGGTCGGGCGTGCCGCGTGACGACGACGCACCGCGACGGCACGCGCTGCCGGATGCGGGCGGCCGCCTCGACCCCGTCGATGCCCGGCATCTCGAGGTCGAGCAGGCAGACGTCCGGGCGCAGCGCGAGGGCCTGTTCCACGGCGCTCTCGCCGTCGCGGCACTCGGCGATGACGTCGAGGTCCTCTTCGAGGCGCAGCAGCGCGGCGAGGGCCGAGCGGATCATGTCCTCGTCGTCGGCGATCAGCACCCGGATCATCGCGGCATCCCCTCACTCGGCGCCTCGGGGCGGAAGAAGGTGTCGCGTTCGCCGGGAACCTCCGGCGTGAACCCGGCAGATGCGCCGCCTTCGCGCCCCGGAGCCGCGGGAACCGTCACCACCACGGTGAAGCGGTCGGGGTCGCGATGGGTCTTCAGGTCGCCGCCGACCACGCCGACGCGGTGGGCGATGCCTTCGAGGCCGGCGCCGGAGCCGAGCGTCGACTCCGCACCCCGATCGTTGGCGACGCTCATCCGCCAGAACGCGCCGTCCCGCGCCAGGCTCAGCTCGGCCCAGGTGCCGCCGCCGTGCTTGAGCACGTTCGTCGTGCATTCGCGCACGACGGGACCGAGGATGTCGGCGGGCGCCAGCACCGCGTCGGCGGCGACGTCCGATCGCACGCGCAGTCCCGCGGCGCGCAGCAGGTCGACAGCGTTCGCGAGCTCGTCGGGCAGGGGCACGCCGCGGAACCGCCCGGCGAGCTCGCGCGTGCCGGTGCGCGCCGCGTCGACGGACGCGCGAGCGAGGCGGATCTGCTCGGCCGCGGCATCCGGGTCACGCGGGAGCATCCGCTCGGCGAGCTCGAGCTGCAGCGCGATGACCTGCAGGTGATGACCCTGCAGGTCGTGCAGCTCGCCGGCGAGGCGCAGGCGCTCCTGCGTCGCGGCGAGACGCGACTCGATGGCGCGGGCGCGGTTGAGCTCGAGCACGACGTCCCACGACCACAGCGACAGCGCGATGGCGCCGGGCAGCGCGATGCCGAAGGTCGCGAGCGCGAACCCCATCGACCCGGCTCCCGGCACGGCCGCGTCGAGCCGCGCGCGTTCGGCGAACCAGAGCACGACCAGGGCGATCTCGACGAGCACGACGCCCCGCCACCGGATGCCGGGGCCCCAGCGCACGAGGCACAGCACGGTCGCCAGCACCGACGCGCCGAAGAGGAACGACAGCGTCGTGACACCGACCACGACCGCCCCGACGATCCCGAGTGCCACGGGCCACGATGCGAAGCGGCGCAGGCGAGGCACCCGGTCGGCGTCGCTGACGTCGCCGTCCCGCCGGTAGCGCGCCAGCAGGACGATCGTCGCGGCGAGCACGACGGCGGCGCCCACCGCGTAGCCCACGGTGAGAAGCGGTGCACCGAGGCGCCGCGTCGCCACGAGCACCCACAGACCCCACACGGCCAGAGCGGATGCCGTGAAGAACACGATCGAGACGGCGATGTACCACGAGGTGGCCACGACCTCGCGGGCGAGCGCGGCGGGGCTGGCCACCGACGGGCTGCGGGACGCGTGGCTGTTCACGCCGCCAGAGTACGACCATGACGTTTGTCATGCTCCGCTCCGCGGAAGCTCCCGTGCACGGGTGACGTCGCGACACTGCCGCGGGCGGAGCACCGGCGCTGGGATGGAGTCATGTCCAACCCGTTCTCCGACCTCGTCCTCGGCTTCCAAGACCTCGTCACGCAGATGCCCGATCTCCTCCGCCCCGTGATCGTCGCCCTCGCCGGCGCCGTCCCCTTCATCGAGGGCGAGGGCGCCGCCGCGATCGGCATCGTCGGCGGCATCCATCCGGCCGTCGCGGCCGTGGCCGGCGCGATCGGCAACTTCCTGTGCGTCGCGGTCGTGGTGCTGGTGGCCTCGCGCGTGCGCACCGCCGTCACCACGCGGGGCGGCGCCGCCGAGAAGCCGAAGGCCGCGCGCAACGAGAAGTTCCAGAAGGCCTACCACCGGTACGGCACGCCGGGCGTCAGCCTGCTCGGACCGCTGCTGCTGCCGACGCAGTTCACGGCGGCGGCGCTGACGGCGACCGGGGTGCCGCCGCGTCGCGTGCTCGCGTGGCAGGGGGCGGCGATCATCCTGTGGACCACGCTGATCACGCTGTTCATCACGGGTGTGCTCTACATCGCCCTCTGAGCGCAACCCCCCTGTCGTATTCGGCGGCCGGCATGCCACGGGATGCAGGATGGGTGCATGAGCGCGCTCGAGTCCCGCCCGTGGCTGTCGGCCTATGCCGAGGGTGTCCCCGCCGAGATCGACGAGGTGACCCAGACCCTGCCCGAGATGATCGCCGCGAGCGTGGCCGAGCACGGTCCGCGCGTGGCTCTCGAGTTCTTCGGCGCCACGACGACCTACCGCGAGCTGGGCGAGAGCATCGACCGCGCCGCCGAAGGGCTGCGCCGGATCGGTGTGACCGCCGGCGACCGCGTCGCGATCGTGCTGCCCAACTGCCCGCAGCACGTCGTCGCGTTCTACGCCGCGCTGCGGCTGGGCGCGATCGTCGTCGAGCACAACCCGCTCTACACGGCGCGCGAGCTGCGCCACCAGTTCGAGGACCACGGCGCCCGCTTCGCGATCGTCTGGGACAAGATCGTCGACACCATCGCCGACTTCCCCACCGATCTGCGGGTCGAGCGCATCATCAGCGTCGACGTCACCGAGGCGCTGCCGCGCGGCAAGCGGATGCTGCTGCGCCTGCCGATCGCGAAGGCCCGGGCCTCGCGGGCGCAGCTGACGGCGAAGCCCCGCACGAAGGACGCGCTGCCCTGGTCGAAGCTGCTCGATCGGCGCCGCATCTCCGACCGCGTCGCGGGCCCGACCCTCGACGACACCGCCCTGCTGCAGTACACCAGCGGCACGACGGGGCTCCCGAAGGGCGCCGTCCTGACCCATCGCAACCTGCGCGCCAATGCGATGCAGGGTCGGGCCTGGGTGCCGGGCCTGACGCCGGGCGACGAGACCTTCTACGGCGTGCTCCCCCTGTTCCACGCCTACGGCATGACGCTGTGCCTGACGTTCGCGATGAGCATGGGCGCCAAGCTCGTGTTGTTCCCGAAGTTCGACGTCGGCCTGCTGGCCGATGCCGCCCGTACGAGCCCGCCCACCTTCCTGCCGGCGGTGCCGCCGATCTACGATCAGCTGGCGCGCGCCGCGGCCCGAGGCACGATCGACCTCTCGCGCACCCGGTTCGCCATCTCGGGAGCGATGAGCCTGCCCGTGGCCACGGTGGCGCGGTGGGAGGAGGCGACCGGCGGCCTGCTCGTCGAGGGCTACGGGATGACCGAGTCCTCGCCCGTCGCGCTCGGCAACCCCATCGGCCCGTCGCGGCGCCCGGGCACGGTCGGCGTACCGTTCCCGAGCACCGAGATCCGCGTCGTCGACCCCGACGACCCCTCCGTCGACCGCGGACCCGGCGAGGAGGGCGAGCTGCTGCTGCGCGGCCCGCAGGTCTTCTCCGGCTACTGGCGGCGACCGACCGAGACGGCCGATGTCCTCCTGCCGGGCGGCTGGCTGCGCACGGGAGACATCGCGGTGGTCTCGCCCGACGGCTTCGTGACGATCGTCGACCGCCTGAAGGAGCTCATCATCACGGGCGGGTTCAACGTCTCCCCGAGCGAGGTCGAGGACACCCTGCACGCCCACCCGGATGTCGAGGGCGCCGCCGTCGTGGCCGCACCGCGCAGTTCGGGCGGCGAGGAGGTCGTCGCAGCCGTCGTGCTGCGCGAGGGCGCCGAGCTCGATGTCGAGGGGCTGCGCGACTTCTGCCGCACCCGCCTCGCCGCGTACAAGGTGCCCCGCCGGATCGTCGCGGTCGACGAGCTGCCGCGCTCGCTCATCGGCAAGGTGCTGCGCCGTCAGGTGCGCGAGCAGCTGCTCGCCGACTGAGCGCCCGGGTCAGCCCAGGCGCCGCAGCCCCGTCGCGGCGGGTCCTTCGATGCGCGTGCCGTCGGGGGCGAACCGCGAGGCGTGCAGCGGGCAGTCCCACGTGCACTCGAGGTCGTTCCACTCGAGCACCCCGCCCAGGTGCGGGCAGACGGCGCTGACGGCGCGCGTCTTGCCACCCACCGTCGACACTCCCGCGGGCAGCCCGTGGCTGCGAGCCACGATGCCCGAGCCTTCCGCCGGACGCGGCACCGGTGTCGAGCGGGTGAGGGCCTCCGCCCAGCCGCGTGCCGCGACGGCGCCGATCTTCGCGTTCTCCGCGACGCCGCGCGCGAGGTCGGCCGGAACGGTGAGGCGCGTCCCGATGACCGTCATCCAGGTCGGCTTCTCGCGCATCTTCTCGCCGCGCAGCTCGCTGGCGATGCGCAGCGCGGCGGCGGGCGCGTTGGTGAGTCCCCACTTGGCGTAGCCGGTCGCGAAGCGCACACGGCCGAGGGAGCGCGGCATCGCCCCGATGAAGGGCACGAGGTTGTGCGAGGTGTAGTCCTGCGCCGACCACCGGTGGGTCTCGGCGCCGACGGGGAACGTCTCCCGGGCCCAGGCGGCGAGCTCGTCGAGCATCGCCCGCTCGCTGTCGGCCCGTCCGACGGGATGCCCCGCTCCCCCGACGATCAGCTGCGGCCGTCCGGTCGGGCCGTCCGCCGGGCCGACGGTGCGCAGCGAGCGGGTCGGGCTGTCGGCCGAAAGGTACATGCCGCCCGGCATCTCGCCCTCGAGCTCGAACGACACGCACGCGGAACGCATGCCGCTGACCTTCGCGAACGAGAGGCCGCGGTCGAGGATCGGGGTGCCGGTCGCGAGCACCACCCGGTCGGCGAACAGGGGGCCGGCGTCGGTGTCGACCCGGGGTCGGGGCAGCACGCGCACGCGGGTCACGGCGGTGTGCGGGTGCAGGCGCCCGCCGGCCGCGACGAACGCCGCCGCGAGTGCCGTCAACAGGCTCATCGGGTCGATCGCGCGCTGACGGTCGAGCGCGACGGCGCTCACCATGCGGACGGGACCCGAGGCGAGCTCGTCGGCGTCGGCCAGCCGCACCTCGAGCCCCGCCTCACGGGCCGCCCGGTACTCCTCGGTCACCGCGGCCACGCCTTCCGCACCGGCGGCGTGCGTGTACGCGGTGCGCTCGGTCGTCGGGACGCCGAGCTCGTCGGCGGCGCGCGTGACCCACTCGAACCCGTCGCGATTGGCCTCGACGTAGGCGCGCACGAGGGACTCCGGGTGGTGGCGCCGCAGCGACGAGAGCGTCGTGCCCTGCAGCAGGGAGATCTTGCCGGTGTTCGACCCCGAGGCGAGCTCGCCGACGGCGCCGCGCTCGACGACGGCGACATCCATGCCGGATCGGACCAGCTCGAGGGCCGTGGCCAGACCGGTGAGTCCGGCGCCCACGATGACGACGTCGTGCCGCCGCCCCGCTTCGAGCGGGGCGGCGGTGACGGCGGGCGGGGCGGTCTTCCAGAGCGGCGTCATGCATCGCAGTCAACGCCTCGCCCGGCGGCCCGACAACGACTTGACACTAGGCTCGGTGCCCATGACCGACGCTTCCCGCACCGCCGGAGACGCGGTCGTCGCCGCCGCGGTCGAGCTGTTCGCCCAAAAGGGGTACGACCAGACCTCGGTCGATGACATCGCCCGTGCGGCGGGCCTGTCGCGATCGACCTTCTTCCGGCAGTACGGCGGCAAGGACGACGTGGTGTTCGCCGACCATGAGGTCGTGCTCGGCACGCTGCGCGCGGTGTTCGACGCACCCCACGACAGTCCCTGGCGCGCCGTGTGCGCGGCGGCCCTCGCGGCGTTCGACCATTTCGCGGGCGACCTCGACCTGGCCCGCCGGCGGTACCACGTCGTGCGCGGCATCCCGGCCCTGCGCGACCGCGAGATCGTGACGGTGTTCCGCTACGAGCGCCTCTTCGCCGACCACCTGCGCGAACGCTCACCCGGGCTCGACCCCGTCGACGCCGTCGCGTTCGGGGCCGCCGTGACCGCGGTGCACAACCACGTGCTGCGCCGGCTGATCCGCGACGAGCCGGGCGTCTCGCGAGCGACGCTCGCCCGCGCGCTCGACGACCTTTTGCACCGGTTCGGCGTGCACCCCGACGGCGAGGCTCCCGCCGCGGACGACCTCGTCGTCGCGGTCTTCCCCCGCCGGATGCCGCTCGCCGAGGTCACCCGCCGGCTCCGCTCCGACCTACCCTGACGGCCATCACGGGACCGTGACACCGGGTGTCATATCGGGTGATACTGGATGTCATGAGCACTGATGCCCACCGCGATGATCTCCTGCCCGGCGAGAGCGTGACGTCCTATGACGTCACCGGCCGTCGCGACACCGACTACTACGGCATCTTCGCCGACATCCCCGCCGCCGATCGCGCCGCGTGGGATCGTGCCCGCGCGTTCGTCGACGAGGTCGGCACCCGGATGCAGCACGCCTGGGACACCGCGACCTACCCGGTCGATCTGGTGCGACGAATGGGCGAGCTCGACCTCTACGTCGACGGCGTCGAGCACGCTGCACTGACGCGCATCTCACCGCTCGGCGCGGGACTGGTGAACATGGAGATCTCGCGCGGCGACGGTTCGCTCGGCACGATCCTCGCGGTGCAGGGCGGCCTCTCGGTGCGCACGCTCGCGCTGTACGGCTCACCGGCGCAGCAGGAGCGCTGGCTGCGGCCCCTCGCGACCGGCGAGGTGCTCGGCAGCTTCGCCCTCACCGAGCCCGACCACGGATCCGACTCGGTCTCGCTCGAGACCGTCGCCCGGCGCGAGGGCGACGAGTGGGTACTGCGCGGCACCAAGAAGTGGATCGGCAACGGCGCCTCGGGCGGCATCGCGTTCGTGTGGGCGCGCGTCGACGACGAGGGCGACGAACTGCACGGCGCCGTGCGCTGCTTCCTCGTCGAGCAGGACCGACCGGGGTACACCGGCACCGTGATCACGGGCAAGGCGTCGCTGCGCGGCATCCATCAGGCCCACATCGCCCTGCGGGATGTCCGCCTGCCGCTCGACGCCGTGCTCGAGGGCACCCGGTCGTTCCGCGACGCCTCGACCGTTCTCTACGCCACGCGATCCGGAGTGGCGTGGTCGGCGCTCGGTCACGCCACCGCCTGCTACGAGGCTGCGCTGCAGTACGCGATGCAGCGGGTGCAGTTCGGCCGCCCGCTGGCACGCTCGCAGATGGTGCAGGAGCGGCTGGCCCAGATGCTCGACGAGCTCACCGCGATGCAGCTGTACTGCCGCCGCCTCGCCGAGCTCGAGACCTCCGGCGGCCTGCGCCCGACGCAGGCCTCGCTCGCGAAGTACCACAACACCCGGGCTGCGCGCCGGATCGCGCAGACCGCGCGCGACCTGCTCGGCGGCAACGGCATCCTGCTCGAGAACGGGGTCATGCAGCACATGGCCGATATCGAGGCGATCCACACCTACGAGGGCACCGAGAGCGTGCAGGCGCTGCTGCTCGGCCGCGACATCACCGGCGTCGGCGCCTTCACCTGAGCCGCTGGGGGCGTCGGGCCGTTCGCCCCGCCCGCGCGTCAGCGAGTGGCGCGGTCGGCGGCGATGGCCGCGTCGATGCGACGCTGCGTGCGCCCGCGGCCGCGCACGACGAGCATCGCGACGAGCGCGATGAGTCCCGCACCGAGCACCACGACGGCGACCGACGACCACGGCACGGCCGGAGTCGAGAACCCCGCGGATGCCGCCTCGGGCAGCGGCACCCGGTCGTCGCCGAGTGACACCGGGGTGACGGTGACCTCGCCGGCGGCGAAGAACAGCGGAGCGAGCGGCACCTCGATGCGCTGCGTCGCGGTGCCGCCGGGCAGCAGCTCGAACGCCTCGCCGCGGCCTTCGGCGGGGAGCAGCCCGAGCGGACCCGATGCGTCGGCGGCCGCGCTCGCACCGAAGCGCACGTTTCCGGTGTTGGTGACGCGGTATTCGACCGTCAGGGTGCCCGCGGCGAACGGGACCCAGGAGGGCGTGAAGCTCGCGGTCGCGGCGTCGACCCGCAGCGCGGGGGTGATCTCGCCCGACACCTGCAGGTGCACGCGCACTCCCACGCGGTGCGTCAGGGTCACCCCGGCCTCCTCGGTCGAGAGTCCGACGACGATTCCGGCGGGATGATCGCCCGGCGTCGCATCGGCGGGCACGGCGATGGTCACCGGCAGCACCCGGGTCTCCCCCGCCGCAAGCGGCAGCGCACCGCCGTCGAGGCCGTCGACGCGCACCCAGGCGCCACCCGCGGCGGGGTCGTCGGTACGGACGTCGAAGGCGCCGTCCGCACCCACGACGCCGTCACCGGTGGCGACGGCGAAGACGGCGCTCTCGGCGGAGTGGTTCGTGACCGCGATGGCGTCGCTGACGGTTGCACCGGGGTCGACGACATGGCGGAGCGACACCCGACCGTCGGGTCCGGCGTCGTCGGCCGGGACGACACCCCACTCGACGGCGGGCGGCTCGGCCGCCTCGGTGAGCACAGCCGTTGATGCCGGTGGCGTGACGGCCGCAGCGGGAAGCAGGGTCGCCTCGCCGACGGCGAGCGCGACCAGGACGGCGACAGCGCCGGCTGCAGGCAGCGCGGCGCGACGGGAACGAGAGCGGAACATGGGGGGATCTCCGTGTCGGGGTGGTGGGGGCGGCCCGCGCGGCCCGCCCCCACCGGTGCATCAGTCCTGCGCGAACAGGGTGAGGGTGATCTCGCTGCCGTAGCGACCGCCGGCCGCCTCGGCCGGGATCGACAGGTCGAGGTCGGCCCCGACGACGGTCGAGCCCAGGCGCGAGGTCCGGTCGGCCGCGGCGAGCGTCGCGGGAGCCTCGAGCGTCGCCCGTCCGCCCGCGGCGGCGCCGGACTCCGAGCGCACGATGCGCGGCGTCCAGGCGAGGTTCTTCGCCTCGAGGGTGCGGTTTCCGGCGACGAACTCGCTCGCCGACCCGGCCAGCGTCCAGCCGCGACCCTGCGCGCGCACCTCGTTGCGGGTATCGGCGACCGTCACGAGCGGGAGCGTGGCGTCGAGGTCGGCGCCCGAGCCCGAGAAGGCCACGCGCTCACCGGAACCGGCGACGCTCAGGCTCAGCGCGCCGTCGGCCTGCTGACCGGCCACCGTGGCCTCGAGCGCGACGGCATCCGCGGAGCTGCGCTCGCCGTGCCCGAGGAAGTCGAAGATCGTCTCGCCGATCGCGGTGTTGTCGAGGTAGGCACCGCGCACGAGGTCCCGCTGGTCGGCGCGCGCGTCGAGGACCTCGGCTCCGGCACCCTTGGCGAACAGCGGCACGAGGGCGTTGGTGTGACCGCCCGAGTGCCACGTGAGGTCGGGCAGCTGGCCCGCGGCGCCCGTCATGGGCGTCCAGCCGGCCTCGGGACCCGCACCGGCACCGGCGAGGTAGCCGGTCTCGTGGTCGGCGGTGACGATGACGAGCGTCTCGTCCCAGCTGCTGTTCTTCTCGACCCAGGCCGTGACGGCCTCGACCGAGTCGTTGAAGGCCATCTGCTCCTCGATCACCCGCGTGGTCTGGTTGGCGTGACCGGCCCAGTCGACGGCGCCGCCCTCGACCATCAGGAAGAAGCCCTCGTCGCCCTTGTCGAGCACGTTCAACGCGCCGAGCGCGAGCGTGTCGAGGTCGGCGACGTCGTTGGCGGGATCGGTGTGGGGCAGCACCTCGTCGTTGGCGAGCCCGGGGCGGTTGTACTGCAGCGTCTCGGCGACCTGCGCGAGCCCGAACACCTTGTCGGGCACGGCCGTGCCGGCGGCGAGCGCCTCGAACTCGGCCTTGTCGTCGACGAAGCTGTACGGCGTCGCGCCGGTCGAGACCCGCTCGTAATCGTTCTGCGAGATCCAGGTCCAGTTGGCCTCGCGGGGCTGGTGCGCGTCGGTGTACAGGGGGTGGCCGCCGCCCATGAGGACGTCCACGCCGCTGTCGATCATCTCGGTCGCGAGACCCTGGTAGTCGTTGCGGTCGGCGTTGTGGGCGATGAAGCCGGCGGGGGTGGCGTGGTTGAACGGCACCGACGTGACCAGGCCGACCTTCTTGCCGACGGCCTGCGCCTGCTGCCCGACAGTGAGCAGCTCGTCGCCGCCCGGGGTGATGCCGAGCATTCCGTTGTTCGTCTTCACGCCCGTGCCGAGCGCGGTGCCGGCCGCGGCCGAATCGGTGGCCCCGGAGGCGACCCAGCCGAAGTCGCCCCAGGCCTTCTCGGTGACGTACTCGGCGCGACCCGAGGCCGAGTAGTGCGACTGGGCGACCTGCACGGGCCAGGTCTCGTACACCTGCCCGGGCGTCGCCGGCGCGTGGGCGATCGCGCCGGTGGCGGGATCGACGCTCACCTGGTGCGCGCTCGTGCCGCTCTCGTACAGGCTGGCGGCGTCGAACTGGTTGTAGCCGGCGCCGTCCGAGATCAGCATGATGATGTTCTTCGGGGTGGCCGGGGCGGCGTCATCGGCGGTGGCCGCGACGGCGGGAACCGCGGCGACGACCAGTCCGGCGACGACGCTCGTGGCGGTCAGTGCGCAGGCGCGCGTGTGCGCTCTCCGAGGCATGGAGAATCCTCTTTCGTATCGGGGGGGATCGATCGGATGCCGCTGAGCCAGCGGCCCTTTCACGGTCGCCGCCTCCGATGACGACGGCGCGACCGGCAGGCAACGAGTCGGTGAACGGCGGCGACCGCACCGGTGACGCACGCCCGCGCGCCAGGACGTTGCCGCCCGAGCGCGCGAGCGCAACCCCCGTCCGGAAAGGAGCACGTCCGCTACCGTCGGAGCATGAGCCTGTTCCGACGCCGCCCCGCGCCCGAGACCGTCCTGGCCGCAGCCGTCGAGCGCAACGCCGAGCGCCCGCCGACGAATCTGTGGGCCGATGGCTTCGGTCGCCTCGCGATCCGGTCGGTGCAGATCATCATCCTGGTGATCGTCGCCATCGGGGTCGTGTACGTCCTGCGCCAGGTGTCGGTCGTGGCGATCCCGCTGATCCTCGCGCTCATCTTCGCGTGCGCCTTCGCACCCGCGATGAACGCGATGCGGCGACGCGGGGTTCCCTCGGTGCTGGCGACGATCATCACCCTCCTGACGATCGTCGTGCTCCTGAGCGGGCTGTCGTGGCTCATCGTCTGGGCGGTCCGCGACCAGTGGGACGAGCTGTACTCGCAGGCCCAGGAGGGCTTCCAGCAGCTGCTCGCGTGGGCGCAGACGCTGCCGTTCGCGATCGATCAGGCTCAGATCGACGAATGGCTCGCGGCCCTCGGCGACTTCGTCACCAGCGCCCAGTTCGGCTCCGGCGCCCTCGCCGGCGTGAGCGCCGTCGCGACCTTCATCACCGGCGCCGTGCTGATGGTCGTCATCCTGTTCTTCTTCCTCAAGGACGGCCCGCGCATGTGGGAGTTCCTCATGCGCCCCTTCCGCGGCGAGGAGGAGCGGCGCGCGCGCCGCATCGGCGACAAGACCGTGGTCGTGCTCGGCTCGTACATCCGCGGCACGGCGACCGTCGCAGCGGTGGACGCGATCGGCATCTACATCTTCCTCGTGATCCTTCAGGTGCCCCTCGCCATCCCGCTCGCGGTCCTGGTGTTCCTGCTGGCGTTCATCCCGATCGTGGGTGCGACGCTGGCCGGTATCCTCGCCGCCCTCGTCGCGCTGGTCGCGAACGGCCCCGTCAACGCCCTCTTCGTCGTCGGCGCGGTGGTGCTGGTCAACCAGCTCGAGGGAAACTTCCTGCAGCCGGTGCTGATGGGCCGCACGATGAAGCTGCACTCGTTCGTCGTGCTGGTCGCCCTCGCCGCCGGTACCGCGATCGGCGGCATCCTGGGCACCCTGCTCGCCGTCCCGATCACGGCCGTCGCCTGGGGCATCGTGCAGGTCTGGGACGGACCGAACCTGCCGGCGCGCTGGGCGCGGCCCCGCGTGAGCGTCGTTCAGCCGGACGACCGCATGCCGGGCGCCTGAGCGGACCGCCATGCCGTACGACATCCCCGCCCCGATGCTCGCGAAGTCGGTGCTCGCGGTGCCCGATCCGGCCCGCACCCCGGGCGGGTTGTCGTTCGAGCCCAAGTGGGACGGGTTCCGCGCGCTCGTGTCGTGGGACGGCACGGATGTCGAGATCGGCAGCCGCGGTTCCAAGCCGTTGACCCGGTACTTCCCCGAGCTGGTCGACGCGTTCTCGCGTCTGCTCCCCGAGCCGTGCCTGATCGACGGCGAGATCGTCGTGGCCACCGACGCGGGCGACGGTCAGCGACTGCAGTGGGAGGCCCTGTCGCAGCGCATCCACCCCGCCGCCTCGCGAGTCGCGCTGCTCAGCGAGCAGACGCCGGCGATGTTCATCGCGTTCGATCTGCTGGCGCGCGGTGACCGGGATCTGCGCGACGAGCCCTTCGCGGTGCGTCGCGCGGAGCTGGTCGACCTGTTGCAGGCGGTGCCCGACCCGCTGCACGTCACGCGGGCGACCGACGACGTCGAGACCGCCCGGCGCTGGCTCGCCGAGTTCGAGGGCGCGGGCCTCGACGGCGTCGTCGCCAAGCCCCTCGCGCAGCCGTATGCGCCGGGCAAGCGCACGATGTTCAAGATCAAGCACGCCCGCACGGCCGACGTCGTCGCACTCGGATACCGCATCCACAAGTCCGGCTCGGGCGTCGGGTCGCTGCTGGTCGGCCTCTATGACGACGACGGCGAGCTGCACGGCGTCGGCGGCGTCGCGGCGTGGAGCGACAAGCGTCGCCAGGAGCTCGTCGCCGAGCTGGAACCGCTCGTCGAGCGCGACGCCGCCGGTGCCGCCGTCACCGGCGAGTCCGACCGGTCGCGCTTCGCCGCCTCGAAGGACGTCTCGTTCGTGAAGCTCCGCCCCGAGCTCGTGCTCGAGGTGCGCTACGACCAGCTCGAGGGTCGACGATTCCGGCACACCGTGCAGTTCGAGCGGTGGCGGCCCGACCGCGAGGCTCGCTCGTGCACGTTCGGGCAGCTCGAGACGGTCGCCGCGTACGACCTCGCCGACGTCCTCGACTGACCCGACCGGCGACACCTCGCGTTCACGTCGCCGACACGAGCCGTTGCTCGCGCCTTCGTAGCGTTCGGGTGTCGCACCGCGGAGCGGACGCTGCCCGCCGGTGCGCGACATCCCTCCCCGCATCCGAAGGACGCGCATGCCCGCCGCTGCCCCCTGCTCCCGCCCACTTCGACGACGTCCGGTCGTCCCCACCGCCGCGCTGGCCGCCCTGACGGCCGCCTCGGTCGCCCTCGGTGTCGCTTCCCCCGCCGCCGCCGCGCCCGGTGACGCGCTGCTCGACGACTCCGCGATCGCCCCGACCACGGCCGCTTACGGCACGTTCGTCGACACGTACAAGGCGAACTCCTCGTCGAACACGTCGCCCACGACGAACCCGGGCATCGGCGTGCTGTCGGGGATGCTCGATCTGTGGCAGCCCGGCGCGACGTGGGACTCGGGTCAGGCGACGGACGAAGGGGCCGCCGTGCTCGACGCCAACATCGCTCACAACGTGCGCGTCGCCGAGACCCGCACGGAGGCCGACGAGACCGCCGCATGGATCTTCGACCGCCGTCACCAGAGCTACAGCGCGATCGACGGCCTCGGCGTGGCGGCGCCCGCCTTCCGCGAGGCGATGGGAGCCGGCACGACGATTCCCGACGTCGTTCCCGCCGACGCGACGACCGTGAAGTACGACGACGGCGGCAACGCGGCGGGGCGCTGGGCCGACGCCGGCTCACCGCTCGGCGCGGTCGTCGGGCTCGTCGACGCGGTGCGCGGGCCTGCGGCATCCTCGAACCCGTCCAAGAACTTCTACGCCTATAAGCGTCCGTTCCGCTGGGTCGACGACTCGATCATCGTGCCGTCGCTGCTGCCGGTGCGTAAGCCCGATGCCGAGGCCGCGAGCGACGGCGGGTTCCCCAGCGGCCACACCAACGCGGCGTTCCTCGCGTCGCTCGCCCTCGCCGACGCCGCGCCGCAGTACCAGGCGCAGCTCATCGCCCACGCCGCGGAGATCGGCGACAGCCGCATCGTCGCCGGCATGCACTCGCCGCTCGACGTCATCGGCGGCCGCGTGCTCGCCACGGCTCTCGCCGCCGCGGCGCTGAACGACCCCGCCAACGCTGCCCTGCGCGAGGACGCGTTCGCGCAGGCCCAGGGCCTGCTCGCCATGCTGCCCGCCCCGGCCGAGCAGGACTACGACACGCTCGCCGCGCAGTACCTCGAGCGCCTGACCTACGGCCTGCCCGCGACGGGCGACGCCACGCTGCCGGCGCGCGTGCCCGCCGGCGCGGAGGTGCTGCTCGAGCACCGGCTTCCCTACCTGGACGCCCAGCAGCGGCGCTGGGTGCTGCACTCGACGGCGATCGCCTCGGGTCACGCGGTGCTCGACGACGCCGAAGGCTGGGGCCGGCTCAACCTGTTCGAGGCCTCGAACGGCTACGGCGCCTTCGACACCGACGTCGTCGTGACGATGGATGCCGCCGCGGGCGGCGCCTCGGCGGCGGACGCCTGGCGCAACGACATCGAAGGCGCGGGCTCGCTGACGAAGGCCGGATCGGGCTCGCTCACCCTCGCCGGCGACAACGACTACACCGGCGGCACCGTCGTCGACGGCGGCGTCCTCGTCGCGGCGACCCCGAGCGCCCTCGGGACGGGCGATGTCACCCTGGCGGCCGGCGAGCTCGTCGAGACGACCGACGGACTGGTCGTCGGCGGCGACTTCGCGCAGGCCGCGGAGGCGACGCTCGAGCTGTCGGTCGACGGCGACGCGCCAGCGCTCACGGTTGCGGGGTCGGCGACCCTCGGCGGCACCCTTCGTGTCGACCTGGGCGGCGCCGCACCCGACGCTCCGCAGCGCCTCATCGCGTTCGCCAGGGCCGAGGCGGGATCGACCTTCTCGGCTGTCGAGATCGTCGGCGCCGCCGGGTTCGCCGGCGCACTGGAGTATCGCGCCGACGGCGTGTACCTCGTCCCCGCCGCCGCACCCGTCGAGCCTCCGGTCGGCGCCGAGCCGGCCGTGCCCGGCGGCCCCGGCACGGTTCCCGGCGCCTCGCCGGGGGCGGTCCCCCCGGCACCGGCCGGCTCCCCCGCGGGTGCGGCATCCGGCTCGGAGGCGACGGCGCAGCGCCTCGCTCGCACGGGCGGCGAGGGGACACCCACCGGCCTGCTGATCGGCGGCATCCTGCTCGCCGCGGGCGGCGGCACCGTGCTCCTCTCGCGCCGGCCCCGTCCCGCGCGGCGCTGACCCCTCGCCGCGTCGACGATTCGTCCGGCGCGACCTCCCACCCGGGCCCGCCGTCCGGGTGGGAGGATCGAAGCATGCGCGACGACCCGAGTGAAGCCGTGCCCGACGGCACCGCCGAGCTGCACCTCGAGCCGGTCCGCTTCATCGCGCGTACCGACGCGGTGCTAAGGCTGGGCACCCTCATGCTCGGGGCGGGCGCGTCCTCCGCGCGCGTGCGCGACACGATGGACCGCACCGCGCGGGCCCTCGGCCTCGAACGGCTCGAGTCGCGCGTCGGGATGACCGACATCGTGATCACCGCCCAGCGCGGACAGCTGTTCCGCACCCGGGTCGCCGAGGTACGGCATCCGGTCGTGAACTCCGAGCGCATCGCCGAGGTCATGCATCTGTCGCACCGCGTCGCCGACGGCGTCGCCCCCGACGAGCTGCAGCGCGAGCTCGACCGCATCGAGCGGATGCCGCCGCGCTACCCCACCGCGGTGCGGGTGGCCGCCGCCGCTGCCGCCTGCACCGCGTTCGCGTTCCTGAACAACGGCGGCTGGGCCGAGTGCCTCAGCGTCGCCCTCGCGGTCGCCCTCGGCCAGTACGTGCGGATCCGCGGGGCGCGGCTGCAGGTGAACGAGTTCCTGCTCGTGTTCCTCTCCGCCTCGACGGCACTGCTGACCTTCCTCGGGGTCTCGCATCTGATCGAGCTGCTCGGGGCGCCCTCGCCGCAGTACGGCGCCGCGCTCACCAGCGCCGTGCTCTATCTCGTGCCGGGCTTCCCCCTCGTCACCGGCGCGCTCGATCTCGCCCGGCTCGACCTCAACGCCGGGGTCAACCGCGTCGTCTACGCCGGACTCGTGCTGCTGTCGACCGGGTGTGCGGTGTGGGCGGTCGCCGCGATCTTCCAGACGAGCGCGGTCGCCGTCGCCGCGCCCGCGCTCGGTGAGCCGCTGCTGTCGCTCGGACGCCTCATCGCCGGGTTCGTGGGCGTCATGGGCTTCGCCCTGCTGTTCTCGACGCCCTGGCGCACCGCGCTGGCGGCGGCCGCGATCGGCACGGTCGCCAACGTCGGCCGGCTGCTGATGATCGACCACGGGGCGATGCAGCCCGTCGCGGCGGCCGCCGCGGGGGTCGCGGTCGGTTTCGGCGCGTTCGCCGTGTCGCGGTTCGTCCGCTCGCCGCGCATCACGCTGACGGTTCCGGCCGTGCTCATCATGGTTCCCGGTGCGTCGGCCTACCGCGCGATCGTCGGGACGATCGAGGGCGACACCATCAGCGCCGTGCAGTACGGCGTCACGGCGGTGTTCGTCGTGGTCGCGCTCGCGGTGGGCTTGACGGTCGCCCGCGTCGTCACCGAGCGCGAGTGGCAGCGCCCCTCGGCGCGCTGACGCGGGCGCTCACTCCTCGGGATGCCGCGCCCGGCTGGGCTGCACGCGCGGCGGCTCACCGGGCATCTTGGGGAACTCGGGCGGGAACGGCAGCTCGCCGAGACCGTCGTCGAGGTCGCGCTGCCACCACGTGAGCAGGGTGTCGATCCGGCCCGGTTGCGCCTGCAGGCCAGCCCAGGGATCGCCGACATCCGCGAGCCGCTGCGGCACCGTGCGCACGGTGAACGAACCCGGGTCGACACCGGCATCCAGCTCATCCCATGTGATCGGTGTCGCGACCGTCGCGGCGGGCAGCGCTCGGGCACTGTACGCGCCCGCCATCGTGCGGTCGCGGTTGGCCTGGTTGAAGTCGACGAAGACCCGCTCGCCCCGCTCCTCTTTCCACCAGTTCGTCGTCACGCGTTCGGGCAGGCGCCGTTCGAGCTCGCGCGCGGCGGCGATGACGGCGTGGCGGACGTCGAGGAACTCGTGGGTGGGCTCGATCGGGCAGAACACGTGCAGTCCGCGGTTGCCGCTCGTCTTGAGGAAGGCGGTCAGCCCGGCCTCGGCCAGGACGTCGCGCAGCGCCGGCGCGACCGCGGCGGCGTCGGCGAAGCCGGTGCCCGGCTGCGGGTCCAGGTCGATGCGCAGCTCGACGGGGTTGTCGGTGTCCTTCGCGAGCGACGCCCACGGGTGGAACACGACCGTGTTCATCTGCACCGCCCACACGAGCGCCGCCGCTTCATCCAGCACGACCTGCGGATGCCGCCGGCCGCTGTTGTAGGTGCACACGACCTGACCCACGAAGTCCGGAGCCCCCTTGGGCGGATTCTTCGAGAAGAACCGCTCACCGTCGATCGTGTCGGGGAAGCGCTCGAGCGAGATCGGCCGATGGCCGTTCGCCCGCAGGAACGGCTCGGCGGCGGCGAGCATGTACTCGGCGTACTCCCGCTTCGTGATGCCGAGCTCGGGCCACAGCACCCGGTTCGGGCTCGACAGGCCGACCTCGCGGTCGCCGTCCGGTCCGGCAACGGTCAGGGTGATGCGCTCGCTCGCCATGACCCGACCCTAGGGGGCGGTGGCTCGATCGCACAGCCCCTGGACAACCCGCGGGATCGTCGCGAACGACGACGTCGTCAGGATGCCGTGGTCGCGTCCGCCCCGGCATCCCCGTCGGCGTCGGTGCCCCCGGGCGCGGCCGCGGGGGTGCTCTCGTCGGGATCATCGGCGCGCGCGAGCACGGGGCCGAGGTCGGCGCGGTCGACGTGGATCCAGGGACCGCCCGGGTCGACGATGACCCCCGTCAGTGCGGGGTTGGAGATCAGCGCGCGCGCGATCTGCGTCGCGGTCACCGGTACGGGCCGGTCGCCGCGCTGCAGCACGAGCACCTCGAGCGGGTGCGAGTAGACCTCCAGCCGTCGCTCCCCCGACGTCGTGCGCGACTCCGCGAGGCCGAGCTGACCGCCGTCGCCCGCGGGGCCGGCGGCGACCCACAGCGGCGCCGTCGCCAGGGCTGCACCGACCGCGGCAGCCGTGTCCGCGTCGCGGGGGCCGGCGAGCAGATTCTTGATCGCGAAGGCCGGATCGCCCTCTTCGAAGGCCTTCTTGATGAGCGGGGCGGGAAGCACGATGCGCGATCCGGGAACCGCATGATCGATGATGAGGCCCTCGTAGGGACCCTCGATCGCGTTGCGGAACACGTTCGTGACGGGCAGCCCGAGCGCCGAGGTGTCGCGGTCGCCGTCGGACTCGACGCTGGCGCGCAGCGACGCTCCGCCGGTGAACGCGAGGAGGAAGCGGGCACCGTCGACCTGCGACACCGCGAGCGTCAGCGGCTTGCCCTCGGCGGTCAGCGCTCGCGCATCACCGCGGACGCGCACATACAGGGTGCCCTGCATGCTCTGGCGCATGACGTTCATGACGTCGACGTTGCCGGGCTTCTCGGGAAGCGACGCGAGCGCCGCCTGAACGAGGGTGTTGTCGGGCATGCCGGCAACGGTCTCGGTGCGTTCGGGCGCCTCGGCCGGCGGGCGCGTGACGGCGCGACCCGGCTGCGCCGCAGCGGGCTGAGCGGCAGGGGTCGTGGGTGCGGAGGCCCCGAAGGTCGACACCGAGATGCCGACGTGGGGCACGGGAGCCGCGTCGGCGGCATCCGTGGTCGCGGCGGCGTCCGACTCGGTGGCGCCGGCGACCTCGTCGTCCACCGCGCCGGAATCCGCGGGCTGGCTCGTGGTGTCTCGCGCGGAGCGCTTGAAGATCGCCATGCGTCGAGCCTAACCCGCACGCCCGCCGCGGGGCGGGCCGATGTCAGAGCTTGACGATCGGCGCGATCTTGATGAGGAGCTTCTTCGCACCCGCGGAGTCGAAGCGAACGTGAGCGACGCGCTTGGCGCCCTCGCCGGTCACCGCGTCGACGCGTCCCTCGCCGAAGTCGTCGTGCCGGATGCGATCGCCGGGCGCCAGCTGAAGATCGCCGTTGTCGCGGACCTTCGCCGGGATGCGGTTGGCGAACTTCGCGATGTCGCCACTCTTCTCGCGGCGCGGCAGCGGAACGAGGTCATCGCCGTAGCGCTTGCCCGAGCCGCCGGATCCCCCGCCCGGTCGGCGGGCGTTGAGCGCCCGCGACTGCATGCCGCCGCGCGAGTTGACGTCGCCGGGTGATTGCCGCCAGTCGATGAGGTCGTGCGGGATCTCCTGCAGGAACCGGCTGGGCATCGCCGCCGAGACCTCGCCGAACTGCGCACGCGTCATGGCGAGCGAGAGGTGCAGGCGCTTGCGCGCCCGCGTGAGCGCGACGTAGAACAGCCGCCGCTCCTCCTGCGGTCCGCCCGGTTCGTTCGCCGAGATGCGGTGCGGGATCAGGTCTTCCTCGACGCCGGTGACGAACACCGCGTCGTACTCGAGGCCCTTCGCCGTGTGCATCGTCATGAGCGACACGGTGCCCGACGCGTCGTCGAGGTCGTCGGCGTCGGCGACGAGGGCCACCTCGGTGAGGAAGTCGAGGATCGTGCCCTCGGGGTTGTTGCGAGCGAACTCGCGCGTGACGGCGATGAGCTCGTCGAGATTCTCGAGCCGCGCCTCGTCCTGCGGATCGCGGCTCATGCGCAGCGCGTCCATGTAGCCGGACTTGTTCAGCAGCAGGCTGAGCCCCTCGGTGACCGAGCTGGGCGGGGCGATCTCGCCGGAACTCGGCAGCATGATCTCGGTCGCCTCGGTCAGCACGGCGTCGAGCTGCGCGATCGCCGCCTGGATCTTCGGCCCGACGCCCAGCTCGGGTGCGTGGCCGAGCGCGTCGCGGAAGGTGATCCCCCGCTCGGCGGCGAAGCGGGCGATCGAGGTCTCGGTGACGTCGCCGATCCCGCGGCGCGGACGGTTGAGGATGCGGCGCACCGCGAGCTCGTCGGCGGGGTTGGCGACAGCGACGACGTAGGCGAGCGCGTCCTTGATCTCGGCGCGGTCGTAGAACTTCGTGCCGCCCATGATCTTGTACGGGATGGCCGCGCGGATGAAGATTTCCTCGAGCGCACGCGACTGCGAGTTGGTGCGGTAGAACACCGCCATCTGCGAGTACGGCACCGAGGCTCGGTGCAGCGCCTCGATCTCGTCGGCGACGAACTGAGCTTCGTCGTGCTGCGAGTAGCCGGTGAACCCGACGATCGCCTCGCCCGCACCGACATCCGTCCACAGCTTCTTGTCTTTGCGGTCGAAGTTGTTCGCGATGACCGCGTTCGCGGCCGAGAGGATGGTCTGCGTCGAGCGGTAGTTCTGCTCGAGCAGCACGACCTTCGCGCCGGGATAGTCGCGCTCGAATTCGGTGATGTTGCGGATGTCGGCGCCGCGGAAGGCGTAGATCGACTGGTCGGAGTCACCGACCACCGTGAGCGAGGCGCCCTCGACCTCGGGCGTGGTCTCGGGCTCGAAGATCATCATGCCGCCGGACGAGAACGAGTCGCCGCCGGACCCCTGGACCGGACGCGTGAGCTCATGGATGAGCGCGTACTGGGCGTGATTGGTGTCTTGGTACTCGTCGACCAGGATGTGGCGGAAACGCTTGCGGTACACGTCGGCGACGTGCGGGAAGGCGCGGAACAGATAGACCGTCTGCGCGATGAGGTCGTCGAAGTCGAAGGCGTTGGCCCGCTGCAGCGCCGACTGGTAGGCGCCGAAGATCTCGACGAAGACCCGCTCGGCGGGGTCGGACATGTTCGCCTGCCGGGCGTACGAGTCGGCGTCGGCGAGCTCGTTCTTGAGCTTCGAGATGCGGCTCTGCACTCCCGCGGGAGTGAGTCCGAAGGCATCCGCCTCGTGCTCTTTCACGAGCCGCTTGAGGAGGGCCCGGGAGTCGCCCGAGTCGTAGATCGTGAAGCTCTTGGTGAACCCGAACTGCTGCGCCTCGCGGCGGAGGATGCGCACGCAGGCGGAGTGGAAGGTCGAGATCCACATGCCCTGCGCGCTGTCGCCGATGAGATGCTGCACGCGCTCGCGCATCTCGCCGGCGGCCTTGTTGGTGAAGGTGATCGCGAGGATCTGGCTCGGGTACGCCTCGCGCGTGCGCAGCAGCGAGGCGATGCGATGCGTGAGCACGCGGGTCTTGCCCGAGCCGGCGCCCGCGACGATGAGCAGCGCGGGGCCGCGGTAGGTGACCGCCTCGAGCTGAGGGCGGTTGAGCCCTTCGAGCAGGTCGGCGTCGGGACGCTCGCCTGCGGGGGCGCCGGGACGCGCGGATGCGGCGGAGCCGACGATGACGGGCTTGATGGGGTCTGGCATGACCTGACGATTCTACGTTCGCCCACCGACACCGGTCCGCCCGACATCGCGGAGGGGTGCGGTCACACGCCGTAGCACGGCGACCCCTGCCTTCACAGTCATGGCGCCTGGTCGGCAACGGCCGTAGCGTGAGGTCATCGCGGCGATCCGGGCGGTCCCGGGCTTCGGCTCATACCCGACAGCGCTGCGGGTTCGACTCCCGCCGTCGCGTCCACTTCTCCGACGCCTGCCGCCGGATCATTCCGCGTCGAGCTCGCCGAGCCGGCGCAGCGCCTCCTGGGCCCGGGCGAGGCGGTCGGCCTCGGGCTCGTCCCACCACCGGGGGCCGCGTTCGCCCAGCCCACGCTTGGCCAGACCCACGCGCTCGCGCGCCGCGGCCACTGCCTCGTCGTCTCCTCGTCCCTTCGCCGCTCCCACCGCCGACCGCCCGCGCCCGAGGTGGGATTTCAGCGCCGCGACGACGTCGTCGGGCAACGATGGATCGGTGCGCCGCCAGCGCCGCCCGTCGATGACGAGCCAGCGTTCGGAATCGACATCGGCCACGGACTCAGTATGAGCCGTGGCCGATGTCGATGGCGCTCGGGATCAGGCGCGGCGGTACTCCGACACCATGGGGCAGTCGAACGGGTCGCGAGCGGCGAGGCCGACGCGATTGAGGTAGTCGATGACGATGGCGTACGAGCGCCACAGGCTCGTCTCGGTGTATGGCACGTTGAGCGACGCGCACTGCTCCTTGACGATCTCACGGGCTCGGGCGAGCGCCGGGCGCGGCATGTTCGGGAAGAGGTGGTGCTCGATCTGGTAGTTGAGCCCCCCCATGAGCCACGTCGCCCACCAGCCGCCGCCGATGTTGCGCGAGGTGCGCACCTGCTTGCTGAAGAAGTCGAGCTTCGCGTCGGGCGCGATGATCGCCATGCCCTTGTGATTGGGGGCGAACGAGGCACCCATGTACAGCCCGAAGACGGCGACCTGCACGCCGAAGAAGGCGAACGCCATGCCGATCGGCAGGAAGATGAACACCGGCGCGACGAAGATCGCGAACCGAGCCAGGATGAGGGTGATCTCGAGCGCACGCTTCTTCACCGGGCCGCGGCTGAACAGGTGCCGCATCGACAGCGCGTGGAGGTTCAGGCCCTCGAGCAGCAGGAGCGGGAAGAACAGCCATCCCTGGCGCTGCGTGATGAAGCGACGGATGCCGCGGGCGGTGGCGGCATCCTCTTCGATGAACGAGATCGTGTCGATCTCGATGTCGGGATCCTTGCCCACCTTGTTCGGGTTCGAGTGGTGACGGGCGTGCTTCGTCGTCCACCATGACAGGCTCATCCCCACGACGCCGACGGCGAGGAAGCGCGCCAGCCGGTCGTTGCCCGGACCGGAAGCCAGCACCTGGCGGTGGTCGGCCTCGTGGGCGAGGAACGCCACCTGCGTGAACACGATGCCGAGCGCCGCGGCGATGAGCAGCTGGAACCAGCTGTCGCCCAGCAGGACGAAGCCCGTGACGCATCCGCCGATCGCGAGGATCAGGGCGAGGCCGACGAGTCCGTAGAACCAGGGAGTCCGGCGCAGCAGGCCGGATTCACGGACGACCCGCGAGACGTCCGTGAACGCCTTCGTCATCGGCGGGAAGTCGGCGGTCCCGGCGTACGTGCGGCGGACGGGGCCGAGACGTGACTCGACGGCGGATGAAGCGATGGGAGCACCTGCTGTTCGATCGAGGCCCGGGGGCCGGAAGCCAACGGTGGTCACCGATCGCTGGGGCTCACACTACGGAGCGTCGGATCACGCTCGGCGCATATGGGGCGCTGCCCGGAGGATGCAGGGGTTTCGCTCAGCCGATGGTCAGGCTCAGGCTTCGCGAACCCCATCGAGAGCGAGGTTCGGGCGCGGAACGTCGGGCGGCTCCGGCACGACGTAGAGGCCGGTCGGCGAGTTCGCCGTGTAGGTCAGAGCTTCCAGCCAGGCACGATTGAGCGCGGGCTGGCGGCTGCCGTAGAACTTGAACACGAGCCCGCACCCCGGGTGCAGCCACACAGTGGTCCGGCCGTCGCCGATCGAGACGTCGTCCTTCCACGTCAATGTGAATGACTCGCCGCGGCGGAGCTTGGCTGTGATGACGGTCTGCAGGTGCGCGAGCGTCCGGTCCTCGAAGTCCGCACGCACCTGGTTCTCGTAGATGAATCGGCCCATCGGCCCTCCCCTCGCTCCGTCGTGACTCTAGTGAACCTCAGCACTTTCGTTAACCCCTTGCGTGGGCCCATGTGACGGGTAGTGTCGCTGCGCAGGGCGCACTCGCGCTCACGCGACGAAGGGGCGAACGCCATGGCCAAACGGATCGATGTCTTCTACGGCGGCCGGGCCTACACCATCGGCGGTCGCGATCTCGAAGACGTGCGAGCCGAGATCGCCGGCGCGCTCGACTCGGGCCACGGGTGGCTGACCGTCAACGACGGCGAAGGCGTCGCGCAGAGAACGGAGCTGTTGATCACGCACGGCGTCGATGTCACGCTGGCGGCCCTCCCGGGCGACTGAGCCGCTTCGGATCGGAAGTCCGCCGCAAAGTCAACCCCCTCCCCAAGTCGAATCACCGGCTTGATTCTCCAGAAGCACAGCACCGCTGTGCGCGTCGCGGATCGTCTGCGCGTGGAACGGACTCTTCCGCGCGGGCCCGCGAGCGGATCGCAGAGGCTGGTGATCGCCCGTGTCAGGGCGTGCGAGGAGGAACGTTGGGCAGGTTCGTTTACGACGGCAGCAATCGGCTGGAGATCGAGGACCGCACGCTCGCGCACCTTCAGATGACGATCGGAGCGAAGCTCCGTCGCGGTGAAGCGTTCTTCTTCACCTGGAAGGACGACGTGAGTGTCGGCAAGGGCCGCACGACGGTATGGATGCACGCCGGCGCGTCGCTCGTGTTCACCTTCCACGGCAGCCGCACGCCCGCGATCAACCGGGCGTGGCTCGAGGCGCTGATGTACACGGCCAACTCGCCCACCGGACTGTACGTGGTCCCCGAGCCCGCGGAGTCCCCGACCGACAAGCTGGTTATTGAATAGCCAGCCGGTCCGGCGCGGGTTGCGGACCGACGACCCCCGCCGCGCGGAGGAATCGGTCAGCTCGCTCTACGAGACCCCGATGTCGTTGTCGGTCGACTCGCCGACGACCTTCAAGTACGAGATGGCGGCGGTGGCGCATCCCGCGGCCGCCGCTGCGGCGGTGCGCTTCACGGGCACGATGCGCTCGACCGCCCGGTCCTTCCCCCGGCTCATCGTGGCGCACGCCGCGCAGGGACAGCATCGGTGGCAGGTCGGCAGCGAGTCCGGCGACGGCCGCACGCCGTTCGTCATCCCGCCCGACACCGACTTCAGCGCGGAGTTCGGGCACCTGCACCTGCGCACCTTCAGCGTCGCACCCGAGACGATCGAACACGTCGTCCGTGCGCTTCTGGGCGACGAACCCCGTCGGCTGCAGTACTCGGGACTCAACCGACGTGCGGAGAACCCGCGCCTCATCGCCGAGACCCTGCGGTTCCTCGAAGCCACCGTGCTCGCCGACGAGACGGTCGCCGCTTCGCCGCTCATGCGCACGCAGCTCATGCATCAGGCGGTCGCCTCGCTCATCACCGCGTTCCCCCTCATCGACGTCGACGACACCGATCTGCGGCGTCCGACCGCACGGACTGTGCGGCGGGCCGTGACGTTCATGGAGGAGAACGTCGGCAACCCCATCAGCATCACCGACATCGCCGTCGCCGCAGGCACATCCGTGCGGGCGCTGCAAAGCGCCTTCCACAAGGCCTACGAGATCCCGCCGAGCACCTACCTGCGACGCCTGCGCATCGAGGGTGCGCACCACGAGCTGCGTGCCGCGCACCCCGGATCGACGACGGTGCGGGATGTCGCGCAGCGCTGGGGCTTCGCCCACACGGGCCGGTTCGCGCAGCTGTACGCCGCGATGTACGGCGAGCACCCCTCGCACACGCTGCGCCGCTGAGCCGCGCGGCGGCGGACGTCAGCGCGCGTCGGCGCCGACGTCGGCGGCCGCCGAGGGATCCGGCAGCACGATCCAGACGCGCGTGCCGCCGTCGGGTGACTCGTCGATGCCGATGCGTCCGCCGTGCGCCTCGACCACCCGGCGGCAGGTCGACAGCCCGATGCCGAGGCCGTCGGCATCCGAGTCACCGCGCTCCATCAGCCGGAAGACGCGTTCGCGGTCGGCTTCGGGCACGCCCGGTCCGTTGTCGTCGACGGTGATGCGCCAGCCGCCGCCCACCGCGTGGGCATCCACCGCGACCCGGGGTGCTCGGCCGGCGGCGGCCGTGAACTTCAGCGCGTTGGCGACGACGTTCTGCAGCACCGCGCGCAGCAGGGTGGGATCGCCGACGGGCTCGATGTCGACGTCGGCACGGACGTCGGCGCCCGAGGCGGAGATCTGGGCGTCGAGGTCGTCGACGACGGCATCCATCACGGCGGCGAGGTTGACGCGCGTGCGCTGCGGGCTCGCGCCGCCCGCGCGTGCGTAAGCCAGGATGTCGGAGATCATCTCGTCCATGCGTTCGGCGGCCGATTCGGCACGCGCGAGCACGCGGGCGGCGTCGGGCGCGTTCACCATGTCGGGGCTGTCGATCGCGAGCTCGAGGAAGCCGGTCAGCGCGGTCAGCGGGTTGCGCAGGTCGTGGCTGATCTGCCCCGCGAACCGCGACAGCTGATCGTTCGACGCGCTCAGCGCGCGGCTGATGCGGCGCAGCTCGAGCAGGTCGACGATCTGGTGGGCGAGCAGGTCGAGCGCCTCGCGCTTGGACTCGTCGAGGTCGCCGACGGACTCGTCGAAGACGCACAGCGTGCCGATCGCGACGCCCGACGGGGTCACGAGCGGGCTCGACGCGTAGAACCGGACGTGGGCGATCTCACCGGTCACGAAGGGGTTCTGCGCGAACCGTTCGTCGAGCCGGGCGTCGGGCACCACGACGCGACCGGGGCGGGCGATGACCGCGGCGCACATCGAATCCTCGCGCGAGCAGACGGCGGGCTCGATCCCGACGGCCGCGATCTGGTGCTGCGAGCGGTCGTCGATGATGTTGATGACTGCGGTGGCGACGCCGCAGACGGTCGCGGCGAGGCGGACGATGCCCTGCAGGTCGGGGGCGGGCGCCTCGCCGATGACATGGTAGGCCTCGATGGCTTCGCGGCGGGTGATGTCGAGCTGGGAGACCATAGTCCTCACGCTATCCGTGTTCCCGGGGGCAGGGCTCGCGCGGGGGTCCGCGTGCGCGATCCCGCGGCGACGAGCAGCAGCACCGCGAGCACGAGCTGCACTCCGAGACCGACGAACCAGCTCGGCACCGTCTGCGCGCGGATCTCCTGGGCGGTCGGTCCCCCGTCATACTGCATCGCGGACGGCTCGCAGTCGTCGATACTCGTCTCGAGGCCCGGTACGATCTGCGCGGCGCGGACACCGGCGGTGATCTGCCCGAACAGGTCGACCGGATAGCCGTTGCGGTCGTACTCGGCCGGCGTGGCGTCGGCGAGGATGACGAAGGGGTTCGCGGCCAGGATCCACCACACGTGATCGAAGCGCGGCACGGTGTACGTCGACACCTGGGGCTCGGCGCACGCGATCCGGCTGGGGTCGTTCGCGCAGTCCGACGAGCCGTCCCGACACTCCGGCGACCCGTCCATGGTGTACTGCAGCCCCCGGTAGGTCGTCGTCGCCTCGCTCGAGAGCGCCGCTCCACCCAGGCCGAAGGCGATGAGGGTCCCGAACACCAGTGCCGCGACGACCAGGTACGTCGCGGCCACCGAGAACAGCGGGCGGGCCAGGATGCCGCTGAGCCCCACGCCGACGGCGGCGATGATGCCGATCTCGACGACGAGCACGACGAGGGAGACGACGACCACCGCAGGGTCGACACCACCCGCGAACGTCGCGATGACGAGGAACGGGGCGGCGACCGCCGCGAACGCGAGCCCTGTGATCCACCCGGCCAACACCTTGCCGAGGAGGATCTCGGAGGTGCGGGCGAGCGTGACCTGCACGGGAGCGAGAGTCGCGGCATCCCGATCTCCATTGAGCGAGTTGCCGCTGAGAGTCGGCGACACCAGCACGACCAGGAGCAGCGTGATGACCACGATCGTGGAGTAGATCCCCGATCCGCGCTGCCCGGAGTCGGAGACCACGCCACCGAACGCCGGGAAGGCGAGGGCCGTGACACCGACGAGGACGAGGGCGAAGACGCCGAGCAGGACGTACCACGAGACCGTGCGGACGCGTTGGAGGAGTTCGAGACGGGCGACCGTCCACAGCCGAGCCATGTTCATGAGCGGGCTCCGTCCGACGCGCCGAGATCGAGGAATGTGTGCTCGAGCAGCCCCGTCGCGGCAGAGAACTCCGCGACGGGGATACCGGCGCCGATGAGCGCGCGCAGACCCGCCGCCGCGTCGCTCTCGGTCGCGAAGGCGACGAGGACGTCCCGGCGATCGGTCCGGACGCGAGCGACATCGAGCCCGAGGGCCGTCGCCACCGGCAATGCGATCGCCCGGGCGTCCGTATCGGCGACCCGGATCCGCCAGGGGCGACTGCGCTGCGCGGCCACCGCCACCCGATCGGCGCTGACGGTCGCGCCGTCGACGATGTACACGGCATCGTCGACGACCTCTTCGAGCTCCGAAAGGACGTGACTCGAGATGAGGATCGTCTTGCCGGCCGCGGCGTATCGGCGCAGCAGCGAACGCAGGTCGACACGCGCCTGCGGGTCGAGCCCCGATGCCGGCTCGTCGAGCAGGAGCACGGACGGGTCGTGCACGAGGGCGCGCGCGAGCCCGAGACGCTGCTTCTGCCCCCGCGAGAGCACGCGCGCGTGGGCGTCGGCCAGGTCGCGCAGCCCCACCTCATCGATGAGCTCCTGGGCGCGACGGGCGGCCGCCGCACGATCGAGGTCGTACAGGCGGCCGGTGGTCTCGAGCGTCTCGCGGACGCTCAGGGACGACCAGGCGCCGAGGGTGTCGGGCATCCACCCCAGACGGGAACGGGCGCCGGCCGGATCGACCACCGGATCGACGCCGGCGATGCGGATGCTGCCGCCGTCCGGCGCGAGCAACGATGCCAGCATCAACAGCAGCGTGGTCTTGCCCGCACCGTTGGGACCGACCAGACCGGTGACGGCACCGGCCTGCGCCTCGAGGGTCACCCCGCGGACGGCGTGCACGCTCCCGAAGGAGCGGCGGACGTCGACGGCTGCGATACCTGCGGTGGCCATGCCCACACCCTAGGGGAGGGCCCTCGTGCGCGGCAGCGCGACGATCGCGCACGTGCCGCCGGACGTGCGCGGCTCCAGCCGCACCGCGCCGCCGTGAGACTCGACGAGCGCGCGGGCGAGCGCCAGGCCGAGCCCGAGCCCTTGCACCGCACGGCGGCGAGCTCGGGCCGTGCGGTAGAAGCGGTCGAAGGCCTGGCGGCGTTCTGCCGCGCTCATACCGGGCCCCGTGTCGGTGACGGCGATCTCGACGGCATCCGACGAGGTCCGCACCTCGATGGCGACCGCACCGCCGTCGGGTGAGGCCTGGACGGCGTTGCGCACCAGCTCCGTGACGACGGCGTGCAGGTCATCGCGTCCGATCTCGACGTCGGCCCCACCGCCCGTCACCGAGATCGTGACATCGCGGTCGTCCTCGCGCGCGGCCACCACCGCGTCGACGACGGCCCGCGCATCGCTGCGCCCGGGCCGCGGGGTGATGTCGGCACGGCCGGTCGCGAGCATGAGCTCCACCGTGTGCTCGAGCCGCTCGGCGGCGCGCTGCACCGTCTCCCACCGGTCGCGGTGCTCGGGCATCGCGCCGGCGACGGCCAGCTCGGCGTTGCCGAGGATGACGGTGAGGGGCGTGCGCAGCTCGTGCCCGACGGTGTCGAGGAACCGATCGCGCACATCGACCGCATCGACGAGCTCGGTGACGTCCTGCGCCACGACCATGACCCCGATCGGCTCGCCGTCGAGCACGATCGGGCGGGCGACGAAGCGCAGCGCGATCTGATCGCCGGGCTCGCCCACCCACACCCGGCGCGGCTCCGCGAAGGCCCCCGCCATGATGGCTTCGCGCAGCCCGGGCCCGACGGCCACGGGCGTCACCCGGTCGTCGCCGTAGACGTACGTCGCGGCGTCCTGCTCGAGCGAGATGCGGATGCCGCCCCGGCGGGCGATGTCGCGCGCCGGGGCGTTCGCGAGCAGCACGGTGTCGTCGTCGTCGAACACGACGACCGCCTCGGGCGTCGTGTCGAGCAGCTGCCGCAGGGCGGCATCCGCGCGGTTCGACGAGTCCAGCGCGGCCGCGAGCCGGTGCGAGGCACGCTGCGCCCGGCTGCGATTGCGCCCGAGGTCGACGGCGACGAACCGGGTGGCGGCGGCGAACATGCCGAGCAGCGCCGGCACCGTGAGCAGGGACAGCCACTCCCCCGGCGTCCTCGGCAACGACACGGCCAGCGGAAGCAGCCCCGCGACCACGACCCCCACCGCCGCGACCGCGGGCGGGAACGCGAAGGCGAGCCAGGCGATCGGGAAGATCACGAGCATGCCGGTGACGGGCAGCAGATCGATGGCGCTGCTGCGCAACGGCGCGCACGCGAGGATCGTCACGAGCGGCACGACGCAGATCCACTCCGTCGCGACCGTCGGCTGCGCGCGCCACACGAGCGCCATCACGACGCAGCTGACGACGATCACCGCGAAGCCGACCAGATAGGCCGGCGTGATGCGCGCGGGTTCGACGATGGCGACGGTGGCCGTGATCATGCCGGCCGACGCACCCATCAGGAACTGGGCGTAGGGCTGGATCTGGGGTCTGCTGAGCATGGCGCCTCAGGCCTCTCGGCGGAAGGCCGCCACGCCCAGATCCGGGTGGTCGACGAAGACGCCGTCGATCCCGGATGCCGCCAGCTCGGCCCACTCGGCGACGTGGTCGCCCCAGGCGGCAGGGCCGCCGGCTCGGCGATGCCGGCGGACGAGGAAGGCGTTCTCGGGACGAGCGGTCCACGTGAAGACCGACAGCCCGCGCGCGTGCGCGTCCGCGACGACCGAGCCGCCTCGCGCGCGCCGTGACCGAGCGGGAGCGAGGATCATGCGCTTGTCGACGCTGATCCCGTCGACGCGGGCCGTCAGCTCGTCGAGCCCGGCGGGCAGGGCCCAGTCCTCGTACGAGCGCGCCTGCGCACCTTCGACGGCGACGCGGTCGAACGGTGCGCCGGTGGCCTCGAGCAGGAAGACGCGGGTGCCCGCGACCCCCGACCCACCGAGCCGGTCGAGCACATCGAGCTCGAACGATTCGAGCCACAAGGGGTGCTGCCCTGCGTCCCAGCCCGCCGCCCGCAGCTCAGCCGCGACGAGAGCGGCGACATCGAACCCCGCGCTTTCGAGGAAGGTCGCGTGCTTGATCTCGAGGACGACCCCGACCGCACGCCCCGACTCCCCCGTCCAGGCCGCCACGAGGTCGAGCACGTCCCGCAGCCGCAGCATCGGCTCGGCGCCGTCGTGGCTCGCACTGTCGGCCCGGAGGTGCGGCAGGCGCTCGCGGCAGCGCAGCTGGGCGAGCTCGTCCCACGTGAAGTCCTCGGCGAACCAGCCCGTCACGGCGACGCCGTCGATCGTCTTCGTCGTCCGGCGTCCACGGAACCGCTCGTGATCGGCGATGTCGGTGGTCGAGCCGATCTCGTTCTCGTGACGCACGATGGCGATGCCGTCGCGGCTGAAGACGATGTCGGGCTCGACGGCATCCACCCCCGCTTCGAGAGCGAGCACGTAGGACGACCGGGTGTGCTCCGGGCGATAGCCGGGGGCACCGCGATGACCGATCACGAGGGGGCGCGTCACGCCTTTAGGCTAGGGCCGAGCGTGCGGATTCCGCTGAGGGCGATCGCGTTCATAGTCTGCTCACAGCGCCGCGCATACCCGTGGGGAACCGGTTCCCGTAGGCTGGGGAGACACGGCATCCAGCTGTGTCGACCCCTCGACTTGGAGTGTGAGAGCAGTGGCCCTCAATAACCCCGCATTCGACAGCCCGGCCTTCAAGGAGCAGCGGCCGGGTCTGACGCCGCCGCCCGCCGCCGGTGCCCAGACCGCCTCGGCGCAGCACGCGTCGATCGACGCCGCGACGCAGGCTCAGCTCGAGGGCCTGTACGCGGCCCCCGCAGCCGGCGCCCACCAGACCGACCGCATGACGGTCGAAGACACCGTCGTCAAGACGCTGAGCCTGTTCGCGATCCTCCTCGCCACCGCCGTGGTCGGCTGGATCTGGACGCTCTCGCCGGTGTCGGTCGCCAACCCGAACCCCACGATGATGCCGTGGATCATCGGCGGTCTCGGCGGATTCGTTCTCGCCATGGCCGTCATCTTCACCTCGCGCAAGAAGGTTCGTCCCGGCCTGATCTTCGCCTACGCGGCCTTCGAGGGCCTGTTCATCGGCGGCATCTCGGCCTACTTCGAATTCATCTGGCAGGGCATCGTCATGCAGGCGACGCTCGCGACCGTCTCGGTCGTCGGCGTGACCCTCGCCCTGTTCGCCAGCGGCAAGGTGCGCGCGTCGGCCAAGGCGACCAAGATCTTCATGATCGCGATGGTCGGCTACCTCGTGTTCTCGCTGCTGAACGTCGGCCTCATGCTGTTCAACGTCATCCCCGGCAACATGATGTTCGGTCTGCACAGCGCCACGATCGCCGGAATCCCGCTCGGCCTCATCATCGGTGTGCTCGTGGTCATCATGGCGGCGTACTCGCTCGTGCTCGACTTCGACCAGGTGCAGCAGGGCGTCCGCAACGGCGCTCCCCGCGTCTTCGGCTGGGTCGGTGCGTTCGGCATCATGGTCACGGTCGTGTGGCTGTACGTCGAGATCCTGCGCATGATCGCGATCCTGCGCGGCAACAACTGACGCCACCGCTGTCGCTTCCGAAGGCCCGTCCGGTTCGCCGGGCGGGCCTTCGTCGTGTCGCGGGATCGGCGACCGGATGCCGCCCCCGGCGCAGTAGGGTGCGACGGGAGGACTCATGAGACGCGGCTCGAACCTGCCGGCGGTCGGCACATACAACCAGACGCTCGTGCTGGACCTGATCCGTCGCGCCCCCGCGGGCATCAGCCGCATCGAGCTCGCCGCCCGCACGGGGCTGTCGCCGCAGACGCTCAGCAACGTCGCTCGCCGCCTCGTCGCCGAGGGCTGGGTGCGCGAGGGCACGCCCGTCGCATCGGGGCCGGGCAAGCCACGCACGCCGCTGCAGCTCGACCCCTCGGCCCGGTGCGCCGTCGGCATCCACCTCGACCCGGCCGTCGACACCTTCGTCGTCGTCGACCTGCTGGGCGAGGTCGTCGCGCACGCCGAGCGGACGCCGCGTCAGGACGGCAGCGCCGACGACATCGTCGCCGACCTGGCTCGCGCCGTCGACGACCTGCTGGCCGAGGCCGGCCGTGACCGCCGGTCGGTGCTGGGCGTCGGCGTCGCGGCGCCCGGCCCCCTCGACGCCGACCGCGGGCTGCTGTTCGAGCCGCCGCTGCTGCCGGCGGCATGGCACCAGCTCGCCGTGGGGCCCCGGCTGAGCGCCGCCACCGGCCTGACCACGACCCTCGAGAAGGACGTCGTGGCGGCGATGGTCGGCGAGCTGTGGCGCGACGCGTCGCAAGAACTGCAGGACTCGATCTTCTTCTACTACGGCGCCGGTGTGGGCGCCGGCCTCGCCGTCGACGGCACGCCCATCCGGGGTCGCACCGGTAACGCCGGCGACATCGCGCACCTCGTCGTCGAGCCGGGAGGACCGGTGTGCGGGTGCAGCCAGCGCGGGTGTCTCGGCGTCGCGATCTCGCCCGAACGGCTGCTCGTCGACGCCGGCATCGTCGCGCCGGGGCACCCGATCGCGGCTCCGGCCCTGCGCGGCCACCTGCGCGCTCTCGCCGCGCGCGCCGCCGCCGGCGACGAACGTGCTCGTCGCGCCGCCGAGCACGCCGGCGCGAGCCTCGCCCGCGCGGTCGTGCAGATCAACAATCTGCTCGACGCCGACGTCGTCGTCGTCGGCGGTCCGCTGTGGAGCCTGCTGTCGCCGACGGCGGCCCCCGCCCTCAATCGCGGCGTCGCCGACAGCACCGAGACCGCGACCCTCGGCGGCATCCGCGTACTCGACAGCCGGCTCGCGTCGGAGGCCGCCGCCGTCGGTGCGGCCTGCCTCGTGCTCGACGCGGCGATGACGGCACGTCCGACCGATCTGATGATCGCCGACAGCCCGGTCTGACCTCCGCCGGAGTCGCGTCCACGAACCTCTTGCCGTTTTATTCCATTTGGTTTAGAAAAGACGTGCGCACGCACCGCGCGATCCTCGTCCAAGCAAGGGAGCTTCGACCATGAAGAGATCCAGTGCGACCCTCGCGGTCGTCGGAACCACGGCATTCGCACTCGCCCTGACCGGCTGCGGCGGTGGCAGCGGGGGCGACGACGCCTCGGGCGACACCATCCGCGTCGCCTACCAGAAGACGAAGTCGTTCACCGCGATGGACGAGCTGATGAAGAAGGTGAAGGAGGAGTACGAGGCCGCGAACGAGGGCCGCACGGTCGAGCTCGTGCCGATCGAGGCGGAGCAGGACCAGTACTTCACCAAGCTCGCGCTCATGAACGGCTCGCCCGACACCGCTCCCGACGTCATCTACGAAGACACCTTCCAGATCCGATCGGATGCCGCTGCCGGCTACCTGCAGCCCATGGACGACTACCTCGCCGAATGGGACCAGTGGGAGCAGTACGACGACGGCGCCAAGCAGGCCGGTCTCGGCGACGACGGCAAGACCTACGGCGTCTCGCTCGGCACCGACACCCGCGGGCTGTACTACAACAAGCAGATCTTCGCCGAGGCGGGGCTGCCCGAGGATTGGGCGCCGGAGAGCTGGGACGACGTCCTCGAGGCCGCTCGCACCGTCAAGGAGAGCAACCCCGACGTCATCCCCCTCAACGTCTACGCCTCGCAGGCGCTCGGTGAGGCCACCTCGATGCAGGGATTCGAGATGCTGCTCTACGGCACCGAGGACGAGCTGCTCGACACCGACAGCAACAAGTGGGTCACCGGATCGGCCGGCTTCCTCGATGCGCTCGAGTTCTACCGGACGATCGCCGACGAGCAGCTCGGCCCCGACCCCGCCCAGGCCCTCGACGCCGGCTGGGGCACGAAGGTGAGCACGGAGCTGCTGCCGCAGGGCGGCCTCGCGATCGCGCTCGACGGCTCGTGGCTGCCGAGCAACTGGATCGAGGGCGAGAACGCCTGGCCCGAGTGGGAGCAGACGATGGGCTTCGCCGCCATGCCGACGCAGGACGGCGGCGGCGACGGCTTCACGTCGATGTCGGGCGGATGGACCCTCGCGATCGGCGCCAACGCCGCCGACCCCCAGGCTGCCTTTGACGTCATCGCGCAGGCGCTGACGTTCGAGAACGCGCTGATGTACCACCAGGAGGCCGGCCAGATCGCGGTCCGCAAGGACGTCGCCGCAAGCCAGGAGTACCTCGACTACAACCCGTCGTTCGAGTTCTTCTCCTCGCTCGTGCCGTACACGCACTTCCGTCCCGCGACCCCGGACTACTCCCAGATCTCCTCGAACATCCCGCGTGCGACGGAGTCGGTCTTCACCGGCCAGGCGACGCCGCAGGACGCGCAGGCCGCGTACGACTCCGCTCTCGTCGGCATCGTCGGCGAGGAGAACACGCAGGCCGGCTGACATCACCATGACCGCCACCGCCACCCTCACCACCGGCGGTCGGCACCGCCCGGGCCGGGAGATCACCTCCCGGTCCGGCCGGTCCGCCGCCCGCGCCGCCGCCCGCCTGCTGCCCCTGCTGCCGGCCGTCCTCCTTCTGCTCGCGTTCATGCTCGGCCCGATCGTGTACGCGCTCTACGGCTCGCTGACCGACCGCGCCATGACCGGCCCCCGCGCGGCGAACCCGCAGTTCATCGGCCTCGACAACTACACCGCACTGTTCGCCTCGGGTGAGTTCTGGATGTCGCTGGGACTGACGGTGGTGTTCGTGCTCGCGTCGGCCGTCGTGGGCCAGAACGTCCTCGGGATGCTGCTGGCCGTCCTCATCCGCTCGTCGGTCAAGCCGCTGCGCTCCCTGGTGGGCGGACTCGTGGTGCTGGCCTGGGTGCTGCCCGAGATCGTCGCCGCCTTCGCGCTGTACGCGTTCTTCCAGACCGACGGCACGCTCAACACCTTCCTCGGGTGGTTCGGCCTCGAGGGCACCAGCTGGCTGTACTACTTCCCCATGCTCGCCGTCATCCTCGCGAACATCTGGCGGGGCACCGCGTTCTCGATGATGGTCTACAACGCCGCCCTGTCGGAGGTCCCGCCCGAGCTCACCGAGGCCGCCACGATCGACGGTGCGGGCGCCTGGCAGCGCTTCATCCGTGTGACCCTGCCGGTGATCCGGCGCTCGATCTCGACGAACCTGCTGCTGACGACGCTGCAGACCCTCGGCGTCTTCACCCTGATCTGGGTGATGACCGGCGGCGGTCCCGGCACCCAGTCGTCGACGCTGCCCGTCCTGGCGTTCCAGGAGGCCTTCAAGTTCGCACAGGTCGGATACGGCACCGCGATCGCGGTGGTGACCCTGCTGATCGGCGCCGTGTTCTCGGCCGCCTACATCCGCATCCTCAAGCCGGAGGTCGACTGACATGGCCGCCATCACCGCCTCGGTCTCGGCGCCGCGCAAGCGCGGCCAGACCGTCCTGTCGTCGGTCATCTTGGCCGCCATCGGCGTGCTGTTCCTGGTTCCGCTGCTGTGGATCGTCTTCGCGTCGTTCGACGGCGACGCGAAGGTGACCATGAAGGTGCCCGAGACCTGGACTCTCGACAACTACACCCAGGTCATGACCTGGGAGCTGACCTTCCAGCCTCTGCTGAACTCGATCCTCGTCTCGCTCGGCACCGCCGTCATCACGGTCGTCGTGGGCGTCTTGGCCGCCTATCCCCTCTCGCGGTACGCGATGCGGTTCCAGAAGACGTTCATGTACGCGATCCTGTTCGGCACCGGTCTGCCCATCACGGCGATGATGGTTCCCGTCTACGCCCTGTTCGTCTCGTTCGGGCTGCTCGACTCCGTCTGGGGCGTCATCGTGTTCATGGCGGCGACGTCGCTGCCGATGGCCATCTGGATGCTGAAGAACTTCATGGACTCGGTGCCGATCTCGCTCGAAGAGGCCGCCTGGGTCGACGGGGCCGGATCGATGCAGGCGCTCGCCCGCATCGTCATCCCGCTGATGCGCTCCGGAATCGGCGTCGTCTTCATCTTCGTGTTCACCACGGCGTGGGGGAACTTCTTCGTCCCCTTCGTGCTGCTGTTCACGTCGTCGAAGTTCCCCGCCGCGGTGTCGATCTTCAACTTCTTCGGCCAGTACGGCTCCATCGCCTACGGCCAGCTCGCCGCGTATTCGGTGCTCTACGCCGCGCCGATGGTGCTGCTGTACGTGCTGGTGCAGCGGTTCTCCGGCGGCGCGTTCGCTCTCGCCGGGTCCGTCAAGGGCTGACGCGCTCCTCCCTCTTGAAAGGCTTCTTCATGCACGACCGTTCCACGCTCGCCCTCCTGCGCATCGACCGCTTCGCGCGCGAGCGCCTCGCGCCCGCGATCCACCGCGCCTCGCACCCGCTCACCCTCGCGTGCTGGGAGGCGCCGGGCGAGCCGGTGCCGTTCGCCGAAGCCGAGGCAGGGCACTACCGTCCGGTCGCGGTCGGGGACCCGTGGGGTCGGCCCTGGGGCACGACGTGGTTCCGTGTCACGGGAGGCGCTCCTGCCGAATGGCTCACCGACGGCGTGGCACCGGACGGCACCCGACTCGAGCTCGTCGTCGACCTCGGTTTCACGACGGGCCAGCCGGGATTCCAGTGCGAGGCGATGGTGTGGTCGCTGGACGGACGGCCCATGCGCGGCATCGCGCCGCTCAACAACGCCGTCGTCGAGGCCGTCGGCCCGGACGGCGCCGTGGACGTCTACATCGAGGCGGCGTCGAACCCCGATGTGGGCAGCCTGTTCACGTTCGAGCCGACCCCGGTCGGCGACCGAGCGACGGCCGGAGACGCCCCCATCTACGTGCTGCGCACCGTGGACGTGCGGCTGCGCGACCTCGAGGTCACGGCGCTGCTCGCCGACACCGCGGCCCTGCGCGGCCTCGTCGCCCAGCTCGACCCGGGCTCACCCCGCCGGGCCGACATCCTGCTCGCGCTCGAGCGGATGATCGACGTCGTCGACCCGCACGACGTCGCCGCGACGGCGACGGCCGGGCGCGCGGTGCTGGCGCCCGTGCTCGCGCAGCCGGCGACGGCGAGCGCGCACACGCTGCACGCCGTCGGCCATGCGCACATCGACTCGGCGTGGCTCTGGCCGGTCCGCGAGACGGTGCGCAAGGTCGCGCGGACGTTCTCGAACGTCCTGTCGCTGATGGACGAGGATCCCGACTTCGTCTTCGCCGCGTCATCGGCGCAGCAGTACGCCTGGGTCAAGGAGTACTACCCCGACCTGTTCGAGCGCATCCGCGCCCGCGTGGCCGAGGGGCGGTTCGTGCCCGTCGGCAGCATGTGGGTCGAATCCGACACGAACCTGCCGGGCGGCGAGGCCCTGGCGCGTCAGTTCGTCGCGGGCAAGGGCTTCTTCCAGCGCGAGTTCGGTCTCGACACCCCCGAGGTGTGGCTGCCCGACTCGTTCGGCTACAGCGGCGCGCTACCCCAGATCGCGCGGGCCGCGGGCGCGCGCTGGTTCCTGACGCAGAAGATCTCGTGGAACGAGACGAACCGGATGCCGCATCACACCTTCCGCTGGGAGGGGATCGACGGCACGCGGCTGTTCACGCACTTCCCGCCCGTCGACACGTACAACTCGATCGTGTCGGCCGCCGAACTCGCACACGCCGAGCGCAACTACGCCGACAAGGGGCGCGGCACCGTCTCCCTGCTGCCGTACGGCTTCGGCGACGGCGGCGGCGGTCCGACCCGCGAGATGACGGCCGCAGTGGCCCGCACCCGGTCTCTCGAGGGCTCGCCGCGCGTCGAGCACTCGTCGCCGCGCCGGTTCTTCGAGACGGCCGAGCGCGAGTACCCCGAACCCGAGGTGTGGGTGGGCGAGCTCTACCTCGAGTTCCACCGCGGCACCTACACGAGCCAGCTGGCGACCAAGCAGGGCAACCGGCGCAGCGAGCATCTGCTGCGCGAGGCGGAGTTGTGGGCGGCGACCGCCGCGGTGCGCGTGGGTGAGCCGTACCCCGCCGAGCGTTTGGCGCGGGTGTGGGAGACGGTGCTGCTGCAGCAGTTCCACGACATCCTGCCCGGCTCGTCGATCGCGTGGGTGTATCACGACGCCGAGCGCAACTACGCCGCCATCGAGCGCGAACTCGAAGAGCTCATCGCCGGCAGCCTCGCCGCACTCGCCGGCCCGGCGTCCGACGACGGCGACGCCCGGGTGCTGCGGGTGAACGCCGCACCGCACGCGCGCGGCGGCGCGGCGGCGCTCGGGGCGACGGCCACCGGCGACGCGACGGCGGCCGCGACGCCGCAGCGGTCGGGCGAGGGCTGGGTGCTCGACAACGGGGTCATCCGCGTCGTCCTCGACGAGCGCGGCCTCATCGTCTCGGCCGTCGACCTCGCGAGCGGACGCGAGAGCGTGCCGCCCGGGACGGCATCCGCCCTGCTGCAGCTGCACCGCGACACCCCCACCCAGTGGGATGCGTGGGACGTCGACGTGCACTATCGCAACACCGTGACCGACCTCGTCGAGGCCGACAGCGTGGCGGCCGACGGCGACGCCGTCGTCGTGACGCGTACCTTCGGCGGCTCGCGCGTCGTGCAGCGCTTCGCCCTGGACGCCGGCTCGCGCACGCTGTCGCTCGGCATCGAGCTCGACTGGCGTGAGACGCAGAAGCTGCTCAAGCTCGCCTTCCCCGTCGACGTGCACACCGACACGGCGACGTCGGAGGTGCAGTTCGGGCACATCGACCGCAAGACCCACACCAACACGTCGTGGGATGCCGCCCGGTTCGAGACGGTCGCCCACCGGTGGGTCCGGGTCGCCGAGCCCGGATTCGGGGTCGCCGTCGTCAACGACTCGACGTACGGCCACGACGTGACGCGGGCTCAGCGATCGGTCGGAGGCGGCACGGTCTCGGTCGTGCGGCTCTCGCTCATCCGCTCGGCGATGTTCCCCGACCCCACGCAGGACCAGGGGTCGTACGCCCTCAACGTGGGACTCGTCGTCGGCGCGGACGTCACGGATGCCGTCACCGAGGGCTACCGCATCAACCTGCCCGAGCGCTCGGTCACCGGCACTGCCGAGGCGATCGAGCCGCTCGTGACGGTTGCCGACCCGCTGGTGGTGGTCGAGGCGCTCAAGCTCGCCGAGGACGGTTCGGGCGACGTGATCGTGCGACTGTACGAGGCCGGAGGACGCCGGGTCGAGACGGCGATCGAGGCCGCGTTCGCCGTCCGCGGCGTGCACCAGACCGATCTGCTCGAGCGCGAGGTCGCGGCATCCGCGCTCGTCTCGGCCCAGACCCGTGACGAAGGGCTCACGGCGCGGCTGTCGTTGCGGCCGTTCGAGATCGCGACGCTGCGCTTCACTCGCTGAGCGCGCATTAATTCCGGCGCGGCGGGGCGGGGGTGCACAGCATCTAGTGCCTGAATCGAGATTGCACCACAACATCTGGTGACGACTCGAGAGGACACGAATGACCACCCCCACCCCCGCCCGGTCCATCCCCGTCGCCGCGACCGTCGACGAGTACCTGCAGCGTCGCGATTGGCGCGTGAACGCCAACGCGAACCAGGGCTATAGCCTCGGCGGGCTCATCCTCAATGCCTCCGGCAAGCTCATCGCGAACTACTGGCTCGACGAGGTCTACGCGCTCGAGGCTGGGGCGGCGCATCGCGACGGCGACATCCACATCCACGACCTCGACGTCTTCGCGGGGTACTGCGCCGGGTGGTCGCTGCGCACGCTGCTCGAGCAGGGGTTCAACGGCGTTCCGGGCGCCATCGCGTCGCGCCCGCCGAAGCACTTCTCGAGCGCCCTCGGGCAGATCGTGAACTTCCTCGGGACGCTCCAGAACGAGTGGGCCGGCGCGCAGGCGTTCAGCTCGTTCGACACCTACCTGGCGCCGTACGTACGGCTGGACGGACTCGACGACGACGCCGTGCGTCAGGGCATCCAGGAGCTCGTGTTCAACCTCAACGTGCCGTCGCGGTGGGGCACGCAGACGCCGTTCACCAACCTCACCTTCGACTGGACCTGCCCCGCCGACCTCGCCGACCAGCGCCCCCTCGTGGGCGGACGCATCGCCGATTTCACGTACGGCGAGCTCGCACCCGAGATGGCGATGATCAACCGGGCGTTCCTGTCGGTGATGACCGAGGGCGACGCCGACGGCCGCGCGTTCACCTTCCCGATCCCGACCTACAACATCACCAAGGACTTCGACTGGGACGCCCCCGAGGTCGACGCCCTGTTCGAGATGACCGCGAAGTACGGTCTGCCGTACTTCCAGAACTTCGTGAACTCCGACCTCGACCCGGGGATGATCCGCTCGATGTGCTGCCGGCTGCAGCTCGACCTGACCGAGCTGCTCAAGCGCGGCAACGCGCTGTTCGGCTCGGCGGAGCAGACCGGCTCGATCGGGGTCGTCACGATCAACTGCGCGCGGCTCGGCTTCGTGCACGCGGGCGACCGCGCCGGCATGTTCGCTCAGCTGGACCGTCTGCTCGAGATCGCGCGCGACAGCCTCGAGGCCAAGCGTGCGGTCATCGGGTGGCACCTCGACGCCGGGCTCTTCCCGTACAGCCGGCGCTACCTCGGCACCCTCGCGAATCACTTCTCCACGATCGGGGTCAACGGACTCAACGAGGCGGTGCGCAACTTCACCGACGACCGGCACGACATCACCACCGACGACGGGATGCGGCTGGCCGCCGACCTGCTCGACCACGTCCGGGCCCGCATGGTCGAGTTCCAGGAGCAGACCGGGCATCTGTACAACCTCGAGGCGACGCCGGCCGAGTCGGCGACGTACCGCTTCGCCCGCAGCGACATCGCGCGGTTCGGCGAGCGGGACGATGACGGCAGCGGCATCCGTCACGCCGGCACGAGCGCGAACCCGTACTACACGAACTCGTCGCAGCTGCCCGTCGCCTTCACCGACGACCCCTTCGAGGCGATGGAGCTGCAGGAGTCGCTGCAGCAGAAGTACACCGGCGGCACGGTGCTGCACCTCTACATGGGCGAGGCGGCGCCGTCGGCGGCGGCGTGCAAGGCGCTCGTCCGTCGATCGCTCGCCGGTTACCGCATCCCGTACATCACCATCACGCCCACCTTCTCGATCTGCCCGCAGCACGGCTACCTCTCCGGCGACCACGCCCTGTGTCCACAGTGCCGGGCGGAGTGCGAGGTGTGGACGCGGGTCATGGGGTACTTCCGTCCGGTCGCGTCCTTCAACATCGGCAAGAAGGGCGAGGCCGCCGAACGCGTGCCCTTCTCGTACGAGCGCGCCGAGCCCGTCGCCGTCTGATGCGCGCCGCGGCGTCCCGGCCGCATTCGCCGGACGAACTGCGCATCGCCGGACTCTCCCGGTTCTCGGCAGTGGACTGGCCGGGGCGCCTGGTCGCCACCGTGTTCCTGCAGGGATGCCCGTGGGACTGCCACTACTGCCACAACCCGGCGCTCATCGACCCTCGCGCCCCCGCGGCGGCCGAGTGGGACGAGGTCGAGGCGTTCCTGCGCGGTCGCGTCGGGTTGCTCGACGGCGTGGTGTTCTCGGGTGGTGAGCCGACGATGCAGCGCGGTCTCGCCGCCGCGGTCGCGCGGGTGAGCGGGCTCGGCTTCGACGTGGGACTGCACACCGGGGGCGCCTACCCGGCGCTGCTCGAGCCGCTGCTCACCGCGCTGACGTGGATCGGGCTCGACATCAAGGCCCTGCCCGAGGAGTACGCGAGCGTGACCGGCCGCGGCCCGAGCGGCGGCGCGGCACTGCGCTCGCTCGACCTCGTGCTCGCCGAACAGCATCGGCGGGCCGGGACCGCGCGCCCGCTCGACCTCGAGGTGCGGACCACCGTGCACCCCGACCTGACGGACGAGGCGCGCCTCGCCGCGCTCGCCGACCTGCTCGCCGAGCGCGGGGTGCAGCGGTGGGCGCTGCAGCGGTTCCGCGCCGCCGGAACGCGATGCGGCCCGGCACGCACCGAGCCACCGACGCTCGACGCCGTGCCCCGCGACCGGTTCACCGAGGTCGTCGTGCGGTGAATCGGGAGCGGATGCGGCGCTGTGCGGCATCCGCTCCCGCTGCGGCGGCCACCGTCACGACGTACACGAGGAGGTCGCGCGGGTCGAAAGCCGTGCCGAGAACGAGCATGGCGGGCGGGAACACCGCGCCCGCGCGCTCGGGCCAGCCGGTCAGCTGCAGCAGCTCGACGGCCACGCACCAGACCAGGGCGGCGGCCGCGACGACGCGCACCCGAGCATGCGGCACCACCCCGACGGCGAGCGCGTAGATGAGCAGCGCGTACAGGGCGTCGCCGGCGATGTCGGATGCCGCCGAGTCGGGCAGCGCGCGATGGACGAGGAGGCCCGACGCGATCGTGACTGCAGCCACGACGAGTGCGACGACGCGACGACGGGTCGACGACGGAGCGGGCCGGCCGGTGGCGTCCGCTCTCACAGGCGGTCGCGCAGCCACGAGGGCCCGAGCGCGGTCGCGCCGAGCGCCTCGACCCGCGCGCGCAGCTCGCGGTCGGCCGTCACGACGCTCACGCGCTCACCCGCGCTGACGGCCCGCTCGGCCACGGCGACGATCGCGTCGTCGCCCGAGCCATCCGCCCGCACGAGCTCGACCGCGCCGACGCCCTCGACGTCGCGGGCCCGACCCTCGACGACGGCGACGAACCGCGGAAACCAGATGTCCTCGCCGAGTCCGAGCCCGGCGGCGTCCACTCCTCCCGCGGCGAGGCCGGCCAACTCCGCGAGCAGGCGCGACGCCGCACCGGCGCGATCGCGCCACCATCCGTCGGGCACCGACCCGACGACGTTCGCCAGGTCGACGACGACGGTCGGGCGCACCGTGAGCAGGCCGCGCAGACGCGGCCAGGATGCGGCGAACCCCGGGTGCAGCGGGTACGCGTCGACCTCCTCGAGAGGTACCCAGGCGAGCTCGCGGCTCTCGGGATCGCTGATCACCGGCTCGAACGGCGTCGTCACATCGGCGACGAGCGTGCCGTACGTCCAGACGCCGACGTCGAGGATGCTGAGCAGGCGAGGTTTGACGGCTTCGGCGGGCACCCCGGCCTCTTCGGCCGACTCGCGCAGGGCGCCGTCTGGTGCGGACTCCCCCGCGTGACGGGCTCCCCCGGGCAGCCCCCAGGTGTTGCCGAAGTGACTCCACGACACCCGGTGCTGCAACAGGACGCCGCGCTCGGCATCGACGGCCAGCAGGCCCGCGGCGCCGAAGCGCCCCCAGTACCGCTCGCCGGTCGGCGCGACGACCCAGGCGTCACCGGGATCGCGCTGGCCATGCGGCGGGCGCGGTGCGGCGGAGGCGGCATCGGTCATCACCACAGCCTGACACAGCCGGAGTCCCCGCGGCCGTGATTGGCATCGTGTTACCAGCGGGGCTGTGGGCGGATCGGGACTGTCGGGGCGCGCCGGTTCGACAGGGGCGAGCGGAGCGGGTTCGCCGCGCCGCGTGATCGACGAAGGAGCGGGGCGCGACTTCCTCTGGACGCTCTCCGCGTGCGATGCGCACCGCGTCTCGGCGACGTTCGGGTTCGAGAGTGGGGTTGTGGACAGGCGCGACGCGATGTCGGAGGTTCGTGGCATCATTCGAACATGCATTCGACGGTCGGGATCGGTAGTGATGGGGATGTCGCCGCACTCGCCGACCTCGTCGCCGACGCCGAACGGGTGACGGATGCCGCGCGCGCGGCGCAGATCCATGAGGTGCGCGTGCTCGCCGCGGCGGGGCGGTTGGCGGAGCAGCAGTCAGCCGGGGCGGACGAGCGGGTCAAAGCACGCGAGATGGCTCTGCGGAGCATCGCGGCGGAGCTCGCGGGAGTGTTCGTCACGACCGACCGAACGCTACAGCGACGGATCGACGAAGCGCGAGACCTGGTCGAGAACTACCCGGCGACGATGACTGCCTGGGAAGCCGGACGCATCACCCGAGGGCACGTCCGCGTTATCCAAGACACCGGGTGCGTTGTACCCGGGGAGGTGCGCGACGAGTTCGAACGAGCGGCGATCGAGCGGTGCGAGGGTGAAACACCGAACCGGGTGCGGGATACGCTGGTGCACCTCGCGGAGCGGTTGCACCCGCGGTCGTTCAGCGAGCGGCACGAGGAAGCCGCCGCGGGGCGATGCGTACGCGTGCAGGCGGGGCCCGACGGGATGTCGGATTTGATCGCGACCCTCCCTACGGTGATCGCCGAAGGGGTGGTCGACCGGCTAACGCGTCAGGCGCGGGAAATCATCGACGCCCGCCCGCACGCGGATGGCGCCGCGGATGCGGCGGCTGATGACGAGGCTGTCGACACGGATGCCGCGACGCTCGACGGTTCATCGTTCGCCGCAGACACCCGCACCATGGACCAGGTCCGCGCCGATGTGTTCGCCGACCTGCTGCTCGCCGGAACGCCCTCGCTCGACCCGACCGCCGACGGTGATGGCAACGGTGCGCTCGGCGCGATCCGCGCGAAGGTACAGGTCGTCGTCTCCGCGCTCACGCTCACCGGAAAGGACGACGGACCGGCCGACCTCGTCGGCCGCTCCCCCATCGACGCCGCCACCGCACGCGAACTCGCCGGCGACAACACCGCGTGGGATCGGCTCCTCACCCACCCGGTAACCGGCACCGTGCTCGAATGCGACGCCTACCAGCCCACCGCCGCGATGCGTCGTCTGCTGCGAGCGCGCGACCGGCACTGCCGGTTCCCTGGATGCCGGCAACCCGCCATCCGATGCGAGATCGACCACACCCACGCGGCATCCGACGGCGGACCCACCCACGTCGGCAACCTCGCCCACCTCTGCAAACGCCACCACGACGTCAAACACCACACCCGATGGCGCGTCAAACAGCTCCCCGGCGGGAAGCTCGTATGGACCTCACCCACCGGAAGGGTCTACCGCGAAGACGCACCCCGACCGGTGGTCGCCTTCACCATCGTCAGCACACCCGGCGTCGCGCCACCGGACGAGTCACCGCCGTTCTGACGCTCGCTTCGCATGCACGATGATCACCTGATCGCATCGGCGACGCCCGCTCGCGGATGACGAGGGACGTTGACGCTCGACGCGAGGACCACGAGCGAAGCCGACGCCCGCTTCGCGCGGACCACGACGGGACGACACGGCGACGGCACGACATTGCGACGTCGGCGCGACCCCGCGACGACGCGACACCGACGACACCGCGACTGACACAAGGACCCGCGGACGGCGACACGATCGACGTAAGGACCGGCCGGCGACGGCATCACCGCCGCCGGCGCACGGGTCAGCGCTGGCGCTTCTCGCGCACGCGCATGTTGGTGACGATCGGCGTGCCCTCGAAGCCGAAGATCTCGCGCAGACGGCGCTGGATGAAGCGCCGGTAGCCCGGGTCGAGGAAGCCGGTCGTGAACAGCACGAATGTGGGCGGACGCGTCGACGCCTGCGTCCCGAACAGGATGCGCGGCTGCTTGCCCCCGCGCAGCGGGTGCGGGTGCTCCGCGACCAGCTCGGCGAGGAACGCGTTGAACTTGCCCGTCGGGATGCGCTGATCCCACGACTCCAGCGCCGTTTCGAGCGCGGGCACCAGCTTGTCGAGGTGACGGCCGGTGCGCGCGGACAGGTTGACCCGCGGCGCCCACGTGACGTGCGCCAGGTCCTGCTCGATCTCGCGCTCGAGATACCGGCGACGGTCGGCGTTGTCCATGTCGACGTCGTTGAGGCGATCCCACTTGTTGAACGCCAGCACGAGGGCGCGCCCCGACTCCAGCACGAGGTCGATGATGTTGAGGTCCTGCACGCTGATCGACTCGGTGACGTCGAGGACGACGACCGCGACCTCCGCCTTCTCGAGCGCGGCCGACGTGCGCAGCGACGCGTAGAAGTCCGCGCCCTGCTGCAGGTGCACCCGACGGCGGATGCCGGCGGTGTCGACCAGACGCCAGAGCTTGCCGCCCAGCTCGACGACCTCGTCGACCGGGTCGCGGGTGGTGCCGGCGAGGTCGTTCACGACGACGCGCTCCTCGCCCGCCGCCTTGTTCAGCAGCGACGACTTGCCCACGTTGGGGCGGCCCAGGATCGCGACACGGCGAGGACCGCCGAGCTCGTTCTTCGCGACCGCAGAGACCTCGGGCAGGACGTTCATGATCGCGTCGAGCAGATCCGCGACGCCTCGTCCGTGGATCGCCGAGACCGGATGCGGCTCGCCCAGACCGAGATTCCACAGCGCCGCGGCCTCGGGCTCCTGGCGCGCGTCGTCGATCTTGTTCGCCACCAGGAAGACCGGCTTGCTCGTCTTGCGCAGCAGCCGGACGACGGCCTCATCGGTCGCCGTCGCCCCGACCATCGCGTCCACAACGAAGAGCACGACGTCGGCCAGGTCGATCGCGACCTCGGCCTGCGCGGCGACCGACCGGTCGATGCCCCGCGCGTCCGGCTCCCAGCCGCCGGTGTCGACGAGGGTGAAGCGACGGTCCATCCACTCGGCCTTGTAGCTGACGCGGTCGCGCGTGACACCCGGGGTGTCCTCGACGACGGCCTCGCGGCGGCCGAGGATGCGGTTGACCAGCGCCGACTTGCCGACGTTCGGGCGTCCGACGATGGCGACCACCGGCAGCGCCGGCAGCACCTCGACGGCCTCGCCACCCGCGGTCAGGCCCGCGAGCAGGTGGGCGTCCTCGTCGTCGAGCTCGTAGTCGGCGAGCGTCGCGCGCAGCGCGGCAGCCCGCTGATCGGCGAGCTCCTCGTCGAGGTTCGCGAGCTTCTCCTCGAGCTGGTCGGGACCGCCCTCGTACTCGTCTTCGGTCGTAGCCATCAGTTCTCTCCTGTCGCGGTGCGGACGACGTCGATGACGGCGTCCACGGTCCGATCGAAGTCCAAATCCGTCGAGTCGACCACCACGACGCCCGGCGCGGCGGTGAGGAAGTCGACGACCTGCGCATCCGAGGCGTCCCGGCGGTGCAGCGCGGCGGCGACGGCGGCGGCATCCTCGCCCGTCAGCTCGGCACTGCGGCGGGCGGCGCGCACCTCGGGCGCCGCGGTGAGCAGGATGCGCACGGGCGCATCCGGGAAGACCACCGTAGTGATGTCGCGCCCCTCGACGATGACGCCCGCCGCGCCGGACCCGGCGACGAGCGCGCGAAAGAGCAGGTTCACCCGCTCGCGCACCGCCGGAACGCGGGCGACGCCGCTGACGGCGGCGGAGACGCGTGGCTCGCGGATCTGCTCCGTGACGAACGTGTCGCCGACGCGCACCCAGTGATCGTCGGGGTCGAGCGAGATCGCGTAGTCGAAGCCGTCGAGCGCGTCTACGACTGCGTCGGCGTCGGCGGTGTCGCCGTGCCGCTCGAGCACGCGCCAGGCCAGGGCACGGTACGCCGCGCCGGTGTCGAGGAAGCCGTATCCGAGCACGCGCGCCGCCTGCTTCGAGACGCTCGACTTGCCGCTGCCGGCGGGGCCGTCGATCGCGACGGTGACCGGCGCGTCGGCCGTGGGCACGCCGGTCTCGGCGAACGGGGACTCAGGCATGCGGCACGCTCGCGATCTTCCAGCCGCGCTCCTCGAGCCCGGCGACGGCTTGGTGAAGGGCCCGGGGATCGACGCTCAGCTCAGCGAGACCGAACTGCGCTCCCGGCGAGTGCTCGAGGCGGAAGTCCTCGACGTTGACGGCGAGCTCGCCCAGGTCGCCGAACAGACGGCCGAGCTGCCCGGGGGTGTCGTCGACGCGGACGACGACCTGCTCGAAGCGGCGGTTCTGTCCGTGCTTGCCCGGCAGCCGCTCCACGCCCTCGTTCCCGCGGCGGATCGTGTCGGCGACGGCACGTCGCGCCCCCGGGGCGCCGGGCTCGCGCAGGGCGTCCGAGACGGATCGCAGGTCGTCGGCGAGCGCGTCGAGCACCGCGACGACCGGAGCGGCGTTGGCGCCGAGGATCTGCACCCACAGTTCGGGAGCGGATGCCGCGATGCGCGTCGTGTCGCGCACGCCCTGGCCCGTCAGCCGCAGCGACCCTTCGGGGGCGGCGACGAATCGGCCCGCGAGCAGGCTCGCGACGAGCTGGGGGACGTGCGAGGTCAGCGCGACGGCCTCGTCGTGCTCCTGCGGCGTCATCTCGAGCGGCATGGCGCCGAGGTCGAGGGCGAGGCCCTCGACGATCGCGAGGTCGGATGACAGGGTCTCGTCGTCGCGGCAGACCACCCAGGGACGCCCGACGAAGATGTCAGCGCGCGCCGAGATGGCGCCGCCCCGCTCACGGCCCGCGAGGGGGTGGGAGCCGATGTAGTGCGTGAGGTCGACGCCGCGCGCACGCAGCTCCCGATAGGGCTCGAGCTTGACGCTCGCGACATCCGTCACGACGACGCCCGGGTGAGCCGCCAGCTCGCGCTCGATGACGTCGGCGGTCACGTCCGGGGGCACCGCCACCACGACGAGCACGGGGCGGTCGTCGGGGGCGGGCAGTCGCCCGGCACCGTAGTCGACCGCCAGCCGCAGCTGCGCCGGAGAGGCATCGTCGAGGACGACGTCGACGCCGAGCAGGCGCAGCGCGTGCCCGATGCTCGAGCCCAGCAGCCCCGCGCCGACGATGCGCACGGTGCCGGCCGTGCGCGCGGCACGGCCGGAGCGCACGGGCGCGGGCGAAAGATCGGTCACGGGGTCTCCGGAGAAGTCGGGTGCGGGGCGGCACCGTCGGCGCTGCGCGAGAGCGTCAGCAGCGCACCTCGCTCCACTGTAGTCAACTCGCGCGCCCGGCCGGCCGGGAGGGTTCCCAGGTGAAGCGGCCCGAACTGCCGACGCACGAGCTCGAGCACCGGATGCCCCACCTCGGCCATCATGCGCCGCACGATGCGATTGCGACCCGAGTGCAGCGTCAGCTCGACGAGGCTCGTCTCACCCGAGGTGTCGAGCAGTCGCGCCTTGTCGGCGGCGATCGGACCGTCCTCCAGCTCGACGCCCTTCGTCAGCCGCGCGATCGTCTGGGGGGTGACGCGGCCGCGGACCTTGGCGATGTACACCTTCGTCACACCGAACGACGGGTGCGCGAGAACGTGCGCGAGCTCGCCGTCGTTGGTGAGCACGAGCAGCCCGCTCGTCTCGGCGTCGAGACGCCCCACGTTGTAGAGGCGCTCGTCCCAGTCCTTCGTGAAGCGGCGGAGGTCGGCCCGACCCTTCTCGTCCTTCATGGAGCTCACCACGCCGGTCGGCTTGTTGAGCATGACGTAGCGCTTGGTCGTGTCCAGCTGCACCGCGGTGCCGTCGACGTCCACCCGATCGTTCTCGGGGTCGATGCGGCTGCCGAGCTCGGTCACGACCGTGCCGTTGACCCGCACCCTCCCCTCGACGATCAGCTGCTCGCACACCCGTCGCGACGCGACCCCCGCGTTCGCCAGCACCTTCTGCAGGCGTACGCCTTCGGCATCCGTCATCGGACTCCCTCTCCTTCGAACCCAGCGGTGCCGTCGTCGAGCAACGGCGAGATCGGCGGCAGCTCGTCGAGCGAGTTGATGCCGAGGTTGACCAGCAGCGCGTCGGTCGTGCCGTACAGGATCGCGCCGGTCTCGGAATCCTGCCCGACCTCGGTCACGAGCCCGCGCGACAGCAGCGTGCGCACGACGGAATCGACGTTGACCGCTCGGATCGAGGCCACCTGGCCGCGCGACACCGGCTGCTTGTACGCGATGACCGCGAGGGTCTCGAGCGCCGCCTGCGACAGGCGTGACGGCGCCTGCGTGTTGACGAACTCGCTGACGAGCGCGTCGTGCTCGGCGCGGACGTACAGCCGCCAGCCGCCGCCCACCTCGCGCAGCTCGAACCCGCGCCGCGGCCCGCCCGTCTCGCCGTCGTAGTCGGCGACGAGACCCGCGACGGCCTGACGCACCGCCGCCACCGGCGCACCCACAGCGGTGGCGAGGGCGACGAGGCTCTGCGGTTCGTCGACGATCAGCAGGATCGCCTCGAGGCGTCGCGCGACGTCGGCGACGGCGAACGTGGTGTCATCGGTCATAGTCGGCTCCCAGGGTGGCGAGGTTCTCCTCGGACCAGCGTTCGGCGGTCCAGCGCAGCGTCAGCTCACCGAGGGGCTCGAGCTGCTCGAACGACAGCGCCGCGTGCCGGTACAGCTCGAGCACGGCGAGGAAGCGGGCAACGACGATGCCGGGCTGGGCGACGCCCGCGACGAGCTCGCGGAAGTTCAGGGTACCCGCGCCGCGCAGCAGCGTGACGACGACGGCCGCCTGCTCGCGGATCGACACGAGCGGGGCGTGCAGGTGATCGAGACCGACGACCGGGATCTCCTTCGGCGCGAAGGCCATCATCGCGAGGGCCGCGAAGTCGTCGGGGGTGAGCGTCCACACGAGCTCGGGCGCCGCAGCACGGTACTTCTCGTCGAGGCGCACCGAGCGGGTGTGGCGCCGGTCCTCGGTCACGACGCGCTCGGCGAACCACCCGGCGACCTGCTTGAAGGCGCGGTACTGCAGCAGGCGGGCGAACAGCAGGTCGCGCGCCTCGAGCAGCGCCACCGACTCGGCGTCGATCAGCTCGCCCTGCGGCAGAAGCCCCGCGACCTTCATGTCGAGCAGCGTGGCGGCGACGACGAGGAACTCCGACGCGGCGTCGAGCTCTTCGGGCTCCAGGCCGCGCAGGTAGCCGATGAACTCGTCGGTGACCTTGCTGAGCGAGACCTCGGTGATGTCGAGCTCATGCTTGCCGATGAGGTTCAGCAGCAGGTCGAACGGCCCGTCGAAGTTCGTCAGCGAGACCCGGAAGCCCGGTCCGCTCGGGTCGCCCGCGTCGGATTCGGCCGGCTCGACGCCATCCGCGGCGGGGGCCGCCGCGTCCATGTCGTTCCGATCGGCGTCGTTCGGGTCGGGCTCGGTCGAGGCGACCGCGTCGGCGATCCCGTCAGGCGACGGCGCCACGGGCGACGAGCTCCCGCGCGAGGCGCAGGTAGGCCTGCGCGGCCTGATGCTCCGGCGCGAAGGTGATGATCGGCACGCCGGCGACCGACGCGTCGGGGAACTTGACGGTGCGGCCGATGACGGTCTCGAGGACGTCGTCGCCGAACGCCTCGACCACGCGCTCGAGCACCTCGCGGGAGTGCAGGGTGCGCGGGTCGTACATCGTCGCGAGGACGCCGTCGAGCTCGATCGAGGGGTTGAGTCGGTCGCGCACCTTGTCGATCGTCTCGATGAGCAGCGCGACGCCGCGCAGTGCGAAGAACTCGCACTCGAGCGGGATGAGCACGCCGTGGCTGGCGGTCAGCGCGTTGACGGTGAGCAGCCCGAGCGAGGGCTGGCAGTCGACGAGGATGACGTCGTAGTCGCCCGACACGTTGCGCAGCACGCGCGAGAGGATCGTCTCGCGCGCGACCTCGTTGACGAGATGCACCTCGGCGGCCGACAGGTCGATGTTCGCGGGGATGACGTCGAGCCCGGGCACCGAGGTCGACACGATCACCTCGCGCGGGTCGCGCTTGGTGTCCAGCAGCAGGTCGTAGATCGTCGGGACGTCGTGCGTCGCAATACCCAGACCCGCCGACAGCGCGCCCTGCGGGTCGAAGTCGACGGCGAGCACCCGGCGGCCGTACTCGGCGAGCGCGGCGGCGAGGTTGATGGTCGTCGTGGTCTTGCCGACGCCGCCCTTCTGGTTGCACAGCGCGATGATGCGTGCCGGGCCGTGACCGTCGAGCTTCGGCGGGGTCGGAAAACCTCGGTAGGGGCGACCGGTGGGTCCGATCGGGGTGTCTTCCGTGGGGGCCTTCCCGGCCTTCCGCGACTTGTCCGTCACCGAGACTCCTGCTTTCCGTAGCGTGCGATCGATTCTCGCACAGGCATGCACGCGGCGCGGGGAGACCTTCCGGGCGAGGCGCGACCGGATTCCGCGAGCCGCTACCGGATTCCGCGCAGGGTCTCGACGTCGACGAGCCCCGAGCGCAGCGACCCTCCGGCGATGAGGCTCGGGATCGCGAGGGTGCGGATGTCGTTCTCGACCACGCCCCGCACCCGCTCGAGCTCGGCGGCGACCGTCGGAGAGTCCGCGAGGGCGTGCACGGCGGCGAGGTCGTCCGGCGTGTACCCCGCTTCGACGAGCCAGTCGTCGAGCTGGCGCTGAGCCGCCTCCGGTGAGGCTGCGTTCATCCACGTCTGGGCGGCGGTCCCGTCGGCGACGGTGCCTGTGAAGAGGCGCTCGATCACGAACCAGTCGGGGGTCAGGACGGATGCCGCTGCCCCGGCGGGGGCCGACCGGTCCTGCTCGTGCAGCCGCAGCGCGGTGAGCACCCGTGCGATGAGCGGCGAGTTCGCGAACCGCGGGCCGGTCTCGGACTGGATCGGGTAGACGAGGTACGTCAGGTTGTTCGCCTCCGCGAACCCCGACTCGCGGACGTTCTCGAGCAGCTGCGCGCAGAAGCGGCATCCGGGGTCGATGATCTCGACGGCGGTCGGCAGGCCCTCGCGATAGCCGCCGAGGTACGTCGCCGCGACGGGTGCGAAGTCGGCGGCATCCCAGGTGCGCAGCCGGCTCGGCACGGCAGCGATCGTCTCGGCGAGCGACGAGACCTCGGCCCCCACCGCGCCGATCAGGTCGCCGCGGCCGAGGAGCTCGGCGAAGCCCGGGGCTGCGTCGATCGAGCACATCTCCGCGGCCAGCGAGCACGATTGCGCGTTCTGCTTGTCGCAGGTGCCGTAGACGTAGAGGTTCAGCCCGCTGCGGCCGAGGAGGTACACGCTCAGGATCATCGACAGGACGAGCAGCCAGGCGATGATCTCGATCCCGATGCTCGCGGGACGCACGAGGCGTGGCGCCCGGGTCGCGAGCGGCGCGAGGATCGACGACTTCACGTCGTCGCGGAAGGTCGTGTCGCACGGCCGGAAGGTCACGCGCCGCCAGGTGCATCCCCACGCTCGCCGCAGCAGGCGCCGGTACTTCGCCGAGACCGCCGACCCCAGCAGCACGACGATGAACGCGACGATGCAGACCATGTCACAGTCCCCGCAGCATCGGCTCGAGCACGGCGAGGGCGGCGTCGACGTCGTCGGGGGTGTTGTGCGCGCCGAGGCTGAAGCGCACGAGCGGCGGCAGGCCGCGCCGGCCGGCGAGCCAGTGGTGCGCGCAGAAGTGCCCGCTGCGCACCTCGACCCCCGCCCGCGAGAGGAACACTGCGAGCCGGTGCGCGTCGACGCGATGGGGGCGGACCGACATCACGGCGGACGGGGCGGGACTTTCGACCGTCAGGTTCGGCATCCGCTCCAGACCGGCGGCGAGCCGCTCGGCGAGCGCCCGCTCATCGGCCTCGATCGCCGGCAGCTGCGGCACGAACCAGCGCAGCGCCGCGCCGAAGCCGATGATCGCGCTGCCGGGCAGCGACCCCGGCTCGAGGCGCGTGTGCAGGTCGGGCAGCAGCTCGTAATCGTCCTCGCCGACGCGGGCCACCTGTCCCCCGCCGAGGAACATCGGCTCGAGCGCGTCGAGCAGAGCGGATGTCGCGACGACGAGTCCCAGCGTCGGCCCGTACATCTTGTGCGCCGAGAAGCAGAATGCGTCGGCGCCGACCCCGCGCAGACGCGAGAGGGCGTGAGGCGCCGCCTGCGCGGCATCCACGATGACGACGCCTCCTCGGCGATGCGCCCGCTCGACGAGTTCGGCGAGACCCGACGTGAAGGTGCCGTCGACGTTGTCCATCGCCGAGACGACGAGGAGGGCATCCGACAGGTCGGTGTCGCCGATGACCGGTGACCCGTCGGATGCCCGGTCGACGACGAGCCGCGGGATGCCCGCGCGCCGGGCGAAGGTCATGGTCGAGAGGAAGACGGCGTTGTGCTCGGTGTGCGTCGTAATCACCCGAGCGAACCGTCCGGGAGGAAGCTGATGCAGCAGCGCGTTGAGCCCGGCGGTCGTGTTGGCCGTGAAGGCGCAGGCGTAGCGGCGCGACGACAGGGCGAACGCGTCGAGCACGGCGCGGCGGACGGCGGCGATCTCATCGTCGACACGCCGTCCGGCCTCGTACTGCACGCGTCCTCCGCACGCGCCGCCGTCACGGTCATGGGCCAAGACGGCGTCGAGCACCGGCTGGGGGCGCAGCGTCTGGCACGCGGAGTCGAAGGCCAGCCGCGTGACCGGCACGTGCGCGAAGCCGTCACGGCGTGCGGCCGCGCGGATGCCGGCGGCATCCGGCAGTGGGCGGGGCGGCTGCCGGTCGGGGCGGCGGCGCAGGCGACCCCCGAGCATCACAGGCTCCCCAGCACGTCGAGCCGCAGCTGGGCGGCGACGGCGATCACGAGGTAGTCGATGACGACGACCAGGGGCGTCCAGGCGAGCAGCACGGCACCGACGCGTTCGGGTGCGCTCCCCCACAGGCCCGCCCGCAGGCTCCAGCCGACGGTCGACCAGAACAGCGGAATGGTGACGAGCCAGACCACCATGCACCACGGGCAGAGCGAGCCGTACTCGAAGATGCTGCGGAAGGCGAGCACGTGCACGAAGACGAACGCCCCCGCGACGAACGCCGCGAACACCCGCCAGTACCAGGCGCGAAGCCCCGCCGGGGCGGCGAGAGCCGAGACGCCGGCGAACACCGCGCCCGGGAAGAGCACGAGCCCGATGATCGAGTTGCTGAAGCCCAGCAGGTTGCCGCCCGGGCTGAGGAGGTTGGGGCCGCACGTGACGATCGGGCTGATGTCGCACGAGATCAGGGCCTCGGCGCCACGCAGCTGGCCGATGTACTCGTGGTACAGCAGGAACGACACGACCCACCCGAGCACACCCGCCACGATCCACCCGATCGCGAGCGCACGACCGGGGCGCACCGCGCGGCCGGGGGTCATGCTGCCATCCTCCGTCGCGGCGGGTCAGCGGCATCCGCCCCATCACCGGGAAAAACCGGCCCCTCAGGAACCGTGCAGGGCAGCGCCCGGGGGTCGCCGCAGCGTGCCCGAGGGTGGCCTCGGCGCGCCCGCGGGTGGCCTCAGCGCGCCCGGGGGTGAGATGTCGCGTAGATCTCGCGCAGCGCGTCCACGGTGACGTGGGTGTAGATCTGGGTCGTCGCCACCGAGGCGTGACCGAGCAGCTCCTGCACGACGCGAACGTCGGCCCCGCCCTGCAGCAGGTGCGTCGCGAACGAGTGGCGCAGCGTGTGCGGCGACACGTGCGCGGTGAGACCCGCGCCCTCGGCCGCCCGCTGGATGATGAGCCAGGCGCTCTGCCGCGACAGCGGCGCACCCCGCACGCCGAGGAAGAGGCGCGGCGTCGCCCGGCCGCGGCGCGACAGCTCGGGCCGTGCTCGGGCCAGGTACGCGTCGACCGCGGCGCGCGCGTACGAGCCGACCGGCACGACCCGCTCCTTCGAGCCCTTGCCCCGCACGCGAAGGACGTCGCCGAGGGCGAGGTCGTCGACGTCGAGCTGCACGACCTCCGACACGCGCGCCCCGGTCGCGTACAGCAGCTCGAGCAGGGCCCGGTCGCGCAGCCCCGCGAGGTCGGTGGTCACGGCGTCGCCGGGCGCGGGGCCTGCGGCATCCAGCAGCCGCTCCACCTGATCGATCGTGAGGGCCTTCGGCAGCCGTCGCGGCGTCTTCGGAGGCCGCAGCCGCTGCGTGGGGTCGCCGGCGACCAGCCCCTCGCGGGCGAGGAACCGGTGCAGGCCGCGCAGGGACGACTGCAGACGCGCGAGCGACGTCGCCGCGGGCGGTGGATCGGCCGCAGCGGCCTGCTCCGCGAATCGGGTCACGACCTCGGCGGTCACGGCCGCCGCGTCGTCGATGCCCTGCTCGCCGAGCCACGCCGTGTAGGCGTCGAGATCACGCCGGTAGGCCGCGACGGTGTGCGCCGACAGGCCACGTTCGACCGAGATGTGACGCAGGTAGGCCGCGACGGCGCGCTCGAGGCGCACCTCAGCCCCGACGCAGCCGTTCGGCCGCAGCCAGCACGCCGGAGGCCAGGATGCCGTTGCGCAGGCGCCCGGCCAGCACGCCGTCGACGACCTCCGTCAGCGGCACCCGTTCCACGCGCATGTCGGCCTCCTCGTCCTCACGCTCGTAGGCGTCCGGGGCCGGGCTCAGTCCGCGGGCGAGGAAGATGTGGATGACCTCGTCGTTGCCGCCGGGAGTCGTGAAGATGCTCAGGAGCGGCTCGATCGACGCGGCGACCAGGTCGACCTCCTCGGCCAGCTCGCGACGGGCCGTCTCGATCGGCGGCTCGCCGGCGACGTCGAGCAGCCCCGCCGGGATCTCCCAGTCGCGGTGCCGGATCGGGTGGCGGTACTGCTGGATGAGCACGACGCGCTCGTCGTCGTCGATCGCGACGACCGCCGCCGCCCCCGGGTGGTCGACGAACTGCCGAGTGATCTCACCGTCACCGAAGCGCACCGTCTCGCTGCGCACGTCCCAGACGTGACCGGAGTAGACGAGCTCGCTCGAGACGACATCCGGTTCGACCGGCTCGTCGCGCAGCTCAGGCATCCTCGACCTCGAACAGCTCGCTCGCGCGGTGCCGGTCCAGCGCGGCGGCGATGAGCCCGCGGAACAGCGGGTTCGCCTCGGTCGGACGCGACCGGAGCTCGGGATGGGCCTGCGTGGCGATGTAGTACGGGTGCACCTCGCGCGGCAGCTCGACGTACTCGACGAGGTTGCGGTCGGGCGACAGGCCCGAGAACACCAGGCCGGCCTCGGCGATCTGGTCGCGGTACCGGTTGTTCACCTCGTAGCGGTGGCGGTGACGCTCGGACGCCTTCGTGGCGCCGTAGACCTCGGCCGCGAGCGACCCTTCGGCCAGATCGGCCTCGTACAGCCCGAGGCGCATCGTGCCACCGAGGTCGCCGCCGGCGATGATGTCGACCTGCTCGGCCATCGTCGCGATGACCGGGAACTCGGTCTCCGGGTCGAACTCGCTCGACGAGGCACCGGCGAGACCGGCCATGTTGCGGGCGTACTCGATGACCATGCACTGCAGGCCGAGGCAGATGCCGAGCGTCGGGATGCCCTGCTCGCGCGCGAACTTCAGCGCGCCGAGCTTGCCCTCGATGCCGCGGATGCCGAAGCCGCCGGGGACCACGATGCCGTCGACGATCGCGAGCGCCTTCGCGGCGCCCTCGGGCGTCTCGCACAGGTCGGACGGGATCCACGTGACGTTGACCTTCGTCTCCTGGGCGAAACCGCCGGCCTTGAGGGCCTCGGTCACCGACAGGTAGGCGTCGGGCAGGTCGATGTACTTGCCGACCAGGCCGATCGTGACCTCGTGCTTGGGGTTGTGGACGGCGTCGAGCACCTTGCTCCACCGCGTCCAGTCGACCTCGTCGGCCTTCTCGGCCAGTCCGAGGCGGCGTGCGATGTAGGCGTCGAGACCCTGATCGTTCAGCGTCGAGGGGATGTCGTAGATGCTCGGCAGATCGACGGTGTTCACGACACCCTCGACGTCGACGTCGCACATGAGCGCGATCTTGTTGCGGTTGCTCTCGCTGACCGGCCGGTCGCTGCGCAGAACGAGGGCATCGGGCTGGATGCCGACCTGGCGCAGCGCGGCGACGGAGTGCTGGGTGGGCTTGGTCTTCTGCTCGCCCGAGGCGCCCATGAACGGAACGAGCGAGACGTGCACGAAGAACACGTTGTCGCGGCCGAGCTCGTGCCGCAGCTGCCGCGCAGCCTCGAGGAACGGCTGCGACTCGATGTCACCGACCGTGCCGCCGACCTCGGTGATGATGACGTCGGGTCGCGGCTCCTCGGTCGCCTGCAGCCGCATGCGGCGCTTGATCTCGTCGGTGATGTGCGGGATGACCTGGACGGTGTCGCCGAGGTACTCGCCGCGACGTTCCTTGGCGATGACCTGCGAGTAGATCTGGCCGGTCGTCACGTTCGCGGCCTGGCTCAGCTCGATGTCGAGGAAGCGCTCGTAGTGGCCGATGTCGAGGTCGGTCTCGGCGCCGTCGTCGGTGACGAAGACCTCGCCGTGCTGGAACGGGTTCATCGTGCCCGGGTCGACGTTGAGATACGGGTCGAGCTTCTGCATCACGACGCGAAGACCGCGTGCGGTGAGGAGATTGCCGAGGCTGGCGGCGGTCAGTCCCTTACCGAGAGAAGAGACCACACCACCGGTCACGAAGATCTGCTTGGTGGTGTTGGAAGAAGAGGCCGCGCGATGAGTGTCCGTCACGGGCTTCTATTCTATCAGTCACGAACGGGCGAGGCCGAGCAGTTCGCGAGCGTGCTCGATCGCGGCATCCGAATCCGGCAGGCCCGACAGCAGCCGGGCCATCTCGGCCTCGCGCTCGGCGCCCTCCAGACGGCGGACGCTGGATGCCGTCACCGACCCGTCGTTCGACTTCACGACCGTCAGGTGGTTCGAGGCGAAGGCGGCGACCTGCGCCAGGTGCGTCACGGCGATCACCTGGCTCGTCTCGGCGAGCCGGGCCAGCCGGCGCCCGACCTCGATCGCGGCGGCGCCGCCGATGCCGGCATCCACCTCGTCGAACACGAACGTCGGGACCGGGTCGGTTCCGGCGATCACGACCTCGATCGCGAGCATCACGCGGCTGAGCTCTCCGCCCGATGCGCCACGTGCCACGGGGCGCGGCTCGGCGCCGGGGTGGGGCGCCAGCAGGATCGTGACGTCGTCGCGACCTGCCGCCGTCGGCGTGCCGGGCTCGACGCGCACCACGAGGCGGGCATCCGGCAGGGCGAGCTCGCGCAACTCGGCGGTGACCGCGGCGCCCAGCTCCTCGGCGGCGAGGGTGCGAGCCGCGGTGAGGGCCTCGGCTGCGGCGTCGAGCTCATCCGAGAGCTGGTCGCGCTGCGCTGTCAGTCGTTCGATGCGGTCGCCGTCGTCGTCGAGTTCGACCAGGCGCGCCGAGCCCGTCTCGAGCAGGGCGAGCGCGTCGTCGAGCGTGCCGTGGACGCGCAGCAGCGCGCCGAGAGCGGCCCGCCGCTCCTCGACGGCGGCGAGCTCCTGCGGCCCGCCCTCGTCGAGATCGGCGAGGTAGGCGCTCAGGCCCGTCACGAGGTCGGCGGCACGGTAACCGAGGTCGGCGAGCGGTTCGACGAACTCCGCCAGCGCGGGATCGCTCGTCGAGGCGCGTTCGATCGCCCGCCGCGCCTCCGCCAGCAGCGACACCGCGTCGGGCAGCTCGTCGTCGTTCGACAGCGCGTCGTGCGCGGTGGCCGCCGCGGCGCGCAGGCCCTCGACATTGGCGAGCTTCTCCGCGCGCTCGGCGAGCGCCAGGTCTTCACCCGGCTGCGGAGCGACCTCTTCGATGTCGGCGATACGCGCGCGCAGCTCGTCGGCCTCGCGGCGCCGGGCGTCGCGGTCGGCGCTCAGCTGCGACAGCTCGGCATCGACCGCCCGCCAGGCGTCGAAGGCCGCGCGGTAGCGGTCGCGCACCGCGACCAGGCCGGTGCCGCCGAACCGGTCGAGTGCGTCGCGCTGGGCCGCCGCCGACTTCAGCCGCAGCTGATCGGACTGACCGTGCACGACGATGAGCTGCTCGGCGAGGTCGGCCAGCACCGCGGCCGGCGCCGGGCGACCACCGACGCTCGCGCGGCTGCGACCCTCGCTCGAGAGCACGCGGCCGAGGTAGAGCTCGGAGCGTCCGCCGCCGATGGGCTCGACGTCTCCCCCGGCTTCGCGCACGCGCTCGGCGACCGGCCCGTTCTCGTCGACGATCCAGACGCCGTCGACCGAGGCCTGCGCCGAACCCGCCCGCACCGCGCCGGAATCGGCACGCTGCCCGAGCAGCAGCCCGAGACCGGTCACGACCATGGTCTTGCCCGCGCCGGTCTCACCCGTGATCGCCGTGAACCCCGGCCCCATCGGGAGCGTCGCCTCGGCGATGACGCCGAGACCGCGCAGGCGCATCTCCTCGATCACGACGAGCCCTCGCGCTGCTCGATCGCCGGTCCCCGCCAGCCCACGACCGGCAGCCGGAACTTCTGCACGAGGCGGTCCGTGAACGCCGCCGGATGCAGCCGCGCGAGACGCACCGGCGTGCTCGAGCGCCGCACGACGACGCGGGCGCCGGGCGGCAGGTCGCGCGAGCGCCGTCCGTCCGCCCACAGGATGCCGGTGCCGTTGGTGCCCGCGACGACCTCGATCGCCACGGAGGCTTCCGGGCTGATCACGAGCGGTCGGGCGAAGAGCGCATGCGCCGACAGCGGCACGACGGCGACGGCCTCGACCGTCGGCCAGATGACGGGGCCGCCGGCCGAGAAGTTGTACGCGGTCGAGCCGGTCGGCGTCGCGATGACGACGCCGTCGCAGCCGAACGCCGAGAGGGGCCGCCGGTCGACCTCGAGCACGACCTCGAGCATCCGCTCCCGGCTCGCCTTCTCAACGGTCGCCTCGTTGAGGGCCCACGTCTCGTAGACGACGGCACCGGTCTCGTCCTTGACCCGCACCGACAGCGCCATCCGCTCTTCGACCTCGTAGTCGCGGTCGATGACACGGCGCACGGCGTCGTCCATGTCGTCCGCCTCGATCTCGGCGAGGAACCCGACGTGTCCCATGTTGATGCCGAGCACGGGCGCGGTGCCGCCGCGCACGAGGTCGACGGCGCGCAGGATCGTGCCGTCGCCGCCGAGGACGATCGCCAGCTCGAGCTGCGCCACCGTGACGTCGCGATCGAGCGTCAGCACACCGTCCAACTCGCCGAGCGCGGCGACCAGCTCCGCGCGGTCGTCGGCCGCGAGCACGGGGCGCGCCCCGGCTGCGACGAGCGAGCCGAGCACGCGCTCGGCGGCGGCGACGGTATGCGGTCGGCGCGCGTGGGCGACGACGAGGATGTTGCGCTGCGCGTCGGTCATCGGGCTCCCGCCAATTCGTCCACGGTTCGCATCCATTCTGTCGGATTGCCCGCGTCGGCGACGCGTGTCCGCAGGTGGACGACGTACTCCTGGTTGCCGTGCGTACCGGGGAGAGGGGAGGAGACGATCCCGTGGGTCCCGAGGCCGGCATCCCATGCCGCCCACAGCACACCGGAGACCGCATCGGCACGAAGCCCTGGGTCGGTCACGAGACCACCCTTGACCGCCGTGCGCCCGACCTCGAACTGCGGCTTGATCAGCAGGACGATGTCGGTATCGGACGCGCACACGCTCGCGACGGGGGCCAGCACGAGCCCGAGCGAGATGAAAGAGAGGTCGCCCGTCACGATGCCGGGCCGCTCGTCGCTGCTCGACATCTCCGCGAGGGCGTCGGGAGTGAGGTTGCGCACGTTGAACCCCTCGACCGCGATGACATCGGGGTCGGCGGCGATCTCGGCGGCAAGCTGTCCGTGGCCGACGTCGACCGCGAGGACGGGCCGGGCACCGCGCTCGCGCAGCACCTGGGTGAACCCGCCCGTCGAAGCGCCCATGTCGAGGGCGCGTCGCCCGTCGACGGTGATGCGGAAGGCATCGAGCCCCGCGATCAGCTTGTGGGCGGCACGACTGACGTAGTGATCGGCGCCGGCGACCGTGATCTCCGCGTCGTCGCGGACGGGCGCCGAGGCTTTGACCACGGGGCGCCCGTCGACCGAGACGAGTCCCGCCGTGATCAGGCCGGCGGCATGGGTGCGCGAGCGCGCGAGACCGCGAGCGGCCAGCGCAGCGTCCAGTCGCGAGGTCACGCGGCTCCGGCCGGACCGGCCGGACCGGAGTCGAGGCGCCGGGCGAGTTCGTCGTGCAGCGCGGCGTACGACGCTGCGCGCTCGGACAACGGCTGGTCCTCGATCACGTCGAGGGCCGAGAGGAGGTCATCGCGCCACTGCTCCGCGATCGCCTCGGTCGACGCGTCCGCGGAGCGTGCGGCGCCGTCGGCGGGGTCAGCGGCATCCATCGGCATGACTCCCACGATACGCGGCGTCAGGGACGGTGGAACGGATCGGCGTACAGCCGCTCGGGCACCCGGAAGCCGTAGATCGCACGGCCGGTCGCCCAGATGGCGGCGGCGCCCGCGCGCACGAGGTCGATGGGACGGTCGCCCTCGTCGAGCACGATGATGTCGGCGCCGTCGATCCGCACCGACGCCCGCCCGACGGTCGTCGTGTCGCCCTTCGTGCGGGTCTCGGGGTACGGCTCGTGCAGCTCGCGCAGATCGCCGAGGATGTACGTCGGCCGCGAGTTCGCGGGGGCCGCGAGCAGGTGCTTGGGGCGGTCGATGCCGGTCAGCACGAGCGCGGACTGCAGACCGGCGGCCTGCGCACCGGCGATGTCGGTGTCGAGCCGATCCCCGATGAACAGCGCGTTGGCGGCACCGAACCGCGCGACCGCCTCGTCGAAGATCGGCCGCTCAGGCTTGCCGGCAACGGTTGCGAGACGGCCGACCGCCGTGTGGACGGCCGACACGAGCGTGCCGTTGCCCGGAGCGACGCCGCGCGCCTGCGGGATCGTCCAGTCGGTGTTCGTGGCGATCCAGGGGATCCCGCCCTCGTCCTCCGGCAGCGCCAGCGCGTACGCCGCCTCGGCGAGCTGCGCCCACCCCACGTCGGGCGCGAAGCCCTGCACGACGGCGGCCGGCGCGTCCTCCGCCGATCGCGTCGGGACGTAGCCGGCCTTCTCCAGCTCGTGGACGAGACCGTCGCCGCCGACGACCAGGATCGTCGCACCGGCGGGCACGCGCTCGCGAAGCAGACGCATCGCCGCCTGAGGGCTCGTGATGACGTCCTCGGGTCGCGTGCGGGTCAGTCCGAGCTGCTGCAGGTGCTCCGCCACGACGGCGTCGCGTCGCGACGCGTTGTTCGTGATGTACCCCAGACGGCGGGACTCCCCCGCGCGGTTCAGGCTCTCGATCGCGTGCGGCAGGGCCCCCGGCCCCGCGTACACGACGCCGTCCAGGTCTGCGAGAACAGCGTCGACGCCGTCCAGCGGCGTCGCTCCGGCACGCGAGAACAGTCCCATCAGCGGCTCGTACCTTCCTCGGATGCCGGGGACTCACTCTCCTCGGCGTTCGACTCGTCTTCGGCATCGCTCTCGTCGATGTCATCGACGACGATCATCTCGCGGTCCGCGTCGCTGGCGCCGAGCGCTTCCTCGGCGACGAGCGCACGGCGCTGCCACACGGCGGCCTCGTCGGTGCGGCCCAGGTCGTCGAGCACGGCGGCGCGAGCGGCGAAGAGTGCCGGGCTCCACGAGAACGCTCGGTCGGGATCGAGCTCGGGGATGTCGAGCTCCTGCAGCGCGCGCTCCGTCTCACCGAGGTCGAGCCGTGCGCCCGACATCGCGATCGCCAGCTCGACGCGGACCTCGACAGGCAGGCTTGCGCGGTCCACCGCGCGGCCGACCTCGAGGGCGCGATCGGGACGCCCGACACCGCGCTCGCTGTCGACCATCAGTGCGATCTGGTCGTCGCTGCCCGAGATGCGCCGGTACGTCCGCAGTTCGCGCAGTGCCAGGGCGTAGTCGCCGACGGCGTAGGCGGTGATGGCCACGGTCTCGCGCACGACGCCGACGCGGCCGGCGCGACGGGATGCCGCCAGCGCGTGCTCGTGGGCCAGCTGCGGGTCCTCTTCGATGAGCTGGGCGACCATCGCGAGGTGGCGGGCCACCTGCTCCGCGTTCTCCTTGCTCAGCGTCTTCAGCTCGTTGCGCGCGGCACCGGGCAGATCGCGGGCCGTGACGCTTTCCGGGATCTCCGGACCACGCGGGATGTCGCGGCGCTCCGAGCCCTGCGGCGGACGCGACGCGCGCGCTCCCCCATCGCGATCGTCGCGGCGCGGGTACGAGGGGCGGTCCCCCTCACGGCGCGGACGGGAGTCACCGTCGCGGTGCGGACGCTGATCGCCGTCGCGGCGCGGATACGACGCGCGGTCACCCTCACGGCGCGGACGGGACTCACCGTCGCGGCGCGGATACGACGCGCGGTCACCCTCACGGCGCGGACGGGACTCACCGTCGCGGCGCGGGTACGAGGGGCGGTCCCCCTCACGACGCGGACGTGCGTCGCCATCCCGGCGCGGACGCTGATCACCGTCCCGGCGCGGGTACGACGGGCGATCGCCCTCACGGCGTGGGCGGGCATCGCCATCGCGACGCGGACGCTGGTCGCCGTCGCGGCGCGGGTATGAGGGACGATCGCCCTCGCGACGCGGGCGCTGATCGCCATCACGGCGGGGCCGCTGATCGCCGTCCCGTCGCGGATACGACGGACGATCGCCCTCGCGACGCGGACGCTCATCGCCATCGCGACGCGGACGTGCGTCGTTCCCGCGGTCCCCCCGGGGGTTCTCGTCCCGACGTGGCCGTCGTGCGTTGGAGTCCGCGGCGGTGTATCGAGGCTTGCGCTCTGATCTCGGGCGGTCTTCTTCAGTCACGACGTTCCTTTCGTCCGGAAACGAGAAATGGCCACCCAGCACTGGGTGGCCATTTCACGAAAGAAGTCCGGCGGTGTCCTACTCTCCCACAGGGTCCCCCCTGCAGTACCATCGGCGCTGTGAGGCTTAGCTTCCGGGTTCGGAATGTAACCGGGCGTTTCCCTCACGCTATGGCCGCCGAAACACTATTGATGTTTCAGTCTGCACAACGATTGATCGTTATGCGGTTCTCGACCGTACATCGAGAACCACTCAGTGGACGCAAGCACCAAAAACGGTGTGTTATCAAGTCATCGGCTTATTAGTACCGGTCAGCTTCACGTGTTACCACGCTTCCACATCCGGCCTATCAACCCAGTAGTCTGGCTGGGAGCCTCTCGCCCGAAGGCATGGAAATCTCATCTTGAGGCCGGCTTCCCGCTTAGATGCTTTCAGCGGTTATCCATCCCGAACGTAGCTAACCAGCGGTGCTCCTGGCGGAACAACTGGCACACCAGAGGTTCGTCCAACCCGGTCCTCTCGTACTAGGGTCAGATCCTCTCAAATTTCCTACGCGCGCAGCGGATAGGGACCGAACTGTCTCACGACGTTCTAAACCCAGCTCGCGTACCGCTTTAATGGGCGAACAGCCCAACCCTTGGGACCTACTCCAGCCCCAGGATGCGACGAGCCGACATCGAGGTGCCAAACCATGCCGTCGATATGGACTCTTGGGCAAGATCAGCCTGTTATCCCCGAGGTACCTTTTATCCGTTGAGCGACAGCGCTTCCACAAGCCACTGCCGGATCACTAGTCCCGACTTTCGTCCCTGCTCGACCTGTCAGTCTCACAGTCAAGCTCCCTTGTGCACTTACACTCGCCACCTGATTGCCAACCAGGTTGAGGGAACCTTTGGGCGCCTCCGTTACTTTTTGGGAGGCAACCGCCCCAGTTAAACTACCCACCAGGCACTGTCCCTGAACCGGATTACGGTTCGAAGTTAGATATCCAGAGTGACCAGAGTGGTATTTCAACAATGACTCCACGGTAACTGGCGTCACCGCTTCAAAGTCTCCCACCTATCCTACACAAGCCACACCGAACACCAATACCAAGCTGTAGTAAAGGTCACGGGGTCTTTCCGTCCTGCTGCGCGTAACGAGCATCTTTACTCGTAGTGCAATTTCGCCGAGTTCGCGGTTGAGACAGTTGGGAAGTCGTTACGCCATTCGTGCAGGTCGGAACTTACCCGACAAGGAATTTCGCTACCTTAGGATGGTTATAGTTACCACCGCCGTTTACTGGGGCTTAAATTCTCAGCTTCGCCTTGCGGCTAACCGGTCCTCTTAACCTTCCAGCACCGGGCAGGCGTCAGTCCGTATACATCGTCTTGCGACTTGGCACGGACCTGTGTTTTTAGTAAACAGTCGCTACCCACTAGTCTCTGCGGCCTCCACACCCTTTCGGAGTAAATCCTAATAAGTGGAAGGCCCCCCTTCTCCCGAAGTTACGGGGGCATTTTGCCGAGTTCCTTAACCACGATTCTCTCGATCTCCTTGGTATTCTCTACCTGACCACCTGAGTCGGTTTGGGGTACGGGCAGCTAGAACCTCGCGTCGATGCTTTTCTCGGCAGCATAGGATCACCCACTTTTTATCCGCATCGTGTCTCAGCCTGTATGAGTCACGGATTTGCCTATGACTCGGCCTACGCACTTGCCCCGGGACAACCATCGCCCGGGTTGGGCTACCTTCCTGCGTCACACCTGTTAATACGCTAGCCGCACCAGCATGGGGTCGAGCGTTAGACCGGACCGTCTCACCCCGAAGGGGTCAACTAAGCCCGGGTTAGGACTCTTAGCACCACTGGATTAGCTTGGGCGGTTCTTCGCCGGTACGGGAATATCAACCCGTTGTCCATCGACTACGCCTGTCGGCCTCGCCTTAGGTCCCGACTTACCCAGGGAAGATTAGCTTGACCCTGGAACCCTTGGTCTTTCGGAGGACGTGTTTCTCACACGTCTTTCGCTACTCATGCCTGCATTCTCACTCGTGTAGCCTCCACGGCTGGTTCACACCGCCGCTTCGCTGGCCACACGACGCTCTCCTACCCATCAACACGGCTGGACCACGAAGGCCTACCAATAATGTCAATGCCACAACTTCGGTGGCGTGCTTGAGCCCCGTTACATTGTCGGCGCGGAATCACTTGACCAGTGAGCTATTACGCACTCTTTCAAGGGTGGCTGCTTCTAAGCCAACCTCCTGGTTGTCAGAGCAACTCCACATCCTTTCCCACTTAGCACGCGCTTTGGGACCTTAGTTGGTGGTCTGGGTTGTTTCCCTCTCGACTATGAAGCTTATCCCCCACAGTCTCACTGCTGCGCTCTCACTTACCGGCATTCGGAGTTTGGCTGACGTCAGTAACCTTGTAGGGCCCATCGGCCATCCAGTAGCTCTACCTCCGGCAAGAAACACGCAACGCTGCACCTAAATGCATTTCGGAGAGAACCAGCTATCACGAAGTTTGATTGGCCTTTCACCCCTATCCACAGCTCATCCCCTCAGTTTTCAACCTAAGTGGGTTCGGTCCTCCACGACGTCTTACCGTCGCTTCAACCTGGCCATGGATAGATCACTTCGCTTCGGGTCTAGGACACGCGACTGAATCGCCCTATTCAGACTCGCTTTCGCTACGGCTACCCCACACGGGTTAACCTCGCCACGTATCGCTAACTCGCAGGCTCATTCTTCAAAAGGCACGCTGTCACCCCTACTAAGGAGGCTCCAACGGTTTGTAAGCAAACGGTTTCAGGTACTATTTCACTCCCCTCCCGGGGTACTTTTCACCTTTCCCTCACGGTACTTGTCCGCTATCGGTCATCTGGGAGTATTTAGGCTTATCAGGTGGTCCTGACAGATTCACACGGGATTTCTCGGGCCCCGTGCTACTTGGGATACTCTTCACGCCAAGAGAAGCATTTCGACTACGGGGTTCGCACCCTCTATGACCAGGCATTCAAACCTGTTCGTCTATACCTTCTTGTAACGTCGACCACTCGGCAGAATGATCAGAAAAGTCCCACAACCCCCAACGTGCAACGCCTGCCGGCTATCACACACGCAAGGTTTAGCCTGATCCGGTTTCGCTCGCCACTACTAACGGAATCGCGGTTGCTTTCTCTTCCTGTGGGTACTGAGATGTTTCACTTCCCCACGTTCCCTCTACCCGCCCTATATATTCAGGCGGGAGTCACTAGGTCGGCACGCCGCCCAGCGGGGTTTCCCCATTCGGAAATCCTCGGATCACAGTGTGCTTATCCACTCCCCGAGGCTTATCGCAGATTGCTACGTCCTTCTTCGGCTCCAGATGCCAAGGCATCCACCGTTTGCTCTTAAAGACTTGAAATCACATGAGTTGAATCGTCAAAAAATTGACTAATGATCTTTAAGATCATCTTCACGACACAACACCCAAAGGTGTCGCATCGAAGATGCTCGCGTCCACTGTGTAGTTCTCAAAGTACGGGCGGTACCCTCCCCCCACACTGACCAGCAGCATGAAGAAAAGGCCCAGAGGTTGCGGACTCTCATCCGGTCCCTCAGGACCCAACAGCGTGCAGGTGCGACACCCGAAAACTCCCCCGTTCCCACCGCAAGCGGCGTACTAGAAGAAACCTTCATCCTTCGCACCATGTCAAATGTTCCACCCATGAGCACCCCGCAGAGACATTCGCTCTGATCGGGGGCCTGGACACCGAAGTGCCAGATGCTCCTTAGAAAGGAGGTGATCCAGCCGCACCTTCCGGTACGGCTACCTTGTTACGACTTAGTCCTAATTACCGATCCCACCTTCGACGGCTCCCTCCACAAGGGTTGGGCCACCGGCTTCAGGTGTTACCGACTTTCATGACTTGACGGGCGGTGTGTACAAGACCCGGGAACGTATTCACCGCAGCGTTGCTGATCTGCGATTACTAGCGACTCCGACTTCATGAGGTCGAGTTGCAGACCTCAATCCGAACTGGGACCGGCTTTTTGGGATTCGCTCCACCTCACGGTATTGCAGCCCTTTGTACCGGCCATTGTAGCATGCGTGAAGCCCAAGACATAAGGGGCATGATGATTTGACGTCATCCCCACCTTCCTCCGAGTTGACCCCGGCAGTATCCCATGAGTTCCCACCATTACGTGCTGGCAACATAGAACGAGGGTTGCGCTCGTTGCGGGACTTAACCCAACATCTCACGACACGAGCTGACGACAACCATGCACCACCTGTATAGAGACCTTGCGGGGCGACTGTTTCCAGCCGTTTCCTCTATATGTCAAGCCTTGGTAAGGTTCTTCGCGTTGCATCGAATTAATCCGCATGCTCCGCCGCTTGTGCGGGTCCCCGTCAATTCCTTTGAGTTTTAGCCTTGCGGCCGTACTCCCCAGGCGGGGAACTTAATGCGTTAGCTGCGTCACGGAATCCGTGGAATGGACCCCACAACTAGTTCCCAACGTTTACGGGGTGGACTACCAGGGTATCTAAGCCTGTTTGCTCCCCACCCTTTCGCTCCTCAGCGTCAGTTACGGCCCAGAGATCTGCCTTCGCCATCGGTGTTCCTCCTGATATCTGCGCATTCCACCGCTACACCAGGAATTCCAATCTCCCCTACCGCACTCTAGTCTGCCCGTACCCACTGCAGGCCCGAGGTTGAGCCTCGGGTTTTCACAGCAGACGCGACAGACCGCCTACGAGCTCTTTACGCCCAATAATTCCGGATAACGCTTGCGCCCTACGTATTACCGCGGCTGCTGGCACGTAGTTAGCCGGCGCTTTTTCTGCAGGTACCGTCACTTTCGCTTCTTCCCTGCTAAAAGAGGTTTACAACCCGAAGGCCGTCATCCCTCACGCGGCGTTGCTGCATCAGGCTTCCGCCCATTGTGCAATATTCCCCACTGCTGCCTCCCGTAGGAGTCTGGGCCGTGTCTCAGTCCCAGTGTGGCCGGTCACCCTCTCAGGCCGGCTACCCGTCGACGCCTTGGTGAGCCATTACCTCACCAACAAGCTGATAGGCCGCGAGCTCATCCCTGACCGAAATTCTTTCCAGCTACTGACCATGCGATCGCAGCTCGTATCCGGTATTAGACGCCGTTTCCAGCGCTTATCCCAGAGTCAGGGGCAGATTGCTCACGTGTTACTCACCCGTTCGCCACTGATCCACAGAGCAAGCTCTGCTTCACCGTTCGACTTGCATGTGTTAAGCACGCCGCCAGCGTTCATCCTGAGCCAGGATCAAACTCTCCGTAAAGAAAATCTGCTGCGACCAGCCGGAAAAAGACTGGAGCAGCGAGTTTGATGCTGACCAAAGAGATAAATCATTGCTGACTATCCGTTGCCTCCCCCAAAGGGAAGGTCTTTGATCCAAAGGAATCTCACCCCACCGAAGTGGAGTCGAGGTTATTTGGCATTTGACAAGTGCACGCTGTTGAGTTCTCAAGGATCGGACGCTCCCCCAACTGACCTCACAGCCAGCCCAGAGGGCAACTTCACAACCATACCCCACCCTCGACGCGCTTCGATCTGTCTCCGGAACGAGTGCTCCGTGCCAGTCGAGGACTGCAGTTCGGGGTGGAGTTACCATCCTAGACGCAAGCGTCTTGTTCTCGCAAGAGGTTTGGGATGGTTTTCGTTCTCCGCTTGAGGGGGCGTAGGCCTTCCGGCCTTCTCGCTCTTCCCTGTGGGGCGAACAAGTAATAAGTTACGCGGCTCCGGCGATCGTGGCAAAGCGAGCTGACATCCCGGGCGTGTCGCGTGCCCCGCTGAGCCCCAGGTTCCGCGTCATGACGCGGAAAACGGCGGATGCCGCAGCCCTTCGGCCGCGGCATCCGCCGTTTTCGTCGAGATCAGCCCCGACTCACTCCCACTCGATGGTCCCCGGGGGCTTCGACGTCACGTCGAGCACCACCCGGTTGACCTCGCGTACCTCGTTCGTGATGCGGTTCGAGATCTTCGACAGCACGTCGTAGGGCAGCCGCGTCCAGTCGGCCGTCATCGCGTCCTCGCTCGAAACCGGACGGAGAACGATCGGGTGACCGTACGTGCGACCGTCACCCTGCACCCCGACCGAGCGCACGTCGGCGAGAAGCACCACCGGGCACTGCCAGATCTCGGCGTCGAGTCCCGCCTTGGTCAGCTCCGCCCGAGCGATGGCGTCGGCGTCACGCAGGATCTCGAGACGGTCAGCGGTGACCTCGCCCACGATGCGGATTCCGAGGCCGGGCCCCGGAAACGGCTGGCGGCCGACGATCGCCTCGGGCAGCCCCAGCTCGCGCCCGATCGCGCGGACCTCGTCCTTGAACAGGGTGCGCAGCGGCTCGATCAACTCGAACTGAAGGTCTTCGGGCAGTCCTCCCACGTTGTGGTGGCTCTTGATGTTCGCGGTTCCGGCGCCCCCGCCGGACTCGACGACGTCGGGGTAGAGCGTGCCCTGCACCAGGAATCGGATCGGCTCGCCGTCGGCCTCCGCCTCGGCCATGAGGTCGCGCTCGGCCTGCTCGAATGCGCGGATGAACTCTCGCCCGATGATCTTGCGCTTCTGCTCGGGATCGCTCACGCCGGCGAGCGCCTCGAGGAAGCGCTCGCGAGCGTCGACCGTCACGAGGCGCACACCCGTCGAGGCGACGTAGTCGTTCTCGACCTGCTCGCGCTCTCCCTTCCGGAGCAGACCGTGGTCGACGAAGATCGCCGTCAGCTTGTCACCGACCGCCTTGTGGACGAGCGCGGTCGACACCGCGGAGTCGACACCGCCGGACAGTGCCGAGATCACCCGGCCCGATCCGACCTGCTCGCGGATGCGTTCGACCTGCTCGGCGATGACGTTGCCGCTGTTCCAGTCGGCGGGCAGGCCGGCGGCCTTGTGGAGGAAGTTCTCGAGGACGTTCTGCCCGTGATCGGAGTGCTTGACCTCGGGATGCCACTGCACCCCGTAGAACTTCCGGACGTCGTTTGCGAAGGCCGCGACCGGCGTCGCCGCGGTGCGCGCGAGCACTTCGAAGCCTTCCGGGGCGCGTGACACCTGGTCGCCGTGGCTCATCCACACGTTCTGCGCCGCGGGCTGCCCCTCGAGCAGCGTCCCCTCGGTCACGATCGTCGCATCCGTCGCGCCGTACTCGCGCAGCCCGGTGTTCGCGACCTCGCCGCCGAGGGTCTGCGCCATCACCTGGAATCCGTAGCAGATGCCGAGCGTCGGCACGCCCAGGTCGAAAACCCCGGGGTCGAGCGCCGGGGCGCCCGGCTCGTACACCGACGACGGGCCGCCCGACAGGATGATGCCCACCGGATCCTTCGCGGCGATCTCCTCCGCGGTGGCGGTGTGGGGGACGAGCTCACTGTAGACGCCGGCCTCGCGCACGCGACGAGCGATCAGCTGCGCGTACTGCGCACCGAAATCGACGACGAGGACGGGCCGCTGGGACGTTTCGGTCTGGGTGGTCACCGGGTGCCTTCCGTGGCGGGGATGGATGCGGCGGCTTCCGCTGCTTCGCGCTCAGCGAGGTACTTCCGCACCTCGCGGCCGACGCGGGCCTCCATGAAGAACGACAGGGCGGGGACGATGCCGCCGAGGGCGAGCAGGATGAAGCGGGGGAACGTCCAGCGCATGAGACTCCATACGCGGAAGCACGAGAAGAGGTACACGACGTAGAACCACCCGTGCACGACGAGGATCGCGAGCGAGATGTTGAACCCGTCGCCCGTCGAGAGCATCTCGCACGAGTTCGTCTGCGGCACGAACAGCGACCACCACTCGCAGTCGGCACCCGCGATGACGGGCGCGAACCAGAGCAGCCCGCCCGAGCCCCCCGCGAACAGCTCCGTGTGGAGGGGGGTGTACTTGAGGATCATCTCCGCGAGCAGCAGGAGCAGACCGACACCCGTGACGACAGAGCAGATCTGGTAGAAGCGCAGAGCGTTCCGGATCGCCGGGAAGCTGGCGAGTTTCGGGGCGCGGGGCATGGGATCCAGTCTAATCGCGGGACGACGGTGCGCTTTCCGCCGGCACCGCGCCGTCGGGGGCGGAAGCGTCGCCCGATTCGTCGCCGTCGACGGCATCCTCGAGGTCCTCCAGCTCCTTCTCCCAGGCGTCCTTCGCGAGGCGGTACCACATGTAGAACGCGAAGCCGGCGAACACGGCCCACTCGACCGCGTAGAAGATGTTCAGCCAGTTGACGTTCGAGCGCTCGTCGGGGGCCGGCGAATCGATCGCGGTGAGCCCCCCGAACGCCTCGGCCGACGTGAGGTATCCGCGGTAGACGTCCAACCCCGCGGTGTCGCTCCAGCGCGAGAGCAGCGCAGCCGACGACATCCGGGTCAGCTCCTGCGGGTCGGCACCGCGCGGCGGGAGCGCGGGACCCTCGTCCGAGATGATGCGACCGGTCACCGTCACCTCGCGCGGCGGGTCGGCGTCGAGAGCGGATGCCGCCGCCTCGGCCTCGTCGCGGTCGTCGGTCCACCCGACCGCGACGGCCAACGAGGTGGGATCGGTCGACCCGATGTCGGCGGGGTCGATCCGCAGCTGACCCGTGACCCAGAAGCCTTCGATCCCGCGATCGAAACGCGACGACACCACGTCGAAGTCACCTGGCACGAACGATCCGCGGACCTCGACGCGCTGTCCGACCAGCGGTTCCGGCAGGTACTCCCCCGGGCCGACCACGTCGGACAGCGGCCGGACCTGTTCGGTCTGCCCCGGCGGCGGCGGCGACGTGTCGACGGCGCGCGAGAGCTGCCACTGGCCGAGCCACGCGAACACCGCCGCGACCAGCAGCGCGAATGCGAGCATGCCGAGCCACCACGGGCGCAGCATCACCTCGCGCAGGGTCGGCGCGAACGCCATCGTCGCGCGGGGAGCGGGGGGAACCGGGCTCATGTCACCGCACGCTGTACGGCGCGACCACGACCTCCACGCGCTGGAACTCCTTCAGGTCGGAGTAGCCGGTGGTGGCCATCGACTTCTTCAGCGCGCCGATGAGGTTCGCCGTGCCGTCGGCGACCGGTGCCGGGCCGTACAGCACCTCTTCGAGCGACGCGACCTGGTCGACGGCGACGCGGCGACCGCGCGGCAGCATCGAGTGGTGCGCCTCGGGCCCCCAGTGGAAGCCCTGGCCGGGGGCGTCGGTCGCGCGGGCGAGCGCGACGCCGAGCATGACGGCATCCGCTCCCATCGCGAGCGCCTTGACGATGTCGCCGGAGGTTCCGACGCCGCCGTCGGCGATGACGTGGACGTAACGCCCGCCGGACTCGTCGAGGTAGTCGCGGCGCGCACCGGCCACATCGGCCACGGCCGTCGCCATCGGCGCGTGCACGCCGAGGGTCGCGCGCGTCGTCGAGGCCGCACCGCCGCCGAATCCGACGAGCACACCGGCCGCGCCCGTGCGCATGAGGTGCAGCGCCGCGGTGTAGGTGGCGGCGCCACCGACGATGACGGGCACATCGAGGTCGTAGATGAAGCGCTTGAGGTTGAGGGGCTCGTCGACGCTCGACACGTGCTCGGCCGACACGGTCGTGCCCCGGATGACGAACAGGTCGACGCCGGCGGCGACGACGGTCTCGTACAGCTCCTGCGTGCGCTGCGGGGTGAGCGATCCGGCGACGGTGACGCCGCTCGCGCGGATCTCGGCGAGGCGGTCGCGCACGAGCTCGGGCTTGATCGGCTCGGCGTACAGCTCCTGCATGCGACGCGTCGCGGATGCCTCGGGCAGCGCTGCGATCTCGGCGAGCAGGGGCTCGGGGTCGTCGTAGCGCGTCCACAGCCCCTCGAGGTCGAGCACGCCGAGGCCGCCGAGCTGGCCCAGCATGATGGCCGTGCGCGGGCTCGTGACGGAGTCCATCGGAGCGCCCAGCACGGGGATGGAGAACTGGAACGCGTCGATCGACCAAGCGGTCGACACGTCCTCGGGGTTGCGGGTGCGCCGCGAGGGCACGACCGCGATGTCGTCGAACGCGTAGGCCCGACGGGCGCGCTTGGCGCGGCCGAGCTCGATCTCCATGGTCACCCCCTCAGCCTACCGGCCGGTCCGGACGCGGCATCCGGCGGTCGGATGGGATGCTGGCGGGATGACACGCATCGTGATCGTCGGCGGCGGCATCATGGGACTCGCCACCGCCTGGGCGCTGACCCGTCGGGGCGAGCAGCCCGTCGTTTTGGAGCGCTTCGGGCGCGGACATGCCCACGGTGCCTCGCACGGCGCGACGCGCAACTTCAACAACGCCTACGCCGACGACCACTACCTCGACCTGCTGCAGCGGGCGCGCGAGGGCTGGGACCTGTTGGGCGAGGTGGACGGCGAACCGCTGCTGCGGCGGCACGGCCTCGTGACGCACGGCGCCGGCAGCGACCTCGGCGGCGGGGCCGACGGAGCGTCGCCCGCCGACAGCGGACTCGCCACGATCGCGCGCCGTCTCGGCGATCGCGGCATCCCCGCGCACCTGCTCTCGGGCGTCGAGGCTGCCGCGCGCTGGCCCGGCATGCGCTTCGAGGACGAGGTCCTGTACTCGCCGGATGCCGGCGTCGCACGAGCGGCGGCGGCGATGCTCGAACTGGAGCGGCGGATCGTCGCGGCGGGCGGCGAGGTGAGATGGGACTCGCCGGTGCGAGCCATCGACGACCTCGGCGAGCGCGGCGCGCGCGTGACGCTGGCGAGCGGGGGCGAGCTCGAGGCGGATGTCGTCGTCGCGACGCTCGGCGCCTGGACCGAGGCCCTGCTGCCCGGCATCCGTCTGCCCCGGCTGATCGTCACCGAGGAGACCCCCGCGCACTTCGCCCCGACCACCGGCCCATGGCCGTCGTTCAACCACCGGCTCGACCCCGAGCGCTGGCCCGCGCCCGTCTACGGCATGCCGACGCCGGGCGAGGGCGTGAAGGTCGGTTTCCACCGCGTGGGGGACGTGGTGGACCCCGACGAACGCCCGCACCGCACGACGCACCACGAAACCCTGGTCAACTACGTGCGCGAATGGATGCCGGGCCTCGACTCCGCCTCGGCCGTCCATCTGTCGTGCACCTACACCTCGACCGACGACAGCGCCTTCGTGCTCGACCGCGCCGGCTCGATCGTCGTGGGTGCCGGATTCTCGGGGCACGGGTTCAAGTTCGCGCCGGGCGTCGGAGCGACCCTGGCGGATCTCGCGCTCGACCCCACCGCGCGCGCCGCCGCTCCGTTCCGCCTGCCGACGACCTGATCCGGGCGGGGGGGCATGTCGTAGCGGAGGAGATCTGCGCGTCCGAGGAGGCCTCGCGTCGGAGGTCCTCCGTTATGCAGATCTCCTCCCGAGCGCTGGCGCCGAAGGAGCGAGGGCTGCGGAGTAGCGGAGGCTGCGGAGTAGCGGGGACGCTGCGATGTGGAGGAGATCCGCACAGCGGAGGCGGCTCCCGCGCCGGCTCTCCTCCCCCGCGCGGAACTCCTCCCGCGGCGACGGATCCAGCGCCCCGGCGGAGGGAACATCGCTCCTCCCCAGCGCGCGCCGGCGGGCACTCGCCCCCAGATCCGCTCCCCGCCCCACCGCCGGAGACCCGCGGCGCCGAGTATCGCGTCATGGACGAGGAGCGAATCGTGTCATGGATGCGGCGAACCGGCGGTGTCGCTCGGACGACCGCGCTCCACGATGCCGGGGCCTCGCGGTACCGGATACAGACCGCCATCGAGACGGGCACTTTGCGTCGAGTACGCCGCGGGTGGGTCGCTCTTCCGGACGCTGACGCGGAGCTCGTCGCCGCCGCACGCCACGGCGTGGTGATCGCGTGCGTCAGCGCGGCGCGGCGGCGCGGCCTGTGGGTCCTCGCCGAGGACCGACCCCATGTCGCCGCGCCGCCCCACGCGGGTCGAGCCCCGACCGGCCGGGCCACCGTGCATTGGCATGAGCCGGCCGTGCCGCGGCATCCGGACGCCCTCGTCGATCCCATCGAGAACGTCCTCGTCACCGTGGCGCGTTGTCAGCCCGTGGAACCGGCGCTGGTGATCTGGGAGTCCGCGCTGCGGCGCCAGCTCACCTCACGCGAGGTCCTGGGTCGGCTCGATCTGCCACCCGCCGCGCGGCAGCTGTGGGCGCAGGCTGCGCCGTTCTCGGACTCGGGCCTCGAGACGATCCTCCCGTTGCGGTTGCGTTGGCTCGGCGTGCCGTTGCAGCAACAGGTCTGGCTGCTCGGGCGGCCGGTAGACCTGCTCATCGGCGAGCGCCTCGTCGTGCAGATCGACGGCGGACACCACGTCGGGCGACAACGCGCAGCCGACATCGAGCACGACGCGCGGCTCATGCTGCACGGTTACCACGTCATCCGCGTCACCTATGCGCAGGTCGTCGACGACTGGCCGCAGGTGCACGGACTCATCGCGACCGCCGTCGCTCAGGGGCTGCACCGTGCGCGCTGACTCGGCGTGCGGCCTCGTCCCAACATGCGGCCCTACACACAGAAGGAGATCTGCACACCGGAGGGTGGCCGCCTTTCGACGGTCCTCCGGTGCGCAGATCTCCTCCGCTCACGTTGCTGCAAGCCCGGGCGGCCCGGACGCGCAGCGCTGCGTGAGATCAGCGCTTGTAGTTGGGCGCCTCGACGACGATCTGCACGTCGTGGGGGTGCGACTCCTTGAGCCCGGCCGAGGTGATGCGCACGAACTTGCCGCGCGCCTTGAGCTCCTCGACCGTGCGGGCGCCGACGTAGAACATCGACTGACGCAGGCCGCCGATCAGCTGATAGGCCACCGCCGAGACAGGACCGCGATACGCGACCTGACCCTCGATGCCTTCGGGGATGAGCTTGTCGTCGCTCGGCACGTCGGCCTGGAAGTAGCGGTCCTTCGAGTAGGACGTCTTCTTGCCGCGGGTCTGCAGGGCACCGAGCGACCCCATGCCGCGGTACTGCTTGAACTGCTTGCCGCCCTGGAAGACGATCTCGCCCGGCGACTCGTCGGTTCCCGCGAGCAGCGAGCCCAGCATGACCGAGTCGGCTCCGGCGACGAGCGCCTTGGCGATGTCGCCCGAGTACTGCAGGCCACCGTCGGCGATGATCGGGATGCCGGCTTCCCGAGCGGCCAGCGACGCCTCGTAGATCGCGGTGACCTGGGGCACGCCCACGCCGGCCACGACACGCGTGGTGCAGATCGATCCCGGCCCGACGCCGACCTTGACGGCATCCACTCCGGCGTCGATGAGGGCCTGAGCGCCCTCGCGCGTGGCGACATTGCCGCCGATGACGTCGATGTGCTCGAAGGATGCATCCGCCTTCAGGCGCTTGACCATCTCGATGACACCGGCGGACTGGCCGTTGGCGGTGTCGACCACGATGACGTCGACACCGGCGTCGCGCAGGGCCTCGGCGCGCTGCCAGGCGTCGCCGAAGAAGCCGATGGCGGCGCCGACGCGGAGACGACCCTGGTCGTCCTTCGTCGCCAGGGGGTACTTCTCGCTCTTGTCGAAGTCCTTGATGGTGATGAGGCCGGCGAGCTTGCCATCCTCGTCCAGCAGCGGCAGCTTCTCGACGCGGTGATGCGCGAAGAGGGCGATGACCTCGTTGGCTCCGATGCCGACCCGCCCGGTGACGAGGTTCTCGCTCGTCATGACGTCGCGCACCTTGGTGGTCTGGCGCTCGAAGCCCGAGACGAAGCGCATGTCGCGGTTCGTGACGATGCCGAGCAGGTGGCCCTCGTCGTCGACGACGGGCAGGCCCGAGATGCGGTACTGCCCGCACAGGGCGTCGACCTCTTCGATCGTCGCGTCGGGCGTGGTCGTGATGGGGTCGGTGATCATGCCCGACTCGCTGCGCTTGACGCGGTCGACCATCGCGGCCTGCTCCTCGATGGAGAGGTTGCGATGGATGATGCCGAGGCCGCCCTCACGCGCGATGGCGATGGCCAGTCGCGCCTCGGTGACGGTGTCCATCGCCGCCGACAGCAGAGGTGTCGCCACCGTGATCCGCCGGGTCACCCGCGACGAGGTGTCCGCCTCGGAAGGGATGACGTCGGTGTGCCCCGGAAGGAGGAGGACGTCGTCGTACGTGAGGCCGACGAATCCGAACGGGTCGTTGTAGTCGCTCATGCGCGCTCCTTGAAGTCTCGACGATTCTAAGCGCCGCGAGGCCCCGCTGAATTCCCGGCCCGCGATCCCGCATACGACACACCGCGATCGAAGTTGCGCACCCGAAACACGCAGGCAACAATCAGCGCATACGTTCAGGTGTCGCCGAAGCCACCGAACCGGTACCTCTCGGCGCGTTCGACCACTTATCTCAGGAGGTGCCAGTGGCGATCACCCCGATGACGCGCGCTGCTCGTCGCCCGAGGCGCATGTTCTCGACGTTGATCGCCGGCCTTCTGGCTGCCGTGACGCTTCTGGGCATCGCCTCCCCCGCCATGGCCGCAGGAGACGACGCCGAGTCGTTACCGTTCACGATCGCGGGCAACGTCCGCACCGGCGGTGAGCCCGTCGAGGGCGCAACGATCGTCGTGACCGGCGGCGACTTCGAAGCCGAAGGCGAGACGAACGAGAGAGGCAGCTTCTCGATCGGCGTGCCGACCAAGGATGTCGCCTACACCGTCGAACTCGTCGAAGACAGCCTCCCCTCGGGGGTGTCGGTTCCGGACGGCTTCGAGTCGACCATCGAGGTCGAGTTCGGCGCGACGAGCACCATCACCCGCAACTTCACGCTCGAGGCAGCCGAACGGCAGACCACGAGCTTCGTCGACCAGCTGGTCTCGCGAGCGGTCAACGGCCTGAACTTCGGCCTCATGCTGGCGCTGGCCGCGATCGGCCTGTCGCTGGTGTTCGGCACGACGGGACTGTCGAACTTCGCGCACGGCGAGATGGTGACCTTCGGCGCCCTGTCAGCGCTGCTGTTCTCCGCCGGGCTGGGCCTGCCCATCTGGGTGGCGATCCCGCTGGCGGTGGGCGTATCGGCCCTGTTCGGACTGACGATGGATGCCGGGCTCTGGCGTCCCCTCCGCCGCCGCGGTCTCGGCACCGTGCAGCTGATGATCGTCTCGATCGGCCTCTCGCTCGCCCTGCGCTACATCTTCCAGATGTTCGTCGGCGGCGGTACCGCGCAGCTGCCGGGTGGTTCGACCTCGGTCATCCCCGGCCTCGGACCGATCCGCCTGACGGTCACCGACCTCGTCAGCATGGGGGTCTCGCTCGTCGTGATCGCCGGATTCGCCTGGTGGCTTATGCGTACGCGTATCGGTCGCGCGACCCGCGCCGTCTCGGACAACCCGTCGCTCGCGGCCGCCAGCGGCATCGACGTCGACGGCGTCGTCCGGATCGTCTGGGTCGTCGCGGCGGCGCTGGCCGGTCTGTCGGGTGTGCTCTGGGCTTACTTCCGCCCGGGCATCAAGTGGGACATGGGCACCAGCATCCTGCTGCTGATCTTCGCCGCGGTCACCCTGGGCGGGCTCGGCACCGCCTTCGGCGCACTGCTCGGCTCCATCATCGTCGGACTGCTCGTCGAGGTCTCGACGCTGTGGATCCCGTCCGACCTCAAGTACGTCGGCGCGCTGGTCGTGCTGATCGTCATCCTGCTGTTCCGCCCGCAGGGTCTCCTCGGGCGCCGAGAGCGAATCGGATAGGCATCGTGAACTTCCTCCAGATCCTCAGCAACACGGCGGCGCAGATCCTCGCGCCCGCCACGCTCGGGTACGTCCTCGCGGCCATCGGCCTGTCCGTGCACTTCGGCTTCGCCGGACTGCTGAACATGGGCGTCGCCGGCTTCATGGCGATCGGCGCCTACGGTTTCGCGATCTCGATCCTGACGTTCGGTCTCGCCTGGCCGGTCGCCGCCCTCATCGGCCTCATCGCGGCGGTCCTGTTCGCGCTGGTCATGGGCATCCCCACCCTGCGCCTGCGCGGGGACTACCTCGCGATCGTCACGATCGCCGCCGCCGAGGTGCTGCGCCTGCTGTTCCTCACGTCGGCCTTCCGCAATCAGACCGGTTCGGCCGACGGCCTCTCCGGGTTCCAGGCCGGTTTCCGCGCGAGCAATCCGCTCCCGCCGGGCCGTTGGGGCTTCGGGCCGTGGACCTACCAGTCCGACCAGTGGTGGGTCATCATCGTCGGCATCATCACGATCGCGATCGTCGTGACCCTCGTGTGGCTGCTCATGCGCAGCCCGTGGGGACGCGTCATCCGCGGCATCCGGGAAGACGAGGATGCCGTCCGCTCGCTCGGCAAGAACGTCTTCGCGTTCAAGATGCAGGCGCTCATCGTCGGCGGCGTCATCATCGCGGCCGGCGGCATCGTCACCGCGATGGGCACGAACGTGAACCCCAACGTCTACGTCACCTCGCAGACGTTCTACGTCTGGACCGCCCTGCTGCTCGGCGGTGCCGCGACCATCTTCGGCCCGGTGCTCGGCGCCGTGCTGTTCTGGGTCGTCCGGGCGTTCCTGTCGAACCTGCTGCCCGCCCTGGTGGAGATCGGATGGCTGCCCTTCCTGACGACCGAGCAGAGCCAGATGCTCGTGTTCGTCCTCGTCGGTGTGGCCCTGATGCTGCTGGTGATCTTCCGCCCGCAGGGCATCCTCGGAAGCAAGAAGGAGCTGACCTTTGTCCGCTGATGTCGTACCCCCGACGCCGCGCCCCAAGGCGACCGGCCTGCACAAAGACGACGGCAGCGGCGAGATCCGCCCCGGCGTCGCCAAGGTCGACCCGATCATCGTCGTCGACGGCGTCAAGCGCGTCTTCGGCGGTCTGACCGCGGTCGACGTCGAGCACCTCGAGATCCCCCGGGGCGCCATCACCGCACTGATCGGACCGAACGGTGCCGGCAAGACGACCCTGTTCAACCTGCTGACCGGCTTCGACAAGCCCAACGCGGGGTCGTGGTCGTTCGACGGCAACAACCTCGCCGGCATCCCTGCCTACAAGACAGCACGCATGGGCCAGGTGCGCACGTTCCAGCTGACGAAGTCGCTGGGCCTGCTCACCGTGCTCGAGAACATGAAGCTCGGCGCGCCCAAGCAGACCGGCGAGGGCATGCTCGCCGGCATCCTGCCGTTCCTGTGGCGCAAGCAGGAGAACGAGATCGACGAGAAGGCCCGCGGCCTGCTCAAGCGGTTCAAGCTCGACGCCAAAGAGAAGGACTTCGCCGCGTCGCTCTCGGGCGGGCAGCGCAAACTCCTCGAGATGGCGCGCGCCCTCATGAGCGACCCCGTGCTGGTCATGCTCGACGAGCCGATGGCCGGCGTGAACCCGGCCCTCACGCAGTCGCTGCTCGACCACATCCTCGACCTCAAGGACCTCGGCATGACGGTCGTGTTCGTCGAGCACGACATGCACATGGTGCGCCACATCGCCGACTGGGTCGTCGTCATGGCGGAAGGCCGCGTCGTCGCCGAAGGGGCACCCGACACGGTCATGCAGAACCCGGCGGTCATCGACGCCTACCTCGGCGCCCACCAGGACGTCGATCTCGGCGTCGTCACGGGCCGTCACGCCGGTGAGCTGCCGCCCGAGGCGGAGGAGCTCGTCGAGACCGTGCACGAGCTCGACCAGGCGATCGACGAGGCACCGGCCACGGACGGACCCGCGGGCCCGACCTCCGGCACGACCGCCGACCAGAAGGCAGAGGACCAGAAGTGACCGAGAACGTCGTCGAACTGACCGACGTCCACGCCGGCTACCTGCCCGGAGTCAACATCCTCAACGGCGCGAACCTCACCGCCGCGAAGGGTGAGCTCGTGGGAATCATCGGCCCCAACGGCGCCGGCAAATCGACCATGCTCAAGGCGATCTTCGGCCAGGTGAAGGTGCGGTCCGGGTCGGTCAAGCTCAACGGTGACGAGATCACGGGGCTGCGGGCGAACCGGCTCGTGGCCAAGGGCGTGGGGTTCGTCCCGCAGACGAACAACGTGTTCCCGAGTCTCACGATCGCCGAGAACCTGCAGATGGGCGCCTACCAGCGACCCAAGGTCGTCGCCGAGCGCACCGACTTCGTGACCTCGATCTTCCCCGACCTCGCCAAGCGCCTGCAGCAGCGGGCCGGATCGCTCTCGGGCGGCGAGCGTCAGATGGTCGCGATGGGCCGCGCGCTCATGATGGACCCCTACGTGCTGCTGCTCGACGAGCCGTCGGCGGGACTGTCTCCGTCGCGTCAGGACGAGGCGTTCCTGCGGGTCTCCGAGATCAACAAGGCCGGCGTCACGACGATCATGGTCGAGCAGAACGCGCGTCGTTGCCTGCAGATCTGCGATCGCGGATACGTCCTCGACCAGGGCCGCGACGCCTACACCGGCACCGGCCGCGAGCTGCTCAACGACCCCAAGGTCATCGGGCTGTACCTCGGCACCCTCGGGACCTGACCCCGACCCGCCCCGCGGCGGGCTTCGGCTCGGGCTACGCGCGGCGCGCGGGCTTGGCATGGCAGTTGTTGGCGGGGCGGCAGCTGCGCGCGTGGGCTCGGCTTGGCAGCTCGCGCCGCCTTCCTGCGAGGGAAGGGGCAGCAGCTGCCAGATGGAGGGGCGGCAGCCGCGCGCGTGGGCCTGGCTTGGCAGGTCGCGCCGCCTTCCTGCGAGGGAAGGGGCAGCAGCTGCCAGATGGAGGCGGACCGGCGAGCGCCGCGCCTCCTCCCCCGCGAGCGAACCGCGGGTGTTACGCACACCTGGCGTCTCTACCCGAATGTCGCGCGGAGCCGACTGCGACGATCGAAGGATGCCGCGACCTCCCCAGCCTCTGCCTCCCGCCCTGGGCGACGCGTTCTCGTGCTCGGCGGCATCCGCTCTGGGGGTCTCGGCTAAGCGGATGCGTGCGTCCGACCTCGAGACCCCGTTCCGCGGCGTCCGCCGCCGACGCACCGAGGATGTCGCCGACAGCGGGCCGCTCGCGGAGGACCGGGCTGTCCGGCGCCGCGTGCTCGCCGATGCGGCCTCGTACGTGCAGGTCATGTCGGACGACGCGTTCTTCTGCGGTCGCACGGCAGCGATCCTGTGGGGCGCGGGGATCGCACCTCGCACCGAGCTCGATGTCGGGGTCATCGCGCCCCGGCGCGCGCCCCGCCGCCGCGGCATCCGCGGGCATCAGTTCGCTCCGACGCACGTCGTACTCACCTCGCTCGAGGGCCTCCGGGTGTCGGACCCCGCGTCGACGTGGGCCATGCTCGGACGGGATGCCGATGTGCGCGAGCTCGTCCGAGCGGGAGACGCCCTCGTCCGGGTGCCGCGTGGCGCGGGCGGCGTCCGCCGCCCCGATCAGCGACGGACCACGCCCGAGTCGCTCGCGGCTGCCGCAACCGCTGGCCGCCGGGTCGGCGCGGCGAAGCTCGCGGAGGCACTGTCGCTGATCCGTGTGGGGTCGATGTCGCCGCTGGAGACCGACTGCCGCCTCGAGCTGACCGCCGCCGGGCTGCCCGAGCCGGTGCTGGACCTCGAGATTCGAGATCGCACCGGCCGCCTGGTCGGAATCGCGGATGCCGTGTGGCCCCGCTATCGCGTGATCGCGGAGGTCGAGGGGGATCACCATCGCACCTCGACCGAGCAGTGGGCGCGGGATATCGAGAAGCACACCGGCTATGCGGCACTCGGGTTCGAGGTCATCCGGCTGGCCGCGTCGCACATCCGGCATCCGCGTCCCGCCGCGCCGCGCATCGTCGGCGATGCGCTGCGCCGCCGCGAGTGGTCGCCGACGAGCTGACGCCGCATCCCCGCCTCGCGCAGCTCGGACTCACCTGACACCTCACGCCCCCTCAGAGCGCAGCAGTGGGCACCACCTGCCAGGCGAACCGACACCTCACCCCTCACCTGGCACCTCACGCCGCTTCCCACCCCGCGAAGGGGCACCACCTGCCAACTCAACCTCGCGCCGCCCCACCCCGACGCAGACCCAACCCCACGCAGCCCCACCTCGCGCAGCCCCGCCTCGCGCAGCTCGGACTCACCTGACAACCCACGCCCCCGCACGGCGCAGCAGCGGGCACCACCTGCCAAGCGAACCGACCCCTCCCCGCTCACCTGACACCTCACGCCCCCTCCCACCCCGCGAACGGGCACCACCTGCCAACTCAACCTCGCGCCGCCCCACCCCGACGCAGACCCAACCCCACGCAGCCCCACCTCGCGCAGCCCCGCCTCGCGCAGCTCGGACTCACCTGACAACTCACGCCCCCGCACAGCGCGGCAGCGGGCACCACCTGCCAAGCGAACCGACACCTCCCCGCTCACCTGACACCTCACGCCCCCTCCCACCCCGCGAACGGGCACCACCTGCCAACTCAACCTCGCGCCGCCCCACCCTGACGCAGCCCCCCACCCTGACGCAGCCCCGCCCCACGCAGCCCCACCTCGCGCCGCTCGGACTCACCTGACACCTCACGCCCCCGCACGGCGCAGCAGCGGGCACCACCTGCCAAGCGAACCGACCCCTCCCCGCTCACCTGACACCTCACGCCCCCTCCCACCCCGCGAACGGGCACCACCCGCCAACTGAAGCCACCCCACCCCGAGCACGCGAAAAGACCCCGGTCGCATGACCGGGGCCTTTCGCTGCGTCAGGGATCAGCCGACGCGGACGAACTCGTAGTTGTTGTCGTCGCCGTACTCGAAGACACCGATGGATGCCTCCGTGGGGTCGCCTACCTCGTTGAAGGTGATCGGTCCCGAGACGCCGTCGTAGTCGGCGGCCTCACCGGCGATGATCAGGTCGGCGCACTCGGCGAAGGTGGTGCACTTCGTGCCCTCGCCCGCACCGCCCGAGACCGCCTGCAGGTTCGCTGCGACATCGGGGCCCGCCGTCGAGCCGGCCTGCAGCGCCGCGAGGGCGAGCAGGACGACCGCGTCGTAGGACTCCGGCGCGTAGGTGAAGTCCTGCAGCTCGGCGTTGCCGGCCCCGGTCCAGAACGTCTGCAGCTCGTCGCGGAACGACGAGATGGTCGCGGGGTCGACCGCCGGGTAGGTGCCCTTCGCGCCGGCGAGGGTGCCGGGCTCGAAGTCGTCGGTGAAGTTCGCGAGGTTTCCGTCGACGAAGTAGAGCTTCTCGGGAGCCACGTCGGCACCGATGAGCTCGGGGATGATCGTCTTGACCTCTTCGAACGTGATCAGCGCGATCGCGTCGGGGCCGGCGGCCAGCACGTCCTCGACCTGAGCCGAGAAGTTGGTGTCACCGGTGTTGTACAGCGAGGTCGCGACGACCTCGCCACCCGCTGCCTCGAACGCGGCCTTCGTGAAGCAGGCCAGACCGGTGCCGTACGAGTCGTTCAGCACGATCATGCCGAGCGTCTCGTTGCCGTCGGCGCCGATCAGGTTGCCGAGCACCTCGCCCTGCAGGACGTCGGAGGGGGCGGTGCGCCAGTACAGACCCTTGTCCTCGTAGCCGGTGAAGGCAGCCGAGGTGTTGGCGGGCGAGAACTGGATCGCGTTGGCCGCGATGACCTGGTCGATGAACTGCAGCGACGTGCCCGAGGATGCCGCACCGACGATCGCCGTGGCACCTTCGCCCAGCAGTCGAGGGATCTCGGTCTCGTAGGCCTTGTTGTCGGTGTCGCCCGAGTCGCCCTGCTTGAGGTCGATCGTGATGCCCTTGCCGGCGGCGTTGATCTGCGACGCGGCGAACTCGGTGGCCGAGATCTCGGGCGGGCCGAGGAAGGCGAGGTTGCCGGTCTGGGGCAGCGCGGTGCCGATGGTGTAGGTGAGGTCGGTGCCGGGACCTGTCGACGTCGAGGTGTACTCGGGCGTGTAGGACGCGGGTTCGGCCTCGGCGCAGTCGATCGGGAAGTCGGCCGCGTCGCCGCCGGCGTCGCCCGAGGCAGCCGGGTCGCTGCCGCCGGCGCATCCGGCCAGGACGAGTGCACTCGCGCCGATCACGGCGATGCCGCCGATGACCTTCGCGGTGCGGGAACGGGTGAGAACGCCCATTGTGCTCCTTGATGAGTGGGACCGCGGGACCGAAGCTCCGCGAGGTTGGGTCAAACCTAGTGGCGCCGCTGCATCGGGGATGTTGCGATGTGTTAACGGTCTGTTACGCGACCGAATCGTTACTTCCGGCCCGCCCGCCTCCGCGCGATTCCGCGGATGGTACCGGTGCCACGCGAAACCCGATCGTGTGTCCGCGGCCTCGGGCGCCGGACGGGTCAGACGACGGGAGCGACGTCGTCGGCGTCGGTCGCGCGGCGAGGTCGACGCGCGGCACGCAGCGAGTCGACGCTCAGCACGACGAGCGCGAGCCAGACGAGACTGAACCCGATCCAGCGCTCCAGCGGCATCGGCTCGCCGAGGATCCAGGCGCCGGTGATGAACTGCAGGATCGGCGCGACGAACTGCAGCAGTCCGATCACCGTCAGGCTGCTGCGGCGGGCTCCGGCGGCGAAGAACAGCAGCGGCACGGCGGTCACGACGCCGGCGAGGGTCACGAGGGCGGTGTGCCCCGGGCTCACGGTGCCGAGCACGAGTCCACCGGTGACGGCGACGACGATCGCCTGCACGATCGCGATGGGGGCGAGCCAGAGCGACTCGAGCGTGAGGCCGCTGACCGCGTCGACCGACGGGCCGATCTGCTTCTTCACGAGACCGTACGTGCCGAAGCTCGCGGCGAGCATCAGCGCGATCCAGGGGAACGCCCCGTAGCCGACGACGATGACGCCCACGGCGACGACGGCGATGCCGATCGCGACCCACTGCGCCACGCGCAGCCGTTCCTTCAGCACGAGCACGCCCAGCAGCACGGTGACGATCGGGTTGATGAAGTACCCGAGGCTGCCCTCGATCACGTGACCGGTCAGGGTGCTGATCAGGAACACCTGCCAGTTGATGTAGATCAGGATGCCGGCGACGATCGTCCACAGCACGAGTCGCGGCGTGCGCAGGATGGCGATCAGCTTGCGCCAGGTGCGCAGCACGGTGAGCAGCACGGCGCAGAACACGAGCGAGAACAGGATGCGCCACGACACCACCTCGAAGGGGCCCATCGGCGCCAGCAGCAGGAAGTACAGGGGCATGAAGCCCCAGAGGACGTACGCGGCGAAAGCGTAGACCCCGCCGAGCGTGCGTTCGCGGGCGGGGTCGAGGGGTGTCACGAGCCAACTCTAGTTCGGTCATGACACGCGCGTCGCGCGCGCGGCTGCCATCGAGCGTCGCCCGCCCGCCACGACGAAGGCCCGGGTGCGATGTGCACCCGGGCCTTCGGAGAAGAGCTATGCGTCAGCGGACGACGACGGCGAGGACGTCGCGCGCCGACAGGACGAGGAACTCGTCGGCGCCGAACTTGACCTCGGTCCCGCCGTACTTGCTGTAGATCACCCGGTCGCCGACGGCGACGTCGAGCGGAACGCGGTTGCCGTTGTCATCGATGCGGCCGGGGCCCACGGCCACGACCTCGCCCTCCTGGGGCTTCTCCTTGGCGGTGTCGGGGATGACCAGACCACTCGCGGTGGTCTGCTCGGCCTCGACCTGCTTGATGACGATGCGGTCCTCGAGCGGCTTGATGGAAACCGACACGGTCTACCTCTTTCTTCGACAAGACTCGTTGGCAATCTCACCCTGAGAGTGCCAACTCCGAGTCTAGGGGGACGTTGGCACTCACGCAACGCGAGTGCCAACCGCACGCGGACGCGGGGCGTAGGCTGACCGAGTGGATCACGCCGAGCTTTCCGCCCTGCTGACCCCCGAGGGGCTGCGGCTCGTCGACTCGCTGCACATCTCGTCGACGGCGGATGCCGCGGCCGCGGTGTCGCGACTGCGGCGCGAGGGACTCTCGCCCGACCTGGTGTCGGCGGCGGTCGGTCAAGCACGTCTGCGGGAGCGGGCCCGCGCCAAGTTCGGGCCGTTCGCGGACCGCATGCTGTTCACGCGTGCGGGCCTCGAGCAGGCGACGCGTCTGGCCGTCGCCGCGCGCCACGCGGGTCGGTTCCGCGACGCGGGCATGCACCGCGTCGCCGACCTCGGCTGCGGCATCGGCGGCGACGCGCTCGGTCTCGCCGGCATCGGCCTCGACGTCCTCGCGGTCGACGCGGACGAGATCACCGCCGCCATCGCCGCGTACAACCTGGCTCCGTTCGGCGACACCGCGCGCGTGCGCCACGGCCGCGCCGAGGACACGCCGCTCGACGGCATCGACGGCGTCTGGCTCGATCCCGCGCGGCGCACCGCCGGCACGGCGAGACGCGGCGGCTGACGGCATCCGACTACACCCCGGCGCTGCCCTGGGCCTTCGACCTGGCGCGGCAGCTGCCCACCGGCATCAAGCTCGGCCCCGCGTACGACCGCGACGACCTCCCCGACGACGTCGAGGCGCAGTGGATCAGCGCCGACGGCTCGACCATCGAGCTCGTGCTGTGGTCGGGGGCTCTGGCCCGGCCCGGCATCCGTCGCGCCGCCCTCGTGCTGCGCGGTGACACGGCCGCCGAGCTGACCGCCGCCGCCGACGCTTCGGACGCGGCGGAGCGGCCGCTCGGCGCCTACCTGCACGAGCCCGACGGTGCCGTCATCCGCGCGCGCCTGATCGGCGAGGTCGCCCGATCGCTGGATGCCGGCATGCTCGCCGGCGGCACGGCCTACATGACCTCGGACGACGCGAAGACCACGCCGTTCGCCGCCACGTTCCGCGTGCGCGAAGTGCTGCCGCTGAGAACCCGTGACATCGACGCGGTGCTGCGACGCGAGGCCATCGGCACGCTCGAGATCAAGAAGCGGGGCGTGGATGTCGACCCCGCGCAGTTCCGCAAGAAGCTCGCGCTCTCGGGCCCGAACTCGGCGACGCTCTTCCTCACGCGCATCGGCGACCGACGAGCCGCGGTCCTCGCGGACCGGGTGTGATCGCAGCGCGTCAGCCGATCATGCCGGCCTGCATCGCGCCCCACACGAGCCAGCCCGCGCTGTAGACCAGCGACAGCGACCCCAGCACGAGCGCCCAGACGCCGACGGCACGGCTCTCCCAGGGGCGGCGCAGCGCGAGGATCGCCAGGACGACCGCCGCGATGCCCAGGGGGAAGGCCCAGCCGACGAGAAGCGAGAGCAGGAGCCCGACGATCGCGAGGGTGAGCGCCCAACCGCCGGACCGCGGCAGCACCTCCGGCTCGGGCGCCCACTCGACACGGGGCGGGACCGGCTCGGTCATCCCCGGACCTGGATCTCGGTGACCGGAAGTGTGGAGTCGGCGCCGAACGCGAGGGTCGACGGCGCGGCGCCCCCGGCGATCAGTTCGGCAGCGAGGGCGGCGATCATGGCGCCGTTGTCGGTGCACAGACTCAGCGGCGGAATGCGCACCGCGACGCCCGCCGCGGCGGCGCGCTCGAGCGCGACCTCGCGCAGGCGCCGGTTGGCGATGACGCCGCCGCCGAGCAGCAGGCGCGGCACCCCGTGCTGCGCGCAGGCGTCGAGCGCCTTGGTCACCAGCACGTCGACGACCGCTTCGCGGAACGACGCGGCCACGTCGGCGACCGGGACGGGTTCGCCCGCCGCCTCGCGCTGCTCGATCCAGCGGGCGACGGCGGTCTTCAGGCCCGAGAACGAGAAGTCGTAGCGGTGCGCCGCCATGTCGGAGGCTCGCGAGAGCCCGCGCGGAAAGCGGATCGCGTTTGGGTCGCCCGTCGCGGCGGCGCGGTCGATCTCGGGCCCGCCGGGATAGGGCAGGCCGAGGATGCGGGCGATCTTGTCGAAGGCCTCGCCCGCGGCGTCATCCATCGTCTCGCCGAGCATCTCGACGTCCGACACGAGATCGCGCACGAGCAGCAGCGACGTGTGCCCGCCGCTGACCAGCAGCGCGACAGTCGGGTACTCGACGTCGTCACCCGTGAGGATGTCGGCGGCGATGTGGCCCACGAGGTGGTTGACGGCGTAGAGCGGCTTGTCGAGCGCGACGGCGAGCGACTTCGCGGCGCCCACGCCGACCATCAGCGCGCCGGCGAGCCCGGGACCACTCGTGACGGCCACCGCGTCGAGATCGCTCAGCTCGACGCCGGCCTCGGCCACCGCCGCTTCGATCGCGGGTTGCAGAGCCTCGAGGTGAGCTCGCGCCGCGACCTCGGGCACGACGCCGCCGTACCGCGCGTGCTCGGCCATCGAGCTCGCGATGGTGTTCGACAGCAGCGTGCGGCCGCGGACGATGCCGATCCCGGTCTCGTCGCAGCTCGTCTCGATGCCGAGCACGAGGGGCTCGTCACGGCGGATGGCGGGGCTCATCGGTCGGCCTTCCCGGCTGTTCCCGGCTGCGGGAGGTTCAGCTGCATGATAATCGCGTCGATGTCGTCGGGCTGGTAGTACCGCGGCCTGCGGGCGATCTCGACGAACCCCTCGGAGGCGTAGAGGCGCTGCGCGACCGGGTTGTCGGCACGCACCTCGAGGAACACCTGTCGGGCGCGCCGCTCGCGGGCCTCGTCCAGCAGCGCGCGCAGCAGCGCTCGACCGCGGCCGGTGCCGCGCACGTCGGCGTGGAGGGCGATGGTCTGGATGTCGGCGTCGCCGGCGCCCACGACGGCGCGCACTCCCCCGTAGCCCACGACCCGGCCCGACTCGTCGTCGACGAGGTACCGGCCGTGGGGCGAGGCGATCTCGGCGGCCATCGCCGTGCGGCTCCAGGCGTCGCTCGGGAACGCGGATTCCTCGAGCGCCATGATCGCGTCGAGGTCGTCACGTGTCGCCGCGCGCAGCGTCACGAGCCCACCTTCTTCGGGCCGGCGGGGACGCTCACGTCCGGGGCGCGCAGGTACAGCGGCTCGACGACGGCGTCGGCGAGGTCGCCCGCGCGCAACCGCGACGCGGCGATGCGCGCGAGGGCGACGGCGCTGATGCGCGTCGTCTCGTCGAGCTCGCCCGCCGACGCGCCGAACAACGGCACGACGTCGGTCGAGGCGCGCGGGACGAGGTGCGGATCGACGATGCGCACGGGCAGTCCGCCCTCGACCCGGTAGACCGAGACGGCGAGCTCGCGTCGCCGCGCGTCGGTGACGATCGCGATCGGCTCGCCCTCGAGGGGGGCCGCGAAGCCGGAGCCGGGACGCATGCGCGCCAGGGCCGCCGCGTCGTGGCTCGCAACCGGGACGAGCGGGATGCCGCGACCGAGCGCGAAGGCACGGGCCGCCGCGATGCCGACGCGCAGCCCCGTGAACGGGCCCGGGCCCATCCCCGCGGCGACCGCGGTGATGTCGGGGCCGCTGAGACCGGCCGCCGACAGGGCACGCACGATCAGCTCGCCGATGACCTCGGCATGGCCGCGGGTGTCGGGGCTGACCGCCTCGGCCCGCACGGCGCCGTCCGGGTCGACGACCGCGACGGCCGTGCCGATCGAGGTGTCGATGCCCAGAATCACGTCATCCAGGGTAGTCGGCCCCGGCGTGCCCGCGCTCCTCAGGGGCGTCGAGTGACCGTGACGATGCGCGGAGCGGCATCCGCCATCTCGGCCGCCGCCGGCCCACTCGTGCCGCAAGCGTTGTCGAGGCCCGTGCCGCTCCAGCCGCGCTCGAGCTCGATCTCCCACCAGCTGTCGCGCAGCCCGTCGACCATCCCGTGGCCCCACTCGACGATCGTGACGCTCGCGTCGAGGTCGAGGTCGAGGTCGGCCAGTTCGGCGGGCGAGCCGAGGCGGTAGGCGTCGACGTGCACGAGCGGCGGCCCGTCGACGAGCGAGGGATGCGTCCGGGCGATGACGAAGGTCGGGCTCTGGATGGGACCGCGCACGCCCAGGCCCGCACCGATGCCCCGCGTCAGCGTCGTCTTGCCGGCGCCGAGCGGGCCGGTCAGCACGACGAGGTCGCCCGCGCGCAGACGTGCGCCGATCTCGCGACCCCAGGCCTCCATGTCCTCGGCCGAGGTGACCTCGCGCTGCCCGAGGTATTCGTCCATTCCGCTCACCGTCGGTCCTCCCCTCTCTCAGACGTCACCGTGGTGCGGTGCACGCGGGCACCGATCCGGGTCACGATCTCGTAGTCGATCGTCTCGGCGGCGTCGGCCCAGTCGGCCGCGCTCGGAGCGCCGAGAGTCGGGTCGCCGAACAGGATCGCCTCGTCGCCGACCGAGACGTCGGCGTCACCCACGTCGACGACGAACTGGTCCATCGCGATGCGTCCGGCGACGGTATACCGGCGCCCACCGATCACGACGGGTCCGCGACCCGACGCGTGGCGGGGCACGCCGTCGGCATAACCCAGCGGCACGAGCGCCAGCGTCGTCTCGGTGGCGGCTCGATGCGTGTAGCCGTACGAGACACCCTGGCCGGCCGGCACCCGCCGCACCGCGGCCACCGCGGTGCGCAGAGTCATCGCCGGGCGCAGCCCGAGATCAGCCGAGTCGCGTCCCGCGATCGGCGACAGCCCGTACACCGCGATGCCCAATCGCACGCAGTTCAGCCGGGCCTCGGGCAGCGCGATCGCCGCGTGCGAGGCGGCGATGTGACGCAGCGGCGGTGTGAGCCCGACCTCGGCCGCCTCGTCCAGCGCCGCGTGGAACCGGCCCAACGCGGCGCGGTCGTCGTCGGCGCTCGTGTTGGAGAGGTGGCTGAACACACCGACCACCCGCAGCCGCCCGACGCGCTCGAGCCGTGCGGCCTCGGCGCAGACGCGACGCCACTCGTGCGGCTCGACGCCGTTGCGTCCGAGCCCCGTCTCGACCTTGAGGTGCACCCCCACGGGCTGCTCACCGGATGCCGCGGCCGCAGCGGCCTGCAGCTGCGCGAAGCTCGAGATGCCGAGCTCGACGCCGTGCTCGGCAGCGGTGCGGAAATCCTCGTCGGGGGCGTGGAGCCAGGCCACGACCGGGGCCGTGATGCCCGCCGCCCGCAGCGCGAGAGCCTCGCCGATGTCGGCGACGCCCAGCCGGGACGCTCCGCCCGCCAGCGCGGCCTCAGCGGCGCGCACGGCCCCGTGGCCGTACCCGTCGGCCTTCACGACGGCGATGACCTCGGTCTGCACCATCCGCCGCAGATGCCGGACGTTCTGCTCGATCGCGTCGACGTCGACGAGCGCCTCGCGCAGCGGACGGCGGCTCGCCGGGCTCATGCCGCCGCCTCAGCCACGACGTAGGCGGTCGCGAGGTTCGCGTCGTGCGACAGCGACAGGTGCAGCGCGGTCACGCCGCGGCCCGTCACCGTGCGAGCCGTCTCGCCGCTCAGCGCGAACACGGGCCGCCCGGATGCCTCGGAGGTCACCTCGATGTCGACCCAGTGCACGCCCTCCGAGCCGCCGAGCGCCTTGATGAGCGCTTCCTTCGCGGCGTAGCGGGCCGCGAGCGAGCGGGGCTTGAGCGCACGTTCGCCCGGCGAGAAGAGTCGGTCGAGCAGACGCGGGGTGCGCTCGAGCGAACGCTCGAAGCGCGGCACGTCGACGAGGTCGACGCCGATGCCCACGATCACGGCATCCCTCCCCGCCGTGCCCGGCTCACTCGACCGTGACCGACTTCGCCAGGTTGCGCGGCTGGTCGACGTCGAGGCCCTTCGCGGTCGCGAGGCCCATCGCGAAGATGTGCAGCGGCACCACCGCGAGCAGCGGCTCGAACAGCGGCTCGGCCAGCGGGATGCGCAGCACCTCGTCGGCGAACGGGAGCACAGCGGCATCCCCCTCTTCGGCGACCGCGATGATGCGGGCGCCGCGGGCGCGGATCTCCTGGATGTTCGAGACGACCTTGGCGTGCAGCAGCGGCGAGCTGCTGGGCGAGGGCACCATGACGAACACGGGCTGACCCGGCTCGATGAGGGCGATGGGACCGTGCTTGAGCTCACCGGCGGCGAAGCCTTCGGCGTGGATGTACGAGATCTCCTTGAGCTTGAGCGCGCCCTCGAGGGCGATCGGGTAGCCGACGTGACGGCCGAGGAAGATCACCGAGCGGGTGTCGGCCATCCAGTGCGCGAACTGCTCGATGTGCTCCTGCTCGGTCGCCAGCACGCGGGCGATCTTCTCGGGCACCGCCTCGAGCTGCGCCACCTGCGCGGCGATCGTGTCGGCGTCGAGGGCACCGCGCACCCGGCCCACGTGCAGGGCGAGCAGGTACAGCGCGGTGATCTGCGCGACGAAGGCCTTGGTCGAGGCGACGGCCACCTCGGGACCGGCGTGCGTGTAGACGATCGCGTCGGACTCGCGCGGGATGGTCGCGCCCTGGGTGTTGCAGATGGACAGCGTCTTCGCGCCCGCTTCGCGCGCGAACTTCACGGCCATGAGCGTGTCCATGGTCTCGCCGGACTGGCTGATCGAGACCACGAGCGTCCGCTCGCCGATCACGGGGTCGCGGTAGCGGAACTCGTGCGCGAGCTCGACGTCGACGGGCACCCGGGCCCACTGCTCGAGGGCGTACTTGCCGACCATGCCGGCGTAGGCGGCGGTGCCGCAGGCGATGACGATGATGCGATCGATGCCGGTGAACAGCTCGTCGAGACCGTCGAGCTCGGGGATCTGCACGAGACCGTCGTGGACGCGGCCGCGGATCGTGTTGGCGACGGCCTCGGGCTCTTCCGAGACCTCCTTGGCCATGAACGACGACCAGCCGCCCTTGTCGGCCGCGGCGGCGTCCCAGACGACCTCGAACGGCTCGACGTCGACGGCGTCGCCCGAGAAGTCGGTGACGGTGACCTCGTCGGGGGTGATCGCGACGATCTCGTCCTGACCGATCGCCAGGGCGTGGCGGGTGTGCTCGACGAACGCGGCGACGTCGGAGCCGAGGAAGTTCTCGCCGTCACCGAGGCCGATCACGAGGGGCGAGTTGCGACGGGCGCCCACGACGAGGCCCGGCTGGTCGCGGTGCAGCGCGAGCAGGGTGAACGCGCCCTCGAGACGCGACACCGTCGCGCGGAAGGCCTCGACGAGGTCACCGGATGCCGCGTACTCGCGGCCGAGCAGAGCGGCAGCGACCTCGGTGTCGGTCTCGCTGCGGAAGGTGTGGCCGGCGTCGACGAGCTCGGCCTTCAGCTCGGCGAAGTTCTCGATGATGCCGTTGTGGATGACGGCGAGCTTGTCGTCGTCGGCCAGGTGGGGGTGCGCGTTGGCGTCGGTCGGGCCGCCGTGCGTCGCCCACCGGGTGTGGCCGATGCCGGTCGTCCCCTCGGCGAGCGGGTGGGCGGCGAGATCGTCGCGCAGCACCTGCAGCTTGCCCGCGCGCTTGCGGGTGCCCAGGCCCCCGTCGCCGTCGATGACGGCGATGCCGGCGGAGTCGTAGCCGCGGTACTCGAGACGGGCCAGGCCCGAGATCAGGATGTCCTGCGAGGGCCGGGGGCCCACGTAGCCGATGATTCCGCACATGGGGTCCATCCTAGATCGCGGCGAGTGCGCCCCTCGGCGTCCGCGATGAGCGCTAGCCTCGCGCCGGCACGGGCGCCTGGCCGAGGGCCTCGAGGACCGCGTCGACGACCTCGAGATTGGCGAAGATCGCATCATGCCCGCATGCGCCGCCGAACGGCGGTGCCGCCACCTCGCCCGAGAGCACACTGCTCACGCCGGCCAGGCCGGGCTCGAGCTCGGTACGGCACGTCACGACCGTGACCTCGTCGGCGTCGGCGAGCGCAGACGTCTCGGCGACGAGGCCGTCGCCGAGGGCGACGTCCCACGTGGCGCCGCGGCCGAGCGGCAACGAGACCACGGCGCTGCCGGCGATCGCGTGCACCCGCAGACCGGGTGGCCAGTCGGGCAGGTCGGCGAGGTCGACGGACCCCGCCCGGAGCGCCGTGCCCCCGGGTCCGAGCGCGGCGATGCCCGTGCGGATCACCGGCGGCAGGTCGCAGCCGTCGAGCGCGTCGCTCGCGAGCTGGTTGTTGCAGACGGCGCCGATCCACGGCAGCAGGAGGTTCTGCAGCACCGGCAGGGTCGACATCGTCGTCCGGATGGCTGCGGCGATGTCGACGGCGACGTTCGCGATGTCGGATCCCTGCGTCGGCGTCCCGACCGTGACGACCTGCCCGACGAGCGCCGCGACGTCGGGCGCGTCACGCAGCGCGTATCGCAGGGCGAGCCCGCCCATCGAGTGGGTCACGATGTCGACGGGGCCGTGCACGGACGCCGCGATCGTGCGGATGGCGCCGGCGAGGTTGTCGGCGGAGCCGTTGGCGCCCACCCATCCCGCCGAGTTCGCGGAGTAGTCGAACGCGTAGACCGCCGTACCGGGGATCGCCTCGAGGCGCTGCTGCAGCGACGCCGACATCCCGCGCCCGCTGCGGGCTCCCGAGCCATCACGCCACTGCACCGGGCGGGCGAACGGCGAGCGCGCGAACGCTCCCGCGCCGACAGTCGCCGGAAGCGTCGTACTCAGCCAGCCGTGCACGAGCAGCACGGCGCGGGCGTCGGTGTCGACGGCGTCGGAGAAGCGGATGACGCGGTCACCGGCGGCCGCCGAGACCGGGGCGCTCGCGGGCGCGAACGCCGACGACGCCGCGGCGGGAGCGAGGGTCGCTGTGCTCGCGAGCACAGCGACCGTGGCCAGCGCGACGGCGAACCGCCAGCGGGAGCGTCGGCGGAACCCCGGCGCGCGCACGCGGAGTACGGCGCGCACGAGCGCGCGCGAACGCCGCCCCAGATCCATGATTCATACCTAGCAGGTTGTGATGACGGGCGCGTAACAGAACAGCGGCCGCGGCCGCCGCGAAGTGAGACGAGGGCCCTCTCGAGTCAGCCATTTGGGGACTGATTTACTCGAGAGGGCCCCGCAACGCCCGCGAGCTCTCGGCCGGGCCGTTGGGGACGGCTGGTCGACCGAATCACCGCTTGGGGAACGGTTCGAGTCATGCGCGAGCGAAAAAAGCCTACCGGATGCGGGGCCGCGCAACCGCGATTCCTGAGCACGAGCTTTGTCCCCCTATTGGCGGACAAGGGTTTCGGCGGTACCATCAAACTCGACGCGCTGACTCCCCGTTTTTGGGGGGCGCGGGAGTCCCGACGTGTGTCGAACTCAAGGTGTCGATGGGGATCTGTGCACCGTGAGGGCGTTGTGCAGTGCGCAGCCGCGCACGCGCGCTGCACAACGCACACGGGGAGCCACCGCGGGCCGCAAACAGCCGGAAATTCGTGCTTCCGGTGAACCGGACCCTCTGACATACTGAGCGCAGCCCGCGGCCTCGGCCCGGGCGAAACGCGGGGCTCACGGACTCGCCGGGATGGGACCCGGTGCGCTCGGCCCGGCGGTATTGGGGAACGAGAGTCGGTGTTTTCCGCTCTCGCTGGGGAATTGGGGACAACCATGACGGGTCGATCGCACGCGTCCGGATGCCTGCTGGGAAGCAGCCGCCGATACAGCGTCGACTCTTTCGGTCGCGCTCCGCTCCGTCGGCCACGGCCGACGCTCCGATGCTTGCCACCCGGATGTGGCGGCTCACGCTCGATCACCGCGGCCCGGGCCCCGGTCAGGCCGGCTGGTCCGGTCAGGCCGCGCGGCCTCAGGTCGCACCCCTCCCCCTGAGCGGGGGTCGTCCACACCCAGGCGTGCCCGTCATCCTCCGGATCGGCGGGCACGCCGCCCCGCCCGCCGGGACAGCGCTCAGAGCTTGCGCAGGAGCACGCGCTCGACGGCGTGCGATGCACCCTTGTGGAGGATGAGCGTGGCACGGTGCTTCGTCGGCAGGACGTTCTCGATGAGGTTCGGCAGATTGATGTCGTTCCAGAAGCCTCGCGCCATCGCAACCGCCTCGTCGTCATCCAGGTCGGCGAAGGTCTTGAAATAGGACGACGGGTTGTTGAAGGCGCCAGCTTTGAGCGCCATGAATCGGTCGACGTACCAGCCGCTGATGTGATCGGCGTCCGCGTCGACGTAGATGGAGAAGTCGAACAGGTCGCTCACGGCGACCTCGTGCGGCGCCGGCGGCGGCGCGAGGACGTTCAGTCCCTCGACGATGACGACGTCGGGACGACGCACGGTGATCTGGGCGTCCGGGACGATGTCGTATCGCATGTGCGAGTAGAACGGTGCGTGCACCTCGGCCGCTCCGGACTTCACCTCGGTCAGGAACGTGATCAGCGCACGGCGGTCGTAGGACTCCGGGAACCCCTTGCGGGCCATGAGCCCGCGCCGTTCCAGCTCGGCGTTGGGGTACAAGAAGCCATCGGTCGTCACGAGCTCGACGCGAGGGGTGCCGGGCCAGCGGCTCATCAGCTCCCGCAGCAGGCGGGCCACCGTCGATTTGCCGACCGCGACCGACCCGGCGACGCCGACGACGAACGGCGTCGTGCTGTCCTCGTCGCCGAGGAATGCATCGGTGTCCGCTCCGAGCCGCCGGGTGGCACTCGCGTACAGCGACAGCAGCCGGCTGAGCGGGAGGTAGACCTCCGCGACCTCGCCGAGATCCATTTTGTCGCCGAGCCCGCGCAGCTGGACAATCTCGGTCTCGGTGAGAGGCTGGGTCACTCCCGCGGCCAGCCGCGACCAGTCGGCACGATCGATCTCTCGATACAGCGCGGGGGCGAGCGGCGTCAGCGCCTGCAGATCTTCAGGAGACATCGCGCTCATCGTAGCCCTCGCTCGCGAGCCGCATGGCGGCGGAGGCGGGCCGGTACTGTGAACGTGTGCGCCTGGGAGTCCTCGACATCGGTTCGAACACGGTCCACCTGCTCGTCGCGGACGTCCGCCCCGGAGGACGTCCGCTCGCGCGCACGAGCAAGCGCACGGTGCTGCGCCTCATGCGCTACCTCGAGCCCGACGGGTCGATCAGCTCCGAGGGCGTGCGTGCGCTGATCTCAGCCGTGACCGAGGCGGTCGCCGTGTCGCGGACCGAGAACGTCGTCGAGCTGCTAGCCACGGCGACGAGCGCCGTACGCGACGCGACGAACGGACCCGAGGTCATCGCCGCCATCGAGGAGGCCCTCGGTCAAGACCTGCAAGTGCTCGGCGGCGAGTCGGAGGCACGCTTCACCTTCCTGGCCGTGCGCCGCTGGTTCGGCTGGTCAGCCGGACAGATCCTTCTGTTCGACATCGGCGGCGGCTCGCTCGAGATCGCAGCCGGGAGCGACGAGCTGCCCGACCTCGCCGCATCCGTCCCGCTCGGAGCGGGCCGGATGACGGTGCAGTTCCTCGCCGCAGATCCGCCGGGCGAGGAAGCGGTCGAGCGCCTGCGCGAGCACGCCCGCGCAGAACTGAAGCCCGTCGTCGGAGCGATGTCCGGCGCACCTCGCCCCGACCACGTCGTCGGGTCGTCGAAAGCCATCCGGTCGCTCGCGAAGCTCGCAGGTTACCCGGTTCCGGGCTGGTCGGGGATCGAACGGATGACGCTGCCGCGTTCCGCTCTGAGCTCGTGGATCCCCCGACTCGCCCGCATCCCGGCATCCGCTCGGCAGGAGCTTCCCGGCATCACGGCCGACCGGACCTTCCAGATCGTCGCGGGTGCGGTCGTGCTGCACGAGGCGATGCGGGCCTTCGATGTCGATGAACTCGAGGTCTCGCCCTGGGCGCTGCGCGAGGGCGTGCTCCTGCGCTACATCGAATCGCTGTCGTGGAGCGCCCCGCGCCCCTGACCCACGGCAACGGGCGTCGAGGCGACGGTCGGCACGAACGCCTCGAGCACGACGTCATCACCCGACTGGAACACCCGCGCCGACGGGCCCAGTCCGGCGACGCCGAGTCCCGGCCCGCGCGAATCGCCGCGCAGCCGGCCGGGCGTCCGGACCTGCACCGCGAGACCAGATCCGCCCTCCGCGCCACGGACGTCAACCGCCGCCGAGCGCGCCGCCGCGTGCTTGACCGCGTTGACGAGCCCTTCGGCGACCACCGCCACCACGCGGGTCGACACGAGCGCGTCCGCCATGGCGGTCGCCGCCATCGGGTCGACGTTCGACGAGACGCTGAGCACCGGCTTCCACACGGCGACGGTCTCGGCGAGATCGGCCGCCCGCGAGACCGCCGACGCCCGGGACTCGAGGGCATCGGACAGTCCCGCACCGATCGCGAGCTCGAACGCACGGATGTCGTCGGGGGTGGCGCTCTCGTCATCGACCTGCGCGGCGAGCATCACGCAGCTGCCCTGCACGCGGCCGTGCAGCACCTCGGACGCGTGGAGCAGATCGCGGCGCGCACCCGAGGCCTGTTCGGCGGCGGAGCGGACGACGGTACGCAGCGCCCGGCCGAGCTGGCGCGATTCGACCCGGCCCCGGTGGACCGCGTCGGCACATAGCGCCGCGATGATCGCGACTCCGGGCAACGACACGATCGTGATCAGCGGAACGGGAGTGCGCCCGCCCACGATCACGACGGCCGCCGCGGTGGCGACGAGACCCGCCACCACCCATACCGCGACGAGCCGCACGCCCCGCCGCTGAGCCGAAGAACCGCGTGAGAGCCGGCGACTGACCAGATCGGCCCCGAAACAGAGCGCGACGACACCGACCGTCACCAGGACGGCGAGCGCCGGCCCACCGGAGCGCAGCGCGAACGGCGCACTCCCCGCCGCGAAGATCACGCCGACGAGCCCCGCGGCGGGCGGGCGGAGTCGTTCGAAGAAACTCCGCGCCGCGCTCGACGCGGGAGGCGCGGAACGGACGGGATGCAGGTCGGCCAATATCATCCCGGCACGGTCACGGGCACGATGACTCACCGAGCGCACCCCGTCGGCGAAGACACGCACCCGCTCGAAGTCGAGGGGCGCTGCGACGAGCGCCGACAACGCTTCCCGCAGGGCCGCGATCTCGGTTGCGAGGAAATCGGCGCTCTCCTGCTCGTAGTGGCCGGCGCGGCGCTGCTCGTCCGTCACCGCCTGCAGCGCGACCACCAGGCGGCCGCGTGCCGCTTGCGAGCTGGCGTAGAGCTGTTCGGTCACCGCGACGAGCGAGAGGACGCTGACCCAAGCGACGACGTTCGTGACGATGCGCTCGGCCCACGCCGGGTCCGGCCCCAGGCCGAAGACGCCCACGGCGAGGACGTCGTTGAGGAACGGCCGGACGACGGCCGCAGCCATGAGCGCGGTCAGCACGAGGACGCCGCACGCTGCGGGCGAGGACATCCGCCGCTCGGCGAGGGCGACGGGCAGCAGGGCGGCCATCAAGGCCGCGGCCACGAGCAGCGCCGAAGCCTGGGCGGTGACGAGCTCGAACGGCGTGTCCACCGATGCATACGGTGCGAGGACGACCGTGGACAGCGGCAGGGCGACCACGGCGCTCCATACCGTGAAGAATCGCCCACCTGACACGGCATCCCACCAGATCGCGACTCCGGCGCGCAGGCGCACTCCACGTCGCGATGCTCGCCCCCAGCTCACATCCGCCCCCTCGAACTCGGCGGGTCGATCACTCGCTGGCGGAAATCCTAGCGAATCATGATGACGCGCAGAGACGCGGCGAAGAACTCAGGCACTCGCGGCGACGCGACCCCCGTCGGCGGCGGCCGCGAGGGCTCGCCGCAGCTGCGTGCTCGAGGTGTGAGCGGTATACGGGAAGTAGACGACCTCCACACCGACGCGGGCGAAGCGACGCTCGAGCTTGCGGCCGCGGTCGGTGTCGCGCCAATCGTCCCCTTTGAAGAAGTGCGTGAAACCCACATGACGCCATGCGTCGAGCTTGTCCGGGACCCGTTCGATGTGCACGTCGTCGACGAAGTCGATATGACGGACGATCTCCGCTCGTTCGTCGGTGGGGATGAACGACGAGATGCCTTTGGTTCGCAGAAGCATCTCGTCGCTCACCACCCCGGCGATGAGGATGTCGCAATGCTCCCGGGCACGCCGAAGGATCTGCAGATGGCCGATGTGGAACACATCGAAAGCCCCCGCGGCATACCCGATCCGCTGTGTCATGGCGCCCCCAAAACGCTCGTGACCCACCCGACGGTCCCACCCGACGAGCGCATTCCCCAATCCCGGCGTCGAGCCGGTGCGACAGACAGTACACCGGCTCTGGCCGCTTCCGGTAGTCGGCGTGTCGAACGTTCTCCGCGGAGGAATCGGCGGAGTGTCGCGTCCGGCGGGACTTCCCCTGCACCCGGGAGATGGTGTAGAAAGCGAGGGCGGGTCGTTGTGGGAACGGCCACGGAGAAATCCGACGCACTCGGCTGTGAGCCTGGGAACTCACGACCGATCTGGGGCGACTTCGTCGCGATGTTCCATTGGGGGGGAGCACTTCATGCGCGTCAGTCATGCGGTTTCGCGGACCACGGCACACGATCGCGGATCGAAGCGATGACCGCTGTCGACGATCGTACGGAGCTGCGTTCCTCGGAGCTCCGGGATCCGGCGGTCTCACCGCGTCGTCGCCCGAGCCTCGAGCTGCGCAGGCAGCGCGAGCGACGCTACGCTCGCCGCCTCCGGGTGACCGACACGCTCGTGGCCGGCACGGCCGTCGCCGCGGCCGGTGCCGTCTCCGCGCAGCTCGGATCGAGCCCGCCGGTCGCCGCGGCGATCGCAGCCGCGACCGCGACCGTCTGGCTCGTCGGATTGAGCCTGTTCGGATCCCGCGAGCCGCGCGCTATGGGGGCCGGCTCGAGCGAGTACAAGCGGGTCGCCAACGCCACCGGCGTCGCCTTCGGCATCCTGGCGGTGGCGTTCGAGATCGCCCAGTGGGACGGTCTCCGGATGCAGATGGTCATCGCGCTGCCGGCCGGCCTCCTCGCCCTGCTGATCGCGCGGTGGCGGTGGCGAGCCTGGTTGCGCGCGCGACGTCGGCGGGGCGAATACGCCTCGTTGACGCTCATCGCGGGCCGACGCCGGGACGTCGACTACGTCACACGCCAGCTCGCGCTCGCCGACAACGGCTACGCCGTGATTGCGCTGGCACTGACCGATCTCGAGTCGGCGGAGGCGTCCGAGCGCGTGCACGCGGTGCGCACCGCCGCCGACATTGCCGACGTGGCGCGCGAGGTGGGTGCCGACACGATCGTCGTTGCGAGCATCCCCGACGACGACCCCGACTTCTCGCGCTCTCTGGCCTGGCAGCTGGAGGGAACCGCCGCCGAGCTGATCATGTCGAGCAGGCTCGCGGACGTCGCCGGCCCCCGCATCAGCCTCAGCCCCATCGAGGGCCTTCCGCTCATCCACGTGAAGATCCCGGTATTCGAGGGCGCGGCGCACACACTGAAGCGGCTGCTCGACCTCGTCGTGAGCGCGGCGGCCAGCGCCGCGGTAGCGCTCGCGACCCCGGTGATCGCCCTCGCCATCAAACTGGACTCCCCCGGCCCCGTGTTCTACCGCCAGCGCCGGGTCGGTCGGGACGGACGGGAGTTCACCATGTTCAAGTTCCGCTCGATGACGGACACGGCCGAGCAGGAGCTCGCTGAGTTGCTGCCCACCAACGACGGCGCCGGCCCGCTGTTCAAGCTGCGCGTCGACCCGCGAGTGACGCGCGTCGGACGCGTGCTACGCCGCTACTCCCTCGATGAGCTGCCGCAGTTCTTCAACGTCCTGCGCGGCGACATGAGCATTTCGGGCCCGCGTCCGCCGCTGCCGTCCGAGGTCCGGAACTACGAAGGCCGCGTCTTCCGCCGCCTCTACATCAAGCCGGGGATCACGGGCCTGTGGCAGGTCGGCGGACGCAGCGACCTGTCCTGGGAGGACAGCGTGGCACTCGACCTCCGTTACGTCGAGAACTGGTCCGTGACCCTCGACCTCATGATCATGTGGCGCACCGTCAAGGTGATGCTCCGACCCGTGGGAGCCTACTGATGAGCCCGTACCGCCGGCCGGCGCCCACCTCGGTGCTGTTCGTCGGCATCAACTACGCCCCCGAGCCGACGGGCGTGAGCCCGTACACGACGGGGATGGCCGAGGGCCTGGCCCGCGCGGGGTGGGACGTCCGCGTCATCACCTCGTACCCGCACTACCCGTGGTGGCGGACGCCCGATGAGTATCGCGACCTCCCCCCGCGTGCGACGGTCGCCGGCGTCGACGTTCGACGGTTGCGGCACTACGTGCCGCGCGTTCCGAGCACGCTCAAGCGGGCGGCGTTCGAGATCTCCTTCGGATTGCGTGCGCTGACCTGCCGGTGGGACGCCCCCGGCGCCGTCGTCGTCGTGTCGCCCGCGCTGCTCGCATCCCGCCTGGTGGCGCTGCGGGCCCGAGTGCATCGGATCCCGGTCGTGACGTGGGTGCAGGACATCTACGCGCTCGGCGTGCAGGAGGCGGGTTCGGGCACGGGCGCCGGGGCGATCGGTGCCGTCGAGGCGAGCCTGTTCGCCGCCTCCGAACGTGTCGTCGTGATCCACCGCCGGTTCCGACGCGCCCTCGAGGAGCGCCTGGGTGTCTTGCGGCCGATCGACGTCGTGCGCAACTGGTCGCACGTCCCCGAGCCGGGGCCGCAGGATGTCGCGAGCACGCGGCGACGCCTGGGGTGGGACGATGACGACATCATCGTGCTGCACACCGGCGCCATCGGTGCGAAGCAGGGCCTGGAGAACGTCGTGGATGCCGCCGTTGTCGCCCGCGACAAGGGCTCGCGGGTGCGCTTCGTGCTGGTGGGCGACGGCGGCCAACGAGCAGAGCTGCGGCAACGCCCCGGCGCCGAGGCCGTCGCCTTCGTCGATCCGCTGCCCGAGGACGAGTTCCTGCAGGTGCTCTCCGCCGCCGACGTGCTGCTCGTGAACGAACGTCCGGGCCTGACCGAGATGTCCGTGCCGAGCAAGCTCACGTCTTATTTCGCGGTCGGCAAGCCGGTGCTCGCCGCCGTCGACACGTCGAGCACGACATACGCCGAGATGGAGGCGGCGGAGGCCGGCCCCGTCGTGCCCGCCGCTGCACCGGCGGCGCTGGTCGCCGCCGCTGAGGAGCTCGCAGCCGATCCGGAGCGCGCGGCGCGCTACGGTCGGGCGGCGCAGAGCTACCGGCGCCGGGTTCTGACCGAGGAGGCCGCTGTCAGCGGATTCGCCCGGACCCTGGCTGCGGCGATCGCAAGCGCTCGCGACCGCACGGCCCACCCGCGGACGGACGCCGCACCCGCGACAGAGACTGCGCAACGCGCACCCTTGTGAGCGACCGACGACGTTCGCTCACCACCCGGCGGGGGTCGCACATGCGGCCCCCGTTCCGGCGTCATCCGCCCCGCACCCGTGGATGCGCTCTATTAAGGAGGTGTGGTTGCGACGGCGCAGGCACGGCCGACGGCGCAGACACCGACGCCGCGCACGACGGCGGCCCGGCCGACGTTCGGGTCGTCGACCGGGCCACCGGCGGGTGCGCGCTGCCCCGATCGTCAGGGCAAGGTGTAGACGAGGGTCAGGCTGGGCCGCTGCGTCACCGAGGTCGCCTCTCGGGAGAACACGCGGAGGTTGTCGGCCGAGGTGGTCGAGATCCGCAGCGTCACCGCCTGTCCCCAGAGCGACGCCAGCTGATCGATCGCGAGCGGCACCGCCACGGCGGTGTTCGTCGCTCCGGCTCCGGACAGGGAGCCGACCGCTCCGGCTCCCCGAACGGTGGTGGGCCGGTTGTTCCAGGTGAGCGTCGCCTCGTCCCACGCGCCGTCCATCAGGTGGACGTCGTGGACCCCGGCGCTTCCCGCCGACGGGTCGGTCGAGGTGCGCAGGTTCAGCGTCGCCGACACCACGGTCGCGCCCGGGGGCAGCGCGGGCAGCGACAGCTTGAGGAAGCTCTGCTGGCCGACGTCGCCGCGGGAGACGAGCTGGTTCGAGGTCGCGTAGTTCTGCGTGGGCGCGTTGGCGTAGCCGGCGGCATCCGCGTCGATAGCCACGCTCGCGGTCACCGTCCGCACCGTCGGCGTCACGGTGCCCGAGGAGGACGCCGATGCCGCACTGGCGTTGCCCGCCGCGTCGCGGGCGACGACGCGGTACCAGTACGTTCCGGGGGCCAAGCCGCTGTCGGTGTGGGCGTTCGCCGTGACCGCGGCGATGCGTGAGGCCGCATCGGCGGGGAAGTCGGCGTTCGTCCCGCGGTAGACGTCGTATCCGGATACCCCGATGTCGTCGCTGCTCGCCGGCCACGACAGTTGCGCGGATCCGCCCGACACCGTCACGGTCGGGGCGGCGGGCGTCGAGGGCGCCGTCGTGTCGGGCGCCGCGACCGTGACCGCCGCTTCGCCGGATGCGGGGCCCGCGTTGCCCGCCGCGTCGACCGCGACGATCCGGTACACGTAGGTGCCTGGCTGCAGCGGGCCGTCCTGCGCGGTCGTCGTCTCGGTCTGGCCGACCTTCGTCGACGCCGAGAGGGTGAACCCCGTCGTCGTGCCGCGGTGGATGTCGTACCGGACGACACCGCGGTCGTCGGTCGCGGCCGTCCAGGCCAGACTCGCGGTCGAGCCGGCCAGGTTGGCCTGCACTCCTGTCGGCGCGCTCGGCGCCGCCGTGTCGGGGGCCGACAGCGGCGTGAACTCGAGCACGAGGACGGGACGATAGGTGCTGTTGGCCGCTTCGGATGACCACAGCCGCAGGTTGTCGGCACCGGTGCCGGTCATCCGGAGTGTGGCCTTCTGCCCGAGGAAGGTGCGCAGCGATGACGCCGAGAGCTCGACGCTGTAGGCCGTGTTGACGGCTGGCGCCTGCCCGAGTCGGCCGGCCGCGGTTCCCGGCGCGGTGGGGCGGGTGCCCCAGGTGACGGTCGACTCGGTCCAGGCGTCACCGATGACCGCGAAGTCGGTGGGCTCGACGGAGCCGGCGGACGGGTCGGTTGAGGTCCGCAGCTGCAGAGTCACCCGCGTCAGCGTCGTGCCGCTCGGGGCCGACGGCAGCGGGGCCGCCAGCAGGGATTCGATCTGGCTGGCGCCCCCACGACTGGAGAGCTGCGTGTTGCTTCCGTAGTTCGTGCCGGGCAACCCCTGCACCACCATCGCGTCATCGGCGACGGGGACCGTGACCACGACGGGCTCGACCGACTCGATCGTGACGGCGACGGATGCCGCGGCCCCGACGTTGCCCGCCGCGTCCACCGCCGTGATCTTGTAGTGGTGGACGCCCGGCGCGAGGCCGGACTCGTCGAACGCGAGGCCGCTGACCTTGGCGACGCGGTTCGCGTCATCGGGGACGAAGGCGGCGTCGGCGCCGCGGTGCACGCGGTATCCGGTGACCCCGCGATCGTCGGATGCCGCCGCCCAGCGCACCTGCACGATGCCGTCGACGAGCACGGCCGTGGCAGCGGCCGGCGCCGACGGCGCCGTCGTGTCGGGGATCGTCACCGTCGCCGGAAGCGAGACGGGCGAGGCGGCGCTGACGTTGCCCGCCGCATCGGATGCGGTGATGCGGTAGTAGTAGGTGCCGGGCGCGGGCGACAAATCGGCGAATCCGGTCGTGTCGGCTGTGCCGACCGCGTTCGCGGCATCCGCTGTGAAGTCGGCCGTCGTGCCCCGGTGCACGGTGTAGGTCGTGACCGCGACATCGTCGGTGGCCGCATCCCACGACAGCGAGATCCCGGCGGCGTCCACCGTCGCGGCGGGGGCGGCCGGCGCCGCTGGCGCGGTCGTGTCGAGCAGGTCGACCTGCACGGCATCGGTGGCCGGCCCGACGTTGCCGGCACCGTCGACGGCGACGACGCGGTAGTACCGCGTTCCGGGCACCCGGGCGGTGTCGACGTACCCGGTCGTCGCGCTCGTTCCGAGGCGCGTGTCCTCGCCGGGCGCGAAGTCAGCCGTTGCGCCCCGGTACACCGTGTACGACGCCACCTGGTGGTCGTCGGTCGCGGCCGTCCACGCCAGATGCACGCCGTCGTCGAGCGACTGCGCCGTCAGACCGGTCGGGGCGGTCGGCGCCGTCGCGTCGGCGACACCGATCGCGTGGTGTCGCGCCACCGCCGCGGCGTCGAGGGTCGCCGGGTAGATCGCGAACTCGTCGAGCTCGCCGTCGAAGTAGAAAGACGAGGGCTGACCGGGCCAGCCGCCGAGGTTCCCGCCGCCGACGCGCCAGTAGCCCTCGCCGGTCTCGGCACCGGTCTGACCGTTCGCCGCGACCAGCTCACCGTCGACGTAGAGCTTGCGCCCGGTCTCGTCGATGACGGCGACCGCGTGGTGCCACCGGTTGTCGTTGTACGACCGCGAAGACTCCACCGTCGCGACATAACCGGGGTAGGAGCCCCAGATGAGCCGGCCATCGTTCGTCATGTAGAGCTGCTTGTCGTAGCTCCACCCGTTCCCGGTCTGCGTGTTCTCGAAGCCGAACAGCTTGCCGCCGGCCGTCGTGTCGGTGCGGAACCAGATCTCGCCCGACGTCGTGCTCGTCGGTGCCGCGGGTCGGCTCAGCGCGACGGTTCCGGATTCGTCACCCGGCAGCGTGATGGAGCCGCTGCCCGGGACGGCGCCGACCGGCTGCGTCTGCACACCGGTGTTGTACGCGCCCGGGCTCGTGCGGAACAAGGAGGCGTCGGCGGCGACGCCGGCGGCGTCGTCGAAGCGCCAGTAGAGCGAGGGCTCGGCCTCGAAGACCGCGGAGCCGTACGCGTCGGCGGGAGCGGTGTTCAGGTCGAGGGTGCGGCCCGATGCCTGGTAGTGCGCAGCGATTTGCGGAGCCGACAGGACGGTCGGGTAGATCGCCACCTCGTCGATCAGCCCGCCGAAGAAGTTGCTCGTCGGTTGACCGGGCCACCCGCCCAGCTGATCGCCGCCGACACGCCACACTCCCCAGTACGACTGCTGATTGCTGTTGGCATTGGCGGCGACGCGGAGGCCGTCAACGGAGAGCGTCATGCCGCCCGCGCCCTGCGTCGCGACGATGTGATGCCACTGGCCGTCGTTGAGCGGCTGCGGCGTGGTGAGCGTCGACGCGCCGCCGATCCAGACGCCGAAGGTCACGCGGCCGTCGTTCTGCATGTAGACATGGCGGTCGTACGACCCGCTGAGGTTGGAGATGTTCGATCCGGTGCGCGGGCGGCCGTTGCCGAAGCCGACGATCTTGCCTCCCACGGTCGAGGTCGTGTTGATCCAGGCCTCGACGGTGTAAGTCGAGGGCCCGAGGCGCAGCTGGTCGGTGATCGCGTAGTCGTCGGCGCCGTCGAACTGCAGCGAGCCGCCACCGGCTGGCACGGCACCACTCGCCGAGACGGTCGCGCCCTCCATCAGGGCGGCCGGGACCGCGTCGGTCCGGCTCTGCGCCGCTCCGCTGTCGTGGACCCACGTGCCGTTGGTCGCACCGGACCACAAGCTGGTGGGCGCATCGGCGCGCACGGCCGCCGGATAGTCGGCCCCCGCCGCGCGCGCGGTCGCGGTGACGGCAGCGGAGCGGGCCGAGGTGTTCGTGCCGTCGCTCGCCGTGACGCGGTACGAGTAGGTCGTACCGGGCGTGACGTTCGCATCGACGAACGTCACCTGCGGGCGCTCCCACCACAACGACCTGCCGGTGCCGGTCCAGATCGGGTCGGTGGCGTTACCGCGATACACGCTGTACGTGAGGTGGCTGTCGTCCGCGTCGACGACGGTGCGGAATCGCACCTGAACGGTGCCGTCGCTGGTCGCCTGCGCGCTCGCGATGGGTGCGGGCGGCGCTCCGGTGTCCTGCGGGCCGAATCGTGTGAGCCCTTGCTGCGCCCGCCCGTTGATGGTGGTGAAGTCGCCGCCGGACCACAGGAACCGCTGTCCGCTCGCGTTGCCGGTGGCGACGGTGAGGGCGCGGGGACCGATTCCCTCGCCGATGCCGTCGTTGCCGAGCGGAAGCCAGCCGAGGATCTCCATCGAGTCGGGGTTCTGCGCCATGAAGTAGCGCCGGATGCCGTCGTTGAACGCGTTGATGCCGCTGCAGTCGTGCGCGTGGCTGGCCGAGTACAGCGTGCCCTGGAACATCACGAGCGATTGCGTCGCCCCGAGGCACGTGTCGCGCCAGACCTGGTCGCCCGTCGCCCATGAGAACGCGGCCTTGCCGTCGAAGACCCCGCCGCCGGAGCCCTCGTTGCCGATGTAGAACCGCCCGTCACCGCCGTCGATGATCGTCTTCGTGACGGAGGTGTCGGGAATGAAGCCCGGCCCGTAAGTGCGCAGCACCTCGCCGCCGGTGCCGTCGACGCTGCTCGCACCGCTGACGATCGCGATCGAGTGCGAGTACTGACCGTTGATCGAGAACAGATCGCCGCCGACGACGACCTTCGCCCCGTCGGGTGACACCGCGACTGCCCGCCCCTCGTTGACCTCCTTCGGCAGGTCGGTGCGGCCGCGCACCGCGTTGGCGGTCCACGGCAGGAGGGCGCCGCTCGTGGCATCGAACGCCGCGAAGGCCTCGCGGGTCTGACCGCCCACGGTCCGGAAGAGCCCGCCCGCGTAGAGCACGTTGCCGTGCAGCGCCAGCGCGGTCACGGTCGAGCCGGGCAGCGGTGCCTTGAACGGAGCCACCGTGCAGGCCTGGATGTCGAGCACGGCGATACGCGCGACGTTGACACCGCCGACGGTGGAGAAGTTGCCCGCGATGTACACCCGCGTCTGGTCCGCGCTCACGGTGATCGCTCGGATCGTCGGCGTCCCCCCGCCCAGCGTCACGCCGAACTGGCACGCGTCGGGCTCGCCGGTCTCGGCGTCGAGGACGACGAGAGCGTTCCGCGCGCGCGGCGCGTCGGCTCGACCCGCCGGCGGCCGGATCTGCGAGAAGGTACCCCCCGCGACGACCTTGCCGCCGGCCGAGCCCAGCGCGTAGATCGTGCCGTTGGTCTGCCAGGTCGGCTGATCCTCGGCAGCGAAAGACACCCCCGGCGACAGGGCGGATGCCGGGGCGGTGACGCCGACGACTCCGATGCCGATGATGAGAGCCAGGACGGCAGCGGCGACGGCCGCGATGCGTGTACGCACGAGTGTTCCCCAAGTGTTGCGCGCCCTCGCGGGCGCTCCCCCAAACGCGCGACCCCCGCCGTGCGCCCCTCCCCAAGACCGTCTCGATGCCCCAGCATCAGTCCGGTCTCGTGCATCGTACACTGTGGCCCAGGGGACGCATAGGTCGGATTCCACCGACCGGCGGAGCGGGGGGTCGACGGTGCGATTCGGGGACGCATGGAACAGTCTGCGGCGAGCGCAGAAAGGCAAGCGCGGAGTCTCGCTGTACTCGCGCTGGGTGAACCGCCCGCTCGGGCGCGTGTTCGCGGCGGCGGCGGCCGCGGCGGGGATCGGGCCGAACGCCGTGACCGCGGTGTCGGCCCTCGCCACGGTGGCCGGGCTGGTGGTCATCGCCGCCGTTCCGGTGACCATCGCGAGCGGCGTCGGGGCGGCCGCGCTTCTCGTCGTCGGTTTCGCCCTGGACGCCGCCGACGGTCAGGTCGCCCGCCTCACCGGCGCGTCGTCGCGCGCCGGTGAATGGCTGGATCACGTGGTCGACGCCGGCAAGATGGTCGGCGTGCACGCGGCCGTGCTCATCGGCTTCACCGGCAGCGGTCGCTCGGGCGGACCCTGGCTGCTCCTCCCCCTCGGATACGCCCTGGTCGCCGTCGTGCTCTTCGTGGGTCTGACGCTGTACTCGCTGCTCGCACCGCCGTCCGGCCCGACTCCGCCGCCGTCGACGCTGCGTGCCGTGCTCCTGCTGCCCGCCGACTACGGCATCCTCGCCGTCGCATTCGTCCTGTGGGGCGTGCCCGACCTGTTCATCGGGGTCTACGCCGCCCTGCTGCTCGCCACCACCGGGATCACCGCACTGCTCGCGCGCAAGTGGTTCCGCTCGCTGGCCGGCGGATCGCCGGCTTCCGCGTGACACGCCGGCGTCCCGGGCGGTGAAAGCGCCGGGGGCCTCAGTCGAGGGCCGCGATGACGGCTCGGGCGATCGCCTCGTGTCCAGCGTCATTGGGATGGATGCCGTCGGGGGCGAGCAACCCGTCACCGCCCGCCAGCGGCTGACCGATGTCGAGCCACGTGGCGCCGATCGCCTGGGCGTCGCGCTGGACGACGCGCGACAGGCGCCTCACCGCGTCCGGCGCGCGACCATGCCAGAGCACGTCGGTGACGTAGATCCGGCTGCCGGGATACGCCGTCGCCACGGCCTCGAAGAACGCCTCGACTTCCGCGTCCACGGGTGCGTCACCGATGTCGTTGCGTCCGCCGGACACCACGACGATGTCGGGGATGAGCGCCGCACCCTCGCGCGCCATCTCGACGAACGGGGGACATTCCGCGCGCCCACAGGCCCCTGGTGCCCCTTCTCCGGTCACCCTCGAGGCATACCCCGTGCCGCCCCGGGCGAGGTTGCGCACCCGCCACCCCTCCGCCTCGCCGACGCGGCTCGCCCAGCTCAACGACGGGTCCGATGCCCCGACACCGGCGGTGTACGAGTCGCCGAGGAACACCACGATCGGCGAGGCCGTTTCCTCGGCCGCGGTGCTCGGCCGCAACGCCGGGCCGCCGACGAGCAACGCGCCGATGGCGGCAGCCGAGAGCGCAACGCCCCACAGCGGCATCCCGCCCCAGTCCCGCTGCCACCAGCCGCCCCCGCCCGGTCGTCGCGCCGGACGGGACCACCGGGGAACCCCGGACACGCGGTGCGACCGCCGGGCGGAGCTCACCGCGTCCTCACGATCTCGCCCGTCTGCGGGATCCACAGGTCGTGGGTCGAGGTCTCCCGGCGGTCGAACCAGGCGCCCGACACCTCGCCGCGACGTTTGGCCGGCACCCCCGCCCACAGGCCGGCTTCGGGCACGCCCCGCGCCCGGGTGAGGACCGACCCCGCCCCCAGGACGGAGCGCGGCGGGAGCACGGCCCCACCGAGGATCAGCACGCGGGTGCCGACGAACGACCGCTCACCAATGACGACGGGGAACGCGGCCTGCGCGTCGCGCTCGAGGTCCACGCTGTGCGACATGACGCGACTCTGGTGTCCCGCGATCGAGGCGAAGGCTCCGAGGGTCACCGACCCCGAGCAGTCGAGCTGGTGACGGCTCGTGACCTTGGCGTGATCGCCCAGGGTGAGGGCCCCGCCACCGGGAAGGTGCCGAACGAACAACGGATGCGACGAGATGAGGTTCCATCGTCCGAGCAGTGCGTCGCGCCCCAATCGGATCTCACGCATGTTCTTCACGACGTTGGCGGACCCGAAGGACGAACCCGGGCCCATCTCGAAAGCCGCCACCCGCCACACGAGGCTCGCCCGGGCCTGCGCGGTGGGGTGGATGCGGTGGCCGACGCGGCGCAGCAGCGCATTTTTCCAGCGACTCGCCGGCAGCAGCCACAGCGCGAGCCGCACCAGATCCCGGAACGTCTCAGGCATGGATCTCCTCCCGGACGACGAGGGCGTCGCTCGATCGGATCGCGCGAGAGGCGGCGACCGCTTCGACGACGCCGCGGATGACGAGTCCGGCGACGACCGCCGCCAGCGCTCCCGGCGCTCCCCACAGCACGGCCCCGACGGCGACCAGGGGGACGACGACGACGGTGCTGATGATCGTCGCCCGCGCACCGATGCGCAGGCGGCCCAGTGCGGGCAGCAGCGCCTTGGCGACGAGCGACTCGAAGAAGTTGACGGCGACGAAGGACGCCATGAGGACGACAGCGGCGGGACCGACGCCGATCTGCCCGCTTCCGAGCCACGCGAGCGCGGGGCCTCCCGCCACCGCGACCGCTCCCCCGATGACGAGCGACATGCCGCCACCGACGAGGAGCGCGCTGCGCGCCCGCGATGCGCTCACGGCGCTGTCTCGACGAGGGACCCAACCCTGCGCCACCGTGATCACCGGCTGGAGGGCGACGCCGACCTGCCGCTGGAACTTGTCGACGAGAGCGAAAACCGGTTGCGAAGCCGGAGCGATGACCGCGACGACGACGACGGGCAGGGCGATGTACACCGCGGACCCGAGCGCCGATCCCATGCCGTGCCGCTGCTCTCGCAGGATGCGCGACAGCCGGTCGGGTCGGGGCGCGGCGGCCCGGTGGCGGCGCGACTTCAGCATGATCCAGATCGTCGAGCAGACGAACGCCGCGATCATTCCGCCGAGCATGCCGGCGAGCCCGGCTGCAGCGCCCCCACCGACGAGCATGAGGATGATGCCCACCCCGGTGCCCGTGACGCGCGGCAACGTCTCGGCGAGCAGGAGCGCGAACGGCGCCCCCCTCCCGACGAAGTACCAGTTGGCCGACACCCCGGCGGCGGCGGCGGTCACGGCGCCGAGGGCGGCCAGGCCCACGGACTGCGGGGCCACCGCCGCGGCGAGCAGCGCGCTCGCGAGCGCGATCGGGGCGAAGAGCGCGAGTCGTGCACGGACGGACTCGACGTATGCCGTGCGGCGCTGCGGTTCATCGGCGACCGCGATGCGCGCCGGACCGGACACCCCCCAGCCGAATCCGATCGCGGCGGCGGCGATGGCGCCCACGGCCTGACCGAGGGCGATCGCCCCCCAGCCACGATCACCCTCGGCCGAGACCATCGCCGGGATCGCCGCGAGCGATGCGACCGCCAGCAGCCCGATGGACAGAGCGAAACCCGACATCCTGCCGAGTCCGCCGGAGAGACGGCGCAATCGCCGTCGCGCGTCGGACATTCCCCCAATACCCCCGAATCCGGACGGCGTCCCCACGCCTGTCCGTACGGGGGAGACCGTACCGCATCCGGTGGGCATCTGTCTGCAACCGGATTCCGAGCCGTGTGTACGATGAGGCGCCATGGGGGAACGGCGACAGCTCGCTGGCTTCAGCGGCAGGGGATATGACAAGGGCCGCGGGCCCGGCTGGCAGGCGGCGTGGCAGCTCGCCTCGGCGATCGCGGTGATGCCGTGGTTCGTCCCGGTGCGCGTGCGCGTCGCGGTGCTGCGCGCGTTCGGCGCGCGCATCGGGCGCGGCGTGAACCTGCGCTCCGGCGTGCGGGTGCACTGGCCCTGGAAGCTCGAGATCGGCGACGACACGTGGATCGGCGAGCGCGCCTGGATCCTGAACCTCGAGCCGGTCACGATCGGCAGCGACGTGTGCATCTCGCAGGGGGCGATGCTGTGCACCGGGAGTCATGACCACCGGTCCCGCACGTTCGAGTTCGACAACGCTCCGATCGTCGTCGAGGACGGCGCCTGGGTCGCCGCACGCGCAACGGTCCTGCGGGGCGTCCGCGTCGGTGCCGATGCGCTGGTGGGGGCCACGGCTCTCGTCGTGCGCGACGTGCCCGCGGGCGCGACGGTGCTCGCCCCGGCCGCGGTCGTCCGTTCGTGAGGATCCTCGCGGTCGTGACCCTGGTCAGCCCGCACGGCGAGTACGGCGGGCCGGTGCGGGTAGCCCTGAACCAGCTCGCGGCGCTGCGCGACCTCGGTCACGACGTGGTCCTCGCCGGCGCGGCACGGGGCTACGACGTCATCCCGTCCGAGGTCGACGGCATCCCCGCCCGGCTGTTCCCCGCGCGCACCGTGATTCCGGGTATCGGATTCGCCGGGGTCGGCTCTCCCGCTCTGCTGCGCTCGCTGCGACGGCATGTCGGCGAGTTCGACGTCGTGCACGTGCACGCCGCGCGCGACCTCGTCACGCTGCCGGCGGCGCGTATCGCGCAGGCTCGCGGCGTCGCGACCGTGCTGCAGACGCACGGCATGATCGACGAGACCGCCCACCCGCTCGCCGTCCCCCTCGACGCGGCCCTGACCCGCCCGGCGCTCACCGCCGCGCGAGCGGTCACCTACCTGACCGAGCGCGAACGGTCGTCGCTCGAGGAGGTCGGGCGGGGCCGCGCGCACCTGATCGCTCTGCCCAACGGTGTTCCCGAGGCGCCCTTCGCCGAGCCGACGGCGCCCGAGCTGCTCTACCTCGCCCGGCTCGCACCGCGCAAACGCCCCCGGCAGTTCGTCGAAGCCGCGGCGCGCCTCGCGCCGGAATTCCCCGGTGCGCGCTTCACCCTCGTGGGACCCGACGAGGGTGAAGGCGCTGCCGTCCGAGCCGCGATCGACACCTCGGGCTATAGCGACCGGATCCGCTGGGAGGGAGCCCTGGAGCCCGCCCGGACCGGGGAACGGATGCGGCAGGCGAGCGGTTACGTGTTGCCCGCGGTCGACGAGCCCTACCCGATGTCGGTGCTCGAGGCGATGTCGGCGGGGCTGCCCGTCGTCGTCACCGACACCTGCGGGCTGGCCCCGGCGGTTCGCTCCGCCGACGCCGGGTTTGTCACCGACGGCGAACTCGGCGCCGTCGTCGCGGCGATGCGCCGGCTGCTCGAGGATCCGGTCGGGGCACGGGAACGCGGCGAACGCGGCCGCGCCCTCACCCGCGAGCGCTTCACCATGCCCGCGATCGCGGAGAGGCTCGTCGAGCTCTACGCCCGGTGAGCCGTGGTTGTGGTGGGGAGCTCGACCTCCCTATACTCGCAACACCGTCGATTTGGGGATCGGCACGCGCCGAGCGGAGGGGTCCGCTCGGGTCGCGCGACGGTGCTGCAGCGCCGAGGCTTTGGGGGAGAACGCTCATGAAGCGTGCATTCATCACCGGTATCACGGGCCAGGACGGTTCCTACCTCGCCGAGCTGCTGCTCGCGAAGGGGTACGAGGTCCACGGCCTGGTCCGCCGAGCGTCGACGTTCAACACGTCGCGCATCGATCACCTGTACGTCGATCCGCACGAGGTCGGGGCACGGCTGTTCCTGCACTACGGCGACCTGAGCGACGGCGTCCGCATGACGACGCTGCTCGCGCAGATCCAGCCCGACGAGGTGTACAACCTCGGCGCCCAGTCGCACGTGCGGGTCTCGTTCGACGAGCCGGAGCACACCGCCGACACCACCGGCACCGGATCGGTGCGACTGCTCGATGCCGTCCGCATGGCCGGCATCCAGACCCGGTTCTACCAGGCCTCCTCGTCGGAGCTGTACGGGGCCACTCCCCCGCCGCAGAACGAGAGCACGCCCTTTTACCCGCGTTCGCCGTACGCCGCGGCGAAGCTGTACAGCTACTGGATCACCAAGAACTACCGCGAGGCGTACGACATGTTCGCCGTCAACGGCATCCTGTTCAACCACGAATCGCCGCGACGCGGTGAGACGTTCGTGACCCGCAAGATCACGCGGGCCGTCGCAGCGATCGCGTTGGGGACACAGGATCACGTGTACCTCGGCAACATCGACGCCGTGCGCGACTGGGGGTACGCCGCCGAATACGTCGAGGGCATGTGGCGGATGCTGCAGGCCGACGAGCCCGAGGACTTCGTGCTCGCGACCGGCATCGGCATCACGGTGCGCGATTTCCTCGAGGCCGCGTTCGGGCACGTCGGCCTTGATTGGCGACGCCACGTCCGCTTCGACGAGCGCTACCTGCGTCCGACCGAGGTGGACGCCCTGATCGGGGACCCGAGCAAGGCCGAGGAGAAACTCGGCTGGAAGGCCACCGTCGGGCCCCTCGAGTTGGCGCGCATCATGGTCGACGCCGACATCCGCGCCCTGGAGTTCGCGGGTCGGCCGTGGATCGACACCGTCGCCCTCTCGGGCTGGGCCGCGTGAGCGACGATCTCGCCTTCGTCCCGAGCCGCCTCGACCGACACGCGCCGTTCTACGTCGCAGGTCATCGCGGTCTCGCCGGCAGCGCCGTCGTGCGCCGCCTGGCATCGGAGGGCTTCGACCGCATCGTGACCCGGAGCTCCTCCGAGCTCGACCTGACCGAACGCCAGGATGTCTTCCGGTTCTTCCGGGAGCAGCGGCCACGCTACGTCGTGCTGGCGGCGGCGAAGGTCGGCGGCATCCTGGCCAACAGCACCTACCCCGTCGACTTCCTCAGCGTCAACCTCCGTATCCAGGCGAACGTCATGGACGCGGCGGCGGAGACGGGCGTCGAACGGCTGGTGTTCCTCGGCTCGTCGTGCATCTATCCGAAGCTCGCCGCTCAGCCCCTACGCGAAGACAGCCTGCTGACCGGTCACCTCGAACCGACCAACGACGCCTACGCGATCGCGAAGATCGCCGGCATCCTGCATGCCCAATCGGTGCGCCGCCAGTACGGGCTGCCCTGGATCTCGGTCATGCCGACCAACCTCTACGGGCCGAACGACAACTTCTCGCCGCTCGGATCGCATGTGCTGCCGGCACTCATCCGCCGGTACGACGAGGCGGCCGCATCGGGCAGCGCCGTCGTGACCAACTGGGGGTCGGGCAACCCGCGGCGGGAGTTCATGCACGTCGACGACCTGGCCTCGTCCATCGTGCACCTGATGGAGCACTACGACGGCGCCTCGCACGTCAACGTCGGAACCGGTCGGGACCTGACCATCCGGGAGGTCGCCGAGATGATCGCCGAGCTCGTCGGCTATCGCGGCGAGACGCGCTGGGACACCTCTCAGCCCGACGGCACACCGCAGAAGCTGCTCGACATCTCCCTGCTGCGCTCGACCGGATGGACGCCGGGCATCGGGCTACGCGGGGGGTTGGCCCGCACGATCGCGTGGTACCGGCGCACCGACGCCGAACTCCGCGTCGCCTGATCCCTCGTCGCCGGGCGTACCCGACCGCCCGGCGACGAGCAGGAGGCACGCGATCATCACGGTCGTCGCACCGGTGGCCTGCAGGAGCGATCCGCGCATGAGGATCGTCATGTACACCGGGAGCACGGCACCGACGATGGCCCAGACGCCGCCGGTCGCGAATGCCGGCACGACCCGCACGTCCATCGCCCGCAACACCATGCCGAGCCCGATGAAGACAATCACGACGGCGATGACGCCGCCGTTCACCATCGCCTCGGCCCACAGCGGTGCCGACAGGTTGTCGAAGGCATACCCGCGATACTCCGCCAGCACGATCCCCGTGTCGGTGGGCTTGTCGGGCCAGATCGTCCGTGGCACCCAGAACAGGATGCTGCCGAGGAACTGCCGCGCCGGCTCGACGAGACCATCGAGCCAGTACGCGAGCGAGTTGGCGATCTGCCAGAACGCGTCGTAGTCGGGGTTGGCGAGGTATTCGCCGAAGAAACTCGTGCGGTTGACGCGCACCTCGTCCGTGCGGAACGCGTCGGCGATCGGGAAGACGAACAAGAACGCGACGATCGCCAGGACCATCGTGACCCGCGCCCGCAGCCGCGTCGCCGCGGCGCCCGCGAAGATGGCCAGCGCGACGGCGACGGTGCCGAAGGTGTAGCGGGCGCTCGCGATCGGATTGACGATCAGCAGCAGGACGACCGCAGCCGCCACGGCGGCCGCGGAATAGGCGACGCGGCTGGCGCGGGAAATGGCGGCCCGCCGCAACTGGGTCATCGCCCCCGTCGCGATCAGCAGCGGGTACACCGCCGCGGCATACATGACGGCGCGGATCGACGGGTCGGGCCAGCGTGCCTCGCGGGCGGCGAACGCGGCCTCGCGACTGCCGAGGGCCGCGGCCGGTCCGAGCTGAGCGACGAAGAACGCGCTGATGCCGAGGCCGACGACGGCGAGCCCGATGGCCCGAGCCGGACTGACCGCGCGCGGCGCACCGGGGGCCTGCGGCGGATGCGCGTGCTGCCGGAGCATCCAGATCGCCCGTGCGACCTCGTAGCATCCGATACCCAGCGCGACGATCCCCGCCGTCGGGAGGTCGAACGCCGGATCGATCCCGGGCGTGGTGGTCGACACCGCGTCCGCGCGGATCTGCGCCGTCGGCGCGAGCCCCATGAAGATGTAGCCGAAGACCCAGAAGAAGAAGTCGAAGAGATGGGGCCGTCCCGACACCCACGCCACCGACAGACGGATGCCGCCGTAGATCATGATCAGCAACGTGACGATCCACGCGTCGCTGCGGCCGCGATCGGGGATGTCGGAGACGAGCGCCACCGGCAGGACGACGCTCAGCACGCCGACCGATACGGCGAGCAGGGCGATGCGAGCACCGACGGCGCGTATCTCCGCGCCGTCGAACATTCCGGTGTGCTTCCCCACGAGCCTCCCCCTCGCATATCATGACAGACGGGGGTCCGCGTGTCTTACGCGCGGCATATTGGGGCCGCGTCGACGCAGTCGATGCGCGAATGGGGGACGCTATGGAGTCCAACCGTGTTCTGCGGGTGATTCGCTATCACTGGATGACGGTGATCGTACTGATGGCGTTGGGCGCCGCGGGCGCGCTCGCTTATGCGTGGTCGGTGCCACGGGAGTACACCGCCCGCGCCGACGTGTTCGTCGCGGTGACCGGCAGCTCGACGACGGGCGAGCTGGCTCAGAGCAGCAACTTCTCGCAGCAGCAGGCACGCAACCTCAGCACCGTCGCGACTCGCGAGATCGTGCTGGCGCCGGTCATCGACGAGCTGGGGCTGGAGGATTCCACCGTGCAGCTTCGCGCGCGGGTGTCGACCGCGGTTCCCCTGAACACGTCGATGATCTCGATCTCCGCCGTCGACCCGTCTCCCCGCGAAGCGGCCCGCATCGCGAATCTCGTCGCGGCCGAGCTCGCCGAGGTCGTCCCGACGCTCTCTCCGCAGGTCGACGGCAGCTCGCCCATCCGCCTGCGCGTGATCGAGAACGCCGTGCCCCCGAACCTGCCCTCTGCACCGCAGACGCCGATGCTCGTCATCCTCGGAGCGCTCGGCGGTCTCGTGGTGGCGGCGGTCGTCGTGCTGCTGCGCCTGATGTTCGGCACACGCGTCCGCACGGTCGAGCAGGCCCAGGAGACCGTCGGAGCCGCCGTGATCGGAACGGTGAGCGCCGACCGCACCGCGGACCGGGCACCACTGGCCCTCGTCACCGCGCCGCACTCGTTGCGCGCGGAGGACTATCGCCGGCTGCGCGGCAACCTGCGTTTCGTGCAGGCCTCGCAGGAGCACCGGGTGTTCGTGTTCACCTCGTCCGTTCCGAGCGAGGGCAAGAGCACGACGGCCGCCAACGCCGCCGTCGCGCTCGCCGCCACCGGCGCCTCGGTGTGCCTCGTCGAGGCGGACCTGCGGCGTCCGAGCCTGAGCCGCATCCTGGACCTGCCGCCCGACCTCGGTTTCACCAACGTCATCGCGGGTGAAGCGACGCTCGACGACGCGCTCGTGGCGTGGGGGCCGGACCGGCTGCACGTGCTGCTGGCGGGCCCGGTGCCGCCTAACCCGTCGGAGCTGCTCGAGTCCGATCGAGCCCTCGACGTCCTTGAGAGCCTGCGCGCAGCCCACGACATCGTGCTGATCGACGCTCCCCCGGTGCATCCCGTCGCCGACGCCGCCGTCCTCGCGCGCCTGTTCGGCGGGGTCGTGCTGGTGGTCGGCGCCGGCCGCGCCCGAGAGCGGGACGTTCGACGCGCCGTCGCGCGGTTGACCTCGGTGGGCGCCACCATCCACGGCATCGTGCTGAATCTCGCGCGCCCGTCGCGCGCGGATCGACGCAGCTACGCGACCTACGCCGTCGCTCCCGACGCGGGCCGCCCGGCACGCGTCAACCGCGGAACCACCCCCCGCTCCGGGCCCGGTACGTCGACTGCTGCACACGAGCGCCCCGCGGCCGACGGGCTCCGAGAGGAACCGTCGACCGCGGGGCGGCGGTGACCCGGTCGCCGTGCGTCAGCGGACGCTGCTCACTCCGTAGTAGCTGAGATCCTGCACCGGTGGGGTTCCGACGACCCGGTACGGGGAGGTCAGCGAGATCACCCGTGAGCCGGCGCGGTCGATGCTCGCCGACACCGAGCCGGCCCGCAGCGGCACCGTGTACACCGACCGACCCGCCGGGGCCTCGAATCGGGTCGCCGTGTCGCCGACCGTGACCGTGAGGGTCGCCGGAGCGGTGAGGTAAACGACGGCCTCCACCTCGTCGGTCGGAGTGGCGGAGGTTCCCCCGAGCGTCGGCGTGGCCAGCAGGTGGCTGAGGCTCGGTCGGGCACCGACCGCCTGCGTGCGGTGCACGAGGAAGGCCTGGTCCTGAGCCACCTTGGGCTGCGTGCCGCTGTGGAACCAGTCAAGGTAGGGCCGGCTGATGTCCAGGAACGTGTCGCCGTGGTCGGCCGACGGCGCGAACTGCGTGCTCTCGCTGTAGTCGTTCCACGTCACCAGCTGCACGTACTCGGCGCCGTCGTCGATCGCGCGCCGCCACGAGGCCCGCAGGTTGTCGGTGTTGCCGGACTCCGCGAATACTCCCGCGCGCGGCCGGTAGTCCTGTACCGAGACGGGAGCCATCCACGTCTTCCCCAAGGCTGCGGCGCGCGCGGCGTAGTCAGGACCGTTGGCGGTGTGCCACTGCGTCCGCACGCCCCAGTTCCCGTAACCGTCGGCGATCCCGCGGAAGGCGGACATGTTGGCGTCCGAGGCGTTGAGGAACACGGCCTGGAACGTGACAGGCACGCCGTGCACGCGCTTCAACCGGTCGATGATGCGCGACCACCAGTCGACGCTGCGTCTCTCGGCGGCGAACGACGACAGCAGCATCCGGTCGCCCGCTCGGAACGCCGCCTTCGACCGGTAGAGCTCCGCAAGACGGTCGGCCACGGTCGCGGGATCGGCGGCGGCCACTGAAGCGGACGCGTCGATCATCGGGACCACGACGAACCCGCCCTCACGTTCCGCGGCGGCGAACAGGTTCTTCGTCGCCTCCCAGTTGGTCCCGCTCAGGCTCATGATGTTCACGGTGAAGCCGTCGATACCGGCACTCTTCGCCTGCGCGACCTCACGCCGCAGGTTGTCGAGCCGCCACGACAACGAGCTCGCGGGCGCGACGGCGAGCGGCCGGTCGCGCAGCAGCCCGCCGTATCGAGCGTGCCTGCCGCCCTCGCCGTCGGGGCTCAGGTAGTTGCGTGCGTAGTAGTCGCTCGCCGCGGGCTTGTTGTCGATCGAGAGCGGGTACGGCGGGAAGTAGTGGGCGAATACCTTCCGCGGACTGTCGACCGTCGGCGGCGGCGCGGGCTGACTCGGGGGTGCGGGTGCGCTCGGCGGCGTCGTGGGCGCCGCAGCAGGCTTGCGCGTGTAGGTGATCGTCAGCGCCGGTGCCGTGTCGCCGGTACGGACGAACGTCGTGGAGACGTGCTTCTGCCGGTACATGAGCCGGAGCGAGAGCTGGCCTCCGACGGCCGTCCGCGCGACGTCGCCGAGCGCGAACGTCAGCGCCGAGCCGGTGCGCGCCGTGCTGGTCGACTGCGCGAGCCGGACTCCGGTCTCGGCGGGGCGGTTCGCGTACGTCAGCGTCGACCCCGACCAAACACCGCTTTCCGCGTAGACGTCTACGCCGCTCGCGGTCGCCGTCGAGTGGCGCACCATCACCGACAGCGACGCGGAGACGGGCTGCGTGGTGTCGACGTCCGCCGGCAGCGTGAAGCGCGCGTAGCTGCGGTCCTGCGTGGACGTCACGCTGAGCGCCTCGGTCTTCAGGACTGTCTGGGGTGTTCGCGACGAGACGGTCGCGAGATCGCTGGGTGCGACCGTCACCGTCACTGTGCTCGGCGCCGTCGCCTGGGGCGCGATGTCGTCGGCGGCCTGGGCCGATGCGGCTGCACCGACGACGACCGCGAGCGCGGACAGGGCGGCGACGACGACTCGCGCCGATCGTCGTGGGGGCGCGGTTCGGGAACTGTGATTGGCGGGTTTCATGTCTTCCTCGTGGGTAGCAATCACCTCGACGAGCATGCACCGCCCGTCGAGTCCCTCCCCCAGCAATCCCCCCGAGTGTGTCACGAAGCCCCGAGCGAGCAAAATGCGCGCGACGGTGCCGCAAGATCACCACAAGGAGACCTCAACGTTCGCTCAACGTTCCGCGAAGCCCCTGCGCGCGGCGGCGCCGCGGCCTACTCTGAGGTCAGTTCCGAGACCGACCGGGTCGTCACCCGATTCGACCCCTGGCTCGGGTCCGTCCGCTGATTTGGGGCCAGCACGACGGACTGACCCCCTGCACCGAGGCTCGAGGGGACGAGCGCCGGCGCAGGGGGTCCTCGGAACGGGTGCGATCCGCGCATGGCAGAGCCGCCGGATGCCGCATCGGCACTCAGTCGAAGCTGATCGGATTCTGATGATTTCCTCAGGGTCTGTCAATGGCCTTCGCGCGTGTTCCCGCGTCGCTCTAGTTTTCCCGCGGAGCGAGTCAGCCCGACGACGGGCACTCGTTCGCCACGTGACAGGTGGTCGCGTGGCTCCGTTCAATGACGAGGGGGACCCGGTGGTCGAAGCGAGCACGGGCAGCAGGATGCGCAGGACGTCGAGACGAGGAGGGCGGGCGCCGGATCGTCCACCGCGGCGGTGGCTTCCGCTCGTGGCGGCGGGCACCAGTCTCGGCCTCGCGGCCGGTTCGTTCGGAGCCGGGGCGGCCTTCGCGGCTCCGACCGATCGGGCCGAATCCGAGGCTGTCTTCCTGTCCAGCAGCGGAGCGCTCGATCTCGACAGTGTCGCCGCGCTGGCCGGGGCTTACGGCGCGTTCCCGCCGGCGACCGAGTCGTCGAGCGCGATCGACCTGTCGCTGCTGAGCGCGATCGACATCGGTCTCGGGCTGCAGCTGTTCGGACCGAACAGCGTCATCTCTCTCGGGGCGACCGAGCAGTACCAGCGCAGCACCGCGGGCGAGGCCTACGCGGCGACCGGTCTGCTCGCCGCCGACGGCGCGATCGCGGTCGGCGACGGCGGCGCGGGTCAGAACACGACGCTCAACCTCACACCTGTTCTCGGGGCGGTGGGAGCGGACGGGCTGCTCAGCCAGCTGTCGATCGAACTCGGCGCGGTCTCGGCCTCGGCGCTGGCGACACGTGCCGCCGACGGTATGACGACGTCGGGCGACTACCAGATCGCGAGCGGACTCATCACCGCCAACGCGCCCGCTCTCGCCGCGCTCGCCACCGCGTTGGACGCCGACCTCACCACCGCGGGCGAGACCGTCACCGGGCTCGGTGTGGCCGGAGGCCCCATCGACACGACGGTCGGCGGGCTGCTCGGCGGGATCGACACGGTGCTCGAGGCCGCCGTGGGCGGTCTCGTCGACCTCGAAGACCCCGCAGTGACCACGGCGCTCACCCTCGACCTCAGCGGCGTCCTCGAGACCGCGACCGCGACGCCGTTCGTGTCCGGCCCCGTCACCATCACGCTCTCGAACGGCGAGATCCTCATTGACCTCGACGAGGTGTACGAGCTGAACAACCTCCCGCCGGGCACCGAGATCATCGACGCGGCGACGCTCAACGGCGAGGTGACGGCCGCGATCAGCGACATCCTCACCACGCAGCTGCCGGCGCGCATCGGCACCGCCGTCACCGCGGCGGTGAACGGCGCGGCCCTCGACATCACGATCGACAGTGGCGTCGCCGTCGAGCTGCCGCTTCTGCCGCCGAGCATCGGCGACCTGACGATCGAGGTCGACGGCACCGTCGGCGGGCTGCTGGGCACGCCGGGCGCCGCCGCACCGGTCGTGACCGCCGACGGCACAATCCTCGGCGCCCCTCTCGGCCCGCTCGCCGACCCCATCGTGGGAGTCGTCGTCGACACGATCCTGCCCGCTGTCGGCGATCTCATCGAGACGGTGTTCAGCACCGACGCGGTCGAGACCTTCGTCACGACCGCCGCCACGGGAGTCGTCTCGACGCTCGCCCCGCTCGTCGACGTCCTCGGCGACGTCGTCTCGCTCACGGTCAACGTGCAGGAGACCCCGGGCGACTTCCGCGATCCGCGCGGCTTCGACGAGGGATCGTTCACGCAGCGCGCACTCGTGGTCGGGGTCGCCCCCGCGCTGCTGGGCGTCGAGCTGAACCTCGCGTCCGCCACCGTGCGGGCCGTTCCTCTCGCCCTTCCGGCCGACCTGGCCATCGACCCCACCCGGGGGCCGGTGACCGGCGGCACCGAGACGACGATCTCGGGCACCGGGCTCGACTCCGTCACCGCCGTCGAGTTCGGCGGTGTGCCGGCGACGTCGTTCACGATCAACTCCGACGGCACGATCACGGCCGTCACCCCGCCGCAGGCCGCGGCGGGCGTGGTACCGGTGACGATCACGAACATCGACGGCGCGGACGCGTCGCTCACGTTCGAGTACTTCGACGTCACCGCGGTCGACGCGATCACGCCCGAATCCGGCACGACGTTGGGCGGTGACCCGGTCACGATCACCGGCGCCTGTCTCACCGGCACGACCGCCGTGCTGTTCGACGGCGTCGCCGGAACGGACCTCACCGTCGTCAGCGACACCGAGCTGACGGTGACGACGCCGGCGGGAGCCGCGGGAGCCGTCGACGTCGAGATCGTCAACCCGACCGAGTGCGGTGGGACGGTGGTCGAGGACGGCTTCGTCTACGTCGAGCCCGGCGCACCGACGCTCGCCTCCATCGCGCCGGAGCGCGGCACCGAGCTCGGCGGCACGGTCGTCACGATCACGGGCGAGGACTTCACCGGCACGACCTCGGTGACCTTCGACGGTGTCGAGGCGGCCGACTTCACGGTGGTCAGCGACACAGTCATCGAGGCGACCACCCCGCCGCACACCCCCGGCGTGGTCGACGTCGTGGTCACGAACGAGGCGGGCGCTTCGGCACCGCTGGACTTCGAGTACTTCGACGTCGCCGAGATCGACGATGTCGCTCCCGGCAGCGGGCCCGAGGCAGGTGGGAACACCGTGGTGATCACGGGCGACTGCTTCACCGGGGCCACGGGCGTCACCTTCGGCGGCGTCCCGGCGACGAGCTTCACCGTCGACAGCCCGACCCAGATCACGGCGGTGGTGCCCGCGGGCACCGCCGGCACCGTCGACGTCGCCGTCGTCGGCGCGGGCGACTGCGGCACCGCCGAGATCCCCGACGGCTACGAGTACGTCGCTCCCCCGGTCGTCACCGACCTCGACCCGGTCACCGGGCCCGAGACCGGTGGCACCGTCGTGACGATCATCGGCGAGGGCTTCACCGGCACCACCGGCGTGAGCTTCGGCGAGGCCGACGGCGTCGACCTCGAGGTCGTCAGCGACACCGAGATCCGCGTCACGACGCCTCCGGGTGCGCCCGGCACGGTTCCCGTCGTGATCGCGCACCCCGGTGGTGAGGTCGTCGCGGGCGAGTTCGAGTACCTCGACGTCCCCGCGATCTCGTCGCTCGACCCGAGCTCGGGACCGGAGGACGGCGGCACGGTCGTCACGGTCCTCGGCGAGGGCTTCCTCGGAGCCACCGCCGTGACGTTCGACGGGCTCGCGGGCACGGATCTCGAGGTCGTCAGCGACACCGAGATCCGCGTCACCACACCCGCCCACGCGCCGGCCCTGGTCGACGTCGTGGTGGTCCACCCGAACGGCGACAGCGCGCCGTTCGACTTCACCTACGTCGCCGGCACCGAGATCGACGCCGTGACGCCTCCGGGCGGTCCGGAGGCAGGCGGCAACACCGTCGTCATCACGGGTTCGTGCTTCACCGGCGCCACGGCCGTCCTCTTCGGCGGAGTTCCGGCGACGAGCTTCACCGTCGAGAGCGACACGCGGATCACCGCTGTCGTGCCCGCCGGCACGGGCGTCGTGGACGTCGAGGTCGTCGGCTCGGCGGCGTGCGGATCCGAGACGCTGCCCGACGGGTACGAGTACACCGACGAGCCGGTGATCGGAACGATCGACCCGGCCCGCGGTCCCGAGACCGGCGGCACCGTCGTCACCATCACGGGGTCGAACTTCATCGGCGCGACGTCGGTGACCTTCGACGGCCAGCCCGGTTCGAACCTGACGGTCGTCTCCGACACCGAGCTGCGGGTCACCACGCCCGCGGGCGCCGTCGGCGACGCCGACGTCGTGGTCACCGGCCCCGCCGGGTCGAGCGACGCGGGGGTGTTCACCTACTACCGGGTGGCCGACATCGGCGGCGCGACCCCCGGCACGGGTCCGATCGGCGGCGGCACGGTCGTCACGATCACGGGCCAGTGCTTCACCGGCGCCACGCAGGTGCTGTTCGGCGAGGTGCCCGCGCAGTACGTGGTCGTGAGCGACAGCGTCATCCGCGCCATCGCGCCCTCCGCGGCGGCGACGGGTGCCGTGTCGATCACGGTCGTCGGGGCGGGTGAGTGCGGGACGGCGGTCGAGTCCGGCGCCTTCACCTACACCGCGGCCGGCACTGCCGCCGGGGGCGGTACCGGCACCGGAACGCTCGCCTCGACCGGCGGCGACGGCCTCGGCACGCTCGCCGCGGCGGCACTGCTGCTGATGCTGGGCGGTGCGATCGCGATCGCGCGACGCCGGACCGCGTGATCCGGCGTGACCGCGTCAGCGTAGCGTGACACCAGAGGCCCCCTCCGTCGACTCAGACGGAGGGGGCCTCTGCGGTGGGGGTCAGAGCGCGAGGCGCTCCCGCACGACGTCCGCGAGCTGCTCGGCGACGGCGGTCGCTTCCGCCTCGCTCTCGGCTTCGACCATGACCCGGACGAGCGGCTCGGTGCCCGAGGCCCGCAGCAGGACCCGGCCGGAGTCGCCCAGGCGCGCGGTCGCCGCGGCGACGGCATCCTGCACGCCGGGATCGTCGTTCACACGGTCGCGGTCGACGCCGCGCACGTTGATCAGCACCTGCGGGTACACCGTCATGACGGCGGCCAGCTCGGCGGCCGTCTTGCCCTGACGAGCCATCTCGGCCGCGAGGTGCAGTCCGGTCAGCAGGCCGTCGCCGGTCGTGGCGTACCGGCTCATGATGACATGCCCGCTCTGCTCGCCGCCCAGACCGAAGCGGCCCTGGTTCATCCGCTCGAGCACGTAGCGGTCGCCGACCGCGGTCTGCTCGACGGTGATGCCGTGGTCGGCCATCGCGCGGTGCAGGCCGAGGTTGCTCATCACGGTGGCGACGAGCGTGTTGAAGGGCAGACGCCCCCGCTGCTTCATCGCCACGGCGAGGATCGCCATGATCTGATCGCCGTCGATGATGCGACCGTCCGCGTCGACCGCGAGGCACCGGTCGGCGTCGCCGTCGTGGGCGATGCCGATGTCGGCGCCGGTGCGGACGACCTCCGCCGCGACCCGATCGAGATGCGTCGAGCCGACGCCGTCGTTGATGTTCATGCCGTCGGGGTCGGCCCCGATGACCGTGACCTTCGCGCCGGCATCCCGGAACGTCTGAGGAGAGACGCCCGCGGCCGCACCGTTTGCGCAGTCGAGCACCACGTGCAGTCCGTCGAGGGTGTGCGGCAGCGAGCCGAGCAGGTGCACGACGTAGCGGTCCTCGGCGTCGGCGAAGACGCGGATGCGGCCGACGTCGGCGCCCGTGGGCTGCAGCTTCGGTCCCGCGAGGGCGGCCTCGATGCGCCGCTCGACCTCGTCGGGCAGCTTCACGCCGCCGCGCGCGAAGATCTTGATGCCGTTGTCGGGCGCCGGGTTGTGCGACGCCGACACCATCACGCCGAAGTCGGCGTCGATGTCGCCGACGAGGAACGCCGCCGCGGGCGTCGGCACGACTCCCGCGTCGAGGACGTCGACGCCGGACGAGGCGAGCCCGGCGGCGACCGCGGCGGACAGGAACTCGCCCGACACGCGGGGATCACGCGCGACGACGGCGGTGAGCCGCTTGCCCGCGGCCTTGCGTGCCTCGGCGATACGGCCCTGGCCCAGGACGACGGCAGTCGCCTGGGCCAGGGTGAGTGCGAGTTCGGCGGTGAGGGGGCCGTTGGCCAGCCCCCGAACACCGTCCGTACCGAACAGCGCCACGGAGCTTAACGCTTCGAGTACTGAGGTGCCTTACGGGCCTTCTTGAGACCGGCCTTCTTGCGCTCCTTCACGCGAGCGTCGCGCGAGAGGAAGCCGGCCTTCTTCAGGGTCGGGCGGTTGTTCTCAGCGTCGATCTCGTTCAGCGCACGGGCGATGCCGAGGCGCAGCGCGCCGGCCTGGCCCGAGGGGCCGCCACCCGAGATGCGGGCGATCACGTCGTACGAGCCGGCGAGCTCGAGCACCGTGAACGGGTCGTTGATGAGCTGCTGGTGCAGCTTGTTCGGGAAGTAGTCCTCGAGCGTGCGGCCGTTGACCGTGATGGTGCCCGAGCCGGGGATCAGGCGCACGCGGGCGATGGCCTGCTTGCGGCGACCCACGGCAGCACCGGGGACGGACAGCACCGGACGCGGGGCGGCGGCGGCAGCGGCCTCCGACGCGGGCGTCTCGGTCGAGTAGTTCTGGGGGGTCTCCTCGAGGGAGTCAGCGATCTTCGCCATCAGTGTTTCCTTGAGTGTTTTCGCGGCGCTTACTGGGCGACCTGGTCGAAGGTGTAGGTGGTGGGCTGCTGAGCAGCGTGCGGGTGCTCGGCACCGGCGTAGACCTTCAGCTTCGACAGCTGCTGACGGCCCAGGCTGTTCTTCGGGAGCATGCCGCGGATGGCCTTCTCGACCGCGCGGACGGGGTTCTTCTCGAGCAGCTCCTCGTAGGAGACCGACTTGAGGCCGCCCGGGTAGCCCGAGTGGCGGTAGGCCATCTTCTTCTGGAGCTTCTGACCGGTCAGGGCCACCTTGTCGGCGTTGACGACGATGACGAAGTCACCGGTGTCGACGTGAGGGGCGAACGAAGCCTTGTGCTTGCCGCGGAGAAGGACCGCGGCGTGCGAGGCGAGGCGGCCGAGGACGACGTCGGTTGCGTCGATGACCAGCCACTCGCGCTGGATCTCGCCAGCCTTGGGGGTGAAAGTGCGCGTCACAGTAGTGCTGCTTTCTTGAATCGAACGGAGGAGTTCGTGAATCCCGCTCCGGGGTGGTTCTCCTTCGAGAACACGCCAGTGGAGGGCTCACGTTCGTGGCGCCCAGCCCGTGGGCTGCGGGCACCAAAGAGACAGCGTACGCTATCCACTGACGTTATCAAAGCCGCACCTCATTCCCCCGGGGCTGCTCTTCGATCTCGGATGCACCGACCGGATCGGAGAGGAAGACCCGTGCCCCTGTTCCAGATGCAGCGCGCCCGCCGAGGGCGCCTGCGCGTCTTCATGCGCGCGCAACTGCCGTTTCTCGTTGGCACGCTGCTGGTGTTCACCGGCCTGGCCGTCGCGGTGCCCGACGCCCTGTCGACTCCCCTCGTCGTCATCGCGGCTCTGCTGATCCTCGTCGCCTCGATCGCCGCGGTGTTCGTGCCGTGGGAGCGCTTCTCTCCGACGTGGTTGATCGTCGTCGCGATCGCCGACATCGTGGCCGTCGCTCTGCTGCGCACCGAGCTGCGCGCTCTGCTGCCAGCCGTCACGATGCTCGCCATCTTCCCGATCCTGTGGATCGCCTACGCCTTCCCGCCGGTGGCGTTCATCGCCGCGGTGGGCGGCGCGGCCCTGATGACCTCGCTGCCGTTCCTGACGCGGGGCTCGTGGCCCGAGACCGCATTGGACTGGGTCAACGTCGTGACCCTGCCGGGCCTCATCCTCGGCGTCGCGGTGATCGTCAATCTCGCCGCGCAGCACCTGCGTCGCAACGCTGCGCGCCTCCGGGCCGCCCACGACGCCCGGGCCCGCGCACTGACCCGAGCTCACGACAACGAGCTCGTGCTGCGCACCGTGCTCGATACTGTGCGCAGCGGCGTCGTCCTCTACGACGGGCAAGGCCGGCTGGTGCTGGCGAACCGCACCGCCGAGGAACTGTCGCAGGCCATGGGCTTCTCGCTCGATCAGCCGCCCTATGCCGGTGACGCGGTGCTCGCGGCGGACCGATCGACGCCGGTGCCACCGCACGACCAGCTCATCCCGAGGGCCCTGCGCGGCGACCGGATCAGCAACGCGGTCGAATGGGTCGGGCCGCCCGCGATGCAGCGCGCCATCATCGCCGACGCCGACAGCGTGCGCCGCGCCGACGGAACCCTTCTCGGCACTCTCATCGCGGCCTACGACGTCACCGACATGGCGGATGCCGCGCAGATCCGGCATGACTTCCTCCGCACGGTGTCGCACGAGCTGCGCACGCCGCTGACGAGCGTCACCGGGTACCTCGACCTGCTCACCGAGCACGTCGGCGCTTCCGACCCGGCCGCGGCACGGTACCTGTCGATGATCGAGCGGAACGTCCTGGTGCTGCGCGACCGGATGAACGAGCTGCTCGCCGCGGCGTCGTCCGAGAGCCCGATCTCGCCTCGCGCCGTGGTGCTGAGCGACATCATCGACTCGGCCGTCCGCGCGGTCAGTCCACGAGCGGAACGTCGCGGCAGCTCCATTCAGCAGATCGGCGCGACGGGCGACCGGGTCGTCCTCGATCCCGTCCGCATCCGCCAGACACTCGAAGAACTCCTCGTCAACGCCGTGAAGTTCAGCCCGCCCTCGTCGGCGGTCGTGGTGGGCCAGCGCATCGACGACACCGGCATCCACATCGCCGTGAGCGACAGCGGACCGGGTCTGACAGCGGCCGAGCGTTCCCGTGTCTTCGACCCCTTCTATCGCACCGACTTCGCGCGAGAGAACGCCATTCAGGGCTTCGGCATCGGCCTGTCGGTCGTCCGCAACGCCGTGGTCGCCCACGGCGGGAAGATCCGCGTGGGACCCTCCGCGGCGGGCGGCACGGCCATGACGGTCACGCTCCCCCGCCGCTTACCCGAGGACGCGGACGACACGGCGGGACGGGTGGATGCCGCCGGCTGACGCCGTCACGCCGAGCCGTTGACCCCTGCCAGGCGCGGCCCGATGAGCTCGCGCGAGCCGACCTCGAGCTTGCGCATGATGCGGTAGACGTGACTTTCGACCGTCCGCACGCTCACGACGAGCGTCGAGGCGATCTCCTGATTGTTCATACCCGCCGCAACGAGGTCGGCGACCTGCCGCTCGCGCTTGGTGAGTCGCGTCGCCTCCACCGCGAAGCGCGCGTGATTGACGGCGCGGCTGCCCCGTCGCGCACGCAGCGCACGCTCGAGCTCGGCGGCATCGGCCTCGCCTGCGGCATCGCGGTCCTCGCCGGCCCAATCGGCCAGCAGGCGATAGGCGGCGATCGCCAGCCCGTAGCGGCCGTGCTGTTCGAGCGACCGTCCCGCCGCTCGCAGAGCCACCGCGTCGCGTCCGTTGCGGGCGGCGAGGTAGTCGGCCTGCGCACGGAATCCGAGCGTGTCAGGCGCCGCGTCGAGCAGCCGCTGCGCCTCGGCCAGACGCTCGGCGTTCGGGGCGATCTCGACGGCGGCGAGCATGCCGAGCTGCGCGGCGAACACGGCCCCCCGGTCGCGCAGCGCGACGGAGTCACGCCAGAGGGCATCAGCTCCGTCCTCGGGCCGCCCGTCCAGGGTGGCCAGAGCGGCATCCATCCACGCCAGCGACTGACCCGGGAACGCGCCATCGACGACCCACTCCTGACGCGCCCGCGCGGCGTATTTGGTGGCGAGCTCGATCTGCCCGCGCCCCGCCGCGAGGAGGACGGCGGCGACGAGGATCGAGGCGCGACCACCGGCGGGCAGCGGCGCGAGCGCCCCCGTCGAGAGACAGACGTCGATGAGGTCGCCCAGCTCGGTCATGTCGCCGGCATGCAGGTGGCCGTAGACGGCCCCGCACGAGAAGGCGCGGAACATCTCGAGGTCGAGCGCTCCGCGGGCCTCGTCGAGCCCGCTGAGCAGGTCGCGGTAGCCGGCGTCGAAGGAACCGCCGACCAGGCGCCCGACGTCGGCCAGGATGCGGGCCGCGTAGCTCTGCCGCTGCGGGTCGAGACGCCCCAGCTCGCGGTACGCCCGGTCGGCGTCGCGCAATCGCGCCGCCACGGTGAACACGTGCACGCGCGCCTCGAGCAGCGCGACCTGGACGGGCACCGGCTCCCCGTCCGAGATGTCGAGGTCCGCCTCGAATCCGTCGGGCACCGAGCGGAGGTCGGCGAGGATCGACAGGCGCGTGGCGTCGAGGATGCGCCCGTAGACCGACAGCTCCGGCGCCTCGGCCTCGAGCAGGGCGATCGCACCGTCGACATCACCGCAGGCGTACGCGAGCCACCGAGCGCGCACGCGGCAGTACTCCGCGCGCGAGGCGATGTCGCCGCTGCGCGGATCGGTCTCGGCGATGACCCGTGCGATCGTGGCCGGTGCCTCCGACCCCTCACTCTGCGAGAGCGATGCGATGTATGCCGCTGCCGTGCGTGCGGACGGGTTCTGCTGCCACTCGTACGCCACCGCAGCGGCGCGGCCGGCCGCGTTCTCGCGGAGCATGCCGGCGAGAAGCGCGTTCTGCTTCGTGCGCACCGGCAGGATGTCGCCGTCGCCGCAACCGGCCACGGCGCCGCCGTCCTCGCCCAGAGTCGCCGCGATGCGCTCGGTCAATCGGATACGGCGCGCCGTGAGCGGTTCGTGTCGGAAGTAGCTGACGAACAGCGGCGGGATGACCGAGACGAGAGCGCCGGGAACAGCGGGCACGACGGCGATGAGGGCGCGTTCCTCGAGGAACTCGAGCGTCTCCCAACCGACGAGCCGGCGGACGATGTCGAGCTCGGGGCTCCCGATGATGGCAATCGTCTCGAGGGCATCGCGCGCGGCCGGGGAGAGGCCGTCGAGATGCATCTCGACGGCCGTTCGGAGGCTGGAGCACCACAGATCCCCCGCTGCGGTCCACCACTCTCCTCCGGCCCGGACGAGCCGCCCATCGCGTACGGATGCGTCGACCATCGCGAGGGCGAGCCCGACGTTGCCGCCCGACATCGCGTACACGCGCTGCGACGTTGCGGCGTCGACCGGGCCGCCCAGCGCCGCGCCGACGATGTCGTCGAGTTCTTCGAAACGCAGCGGCGTCATGTCGATCGAGGAAGTCCGGGCGAGCGTCGATGCGGACAGGCCGCTGGGGGTGTGGCGGGCGGCCAGGCCGCGCAGCCGCGCGATGACGATCGGCACCCCGGTGACGCTGCGCACGTACTCGATCACGCCCCAGGAGGACTCGTCGAGATCGTTCCAGTCGTCGATGAAGATGGTCGTCCGCTGTTCGCGCACCTTGTCGAGCAGGCGATGTCCGACCCGCTCGGCGATGGCGTCGCTGCGTTGTGCCGGCGGCGTCTCGACGACTCCGGCCAGTGCGATCGCGGCGAACGGCGTCGCGCGCAGCGATGCGACGCCTCGGATCATGAACACGGTCCACCCGCGGTCGCGCAAACGCTCGCTGAGCGCTCGGAAGAAGGTGCTCCGCCCGCTGCCGCGACTGCCCACGACGTCGATGCTGCGCCCGGCTTCGATGAGACTCTCAGCCCTCGCGAGGCTGCGCTCCCGACCCCTCATCGGAGATCCTTCCTGGTGCGGTGCCAGCGAGACGATGGGTCACGCTAGCAGCGTGGTCGCACTCTCGCTGCGGCCTGTGGATTCAGCCCATGACCGGCTCGCGGCACAGTCCGAGCACAGGGTCTCGGGTCGCTGCTGCGGGGTGCGAATGGTGATCCGTGGCTCGTCGGACGGGATGTCGCGGTCGCAGTCGTCGCAGCGGCGGTCACGGCGTCGCAGCGCGAGCAGCAGCAGGCCGAGGAGGGTGAGGGCGACGGCCGCGGCGATCGCGGCGAGGGCGAGCTGCCCGCCGCTGACGGCGAGTCCGGGCGGCCGGGGCCCGCCGGCACCGGGTCCGCCGACACCGGGTCCGCCGGCACCGGCCTCGTCGCGCATCTCGATGCCCACGTCGAAGCGGAGCAGGGTCGACTCGGCGCCGAGAGACCGGGAGCTCTCCACCTCGTGGGGCATCTCGAACCCCATGGTGAGCTGCACCGTCTCGTCCTGGTCCAGGGCGAGCTCGGCGATCTCGACCCGGTCGTTCGCGGCCAGGGCGGAGAAGCTCTGCTGGCCCGTGAGGTCGCCGAGCTCCCAGAAGATCATGATGTCCTCACCCAGGCGGGGGTTCCGGGCTCCCGCGGGAATCTGCTCGTCGAAGTCCACGACCACGCTCATCACCCCGGTCGCGGGGCCGGCGTTGACGATGTCCAACGTCCGCACCGTCCGGTCACCGGGGACGGCGACGCGATCGCCGACGAAACTCGTCTCGGCGCGGGCATAGGGCACGCCCTGCCAGTCGAGATGAACGGCCGGGCCGTCCCAGTGCGCCTCGATCACCGGCGCGACCGCACCACCACTGACGATGGGCTCGGCGCCGCGCCGGTCGGTGCCGACGGTCGCCGTTTCGCTCTGAACCGCACCGACGGCGGCCCTGTCGTCGGCCGCCCGAGTACCCAGGGTCGGGAGCGCCTCCGCCGCGGCGAGGACCGCCGTGGCAGCGAGGAGGATCGCCGTCGCCAGCAGCGCGGCGATCGCCCGCCCGCGAGGGCTGAGGCCCGACGAGGTGATCGGGATCGCGGGCTCGACGCGGGCGGGGCCGGGAACACGGGAGACGGTCATTGCTCGCTCCTAGGTGGGGTCGGTGAGGAGGACCGGGTGGTCGTGTCGGGTGCGGCGTCGCGCAGGATCCGCTCGAGCGCGTCGACGGTGGTTGCGTCGAGGTCGGCGCTGGCGGAACCGGGCGTCCATGGGTCCGGCGCCGTCATCGGAACCTGCGGCTCACCCGCCCGACGAAGGGCCAGATCGAGCTCCCGTTCGCGCAGTTCGAGTTCGCGTTCACGGAGGGCGAGCTCACGCTCGCGCAAAGCCGTGTCGACGTCCGAAGACGCGGCGATCATCGGTGAGGAGGAGGGAGGTGCTGCGTTGGCGGATGCAGCATCGCTGCGGGGCACGGTGATGACCGTGGAGCGGGAGCGGCGGGGCGCGAACAGCATCCATCCGATGACGACGGCGCCGATGCCGGCGGCGAGGAGGAGCGGGTTATCGGCCACCCACTGTCGGAGCCAGCCGAGTCCGGGCACGCCGAACAGGAACACTCCCCGCACCTGCTGGGGTGACACGGGGGCGTCGGCGGTGTTGTTGGCGTCGCCCTGGGTGATCAGGCGGCAGTCGGTGCCGTCGTCGAAGGTGCCGATGGTCTTGCCGATGACGCGGTGGGTGATGAGGGTGGGGTCGTTGGGTTCGGGGAAGAACGTGACGATCGACCCGATGGACACGTCGGAGCAGACCTTGCGTTCGTCGATGCCTCGAACGACGATGACGTCTCCGGCCGAGAACGTCGGTTCCATCGACCCGGACAGGACGGTGAGCGAGTCACCGCCGGTCAGGCGCGGCACCGCCACGAGAGCGACCAGAGCCGCGACGACGACGATCACGACCGCTGACGAGACCGCGCGGGCAGCGATGCGCCAGGGCGAGTCGAACCACGGCGTCGCGGTCGCGCGCACACGCCGCCGGGGCCGTTCGCGCGATCGCAGAGCGGGTGCCATGGCTTCTCTTCTCCGCGACCCGAGGGCCGCTGATGAGGTCGGTGGGGGCCGCGCAGCCCGCCGTCGGGCACGGCGGGCTGCGCGGGGTCGGAAGACCCGGGACGCGTCAGATCAGCTGAACTGAGCGCCCGTGTCACGCACCTGCGTCAGGTTCAGCGTGAGGTCCGCGATCGTGTTCGCGAGGGTCACGTAGGTGCGGTCGGTGACGGTGACGGAGTTCTCCGTGTAACGGAACTCGCCGTCGACGTCCTCGTAGAACGAGGCGTACACCACGACGTTCAGGTCAGCGGTGGTGCCGGGCATGCCGAACACCGCCGACTGCGCGTCGAGCCCGTCGACGGGCTGAACATCGCCGAGCGTGCCGTGGGTCGCGTCGTCCTGACCGCTCGCCTGGCCCTCGGTCGAAGCCGCCAGGTACAGCAGCGGCGCGTCGGCACCGGTGGGCAGCACCGTCTCGTTGATCAGCGGCTGACCGTCGAAGTAGACCTCGTAGCTGTAGTACAGCCCCGGGATCTCCGACTCGAGCTGGTCGAGGCCGTCCAGACCGACACGGGCGACGAGGTTGTCACCCTCGAGGGTGACCGTGGTCTCGAACGACGCCGCGACCTTGTCGCCCGGAGCGATACGCCACGTGGCGATGTCATCGATCCGGTGACCCGGCTGCGAACCGTCGGTCGAACCGACCGTCTCCGTCGCGTCCAGACGGTCGTTCGACACGTCCCAGAACGAGGTGTCTTCGAGCTGCGCGATGTTGAGGTCACCAGCGGTGATCGTGCCGCCCGAGAAGGTGTCGGAAGCCGACCACAGGGCGAAGGTCGAGCCTCCCAGCAGCAGCGCGGACGCACCGGCGGCGACCCACACCACGCCACGGCGGCGCTTCTTCTCCTCCGTGACCACGAGGATCTGATCGTTGTTCGTCATGTCGTTGTATCTCCTTGGTGGTGAGCGCGGGACAGGTCAGCGGTATCGGCGCTCGTCGACACCGCCGAAGGCGGAAAGAGTCAGGGACTCGGTGAGAAATCGGGGTTGAGGTTCGTGACGGTCGGACGCAGAGCGATCACGACATCCGGCTCGGTCGAGCCGTCGGGATAGAGGTCGGCCTCCCACGCGTCGCGGCCGGTGACCGAGGCTCCGTTCTCGCCGACCCCCTCGGCCTCGGCGAAGCTGCGGTACGTTCCGACCATGTCGAGGGCGGGCGGTATGCCCACGAGGCTGTGCCAGTCGTCGACGGCTCCGGCGCGTGCGCCGTTGTCGGTCACAGCGACGACCTGCACGCTGTTGCGGTAGCGGCCGTCCTCTTCGGCATTCCACTCGACCGCCGCGCACCACTCCTGCTCGGTCGATTCGCCGGGGATGCCGGCGCCGGGCTCTTGCAGGACGTGGTCGTCGCCGTCGAACACGTAGATGTTGCGGCCGTCCGCGTCGTCGGGAAGCGCGGGGATCGCCGAGCAGTCACCGCCCAGTCCGGCGCGGTAGATCTTCATCGTCGAGTTGCCGAGCACCGTGTTGGGCTGAGCGTGCCCGGACGCCAGATCGTGGACGTCGTCGCCGAAGCGCTGTTCGCGGACCTCGACGTCGTAGTCCATGCCCGCGATTCCGAGGGCCGAGCCCCGCGCGGTGAAGCGCCAGATCAGCGGTTCGGCCTTCTCTTCGGGCGGCGTGAGGAGCTCAGCCAGCCGCGAACCGGGCAGCACGACGGTGACCGCCTCGCCGCCCGTCGACGACACCATCGCCTGCGGTGAGCTCGACGGGTACGCCCCGAAGGCGACGGATCCGACCGGGAACGAGGGCACGCTGATGCGGGTTGAGGCGTTCCACAGCGCGTTCGCGAGCGCTGCACCGGTAAGCACGAGCCCGACGGCGACGCCGCCCGCGACGACCCGCTGCGTCGTCGCGCGCTTCACGAGGGTGCCCCCTTCGCCGACGATCCCGGACGGACCTGATCGAGCGAGACGGTCAGGTCATCCAGCGTCCACGCTGCGGGCCCGACCGTCGCGACCGGACGCCACAGGTAGTCACCCCGGATCTCGGTCGTGACGATCACCAGCCAGTCGTCGGTCCGCCCCGCGGACGAACCTTGGAGGCCCGGCACCGTGGTCGGCGTCCCGACGGGGATCTGCTCGGTCACGGGACTCGAGGTGCCGTCCTCGTCCGCGCGCTCGACACGGTAGGTCGCGACGACGCTGCCGTCGGCCAGCTCCGAGGTGAGGGCCGGCCGCGAGTCGACCGACAGCTCGGCCTGCAGGTTCTCGCCCTGCAGGGTCGTCTGGATCGGGATGACGACCTCGACGATGTCGCCGGGCATCGAGGGGAAGTCCGCTGCCGCCAGCTCGAGCGAACCGGACGCCGGATCGGCGACGCCGGGGGTGACCTGCTGCCAGTAGCCGTCGCCGCGGGTGATGTTCAGATCGCCCGCCGTGATCGGCGCCCCGGCGAACGTGGCCGAGCCCGACCACAGCGCCAAGGTCGCCCCGCCTGCGCCGAGCAGCAGGGCCGCCGCGGCGCCCCCGGCCAGCAGCACACTCGCACGCCGACTGAACGGCCAGGTCCGTGCCCGTTCGCCCGCGGGACGGACGTGCTCCGAGCGCAGCTCGCGGCGGGTGGGGCCGGCGGCGTTCGCCGCCCCGGTCACCGGCTGCTTCCCGTCGTCGTGTCGACCGGGATCAGGGCCCCGCACGCCGACAGGTGCGCGTACTCGCCGATCTCGAGCCGGTCGATCCTCCCGATGACACCGTCCTCGCCGAGGCGGGTGTCGCTGTCGGTGATGACGAGATCACGCAGCTGCGTCGCCCAGTCATCGGCCGACACGTTCGTGACGGTGTAGACGAAGCAGACCGCCTGCCCGTCGGTCAGCCGGGTGCCGGTGAGCGCCTCGGTGCCCGTCGCCATGATCTGCTGCGGGGAGGACGAGTCGGCCACGTCGACGAACGCGCGCTTCTCGATGCGCAGCGACGGATCGGTCGAGAACAGCCGAACGAGGACGGACGGCACGACCAGCTCGTCGTAGTTCCTGTCGTCCGAGACCACGGTGCTGCCGATCACCACCGGCGTGTTCGCGGGGACGTTCCCGTCCTCCGCCGTCACGCGGATGGGAGCGGATGCCGTGGCCCCCGGCCCGATCACGGGGATCGGGTCGCTCAGGCTGACCCCGTGAACCACACCGGCCTCGTCGACGGCGGACGAGAACCGCACCTCTGCCGTCGGCTCCGGCGCTCCGGTGCGCAGATCGAACGTGAACGTCTGACCCTCGGCGTCACCGGTCACCACGGTGAAGTCCGACGGAGACGCGACGATCGGGTTCGTGAACTCGATCCAGGCCTCGTCGTTCACCGCCGGTTCGGGGTTCGTCATCCCGCCGACGCCCGACACGCGATCGGCGGGGATCGCGACATCGACGCGGGCGGAGTCGTCGACCCGCACCACGGCGGTGAACTCGCGCGAGGACGCGCCCGCGACCGGCTCGACCGAGATGATGCGCGGGTTCAACCGGGCCTCGTCGATGGTCTGCTCGACCGCCTCGGTCGACAGCTCGAGCGCCTCCGCCGACACCGAATCGGGGTCCAGGGGCACCGACGAGGTGATCGTGAAGTGCAGGTCCCGCGCGAGGGTCGGGTTGTTCTGTCCCTCGGCGCGTTCCACCGTCAGCTGCGGGCGGCAATTGCCGCTCAGCGGCACCACACGCGAGTACTGCGATGACTGCGACGTGGAGGTCTGCGTCTGCACGCGGAGGTAGCCACCGACCGCGCCGGTGTCGGGGTCGGCGATCGTGACGTCGCTCATCACGTCGGGGTTCGTCGTGGGCAGCTGCACGGCACCGACCGGGAGGTCGACCTGGATTGTCGCGCTGTCGCCCGAGATCGCGGACGCGCGCCCGAGGTAGACCTCGGCCGTGCGGTCGGCGGTCCAATACACGTCGAGATCGACCTCGCCGGTCGCCGCCGCACCGCTCCGCGGCGGCGACACGTCGAACAACGCGGGACACATGGCCCGATCGGCGAACGGCGACTCCGCGGTGGCGGCCCCCTCCGGGACGTCGCCGGTGAGCACCGTGGCGTCGGACGACGGGAACCAGGTCAGGACGTTGCCGTTCGCGTTCACGGCGTTCGCCAGTAGCGCCGGCGTAAGGTAGGACATCTCCTCGTCGAGGGCCGGGCGCGGCTTGCTTCCGCTGCGATCGCCGAAGGTGTTGCGCTCGACGGTGACGTTTCCGGTGCGGTTCAGATAGATCGACGCGAGGTCGAATCCGTCGAAATGGTTGTCGCTGATCTCGAGGTTGCCGGCGTTGCCGGGCGAGGTGAGCCCGTCCCACGAGATCGCATAGCCCTGCCCGCTGGCCGCCCGCACGAACTCATTGCCGACGATCCGGTTCTCGCCGCCGAGTTCCCCGTGGGGCAGGGCGATGAGGGCATCGGTCGTGGCGCGCCACACGCCGCGGTGGTTGATGAAGCGATTGTGCGAGATGTCGATGTTCGACATCCGGATGTCCTGCGAGATCGCGCCTGTGGCGAACTGGAACGAGAACCGCTCGGGGAGGTTGGTGACGCTGCTGTTGACGAACGTGAACCCGTCCACGACGCCGCCTCGGCCGCGCGGCTCGAACTGGACGAAGTCTGTGGCGCACCCGGCCCCGTTGGTCGCGGTGCACGAGCCGGAGGTCGGATACGTGATGTGGAAGTTCTCGACACGGAAGTTCTCGACCGGAGTGCTGTCGCGCAGGTTGAAGTGGAACACCGCCGTCCGCGGACGCGCCTGAGCGAAGCCCTGGACGCGGTAATTGCGGATGGTGACGTTCTTCGCACCCTCGGTCAGCAGGACGAACCGCTCGGGGAAGTTGTTGCGGGTCGCGATGGTCGACCCGCCGTCCAGGATGAATCCGTCGGCCCGCGCACCGAACGAGAGCGATGTGCGACCCGAGAGCATCTGGGTCATGTTGCGGAATTCGATGTCGGGCCCGTTGATGTAGAACAGGGCCGAGGTCGTACGGGAGCTGGTCTGCATCGTGATGCGGTTGTCGAGATCGAGGATCACGGGCGCGGTGACGGCGAAGTGTGCGCCGCCGTCCCAGCTGTTGATGCTCCCGTTGTGCATGCGCACCGTCGTGCCGTCGGTCGCGTTGATGTTTCCGCTCAGCCCCTCGGCTGCGGTGATGAGAATCGAACCCTTCGGCAGATTCAGCGCATTGGCCTCCTCGAGCGCGGCGCGGAGCGTGCACGGACCGGCGACGCTCCGACAGACACCGTCGCCGACGTTGGCCCCGCGGGCGTTCGCGGTCGTGATGAGCGACTCGATGACGAACGTGTGGGTCACCGCCTGCGCGCTCGCAGCGGCGACCAGCGACCCGCCGATGAGCGCCGCAGTGGTGGTGATCGCGGCCGCGATACGCTTCCACCTGCGGGTGGCGGTGCCGCCCGCGCGTGCGGCGCGCTTCGCAGACTTGTCGCGTCGTTCCATGCCGATCCTCCGTGTCGCTGTGCCCGATTGCGTGAATAGCTTTCGAGCGCGACAGCGGCGAATCCATGCCATATGGCGTACTGAGGTGGTCAGACCACAGAAGTTCAGAACGTTTCCGTGTGACGTACGAGGCCGGCTCGGGCCGTTTCAGTACGCGGGACGAGGGGCGCGTCAGGAGTGCGGAGTGCGGGGCGCGACGGCATCCGCGACGGTGATCTCGAACACCACATCGTCGCCGTCCTGGAAGAGCCGGATGCCGGGCTGATTCGTGCCGAGCCCCGACCGTCGCGACGGAGCGAGCCGGCCGGGGGATGTCACGCGCACCCGCAGCGCGCCCGCCGGCGTGCGGTCGACGCGGACGTCCGCCACCCGAGCCGCCGAGTGCTTGACGGCGTTGACCAGCGCCTCGTTCACCGCCGTGACGATGCGATCGGATGCCGCCAGGCCGGCGAGCATCGCGGCGGCGTCGGCCTCGACCCGGCACGAGACCGTCACCGCGGAGCGCCAGGCGTCGACGAGCCCGTCGAGCGCGTCGCGCGCCGTCGCGGGGTCGGTGTCGGCGGGGTGCAGCAGGGCGTGGAAGGCCGCCTCGGTGCGCCCGCGGAAGTCCGCGACCTCGTCCGCCGTCGGCTCCCGGTCGTCGACCCGCGCCGCGAACACGACGCACGCTCCCTGCGCCCGCCCGTGCAGGATGTCGACCGCGCGGCGCACGGGCGCCTGCGCGCGCACGTCGGCGGCGGCGGCTTCGCGCGCGGCGTCGGCGAGTCCGGTCGTCGCGCGGCGCTCGTCGGCGCGCGCTCGCGCGAGGGCGTCACGACACAGGCTGACGAGCACCGCCACGAGCGGCACCGCGAGCACCGGGACGAGCCCGAGCGTGCCGATGGCCGGCAGGAACGCATACGTCACGCCGGCCATGCCGACACCGGCGACGAGCCAGACGGCGACGAACGCGGCTCCGCCTCGGGGCGCAGCCGCCCAGCGCCGGGTGGCGGCTCCGGCGAGGAGGTCGACGAGGATGCCGCCGGCGAGGCCGCCCAGCCCCACCCCCACTCCCCCGGCGGCCACCGCGAACGGGAAGCAGCCCAACGCGTACAGCGGCGCCACGCTGAACCACGGCGGCGCGACGAGGCGGTGCGACACCGGCGGCGCCGGCTCGGGCGGCCGGCCCGGCCCCGCTCTCCGGGGCACCGGTGTGTCAGCGCGCTCGCGGAGACCGCGATCGAGCGAGTGGCTGACGGCGCGCACGCGCTCGGCGAACGCCCGCACGGCGTCGAAGTCCACGGGCCCGGCGAGCATCCGTTCCCGCGCCTCACGCAGATCGGTCACCGCTCCCGCGATCTCGCCGCCCACCGCGCGTGCGCGCTCCTCGCTGCGGGCCCGGGCCACCTCGACGCGGTCGAGCGCATCGCGCAGGCGCTGAGCGGCGGCGAGCGCGGCGGCGTGGCGCGAGGTGATGACCGCGACGATCGACAGCAGCGCGAACGCCGTCACGAGGTTCGTCGCGATGCGGGCTCCCGGCATCCCGTGGGGCGCGAGACCGAAGAGGGCGACGCTGACGGCGTCGTTCACGCTCGACCGGCACGTCGCCACCGCGACGAGCGAGCCGAGCACCACGACGGCGCGCGCGGGCCGCGCACGCAGCATCCGTTCGGCGACGGCGGCCGGCACGAGTGCGGCCGCGAGCACCGCCCACCCGAGGCCGGCGACGACGACGCCGCGCAGGTAGTCCTCGGGACGGGTGCCCCCGATCGAGGGCACGGAGAACAGGCTCGCCACGAGCAGCGACAGCACGGCGCTCCAGCGGGTGTAGAACGCCCCGCCGGTGACCGCGTTCCACCAGATCCTCATCGCCGGAAGCGCATTCCCCTGAACGACCCAGCCGTCGGGTACGCCTGATGTCGGCGCGATGCTACCAGCGCGCGGCCGGGCCGCGCGGACTCATTACGCGGCGAAGGTGCCGATCAGCACGAGGCCCACCCCGGCGACGTTGTAGACGACGTGCGCGAGGACGGCGGGCCAGATGCGCCCGGTGACGAGCACGAGCATCGCGCACACGACCCCGACCAGGCCGATCGACAGCACAGCGTCGGCACCCAGACTGCCGTCGACCAGGTGCACGACGACGAAGACGGCCGACGAGATGAGCAGGGCGGCCAGTCCGGCGACGACGTGACCGGCGGGACGCCGCAGCACCGTGTAGATCGCGACGAGCAGGACGACGCGGAAGAAGAACTCCTCGATGACCGGCCCGATCACACCCGCCGCGAGGGCGTCGGTGAACCACCAGCTGATCGGCAGCCGCCCGTCCACGAGCACCATGCCCGGGAACGCCGCCTGCCCCGTGACCGCCTGCTGGATGAGCCCCTGGCACAGCCGCAGGATGGCCCCGAACCCGAGCCCCAGCAGCACGTCGGACGGTCGGAAGCGCAGCAGCCCCGCGGGGCGCGAGCGCCGCAGCGCGATGACGATGGGTACGAGCATGCCCAGCCACAGCAGGCCGGTCGCGACCCATCCGGCCCAGGCGGCGGTCGGCTGCAGCGTGACGATGAGGTAGCCGGCGAGCACGCCCGCCCCGAGACCGAGCACCGACCACGCGATCAGCATCTCGCGCCACGTGCGGACGGTGGACCCGCCCTCGCGCCAGTCGGTGCGACGCCGACGGCGACCCGATGTGCGCCCGGGCTCGAGCGCTTCCGAGGGATCTGCGCTCGTGTCGTGCGCGAGCGACTCCTCCGCCGCGACGGAGGCCGGAAGCGGCTCGCTAGGGTGGGTGTGCACGCGCCCACGTTACCCGGCAGTCCGCGAACCGGCGCCCCGTCTTCGGAGGTCCCCTTGGTCGAGATCGTCACGATCTGCACGGGAAACATCTGCCGCTCGCCGCTGGCCGCGCTCGCGCTGCGCACGCGGCTCGCCGACCTGGGCGTCTCGGTCGTCAGCGCCGGCACCCGGGGTCTGGCCGACCACGCGATGACCGACGAGGCCCAGCGGCTCGCCGTCGCCCGCGGCATCCCGGCCGCCGACGCAGCCGCGCATCGGGCGCGGTTCCTCAGCGAGGCGCATCTGGCCTCGGCCGATCTCGTGCTCGCGATGGCACGCGATCACCGGCGCGCCGTCGCCGAACTCGCCCCCGCCCGATCGCGCGTGGCCTTCACCGTCCGCGAGTTCGCACGCCTCGCCGGATCACTCTCGGATGCGGCGGTGCTCGCGGCCGCGGCGGCGGCACCGGACCAGGATGCCGCCGGGCGGCTGCGCGGCGCGCTGACGGCCGTGTCGGGGCAGCGCGGGCTCGTGCTTCCTCCCGCCGACCCGGCCGACGACGACGTCATCGACCCGTATCGGCGGTCCTGGGCGACGTACGAGCTGTCGGCCGTGCAGCTCGATCCCGCGCTCGACGCGGTGGTCCGCATCGTCCGCCTGGCGGTGGCACCGACTCCGACCTGATCCGTCCGGCGATGTTTGACGCAGGCCGGAAACATGCCTGTGGCAGACTGATCCGAGTTTCCGACGTCGCCCCCGGGCGCGCACCGAAGGGCAGCATGGAGCTCTCCGACTACATCCGCATTCTCCGGAAGAACTGGATCGTGATCCTCGTGGTGACGCTGGTCGGCGTCGGTGCGGCGGCCGCGTACTCGCTCACCCGGACTCCCACCTATGAATCCTCGAGCACGGTCTTCGTCTCGACGCAGACCTCCGGCAGTGTCGCCGAGCTGCAGCAGGGGTCGACCTTCGCGCAGGCGCGCATCAACACGTACGTCGGACTCGTGTCGACGCCGATCGTCATGAACCCCGTGATCGCCGAGCTCGGCCTCGGCATCACGGCGGGACAGCTCGCCGAGAAGGTGAACGCCAGCGCCGCCCTGAACACGACGCTCATCACGATCAGCGTCGAAGACACCGACCCGGTCGCCGCGGCGGACATCGCCAACGCGCTCGCGGCGAGCCTGTCGGCCGCGGTCCCCGCGATCGAACCGGCCAGCGACTCGGGCGCGAGCCCGATCCAGCTCTCCCGCGTCCGCGACGCCCAGCCCGCGCTGAGCCCGTCGAGCCCCAACGTCCCGCTCAACCTCGCGCTGGGCCTGCTCGTGGGCCTCGCGCTCGGCGTCGGCATCGCCGTGCTGCGGACCGTCCTCGACACCCGCATCCGCAACTCGCGCGATGTCGAGCAGGTCACCGACTCGCCGCTGATCGGCGCCATCGCGTTCGACCCGAAGGCGAAGGAGCGGCCCCTCATCGTGCACGCCGACCCGCTGAGCCCGCGCGCCGAGTCGTTCCGCGCCCTGCGCACCAACCTGCAGTTCCTCGACATGGGCGGCCGCGCGAGCTTCGTCGTCACGAGCTCGGTGCCCAGCGAGGGCAAGTCGACGACGACAATCAACCTCGCGATCGCCCTGGCCGACGCCGGCAAGAAGGTCGCGCTGATCGACACCGACCTGCGCAAGCCGAAGGTCGACGAGTACCTCGGCCTCGAGGGCGGCGCCGGCCTGACCGACGTCCTGATCGGCCGGGCCCGCCTCGGCGACGTGATGCAGCCGTGGGGCGGACGCAGCCTGTACGTGCTGCCGTCGGGCAAGATCCCGCCGAACCCGAGCGAGCTGCTCGCCTCGCCGCAGATGCACAAGCTGCTCGAGGTGCTCGAACGCGACTTCGACGTCGTGCTGTGCGACGCTCCCCCGCTGCTGCCGGTCACGGATGCCGCGATCCTCGCCCGCGCCACGAGCGGCGCGATCGTGGGCGTCGCCTCGGGACGCACGACCCGTCACCAGCTCAAGGGCGCGGTCGACGCGCTGCAGACGGTCGACGCGAAGGTGGCCGGCCTCGTCCTGACGATGGTCCCGACCCGCGGCCCCGACGCGTACTACGGCGGGTACGGCTACGGATACGGATACACCGAGCGCGAGAACGAGGAGCGCGCCGCCCGCCGGGGCGCTCCCGGTCCGCAGACCAAGAAGGCCAAGAAGGCGAAGCCGCCGCGTGGTCGTCGAGGCTCTGCGGCCGCGGCTCCGGTGCCCGCCGAGCCGGCACCGACGCTGAGCGACCTCGGTTTCCGCAGCCGCAGCGCGAACGACCCCGGCCGCGCGGGCACGACCGAGGGATGACGCGCCGTGGCGCGGCCTGACCTCAGCGCCTCACCGGCGGCGCGTGCGCTGGCGGTCGTCGCCGTGGCGGGGCTCGCGCTCGTCGTCGTCGCGCTCAGCGTGCTCGCCCTGCAGCGCGACGACGCCCTCGATCCGGCCGCTGCCACCCCGGCCCCCGTGCCGAGCTTCTCGTTCCGCGGGTCCGACACCCCGCCCCCCTCCGCGACGCCGACCGACGCACCGCCGCCGCCGATGACCTCCGGCGCCGACGAGCGATTCCTCGCGCAGTCCTCGGAGGGAACGCTGTGGCGCGCGACCGCCGGAGCCTGCGGTGGGACCGAGCCGCTCGTCGAGCGATCGGACGACGCCGGCGACTCGTGGGTCGACGTGACGCCGCGCTACCGCGGCATCGAGCGCGTCCGCGCCCTCTACGGGTTCTCGGGGACCGAGGCCGAGATGGTCGCCGACCTCGCCGAGTGCGAGCCCAAATGGCTCCGTACCTTCACGCAGGGCGACTTCTGGGAGCTGTACCCCGACCTGCTCGAGCAGGCGACGTACCCGGCACCCGACGACCCCGCCGTGCTGATCACCCCCGCGGGTGACGTACCGCTGCCGTGCGCCGCCCCGACCAGCATCCGCATCGGCTCGCAGCAGACCGCGCTGGTGTGCGACGGCGTACCGCAGGTGCGCATCGGGTCCGCCGCCTGGTCGCCGCTGCCCGTCGACCAGGTCGTCGCGATCGACGTGCTGGGACGATCCACCGCGGTCGCTCGCGTCGATCCCGAGGCCTGCGCCGACGGCCTCGCTCTGGCATGGATCGACGGCGATGCCGCCGTCGCCCCGGCGGGCTGCCTCGACGGAGCCGATCCCGCCGCCCCGACCGCGATCGCCGCCCTCGACGACGTCCTGGTCGTGTGGTCGGGCGACCGGGTCGAGTCCTTCACCCGCTGAGGTCAGCGCAGTCGGCCGTCGCCGGGACGGCACACGCGCATCCGGCGCGCACCGTACCCGTCGAGTGACATCGCGACCGCGCCGTCCTCGACGGCCCAGCTCTCACCCGAGGCGAGGCAGAGAAGCTCGGTGCCGACGGGCTCGTCGCCGAGCTCGAGGTCGAAGCTCACCGGCTCGCCGGCGAAGTTGTGCACCGCGATGAACCGGCTGTCGCTCGTGCGTGCGCCGTGCGCGAGCACCGTGGGCGCGGTGGCCGGCAGCAGCTCGAGCTCGCCCCAGCCGATCTCGGGCGAGAGGCGGTAGGTGCGGGCCAGCTCGCGGACGAACGAGAACAGCGAGTCGGCGGCCATCAGCTGCGACTCGACGTTGACATGCTCGGGGGCATACGGGCCGTCCGGCGCCGGCAGCGGGTGATCGGAGGCGGGTGCGGTCGAGAACCCGCCGTCCGGGCTCCATTGCATCGGGACGCGCACCGCGTCGCGCTCGTCGATGTCGAGGTTCTCGCCCATCCCGATCTCTTCGCCGTACAGCAGCACCGGCGTGCCCGGCAGCGAGAACAGCAGGCTGTAGACCAGACGAACGCGGCGCGGGTCGCCGCCCAGCATCGGGGGCAGCCGGCGCCGGATGCCGCGCCCGAAGACGCGCATCGACTCGTCGGGCGCGAACGCCGCGAAGACCTCGTCGCGTTCGTCGTCGCTCAACTGGTCGAGCGTCAGCTCGTCGTGATTACGGACGAAGTTCGCCCACTGCGACACTGCGGCGATCGCCGGCCGACTCTCGAGCGATGCCCGCAGGGGCTGCGGATCCTCGCGCGCGAGTGCGAGGTACAGGGCTTGGTTGCTCGCGAAGTCGAACTGCATGTGCAGCTCGCCGTCGCCGTCCTCTCCGAAGAATGCCGCCTGCTCGGCGTGCGGCACGTTGACCTCTCCCACGAGCATCGCGTCGCTCGAACGGCGCTGCGCGAAGCGTCTCAGCGCCCGCAGCACGTCGTGATCGCGCTGGGGTTCGCGGCGCTCAGGCGACGAGACGAACGACGGCACCGCGTCGACGCGGAAGCCCGAGACGCCGAGCTGCAGCCAGAAGCCCATCACCTTGGCGAGCTCGCGCTGGACGTCCGGGTTCTCGACGTTCAGGTCGGGCTGATGGGAGTAGAAGCTGTGCAGGTAGTACTGCCCGCTCGCCTCGTCCCACTCCCACACCCCGTCCTCTTCGCCGGGGAACTGGGTCTCGCGCGGGTCATCGGGGATCTCGTCCCGCCAGACGTAGTAGTCCCGGTACGGCGACGTCCGACTGCGGCGTGCCGACGCGAACCAGGGATGCTGATCCGAGGTGTGGTTCAAGACGAGATCCACGATCACCCGGATGCCGCGGTCCTCGGCCGTGCGGATCAGCTCGACCAGGTCGCCGTGCGACCCCAGCCGCGGGTCGATGCCGTAGTAGTCCGAGACGTCGTAGCCGTTGTCGCGGTCCGGCGTCGAGTAGAACGGCATGAGCCACAGGCAGGTCACCCCGAGGTCAGCGAGATAAGGGAGCCGGCGCGCGAGGCCCGGCAGGTCGCCGACCCCATCGCCGTCGTCGTCGAGGAACTTGTCGACGTCGACGCAGTAGAGCACCGCGTTCTTCCACCACAGATCGCTCGTGTCGACGATCTTCATCGGCTCGCTCCCGTGGCGGACGCCTCGCCGAGGCGGTCCCGCAGGGCGGCGAGCAGCCGGGTCGCGCGTTCGCCGAGGAAGGCGCGCTGGTCCTGTGCGATCTCGTGGATGTACAGGCGGTCGAACCCGGCGTCGACGAGATCGGCGAGGCGGTCGGCGAGCGCAGCGATGCCCTCGTCCGAGTCGTCGGCGATCATGACGTGCTCGGCGAGCTCGGCATCGGTCGCGTCACCCGCGCGCGCCGCGAACTCCTCGGGCTGCGCGATGTCCCACGCCTCCGGCGGTGTTACGACACCATGGATCCACTGGTCCCGCGCGACCGCGACCGCCTCGGCGACCGACCCGGCGAGCGAGATGTGCACCTGCAGACAGGTCGGGCCGAGCCCACCGGCATCCAGGTAGGCGTCGACGATCTCGGCGACCTGCTCGCGCTCGGTGCCGACGGTGACGAGGCCGTCGGCCCAGCCCGCAGCCCAGCGCGCGGTCTCGGGCGAAGCGGCCGTTGCCATCAGGGTCGTCGGTCCGGCGGGCAGGCTCCACAGCCGCGCCTCGTGCACGCGCACACGCCCCTCGTGCGTGACCGTCTCGCCGGCGAGCAGGCCGCGCATGACCTCGACGCATTCGCCCAGCCGGGCTGTGCGCTCGTCCTTCGCAGGCCATGGGTCGCCGGTCACGTGCTCGTTGAGCAGTTCACCGCTGCCGAGGGCGGCGAAGTACCGCCCGGGGAACATCTCCGACAGGGTCGCGATCGCGTGCGCACTGAGCACGGGGTGGTGGAGCTGACCGGGTGTGGCGACCGAGCCGATCGGGAACCGCGTCGAGGCCAGCGCCGCCCCGAGCCAGGCGATGACATTGCCGGAGTGCCCCTGTTGCGGCGTCCACGGTGAGATGTGATCGGCACTGAAGGCGCCGTCGAAACCGATGCGTTCCGCCGCGATCACGGCCTCCAGCAGCGCGCTGGGCGCGAGTTGTTCGTGCGAAGCGTGGTATCCGATGAAGGCCATACTCCAGTGTTCCCGAGGTGCCGCGATGACCCTCGCGGGTTGCCTCACGCGCAGCGGTGCGGTATCGCGAAGCATCCCACCCACAACGCAGAGCACCCCGGGTCGAGATGACCCGGGGTGCTCACGTGAAGGAGCGTCTTACTTGAAGGCGTCCTTGACGTTCTCGCCGGCCTGCTTGACGTTGGCGGCGGTCTGGTCCTTGTGGCCTTCGGCTTCGAGACGCTCGTTGTCGGTCGTCTTGCCGGTGGCTTCCTTCGCCTTGCCGGCGACGTCCTGAGCGGCGTTCTTGATCTTGTCGTCGAGTCCCATAATCGGCCCCTTCCCTCGATCTGCGTCCGGGCCTGTGTGCCCGGATGCCGGGACGGTTCATCCCGGTCCTTCCACGGTAGATCGGGCCGATCCGTACCCGCACCCACTCGCGTTCCGGCGGCGAATGAGGTAAACGCGCGCGTCAGCGGCGAGGCGGACCGTCCCCGCCGCGTCCGCCGCGGCGTCCACCGCGCAGACGGATGACACCCACCACGACGAACAGCGCCGCTGCGACGAGGTTCAACGTGCCCGTACCGGTGGATCCGTTCGCGAGCGACAGGATGCCGGCGAGCGCGAACAGCACGGCTGCCGCGAAGGCGAGGATCATCACGGTTCTGTTCGTCATCGGTGCCCCGTTCTCGATGGGCCGCTGAGCGGCCACGGCGGCAACGCTACGGCATCCGCTCGTTCCCAGGTTTCTCGTGCGAGCGTGCGCGACGATCGATGCATGGCCGCGCGATCCCGGATGACGCAGCGACGACGTCGCCGCATCGGGATCATCGCGACGCTGGTGTCGGTGCCTATCGTGCTGGTGGCGCTGATCGTCGCCGTCGGGATCACCGCCGCCAACGTCGTGTCGTCGCTCGGCCCCTCGACCCCGCCGTTGCTCGGCGACGAGCCGCGCGCGCTTCCGCCCAACGCCGGGCAGATCGAACCCGGCAACCTCATCGACGACGAGCTCTTCTTCGACCGCGATGCCCTCTCGGCCGAGCAGATCCAGCGCTTCCTCGACGAGAAGATCGGGGACTGCGCCAACGGGCGGTGCCTGAACGTCGCGACCGCCGGCATCTCGTCACGCGAGGAGCGGGTGTCCGAGCGCACCGGCGAGGTCATCTGCCGGGCGTTCGAAGGCGGCGAGCTGCCCGTCTCGGAGATCATCTACCGCGTGCAGCAGGCGTGCGGCATCTCGGCGCGGGTGATTCTCGTGACGCTGCAGAAGGAGCAGTCACTCGTCGAGGGCCGCGCCGCGCGGGCGCCCTCCGAGGGCCGGCTGCGGGCGGCGATGGGCGCGAGCTGCCCCGACACCGCTCCCTGCGACCCGCAGTACGAGGGCGTCGGCGCACAGATCGTCGCGGGCGCCACCGACCTGGCCTCGTACCGGGCTTCGAACTTCATGCGCCAGCCCGGCACGCACTTCATCGCCTACCACCCGAACAGCGCCTGCGGCGGGACGGATGTCGCTATCGAGAACGACGCGACAGCGGCGCTGTACAACTACACGCCGTACCAACCCGACGCTGCGGCCCTGTCGTCCGGTTGGGGCACCGGCGGCCCGTGCTCGTCGTACGGCAACCGCAACTTCGCCTACTACTTCGCCCTCTGGTTCGGCTCCGTCCGAGCGGGGTGACCCGGCGCCGGCACGCCCGGACGGTTACAGCGCGGTCGTCGCGCGGTCCGCGTGCTCAGGAGGCCAGACGACCGCGAAGCGCTCGAACACGATCTCCTCGTCCTCCGACCACTCCGCGCCGCGCGCCGCGGCGACCCGCGTCCAGTACCGTCGATGCTCGCGTCGCCAGCTTTCGAGCGTGCCGTCGTCCTCGCCCTCGTCGGCGGCGAACGCGGCGTCGGCACTGGCGAAGGGGCCGAGCCGCAGCTCGATGCTGCGGATGACGATCCGCGGCGCGCCCGAGCTGTCGCATGCGATCCAGTGCGACCCGATACGGGGAATGCGATCGCCGCGGGCCACGAAGTCGGCCACGAGCTCGGCGGTGGCGCGCTTGCGTCCCGACAGCACGACCGCGAGCAGCTCGTCCGCGAGCCGCGCCGAATCGCCGAAGTGCTCGACGGTGTACTCGGGCGCGGCGAGGACCGCCTCGGGGTGCGCTGCGCGGTACTGCTCCCACATGGCGGCGGCCGCGTCGGAGTCGAGGGGCAGCGCGTGCGACGACAGGGCGGTTTCACTCACCCTCCGATCCTGCCACCGCCGGCTGCCCCGTCCCGACACCGCCTCATCTCACTCGGTAGGTGCGCACCTCGAAGGGGCGCAGCTCGACCGGGATGCGCCCACCCTCGTGCTCGACGACGTCGGCGGCATCCTCGATGAGCGACGCCTCGCGGACCTCGCGCGCGCCCTCGACCGTCATGTCGCCCGTGACGCGGCGACCGTATGGCTCGTAGACCCGCACGATCAGGTCGCCCGACCGGTCGGCGGCGAGCTTCACGCCCGAGACGACGATGCCCGCGGTCGCCCTCACGAGCGGCGCGACGGGCGACCCGGCGCGCTCGCGCACCGCGGTGTTGAGGGCGATGCCCGCCGCCGTCGCCTGCTCGATGTCGGCGCCGATGACGAACCCGTAGCGGTGGCTCTGAAGGCCCTGGTCGGTCTCGGGGTCGGGGAACCGGGGGGCCCGCAGCAGCGAGAGCCGGACCGTCGTGACGATGCCCGTCTCGGGGTCGGCGTCGCGCGTGACGTCGTACCCGTACGTCGAGTCGGTCACCAGCGCCGCCCCGAAACCGTCCTCGGCGATATGCACGAAGCGATGCATCGACGTCTCGAACTTCGCCGCCTCCCAGCTGGTGTTGGTGTGCGTCACCCGCTTGGCGTAGCCGAACTGTGTCTCGGCGGCCGTGTGCTCGGCCTGGATGGCCAGCGGGAACGACACCTTGAGGAACTTCTCGACCTCGTGCCAGTCGGTGACCTGCGAGATCTCGATGGCACGAGAGCCCGGGCGCAGCACGAGCTCCTGCGAGACCGTCGACTGCGAGAACGACCGCACGATGCTCACGTGAGCGACGCCGCCGCGCTCCTCCACGGTCAGAGCATCGAGTCCCGTGAGGTCGGTGACCCGGTTGCGGTAGAAGCGGTCGACGTCCCACGCATCCCACATGTTGGGGAAGTCCTGGTGCAGCTGCAGCAGGTTCGCGGGCTGACCCGCTGCGATCGACTCGCGCCCGCTCGCCAGGTCGATCGCCGAGGTGATGAGGCCGCCGGCAGAGATCGTCACGCGCACGAGGTCGTTGGCCAGCACGACCCCGCCGTCCTGTTCGACCACCTCCACCGCCCCCGCAGGGGGAACGACTGCCGCGGCGCCGAGACCCGACACGCCGTCGCGGGTGAACGGTGCGGCGTTGAACGCGATGGGCTGGTCCCCCTCACCGGCGAGGATCTCCTGCGCTCGGTCGATGAGCGCTTCGGCGGCGGCCGCGACGCGCGCGTAGTGCTCGGCCGCCTCGCGGTGCACCCAGGCGATCGAGGTGCCGGGAAGGATGTCGTGGAACTGCTGCAGCAGCACCTGCTTCCACAGCGCGTCCAGCTCGTCGTAGGGATAGTCAGCACCGGTGCGGCGCGCCGCGGTCGCCCACCACAGCTCGGCCTCGACGAGGAGGTGCTCGGTCAGCCGGTTGCCCTGCTTGGTCTTGTGCTGGCTGGTGAGGGTCGCCCGGTGCAGCTCGAGGTACAGCTCGCCGACCCATACGGGCGGTTGGGGCAGCTCGGCCATCGCGCGCTCGAAGAACGCATCGGGATGCTCCCATGCCACCCGGGCGCTTCCTTCCAGGTCGGCCAGGCGCGCGGCCTTGCCGGTCATCTCGCGCGTCGTGCCGCCACCGCCGTCACCCCACCCGACGGGGGCGATCGAGCCGGAGGCCACACGAGACTCGCGGAACTGCCGCGAGGCCTTAGCGACCTCCATGCCCGACAGCTGCGAGTTGTACGTGTCCATCGGCGGGAAGTGCGTGAACATCCGCGACCCGTCGATGCCCTCCCACGCGAAGGTGTGGTGGGGGAACTTGTTCACCTGGTTCCACGAGATCTTCTGCGTGAAGAACCACTCGAAGCCCGCCCGGCGCATGAGCTGGGGCAGCGCCGGCGAGTAGCCGAACGAGTCGGGTAGCCAGACGCCGCGCGAGCGGATGCCGAACTCCTCCTCGAAGAAGCGCTGGCCGTAGAGGAACTGCCGCGCGATCGCCTCGCCGGTGGGCATGACGGTGTCGGACTCGACCCACATACCGCCCAGCGGCAAGAACCGGCCGTCGGCGACGGCCTCTTTCACCTTCGCCCACACCTCGGGGCGGTGCTCCTTGAGCCACGCGTATTGCTGCGCGCTCGACATCCCGAACCGGAAGTCCGGGTCCTCGCCGAGCAACTCGGTCATGGTCGTACTGGTGCGCGCTACCTTGCGGATCGTCTCGCGCACGGGCCAGAGCCAGGCCGAGTCGATGTGTGCATGACCCACCGCCGAGATGCGGTGGGCGCTGGCCTCGGCGGGCGAGGCGAGCACCCCGGCGAGCGCGGCGCGTGCGTCGGCGGCCGTCTCGGCGATCCGCTGCAGATCGAGCCGGTCGAGGGCGTCGTCGAGCGCCTGCAGGATGCGCATGCGGCGTGGCGACGTCTCGGGCAGTTCCGCCTGCAGCTCGACGAGCACCTCGAGGTCGAGCGACAGCTCGTGCACCTCGGGCTCGAAGACGGCCAGGTCCATGTGGCGAACGGTGTACAGCGGTCGAGGCGACGAGGTCTGGATGTCGCCTTCCTGCGTCGGCAGGAAGGGGTGGTAGTCCAGCAGCACCGGGTTCGCGGCCGCTTCGATGAAGAACTCGACCTCTTCGCCTCCGACCGCTCGGTCGGCGATGCGCACCCACTGGTTCCGCGGGTTGAGCGACTTCACCGGCTCCCCGTCGGGCAAGTAGACGAGACCTTCGCATTGGAAGCCCGGCATGTTGGGGTCGAAGCCCAGGTCGACGAGCGCCTCGACGCGACGACCGGCCCACTCGGCGGGCACGCGCCCGCGCACGCGGAACCATGTCGTCGACCAGGCCGGCCCCCACGGCGAGCCCGACGCGAACGGTTCGAACTCGAGCGCGAGCCCCTCGGCGGGCGGCACCGGTTCGCCCGGCAACCGGGTCGCGGCGATCTCGAGCGGGATGCGGGCGGAGTGGATCGCGGGTCGGATGCGCTCGGTGAGCACGCGAGCGGCGCGGCCGGTGGTGAGGGGGATGTCGTCGTGCATGGGTCGAGGGGTCCGTTCGGTCGTCGGGTCGGTCGGTCGGTTCGTCGGTCAGGGCTGGGGGGCGGGGTCGGGCAGCGTCGCCGCCGCTCCCCCGCCGAGGGCGGCGGGCACCCCGTCGGCGGCGGCATCCGGCGTCTCCGTCCGCTCGATGCCGCGCGCTGCGAGCAGAGCGGTGTCGTCTCGGCGCGAACGGAGCACCACTTGCGGGCCGCGTCCGTCGCGCTCGGCGGTCCGCATCCACGACTCGAAGAACGAGCCACCGGGCGCGCAGTCGGCCCGGTACGGCCCGGCATCGTCGAGGACGAGGCCCACCGGCGCCGGTGCGGGCCGCGGCGACCGACGCAATTCGCGCGCCAGCTCGGCGAAGCGACGCCCCGTCGGCTTGACGCGGCCGTGCTCGTCGATCAGCCCCAGGTCGTACTCGACGGGCGGGAAATCGAGCATCGAGCGGGCGACGTCGTGCGAGCACCACCACGTGATGCCCGAGAGGGCCGCGACGTCGGCGGCGTGCCGGACGGTGCGTTCGAGGAACTCCGCGGCATCCTCGCGGTCGACGACGGTGACGGGCACCCCCACCTCCTGCAGCCAGACCGGGCGGTCGGCGGTCGCGTGCCACGCGGCCGCGAGCTGCGCGAGGTATTCGGCATGCCGCACCGAGCCGATGCCCAGGCCCCCGTGGATCTGGGCGGCACCGTTGAACACCCAGGAGTGGACGACGGTCTCGTCGCCGTGCTCGGCGGCATGCCGAGGCAGGAACGGCTGCCGTTCGTCGTACCAGGTGGCGTCGTAGGCGGCGTGCGTGATGAGCCCCGGAGCGCTGTCGCGGGCGACGCCCAGCAGGCGGACGAGCCACTGCTCGGCCTGGCCGTCGTCGATCGGATGCGGGTGCGGGTGGGGCTTCGCGGCGAACTGGTTCACCTCGTTGCCGAGCGTCAGCCCCAGGACGTTGGGCCGGCCCTGCAGCACGGCACCGAGCGCGCGCACGTACGCCTCCTCGCCGGCGAGCGCGATGGGGTCGGTGAACATGTTCCGCTCGTGCCAGGTCGTCACCCACGCCGGGAGGAAGTCGAAGCTCGACAGGTGCCCCTGCAGGGCATCGACGTTGACGTCGAGACCGAACTCGGCGGCGGCGTCCACCACCGCGCCGATCTCATCGAGCGCGGCCGGCCGGATGAGTCCGCGGTTGGGCTGTACGAGGTGCCAGAGCGGGAACAGCCGCACGTGGTCGGCCTCGAGTTCCGCGATGGCGGCGAAGTCGCGCCGCACCTCGTCGAGGTCGAGGTCGAGCCAGGCGTGGAACCATCCGGCTCGCGGTGTGTAGTTGACGCCGAATCTCATCGCGGGACCTCCCGCCCGAGGCGGAGCGCGAGTCGAGGGCGAGGACGGTGGGGAGACATAGGGCCTTCCGGTGTCGGGGGGATCGTCGGGGCGGTCGGGCTCAGCCCTTCACGCCGCCCTCTTCGACGCCCTTGAAGAAGTGGCGCTGCAGCACGGCGAACACGATCGCGATGGGGATGAAGGCGATCATCGAGCCGGCGGCGATCAACCGCTGGTCGTTCGAGAATGTGCCCGACAGGTACTGCAGCCCGATCGTCAGAGTGAACTGGTCGGGACTGGTCAACACGATGAGCGGCCAGAGGAAGTCGTCCCACGCGCCGATGAAGCTGAAGATCGCGATGACGGCGACCGTGCCCTTCACCGACGGCAGCGACACGTTCCAGAACCGCTGCAGCGCGTTCGCCCCGTCGATGACCGCCGCCTGGTCGATCTCGTCGGGCAGCACGCGGAATGCGTTGTACATGAGCAGGACGTTCAGTGTGGCGACCATGCCCGGCAGTGCCACGCCGAGCAGCGTGTCGGCGAGGCCGAGATTCCGGATCGTGACGAAGTTCGCGATGATCGTCGCCTCACCGGGCAGGATGAGCGTGGCCAGGAAGAGGCCGATGACGATCTTGCGTCCGCGGAACCGCAGTCGTGACAGCGCGAAGCCGGCGAGGGTGGAGAACACGACGTTGCCGCCGACGGCGAAGACCGCCACGAACAGCGAGTTGCCGATGAACTGCCAGACGGGGATCGCGTCCATGACGCGGGCGTAGTTGTCGAGCGTGGGCTGGCTCGGCCACAGTTGCGGGATGCGCGTGTAGATGTCCTCGCTCGTGCTTTTGAGCGACGTCGACAGCTGCCACAGGAAGGGCCCGATGCTGATGAACAGCACGAACACCAGCAGGGCGTAGCGCGCGACGATCTCGCGGGGACGCATCGACCCGAATCCGCCGCCGCCGCGCCGCCGCCGCGGCTTCCCGACCGGCACGGGCCCCAGCTCGGCCTGCTCGCGGGTGACGGTGCTCATTCGCTTCTCCTGCTGTTGATCTTGGCCAGCACGAGCATCGGCACGAGCGTGACGATGAACATCAGGATGCTGAGGGCGCTGGCGTATCCGAGGTCGCCCGAGAATCCGCGGGCGTACTGCTGGATGAGCATGACCATCGTCATGGCCTCGCCGCCGGCGCCGCCGGTGCCGCCGGTCATGATGAACACCTCGCTGAACACCCGCAGCGCCGCGATGCACACGAGGACCGCGATCAGGAACATCGCTCCGCGCACCGCGGGCAGGGTGACGGAGAAGAACCGGCGCACGGCGCCCGCTCCGTCCATCGCGGCGGCCTCGTGGAGGTCGCGGCTGACGTTCCCGAGGGCGGCGAGGTAGATGATCATGTAGAACCCGAGTCCCTTCCACACCGTGAGGCTGACGGCGCTCAGGATGATGAGCCACCGGTCGGTGAGGAACGGCAGCGGCTCCTGGATGATCGACATGGCCTGGGCGAGGCCGTTCACCAGGCCGCGGTCGTCGAGCATGAACGTCCAGATGAGCGCGACGACGACGGCCGAGGCGATGACCGGCGTGTAGAACGCGGTGCGGAAGAAGGCGATGCCGGGCAGCTTCTTCTCGACGAGCACCGCGATCAGCAGCGGCAGGATCGTCAGCAAGGGCAGGCAGACGAGCATGAACACGACGCTGTTGAGCAGCGCGTTCATCACCTGGTCGTCGCTCAGGATCAGCTCGAAGTTGCGGAAGCCGACGTACTGCTCGTTGCCGCCGAGCGGCTTGGCGTTGGTGAAGGCCATGCGCACGGTGTTGAACGACGGCCAGATGGAGAACACCGCGAGCCACAGCAGCGCGGGGGCGAGGAAGATCCAGGGCGTCCACGCCCGCGTGGCGTTGGCGGGGCCGCTTCCGACGGGCCGGCCGCGACGACGCGGAGCTTCGGGGGTGGTCCCCGCGGCCGGAGCGATGCCGGCCGCGGGGAGGTTGGTCACGGTCATGACCGTCGCTTACTGCCGGGCCAGCAGGTCGTTGAGCTTCTCGACGGACTTGTCGAGGGCCTCCTGCCCCGAGATGTCGCCGCGGATGGCGAGGGCGATCTGCTGGTTGAGGTAGTCGTTCATCGCGCCGTTGACCGAGTACGGCGTCAGGACCTCCGCGGTCTTGAGCGACTCGAAGCCGATGGTGCGCGCCTTCGCCGAAGGGGTGCCGTCGTCCTCGGTGAAGTAGGGGTCGGCATCCGAGCCCTGCGTCGACGGGAAGACGTTGGCGATGTGCGCGAAGGCGTTCTGGTTCTCGGCGTTCGTGACGAACTCGGCGAAGGCGAGGGCCGCGGCGAGGTTCTCGCTGGCAGCCGAGACGCTGAGGCCCTGCACATACAGCGGCGAGATGTTCAGCGCGGGGGTGATGGCGACGTTGCCCTTCAGGCTCGGGTTGTTCTCCTCGAACGAGTCGATGGCCGTCGCGCCGCCGGTCGTCCAGGCGACCTTGCCCTGGGTGAACAGCTGCGCGTTGCCGAGGTAGTCGGCGTTGAGGACCGTCGGCGGCATCTCGCCGTTGGCGTAGGCCTGGGCGTAGCGGTCGACGAGCGCGGCGGCATCCGGGGTGTTGAAGACGAACTCGGTGCCGTCCTCGTTGAGGATGTCGACGCCCTCGAGGGTGAAGTCGCCGATGCCGGGCACGCGGCTGATCAGGTAGTTCTCGGGGCACGCGTCCGCCATCGTGGCCGCTTGGGCGAACAGGTCGTCGGTCGTGGCGGGCGGGTTGGCCGAGTCGAGTCCGCAGGCGTCGAGCTGCTGCGCGTTCCAGTAGTTCACGTCGGTGCCGAGGTACCAGGGGTAGCCGTAGACGCCGTCGACACCGTCGAAGCGGTAGGCCTCGACGGATCCCTCGAAGTACGTCTCGGCGAGGTCGGTGGCCTGGCTCACGTCGTACAGCAGGCCCTGCTGAGCCAGCGGCAGCGCGAAGTCGGGGGGCAGGTTCACCACGTCGGGCAGGGTGTCGGTCGAGGCCTGCGAGAGCACCTTCTCGGAGTATCCGTCGCCGGGCTGATCGAGCAGCTCGACGGTGACATCGGGATGCTCCTCCTCGAAGGCCGCGATGACGCCGTCGAGGTACTCCGAGTAGGTCGGCGTGAGCGACCAGGTCTGGAAGCGGATGGTCCCGCTCACCTCGCCGTCGGGGTCCGAGCCGGTGGCGGCTCCGCTCGAGCAGCCGGCCAGCAGAGCGGATGCGGTGAGCAGTCCCAGGGCGGCCAGGACCGGTGTGCGCGGGTTCCTCATGGTGTGCAACTCCTTCGTATGCAGACGATGCGCGGCGCTTTCTGCGGGGGGAGCGCGAAAGCGGCGTCGGGGTATAGCCTGAGCAACTAAACCGAGTAAGTCAAGGAACTGCTTATTCGGTTCAGTAGATTCGAGGAAGCCGATGACGACACCCCGCAAGCGCGCTACGATCGCCGACATCGCCCGCCGACTGGGGGTGTCGAAGGCGGCGGTGTCGTTCGCTCTGAACGACAGACCCGGCGTCAGCACCGACCTGCGCGAGCGAGTGCTCGCCGTCGCGGCCGAGCTGCGCTACCGCCCCAACTCGGCAGCGCTCGCCCTCGGCCGCGCGCGCGTCGACGTCATCGGGCTCGTGCTGAACCGGCCGGCCCGCACGCTCGGCACCGAGTCGTTCTTCCCCGAGCTCATGGCCGGCATCCAGGCCGGCCTGGCCGAGACCCACACGGGTCTGCAGACGCTCGTGGTCGCATCGCTCGACGAGGAGCTCGCAGCCTACGGAACGTGGCAGTCGGCCCAGCGGGTGGACGGTGTGATCGTCGTCGACCCGCGGCGCGACGACGCCCGCATCGCCCTGCTCGACGAACTCGGCCTGCCCGCCGTTCAGATCGGCAGCCACCCGAGCGACGATCCGCTCATCCCGAGCGTCTGGATCGACGACCATGCGGTGGCGACGGCGCTCTTCGACACGCTCTTCGAGCTCGGGCATCGCCGCGTCGCGCATGTGATGGGCCCGCTCGACTTCGAGCACACGGAACTGCGGCGCGCGGCATTGCGAGAGTGCGCAGGGCGCTACCGCGCGCCCGAGCCCCGCTCGGTCGAGACCGACTACTCGGCGGAGCAGTCGGCCGAGGCGACGCGCTCACTGCTGCAGGACGGGGGTCGGCCGACGGCGATCGTGTACGACAACGACGTCATGGCCCTCGCCGGCCTGCGCGTGGCGCAGGAGCTGGGGGTCGCCGTTCCCGCCGACCTGTCGCTGGCGAGCTTCGACGACTCCATCGCGATGCGTCTGGTCCGCCCGTCGATCACGGCTCTCACCCGCGACACCTATGCCTTGGGCGAGCTCGCCGCACGCACGCTCATGGACGTCATCGCGACCGCGGGCCCCGTCAGCTCCGTGCCGGCCATGCCGCCCACCCTGTCGGCGCGCGAGAGCACGGCACCGCTGACCGATCAGCGCGGCGGAGCGAACACCTCGAGCTGAGCCAGCCGCAGCGCGGACACGGCGCAGAAGCGCACCGCGGTGATCGCGGCATCCCGTCCGGCGGTCGTGAGGAACGGGCGCGTCTGGGCCGCGACCTCGAACACTTCGTCACTGCGCGCGTCGAGCTCGATCCACTCCCCCGCCACCGTCCGCGCCTCGAGGCGCCACGACGCCGTCACGGTGGATTCACCCGCGACCGGCGCCGGCAGCGGCACCGGCTCGCCGGCCGGGGTCACGGCATAGAGGCCGACACGACCGGGCTCGGCGAGCGGCAGCTCGATCCGATCCCCGGGCGCGAGCTCCACCGGAGCCGCGCCCGCGTCGTCGGCGACCGATCCCGGCCGCGTCTCGAGCAGATCCACGAGCGGGTCGACGCCGGCCTCGATCGAGAAGGACGAGGGCCGGGATGCCGCCGCCCACCCGGTCGGATCCTCGGAGAGCACCATCTCGATGCGGTCGGCGGTGAGGATGACCTCGGCCGGCACGGCGATCTGATGCCACGGCCGACCATCGATCCGCACCTCCCGGATGTACGGCGCCCCCGCTCCGACGGCGACGATCTCGAGGGGCCGTTCGCGCCCTTCCGGGTGCAGCACGACGCGGGGCAGCAGCGGCGGCGTCAGCACGAACTCGCCCGACCCGGGGACGAGCGGATACAGGCCGAGCACGGCGAACAGGTACCACGCCGACATCTCGCCGTTGTCCTCGTCGCCCGGATAGCCCTGACCGAGGTCGGAGCCGGCGAACAGGCGGTCGCGCGCTTCGACGACGATCCGGTGGGCGTCGTCGTGGCGGCCGGCGAAGCAGGCGGTGAGCGGGATGTGGTGCGCCGGCTGATTCGACAGGCCGAGCATGCCCATGCGCACGTCGCGCGCCTCGCTCATCTCGTGGATGACGAACCCGTACGAGCCCACGAGCGCCGGATCGGCCGTCTCGGGCGTCGCGAAGAACGCCGCGAGCGCGGCGGCCAACCCCTCCTCACCCCCGTGGAGGTCGGCCAGCCCCGCACCGTCGTGCGGCGCGGTGAACATCGTGCCCCACGCGTTCGTCTCGGTGTAGTCGTGCCCCCACTCCGCCGGGTCGAAGGCCTCGGGGCCGACGCGCCACGAGCCATCGGGCCGCCGCCCCACGAAGAACCCGAGCGGCCGCCCCGAGACCTCGTGCAGTCCGCGGCGGAAGACCGCGCGGTAGCCGAGCGCGCGGCGGGACAGGTACTCGCGCTCGGCCTCGAGCCGGTCGCGCTCGGCGGCATCCGTCGTTGCCTCGAGAAGCGTCTGGGCCAGCCGCGCCGCGGCCGCGTCGTTGATCGCGTTGTCGAGGGTCCACGACATGCCCTCGTGGGTCGCGGTGTCGATGTAGCCGCGGAAGATGCCGGGGCGCAGGCCCTTGCGCCCGACGCGCGCGTCCGCCGCCGGCACGGTCGCGTGGCGCAGGGCGGATCGATACGCCTCGTCGGTGCGCAGCGGCACGCCGAGCGCGGCGAGGCCGGCGAAGACGGTGTCGCTGGTGGTGCCGGTCATACTGTCGACGGGGCCGGGGGCGCTCCAGCGGGCGACCCAGCCGGCATCCGTGAAGTGCTGCACGAAGCCATCCGCGAGTGCTCCCGCCGTGGCGGGGGTGAGCAGTCCCAGCAGCGGCCACGCGGTGCGATAGGTGTCCCAGAACCCGTTGTTCGACGCATACGGACCGGCGCGCACGACGCCGTCGACGGGGCTGCGGTAGCGCGGGCCGTCGGGGGTCGGCTCGTCGTGGGCGTTCGGGTAGCTGAACACCCGCGCGAGGGAGCCGGCGATCGACCGCATCGTGTCGTCGCCGACCTCGGCCGCGTCCGGGATCTCGACCCGCCCCAGTACCCGCCGCCACGCCGTCGCCGCCCGTTCGCGCATCGTGTCGATGCCACCCGCATCGCGTGCGTTGCGGACGGCCTGCTCCGCGTCGATGGTCGAGACGCCGACGATGGCGTCGGTCGCACGACCCGAGAACCGGATGACGCCGCCGAGGGCTCCGCCGCGCAGCCGCAGGTCGTGCCCCGCGGCGCCCGGCAGGACGGCGTGGACGTAGTGGTCGGGGCGGTCGCCGCCGTCGCGCAGGTGCACGTCGAGGTGCAGCGCGCCGTCTCGGTGCGCCCACGATGCGTCGACCGCCTCGCCGAGGTGGTCGACGACGACGCTGAGCGTCTCGCCGCGTGACCGGAAGCGCATGCCGACGGCATGGCGCGCGGCGGTCAGCAGCACCGAGACGCCGTCGAGCTCGACACGGTACTCGTGCGGCCCGGCGTGCTCGCTCTCGCGGTCGAAGCTCCGCGCACGCTTGCGACGATCGCGCGCCGGACGCGCCTCGGGGCTCGGCATGAGCTGGAACACGCCGCGGTCGCCGATCCACGGACTGGGGATGTGGCTGGTCGCGAAGGCCTCGATGCACGGCGCGTCGGCCTGCCACCGGTACGGCCAGTTGCCGGCGCTCGCGTCGGTCATCGGCAGCGCGAAGACGCCGCCGTGGGGCAGGGTCACGATCGGCGCGGTGTTGCCGCGCGAGAATCGGTCGGATCCGCGGGTGCCGCGCCGCGTGTCGACCCACCCGAGCATCTCGGCCGGTCGCTCGGGCGCGCGCACGACGACGGGCGGTTCGACGAACACCGTGCGCGTCTCCGCGCCCGGGCCGACGATCAGGCGGATGCCGCTGACGCGGCGCCCCGCGAACGCCGACAGGTCGACGGTGCGACGGTTCCACTGGTCGACCCAGAACCGTTTGGCGTCGGCCTGCGCCGCCGGATCCAGCGCGGTGCCGTACTGGTCGCATGCCCCGGCGGCGCCGGCGGTGGTGCCGTCGTCGAAGGCGACGTCGACTGTCATCGCCGTCGCCGCGTAACGATCGCCCGCCGCCGCGACGGGGAACAGGTCGCACACGAGGCGGTCGCCGACCGCGATGCGGTGGCCGGCGAGCTCGGCTACATCGACGGCGCCGCCGTGCGGTCCGGCGTCGACGCGCAGGCACCGCCGGCGATCGTCGAACGGAGTGTCGGCGGGGGCCGAGGCGGGAACGCCGCGGCTGATCTTCGGTGACGTCGAGGACACGGGTGGATGGCGGCTTTCCGATGGAGGGCGGGGGACGGGAGGTGGGGCGGGCGGCGATGGCCGCCCGCCCCGGGCGTCAGCCGACGTAGACGGCGTCCTGGCCCGACAGCACGCGGGTGAATGACGACACGTAATCGCTGTGGTCACCCGCGGTGAGGTTGTAGGTCACGTAGACGCCGAAGCCGTCCTGCACGGTCCGCCGGGCGAGGTTGGCCGCCGTCGCGGCGGAGGTCTGCGTGAGGTCGATCGCCGCGGCGCCGAGCCGGTCGGCCCCGACGCCGGGGTAGGCCGGGACGTTGTACTGGCCGTAGTAGGGGTTCCAGATGTAGTCGAGCTTGTCGAGCACCGAGGCCGGCGCCGTCTTCAGGCTCTCGGCCGTCTCGCCGATGTCGTACAGCGAGATAATGCTGCCGGCCGGCAGCTTCGCGTCGAGCGCCTCGACGAGCCAGCGGGCGGATTGGTCGTTCGCTGCCGGCACCCCGGGGGTGCCGTAGGCGACCCACTCGTCGTCGATGTCGACGCCGTCGAGCCCATACCGGGTGACGACGGCCGCCACCTCGTCGGCGAAAGCCGCCGCGGCGGCCTGCGTCGGGAAGTTCGCGAAGCCCGCCGCCTGGTGGTTGCCGAGCAGCGAGAGGGTGACCTTGATGCCCTTCTCCTGCAGGGGACGGATCTGCTCGTCGGCGTTCTCGAGCGTCGCGGTCACCCGGTCGTTCAGGTGCAGCGTCGCCGCGGTGCCGTCGTGGTTGATGTTGGCGGCGAAGATGATCGCCAGGTCGAAGGCGTTCGAGCCGTCCGCGAGTTCGTAGTCCCCCACCGCGCGCAGGTCGCTGCTGTTGACCTCGACGTAGGCGACCGTCAGCGGATCGCTCGTCGAGTCTGCGGCAACGGCTGCCGGGGCGGCGGTGACGGCGGCCGCGGCGAGCGCCGTGGCGGCGAGTGCGGCCACCGCGGCGGGCCGACGGCGGAAGGGATTCGTGATCCTCGACATGATGCTCCTCGTTGAGTTCTCAGTCGCCGGCCGGATGCCGACGCGAGTCAGCGAACATCACTTAACCGGATTAGTCAACGATCGCCCGGGACCGCCGGGCCCTCGCGGGCCGGGCGGACTCCCTGCCTCAGCGACGGCGCAGCAGCGACACCGCCCCCGCGACGACACCGCTCGCCGCTGCGGCCGCGGCTGCGTAGAGCGGCGTGCGATGCCGAATCGCCCAGGTCTGGATGCTGCCGGAGCGGGCGCGGTCGTCGAACACGCCGTGGGCGCCGTGATCGCCGGCCACGGGCTCGTAGAGGTTGGGCGCTGCCCCCGAGGGCGTGGAGCCCGGAGCGAACTGACCCTCCCACGCGTTCTTCGCGAGGTACCAGTCGAGGAAGCGTCCCGCGACGCGCGTGCCGAGGATGAGACCGACGGTCGACTCCCCCACCCACGTGCGACGGCGCGGCTTGTCGGCGACATCCGCCACGGCGCGCGCGCCGACCTCGGGCTGGTAGATCGGCGGCACCGGCTGGGGGTGGTGCGGGAAGTCGGACTTCACCCAGCCGAACTGCGTCGTGTTGAGGGCCGGCATGTCGACGATCGAGACGGCCACCTGGCTGCCCTCGTGCGTGAGCTCCGAGACGACCGAGTCGGTGAAGCCGTGGATGGCGTGCTTGGCTCCGCAGTAGGCGGCCTGCAGCGGGATGCCGCGATGGGCCAGCGCCGACCCGATCTGGATGATGTGTCCGCGGTCGCGGGCTCGCATGCGACGCAGGGCCGCGCGGGTGCCGTTGACGGCCCCGAGGTAGGTGACGGCCGTGGCGCGGTCGAAGTCCTCGGCCGAGGTGTCGAGGAACGTCGAGATCGCGCCCGACATGACGTTGTTGACCCAGAGGTCGATCGGCCCGAGTCCGCGCTCGACCTCATCGGCGGCGCGATCGACCGCGTCGTTGTCCGATACGTCGACCGAGACGCCGAGCGCCCGCCGTCCCGCCGCCTCGACCTCGGCCACGGCGGCGTCCACGCCGTCGCGGCCGCGGGCCAGCACGGCGACATCCCATCCGCGGTCGGCGAGCTCGCGCACGATCGCGCGCCCCAGTCCCGCGCTTCCGCCGGTGACGACGGCGACGCCGCGTCCTTCTGCCTGAGCCATGACGATTCCTTCCACCGAGATATCCACGGTGGACTCTCGCGATCTCGCGACCATTGTTGGTCGGGTCGCGCGCGCGGGGGGAACCGTTGCACCTCGACCGCGGATGGTCTAGGCGCGAGCGGTGGGTGACACGCTCAGCGCATCCCCGACATGCGGTCCCACTCGATCGACTTGAACTGCAGGAAGGCGCAGAGGTTCGCGGCCAGCGCGACCTCGGCGGCGAGGCCGGACATCTGCTGGGGGTTGAGCGTGAGGTCGTCCGTGCGCGCCGTCAGGGTCGCCTCCCACTCGGGCTCGTCGAAGCCTCGGGGCTGCATGTAGATCTCCGCCGGGGCGTTGCGCAGATGCATGATGACCAGCCCGGTGTCGAGGCCGTCCGAGCCGTCTTGGATCGCCACTTTGACCGACAGGGTCTGCTGGGTCTGCTCCTGCGCGAGGAACTCCGCCACCCAGCCCTCGAGCAGCGTCTTGGTCCTCACCGGAACCCGAGGCACGTCGTCAGTCATCGACACGAATATGCCACACAACGAGCGCGGTCAGGGCAGTGCGGATGCGGCGATCCCGACGTCATCGAACGGCACGGCCTCGTTGCCGACGATCCGCACGGATTCGTGCCCCTTTCCGGTGATGAGGACGATGTCGTCGGGGCCCGCGGCACGGATCGCGTCGCGGATGGCGGACGCGCGGTCACGGTCGACGTGCACGGCATCCGGCCGCGAGAATCCCGCGAGCAGGTCGGCGATGATCGCGTCGCCGTCCTCGTGGTGAAGGTCGTCGTCCGTGAGCACGACGCCGTCGGTGCCGGCTTCGGCGATGCGCCCCATCTCGGCTCGCTTGCCGCGGTCGCGATCGCCCCGGCCGCCGAAGACGAGCACGAGCTTGCCCTCGCGTGAGGCGAAGGCGTCGAGGGCCTGCCGCAGGCCGTCGGGAGTGTGGGCGTAGTCGACGACGACTCGCGGCGCACCGTCGCCGCCGGGATGCACGACCTGCATACGGCCGGGCACGCGGGCAGTGGTGCCGACCGCCGTCGCGATGTCTGCGGCATCCAGCCCTTGCGCGTGGAGGATGGCGGCCGTCATGACGATGTTGTCGACGTTGAAGCGGCCGATCAGCGGCGAGCGCACCTCGATCCGTTCGCCGTCGACGTCGAGCGTGAAGTCGGCTCCGTCGGGGCGCAGCCGGATGTCGCCGGCGCTGACCTCGGCGGCACCGATCGCGCTCGTCGACACCCCGACGCGGCGAACCCCCGCGGGCGGCGCGAGCGATCCGACGAACGGGTCGTCGAGGTTGAGGACGGCGGAGCGGATGCCGGGCAGCTCCAGGATCCGGCGCTTTGCGGCGGCGTACGCGTCCATCGAGCCGTGGTAGTCGAGGTGGTCGCGGGTGAAGTTGGTGAACGCGGCGATGTCGAAGCGGCATCCGTCGGCCCGCCCCTGCGCGAGCGCGTGGGAGCTGAGCTCGATGCCGACGGCGCGCGCACCCGCGGCCCGCAGGTCGGCGAGGAGCTCGTGCATCTCGACGACCGAGGGTGTGGTGAGGGCAGTCTCGGCGAGCGCACCGTGGACGCCCGCGCCCAAGGTGCCGATGCTGCCCGCGGTGATGCCGATGCGATCCCAGCTCTGCGCGAGCAGCTGCACCGTCGAGGTCTTGCCGTTGGTGCCCGTGACGCCCACGAGTGTCATGTCGGCCGACGGCCGGCCGGTGTAGTCGTCGGCGAGCGCCCCGACCACGTCACGGAGACCCCGGATGCCCCGGACGCGCGGGTCTGCGCTCGCGCCGTCGCGCTCCACGACCTCGAGGTCGGCCAGCACGACAGCCGCCCCGCGTTCGAGCGCCTGCGCGATGTGCGCGCCGACACGGTCGTCGCGCCCCGAGGCCACGAAGACGTCGCCGGCCTCGACCGTGCGACTGTCGCTGCGCAGCCGCTTGCCGGGTACGCGTTCCCCGGCAGCCCCGGCCGCCCAGCGACCGAGATCGAGCGTTCGGTTCTCGTCGACGTCTTCCATGCACCACTCCATCGACGTTGTCGATCGATGGTGCCCGACCGCCGGTCAAGCGACGGTCAAAAGACGGTCAACAGCGCCCATTTGCGGCCGGAGTTGGCAGAACGTCGCCGCCACCGGGGACGCGCGACGGCGTCAGCTCGCCGACCACGCCCCCGCGAGCGCGTTGTGGAGAGCGGATGCCGCGATCCCGGCGTCATCCGATGCGATGATGCCGTCGCCCACGACCTGCACCGCTTCGTGGCCCTTGCCCGCGATGAGCACGGTGTCTTCGGGCAGCGATGACGCGATCGCCGCGCGGATGGCGGACGCCCGGTCGCGGTCGACGACCACGGCCCCGGGTGCGCGGAAACCGGAGAGCACGTCGGCGATGATGGCGTCGCCGTCCTCGTGGTGGACGTCGTCGTCGGTGAGCACGACGACATCGGCGCCGGCTTCGGCGATGCGCGCCATCTCGGGCCGTTTGCCCCGATCGCGGTCGCCGGTGCAGCCGAACACGAGCACGAGCCGGCCGCGACGCGACGACAGCGCCTCGAGCGCTTGACGCAGCGCGTCGGGAGTGTGCGCATAGTCGACCACGACGAGGGGGCCGCCGGCGTCGGCGCCCACCACCTGCATGCGCCCGGGCACGCGGTCGGTACGGCCGACCGCGGTCGCGATGTCGGCGGCATCCCTGCCCTGGGCGTGCAGGATGGCGGCGGTCATCGTGAGGTTGTCGACGTTGAACCGGCCGATGAGCGGTGAGCGCACCTCGATCCGCTCACCGTCGACGTCGAGGGTGAAGTCGGCGCCGTCGGGGCGCAGCCGGATATCGCTCGCGCTCACCTCCGCCGAGCCGAGACCGCGCGTCGACACCCCGACGCGCCGCAGTCCCCCGGGCACCGAGAGAGAGGCCACGAACGGGTCGTCGACGTTCAGGACGGCCGCGCGGATGCCGGGCAGCGCGAGGATCCGCCGCTTGGCCTCGCCGTACGCCTCCATCGACGCGTGGTAATCGAGGTGGTCGCGGGTGAGGTTGGTGAACGCGGCGATGTCGAAGCGGCATCCGTCGACGCGCCCCTGGATGAGGGCGTGCGAGCTCAGCTCGATTCCCACCGCCTCGGCTCCCGCGCGCCGCACGTCGGCGAGCAGCTCGTGCATGTCGGTCACCGACGGCGTCGTCAGCGCCGTCTCGGCGAGGGCGCCATGCATGCCCGCTCCGAGCGTCCCGATGCTCGCCGAACCCATGCCCAGGCGGTCCCAGCTCTGCGCGAGCAGCTGCACCGTCGAGGTCTTGCCGTTCGTGCCCGTCACCCCGACCAGGCTCATGTCGGCCGACGGGCTGCCGGTGTACTCGTCGGCGAGCGCGCCGATGACGTCCGAGAGATGCGGGATGCCGCGCACCCGCGCGTCCACGTGCGTGACGGAGTCGTCGGTCAGCACGAGCGCGGCGCCGCGCTCGAGCGCCTGCGTGATGTGATCGCGCACGCGCGCGCCCCGTCCGAGCGCGACGAAGACGTCGCCGTCCTCGACCGTCCGACTGTCGCTTCGCAGCCGACCGGCCCGAATACGTTCCCCGGCGACCCCCGTCGCCCACCGATCAGGGTCGAGAATCCGACCCTCCCCCGTGTCTTGCATGCACCGCCCCATCGCTGCCCTGGGGTCGATCGTGCCCGTGTGCCGGTCAAAACCGGGTGAAGGACACGATGCGATTCCCGAGGGGCACGGTAGCGCATCCGGGAGGACGGCGGATCAGCCCTGGGGCTCGGGCACCATCCGCAGGCCGTCGGCGCTGTTGGCCGATTCCATGAGGGCGTCGATCCAACGCGGGTTGATCTGCGGCTGGCGGCTGCCGGCGAACTGGAACTGCACCGAGATCGTCGGGTGCAGCCAGAAGTCGCGGCGGCTCGTGCCGTGGGGCGAGCTCGTCTCGAACATCAGCGGCTCGCCGCGGCGCAGCTTGGTCATGATGACCAGACGCAGGTGCGCGAGAGCGCGGTCGTCCATCTCGACCGAATTAGTCACGTTGTCGTAGAAGAATCTGCCCACCGCGCCAGCCTAAGCGGCCTCCGATGGACCGGGGTCGATCAATATGATGCGCGCGCCCCGAATGGGCTATACCATTGCCCGCAAGCTCCATCACCGTCCGCGCCCGCTCCGACGTCAGGGGAAGCATGCCCACCTTCGAGGACCTCGTCGAGGTCATCACCAACAACCTCTTCGGCCAGGTCGCCGTCCTCATCGGCATCATCGCGATCGTGGGTCTGGCGCTGCAGCGAAAGCCCGTCGAACAGGTCATCGCCGGCGGCCTGCGGGCGACGATCGGCGTCGTCGTGCTGAACATCGGCGTCGAGATCTTCACGGGCGGCCTCTCGAGCTTCCAGGTCATCGTCGCCAGCGCGCTGGGCCTCGACCCGCCGGCATCCGACGCCTCGCTGACCGATTTCACCGCCGGGCAGGGATCCGTCGTGCCCCTCATCATTGCGGGCGGCTTCGTGGTGCACCTCGTGCTGGTGCGGATCTTCCGCGCGGCGCGGTTCGTCTACCTGACGGGCCACCTCATGTACTGGATGAGCGTCGTGATCGCCGCGAGCCTCGTCGAGGCGTTCGGCGACGTGAACCGCTGGGTGCTCGCCGGTGTCGGCTCGCTGCTCATCGGCTGCTACTGGGTGCTCCAGCCGCTGTGGACCGCGCCGTTGATGCGCCGGGTCATGGGCGACGACGAGGTGGGCCTCGCCCACACCGACTCGACGATCGCGATCGCGGCCGGGTACGGCGCCCGGGCGCTGCGGCTGGGCGACCCGAAGAAGCACGACTCCGAGAACCTCAAGCTGCCCCGCGCCCTGTCGTTCTTCAAAGACATCAACGTCTCGACGGCCTTCGTCATCGGCGTCATCATGCTCATCGCCATCCTCTTCGCCGATCAGGGGATCGTCGCCGAGCAGATGGGCGACGCCACGGTGCTCCCCTGGGTGTGGGCCCTGCTGCAGGCGCTGCGGTTCGCCGCCGGGATCGCGATCCTCCTGTTCGGCGTGCGCATGTTCCTCTCCGAGATCGTCCCCGCCTTCAAGGGCCTCTCCGAGCGGGCGCTGCCGGGCGCGAAGCCCGCCCTCGACCTGCCGGTGACCTTCACGCGCGCACCGACCGCGGTCATGATCGGCTTCCTCGCCTCGACCGTGACGTTCCTCGCGCTCATGGTGCTGTTCGCCGGCGCCGGCTGGTTCGTGCTGGTGCCGCCGATGATCATGCTCTTCTTCGGCGGCGGCGCCGGCGGCGTCTTCGGCAACGCGGTCGCGGGCTGGCGCGGCGCCGTGTTCGGTGGCGTGCTCAACGGTGTCGTCCTCGCGTTCGGTCAGTGGATCGGCTGGGGCGTGTGGGGCGGCACCGCGCCCGAGCTGGCGACCCTCGCCGACGCGGACTGGTTCGTCGTCGGCTGGACCCTGCGCGGACTCGGCGGCCTGCTCGCGCCGCTCGGCACCACCGCGGCGCTGTGGATCCTGGCGGCCGTCGTCGTCGCCGCGACCGTCGCCGTGCTGCTGATCCTCGGTCGCCGCTCCGGCCGCACGCCCGAGGCGGCATCCGGCAGCACGTCCGTGACCGCGACCGTCCCGGCATCCGGCACCGCGACCAGCGCCGCGGCCGAAGCGCAGCAGGCGTCGGCCCCCGTGTCGGCGCCCGCGGCGATGCGGGTGACCGACCGCCCCGAGAATCTGACCGTGCTCGCGGTGTGCGGCGCCGGCATGGGATCGAGCCTCATCCTGCGCACGACGGCGCAGCGCGCATTCGAGCAGCTCGGCATCACGGCATCCGTCGACAACACCGACATCGGATCGGCGCGCGGTCAGCGCCCCGATGTCGTCATCGGCCAGCCGTCGTATCTTTCAGAGGTCGGTGAGATCGCGCCTGTGACCGTCGCCATCACCCACTTCGTGGATGTCTCGCACGTTCGCGAGCAGATCCGCGCGGGACTCGAGAAGAAGGGATGGCTGTGATGACCAGCCTGGGAGAGTTCGTCGACGGCGTCGGCGAGCGCAATGCCACGCAGATCGATGAGGCGGCACGGGCGATCGCCGCGACCGCCGCAGCCGGGGGACTCGTCCGCCCCACGGGCGCGGGTCACTCGCTCGCGGCCGTGCTCGAGACGTTCTTCCGGGCGGGCGGGCTCGCCTTCGTGCGCCCGATCTGGCACCCCCGGATCCTGCCCCTGACGGGGGCGGCGGCCGCGACCTCCGCCGAGCGCGAGGTGGGCCTCGGGGCAGAGGCGGCGCGCGCCGCGGGCATCGAGGCCATCGACACGGTCATCGTGTTCTCGAACTCCGGCACCAACCCGTTCCCGGTCGAGGTGGCCGAGGCCGGCCAGGCCGCCGGAGCCACGGTGATCGCGGTGACGTCCCGCCGCTCGAACGAGGCTGCTCCCCGGCGCGCGGCGCACCGCCTCATCGATGTCGCCGACATCGTCATCGACACGGCCGTGCCGCCGGGCGACGCGACGTGGCCGCCCGAGGCGCCCGTCACGGCGCCCGTGTCGAGCCTGGCGACCAACACCGTGTGGACGCTCGTGCTGCGCCGCGTCTACGAGCTCGCGCCCGAGGCGCCGCGGTGGCGCAGCGCCAACGTGCCGGGCAACGACGAGGTCAACCGCGAACTCTCAGCGCGCTTCGCGGAGCGGATCCCCGAGCTGTGATCGGCGCGAGCTGCGCCGACAGCTCGAATCGCGCCGCCGAGTAGGTCGACACCGTCCGCTCGACGACGACGCCCTGCGACTCGGACGTCCGGATGAGCTCGAGCACGGGAGCGCCGGCGGCCAGGCGCAGGGTCGCCGCGTCGTCGTCGTGCACGATGCCCGCGCGGATCACCTGCTCGCCGGCGTCGAAGCGCACGTCGTACTCCTCCAGCAGCACCCGGTACAGCGAGTCGGCGGCGAAGTCGTAGCGCTCCAAGCCGGGAAAGGCGTCGGCACGCAGGTGCGTGCGCTCGATCGCCATGGGCGTGCCGTCGGCCAGGCGCAGCCGCACGAGCACGAGCACCGGATCGCCCGGCGCCATGCCGAAGATGGCCGCCTCTGCGGCATCCGCTGCGACGGTCTCGAGCCGCAGCACGGTGCTCGAGGGCTCGTGGCCGCGGGCTCGCATGTCTTCGGTGAAGCTCGTCAGCTGCAGCGGCATCGAGACGGCGGGCCGTGAGACGAACGTCCCGCGACCGACCTCGCGCGTGAGCAGCCCCTGGCGCACGAGCTCGTCGATCGCGCGCCGGGCCGTCATGCGCGAGACGCCGGTCTCGTCGGCCAGCTGACGCTCGCTGGGCACGGGCGCGCCGATCGCGGACGAGCCGATGCGCTCGAGGAGCATGTCGGCCAGCTCGCGGTATTTGGGCGCGGTCACGCTCCGATCTTCCCACCCGCTCCCCCGGGCGCCCTGAACGCGTCGCGGGTCAGTGCCCGCCGACCGATCCGGTCAGACGTCCGTGCAGGGCGGATGCCGTGGCGTTGAGCCCGGCGATCGTCACGGTCTTGCCGTGCCGCTCGTACTTGTTCACGACGGCGTCGAGCGCGGCGACGGTCGAGGCGTCCCACACGTGCGACCGGCTCATGTCGATCACGACGCGCTCGGGGTCGGCGGCGTAGTCGAACTGCGTCGTCAGGTCGTTGCTCGAGGCGAAGAACAGCTCGCCGTCGACCGCGTAGTGCGCCGTCGGCACGCCGTCGTCGGTGCGCAGCGACCGCGTCACGGTGACGAAGTGCGCGACGCGGCGGGCGAACATCACCATGGCGGCGACGACCCCGAGCACCACGCCGATGGCCAGGTTGTGCGTCCACACCGTCGCGATCACGGTGATCAGCATGACCGCCGTCTCGCTCTTGGGCATGCGCCGCAGCGTGCCGGGGCGCACGCTGTGCCAGTCGAAGGTGGCGACCGACACCATGACCATCACCGCGACGAGAGCCGCCATGGGGATGATCGCGACGATGTCGCCCAGCACGAGCACGAGGATGAGCAGGAAGACCCCCGCGAGGAAGGTCGAGATGCGGGTGCGCGCACCCGACGCCTTCACGTTGATCATCGTCTGGCCGATCATCGCGCAGCCGCCCATGCCGCCGAACGCACCCGAGAGGATGTTCGCCGCGCCCTGCCCGAGCGCCTCGCGCGTCTTGCGCGAGTGGGTGTCGGTGATGTCGTCGACGAGCTTGGCGGTCATGAGCGACTCGAGCAGCCCGACGACCGCCATCGCGAGGGCGTTGGGCGCGATGATCCGCAGCGTCTCGAGCGTCAGCGGCACGTCCGGGAACAGGAGAGCGGGCAGGCTGTCGGGCAGCTCGCCCTGGTCGCCCACGGTCGGCACCTGCCACCCGAAGGCTACGACCGCCGCGGTGAGCAGCACGATCGTGACGAGCGGGGCGGGAACCACCCGGGTCAGGCGCGGCATGAACGCGAGGATCAGCAGGCCGACGGCCACGAGCGGCCAGACGAGCCACGGGATGCCGTCGCCGAACAGCTGCGGCAGCTGCGCCGTGAAGATGAGGATGGCGAGCGCGTTGACGAAGCCGACCATGACCGAGCGCGGTATGAATCGCATGAGCTTCGCGATGCCGAGCACCGCCAGGACGATCTGGATGAGACCGCCGAGGATGACGGTGGCGATGAGGTAGTCGACGCCGTGCTCGCGCGCGACGGGTGCGATGACGAGCGCGATGGCTCCGGTCGCCGCCGTGATCATGGCGGGCCGGCCGCCGAGGAAGGCGATGGCGACGGCCATGACGAACGATGAGAAGAGACCGAGGCGCGGGTCGACGCCCGCGATGATCGAGAACGCGATCGCCTCGGGGATCAGCGCGAGCGCGACGACGAGACCGGCCAGCACCTCGCGGGTCAGCAGGCGCGGGCTGCGCAGGGCCTGCAGCACGGTCGGCTCGATGCGGTAGCGCGCGGCGGCGTCACGGCCGGGGATGACAGCGGACACGGGGCCTCCAGACGGGCGCGGATGCCGTCCGCGGGCGGAGAGAATGAGAGGGGCGCGAGAACCGCGCCGAGAGCAAATGTTACGTAACGTGAGGTTTGCTGTCGAATCGAGGAGGGCGACCGCGTGACCGAGGAACGCACGATGCGCATCGGAGAGGTGACCGAGCGCACCGAGCTGTCGTTCCGCACGCTCCGCCACTACGACGAGATCGGCCTCGTCACCCCCTCCGCCCGCACCGACGGCGGGTTCCGGCTGTACACCGAGAGCGACGTCAGCCGCATCCTGCTCATCCGCCGGATGAAGCCGCTGGGCTACAGCCTCGACGAGATGCGCGAGCTGCTGGATGTCGTCGATGCGCTCGCCGCGCGCCCCGGCGACGCCGAGCTGCGCGCGCGACTCGAGACGATCCGCGCCGAGGCCGCCGAGCGCCGCGCCAAGCTGAGCCGTCAGGTGGCGATGGCCGACGAGTTCCTCGAGCAGCTCACCGACATCTGACGGCCGCGCTCACGCGTATGCGCGATGGACGTGCCACCCGGCTTCGCCGCAGTAGACGTCGAAGACGAACGAGCAGCCCTCCGGGTCGGTGCCCTGGAATCGCCACCCGTACAGGCCGCGACGGCGGTCATCCGCGACGTCGAGCGACCACACCGAGTCGCGCAGCCTCGTCGGGGTGTCGCTGACCGTCCAGCGCCGGCCCGCGTAGAACATGCGGGCGGGGATGTCGTCGACGAGCCAGAGGGTCACGTCGTGCGAGCTCGTCGTATCGGTCATGGCATCCGAGAATAGAACAAATCTTCGATTGTCTCTACCCGCCGGTGGTGAGGCTCACCTTGCCTGCCATACCAGGTGAGCGCTCCCACGGAAAGAGGTGCCTCTCGCGCTCACGCTCCGCAACACTGAACCTGTAGGGCGCAAGTGCAGGGGGATCCATGGCAGTGCAGGACGAAACGTCATCGGCGGCAGCCGTACTCGACGCGCTTTCGGCGTACGAAGCGGCCGAGGGCGCCATCCGGGTCCGCCTGCGCGACTCGATGCTCGTATGCGAGAACGACCTGCTGGCGCTCGAGCAGCTGATCGACGCGCAGGACCGCCACGTCGCGCTCACGCCGTCGAACATCACGCATGAGCTGGGCATCTCGTCGGCGAGCACGACCGCGATGCTCGACCGCCTCGAACGCGCCGGCTACCTGCGACGCGAGCCGCATCCGTCCGATCGACGCAAGGTGTTCGTGACGCTCGGCGACCGCCCCATCGAGAACCTGCGACGCTCGGGAACCGACATGCACCACCGCGTCGAGACGGTCATCGCCGACATGCCGGCCGGGTCGGCGACCCTGCTGGTCGACTTCCTCTCGCGCATGCGCGTCGCCGCCGAAGCCGCCTGACCCACCACCCGGCTGAACGGACCTCAAGCCGCTCCAGCGCGGGCGTACGGGGCCACGCGCCCGGCCGGCGCCCACCCGAACAGCAGGAGCGCCACGGCCACGCTGACCGGTCCGACGACGTCGAAGATCAGCGACGCCGCCGACACCTGGCCCCCGGTGGCCGCGAAGCTGTCGGCGATCGACATCCCGATGCCGAAGCCCGAGAACAGGCGCAGGAACAGCGCCGCCCCGATCACCGCGAGGTAGAGGATGCCGAGCCGGCGCGGCGTCAGCCAGGCCCCGCGCGGCCCGAGCGCGACGGCGGTCACGGCGATCGCGACAGCGAGCCACACCCCTGCCCACACGGCGACGAAAGCGACCGCGACCGCCGGCTCGAACCTGTCTCGCTCGATCATCGCGGCGTAGATCGCGTCGAGGCCCCAGCCGGGCACCTTCGCAAGCGGGTTCCAGACCAGTGTGTCGACCGCGCCGAGGCCGAGCAGCGCGGCCACGGCCGCGAGGCCTGCGAGCGCGATCGGCCGTCGCCGCCGAAGCGGTGCGGAGCGCCGCTCGAGGACGAGGGGCATTGCGCGCCAGGCGGCAGCGAGCCCGACCGCGGCACCGGCCAGCGTCAGCCCGACCACCGCGGCGGCGATCTCGGCCGAAATGGCGCTCCCCCACCCGAAGGTCAGCACAGCGACGCCGGCCGCGGTGACGACGAAGGCGATCCGTGCGGCGACAGAGCGCGACAGCGCCGCGGCGCCCGCGAAGAGCGCGACGGCGACGAGCGCGCCGATGAACGCGAGCACCCCGAGTACCGAGTGCGCGGCCGCCAGCACGAGCTCGAGCGCAGACGGGATGCCGCTGCCCGAGCTGCCGGCATCACCGGTAAGCCACTGCGAGACGAGCACCGCGACGATCGCAGCGATCAGTGCGATGCCTCGCCGGCTGAGGCGACGCGGGGCGGCGCCGCGGGGTTCGCCGGTGAGCGCCGGAGCGTCCCGGTCCGCCGTCAGCGCCACGGCGATCGCTCCTCGCACGACATCGCCCGGTCGCATCCCGACACCGGAGGCCCCGGCGACATCCGCCCGCCACTGCTCGAGGTGACGCGAGCGCGAGGCGGCCGGCATCGTCCGACTCACGGCGCGCAGCACGAGGTCGACGTTCATGCGTTCACCCCCAACGCGTCGCCCGGGTCCGGCGCAGCCGTTCCCGCCGCGCTCGCCCGCCGGCGCTGCATCCGGAGGGCGTGCGCATCGATCGCGGCGCGGGCTGCTGCGGCTCCGTCCGGCGTCAGCCGGTAGAGCCGCCGCCGGGGGCCGCTGCGACGCGCATTGACCTCCCACTCGGAGCTCACCCACTCGATCGACTCGAGCCGCTCGAGGATCGGATAGACGCTGCCGGCGGGCCGCCCGGTGCGGCTGACGACGAGCAGACCCCACACCGGCTCGGATGCCTCGACGAGGGCCACGAGCACGTCTACGGTCGCCGGAGTCACGCGTTTCAGGGCTTGCATGGCGCCGACTTTATCTCTATATAGCTAGAGATGACTCGACGCTCCATCTCTGCCTCCCAGGTCAGGGACGGATGCCGAGCACCCGGGCGATCTCGCGACGCGTCGAGACCCCGAGGCGACGCATGATGTTGGCGACGTGGTAGTCGACGGTGCGCTTCGACAGGTGCAGCAGGCCCGCGATCTCGCCGCTCGTATACCCCTGCCCGACAGCGTCGGCGACGATCCGCTGCTGATCGGTCAGGCGGGCTGCGGGGTCTTCGCCCTGCGATCCGCGCACCACCTCGGTCGTCGCCGCGGCCACCGCTTCGTCGTATCGGCGCGCGAGCCCGCCAGCGCCGAGCTCCGTCAGCTCGGCGCTGGCGTCTTCGTAGACGACGAGCGCGCGCCGCGGGTCGGGCCGGCCGTGCGCGCCGAACAGGCTGTAGTGGATGCCGGCGACCACCCGCACCCAGGCGCGCCCGAGGGGGTCGTTGTCGAGCGAGAGCAGTCCGAGGGCTCGGTCGACGGCGCGGGTGGCCTCGGCGTAGCGCCCCTCATGCTCGGCGAGGATCGACACGAACGCCCAGCGGTACGCGCTCTCGTCCGCCCCGGGCTGCGCCGACCAGGCGAGCACGCCGCTGCGGAACTCGTAGATGCGCCCGAGGTGCCACGAGGCCAGCAGGTTCAGCATCAGCCATTCGTCGGGGCGGTACGGATGCCGGTACCCGGGCTCGGCGGCATCGTCGAGGGCTCGTCGCAGGGCCGGCCAGTCGCTCAGCGAGATCGCCGACATGATGCGCGCGTGGGTGAGCACCATCTGCGCGAGGAACGTCGGGGTGTCGCGGCACAGCAGCGCGACGCGGTCGAGCACGGGCCGGCTCGCGTCGAAGTCGCCGCGCAGGGCGAGCAGCAGTCCGTGCACCGCGAGCGCTTGCGGCTCGAGCCAGTCGTGTTCGATCGCTCCGGCAGGGGCGGATGTCCCGCGCACCGCTTCCGCGGCCTCGCGCCACCGACCCTGCCGGATACGGACGAGTGCGAGCTCGACCTCGGCGTGCAGGCGGACGCCTCGCCGCCATGCGGGAGCAAGCCGCGCGCCCCGCACGAGGTTGAGCGCCGCTTCCCCCAGCCGGCCCGAGACGTGTTCGACGCTTCCGAGGCTCACGAGTGCGAGCGCGTGGACGGGCGAGAGGTTGTTGCTCAGCCGAAGAGGAGCGAGGGTTTCGACGAGCGCGCGATGTGCGGCATCGCCCGCGCCCGTGTGCAGCTCCACCACCGCATCGACGCCCAGCAGGTCGTAGGGCACGTACTCGGGCGGTACGCGGCCGTCGACCTCGGATGCCGCAGCGATGACGGCACGCGCGGCGTCGATGCACCGACGCGCCCGCACCCACCAGCCGGCCCCGGCGCAGGCACTGGCCAGGTACGCGAGCAGAAGGGGCAGCAGCATCCCCTCGTCGTCGAGCGGATCGGCCGGCGGGTCGCCCGGCGCGGACGGGGCGGCATCGGCGGCTGCGAGGGCAATGATGCGTGTCACGGCGCCGTCGAGGTTTCCGTCCGCGATCTGCAGCATCGCGAGCACGCCCTCGCGGGGCACACTCGTCGGCAGCGCGGCGACGGCCTCGCGATGCGGGGCGAGCAGATCGGCGCGATATCCCCGCAGCGCGATCGAGCACGCCAGCGCGAGGGCGTCGGAGTCACCGGCAGCGTGCGCGGCGAGCGCCGCGTCGACAGCGGGCTCGGTCTCCCGACGCCGCCACGCCTCCCGGGCCTCGTCGAGGAGGGGGTGTGCTGGCATCCGCCGCCCTTCTGTCGGCGTTCAGTCTGTCAGGTAAGGCGGTGGTCCCGAATGCGTAGCAAGACGCGAGCGCTCGGCCGGATGCTCCGTACGCGCTACCCCTAGGGCGTGTTGATCAAGAGGTTCAGGCTCAGGATCGGCGAGTCTCGATGGTGTGACGCGTCAGGAGATCTCGGATGAGGTGTGGGCTGTTCTGGAGCCGCTGATGCCGGTGCCGGTCGGCAGGTCGCGGCCGTGGACGGATCATCGTCTCGCGGTCGAGGGCATGGCCTGGAAGTACCGCACGGGGGCGCCCTGGCGGGATGTGCCGGAGCGGTTCGGGAAGTGGAACTCGATCTACAAGCGGTTCGCGCGCTGGGCCGAGGACGGCACCTGGGAGAAGCTGCTCGCCGAGGTGCAGAAGCAGTCGGACGCGGCGGGCAAGCTCGACTGGGTGGTGTCGATCGACTCGACGATCGCGCGCGTGCACCAGCACGGCGCGACCCTCAGCCGCGACACAGGGGGCTGTGTCGAATCACAAGAATCCGCGGGAAGAGCCGCCTGATCACGGGATCGGCCGCTCCCGTGGCGGGTTGACGAGCAAGGTGCATCTCGTCTGCGACGGGCGTGGACGTCCGCTGAGCTGGGTGATCACCGGCGCGAACATCAACGACACCACGATGATGACCGCCACACTCGAGCAGATCCACGTCCCTCGAGCTGTCGGCCGTCCGAGGCGGCGCCCGGATCGGGTGCTCGCCGACAAGGGCTACCCGTCGAAGAAGAACAGGGCGTGGCTGCGGGAGCGGAAGATCGCCGCGACGATCCCGGAACGCGACGACCAGATCGCGCACCGCCGCAGGAAGCCTGGCCGGCCCATCGACTTCGGGGAAGCCCAGCAGGAGCGCTACAAGGGACGCAACGTCGTCGAGCGCTGCTTCAACAAACTCAAGCAATGGCGCGGCATCGCGATGCGCTCAGACAAGACAGCCCGCTCCTACCGCGCCGCGATAGCCCTCGCCGCCACGCTGATCTGGATCAAGACCGACTTAATCCACACGGCCTAGTACGAAATACGAGTGCCGCCCGAACACCGCCCCGCGCGGGATGCCGCCTGACCGGGTATTTTCGCGTCTTGTCCCCCAGATGGCGGACATCGCTGACACCAGTGGCAGAGCTACCATCGGCGAGGGGGAAGAGAGTGACGTTCGGCGATCCCTACGTCACATATCGGACACATCTGGCAGGTATTCTCTCCCCGCACCAACCCCAGACCAGCAGTGAGGGAGGACGTCATGCCGTACGACTTCTCCGCTGCGACCACGTGGCCGGCGACCGCGTCCCGCGAACCAGCCGACCCCCCGATCCCCGCGCCGCCCCAGCGCCCGGTGACATCCTCGTCGCCCACGGCGTTCCGCGGTCCGCGCGACTGGCGCCGCCGCTATGCCACTCTGCTGCGGGTCACCGACCTGCTCGTCCTCGTGTGGGTCGTCTACGGAACGCAGATCGCCTGGTTCGGGTTCGGCAATGCCCAGGTGGCGATCCGCGAGGACTCGCGCATCACCGACATCTCCTACTGGCTCTTTTCCGCCGGCCTCATCACCGTGTGGATGTGGACGCTCAGCCTCGCCGACACCCGAGACCATCGAATCATCGGCGCTGGGGCCGAGGAGTACGCGCGTATCGCGCGGGCGAGCCTGTCGCTGTTCGGCGTCATCGCGATCATCGCCTTCCTCACGCGCGTCGACGTCGCGCGAGGGTTCCTCCTCCTCAGCCTTCCGATCGGCGTGGGTCTCCTACTGCTCTCGCGCTGGCTGTGCCGCCAGTGGCTCGTCGCGAAGCGCTCGACCGGCGAGTACTCGGCGCGGGTGCTTCTCGTCGGGTCGGAGGCATCCGTCACGCACCTCGCCCGCGAACTGCAGCGCATGCCCGGCTCGGGCTATCGCGTCGTCGGCGCATGCGTGCCGTCGGGTCGCGTCGCCGGCTCCGTTCACGGAACGAGCATCCCGATCATGGGCAGCGTGGATGCCGTGCCGCAGGCACTCGCCGCGACGGATGCCGACACCGTCGCCGTCACGAGCACCGACGAGCTGCCGCCCGACAAGGTGAAGCAGATCTCGTGGGGCCTCGAGGCCGGCCGCCAGCATCTCGTGCTCGCTCCGAGCATCGTTGACATCGCGGGCCCGCGCATTCAGACGCGCCCCGTCGCCGGCGTGCCGCTGATGCACGTCGAGACTCCTCGGTTCAGTCGCGGCCAGCTGTTCCTGAAGCGCACCGTCGACATCGTCGCCAGCACCGCGGGCGTCATCGTGCTGAGCCCGCTTCTGGTGTTCCTCGCCATCACCGTGCGCTTGTCGAGCCAGGGGCCGGTGTTCTTCCGACAGAAGCGCATCGGCCTGCGCGGCCGCGAGTTCACGATGCTGAAGTTCCGCTCGATGGTCGTCGACGCCGAGGACATGCTCGAGCAGCTTGCCAAACAGCAACGCGACTCGGGCAACGAGGTTTTGTTCAAGATGAAGAACGACCCCCGCGTGACGCCCGTCGGCCGGGTGATGCGGAAGTACAGCCTCGACGAGCTGCCCCAGCTGTTCAACGTCATCGGCGGTTCCATGTCACTCGTCGGCCCACGCCCGCCCCTCCCGTCCGAGGTCGAGCGATACGCGGCCCACGTGCACCGTCGCTTCCTCGTGAAGCCCGGCATCACGGGCCTGTGGCAGGTGAGCGGCCGGTCCAGCCTGTCGTGGGAAGAGTCGGTGCGGCTCGACCTGTCGTACGTTGAGAACTGGTCGCTCCTCACCGACGTAGTGATCGTTGCAAAGACAGCTAGGGCTGCGATCGCGCCCGGTGAGACCGCACACTGAGATTGACGACCAGCGATGCCCTCAAGCAACGCCCGCCAGCACCTGAGGAGACACCATGACCGGCATCATCATCCACGAGTGGATAGAGCGATCAGGCGGCGCAGAGCGAGTGGTCGATGCGTTCACAGCGCAGTTTCCCGACGCGCCAGTATTCACGCTTTGGAGCGACGTCTCGGGCCGATATGACAACGAAGTCATCGAATCCTGGATCTCACGGACACCGTTGCGGCAGCGAAAGGCGCTCGCCCTCCCGTTCATGCTTCCGACCTGGCGCCTCCTTCGCGCAATCGACGAGCCGGAATGGGCGCTCATTAGTTCCCACCTGTTTGCGCATCATGCACGTCATCCTCGATTCCCCGACGTGCCGAAGATGGTTTATGCCCATACGCCGGCCCGCTACATCTGGGAGCCTGAGCGCGATTCACGAGGAGCGGGGCCCCTAGCGCGCGCAGCCTCTCGAGCATTACGCCCCATCGATCGCAGACGGGCACGGGAGGCGACAGCGATCGCAGTCAACAGCGAATTCACTCGACACCGAACGGAACGGGCGTGGAACCGAGACGCCGAAGTGATTTATCCCCCAGTCGACACCGCACGGCTTGTGAGCGGCGGCGATTGGAGCTCGCACCTCTCCGCGCGAGAAGAAGACATCATACGCCGTCTTCCCGAGACCTACCTACTGGGCGCGTCGCGAATGGTTCCTTACAAGAGACTCGACCTGGTGATTGCGGCGGCGGAAGCGAATGACCTGCCCGTAGTCCTCGCCGGCGCGGGGCCCGATCGCGGCCGTCTCGCGTCTATCGCTGAGGGAGCGCACGTGAACACCTTGATAATCGACAATCCGAGTGATGCCCTGCTATATACGTTGATCCAGCGTGCTTTGGTGTTCATCTTTCCAGCGATAGAGGATTTCGGGATATTGCCAGTCGAAGCAATGACGCTTGGAACCCCCGTCGTCACCGCAACGTACGGCGGCGCGGCCGAGTCGGTGCAGTCCGTAGGTGGCGGCTCGCATCTTGAGGGCGTCTCGCCAGAGAACTTTCGTTCCGCTTTGCAAGCAGCCCTAAGCGTCAATACTGAGGCACTACCTGAGCGCTGTTCCGTTTTCTCCGTCGATCGCTTTCAGCGGGACATTGACTCGTGGTTTGAGCGAAACTCCGTTCCTGTCCCGTCCATACGAAACGAGCACTGACGTCCATGACTAGGCAGGCAACGCGCGTCGCGATCCTCATCCTTGGAACCGCCGACTGGAATCAACAGATAGCAACCAATCAGCACTACATGACCCGAGAGCTAGCAGCTATCGACGGCGCTCGTGTTTGGTTCACCGAATCGTTGGGACTCCGAAAACCAGAACTGCGTGTTCGTGACATGAGGCGCGTCGCGCACCGCGTGTTCGGCAAAAGCCGGGGCGGCAGCACCGGCGAACGTCGCCCCGTACCGGACAACGTCCATATCATTTCACCCTTGGTCGCACCATACCACGGCATCAGCACCGCAACTATAAACAGACTGCTCCTCTCACGGTCGGTACGTGAATGGCTACGCAGTCCCGGAGAAAAGGTTCTCTGGTCCTACTCGCCGGTGACGTACGGACTCGAGAAGTATGCAGATGTCAGCTATTACCATTGCGTTGACCTTCTCGATACTATTCCAGGGATCGATGCCGGGGTCATCCGCCGCAACGAGGCTCGTCTCGCCAGTCATCGACACGTCCGAGCAATCGCATCCAGTGATGTGGTCAAGAAGCATCTTGAATCGAGAGGCTTTATCGACCCCGTACTCTGGGAGAATGTTGCAGATGTTTCCAGGTTTGGTACACCTGCGGAACCGGACGTAGCGGCCGGTGAGGCTCGCATTATCTTCGCCGGGAACCTGGCGCCTAATAAGGTGAACTTTGAACTGCTGACTCAGCTCGCCGAGCGTGGTTTGCACGTTTCTTTAGCGGGCCCCCTTGCTGAGGGAGGCGGCGATGTGGCAAACCAGATGGATCGTCTGCTGGCCAGTGGTTGCAGGTATTTAGGATCGCTCAGCATCGACGAGCTATCTGATGCTCTCGCCGCCTCTTCGATCGGCCTAATACCCTACTTGCAGAATGACTACACACGTGGCGTCAGCCCACTGAAGACATTCGAATACCTGGCCTCCGGCTTGCAGGTTGTTGCTACTCCCATACCCGGCGTCCACGCTTCGGAGCGCGACGTCGTTGTCGTTGAACCAGCTCGTTTCGTCGACACAGTTATGCGCTTGGCGTCCGCGAACAGAACGCTCGCTGACGTACAGCGCCGCCGGCAGATTGCGGAACAGCATAGCTGGCACCAACGAGGAGCGGACGCGAGAGCCTTGGTCCGCGGTGACCTCGAACGACGACGAAATACCACGAGGGTGGCAGTCGTTGCTCACGCCGATGTCTGGGGAGGCGCTGAACGATACCTATGTGAACTATATTCTCGCCTCGGCGACACGGTTCAAACGGAACTCGTGGGCGCGATCCCGAACTGGCCCCCTAGCGCTGGTCCGACCGCCGACGCGAGGTTGAGCGCGAAATGGTCGCGGAAGAGCATGCTCCTCGCGCTCCCTCGCGCTCCTCGGGAGCTTAGACGTGTGGAACGTATGGTGGCCGCGTGGGCGCCCGACGTGATTCACATGCAGTACAAACGGGAACAGATCGTATTCACGCGGCGGTTGTCGAGGATAGCGCCTGTTATCTGGACCGAGCACGGAACCCTCCCCCAGAGATCCCTTGCTGCCCGTGCGCTAATGGCGCTTTACCGTGCCGCATCCTCGCACGCATCGGCCATCATCTGCGTATCCAGCGAAGTCGCGCACAGCGTGACCTCGGTGACACGACATTCGCGAGTGACGGTCGTCGAGAACGCCATCGACTCGAGGGCGTTCGCACCGGCGTCCGCGCAACAGCGGGAGGCAGCACGTGAGGTCTTGGGTATCGATCAGGAGGTTCCTCTCGCTCTCTGGGTTGCGCGACTTCATCCCGGCAAACTGCCGGAACTCGCAGTGCGCATCGGCCGGCACTGGCATGGGGTGACCATCATCGCGGGCGATGGGCCTTCCCGCTCTGAGATCGAGGCGGCCGCTAGGACCTCACCTCGAGTCCGCGTCGTCGGCCATGTAGCCGATACTCGAGAGCTTTATGCGGCCGCAGATCTGATGATGTTCACCTCTGCTGGAAGGGGTGAGGGCTACCCGACGACAACCATTCTGGAAGCGTCGGCCATGGATCTTCCGATCATCACTCATAGGTCCTCAGGCGCGGGAGACGTCGTGGAGGCGGTCGACGGCGGGGTGGTGGAGGAAGCTGACGACATCACCTCGTGGCTCACAGGTATGGACGAGGTGCGTAGTCGGTCGTCGAGTGCACGGCGTGCGGAATGGGTAGCTCAACACTCCACGGACCAATGGACTTTGCGTCACGCCGACATCATCGCTGAAGTTCGCAAATGAGCCTCGGGTGAGGGATCTGGTTTACCGAGTCGGTGTCCGTATCGTCGCCGCACTGATGCAAGCTACCAGCCTAGTGTTGCTCGCCCGCCTGCTCGGGGCGAACACCTTCGGACTCTTCACGGTGTGGTACTCTGTCGCTCTTCTGGTATGCGCGACTCTTGGATTCGGCGCCTCCGCTCGGGTGCTGCGTCTCTCCGCGCCCGACGAGCCGATCTACTTACGCGCCTCCCTCGCGACTACCCGCCTAATCAGCGTGGCGATCGTGCTCGCTGTAATGGCAGCAATCGGCTCGATACTTGGCGCCCCTGCATTGTTGCTGGCCTCCGCCACTATTCTTGCGGTCGGTGAATTCACTTCGGAGTTCATGCAGGCTCTCTATGCGGGAGCATCACGCCAGACAGCTTCTCTCGGGATCATCGCATTGTCACGGCTGACGACACTGAGCGCGGTTGTCGCGGCCGGCGCTACGCTCGCAGCACCACTGATCGCGGTCCTGATAGCTTCCTCCGCCCTATCGCTTCTGATGCTCACACTCATCGGCGCAAAGGCGGTGGGTACGAGACGGCTTGCATACGTAATGCAGACTTCTCGCGGGTTCTGGTTCGCCTCGATGGTCGGGAACCTGCGAAATGTGGAGCCACCGCTCCTCGCCAGCGTGGCAACGCCCGCGGTGGCTGGCGGCTTCGCCACCGTGTCCAGATTGACTAACCCACTACTAATCGTTACAAGTTCTATGCAAGCAGTGTTCTTGCCACCACTCAGCGCCGCCGCCGAAAACGTTCTCGAGTTCCGTCGACAGTTCCGCAAGTTGATGCTCGTCGGATCTGCATATGGCCTTACGCTGATGACGCTCTCGCCTTTAGGGGCATGGCTGTTGATCACGACTTTGGGGCCAGATTATGAGTTCCTCTTGCCGGTCGCGATCGGCGTCATAGCCGCGACCGGCTTCTCGTCCATCTCGAATGTGTATCAGATTGGGCTATACGCTTTAGGAAAACCGTCACCAGTCGGGTGGATCGTAGGGTTGACCTCGCTGGCGGGGCTTCCTGTCCTCGCTATTGTTGGTTCGGTGGCCGAGGCGAGTTTCTGGCTTGGGGCCGTTCCGATAGGCGTGCAAGTCGCTCAGCTCGTCGCGAGCAGGGCCGTGTTCAAACGTTTGGAAGGCTGATTCGTGTTCCACAACCGCTCATCCGACGAGAACGCTGACCTCGTTGCACCTATGCTGTCAATCGTTGTTCCAGCGTATAACCTAACTGTTCCGATCCAGCAGTGCTTGCGTTCGATATCGATCAGCGGCCACGGCGAGGAGCGCTTCGAGGTTGTCGTCGTCGACGACTGCTCGACAGACGATACGGCCGAACGCGCAAGACAGCTAATCGCTGAACTGCGGCTCCCGGGTATCGTGCGTAGCACATCCATCAATAGCGGGGTAGGAGAGGCCCGCAAGCTGGGGGCGCAGCTCGCTCGGGGGCGTTGCATATGGTTTGTGGACGGAGACGATGTGGTGACGCGTCCCGCTGTAGCGACCGCCCTCGCAATGGCCGCGCAGCTGCGCGACCATGAGTTCGGGTACTTCTTCCAATTTGAGCGGCTGGACGACATCGGCAACCCAATGGCGGGGGTGCGGTTCCGTCCCGGCAAGCTTCGTGACAATGAGGACGTGATCGTGTCGTACCTCAGAGGAACCATGTCGCAGCTGATGTGGGACAAGATCCTGCCGCGTCACGAGATACTTCCGCACTTGTCGTCGCGGAGAACGCGAGAAGAAGCGCAAACGATGGCAACTTACCTCCCCACAGTGCGAAGAGTGCGCACGTCACCGATCGCGGCTTACGGCTATCGGCAGCGCCGGGGCTCGCTCACCAACGCCGCGCACTACACCGCAACCGTGCTCTCGTCGCAGGCCCAGAAGCGTGAAGAGCTCGAGATATTGGTTGCGAACAGCGCGTCGCCGCGAGTCAAACGCGCCGAACGGGCATTTTGGTCGCGTAATGCTGTGAGCGATGCACTCACTCTCGCACGAATCAAGGGCTCCGTTTCGCAGCGCGACGCAACCTATCGGTGGCGCGATCTGATTGCATTTAGTCGAAGCGCCGCGAGCGGAAAGTCAGTCCTGCTCGCGGGATCTCTTAAATTGTCGCCTCGCTTGTTCAACCTCGTCATGAGGAAGGTGCGACCCCAATGACACCTGTACGCGCCCGCGCTCACGCGACACCCCCCTGGCGCGACCTCGCATTGGCAGCAGTTCTTGCCAGCCTCATAGCGATCCGCATCCCCGGCCCGGGTACGCCGCTGCTTTTTGCCTTTGGGCTTTTATGTATCGCATTCCTAGGCCCGTTGATCGCCAGCCGCCGAGAGTATCAACCCTGGATTCTTCTATTCCTCGCTGGAGTCGGAGGTGCCAGCGTCGCAATCATCGTGAACGGTGCCGCCGTATCTAGCATTCCAACGTCTCAACCCTTTCGTCTACTTGTCTACACGGGGGCGCTCGTCGCATGGAAGACGATCTGGCGTTGCACCTGGCAAAGCATGACGGCCGGCATAGCAATCGGCATCGGTGCACTTTGGCTGCAGACAGCGAACACAGGTTCGCCAGAAGCGACTTGGAAGTACGCTCTCGCGTTCCCCGTGTGTCTGATGGTACTTCTGTTCGTCGACAGCACGAAAAGGGGTAGCCTATTGGCGGGTTTCTGCGTGGCAACGCTTGCAATCACCGCACTTTTCTTCGCTCACAGGACGATGGCGCTGATCCTGATTGCCGCCTTGGTGATCTGGTCGGTTGCGCGCCGCAGGCAGCAGCTGTCTCGCACCGCGCTCTTTCTGTGCGCCGGCGCCTTCCTAGCCATCGCCCAAGTGCTGATATCGAGCGTGCCTCAACTCGCGGAAGACGGTGCCCTGGGCGCCACATTGCAACGCTCATTCGCGCAGAATCAAGAGCGGTCATCGAATGTGATCTTGGGTGGCCGGTCAGAACTCCCAGTCTCTCTATCCGCTGCCCTAGAGAGTCCTGTCCTCGGATCTGGTATGACGCCCCAAGCAGACACGGATATCCTGAATCGAGCGACCGGGTTTGCTCAGGAGCTCGGTGTCGCAGTCAATGACGCGACGCTGCGCACATGGATAAACCCGTCATCTGGTGCGGTTAGCGCTCACTCCGCCATCATGGAGTTCTGGATCGTGGGCGGCGCCCTGGGATTGATCGTCGGCATCGTCATGGTGATAGCTTTTGCGCGCGCACTACGCCCGAATCGTTCACTCATAACCGGCAGCTTGGGGTTCACTTTTCTCCTTACGTGCTCGCTTTGGGATCTCTTCTTCTCCCCCTATCTGACGGGCCGTGACCTAGTTCTCGCGTTCGCTGTATGCCTCGTAGGCGCCTCAGTCTCACAAGATAGAAAAGCGGAATCAGAGCCTCGAGCGAGCGGTCCTGATTTCCCCACGCCGCACGAGCCGCTTCGTAGTACATTCGTCTGAGCAATGTCTTTTCGACCTTGACAACCTACGTTCGCGACGGTGTGGGGCTCAAAACGTCGACGAAGTGCTCAAGCGGAGTCGCTCACGCTTGCGCGGGGGGGCGGGGGCAGGTCGCGCGGGTACCGGGCCCTCACACCCCGATCACGCGGGGACTCGGGCCAAGCCTTCCGTTGAGCTGACGATCAACCCTCGCACCCATTCACGCCTCACTGCCGCCCGAATTGTGCGTATCGCGCTCCCCTGCGTCACGTATGCCAGAGAAGACGTGAACCCGCCTCACCTGTGCATCCCAGACATCTTGAGCTCGAATCCGCCGCGCGGCACGTCGGCGCGATGGTGACCGGCACTGGCGGGCACATGGTGTCGCTCAACGCGAAGGTACGGAGGGCGCTCGGCAAAGACATCGGTGACGTGGTCGACGTCGTCACTGCCCCGCGCTAGCGGCTCCCCGGCCTCCGGGCGAAGTCGCTCCTCCCCCTCCGCCACCGACGACGACTTATCCCCATTCGTTCTGATCTTCGACCTGAGTGTCGTACCCACTTGGCAAAATGGGAACATGCAGACGACAGGCGATGAGTTCGACGACCGGGATGCCGCGTCGTTCGAGTCACCGTACGCGAGCATCATCGACCGGCTGACTGCGGCCGATGACGTCCTGCATGCCGCACAGATCGAGTTGACCCGGGTGCTCGCCGATGCGGGTCGAGCGGCGTTGCAGCGCGCAGCGCAGACCACGACCCGCCCGCGCGGCATGAACTCCGACATGGAGATGCGGTCGATCGCGGCAGAGGTCGCGGGCCTGCGGCGCTCGCACGATCGTCGCGCGCAAAACGAGATCGACAACGCCCTCACCATCGTCGACGACTACCCCGCGGTGTTTGACGCGTGGCAGGCCCGGCGGGTCACCCGCGAGCACGTCGACCTGGTCGTGCGGATGGGATGCGGTATCGGCGACGACCTACGCCCCGAGTACGAGCAGGCCGCGATCGCGATCTGCGAGCGAGATATCGCATCGCGCGTGCGCGAGCCCCTGCGCAATCTCGCCGCCCGCCTGCGCCCCGAGTCCTTCACCGAGCGCCACCTCACCGCCGCCGCCAAGCGCGGCGTGTGGGTCACCCACGGCGACGACGGCATGTCCGAGCTCGCCGCGACGTTGCCGGTGCTCATCGCCACCGGCATCCACGACCGCCTGACCGCCATGGCCCAGTCCGTCAAAGACGCCCGCCAGAGTGCACCGGCCGACCCGAATGCCACCCACTCGACGGATGCCGCGGGCGAAGCGTTCGGGCTACACGCCTCCGCCGCCGTCGACGCGGGCGACCCCGACCTGCGCACGATGGACCAGCTCCGCGCCGACGCACTCAGCGACCTGCTGCTCGGCGGTGCGCCGGTCGTCGATCCCACCTACGGCACCGACGCTGCCAGCCCGCTCGGGGCGATCCGTGCGCGCGTGCAGGTCGTCGTCACCGCAGACACGCTCACCGGCGTCGACGACGCACCGGCCGAGGCCGCGGGCGCATCGCTCATCGACGCCGACACCGCCCGCGAGGTCGCCGCGCGCAGCGCCACGTGGGACCGCCTCTTCATCGACCCCGTCACCCGCACCCCGGTCGAGACCGACACCTACCGGCCCACCGCCTCGATGCGACGCCTCCTACAAGCCCGCGACCAGCACTGCCGATTCCCCGGATGCCGCCGCGCTGCGATCCGCTGCGAGATCGACCACACCATCGACCACGCCCTCGGCGGCCACACCCACATCTACAACCTCGCCCACCTCTGCCAACGACACCACTCGATGAAGCAATTCACCAACTGGAACGTCCGGCAACTCGGCGGCGGAGTCCTCGAGTGGATCTCACCCCTGGGTCGGGTCTATCGCGAGGACGTTCCCGTTCCGAGCGTGTGCTTCGTCCCCGAGTCGGCCAGCGCACCACCCGGGCAACCAGGCGATTCCGGCGGGCCACCGGACGACCCACCACCCTTCTGACACGCGGCCCCCTCCCGGCCCGCGCCACACATCGAACCCCCTCCGCTGCCCTCTGGCTCGTCCGCACTCCCGGCTCTCACGCCGCCCGAATGCGCTCCGCCTCTGCCAGAACAAGAGGATCCACGCACCCGCGCGCGAAACCGGCAATCCGACGGTCGATGTCACGCTGCAGCAGGAACTGCCCCACGCGCTCCGCGACCGGAGCCAACCACCGAGGACGACACGTGAAGTTGTATCGCCACACCGCCAGCGTGCTCGACGCATCGCCCTCGACCGCGGTGAACCGCCAGCCGCCACCCATCCGCTCGAAGAACCACGACCCGCGCGTCATCTTCATCCCGACGTTCGACGGCGGGATGTACGAGACGTACTCGCTCTCCATCCGCAGACCGAACCGCTGCACCGTGAACGTCCGCACACCCTTCGCCGGCCGGTCCGCGTCGATCAGGTGCTGCGGCGGATGAACGGATCCCACCGCTTCCGCGCCTCGCCCTGCGTCTGCGACACCGCGAACGCCACCTCGACGGGAACAGGAACGACGCAACGCGACTCGACGACGGGCACGCGCCCATCGTGGCACGGACCGCCCGCGATCGAGCGGCCCCGCCCCCTCGCGACTGCCGCAATACTGAGAACGAACCCGGCACCGGAACATCCCGGCACCGACCCCGCCCTGAGTCAACGGAGAATCATGCGCCACGTCCCCCTCGGTCGAAGCAACATTCAGGTCCCCAATGTCGTCGCCGGCATGATGCGCATCGAAGAGCTCTCCGATGCCGACATCCGCGCCCTCTACGACAGCTCGCGCGCGGTGGGCGTCGACTTCTTCGACCACGCCGACATCTACGGCTCGACCCGCCACGCCTGCGAGCGACGCTTCACCGAAGCGCTCAACCTCTCGGCATCCGAGCGCGACGAGATCACCCTGCAGACCAAGACCGGCATCATGACCGACGAGTGGCACTTCGACCACTCCTACGAGCACATCGTCGCCTCGGCCGAGGAGTCGCTCGAAGCGCTCGGCACCGACCGCATCGACATCCTGCTGCTCCACCGCCCCGACGCTCTCGTCGAGCCCGACGAGGTCGCCCGCGCGTTCGACCACCTCGAGTCATCCGGCAAGGTCCGCGCCTTCGGCGTCTCGAACCACACGCCCCGCCAGATCGACCTGCTCAAGACGGCGGTGACGCAGCCGCTCGTCGCCAACCAGGTGCAGCTGTCGATCACGCACTCGACGATCATCGCGCAGGGCCTCGCCTCGAACATGGCCGGCGAAGACGACTCCATCACCCGCGACGGCGGCGGCCTGGTCGACTACTCGCGCATCAACGGCATCACCCTCCAGGCCTGGTCGCCCTTCCAGAAGGGCTTCTTCGACGGGGTCATCTTCGGCGCCGAGGAGTATCCCGAGCTCAACGCCAAGCTCGACGAGCTCGCCGCGAAGTACGGCGTCACGCCCACGGCGATCGCCACCGCCTGGATCACCCGCCACCCCGCCGGCATGCAGGTGGTGCTCGGCACCACGAACCCGCAGCGCGTCGCGGATGCCGCCGAGGGCAGCGACATCCCGCTCACCCGCGCCGAGTGGTACGGACTCATCCAGGCCGCCGGCGACAAGGTGCCCTGAGCCCCGCCGCCCCCTCCCGCGGGAGGGGGCACCCGCGGTCAGCGCCCGAACAGGTCGCCCAGGTTCGGCAGCTCGAAGTTCGACAGCTGCTCACCGAAGCCCGACACGTGATCGGCGGCGCCCGACACCTGCTCGCCCAGCCCACCGGTCAGCGCCTCAGCGTCGAAGCCCGACACCAGGGTCTCGGGATCGATGCCCGACGCGATCGCATCGAAGTCGACCAGGCCCGCGGCCTGCTCGAGCAGCGGCGCCGCGACGGCGCTGACCACGGCACCACCCGCGACCGCGGCCAGCAGCCCGCCCGCCGCAGCGACGCCGACACCCGCACCCACACCGGCGAGCGCACCAGACCGCGCGCCGCCGCCGGCACCGCCGCCGATGCCCCGCACGCGCGCGAGCACGCCGCGCAGCGAACCCGGCCGCATCATCTCCGCGCGCGTCGCCGCACGAGCGAGGTGCTCGGGCTCCGCCGAGCGAGGTCGTTCATGCGGCGGAAGGCCGCTCGACAGCCGCTGCTCGACCTCGGCACGCTGCGCCGACGTCAGCTGCGCGAACGCGTCGCGATGGATCTGCTCGAGCCGCGTCGGGTCCGCCGTCTTCACGAGGTAGTCGTATCGGGCGATCGCCGCGCGATCCGCGTCCGTCAGCCCACCCCCGGCCGCAGCGCGAGCGCCCGAAGCGGGCGGAGTCAGCCCCACCGGCCCCCGCGCCGGCGCACTGGTCCCGGCGCCCACCCCTGCCCCGGCCCCCGGCCGACCCGCGTCACGCGCATCACCGGTCAACGCATCCGCAGCGCTGCGCACGACCGACCGCCAGTCCGACCCGCTCGCGCCAGCCGAACCGGAACCGTTCTTGTCGCCGAGCGCCTTCGAGGCCATACCGATCAGACGATTGAGCTTGCTCATCCCAGCACGCTAAGCGGGCAGCTGATGAGACCTCTGAGAACCGCGTGTCAGGTCCCGCAGAAAGTCCGGTACCCGGCGATGAAGTCCGCCGTCGCGGGCTCGGCATACCGCTGCGCCCCCGACCGCTCGGTGAACGGCGTCGACAGCACGATCGTCAGCCAGCGCAGCGGCTCGAGATCACCGGATGTCGCCGCCGCCAGCGCCTCTTCCACGAGGTGGTTCCGCGGAACGTAGATCGGGTTTGCGGCATCCATCACCTCGGCATCCGGCCCGAACGACCGCCACCGCTCGACCCACGCCCCGAGCGCGTCCGACGCGCCCACCGCGAGCTCGAGCGTCGCCGCATCACCGCGCGCGGCGCTCGAGAGCGCCCGGAACGACGACGTGTAATCCGCACGAGTGCGCGCCAGCAGATCGTGGAACTCACCGGCGAGCGCCTCGACGTCCTCATCAGCGACCCCCACCGCAGAACCGTCCGCACCGACGAGCCCGAGCTTGCGCCGCATCCCCGCCGCACGCGCCTCGGCGAACAGCGGCCGGAACGTCGCCAGCGCCTCCTGCGCCAGCTCGACGGCACGCTCCAGCTCGTCGTCGAACAGCGGCAGCATCGCCTCGGCGAGACGCGCGAGGTTCCATTCCGCGATGTACGGCTGATTGCCGTACGCGTACCGTCCCTGCAGGTCGATCGAGCTGAACACGGTCGCCGGGTCGTACGCATCCATGAACGCGCACGGCCCGTAGTCGATCGTCTCGCCCGACAGCGTCATGTTGTCGGTGTTCATCACGCCATGCACGAACCCGACGAGCATCCACCGCGCCACGAGATCCGCCTGCGCCGCGACCACCGCGCGGAACAGCCCGAGCGCCGGCACCGCGTCGTCCGCCACCTCCGGGTGATGCCGCGCGATCGCGTAGTCGACCACCGCACGCAGCAGCTCGATGTCACCCGTCGCACGAGCGAACTCCACACTCCCCACCCGCAGGTGGCTCGCGGCGACCCGCGCGAGCACCGCACCCGGCAGCGCAGACTCGCGCTGCACCTCGCGCCCCGTCGCGACGACGGCGAGCGACCGCGTCGTCGGAATCCCCAGCGCGTGCATCGCCTCGCTCATCAGGTACTCGCGCAGCATCGGCCCCACCGCGGCCAGCCCGTCGCCCGCACGAGCGAACGGCGTCGGACCCGACCCCTTCAGGTGCAGGTCGCGCAGCGAACCGTCCGGCGCCCGCAGCTCACCGAGCAGCAGCGCACGACCGTCACCAAGCCGCGGCGAGAAACCGCCGAACTGGTGCCCCGAGTACGCCTGCGCCACCGGCGTCGCGCCCGGCGGCACCGCGACCCCGACGAGCGTCCGCACGCCGAGCTCGCTCCGCAGAAACGCCACGTCGAGCCCGAGCTCCTCGGCAAGCGACTCGTTCAGCACGAGCAGCCGCGGATCTGGCGCTGCATCCGCCGGCCACCGCACCGCCATGCTCGGCAGCGCATCGGCGAACTCGTGCGACAGCGAAAGCGAAGGCGACGTCGAAAGCGCAGGCTCGGACATGCATCGAGGCTACGCGCGTGCCGAACGCCGGGGGCCGGATGCCGCAACACGGCGCATCCCGGATCACCTACAGTGGGCGGTGAGTTCCAGGACACACCGCCGTGAGCACCTGGGACTTTCGCATTTTGAAGGGGGACAGCATGATGGCCAGTCGTCGACGCCGCCGCCGTCGCGTGAACGCAGCACCCACTCGCCCACCGGGATCCAGCCCTCGCTGGGTCTACGTCGGCCTCGCGCTCGTCGCACTCGGCGCGATCGCCCTCGCCGCCGCGGCGCTCCTCACCCGCTGATCACACACCCGCTCATCACGCCCGCGGTCGCGATTCGCACCCGCGTTTACACGCGCGTCGCATGAAGTTGGTATGAAGAGACGTCGACCCTCCCCGGGTTCGCGGAAAGAGAGCACCATGCGTCTGTCCGTCATCGGCTGCGGCTACCTCGGCGCGGTCCACGCCGCGGCGATGGCCTCCATCGGGCACGAGGTCGTCGGCATCGACGTCGACGAGCGCAAGATCGCCTCGCTCTCGCGCGGCGAGGCCCCGTTCTTCGAGCCCGGCCTGCAAGACATCCTCAGCGAGGCGCTCGCCTCGGGTCGCCTGCGCTTCTCGACCGACATGGCGGATGCCGCCGGCGCCCAGGTCCACTTCATCGGCGTCGGCACCCCGCAGAAGAAGGACGGCGACGCGGCCGACCTCACGTACGTCAACGCCGCCGTCGACGCCCTCATCCCGCACCTCGCCGAGGGCGACATCGTCGCGGGCAAGTCGACCGTCCCCGTCGGCACGGCCGCCACCCTCGCCGAGCGCGTCACCCCCACCGGCGCGACCCTCGTCTGGAACCCGGAGTTCCTGCGCGAGGGCTGGGCCGTGCAAGACACGATCGACCCCGATCGCCTCGTCGCGGGCGTCCCCGCGGGTGCCGAGGGCGAGCGCGCCGCCGACATCCTGCGCGAGGTGTACCACCCCTCGGTCGCGAAGAACACGCCGTTCATCGTCACCGACCTGGCCACCGCGGAGCTCGTCAAGGTCGCCGCCAACGCTTTCCTCGCGACGAAGATCAGCTTCATCAACGCCATGGCCGAGATCGCCGAGGTCACCGGCGCCGACGTCACGACCCTCGCCGACGCGATCGGCCACGACGCCCGCATCGGCCGCCGCTTCCTCGGCGCCGGCATCGGCTTCGGCGGCGGCTGCCTGCCCAAGGACATCCGCGCCTTCTCGGCCCGCGCCGAAGAGCTCGGCCGCGGCGAGTCGGTCGCCTTCCTGCGCGAGATCGACGCGATCAACATGCGCCGCCGCGACCGCGCCGTCGACCTCGTCGTCAGCGCGTTCGGCGGCTCGGTGTTCAAGAAGAACATCACCGTCCTCGGCGCCGCCTTCAAGCCGCACAGCGACGACACCCGCGACTCCCCCGCGCTCGACGTCGCCGTCCGCCTGCACGGCCTCGGCGCCTGGGTCACCGTCACCGACCCCGAGGCGATCGAGAACGCCCGCCGCATCCACCCGCAGCTGAACTACGTCGAAGACCGCGACGAGGCTCTGCGCGCCGCCGACGCGGTCATCGTCGTGACCGAGTGGGATGAGTACCGTCGCCAGCTCGACCCCGAGCACGCGTCCTCGCTCGCGACCGGCCGCGTGATCGTCGACGGCCGCAACTGCCTGGATGCCGCCGCCTGGCGCGCCGCCGGCTGGGACTACTACGGCATGGGCCGCCCCTGATCAGGGCAGCCGCACCGAATCGGTGCGCGGGTGCTCGCGCGGCATCCGGTCACGGTCGTACGTGATCGCGGAGTATCCGTGCGGGATCGGCTGACCCGCCTCGTCGACGCTCACGAACACGAGCCGCTCGATCGAGAGGATGCGCTTGCGCGTGATCATGTTGCGCACGACGGCGCGCATCGTCAGCGACGTGCGCCCGAAATGCGTCGCGGTGAGCCCCATCTCGATCAGATCGCCCTGCACCGCCGACGACTCGAAGTTGATCTCCGAGATGAGCTTGGTCACGACCCGATAGTTGCCGAGCTGGATGATCGCGTAGATCGCGGCCTCTTCGTCGATCCAGCGCAGCAGGCTGCCGCCGAACAGCGTCCCGTTCGCGTTGAGGTCTTCCGGACGCACCCACTTGCGGGTGTGGAAGTTGATGCCGTCCTCCGACCAGTACCACTCGGAGTTCGCTCTGCCGGGATTCGCTTCGTTCGGGTTCGTTGCATCGGTCACGTTCATCCAGCGTAGCCGCGCGAATCTTCGCACGCCCGGGCCGCCCGCGCGAGAGCTTTCCCGGCACCGCGGATCGATCGAGGATGGCGGCATGGACAAGCCCACGAGAGACTACGACTCCGCCGAGCTGGTCGACGAGGTCACCGGTCGCGTCAGCAAGCGCCTGCCCGACGTCGACGGCGACCTCATCCGCCGCGAGGCCGAGGCATCGGTCGAGAACCACTCCGACGCCCGGGTCACCGACTTCCTGGGCATCATCGCCGAGCGCGAGACGCGCGAGCGCCTGTCAGGAATCGCCGAGGCGAGCGACGACGTCGACACGACCGTCCCGCCCCCGAGCTGACCACATCCGCTCGATCCGCTCGATGCGTCCCTCCAGCGCGTCGAGCGAGCCCACGACATCGAGGCTCGGGCTGATCGCGTGCACCTCCAGCCGGTCGCCGTCCAGTCGGGCGGTGAGGCTGCCCGGCATGAGGTTCGCGATCAGCGCGAGCGCCCCGCGCGCGGTCGGCGTGGCCAGCGCGGTCGTGTACGAGAACCATTCCGGCGCGATGTCGGGACGCGGCAGCCACAGCGCCCGGCGCGCCACGTCGAGCCCGCCGAGCACGGAGCGCCACAGCACCCACCCGGCCAGTTCGACGCACCACAGGATGCCGCGCACCCGGCCCCCGAACCGCACGCGGCCGCCTCGTGGGCGCCCGGTCAGCACGTACGACGCGGCGACGACCAGCGGCACCGCGACCGCACCATAAGCCAGGGCTCCCGGCGACGCCTCGGTCGCGGCGAGCCACACCGCGGCGATGACGACGACCCGCCCGACCACCGAGCCCATCACCGACCCGATCACGGCACCCCTCCCCCACCGACGAAGAACCCGGAGAACACCGCGGCGCACAGCGCGACGGCGAGCGTGACCACCAGCACGACGCCCGAGCCGCTCCAGGTTCCGATCGCCCGCTGCATCCGTTCGACGAACAGCCCCGACTTCGGGCCCGCGACGATGCGGGCGACGGCGGCGCCGCGCACGCGACCCAACGCCTCCGACCCGGCCGTCAGCCCGCGCACGAGCCCGCGCGCCGCGCGCTCCTCGAGGACGACGATGTCGCCGGGCGGCACGCTCGGGGCAGGCCGCGACCAGCGCCGCGCCGAACCCCACGCCGCGGCGGCGAGCACCAGCCCGAGCAGCAGCGGCCACGACTGCGCCCACAACGCCGACGGGTCGAACCACCCCGGCAGGCTCAGCGGTGGTTGCCGCGCCCCCGCGAGCACGGCGACCGGCACGACCGCCCCCACCGAGAGCACCGCCCACGCGAACGCCCGCGTCCGCGCCGTTGGCTTCGGGGCGCGCTCGCGACGCAGCAGCACGACGGCGAACCGGGCCATCAGCAGCGTCGACCCGACACCGAACCAGGGCAGCACGTCGCCGACACCCACACCGACACCGACACCCGGCAGCACCGGCACAACGACATCCCCGACGGCCTCCTTCGCGGCATACTTCGCGATGAACCCGCTCGTCAGCGGTGCTCCGACGAGCGCCACGGCGGCGACCGCGAGCGGCGCGACCACCGCCCACCGCGGCATCCGCTCGGTGTCCCACGCCTGCACACCGAGGAACAGCGTCCCCTTCACGAGTCCGTGCGACACGCTGTACACGACGACCGCCGCGATGCACGCCGGCGCCGCGGCGGGAGCGACGAGAGCGGCCCCCACGAGCGCGGCGATGAAGCCCATCTGACTGATCGAGCTGTACGCGAGCACGACCTTCGGGTTGCGCTGCAGGATGCCGGCGGGAACCGCGGCCAGCCCTCCTGCGAGCCCGAGCACGAGGAACGCCGCGCCCCACACGGGCTCTCCGGCGCCCTCGCCGAGCGGCAGGAACCGCAGCCACCCGACGACGCCCGCCTTCAGCATCGCCCCCGACAGCACGGCGCTCGCGGGACTCGGGGCGGCGGGATGGGCCAGCGGCAGCCAGACATGCAGCGGCACGGTGCCGGCCTTGACCCCGAACCCGACGAGCAGCAGCAGGATGATCAGCCCGCCCGCGGGCGAGGCGGCCACCGCGGCCGGCGCGTCCTGCACCCGCGTCACCCCGTCGGCGGCGAGCATCAGCAGCGCCACGAGCACGGCGCACTCGCCGAGCACCGTCAGCACGAGGTAGATCGCGCCGGCCCGACGAGCCCCGCGCGAGCGGTCGTGCACGACGATCGCGTAACCGAGAAAGCTCATCGTCGCGAACGCCAGGTAGAACGTCACGAGGTCGTCCGCCACGAAGACGGCGATGTTCCCGGCGAAGCACAGCAGCAGGAAGGCCGTCAGCACGTGCGGGCGCTCGGCCTTCGACCGCACGACGAACGCGAGCGCCAGCCCGTAGAGCGCGACGGCCATCAGCACGAGCGGCCGGCCGACGTCGTCGACCCGGATCGAGGTGCCCAGCAGCATCCACGCCACCTCGTGACGCTCGGCGCCGTCCCCGAGCGCGGCCGCACCGGCGGGCACGACGGCGATCCAGGCGAACCGCGTGACGAGGTGGCGCGAGCCGAGCGCCCGGGCGCCGCCGACACCGCTCAGCACGGCGATGGCCGCGGCGAGCGCGAGCGGCAGGGCGAAGGCGGGGATCCAGATCACGGCCACGCTCCGTCCGCGATGAACTGCGCCAGCGACCACGGTGAGAACTCCCACCCGGCCCCGACCCCCAGCGCCACCACGAGCACGGCCGTCACGAGCGCCGGCACGAGCAGCGCCGCCGGTGCCTCGATGCGGCGCGTGCCGCGCTCGCTGAGGCGCGGAGCACGCTCCTCCGACGCGGGGATCGCCGCCGGCCGCGTCCACATCGCGATGATCACCGGCAGGAAGTACCCCGCGTTGAGGACGGTGCTCGTGATCAGGACGCCGACGACCCACGGCTGCCCCGCGTCGAGCGCGCCGACCCCGAGCGCCCACTTCGAGATGAACCCGGCGAACGGCGGCAAGCCGATCATGCCGAGGGCGGCCACCGTAAACGCCGCCGCCGTCAGCGGCATCCGCCGCCCCACCCCGGCCAGCTCGCTGACCCGATGCACCTTCAGCTCTTCGGCGAACAGGCCCGCGCAGAAGAAGAGCGTGATCTTCATGACGCCCTGGTTGACCATGTGCACGATGGCCCCCGCCGTCGCCACCGGCGACAGCAGCGCGGCCCCGAGCGCGATGTAGGCGACCTGCGACACCGTCGAGTACGCCAGTCGCTTCTTCAGATCGTCCTGCGTCAGCGCGCGCAGCGAGCCGTAGACGATCGTGACGGCCGCCGCCACCGCGAGCACCTGCAGCAGCCCCAGCTCGGCGAACAGCGCGAAGCCGAACGTGTCCTCCACAACGCGGATGATCCCGAACGCCCCGGCCTTGACCACCGCCACCGCGTGCAGCAGGGCGCTCACCGGCGCGGGTGCGACCATCGCGATCGGCAGCCACCCGTGCAGCGGGAACAGCGCCGCCTTCACGCTCACACCGGTCAGCAGCAGCGCGCCGATCACCGTCGCGGTCGCCGGGTCGCGAGCCGCGAGCTCCGCGACGGCGGGGATGCCGCCGGCGACGAACTCGACGGGCCCGACCTCGAGCGTCAGCCACGCCACGCCCAGCAGCAGCACGACCCCGCCCGCGAGCGTGTAGCCGAGGTAGGTCCGCGCTCCGCGCATGGCCTCGGGCGTACCGCGGTGGGCGACGAGCGGATAGGTCACGAGCGTCAGCAGCTCGAAGAAGACGAGGAACGTGAACAGGTTCTGTGCCAGCGCGATGCCGGTCGTCGCCGTCACGCACAGGCTGAAGAACCCGAAGAACCGGCTGCGGTTGGGCGAGCCCTCCAGGTAGCCGATCGCGTAGATCGTCGTCACGAGCCACAGCGCCGACGACAGCCCGACGAAGAAGAGCGAGAACGTGTCGGTGACGAAGACGATCTCGAGGCCGGGGATCCACGCGAACGACCAGCGCAGCTTCTCGCCCGACAGCACCACCGGGATGAGCACCACCACGATCGCGGCCTTCACGAACGCGCCGCTGAGGTTCAGCGCGGTGCGCACCCGTCGCTGGTCCTCGCGCAACCCGAAGATCACCAGCGCCGGCACGAGCGAGGTCAGCAGCAGCACGAGCGGCAGCACGCTCGGCACGACGGTCGATCCGGGGATCACAGCGCACCCCCCAGCGGAGCGGCCGCCTCGATCAGCGCGACGAGGGGCGCCGGGAAGATCCCGACCACGACGGATGCCGCAGCGAGCGAGAACGCCGCGACCGAGACCGTCCGCCGCGGCGGCGCGTGCGGGGGCGCGGGGTCCTCGCCCGGGGGCGCGAACATCGCGCGGATCATCGTCGCGACGTACGCGAAGGTCAGCAGGCCGCCCACCAGCAGCACCGCCACCCACCACCAGGCGCCGCGCGCGAGCGAGGACTCGAGCAGCTGCCACTTGCCCGCGAAGGCCAGCGTCGGCGGCAGACCCGCGAGGCTGACGCCGGCGATACTGATCGTCGCCGCCGCGAGCGGCATCCGCGCGTGCGCGCCCCGCAGTCCCGACAGCTTGTCGCTGCCGTACGCGACGACGAGCGCCCCGGCGGCGAGGAACATCGCCGCCTTCGCGAGACCGTGCGCGATCGCGAGCACGACCCCGCCGCTCCATCCCGCGACCGCGGCGCCTTCGCCGCCCGGGCCATCGGCCAGCATGAGCGGCAGGATGAGCACGAGGTAGCCCACCTGCGCGACGGTCGAGTACGCGATGACGGTCTTCAGCCGGTCGCGGCGCAGCGCCATGACCCCGCCCCACAGCACCCCGGCCGCACCGGCGGCGGCCGTCGCGATCGCGAACACCGGGGCGAGGTCGATGGCGGTGCCGACCGCGGCGTAGACGCGCCACAGCACGAACAGCGACGCCTTGATGACCAGCGCCGACAGCAGCGCACTGACGGCGGCGGGCGCGGCGGGATGGGCGACCGGCAGCCATGAGTGCAGCGGGAAGAGCGCGATCTTGGCGGCCATCCCGACGGTGACGAGTGCGAGCGCGGCGGCCGCGACGGGGCCATCCGTCAGGCGATCGGCGGCCAGCGTGAGATCGAGCGTCCCGGTCTCGCCGTAGACGAGGGCGACCGCGAGCAGATAGAACAGCGACCCCGTGACCGCGACGAACAGGTACCGCAGCGCGGCGGCGGATGCGCCCCGACCGCCCAGGGCCACGAGGGCCACGGCGGCGAGGGTCAGCAGCTCGAGCAGGACGTACACCGAGAACATGTCGGCCGCGACGAACACACCCGAGATCGCGACGGCGGCGAAGAGCACGAGCGGCCAGAACGCCTCCGAACCCGTCAGGCGCGGCTCGGCGGCCGCCGCCGCGAACACAGCGAGCAGCACGACGTGCGTCAGGGCGAGCATCGCGACCGACGCGCCGTCGACCTGCAGCGCGATGCCGAGGGGCGCCGCCCACCCGGCGAGCTCGACCCGCACGATCCCGGATGCCGCGACCCCGGCCCACAGCACGCCGACCACGACCCCTCCGGCGAGGGTGGCGGCGATCGCGACCGTCCCGCGCGCCCGCACCGGAACCATCGCGCACACCACAGCCGCCACGAGCGGCACGAAGACGACGAGCGGAACGAGCGCGGCCAGGGCCGCCGGCGCGGGCGGCATCACGCGTCCGCCCCGGTCTCGGTCCGGATCTCGGTCTCGTTCTCGGGGTCCTCCACGCGCCGCGCCAGCGCCAGCGCGAGCCCGGTGATCGCGGCCATCACGACGATGCCCGTCAGCACGAGAGCCTGCGGCACGGGATCGGGCGCACCGGTCCCGCGGTCGGCGATCGCGAGGAGCACGAGCATCACGCCGCCCGAGGCGACCCCGAGCGTGACGATGCGGCGGATGAGGTCGCGCACGACGAGGTGCGCGACCACGCCGACCACGAACACGGCGGCTCCGGCGCCGAGGAACAGCAGCGTCGAGGTCATGCCGCCACCTCCGCCGGTGACGCCTCGTCGACGGCACCCGCCGCGGAGAAGATCGCCGCGAGGGCCACGCCGATGCCGACGGCCAGCACCGCCTCGATCGCAAGGATCGCCGCGCCGGCCCACGCGGGATCGAGCCCGAGCCACGAACCCGTCGCCAGCAGGCCGCCGACCGCCAGGGCGACGAAGGCCAGCAGGCTGCCGCCCGCGATGGCTGCCGTGACGCCGGCGCGGGGCGTGACGAAGGAGAAGCCGCACAGCCGCGCGATCACGAGGGCGGCGGCGATCAGCGCACCCGACTGGAACGCACCGCCGGGCTGCACGCTGCCCGCGACGAGCACCCAGACCGCCAGCACGAGCACGACCGGCACGAGGACGACCGCGAGCGCCCGCCGCACCGGGTCGGCCGGCGGCACGGGCCGCAGACGCTCGCGCCCGATCGCCCCGGCCGCCACCGCCGCGACGACGAGCACGGCGATCTCGAGCAGCGTGTCGAGGCTGCGGTAGTTCAGCAGCACCGCCGTGATCGGATGCGACACCCCGGCCTGGTCGGTCGCTTGCACGGCCTGCTGGGCGAGGTCGGCCGGCACGACGCTCATCGCACGCAGGGCGCTCAGCAGCGCGACGAGCCCGACGGCGCCCGCGACGGCGGCGACGCCGACCGTCGCCCATCGCGAGCGCGACGACGCGGCCGACACGGCGGGCGCGGCCGGGCGGCGGCGTTCCAGGGCGTCCACGAGCAGTGCGCCCGCGACACCGCCGCCGAGCGCCGCCTCGGCCATCGCGACGTCGGGGGCGTCGATGCGCCCCCAGAGCACCGCGAGCAGAATGCCGAACACGAGGAACGCCGTCGTCGCCGCCGCTCGCCCGCGCACGAGCACCGCCACGAGCGCCGCGACCACGACACCCGCGACCGCGAGCACGTCGAGCACCTTGAGCACCTCGCCCGCGCCGGACGCCGCGCCGCTCACCGGGCACCCCCGTCGTGGAAGCGCTCGCTGCCGGCGAGCAGATGCGAGTTGCCCGCGGTGCCGAGCAGCGCCAGCACCCAGATGAGCAGCAGCTTCGCGGTGACACCGGCGATCGACATCCCGTCCTCGCCGCGTGCGAACGCGTCGACGATCAGGGCGGCGACGATGAAGCCCAGCCCGAGATTGTCGGCCTTCGCGACGGCGTGCAGGCGGGTCGGAAGATCCGGAAAGCGCAGCAGTCCGAGCGTCCCGACCACGACGAAGGCGCACCCCACGAGCAGCAGCACGATCACGACGGCATCCATCAGCGCACCGACCGGCGGGTGTAGACGATCACCACGACTGTCGCCAGGGCGACGACGGTGATCGCGACGTCGCGCAGCGCTGGCACGTCGAGCGCCGAGGCGAGCACGATGAACAGCGCCGCGCCGCTCGTGCCGAGCAGGACGAACGCCGTCAGCCGGTCTTCGGGAGTCGGACCGCGCACCGCGCGCCACAGCCCCGCGAGGATGCACACGAGCAGCACCGCGGCGGCAGCGGTCAGCGCGATCTGCACGGCAGCCATGGCGTCCCCCATCTGACGTCAAGCTCCAGGCTATCCAGAATACGAAGATTCGCCTGTGCCGACGCTGGGCGCTATCGGCGGTCGTCGGTGGTCTGTCCGTAAACGTTCTGGTACCGGTCGTACAACCTGTCGATCGATTCCTGCGGGATCGGGATCAACTCCCCCGCCTGCCGGGCGATGTGCACCGTACGGGCGACGTCCTCGACCATCACCGCAGCCTTGACCGCATCCTTCGCACTCGACCCGATCGTGAACGGCCCATGATTCTGCATCAGCACCGCACGAGACCGATGACCCCGCAACGTCTCCACGATGCCCCGACCGATCGAGTCATCCCCGATGATCGCGAACGGGCCCACCGGAATCGGACCCCCGAACTCATCGGCCATCGCCGTGATCACACACGGGATCTCCTCACCCCGCGCCGCCCACGCCACCGCATACGTCGAATGCGTGTGCACCACACCACCCACCTCGGGCATGTTCCGATACACATACGCATGAGCCGCCGTGTCACTCGAGGGAGCCCGATCACTACCCGGCGTCCCCGGCACCACATTGCCGTCCAGATCACACACGATCATGTTCTCCGGAGCCAGATCGTCATACGACACCCCCGACGGCTTGATCACGAAAAGATCAGCCCCCGGAACCCGACCCGACACGTTACCCCCGGTCCACACGACCAGCCCGTACCGCACCAGCTCCGCATGCAACGACGCCACCTCGGCCCGAACCCGCGCCACCGACTCGTTCTCCATGGATGCTCCTTCGCCTCGAGCAGATGTTACCGGTAACACTTCGAACGGCCCAGAACCGGGGCTCTGGAAGACTGGCGGGATGGATGACAGCGTCTTCCTCGGCGCGATCGCGATCGGCCTGGGTGCCCTCATGGCCGTCGTGCTCTTCGTGCCCTTCGTCGCGATCCAGTACCGCCGCACCGGATCGCTCACGGCGGCGCAGCTCGTCCTGTGGGGCGCGGCGCTGGTGTACTTCTTCGCGATCTGGACGTACACGCTGCTGCCGCTGCCCGATCCGACGACCCTGCGCTGCGCCGGAGTGAACCTCGACCCGCTCGCCTTCGTCGACGACCTGCGCGCCGCCGCGACCCGGTCCGGCGGCAGCGCCCGCGCCTTCGCGACCGACACGGCCGTGCTGCAGCTCGCGCTCAACGTGCTGCTGTTCCTGCCGCTGGGGTTCTTCGCCCGCGTGCTCGCGCGCCGCGGCATCCTCACGGCACTGCTCCTCGGTTTCGGCATCTCGCTCGTCGTCGAGCTGACGCAGCTGACCGGCGTGTGGGGCATCTATCCGTGCGCGTACCGCGTGTTCGACGTCGACGATCTGCTGACCAACACCACCGGCGCCGTCCTCGGCTCGCTCATCGCCCTCGTCGTCCCGCGCCGCCCCGCCGCGACGGCGCCCGATCGGCCGCGGCCGGTGACGCGCCGGCGCCGCATCCTCGGCATGGTCTGCGATGTGCTGGCCTACACCCTCGTCGGCGTCTTCGTGTCGGTCGCGGTCCAGGCCGCCCTCGTCTTCAGCGGCAACCGCGACCTCGCGATCAGCACCGACATCGCGGGCCAGTTCGGCTCGTACGCCGCGCTCGCGGCCGTCACGGCGACCGTCCTGGTCACGGGCCGCACGATCGGCGACCTCGCCGTGCGGCTGCGCTACGCCGGCGGTCCGCTGCCCGTCGCCGTCACCCGCCTCACCCGCTTCGTCGGCGGCATCGGGGGCTACGCCCTGCTCGATCAGCTGCCCGCCGGCTGGGGACTGCTCAGCGCGGCGTTCGTCCTGACCGCGGGCATCCTCGCGGTCACGACCCGCGGCGGCCGCGGTCTGCCCGGCATCCTCGGCCGCCAGGGGCCGCGCGACAGCCGCGAGGATCCCCCGACGGGACGACCCGATATCACCCGATCGGGGGACGCGCGCCGACCGTGACGGCCCGTAGCGTCGCAGGCATGGACGTCTCAGCCCTCGCCCACACCGCCACCGGCGCCCTCGTCGGCATCGCCCTCGGCTTCGTCGTCGGCCTGCTCACCCTCAATCCGATGCTCGGCGTGATCGTCGGGGGCATCGCGATGGTGGTGTTCGCGATCGCCGCGCCGCTGCTGCTTCCGCGGGTCAACGCCTCGCGCTGACTTGACCCTCACGCGGCGTGAGGGCTCACGGTGGTCATATGACCGACATGTACGACGCGTTCGACATCAGCCCCGTCCCCGCTCCTGCACCGGATGCCGTCGCCCCTGAGCTGTATCGCGGCATCTACGGCATGCCGGCTTTCGTCACCATCCCGACGACCGACCTGGCCACGTCGACCGACTTCTGGGTGCGGGGGCTCGGGTTCTTCGAGCTGTTCGTCATCCCCGGCACGCTCGTCCACCTGCGCCGATGGGCCTTCCAGGACGTGCTGCTCGTGACGGCGGACACTGTTCCGGATGCCGCGCCGGCGGCGAGCTTCAGCATCGCCGCCGTCCTCGGCCAGCTGCCCGAGATCGCCGACGCCTGCCGCGCACTCGCGCCGGAGGCCGTGACGGGTCCGCGCGACACCGCGTGGAACACTCGCGACATCGAGGTCATCACCCCCGAGCGGGCGCGTATCGTCGTCACCGCGGCGAAGCCGTACGATCCCGGCAGCGACGCGGCGCGCGCGCTCGCCGATATCGGGATCGGCACCGCACCTCGAAAGGCCGACGATGACCGACGCTGACGGCCTCACCGTGGGCCAGACGGCGGCGCGCCTCGCTATCACGGTCCGGACGCTGCACCACTGGGACGAGATCGGACTCGCTCCGGCGTCGTCGCGCACCGACGCCGGGTACCGCCTCTACACGGCGGCCGACATCGAGCGCCTGCACCGCGTCATCGTCTACCGCGAGATCGGGCTCGGACTCGACCAGATCCGCGCCGTGCTCGACGAGCCGGGGGTCGAGCCGCTCGCCGCGCTGCGCACCCAGCGCGACGACGTGTCGCAGCACCTCGACCGTCTGCGGCACCTGCGCACCGGCCTCGACCGCATGATCGAGGCGCACGAGCGCGGCGTGCTCCTGACCGCTGAGGAGCAGGCGGTGATCTTCGGGCCCGACTGGAACCCGGACTGGCCCGCGATGGCCCGCCGACGCTACGGCCACACCCCGCAGTGGCAGCAGTACGCCGAGCGTGCCGCGACCCGAACGCCCGACCAGTGGCGCGACGTGACCGCGGCGATGACCGACGTCGACCTCGAGCTCGGCGCCGCGCTCGACGCCGGCGTGCAGCCCGGCAGCGCCGAGGCCGACCGCCTCGTCGAACGACACCGCGACGCGATCGGCGCCTTCTTCCCCGTCACGCGCTCGATGCAGGTGTGCCTGGGCCGCATGTACGAGGCCGACCCCGCTTTCACGGCGCACTACGAGGACATCCGCCCCGGCCTGACGTCGTGGTTGCGGCGGAGCATCGACGCGAGCGCGCGGGCGCACGGGATAGACCCCGACGCGGCGACGTGGGAGTGAGCGCCGGCCTCAGCGACGCCCGCCGGTGAAGGCGCGCCACATGACCGCCGCATGCGACTCCTTCGCGTGCTCGACGCCGACCTCGTCGCCCTCCCGCGCGCTGAACCACTCCTGTACCCGGTATCGCGCGGCACGCCAGACCAGAGCGATCCCGCCGTACGCGGGGTCGGGAACGCGGGCCTCGGCCTCGGACATCTGCCCGCGCCGCGGCAGCGCGTCGGCCACGAAGGCGTTCGTCAGCTCGGCCACGCCGACCGCGCTGCCGTTGATGACCGAGTGCGCCGCCCCGTGGACCTCCCAGCGCGAGGCATCGCGCGCCGCCGCCACGAGCGCGGAATGGAAGTACCGCGGTGACGAGAAGTCGCGCGCTCCGCGGATCAGCAGCACGCGGGCCTCGACGTGCGCGAGCCGCGCAGCCACGGGGTAGCGCATCATGTGGGGCGGCACCCGCATGGAGTAGGCGAAGCCGCACAGCAGGTACGCGCTCACGGCGAGCAGCACGAGCCGGACCGGCTCGAAGAACGACGACTGCGCGAACCGGATCGCCTGCAGCACGAGCGACCGCTCGCGGTCGTTGACGACCGGGCCGATGAGCACGCCGTGACGGATGCCGCGGCGCCGGGCCAGCACCTCGGTCACGATCTGCGCACCGAAGGAGTGCCCGAGCAGCACCGGGTCGTCGAGCTCGAAGCGGTCGAGCACCGCCTCCACCTGGTCGGCGAAGAACGCCACCGACGGATCGGTTCGCGGCGCCCGCTGCCCCGCGAAGCCGGGCAGGTCGAGGGCGTACACGCGGCCGCGCTGGGCGAGCAGCGGCGCGAGCAGGTCGAAGTAGGTCGCGGCGACGCCGATCCCGGCGATCAGCACGAACGCGCGGCCGGACTCGCGCGAGCGCGCCGTGGTGACCCGGGTGACGCGCGTGCGCACCCCGTCGAACTCGACCGTCTCGACGTCGATGTCCGCCGGCTCGTCGTCGACCTCCGCCATCATCCGTCTACCGTCTCATACGGTCCGTTTCCCGCCGTCCGCGGGGCGCGGTGGGGCAGACTGAGCCGATGAGCGTCACCTTCGGAATCGTCGGCAGCGGCTGGCGCAGCGAATTCTTCCTCCGCATCGCCGCCGCGATGCCCGAGCGCTTCACCGTCACGGGCCTCGTGACCCGCAGCGCCGACACCGCCGCCGACATCGAGCGCCGCTGGGGCGTCCGAGGTCACGCCGACCTCGACGGCCTGCTGGCGGCCGGCACGCCGGACTTCGTGGTCGTCTCGGTGCCGCGCGACGTCGCCCCCGGCGTCATCGTCGAACTCGTCGACCGCGGCGTCCCCGTCCTCACCGAGACCCCGCCGGCCGGCACCCTCGACGACCTCGTGGCCCTGTGGGAGCGGGTGCAGCGCCCCGGCGCCCCCACGGTGCAGGTCGCCGAGCAGTACCACCTGTCTCCGCTGCTGTCGGCGCAGCTCGCGGTCGCGCACTCGGGACGACTCGGTCGCCCCACGCAGGCCCTCGTCGCGCAGTGCCACGACTACCACGGCGTCAGCGTCATCCGGCGAGCGCTCGGCATCGGTGCCGACGACGCCGAGGTCACGGCATCCGTCTTCCGCTCGCCCCTCGTGGCCGGTCCGGGACGCGCGGGCGACCCCACCGAGGAGCGCATCGTCACGGCGACCCAGACCACGGCGCGGTTCACGTTCGGCGACCGCCTCGGCGTCTACGACTTCGCCGGCGAGCAGTACTTCTCGTGGATCCGCGGCAACCGGCTGCTCGTCCGCGGCGAGCGCGGCGAGATCGAGAACACCGAGGTGCGCTGGCTGCGGCGCTTCGACGAGCCCGTCTTCGGCTCGCTGCGACGCGTCATGACGGGCGAGGGCGGCAACCTCGAGGGAATGTTCCTGCGCGGCATCCTGCTCGGCGACGAGTGGGTCTTCCGCAATCCCTTCCTGCCCGCCCGCATCAACGACGACGAGATCGCGATCGCGCGGATGCTCGACGGGATGCCGCGGGCGATCGCCGGTGAGGCTCCGGTGTACTCCCTCGCCGAGGCCAGCCAGGACCACTACCTGGCCCTCCTCATGCAGCACGCCGCCGAGACCGGTAACACCCTGCGATCGACCCGTCAACCCTGGGCCGACATCGTCGACGACGAATTGCACGCCCGCGCGGTCAGCGGGTAATTTTTCGGTATGCCGAAAACTCTGCGCCGCCGCGTGACCGCCCTGGTCTCGCTCGGCGTCGCGGTCGCGCTGCTGGCCGGCTGCGGCTCCGCTGTGGAGGGCGGCGCGGACGGTGACGGCTCGAACGGTGACCGCCCGGTCGTGCTGACGACGTTCACGGTGCTCGCCGACATCGCGCAGAACGTCGCCGGCGACCACCTCGAGGTCCGCTCGATCACGAAGGCCGGGGCCGAGATCCACGGCTACGAGCCCACCCCCCGCGACATCGCGGCCGCGTCGGACGCCGACCTGATCCTCGACAACGGCCTGGGCCTCGAAGCGTGGTTCTCGCGGTTCGTCGACACCGCCGACGCCCCGCACGCCGTCGTGTCGGAGGGCATCGAGACGATCGACATCACGGGCGACGCCTACGCCGGCAAGCCCAACCCGCACGCCTGGATGAGCCCGCTGAACGTCCAGACCTACGTCGCGAATATCGTCGCCGCCTTCAGCGAGCTCGATCCCGACAACGCCGACGCCTACGCCGCGAACGGCGAGGCCTACGCCGCCGAGCTGCAGACCATCCACGATGAGCTGGTCACCGCGCTCGCGACCGTGCCCGAGAATCAGCGCGCCCTCGTCACGTGCGAGGGGGCCTTCTCGTACCTCGCGCGCGACGCCGGCCTCACCGAGGCGTACATCTGGCCGGTCAACGCCGAGCAGCAGGCCACCCCGCAGCAGATCCGCCGGACGATCGAGTTCGTCGACGAGAACGGCGTGCCCGCGGTGTTCTGCGAGTCGACGGTCTCGGACCGTCCGATGCGGCAGGTCGTCGAGGCGACGGATGCCGTGTTCGGCGGCATCCTGTACGTCGACTCGCTCTCGGGCCCCGACGGCCCCGTGCCGACGTACCTCGACCTGCTGCGCCACGACGTCGACACGATCACCTCGGCGCTCACGGGGGCGAGCTCGTGAGCGGCTCGACCGCCGCCCCGCCGGCCGGGATCGCCGTGACGGGGGTCTCGGTGCGCTACCGCGAGATCGTCGCCCTCGACGACGTGCACCTCACCGTCGCGCCCGGACGGGTCACGGCGCTGATCGGCATGAACGGCTCGGGCAAGTCGACCCTCTTCAAATCCATCACCGGCATGGTGCGACCCACCGCCGGCGAGGTCACGATCGGCGGTCAGACTCCCGCGGCCGCGCGCCGCCGCGGACTCGTCGGCTACGTGCCGCAGAGCGAAGACATCGACGCCGCCTTCCCCGTCTCGGTGCGCGAGGTCGTCATGATGGGCCGCTACGGTCACCTCGGCATCACCCGTCGTCCCCGCGCCGCCGACCACGCCGCCGTCGACGCGGCGCTCGCGCGGGTCGAACTGTCCGACCTCGGCGAGCGCCAGATCGGCGAGCTGTCGGGCGGGCAGCGCAAGCGCGCCTTCGTCGCCCGCGGCATCGCGCAGGACGCCCGCGTGCTGCTGCTCGACGAGCCGTTCGCCGGTGTCGACAAGAAGTCCGAGGCCACGATCGTCCGGCTCCTGCGCGAGCTCGCCGCCGACGGCCGCACGGTGCTCGTGTCGACGCACGACCTGCACGCGCTGCCCACGCTCGCCGACGAAGCGGTGCTACTGCTGCGCCGCGTGGTGTTCCAGGGATCGGTGTCCGAGGCCCTCCGGCCCGAGATGCTCGGCCGCGCGTTCGGCCTCGAGTTCCCGGGGGATCACGCCGCATGAACGTCCTCGACCTCCTGCTCGAGCCGCTGCAGTACGAGTTCATGCTGCGGGCGCTCGGGGCCACGGCGATCGCGGCGATCGTCTGCGCGGTGCTGTCGTGCTGGCTCGTCCTGATCGGCTGGTCGCTCATGGGCGACGCGGTCAGCCACGCCGTCCTTCCGGGCGTCGTGCTCGCGTACGTGCTCGGGGCGCCGTTCGCCGTCGGTGCACTGGTGTTCGGCTTCCTCGCGGTCGCCCTCATCGGCGTCATCCGCGGCACGAGCCGCATCAAAGAGGATGCCGCCATCGGCATCGTCTTCACGACGCTGTTCGCCCTCGGTCTCGTCCTCATCTCGGTGACGCCGAGCCAGACCGATCTCAACCACATCCTCTTCGGCAACGTCCTCGGCGTGGGCGAGGCCGACCTCGTGCAGATCGCGATCCTCGCCGCCGTCGCCTTCGCGGTGCTGTTCGTCAAGCGCCGCGACCTCACCCTGTTCGCGTTCGACCCCATCCACGCGTTCGCGATCGGGCTGTCGCCGCGCCGGCTCTCGGCGCTGCTGCTCGGCGTCCTCGCGCTCACCGCGGTCGTGGCGCTGCAGGTCGTGGGCGTCGTGCTCGTCGTCGCGATGCTCATCATCCCGGGCGCGACCGCCCACCTGCTCACCGATCGCTTCGGCCGCATGCTCGTCATCGCCCCGACGCTGTCGGCGGTGTCGTCGCTCGTGGGCATCTACCTCAGCTACTGGGTCGACGCCTCCTCGGGCGGTCTCGTCGTGCTCGTGCAGGGCATCGTCTTCGCGATCGTCTACCTCTTCAGCCCGCGCCAGGGCGTCATCGGGCGCCGGATCGCATCGCGCAAGCCCTTCGCCGGATCCGTTTCCGCTGGCTAGCGTGCGGGTATGAAGATCAGCGAGATCCACTGGAACGACGAAGCCCGCCAGAAGGTGCTCGACGACGCCGACCGCGTCCTGCAGGATGCCGTCGCCGCCGTCGCCGCCACCGATGACGCCGCCGACGCCGACAAGGCCTACGCGGCGCTCGTCAGCCACATGAAGGACAAGTTCATCGATTGGGAGCCCGGCCCCGACGTGCGCACGTACGCCGACGCCCTCGCCGCTGGCGAGATCGAGACCGAGTCGCGCGACTGAACGCCTCGGCTCTGAGCCCGTGGCCGCCGGCGAGGGCGATGTCGGTGGCCACGGGTAGAACAGGATGATGCGCGAAGCCGCCCCGCTGCTGCGAATCAGCCGCATCTACGCCGAAGAAGCGGCGCTCGCGCTGCCGCGCGGGCAGCAGATCGTCGCGCGCTGGCCCGACGCCGAGATCGTCCCCGTCGCGTCGCACTGGCTCATCCCCGAGGTGCACGGCGACGAGACGAACGTCAACCGATGGGTGCGCATCAAGACCGAGGCCCTCGTCCTCGGCGTGAAGAAGTCCGTTGCGACACGTCTGAACGGACGCTCCGCCGACTTCATCGCGCCCTCGACCGCGAACGGCTGCGCCATGGCGTGCGCCTACTGCTACGTGCCGCGCCGCAAGGGGTACAGCAACCCGGTGACGGTCTTCGCCAACATCGACGAGATCTCGCGCCACCTCGCCCGCCACATCTCCCGGCAGGGGGTCAAGGCCGAGCCCAACCAGTGCGACCCCGAGGCATGGGTCTACGACATCGGCGAGAACAGCGACTGCTCGGTGGACGCCCTGATCAGTGAGAACGTCCGGGATCTGTGCGAGCTGTTCCGGATGTCGCCGACGGCGAAGGCATCGTTCGCGACGAAGTACGTCAACCGCGACCTCCTCGACTGGGACCCGCTCGGACGCACCCGCATCCGCTTCTCACTCATGCCGCACGACACGGCGCGCGTCACCGACATCCGCACCTCTCCGATCCCCGAGCGCATCGCCGCGATCAACGACTTCGTCGACGCCGGCTACGAGGTGCACCTGAACTTCTCCCCCGTCATCCTCACCCCGACCTGGATCGCCGACTGGACGGCGCTGCTGCGCGAGCTCGACGACGTCCTGTCCGACCGCGCGAAGGCGCAGCTGGCGTGCGAGATCATCTTCCTCACCCACAACGAGGGGCTGCACGAGGTGAACCTCGGGTGGCACCCACGCGGCGAGGAGCTGCTGTGGACCCCCGGCATGCAAGAGCCCAAGCGCTCGCAGAACGGCGCGACCAACGTCCGCTACCGCTCGCCGCTCAAGGGCGATGCGGTGGCCGCGCTGCGCGCCCTCATCGAGCGCGAGCTGCCGTCCTGCCGCGTGCGCTACGCCTTCTGATCCCGGGCAGCGCGAGCAGCCACCCGAGCGTCGCGCCCGACGTGTTCGCCACCACGTCGAGCACGCTCGAGGTGCGCTCGATCAGCAGCAGGCCCTGCGCGAGCTCGATGCCCACCGACACGGCGAGCGCCGCGGGGACGACGAACGGATGCCACCGCGGCCAGCCCCGCGTCGCGCACCACCCCGCGGGCACGAAGAGCAGGACGTTCGCCCCGAACTCGATGCGCGGGTAGGTCAGCCACGGCACGGCCGCCGTCACCTGCTGCAGCAGCCATCCGGCGTCGCGGTCGACGGGGGTGGGCCAGAACGCGATGCCGGCGAGCACGACGATGTAGACGGCCAGCAGCAGTCGCGCGGTGCGCGACCCCGCGGCCGTCACCGTACGATGACGGTCGGCGAGGAGACGTGCGCGGCGACGTGCTCGCTGACCGAGCCCAGCAGCAGGCGCGACAGGCCGGTGCGGCCGTGCGAACCCACGACTGTGAGCACCGCGCTGCGCGAGGCCTCCTCGATCAGCATGGACGCGTCGCCGACGTCGATCCTCGTGCGCACCGTGAGCTCGGGGTGCGCCGCCCGCACCGGCTCGAGCGCGCGGTCGAGCATCGCGGCGGTCGCCTCGGTGAGATCGACGGGCATCGGGCCGGTCCACAGGTCGAGCCCGGGCTCGGTGCCGACGGCCACCGGCTCCCACGCGGCGAGCGCGATGAGCGGCTGGCCCGTGCGCACCGCCTCGTCCGCCGCGAACGCGACCGCGCGCTGCGAGACCTCGGAGGCGTCGACGCCGACGAGGATGCCGTGACGCTCGGCGTCGCCGGCCGGCTCCTCCGGCACGACCGCGACGGGGCAATGCGCCCCGGCGATGATGCCCCGGTAGGGATGGCCGTGCTCGGCGGGCAGCACGAGGATCTCCGCGTCAGCGGTGGCGCGCACCACTTCGTCGACGTCGTCGCGCGCGGGGGCGATCAGCAGCTCGCGCAGCGCCGCTCCGCGGGCGTGCGCCCGTCGCACGGCCCACTCCCGGGCACCGGCCGCCGGCGCATCGGTCACGCCGAGGATGACATCGTTCATGAGAACCGCTTCCTCTCCGCCGGATCGAAGCCCGCGATCCCCCCAGGCTAGCGGCCTGACCGACGCGCCCCACCGATAGAGTCGACGCGTGAGAAAGCGTCCGCGCTCCGACGCGTCGCGACAGTACGTCGTGACCGGGCACTACGAGCCGCCCGCGGACGTCCCGCGCCCCGCCCCCGCCCCCCGTCGTCGGAGGCGGATTCCGCGGTGGGCGTGGATCGCGCTCATCGTCGCCGGCGTCGCCCTCGTCGTCACCGCGATCGCCCTCGTGGTCTCGCTCGTGATGAACGGCGTGCAGATGCTCACCGCCCGCCCGCCGGCCGTGGGCACCGCGTTCGTCGCCCCCGACGAATCGAAGGCGGCGCGCGCCGCCGCGGCAGGAGGGCCGGCCGATGAACTCGCCGCGGCCGAGTACCTCGCGGCGCAGCCCACCGCCTACTGGCTGACGCCCGAGCAGGACCCGATCGGCTCAGTGGGCCCGCGCATCCTCGACATCGCGCAGGAGGCGCGCGAGAGCGACGCCGCTCTCGCCGTCGTCGTGTACGGCCTTCCGGGACGCGACTGCGGCAACCACTCCGCCGGCGGGCTCGACGAGGCCGACTACGAGACCTGGACCACGCAGATCGGCAACGCCCTGCGCTCGGTGCGCGACGTCAAAAAGGTCGTCGTCGTCGAGCCCGACAGCCTGGCACTGGCGCCGCAGTGCGGCAACGTCGCCGAGCGGGTCGAGCAGCTGCGGGGTGCGATCGGCCGCCTGACCGGCACCGACACGTGGGTCTACGTCGACGGCGGACACTCCAACTGGCTCGGCCCCGACGCGATGGCCGACCTCGTCCGCCAGGTCGTCGGCCCGGGGGTGCGCGGCTTCGCGACGAACGTGTCGAACTTCAACCACACGTACGACGAGTTCGCCTACGCGCACGAGCTGTCCGAGCGCCTGAACGGACTGCACGCCCTCGTCGACACGTCGCGCAACGGTGCCGGTGCGCCCGCCGACGGCGAGTGGTGCAACCCGCCCGGACGCACCGTGGGCGACCCGAGCGGCACCTACGGCGACGATGTCGTCGACACCAACCTCTGGATCAAACCGCCGGGCGAGAGCGACGGACCGTGCAACGGCGGACCCGCCGCCGGCGTGTGGTGGCCGGCCGGAGCAGTCGACCTCACGCGCGACGCGACGCGCTGACCGTGTCCTCCGTTCGGGCGACACTGCCGCGACCCGCTCGTGTGGCAAAATAACCCGAACCTGAGCGAGAGAAGTGACGATCATGGCGTCCGAGCAGCTGAAGACCGCGGTCATCGTCGAGGACGACCCGGACATCCGGCATCTGCTCGTCGAGGTGCTCGAGGCGGCGTGCTTCTCGACCGTCTCGGTCGGCAACGGCATCGACGGCATCCAGGCGGTCCTGTCGTACCGCCCGCTGCTGACGACCCTCGACGTCAACATGCCGGGCATCGACGGGTTCGAGGCCGCGCGCCGCATCCGCGCGCAGAGCGACACCTACATCATCATGCTCACCGGCCTGTCGGAAGAGGCCGACGTCGTGCTGGGCCTCGGTGCCGGCGCCGACGAGTACATCGTCAAGCCTTTCCGCCCCCGCGAGTTCCGCGCGCGCGTCGACGCCCTGTTGCGCCGCCCCCGCGCCGCGGCGCCGCAGCAGCAGGCTCCCCGGCAGGATTCGGTCGGACCGTCGTTCCCCGGCGCCCGCCCCGCCGCCGCCCCGGGGGCCGCGACCGCTCCGACCTCCGGCGCCCCGCTGTCGTACGAGGAGTACCTCGCACAGTTCCCCGGCGCTGTCCCGCCCGCACAGGCCGTCCCGCCGACTGCTCCTCCCGCGCCGCAGCAGCCCGTGTATGCGCCCCCGGCGTCCGCGCCGACGCAGCAGCCCGCCCCGGCGCAACCGGCGCCGCCCGCGCAGCAGCCGGTGCAGCAGCCCATCATCGTGCATCACCCGAGCGATCCCACCGCCGTCGCGCCGGCGTCGAGCTCGGAGCTGGTCGTGCACCAGCCCGCGGGCGAGCTCGTCCCCACCGGTGAGAACTGGCTGGTCCACCGCGACCTGCAGGTCGACACCGACACGCGCCTGGCCTACATCGGCGGCCGCGAGCTCGACCTCACCCGCACGGAGTTCGACCTGCTGTCGACTCTGATGGCATCCAAGCGACGCGTGCGCTCGAAGGCCGACCTCACGCTCGTCCTGCGCGGCGAGTCCTATGTCACGAGCTACTTCGTGGGCGAGGCCGACAAGCGCGCGATCGAAGCGCACATGACGAACCTGCGACGCAAGCTCAGCGACAACCCGACGACCCCGCGGTACATCGAGACCGTCCGCGGCGTCGGTTACCGGATGACCTCCGAGGTCGCCGCTCCGGCCTGATCGCCGCTCGGTCGTCAGACCTGGTAGCCGTGCTGGCGGCGCACCAGCTTGGTGAACATCAGCAGCGTCTGCAGGACGGTCACGACGCCGACGATCGGCCAGCCGATCCAGAGGATCGACGACTGCGCGACCGGACCGACGAGGTTCCAGACGACCGCCATCGCCAGCAGCACTGCCGCGAGGATGAGCATCGGCACCCAGTGGCCGATGCTGCCGCCGCCGCTCTCGGCCTTGGCCTGCATCGCCCAGTTGTCGACCTTCTTCTTCGACAGGAAGCGCGACCATGACCGCATGAAGTGCCCCAGTCGGATCCACATGAACGCCTCGGCCGGAAAGACGAGGATGGCGAACAGGATGTCGCGCTGGTTGTGGTCCTTGATGCTGCGCGCCATGCGCAGGTTCAGCAGCACGGCCACGAGCGGCGGGATGAGCCACAGCGGCGAGAACACGAACGCGTTGATCGAGAGCGAGCCCGCGAGCAGGATGAGGAAGGCCACGCGCACGAACAGGTTCGTGAGCATGCCGAAGTTCTCGAACCAGCGCAGGCGCAGGTTGGGGTGGAAGGGCTGGCCCTTGGTGTCGCCGCGCTGCCCGGGCCACATGAGCTCGATCGCGCCGTACGTCCACTTGACCTGCTGCGCGTCGTAGCCCTTCAGCGTCGTCATGCCGCCGACGTTGGCCCGTGCGTAGGGGCTGATCTTGGTGAGGTACCCGGCGCTCTTGATCTGCAGCGACAGCAGCGAGTCCTCGACCTCGGAGTCCTTCACCCACGGCGTTGACTGGTGGTTCTGCTTCATCGCGTCGCGCAGGGCGTTGGTCGAGAAGATCGAGAACTGGCCGCCGAGCACCGCCATGTTGCGCCCGCGCAGCAGGTTCTGCATGTTGAACGCGGCGAACTGCGTGCGCTGACCGGCGATGAGGAACTTGCCGATCGTGCCGGTGATGGGCTTGTCGTCGATCGAGTAGATCGCCGAGATGCCGCCGATGCGCGAGTCGCCGACGGCCTCGGCCTCGAGGTACTCGACGGCCCGCGAGTCGGCGATGGTGTCGCCGTCGACACCGAGCAGGTAGTCGTAGCCCTCGACGAGCGAGTAGCCGTAGTTGAGCGCGCCTACCTTCTTGTCGGGGTTCTTGCCGATGTCGTGGACGAACACCTCGGTGAACTGGGTCCCGAGCTCCGTCGTGACCTCGTGCGGTCCGGCGTACTCCGCCGCGATCTTGACGGTGTTGTCGGAGGTGTTGTTCGCGATGACGTGGATGACGTCGGGCACGCGGCTCTGCGCGAGCAGGCCCTCGATCACCGCGGCGATCGACTCCTCCTCGTTGTAGGCCGGGATGATGCAGCCGATCGTCGAGCGGTGGACGGTCGTGCTCTCGAGCACCGACTCGAAGTCGTCCTCGTACGCCGCGTCGAAGTGCTCGGGAACCGGAAGCGGAGCCGGCTGCACCGACTGCACGGGACGCGAGGGGTGCGCGAACGCCGGAGTCGTGGGGAACGGCGTCTGGGTCATGCGATCACGTCCTGTGCGAGTGCGAAGCGGCGGTGTGTGCCGGAATCCATTGTGGAACGACCGGTGCTCAGACGGGCCGAAGGGAACCGCAATTTTCGCGCAAGGATCGGCGCCGCCGGAGCGCGCGTCAGGGGGTCGCGGACGGCGTCGGGGCGGAGGCCTGCGCCTGATCGGCGGAGAAGATCGCCACCGGCAGGTACTGGTACACGGTCTGCTGCATGAAGCTCGCGTCGTCGTTCGCGTTGCCCTCGACCCAGACGGTCATCGCGAACTCGAGCGTCATGCCGTAGGTGTCGACCGGCAGCCCGTGGATGACGGTCTCGGGCACGTACAGCCCGCCCTGGAAGCTGTTGAGCAGCAGGCCGCGGTCCGAGCGGATGGTGTCGGAGGGCACCAGGGTGCGCGGGTCGGCGCTGAATTGGAACGGGCTCTGCACCTGTCCGGAGGTCTGCGCGGTCTGCGATGTGATCGAGATCGACGAGATGAACACGCGGCGCTTCTGCGACAGCACCGACTTCTCGTCGACGCGGTTGTCGTGGACGTTCACCGCGAACCCGAAGGTCTTCTCGGCGTCGGCGGTCCATTCCTGCGTGCGCTTGGGGTTCTGCGCCCACACATCGAGCCGCAGCTCGAGGTCCTGCGCGACGTCGGACGACAGCGCCACCGAGCCGTCGTAGGTGAACTGCGAGTTGAAGGCCATCGCCGGCGACTCCGACGGAGCGGGTGCGGGGACGGCCGACACCGGCTCCCCCTGCACGGTGTTGATCATGTCGGCGACCTGCGTGCAGCCGCTGAGCACGGCGAGGGAGAGGGCGAGACCGCCCGCGGCGACGGCGGTGCGGAGGGGGAGGGAGCGGCGCGGAGACATGCGAGACCAGGGCTTTCGAGACGGGACGCCGGCGTCGAGTGTCCGCGGGCTCGGCCATACAATCACCCGTCAGGGCGCCGCATCGGCGACTTGGGCGACTCTTCAGTCGGTCTTGCGGCGACCTTGAGCTTTCAGCCCGCGGGCTCCTGCGCCGCGATGGCGACGGTGAGGCTGTCGCTCGCGGTCTGCTTCGCGTACTCGCTCGAGGTGGGCGTCGTCTGCACCAGGAAGTCGTAGGTGAACCGGAGCGTGACGAAGGTCGCGTCGGGCGGCACCTCGCCGACGTAGAACGTCTGCGAGTAGCTGTAGGGCGAGAGCACGAGGTAGCCCGGGTTGGTGGCCGACTGATCGGCACTGGGCTCGAGCGGTCCGAGGTCGCCCTCGGCGTTGCCCGGCACCGCGATCATGGTGGCCTTCTGCAGGTACACCCGCTGACCGTCATCCGGCGACACCGTCGTGACGAGCGACAGGCTCACGGGCTTGAGCGCGCTCGCCGACCAGCGGTCCATCGACAGATCCGACCAGTAGTTGAGGGATGCCGTCACAGCCCCGGCCGTCACCTGACGCTCGGTCGACCCGCTCGAGAGGTCGTTGGGGACGGGCGGCGGCACCACCGAGCGCGAGACGCTCGGCGACGGCGCCGGCTCGCCCGATCCGGTTTCCCCTCCGCCGGAGGGAAGGTTCCACGGCGCGGGCCCGCAGCCCACGAGCGCCACGGCGGTCACCGTCATCGCGGCGGCCGTCGCCCAGCGTCGCATCATCGTTCCTCCCGGTCCCCGTAGCAAAGTGTACGCACGCGCACGCAGGCTGGCCGCCTAGAGTGTTCGGGTGCCGAACGCCGTCTCGTCCCGGCCCCTGCGGAGGGCGCAGCTCGCGCTGATCGCCGTGGCCGCCGCATTCCTGCTCGCCGTCGTCGTCCTCGCCGCGTGGGTGGGCATCCGCGGGGCCCTGGCCTATGGCGAGCTGCGCGAGGTCGAGTCCTCCGCCCGCACCGCCGTCGACTCCATCGCCGATCCCGCCGCGGCGGCCCCGCACATCGCCGACGTCGCCGAGCACGCCGCGAACGCTCGCGACCTCACCTCCGACCCGCTGTGGCGGCTGGCCGAGGGAGCGCCCTGGATCGGCCCGCAGCTGAGCGCGGTCGCCACGATCGCCGCGGCGGCCGACGACGTGGCCCGCGACGGACTCGTACCGCTCGCCGACGTCGCGTCGGCGTTCTCGGCCGACGCCTTCCGCCCCGTCGACGGCCGCATCGACACCGCGATCTTCACCGAGATCGCCGGTCCCGCGCGCGCCGGCGCCGACACCGTGGCCGATGCGGCGGCATCCGTGTCCGCGCTCGATGACACCCCGCTGCTGGCCCCGGTGCGGTCGGCGGTCGACGAGGTCGCCACCCTGCTCGACACCGGCGCCACGGCGACCGACGCGCTCGCCCGCGCCGCGACCCTGCTGCCCGCGATGCTGGGCGCATCGGGCGAGCGCACCTACCTCGTGGCCTTCCAGAACAACGCCGAGTGGCGCTCGATGGGCGGCATCGTCGGCGCGATGGCCGTGATCCGCACCGCCGACGGGCGCATCGAGCTCACCGGCCAGGGCTCGTCGTCGGACTTCCGCAACTTCGGCGAGCCGGTGCTGCCCCTCGACCCCGAGATCGAGCGCATCTACGAGACGCGTCCGGGCCGTTACATCCAGAACGTCACCCAGATCCCCGACTTCACCGTCGGCGCACCGCTGGCCCGCGAGATGTGGCTGCGCGAGAGCGGGCAGTCCGTCGACGGTGTCATCGCCACCGACCCCGTCGCCCTGTCGTACATCCTCGAGGCGACGGGCCCCGTCGAGCTGCCGACGGGCGACGTGCTGTCGTCCGAGAACGCCGTCGCGCTGCTGCTCAACGACGTCTACGCGCGGTACGAGGATCCGCGGGCACAGGATGCCTTCTTCGCGGCGGCCTCCGCGGCGGTCTTCGAGCGCCTCGCCGCCGGCGCCGCCGACCCCGCGACGCTCATCAGTGCCCTCGGCCGCGCCGGCGACCAGCGGCGGCTGCTGCTGTGGAGCGCCGTGCCGGAGGACCAGGCCGTGCTCGCGGACACGACGCTCGCGGGCACCCTGCCCGCGAGCGATGACGACACCGCCGCCTTCGGCGTGTTCCTCAACGACGGCACCGGCTCGAAGATGGACTACTACCTCACCGCCGACACCCGGCTGACGTGGGGCTCGTGCACGACCGACGGCCGCGGCGCCGGCGCCGCTCCGCTCACGCTCGACGTCACTCTCACCAACAACGCCCCCGCCGATGCTGCCACCGCACTCCCCGAGTACGTCACGGGCGGCGGCGCGTTCGGGGTGCCCCCGGGGGTGGCGCGGACGGTCGCCTATCTGTACCTCCCCGAGGGCTACGCGCTGTCATCGGCGGTCCGATCCGACGGCGCCGGCTTCGGCGGCGGATCGCACGCCGGCCGGCAGGTCATGGTGTTCTCGTCAGACCTGGCTCCGGGGCAGTCGGTGACCGCGACCCTCACGGTGACCCCCGATGGCGGCGTCGGCGTGTCGAGCGCCTCCGCCGCCGTGACGCCGACCATCGACGCGAATCGGCCCACGATTGTTGTCGCCGGGTGCGGCGGGGCATAGACTCAGCCCCATCATGCGCCGCACCGCCTCTTTCGCCGCCGCTGCGGCCCTCGCCGCCGCGATCGTCGCGCTTCCCGCCGCGGCATCCGCGTCGACGACCGGTGCGACCATCTACCCGCCGACGAACTCGTGCACGACGACGCCGAGCACGTTCGTCGCCGGCAGCACCGTCGAGTTCGCCTGCGCCGACGGCACCTTCGGCCCCGACGAGGCCGTTACCATCACCGTGCGCGGTGAGAACGGCGCCGGCGTCGTGTTCGCCCGCGCCTCCTTCGCCGTCACCACCGGCACCACGGTCCGCGAGTCCACCGCCAGCGGCGCCCTCGAGCCCGTCGCGCTGACCTTCCCGGCCGATGCCGTCGGCGTCTACAACATCGAGGCGATCTCCGCCTCGTCCGCCGGCGGCACGGCGAGCGCGTCGGTCACGACCGAGGCCGGCCTGCCCGCCACGGGTGGCGACGCACGCACGGCGCTCGGCCTGTGGGTCGGGGGCGGCTCGCTGGTCGCGGCCGGCGCCACGATCGCCCTCGCCGCGGCCGTCCGTCGGGCGCGCGACGCGCGCATCTGACGCGGCGTTCAGCCACCTTCGGCACGTTCCGCCCGCAGCCGCGGCGCGTCGCTTCCGATCCGGATCGCGAAATGTTAACGCGATCGAAACCTTGAGGGTTGCACATCGGAGCGATTTCCCTGGATACTTGCTGAGACCACTCCTGACGTAATCCTTAGCATTTCGTTTCCGTTGGGTGTGCGCCTTTGGACATCCCCAGGAAAGCAGGACTCATGAAGAACCGTTTCATCAAGGCGGCGGCCGCCACGGCCATCGCTGCCGCGGCTGTCTTCGCAGCCCCCGCGATCGCCAACGCGTACACCCCGGCGCCCGTCGGCGGCTCGTCCGCGACGATCGCTCCGGGTGGCAGCGCAACGCTCGCATTCGACGACTTCCAGCCGGGCGAGGCCGTCACCGGCACCCTGACGGGTGAGAACGCCGCCGCCGGCAGCGTCGCATTCGTCAAGTTCGCGGTCACCTCGACCAGCACCACCAAGACGGCCAACGCGGCCGGCGAGGTCTCCTTCGTGGTGACGCTCCCCGCCAACGCGACCGGCACCTACACCTTCGTGGCCGACGGCGCCGTCTCCGACGCCGCCACCGTCACGATCGCTGTCCCGGCCGCGGCCGGCGGCGGCAGCACCGGCGGCTCGGGCACCCTGCCCGCCACCGGTGGCGACAACGCCGCTCTCCTCGGCCTGTGGATCGGCGGTGGCGCTCTCGCCCTCGCCGGTGGCAGCATCGCCGTCGCGAGCACGGTCCGCCGCCACCGCAACGCGGAGGTCGCTGCCTGATCAGGCGCAACGCATGACGGATGCCCCGGAGCTTCGGCTCCGGGGCATCCGTCGTTTCGCGTCTCGGGTGGCCGGGGTCAGCCGGCCTGCGGCGGGTCAGCCGGCCTCGGCCGTGACGAGGATCGGCAGGTGGTCGCTGCGCCCCTGCGGCAGCGTCTGCACCCGGGCGATGTCGAACCCGACGCTCGTCGCGAAGTCATAGTGACCGCGGAAGAACTTGTAGCGCGTGTACGTCCGCGCGTCGCTGAGGGTCAGCTCGTACCCCTGCTGCCGCACGACCTGGCCGAGGTTCTCCTTGAACACGGGGTAGTTGTAATCGCCGACCATGAGGATCGGCAGCCCCTCGCCCAGCTCGCTGAGCGAGGTCAGCGCCGCCTGGATCTGGTTGCGCCGCAGCGAGTTCAGCGCCGTCAGAGGGGCGGCGTGGAAACTCGCGACGATGAGGTCGCGACCGTGGTCGATGTCGCGCAGCCGCACACCCAGCATGCGCTCCTCCGCGGGCTTGAGCACGCGGTCGTGCAGCGACTTCTTCAGCGCGAGCGAGCGGACCTCGACGGCGCGGTAGGTGTTCTCGCGGTAGTACACGGCGAGCCCGAGCCGGTTGCGCGCGGTCGCCTCGGCCAGGCGAAGGCCGCTGATCTCGTCCGGGATGCCGGCGGTGTCGGCCTCCTGCAGGCACAGCACGTCAGCGGCGTGCTGTTCGACGAGGTCGGCGAGTTCGGATGCCGCGCGGTGCTTGCGCAGGTTGTACGAGATGACCTTCATGGTCAGGTCAGGCTACGCCCGCAATCTTTCGGTCAGGTGTCGGTTGCGCGGCGCGCGCGGGTCTGCTCCGCTCGCGCCGCGAGCAGCTCGTCGGCGGGGTAGCCGACCTCCGTCAGCGTGAGCCCGCGCGCCGCCAGCACCGGGAACGCGCTCGTGCGGGTGCGGGCGTCGCGCAGCGCGGCGACATCCGCCACCTGGAGCCGCCCCTCGCCGACCGCGACGCACGCGCCGACGAGCGCCCGGACCATGCTGTGGCAGAAGGCGTCGGCCTTCACGTTCGCCACAAGGACGCCCGTGTCGTCGCGCCGCCAGTCGAACTCCAGCAGGGTGCGGATCGTCGTGGCCTCGGGCCGCGGCTTGCAGTAGGCAGCGAAGTCGTGCAGTCCGGTGAGGCTGCGGGCCGCGGCATCCATCGCCGCCACGTCGAGGGCGGCGGGGACGAACGTCGTCCGGAACCGCTCGAGCGGGTCGTAGCCGGTGGCCCGGTCGGCCACCCGATAGGCGTACCGCCGCCACACGGCGGAGAACCGGGCGTCGAAGCCGGCGGCGGCGACGGACGTCGCGCGCACGTGCACGTCGGCGTAGCGGCCGAGCACCCCGTTGAGCCGCGCCGCGAGGGACGACGGCTCCGGGTCGCGCCCGCGGCCGAGCCGCGCCGCCTGCGCGTCGCTGAGGTCGAGGTGGGCGACCTGACCCGACGCATGCACGCCGGCGTCGGTGCGCCCCGCGACCACCAGCTGCGCCTCTCCACCCAGCACCCGCGTCACGGCGGCCTCGATCGCGCCCTGCACGGTCCGCAGCTGCGGCTGCCGCGCCCACCCCGAGAACGCCGTGCCGTCGTAGGCGATGTCCAGTCGCAGACGCACCCGTCAGGCTTCCAGCTCGGCGCGCGTGGGCGGGTTCGCGCCGGGACGCGACACGGTGATCGCGGCGGCGCGCGCGGCGAACTGCAGGGCCGCGCGCAGCGCGTCGGCGTCCGCCGGCACCCCGCGCTCGACGAGCGTCGCGATGAGACTCGCCATGAACGAATCGCCCGCGCCGATGGTGTCGGCGACGGCGACCGTCGCACCCGGCACCGTGACGAGCACGCCGTCCGGCGCCCGTCCGATCGCTCCCTCGGCGCCCCGCGTCATGACGACGGCGCCGGTCCCCCACGCCGCGATGGTCTCGAGCACCTCATCCGCGGGGGCGCCGGGCCACAGCCACGCGGCATCCTCGTCGCTCAGCTTCACCAGATCGGCTGCCGCGGCGGCGCGGGCGAATCGCGCCAGCGCGGCGTCGTGCGCGCCGACGAGCGCCGGCCGGATGTTCGGGTCGACCGTGACGATCGCACGACCGCGCGCAGCCTCGAGGGCCGCGAGACACGTCTCGCCGCCCGGGTCGAGGAACAGGGCGATCGACCCGGTGTGCACGAGGACGGTCTCGCCACCGTCGTCGGGGGCGACGACCCCGGCGACGGCGAAGGTGTACTGCGCCGAGCCGTCGGCCTGGATGCGCGCGTGAGCGCTGTCGGTGGCGGCATCCGTCCACGCCGTCTCGGAGATCTCGACCGCCGACGCCCGCAGGTGGGCGGCGATGCGCTCACCGCGCGCGTCGCGGCCCAGCCGCGTGGCCAGCCGCACCGGAACGCCCAGGCGCGAGACCCCGACCGCGACGTTGGCGGGGCTGCCCCCCACGTGCTCGCTGACGCTGCCGGCCGACTCGACGACGTCGACCAACGCCTCGCCCAGCACGAGGACCTCCGCAGAGCCCATCATCCACCTCTCACCGAACGCGATCTGCGCCCCACACCCGGTCTACCACATCGCCTCGGGGGCGCCGTCTACACTGGGATGCCGCCGACGCCCGTCCCCCCGACGCCCCCGGACATCGCCGTATGACTTCACCTCCGCTTCCGCGCGCCCGCATCGCCGGGCTCGACGGCCTGCGCGCCCTCGCCGTGCTGCTCGTCGTCCTCGCCCACCTGTTCCCCGCCGGCCCGCTGCGCAACGGCTACATCGGCGTCGACGTGTTCTTCGTCCTCTCGGGCTTCCTCATCACGAGCCTGCTGCTGCGCGAGAGCGCCCGCCACGGCCGCATCCGCCTCCGTCGCTTCTGGGCGCGGCGCGCCCGGCGCCTGCTGCCCGCGCTCGTGGCCGTCGTCACGGTGAGCGCGTCGCTGGCGTGGGTCGTGGGCGGTGACGTCCTCGTCGACATGGGCAGACAGGTCGTCGGCGCAGCGACCTTCTCGTACAACTGGGTCTCGCTCGCCGGGGGCACCGGCTACTTCGCCGCGACCGACCCCGAGCTCTTCCGCAACCTCTGGTCGCTCGCCGTCGAGGAGCAGTTCTACCTCGTCTGGCCGCTCGTGCTGCCGTTGTTCCTGCTGCTGCCGGGGCGACGTTCGCGCACCGCCGTCGCGTCGCTGCTCGCCGCCGCCTCGGCGGCCTGGGCCGTCGTGAGCCTGTCCTCCGGCGCCGACCTGACCCGGGTCTACTTCGGCACCGACACGCACGCGTTCGGGCTGCTCCTCGGCGTCGCTCTGGCGTTCCTCCTGCAGGGCGCGGTGGCGCGACGGGCATCGATCGCCGGCGTCGGTCCGGTCTGGGGCGTGGTGGTCGGCTCGCTCGCGGTCGCCGGCCTCGTCGCCACCGCCGTCATCACCGGCGCTGGCGACGCGGGCGTCACCTTCCCCCTCTCGAGCATCGTCGCCTCGCTCCTCACCGCGGTCGCCGTCGCGGTGGCGGCGTGGCCCGGGTCCTGGTTCGGGCGCGCACTCGACATCGCTCCCCTGCGGTGGATCGGCGAGCGGTCGTACGCCATCTACCTGTGGCACTGGCCGCTCGTCGTCCTGGCGACGTTCCGGCTGACCGGGGCCGGACCCGACGTCGCGGTGCCCGTCAGCGTGGGTCTCGCCGTCCTCGTCGCGACGCTCGCCCTCTCTGCGGGGTCGTACCACTGGCTCGAGCAGCCCGTGCGCCGTCACGGCTTCCGCGGCGCGCTCCGCCTCGCCCGCGCCAACCTGCACGCCCGGCCCGCGCGCCGCCTCGCGACCCTCGCCGTGGCCGCGCTGGCCGTCGTCGCCCTCGGGGGTACGACCGCGGCCGTGGCGGTGGCTCCCGCCGAGACCTCGAGCGAGACCGCCGTCGACGCCGGCCGCGCCGCCCTCGAGCAGGCGCAGCGCGACGCGGCGGCCCATCCCGCGCCGACCGCGCAGGCGGTGGACGGCTCGCAGGTGACGGCCGTGGGCGATTCGGTCATGCTCGCCTCGGCGCCCGGCCTGCTCGCCGAGATGCCGGGCATCGACGTCGACGCCGAAGTATCTCGGTCGCTGGGCGCCGGCGCCCGCATCATCGAGAACCTCGCCGCCTCTGGCGCGCTGCGCCCCTACGTCGTCGTGGGCCTGGGGACGAACGGTCCCGTGTCGGGCGAGGCGCTGCAGCGCATCGTCGACGCCGCCGGACCCGAGCGATCCGTCATCCTCGTCAACGCGTTCGCGCCGCGGGACTGGATCCCCGGCGTCAACCGCGACCTCACCGCCTTCGCCGCGGCGCATCCGCGCGTCGTCGTCGCCGACTGGGCCGGGGCGATCGCGGGGCGCACCGACCTGCTCGCCGCCGACCAGATCCACCCGGGGGCAGAGGGCGGCGCGATCTTCGCCCGAACCGTGCGCGAGGCGGTCGCCGGGGCCGAGACTCAGCGGGCGACCGCCGCGTGGGCCGCCGAGCGCACCCGCACGTTCCTGCTGGAGCTGTTCGAGGGGCGTGGCGCCGATCAGTAGTGCCGGACGAGCACCCGGTCGCGCTCGTACGAGGTGAAGCCGAGTCCGCCGTAGAGCGCGTTCGCGCCCGTCGGGCTCTCGGTGTCGACGTCGAGCACCGCCGTGCCGAGCCCTGCATCGCGCATCGCCGTGAGCGACCGCGCGATGACGCGCGGGGCGAGACCCCGGCGCCGGTGCGAGCGCACGACCCCGACGAGGTCGATGTACGCGTTCGGACCGAGCATCTCGAAGTCCTCCTCGTTGACCGAGGCGAGACAGAACGCGACGATCCGCCCGTCCTCGAGCGCGAGCGTGCACAGGTCGGGGCGCAGCAGCGGCCCCCCGATGAACTGCTGCCACCGCTCCGGCGAGCTGGGGAGGCTCCCCCAGTGATCCCGGAAGGCGTCGTTGCGGGCCGCTCGGGCGTCCTCGGCGCGGTCGGACGTGAACGGCACCAGCTCGATGCCGGGCACAGGCTCGAGCTCGGGGATCGGCTCGCTCAGGTCACGGTGCATCGTCGAGAACCAGCGCTCGGTGCGATAGCCGTGCGCCTCGGCGATGCGCTCGAGCGCGGCATCCTTCTCGGACGCATAGATCTGGATCTGCGCCGGGAGCGCGGCGACGGCCTCCGACGCCGTCGCCGCCTCGACCAGCTGCTGCTCGGCGCGCGCGTGCTGCCACGCGAAGAGCGCCGCGCCAATGCCGCGGCCGCGGCGGTCGGGGCGCACCGCGCCGCTGAGGTGAACGTGCAGGTGCTCGTCGCGCGAGGGGTGCAGCGTGACGGTACCGACGGCGACCGCCTCGCCCTGCGCGTCGAACGCGATCAGGGTGTCGCGGAGGGGGTCGACGTGCGACAGCTCGAACCGCTCGGCGACCTCGTGTCGCGGCGTGGTCCAGGTCGGGTGGTCGACGCGGTCGGCCGCGACCTGCACGCCGTGGATCGCGTCGACGTCGGCGACGGTCGCGCCGCGCCACTGCGCGACATCGGGATGCGTGGGCAGCACCGGATCGGATGCCGTCCCGACGCGTTCGGCCAGGCTCCTCGCGTTGTTCTCGCTCACGTCACCAGCCTCGCACACCGCGCCGCTCGCGCGGGAACGGCGACGGGCCCGCACCCTCTGAGCGAGAGATGCGGGCCCGTCGGACGCGGTGACGCGTCGTTACTTCGTGTCGTCCTCGGCGGGAGCCTCAGCGGCGTCCTCGGCCGCAGCCTCGGCGGCTGCGCCCTCCTCCGGCGACTCGGCGCCGGCGTCGGCGGCGGTGTCGTCGGCCGGAGCCTCGGTGGTCTCCTCGACGGGAGCCTCCTCGACCGGAGCCTCCTCGGCGGCGGGGGCGGTGGCCGACTTCTTGGCCGACTTCGGCTTCGGGTTCACCGGCTCGAGCACGAGCTCGATGACGGCCATGGGGGCGTTGTCGCCCTTGCGGTTCCCGACCTTCGTGATGCGGGTGTAGCCACCCTCGCGCTCGGCGACGAGCGGCGCGATCTCGGCGAACAGCTCGTGCACGACGCTCTTGTCGCCGATGACCGACGCGACGCGACGGCGAGCGTGCAGGTCGCCGCGCTTCGCGAACGTCACGAGACGCTCGGCGTACGGACGCAGGCGCTTGGCCTTGGTCTCGGTCGTGGTGATCGACTTGTGCGTGAACAGGGCCGCGGCGAGGTTCGCGAGAAGCAGGCGCTCGTGGGCGGGGCCGCCTCCGAGGCGGGGACCCTTGGTGGGCTTAGGCATGTCTTGTTACTCCAGAAGAAAGGGGGGCTCAGAGGTTCTCGTCGTCGTATCCGCCGTAGAAGTGCGCACCGTCGAACCCGGGGACCGAGTCCTTCAGCGACAGGCCGAGCGAGACGAGCTTGTCGCGCACCTCGTCGACCGACTTCTGACCGAAGTTGCGGATGTTCATGAGCTGGGTCTCCGAGAGGGCGACCAGCTCGGACACCGTGTTGATGCCCTCGCGCTTGAGGCAGTTGTACGAGCGGACCGACAGATCGAGGTCCTCGATCGGCATCGACAGCTCGTTGGTGAGAACCTCGGCGACCGGCGCGGGGCCGATCTCGATGCCCTCAGCCTCGACGTTCAGCTCGCGAGCGAGACCGAACAGCTCGGTCAGGGTGCGACCGGCCGACGCGACGGCGTCGCGGGGCGAGATCGAGGCCTTCGTCTCGACGTCGAGCACCAGCTTGTCGAAGTCGGTGCGCTCACCGGCACGCGTCGCCTCGACGCGGTAGCTGACCTTGAGCACGGGCGAGTAGATCGAGTCGATCGGGATCTGGCCGGCCTCGGCGTACTCATTGCGGTTCTGCGTCGCCGAGACGTAGCCGCGGCCGCGCTCGATGACGAGCTCGAGCTCGAACTTCGCGCTGTCGTTGAGCGTCGCGATGACCAGGTCGGGGTTGTGGACCTCGACACCGGCGGGAGCCGAGATGTCGGCGGCCGTGACCTCACCGGCACCGGTCTTGCGCAGGTACGCCGTGATGGGCTCGTCGCGCTCCGACGAGACCACGAGCTGCTTGATGTTGAGGATGATCTCGGTGACATCCTCCTTCACGCCCGGGATGGTGCTGAACTCGTGGAGCACACCGTCGAAACGGATGCTGGTCACGGCTGCGCCGGGGATCGACGACAGCAGGCTGCGGCGCAGCGCGTTGCCGATGGTGTAGCCGAAGCCGGGCTCGAGCGGCTCGACGACGAACCGGCTGCGGAACTCGCCGATCTTCTCCTCGGTCAGAGTGGGACGCTGTGCGATGAGCACTATGTGTTCCTTTCGATCACGTGCCCGCTATATGACACGTGCAATTCAGTGAGGTGTTGAGTTTTCAAGGAAACGACGGAAGTCCGGATGCCGCGTGGTGCGGCATCCGGATCCGTGTCGGCTCAGACGCGGCGGCGCTTGGGGGGACGGCAGCCGTTGTGGGCCTGCGGGGTGACGTCCTGGATGGACCCCACCTCGAGGCCGGCGGCCGTCAGCGAGCGGATCGCGGTCTCGCGGCCCGAACCCGGGCCCTTGACGAAGACGTCGACCTTCTTGACGCCGTGCTCCTGCGCCTGACGCGCAGCGGACTCGGCGGCCATGCCGGCGGCGTAGGGGGTCGACTTGCGCGAGCCCTTGAAGCCGACGCCACCCGAGGAGGCCCAGCTGATGACGGCGCCCGACGGGTCGGTGATCGAGACGATCGTGTTGTTGAACGTCGACTTGATGTGGGCGTGGCCCAGCGCGATGTTCTTCTTCTCCTTGCGGCGCGGCTTGCGCGCTGCGGACTTGGCCTGTGCCATGTGCGTGTTCTCCTAAACCTGTGGGGGCCGCGCCTTAGCGCGCCTTCTTCTTGCCGGCGACGGTGCGCTTGGGACCCTTGCGCGTGCGCGCGTTGGTCTTGGTGCGCTGACCGCGCACGGGCAGGCCACGGCGGTGGCGCAGGCCCTCGTAGGAACCGATCTCGACCTTGCGGCGGATGTCGGCGGCGACCTCGCGGCGCAGGTCACCCTCCACCTTGTAGTTGCCCTCGATGTAGTCGCGGAGCGCGACGAGCTGGTCGTCGCTGAGGTCCTTGACGCGGATGTTCTCGTCGATCTCCGTCGCGGCGAGGATCTCGTTCGAGCGGGTACGGCCCACGCCGTAGATGTACGTGAGGGCGATCACCACGCGCTTGTCGCGCGGGATGTCAACGCCGGCAAGACGTGCCATGCGGTTCTCCTAGGAGTAATCGAAGGTGTGGAGCAGGATCGGTGCCCGGGCCTTCGTCCCGAGGTGTCCCCCGCCGGCGGGCCGGTGGGTTCTGATCTGCCTGAAGTGTGTTGAGTTGTGGTTGCCGGATGCCGCGTGGCGCGGCATCCGATCAGCCCTGGCGCTGCTTGTGACGCGGGTTCGACTTGCAGATGACCATGACGCGACCGTGGCGACGGATGACCTTGCAGTGGTCGCAGATGGGCTTGACGGAGGGGTTGACCTTCATGATGTTCCTGATTCGCTGTCTTCGCCGACGAGCCGGGGCCCGGGGCGTTACTTCTCGACCGGTCTCAGCGGTAGCGGTAGACGATGCGCCCGCGGGTGAGGTCGTAGGGGCTGAGCTCCACGACGACGCGGTCTTCGGGGATGATGCGGATGTAGTTCTGCCGCATCTTTCCGGAGATCGTGGCGAGGACCTTGTGTCCGTTGCTCAGCTCGACGCGGAACATCGCGTTCGGCAGAGCCTCGGAGATCACGCCCTCGATCTCGATGACACCGTCTTTCTTGGCCATACGCTCGCTTACAGTTGTGCAGACCGGTCGGTCTGCGTTGGATGGGATTTTCGGTGACACGCCAATGACGGCGCAACGCACCAAAGAGCAAGCATACGCGCTACCGCACGCCCCGGCAACTCCGGGGATCTCCCCCGGCGCGTCGCCTCTCCCGAGACGCGCGCCGCGGGCGTCCCGCTCAGTCGAAGAGCGTCGCGAACGAGCCCTGCGCCGGGATCGCGCTGTTGGAGATGACCTCGCCGTTGATCGCGAGCGTCGGCGTTCCGATGCCGCTCGACCCGGGCTGGACGGGCGTCTCCTTCGTCATCGCGGCGACATACGACGCGTACGTGCGGTCCGCGACGCACGAGTCGATACCGGTCACCCCGACGTCCGACGCGATCTGCAGGATCTGCTCATCGCTCAGGCCCGGCGACTGCTCGGCCGGCTGCTGCTCGAACATCGCCTGCATGAAGGGCACCGCGGCGTCGGGATCGGCCTCGGCGACGCAGTACATCGCGTTCGCCGAGCGGGTCGAGAACTCGGTGCCCTGCGAGAAGCGGTCGAGGATCGAGACCGGGTGGATCTTGAGGGTGATCGTGCCGTCCTCGACCAGGTCGAGGATCTCGGGGCCGTAGGTCGTCTCGAACTGGCCGCAGATCGGGCACATGAAGTCGAGGTACGTGTCGAGCGTCTGCGAGCCGTCGCCGACGACGATCGCCCCGGTCTCCTGCTCGATGCCCGAGCCGGTCGGCGGCGTGCCGGGATCGGTCGCGCTGTTGTTCATCCAGACGACCAGACCGATGATGAGCGCCACCACGACGACCACGGCCGTCGACACCCAGATCGCGAACCAGTTGGTCTTGCCCGTCGCAGCAGTCGCCATCACTTCTCTCCTCAGCCGATCTCCGTCGGGACGATTCCATAGGGAGCGAGCCCCGCGGCGCCACCGTCGGGGGCCGTGAGTACCCAGATGCCCCCATCATGCACGGCGACGCTATGTTCCCAGTGAGAGCCGTCCGTGCCGTCGACGGTCGACACCGTCCAGTCGTCGTCCTCGACGAACGTCGCCTCCGACCCCGCGACGACCATCGGCTCGATGGCGAGCACGAGTCCGGGCTTGACCTCGGGCCCGAGGTCGGCGACGCGGTAGTTGAACACCGACGGCGCCTCGTGCATCTTGCGGCCGATTCCGTGCCCGACGTAGTGGCGCAGGATGCCGTAGTCCTCGCCGGACGCCTCGATCGACGTCTGGATCGCGTCGCCGATCTCGGCGATGTGGCGGGCGTTCGCGAGCGCCGCGATCCCCGCCCACAGCGACTGCTCGGTGGCCTGCGACAGCCGCTCCCGCGCGGCGACGAGCTCGGGGCGCGACGGGTCCGGAAGGACGATCGTGAACGCCGAGTCACCGTTCCAGCCGCGGTACTGCGCTCCGGCGTCGATCGAGAGGATGTCGCCCGGCTCGAGCGGACGGTCGTTCGGGATGCCGTGCACGACCTGCTCGTTCACCGACGCGCACACGGTGTGGCGGTATCCGCGCACGAGCTGGAAGTTCGACTCGGCGCCCCGCGAGCGGATCACCTCGGCGGCGACGGCATCCAGCTCGAGTGTCGTCACACCGGGGGCGACGCGCTCGCGCACCGCCTGCAGCGCCGCGGCCGTGATGAGGCCGGGCTCGACCATCGACCGCAGCTGCGCGGGCGACTTGTAGATGGAGCGGCGGCCGATCACGCGGTGATGCCGCGGGCCGCCAGCGCCGCCGTGATGCGTTCGGTGATCTCGTCGAGCGAGCCCACGCCGTCGATCTGGTCGACGATGCCCCGCTCGCGGAAGACGTCGAGGATCGGCGCCGTCTCGTTCTCGTAGATCGCGAGCCGCTTGGCGATGGACTCCTCGTTGTCGTCCGCGCGCCCCTGCTCGGCGGCGCGCTTGGACAGCCGGGCGATCGACTCGTCGCGCGGGACGACCAGCTCGATGACGCCGGTGAGCTCCTCACCGCGTGCCTGGAGGAACGCGTCGAGGTCGCCGACCTGGGCGAGGTTGCGCGGGTAGCCGTCGAGCAGGAATCCGCCGGCGGCGTCTGCCTGCTCGAGGCGGTCGCGCACGATCGCGCTCGTCAGCTCATCGGGCACGAGGTCGCCCCCGGCGATGATCGCCTGCACCTGCTGGCCGAGCTCGGTGCCCTGCTTCACGTTGGCGCGGAACACGTCGCCGGTCGAGACGGCGGGGATGCCCAGCGCCTCGGCGATGCGGATGCCCTGAGTGCCCTTGCCGGACCCCTGGGGGCCGACGATCAACAGACGTGCAGCCGTCATCGCAGCAGCCCTTCGTAGTGGCGCTGCTGGAGCTGCGCATCGATCTGCTTCACGGTCTCGAGGCCGACACCCACGATGATGAGGATGGACGCCCCGCCGAACGGGAAGTTCTGGTTGGCGCCGACCGTCGCGAGGGCGATGAGCGGCAGCAGCGCGATCAGACCGAGGTAGATGGACCCGGGAGCGGTGATGCGGGTCAGCACGTAGTCGAGGTACTCCGCCGTCGGGCGTCCCGCACGGATGCCGGGGATGAAGCCGCCGTACTTCTTCATGTTGTCGGCGACGTCGACCGGGTTGAACGTGATGGCGACGTAGAAGTACGTGAAGCCGATGATCAGCAGGAAGTAGACCGCCATGTAGAACGGGCTGTCACCGGTGGTGAAGTACTGCTGGATCCAGGCGACCCAGCCGGGCACGTTGCCATCGGCATCCGGGGTCTGGTTGAACTGCGCGACGAGCGCGGGGATGTACAGCAGCGACGAGGCGAAGATGACGGGCACGACGCCGGCCATGTTGACCTTGATCGGGATGTAGGTGTTGGTGCCGCCGTACGTGCGCCGGCCCACCATGCGCTTGGCGTACTGGACGGGGATGCGTCGCTGCGACTGCTCGACGAACACCACGAGCGCCACGACGGCGATGCCGACGGCCAGGACGAGGAGGAAGATCTCGAAGCCGCGGGCGATCGCGATCGACCACAGCGCGGCGGGGAAGGTCGCCGCGATCGAGGTGAAGATGAGGATCGACATGCCGTTGCCGACACCGCGCTCGGTGACGAGCTCGGCGAACCACATGATGAGGCCGGTGCCGGCGGTCATCGTGATGATCATCAGCAGCTGCGCGTACCACGCCTCGGACGTCAGCAGCTGCTCGCACTCGGGCACCCCGGCCACGGGGATCAGCTGGCCCGAGCGGGCGACCGTGACGAGGGTCGTGGACTGCAGCAGCGCCAGCGCGATCGTCAGGTAGCGCGTGTACTGCGTGAGCTTCGCCTGACCCGACTGGCCCTCTTTGTAGAGGGTCTCGAAGTGCGGGATGACCACGCGCAGCAGCTGCACGATGATCGTCGCGGTGATGTACGGCATCACGCCGAGCGCGAAGATCGACAGCTGCAGCAGGGCGCCGCCCGAGAACAGGTTCACGAGCGAGAGCAGGCCCTGCGCGGTGCCGCTCTGACCGAGGCAGCTCTGCACGTTCGGGAAGTTCACGAACGGCGTCGGCACGTGCGCGCCCAGGCGATAGATGGCGATGATCGCCAGGGTGAAGCCGATCTTCCGCCGGAGATCCGGGGTGCGGAAGACCCGCGCAATGGCGCTGAACAAGTGGATTCCTCCCAGGGGATGGGCGGCGTCTCGGGACGACACCGTCAACCAGGGTATCCCAGCGCGTTCACAGACGCGCCCCGGGATACGACGAAGCGAGGGCCGGAGCGAACTCCGGCCCTCGCTGGCGCATTACTTGATGGAACCGCCGGCTGCGACGATCTTCTGCTCGGCAGAACCCGAGACCTTGTCGACCGACACGTTCAGAGCCACCGAGATGTCGCCGGTGCCGAGCACCTTGACCTTCTCGTTCTTGCGAACGGCACCCTTGGCGACGAGGTCGCCGATCGTGACGTCGCCACCCTGCGGGTACAGCTCCGCGAGCTTGTCCAGGTTCACGACCTGGTACTCGACGCGGAACGGGTTCTTGAACCCGCGCAGCTTCGGCGTGCGCATGTGGAGCGGCATCTGGCCACCCTCGAAGCCCGCCTTGACCTGGTAGCGGGCCTTCTGGCCCTTGGTTCCGCGGCCCGCGGTCTTACCCTTCGAGCCCTCACCGCGACCGACACGGGTCTTCGCGGTGTTGGACCCGGGGACGGGACGCAGGTGGTGCACCTTCAGCACACCGGGGCGGGCGGCCGTGGTCTCGGCCTTCGCCTTCTTGTCGTCCTTCTTCTCAGCCATCAGTCGATCTCCTCAACCTTCACGAGGTGCGCGACGGTCTTGACGTAACCGCGCGTCTGCGCGTCGTCGGGGCGGACGACCGAGTCGCCGATCCGCTTGAGACCCAGCGAACGCAGCGTGTCACGCTGGTTCTGCTTCTCGCTCACCTTGGACTTGACCTGGGTGACCTTCAGTCGAGCGGCCATCAGGCACCTACCTTCTGTGCAGCGTTCGCCTCGGCCTCGGCACGCACGAGACGAGCCGGTGCGACCTGGTCGAAGTCCAGGCCACGGCGTGCGGCGACCGCACGGGGCTCCTCGAGCTGCTTCAGCGCCTCGACGGTCGCGTGCACGATGTTGATCGTGTTCGACGAGCCGAGCGACTTCGACAGGACGTCGTGGATACCGGCGCACTCGAGCACGGCGCGGACCGGACCACCGGCGATAACACCGGTACCGGCGGCAGCCGGACGCAGGAGCACGACACCAGCGGCGGCCTCACCCTGCACGGGGTGCGGGATGGTCGAGCCGGTGCGGGGAACGCGGAAGAAGTTGCGCTTGGCCTCTTCGACGCCCTTCGAGATGGCCAGGGGCACCTCGCGGGCCTTGCCGTAGCCGACACCCACGAGACCGTTGCCGTCGCCGACGACGACGAGCGCCGTGAAGCTGAAGCGACGACCACCCTTGACGACCTTCGACACGCGGTTGATCGTGACGACGCGCTCCAGGAACTGGCTCTTGTCGGCGTCGCGCGAACCGCGGTCGCGGTTGTTGTTGCGCTCACGGCTGCCGCGACGGGGCTCGCGGGCCTCGCGCTCGACGGGAGCGGTGGCCGCAGCCTGCTCGGTCGTAGCCTGTTCGGTCACAGGGTTCTCTCCGTTGTTGTTGGTCACTGCATCGCTCACAGGTTCAGACCTCCCTCGCGAGCGCCGTCGGCGATCGCTGCGACACGGCCCGCGTAGCGGTTGCCACCGCGGTCGAACACGACGTCGGCGACGCCGGCGGCCTTGGCGCGCTCGGCGACGAGCTCGCCGACCTTGCGAGCCTTGGCGGTCTTGTCACCGTCGAACGTGCGCAGGTCGGCCTCGAGGGTCGACGCCGAAGCGACCGTGTGGCCCTTGGCGTCGTCGACGAGCTGCACGAAGACGTGGCGGGCCGAGCGGGTCACGACCAGGCGCGGCCGCGACTCGGTGCCCACGATCTTCTTGCGAAGGCGGGCGTGGCGACGCGCACGCGCGTCGGACTTGCTCTTCAGAGCCATGCTTACTTACCAGCCTTTCCGGCCTTGCGGCGGACGACCTCGCCCGCGTATCGCACGCCCTTGCCCTTGTACGGCTCGGGCTTGCGGATCTTGCGGATGTTGGCCGCGGTCTCGCCGACCGCCTGCTTGTCGATGCCGCTGACCGTGAGCTTGTTGTTGCCCTCGACGGTCAGGGTGATGCCGGCGGGCGCGTCGACGGTCACGGGGTGCGAGAAGCCGAGAGCGAACTCGACGGACGAGCCCTTCTGAGCCACGCGGTAACCGGTGCCGACGACCTCGAGGCCCTTGGAGTAGCCCTGGGTCACGCCGATGATGTTGTTGTTGATCAGGGTGCGGGTCAGGCCGTGCAGGGCACGCGACTCGCGCTCGTCGTCCGGACGGGTGACGAGAACCTGGTTCTCCTCGACCTTGGCCTCGATGGGCTTGGCGACGGTCAGTCGCAGCTCGCCCTTCGGGCCCGTGACGACGACGTCCTGGCCGGTGACCTCGACGGTCACACCGGCAGGGATGTCAATGGGAAGACGTCCAATACGCGACATCAGATCACCACACGTAGGCGAGGACTTCCCCGCCGACGCCCTTCGACTCGGCCTGGCGGTCCGTGAGGAGGCCAGAGGAGGTGGACAGGATCGCGACACCCAGGCCACCGAGGACCGTGGGCAGCTCGGTCGACTTCGCGTAGACGCGGAGACCGGGCTTGGAGACGCGCTTGATGCCGGCGATCGACCGCTCGCGGTTCGGGCCGTACTTCAGGGTCATCGTGAGGGTCTGGCCGACGCGGGCGTCGGTGACCTCCCAGCCGGAGATGTAGCCCTCCTGCTGGAGGATCTCGGCGATGTGGGTCTTGAGCTTGGAGCTCGGCAGCGACACGGAGTCGTGGTGCGCCGAGTTCGCGTTGCGCAGACGGGTCAGCATATCTGCGACCGGGTCTGTCATCGTCATAGGTTTTATCCTTCGATCATGAGGTTTCGGATGCCGTTACACGACAGCCGACCTTCGATGAATGTCCATATTCAGTTGTGCAGTCGTTCGGCCCCGGAGCACGCCCCGAGGCCGAACGATCGATTGTACCGGATTACGCCTGAGCGTCGGTCGACGTGAACGGGAAGCCCAGCTGACGCAGCAGCGAGCGACCCTCGTCATCCGTCTTCGCCGTGGTGACGATCGTGATGTCGAAACCACGGACGCGGTCGATGCGGTCCTGGTTGATCTCGTGGAAGACCGCCTGCTCCTGCAGACCGAACGTGTAGTTGCCGTGGCCGTCGAACTGCTTGGGCGACAGACCGCGGAAGTCGCGGATGCGGGGCAGCGCGAGGTTCACGAGACGGTCGATGAACTCCCACGCACGGTCACCGCGGAGGGTGACGTGCGCGCCGATGGCCTGACCCTCGCGCAGCTTGAACTGAGCGATGGACTTGCGGGCCTTCGTGACGATGGGCTTCTGACCGGTGATCTTGGTCAGGTCGTCCACGGCGCCGTCGATCACCTTGCTGTCGCGAGCTGCCTCGCCGACACCGGTGTTCACGACGACCTTCACGAGACCGGGGATCTGCATGACGTTGGCGTAGCCGAACTCGTCCTGCAGAGCCTTCTTGATCTCGCTCTGGTACTTCTGCTTCAGGCGGGGCTGGATCTTGCCAGCCGCCGCGGCAGTGGTGCTGCTCATATTCAGAGGTCCTTGCCGCTCTTCTTCGCGTAACGCACGCGGACGGTGCGCTTCACGCCGTCCTTCGTCTTCTCCTCGACGCGGTGACCGACACGGGTCGGCTTCTTCGTCTCGGGGTCCACGAGCTGGACGTTCGAGATGTGGATGGGAGCCTCGAGGGTCTCGATGCCGCCCGTCTTGGTGCCGCGCTGGGTCTGGCCGACACGGCTGTGCTTGGTGACGTAGTTGACACCTTCGACGATGACGCGGTTCTGCTCGACGAGGACCTCGAGGACCTTGCCCTGCTTGCCGCGGTCGCCGCCACGCTCGGGCTTCGCGCCCGTGATGACCTGAACCAGGTCACCCTTCTTGATGTTCGCCATGATCAGATGACCTCCGGGGCCAGCGAGACGATCTTCATGAACTTCTTGTCGCGAAGCTCACGGCCGACCGGTCCGAAGATGCGGGTGCCGCGGGGCTCCCCGTCGTTCTTCAGGATGACGGCGGCGTTCTCGTCGAACTTGATGTACGAGCCGTCGGGACGGCGCGTCTGCTTGACGGTGCGGACGATGACGGCCTTGACGACATCGCCCTTCTTGACGTTGCCGCCCGGGATCGCGTCCTTGACGGTCGCCACGATGATGTCGCCCAGTCCGGCGTACCGACGGCTGGAGCCGCCGAGCACGCGGATGGTGAGCAGCTCCTTGGCGCCGGTGTTGTCGGCGACCTTGAGGCGGGATTCGGTCTGAATCATGAGATCACTTCGCCTTCTCGAGGACCTCGACCAGACGCCAGCGCTTGGTGGCGCTCAGCGGGCGAGTCTCGTTGATGAGGACGAGGTCGCCGATGCCGGCGGTGTTGGCCTCGTCGTGGGCCTTGACCTTCGAGGTGCGCCGGATGACCTTGCCGTAGAGCGGGTGCTTCACGCGGTCCTCGACCTCGACGACGATCGTCTTGTCCATCTTGTCGCTCACGACGTACCCACGACGGGCCTTGCGGTAACCGCGGGCCTGCGGGTCGCGGACGTCGTGCTCGCTGTGCTCGTGGCCCTCGGCGACAGCCTCAGCGGCGTTCTTGTCGGTAGCCATTACTCGGTCTCTTCCTTCGCGGCCTCGGTGGCGTCATCCGCCTTCTTGGCCTTGGTCTTCTTCGCCTTCGGCGCCTCGGCGACGGGCGTGGCACGGATGCCGAGCTCGCGCTCGCGGATCACCGTGTAGAGCCGCGCGATGTCGCGCTTGACCGCACGGATGCGGCCGTGGCTCTCGAGCTGGCCGGTGGCCGACTGGAAGCGCAGGTTGAACAGCTCTTCCTTGGCCTTGCGCAGCTCCTCCACGAGGCGCTGGTCTTCGAACGTGTCGAGCTCGCTCGGGGCGAGCGTCTTGGTGCCGACAGCCATTACGCGTCGCCCTCCTCGCGCTTGATGATGCGTGCCTTGAGCGGCAGCTTGTGAATGGCACGGGTCAGGGCCTCGCGAGCGAGCTCCTCGTTGACACCGGCGACCTCGAAGAGGACGCGACCCGGCTTGACGTTCGCGACCCACCACTCCGGCGAACCCTTACCGGAACCCATGCGGGTTTCGGCCGGCTTCTTGGTCAGCGGTCGGTCGGGGTAGATGTTGATCCACACCTTGCCGCCACGCTTGATGTGACGCGTCATGGCGATACGAGCGGACTCGATCTGACGGTTCGTCACGTAAGCGGGCGTGAGAGCCTGGATGCCGAACTCGCCGAAGGAGACCTTCGTGCCGCCGGTGGCCTGGCCATCGCGCTTGGGGTGGTGCTGCTTGCGGTACTTGACCTTGCGGGGGATAAGCATCAGGCCGACGCTCCTTCTGCCACGGGGGCCTCGTTGCGGGGGCCGCGACGGCGGTCACCGCGGTCATCGCGACCACGCGAGGTCTTCGGCGCGTTCGCCTGCTCGCGAGCGAGCTCCTTGGCCGTCAGGTCGCCCTTGTAGATCCAGACCTTCACACCGATGCGGCCGAAGGTGGTCTTGGCCTCGTAGAAGCCGTAGTCGATGTTCGCGCGGAGCGTGTGCAGGGGCACGCGGCCCTCGCGGTAGAACTCCGAGCGGCTCATCTCCGCGCCGCCGAGACGGCCCGAGACCTGGATGCGGATGCCCTTGGCGCCGGCGCGCTGCGCGCCCTGCAGACCCTTGCGCATCGCGCGGCGGAAGGCCACGCGAGCCGAGAGCTGCTCGGCGATGCCCTGGGCGACCAGCTGAGCGTCGGCCTCGGGGTTCTTGACCTCGAGGATGTTCAGCTGGATCTGCTTGCCGGTGAGCTTCTCGAGGTCGGCGCGGATGCGCTCGGCCTCGGCGCCACGGCGACCGATCACGATGCCCGGACGGGCGGTGTGGATGTCGACGCGGACGCGGTCACGGGTGCGCTCGATCTCGATGTTGCTGACGCCGGCGCGGTCGAGCGACGTGGTCAGCAGTCGGCGGATCTTGATGTCCTCGGCGACGTAGTCGGCGTAACGCTGGCCCGGCTTGGTCGAGTCCGAGAACCAACGCGACACGTGGTCCGTGGTGATGCCGAGGCGGAAGCCGTACGGGTTGACTTTCTGTCCCATTACTTGCTCGCCTTCTTGCTCGTACCGGCGGTCGCGGCATCCGCGTCCTCCGGCGTCGACAGCACGACCGTGATGTGGCTCGTGCGCTTCTTGATCTGGAAGGCGCGACCCTGGGCACGGGGCTGGAAACGCTTGAGCGTCGTGCCCTCGTCCACGTACGCGTTCTTCACGTACAGGTCGGCCTCGTCCAGGAACTCGTTGTCCTTGTCGGCCTTCACGCGAGCGTTGGCGACCGCCGAGGCGACGAGCTTGTAGATCGGCTCGCTGGCGCTCTGCGGGGCGAACTTCAGGATGGCGAGAGCCTCCTGAGCCTGCTTGCCCTTGATGAGCGCGACGACACGACGAGCCTTCTGAGGGGTCACGCGGATGTGCTTCACGCGTGCGGTGGATTCCACCATGTCTCTCCTCCTCTGTCCTCTCTAGAACTGCCCCCGCGTCAGCGGCGGCGGCCCTTCTTGTCGTCCTTCACGTGGCCGCGGAAGGTGCGGGTGGGCGCGAATTCGCCCAGCTTGTGGCCGACCATGGTCTCGGACACGAACACGGGGATGTGCTTGCGTCCGTCGTGCACGGCGATCGTGTGGCCGAGCATGGCCGGGATGATCATCGAACGGCGCGACCAGGTCTTGATGACGTTCTTGGAGCCGGCTTCGTTCTGCGCGACCACCTTGCGAAGCAGGTGCTCGTCGACGAAGGGGCCCTTCTTCAGGCTGCGAGGCATCTTCCTCTACTCCTACTTGCGCTTCTTGCCGGCGTTGCGACGGCGGACGATGTACTTGTCGCTCTCCTTGTTGGGGTGGCGGGTACGACCCTCAGCCTGGCCCCAGGGAGTGACGGGGTGACGACCACCGGAGGTCTTACCCTCACCACCACCGTGCGGGTGGTCCACCGGGTTCATGGCGACACCACGAACCGTCGGGCGGACGCCCTTCCAGCGCTTGCGGCCGGCCTTGCCCCAGTTGATGTTCGACTGCTCGGCGTTGCCGACCTCGCCGATGGTCGCGCGGCAGCGCGCATCGACGTTGCGGATCTCGCCCGAGGGCAGACGCAGCTGGGCGTAGGGGCCGTCCTTCGCGACCAGACGCACGCTGGCGCCGGCCGAACGAGCCATCTTGGCGCCGCCGCCGGGGCGGAGCTCGATGGCGTGGATGACCGTACCGGTCGGGATGTTGCGCAGCGGCAGGTTGTTGCCGGGCTTGATGTCGGCGCCGGCACCCGACTCGACGATGTCGCCCTGCTGGAGCTTGTTCGGGGCGATGATGTAGCGCTTCTCGCCGTCGACGTAGTGCAGCAGCGCGATGCGCGCGGTGCGGTTGGGGTCGTACTCGATGTGAGCGACCTTGGCGTTGACGCCGTCCTTGTCGTTGCGACGGAAGTCGATCACGCGGTACTGGCGCTTGTGGCCACCACCGATGTGACGCGTCGTGATGCGGCCCTGGTTGTTACGGCCGCCGGTCTTGGCCAGCGGGCGGAGGAGCGACTTCTCCGGCGTCGATCGCGTGATCTCGGCGAAGTCGGCCACCGACGAACCGCGGCGACCCGGGGTCGTGGGCTTGTACTTGCGAATAGCCATGTTCGTTGTCCTCTATCCCGACCGTCAGCCGACTGCCGTGAAGATGTCGATGGTGCCCGACTTCAGGGTGACGATGGCGCGCTTGGTGTCCTTGCGCTTGCCGGTGCCGAAGCGGGTGCGACGGGACTTGCCCGCGCGGTTGAGCGTGTTGACCGAGGCGACCTTGACGCCGAAGATCTTCTCGATCGCGAGCTTGATCTCGGTCTTCGACGCACGGGGGTCCACGAGGAACGTGTACTTGCCCTCGTCGATGAGCCCGTAGCTCTTCTCGGAGACGACCGGCTTCAGGATGATGTCGCGCGGGTCCTTGTTGACGGTGGTCATGCCGAGACCTCCTCGGTGGCGCCGGCCTTGGACGCGACGAACGCGTCGTAGGCGGCCTTGGTGAAGACGACGTCGTCCGAGACGAGCACGTCGTAGGCGTTGAGCTGGTCGAACGACAGCACGTGGACGTACGCGAGGTTGCGGACGCTCTTGACGGTGAGCTCGTCACCGCGCTCGATCACGACGAGGACGTTCTTGACGGCGCTGAGGCCCGTGAGCACGGCAGCGGCGGCCTTCGTCGAGGGGGCTCCCTCGACGCCGAACGAGTCGACGATGTGCAGACGCTGGCCGCGAGCGCGGTCGCTGAGCGCGCCCAGCAGGGCGGCGGCAACCATCTTCTTGGGGGTGCGCTGCGAGTAGTTGCGCGGCTTGGGGCCGTGCACGATGCCACCACCGGTCATGTGCGGCGCGCGGATCGAGCCCTGACGGGCGTTACCCGTGCCCTTCTGCTTGAAGGGCTTGCGGCCGGCACCGGAGACCTCACCGCGACGCTTGGTCGAGTGGGTGCCCTGGCGAGCCGCGGCGAGCTGCGCGACGACGACCTGGTGGATGAGGGGGATGTTCGTCTTGACGTCGAACAGCGCGGCGGGCAGCTCCACGGAGCCGGCCTTCTTGCCGTCTGCCTTCAGGACGTCGAGCGCGAGAGTCGAGTCAGCCATGATCAGGCACCCTTCACTGCGTTGCGGACGTAGACGATGCGGCCACGAGCACCGGGGACGGCGCCCTTGACGAGCAGCAGACCCTTCTCGGCGTCGACGGCGTGCACCGTGAGGTTGAGGACGGTGACGCGCTCGCCACCCATGCGGCCGGCCATGCGCATGCCCTTGAAGACGCGGCTGGGCGTCGACGAGGCACCGATGGAACCGGGCTTGCGGTGGTTGCGGTGCGCACCGTGCGAGGCCGAGACGCCCTTGAAGTTGTGGCGCTTCATGACACCCGCGGTGCCCTTGCCCTTGCTGGTGCCGACGACGTCGACCAGCTGGCCGGCCTCGAACGTGTCACCGGCGGTGAGCTCCTGGCCGAGCGTGTAGTCAGCGGCATCCGCGGTGCGGATCTCGGTGACGTGACGGCGGGGGGTCACACCGGCGGCCTCGAAGTGGGCCGTGAGGGGCTTGTTGACCTTGCGGGGGTCGATCTGACCCGCGGCGATCTGAACGGCCGAGTAGCCGTCCTTCTCGGGCGTGCGGAGCTGGGTGACCACGTTCGGCGCGATCTCGATGACCGTGACGGGGACGAGCTTGCCCTGCTCGTTCCAGACCTGGGTCATGCCGAGCTTGGTGCCGAGGAGGCCCTTGGAAACCTTGGAGTTGATGTCAGCCATGTCGAACCTCAGAGCTTGATCTCGATGTTGACATCGGCCGGGAGGTCGAGACGCATGAGCGAGTCGACAGCCTTCGGCGTCGGGTCGACGATGTCGATCAGACGCTTGTGGGTGCGCATCTCGAAGTGCTCGCGGCTGTCCTTGTACTTGTGGGGCGACCGGATGACGCACACGACGTTCTTCTCGGTCGGCAGCGGCACGGGGCCGACGACAGTCGCGCCCGCACGGGTCACGGTGTCGACGATCTTGCGTGCCGAGGTGTCGATGACCTCGTGGTCGTACGACTTCAGGCGAATGCGGATCTTCTGTCCCGCCATTTGTCTGCTCACTCTCTTTATCGCGTCTTACGTCTCGCTGGTCGCGAGCGCATTGGACGCCCGGTGGCGCGGTTCGCGCCGGGCACTTCTCACCGCCGGGGCGGTGATGCTGCACCACTGTTCTGATGTCAAACCCGCCGGTCTCCCCGCGGTTCCGCACCGTGCGCGCACGCGCGCATCCTGTCTCCAGGGTGGTGTGGGGTTCGATGTTCGTCTGCCCGTGGCCTAGGACTCTGCGCTGCGCGCCGCCTATGCACTGTCGTGACAGTGATCCGGGATGCCAGGCACCCGTCGGAATGTGGAACCTGAATAGTCTACGTGCCGCCCGGGCGTGTCGCAAACCCGGGCGTGTCGCGATATCCGCGCCGCGTCGCCGGGGAGCAGCGGCGGGACGCCCAGCACGTACCCTTCCCGCGACCACGCACCTTCCATGGTGCACCCTCGCGACGACGGTGCGTTCTCGCGCGGCGGTTCCAGCTCAGCGCAACAGGCCGTGGGAGCGAAGGAACGCGGCGAATGTCGCGCGAGAGGCGAGGCGCTCCCAGCCCCAGCGGACCGGGGTCCAGCCGGTCGCAGCGACGATGCGCCCCTCGCGCTCGCGCTGAGCGCGCAGCACGGCGCGGGGCGACCGGCCCGCCGTGAGCGCGGGATCGAGGTACTTGCCGTCGCCATCGAACTCGCCGAAGCGCCGCAGCCGCGGCCACGCGAAGTCGAGGTAGGCCCACCGTCCGCCCTCGAGCGGCACCGAGTGCTGGAGCACCGGCTTCTCCGCACCGAGCTGCGACATCCACAACCGGCTGATGCTCTCCCCCGGCAGCTGCGCCCGCCCGTCTGCGATCGAGGCGACGAAGCGCGCACGACGGATGCCGCGGGCGCCGGCGGCCAGGCCTACACGCGCTGCCACGTCCTCGAGGAGCACCGCCGCGGCACGCTCGTCGTACACGCCCCTCCCGCGCCATGCGACCGCCCGCAGCGCGGCATCCATCGCGGCGATCGCGGTCTCGGCCGTTTCCGCGCAGAGCACGTCGAACAGGGTGCGCGCGAGGTTCGTGGCCCGTAACTGACCGACGAGCGCGATGTCCGCCGCCTCGACCTCGTGCCGATGGCGCACGACATCGCTGCGACTCGGCGCGGGCACGGGCCCGAGCTCGACGGTGTGAACGCGCCCGTCATCACCGCGGTGGACCGGCAGCCCGTGCAGCGCGGCCGCCGTCGCGTGCGAGAACACCGGCGCACGAGACGCGACAGCTGCGAGGGCGTGCGCACGCAGCCGCATCCGTTCCTCCGGCCGTGCAGCGTCCCACCGGGATGCCGTGACGTAGACGCCCCGCCGCACGCGGACGAGCTCCCCGGCGCCGACGGCACGATCCAGGATCGACGTCTCACCGCGAGGCTGTGCATCGCGCCGCAGGATCGGGTCATCGCACTCGGCCACTCCCCCACCGTGCCCCGGCGCCCCACGAGAGTCCCGCACCCCAGCACACCCCGTGGACCATCGCCCACCCCACACCGCTGGGGAGGAACCCCGCTGCGCACGCGAGAACGCACCGTCCCCGCGAGCGCCGACCGAAGACGGTGCGGGCTCGCGAAGGCGGTGCGTCCTGGGGGCCGGGCCTACTGGTTGCCGATGTTCTTGTCGACGTTCGCGCGCACGTCGTCGACCTTGGCGTGGTGCTGATCGGGGACGACCTTCTTGACCGCGTCCGCCGCGCCCTGCAGGAACTTGTCGCTGACGTCCTCGGCCTTCTCGGTCTTGAGCGCCTCCTCGATCTTGTCGCGGTTCTGCTCGAACATCTGCTTGCCCTTGTTGATGATGTCGTCGACGCCCATGGTCATCCTTTCGACGGGTCGATGTACCGCTATGACAGCGCGCCGGCCCTCCTGCCGTCAACGGCTTGCGCTCGACGACAGAACCCCCCGGACCCGAAGGTCCGAGGGGTTCTGCGAAGGAAGTCGGAAGACTTACTTGACGATCTTGGTCACCGTGCCGGCGCCGACGGTGCGGCCACCCTCACGGATCGCGAAGCCGAGGCCCTCTTCCATGGCGATCGGCTGGATGAGCTCGACCGACATGTCGGTGGTGTCACCGGGCATGACCATCTCGGTGCCCTCGGGCAGCGAGATGACGCCGGTGACGTCCGTGGTGCGGAAGTAGAACTGCGGGCGGTAGTTCGTGTAGAAGGGGTTGTGACGGCCACCCTCCTCCTTCGAGAGGATGTAGGCAGTGCCCTCGAAGTTGGTGTGCGGGGTAACCGAACCCGGCTTCACGACGACCTGGCCGCGCTCGACGTCATCACGCTTGGTGCCGCGCAGGAGCAGACCGCAGTTCTCGCCGGCCCAGGCCTCGTCGAGCTGCTTGTGGAACATCTCGATACCCGTGACCGTGGTCTTCTGCGTCGGGCGGATGCCGACGATCTCGACCTCGGAGTTGATCGCGAGGGTGCCGCGCTCGGCGCGACCCGTGACGACGGTTCCACGACCGGTGATCGTGAAGACGTCCTCGACGGGCATGAGGAACGGCTTGTCCTTGTCGCGCACCGGGTCGGGGATCGACTCGTCGACGGCGTCCATGAGCTCGACGATCGCGTCGACCCACTTCTCGTCGCCCTCGAGAGCCTTCAGGCCCGAGACGCGGACGACGGGAGCGTTGTCGCCGTCGAAGTCCTGCGACGACAGCAGCTCGCGAACCTCGAGCTCGACGAGCTCCAGGATCTCCTCGTCGTCGACCATGTCGGACTTGTTCAGCGCGACCAGCAGGTAGGGAACGCCGACCTGCTTGGCGAGCAGGACGTGCTCGCGGGTCTGAGCCATCGGGCCGTCGGTGGCGGCGACCACGAGGATCGCGCCGTCCATCTGAGCGGCACCGGTGATCATGTTCTTGATGTAGTCAGCGTGACCCGGGGCGTCGACGTGAGCGTAGTGACGCTTCGGGGTCTCGTACTCGACGTGCGAGATGTTGATCGTGATACCGCGCTGACGCTCTTCGGGCGCCGAGTCGATCGACGCGAAGTCACGCTGCACGTTGGTGGCCGACGGGTACTTGTCGGCGAGCACCTTCGAGATCGCCGCGGTGAGCGTCGTCTTGCCGTGGTCAACGTGACCGATCGTTCCGATGTTGACGTGCGGCTTGGTCCGCTCGAACTTGGCCTTAGCCACTGGGTCCTCCTCAGGACTGTCGTTGTAGATGCCCGGGCGCTGGATTGCGACCGGATCTCTACGGGGTTGTTTTCACTCTAGTAGAGAGGTCGATATTCAGTTTGAGTGGATGCCGGGAGCAGGGCGCCCCCGGCATCCGTCAGGGCTTACTCGCCCTTGTTCTTCTGGACGATCTCGTCGGCCACCGCGCGGGGGACCTCGGAGTAGCTGTCGAACTCCATGGAGTAGACGGCACGGCCCGAGGTCTTCGACCGCAGGTCGCCGATGTAGCCGAACATCTCCGACAGCGGGACGAGGGCGCGGACGATCTTGATGCCCGAACCGTCCTCCATCGACTGGATCTGACCACGACGCGAGTTCAGGTCACCGATCACGTCGCCCATGTACTCCTCGGGCGTACGCACCTCGACGGCCATCAGCGGCTCGAGGATGACCGGGCTGGCCTTGCGCAGCGCCTCCTTGAAGCCCATCGAGCCGGCGATCTTGAACGCCATCTCGGACGAGTCGACGTCGTGCGAGGCACCGTCGAGGAGGATCGCCTTGACACCCACGATGGGGTAGCCGGCGAGCACGCCGACGTTCATCGCGTCCTGGAAGCCCTGGTTGGTCGGCTCGATGTACTCGCGCGGGATGCGGCCACCGGTGACCTTGTTCTCGAACTCGTACGTCTTGTCGGCCGTGACCTCGAGGGGCTCGATCGCGAACTGGATCTTCGCGAACTGACCCGAACCACCGGTCTGCTTCTTGTGGGTGTAGTCGTGACGCTCGACGGCCTTCTTGATCGTCTCGCGGTACGCCACCTGCGGCTTGCCGACGTTCGCCTCGACGCGGAACTCGCGCTTCATGCGGTCGACGAGGATGTCGAGGTGCAGCTCGCCCATGCCCTTGATGACCGTCTGGCCCGTCTCGGGGTTGAGCTCCGTGCGGAACGTCGGGTCCTCTTCGGCGAGCTTCTGGATGGCGACACCCAGCTTCTCCTGGTCGGCCTTGGTCTTCGGCTCGATCGCGACCTCGATGACGGGCTCGGGGAAGGTCATCGACTCGAGGACGACGGGCTCGGCCGGGTCGGCGAGGGTGTCACCGGTGGTGGTGTCCTTCAGGCCGATGACGGCGTAGATGTTGCCCGCGGTGAGCGAGTCGACCGGGTTCTCCTTGTTGGCGTGCATCTGGAAGATCTTTCCGATGCGCTCCTTCTTGCCCTTGGTCGAGTTGACGACCTGCGCGCCCGAGTCGAGGTGACCCGAGTACACGCGGACGTAGGTGAGGCGACCGAAGAACGGGTGCACCGCGACCTTGAACGCCAGCGCGGCGAACGGGTCGTTGGCGTCGGGGTGACGCTCGATGATCTTCTCTTCGTCCTTCGGGTCGTGCGCCTCGATGGCGGGCACGTCGAGGGGCGACGGGAGGAAGTCGACGACCGCGTCGAGCATCGGCTGGACGCCGCGGTTCTTGAAGGCCGAGCCGCAGAGAACCGGGTAGAGCTCGCCGGCGACGGTGAGCTTGCGGATGGCGCCCTTGATCTCGGCGACCGTGAGGTCCTCGCCGCCGAAGAACTTCTCGAGCAGCGCGTCGTCGGACTCGGCGACGGCCTCGAGCAGACGCTGGCGGTACTCCGCGGCCTTGTCGGCGAGGTCGGCCGGGATCTCCTGGATCTCGTACTTCGCGCCCATGGTCACGTCACCCTTGGCGTCGCCGGGCCACACCAGTGCGCGCATCTCGACGAGGTCGATGACGCCCACGAAGTCGTTCTCGGCGCCGATCGGCAGCTGCAGCACGAGCGGCTTGGCGCCCAGGCGGCTGACGATGGTGTCGACGGTGAAGTAGAAGTCGGCGCCCAGCTTGTCCATCTTGTTGACGAAGCAGATGCGGGGGACGTCGTACTTGTCGGCCTGACGCCAGACGGTCTCGGACTGGGGCTCGACGCCCTCCTTGCCGTCGAAGACCGCCACGGCGCCGTCGAGGACGCGCAGCGAACGCTCGACCTCGACCGTGAAGTCGACGTGGCCGGGGGTGTCGATGATGTTGATCTGGTTCTTGTTCCAGAAGCAGGTGACGGCGGCCGACGTGATCGTGATGCCGCGCTCCTTCTCCTGCTCCATCCAGTCGGTGGTCGAGGCGCCGTCGTGCGTCTCGCCCAGCTTGTGGTTGACGCCCGTGTAGAACAGGATGCGCTCGGTCGTCGTCGTCTTGCCGGCATCGATGTGCGCCATGATGCCGATGTTGCGGACCTTGTTGAGGTCGGTGAGCACTTCTTGTGCCACGGGCTGTTCCTTACGTTTTGTCGGGTGCGCCGGCCGGGAGGGTTCCCCCGGCCGGCGCCGAGAAGCTGTTTACCAGCGGTAGTGCGCGAACGCGCGGTTGGACTCGGCCATCTTGTGGGTGTCCTCGCGGCGCTTGACCGCGGCACCGAGGCCGTTCGAGGCGTCGAGGATCTCGTTCTGCAGACGCTCGGTCATCGTCTTCTCACGACGGCCCTTCGCGTACGAGACGAGCCAGCGCAGCGCGAGGGTGTTCGCGCGGTGCGGCTTGACCTCGACCGGCACCTGGTAGGTCGAGCCACCGACGCGGCGGCTCTTGACCTCGAGGGTCGGACGGACGTTGTCGAGCGCCTTCTTCAGCGTGGCGACGGCGTCCTGCCCGTTCTTGGCCTCGACGCCCTTGAGGGCGGTGTAGACGATCGACTCGGCGATCGACTTCTTGCCGTCGACGAGGATCTTGTTCACGAGCTGCGTGACGATCGGAGCACCGTAGACCGGGTCGTTGACGACGACGCGGCGGGGTGCGGGTCCCTTACGAGGCATCTAACTCAACCCTTCTTGGCGCCGTAGCGGCTGCGAGCCTGCTTACGGTTCTTGACGGCCTGGGTGTCGAGCGCACCGCGGACGATCTTGTAGCGGACACCGGGGAGGTCCTTCACACGACCACCGCGGACGAGCACGAGCGAGTGCTCCTGGAGGTTGTGGCCCTCACCGGGGATGTAGGCGGTGACCTCGGTGCCGTTGCGGAGCTTGACACGAGCGACCTTGCGCATGGCCGAGTTCGGCTTCTTGGGCGTGGTCGTGTACACGCGGGTGCAGACACCCGCCTGCTGGGGGTTCGCCTTCAGGGCGGGCGCCTTGGTCTTCGAGACCTTCGGCGTGCGGCCCTTGCGGACCAACTGCTGAATGGTTGGCACGTTCTCTCCTTGTTGTGCTGCACGGTGACAGCGTCGTGGTTTCACCACAGATCCACCGGCGCGTCACGAATGCTGCGTTTTCAGGGGGTGGATATGCCGTGGGGGCGTCCTGTTCGCAGGACGATCCCGGTTCGTATGCGTCGCGTCGACCTGATCGGACCGAGGCACGACGCAGGGCGCGCGCGAACGCACACCCGCCCAATGATACGCCTCTGCGGCGAGGCGGGCAAACGGTGATCGGAGCCGGTGGTATCGCGACTCAGGCGCCGGGGCGCTCGATGCGCAGTTCGGCGTCGCCCAGGAGGAAGCGCTCCCCCGCCGGCGCGTCCGATCCGGGTTCGAGCTCGATCTCGGTGCCGAGGAAGTTCGTCAGCACGACGCCGTTCGTGGAGTGCAGATCGGTGATGTGCCACAGGCCCGATCGCAGCTCGAGGCGGGCATGCGTCTTCGAGACGGTGCGCGTGCGGTCGTCGATCGGCACGAGCTGGGCGCGGGGGAAGGCGGGATCGGGCGCGGGCTGCCGGCCGACGATCGCGACGTCCGCCGTGAGCGGCACCGTCTCGCCTTCGGGCAGCACGAGCTGCCAGTAGACGCGGCGCCGTGCGACGACGACCGTGTGGTCGACCTCGGCCTCGTCGTCACTCGCCTCGGCGCGGCGCAGCTGAGCCGGTACGGCGCCGGCAGCGGTGCGCGGAGCGCCGGCCGCGGGTGCGCCGATCACCGCCGACACCTCACCCGAGAGCTCGGGGAACTCCTCCGGCGCGCCGGCGAAGGCCCGCCGAGCGATGGGGTTCGCGGCCACGGCATCCCACGTTCGTCGTCCGGCGTGCGGCGAGGCCGCGGCATCCGGATCGGCGAACGACGGCACCACGCCGGGGCGATCGGACGCCGCGCGCGAGGGGAACGGCGAGGGCGAGAGCGCCGAGACGTCGTCGATCTCGGACGGCCAGCGCGCGTCGGTGTGCTCGTTCTCCGGCTCGTCGGCCTCGACGGCCTCGGCCTCGACGGACCGGACGGATGCCGCGGGGGCGGGCGCCACGACCGGGGCGGGCTCCGCGGATGCAGGCTCGGCCGGCTCGGGTGCCGCGGGGGCCGCCCACACGGCGGGCTCGGGCGCCGCGGGCGCGGCCGGCGCCGCCGGCTCGGCGGGGCGGGCCGACTCGAACGACACGACGGGCTCGGACGCGACCGGCGTCGCCGCGAGGCTTTCCGGCGCCGCCGCGGGCGCGGACTCGCGGGCGGACGAACGCCCCACCTCGGGGGCGGACTCCGCTGCCGGGGCGAACGGCGACGGCGGTGCCCACGGCGAGGGCTGCAGGCCGGCCGGCGCCTGCTCGCGCGCGGGAGCGGCAGGCTCGGCGGAGGCCGCTGCGGGCGCGGCATCCTCGTCGGATCCGTCCTCGCCGCTCGAGGCCAGCGGCGCCGGGCGGAAGTGGTGGGGCGACAGCACCGGCGACGCGAGGGTGGGCGGCGCCACCGGTTCGTCGGTGCGTCGCGCGACCGCAATGGTGTCATCGACGTCGTCCGACATCGGCGGCGCGAAGGTCCACGGCGGGGGCGTCACGACGGGTCGCTGGCCGCGCCACGACGCCGGACCGAGCCCGAGGATGCTGGCCCAGACGACGAACAGGAACGCCGCGAGCACCGTCATGCCGGGTCCGACACCGAAATCGCGGCCGATGCGGTGCGCCGCGACGACGATGAGCACGTACAGCGCGATCCAGCCCACGATGGGCACGAGGCCCACGAGCACGAGCCAGGGGCTGAAACCGCCGAGCCGGAGGACGACGGCCATGTTCAACACCGGGACCCACCCCTGCCAGGGCTGCTCCTCGGTCTTGCGGAACAGTCCGGCCAGCGCGAGCGCCGTCCAGACGTAGAGGACCGCACCGAGCACCGTCGAGAGGACGACGAGCAGGATGAGGAGCGAATCGTTGGCGGAGGTGGTCATCGCATCCCACGATAGAGCCAGCCGAGCCGCTCCCCCGGGATCACGACTGCCGTCCGGGGTCCGCGCCGGGCTCGAAGGGGGCGTCGAGCGACCGGGTCAGGTCGGCGAGCATCGCCTCGATCTGCGGCTCGACGTGCTGCGCGATCTCGGCCTGCACGCGGAGGCGGTGATGCAGCAGCAGCGAGCAGATCTCGCGACCGACCATGTTGGCGTAGTCGTCGGCCAGGGCGACCTCCTGGCGCAGCGCCGACTTGGCCTCGTCGCTGAGGGGTGGCAGCTCGGGAACGGCGGCATCCGATTCCTGGGCGAGGCCGGAGATCGTGAACAGGAACGGCGCACCCGGCACCGGGTCGGGATCGAGCGGCAGCCCCTCGAACTCGGGCTCCAGCCCCTCGGCGGGACGGTACGAGCGCGCCCGGTTGCGTGCGGCCTGCTGGTCGAGCTCGGCCTGAAGCATGGGGAGGTTGCGCGCGGTATAGGCGGCGACAGCCTGATCGACGATCGTCTTCATCCGCGTCGAGAGCCCGTGCTGGACGCCGTGGGGAACGTCCGAACCGAGACCGGCTGCCGACAGGATGGGCGAGCCGAAGCAGCGCCGGCAGGGAGCGACGCGACCGCGGTGCGTCGCGGGCTGCCACCGGGGCAGCCAGCGCAGCCAGGCATCCACCGCCTGGCTCACCTGGGTCTCGAGCGACCGCTCCACGGCCCTATTGTCGCCGATCCGGGGCCATCAGCGCGGGATTGCCGGTCATTCGTCCTCGTCGCGTTCCCAGCGCCAGCGCGGCGCCTGCGCCCGCGTGCGCACGAGCGCGACGCCCGTCCATCCCGCGGCGGCGCCGCACCCGGCGAGCACGACCGCGAACCACGACAGCGCGAACGCGCCGGCAGCCGCGACGGCACGCGCCGGGTCGACCCCGACGACGACCGCGGCCACGACCAGGCCGGCGAGGTGGGCGAGGACGACCGCGAGAGCGGCGACGGCGGCGAGCCCGTACGACGGATGCGGCCGGCGCAGACCGCCGCCCAGCACGAGCGTCAGTGCGGCGACCGCGAGCGCGAACCCGGCCGCGCCCGGCAGGGCACCGAGCCCGCGCACCGCGACGACATCCGCGCCCGTGGCCAGGCTGAGCACGCCGAGCCCGCAGATGGCGAGCGCCCCGAACCCGACGACCGAGAAGAGGGTCGCGAGTCCGGGGCGCAGTCCGCCGGTGTCGGAGTCCATCAGTACCGGTGCAGCTGGGGTCCCGCTTCGAGAGTGCGCTCGTACTCGCGCTGCGCCTCGGCGTTGAGCTCGGTGACGCGCTTGCCGCGTGCCGCGACCCACGCGCCGAACCAGATCGTCAGCTCGCGGCCGGCAACGAGGGCGACGAGTGCGAGCGGAGCGAAGGCCTGCTCGCCCACGAGACGCAGCGCCTCGCTCGGGGCGATGTTCCAGAACGGCGCCTGGAAGAGCTGCCCGAGGATGTGCCCCGCGTACGAGGCGATGCCCACGAGAAGACCGAGGAGCACCCACAGGCCCCAGCGGCCGCGGTTGATGAACGCGCCGAGGATCCAGAACGCCAGGAAGAACACCACGACCGGCACCCAGAGCCACCACGAGGTGACGGCTGCCAGTGCCTCGTCGCCGATGGTGGCGACGGTGACGTCGCCGCGGATCGCGCCGATGCCGAGGTGGGCGCCGAGGTAGATGATCGCGAAGGCGATCGCCGCGAGCAGGCCGATCGCGCCGGCCGCGCCGCGGTTGCCGCGGGGCGTGGGGGCCTCGGGCGCCTGGACGAAGATGGGCTGCGGCTGCGGCGCGGCGGCAGCCGAGGAGGACCCGACGGCCGGCTCGCTCGCGCTGACGGTGGTGGTGCGCGACGCATCGTCATCCGCGCTGTAGGCACGCGTCGCCGTCTCGCTGGCCTCGGGCCGGGCATCGGCGTCGGCGCGGCGCGCGTCGGCGACATCGCGGCGCGTCTCGAAGTCGGGAGTCGCGTCGCCGTCGCGGGGCGTGTCCCACTCGCTCGGCGAGTTCCAGGTGTCGTCGGCCGACGTGCTGGATGCGGCTGCCGCGGGGGCTGCGGCCGCCGCGTACGAGCTCGTCGAGCGCTCGGTCACGCCGCGATCGGCGTCGGCAGCGTTCCCGTCGGCGTCGCGATCGGACGAGTCGGAGGTGGCGGAGTCGGTGGCGGCCGAGTGGTCCGCGGCGGAGCGCTCGGGCAGCGTGCCCGACCCGGCGAATGCGTTGTCCCAGTCGTCGGCCGATACGGCACCGCGCGACGCCTCCGCATCCGCGAGCCCGGCACGGGCGCTGCCCACGACATCGTCCACCGGCTTCGGCTCTTCGACCGGCTCGCCGTACTTGGGGTCGCTCATGCGGTGCTGCTCCTCACGCGGTGGCCGGCGCCACCGCAGTCGTGAGGATATCCCGGGGATGCGGATGGGACGCGCAGGCGTGCCGACGTGTCTGCGCACCCGTGTCGATCCGCCGACGTATCGTCGGAACCATGACCTCGCGCGCCCTCACCCGCTCCGCTCCGGCGGCGCTGCTCCTCGCGCCGGTGCTGGTCTCGACGGTGCTGCTCGCGGGCTGCGCACCCGAGCCCGGATCCGCCCCCGCGACGGGCTCCCCCGCGTCCAGCGCGCCCGCACCGACCGCGACGCCGACGCCGCTCGAGACCCGCTCGGTGCAGGCGGGCGGCCCGCCGCCGACGGCATCCGGCTCTGCGGGGTCGACCACCGTCATCCCGCGGGACTGCGCCGGCATCCTCGGCACCGCGGCGCGCACGGCGCTCGCGAGCGTTCCGCTCAACGATCCCGCCTTCGGCGAGACCGGCACGCTGCCGGACGGTTCGCTCCGGTGCGTGTGGGCCGACCCGGGCGCCGACACGGCGAAGATCGTCACGACGATCGCGCACGCGGCGGAGAACCCCGTCATCGACTTCATGAACGAGCTCACCGGGATCGGCTTCACCTGCTACGAGCCCGACGCGGGCGTGCGCTGCGAGAAGACCTGGGAGAACGAGCGCTACCCGGTCACCGACGGGCGCACCCTGTACTTCCGCGACGGCGTGCTCATCGACACGCAGTTCTCGCACCTCGCGCCCGAGGGCTTCACGAGCGGCGTCATCGCCTCGGTCTGGCCGGCCGGAGCCCCGACGCCCGCGGCTCCCTGATCCCGACGCACCCCGAACCCGCGGACCTCACTCGGCCGCGAAGACGGCGTCGCCGACGCGCCGCGCGTAGCCCTCGGGGTGCCAGGCCGTCTGGAACGTCGAGACCCAGTGGCCGCCACCGGCCTCGATGGTCTCGACCAGGTCGCCGTCCGCCCGCGTGCAGAGCACCCGCTCGCCGTCGTCGGAGCACGAGAAGCCCTGGCCGGGCAGGGCGGTCGCCGCGATCGAACCGGCATCCGTTCCGACCTCGCCGACCGTCGTGGCGATCGAGCCGATCTCGGCCGTCCACGTGCAGGTGAACCGCACGGTCGGGGCGAGGGCGTCGACGAAGGCGCCGGCCGTCGTCGCGGGCGCATCCGTCGATGCGGTCAGCTCGGCGCCCGGGGTGTACTGCAGCGCGGCCCAGAGCGCCTCGGGGTACAGGTCACGACACTGATCCGGGCCGTCGGCCTCCTCCGCCGCCTGCGTCGACGAGCCGCCGCCGAGCAGCCCCATACCGGTCGTCACGAGCGGCAGAGTGAGCACGGCCAGAGCGCCGACGACCGCGATGCAGACGACGCCGACGACCCAGGCGAAGACGACGTTACGACCCCCGATGCGCGACACGCCTCCACGCTAATCGGCTCGCGGGTCCGCTGCCGTTCGACACACGACGAAGGGCCCCGGGACATGCCCGGGGCCCTTCGCGAGATCAGCGATCGATCAGTTGTAGCTGGTGAAGTCGCCGTCCGTGGAGAAGCTGTCGAAGTCGACGTAGCTCAGGTCGGCGTCGCTGTACGCGCCGTCCGACGCGAAGATGCGGTTGGGGTACCGCTCGCTCTTCGCCTCCTCCGTCGCCTCGACGGCCACATTGCGGTACTTCGCAAGGCCCGTTCCGGCGGGGATGAGCTTTCCGATGATGACGTTCTCCTTGAGGCCGACGAGCGGGTCGCTCTTGCCCTCCATGGCCGCCTGCGTCAGGACGCGGGTGGTCTCCTGGAACGATGCGGCCGACAGCCACGACTCGGTCGCGAGCGACGCCTTCGTGATACCCATCAGCTCGGGACGGCCCGACGCGGGGCGCTTGCCCTCTGCCACGGCCTCGCGGTTGATCTGCTGGTACTTCTTGAAGTCCACCAGCTCACCCGGGAGCAGCGTCGTGTCGGCGTGGTCGACCACGGTGACCTTCCGCAGCATCTGACGGACGATGACCTCGATGTGCTTGTCGTGGATCGGCACACCCTGCGACCGGTAGACACCCTGCACGCCGCCGACGAGGTACTTCTGCACCTCGCGGGCACCCTGCACGCGCATGATGTCCTTCGGGTCGAGCGTGCCCACCTGCAGCGGGTCGCCGACCTCGACGTGCTGGCCGTCCTCGACGAGGAGCGTCGCACGCTTGAGCACCGGGTAGACGAAGGGCTCGTCGCCGTTGTCGGGCGTGATGATGACCTTCTTGGCCTTCTCGGTCTCGTCGATCGTGATGCGGCCGCTGGCCTCGGCGATCGGCGACGCACCCTTGGGGGTACGGGCCTCGAAGAGCTCCTGCACGCGGGGCAGACCCTGCGTGATGTCGTCGGCCGAGGCCGAACCACCGGTGTGGAAGGTACGCATCGTCAGCTGGGTACCGGGCTCACCGATCGACTGGGCCGCGATGATGCCGACGGCCTCGCCGATGTCGACGATCTTGCCGGTGGCCAGCGAACGGCCGTAGCACTTCGCGCAGACACCCACGGCCGAGTCGCAGGTCAGGACCGAGCGGACCTTGATGGAGGTCACCCCGCCCTCGACGAGCTTGTTGATGAGCACGTCGCCCACGTCGTCACCGGCAGCCGCCAGCACCTCGCCCGAGGGCGAGACGGCGTCGGCGGCCAGCGTACGAGCGAACACCGAGTTCTCGACGTTGGCGTCCTTGATGAGCACGCCGTCGGCGCCGGCTGCGGCGATCGGGAGCTCGAGGCCCTTCGAGGTGCCGCAGTCGTCCTCGCGGATGATGACGTCCTGCGAGACGTCCACCAGACGACGGGTCAGGTAACCCGAGTCGGCGGTGCGCAGAGCGGTGTCGGCCAGACCCTTACGGGCACCGTGCGTCGCGGTGAAGTACTCCGCGACCGACAGCCCCTCGCGGTACGAGGAGATGATCGGACGGGGCATGATCTCGCCCTTGGTGTTGTTGACCAGGCCTCGGATACCGGCGATGTTCCGGATCTGCAGCCAGTTACCACGGGCGCCCGACGACACCATGCGGTTGATGGTGTTCTCGGCGGGGAAGTTCGCCTTCATGGCGGCCTGCACCTCGTCGGTGGCCTCGGTCCAGATCTTGATCTGCTCCTGACGACGCTCGGCGTCGGTCACGAGACCCTTCTCGAACTGGCCCTGGACCTTCGACGCGAGCTTCTCGTACTTCGAGATGATCTCGGCCTTGTTCGGCGGCGTCAGGACGTCGCTCAGCGCGACGGTGACACCCGAACGGGTCGCCCAGTGGAAGCCCGCGTCCTTGATGCGGTCGAGGGATGCCGCGACCTCGGTCTTCGGGTACTCCTCGGCGAGCTTGTTGACGATCTGCGACAGCTTGCCCTTGTCGGCCTGCTCGCGAACGAACGGGTAGCCCTTGGGCAGGGTGTCGTTGAAGATCGCCTGGCCGAGCGACGCGTCCACGAGGCCGTGGCGCTCGTAGCCCTCGGGGGCGTCGCCCTCGAGGAACGTCAGGCCGGGGATGCGGATGCGGACCTTGGCCTGCAGGTCGAGGGTGCCCTCGTCCTTCGCCAGGATCGCCTCGCCCACCGAGCCGAACACGCGGCCCTCGCCGGCAGCACCCTCGATGACCGTGGTCAGGTGGTGCAGACCGATGATCATGTCCTGCGAGGGCAGGGTCACCGGACGACCGTCGGACGGCTTGAGGATGTTGTTCGAGGCGAGCATGAGGATGCGCGCCTCGGCCTGAGCCTCGACCGACAGGGGCAGGTGGACGGCCATCTGGTCACCGTCGAAGTCGGCGTTGAACGCCGCGCAGACGAGCGGGTGCAGCTGGATCGCCTTGCCCTCGACGAGCTGGGGCTCGAAGGCCTGGATGCCCAGGCGGTGCAGGGTGGGTGCACGGTTGAGCAGCACGGGGCGCTCGCGGATGATCTCCTCGAGCACGTCCCAGACCTCGGGACGCGTGCGCTCGACGGCGCGCTTGGCGGCCTTGATGTTCTGCGAGTGACCGAGGTCGATCAGGCGCTTGATCACGAACGGCTTGAACAGCTCGAGCGCCATCTGCTTGGGCAGACCGCACTGGTGCAGCTTGAGCTGGGGTCCGACGATGATGACCGAACGGCCCGAGTAGTCGACGCGCTTTCCGAGCAGGTTCTGACGGAAACGTCCCTGCTTTCCCTTGAGCATGTCCGACAGCGACTTCAGCGCGCGGTTGCCCGTACCGGTGACGGGGCGGCCGCGGCGACCGTTGTCGAACAGCGCGTCGACGGCCTCCTGCAGCATCCGCTTCTCGTTGTTGACGATGATCTCGGGAGCCCCGAGGTCGATCAGACGACGCAGACGGTTGTTGCGGTTGATCACGCGGCGGTACAGGTCGTTGAGGTCGGAGGTCGCGAAGCGGCCACCGTCGAGCTGGACCATGGGACGCAGCTCCGGCGGGATCACCGGGACGACGTCGAGCACCATCGAGGCCGGCGACATGCCGGTCTGCAGGAACGAGTTGACGACCTTCAGGCGCTTGATCGCACGGATCTTGCGCTGGCCCTTGCCCTCGGAGATCTGCAGGTGCAGCGAGTCGGCCTCGGCGGCCAGGTCGAACGCCGCGAGGCGACGCTGGATGCCCTCGGCGCCCATGTAGGCCTCGAAGTACTGACCGAAGCGGTCCTGCAGCTCGTGGAAGACGTCGTCCTCCTGCTTGAGCTGGCCGACCTCGAGGGAGCGGAACTCCTCCCACACCCGCTCGAGGCGCGAGATCTGCTCGTCGAAGTTCTTGCGGACCGTCGCCATGTCCTTCTCGGCGGAGTCCTTGGCCTTCTTCTTCTGGTCGGCCTTGGCGCCGTCGGCCTCGAGGGTCGCGAGCTCCTCCTCCAGCTTGGCCAGACGCGTCGCCACGCGGGCGTCACGGCGGTCGCCGAGGTTCTTGATCTCGAGGCGCAGGTTGTTCTCGTGCGTGGGGAGGTCGCGGTGACGCGCGTCCTCATCGACCGAGATGACCATGTACGCGGCGAAGTAGATGACCTTCTCGAGGTCCTTCGGCGCCATGTCGAGCAGGTACCCGAGGCGCGAGGGCACGCCCTTGAAGTACCAGATGTGGGTCACGGGAGCGGCGAGCTCGATGTGGCCCATGCGCTCGCGACGGACCGAGGACTTGGTGACCTCGACGCCGCAGCGCTCGCAGACGATGCCCTTGAAGCGGACGCGCTTGTACTTTCCGCAGGCGCACTCCCAGTCGCGGGAGGGCCCGAAGATCTGCTCGCCGAAGAGGCCGTCCTTCTCGGGCTTCAGGGTGCGGTAGTTGATGGTTTCGGGCTTCTTGACCTCGCCGAAGGACCAACGACGGATGTCGTCAGCGGTGGCCAGGCCGATGCGAAGCTGATCGAAGGTGTGTGACTCGAGCACTGATTCTCCTGTGTCGGAATTCTGTTCGTTGCCTGGCCGGATCAGATCTCGTCGATCGACGAGGACTCGAAACGGCTGGAGATGTTGATGCCGAGCTCCTCCGCTGCGCGGAAGGCTTCATCGTCGGTGTCGCGGAGGTTGACCTCGGTGCCGTCGGCCGAGAGGACCTCGACGTTCAGGCAGAGCGACTGCATCTCCTTCATGAGCACCTTGAACGACTCGGGGATGCCGGGCTCCTGGATGTTCTCGCCCTTGACGATGGCCTCGTAGACCTTCACTCGGCCGACGATGTCGTCGGACTTGATCGTCAGGAGCTCCTGGAGGGCGTACGCGGCGCCGTAGGCCTCGAGGGCCCACACCTCCATCTCACCGAAGCGCTGGCCACCGAACTGCGCCTTACCACCGAGCGGCTGCTGGGTGATCATCGAGTACGGGCCCGTCGAGCGCGCGTGGATCTTGTCGTCGACGAGGTGGTGCAGCTTCAGGATGTACATGTAGCCGACCGAGATCGGAGCCGGGAACGGCTCGCCGGAGCGGCCGTCGAACAGCTTCGTCTTGCCCGAGCGGTCGATCAGACGCTCACCGTCGCGGGTGGGGTTGGTCGAATCCAGCAGACCGGCGATCTCGGACTCGAACGCGCCGTCGAACACGGGCGTCGCGACCTTGGTGCCGGGAGCGGCCTCGCGGGCGATCTCGGGCAGGCGCTCGGCCCACTCGGGGTTGCCCTCGACCTTCCAGCCCTGCGCCGCGATCCAGCCGAGGTGCAGCTCGAGGACCTGGCCGAAGTTCATTCGACCGGGGATGCCGAGCGGGTTCAGCACCACGTCGACGGGCGTGCCGTCGGCGAGGAAGGGCATGTCCTCGACGGGGAGGATCTTGGCGATGACACCCTTGTTGCCGTGGCGGCCGGCGAGCTTGTCGCCCTCGGTGATCTTGCGCTTCTGGGCGATGTAGACCACGACGCGGCGGTTGACGCCCGAGCCGAGCTCGTCGTCGCCGTCCTCGGCGTTGAACTCCTTGACGGCGATGATCGTGCCCTGCTCACCGTGGGGCACCTTCAGCGACGTGTCGCGGACCTCGCGGCTCTTCTCGTTGAAGATCGCGCGCAGCAGGCGCTCTTCGGCCGACAGCTCGGTCTCGCCCTTGGGCGTGACCTTGCCGACGAGGATGTCGCCGGGGCGGACCTCGGCGCCGATGCGGATGATGCCGCGCTCGTCGAGGTCCTTCAGCAGGTCGGGCGCGACGTTGGGGAGGTCACGGGTGATCTCCTCCTTGCCGAGCTTGGTGTCGCGGGCGTCGACCTCGTACTCCTCGATGTGGATCGAGGAGAGCGTGTCGTTCTTCACGAGCTCCTGGCTGAGGATGATGGCGTCCTCGAAGTTGTGGCCCTCCCACGTCATGAACGCGACGAGGAGGTTCTTGCCGAGCGCGAGCTCGCCGTTCTCGGTCGCGGGACCGTCGGCGATGACCTCGCCGACCTCGACGCGCTCACCGGCCGAGACCACGACGCGCTGGTTGTACGACGTGCCCTGGTTCGAGCGGTCGAACTTGCGGAGGAAGTAGTCCTGCGTGCCGCCCTCGTCGAGCTGCACGGTGACGACGTCGGCCGAGACCTCGGAGACGACACCGGCCTTCTGCGCGGTGATGACGTCACCGGCGTCGATCGCGGCGTAGCCCTCCATACCGGTGCCCACGAGCGGCGAGTCGCTGCGCAGCAGCGGCACGGCCTGACGCTGCATGTTCGCACCCATGAGGGCGCGGTTCGCGTCGTCGTGCTCGAGGAACGGGATGAGCGAGGTCGCCACCGACACCATCTGGCGCGGCGAGACGTCCATGTAGCCGATCTCGTCGTTCGGGAAGAGGTCGACCTCGCCGCCCTTGCCGCGACGGGCGAGGACGCGGTCGGCGACGAACGAGCCGTCCTTGTTGAGCTCGACACCGGCCTGCGCGACGACGTAGTCGTTCTCCTCGCTGGCGGTGAGGTAGTCGATCTCGTCGGTGACCTTGCCGTCGACGACGCGGCGGTACGGGGTCTCGATGAAGCCGAACGCGTTGATGCGGGCGAACGATGCGAGCGAGCCGATCAGACCGATGTTCGGGCCTTCCGGCGTCTCGATCGGGCACATGCGGCCGTAGTGCGAGGGGTGGACGTCGCGGACCTCGACGCCGGCGCGCTCACGCGACAGACCGCCGGGGCCCAGCGCCGACAGGCGGCGCTTGTGGGTCAGACCCGCGAGCGGGTTGTTCTGGTCCATGAACTGCGACAGCTGCGACGTGCCGAAGAACTCCTTGATCGCGGCGACGACGGGTCGCACGTTGATCAGGGTCTGCGGCGTGATCGCCTCGATGTCCTGCGTGGTCATGCGCTCGCGGACGACGCGCTCCATGCGCGACAGACCGGTGCGGACCTGGTTCTGGATGCGCTCGCCGACGGCGCGGATACGGCGGTTGCCGAAGTTGTCGATGTCGTCGGTGTCGAGGCGGATCTCGACGGCCTTGCCGTCGCGGACGCCGTCGAACGTCGCGTCGCCGCGGTGCAGACGAACCAGGTACTTGATGGTCGCGACGATGTCGGCGACGGTGAGCACCGACTCCTCGATCGGGGTGTCGAGACCCAGCTTCTGGTTGATCTTGTAGCGGCCGACCTTGGCGAGGTCGTAGCGCTTGGCGTTGAAGTAGAAGTTGTCGAGCAGCGCACGGGCGGCCTCGGCGGCGACCTGCTCGCCCGGACGCAGCTTGCGGTAGATGTCGCGGAGCGCGTCCTCCTTGGTGAGGATCGTGTCCTTCGCGAGCGTCTCCTCGATCGAGTCGAATCCGGCGAACTCGGCCATGATGTCCTCGCTCGTCAGGCCGAGGGCCTTGAGGAAGACGGTGACCGACTGCTTGCGCTTGCGGTCGATGCGGACGCCGACCTGGTCGCGCTTGTCGATCTCGAACTCGAGCCATGCGCCACGGCTGGGGATGACGCGGGCCGACACGATGTCCTTGTCGGAGGTCTTGTCGGGCGTCTTGTCGAAGTAGACACCGGGCGAACGCACGAGCTGCGACACGACGACGCGCTCGGTGCCGTTGATGATGAAGGTGCCCTTGCCGGTCTGGAGCGGGAAGTCGCCCATGAAGACCGTCTGGGTCTTGATCTCACCGGTGAGGTGGTTCATGAACTCGGCCTCGACGTACAGCGGGGCCGCGTAGGTCTTGCCGCGCTCCTTGCACTCCTCGATGGAGTACTTCTCGGGCTCGAGGTAGGGGTTCGTGAACGACAGCTGCATCGTCTCGCCGAGGTCCTCGATGGGCGAGATCTCCTCGAAGATCTCCTCGAGGCCGCTCTGCAGCGCGATGTCGGTGCGGCCTGCGGCCTGCGCCTCGGCGAGGCGGGCCTTCCAGGTGTCGTTGCCGACGAGCCAGTCGAAGGACTCCGTCTGCAGCGCGAGCAGGTCGGGGACCGTGAGCTTGTCGGAGATCTTCGCGAACGAGAGGCGGGAAGCGCCGCGACCGTTCTTGGGGGTGGTGGTGGATGCGTTGCTCGCAGCAGCCAAGGGGATTACCTCCGTGGCCCGAGGGGGGCCGGTTCCTTGTCGTCAGGTGGAGTGCTCCCGATCCAGCTCGCGCGTCTCACGCCGTCGAACGGGGCGGAATCGCGCAGAGCACAAGCCGACCACCATATGAGGGCAAGGGGACGGGAGCGCAACTACCAACTATAGGCGGCACGACGCGCCATGTCCAGCACTATCCTTGACGACCTCCGATCGCTGCGGTATAAACGCGCGCCGCCCGCTCGGATGAGCGGGCGGCGCGGCTGCCGGCGGGGCCGGTCGGGTCTGATTACGCCCAGGTCCAGGTGGCCAGAACCGACTCGTAGACGGCGGCGCGGTCGGCCTCGGTGACCTCCGGGCTGAACGAGAAGGTGATGACGTAGGTCTGGTCACCCTGCGAGGCGTAGAACTGGTCGATGTTGTACTGCACGCCCTGCTGGTCGAGCGCGGCCGACAGGTGCGCCGACTCCTCGCCGGCGACGGTCGTGCGCTCCTCGACGGTGACGTCGGTGGCGCCCGCGGCACCCTCGAGCTCATCGACGCCGAGCGACTCGACCTGGTCGGCGGTGATGGCCTGCGGCGCGGGCGAGAGCACGACGTTCACGTTGTCGGCGAACCCGTCGGCCGAGGCGTCGGAGAGGTTGGCGACGAACACGTCGATGCCCTCCGTGCCCGGCAGCTCCTGCTCGGGGATGCCCCAGCCCTCGGGGACCGAGAAGCTGTAGCCGGTGCCGGTGATGGTCTCGCCCGCGGCGGGCTCGACGGCGGGCGTGCTGGCGGAGGGCGACGCGGACGAGCCGGCGTCCCCCGACGCGGCGGGCTCGGCGTCACCGGACTGTCCGCCGCAGCCCGCGAGGAGCAGGGCGGCGGAGACGAGAAGGGCGGCGGCGGTGGTGGTTCTGGTGCGAGTCATGGCTGACACGCTAGGGGAAGAGCGTCGTCGCGGGCGGCCCTTGACAGGGGGAGTTCTCCCCTTGACACACCCGCGTTCACCACTCTGCCGGAGAGGCCGCGGCCGGCCGCAGGCGTACCCGGTCGCCGGGCCGGGCCTGGGCCAGTCGTGCACGGCCCGCGGCGGTGACGACGCCGACGACGGGATAGCCGCCCGTGACCGGTCCGTCGACGCCGAACACGACCGGCGACCCCGACGGCGGCACCTGGATCGCCCCCGGCAGCATCCCCTCGCTCGGCAGCTCGTCCGTGCGCGCGCGTTCGAGCGGGGGCCCGTCCAGACGGATGCCGATGCGGTCCGCCTCCGCCGACACCGTCCACACCGCCTCGGCGAGCGCGCGGCGCGACGCCGTCGTGATCCAGTCGTCGCGCGGACCCGGCACGAACGGGACCTCGAGCGGGGCGGCATCCGTCGCGGCCGGCGGGAGCCCCCAGGGATGCAGCGGCAGGGCGGGGATCGCGCCGGCGGTCTCGTCGCCCGCGGCGACACGGTCGCCGGCGCGCACGGGCGCGGGCCCGAGCCCCGAGAGCGTGTCGGTCGACCGGCTGCCCGCGGCCGCGGGTGCGAGCCACCCGCCGCGCACGGCCACGTAGGCGCGGGCACCGCCGACGAGCGCGTCCATGCGCAGCTCCGCGCCCGCGGCCCAGGGATGCACGACGTACGGGTCGCACGGACGCCCGTCGATCGTCAGCGGCGCCCATCCGCCGGTGACGGCCACGGCGAGATCGCGCTCCGCCACGGCGCGGAACCCGCCGAGCACCACCTCGATCGCGGCGGCGTCGGGGCGATTGCCGAGCAGCCGGTTCGCGAGCGCCCACGCGGGCGGGTCGGCGGCGCCGGAGCGGGCGATGCCCTCGGCGGCGCGTCCGGGCCGGCCGGCATCCTGGAACGTCGCTCGCGCGCCGGTCGCGAGCACCCGGATGCCGCTCCCCGGCGCCTGCGCCCCCTCGCCGCCGGCCCGCGGCCCCGCGTCGATCGCGCCGCGCCCGAGGCTGACCGGCCGAGTCGCCGCGAAGCGGACGGCGGCGCCGGGCGTCAGGAGGGCGGGGCGGTCCGCATCCGGGTCGAAGAGGACGGCGTCGGTCGTGCCGATGAGCTGCCAGCCCCCGGGGGTCTCGCGCGGGTAGGCGCCCGAGAACGGGCCGGCGAGCGCGACCGAACCGGCCGGCACGCGGGTGCGGGGCGCGGCGCGGCGGGGGACGTCGAGGTCCCAGCCGTCGCCGACGAGGTAGGCGAAGCCGGGGGCGAAGCCCGTGAACGCGACGCTCCACGCCGCGCGTTCGTGGCGCGCGACGAGGGCTTTGGGGCTCATGCCGAGCAGCCCCGCGGTCTCGGCGAGGTCGGCTCCGTCGTAGTCGACGGGAACGACGATCTCGGCCCGCGGGGGCGGCGGATCCGCGGGCGTCGCGGCCGCCCGCGCGATCCAGGCCCGCGCCCCCTCGGATGAGAGCGCGCGCGGGTCGGCGCGGACCAGCACGGTGCGCGCCGCCGGGACGATGTCGACGACGCCCCGCGGCGGGTCGGCGACGAGCCGGGCGTGCAGCGCGACGGCCGCGGCGAGGCCGTCGACCTCGACGAGGACGGCATCCGCCCCCATCCGCAGCATCCTCATCGGAGCGCCGCCGCGGTGTTCACCAGGGCGCACGGACGTCGACTCCCGCGGCGTCCAGCGCCGCGCGCACGGCACGGGCCATCGCGACCGCCCCGGGCGAGTCGCCGTGCACGCACAGCGACACCGCGTCGCTGTGCACGGGCTCGCCCGTCACCGCGACCACGACTCCCTCGGCGGCGAGCCGGAGCGCGCGCTCGGCGACCGCGTCGGGGTCGTCCAGGAGGGCGCCGGGCTCTCCGCGCGGAACGAGTCCGCCGCCGGGGAGGTACCCCCGATCGAGGAACGCCTCGTGCCGGAACGGCAGCCCCGTCGCGGCCGTCGCCGACGCGATCTCGCCGCCCAGACCCAGGATCGGCACGGCCCGGCCGAGCTGTGCCGAGAGGTCGGCCACGGCTCCCGCGACCGCCGCCGCCGTCGCGGGGTCGTCGGTCGCCGCGTGATAGAGCGCGCCGTGCGGCTTGACGTAGCGGATGTCGCCGCCCGCGGCCACGAGCGCGGCGAGCTGGTCGCGTACCTGCCCGCGCAGCACCGCGGCGTCGACCGCGATGCGCACGCGTCCGAAGCCGGCGCGGTCGAGATACGACGGATGCGCGCCCACCGCGACCCCGGCGGCGGCGGCGCCGGCGACGGCCGCACGCATCGAGGCGGCGTCGCCGGCGTGACCGCCGCACGCGATCGAGGCGCTCGAGACCACCGCGAACATCGCCGCGTCGTCGGCGGTGGGGACGCCGTCGACCGTCTCGCCCAGGTCGGCGTTGAGATCCATGTCACAACGCTAGCCCGCGTTACGTCGATGTAACGGCTCGCGTGGGGGCGATGCGTTCGGGCCCGCGGCCGGGCAGGATGGGCAGATGACAGACTCCCCCACTCCCCTGCTGCGGGTGCGCGACATGGCCGTCGACTTCCGCACGCTCGAGGGCCCCGTCCACGCCGTCGAAGGCGTCGACCTGGAGATCTCGGCCGGCGAGACGGTCGCGATCGTCGGCGAGTCCGGCTCGGGCAAGTCCACGACGGCGATGGCGGTCATCGGCCTGCTGCCCGGGAACGGGCGCGTCGTGCGCGGCAGCATCCAGCTCGACGGTCAGGAACTCGTCGGAGCGTCCGAGAGCACGATGCGCGGCATCCGCGGCGGATCGATCGGCCTGGTGCCGCAGGACCCGATGTCGAACCTCAACCCGGTGTCGAAGATCGGCACGCAGGTCGCTGAGACGCTGCTCGCGCACGGGCTCGCCACGACCAAGGACGTCGACCGCAAGGTCGTCGAGACCCTCGCCGCCGCCGGCCTGCCCGACGCCGCCGAGCGCGCCAAGCAGTACCCGCACGAGTTCTCGGGCGGCATGCGCCAGCGCGCGCTCATCGCGATCGGCCTCGCCTGCAACCCGCGGCTGCTCATCGCGGACGAGCCCACGAGCGCCCTCGACGTCACGGTGCAGAAGACGATCCTCGACCAGCTCGGCCGCATGACCGGCGAGCTCGGCACCTCGGTGCTGCTCATCACCCACGACCTCGGGCTCGCCGCCGAGCGCGCCGCGCGCGTCGTCGTGATGCACCGCGGGCGCATCGTCGAGCAGGGCCCCGCCCGGCAGATCCTCGAGGACCCGCAGCAGCCGTACACCCAGGCGCTCGTGAAGGCCGCGCCCTCGGTCGCCGCGGTGCGCCTGCGCCCCGATGCCTACCGCCCGGCGGCATCCGTCGGCGCCCCGGCATCCGTCGGCGCCCCGGCATCCGTCGGCGCCCCGGCATCCGCACCGGCAGCCGGCAACATCGTCGAGATCGAGAACCTCACCAAGCTCTACAAGATCCGCGGCAAGAAGGAGGACTTCGCCGCCGTCCGCGACGTCTCGCTCGCGATCCCCCGCGGCGAGACGGTCGCGATCGTCGGCGAGTCCGGCTCGGGCAAGACCACGACGGCACGGATGCTGCTGAAGGTCATCGAGCCGACCTCGGGCAGCATCCGCTACGAGGGCCAGGATGTCGCCGGGCTCAGCGGTGCGAAGCTGCGCGAGTTCCGCCAGAAGGTGCAGCCGATCTTCCAGGACCCCTACTCGTCGCTGAACCCCATGTTCACGATCGAGCGGATCATCGGTGAGCCCCTCGACTTCTACAAGCGCGGCTCGTCGAAGGATCGTGCCGCACGCGTGCGCTCGCTGCTCGACGACGTCGCGCTGCCCCAGAGCATGCTGCGCCGCTACCCCTCCGAGCTGTCGGGCGGCCAGCGGCAGCGCGTCGCGATCGCACGCGCCCTCGCCCTCAGCCCCGAGCTCATCGTGTGCGACGAGCCGGTGTCAGCGCTCGACGTGCTCGTGCAGGACCAGATCCTCACGCTCCTGCGCGACCTGCAGAGCGAATACGGGCTCAGCTACCTGTTCATCTCGCACGACCTGGCCGTCGTCCGCCTCATCTCGGACTACGTCTGCGTCATGAAGGACGGCGCGCTCGTCGAAGCCGCCTCGAGCGAGGAGATCTTCACCAATCCGCGCGACCCGTACACGCGCCGGCTGCTGTCGTCGATCCCCGGCAACGAGCTCGACATCGCCTCCTGACCCGGACGGACGGGAAACGCCCCGCGCACCGCAGATGCGGGCGCGGGGCGTTCTCGTGGTGCCGGAGGGTTCAGCGGGCGCGGGTGCGGGGATCCATGGCCTCGCGCAGCGACTCGCCCAGCAGGGTGAAGCCGAGCGCGGTGATCATGATGCACAGGCCCGGCAGGAACGCCAGCCACGGCGCGATGGCGAGCTCGCTCTGCGCATAGGTGAGCATGCGTCCCCACTCCGCCGTGGCCGCTCCCCCGCCGCCGAGGCCGAGGAACGACAGCGCCGCAGCGTCGATGACGGCGGTGGCGAGCGTCAGGGTGCCCTGCACGATGACCGGGCCGAGACTGTTGGGCAGCACGTGGCTCATGGTGATCTTGCCGCGTCCGAGACCCAGGGTCTGAGCCGACAGGATGTAGTCGGCGCTGCGCTGCTGCAGCATGGACGCCCGCAGCAGGCGGGCGAAGATCGGCACCTGCGATGCTCCGATGGCGATCATGATGGCCAGCTGCGACTGGCCCAGGATCGCGGCGATCGACACCGCCAGCAGCAGGTTCGGCACCGACAGCAGGATGTCGACGAAGCGCATGACGATCGTGTCGACCCAGCCGCCGAACATGCCGGCGATCAGGCCAAGCAGCATGCCGCCGGCCAGACCGAACGCCGTCGAGATGACGCCGATGAGCAGCGAGGCGCGCGCGCCCCAGATGAGCTTCGACAACACGTCGCCGCCGAAACGGTCGAGCCCGAGCGGGAAGCCGGCGATCTCGCCGGGCCCGGGGATGTGCGTCGGCGTCACCTCACGGGCACCCGGGAGCGCCGTCTCGGGATACGGCGCGAGCCACGGCGCGAGGATCGCCACGAGCAGGAACAGCAGCACGATCGCGGCGCCGATCCAGGCGACCGGGTTGCGGCGCAGCCGCGCGAACACGTCGTGCCAGAAGCCGCCGCCGGTGCGCGCTTCGAGCACCTCGTGCTCCGCGGCAGCGGTGGCGGGGCCGCCACCGGGGGCGGGAGGGAGCGCGTTGGTGCTCATGAGACCCTCACTCTCGGGTCGATCAGGCTGTACGACACATCGACGATCAGGTTGATGAGCGCGTAGATGATCGCGATGAAGATGATGAAGCCCTGCAGCACCGGGAAGTCGCGGGCCGTGATCGCGCGGGCCAGGAACGAGCCGATGCCCGGGAAGGCGAACACCGTCTCGGTCAGGATCGCACCGGCCAGCAGCAGTCCGACCTGCAGGCCCACCGTCGTGGCGACCGGCAGCATCGCGTTGCGCAGGATGAACCTGCCGCGCAGCGTCCGCCGCGCGATGCCCTTCGCGCGCCCCGTGCGCACGTAGTCGGAGTTCTGCACCTCGAGCACCGAGGCGCGGGTGATGCGGACGATGATCGCGAGCGGGATCGTGCCGAGGGCGAGCGCCGGCAGGATCAGGTGCAGCACGGCATCCCACGCCGCGTCGAGCTCGCCCGTGAGCAGCCCGTCGAGGACGTAGAAGTTCGTGTAGTGCGTCGCGTCGATGCGCGGGTCCTGACGCCCGTCCGAGGGCAGCCAGCCGAGCTGCACCGCGAAGACGTACTTGAGCATGAACGCCAGGAAGAACACCGGGATGGTGACGCCGACGAGGCTCAGCACGACGGCGAGGTGGTCGCTGACCTTGCCGTAGTGGCGCGCGGCGAGGTACCCCAGCGGGATGCCGATGCCGACCGCGAAGATGAGGGCCGCGACCGAGAGCTCGATCGTGGCGGGGAAGCGGCGCAGGAACTCCTCGACGACGGGCCGGCCCGTCTCGATGGAGGAGCCGAAGTCGCCGGTGAGCAGACGCCCCATGTAGGTGACGTACTGCTCGAGGATCGGGCGGTTGAACCCGTACAGCTCGTTGATCCGCTCGATCGCGGCGGGGGTCGCCTTCTCGCCCAGGAGGGCGACGGCGGGTCCGCCGGGAAGAGCGCGGACCCAGAGGAACAGGAGGATGCTGAGGCCCAGAAGGGTCGGGATCAGCAAAAGCAGCCGGTGGCCGATGGTTCGCAGCAACGCGGAATCTTTCGGTGAGGAGTGCGGGGCGGGCTCGCGCCCGGGACGGTCGCCCGCCCCGCGTGGTCAGCGGATCGCCGTCACTCGGTCAGGACGATGTCCGTGAAGACCTCGTCGTTGACCGGGCTGGCCGGGTAGCTCTCGACCCGCGGCGCGAAGGCCAGGGTCGGGGCCGGGTGGGCCAGCGGAACGCCGGGGATGAACTCGGCGACCTGCTCGTTGATCTGCTCGTAGAGAGCGGTCTGCTCCTCGAGGTTCGGCACGCCGCGGGCCTCGTTCAGGGCCGCGAACAGCTCGGGGTTGTCGAAGCCCCACTCCGCCGAGGCTGCTCCGAAGAACACGCCGACGAAGTTGTCGGTGTCGTTGTAGTCACCGGTCCAGCCCAGGAGGTGGATGCCGTGGTCCGGCGTGCCGGTGATCTTGTCGAGGTAGTCGGGGCTCCAGGCATCCGTCTGCGGCGTCAGCTGCACGCCGACCTCGGTCAGCTGGGTCGAGATGACCGTCGCGATCTGCTCGGGGTCCGGCATGTACGGGCGCGAGACGTTGACCGGGTAGTTGAACGTCAGCGAGAGCGGGTTGGCCTCGGTGTAGCCGGCCTCGGCGAGCAGCGCCTTGGCCTGCTCGGGGTCGTACTCGTACGTCGTGACGTCCTCGTTGTAGCCGTTGACACTGTCGGGCATGAACTGGGTCGCGACCTCGGTGCCCTCGGGGAGGACCTGCGAGATGAGCGCTTCCTTGTCGATCGCGTGCGACAGGGCCTGACGGACGCGGACGTCCTGCAGCTCGGGCTGCGCCTGGTTGAACGCGAGGTAGAGGATCGTGAACGGCGGGCGCGAGACCATCGTGAAGCCGGCCTCTTCGAGCGCGGCGGTGTCGGCCGGGCCGACCAGGTCGTAGCCGTCGATCGAGCCGGCCTCGAGGGCCTGGCGACGCGCGGTCGGGTCGTCGATGACGCGGAAGATGATGTTGGTCACCTGACCCGCCTCGCCCCAGTAGTCGTCGTACGCCGAGAGGGTGAGCTCCTCACCGGGCGACCACTCGTCGAACTTGTAGGGGCCGGTGCCGGTGGGGTGGCCCGCGCCGTACTCCGACAGGGACGGCGCCTCCTCGGTGCCGCCGATCTCATCGGCGCCGTACTCCTCGAGCGCCGTGGGGCTCTGCATCGCGAAGGCGGGCAGCGAGAGCGCCGGGATGAAGCCGGCGAACGGCTGCTTGAGCGTCACCGTGGCCTTGAGCTCGTCGTCGGCGGTGCACGACTCGTACACGGCGGTGTCGGGGGTCTCGACGTAGCCGCGGAAGAGCTTGCCGTAGTAGTACGACAGCGCCTCGCTGGCGGCGAGGCCGGTCCAGTTGTACCAGCGGTCGAAGTTGGCGCACACGGCTTCGGCGTTGAAGGGGGTGCCGTCGTGGAACGTCACACCCTCCTTCAGCTGGAACGTGTGCGTCAGGCCGTCCTCGGACGACTCCCAGCTCTCGGCGAGCAGCGGCGCCGGGTCGGCCGTGCCGGGCTCGGTGCCGACGAGGCCTTCGAAGATCTGGCGCGAGACGCGGAACGTCTCGCCGTCCTGGGCGAAGGCCGGGTCGAGGTTGGCCGGGTCGGCGGAGGCCGCGAAGACGAAGGTGCCGTCGACGTCGGAGGCGGCATCCGTCTCGCCGCCACCTCCGCGCTGGCTGGTGCACGCCGAGAGGGCGAGGGCGCCGACGGCGACCACCGCCAGACCCGCGAGCGCGCGCTTCCGAGGAGTGGAGAGCATGGGGGTGTCCCTTTCTGAGGTCCGGAGCGGGCCCACCGCGGCGCGCTCCGAGGTAATGCGTTTGAACCTATACGGGCCGGAGGGTCGAAGTCATTACATCGATGTCTCGATCGTGTTTCGACTGCGCAGAACGGCCCGGCCCCTGCCAGTAGCGTTGAGGAATGGCACGAGCGCGCGTCGAGGAGTCCGGGCCCCGGACGCGACTGTCCGACGGGACCATCGCCCGGATCGCCCCGAGCGGCATCACCTCGGGCTTCGAGCTCGACGTCGACGGCACTCCGCAGTCGCACGTCGACCTCGACGATCCGACGCACCTGCACTTCGAGTACATCGCGCGGATGGCCGCCGTCATCGATCGCCTGCGGATGCCGGGGCAGCCGCTGACCGCCGTTCACCTGGGTGCCGGCGCCCTGACCCTGCCGCGGTACATCGCGCACACGCGCCCGGGCTCGCGCCAGCAGGTGATCGAGCTCGAGCAGCCGCTCGTCGACCTCGTGCGCGAGGCCCTGCCGCTGCCCCGCGGCGCCCAGATCCGGGTGCGGATCGGCGACGCCCGCGCCGTCGCCGAGAAGCTGCCGCCCGGGCTGACCGGTGCCGCCGACCTCGTCGTGTCGGACGTCTTCGCGGGAGCCCAGACGCCCGCCCACCTGACCACGGTCGAGTACTACCGCTCGCTCGCGCGCCTGCTCGACCCCGCGGGCGTCCTGCTCGTCAACGTCGCCGACGGCGCGGGCCTCGCCTTCGCCCGGCGCCAGGTCGCGACGGTGCGCGCCGTGCTGCCCGAAGTGCTGCTGCTGGCCGAGGTGCAGCTGCTCAAGGGCCGGCGCTTCGGCAACATCGTGATCGCGGCATCCGCCTCGCCGCTGCCCGCGGAGTGGCTGCCCCGGCTGATGGCGGCCGGCCCCTTCCCCGCGAAGGTCGCGCAGGGCGCCGAGATCGACGAGTTCGCCCGCGGCGCCCGCGTCGCGACCGACGCCGATGCGACGCCGTCGCCCAAGCCGGCGGCATCCGTGTTCGAACGGTGATCGGCGCGGCGGGCGGACGCTTCGGCGGGTTCGGGTCAGACTGGGATACACCGTTCTCGAATCGCGGAGGGGGATGACGGTGGGCTACATCCTCGGGTACGACCCGGACACGCTGCGGGAGATCGTCGACCCGGAGCAGTGCGCCGAGCGCCTGGACGAGATCGGCGAGCAGCGCAGCCTGCCCGCCCTGCTCGAGCGCGTCTGGCTGCTGAAGGTGCTCGGCCGCCTCGACGAGGCGCTCGTCCTCGCCGAGCAGGCGGTGCGCGTCGCCCGGATGGGCGGCACCCGCAAGGACCTGCTGCGCGCCCGCGTGCTGCACGCCACGATCCTGCAGAACCGCGGCGCCTTCGCCGCGGCGATCCAGGAGCTGACGACGTGCGCCGAGGAGGCCGAAGGGCAGAACTGGCCGCTGCTGGCCGCGTTCGCCTACCAGCACCGCGGCAAGGTCTCGTACGACGCCGAGGACTTCGTCACCGCCCGCACCGACTTCAAGCGCGCGCTGTTCCTGCGGCAGGAGGGCGGCGCACCCGAGGACCAGCTCGAGTCGACCCTGCTCGCCGTCGACGCCGCCGAGCGCCGCTCGCGCTCGAGCATCGCCAGCTGACCGGCCCCGGTCTGTCCCACCCCGCGCGTAGCGTCACCGTCATGAGCGATCTCGATCGGGTCCGCGTCTGGGCCGAGGCGCTCATCGCCGCGCACCTCGACGACTCGTGGACGTTCCGGTTCGACAACGCCAAGCGTCGGGCCGGGCAGTGCGACTACACGCGGCGCGTCATCAGCGTCTCGCGCTACCTCTCCGCGCGCTTCGACGACGACGAGAACCACCAGACGCTGCTGCACGAGGTCGCCCACGCGATCGCGGGGCCCGCCGCGGGCCACAGCCGCGAGTGGCTGCGCATCGCGCGAGACCTCGGGTACGTCGGCGGCACCACCCACCGCGGCGAGACCGCCGTCGAACTGGCGCCCTGGGTCGGCCATTGCCCCGCCGGGCACGTCGCCTATCGGCACCGCCGTCCCACGCGCGCGGCCTCGTGCCGCTCGTGCGCCCCGTCGTACGACGAACGGTTCCTCTTCCGCTGGGTTCGCCGCGAGATCTCCGCCGCCGACCGTCGCGCCGCCGCCACCCCCCGCTGACCCACGGGCGGCCCGGGCTCACCGCCTCGGCGTTGCGGCGGCGTTGCGCTAACTCCTCAGATCTATCCGGGCACCGGTCTGGACGGGGTGCCTAACGCCCGCGGCGACCGGTTTTTGAGGAGTTGGCGTCAGGCCTCGGCGAAGACGCCGTCGCGGAAGACCGGCACGGACGTATCGGCGTCGAGCTCGGCGGCGGCGAGGGCCTCGTCGCGACGGTCGGCGGCGACGAGCTCCTGGCCCGACCCGCTCGCGGTGAGCAGGTGGCGCACGGCTCCCCGCAGCCCGCGGAACGACTCGCAGGCGGCGGCGGCTTCGGGTGCGGTGTGGTCGATGCCGCGCAGCGACAGGGCGTCGACGACGGCGCCCGCACCCAGCAGGTCCTCGACGGCGAAGCGCAGCCCGGCACCGCCCGGGTCGCCCACCGCGATGACGGCGATGCTCGTGCGCGCAGCACGGCGCTGCTGCTCGGCCAGCACGGCGTCGGCGACGGCGCTGGCGTTGCGCAGGCCGCCGCGCAGCACGAGGGAACCGGATGCCGCGGCGGCGGCCGCCACGTCCCCGGCGGCGTCCGGCGACCCGGTGCGCAGCACGTCGACCACGACCACCACGTCGGCGGCGGCGAGACACCCCAGGCCCGCGTGGCCCCAGTCGAGACGCACCTGGTAGCGGGACTGGTCGAACGGCGAGGATGCGGCGGGCGACGGCATCCGTTCAGCCTACGACGGGGCAGACTGGGCTCATGCGCATCCTCCAGAAGCTCGTGCTCGACTGCGACGCCGACGCCGCCTGGCGTGCTCTTCACTCGCCCCGGGCGCTCGCGGACCTGTACGCGCCGCTCATGGGACTGCGGCCGCTCGCGGCCGAGGGGATGCCGACCTCGCTCGAGCCGGGGGCCGACGTCCCGGTGCAGCTGACGGCTTTCGGTGTACCGGTGGGGCGCCAGCTCATCCACGTCTCCGACCGCTACGTCGAGGAACGCCGCACGGAGGAGCCGGGCGGTGCCGTCGTGCGCATCCTTCGCGACAGCGGCATCCCCCTCACCGGCCCGCTGTCGGTGCTCGACGTCTGGGACCATCAGATGGCGGTGTCTCCGGCACCCGGCGACCCGAGCCGCACGCTGTGGCGTGAGCGCCTCGTCATCGGCGGGCTCGCCGCCCCGGCGCTCTGGCCGATGCTGTGGGCGACGTGGCAGTGGCGCTCGACGCGGCTGCGTCAGGTCGCCCCCACGTGGGCGTTCGATCCCGAGACCGAAGCCGCCGCACCGGATGCCGCCGAGGCGGACGCCGGCACCCCGGACCGCGCCGGCGCGTGACGCCGACGCCGTCCGGGGACGGGCGGGCCTCACTCGGCGAGGGCCTCGACCGGTGACACGCGCGTCGCGAGGCGGGTGGGCACGACCGCGGCGATGAGCGTCAGCGCGGCGGTCGCCACGACGATGCCGGCCACGGCGAGCCACGGGATGCCCGGCAGCACGAAGGTCGGCGACAGCCACAGCGGCGGGATGGGCACCGAGCCCAGCAGGGACTGGGCCGCGGCCCACCCGTAGGCGATGCCCAGGAGCAGCCCGAACACGACCGAGGTGATCGTGATGTGCGCGGCCTCGAACAGCACCATGGCGCGGATCTGCCGCCCCGTCAGCCCGAGCGCGCGGAGCAGCCCCAGCTCGCGCGTGCGCTGCACGACGCCGATCGTGAGGAGGTTGACCAGGCCCACGGCGGCGATGACGGCCGAGACTCCGACCAGCGCCATCATCACGGCGCTGAAGCTGTCGAGCAGACGCGCCATCTCGCCGCTGACCTCGCCGCCCCCGGATGCGGCGATCACGCCCTTGACCGACTCTGCGGCGACGGCGAACATCGTCACGAGGGTCACGCCCATCACGACGCCGATCGCCATGCGGCTCGACCGCTCGGGGTAGCGCAGCGCGTTCTCGGAGGCGAGGCGCGCCGCGGCCGAGCGGCCGAACATCCGGCCGCTCAGCCGCAGCAGCGGCGGCATGACGAGCGTCGCACCGAGGCTCAGGCCCGTGAATGAGGCGAGTCCGCCGAAGAAGGCGACGACCACGCCGAGCGGGGTGACGAATCCGACCACGATGCCGAGCGCGAGCAGCGCCGCTCCGAGGACGAACAGGGCGATGGCGGCGACGCGGCGGGGGCGACGGCCCGCGGCCTCGTCGGCGGTGCGGGGCGCCGCCCCCGACAGCGCGGCCAGCGGCGTCACCTCGAGCACGCGGCGCGAACCGGCCCAGGCGGCGGCCCATGTCGTGAGCGCGACGATGATCGCGGGAGCGAGCAGCACCGGCTGGACGATGCTGTAGTCGACGTCGATCCCCCAGGCGGCATCCGCGATCCGCTGCAGGGCGACCGCCGCCGCCGTGCCGCCGATCAGGCCCAGCACGGCGCCGATCGCGCCGACGACGAGCCCCTGCCGCGCGATCTGCGCGCGCTGCGACCGGGCCGAGGCGCCGATGAGGCGCAGCAGCGCGATCTGGCGGGTGCGCCCCGCGACGATCGTGGCGAACGTGTTCGCCGTGACGATGGCCGCGACGTACATCGCCACGGCCACGAGCAGGACGCTCAGGATCGCCACCACCGCGATGACGGTGTCGCCGCCGGCGAGGAACGGGTCGGCGAGCAGCCACGCGCCGAGCAGGCCCGTCACCGCGACCAGCAGCACGCCGAACCCGCCCGAGATCGCCGACACGAGCACCGACGCGCCCATGCCGCGCTCGCGCAGCCACGCCAGGCGACCGGATGCCGCCGCGCGCGGGGCCCGCGACGCCCCCGGTGCCGGCGAGGCGGGCGCCGGCGCGGTCACGGCGGTCATGCCGACACCTCTGCCGCGAGCATGTGCGCCGAGATGGCCTCGGCGGTCTGACGGGGCTTGTCGGCGACGATGCGGCCGTCGCCGAGGAAGAGCACCCGGTCGGCGTGCGAGGCGGCGATCGGGTCGTGCGTGACCATCGCGATCGACTGGCCGTGCTCGCGGCTGGCGGTCGCGAGCAGCGCGAGCACCTCGCGGCCGGTGCGCGAGTCGAGGTTGCCGGTGGGCTCGTCGGCGAACACCAGGTCGGGGGCGGTCGCGAGGGCGCGGGCGATCGCCACCCGCTGCTGCTGGCCGCCCGAGAGCTGGTGCGGCCGGTGGCGCAGGCGGGCGCCGAGCCCGAGCGAGTCGATGAGGCCGTCGATCCGCGAGCGCTCGAGCGCCGAGGGCGTGCGGCCGTCGAGCTCGAACGGCAGCGTGATGTTGCCCAGGACGTCGAGGGTGGGCACGAGGTTGAACGACTGGAAGATGAAGCCGACGCGGCGGCGCCGCAGGATCGTCAGGTCGAGGTCGGACAGGCCCGAGATCTCGGTGTCGCCGATCCAGGCGCGACCCGAGGTCGGCGCATCGAGCCCGGCCATGATGTGCATGAGGGTCGACTTGCCCGAGCCCGAGGGGCCCATGATCGCGGTGAACTCCCCGCGACGGATGCCGACCGAGACGCCGTCGAGGGCGCGGACGCCGGTCTCGCCGGCGCCGAAGGTCTTGGTGAGGTTCTGAACCCGGGCGGCCAGGCCCAGGTCGGTGGTCGAGATCTGCATGTCTTCGACGCTACGAATCGGCCCGGCGGTGCCGCATCCGTCCGGCGTCGCCCCGGCGTACATCTGCCGGATGATCTCCGGCACCGGCGGACGCCGACGTCAGGCCAGGCCGTGCTCGAAAGCGAAGACGACGAGCTGCACGCGGTCGCGCAGGGCGAGCTTGGCGAGGATGCGGCTGATGTGCGTCTTCACGGTGGCCTCGGAGAGGTATTCGCGCTGGGCGATCTCGGCGTTCGAAAGCCCGCGCGCGGCAAGGCCGAAGATCTCGCGCTCGCGCTCGGTGAGCTCGGCGAACGCCGGCGGCACCGGCTTCTTCTCGGGGGCCGAGAACGTCGCGAACAGCTCGCGCGTGGCGGATGCCGCGATCACCGACGACCCGGAATGCACCGTGCGCACGGCGGCGAGCAGGAACTCTGGGTCGGCGTCTTTGAGCAGGAAGCCGCTCGCCCCCTGCCGGATCGCCCGGGCGGCGGCCTCGTCGAGGTCGAACGTCGTGAGCATGACGATGCGCGGCGGCTCACCGCCGAACACCGGGTCGTCGAGCAACTGCGCCGTCGCGGTGAGGCCGTCCATGACCGGCATCCGGATGTCCATGAGTACGACGTCGGGCTTCGTCTCGCGCACGACGCGCAGCGCTTCGGCTCCGTCGGACGCCTCGCCGACGACTTCGAGGTCGGGCTGCGACGCGATGACCATGCGGATGCCGGCGCGGAACAGTGCCTGGTCGTCGACGAGGACGACGCGCACGCTCACGCCGGTCCGCCGATCGGCAGGGTCGCCGCGACGACGAAGGCGTCGCCGACGGGACCGATCTCGATCTGCCCGCCGATCAGCTGCGCGCGCTCGCGCATGCCGACGAGGCCGTACCCGCCCGACGACGCTCCGCCGGCGGTCGCCGTCGCGGGCGGGAGCGGATTGCTCACACGCACCTCCACGCGATCGGGCAGCCAGGCCAGGGACACGTCCACGGTACCGCCCGCGCCGTGGCGCATCGCGTTCGTCAGCGCCTCCTGCAGGATGCGGTACACCGCGATCTGCACGGCGGCCGGCGGCTCGCCCGGCGGCACCGGGTCGACATCGACCCGCAGGTCGAGGCCCGCGGCGCGCACCTGCGCGTAGAGCACCTCGAGCTCGGTCACCGTCGGCTGCGGACCCTCGCCCTCGCTGTGGCGCAGCTGGGTCAGCAGCATCCGCACATCCGACAGCGCCGAGCGCGCGGTCGTCGAGATCGTCTGCAGCGATGCGGCGGCCGCGTCGGGATCGGCCGCCGCAGCGTAGCGGGCGCCGTCGGCCTGAGCGATGACGACGGCGAGCGAATGCGCCACGACGTCGTGCATGTCGCGGGCGATGCGGTTGCGCTCGAACTCGGTGCGGGCGCGGGCCTCTGCCCGGCGCTGCGCCTCGGCGGTCCCCCGCGCACGGATGCCCACCCGCACGAGGGCGCCCACGGTCCAGGCGAGCAGCAGGCCGAACACCGACGCGATGAACAGCATCGAGCCGGTGATGAGCAGGTAGACCAGGTCGTCGCCGGCGGCTGTGACCGAGTACACCGCCGTCGGCACGAGCAGGTACACCGTGATGGCCAGCGCGCCCGCGATCGACGAGGCGAACCCGAGCCAGAAGACCCGGTTGGTGCCGTAGGCGGCGCACGTGTAGAGCACGGCGAAGATCGCGATGTCGACCGGCAGCGGCGGCAGCTGCGCGAGCATCTGCAGGACGGCACCGACCCACGCCAGCGCGAGGGCGAGCGGCGGCGAGATGCGGCGCAGCGCGACGGCGGCGCTGAACGGACCGACCAGCAGCACCGCGATGATGGCCGACATCCGGTCGTTCGGGATCCCCACCCCGATGACGCCGCCCCACGTGAACAGCAGCATCACGATCGCGAAGGCGACGGCCACCGCGACGTCGGTGACGATCTGGTAGCGGTGCAGCGGGCGGATCACGCTTCGACGCTACGCGAGCGGCCCGGGCGCGGCATCCGTCTGGGGATGTATCCCGGGCGCCCAGATGCGCAGGCCGTCGGGGACGACCCGGATCCGCATCCGGAACCCGTCGGCCCGCGCCTCGGCGAGCTCGCCGTCGTGCGCGAACACCGGCGGGGCGTCGCCCGGGCGCACCTCGAGGTCGATCGAGGCGTCGACGATCCGCTCGAGATCGGATGCCGGGGGCATCAGGCGCAGCGCCCGCATCACAGCCAGCGTGCGGCGGCCGAACGCGAGCGAGGCCACGGCGCGCAGGCGCGTGCCCCGCGCATGGTGCACACGCACGTCGAGCACCGGCTCGTCGAGGTTCTCTCGCCGCATCATCGCGATGCGGCGAGAGTCGCCGCGCCCGATCCCCGCGAACACCGACCACACGCGTGCCCGGCGGCCGTCGCGCACGATCGTGATGCGGTGGGCGCCGTGGATCTCGCGCCACGCGGCGACGGCACCGCCCCACCATTTGCCGAGGCTCGTCCGCTTCTCGCGCTCGGCGAGCAGCTCGGGGTATGCGCCGAGCGACACCGCGTTGAGCACGGTGATCGGATCGTCGTCGTCGACGGCGACTTCGGCGACGACGACGGACCGCACCGCACCGGCGGCGTAGGCATCGAGGGCCGTCTCGACGGTGTCGAGACCGGCGGCCCGGGCGAAGTGGTTGAAGGTGCCGCCGGGCAGCACCAGCAGCGGCAGGTCGTGCGAACGCGCGAGGTGGGCCGCCCGTGAGACCGATCCGTCGCCGCCGAGGACGGCGAGCGCGAGCGGGGCATCGTCGCCGGCCATCGCGTCGGCCACGATGTCGTCGAGCGAGGCGCCCTCGAGCGACGCGATGCGCGCGGCGGGCAGCCGGCGGCGGATCTCGGGCATCGTATCGGGACGCACGACCGAGGTGCCCGATCGCGGGTTGGCGACGAGGAGCAGCCCCCGGCCGTCGCGCCCGGGCAGAGCGCGGTCGTCGGACTGGTCGGGAGCGGGCATGGTGCGACGTTAACGCGGCCGGCGGGCGCTCGCCACGCCTTGACACCTCGCGGGCAGACGGCGGGACAGCGATACACGCGTCGGAGCCGCGCGGCTGGTGTGGCGTCGCAGGCGCGCCGGGTCGACACGAGCCCCGCCGATCCGACGGACGTATCGCCCGACGGCGCGCGCCCGTTAGTCTGGCGCAACCTGACCACCGCTCCCCCGCGGAGCCGTACCTCGCAGATCGGAGGTTCCCCCATGTCCATCGCACAGACGCGCCCCACCCCCGGTGCCGCCAAGACGATCATCGGCGAGCCCGAGGTCGTCGAGGACGGCGCCGCGATCGACGCCGCGGGCATCGCGCTCGCCGCCGACGTGGAGCACGACCCCGCCTGGATCGCGCTGCGCGATGCCGCGACGGCTCTGCAGACCCTGCAGGCTGCCGACGGCTCGGTGCCCGACCCCGGCGACCGGGACACGGCGCGACGACACGTCGCGGCGATCACCGCCGCGATCGAACGGCTCGCGCCGCGGTTCCCGCACGACAGCGCGTACCTCGCCGCCTCGATCCGGGACTTCGAGCGATGGGCCGGCCCGGGCGATCCGGGCGAAGCGGTGTCGACGGAGGGGGCGTTCGGCGTGCCCGATTTCCTCGACTCGCTCCTGGCCTTCCAGCCGCAGCAGCACCGCGTCGACGGCATCCGGCATCTCGTCGTGTTCCCGATGTACACGCAGAACGGCTCGCGCGACCGGCACGTCGAGGCGCTGCTGGTCGAGGCGATCTGGCCGGAGGAGATCGCCCGGCTCGAGACGATGTACGCGAATCGTCTGTTCGTGTCGTTGCGGCTGCTCGACTTCACGGCCGGATACGACACCGACTCGGCCGTGCTGTTCCCCGAGACGGTCGCGATGCGCGAGATCCCGACCTTCACGTGGGGCGCGATCTTCCAGGACCGTGAGGCCGCGCGCTACCGACGCGTCGTCGCCGCGGCATCCGAGATCACCAAGCTCGACCTGCCCGCCGAGGCGGCGGAGATGCTCGACGACCAGGCGCTCACCGAGCGGGCGTTCGTCATGTGGGATCTCATCCACGACCGCACGCACATGCGCGGCGACCTGCCGTTCGACCCGTTCATGATCAAGCAGCGGATGCCGTTCTTCCTGTACTCCCTCGAAGAGCTGCGGTGCGACCTGACGGCGTTCCGCGAGTGCGTCGCCCTCGAGCGGAGCCTGGGCGCCGAGCCCGGCCTCGACCCGGTGGATGCCGAGCTGCTGCGGCTGTCGCGACTGGTGCAGTACGCCGTGATCTTCGACCGGATCTTCCGGTTTGCCATCACGGGGACGCGGGTGCGCAACTACGACGGGCTCGGCGGCCAGCTGCTGTTCGCGTGGCTGCACCGGCGCGGCGTGCTGCACTGGACCGACACGGCGCTCGCGTTCGATTGGCGGGAGGTGCCGGATGCCGTCGTCGCCCTGGGCGACGCGATCGACCGCCTGTACTGGGAGTCGATCGACCGGCCCAAGACGGCGCACTGGCTCGCGGCGTACGAGCTCGTGCGGTCGGTGCTCGAACCGCACCCGGCGTCGGTGTGGGCGCGCGGGCTGCCGGAGGAGGTGCTCGCCGGTCCGCCGAAGGGCTTCACCGACGCCGTGCTCGACGACGAGTTCCCGCTGTCGATGTTCTACGAGGCCCTCGAGAAGAAGATGCGCGACGTCATCGCATCGACCCGCGGTATCCGCGGGACGACGACGACACCGACCCGCGGCATCCGCGGCTGACCCGCACGCGGGCCCGAGGCCGCGCCCGAGGCTGAAAGGATGAGGTCATGACCTCCCTGCACGACACCTCGGTGCGCGGCTTCGCGTCCGACAACTACTCCGGCATCCACCCGGAGGTCCTCGCCGCCATCACCGCGGCCAACGACGGACACCAGACCGCCTACGGCTCGGACGTGTACACCGCACGCCTGCAGGAGCTCGTCGCCGAGCACTTCGGCGCCGGCGCGGAGGCCTTCCCCGTGTTCAACGGCACGGGCGCCAACGTCACGGCGCTGCAGTCGATGCTGCCGCGCTGGGGGGCCGTGATCGCGGCATCCACGGCGCACATCAACGTCGACGAGGGCGGCGCCCCCGAACGCGTCGGCGGCATCAAGATCCTGAACGTCCCGACCGCCGACGGGAAGCTCACCCCCGACCTCATCGACCGCGAGGCGTGGGGCTGGGGCGATGAGCACCGCGCCCAGCCGCTCGTGGTGTCGATCACGCAGTCGACCGAGCTCGGGACGATCTACACCCCCGACGAGCTGCGGACGATCGCCGACCACGTGCACGCCCGCGGCATGCGCCTGCACATGGACGGCGCGCGCATCGCGAACGCCGCGGCAGCGCTCGACCTGCCGCTGGCCGCCATCACCCGCGACGTCGGTGTCGATGTCCTGAGCTTCGGCGGCACGAAGAACGGCGCGATGATCGGCGAGGCCATCGTCGTGCTCGACCCGGCGGCATCCGAGGGGCTGACGTACCTGCGCAAGCTCAACATGCAGCTGTCGTCGAAGATGCGCTTCGTCTCGGCGCAGCTGGTCGCGCTGCTCGAGAACGACCTGTGGCGCCGCAACGCCGAGCACGCGAACGGGATGGCGCAGCGCCTGCGCTCGAGCGTCGAGGCCGGAATCGCCGACGGCTCGATCCGCGGGGTCGAGTTCACGCAGCCGACGCAGGCCAACGGCGTGTTCGCCGTGCTGCCCGAGGGCGTCGCCGACCGGCTGCGCGCATCGTTCCGTTTCTACGATTGGGACGAAGCTGCTCGCGAGGTGCGCTGGATGTGCTCGTTCGACACGTCCGCGTCCGATGTCGACGCCTTCGTCGCCGAGCTCGGGCGCCTGACGGCCGACTGACCCCGCTTCACGAGCGACGGGAGCCGCGGCGCGGAGCTATCCGGCCGCGGCTCCGTGCGTTCAGCGCGCGGTGACGCTGAAGCTCCACGTCACACCGAACCGGTCGGTGAGCATGCCGAACCCGGCGCTCCACGCCGACGCGGCGAGCGGCTCGACGATGACGGCATCCGTCGCCAGCGCGTCCCAGGGCCCCTGCAGCTCGGCGAGGCTCTCGGAGCCGACCGAGACGAAGAGCGCCTGATCGGTGATCGTCGCGTTGTTCTCGCGGCGGGTCGCCCCGCCGCCGGCGATCGAGCCCTCGGTGCGACCCGGGATGTCGTAGCCCATGACGCGGAAGCCGTTCTCGGCGACCACGAGGCCGAACACGACGGCGTCGGCGCCGGGAGCGTCGGCCGGCATGCCGACCTCGGCGTACGTGGTGATGACGGTGTGGCCGCCGAAAGCGGAGCCGTAGAACTCGAGCGCCTCGCGTGCATCGCCGCGGAAGTTGAGGTGGGGGGTGGTCTGGATGGTCATCGCTGCTCCTGAGTGAGGGTCGGCCCGATCGGCTCGACACCGTCAGCCTGCCGGGCGTGCAGGTCAGTTTCTGTCCGCCTTCGCGGGTACGGTGGGGGCCATGACCACGACGTCGCGATTGCTCACGCTGCTGTCGCTGCTCCAAGCTCGCCGCGACTGGCCCGGCGCCGTGCTGGCCGCGCGCCTGGAGGTCAGCGACCGCACGGTGCGCCGCGACATCGAGCGCCTGCGAGAGATGGGCTACCGCATCCACGCCTCGCTCGGTCCCGACGGCGGCTACCGCCTCGACGCCGGCAGCGAGTTGCCGCCGCTGCTGTTCGACGAGGACCAGACCGTCGCGGTCGCCCTCGCACTGCGGTCGGCGCCGGCCGTCGGCGCGGGCATCGGCGACGCGGCGATCCGCGCCCTCGCGACGATCCGGCAGGTGATGCCCTCGCGTCTGCGACACCGGCTCGACGCCCTCGACATCACCACCGTCGGCCGTCCCGGGGATGCCGCACCGCCGGACGTCCCGCTCGAGGTGCTCGTCGCGCTGGCCGACACGATCCGCGACCGGCAGACCCTCCGCTTCGACTACGTCCGCCCTACCGACGACGACCACGCCGCACCGGACGTCGGACCGGCCATGCCGCCGCGGCGTGCGGAGCCGCACCACCTCGTCGCCGCGGGCGGACGCTGGTACCTCGTGGCGTGGGATCTCGACCGGGGCGACTGGCGCCTCTACCGCGCTGATCGCGTGCGCCCGCGCATCCCGCACGGCCCGCGCTTCGACCGGCGGGCGGTCCCCGGTGGCGACGTCGATGCCTTCGTCTCGGCGCGCTTCCGCGGATCCGACGTCGACGCGTGGCCGTGCCGCGGCGCCGTCGTGCTGCACCTTCCCGCGCGCCGGGTCCGGCCCTTCGCGGGCGACGGCACCGTCACCGCCATCGACGACGACACCTGCCGACTCGAGAGCGGCTCGTGGTCGTGGGCCGCGCTAGCGGCGTCGTTCGGCCGGTTCGACGCACCGATGGAGGTGGTCGGGCCGCCCGAACTCGCCGACGCGTTCGCCGCTCTCGCCGACCGCTATGCCCGCGCGGGTTCGGCCCGGGGCGGGCGTCAGGCGCCGGCGAGCCAGTCGCGGTAGGCGTCGAAGGAGGACGGGCGACCGAGGAAGTCGGCGACGAGGTCGGCCGCGTCGCGGCTGCCGCCGGGCTCCAGCACGCGCTCGCGGTACCGCCGGGCGACGGCCGGGTCCATCAGGTCGTCGCCGAACGCCGACAGCAGGTCACGCGCGATCACGAGGCTCCACTGGTACGTGTAGTAGCAGGCGCCGTACCCGGTGAGGTGGCCGAAGCCGGCGTAGGTGTGACCGCCGGGCAGCGGGCGCACGGGCGACGACTCGCGGTACCACCGCTCGACGGCGCCGGCGAGATCCGCCGGACGCTCGACGTGCAGCCCGTACGAGACGTTCGCGTGCCCGAGCTGACGGGTCACCTCGAGGGCGCGGCCGAACGCGTCGGCGACCCGCATCCGCTCCACGAGATCGGCGGGGATCGGCTCACCGGCTTCGTTGCGGGCGAAGGTCGCCAGCACACCGGCATCCCACGCCCATTCCTCGAGCAGCTGGCTGGGGGCCTCGACGAAGTCCCACTCGGTCTCGATGCCGCTGAAGTCGGCCCACACGGCGTCGGCGCCGCCGAGGATGCCGTGAACGAGGTGGCCGAACTCGTGGAAGAACGTCACGACCTGATCGTGCTCGAGCAGCCCACGCGAGAAGTTGCACAGCAGGACGCCCTCGGGCAGCGAGCGGCCCGCGATCCCCGGCGCGAGACCGAAGCAGGCGGCGTGGTTGTACTTGCCCTCGCGCGGATGCAGATCGAGGTGGATGCGGCCGAGGTGACGCTCGCCCCGGAACACGTCGTAGCTGCGGACGTCCTCGTGCCACGCCGCGGCGTCGACGGGACGGTAGCTGATCTCGAGCAGTCGCGCCGTGACGTCGAGCACACCCGGCAGCACGTTCTCGAACGCGAAGTAGGCGCGCACCTCCTGCGCGTCGACGGCGAACCGCTCGCGCTTGACGGCCCCCAGCAGGTACCAGAGATCGGCCGAGGTGACGGCGTCGGCATCGGGCTCGTCGCGTCGCAGGCGCTCGAGCAGCTGCTCGTACTCGGCCGCCGCGACCTCGCGCGTGGCATCGGCGATCCGGTCGAGGAACGAGCGGATGGCGGCGCTCGATCCGATCATGCGGGTCTCGGTCTCGTGGTCGGCCCAGTCGCCGTAGCCGAGCAGCTCGGCGCGTTCGGCCCGGACGGCCAGGAGCTCGGCGAGCACCGGATCGTTCTCGGGCCACGCGAGGTCGTTGTAGACCGACAGCAGCGCGGTGCGCGTCGAGCGGCGCTCCGCGAACTCACGCACGGGCATGAGGTCGGTGTACTCGGTCGTCAGGGTGACGAGCCCGTCGGCGTCGACGGGGTGGGCGTCGATGAAGTCCTGCGGCAGCCCGGCGAGCGCGTCGGGAGCGACCTTCAGCTCCCGGCGGCCGTCGCGGATGTTGCGCGAGAACCGCAGCGACAGCGCGGTGTCGCGCTCGGCGAGCGCCCGCAGCCGGTCACGGGTCGCGTCGTCGCGATCGACGCCGCCCCGACGGAAGTCCCGCTGGATGCGCGCGAGCAGGCGGCGGGCGGCGGCATCCAGTCCGTCCGTCGTGAGCCCGTCGAAGACCGCGAACAGGCGCGGGTCGAGGGCCCGCTCCGACAGCAGCGCGTCGATGGCCTGCACGCGCGCCTCGGCGGCCTCGCGGACGGCGGGATCGGGATGCGCCTCACTGAGCACGGATGCCTCGGACGCGGCCTCGGCGATCGCGATCGAGGCCTCGTTCCACAGCTGCAGCCGGGCCAGCGGCGACAGGTCGTGACCCGCGATGAGCTGCGCGTCGATGTCGCGCACGCGGCCGATGCGGGCGTCGGGTCGATCCGAGGCGAACGCGAGCCAACCCGAGGGATCGGCGGGGAGGGCGAGGGGCTGCGGCGCGGTCATGCTCCGAGCCTACGCAGGGCGCCGGGCGCGCGGCGCGGCACCCTCAGCGCAGAGCGCTCAGCGCAGCGCGCCGACCGAGGCGAGGGCCAGGCGGATGAGGGTGCCGCGGCCGCCCTCCATCTCGGCCGCGAGCGCGTCGGACGCGGCCTCCGCCGGATCGAGCCACGTGACCTCGAGGGCGTCCTGCCGCGGCTCGCAGGTGCCCGTGACCGGCACGACGAACGCGAGCGAGACGGCGTGCTGCCGGTCGTCGTGGAAGGCGCTGACGCCGGGGATCGGGAAGTACTCGGCGACGGTGAACGGCGTCGGCGAGGCCGGCAGCAGCGGGAACGCCATCGGCCCCAGGTCGTTCTCGACGTGGCGGAAGAGGGCGTCGCGGATCGTCTCGCCGTAGCGCACGCGACCCGACACGATCGTGCGCGTCATCTCGCCCACCGGTGTCGCGCGCAGCAGGATGCCGACCTGCGTGACGGCGCCGAGGCCGTCGGTGCGCACCGGCACCGCCTCGACGTACAGCATGGGTAACCGGCGGCGGGCCTCGGTCAGCTCGACGTCGCTGAGCCAGGCCGGGTTCGCCGCCCCGCCACCGGGAGCGCCCCGCAGCGGATCGACGGGCAGCGAGGACGCGTCGCCCTCGTCGGGATCGGGGTCGGGGGTGCGCACGGCCATGCTCCATGTATACCAATGCCGTCCCGCAGCGCGATGACCGGACGTCGGAGCCGGCTGCCAGGATGGTCCCATGTCCGAGACCCCGGTCCTCGATTCCGCCGCCGTGCGCTGGTCGGCGCCCCCGGCCGAGCGGGCCGGTCGGCCGCTCCTGGTGCTGATGCACGGGTACGGATCCGACGAGAACGATCTCTTCGCGCTCGCGCCGCACCTGCCGGCGGAGTACGTCGTCGCCGCGGTCCGCGCCCCGCTGTCGCCGCCGTTCCCGACGCCGGGGTGGTCGTGGTACCCGATCGAGGGCCTGCACGGCCGCGACCCCGACATCGCGACGGCGAGTGCGCGCGCGCTCGTGACCTGGATCGACGGGGTCCGTGCGGATGCGGCATCCGTCGGCGTGCTCGGGTTCTCGCAGGGCGGGGTCATGGCGATCGAGGCGCTGCGCCTGGCGCCCGACGCCTTCTCGTTCGCCGTGAGCCTCGCCGGGTACGCCAACCCGCATCCGCTGCCCGGCGACGCCGCGCTCGCCGAGCGGCGTCCGCCCGTCTTCTGGGGGCGCGGGGCTCTCGACGACGTCATCCCCGCCCCGCTCGTCGCGCACACGGTGCAGTGGCTGCCGGGGCACGTGGAACTGAGCGGACGGGTCTACCCCGGGCTCGCGCACGCCGTGTCGGCGGACGAGCTGAGCGATGTCTCCACGTTCCTGCGCAAGCAGCTGCCCGAGGCGTAGACTCTCTCCGCCCCTGTCCCGAGTGTGAGGAACGACCGTTGATCGGTTTCGACGCGACCGCGCTGTGATCCCGCGCTGATCCGTCGATGCCTCCGGGCGTTCGATTCGGCCAGCGCTTTTCGATACCGCGCTGGCCCGCCGGACCGATCCCCTCTCTGCCGGGGCTTCTCGGTGTCCGTCGCGCCCGCGCACGACGACATCCGAGGAGGCACCATGCCCCATCCCACTCCCGCGGTCGTGCTCGACCGCATCACCCACATCTGGCCCGACGGGACGACCGCGCTGCGCGAGGTCTCGGGCGCGTTCGGTGCCGGACGCACCGGCCTCGTCGGCCGCAACGGCTCCGGCAAGACGACGCTTCTGCGGCTCATCGCGGGCGCGATCGCCCCGGGCTCCGGCACCGTCAGCGCGGCCGGACGCGTCGAGCTCCTGCCGCAGCGCCTGACCCTCGACGTCGATCGTCGCGTCGCCGACCTCGTCGGCGTCGCGGCCGTCGTCGACGCCGTCCGCGCCGTCGAGGACGGCGACGTGGATCCGCGCCACTTCGACACGATCGGCGATGACTGGGACGCCGAGGCCCGAGCGACGGCCGCCCTCGCCGCCGCGGGCCTGCCGCCGGGAGCGCTCGATCGTCGTGTCGGCGAGCTCTCGGGCGGAGAGGCGGTGCTCGCGGCGCTCGTCGGGGTGCAGCTGCGCCGCGCCGAGGTGGCACTGCTCGACGAGCCCACGAACAATCTCGACCGTGACGCACGCGAGCGGGTCGTCGAGATCGTGCGGTCGTGGCGCGGCGCCCTCATCGTCGTGAGTCACGACACCCGGCTGCTCGAGCTGATGGACGACACCGCCGAGTTGTACGGGTCAGAGCTCACCGTGTACGGCGGCCCCTACTCCGCCTGGCGCGCGTGGCGGGACGCCGAGCAGGAAGCCGCGCGCGCCGCCGAGACCGCCGCGGCGTCAGCGCTGCGCCGCGAGAAGCGCGACCGGATCGAGACCGAGACCACCCTGGCCCGACGCGCAGCGATGGGAGCCAAGGCCCAGCGCGAGAAGCGGGTGCCGGGGATCGTCGCGGGCAACCGCGCCTCGGCCGCGCAGGTGTCGGCCGGGAAGGTCCGCGGTGCGGCATCCGATCGCGAGGCGACGGCACGCGCCGCCCTCGACGCCGCCGGCCGCCGGGTGCGCGACGACGACGCGGTGCGGATCGACCTGCCCGATCCCGGGGTCGCCGCGGGCCGCCGCATCGCGACCATCGCCGACGGCGAGCGCTCGTGGGTCGTGCAGGGCCCCGAGCGGGTGGCGGTCGTGGGGCCGAACGGCGCCGGCAAGACGACGCTGCTCGAGCGGCTCGTCGGGTCGGCGCGCGCCAACTCCTCAGATCCGGCCGCCCCCGCGCCGGAGAGCCCGGATACGGCCGCCGACGAGCGGGAAGTGAGGAGTTACGGCACGGCGGTCGCGCACACCGACCGGGTCGGGTACCTCTCGCAGCGCGTCGACGGGCTGCGAGACGGCGACACGGTGCTCGAGAGCGTGCGGGCAGCGGCTCCCACGGCCACCGACGCGGAGCTGCGCAATCGGCTCGCCCGGTTCCTGCTCCGCGGCGACACCGTGATGCGGCCGGTCTCGGCGCTGTCAGGCGGGGAACGGTTCCGGCTCGCCCTCGCGCGCGAGCTGCTCGCCGACCCGCCACCGCAGCTGCTCGTGCTCGACGAGCCGACGAACAACCTCGACCTCGACACCGTCGATCAGCTCGTCGACGCGCTCGCGGCCTACCGGGGCGCTGTCCTCGTCGTCAGCCACGACGAGGACTTCCTCGCCCGGCTGGAGCCGACGCTCACGCTTGAGGTGCGCGAGGGCCGGGTGACCGAGAGCTGACGGATGCCGCGCCGGCGGGGCCCGTGCCGCCTGGCACGTCGGTCGCCGCCGGCGCAAGGCCGCGCCGATGTCGGTGGTCCGCGCGAAGATGAGGGCATGGCCGATGTGCTCGCCCGATTCTCCGCGCCCACCGCGGATTGGTTCCGTGGCGCGTTCTCGAAGCCGACGTCCGCTCAGGCCGGTGCGTGGGAGGCGATCTCGGCGGGCAAGCACGCCCTCGTGGTGGCGCCGACGGGGTCGGGCAAGACGCTGTCGGCCTTCCTCTGGGCGATCGACCGGATCTTCCGCGACAAGGTCGCCGCCGGTCCCGTCGATGACCGCCCGGTCAAGCGGCGGCGCACGGATGCCGCACCCGCCGACACGCGCGTCCTCTACGTCTCGCCACTGAAGGCCCTCGGCGTCGACGTCGAGCGCAACCTGCGCTCGCCGCTCGTCGGCATCGGCCAGTCCGCGCGGCGGCTCGGGCAGCCGGTGCCCGACGTCACGGTAGGCGTCCGCTCGGGTGACACGTCGTCGGCCGCTCGACGCGCGCTCGTCGCGCGGCCGCCCGACATCCTCATCACGACCCCCGAGTCGCTGTACCTGATGCTCACCTCGCAGGCGTCCGAGACGCTGCGCGGCGTGCACACCGTGATCGTCGACGAAGTCCACGCCGTCGCGGCGACCAAGCGCGGCGCCCACCTCGCCGTGAGCCTCGAGCGCCTCGATGCACTGCTCGAGAAGCCCGCGCAGCGCATCGGGCTCTCGGCGACGGTCCGCCCCATCGACGAGGTCGCCCGCTTCCTCGGCGGCGCGGCCCCGGTCGAGATCGTGGCGCCGAAGGCCACGAAGGCGTTCGACCTGAACGTCGTGGTCCCGATCCCCGACATGCTGCACCCGCCGGCACCGCCCGGCGCCGACGAGGCGGCCGCGGCGGCGCGCCCCGAAAGCGACGACGAGGACGACGACGGCGATGGCGACGACGGCGCGTGGTACCGAGGGCCGCAGGCGACCGAGGCCACCGGATCGGTGTGGCCGCACGTCGAAGAGGCGATCGTCGACCGCATCCTGCAGCATCGCTCGACGATCGTCTTCTCGAACTCGCGCCGGCTCGCCGAGCGGCTGACGGGCCGCCTCAACGAGATCTACACCGAACGCCTCGGCGGAGACCTGCCCGATGCCGCCGCTCCGCCGGCCGCGATGATGGCGCAGGCGGGAGCCTTGGCCGGCGCAGAGCCCGTGCTCGCCAAGGCCCACCACGGGTCGGTGTCGAAGGAGCAGCGCGCGCAGGTCGAGGACGAGCTGAAGTCCGGCGCGCTGCGCTGCGTCGTGGCGACCTCGAGCCTCGAGCTCGGCATCGACATGGGCGCGGTCGATCTGGTCATCCAGGTCGAGGCGCCGCCGTCGGCGGCATCCGGTCTGCAGCGCGTCGGTCGCGCCGGTCACCAGGTCGGCGAGGTCAGCCGCGCGGCGCTGTTCCCCAAGCATCGCGGCGACGTCCTGCACACCGCGGTCGTCACCGAGCGCATGCTCGCGGGCAAGATCGAGGCCATCGCGGTGCCGCAGAACCCGCTCGACATCCTGGCGCAGCAGACCATCGCCGCCTGCGCGACCGGCACCATCGAGGTCGAGGGGTGGTTCGAGACGATCCGCCGCAGCGCGCCGTTCCGCACGCTGCCGCGATCGGCGTACGAGGCGACGCTCGACCTGCTGGCGGGTCGCTTCCCCTCCGACGAGTTCGCCGAGCTGCGCCCGCGACTGGTGTGGGACCGCGACCAGGGCACGCTCACCGGGCGCCCCGGCGCGCAGCGCATCGCCGTCACGAGCGGCGGCACGATCCCCGACCGCGGGTTGTTCGGCGTGTTCGTCGCGGGTGAGAGCCGCAATGCGCGCGTCGGCGAGCTCGACGAGGAGATGGTCTACGAGTCGCGCGTCAACGACGTGTTCACGCTGGGCACCACGAGCTGGCGGATCGTCGAGATCACGCACGACCGGGTCAACGTGGTGCCCGCGTTCGGGCAGCCGGGAAAGCTGCCGTTCTGGCACGGCGACGGACTCGGGCGTCCCGCCGAGCTCGGTGAGGCGCTCGGGAAGTTCAGCCGCGAGGTGTCGGCGGCGGGGCCCGAGAAGGCCGCCGAGCGCCTGCGCGAGTCGGGGCTCGACGACTACGCCATCGAGAACCTGCTGGCCCACCTCGCCGAACAGCGCGAGGCCACGGGCAGCCTGCCGACCGACCGCACCCTCACCGTCGAGCGCTCGCGCGACGAGGTCGGCGACTGGCGCGTCATCCTGCATTCCCCCTACGGCATGCACGTGCACGCGCCGTGGGCGCTGGCGGTCAACGCCCGCATCCGCGAGCGCCTCGGAGTCGAGGGCGCGGCCGTGGCGAGCGACGACGGCATCATCGCGCGGGTCCCGGATGCCGCCGCCGAGCCGCCCGGCGCCGAGCTGTTCGTCTTCGACGCCGACGAGCTCGAGCACATCGTCACCGACGAAGTGGGCGGGTCGGCGCTGTTCGCCTCGCGCTTCCGCGAGTGCGCCGCCCGGGCGCTGCTGCTGCCCCGGCTCAACCCGAACAAGCGCGCTCCGCTGTGGCAGCAGCGGCAGCGGTCGGCTCAGCTGCTCGAGGTCGCGCGGCGGCATCCGTCGTTCCCGATCATCCTCGAGACCCTGCGCGAGGTCCTGCAGGACGTCTACGACCTGCCGGCGCTGCTGCGCATCGCGCGGAGCATCGCCGACCGCCGCATCCGGCTCGTCGAGACAACGACGTCGCAGCCCTCGCCGTATGCGCGGGATCTGCTCTTCGGCTACGTCGGCGCGTTCATGTACGAGGGCGACTCGCCGCTCGCCGAGCGCCGGGCCGCGGCTCTGTCGGTCGACCCGGCGCTGCTGTCGGAGCTGCTCGGCAAGGTCGAGATGCGCGAACTGCTCGACCCGGAGGTCATCGCGCAGTTCGAGCGCGAGGCCCAGCGCCTGGCCCCCGACCGCCGGGCGCGCGGGGTCGAAGGCGTCGCCGACCTGCTGCGTCTGCTCGGGCCGCTGGATGCCGCCGAGGTCGCCGCCCGGCTCGAGGAGTCCACCGGCACCGACGCCGGCACGGACGCCGGCACGGGCACCGGCACATCGGAGGAGATCGGCGCAGCGGAGGAAGCGAACGCCGCGTCCGCTCCTCCGGACGGCGGATCTCCTCCGGCACACCGGGTCGCCGAGGCCGCCGAGCTGCTGCAACAGCTCGTGACGGCACGACGTGCCATCCCGGTCACGATCGCCGGTGTGCAGCGAACGGCGGCGATCGAGGATGCCGGCCGCTTGCGCGACGCGCTCGGGGCGGCGTTGCCGGTGGGCATCCCGACCGCGTTCCTCGAGCCGGTCGTCGACCCGCTCGCCGACCTCGTGGCCCGTCACGCGCGCACCCACGGTCCGTTCCGCACCGCCGACGTGGCGACGCGTCTCGGCATCGGCACCGCGGTCGCGCGGCAGACGCTGCAGCGCCTCGAGTCGCAGGGGCGCATCGCGAGCGGGTACTTCCTGCCCGAGGCATCCGGCGCCGACGCCGACGATCTCGAATGGTGCGACTCCGAGGTGCTGCGGCGGCTGCGGATGCGGTCGCTCGCGGCGATCCGCGGCAGCGTCGAGCCGGTCTCACCCGAGGCTTTCGCCCGGTTCCTGCCGGTCTGGCAGCACGTCACGCGTCCCCTCGAGGGCGTCGACGGGGTCGCGGCCGTCATCGAGCAGCTGGCCGGCGTGCCGATCCCCGCGAGCGCCTGGGAGTCGCTGGTGCTGCCGTCGCGCGTGCGCGACTACTCCCCCGGGATGCTCGACGAGTTGACGGCGACGGGCGAGGTCGTGTGGTCGGGGCACGGCACGCTGCCCGGACGCGACGGCTGGATCGCGCTGCATCCCGCCGACATGGCGCCGTTGACCCTCGCGCTGGCCGATGCCGACACCGACGCGGACGAGTCGTCGACCTCGGGCGAGCTCGACGTGCGGATCCTCGAGGCGCTGGCCGTCGGCGGCGGCTGGTTCGCGGGCCAATTGGTCGCGGCGGTCGGGGCTCCGAACGAGCAGAGCGTGCTCGACGCCCTCTGGCGCCTGGCGTGGGCGGGACGCCTGACGAACGACACGTTCACGCCGGTGCGCTCGCTGCTGTCGGGCGGGTCGCAGGCCCACCGCAGCGCGCGCCGGACGCCCCGGTCGCGCCTGTACCGCGGCACGCCGCTCGCCCGGCCGTCGACTCCCGCCGCACCGCGCCCGACGACGCTCGGCGGACGCTGGTCGCTGCTTCCCGCGGTCGAGCCCGACCCCTCGCTCCGGGTCACCGCCTCAGCCGGGCTGCTGCTCGATCGCTACGGCGTCGTCACGCGAGGCAGCGTGCAGTCCGAGGGCGTCCCCGGCGGTTTCGCGCAGGTCTACCGTGTGCTCGCGGGTTTCGAAGAGGCGGGCCACTGCCGCCGCGGCTACGTCATCGAGACGCTCGGTGCGGCGCAGTTCGCGGCATCCGTCACGGTCGACCGGCTGCGCGAGTTCGCCGCTCTGCCCGACCCGCCGCCCCGGCGCGCCGTCACGCTCGCGGCGACCGACCCCGCCAACCCCTACGGCGCGGCGCTCGGCTGGCCGGCCCTCGAGGGAGTCTCGCACCGCCCGGGGCGGAAGGCGGGCGGTGTCGTCGTGCTCGTCGACGGCGCGCTGACCCTCTACCTCGAGCGGGGCGGCCGCTCGGCGCTGGCGTTCCACGACGACGAGGAGATCCTCACCGCGGCGGCGGCCGAGCTCGTGCGCACCGCGCAGGCGCGACGACTCGACACGCTCACGGTGGAGCAGGTCAACGGCGAGTTCGTCTACGGCACGGCGACCGGGCGCGCGCTGCGCGCCGCCGGTTTCGTCGAGTCCTCGCGCGGCCTCACGCTGCGCCGGGCGACCGCGGGAAGCCGGAGCGCCGCGAATGCCTGAGGGCGACACCGTCTTCCGCGCCGCGCGCACGATCGGCGACGCCCTGGTCGGGCACGAGGTCACGAGGTTCGACATCCGCGTCCCGGGAAGCGCCACCGCCGACCTGCGCGGCGAGCGCGTGCACTCGTCGATCGCGCGGGGCAAGCATCTGCTGCTTCGCGTCGGCGAGCACACGCTGCACTCGCATCTGAAGATGGAGGGCCGCTGGCACGTCTATCGCCCCGGACAGCGGTGGCGCGCCCCGGCCTTCCAGGCGCGGGCGATCGTGGGAACGGCCCCCGCGGATGCCGTCGGCTTCGAGCTCGCGATGGTCGAGGTGCTGCCCACCGCCGACGAGGACCGCCTCGTGGGGCACCTCGGCCCCGATCTGCTCGGGCCCGATTGGGACCTCGCCGAGGCATCGCGCCGTGTCGCCGCCGACACACGCGCCGCCCACGTCGCACTGCTCGACCAGCGCAACGTCGCGGGGCTGGGCAACGTGTACGCGAACGAGCTGCTCTTCGTCCGCGGCATCCTGCCGACGACCCCCGCGAACGAGATCGACGCGACGGCCGTGCTCGAGACCGGGTACCGCATGATCCAGGCCAACCGCGATCGATCGGCCCGCACATTCACCGGCATCGACCGGCCGGGCCAGCGCATGTGGGTCTACCGCCGTGAGGGCAAGCCGTGTCGGCGGTGCGGCACGCTGATCGAGACCGATGAGATCGGCGCCCTGCCCACGAGCGAGCGCCTGATCTTCTGGTGCCCGCGCTGCCAGAGCTGACGGCGAGAGGGGCTCCCGGCCTCAGCGGCCGATGTAGCGCCCCGGGCGGTGGTTGAGCACCAGCACGATGCTCAACACGACCGCGCCCGCCGCGCTCAGCAGCACCGCCGGCCACGGCAGCACGAGCAGGGCCGCGAGGATGATGATGACGTCGAAGATCATCTGGGTCCACCCGGCGCTGAAGCCCGTGCGCTCCTGCAGCACGAGCGCGATGATGTTGACCCCGCCGAGGCTCGCTCGGTGGCGGAAGAGGATCAACAGGCCGACGCCGGCCAGCAGGTTGCCGCCGAGCGTGCCGTAGATCGGTTCGATACTCGCGAACAGCATGAGGTGCTGGTGCACGAAGGTGAACACCGACACCAGACCGATCGAGGCGAACGTCCGGATCGTGAACGACAACCCCTTCTTCCACAGCGCCAGGATCGCGAACGGGGCGTTCACGACGGCGAACAGCACCGGGAACGACCATCCCGTCGCGTAACCGACGAGCAGCGCCAGCCCGGCGGTGCCTCCGGTGACCGACCCCGACGACTGCAGCAGGTGCAGGCCCAGCGAAGCGACAAAGGTGCCGGTGAGGATGCCGACCAGGTCTTCGGCGCGGGTGTGCCGGGTGAGGGCCGCTTCGAAGACGAGGGACGGCCCGGTAGAGGGTGCGCGAGAAGGCTCCACGAGCCCATCCTCGCAAAGGACCGGGGGCAACGGACGACGGCCGGTCATGTTATCGCTCGACGGCCGGCTGGCACACCCCGTCGACCATGTTCTCGCGGCACCGCACGCTTGTTCCAGCAAACCGGTCGGCCCCGCGCTCCGAATGATTCGTGGGAATGAAAACGCGGGTCGTGGGGTTGTTTCCAGTACTCAGTACCGGAGCCGGAACTGTCGGAGGGGATCGTGGGCAAGAACTACATCGACATCGAGAACGACCGTGGCGAGACGCTTCGCTACCGCAAGCACGCGAACGGTCGGGGCTTGATCGCGAACGGGGCCAAGGTGCACCCGACCGCGCTGGTCGAGGCGGGCGCCTACGTCGAACCCGGTGTCCAGGTCGCGGCGGGCGCGCACATCGGGCGCGGCGTGTGGATCGAGCGCGAGGCCGTCATCGGCCCGAACGCTCAGATCGCGCCGCACGCGCACGTGGGCTGCGGCGCGGCCATCGGACCGCGCGCGAAGATCGGGATCCGCGCGTTCATCGGGGCGCACGCGCACGTCGCCGGAGGGTCGCTGATCGGAGACGACGAGAACATCGCCGACGGTGAGCACGTGGCCACCGATCAGCGGGGTCTGCGCCTGGCGGCCTGATCGGTCACCCGCGGCCGGATACCCTCGAGGCATGGCCACGGGTGGATCGCGTCGGCGTCCCGCGCATCGCGCGGGGCGCAGTTCCGGCGCGCCCGCGGCGCGGGGCAAAGCACCGCGGCGGCCGGATGCGCGCGCCGAACGAGCGGCTCCGCCCCGCCCCGACGAGCGACCGGGAGATCGCGTCCCGGCGGGACCGTTCCGGCTCGGCGCGGTACCGGGCGCGACGCCGGGCAAGTGGATCGACATCTGGAAAGAGCGGATGCCGCGGAACCCGCTCGAGCTCGTGGCCGTCGACGTCGCCGACCAGCGCGCTGCGCTGCGCGACGGCGCGGTCGATGCCGCGATCGTCCGGCTGCCGATCGAGCGTGACCATCTGAGCGTCATCGCGCTCTACGACGAGGCACCCGTCGCGGTGTGCTCGGTCGAGTCGGCCCTCACGGTCGCCGACGAGCTCACCCTCGCCGACCTGGCCGGCGAGATCGTCATCGTCCCGCGCGATGACGTGCTGGGCGCCGTCGTACCGGATGCCGTGACCCCCGCCTTCGCTCCGCTCGAGACCACCGCCGATGCGATCGCGACGGTCGCGGCGGGCACCGGCGTGGTGCTCGTCCCGATGTCGCTCGCGCGGCTGCACCACCGCAAGGACGTCGACTACCGTCCGGTCGTCGATGCCCCCGGGTCGAGCGTCGCCCTCGCCTGGCCGACCGACGCCACGACGCCGCTCGTCGAAACCTTCATCGGGATCGTGCGCGGACGCACCGCGAACTCCTCGCGCTGAGTGCTGCCGCGGATCAGCGGCCGTGCAGCCCGCGGGCGCCGTCCGCGACCGCACCCTGCACCGGCGCGCGACGCAGCAGCGCGGCTGCGTCCACCGGGACGACGGCGTCGGCGGCATCCGGGTCGGCCTCGAGGGTGACGACCAGGGGCGAGGGCAGCCGCAGACCGCTCTGCGCGGCACGGGCCCGCTCTTCGAGCCCGGCGGCGTCGGCCGGTCGCCGCACACGCCAGCCGAAGCCGGCGGCGGCGCGGTCGAGGCGGTCGAGGATGTCGCCCAGCTCGGCGACGTCGGTCACGATGAGGCGATCGGTCATGCTCCCATTCTCCGGTCGGCTCGCCGCCGAGGCACCGGTCGCCTGGGCGTCGTCACCGGGAGTCATAGCGACATGACCGCGTCTGGTCCGCCGTAGAATTCTCGAATGGCCCCGCTCGTGTACGTCTGCGTGCGTCCGCAGCAGGTGGCCGCCGAGGCGGAGTACGCGTCGTTCCGCACGGCGATGGGGCTGACCCCGTCGCAGCTGGATCGGATCGACCTCACGCGCGACGCGCTTCCCGCCGACGCCTTCACGCGCTGGCGCGGCTTCGTCGTCGGTGGCAGCCCGTACAACGCCACCGACGCGGCCGAGACGAAGGCCGAGGCTCAGTTGCGTCTCGAGGCCGACCTGGCGCGCATCGCGGATGCCGCGGCATCCGATCGCACCGCCGCTCTGTTCACCTGTTACGGCATCGGCGTCGCGACGGAGCACCTCGGCGGCGAGATCTCGCGCGACTATCCCGAGGAGACCGGTCCGACCGAGGTCGCCCTCACCGACGAAGGACGAACCGATCCCCTGTTCGGCGGTCTGCCGCCGACCTTCGCCGCGCTGACGGCGCACAAGGAGGGCACGCGTACGCTCCCGGCCGACGCGGTGCTGCTCGCCACGAACCCGGACTGCCCCGTGCAGGCCTACCGCGTGGGCACCCGGCTGTACGCGACGCAGTTCCACCCCGAGCCGACGCCGCGCGACTTCACCGAGCGCATGACCGTCTATCGCAACGACGGATACTTCGACGCCGCGGACTACGACCGCATCGCCGCCCGCGTCCTCAGCACCCCGGTGACGGAGCCGACGCGCCTGCTGGCCGCGTTCGCCGCGTCGTTCTGACCGCGACGTTCGGGCCGCGGTGTTCCGGCCGCGGCCCGGTCGGCGGGATGCGCCCGCTGGCTCAGGCGGTGCGGGTACGACTGCGGTGCAGGATGCCGCGGTGCTCACGGCCGTTCGCACGCCAGGCCGACACGATCGCCGCGGCGACCACGACGACGATGACCACGACGGCGGCCACGGCGACCGGCGTCGACTGCGGCTGATCGCTGGAACGGGCGATCGCGACCCAGGCCAGACCCCACGACAGAGCGATGATCGGCGACGGCCGGCCCCGCGAGAACGCGGCGATGCCGACGCCCACCGCGGCAACGAGGACCAGCACGACGACGCCCCAGATGTCGGCCTGCGCGCCCCAGGATTCCGGCACGGTCCGGCTCAGCCAGGCCGTGATGTTGGCGACGGTGGCGAGTGACACCCAGCCGAGGTGGAGGCCGACGGTCGCGTCCATGAGCAGGCGGTCGCCGATCGACTGCGGGCGCGAGCGCACCAGCAGACGGAAGGTCCAGGCGAGCGCTGCCAACAGCGCGACGATCGCGATGACCGTCACGATGAGGGTCGTGAACTGCGCGGCGAGCAGCCATCCGCCGTTGAGGACGGCGGTGAGCGCGATCCACCAGCCGGCCATCCGCTGCCGGTCGCGCGCACGCTGCGAGGGCAGCGCCTGCCAGATCGCGTACCCGATCATGAACAGGTAGATCACCGACCAGATGCTGAACGCCTGGCTGCCCGGAGCGAGCACGGTCGAATCGGCGTCGAGCGCACCGCCCTGCACATCGCGGACGTTGGTTCCGCCGAGGAGTCCGGTGCCGACCATCGCCGCGATGATCATGAAGACCACCGCGGAGATGACCGCGACCTGTCGGGCGATGTCGCTCCCCCGCCCCGGCGTCCGTGCTGCGTGATGTGCTGTGGTGCTCATCACTTCACGCTAGGACGGTCGCCCGCGTCGATCACCCGCTTGACAGATCGGGACCCACGATCACCGCGGCATCCGGCGGCACCACGAGCAGCCCGTCGACCCGTTCGCTCGGCAGCGTCTCGAGCCAGACGACGTCATCGCGCGGGTCGACCCGCCACGGCTGCGTCGACAGGTTCACGAGCACCCGCGCACGCCCCCGCTGCAGGTCGTAGAGCCGGCCGCCCTCGCCCTCGGTCGCGCCGGCGCCGCGCGCCGAGAACCGGGGGTCGGTGAGGTCGGGCGCCTCGCGCCGCAGGCGGGCGAGGTCGCGGTACAGCGCGAGCAGGCGGGCGTGGTCGCTCTCCTCCGCCTCGGTCCAGTCGAGCTTCGACCGCAGGAAGGTCGCGGGGTCGTTGGGGTCGGGCACGAGGTCCTCATCCCAGCCCATCTCGGCGAACTCCTGCTTGCGACCCGCAGCGGTGGCCTCGGCCAGCTCGGGCTCCGGGTGCGAGGTGAAGAACTGCCACGGGGTCGTGGCTCCCCACTCCTCGCCCATGAAGAGCATCGGCGTGCCCGGCGCGGTGAGGGTCAGCACAGCGCCGACGGCGAGCCGGTCGGTGCTGAGCGTCGCCGACAGGCGGTCACCGGCCGCACGGTTGCCTATCTGGTCGTGGTCCTGCGCGAACGTGACCAGACGCCACGAGGGCACCTCGGGCGGAATGGGCCGCCCGTGCTCGCGGCCCCGGAACGACGAGAACGTGCCGTCGTGGAAGAAGCCCTCGTTCCAGGCCTTCGGCAGCGCGTCGAGCGCGTCGAAGTCGGCGTAGTAGCCGACGGTCTCGCCGGTCAGCGCGACGTGCACCGCGTGGTGCCAGTCGTCCGACCACTGCGCCGTCATCCCGTATCCGCCCGCCTCGCGCGGCAGGATCATGACCGGGTCGTTCATGTCGCTCTCGGCGATGAGGGTCAGCGGCCGGCCCAGGTGCGTGCTGAGCGCGTCGACGCGCTCGCCCAGCTCCTCGAGCACATGCATCGGGCTGTCCTCGTCGTGCAGCGCGTGCACGGCGTCGAGGCGCAGCCCGTCGACGTGGAAGTCGCGCAGCCACATCTCGGCGTTGCCGATGATGTACTCGCGGACGGCGTCCTCGTCGAGGTTGACGCTGTCGCCCCACGTGTTGCGACGGCCGTCGCGCAGGTAGGGGCCGTACTCGGGCAGGTAGTTGCCCGAGGGCCCGAGGTGGTTGTAGACGACGTCCTGGATGACGGCGAGGCCGGCGGCATGCGCGGCATCCACGAACCGCCGGTAGGCGTCGGGGCCACCGTAGGACTCCTGCACGGCGTACCACAGCACACCGTCGTAGCCCCAGTTGTGGGTGCCGTTGAAGGCGTTCACCGGCAGCAGCTCGATGTGGGTGACGCCCAGTCCGACGAGGTGGTCCAGTCGCTCGGCCGCGGCGTCGAGCGTGCCGGCGCTCGTGAACGTGCCGATGTGGAGCTCGTAGATGAGGCCACCCGGGAGCTGCCGTCCGGTCCACGCGTCGTCGGTCCAGGCGAAGTCCGACGGGTCGTCCCAGGCCGAGAGGCCGTGCACTCCGTCGGGCTGACGGCGCGAGCGCGGGTCGGGCCGCGCGTCGTCGCCGTCGCCGAGGACGAAGCCGTAGCGGTCACCCGGCTGCAGCTGCACGTCGGCCGACCACCACCCGGCGGCGTCACGCGTGAGCTCGACGTCGTCGGCATCCGGTCGTCGCAGCCGCACCCGCTCGGGACGCGGCGCCCATACCTCGATCATGCGTTCTCCTTCGCGGGCGCCGGGGCGTCGGGGGACGCGGCGCCGGTCGACTCGGTCGCGGCCAGCAGGGCCACGGGGTAGGTGTCGAGCAGATCGGCCAGGCGAACGGAGCCGCCGTCCCAGGTGCGGCCGGTCAGCGCGTCGGCGTGGCGGCCGGCCGGAAGCAGGACCACCGTGTCGTCCCACCCGCCGCGGGCGGCGAGGCCCACGGGCAGTCGGGTGGCGACGGCGATCGCACCGCCGCGGTCGAACGCGACAGCGTGGTCCGCGGCCGGCCCGACCACCGGCAGCGGCGCGTACCGCTCGAACAGCTCGGGGCGGTCGCGGCGCAGGCGCAGCGCGCGCGAGACGACGAGCATCTTGGCGGCGCCGGAGTCGTCGACCTCGGGCAGCCAGCCCTGGTCGAGCTTGGTCAGCAGCGCACGCCGCCCGGCGAAGTCGACGTCGCGCCGGTTGTCGGGGTCGACGAGCGACAGGTCCCACAGCTCGCTGCCCTGGTAGACATCGGGCACGCCGGGTGCGGCGAGCTGCAGCAGCTTCGCCGCGAGCGAGTTCGATCGGCCGGGCGCGGTGATCTCGCCGACGATCTCTTCGACGATCGCGCGCGCCTCGCCCGAGGCGGCATCCACCAGCGCGTGGACGCGCGCTTCGGCGTCCTCGTCGGGGTCGGCCCACGACGTCACGACGCCGCCTTCGCGAGCCGCCTTCTCGGCATAGTCGTGCAGGCGCTCGGACGACGCCGGCCAGGCGCCGACGATGGCCTGCCAGAGCAGGTCGTCCAGACGCCCGTCACCGGTCGACGCCACGGCGCGCAGGCGCTCGAGCGTCGAGCTCCACCGCTGCGGCATCTCGGCGAGCACCGACAGGCGGGCGCGGACGTCTTCGCTGCGCTTGGTGTCGTGGGTGCTCAGCGCCGTCATGGCGTGCGGCCACGTGGCCTGCCGCTGCACCTGCGCGCGGTGGTATCCCGCAGCGTCGAGGGCGAAGACACCCGGATCTCCGCCGACCTCGGTCAGCGTGCCCAGGCGCGGGTAGCGGTAGAACGCCGTGTCTTCGACGCCCTTGGCCATGACCGGACCGGTCGTCTGTCCGAAGCGGCGGCTGAGCTCGGTGTCGCCCGCCGTCACCAGCGGAGCGAGCATCGCGATGGCTTCGGCCAGATCGGGGCGGGACTCGGATGCCGCGGCGACCGCCTCGGCCACGAGTTCACTGCCCGCCGGCGGGTAGACGCGATAGACCGAGAAGCTCGTGAGCAGCTCGGCGAACGCCTCGCGGGCGATGTCGTCGCCGAGCCGGTCGCGCACGTCGGCCGGCAGGCAGCGGACGAGACGCCCGACCTCGGCGGCCTGGATGGTGCCGGCGACCGTCCGCTTGGCGTCGCGGACGATGTCGTCGTACGTCTCGGGCGCCGTGTCGGCCCGGAGCTCGGCGTCCAGCGCGTCGAGCGCGCCCTCGCCCGCAGGGTCGATCAGGACGCGGTCGATCTCGGCCATCGCGTCGTAGCCGGTCGTGCCGGCGGTCGCCCACCAGGCCGGCAGCTGCTCGGCGTGGTCGGTCGCGGCGTGCTCGAGGATCTTCTCGACCAGGACGTACGCGCCACCGGTCGCCTCGGCGAGCCGGTCGAGGTACCCGCCCGGATCGGCGAGGCCGTCGGGGTGGTCGATCCGCAGGCCGTCGACGAGTCCCTCGCGCAGCCAGCGCAGGATCTCCGCGTGGCTCGCGTCGAACACCTCGGGAAGCTCGACGCGGACACCGGCGAGCGTGTTGACCGCGAAGAATCGGCGGTAGTTCAGCTCGGTGGCGTCGTCGCGCCAGAAGGCGGCGCGCCAGTGCTGGGCCGCGAGCACGGCGTCGACGGTCGCCGGGTCGGTCGTCGCGGCAGCCGGGGCGGTGCCGTCGGCGAGCGGCAGCACGTGGTCGAAGTAGCGGGCGACGCCCTGGGCGCCGTGCGCCTCGTCGGCCGTGACCGGAGCGACCTCGATCTCGCCGGCCGCGACGGCCTCGCGCAGGGTCTTCCCGAGGATCGGCAGACCGAGCTTGCCGTCGCCGTGCTCCCAGTCGATGTCGAAGGCGGCGGCGTGGACGGAATCCCGACCGTGTCGCAGCACGTCCCACCACCACGGGTTCTCCGCCGCGACCGCGACGCCCTGGTGGTTGGGGACGATGTCGACCAGCACGCCGAGACCGGCGCCGCGCGCGGCGGCCGAGAAGCGGGTGAGCGCCTCCGGTCCGCCGCGCCGCGGGTCGACCTGCGTGGGATCGACGACGTCATAGCCGTGGTCCGACCCCTCGGCCGCCGCGAGCAGCGGCGAGAGGTAGGCCCAGTCGACGCCGAGGTCGCGCAGGTAGTCGACGATGCCGGCGGCCGCGTCCAGGTCGAACGCGGGCCGGATCTGCAGACGGTAGGTCGAGACGGGGGCCGTCATCGTCCGGTGACCTCCGGGGCGGGGGCCTGCGCCGGAACGATGTCGACGGGCGCCGTGTACGCCGCTGCCAGCGACGCCGCGACGGAGTGGTCGGCCTCGGCCTCGGGCTCCACGTACTCGCCGAGCACGACGAGCGACTTCGCACGCACCCCGATGGCGTTGCCGCCCTCGAGCGGCTCGGAGCCGACGAGCTCGCCGCTCGTGTCGATGAGCACCTCCCACCGGTCGCTGTACTCGTCCGAGGGCACCGCGAAGTCGACCTGCTCGTCACCCGCGTTGAACAGGATGAAGAAGTGGTCGTCCGCGATGTCCTCGCCGCGACGGTCGCGCTCACGGATGCCGTCGCCATTGAGGAACACGCCCACGGCGCGGCCGAAGCCGGAGTCCCAGTCCTCGGGCTGCATGGCCGTGCCGTCGGGGCGCAGCCACACGATGTCGGGCAGCGGCGACCCTTCTTCGCGACGCACCGGGCGCCCATCGAAGAAGCGGCTGCGACGGAACGTCGGGTGCAGGCGCCGCAGGCGAGCGAGCGCCGCCGTGAATTCGATCAGCGGCTGGTCGACCTGGTCCCAGTGGATCCAGGTCAGCTCGTTGTCCTGCGCGTAGCCGTTGTTGTTGCCCTGCTGCGTGCGACCGAGCTCGTCGCCGTGGCAGATCATCGGCACGCCCTGGCTCAGCAGCAGCGTCGCGAGGAAGTTCCGCTGCTGCCGGGCGCGCATCGTCAGCACCTCCGGGTCGTCGGTGGGACCTTCGACGCCCATGTTGTACGAGCGGTTGTGCGACTCGCCGTCGTTGCCGTCCTCGCCGTTGGCGTCGTTGTGCTTCTCGTTGTACGACACGAGGTCGCGCAGCGTGAACCCGTCGTGCGCCGTGACGAAGTTGATGGATGCCACCGGCCACCGGCCGTCGTGCTCGTAGAGGTCGGCTGAGCCGGTCAGGCGCGAGGCGAACTCGCCGAGCGTCGACGCCTCGCCGCGCCAGAAGTCGCGGACCGTGTCGCGGTACTTGCCGTTCCACTCCGTCCACTGGGGCGGGAAATTGCCGACCTGGTAGCCGCCGGGGCCGATGTCCCACGGCTCGGCGATGAGCTTGACCTGCGAGACGATCGGGTCCTGCTGCACGAGCTCGAAGAACGCCGACAGCCGGTCGACGTCGTAGAACTCGCGGGCGAGGGTAGCGGCGAGGTCGAAGCGGAAGCCGTCGACGTGCATCTCGGTCACCCAGTAGCGCAGCGAGTCCATGATCAGCTGCAGCGCGTGCGGGTTGCCGACGTTGAGGCTGTTGCCCGTGCCGGTGTAGTCGGTGTAGTACCGCTTGTCGTCGTCCTCGAGGCGGTAGTAGGCCTCGTTGTCGATGCCGCGCATCGACAGGGTCGGGCCCATGTGGTTGCCCTCGGCGGTGTGGTTGTAGACCACGTCGAGGATGACCTCGATGCCCGCCGCGTGCAGCGCCTTGACCATCGCCTTGAACTCCTGCACCTGCTGGCCGTGGTCGCCCGTCGCCGAGTAGGTGTTCTGGGGCGCGAAGAATGCGATGGTGTTGTAGCCCCAGTAGTTCGACAGCCCCTTCTCCTGCAGGGTCGAGTCGTTGACGAACTGGTGCACGGGCATCAGCTCGAGCGCGGTGATGCCGATCTTCTTGAGGTGCTCGATCACGGCGGGGTGCGCGATGCCCGCGTACGTCCCGCGGATGTCCTCGGGGATCTCGGGATGAAGCTGCGTGAGGCCCTTGACGTGCGCCTCGTAGATGACGCTCTCGGCGTACGGAACCTTCGGCTGGCGATCGCCGGCCCAGTCGAAGAAGGGGTTGACGACGACACCCTTCATCATGTGGGCGGCCGAGTCCTCGTCGTTGAACGAGTCGGGGTCACCGAAGTTGTAGCTGAAGACCGGCTGGCCCCAGTCGACCTGGCCTTCGACCGCCTTCGCGTAGGGGTCGAGCAGCAGCTTGCTCGGGTTGAATCGCTTACCGGATGCCGGGTCGTGGGGACCATGCACGCGGTAGCCGTACCGCTGCCCCGGCTGCACGTTCGGCAGGTACGCGTGCCAGACGAAGGCGTCGACGTCGCGCAACTCGACGCACGTCTCGGTGCCGTCCTCATCGAAGAGGCACAGCTCGACCTTCTCAGCGCCCTCGCTGAACAGGGCGAAGTTCGTCCCGTTCCCGTCATAGGTCGCTCCGAGCGGATAAGCGGAACCCGGCCATGCCTGCATGTGATCTCCCCTGTTCGTGGGGCTCACACTACTCAGGCGGAATCAGAGGAACCGGTGGCCTTGACAAGCGCTCCGCAGGAGTCCGTTCTCAACGAGGCTCGCACGACGAGGGTCAGCGCTCGCCGCGGTCGGTGCCGAAGAACAGCGGGGCGGAGGGAGACTCCTCGGTGCACCCGGAGCCCGAGGGCGATGTCGGAGGTTCGTGACATCATTCGAACATGCATTCGAAGGTCGGGATCGGGAGTGATGCGGATGTCGCCGCCCTCGCGGAACTCGTCGCCGACGCCGAGCGGGTGACGGATGCCGCGCGCGCGGCGCAAATTCATGAGGTGCGCGTGCTCGCGGCGGCGGGGCGTCTGGCGGAGCAGCAGTCAGCGGGTGCATCCGAGCGGGTCAAGGCGCGAGAGATGGCGCTGCGGAGCATTGCCGCCGAGCTCGCCGGGGTGTTCGCGACCACCGACCGGACGCTGCAACGACGCATCGACGAAGCGCGCGATCTGGTGGAGAACTACCCGGCGACGATGGATGCCTGGGAAGCCGGACGCATCACCCGAGGGCACGTGCGGGCCATCCAAGACACCGGGTGCGTTGTGCCCACGGAGGTGCGGGCGGAGTTCGAGCGGGCGGCGATCGAACGGTGCGAGGGTGAAACACCGAACCGGGTGCGGGACGCGCTCGTGCACCTCGCGGAGAGGTTGCACCCGCGCTCGTTCACCGAGCGGCACGAAGAAGCCGTTGCAGGGCGATGCGTGCGGGTACAAGCGGGGCCGGACGGGATGTCGGATTTGATCGCAACCCTCCCCACGGTGATCGCCGAGGGAGTCGTGGACCGGTTGACGCGGCAGGCGCGGGAGATCATCGACGCCCGCCGGCACACGGAGGCGGGCGGAAGCGAGGGCGGGGCGGCGGCAGGCGATACGGATGCCGCGGCGGTCGAGCGCGCGGATTCCACGGGTTCGTCATTCGCGGGCGATACGCGCACGATGGACCAGGTCCGCGCGGACGTGTTCGCCGACCTCCTCCTCGCCGGGACGCCGTCACTGGACCCGACCGCCGACGCCGACGGAAACGGTGCGCTCGGCGCGATCCGCGCGAAAGTCCAGGTCGTCGTCCCAGCGCTCACCCTGACCGGCGAGGACGACGGGCCCGCCGAGCTTGTGGGCCGCTCCCCCATCGACGCCGCCACGGCCCGAGAACTCGCCGGTGACAACACCGCCTGGGACCGGCTCCTCACCCACCCGGTAACCGGCACCGTGCTCGAATGCGACGCCTACCAGCCCACCGCGGCGATGCGTCGTCTGCTGCGAGCGCGCGACCGGCACTGTCGATTCCCTGGATGCCGGCAACCCGCCATCCGATGCGAGATCGACCACACCCACGCGGCATCCGACGGCGGACCCACCCACGTCGGCAACCTCGCCCACCTCTGCAAACGCCACCACGACGTGAAGCACCACACCCGATGGCGCGTCGAACAGCTCCCCGGCGGGAAGCTCGTGTGGACCTCGCCCACCGGAAGGGTCTACCGCGAAGACGCGCCGCGACCGCTGGTGGCGTTCACTCCGGCGACGGAGTCACCGCCCGCGAAGTCGGAGTCACCGCCCGTTAAGCCGGAGTCACCGCCCGCGGGGGCGGAGTCACGGCCAGCGGGGTCATCGCTCCTCACGGCATCGTCGGCGCGCCGCAGCATCCAGACCGGGCACGACATCCCGCCGTTCTGACGCGCGCGGCGCCCGTCCGCGGCGCCATGGACGCGAGAACGCGCGATGTCAACGTGTTGACGGCGCCATCCGGTCATCCAGCGCACGTCCTCCGATCATCCGATACGCGTCGTCGGCGATCCGATACGCGACGCCATCCCACAGCGGTTCTCCGTCGTCAAGCCCCGGGCAGGACGCACCGGGGCAGGAGTTACATCGGGAACCCACGAACGCAAAGCGGTACCGAGAGGAGAACCGATGTCGCAGAACTATGGTGAGCCGACGTCCGGCTCGCAGGCAGGATCAGCGTCCGGAACGGCCGAGACGGCGAAGCAGGAAGCCGGGCAGGTCGCCGGCACGGCTCGCGCAGAAGCCGGGCACGTCGTCGAGACCGCGAAGCACGAGGCCGCGGGTGTCGCATCCGAGGCGAAGTCGCAGGCCAAGCAGGTCTACTCGCAGACGAAGCAGCAGCTGACCGAGCAGGCCGCCTCGCAGCAGCAGCGCGTCGCCGACGGGCTCCGCTCGATCGGAGACGAGCTCAACTCGCTCGCACAGGGTTCCGAGAACCCGGGTATCGCCACGGACCTGGTCCGTCAGGCGTCGACCCGCGTCAGCGGAGCCTCGGACTGGCTGTCGCAGCGCGACCCCGGTTCGCTGGTGAACGAGGTCAAGACCTTCGCTCGCCGCAAGCCCGGCGTCTTCATCGCCGGCGCTCTCATCGCGGGTGTCGTCGCCGGTCGGCTGACGCGCGCCCTCACCGAGAGCGCGAAGGAAGAGCACCAGGCAACCGGCTCGGGCGTCACCGAGGGCACGTCGGGCGCGGGTCGCATCCCTGCCGCTCCGTCCGCTCCGACCCCGGCTCCGGTCGACACGCCGATCGGGTCGCCGGTCGGAACTCCGGTCACGCCCGTCGCTCCGCCCGTCGGGTCGCCGGCCGGCTCGCCCGTCACGCCGGCCGTCACGACGCCGGACGTCTCGGCGGAGCCCACGCCGCTGTACGAGAGCTCGCGCGGCGCGACCGCCGAGCCGTACACGGAGGGTCTCGGGGAGACGCGCGATGACCGATAATGCCACCCCCTCCGAGCGGCAGGCCGCGAACACCTCGCTCGGCGACCTGCTGGGTGAAGTGACGCGCGACCTCTCGGAGCTCATGCGCCAGGAGATCAACCTGGCCAAGGCCGAGCTCAAGGAGTCCGGCACCCGCGCCGGCAAGGGCGCGGGCATGCTCGGCGGCGCCGGGTACGCCGCGCTCATGGCGATCTTCTTCCTGTCGATCGCCCTGTGGTGGGCTCTGGGCCACCTCGTCGGACTCGGCTGGTCGGCCGTCATCGTCGCCATCATCTGGGGCGTCATCGCGGCCGTGCTGTACTCCGTCGGCCGCAAGCAGCTCAAGCAGGTCCAGGGTGCGCCGCAGACCGCGGAGACCCTCGGAAAGATCCCCGACGCACTGAAGAGAAATGAGGAGAACCGATGACCGATTCACCGGAAGCGATCCGCGCCGACATCGAGCGCAAGCGCCGCGAACTCAGCCAGGACACCGATGCCCTCGTCGACAAGGTGACCCCCTCGAAGATCGCGCACCGCCAGACCGACAAGATCAAGGGAGCGTTCGGTTCCGTTCGCGACCGCGTCATGGGTGCCGCGGACGACGCAGGCTCGTCGTTGCACGGCGCCGGGTCCTCCGTCGCCGACGGCGTCTCGAGCGCCGCCCACCGTGTGGGCTCGAAGGCCGAGGGCAACCCCCTCGCCGTCGGCCTCATGGCCTTCGCCGGCGGTCTTCTCGTCGCCTCGCTGATCCCCGCCTCCGACAAGGAGAAGGGCATCGCCGCCGACGTCAAGGAGCAGGCGCAGCCGCTCGTCGACGAGGCGAAGAGCGTCGCCCAGCAGGTCGGTTCCGACCTGAAGGAGCCGGTGCAGGATGCCGCGGCAGCAGTCAAGGAGACGGCCACCGAGGCGGTCTCGAACGTCAAGGGCGACGCCCAGGACGGTGTCGACAACGTCAAGGACCGCACCCAGGAGGCTCGCGACAACGTCAGCGGCAGCTGACATCCTCCGCCTCGCATCGCGAGGCACCAACCGTGCACCGAGCCTGCGGCGAACCGCCGCGGCCTCGGTGCACGGTTGCGAGAGGCCGGTGATGCAGCATCCGGCCGCCCCACATTCCCAGGAGAGAGACATGTCCCCTCACACCGATGCGCGCGACCCCGAGCACCCGGCAAAGCCCGACTCCCTGACGGACGTCGAGAAGCCCTCGTGGAAGCACGTCCTCAAGCGCACGTTCCGCGAGTTCAGCCGCGATCAGAGCCCCGATCTCGCGGCCGGCCTCACCTACTACGCCGTCCTCTCCGCCTTCCCGGGACTGCTCGCCGTCTTCTCGCTGCTCGGCGTGCTCGGCCAGGGGCAGCAGGCCGCCGACGCCGTGCTCGACATCGTCGGCCAGGTCGCCCCCGGCGGCACCGCCGACACCCTCCGCGGGCCCATCGAAGAGCTCGCCAACTCCCCCGCCGCCGGATTCGCCCTGGTCTCGGGCATCGTGCTCGCGCTGTGGTCGGCGTCGGGTTACGTCGGCGCCTTCAGCCGGGCCCTCAACCGGATCTGGGAGATCGACGAAGGTCGGCCCTTCTACAAGCTCAAGCCGCAGCAGCTCGGCGTTACCGTCCTCGCCGTCGTCCTCGTGGTCATCGCCCTCGTGCTGCTCGTGGTCTCGGGACCCGTCGCGCAGGCCATCGGTGACGCCATCGGGCTGGGTGACACCGCGGTGCTCATCTGGCAGATCGCGAAGTGGCCGGTGCTGGCGTTCATCGTCGTGCTGCTGGTCGCCGTCCTCTACTACTTCGGCCCGAACGCGAAGCAGCCGAAGTTCCGCTGGGTCAGCTCCGGCGCGCTGATCGCGATCGCCGTCCTCGCCATCGCCACCCTCGGGTTCGGGATCTACGTCGCCAACTTCTCGAACTACGAGCGGACGTACGGCTCGTTCGCCGGCGTCATCGTGTTCCTGCTGTGGCTGTGGATCACCAACCTCGCCCTGCTGTTCGGCGCGGAGTTCGACGCCGAGCTCGAGCGCGGTCGCGAGCTGCAGGCCGGCATGCCCGCCGAAGACACCATCCAGCTGCCCCCGCGCGACACGAAGCGGATCGAGAAGACCGAGAAGCAGGAGGCCGAGGAACGCGACGAGGCTCGCCGACTGCGTCAGTCGCGCGGTCGTTCGGACTCCTGACCGGTCAGCGCAGCAGCGCGATGCGATCGTCGAGATAGTCCGCCAGCGGCATCCGAGCACCCGCGGCGAACGCGACCGTGACGACGCCGTCGACGCCGGAGAGCGGCCCCGAGGCCCCTCCGGCGTCGACGGCGTCGACGTCGATCGGGGTCCAGTCGATGTGCACCGGCTCTCCCTCGGCGAAGCCGCCCCGGAACGCCGCCGCGGCCCGCTCCGAACGGGCCCGCTGCGACTCGGCGGTGTACCCCCGGATCGCCTCGGCCCGCGCCCGCAGCACCTCGCCGGTCGCGAAGACCTCTTCGTCGGCGATCAGCAGCACCCCGACATGCCAGGCGTCGCCCACCGGAAGGATGCGGCTGGCTCGCCCGAACCCGAGCAGGCGGCGCGCCTCGTGACGCACGCCCAGACGGTCTCGTCGCACACCCGAGAGGCGTCGGCGCGCATCGTCGATGAGGGCTCGCGCAGAAGAAGGCATGCAGCGATGCTATTCACCGCGCGGCGCGGCGTCGCTCACCTTGCGCTCCGCGGCCGAGAGGGCATCGCGGGCCTCGCGCTCTCGCCGCTCGAGCGCCGCCACAGCGGCATCCGCGGCCTCCGCCTCGTCGACCACGCGGGCCAGATCCCGGCGCAGATCGTCGACACGCTCGTGCAGCCGGTCGGCCCGCTCGCGCGCGGTCGCCGTCTTGTCGGCCACGCGGGCCAGCTCACGGCGCGCCTCGGATGCCGCGCGCTCGGCCTCGCGGCGGCGCTTCTCGGCCTCGCGGCGCGCGCGTCGCTCGGCCAGGTCGTCCCGAGCAGGCGCCGATGGTTCGACGGCCCCGGGCACCGAACCCGCCACGCGCTCGGCGAGGTCCTCCGGGCCGACCGCCCCCGGATCGAGGGGGCGGATCAGCCGCCCGGCGGCGACCACGGCTCCCGCGACGGGGTCGACGATCGCGGCATTGACCGTGCGCTCGACCTCGTCCCTCGCCCCGGCGGCCAGAGCGACGTCGGCCTGCCGCGCCAGGTCCGCCGCGCGGCGCGCGAGCGCGGCGACGAGCGCGCGCCGCTGCTTGCCGAGACGCGCGAGCTCGGCGGCATCCAGGTCATCCTGCGCCTCACGGAGCGCACCGGACAGTTCCAGCGCGTCACGGAACGCGGCGTCGTGGCTCAGCAGGTTGACGGCCCACGCAGCGACCGTGGGCTTCCGCAGGCCCCGGATGCTGCGGGCCAGCGCCCCGGTCGCGGCGGCGGCGCGGTCGTTGCGCGCACGCGTGAACTCCGCGGGCGGCAGGATCAGAAGCTCGGCGGCGGCGGCGTCGAACGCCGCGACATCCAGCCCGCTCGCCCCGTCAGCACCCATCCCGCCATTCTCACCGACGCGGCTTGCGCGCGCGAGGCATGAGCTCACCGTCGACCACGTCGAACGCCGGCAGGTCGGCGAACAGCTGCTCCTCGACCGATCCGCCGTCGTGCGGTTCGGTCTCGTCGTCAGGTCGAGGATCGATGCTCATCGCTCATCTACTCTCATCCGCGATCCGCGAAGCGTCGAGGCCTTGACAAGCTGAGGGCGTTTCGCCCCGCCTTGGATAATGTGGTGCGCGTGGGCAGCATCTACTACGGCGACGGCGCCTCGCCGATCCAGATCGAAGACCGCACGCTGGCGCACCTGAAGGTCGTCATCTCGACCAAGCTGCGGCGTGGTGAGAGCTTCACGCTCTCGTGGCGTCACCCCGAGGGCGAGCCCACCGGACGCAGCACCATCTGGTTGCATCCCTCGATCCCGCTGCGCTTCGTCTTCGACGATCCTGAGCCCACGACGCTGAGCCGCGAGTGGGTCGAGGAGCTCGCCAGCTCGGCGAACTCGTCGGGCGGCATCCTCGTCGTCGCCGAGCACCCGGAAGACGAGGCAGGAGGCACGGTCGACCGCTCCGACGCCCCCGAGAGCGGCACCGCGTCCTGAGCGGTCAGCCGACCTCGGGCGCGCCGTCGTCGGTGGGCTCGGGCACGAGCGAGAGACCCGACGGCCCGCTCGCGACCTGCATGAGCTCTTCGACCCAGTAGCGGTTGATGCGCGGCTGCCGGCTGCCCGAGAAGTGGAACTGCAGCGGCACGGAGGGGTGGATCCAGTAGCTGCGGCGCTCACCGCCGCGCGGCAGGTCGATGTCGAACATGAACGGCTCCGAACGGCGCAGCTTGTTCATGATCACGATGCGCAGGTGCGCCAGGGTACGGTCGTCGATCTCGACGGAGTTGCCCAGCGTGTCATAGATGAATCGGCCCACGCAGTGAGCCTAACGCGCTGGCGGCGGTCCAGAAAACGAACCCGCGCGTCGCGCGGCGGTCAGACGTCCGAACGGGCGGGCGTCTCGGCACCGAGCATCTCGGCCGCGCCCTCCTCGACCCCCACGGGGACCACGAGGGGCCGGCTGGCGCTGTAGGCCTCCCACTCGCGGAGGACGACGCGCTCGACATCGACGACCGACAAGGTCGGATGCGCGGCCGACAACCGCGCCACGACGCCCGAGAACGGCGTCACCACCTGCCCTTCGATGGTGAAGCGGTCCTCGTTCGGGGTCACCGGAAGAGAACACATGTTCCCATCGTGTCACGCGGCGAGTCGCCTGACGAATGTCAATCCGCGGGCTTTCTCCGTTGCCGAAGTACCTGTCAGGAACGGTCGGTTCGCGCCTGCTCGGCGCGCGGATCGTGCGCGTGCGCGTCGACCTCGTCGACCGCCTGCTGCAGTCGGCCCAGGCAGTCGATGACGATGCGGGCCTCCTCGGCGCTCATGCCGTCCACGGCCGCGATCATGCGCTCGTGCATCCGTCCGAGGGTCTCGCGGACCTCCTGGTCGGACTTGTCGGTGGCCACGACGTGCACGCTGCGGCGGTCGCTGGGATGCGCCTGACGTACGACATGTCCGGACTTCTGCAGGCGGTCGATCAGAGCCGTCGTGGATGCCGTGGAGATGCCCAGGTAACGCGAGAGCTCGGTCGGGCCGACGAACCGGCCCTCACCCTGCGCCTTGATGAGGTAGCGAAGCACGAGCAGCTCGTTCTCGCCCATCGACATCGAGTCGCGGGTGCGCCGGCGCATCGCCGCCTCAGCCGCGCGGTACAGCCGGAACGCCTGCAGGACGGCGACGCCTCGTTCGCGTGGCGTGGCACTGTCCTCGGGGCCCGAGGGATACCAGTAATGCGTAGTCGTCGGAGCGTCGGGCACCCCGGCATCCTAGAACGAGCCCGCTACCGCTCGCACGCGGCACGCGGATCATTGACTCCCGCGCCGATTCGTGCCTGGAGGTGCGCAGCGCGTCAGGGGCGGCCGCCGAAGCCGAGCGCGGGCCCATCGCCGTCGATGCCGTCCGAGGCGTCCGACGCCGCCGCGTCGCGGCGCGCGCGCCGGGCATTGCGACTGAGCAGCAAGGCTGCGCCCAGCGCCGACAGCAGGCTGCCCAGCAGCACCGCGAAGCGCGCCCCATCGGTGTGCACGCCGTCCTCGAACGACAGCCCGGTGATCAGCAGCGACACGGTGAACCCGATGCCGCACAGCAAGCCGACGGGCAGCAGGTCGCGCATCGAGACGCCCTCCGGCAGCTGCAGGCGCGTGACCCGGGTCACGAGTGCGGTCGTACCGAGCACGCCGATCGCCTTGCCCACGACCAGTCCGCCGACGATCGCCGCCACGACCGGCTGGGCGACGACGGCGAGCGGGTCGCCCGCACCGACCACCGTGACGCCCGCCGCGAAGAAGGCGAAGACGGGCAGTGCGATGCCGGCCGAGAAGGGGCGGACGAGGTCGTCGTAGGTGTCGGTGCGCGCGATGCTCTCACCGGGCAGCGGACGCGCCGGGACGGCGAAGCCGAGCAGCACTCCCGCGATCGTCGCGTGCACGCCCGACGCGTGGAGGAAGCCCCACACGAGCAGGCCGAGAGGCAGCAGCAGCCACCACCGCGCCCAGCGCTGCCGCACGATCACCGCGTACACCGCGACACCCGCGAGCGCGATCAGCAGCGGGATCAGGTGGATCGTGGCGGTGTAGAAGACGGCGATGACGACGATGGCCAGCAGATCGTCCACGACGGCGAGCGTGAGGAGGAAGGTGCGCAGCCCCGGTGGCAGCCCGCGACCGAAGATGGCGAGCACCGCCAGGGCGAAGGCGATGTCGGTCGCCGTGGGGATGGCCCAGCCGCGCAGCGCCTCGGTGTCGCCGAAAGCGAGCACGACGGCGACGAAGATGACGGCGGGCACGAGCATGCCGCCGACGGCAGCGAGTACGGGGACGGCGGCCTCACGCGGGCGCCGCAGGCTCCCGGCCACGAACTCGTGCTTCAGCTCGACGCCGACGACGAAGAAGAACAGGGCCAGCAGTCCGTCGGCGGCCCAGTGCGAGAGCGACAGGTCGAGGTGCAGCGCCTCGGGTCCGATCGTGAACTCCGACAGCGCCGTGTAGGCGTCCGCGAACGGAGAGTTCGCCCAGATGAGCGCGAGGGCGGCCGCCGTCAGCAGCAGCGCCCCGCTCGTGGTCTCGCGTGAGAGCCAGCGGCGCAGGCGAGCTCGGCGGGGCAGTGCGTCGTACATGGATGAAGCCTTCCGTCCTCCTCCGGGGGTCACCGGCGGAATGTCGACCAGACTTCCCGACGCACCGCCCACCGAGCTTACTCGTCGGCGGATGCCGCGGGCTCGGCCTCGTGCGAGGCGCGAGCGACGTGCAGCTCCGAGATCCGGCGACGGTCCAGTCGCGTGACCTCGATCGTCGCGCCGTCGACCTCGATGCGGTCGCCGACGCGCGCGAGCCGCCCGAGCTGCTCGATCACGAAGCCGGCCACCGTGTCGGAGGTGCCGCGCGGGATCGAGATGCCCGTCGCCTCCTCGAAGTCCTGGAGGTTCAGGCGGCCGTCGACCGATCCGCCCTCGCCCGCCAGGACGTGCGGCATGGCCTCGGTGTCGTACTCGTCGACGATCTCGCCCACGACCTCTTCGACCAGGTCCTCGAGGGTCACGATGCCGTCGGTGCCGCCGTACTCGTCGACCACGACCGCGATCTGGCTGCCCTCCGCCCGCATGCTCGTGAGCGTCGGCAGCAGCCGCGCCGTCGAGGGGAAGTAGCGGATGGGACGCACGATCTCGGCGAGGGTCTGCGTGTCGTCGGTGGCCGCCGCGTCGAGCAGGTCGCGCACGTGCACGAACCCGACGACGTCGTCGATCGTCTGATCGATGATCGGGTAGCGCGAGTAGGGCAGGTCGCGCACGACCGCCGCCGCCTCGCCCACCGAGTCGCGGCCGAGCAGCGAGACCACCTCGGGGCGCGGCCGCATGACCTCGCTCAGCTGGCGATCGCGCAGCGACAGCACGTCGTCGAGGATGCGCCGTTCGTCCTCGGGCAGACCCTCGTGACTCGAGACGATGTCGCGCAGCTCTTCGTCGCTGAGCTCCTCGCCGGTCTTGTCGGGATCGCCGCCGAGCAGGCGCACGAGCACATTCGTCGAGATCGACAGCAGCCAGATCACCGGACGCATGAGCTTGGCGAAGCCGTTCAGCACGGGCGCGACGCCGTACGCGAAGGCGGCGTTGCGCTGGATCGCAAGGCGCTTGGGCACGAGCTCGCCCAGCACGAGCGAGAGGTAGGCGATGATCAGCGTCAGCACGATCGTGGCGACGGTCATCGCAGCGCCGCGGGCGAGGCCCCACGACTCCAGCACCGGCGCGAGCGACGGCGCGATCGACGATGCGCCGTACGCGGCCGAGGCGAAGCCGGCGACGGTCACGCCGATCTGCACCGCCGAGAGGAACGTGTTGGGGTTGCGGGCCAGGGCGGCGACCTTCTCGCCGCGCTTGCCGCGCAGGGCGAGAGCATTGACCTGGCTCTCTCGCAGGGTCACGAGGGCCATCTCCGTGGCGGCGAAGACGCCGCCGATGAGGACGAAGATGACGACGAGGACGATGTTGAGGAGCAGATCGCCGTTCATCGGCGGCCCGCGCGCGGGAAACGGATCGCGCCCGGGGTCACCCGGGCGCTGGGACTGTCGGAGTCTGAGGCCGAAACGGCGCAGTTCGTCATCGCACCAACGTAGCGGCATCCACTCGGAATCCGCTGAACGGGCGGCGGCCCGGCGGGGATGACGGCGGACCGGATGCCGCGACCCGCCCCGCTCGCCCCTGCGTGTGTCACGATGCTGGAATGGACGACGGGGCGGACGCCGAGCTGCGAGCGCTGCGCGCCCGCGCCTACGGCCCCGCGAGCGACATCGACGCCGATCCGGCCGCCCTGCGCCGACTCGCCGAGCTCGAGGCGCGGCGCCGCTCGGCACACGCCCGGTCGCTCGAGCCGGCGCACGCGGACGCCCCGGACGCGCTCCCCGTCGCGGTCGACCCGGGTCCCGCCCTGCCCGACCGCGCCGATGCGTCACCGGCGGAGCACGACGCGGATTCCGCTCGCACCGACGCGACCGAAACGGATGCCGGTGGCCCGACGGGTCGCCCGTCGCGCCGACCGTCGCTGCGAACGACGCTGATGTGGGCGGGGTCGCTCGTCGCGGTGGCGGCGCTGGCGGCCGCGGTCACGAACTTCGCCACCGCGCGCACGGCCTCGACCGCGACCGCGATCCCCGACGACGCACCGGTCACCCACCTCACGACGCTGCTGCCGATCGGCGGCGAGCAGCCGGAGTTCCTGCGCGACTGGGGCGCGGAGGACTCCCGGTCGTTCGAGCCGTTCTTCGGCCTGCGCACCTACGAAGTGCGCGTCCCGTGGCTCGAGCACGAGCACACGTGCCTGCTCGTCATGAACGGGGAGCAGGCCGACCAGGCATCCGATGCCGGTTGGTCGTCGTACGGTCAGGGGTGCTCGGCCGGGGCGTTCCCGGCGGCGATGTCGTTCGTCGTGACGTCGGAGTACCCCGCGGAGTTGCGCGAGCACTTCCCGGAGGGGTCGGCGCTGCAGCTCGTGCTGAGCGACGTGGGCGTCGACGTCTTTCTGTCTGACGCGCCGGCTCAGGCCGCCGGCTGAGACGTCACGTCCGACTCGGCCGTCACGCCCCCGAGCTCGACGTACAGCCGGCGCTCGGTGATCGAGACGGTCGCGACGTTCCGGCGGTCCAGCGCCGAGGCGAGGGTGTCGATGAAGCCGGGTTCGAAGCTGTAGAGCGGGATCTCGGACGCCCGGTGGATCTTCTTGCCGGCCCACGCCGCGGCGACCGGCCCGGGGTTGCGGTGGGTGTAGACGGCGACGCGACCGGACTGCTTGCTGCCCAGGTGCAGCCGCGAGGCGTCCGGTGCGCCCACCTCGATCCACGCGACGATGGCGCCGGTCAGATCTCGCACGAGAACTGCGGGCTCGTCCTTCGCGGCGATCCCCTCGGTGAAGTCGATGCCCTCCTCGTACTCGAGGCAGTACGCCAGGAGCCGCGTGATCATGAAGGCCTCGGTCTCGGAGGGATGCCGCGCCATGCGCAGCGGGAACGACTCGTAGACGCCGCGGTCGACGTCCGCCAGGGTCACGTCGAATGTGTGGATCGTCGCACCGGCAGCCATGACGACCGAGCCTAGCCGCCCGCGGGTGTGACACCCTGATCCCATGCGGATCGCACTGACGGGATCATCGGGAAAACTCGGCACGGTCGTCGCTCGTGAGCTCACGGCGGCCGGTCACGAGGTCATCGGCTTCGACGTCGTGGGGGCACGCGGTCCCGCGTTCGTCCAGATCGACCTGACCGACTACGGACAGGTCGTCGACGCTTTCGCGGCGGTGGGCGACAGACACGACGGCGTCGATGCGGTCGTGCACCTGGGCGCGGTGCCCGCACCGGGCCTGCGCCCCGACATCGCGACCTTCCACAACAACATGACGGCGACATTCAACGTGTTCCACGCGGCGACGCGGCTGGGCATCGACCGGATCGTCTACGCCTCGAGCGAGACGGTGCAGGGCCTGCCGTTCGATGTCCCGCCGCCCTACTTCCCCGTCGACGAGGAGTACCCCGCCCGCCCGGAATCGGTGTACTCGCTGGTCAAGCACCTCGAAGAGCAGCTCGCGATCGAGCTGGTGCGGTGGCACCCGGGACTGTCGATCACGGCGCTGCGCTTCTCGAACGTCATGGTGCCCGAGGACTACGCCGAGTTCCCGTCGTTCGACGCCGACGCCCGGCGCCGCAAGTGGAACGCGTGGAGCTACATCGACGCCCGCGACGGCGCGCAGGCCGTGCTGCGTGCGCTCGAGAACGCGCCCGCCGGCTTCGACCGCTTCCTCATCGCCGCGGCCGACACCGTCATGTCGCGGCCGAACGCCGAGCTGATCGCCGAGGTCTTCCCGGGCGTCGAGGTCCGCGGAGACCTGGGCGAGAACACGTCGCTGTTCTCGACCGCGAAAGCACGACGGCTGCTGGGCTACGAGCCGCAGCACTCCTGGCGCGACCACGTGTGAGGCGAACGGGACCGGATGCTGCGGCATCCGGTCCCGTTCTCGTCGCGCGGATCGCGCGGATCAGAGGATTCGGCGCGCCTGCTCGGCCGCACCGAGCGCGACGTACTCGCCGGGCTCGGGCACCTCGACCTCGAGACCGAACACCAGCGGAGCGATGCGCTGCACCGCCTCCGACCGCGCTCCCCCGCCGACCAGCAGGACGCGGCGCAGGGGCACCCCGTGTGCGCGCAGGGCGTCGAGGCCGGCACCGAGTCCGCCGAGCAGTCCTTCGACGGCGGCTCGGGCGAGGTTCTCGCGGGTCGTCGAGGCGAGGGTCATGCCCGAGAGCGAGGCCGTCGCGTCGGGCAGATTGGGCGTGCGCTCCCCCTCGAAGTAGGGCACGAGCGCGAGTCCGCCGGCGCCGGGCTCGGCCGACAGCGCCAGGCGCGACAGCTCGTCGTGGTCGATGCCGAGCAGCGCCGCCGTGACGTCGAGCACGCGTGCCGCGTTGAGCGTGCACACGAGCGGCAGATGGTGGCCGTCCGCCGAGGCGAAACCGGCGACGGTGCCCGAGGGGTCGGCCACCGCGGTCTCGCTGACGGCGAAGACCGTGCCCGACGTGCCGATCGAGACGACGACATCCCCCACGCCGGCCCCGACCCCGAGAGCGGATGCCGCGTTGTCGCCGGCGCCGGCAGCCACACGACGGCCGTCGGCGTCGAGCACGAACTCGTCGGCTCCGAGCACGCGCGGCACGATGACGTCGTGGCCGAGCGCGGCGACGAGGAGGTCACGGTCGTACGCGCCCGTCGCGGCGCTCCAGTAACCGGTGCCCGACGCGTCGGATCGGTCGGTGACGAGCTCGTCGAGCGCGGCCGGACCGGCGTTCGCGGCATCCCCCGGTCCGAAACCGCGCAGCCGCCAGGTCAGCCAGTCGTGCGGCAGCGCGACCGCCGCGACGCGCGCGGCGTTCTCGGGCTCGTGGTCGCGCAACCACCGCAGCTTGCTGATGGTGAAGGACGCGACCGGCACGAGCCCGGTGCGCTCGGCGAGCGCCGCCGCCCCGAACTCGGACACGAGGTCGGCCGCCGCGGCCGCCGACCTCGTGTCGTTCCAGAGCAGGGCGTCGCGGATGACCCGGCCGGCCTCATCGAGCGCCACCAGTCCGTGCTGCTGACCGCCGATCGACCACGCCGCGACGTCGGCCATCCCGCCGGCCAGCTCGATCGCTCGCTGGAGGGCGACCCACCAGGCCTCGGGGTCGACGCTCGTGCCGTCGGGGTGGGGCGCACGCCCCTCGCGGAGCACGCGCCCCGACACGTCGTCGACGACGACGACCTTGCACGACTGGGTCGACGAATCGATCCCCATGACCAGCGCCATGCCGGCATCCTCTCTTCGTTGCACCGCGGCCGAGCCGCGGGGTCGGGCGACTCCGCGTCAGCGGGCTCCGAGCAGGTGCTCGGTCGCGAGTTGCTGCAGACGCACGAAACCGAAGCCGTGACCGCCGAGGTAGGCGTCGGCGTCGAAGTCCTCGTACGCCGAGCGGTCGGCGACGAAGTCGTCGTACGTCTCGCCCTCGCCGAAGGTCGGCTGCGACAGCTCCGCGACACGGGCCGCCTCGAGCGCCTCCTGCACCTCGGGGTCGGCGCGGAAGGCCTGGGCGCGCTCCTTCAGCAGCAGATAGGTGCGCATGTTGGCGGCGGCGGAGTCCCACACACCGGTCTCGTCCTCGGTGCGGCTCGGCTTGTAGTCGAAGTGGCGGGGGCCGTCGTAGGCCGGTCCGCCGTTCGGGCCGCCGTTCTCGAGCAGGTCGACGAGCGCGAACGCGTTGTGCAGGTCACCGTGACCGAAGACGAGGTCCTGGTCGTACTTGATGCCGCGCTGACCGTTGAGATCGATGTGGAAGAGCTTGCCGTGGTACAGCGCCTGCGCGATGCCGGCGGCGAAGTTCAGCCCCGCCATCTGCTCGTGGCCGACCTCGGGGTTCAGGCCCACGAGCTCGGGGCGCTCGAGCGAGTCGATGAAGGCGAGGGCGTGCCCGACAGTCGGCAGCAGGATGTCGCCGCGCGGCTCGTTCGGCTTCGGCTCGATCGCGAAGCGCAGGTTGTAGCCCTTCTCGACGACGTAGTCGCCGAGGAAGTTGACGGCCTCGCGGTAGCGCTCGAGCGCGGCGCGGACGTCCTTGGCGGAGTCGTACTCGGCCCCCTCGCGGCCGCCCCACATGACGAACGTCTCGGCGCCGAGCTCGGCGCCGAGGTCGATCTGGCGAAGGACCTTGCGGATGGCGAAGCGCCGGACCGACCGGTCGTTCGAGGTGAAGCCGCCGTCCTTGAAGACGGGAGCGCTGAAGAGGTTGGTGGTGACCATCGGCACGGTCAGACCGGTGTCGGCGAGCGCGCCCTTCAGCCGGTCGATCTGCGTCTGGCGCTCGGCGTCGCTCGAGCCGAAGGGGAAGAGGTCGTCGTCGTGGAACGTCAGGCCGGCGGCGCCGAGCTCGGCGAGCTTCTCGACCGCGTGGACGACGTCGAGCGGGGGACGGGTGGGTCCGCCGAACGGGTCGGTGCCGTTGTAGCCGATGGTCCAGAGGCCGAACGTGAACTTGTCGGCCGGGGTCGGGGTGCGCATGCGTGCTCCTTCGCGTCGATTGCTGCGACATCAGGTTAGGACTATTTGTCTAGTGCGTCAACAAACCTGTTTCTCGTAGGCTGTGCGCGTGAGCATCGCCCCCGGCACCGCCGAACTCGTCCGTCGGGCGAACCTCGCGCGCATGCTGTCCGCGGTCCATCGGACCGGGCCGCTGTCGCGTGCGACGCTGACGGCGGACCTGGGGCTGAACCGTTCGACCATCGGGGCGCTCACGAGCGAGCTCGGCCGCCTGGGGCTGGTCACCGAGACCGCGGGTGCACCCGAGGGGCGCATCGGACGCCCCTCCCCGGTCATCAGCGCCCGCGGCGACGTCGTCGCGATCGCCGTGAACCCCGAGGTCGACGCCGTCACCGTCGCCGCCGTCGGGCTGGATCGGCGCGTGCACGCCCGGCACCGGGCGCCGTCGGCCAACCTGATCACGCCCGCCGATCTCGCCGGCCTCATCGCGGCGACCGTCTCGCAATGGCGCGAAGACGCGCTGGCGGCGGCATCCGTCATCGGCGTCGGCATCGCCGTCCCGGGGCTCGTGCAGCCCGCGGACGGTCTCGTCGTGCACGCTCCCCACCTGCGCTGGACCGACGCTCCCCTCGCCGACCTCGTCTCGTCAGCGACCGGCCTGCCCACGACCGTGGGCAACGACGCGTCGTACGGCGCCCACGCGGAGTACCTCTTCGGCGCCGCGCGCGGGGTCACGGACGTCATCTACCTCAACGGCGGGGCGAGCGGCATCGGCGGCGGTCTCGTCGTCGGCGACGTGCTCGTCGGCGGGGCGCGCGGCCTGGCCGGCGAGTTCGGCCACAACCCCGCCGCCCTCGAGGATGCCGCCGACCGGCGCTCCGGAGCGCGCGGCGCCCTCGAGGACGAAGTGAGCCGGCACCGGCTGATCACGGCGCTCGGGGTCGCCGCGGCCGACGACGCGGAGCTGCGCACCGCGCTGCAGCGCAGCAGCAACCCCGCCGTCGTCGACGAGGTCGACCGCCAACGCCGCATCCTGGCGACGGCCGTCGCGAGCGCGGTGAACATCCTCGACCCGGCCGTCGTCGTCCTCGGCGGCTTCCTCGCCGCCCTGATCGAGACCGAGGTCGAACTGTTCGCCGCCGCGGTGGCGCGCCAGACCATCGCCGGGTCGGCACCGCTCGTCCGCATCGCCGAGCTCGGCGACGACCGCCTGCTCATCGGCGCGGCCGAAGCGGCCTTCGCGGCCCTGCTGGACGACCCGGTCGCGACCATAGCGATCAGCGAGCCGGCGTCAAGCACGGGAACCGACTGATACCCACCTCCTACGATCGGGGAGGCGCCGGCGACGGTGCCGCCCGTACCCCCGAGAGAAACATCCGCATGGCCTCCAGAACCGCCCGACCGACCGACCCACCGCTGCGGCAGCGCAACGCGCTGGCGCCCGGCATCCTCGGGGCCGCGACCCTCGTGGCCGGGATGGCGCTGATCGGCGGCGACGTGGCCGTCGTCGTCTCGTTCATCGTGACGATCCTCGCGCTCATCATCGCCTGGTTCGCCGTGCAGGCACGCCAGTGGTGGTGGGCCGTCGTCATGGCGGCGATCGCGATCGTGTGGAATCCGGTCGTCCCGTTCTCATTCGCGGCGCCGATCTGGCTGACCGCGCACGTCATCGCGGCGGCGGCGTTCCTGGCCGCCGGTGCGCTGATCTGGACCGAGCGCAGCGAGCCGGCCCCATGAGCTCGGCGACGCAGGCGGACGGCGCGGGCGCTTCGCGATCGGGCTCCGGCGTGGTGTGGGCCCGCGTCGAGGACGGCTTCCACGTCGGCAGCCGGATCGGCGAGTTCGTGGGCTACATCGACCGTCAGCGCGACGGGCGGCACCTCGCGTACGACTCGCGCTCACAGTGCATCGGCGCGTTCGTCGAGCTCACCGACGCGATGCGCGCTCTCAGCAGTCCCCCGGCCCCGCCCGAGGACCGTCCGCCCGTCGACCTGTGGGAGGTCCGATGACATCGACACCCGGCGATCTGCTGTCGGTGCTCTACACGAGCACCGCCCGCGCCCCCTTCGGCGACGACGAGCTGCGGTGGCTGCTCGAGCAGAGCCGAGCGTCCAATGCCGCCCGAGACCTCACGGGGATGCTGCTGTACCGTGGCGGTCGGTTCGTCCAGGTGCTCGAAGGACCCGAGGCCGCGGTGCGCGCGCTGATCGAGCGCATCGGCCGCGACCCCCGGCACGACGGCATGCGGGTGCTCATCGAGCAGCCGATCGAGCACCGCGAGTTCGCCGAGTGGACGATGGGCTACCAGCCGATCGCCGAGACGACCGGGGTCGCGCCCGCCGGGTTCCGCGACACGTTCGACGACCTCGAGAGCCGAGACGACCCGAGCGCGACGCTCCGGGCGGCGCGCGAGCTCAGCCTGTGGTTCCGGGTGCGCCAGCGCAGAGCGGGCGCGGACGCGGGCTGACCCGGCATCCGCGCCCGCTCTCGTGCGCTGGGTGAGGAACCGTCAGGATGCCTCGCCGCGGCCGGTCGCGTTCTGCAGGCGGTCGATCTGCTCCGAGGCCTCGGCCTTGGTCAGGCTCGCGGGCAGCTCCTCGCCGGCCTCGCGGGCGAGGGTGTCGAGGTAGCTGCGCTGCGGTCCCGTCATGGGCTCGTCGCCGGTCACCCAGGTGTCGGGATCCTTCACGGGCGATCCGACGCCGCCGCCCTCGGGTCCGCCGAGGGTCTCGTCACCCGCAGCACCCGACGCCGCCGGGGGCGTGGGGGCACCGGGCTCGGCGGGAGCCGGGGTCGTGGGCTCGGCCGGAACGGGGACGGTCGGCTCGGCGGGGGCGGGGAACGTCGGCTCGTCGGGGGTGGGGATGCTCTGATCGCTCATCCTCCGACGCTACGGCGATCACGCGATGATGCCGAGGCACTTGCGCATCCGCAAGAAGCCACTCAACCCGCCGCGAGCAGGCGGACGAACACGCGCAACGCCGAAGCCCGCGCCGGTGGGTCCCACCCCGCCCACGCGAGGGCGAGGGCGGTGACCGTGGCGGGGTCGTCGTTGAGGTAGGCCGCGATCATCCGTGCGACCAGCAGCTCGGCACTCGACGCATGGGCGGTCACCTCGGGCCGCCACACCTGGTCGGGCGGCGTCGCGGCGGTGGCCGCCCGACGGTCACCCGCGGTGACGGCGAGCGCGGTGACGATCTGCACCTCGCGACGGCGCCCGTGGCCGGCGTGCCGGAGCACCCACCGCTCGACGTCACCGCTGCCGGGCGACTGCAGCGCGATGGCCAGCTCGGCGAGCGCCATGTGAGCGAGCGGACCGATCGGGGGCGGGGTCGGCACACGCGCATTGTGCCAGCCCGGGCGGGGGCAGGGCCAGTGCCGCCGGGCGACCGACGTCGCCGCCGCACGCGAGGCCGCAACGAAGAAGACCCGGTCTCGAGGACGCCGTTCGGGCAACGTCCCCGTGACCGGGTGCTCTTCGATCATGGGCGAGTCGGCGCAAGATCAGCGCAACAGCGTCATCACATCACCTCAAGAAACCCGCAAGGTCGGTCGTGCGCATGGTCGCGCACGCGGTTTTCGCCGCTCGACGCAACACCTTGCGCTCCGGCCGCGCGCTTTCCAGGCTGGAGACACCGCCGATGCAGCGGAGTCACATCACGATTCGATCGGGCGAGCGCCGGACCCCGGCGAGCGCCCCCGGAAGGAGACCGCCATGGCAGATGTCAGGAACGAGCACGGCCCCGAGGTTCCGGTCGCGGATGCCGTCGAGCAGGACCTCGCCGCCGACGCGGCATCCGTCGTCCCCCCGGCGACCCCCGCGGCGACGCCCGAGGCGGATCCCGCCGACGTCTGGGAACAGCAGCAGGAGGTTCCGGCCGAGGACGACGAGCACCCGCTGGGCTGACGCGCGCACGAGCCGAGACGAGAAGGAGCCTGCCCCCGGATGGGTGGCAGGCTCCGTCGTTCGCGGATCGGCGTTGGCGCCGGACCCGCTCAGTGCTCGTCGTAGTGGTCGCCGTGGGGCGCGTGACGGTGGCCGTCGTGGACGTAGTCGACGTGGTCGTCGTGCTGGACGCTCTCGTGTCCGCACTCGGCGCCGTGGGTGTGCTCGTCGAGGGTGTGCTCGGCGTGGGTCTCGGTCGTGCTCATGATCTGCCTCCAGAACGATCGGGGCCGCGGCGCGGCCGGAACGAGTCCAGCAGACCATATACATAAGCCCATTGCAATATGTGCAGCTAACTGAGACCGATTCTCGTCACCGCTCGAGTGCGTGCTTCACGGCATCCTCGACGATGTGGGCGACGTGGAGGTCGGCGACCGCGTAGTGCGCCTCGCGGCCCGAGCGCTGCACCGAGACCAGCCCCGCCGAGCGCAGGGTGCGCAGATGCTGCGACACGAGCGGCTGCGACAGACCGCTCGCCGTCGCCAGATGACCGACGGTGGCCGGGCCGTCCGCCAGCAGCTGGAGGATCCGCAGCCGCGACGACGACGAGAGCGCCTTGAACAGTTCGGCGACCGGCTCGAGCTCCTCGTTCATATGAACATATAAGCACCAGCCGATACGATTGCTCGCCGAGCGACGTCTCGCGGACCGCGACTCGGCTCACGCCGGCCGCGTACCGCCGACCTCGCAGCCGCTCTCCCCCTCGGCGGTCGTCGCGCGTCGCGACGTGAACAGGGACGGATGCCGCTGCGGCAGCGACGACCGCGCATGCGTCACCGCCACCGCGACGAACGCGAGGATCAGCGCGACCGCCACGACGCCGGCGAAGGCGACGACCCGCAGCACCCGCTCCTCCCAGCCCCACCCGAACGGGAGCACCACGGCGACCGCCAGTGCGACGCCGAGCACCAGGCCGACGGCGACCGGCCCCTGCACGCGACGGCGCACGGCGCGCCACTGCGCCCGGGTGATCGCGGGGTCGACGACGACGTCGGCGTCCCACCGGCGGACCCGGCGGCTCACCTTCTCGTGAATGGACATGCGGACCTCCGCGGGCCTGACGTTCGGTTGCTCCCGGTGGCACTATCGGCCGGAATGCGCCGAATGTGCGCGCGGCGCGCCCGGATCGGCAATACGCCTCTCACGGCCGCGCGTCCAGCCCTTTCCCCTGTCGAATCCGGCAGGCCAGGGTGGGACCGTGCGATTGACAGACGAACTCGGCGCCTGGGTGGCGCGACAGCGGTGGTACGCCGGCAAGAGCCACGAGCCGCGGTTCCGGATCCTCGACGCGCAGCCGGCCCCCGAGGCGACGCGCTACCTGCTCATGGATGACGCGGGGTCGCTCCCGACGCTGTACAACGTCCCGCTCGTGCACCTGCCGGCGACGGACCACCCCGACGCGGTGATCGCGCACGACGACGGCGGCGTGCTCGTCGACGCCGTCCGGCATCCCGGCTTCACGGTCGGACTGCTGGCCGAGATGGGAGTCGACGTCAGTCGCGTGACGGGCTCGCGCGTGCTGACGGGTGAGCAGTCCAACACCTCGATCGTCTACGACGTCGATGGCGAGCCCACGATCATCCTCAAGCTCTTCCGCACGCTCCACCACGGCGAGAATCCCGACGTCACCGTGCAGCGCGTGCTCAGCGACGCCGGATCGCCCTACGTTCCGCGCTTCTACGGCAGCCTCGACGCCTCGTGGCCCGACGTCGGACGCGCGTCCGGCTCGGCCAGCGGCACCCTCGGCTTCGCGCAGGAGTTCCTCCGCGGTGTCCGCGACGGCTGGGCGGTCGCCCTCGACGCCGCACGCGAGGGCCGCGATTTCACCGACGCCGCCAGCGATCTCGGCCGCGCGGTCGCGGGAGTCCACGGCGCGCTGGGCGCGGCCCTCGAGACGAAGGATGCCGGCGCCGACGAGGTCGCCGCGACGGGCAACGCGTGGCAGCGACGGCTGTCGATCGCAGCATCCGAGGTTCCCGCTGTCGCCGAGCGCGTCGACGCGATCCGCGCCGTGTACGAGACCGCCCTCGCACGTCCCTGGCCGCTCCTGCAGCGCATCCACGGCGACCTCCACCTCGGTCAGGTGCTCGCCGTGCCCCACGGCGGATGGCGCATCGTCGACTTCGAGGGCGAGCCGCTGCGCCCCATGGCGGAGCGCGCGATCCCCGACCTGCCCCCGCGCGACGTCGCCGGCATGCTGCGCTCGTTCGACTACGCCGGCGCGGTCGGCGCAGGCCCCGACGCGAGCGAGTGGGCCGCGGCCTGCCGCGACGCTTTCGTCGCGGCGTACGTCGAGGCCCCTGGCGCCGTCGCGCTGGACCCCGTTCTGCTGCGGGCGCTGGTGCTCGACAAGGCCGTGTACGAGTCGATCTACGAGGCTCGGAACCGCCCGGACTGGCTGCCGGTGCCCCTGGCGGGCATCGACGCCGCCCTCGCCTGAGCCCCGCCCGGGGCCCCGTGATCACCCGTCGCGCTACGTCCGTCGGACCCCCGGTGCGGGTGAGGCGGCGCCATCGCGGCGCGGCCTCACTCGCCGCGCCGATCCGACAGGTGTATCCGCGGGGCAGGCGCCAGGATTAGTCCTCGGTCGGCTCGGGCGCGTTCAGCACCAGGAACTTCGCGCCGTAGGCCGGCAGCGAGACACTGAAGCTCTGCAGGTCGTCGACGCGTCCGAGGGTCTCACCCGAGGCGGCATCCACCACCTCGCTCTGCGGCACGAGCTGCTCCGACCGCACGGTGCCCTCGGTGGGCTCGGCGGAGAAGTTCAGCACCGTCACCTGCATCGCCGCGTCGGCGTTCGGGTCGCCCTCATCGAGGCGGTGCACCAGCACGAGCATGCCCGCGTGCGCGACCTCGGGGATGTCGACCTGCGTCGCCGAGGCGATGCCGTACTCGCGCCGCAGGTCGATGATGCCCGCCAGGCGCGAGGCGAACGACTCGGGGTCGTCGAGCTGGGCCGGCAGCGATCCGTAGAGCGCGCGTCCTCGCGGCATCCCGGCGGCCGAACGGGTCGCCGACGGGTCGACGTCGAGCAGGTCGTGGGCGCCGCGCTCGATCCAGCGCGTGTCACCGGCCGAGAGCAGGTCGGCGACCTCATCGGCGGGGATCGTCAGCATGCCGACGAGGTCCCAGCCCGAGAGGGCGAAGACGCCCGGCTGCCAGGCGTTGTAGGCGCTCAGCAGCAGGTGCGCGTCGCGGATGAGCGGGATGTCGTCGTCCGAGACGTCGTCGAGCCGCGCGATGCCGCGCGTCGCGGCGATCAGCGAGGTCGTCGTGCAGGCGATGCCGTTCTGCGTGAACACCCGGTTGTAGTCTGCGGTGCCGGTGAGGTGCTCGGTGAGGTCGGCGCGGATCTCTTCGGCGAGGTCGCTGCCCGAGATCTCGCGGCCGCGGAAGCGGTAGACGTCGTCGCCGTGACGGGTGGCCCAGTGGACCAGCTCGTACGTGAGCTCGTCGTGGTTCTGCATGCCGTGCACGAGCTGCACCGGCGCGACGCCGAGCTCGAGCGAGGTCGTCAGCGCCAGGCGCAGGAACTCGGTCTGCCCGGTCGCCAGCGCGTGGTGGTAGCCGGGGCGGCCGACGAAGTCGTACGACAGGTCGGCGCCCACGGCTCCGGTGTCGCGGATGTCTTCGATGGTGAGGTTGAGCTCCTGGAACGTGAAGCCCCCGACCTTGCGCACCATGCCGGCGATGATGTGGTTCGCGGCGTGCGACAGGGGGTGCCCCTCCGACCACGCGGGCAGGCCTTCGGCGCTCTTCTCGACCCCGAGGAAGCCGTTCGCGTCCAGTCGCAGCGCGCTCGTGCCGAGCTCGCCGAGCGAGTGCAGCGCGTCGCCGATGACGAGGCGCATGCCGGCGAAGGTCGGGTCGAGCCAGTTGATCGACGGCTGACCCTGCTTGAAGTAGTGCAGGTAGACCCAGCGGCGCGTGCGTCCGTCGGGACCGGTAACGGGCGCGGTCGCGCTCCAGTTGGTCTCCTTGACCCCGGGCGTGTAGAAGATCACGCGCTGGAGCGCGCCGATGATGTACCCCTGCTCGGCCAGCTCGTGCTCGGTCGCCGGGTCGAGGTTGACGCTGTCGACGCCCTCGGGCACCTCGGGCAGCAGATCCCAGTCCTCGGGCGGGATCTCGACCATGTGGTAGATCCCGGGGTAGTCCTTGTAGCCCATTTCGGCGAGCCGGAAGTCGGCGCCCTTGCCGGTGTGGCCGGGGACGATGTCGTCGATGACGCTGCCGCCGTGGGCATCGGCGACGTCGCACAGGGCACGGAACTCCTCCTCGGTGCCGAACGCCGGGTCGATCGACGTGCTGATGCGGTCGAAGTGGCCGTCGACGCTCGGGGTCTCGCGCCACCCCTCGATGCCGCCCGCCCGCTTGACGGGGCCGGTGTGGATCGCGGTGATGCCGATGCGCTCGAAGGCCGACCACAGCGCGTCGTCGCCCAGCGCAGCGAGGAAGGACTCGCCGGGGCGGGTGATGAGCGAGATCGGGTACGCGGTGAACCAGACGTCGGTCGTGGCGATCGCGCGGCGCGCGTCCGGTCGCGCGTACGGGTTGCGCCACATCGCCGGCTGACCCGACAGCTGACGGGCCAGCACGTCGGCGTCCTTGAGCATCGCCTGGCGCACGAGCCACTCGACATACGACGGGTTGGTGCCGTTCGCCGTCCGCGGGTCGGTCATGTTGCGTCGCACGCTGCCGCCGCGGAACTGATCGCGAGGGCGCAGCCGTCGCGGGCGCGCGGGGTACCGCTGCTCGTCGTAGCTGATCTCGGGCATGTCGAGATCAGTGTCCTCGCCGTCGGCGCCCGCCGCCCCCGGAAGGGTGATGGGGGCGGTGTAGAGGTCCTCCGGCTGTTCGTCGTCGCGCGCCATGCCTCAACCGTATTGAGTCCGGCCGACCGTCACGAGGGGCTGGTGCCCGGTAGCGCGAGGCATTATGGGCCGCCTCACGCCCGCCGGCGACGTGCGGCGAGAGCGGCACCGAGGAGCAGCGGCAGGATGCCGGCGGCGGGCAGCATGGGGCTGAGGCTGCCGCCCGTCGTGGGCAGCGAGCCCGCGGCATCCCCCGACCCGGTGTCGTCGCCCGACCCCGTGTCGTCGCCCGGCTCGCCGGGCGTCTCGGGCACGTCAGGACGGAGGATGTTCTCGAGCTCGATCGCGATCGTGTCCTGACCCGACGCCGAGACCGGCACGACGATGCGGCCGTTCGACTGCACGGGCAGCACCTCGCCGCCCAGGGTCCACACCGGGTCCTGCCAGGTGCCGCCCGGGACGTCCGCGGGGCGCGGCTCCTCGGCCTCGATGATCGACCCGACCGGGAACCGGTCCGACGCGACAGTCTCGCCGGCGACGAGCGTGAGGTCGGGCTGGCGCTCGTCGTCGAGCCACCAGGCGATGTCGAACGCGACGTCATCCGCGACGAGGTCCGCGGCATCGTCGACCGTCTTGGTCAGCGACACCATCGCGTACTGGACGGCGGAGTTGGTCACGACGATCGTGGGAATCTGCTGCGTCGCCGCGATCGTCAGCGAACGCGAGGGCGACCACGTCGGCCGCGCCCAGTCGTAGTCGTCCGGGAGCGTCGCCTCGTCGGGCGGGGCCTCGGCGAGGACGATGCGCGTGCCGACGGGGAACGTGCGCGGCGCTCCCGCGTCGTCGAGCGGACCGACGGGCGTGCCGTCGGCGGGCAGGACGATCGTGCCGACGTCGACGGCGCCGGTGGGCAGGAGAGCGAGGTACCCGACGAGGAACGTGTCGGTGGTCACCTGCTCGGGCGCGATACCCGCGAGGTTCTTGGCGACCTGGAAGGTGCCGCGGTCGAACGTCGCGGTGTTGGTCATCGTCTCGACCGCGACATCGGCGTCGCCGTCGCCGATCGTCAGGGTGCCGGGAGTGAACGACGTCGAGACCCAGCTCACGCCCCGTTGCAGCGGCGCCGGCGCCTCGCGGAACTCCACGACGGTGCCGTAGGGGAAAAGCAAGGGATCACCCGAGGCGTCCTCGGGCGACACGGGTGACCCGTCGGCCGGCACCCGAACGCGTCCCGCCGTCACCTCGCCGGTCGGGGTGGTGGCCGTCCACTGCGCGGTGAACAGCGTGCCGGGCGGCAGGTCGTCGGGCACGATGCCCTCGAACCGCTTCTGCACGGCGAAGGTCCCCTCGCGCAGCTCGTTCGTCACCTCGACCGAGATGTCGCCCGACGCGGGCAGCGGGATGTCGACGACGGCATCCGACAGGGGCACCTGCCCTTCGTAGCCGCCGGCGGTGTAGGTCTCGGTCACTCCGTCCGTCGTGACACGGAACACCGGTGCTTCCCAGTCCGACACATCGACGGGCGCGCCGTCGAGCAGCGGGATCGGCTCCGCCAGCTGCAGGAACTCCGCTCCCGTCTCGACATCGGTCAGCACGACGGGATCACCCACCGTGATCGCGCGCGTGCGCCGCGAATCTGCCCCCGGGGCGGTGGGGTCGATGTTGTAGCTGACGGAGTACTCGTAGCGAGGATCGACCGCGGCGCCCACGGTCTGCTTCACGACCGAGATGCTGCGCGGTTCGGCTTCGGGCGCGACCGTGTTCGTCAGCACGACCGCCGACGTTCCGGTGCCGGCGATCGTGATGATGCGGCCCGGGTCCCACGTCGCGCCGGTCCAGCGGTATCCGTCGGGGGCGGGGACGCTCGAGAGGTCCTCCGAGAGCGTGATGCGCGTGCCGAGCGGGAACTGCTCGTCGGGTGAGACGGGCGTCCCGTCGAACGGCACCTCGAGGATGCCGGAATCGAGCGCCGAGCCCGCGCGCGTGGCCGTCCAGGTCACCTCGACCGCGCCCGCGGGCTCGTCCGGAACGGGTCCCGCGGCGGTCGCGATGCGCTTGCTCACCGAGAACGTTCCCGTGAGCGGCGTCGCCTCGTTCGTGACGACGACGTCAGCCGTCGCCCCGGCCGTGACCACGAGAGGGTCGGGGGCGATCGTGGGGGCCGCCCATTCGTACCCCGGGATGCTGGCGGGCGGGATCTCTTCGAAGTCCACCACCGTCCCGACCGGGAAGTCCTCGCCCGCCGAGACCCAGCTGCCGTCCGCGGGCAGCTCGAAGCTGCCGCGCAGCTCGTCGCCCGCGGGGGTCGTCGCGATGTAGTTCACAGCGAAGGTCAGTCCCGCCACTGCGGCGGGGTCGATGCCCTCCAGAGCCTTGCGGATGCGGAAGGTGCCCTCGTCGGCGGTGCACGAGATGGCGCCGGCGAAGAAGAACGAGTGGACCTCGCCGCCGCCGATCGTGACGTCGCGGCCGATGATCTGGCCGTCGAGGGGGGAGGCGGTGACGGTGATGTCGGCGTCGGGGGCGTAGATCGAGCCGTCGATACGAGCCTGGGCCGCCGTCACCGACACCTCTCCCGTCACCGCTGACAGGTCCCACATGATGTAGGGCGAGTAGGCGCCCTGGGGGTCGACGCGGGCCCCGATGACCTCCGTCGTCCCGGCGGGCACCCGGATGATGAGCGGGTTGGTCACACCCGGCTCGGGGCCGGACGAGAACTGCAGCAGGGCGGCGCCGGCGATGTCGTCGTAGTCGACGACATTGGGCCGCGTCGCGCTCAGCGGGCCGAGGACGATGCGGTCGCCGACGTCTTCGGCGACCGACACCGGGAAGCCGGCGCCGAGCCCGGGGTCGGCGATGTCGGCGAGGCACGCCGCGGCCTGTTCGTACGACGCCTCGCGCGCCGACTCGACGTAACCGGCGACGGCACCGCTCGACTGATCGACCGTGTAGATGCTTCCGCCCCCGACGGGTCCGGTCGGCGGCTCGCCATCGTCCGGGTACTGCTGGTGCGTCGCGTCGATGAGCGGTGTCAGATCCGGCTGCGACGCGTCGAGGTTGAGGCGCAGCCAGTCCGCCCGCGCCGCCGCCTGCCACGGACCGTCGCGCTCGACCATCTTGAGGTCGCCGCGCAGCGCCGGGTCGGACGTGCCGGCGCTCGTGATCGCGGTGATGCCACCGCTCTCCGGGTCGAATGCGCCCACCAGCAGGCGGGTGGGGTCGCCGTCCACCGTCGGCAGCGTGTAGTCGGCCGTGCCCGCGACGACGTGGACGAGGGTGTACTGGCCGTCGCCGGGCTTTGTGGCCGTACCGCCGACGGCGATCGCGCCCTCCGTCTCGTCATTGCCGAGCACCGCGTCCTCGCGCGCATAGACGGTGTAGCCGCCGCCGATCGCGAAGGGGTTGAACGACTCGGGGTACGCCGCGTAGGCGGGCTGGGCCGGTGAGGCGACGACGACAGAGGCGACGAGCGAGAGAGCCGCGACGGATGCCGCACCGATCCGCCCCCTCGTCCGAGCGGTGGCGGTCGACATGGCGTCTCCTCGGTGGACGCGGACTCCGTCGCCCGATCGACGGACGCTCCGCCGGGTCAGTCAAGCAGGTGAGCGGGCTCAGCGGAACCCTGTGCGGCGCGTGACCCGTCAACCGCACTGTCAACCCGCTCCCGCCATCCCCGTCGTCATGCGAACCTCCGCGAAGGCTGTGACCGTACGGTCCGGACCGCCGGTCGGAGGGTGGGTCGGTTGAGCCGACGAAGCGAAAGGAGGAGTTCGAATGAGCGAACACGCCAAGGAGGAATCGACGAAGTCTTCCCGCCGCCCATACCTGCGGTTCGCAGCGATGATCGTGACAGGCATGGCGGTCATGTACTGGACGATGTTCGCGGGGACGTGGGAGCTCTCGCACATCAGATTCAGCGAGAGCCGCGTGTTCATGACCCTCACGATGGGCGGCACGATGGTGCTCGTGATGCTCGCCTGGATGTGGGGGATGTACAAGAGCGTCCGTGCCAACATCGCCGTCATCGTCGCGGGCCTGCTGCTCATCGGGAGCGGGATCGCGCTCGACCGATCACAGGCGACGGTGGACGACACCGCGTTCATGAACGGGATGATTCCGCACCATTCGCTTGCCATCACCCGTTCCGAGCGCGCGCACCTCACCGATGTCCGCGTGTGCGAGCTTGCCGCCTCCATCAGCGCCACACAGCGGGAGGAGATCCTCACCATGTCCTGGCTCGTCGACGACATCGCTCAGAACGGGCCCGCCACGACCACTGACGAAGCGCAACGCCGTCCGGCGCCGGACTTCGCCCGTTCGGCGGATCGCCGTTGCGCCGGGATGCCGACGGACACCGCCACGACCCAGATGCGGTGATCGAACGAGACGACGTCGCGTAGGGCAGCCTTCGCACGCTCGACGCGCACCGAGAGCCAAGAGCAGCCGATCAGCGACGCGGGCGGAAGCGGGTGAAGCCGCCGAGCTGACCGACCGCCGTGGCTGCGGCCGCGGCGGCCCTGGCCCCGATCGTCGCCGGGTCCTCGTTGTGCACGACTCCCGCGACCATCCCCGCCACGAATGCGTCTCCCGCGCCGGTCGGGTCGATGACCTCTCCCTCGTGGTGCGGGTAGAACCGCGAGCCGCCATTCCACGCCACGAGATCACCGGCACGCGGGACACTGAGCGCGACGAGTTCGGCGCCGGCCGCCAGAAGCGTCGATGCAGCACCCTGCGCATCGTCGACCGACGCGATCGCGCGTCCGGTCAAGAGCGCGGCCTCATGGGCGTCGGCGCGAACGACCGGTGCCATCTCGAGCAGCTGCGGCCGGGCCTCATCGCTCTCGATCGCTCCGTCGAGCACGAGCGTCGCTCCGGCTTCATGCGCCACGCGCGCGGCATCCACAAGGACCATCGCATCCTGCTGCAACTGGAGCACCACGACCTGCGCTGCGCCGATGACAGCTTCCGCGTCGCGGACATCTCGCCGGGTGACCCGCGACTCGAGCGCGATTCGCTCGAGAAGACGGCGGCGACCGCCGTCCTCGACGACGTCGACCAGCAGCGACGTGGTACCGCGTCGCGCCACGTGCGTGACGTCGATGCCCGCGTCGAGGGCGTCAGCGACCGCCTGGTCGCCCGCCGCGTCGGCGCCCAGCGCCGCGACGAGCGAAACCGAGGAGTGCGGCAGCAGCTGTCGCGTTGCAGCGGCGATGTTCGCGCCCTTGCCACCCAGACGCTCCGCGGATTCGCGCACGGCGGCACTACCGCCCGGTTCGGGCAGCTGATCGATGGAGATGATGAGGTCGCGGGCCGCAGCACCCACCACGACGACGGGCCCCGTCCTCACAACCGTCCGGACATCTCGGCTTGGTTGTCGGATCACGCGAGCAGACTAGGGACGAAGGCCGACGTGGGGAACGGGGTTGCGGCGACGGCGGCACGCCGCTCGTGCCCGAGTGACTAGGCCATGCGCTCGTGGTGCGCAGCGCGAGACGACCCGAGGCTCATGTAGAGCGCCGCCAGGGTGGTCGCGGTGATCACCACGGCGATGAGTGCCGCGCTCCAGAGAGTGCGGCCGGTGCCCGACGCGTAGGAAAAGCTCAGCACGATCGCGGCGACGACGGCGCCCGCGACCAGCAGGGATGTCGCGACGCGCGAGCGACGCGCGGCGACCGCGGCACGATCGGCGCCCGCGCCCCGCACGAGCGCGCGCAGGCCGGATGCCGCCGAGCACCAGAAGCCGACGATGAGGCTCGCGGTGACGACGTCGCTCGGGCGATGCCACCCCGCCGCGATGACGCCGATGCCCGACAGGATCGCCCAGCCGGTCAGCAGGGGGACGAGCGGGAACTTCATCTGGCGCGGCGCGGCGAACAGCGCTGCACAGGCCGCGGCGATCGCGAGAGTCGCGTGACCCGACGGCAGCGAGTTGCTGTATTCACCGAGGCCGAGGGTCAGGTCGGGGCGCACGATGATGGTGTGCTTGAGGATGTGCGACGTCAGGGCGGCGCCGGCGAAGACCGTCAACGCGATCGTCGCGTCGGCGAAGCGCCGCCGTGCGAGCGCGAGCGCGACACTGCCGATGAGCAACGCCGCGGCGATGATGACGACGTAGTTCTCGCCGAGTTGCCGGGCCACGCGCACGGCGGGATCCGACGACTGGATCGTCGTGGCCATCACCGCCTGATCGACCAGCTGGCCGTTGACGGTGAAGACGGACACGGCCACGGTGACGACCACGGCGAGCGCCTGCAGGAGGGCCAGCCTCAGGTGTTGCGTTCCTCGGTTCATACCGACATCCCCCTTCCCGACCCCCGACGCTACGGCGAGAAGTTGAGGAACTCATCCATGCCCGGCCACCACGGCGGCCGGGCTGCTCAGGCCCCGGACCAGACCACCGCCAGCACAGTGACATCGTCTTCACGGTCGCTCTGCTCGGCCCGATCGACGAGATCTGCGACGATCGCGTCGATGTCGTCGTGCTCGAGCAGGAAGTCGCGGTAGCGGTCGATCGAGTCGAGCGAGCCGCCGAACAGATCGAGCACCCCGTCGCTGACGCTGATCAGGCTGTCGCCGGCTTGCAGCGTCGTCTGCGCGCTGGACCAGCGGGTCCCGACGCCGATGGGCAGATGGCCCGACCGGAGGAACTCGATGCCGCCGGTGGACCGTCGGAGCACGCTGAGACCGTGCCCGGCATCAGCCCACCGCAGGGTGCCGTCCGCCGCGACGCGGGCGTGGAAGCACGTTGTGAACTGGGCTCCGATGATGTCGGTCGGCCCCGTGTTGAGACCGACCGCGGTGCGGTGGAAGGCCTCGGCGGGGTCGGGGTCTTCGAGGCCGCTGCGGATGACGGTGCGCACCGCCGCGGCGATCATGCCCGCACCCACACCCTTGCCCATGACGTCGCCGAGCGTGACGGCGGCACCGCCGTCGGGCGTGGCGTACCAGTCGTAGAAGTCGCCGCCGACCTCACGGGCCGGCACACATGCTCCCGCGACCCGGAACCCCGCCGGCAGGTCGGAGCCGTCGACCGGCTGCAGCGATCGCTGCACGACCGCGGCCTGCGTGACCTCCGCTTCCGCAAGGCGGCGCCGCCGCTGCGAGATGTCGAGGCGCTGCAGCGACCTCCGCGACAGCTCGTTCACCACGGCGCCGGCGGCCGCGTAGACCAGCACGGCGATGAGCAGGCGCACGAACTCGCTCGCCCCGAGGTCGCGGCCGGTGTCGAGCACCAGCGGCAGCAGCAGGGTGACGCACACGCCCAGCAGTGGCACGAGAACACGCCACCGCCCGGGTCCGGCGGCGATCCAGATGACCGGGAGGATGATGATCGCCAGGAACACCGACTGGGTGTCGCCGGTTCCGAAGCGCAGCAGGCCGATCGCGATGAAGTCGCCGATGGGCACGACCAGCTCCAGCCGCCGCAGCGCCGGCCACCGCAGCATCAGCGCCGTCGCGACCAGCAGCACGAGCGCGAGCCCGACCCCCTGCCACATCCGCACCGGGTCGGTCACGAGCAGGTAGGGAACCGCGGCACTCGTGACGGCCGCCACCACGACGAGACCGGCGACGACGGACTGCTTGGCCAGCGGCTCCCACGACGTGGGGGCGGGCATCGGTCGCGACGGTACGCCGCCCGTTCGTCGAACACGGGTCCACGGAGGTGCCTGCGTCATACGGCCAGTCAATACGACGGATGCCGGTTGTGGGGCGGGTCTTGACCAATCGGTCGCCCGTCGGACAGGGCCGCGCTCGTTCCGGCGGGAGGCTGACTACGCGGTCTGCGTCGGCTCGGACGTCGGCGGCAGGACGAAGGCGCCGGTCTCGCCCGGATTGACCGCGATTTCCCAGCGGAACCCGTCCGGGTCGGAGAAGTAGCCCGAGTACCCACCCCACTCGCGCGGACGTCCGGCGCTCACCGGCGCGCCGAGCGCCGCCGCCTCGGCCAGCACGGCGTCGACCTCCGCCGGTGTCGCGACGTTATGAGAAAGCGTCAGCGGCGCGACTCCAGGGGTCGGCGCCTCGCCGATCTCGGCGACGAAGCCCTCAGCGGACCAGAGCGAGAGGACCAGGCGGTCGGCCACGGGCAGCATGATGACGTCAGCGCCGTCGAAGATCGGCTTCCACCCGAGCCCGTGCACGTAGAACGTTCGGCTGCGACCGAGATCGGCGACGGCCAGGGTGATGAAGCTCAGGCGCTGTTCCATGGCGTGAGTCTGGCACTCGATCCCGACCGACGCACCGCGGCGGAGGCCCCGACGCTCACCGCTTGGCCGAGGCGGAGAGGACCGCGATCTCGCCGCGGCTGGATGCGCCGGTCTTGCGCCTGATGTTGCGGATATGGTTCTCGACGGTGCGGACACTGAGCACGAGCTTCCCCGCGATCTGACCGTTGGACATGCCCCCGGCGATGAGCTGGACGATCTCGATCTCGCGAGGCGTGAGGAGAGAAGCGGGTCGGCTGCGCCTGGTTCGGTTGGCGTTGGCGTCCGAGATTTCGCGTGCGATAGTCCGCGCCTGCGCCGCACGCCCGAACTCGCCCTGCTCCTTGAACAGGTGCGCGGCGATGTTGTAGTACTTCAAAGCCTCACCGGGGACGCCGTTCTCGAGCAGTGCTCGGGCCGCCTGCTCGACCCGCTGAGCGTCCTGGTCGTACGCCGCCGCGCGAGCTTCGAGGAAGGCGACATACATCGCTCCGCCGAGCCGCGTTCCCTGATCGCCGATCTGCGCGGCAAGGTCGGGGTCATAGTGCACGTAGAGTGACGCCAGCGCGGTGATGTCCGCCGACAGGTGAAATCCTCGCCGACGCGCATCGTGGATCATGTCCGCGAAGATGCCGGCCGCGATCTTCGTCGCGCCACTCGCGGCTACAGAGAACGCCTCCGCCCAGCGGCTGTCGCCGAGCAGCATCCCGATCGACGTTCCCTGAATCCGTTGGGCGTGTTCGCGATACCCCGAAGCGGCTCCCTCATGCCCGCTGCGGGTGGAGATCACCGCCATCAGCACGAGAACGGCGCGGTCGGGACTGAAGTACAGGTTCTTGGCGCTGATACCCGTGCTGAGCAAGACCGCGAGGGCATCCTGAGCCTCGTCCAGGTCCCCGAACGCCAGCTGAGCGAGCGCACCCAGATAGGAGTACGCGGCGAACCCCACCCTGTCCAGCGCGGCGATCGACTGCTGTGCGCCCGTGGTGGCGAGGTCGATGAGCTCCTGCAGCTCGCCGGAGGCGTACAGGGCCAGGCCTCGCATCAGAACGACGCCCACACGCGACCAGGGGGCCACGTCGTCCTCCATCAGATCGAGCAGCGTGAGACAGTCGCCAACCCGCCCGGACAGGAGGTGGCACGCCGCCAGCAGCACGCCGGCGATGTCCGCGCCGGAGCCGCCCGCCGCCGCTCGTGCACTGAGAATCGACTCGTATTCGGGATCCAGACCATGGATCTCCCAGCGGACGACGCGAGCGAGGGTGTCCAACGTCTCGGCGTGCGCGAACCCCGGAGCCACCTTCTCCGAGAGCGGCTGAATGGCCTCATCGACAGTCGCGCCTTGCGCCAACAGCCAGCGCGAATGGAAGTGTCGCAGCGTCAACTCGGACTCGTGGTCGTCACTCGAACCGTAGAAGCGCTGAGACAGCGTCCCGAGCAGGTCATGCACCTCCTGCGGGTCGCTCGGGCCGGTCAGCAGAAGCCCGAGGTACCGGACAGCGGCGCGCAGACCGCCATCCCGCTTCCACTCGGCCCGCGCTGCGCCGAGCTGCAGATCGAACGCCTCCGCGAACATCCGCGAGATGACCGGAACGTCGGCGAGCTGCAGCGGACTCGGAGACGATTCGATCCTCGGCTGCGACGTGAGCCCCGGCAGGAGTCTGCTCAAGAGGAGCTCACGTGCGCCCGCATCCAGGCGGCCGTCTCCTCGCCCGAGCCGCTCGGCGGCTTGGTCCATGATTCTGCGGCGTCGGGCACTCGGCGGCTGATTCAGGAAGTACGCCGCCAAGCCCGGCGGGTGTACCGCGACGACGGCGTGACGATCCGGACCGACCTCGGCGACGCGGAGAAGCTGATTGTCTTCCAGCTCCTCGACCATTTGCGTGTCCAGCAGGATCCACGCCGCGGCGATGTCTACGGTGCCGACTGCGGCGAGAAGTTCCAGCGCATCACGAACCTCCGGGCGGTACGAGTACAGCACGGACTCGTAGGCGCCTCGGGCGTCGTCCGACCAGATCGTCGGGCCGGCGACCCACTGGTCACTCGAACGCCAGACCAGTCCGTGAGCCAACGCACCGTTCAGCAACGCCACCGCGAGCCCCGGAATCCCGGCGGATTCCGTATAGATCAGTGCCGAGACGCTCGGAGCCAGCGAGCCGTCGACCCGCTCTTCGAGCAGCGCGTGGAGGGCGTCCAGCCGGAGGGCGTCGAGTGCGATCTGGACGACGGGGTGCGCGGCCTTGATCAGGAGGTGATCGCTCGGGTCCCGCAACGCACGACGAAGCGTGGACGCCACGATAGGGCAACCCAGGAGGCGGTGCAGCTGGATCAGGCTGCTCCACGACGCCGCGTCGAGAAGGTCGGCATCATCGATCACCACAACGCTCCGCCCGCCCGAGAGGTATCGGGCGAGAGCGTCGCTGATCGCTGCCGGGGTTCCCCCCTCATCGGCCGCTGTTTTCCGATACGCCGGAGGCAGCGCGACCCGCAACGCTTCGAGCGGCGAGTGGGATGCCGTACCCACCACGTTCAGGACGTTGAGGCCGCGATCCCCCAGGACGCCGCGTACCTGGCGGAGAACTTCGGACCGTCCTGACCAACGCACCCCGACGATCTCGACGCTGGTGCCGTTCATGACGAGTTCGACGATCCTCTGCGCCTCCGGCCCACGAATGGACATGCGGGGGTCTCCCTTCTCACGCGTCATCACGTTCCCGATGACGCCCATGACTGCGAACCGCGGTCCCGTTGGGGCCGACACTGCCACAACTGGCGCTCGTCCGCAGGCAGGCGGAACCTCAGTCCGCGGCGCGCCGTCGACCCCAGCGCCGCACGAGATACCTGATCGTCGGTCAGCGACTGCTCGGAGAACCGGTGCCGGCGCATCCTTTGCGGATTCAGCCCAGGACCTGCTCGCAGGCGCATTCCCGGCAAAGGGTCTCGGGTCGCTGCTGAGGGCTGCGGACTGTGATCCGGCGTTCGTCGGAAGGGATGCTGCGGTCGCAGTCGTCGCAGCGGTGGTCGCGGCGTCTCAGGGCGAGCACCAGCAGGCCGAGCAGCGTGAGGGCGATGGCGGCGGCGATGGCGGCGAGGGCGAGCTGACCGCCGCTCACGGCGAGTGCGGGTGGGCGGGGTCCTCCGGCGCCGGTTTCTCCGCGCATCTCGACGCCGACATCGAAGCGAAGCAGGGTGGACTCAGCGCCGAGCGACCGCGACCCTCGCGTTTCGCGCGGCATCTCGAACCCAACGGTGATGTGCGCGGTCTCGTCGCGGTTGAGGGCGAGTTCGGCGATCTCGACGCGACGGTCGGCGGCGAGGGCGGAGAAGCTCTGCCGGCCGCTGATGCCGGCGATCTCCCAGAAGATCGTGATGTCCTCCCCCAGCCGCGGGTTGTTCGCCGCGGCCGGAACCTGCTCGTCGAAGTCCATCGTCACGGTCATGACCGCGTCGGCGGGGCCGGCGTTGACGACATCCAGGGTCCGCACGGTTCGGTCCCCGGGGACCACGACGCGGTCGCCGATGAAGCTGGTCTCGGCACGGGCGTACGGTACGCCGTGCCAGTCGAGGTGGATCGCGGGGCCGTTCCACTGCGCCTCGACGACGGTCGCGACCTCACCGCCGCTGATGATCGGCTGAGCACTCCGCCGCTCCGCCCCCGCCTCGGCTACGGACCCGTGCGCCGTGCTGGTCGTACGGGTGCCGAAGGTCGGCAGCGCGCCGGCGGCGGCGACACCGGCGGTCGCGGTCAGGAGGAGGGCCGCGGTCAGGAGCGCGGCGATCAAACGTCCACGGGGGCTCAGCCCGGAGGCGGCGATGGGGATCGCCGGGTCGATTCGGGCTGGGCCGGGAACGCGGGAGGCGGTCATTGCTCGCTCCAAGGTCGGGTCGGGGACGAGGACCGGGCAGTCTCATCCGGGGCGGCGTCGCGCAGGGTCTGCTCGATCGCATCGAAAGTCGGGGCGTCAAGGTCCGCACCCGCGAAAGCCGACGGCGACACCGGCAACGACAGGGGTTCCTCAGGCGCTACGACGCGGCGCAAGGCGAGCTCCAATTCGCGTTCGCGTAATGCGAGCTCCCTTTCGCGGAGGGCGAGCTCGCGCTCGCGCAGTGCCCTGTCGTCCTCCGCCGACACAGCAGCCGCGGCTCCAGAGGACGGCGAAGGAGCCGACTCGTCGGCTCCCGTGGGGCGCGGCACGGTGATGACGGTGGAGCGGGAGCGGCGTGGTGCGAACAGCATCCACCCGACGACGACGACGCCGATGCCCGCGGCGAGGAGGAACGGGTTGTCGGCCACCCATTGGCGGGCCCAGCCGAGTCCCGGCACTCCGAACAGGAACACTCCCCGCACCTGCTGTGGCGATACCGGAGCATCCGCCGAACTGTTCGCGTCACCTTGCGTGATGAGCCGGCAGTCGGTGCCGTCGTCGAACGCGCCGATCGTCTTCCCCACCACCCGGTGGGTGATGAGGGTCGGGTCGTTGGGTTCGGGGAAGAACGTGACGATCGACCCGATGGACACGTCGGAGCACACGTCGCGCTCCTCGATGCCTTTCACCGCGATGACGTCGCCGGCAGAGAACGTCGGTTCCATCGATCCGGACAGCACCGTCAGAGAATCACCGCCCATCAGGCGCGGCACAGCCACCAGCGCGATGACTGCGGCGACGACAACGACCACGATCGCCGACGAGACGGCGCGAGCGGCGATCTGCCAGGGCGAGTCGAACCACGGTGTGGCGTTCACGCGAGCGCGCCCTCGGCTGCGTTCACGCGTTCGCAGACCGGACACCATGGCTCCTCCTCTCCGCGGCTGAAGCCGCTGCTTCGGTTGGTTGGGGGCCGCGCAGCCCGCCGTCGGGCACGGCGGGCTGCGCGGGGGTCAGAAGACCCGGGACGCGTCAGATCAGCTGAACTGAGCGCCCGTGTCACGCACCTGCGTCAGGTTCAGCGTGAGGTCCGCGATCGTGTCGCTGAGGGTCACGTCGGTGCGGTCGGTGACGGTGATCGCGTCGGGCGAGTACTGGAACTTGCCGTTCGGGTCCTCGAAGAACGACGCGTACACCACGACGTTCAGATCCGCCGTCGTGCCGGGCATGCCGAACACCGCGGTCTGAGCGGCAACACCGTCGACCGGCGTCGCCTCACCCAGGGTGCCGTTGGTCGCATCGTCCTGACCGCTGGCCTGACCCTCGGTCGGCGCGGCCAAGTACAGCAGCGGCGCATCCGCACCCGTGGGCAGGGCGGTCTCGCTCACGAGCAGCTCGTCGCCGTAGTAGACCTCGTAGCTGTAGAACATGCCCGAGATGCCGGAATCGATCTGGTCCAGTCCGTCCAGGCCGACACGCGCCACGAGGTTGTCGCCCTCGAGGGTGACCGTGGTCTCGAACGACGCCGCGACCTTGTCGCCCGGGGCGATACGCCACGTGTTGATGTCGTCGATCTGGTGACCCGGCTGCGAACCATCGGTCGAACCGACCGTCTCCGTGCCGTCCAGACGGTCGTTCGAGACATCCCAGAACGAGGTGTCCTGCAGCTGTGCGATGTTCAGGTCACCGGCGGTGATCGTGCCGCCGGAGAAGGTGTCGGAAGCGGACCACAGCGCGAAGGTCGAGCCTCCCAGCAGCAGGGCGGACGCACCGGCGGCGACCCACACCACGCCACGGCGGCGCTTCTTCTCCTCGGTGACCACGAGGATCTGATCGTTGTTCGTCATGTCGTTGTATCTCCTTGGTGGTGAGCGCAGGGCAAGTCAGCGGTATCGGCGCTCGTCGACACCGCCGAAGGCGGAAAGAGTCAAAGACTTGGTGAGAAGTCGGGGTTGAGGTTCGTGACGGTGGGTCGCAGAGCGATCACGACATCGGGCTCAGTTGAGCCGTCGGGATAGAGGTCGGCTTCCCAGCCACCGCGGCCGAAGGCGGGCGCACCGTCTTCGCCGACGCCCTCTGCCTCGGCGAGACTGCGGTAGGTGCCCGCCATGTCGAGCGAGGGCGGCACACCGACAGCGGCGTGCCAGTCGTCAATGGCTCCCGCTTGCGCACCGTTCAGACCGACGGCCACGACCTGGGCCGTGTTGCGGTAGCGGCCGTCCTCTTCGGCGTTCCACTCGACCGCTGCGCACCACTCCTGCGCCGTCGATTCGCCGGGGATGCCGGCGCCGGGCTCTTGCAGGACCTGGTCGTCACCGTCGAACACGTAGATGTTGCGGCCGTCGGCGTCGTCGGGAAGCGCGGGGATCGCCGAGCAGTCACCGCCCAGCCCGGCGCGGTAGATCTTCATCGTCGACTTGCCGAGCACCGTGTTCGGCCGGGCATGGCCGGATGCCAGGTCGTAGACCTCGTCGCCGAAGCGCTGCTCGCGGACCTCGACGTCGTAGTTCATGCCCGTGATTCCGAGGGCCGAGCCCTGCGCGGTGAAACGCCAGATCAGCGGTTCCGTCGTCTCCTCAGGCGGCGTCAGGATCTCGGCCAGCCGCGAGCCCGGCAGCACGACGGTGACCGCATCTCCGTCGTTCGACGACATGATCGCCTGCGGGGCGTTAGAGGGGTATGCACCGAATGCGACGGATCCGACCGGGAACGAGGGCACGCTGATGCGGGTCGAGGCGTTCCACAGCGCGTTCGCGAGGGCGGCGCCGGTCAAGACGAGGCCGACCGCAACTCCGCTGGCAACGAGCCGCTGCGTCGTCGCGCGCTTCACGAGGACGCTCCGTTCTTAACCCCCGGTGAGCCGGGACGGACTTGGTCGAGCGAGACGGTGAGGTCATCCAGCGTCCAGGCTGCGGGCCCGAACGTCGCGACCGGCCGCCACAGGTAGTCGCCGCGGACGTGGGTTGTGACGATGACGAGCCAGTCGTCGGTCTGCCCTGCGGACGAGCTTTCGAGGCCCGGCACGGTCGTCGGCGTTCCCACGGGGATCTCGTCGGTCACCGGGGTGGAGGTGCCGTCCTCGTCCGCGCGCTCGACACGGTAGGTCGCGACGACGCTGCCGTCGGCGAGCTCCGAGGTGAGGGCCGGCCGCGAGTCGACCGACAACTCGGCCTGTAGGTTCTCGCCCTGCAGGGTCGTCTGGATCGGGATGACGACCTCGACGATGTCGCCGGGCATGGAGGGGAAGTCCGCTGCCGCCATCTCGAGCGAACCGGACGCTGGATCAGTGACGCCGGGGGTGACCTGCTGCCAGTAGCCGTCGCCGCGGGTGATGTTCAGATCGCCCGCCGTGATCGGCGCCCCGGCGAACGTGGCCGAGCCCGACCACAGCGCCAAGGTCGCCCCGCCCGCGCCGAGCAGCAGGGCCGCCGCGGCGCCCCCGGCCAGCAGCACACTCGCACGCCGACTGAACGGCCAGGTCCGTGCCCGTTCGCCCGCGGGACGGACGTGCTCCGAGCGCAGCTCGCGGCGGGTGGGGCCGGCGGCGTTCGCCGCCCCGGTCACCGGCTGCTTCCCGTCGTCGTGTCGACCGGGATCAGGGCCCCGCACGCCGACAGGTGCGCGTACTCGCCGATCTCGAGCCGGTCGATCCTCCCGATGACACCGTCCTCGCCGAGGCGGGTGTCGCTGTCGGTGATGACGAGATCACGCAGCTGCGTCGCCCAGTCATCGGCCGACACGTTCGTGACGGTGTAGACGAAGCAGACCGCCTGCCCGTCGGTCAGCCGGGTGCCGGTGAGCGCCTCGGTGCCCGTCGCCATGATCTGCTGCGGCGACGACGAATCGGTCACCCCCACGAACGCACGCTTCTCGATCCGCAGCGACGGGTCCGTCGAGAACAACCGCACCAGGACCGGCGGCACGACCAGCTCGTCGTAATTCGAGTCGTCGGACTCCACGGTGCTGCCGATCACCACGGGGGTGTTCGCGGCGACGTCGCCTTCCTCCGCGGTTACGCGGATCGCGCCGGATGCCGTTGCCCCGGGGCCGATCACGGGGACCGGGTCGCTGAGATTGACGCCGTGGAGGACGCCGGCCTCGTCGACGTCGGACGAGAAGCGCACCTCTGCCGTTGGTTCGGGCGCCCCGGTCCGCAGCCCGAACCTGAACTGCTGACCCTGTGCGTCACCGGTAACCACGGTGAAGTCGGCGGGTGTCGCGATGATCGGGTTGGTGTACTCGACCTGAGCGTTTTCGTTCACCGCAGGATCGCGGTTCGTCATCCCGCCGACGCCGGACACGCGATCGGCGGGGATCGCGACATCGACGCGGGCGGAGTCGTCGACCCGCACCACGGCGGTGAACTCGCGCGAGGAGGTGCCGGGCACCGGCTCGACCGAGATCGTGCGCGGGTTCAGCCGGGCCTCGTCGATCGTCTCGTCGACCGCCTCCGTCGACAGCTCGAGCGCCTCCGCCGAAACCGACTCCGGATCCAGCGGCAGCGTCGAGGTGATTGTGAAGTGCAGGTCCCTCGCGAGGGTCGGGCTGTTCTGGCCCTCGGCGCGCTCAACGGTCAGCTGCGGACGGCAGTTTCCGGTCAGGGGAACGAGGCGCGAATATTGCGACGACTGCGACGTGGAGGTCTGCGTCTGTACACGCAGGAAGCCTGCTGCCACACCAGAGTCGGGGTCGACAACGGTGACATCTCGGGTCGTCCCCGGGGTCATCGTCGGCAGCCGGACCGCGCCAACCGGAAGGTCGACCTGGACCTTTGCGCTACTGCCGGCAACCGCGGACACGCGCCCGAGGTACACCTCCGCTGTACGGTCTGTCGTCCAATAGACGTCGAGGTCAACGGCACCGGCGGGAGCCTGCCCACCGGTCGGCGCGGTGACATCGAACACGGCCGGGCACACCATCGCGCCCTCGGCGAACGACGACTCCGCGGTCAGCGTGCCTTCCGGTGCGTCGCCGCCCAGCACGGTGGCATCCGACGACGGGAACCACGTCGCGATGCGCCCGTTCGCATTGGCGTTGTGCGAGATCAGGGCAGGGGCCGCGGCGGACGTCTCCTCCAAAATCCCGGGACGAGGCTTGCTTCCGCTGCGGTCACCGAACGTGTTGCGCTCGACGGGGACGTTGCCCGTGTTCTGCAACCAAATCGAGGCGAGGTCATAACCGTCGAAGTGATTGTCGGCGATCGTGAGGTCGCCCGCGTTGCCGGAGGTCGTGAGCCCGTTCCAGGTCACTGCGTATCCCTGGCCGGCTGTGGACCGCACGAACTGATTGCCGACAATACGGTTCTCTCCAGCGAGAGGGCCGTGCGGCAGTGCGATCAGCGCGAACGTCATGTCGCGCCCGTCACCGCGGGCGTTGATGAACTGGTTGTCGGAGATGTCGATGTTCGACGCCCGCACGCTTGAACCGAGCGCACCGTAAGTGAACGGGAACAGGAAGCGAGTCTGAAGGTTGGTGACCGAGCTGTTCACAAACGTGAAGCCATCGAGGACGACGTTCTGGTTGCGAGGCTCGAACGCAACGATGTCGGAGACGCAGCCTTGACCGGTGGCCACGCCGCAGGCACCCTCGGGTGCGTGCACGATCTCGACGTTCTCGACGCGGAAGTTCTCCATCGGGGTGTTGTTGCGCGCGTTGAAGTGGAAGACCGCCGTCGTCGGACGGATGTGGGGGAAGCCTTCGATCCGGTAGTTGCGGATCGTCACGTTCTTCGCCCCCTCGCTCATCAGCGTGAAGCGCTCGGGGAAGTAGTTACGCTCGGTCGACGTCGAGCCGCCGTCCAGGACGAAACCGTCAGCCTGCGGACCGAAGGACAGCGAGGTGCGTCCAGACAGGATCTGCCGCATGTTCCGGAACTCGATGTCGGGTCCGTTGATCCAGAAGAGGGCTGAGACCGTGTCGATCGTCGTATGAATGGTCACTCGATTGTCGAGATCGAGGATCACCGGAGCCGTGACGAGGAAGTGCGCTCCTGTGTCCCAACTGTTGACGAGCCCGTTGTGCATGCGCGCCGCCGTAGCGTCAGTGGGGTCGATGTTGCCGCTCAGCCCTTCGGCGGCGGTGATGAGCACTGAGCCCTTCGGTAGGTTCAAGGCGTTCGCCTCTTCAAGGGCAGCTCGAAGCGTGCACTCGCCCGCCACGCTTTCGCAGACACCGTTCCCGACATCAACTCCGCGCGCATTCGCGGTCGCGTCGAGCGAGTCGATCACGAACGTATGCGTCACCGCCTGCGCGCTCGCAGCGGCGACGAGCGACCCGCCGACGATCGCCGCCGCGGTGGTGATCGCAGCCGCGATGCGCTTCCACCTGCGCGTGGCGGTGCTGCCCGCGCGTGCGGCGCGCTTCGCAGACGTGTCGCGTCGTTCCATGCCGATCCTCCGTGTTGACGTGCCCGATACCGGTATCAGTCTTCGAGCGCGCCATCAGATCCCGGATGGGAGACGACGGATGGGCGTGGTCAGGCCACGGACTTGAGTGCGAGTGCGCAGCACCTGGGTGCCGTCACGGTCCCCACAGCACAGAGACTGAGGGGTAGGGGCAGACGCGGATCAGTCCCGTCACAACGGCCGCTCAGGCGCCTCGCGATCCGGCTCGGGTCGTCACCGGGTCGAGCGCCGGGTTGCCGCGGCGAGCGAGCACGATCGTCCAGACGATCCCGACCGCCGACAGCACGCCGCCCGCGACGTTCCAGGCGATGTCGTACGGCAGGAGCTCGACGCCGTATCGGATCTGGTGCAGACGGAGGACCTTGTGGTCGATGATGCCGTCCCAGAGCTGGAAGAGCCCGAGGCCGAGGACGAAGCCCGCCCACCCCGCGGCGGGCCAGAAGGTGCGGCGACGGCGGGCGTCGAGCATGAGGAAGAACCCGAAGACGAACACGAACAGCTCCGCGGCGTGCAGCAGCCCGTCGGAGACGAGTGCGATGTCGGGCGTGGAGTTGTCGTAGAAGTGATGCCAGCCGAGAATCTGGTGGAACACGATCTCGTCGACCGCGGCCATGGCCGCGACGCCGAGCAGGAACGCCGCCCAGTACGAGCGATTGCGCAGCGGGGACGCCGCCCGCCGGTCAGGAACGCTGTTCGTCACGATGGTTCTCCTTCACTCGCCGTCAGAGGGATGCCGCCGCCGGCGCCGTCTGCCGGCGCCTGCCGGTCGCGCGGTACCACTCGGCGCACAACAGGACGATCAGCACGAAGTCCACGGCGTCGCCGCCGTAGAACATCAGCTGCGCTCCCGCGTGCGCGTCCGCCGCGTTCACGCCGGAGGGCGGATACGCATAGAGAAGCTTCGCCAGCACCCCGTGCGCCGCGAGTGAGAGCACCAGCACGCTTGCTCGCGCCGCGAATCCGCTCTTGTGCGGAGAGGGATCGACCGCCGCCAGCGACACGGTGTAGAGGTATCCCGCGAGCAGGAAGTGGAGCATCACGAGCCAGTGCACGAGCATGATGTCCCGCATCACGTCGTAGAGGGGTGTGAGATAGAGCACCCACATCCCGCCGACGTTGAGCGCCGCCGCCACGATCGGAGTGGTGAGCACGCGGGCCACCGGGCTGCGCAGCATCCAGCTCACCCGCCGCGCCGGTCCGACATCCAGCGCGCGAAGGGCGAGGGTCACCGGCGCCCCCAGCACGAGCAGCAGGGGCGCGACCATCCCGACGAGCAGGTGCGTGCCCATGTGCGCGGTGAAGCTCATGTGCGCCGTCGTTGCGAGTGGGCCCACGAAGCCCGCCGCGGCAGCCGCCACTCCGGCGACCCAGAACGCGGCGCGGTGCCACGGCCACGTCCTCCCGCGTCTGCGGCTGCTGGCCATCGCGGCGACGTACATGACCGCGGCGGCGAGGAAGGGAACCGCCAGGATGAGAGCGGATACGCTCCCGCTCGCCGAGCTGGTGCCGTGAAGATGCGCCTGCACCCACGGGTCCGCCGCCATGCCGGTCACGCTCAGTGACTGGTTCTGCCGCGCGCCGACGCCGACCGGGGGCGGATGGCCCTGTCCGTGATGATCCCGGTGACCAGAGAGAAGACGAACTTGTGGATGACGTCGACAGCCAGCTCGCGCGCCGGCCAGGTGTGCGGCGGGGCACCCGCGCCCGTCGTGTTCTCGACCGTCTGGTCGAAGGCCAGGCGCACGGCGCAGTGCCACACGTTCGCGTACGCGCCACGGATGCCGACCGCCGACCACACCCCGCGAAGCGCTCCGAGCGCGGCGGCGGTCAGGTAATGCATGACGTGGTTCCACGAGGTGGGCTTCGATGCCTCACTCGGGCGGCGCCCGAGCGCCGTCAGCAAGGCCCTCGCCGGGACGAACGAGTCCGGACGGCGCGTGATCGCCTGCTCGACTTTCTCGGTCAGAACCATCGCCGATCCCGCGGCCAGCCCGGCGACGGCGCCGATGCCGGCAGCACGGGTGAGGGTTGTCGTTCGTGGAGTCATCGCCCCATCGTGTGGCGCGGAGCATCAGCGGCGAACGGGGTTGACTGCCCCCGGCCGAGCCGCACCCCCGCGAAGCCGACCCGCGCGATCCTGGCCTGCATCGTTGCCCGAATTAGTGAATCATGATTTACTAACGTCATGGTCCGTCCCCGCCGTCTGGAAGATGACGAGTTGCTCGCACGCATCGTCACCGCCTTGGAACAGCGCACCGAGAGAACGCCGTGGTCGCTCGCAGACGTCGCCCCCGCGGCGGGGATCGGCCCGGCGGCCCTGATCAAGCGCTTCGGATCGAAGGCGGGTCTCCTGCAGGCGCTGACGCGACGCTGGGTCGACCTCATCCCCGACAGCGACCCGATTGACGGCGCCGACGCCCGGTCGCAGTTGCGGGCGTACGTGGCTCGGGAGTTCGGCGCGGAGTCGGCGCCCGGCGCGATCCACGCGCTGTCCGAGGTGGTGGGCGAACTGAGCGACCCCGCTCTCGCGGAGCTCCTGGCCGAGGGGTGGGCCCGGCAGGCGCGCTGGTTGGGCCGGCTGCTCGCCGGGATGGGCCTGCCGAACCTGCACGATCCCGTGGTCGGCGGCGAGATGCTGCTCGACGCGCTCCACGGCTCCCTGTTCCGGTCTGCCGTCGGTCTCGAGCAGACCTCACCCCTGATCACCCTCGATCGATTCCTGGAGATGTGGAAATGAGTCCTCGAACCTGGCGCGGGCGCGTGTTCATCGGCACGAGCGTGGACGGCAAGATCGCCCGCGAAGACGGGACTCTGGAGTGGCTCACCGACCCGCCCGCACAGCGTCACGACACCCCGTCCGAGAACGACCGACCCGCCCTCATCTGGGAGACGTTCTATCCCGACATCGACGCGATCGTCATGGGCCGCTCCACGTATGACTCCGTGCTGGGCTTCGGCGAGTGGCCCTTCGAGGGTAAGCATGTGCTCGTCCTCACGCGGCGACATGACCTGGACGACCCGCGCATCCGCCCCGTCGCCTCGATCGATGCGGCGGTGGAGCTGCTGAACGAGCTCGGGGTGTCGGACGTCTACGTCGACGGTGGTCGCACCATCCAGTCGTTCCTGCACGCCGGCCTCGTCGACGAGATCACCATCTCGATCGCCCCGGTGCTGATCGGATCGGGTCGGTCGCTCTTCGGATCCCTCGACTCCGATGTCCTGCTGACGCTCCGCGGCACTCACGCCACCGAAGACGGTCTCGTTCGCATCACCTACGAGGTGTCGAAGCCGTGACCTCCGACCCGACGATCGCTTTCCACCGGGACGTGCGCGACGCTCGATTGAGCGAGGCGGCGACCGTGTTCGAGGAACTGCTCACGAGTGGGCGCGAGGTCGGCGGGGCTTTCGCGGTCCTTCAGCACGGCCGCGTGCTGGCTCACTGCTGGGGCGGCACGTCCCGAGACGACGACGCTTCACCCTGGCGGGAAGACACGCTCGTCCAGGTGTACTCGGCCGGCAAGCCGCTCGTCGCTCTCGCCGCGATGCTGGCCGTCCGCGATGGCTTCGTGAGCCTCGACGACCCCGTCACCCGCACGTGGCCGCACTACGTCGACCACGACGACGACCCGACCACGCTGCGGAGCATCCTCTCCCACACCTCCGGCAAGCACCGCTTCCCCGACGACACGGCGACGCTCGATCCGAGTGACACGGCAGCACTCACCGACGCTCTGGCGACCAGCCCGCCGCTCGCACCGCCGGGGTCGCTGCTGTTCGAGCATGCGGCGACGTACGGCCATCTCGTCGACGGGTTGCTCGCGGCCGCGGCAGCTCCCTCTGTGGCCGAGCGGTCCGCACAACTCTCGGAGCTGCTGTCGGCCGAGTTCCATTTCGGGATGCCGGATGACCAGCATCACCGCATCGCGGACTTGAGAATCATCGACGAGGGTTGGTTGCGCGACTACAACGCCCGACCCACGGCGAAAGCGTCGTTGTCCCTCCCGCCGGGGCTGCTGGACCCCGCGTACACCCGCTCCGCCCGCTGGCGACGGACCTCGTTCGGGGCTGTCGGGCTGATGACCGATGCGTTGTCGCTCGCGACCTTCTACGACGACATCCACCGGCCGGACGGCGCGGTCGCGGGTTCTCTCGGGCCGTCACTGCACCGGCAGATGCTCAGCCCCGCGGCCTCGGGATTCGACGAGTTCCTGCAGCAGGACGTCGAATGGGGGCTCGGCCTGCGGCTCGACGACGGCGAGATCGGCATGGGCGGCATCGGCGGGAGCGCCGCATGGCATTCGATCGGAGCCGACTACTCGATGGCCTACGTCACACGCGGGCTGGCGGACCACTCCCGGGTCGACGCCGTCGCGGAAGCCGTCGAGCGAGCTCTCGACCCGCTCGGATCCTGAGGTCAGAACGGGGCGTCAGAGCCCTGTCCGAGGCGCGGTCGATCACGAGCCGGCCCAAGTGCGCTGCGCTGGATGCCGCCGGCGACGAGCAAACCGGCCGCCGCGAGAGTCGACACTCCCATCCCGAAGTCGAGCGCCGTGCCGAAGATCATGAGGAACGCGCCGATGGAGACGCCAACGAGCGCCCACCGCCGCCCCACAGCCACACCGGCTACGCCGATCAGCAGTCCGAGGCCGCACAGGCCCAGGCTCGGACCCAGCGTCTCCACCCAGAGCCCGAGTCCGGTCTCGCCGGGAGGGCGAGGACCGGTATAGGCCGTGGCAGAGAAGGACGACCACCAGCCGATCCACGCGAGCAGCACCGAGGCGAACACCACCAGCGTCACCGCGCGAAGAAGAGACGGTCGGCCGGTCGAGACGAAGAGGCCGACGAGCAGCAGCAATGCCGACATGCCGCCGAGCCCCACCGCCACGACGATGTAGCCGATGCCGTCGGAGCACAGCCACGTGCCGCCCTCGCCCCACTCGCCTCTGGCACCCCAGGAGCAGTTGTAGTGGAGGGTGTCGCGGAAGAGCGACAAGGTGCCGCCGGAGCTGACGATCGCCGCCAAGCCACCCAGAACGACAGCGAGCTCTGCGTAGTCGCGGCGCTCACGCCGCGCCTCCCCCATCTCGAGAGGTTCGGCATCCATGGAGGGCTGCACCATTGCGCCGACGTTACCGGCTACGTCGCTGCCCGACCGCGCGGGCAGCGCGTCGATGAGGGCCGTCATTCGGGTTACTCGGTCGGAGGCTGTCCTACCCCGCAGGGAGTCAGACTGAGTAGGTCGACGACAATGCCTCCGTCGATCTCGAGAACCTTCACATCAAGCACCGTGCCGCCCGAGTGGTCTAGAGCGACAGCCGGCGACGTGATGTCCACCGTCTCTGCGACCGCGAAGTCCTCGCCCAGGCGGCCGGGGAGCGCATCGACGAACGCTTCCCCGTCGAAGCCCGGCCCGGGCGTGACACCCCAACGGATAGTGGCGTAGTACGTATCGTCGCCGCATGTCAGGTAGGACGGGTCAGGGGTGTCCACCGTCACAAACCCCGCCCGAGATTTCGTCCGCGAACCGTTGGAGCACAGCCTCGGTCTCAGCCCGCGCTTGCTCGAGCGTCGGCCGCTCCGCCATCGCACACCCGGCCATGGTGGTACCGGCAAAGGCGAGAACAGCAACGGCCGCCACTCCCCGCGTCGGGCTCACCGACACTCCGATCGGGATCTCGACGCTGCAGCCCGAGAATTCATAACTGCACCGCAGGCCCGACGCTGGAGCTCCCGCCAGCGGCGACGAGCAACAAGCCCATAACCAGGCTCGTCGCCATTCCGGCCGCAGCGATCAGCAACAGGAGCTTGCGATTCGCCCCGCGGGTGAAAGCCGCGCCGCCAGCGACCGCCGCGGAGAGTACCGCGCCGAACGGGAAGAACACGAGCGCGGCACCGATGGTCACGGCCCCCAAAACCACGATGAGAGACCGCGTGATCGTAGGAGATAGTCGTGGTTTCCGGGTTGCGGACCTCGCCATCCTCAGACTCTATGACCGGCGCCGACCTGAGTGAAACCGGCACCTTGATACAGTCCCTTGCAGTCCCCCCGCCACCGTCACGACCGTTGGGCCGATCGACTTCTCAACTGTCGCCGTCCTTGGCCCCCTTGACTCGCAGCTGTGAAGTCAGGCTGGCGCCCTCTCACCCGGAAGCCCCACATCGCGCTCTCCACCGGACGCGGGAACAAGCTTCCTACCTTCCTCGAGGAGGCCTGCTCAGAGGGGGAGGGAAGCGGCCCGTCAGCCCTGACGAGACTGTCGTCATTGGGGCCCGAATTGCCCTCAGCGCTTGGCCGCGACCACGGCGTGACCGGAGCATGGGCACCTGCGCGTCGGTAACCGGCGCCATCGTGCGTGATTCGGCGCTCAGCAGGACGAATCGCGGCGGGGACCGCGAAATGACCAGACGCGGGAGCGAGAGGCGCCCAGCGGGAACCCACCCACTGCCCGCGGGGTCCTCAACGCGTCGTTGGGGCCGTGTACGGGGCAGGGGCTGGCCGCGAGCCGGGCAAGACAGGGACACCGGTCGCGCGGGAGCAATGCGAGGCGTCGTCTCACCGGGACAACCGCCGCGACGGGCGGCTTCGGCTACTCCGCCGGCGGTTCCCCTTCACCGCACGCAGAGACGCCCAGCAGGGAGACGACCGTGCGGCCGTCCAGATCGATCACCTGGACGTCGAGGAGCATACCGCTGGAGTGCTTCAATGCGATGGCGGGCACCGATACCTCGACCGTCTCGAACTCACGGAACCCGTCGCCCAGACGAGCCGGGAGCGCTTCGATGAAGGCAGAACCGTCGAACCCCTCTTCGGGGGCAACTGTCCAGCGCGTCGAGTAGTAGAAGGAGTTTTCGGCGCACTTCCAATAGGGCGAGTCGGACGGCCGAACCTCCGCAACCCCGCCGGGAACCTCATCCGCGACGCGCTGCATCATCGCGTCCGTATCCGCACGCACCTCATCGATCGTCGGCCCACCTGCCGTGACACAACCAGTGATCGTCGTCGCTGCCAACGCGAGCATTGTTGAGAGCGCGACGCCTTTCGCGCGCCTCCAGGGAGGCGTCCCGAAAGCGGCGTCTCCGGCGTACCGTCGTGACGTCGAGGTGGGGATCATTTCCGCGGAGGCTTCCCTACCCCACAGGGAGTCAGACCGAGCAGATCGACGACAATACTTCCGTCAATCGTGAGGACCTGAACGTCGAGGACAGTGCCGCCCGAGTGATTCAGAGCGACAGCAGGCGACGTGATGTCGACCGTCTCAGCGACCACGAAGTCCTCGCCCAAACGTCCAGGAAGCGCGTCCACGAACGCTTCTCCATCGAATCCAGGCCGCGGTGTGACTCCCCATTGAATGGTGGCGTAGTACGTGCCGTCGCCACATTGACGGTAGGACGGGGCAGGAGTGTCCACCGCCACGACCCCGCCGGGAATCTCATCTGCAATTCGCTGCAGTAGCGCCTCGGTCTCAGCCCGGGCCTCTTCGAGCGTCAGTCGTTTTACCACTGCACACCCCGCGATGGCCATGACTGCCAGCGCGCCAAGCAGGACTGTCGAGAAGGCGCGCGTCGATGTCATCACGTATCGGTTTGCCGTCGACACCCCTTCACTCTCCCTCAGGATCGCCATCACCGCATGGCGCGAGACCGAGCAGGTCCACGACGAGCCGGGAGTTCGCACCTCGACGACACCTCGGGGGATCTCGTCCGCGATTCGTTGCATCGCTGCCTCAGTATCCGCCCGCGAGCGTCGGCCTTCCTGCCATCGCACACCCCACCATCGTCATGCCTGCCAGCGTCAGAACTGCGCTCATCGACACGGCCCGGTATCGATTCATCGGTTCGCTGCTCATTCGTTCGGTGGCTCGCCATCGCCGCATGGCGCGAGTCCAAGAAGGTCCACGACGATGTCCCCTTCGGTCCCGAGTACCTTGACGTCGAGGACAGCCCCGCTGGCGTGATTGAAGGCCACGGCTGGGGACTTGATGTCCACCGTCTGGGCGATCACGTAGTCAGAACCAAGGCGGCCGGGGAGCGCGTCGACGAATGCTTCGCCGTCGAAACCCGGCTGTGGCGTGACTGCCCAACGGTTGATGGAGTAGTACCCGCCGCGGTCGCAAGCCAGGTAAGCCGAGTCGGGAGTTCGTACCTCGACGACACCTCCGGGGATCTCGTCCGCGATTCGTTGCATCGCTGCCTCAGTATCCGTCCGCGCCTGTTCGAGCGTCGGCCTTCCTGCCATCGCACACCCCACCATCGTCATGCCTGCCAGCGTCAGAACTGCAGTGACCGACACTGCACGGGACCGCTTCATTGATTCGCCAGTTCCATAAAGATGCGCTCCAGGTGGAGATGCGTCTGGAGGTTCACGGACGGATCCGGTGAGATCACGTCCCCGTGTTGCCCGAAGGGACGGAAACCTGTGAATCCGGAGTCGAGCTCGGTGAAGCCGTTCTCTTCGCTGGCGGTCACGGCGTATCCGAACGGGTCCACTTGCATCCCGTCGAACGCCCGGTTGATGTCGGTGGGGCCTTGGATGGCGTAGTAGGCGGTGCCGTCTTGCGGTTCCCACCCTTCCAGCATCCCGATGCCTGCCAGGACCACGCGTGCCTGGAAGTCAGCACCCAGCCGTTCAGCTTGACCGCCGGGGCTCGACCCGAATGAGTGCTCGACGGAGAGGAGAGGTGTCGAGTCGGTGATGACATCCAGTTCCTCCTCGAACGCCGCGTAACGGCTGCCGAGCGGCAGAGCCCACAGATTCACCTGCGGTCCGAACACCGCCACTTCCGGCGGAGCGAGGTTCGGGAAAAACCCCTGCTTGAGCACGAAGCCCGCCAACTCCACACCATCGGGGGGATACTCGACCATCCGCCGCGTCAGGGATGTCAGCCCCTCGTCGGCGGTGGAGGAGTAGAAGCTCTCCATCGTCGTGTTGGTGCCGGGCATGAAACTCATGATGACATCCGCTTTCGAGACGTCACCGAACATCTCGATGATCTGCTGCCGGTCCCGGTCATAGTGGTAGAGCGACACATCTCCTGCCACCACGCGCTTGAGGTAGGCGATCTCGGTATCCAACGCGGCGAGCCGGTCCTGGTGCTGCTGCTCGTTGACGTGCTCCAGGATCTGACGCAGCATCCAGGGACTGGCCACGCCCGACGGGCCAGCGACGGCGACCGGCCCGTCCAGAGCAAGCTTGCTTCTCTCAACCAGGAGCATCTCCAGATTCGCCGCGGCCACGAGACGATTCGCCGCTTCGCGAACGACAGCCGGGATGCCGCCGAGGGTTCCGATCAGCTCGGGAATGCCGTTCACCAGCAGAGTGCGAGTTCCATCGACGAGCGCTCCCCACCAGGTGGCGACCTCTGCCGGAGGGACACTGCGGATCTGATCGAGGACCTCAGGATGCACCGCGACAAGCGGCCGAAGGTCCGCCTCCGACAGCGACGCCACCAGCGTCAGCAGCCCACCCCGTGGGATCGCCGCAGCACCCCCGCGAGCGAACACTCCCAGCGCACCTCGCACATCCCGGGACGACAGCGCCGAGATCAATGCATCGTCGGCCGCAGCACGCCGCTCACACAGCGCATCCCATTCCGCCTCCACGGCGTCAAGAGCATCCCGGGTGTCGCCGAGCTCGATCTCCAACGCACGAGCGCGAGCGACAGGCTCGGGAAATGAGACGTAGTTGTTCGACGACTCCGCGCGCGCAACCCGCAGCTGCCCACGGAGCTCCTCGCGCTCATCCTCGACAACAGCGCGGCGTCGGGCGAGCGAGTCCTGCTCGTCCTTGATCGCGCGAACCACCTCCGCGTATCCCCTCAGCGCACCGGCCGCGGCGCTCATGCCCGTCGCGAGCACCAGCAGATCGGGCTCCACCGCCGCCACCTGCCGCTGGAAAGCATCGTGAGCTTCGCCCGACCACGACGAACCGGATGCCGCCTCCGCTGCGGAACGAACGCTCGTCTGCGAAGAACGGATACTCTCTGCCCGCTCACCCCAGTCATCGGCCATGGCAGCCATCGCGGAAGGATCGCCGGCACCAGGATCATTCCGGTCGACCATCAGTACGCCATGACTCCGTCGAGATGAGTGAACTCGCTCGCCGACGCCTCCGGGCGCCGACCAACAGTCACCAACGTCTCGCTCGCGACCTCCGCGCGAATGCTGTGCTCGGTCGCGACATCCTGCAGAACAGACGCGACCTCGTTCGATCCGATCACGCTCTCGCTGACATATCCAAGCTCGCCGGAGTTCCTCACAGCCCGGCCCGCCGCACCGATCGTGGTTGCCGACGAGCGAAGCGTGTCGAAATGCACGGAAACGTCGGTCATGCCACCTCCAGAGGCGCAACCAGCCTATGAACGCGGCAGAAAATGCGAATCACACAAAGGGATGAGATTGGTTCGATCACTGTGCAACACGAACGAAGGAACCCCGGCAGGCGAAGCCGTGGTCGCCCCCCGTGCTGATCACTGATGACGCGCCCACCCGAAAGCGCGCATGATCCGATGTCCGGTGGGAGGCCGCAGCCATCATCACGGTTTGCCTATCGGGGGGTTTACATCGCGTCCTCTATGGTTTCAGCGTCCTCGTCTCTGAAGATCGAACGCTCCCACCACCCACCGGCAAGGCCGACCCACGTGGCTGCGCCCGCACCGAGCACGCCCCCGAGCGCCCACAGCGGGTGTAGCGCCGAGAGCATGCTCAACAACACGGTGATGAACGCAAGCACCGGGCGCGCGAGGTCTTTCCAGCGCGTCGGCGCCTTGGGGTCTCGGCGCGCGAACGCCACGGCTGCGGCGACGGTAAAGAACGTCGCCACGGGAAAGAGGATTCTAGGCAGGACAGCGAGGTTTTCCGAGACGGGCGCGAAGACCGCCCAGATCGCGCCCGCGACCAACACCGCCGCCATAGCGGCATAGGACACAGACCACCCGATCGCGGTCTTCCTCGAGACGGGTCTCTCCCTCATCGTGATGCTGCTTTCGCTCGGGATCGGTCAGCGGACGAGGCCGCCGGGTCGCATCCCTCACTCATGCCGGGGCGCGTCTGCGAGCTTCGGGTGAGCTATGTGAGCGGCCGGGTCCTGCTCGCGTTCGAAACTCGAGCTTAGGGTGCGGGCGTCGCCCCGCCACGCGCACCGGCGCGAGCCCGTGGTCGCCTCAGTGTCAGATTCAGATCTGCACCGGAAATGCAGCACGCACGCCCCACACAAACAGAAAACCCCCGGATAACCGGGGGTTTTCGCTGGCGGTGACGGTGGGATTTGAACCCATTTCGCGGGCCTCGCAAGGACGCTACTTTCGCGATTTATGCTCGTTTTCGTGCACATCTGCGCGGGCAAGCTCACGCTTGCGCACGGGTATCCACACCTAAAAGTGCACCAAAATGCACCACGAGCCGCACTCCATCAGAGCCGTCAGTCAGCTCGCGATAGCCGCTCCGCACGCCTGTGCGTCAACGCGGCGGCGACGTTGTCGAGGTCATCCGGAAAGATGGCAGTCGGCCTCCGCAACGCCGAGGGTCAGCGCGTGGTGGGTGCGGAGGTTGGCGTCGACCTCGGTAGGAAGGCATCCCCTCTCCCCCTCGTATGTGGCGACGGTTCGTGTCCTCATGATTCGCCCCTCCCTTACGTTTTCTTGCCGCGAAGGCGACTTGGCGTCCCCGGAGAGGTCGGCCGGCGCACAACCACTGAAGGGGCGGCAGCCAAGAGGTTTCCGGCGCGATGTGAGGGAGCGCAGCAGCCGTGCCCGAATCCGCGGAGCGGTCGGCGTATCCGACTAGGGCGTGTTGATCAAGAGGTTCAGGCTCAGGATCGGCGAGTCTCGATGGTGTGACGCGTCAGGAGATCTCGGATGAGGTGTGGGCTGTTCTGGAGCCGCTGATGCCGGTGCCGGTCGGCAGGTCGCGGCCGTGGACGGATCATCGTCTCGCGGTCGAGGGCATGGCCTGGAAGTACCGCACGGGGGCGCCCTGGCGGGATGTGCCGGAGCGGTTCGGGAAGTGGAACTCGATCTACAAGCGGTTCGCGCGCTGGGCCGAGGACGGCACCTGGGAGAAGCTGCTCGCCGAGGTGCAGAAGCAGTCGGACGCGGCGGGCAAGCTCGACTGGGTGGTGTCGATCGACTCGACGATCGCGCGCGTGCACCAGCACGGCGCGACCCTCAGCCGCGACACAGGGGGCTGTGTCGAATCACAAGAATCCGCGGGAAGAGCCGCCTGATCACGGGATCGGCCGCTCCCGTGGCGGGTTGACGAGCAAGGTGCATCTCGTCTGCGACGGGCGTGGACGTCCGCTGAGCTGGGTGATCACCGGCGCGAACATCAACGACACCACGATGATGACCGCCACACTCGAGCAGATCCACGTCCCTCGAGCTGTCGGCCGTCCGAGGCGGCGCCCGGATCGGGTGCTCGCCGACAAGGGCTACCCGTCGAAGAAGAACAGGGCGTGGCTGCGGGAGCGGAAGATCGCCGCGACGATCCCGGAACGCGACGACCAGATCGCGCACCGCCGCAGGAAGCCTGGCCGGCCCATCGACTTCGGGGAAGCCCAGCAGGAGCGCTACAAGGGACGCAACGTCGTCGAGCGCTGCTTCAACAAACTCAAGCAATGGCGCGGCATCGCGATGCGCTCAGATAAGACAGCCCGCTCCTACCGCGCCGCGATAGCCCTCGCCGCCACGCTGATCTGGATCAAGACCGACTTAATCCACACGGCCTAGCGCGCGGGATGGCCGACAGTACGCTGCCGAAGGCTTCACGGCAAGAAGATCCGCCCGTAGGGCCACGCCGCCCCGGCCTTGGCCGGGTCCGCTTCCGCACAGACAACGCGATGCTGTCGAAGTGATTTCGGGAAAGGCTCTATGCCTGCGCCGACGGCCTGTGCCCCCAGCAGGACGGCCGCTGAGCGGTACGCAAACAACCGAAAGCACACGGTGACACGCGGGCTTTCCGCGGGAGAGGGCCGGCGCGCTCTGGCGCGGCTGTATGGGCGTGGCATCGTTCGCAGAACGGATCTTCGCGCGAGTACGAACCCAGAGCTGTCGCGACCAACCGATAGTGTGTGTGCCTCACGAACGATCGGATGACCATGGCCGGCGACGTACTCGCGGAAAACTTCGCGAATTCCGACGACACACTCTTGGAGCACGGCTTCGCCTTCATGGGAGCCGTTCACAGTCTCGTACAGACATCGAACTCCGCCACGAAGCCCGATTTGATCCTCGCTGCCATCACTCACTCACTCAGCGACGGTGATAAGTCGGTGGGCGAACTTCGTGGAGAGGTGCATCGTGTGTGGCCCGGGGCAAAAGTAAGCCTTGGAGATGTCAGCTCTTCACTCATGATGGGGCAGGAGCTGGGGCTGCTGCGACCGATCGAGGCGCTTGACGATGCCGAGCTCTGGCAGCTCACTCCCCGCGGTGTGCAGGATGTGCAGGGGCAGGAAGGGTGGGTCGAGCAACTTCGCGCGAGAGCAGCCCTCGATCTCCGCGAGAAAGCTCTGAGTGACCTCGACCTGACCATCACGGACGAGACCGCGGAGCTTTGGCTCGAACGTATCGTCGGAGCCTTGATAGCTGGGATCACGACCTCCCAGGACGCCTACCTCGGCCATGTGGACCATCTAGTCGGCAGGCTACTGTCGCCTCGGAAGGTAGATCGAAGAGCGGTGCTCGCTCGGTTCGATAGCGGTGGTTCGGACCTGACTGTCCTTGAGTTTTTGAAGGCCTGCACACTCACCGCGCTGGACCCGCTCGACCCCTTCGGGAACGAGCTGGTCTCTCTGATCACCACGGGTTGCGTCCTACACTCCTACGTCGCGGGACGGGACTCCGCGTCAGTCCTCGACGCATTGGGATCACCGAAGGGCCAGCGCGCGCTCATCGATACGCCAGTCCTTCTGGATCTGATAGGCCCGACGCGGGTCAGTCGAACCGTCGCGCTCACGATCAGTATGGCGGTCGCGGCGGGTTGGGAGGTGATCGTGTGCGAACACTCGATCACCGAGCTCGTCGGTGTAGTCGAGTCGGAGTTGCCGCGTATTCGTCGGAGCTTTCAACAAGCGCACGACAGGGGCATCAAGGAGGAGTGGTACGCCAGCCTTTCTGCAGACCAACTCGCCTCGTACGCGGTAGAACTCCTGCGCGATGGAACGTACAAGTCGCTCGATCAGTTGCTCGGCGCCGCGGAGGCGATCTCCAAACGTCTGGATGATCTCCGGGTGATCGTCCGACCTCACCATAATGAGAACGACCGGGCCAACGTCGAGCGGTGTAAGGCGGCACTCGAGGACGAGCTAGACGGCTTCTCCCGATCAGCCAACGCCATCCAAAGAGACGCCGAGTCGATGGCAGTGGTATGGCGCCGCCGGAGGCGACAGAACGCCAGCACCCGTTGGCCGGGAGGCTGGATCATAACGCCGGACCGCCATCTAGCTGCCCCCTACAGCACGCTGGTTCGAACGGATCGGATCTCGATCAGCATGAGTGTCTCCCAATGGAGCACTCTGTTGTCGGTTACCGTGCCTCCTACCGACGTCGTCTCACTTGCGGAGGCAGCCGCGACCCAACTCGTGGAAGAGGCAATGTGGCTCCTCCCGTCGCGCTACACAAGTGATGTTGCCCTCGAACTCGCGCAGTTACTCGCCCCTGGCAATGGTGGTTCCTCGACGGATGTCCGATACGCCCAGATGACGCTGGACCTCGCGCTTGACTCAGGAAACAACGAACGCACCGCCACCGCGATTGCGGCAGACGTTCTGGCTGCTCGCACCAAACGGCAGGAGCAGCTGGCAAGGCAAAAGGTCGAGAGCGCAAACCACACGGCTGCAGCGGCCGAAGCCTCTCGCCGCGCAGCGCAGTCGTTGGCTGCTGAAAAGGGTGTCGAGGCTCGGTCGGCCCAGGACGAGGTCCGATCGGCTAATGTCCGCATCTCCGACCTCGAGAAACAGGTCTCATGGCGGGGACGGCAGATCAAGCGCGTCTTGACTTCAGTCGGTATGGGCGCAGGTGGGGTGCTGGCGCTCGTTCTCGCGATCCTGATCGGCGCTTGGCCCCCAGTGATCATCGGGATGGTTGTGGCGTTTCTCGTCGGCGCCTGGATTCTGTACAAATGGTGCGTGAATGAAGGCGCCAGCCTGAGCCGCCTGCTTTGGGCGGCTCTCGTTCAGCTACTGGGGATCGTATCAGCGCTGGTCGGCCTCGTTGTGGACCTCTCGGGCTGATACCGGCCGTCGTAGGGAAAGGCGGAGCGTCGTTCCGCCGATGACCTGGATGCTGACGCAGTCGCCGATTTCAGCAACAAAGCCCGATCAGATCGGCTACTTGAGCATTGACGGTGGATCCAGTCGCAACCACGCAGGCCCGACTCGATGTGGTCGACGCAGACCCGCTCGCAGCCGGCAGCGCCGAGCTCGACGGCCTAAGCGTTGGGGCCCCGCCCCCTCTTCGAGACCCGGGCTTTCGGCAGGGGGCGACGGATCGAGTCTCGGCGTGTCGCGCAGCTGCCCATGGACGTCGACGACGCCTGCCGGAACGATCGTTTGCGGGGATGCGACTAGGGTCACACAATGCCGATCCATCACTCAGGCGACAGCGAGCCCGACCCTCCCGTAGGCGCGTCCTTGGTCTTCGAAGACGATGTCGTTCGCGCGGTGATGAGGCACCTTCAGTCGGAGGGATGGACGATCGACTCGTTCGCGCTCAGCCACCAACACGGCGACGACGTAGTTGCCAGCCGAGGTCGTGAGCACCTGATCATCGAGGCGAAAGGGGACGGCAGCTCCAAGAGCACAACCGCGCGCTTCGGTAAGCCCTTTACGCGAAACCAGGTGAGGACTCACGTAGCTGTCGCGGTGGCTCGGGCAATGCGAGCGACCTGTTCAGATGGAACTAGCGCTGGTCTTGCTCTTCCAGATTCCGAGTACCACCGTGTCGAGATCGAACGCATCGCACCCGCACTGCACAAGCTAGGTATACGACTGTTCTGGGTCAGCCCAGATCACTCCGTCAAGACGGCGTGATCTGATGCTCGCCCCCGGAGCGCCAATGAGTAGGCGCGGGGCCAAACGCTCGCCGCGTGGCACGCACGGCGGTCTCGGCGAAGACGAGGTTCGCAGCGCCACCGATGACAGCACCCAGCCCAAACGGCACCACTTTGCCGAGCACGATGATGCCTTGCTTGGTGCCGTACTTCGTGATGAAGTGACGACCGAGAACCTTGTTGATAGCCGTAAGTTGCGAGGCCGGCACCTTCGCCACAATCGTCTTCGCCCAGTGCGGCCCCGTGCGCTGGGCTACCCGCTTGATCATCTCCGTACTGCCACCGCCAGCGAGAATGCCCATGATGAGAGTGCGCCGACGTTCGATCTCATCGACCCGCACCCCGTGGATGTGAGCGACCGAAAGCGCAAAGAGAGTGCTGAGCTCCAGTGATGTGAGAGCCTCACCGCCAGCCAGCACAAGCGCAGCGCCGGTCCCTACTCCCGGAGCCGCTGCCGCCGCCCCCACGCCGGCGCCGGTCCCGGTCAGAGCACTCCGGTACATGCGCTCCAACGACATGATCGCCTCGCTGGGCGTTCCATTGGGGTTCCGCTGGCGAGCCCGGATGAGGTTCTTCTCGATGAGGTCGGCCTGCACTCGAAGCGCCGTGTCAAGTGCCGTCTGCACGACGCCCTGCAAACCGCGACCGTCAACCGGCATCTCTTTCTCGTCCACTGTCACAAGCTACTTCTTGAGCAGGAGCGCGAGCATTGCAAGGACGCTACCTTTGCGATTTCTGCTCGTTTTCGGGCACATCTGCGCCGGCAAGCTCACACTTGCGCACGGGCACCTACACCTAAAAGTGCACCAACATGCACCACGAGCCGCGCTACACCGGACCCGTTAGTCAGCTCGCGATAGCTGCTCTGTACGCCTGTGCGTCAACGCGGCGGTGACATTGTCGAGGTCATCCGGAAACAGGGCTGCGTACGTGTCCAGTGTCACCTTCGCGGACTTGTGCCCGAGCATGCGCTGCACGACCTTGACGTTGGCCCCCGCGCTGATGGCGAGAGATGCAGCGGTGTGACGCAGATCGTGCGGGGTCACACGGCGGAAGGTGGGATCGGCGTCCATACAACGACGCACCGCGGCGGCGAACCACCCGCTGTAGGTGTTTCCGGGCCGGAGGTACGACCCGTTGGCCCCCTCCCAGAGCCGAATGTCGGGGCTCTTGCCTCGGCAGGCACGCTCGATGGCGCCATCCAGAAACTCTGGATAAGCGACCAAGCGCTTCTCATGCGACTTCACCGACCCCAGATGGTGCGTGCCGTTGACGTCCGCCACGGCTTCCCGGATGTGAGCTCGACGGCGCTGACGATCAACGTTTCGCACCCGGAGCGCTGTCGCCTCGCCCCATCTAAGCCCCGTGTAGGCGAGGAAACGGATTAGGTCTGGGTATCGGGATGCGAGCGCGAGCTCTTCGACCTGCGCGTGGTCGAGAAACACTTCGTCCGGGATGGGCTTTCTCTTGATCGTGAGCCCGCGAGCCGGATTCTTGAGCACCCTGTTGTCCTCGATGGCGTCGTCGAAGATGCCGGCCAGCAGGTCGCGGGCTCGCGCGACGGTGGTGTGAGAACGCGTGCGGCCGAGATCCGTTAGCCACGCTTCAACCTCGCGTCGGGTAACGGCGCCAACGGCATAGTGGCCCCAACGTGGGAGAACGTGCACACGCCATGCACTGTCAACGGAGTGATGCGAACTGACCGTCACCTTGGCCCTATGCCGCACGAGCCACTCGGCGCCGATCTCAGCGACGGTCACCTTGGCGTCGGCACGGTCGATGTACCCGCCCCGGAGCTTGGCGACTTCGACGGAAGCGAGGTGCGCTTCAGCATCCCGCTTCAGCTTGAAACCGCGATCATGACCCCGTGAGCCATCGGGCTTGCGGTACCAAACCTCGTAGAGCCGACCCTTGTTCTTCGTGGCGTACGCCCTGATCGTTCCCACGTCAGCAGGCTTCTTCCGCCGTACTCGCATGCTCTTGCGCGAGAAGCCACGCATCCACCGCCTCGGGCCGGTAACGCACCGAACGTCCGATTCGGATGTATCTGGGACCACGGCCGGTGATACGCCACTCGCTAAGGTTGCGCTCGGTAGTGCCAAGTCGATCGGCGAGGGTGTCCGGCCGGATCAGAGCGTCAAGCAGTTCAGAGCTGGCGACAGCATCAGCCAAGCTCCGCACGGACGTGGTTGCGGTTGCAGACAAGGGGCATCTCCTCATGGTGTGAGGAGTGCTTCCGACGGATCCCTGCCCGTCGTTGCGCCCTGTTACGACCGTCGGTCGTGGCACGGGAGTGTCTCCGCGCCGAGCTAGCCGTCATCGCGACAACACTCAGTTTTCGATTAGATCCACATGCTCCCACGCACCGCCGACATCTCGCGCTTCGCGCGCTTTAGTACGGAGGATCGATGCCACGACGGCACGCGATTGCCGATCGCTGACCGCACCAAATTCGAGCTGAGGTGGGCCTGATCGTCGTTCCTGGACGACCGCATCAGGTGTCACTAGCGCGGGGCGGGTGCGTGCGAGATCGCAGAACAACGGGCGCGGCGCGAAGAAACAGCGAGACCCCCTGATCCACGTGTGTGGGGGGGTCTGCATCCCCAAGCCTATCTCGCTCCGCGCATTCGGCCAACGGGAAGTGCAGCGGGACAGATTCTCTGCTGCTCTTCGACGCGAGTCCCTATCAGCTGAACGACCAAACGTTGACGGTGTGTAGCTCGCTCGCCGCTTCACCCCGTCCAGATACGCGAGTTCGCCGTTTCCTGAGTTCGCTGGCCTAGATCACGCCATCGCAGACAGGTTGCAGCTGTGGATGCGGTCGACGTAGGCGAGAACTTCGCCTCGCTCGAGGACGCCGGCAGCGCGCTGCCGGTCTTGGAGCGGTCATTGATCGGGATCCAACTGAACGAGAGTGGCCGCGTCCGCTGGCGCCTCGCGAATGCCGACCCACGAAGCAGCGCGCCACTTGATCCTCCTTGTTGACCCAGTCGATGGAGGTAGCCCCACCGGCATTGGACCCCGGCTGGCAGAACCGAGCGTCACGTAGGTTCGTCTGCGTCCTGGCCTCGCAAGGTCGATCGGCGTCCAGAGCTTTCCGCTGAGGGGTACAGCGAGTGCCGCGGCGCTCTGCGCCGACCCGTCGGCGCAGGTGGTAGAACCAGCGGGATCCGAGTAGTCCCCATGCAGGGAGACGGACGGGCCCGCAGCCGCCCTTGCGGCGTAGGGAGTGCGGAGGCTCACCGCCGAAGCGCTCGGATACGAACCCGGCCTCGGGCGGCGCACCAACCTCCAGCTCAGATACGCGGCAGGAGCGGCGACAATGATTCCGTTAAAGATTCGCGCAACGAATCCCTGGCGCGTGTTCGGCCCAGCCCCGAGGCCGGTGCTCGAACAAGCGGCGCAGCATGACGAGCTGCGACCGGTCTGGAAGGGCTTGCTCACCCGCGGGGCGGAGTCAGCGGGAGTCCAGAGACGCCCAGGGTGATGGGCTCGGCGCCGAGCTAAGCAATCGCGACGACCGGCTCGCGCGGTTGACAGCGACCGATACGCGCTGTCAGCCGTCGAAGCGCCAGGTCGGCACAAAGCGCAGGAGGCAGACGCGCGCAGTCTTTTCGAGACGCCTCCTCCGCGGTCGGGGGCTCCCGCTCGTCGGCGCGTGACTGCCGTGCGACGGACCACGCAAGCCACACGCCAGCGATCTCACAGAGGTCCCGATCTCGGCGACTTAGTTCGCCGCCGCCCGGTCGTGCTCGAGAGGCATCAAGAGATCGGAACCTCCCGCTGCGGCGCGAAGCGACGCAGTGGTCGAAGCGCCGTCTCCTCCGCGAATCCTCCGCGGCATCGCCGCACCGTCTCTCCCGCGTCCGCGAAGGACGCGGTCAGCCGCCGCCTGACACATCGGAGCAGCGCGAAGACGCGTCAGCGGCGGGAGCACCCGAAGACGCCCCGGTGGGGCGTCAGAGGGCGAGGAGCGGCAGCTCCGAGTGAGGGCCCGAGACGCGTCAGCGGTGAGGGTGAGGAAGACCAGGAGACCGAGCGAAGCGACAGTCTCAGGGGCTTCCGAAGAGGTGTCGGCTGTGCCGACCGCAGGGCAAGTTTCGACCGAGCGCAGCGAAGGGTGAAACGCAGCCCGGCGTCACCTCCCCTTATGCTCTTTTCTCTCTCTCCCTCGCATCCGAAGCTACAGCGCCGGATCGAGGTCATTTCTGCTGCTGCATCAGCGGTTTCTGTTGTCGACTGATCATCAGTCGACTGGACGATTCGGAGCATCGCGGAGGATTGTTCAGTCGACTGTGGCGACAGAAACCGTTGGAAAGACGGGGCTTGGTAGTCGACTGACTTTGGGCGCCATCGGCGTCTAGTCGACTGCTTCGAGCGCAGCGAGGTTGAGGGCGGCATCGCCCTCAGTCGACTGCCCCGTCGCGGCCGCGGGCACGCGGTCGCTTTCGCCTCGCATCAGCGCAGGTCGGAGCATCGCTCAGACCTCTTCGGTACGCGCTCTGACACTCTCTGTTGGACGCGGCAGCTCGCCAGAGATGACGTGGCCACCAGGTCTCGCGACAGCCGCTGCAAGCGGCGCTGGGAGGCTCTTCTTTCGCCTCATCGGCCGCGACTGTGGAGCGGCCAGGACACCACCGTGGTGGTCACGGAACTGGTCGCCGAGCACCGTCACGACAGCGGGCGCGCGCAGCGCCTGGGTGCCCCGATGCGGCGAGTATCGACGCTCGGCATCCACCCCCCGACCCGGAGGCGTTGTCACCTCGCAGCCCCTCGCGGCCGGCCCAGTCACCGTCGCGACCCGTCGCCTGATCGACTTCTCAACTGGCACCGGCTTTGGCCCCATTGACGCCCAGTTGAGAAGTCAGGACGTCGCTCTCTCACCATCGGAGATCGGGATTCATCGCCGAGCCCCGCTCGGTGATGAGACTGCGCGACCATGCCTCCGGGGCGGAGCCCCCGGGGAGGGCTTTCGCCTCCATCTGGCTCCGCCGGCTGATCTGTTCCCTGGTCGGCAGCACCGCTGCCGGAAGCTCCCCGATCACGCTCTCCGACGGACGCAGGAACGAGCTGCTCTGCGCGGCTCCGGAGATCTCCTCAGAGGGGGAGGGAAGCGGCCCGTCAGCCCTGGCGAGACTGCAGCAGTTGAGGCCCCGAACAGCCCTCAGCCGTTCGGCGCGAGTGGAGAGGCGGCGACGCGAACGCGGACACTCCGAAGGCGGAGAAAGCGCAGCGAACGAAGCCGGAGGGTGGAAGCGGGCGCGGCGACGCAGCTCCAGTCGCTAGGGGCCTCGCAGGTCGCCCCCATCGCTTCACGCCCCCGACCCTTCAACCCCTCACCGCTGCTCGAGAACCAGCTTCCGGGGCCGGAAACCGTGACCAGTTTCCGGTCACTCGCCGCCCACGATGGACCCAGGTATGTCCGTGGCGTGACCTGACGGTGGGCATCGGCGGGGCGGCGACCATCGGGAGCGCTCGGAAGTCATCGCTCCGCAGGGCGAATCGAGGCGGTGGCCGCCGCGTGACCAGACACGGGGCCCCGAGCGCCCAGCGGAAACCCACGCCCAGGCCGCGGGGTCCTCATCGTGTCGCGACGGGCCATGTAGGGGACAGGGGCCGGTCACCAAGCGGGCAAGACCTGGCCACGGGGCGTCAGCCCGAAAGAAGAAGCCCCCGGTCGCAGCTGGTGCTGCGCCGGGGGCGATTCGAAGGAGTCAGGGTGTTCAGCTCTGCGGCGCGTCGGGGCGGGCCCAGGCGGTCATCTCGGTCTCATGGATGACGTCCTCCCGCCCGTTGCTGTACCTGACCCATGCACGCCGCCGGCCTCGCCAGCCGGTGGTCGCGAGGATCAGCACCCCTTCGTGCTCGGGTGGGTCGAGCTCATCCTGGCCTCTGAGTCGTAGATCAACCGTGCGCCCCGTGGCTGAGGCGAGGGACCGATAGGGACGATGTCGAGGCATGTGCTCTTCCTATCGGGCACCACCGGCATCTTGCTTCGCGCTCGACGGCGCAAAGCAGGAACCCCCGCCACCCGAGGGGGACGAGGGCCCCAGCAGGGAAACCTCAGTAGCCGCGATCGGCGGCGTCCATGAGCGCCCGGGTGAGGAGCCAGGTGCCGGACGCGTACAGCCCGGAGTTGGGTAAGCCGTTGAGCTCGACGACGGAGCGCTGGCGCTCGGCGTCGAGGGAGACGTCGAGCGCCACGGTGCCGCCGTGTTCCTCCGCAGCTCGCCGGCCGAGCTCGACGTGACTCTCCGCGCGAGCTACCGGGCTGAGCGGGCGACGCCCGCCTCCGCGAACGGTGCACGATCAGCCTCCCCCGGGGCGCGCGACTTTGAGCCTCGACCGTGCAATCATGCGCAAGTTCCTATGCCTCACGGCGACGAGCGCGCGTACGGCGCGACGCCTCGGTTGCGTCAGGTCGCCACGCATGGCTGGGGGAACTTTCGAAGGCACTACCCGCACCGCACACGGGGAAGACACCTCGAGCGCCGCCAGGCCTTCGACCCAATCGATACGAAGCTGTGACCGATGCGGTTTCTGCTCGTTCTTGAGCTCAATCGGCAACTTACGGCGCATCAACACCGCCGAACTAATGAAGCAACGAGACGCGAGGCGGTACGACTAGACGTGGCCCCGATTGCGGCGGCGACCGCCGCAATCGCATGGCGCCATGACTTGGAGTCGCAATGACACGCACGCAAACACTCACCATCACACCCGCTCAGCTACGCAGCTTGGCCCTCCTCGAGCCCTTGCGGGAAGCGCAGGCGTACGTCCAATTTCATCCTGACAGCTCACTCGTGCCAACACCGACGCTCGAACAGCAGGCACTCGAAGGACGCATTTTGAAAGAATTGCGTTACCTCCTCCGTATCGATCAGCCCGAGTACCCGAGCGAGGGCCGCATGGTTCCACTGGAGATTGAGGCCGGACGCAATTACCTCACCCTCGTCGTTGGCCAACGCCAGCTGGCCAACGAACTGTGTGAGCTCCTACCAGCCTGGAACTTCGACGAGGGGCTCGCCCTAGGCATCCCGTTTCTTCGCGCTCGTGAGAATGCCGGCCGCACTGGTGTCACGCTGTTTCGGCTCGGCGTCGATGCGGAAGTGACCTTCGTTGGCGTCTCGATGTCAGCACTGGAGGCGGAACGTGAGACCTTCCTGCGTTGCGGAGACCTCGTGGGCGTCCGCCCCGGGGACCCGGTGCTCGGCCGCGAATTTGATGTCCAGCTCCGGGATAACGCGGAGTTCATCGCACTCAGCGCGGTGGTACGCAGACTCGGCCTCTTCCTCTCAGCCAACCCCTTCGTGATCGAGACATGGACGACCCCCGGCATACTGCACGTGGAACTGGCTGTCCCCTCAAACGAGCCCACGCCGCTCGCAAGGCTCCTCGAGCATCTCCAGTCGCCGCACTTTGCGCCGCGGTTCGAGCTCACCCGAGAATTCGATCACCACCACCTCTTCAGTATCGAAGGCTCGACAGTGAAAGTGAATGTGCGGACTCTCCCTAGATTGGCCCAACCAGAACGGACTACCCCGCCTAAGGCTCCGTATCACCGCGACAGCTCAAATCGGCCACATCCAAAGAGCCTTGGCCGCGAAGCATGGTCACCGTGACCGAGCTCGCGCCGGCCCAACCGATGACCGAACCGGCGGATCCTCGCGCTTTCCGGCACGCGGGCGGAGGTACCGAATATGAGCGCCCCGTTCGCGGCCTAGCTTATTGCGGAATTCCGGCGACGCTTGACTTTGACCCGCTCCGAGCCGACGTGCGGGCCGCAAGTATCAGCCGATGGCGAGGCATCGGCTGAACGGCTGAGGACCGCAGAGAGGGTCACGAGCGATGAGCATTCACGTCACGGTGTATGGGGCGGCCAAGGGCTGCTCGAAGCGCGAGCAACGGTATCGCTAACCTTGTCGAAGGTCTACATAACCGAGGCCGCCGATCCCATTCAGGACCGGGGGCCCCGCGAACGTCTCGCCGGGGCTACGACCTCGCGGGGGCCGGATACACAGGGATGTTTTGCCGTTTGACCAAGGATTCTGACCAGTAACCAAGCGCGGCTCAGGACGTACCTAGTTGGTCGTCTCGCCGGGGAAAGCTGCGATCTCACCTGTGTCCGGGTCGATGATTCCGTAGTCCTCGTTGTCGCCGTCCTCGTCCTCATCGTCGAGCTCGCTCATATCAAGAGGCGTCTGACCATCGTCCTTCTCGTACGCCAAGAACTCCGCGAGCGCATCGCGGTATTCCTCGGGAAGGTCATAGACCAGCGGGATCGTGGTCGCCACGAGATCAGCCATGAGGATCTTGCTCCGGGTTACCCCAGTCCCGGTGCGCTCGGCGAGATCGACGTTCACGCGTCCGGATCGCGTGGACACGATCGACTGCGCCACCTCGCCAGCACCCTCGAAGGTCGCCGACAGCCCACGCAGACGCTCGGTGCTGATCGCACCCTCGTCGATCTTCGCACTGATGTGCTCGGGGCCCGAGTGCACGCTCACCTCGATCAGGTCGAAGCCGTCCGACCGCTCGATGAACCGTTCGACCGAAACTGCCTGCGCCGCATCCTTCTCCACGTCGTCCAGGTCCTTCTTCGCTCCCCCGAGGACCGCGAAGAGGTTCGGCGCTTCGAAGCTGATGTGGCGTCCCCGGCGGGCCCACCGGAACAACTCGCCCTCCGCCGGGGAGTCCAGCCCGAGCGGGTCGCTCTTCACCACGGCGGCACGCGCCGCGATCACGTCCAGGTTGGCCTTCATGAGCCACTGGATGTTGTCGGAGTCGGTATCGAAGTCGAGCGTCTCCAGGTCGGACAGGCGAAGCCCTCGACCGACCCGCTTCCAGAATCTCTCGTCGTCCGTCCGCATGTACTTGACGAGATAACGCAGAGATTCGGGGTTGAGCCGGCCCGACGTGTCCGCGCCGCCAGGGAACTGAGTGAGTGAACCCTCGCTCCCCTCCCAGACCGCCTGCAGCACACGGTTCATACGCCATGCCTGCGGGCCACCGAGGCGGTCCTCAATCGCCGTGACGGCTTCGGCTGTCGGCTCAAACTCGACCTGCGCCGCTGCGTCGAAGCCGCGCGCCACCACGTCCGCGAGGTCCACCGCCTGGTCGGCCACGAACGTGCCGCGACCACCCTGGGCTAGTGCATTGCTCAGCATGTTGGCCGTCGAGTCGGACTGTTTACGGTCGATCAGCCGCTCCAGCGCCGACGGCTCAGTGAACATGGCGTCGGTGTCGGCGATCACCTGATCGATCGCCGGCTGCGCCTCCACCGATTCGGGACTGGTAAGTCCGAAAATGAGCGGGTCGGTGGAGTCGATGAGGGCCACGTCGTCGACAAGCGCGTCGAGATCGTACGTCAGGCGGAGGTACACCCGACGGCTACTCTCGTCCGGCCAGGTCATCACGAAGTCGGGTGCGAACGTGTGGTTGAAGTAGTTGGTGGACCGCACCTTCGCAGTCGCGTCGAGCGCTAAAAGCTCCTTGGCGACTGCGTCTTTGACACGGAAGATCGACTCGCGTGGGGATGGGTCGAAGAGCCCGTCGAGGATCTGCGCGGCGAAGCCGGACACGTCAGCCATTAGTCCCCCTTCCTCGCCTCGTAGTCCTCGATGACCCCTCGATGCTCTTTCGAGATCACGAGGTTCTCTTGCTTCTCGGACAGGACAATGAGCCAGAGCCTGCTCGCCACCGCCGACAACGCGTCGGGGTCGATCATGGCCTCCGCCTTGTCCTTCTCCTTGACCCCGAACACCCGCACGCGGTGCTCGATGACGTGTTCGCGCACGTACTCGGCGGTCATGAGCTCCGGCCACTTCGTGATGGAGTGGGGGCTCCAGGCGAGCCACATGAAGTTGTCGCACATCCCTGGCTTGTCGAGGTAGGCAACATAGCACTGTGCGAGGAACTGCGAGTAGTGGTCTGCGAGGTCACTCGGCTTTGCGTAGTTCTTGGACTCAGCGAAGAACATCTGCCCGTCGTACTCGCCGTACCGGAGCAGCCCACCGAGGTCGAAGGAGAAGTTCTGGCCTCCGTGAGGCCACGCGAAGCGCAGCTTGGATACGGCTGGCGGGTCGGGGTTAACCCACTGGGCGTTGACGCGGGTGGTCGATTCAAGCCATCGCTTCGCGCGCCGCGCGCCGTCCGCCCCCTTGGCCTGAGCCGACTCCCCCTCGATTCGGGTCATGCTCGGTACATTAGCGAACGCTACCTCTGTCCCCGCGCATTGGCGTCACGGAGCCAACGCCGGGATGTCGGTCCCGGCTGACAACTCAGTCTTGAACTCGCGGCTTGTTGTCGCGCAGGTCTTCGTGAACCTGCTTTAGATCAGGCGTCACGTCGGGCCGAGACGTACTCGGCTTCTCGTCGTCAGTCATTTGGTCCTCGGCGACTCTCCGCTACCGGTCAGGGTCTGCAGGGCGTCGTCGACATTAGGGCGCGACGGTGGCTTCGGGGCTGGTTGGGGCTTCGACTCGTTGTTGTTCGGCATTCTCACTCCAGATAGGGGCTAGGGCATTGGTACCAGCGACGAGTAGCGCCGCGACGAGACTCGCCAGAAGGTAGGCGAATGCCCGCTTCGACCATTTCACTCGCTGTTCGTTCTGAGCATCGCGGCGAGCGATCTCGACCGCCTTCACTTCAAGAAGGTAGTCCTCAAGGTCAGCGGCAGACTTCTCTGACTCAACCCAGTTATCGACTAGGTTCCGCGCGGATGCGACGTCTAATTTGCGGGGCCAAAGTGCGACCGTCGCCAAGGCCACCGTCGCAACCGTGAGGCCGAACGGAACGACGCCAATAAGCCAGGTATCGATCGTGATCAACCCGACTCCGGTGGCCGACGCGAGCACCCCGGCAGCGACGACGATGAAAGAAGCCTTGGTTTCCGCCTGTCGCGTGCGCTCGACCGCCGCAGACCTGAGCACTTCAAGGTCCGCGTTCAGGAGCCGAATCCGTTTCAACTTCTCTTCCGCGGCGGGAGAGACGCCCCACTCGGGGTCGCGCGGACGCCGCCCGATGCCCCACTCCCCAGTCGCCCACATGGAACTCATCATAGAAGCGGCCTGCGACACCGCCGGATACCCTGAGCGCGTGGACTTCTGGAGCACCTTCTGGGCGACGATGTGGGGCGCGCTTGCTGGCGCAGGGTTCGGAGCCCTCGCCGCATGGCTGTTCTCCTTAAACCTGCGCCGTCGCCAGGAGACGTATGAGGCGGCAGTTCGAAAATCCGACCTGGATCGGGCGCACAAGCAGGAGCTCGATACCGCCGTCGCCAAGGTGGTGCAGCTATTCGGCGAGTACAGCGCGGCCGCGCAAGCATTCAAGTTCGCCTTCGCTCCGAACGCCAAGCTCTCAGTGGAGACGCCACACGCCGCCGGGGCGCGGCTTCTTGCGTCAATCCGTGTGGCACAGATGACCGCCGCGCCTGAGGAACAAGCACCGCTTGAGGCAGCTTTCGCGGTAGCGACCAATCGGGAGCAGGAGACCTCGAACGAGCGCGACTTGAGTCTGAGCAACGCCGCGGACATGCTTGCCCTGTGGCGCCGCGGCAAGTTGTCCACGGACGACGCTGCGACAGCTGTGCGACACCCTCGTAAAAGGACGTCTCCGCCTGACGAGCCGAACCAGAGATAAAGCCCGCGCGGCGCTCCGTGACATCTTCCTGAACACGAAGAACCCGCGGAGCCCTAGGAGTGGGCTCCGGGGACCTTAACCGCCGGAGAGGCGCGCAGCGTCAGTCGTGGATCAGCCCCGCACGCGGGGTCGGCGCGGCCGCAACGAACGAATCCACATTCGCGTTGAACCGATCGTAGACCGACAGCACCACCTGCATGTCCGGAGCCGCTTTCGCGTCCAACGCCGTCAGATCCGCATACGCCGCGGTGTGGTTGCGGAGCGTCTGCGATAGGAACTGCCGCTCACGCGGGGCCGAACAACCTGCCAGTAGATCGAGCGTCTTTCCATTGCGTCCAGGATCCGCTCGGACAACGCTGCACGCCGATTCCGCGCGTACTGGCTCTGCCCTCCCCTGGCCTTCGCCATGGCCTCCGAGGCGCCAGACGAGCCCGTGACGTTCATCGCGAATGTGACGCCGGGGCGTCACGAACGATGCAGCTCACCACACGCTCGGACACCCACGTCGCCTCTGAGACCTGGCGACGGGTCGGACCTGCCCGGACCAGCTCGATGACTTGCGCCTCGACCGCCGGGGCCGTGCGCTGACCCGCCTTAACAGGTCAGCGCCCCTGGGACGCGGACTGCGCGATCTTGTCGAGGCGAGCCGCTTCGTCGTCGATCTTGTAGCTGTCCACGAACTCATCCGAGAGTGTGATGGACGACGCCCCGTCCGGGTCCACCTGCTCCAGCCGGCTATAGCTCTCGCGCTATGGCTAGATGGGTCGCTGTGCGTTAAGGTGTGCACATACCTTCCTCCCGTCAGGTAGGTACGCCAAAGGCCCGCCACTCGTGGCAGGTGTTTGGGACTATCGATCCGCTAGGTCGCCAAACTCATCGGATCGGACTTGACTCTTTCGCCCCTCGCATCTGCGGGGGGCGAAGTCTTTTATGCGACGTCGCTGATAGGCAGCTCCCCGTCGTGTGGTTCGGGCTGAGGCAACCAGTTCGGCACGCCACGGTCGCTCAGATCTTCCTCAAGATGAGCGACGACCGCCTCGAAAAATCCCGCGGAAGACATACCTGCCTGCGCGGCGATCTGATCGAAGCGGCGCTTGCGCTCTTCCTCCACAATCAGTGACAACCGGGCCGACGCTACGCGCGTGCCTCGCGGGATCTGCCGTCTGGTCATACCGGCGACGATAGCGGTGTCAACACCATGTGTCAGCCAACACGCCGGTCGAAGTGCTGTTAACACCACTAATGACACGTACGTGTCAACTGCTCAAGGCGCCGGCGGCACCGGGGGAGCACGTCGGCTCAGAACGCCTCAAGTGTGCTGCGCAGATTCCTACGGAATCCCGCCGATGCCGGCCCTTGACCCGCTCCGAGCCGACGTGCGGGCGGCAAGTATCAGCCGATGGCGAGGCATCGGCTGAACTGCCGAGGACCGAAGAGAGGATCACGAACGATGAGCATTCATGTCACGGTGTACGGGGCCGAGAGCTGCATGAAGTGCACGAACACCGGCACAGCGCTGCGCCTCGCCGGTATCGACTTCGAGCTCGTCGACGTCAACGTCACCGGCAGCTGCGAGCAGCCGGCGTGCGTGAGCTGCCGCTGGTAATCACAGACAAAGGTGACAGCTGGACGGGCCTGCGCGTCGACAAGATCGTCGAGCTACGCCGCGCCCACGGCGATCGCTGAGCCCCGCTCAGGGCGTAGTGGATGCCCGCGACGCCTCTAGGCGTGTTGCTAAACTTTCCCGCCTTGCGTTCGAGTACGCCTGCGCACCCCACCAATAGAGTGACGATGTGTCCCTCATTGTGACCGCCGACGTGTTCACTCCGGCGAAGCTACCGACCGTGACCGACGTCGACCGCACGGGCGTGTCGGCCGAACTATCGCGCTGGGTCAACCGAGGAGGCTTCTTCGTGTCGCTTCTCGGTACGACCAAGCTGGGCAAGACCACTCTGGTGAAGACCTTCCTCGCAGGGCTACCGGCGGACTCATGGTCGGTGTATCTACCCGGGCAAAGTCTGGGCAGTGGCGCTGACGATCTCTGGTTGAAGCTCGCTCAACAGCTCCAGATCCCGACGTCGAAGGAGTCTGGCTTGGCGAGCAGTGACAAGACGAGCTGGGGCTTCCTCACACGTCTGCAGTTGAGCTGGCTCGGTGCAGGAGCTGCGGTCCAGAGCAACGCTACGAATGAGCAGCAGGACAGCAGTTCCTCGGTCCAGAAGTTCAACGTCGATCCGTCGGTCGCGGTCACCGAGGCGGTCGGGCTGCTTCGCGCGAACAGCCGGAAGGTTGTTATCGCGATCGACGATTTCCACTTCGTGACCGATGCTGCGGCACGACGAGCCATCGTGCTTGCACTTCGTCCGCTGGCGGACCTCGGGTGCGCTGTCATCCTCAGCACGATTCCCGGGGGTGAGCTCGATCCCGCGTTCTCGACTACGAACACCGGCGGCCGCCGGAAGACGGTCACGGTACCCCGCTGGGGCGTTGAGGAACTCGAGCAGATCGCGACTCAGGGGCTCAAGGCGCTGCGATTGTGGGCCTCGCCGGACTTGATCACCAACCTGGCTGAACAGAGCTTCGGCAGCCCGCAGATCATGCAACAGCTCTGTCTCGACCTCTGCGAGATGGAGAACAACATTTTCCACCGCGACGAGCTGGAAGATGTCGAGGAGGTGTGCGCCCCCGACGATATGGACAAATTCTTCCGGTCTCTGGAGGATGACGAAGCCCTGGGCTGGCTAGCGAAGCTCTCCGCCGGGCCGGACCCGCGTCGTAAGCGTGGGAAGAAGACGTATCCCATTGACCCGCCGACTGAGCTCGACGGTTATCAGCTGATCATGCAGTCACTGCACGATTTCGGTTCTCCCCACGAGCTGCCGCTGGCGGAGCTGAAGAAACATGTGGGTGACCGTCTGCAGATGGAGGGGAAAGAGTTGGGCCGACTCGCACTCGAATTGAAGGCTCGCAATCTCGGTCTACTCGCATCAAAAGACACCACGTCAGCGCTGGAGGCGCAGAACCGCACCGTCTCCGAGGACACTCCCGACGACGAGAGCGATGAGGAGGAGTTCGCTTTTGCCGAGCTCGTTGCAGCGGAGGCCATACCTCAGCCAGTCTTTGAGCTGCAGGGCACCGGCATCCAGGCCTCGATCCGCATCTTGGACCCGCTTCTCTCGTACATGATCAAGTGGCACCCGGAGAAGATCGTCGAGTCGGGACGTGGATGACCGCGACCGCGAGCCCGCCGCAGCGGGGTAAGGCAGCGCGATGAAAGGCGTCAGACGCGCGCACATGGTTTCGCGGGGCTACTTGAAGGCCTGGGCGGATTCCCGTGGCGTGATCGAGGTCATCGACAAGCAGACGGACGAGAAGTACCCCTCGTCCATCAAGAACGCGACGATCGTCAGCTACGTCTACGACTCTGCCGTCCTAACCCAAGATCTAGAGGCCGAGTTCGCTGCAGTCGAAGATGCCGGGATCCCCGCGATCGACAGGCTCCGCCGCTGCGAGACCGACCTGTCGACCGACGACATGCACGCCCTGATCGCCTTCCTCGACATGCATCTACACCGGGGACGGTACGCCGATCGCGCCGGGGTGCGGATCCCTGCCCGAGTCGTGAAAACCGATGGAACAATCGAGGCCGCCGAACTCGCGCTCGGTGATCTCTTGACGCTCGGGCGAGGCCTGGGCGACGTAGTGCAGCTGCGCGACCTCAACCTCGAGCGCTGGCGATGGCGATGGCACATCCTCCCGCAGGAGCATCCCCTTGCCACGGGCGACGGAGCGGTTATGTTGTGGTCTCCGAGGGACGGAGCGCCGGTGTCAACGGTCACGTTTCCGTTGTCGCCTACACAACTCCTGGTTGTGGGCGAAGCGCTCCCAGATAACTTCCGCATCAATATCGCGATCGCCAAGAACAGCAAGCGATGGCTCGTAGGGGCTCGGGGAACCCTTAACCTGACGCGGGATCAGCCAGCGACCTGACGTGATCACGTATACCAGATAACCCCAGGTCAGCCACCCATTGGCAGTCACAAACGACGTCCACCTGTGGGCCAGGCGCTAACCGTCGAAAGCGTGAAGCTCGACGGGAACGTCGCTGCTACGACAAGCCCTCTGCGATAGCCGCCGCTAGGCCGTGTTGATCAAGATGTTTCGGCGTCTCGTGGGCGAGTCTTGACGGGTGACGCGACAAGAGATCTCTGACGAGGTGTGGGCTGTGCTGGAGCCGTTGATGCCGACGGTGACGGGCCGGTCTCGGCCGTGGACGGATCACCGTCTCGCCGTTGAGGGGATGGCGTGGAAGTTCCGCACCGGCGCGCCCTGGCGGGACGTGCCCGAGCGGTTCGGGAAGTGGAACTCGATCTACAAGCGTTTCAACCGGTGGGCCGGGGACGGCACATGGGAGAAGCTGCTGGCCGAGGTGCAGAAGCAGGCGGACGCCGCTGGGGAAATCGACTGGGTGGTCTCGATTGACTCCACGATCGCGCGCGTGCATCAGCACGGTGCGACCCTCGCCCGGGACACAGGGGGCTCCACCGAATCACAAGAATCCGCGGGTCGAGCCGCCTGATCACGGGATCGGGCGCTCCCGCGGCGGGCTGACAACGAAGGTGCATCTGGTCGCCGATGGGCGCGGCAGGCCGTTGGGCATGGTGCTCACCGGCGGCAACACCGCCGACACCACGATGCTCGCGGCCACGCTCGATGACATCTGCGTGCCCCGCGCGTCACGAGGGCGCCCGCGCACGCGACCTGATCGGGTACTCGCTGACAAGGGATACCCATCGAAGGCGAACCGGGCCTGGCTACGCGCGCACGGCATCGCGACGACCATCCCCGAACGCGACGATCAGATCGCGCACCGCCGGAAGAAGCCGGGCCGGCCGATCGACTTCGGCACCGATCAGAGAGAACGCTACAAAGGCCGCAACGTCGTCGAACGATGCTTCAACCGCCTCAAGCAGTGGCGCGGCATCGCAATGCGATCAGACAAAATCGCCCGAAACTACCGCGCTGCCATCTGCCTCTCCTCGACCCTCATCTGGATCAAGACCGACTTAATCAACACGCCCTAGGAGCCTGCTACGCCTGTTGGACCAGAATCCTCGAGCGCCAACGTCTGCCAGCTCCAGGATTCGGTCGGGACTGCTGCACGGACAGGTGACAAGGATTGTGAGGCGGAAGGGCGGCCCGAGTGGTGACGATGACTTCGTACGCGATGGGCTCAATCATCGTCGACGCTCCTGGCTACGACGGCGGCGTCGGTCGCATGTCCCTTGCGGATCGTCATGTACCGCATGAAACACCGAGGGCCGGGAACGGTCCGCGCCATCGTCGACACGCCTCCCCGGGGAACTCCCCTTCGCCGGAGTCGCCGGAGTCGCCGCACACGGCACCGGTGCGTACGTGAACTTCCAGGGCACGGTCGCGCAGGCCGATCTGCGCGTCGCCTACCCGCCCGCGACGCTCGCCCGGCTCCGCGCGGTCAAACGTTCCTGCGACCCGGGCAACCTGTTCGCGCGCAACCTCAACATCGCGCCCGCCCGCGGGGCGACGGTGTGAGCGCCGCGTTCGTCTCCGGCGTCGGCCCTTCGAAATCTGAGACCGAACGGATTGTCGCGCGCATTCGCTGCGATACGGTGATAGCAGTCCCACCGGACCTCTGCGGACACGCAGTGTCACCACGGTGACCAGGTCGTCGAGCGCAGCGGTTCGCGAGCGACCAGGTCGGGCTGAAAGGGAGGCGGCCTGTGCGGAGAACCCTCAGGGCCACAGTCTGGTTCGGCGCCTACATCGCGGTCATCGTGCTCCCGCTCGCCTTCGCGGCGATCGGCGTGGTCGAAGACCGGCGAGGTTTCTGGACCGAGTTTTCCGTGGCTCTCGGATTCGTGGGCCTGGCGATGATGGGGCTGCAATTCGTGCTCGTGGCTCGCTTCCAGACACTCGCCAGACCGTTCGGCGAGGACGCCCTGGTGCACTTTCATCGGTACGTCGGTGTCGCCGGAACGGCCTTCATCTTCGCTCATCCGGTGCTGCTGATCGTATTGGTCGACCCGACCTACATCGAGCGCGTCAACCCGTTCACGGCGCCGTGGGCCGGGCGGTTCGGGACGTTGGCCGTGGTGTGCCTGCTGGTGGTGATCGCGACGTCGGTGTGGCGGTTGAAGCTGCGCATCTCGTACGAGGTCTGGCAGGCGCTGCACCTCGTCCTGTCGACGGTTGCGGTGGCTGCTGCCCTGGTTCACGTCCAGCTGATCCACCACTACGTCGACCTCCCGTGGAAGCGGGCGCTCTGGGTCCTGATGAGCGCCGGGTTCCTCGTCCTGTTCCTCTGGGTGCGCGTCTTGCGCCCGGTCCTGCGCACCCGCAGACCGTGGCGTGTCGCCGAGGTGAAGGACCAGCCCGGAGACGTCACCGCGGTGACGCTCCAACCGGTCGGCCACAGCGGGTTCAGCTTCGCTCCCGGCCAGTTCGGCTGGCTCTCGGTCGATCGGTCGCCTTTCGCCGTCACCCAGCATCCCTTCTCGTTCTCCTCGAACGGCGACGACCCGAGCCGGGTGGAGGTGAGCATCAAGAAGCTCGGCGACTTCACGTCGACGATCGGGTCGGTGCGGCCCGGCACCGTGGCCTATCTCGACGGTCCCCACGGGGTGTTCTCGCCGGACTTCCACGAGGGTCCTGGGCTCGTGCTCATCGCCGGAGGCGTAGGCATCGGCCCGATCATGAGCATCCTGCGGACGCTCGCCGCCCGAGGCGACTCCCGACCGTGCCATCTGTTCTACGGTTCGAGGCGGCTCGAGGACGCGACCTACCGGGACGAGATCCGCGACCTCTCCCGGACACTGACGCTCGAGGTCCACGCGGTCCTCTCGGACCCCGAAGACACCTGGGCCGGCGAGCGGGGATACGTGGACGAGGAGAAGCTGCACCGGCTCCTGCCGCGGGACACGTACCCGACATACCAGTACTTCATCTGCGGGCCGGGTGCGATGCAGGACGCCATGGAGGATGCACTGGGGCGGCTCGGCGTCCCCGCGGACCGGGTTCACACCGAACGCTTCAACTTCGTTTAGGAGGTTCCATGCGGCACAGATATACGCAAGCCGCAGCCGTGGTTGTCACGGCTGTCACCCTCCTCGCCTGCTTCCTCTTCGCGGTCCTCCAGAACTGACACAGCACTCGCCAGACCTGGAACTGCCTCGGCGGGTCCTCACGAGGACGACGACGTCGGTGGGCTAGATGTACAGGGTCTCCCCCCTGCGACCACGGCACGCCCAGACGCGTTGGGCACGATCGACGAGATGCGCCTCCACGGGCGTGAGGAAGGAATTGGTGACAACTGATCGTTAGGGCGTGTTGATCAAGAAGGTGCGGGGTGGCCAGCCGCCGCGAGTTGCGCGGGAGAATGGGCGTGTGAAGATCCAGGTGCTGCATATCGAGGATTGCCCGAATTGGCAGGAGGCGGGCGATCGAGTACGGCTGGTGCTCGACTCGATCGGACGGGGCGATGTTCCGGTGGAGTTCGTGTTGATTCGCACCGAGGCTGAGGCGGTGAGCTCTGGTTTCGCGGGCTCGCCCACGATTCTTCTGGACGGTCAGGACTTGTTCCCGTCCCAGGGGAACACTGCCGACTTGGCGTGCAGGGTCTATCTGACCGAGCGCGGCTTTGCGGGTGCGCCGACGGTGGGACAGCTTGAGCGCACGCTGCAGGAGCGCGAAGCGCTCAGCGGAGATCGGTCTTGATCCAGATCAGCGCCGCGGCGAGGCTGACGGCGGCTCGGTAGTTGCGGGCGAGTTTGTCCGAGCGCATCGCGATGCCGCGCCACTGCTTGAGACGGTTGAAGCAGCGTTCTACGACGTTGCGTCCCTTGTAGCGTTCCTTCTGCTTGTCGCCGAAAGCGATCGGCCGGCCCGGCTTCTTGCGGCGGTGCGCGATCTGGTCGTCCCGCTCGGGGATGGTCGCCGCGATCCTCCGGTCGCGGAGCCAGGCGCGGTTCGCCCTTGAGGGGTACCGCTTGTCGGCGAGCACCCGGTCGGGGCGGGTGCGGGGGCGGCCCTTCCCGTCGCGGGGAACGCGGATGTTCTCCAGCACCGCGCTCATCATCGTGGTGTCGTTGATGTTCCCGGCGGTGATCATCATGCTCAGCGGCCGGCCGCGGCCGTCGCAGACCAGGTGCAGTTTGGTCGTCAGCCCGCCGCGGGAGCGTCCGATCCCGTGATCAGGCGGCTCGGACCACGGATTCTTGTGATTCGGCACAGCCCCCTGTGTCCCGGGCGAGGGTCGCGCCGTGCTGATGCACGCGCGCGATCGTGGAGTCGATCGAGACGACCCAGTCGATTTCCCCAGCGGCGTCGGCCTGCTTCTGCACCTCGGTGAGCAGCTTCTGCCAGGTGCCGTCCCCGGCCCACCGGTTGAACCGCTTGTAGATCGAGTTCCACTTCCCGAACCGTTCCGGAACGTCACGCCACGGCGCACCGGTCCGGTACTTCCACGCCATCCCCTCGATAGCGAGCCGGTGATCCGTCCACGGCCGCGACCGACCGGTCACCGTCGGCATCAACGGCTCCATCACGGCCCACACCTCGTCAGAGATCTCCTGTCGCGTCACCGTTCAAGACTCACCCACCGAGGAGCGGAACCTCTTGATCAACACGCCCTAGGGGGTGAGCACGGCGTGGGAGAAGGTCTGAATGGCTGCGAGAGCCTTGCCAGAGTACTCGACGATCTGGCTAGTGAACGGTGTTTGACCGCGAGCTCGGGTCGAAGCCGCTGTGAGCATCCAGTCGATGCTCGGGTCCATTGTTGCGGACTTCTTGTCCATGTGGTGCGCCGCAACACCGTTCCGGAGGCTCTCGATCGCGGTCATGAATTCCGTGTCACGGCGAATCTCTTTGAAGGCTTCGCGAAGGTCACGGGCGGCAGCCTCGTGACGCTCAGGGTCGGCCTTCGACGCGGTGCCAGGGCGCCGCATCTCTCGGATAGCCGCACCTATCGCTTGAGGCGCGCGTTCCAGGACCTCGTGCAGATGAAGCGCGAGGTACTTTTCCCAGACGTATCGATCTTTCGGGGATTCCAGCACCTCGTGCAGCATCACTTTTGTCTCGTAGTCAATCACTGCCATGTAGAAGATCAGTTCTACACCTGGTCGGTGGGATCCCCAGTCGGGTCGTTTCTTGGCAGAGACGATGACGAAGGCAGTGTCCTCAACCGCTTTTCGCGCCTGCTCGATCGATTCGACGTACTTGATCGGATCCCACCAGTCTGGTCTCACCCCCTGATCATCGCGCAAGAAGCGCCCGTTCGGGTACGCAGTGTCGGACATCGATCGTCAGCGTCCCGTTTGGCGTCGTCACAAGGTGGCTCAGCAACTAGATTCATCGCTGGAAAGGGCACAACAGCCTCTCCCCCGATAATCTACGTTATGTCAGTTCATTGGGCGCGGGGAACGTGGGCAGCACCGTCAAGGATTGCCGGATCTATCCCCCCTCCCGTTCTGCAGCCGATCACCTTCGCGCTCCAACGCTCTGAGTCAAAGGGCCTGCGACCTCAACCAGCAATGCGCTGGGAGCAGCCTCAGCACCAACGCGCACTAGATCAACGACGGCGGCAACGCCGTGGACTTCATCAGCCTCAGCGGTGCCGATCGGTCACGTACGCGCAGCCAGCCCTGGCCCGAGGCCATCGACGGCAGCAACGGTCGCGACTACGGTTTGAGCGTGACACCTGGCACCTCACCAGATTTCGAGCGAGATCTAGCAACCGAGCCAAGCTATCCGAGATGGCCCGCTCTGAAGCGAGAGCGTGCGCTGCAACACTCAGCCGCGCTGTACCACCTCTATCTGACGTACATGGAGAGTCTCGGACCCACCACAGTTGTCACGTACGACGACGGTTACGCGACCGTGCGCGCACGGATCACACATCACCCACCGGCATATGAGTGGTCTCTCGTATTCGGCGACATCATCCACAACTACCGTGCGTCTCTCGACGCTCTAACGTGGGCAGTCGCGCACCTTGACGACCGAGACCCCCCGAACCCCGTCCAGATTCAGTTCCCGATCGCGACGTCAGCTTCCGATTGGAGGAAGCTCAACAAGCAGCAGTGGTTCGGACAGCTTCCGGAGTTCATTCGAAACCGGCTTCACGACCTACAGCCCTACCGCCTCCCAGACCCAGCCAACGCGGTGGCTGCTGTCCTCCATAAGCTGGACATCGAGGACAAGCATCACGAGTCACTCGAGATCAGTGTCTTCGCACGCAGCGCGCAAGAAATGCCCATCGCGTTCACATCAGACGAACCTGATGTGATTTTCGAAGTGGAGAGCACTGCGGAGTATCCTCACCGCCCAGGGCCGATCAGCGACGGCGATGTCGTCTTCCGAATCAAACTTGACGGTCGCGCCCGACTCATGGAAGCCCCCATGCTCCCTCTGCAGCTCACAACGAGTCTGAACGGAAAAACGCGCGACGTGTGGCATCTCCTCAGAACGGTTGATGCGCAGGTTGCACTCACTCTTGCGAGTGTCGAGAGTGGTCAGGCCTCCCCCCGTTTCCAGATGATTCGGCAAGAGATGGAAGAGTAGTCCGCCGCCCTTGGGGAACAGAGCGGAGGGGCATCACGAGGGCGTGACAGATGCATCAGGGCGAAGCGGTTACAGGAACGAGTGTTTTGACAGCGCTCGTCGTACACTCGACGCCCCGACTCCGAGCACGCGGCCAATGCTCTCCCAGCTGTGGAGTTCGGCGCGCAGCTGCCGAGCTGTGGCGATGCGCTCCGGGGTCATGACGCTCGGGCGGCCACCAACCCTCCCCTGCGCACGCGCGTACTCGAGGCCGCGTTGCGTGTTCTCGCGAATCGTGCCCACACGCAACTGCGCGAACACCGCGACGATCCCGAACAGGGCGCGACCCATGGGCGACGTCGTGTCGATCATCGGCTCTGTGAGGCTGACGATGTTCACCTGGCGCGCGTCGAGGTCCTGCAGCGTCTCGATGAGGATGCGCTCACTGCCGGCGAGGCGATCGAGCCGGCGCACTTTTAACGTGTCCCCCGGCCGCAAGTAGTCGAGGCACGCAACCCACTGCGGGCGATCGGTGACGCGGCTCGATTCGCCGTGGTCGACGAAGACACGCTCGCAGCCGGCGGCGCGGAGTTCGGCGGCCTGAGCGTCTGGGTTCTGCTCCCGCTTCGAGACTCGGGCGTAGCCGACTTCATGTGCCATGCCGAAAACGGTACTGCCGAGGTTCCGGCGCGATTCGGTTTCGGCAGGGGGTTTCGGCGGATCGATCCTCGGCGTGTCGCGCGCCTGCTCGTCGACGTCGACGAGCCCGCCGGAAACGATCAGTTTCGGCACCTTGCGGAAACCTACAAACGGGAGCGGTGGGTCACACGACAGACGTCAAAGCGCGGGCGTCGCGCTCCCATGCCTGGGTTGCCATCTGCACGGCGTCCCAGGGGGAGCCGAGCGGGGGCGTGTAGGAGAGGTCGAGGTCGCTCATCCCGGCAACCGTCATGCCGTAGTGCAGGGCGGTGGCGTAGGTGTCGACGCGCTTGGAGATTTCGGCGCCGCGGGTGCCGACGAGCTGTGCACCCAGGAGGCGGCCGTCGCGGGTGTCTCCGGTGATGCGGATGCTGATGGGGGTGGCTCCGGGGTAGTAGCGTTTGTGGTCGTCCGCAATGGCGGTGTAGCTGTGCGGGGCGTAGTCCGCGGCGGCGGCTTCGTGATCGCGGAGGCCGGTGCGGGCGGCTACGACGTCGAAGACCTTGACGACCTGGGTGCCGAGGCTGCCGGCGAATCGGGCGTTGCCGCCGATGGCGTTTTCTCCGGCGACGCGGCCCTGCTTGTGTGAGGTGGTGCCGAGGGGCAGGTAGGTGACGCCGAGGAGGCGGTGGTGGGTGACCACGCCGTCTCCGGCTGCCCACACGTTCGGCAGGCCGGTGCGCATGTGCTCGTCGACGACGACCGCGCCACCGGCCCCCGTGGTTGCGCCGGCCGCGGTGAGGAGGCTGGTGTTGGGGCGCACGCCCACGACGACGAGCACGAGGTCGGCGCTGCGGGAGAAAGCGTCACCGTCGCGGATGCCGGTCACGGTGAGCCGGCCCGCGTCGCGGGTGACAGCTTCGATGCGCGTTCCGGTGAGCACGTCGACGCCGTGGCGGGTGAGTTCGTCGCGGACGAGGGAGCCGAGTTCGGGGTCGAGGGTGGAGAGCACTTCGGGGCCGCGTTGGAGTTGGGTGACGTGCAGGCCCCGGACGGTGAGGGCTTCGGCCATTTCGAGGCCGACGTAGCCGGCGCCGACGATGATCGCGGTTTCGGGCTGGTGCTCGTCGAGGTAGCGCTCCAGGGCGAAGGTGTCGCCCATCGAGTGCAGCAGGTGCACGCCGTCGTCGGGGCCGAGCTGGTCGAGGCCGGCGATGCCGGCGGTGGACGGGGATGCTCCGGTGCCGACCATGAGCTCGTCGTACGCGATCGTCGATTCGGTGCCGGCGGCGTCGCGGACGGTGAGCGTGCGCCCGTCGACGTCGATGCCGGTGGCGAGGGTGTCCAGGCGCAGGTTCATGCCGGTGGCTTCGAGGTCGGCGTGCGTGCGGTGCGCGAGGGATTGCCAGGGCTGCACTTCTCGGGAGAAGTAGTAGGGGATGCCGCAGATGGAGAAGTTCGGGTAGGCGTCGGCCACGACGACGGTGACGTCGACGGAGGGGTCGAGTTCGCGGGCGCGCAGGGCGGTGGAGATGCCGGCGTCGCTTCCGCCGATGGCTACGAGGTGCATCAGGCTCTCCTCTTACGCTGTCGCGGTGGTCAGTTCGGAAAGTAGCTGCTGTACTCGGGCTTGGACGTCGTCCCGGATTTCGCGGACGGCCACGATGTCGAGATCTGCGGGGTCGGTGAGGTCCCAGTCGAGGTATCTCTTACCGGGGTAGATCGGGCACGCGTCGCCGCAGCCCATGGTGATCACGGCGTCTGCGGCACGGACGACGTCGTCGGTGAGGGGTTTGGGGAACTCTTCGTTGACGTCGATCCCCAGCTCCGCCAACGCTTCGACCACGACGGGGAGGATGCCTTGGCCGGGCTGTGATCCGGCGGAGCGGACGTGCACTCGGTCGCCGGCGAGGTGACGGGTGAGTGCGGCGGCCATCTGGGAGCGACCGGAGTTTTGTACGCACACGTAGAGCACTTCCGGGACGGGCTTGGGGATGAAGCCGCGGGACTGTGCCAGCGCGGTGAGTCGGTCGCGGGAGAACTTTTCCGCAAGTGATGGCAGGTGGGTGGAGACGGTCGCCGTGCGGGCGAGTGCGGTGTAGGACTCGAAAACGACGCGTTCGACCGTTTCCGCCCCCACCATGCCGGTGAACTGGGCAGTGAGACGTTCCGCGGCGCGGTGCAGCACTGAGTCCGCGGAGAGCAGCGCGTCTTGCCCTTTCTGCCAGGTCATGCGACACCACGGGCGGGGAGGAGCTCTTCGATGAGCGCTTCCACGCGTCGGCGGATCTCGTCGCGGATCGGGCGGACAGCGTCGATGCCCTGACCGGCGGGGTCGTCCAGCTCCCAGTCCTCGTACCGTTTGCCGGGGAAGATCGGGCAGGCGTCTCCGCAGCCCATCGTGATCACGGCGTCGGATTCTTTGACGGCTTCGACGGTCAGAACCTTCGGGGTGTTCCCTGTGATGTCGATGCCCTCTTCGGCCATGGCCTCGACGGCGACCGGGTTGATCTGATCCTTGGGGGCGGATCCGGCAGAGAGGACCTGGATGCGTCCTTGCGCGAGCTCGCGGAGGTAGCCGGCGGCCATTTGCGAGCGACCGGCGTTGTGGACGCACACGAACAGGACAGTGGGGGTATCAGACATGGTGGGCTCTCTTTCGTGTCCTCGAAGCATAGAGGATCATCTATGTATCAGACTACAACGCTGAGTGAACGGGAAGTGACTCACCCTCGCCTGAGGCCCGGTAGGAGGTCGCGCACGCGATGGTCGATGTCGTCCCGGATGGTTCTGAGTTCTGTCAGAGAGAGCCCGACGGGGTCGGGAATGTTCCAGTCGTGGTGCGTCGCGCCGATTCGGGGTACGCAGATGTCGCCGCATCCCATCGTGATGACGATGTCGGCGGCCTCGAGGACTTCGGTGGTGAGGGGTTTGGGGTATTCGCCATCGAGCGAGAGGCCGACTTCGTCAAGCACGGTGATGATGGATGAGCGCACATCGTCTGCCGGCGCGGAGCCTGCGGTGTGCACGCGGATGTAAGGGCCGGCGAGCCGGCGGAGGACGCTCGCTGCGATCTGCGACCGTCCGGCGTTCTGTACGCACACGAAGAGGACGGTGACGTCGGGGTCGCGATGGAGTTGGTCTTTGAGGGACGCTTCGATTCGCTCGGTGGCGAAGGCGGCGGTGCGGGAGGCCAAGAGGTGGTGTGGTGTGGACTCGGAGAGACGTGTATGAGCGTCGGACACGACCTTTCGCACCTCTTCGCGTGTCCGGGTGCCATGAAACCTCACGAGAAGATCGCTCACCACGCGGTCTAGATCCGGCGGTGCGGAGGGTCGCTGGTCCGCCAGAGAAAGTAGCGCGGTGATCTTGTCGCGATGAGGCGGGGCGATGGCGTACCAGGTGCGCCGACCCTCGGGCTGGCGGGTCACGATCCCCTCGTCCATCAGCCGCCTCATGTGATGGCTGACGGTCGGCTGTCGCAGACCGAGGATTTGTGCGGTCTCTCCAACGAGGACTCGGCCGGTATCGGCCATCGACATCAGCCGCAAGAGCGCCATACGGGTAGGGTCAGCGAGAACGTATGCCGTTCGGGTCGCGTCCGACACCACCGCATCCATAGATGAAAGTCTATCTTCAGGTAGGATCACAGTGTGACCTCTTCCCACGGGAGCCCCGCAGCCGGTGCGAGCGCACCGCTCGGCCGCTCCGCCGCGGAAGATCTCGCTCGGACGCTGCGAGCGGTGGCAGATCCGACGCGGTTGCAGATGTTGAGCGTCATTTTGGACTCGGAGTCTGGGCGTGCAACCGTAAAGCAACTGACCGACGCCCTGGGGTTGCGGCAGCCGACGGTCACCCACCACGTGCGCATCCTTGTAGATGACGGTCTCCTGGCTCGTGAGCCGGAGGGCAAGTACGTGTGGCTTTCGGTGGTTCCGTCTCGGCGTAGCGCGATCGAGGATCTGCTGCGGTGATCGAGCGTGCGCGGCACCGTGTCGGGCGCCCGCTGGATGACGATGCCGCGCAGGAACGTGCCGCGCAGGCCGCAGTGCTCGGCGATCTGCTCACGTTGCGAGTGCTGAGTGCTCTGGCCGCGGGAGCTCCGGCCGACGTGCTCTCCTCGTTGCTGCATGTTCCGGCTATCGAGGTGGAGGACGCGATTGCCCGGTTGTTGGCCGTGAACATCGTGCACACTGACGAGGTGGGGGCACACGTGTTGCCGGCGGCATCGTGGGTGCGTTTCGGGCGTTTGTTGGTGGGCGATATGCCGGCCCTGCCCGAACCCGACACCGCTCCGACCGTTGCCGTGTTGCCGGCGGCGATCGCGACGGTGGCGCACGATCTTTCGTACCGGTTCGCTTCCACGTTCAGCAGCGAGACGGTGTCGCAGTATGTCGTGGAGAGCTACCTGCTGCTCAGTCAGAGAGCCCGGGTGCGGAAGCATTTGCCCTCGCTGACGGCACGATATGCCGCTGATCGTCTTGACGCTCTGGCGTCGGCGCAGGGTCTGGTGCTTCGCGGCACGCCTGAGGTGCTGTTCGTCTGTGTTCAGAATGCCGGTCGTTCGCAGATCGCGGCCGCGTATCTGCGGTATCTCGCGGGCGATCGTGTCCATGTGCGCACCGCGGGGTCGCAGCCAGCCGACGCGGTCCACCCTCGAGTCGTTGATGCCCTCGCCGAGGTGGGTGTTCCTCTCTCTGACGAGTATCCGAAGCCGTTGACGGACGAGGTCGTGCAGGCCGCGGACTTCGTGGTCACGATGGGGTGCGGGGATGCGTGCCCGGTGTACCCCGGTCGCCGCTACATGGATTGGGATCTTGACGATCCACTCACCCTCGACGACGAGGGGCTGCGGGTGGTTCGCGACCAGATCCGAGGGCACGTTGAGGATCTTCTGGCCGAGATGGGGATAACGTCTCACGCGGCCAGTCGGTAGCCGATGCCGCGGTGGGTTTCGATCACCGCGTCCCTCGGGGCGCCCGTGAGCGCGGCGAACCGCGACCGGAGACCCGCGACCATGACCCTGATGGATGCTTGCCGTTGTGTTCCACCACCGTGCGTGTCTGCGAGCTCGTCGAGTGTAACGATCCGCGGGTAGGACATCGCCAACATCAACAGGATGTCGAACTCCCTCGGAGTGGTCGTGATCGGTGTGCCGTACAGCTCGACCCGGTGCCGGTCCGTATCGACCAGCAGCGCGCCCACCGCGACCGTGCTCGGCACCTCCACGGATGCGGGGGGCAGCTGTCGCAACGCGGACGCGAGGCGTTCGGGGGTGAGCGGAAGGTCCACGACGCCGCCCACGCCGGCGGCGATCGCGGTATCTACTGTGGCGATCCCGTTGGAGGGATGTATTCCGAACAGCACCGTCGATTTGCTGGTGGCGATCGACAGCTCCAGGACGGCGGCGATGTCTTGGCAGGCCACGTCAGAGGACACCAGCAGGATCGTGTGCGGGTCGCGGATCAGCTCCGTCAGCGCGCTGATGATGTCGGTTCGCCGGATCAACGACGCACCGAAGTGGCGGAATTCGGCGACGGTTCCTCGAACCACGTTCGGGTCGGTGGACAGCACGACGACTCGCGCCGACCCGACCACTGGGTTCGTGAGGGTGATCATCCGAACCTGCCGCTGATGTAGTCCTCGGTGCGCTGATCCTGGGGGTGCTCGAAGATCCGTGAGGTGGGGGCGTATTCCACCAGCACTCCGGTTCGGTCTCCGGTGGTTTCATCTGCGAGGGCGGTGAAGAACGCGGTGCGGTCGGCGACTCTGGCGGCTTGCTGCATGTTATGGGTGACGATGATGATCGTGTAGTCCCGGCGCAGATCGTGCATGAGGTCTTCGATGCGCATGGTTGCGATCGGGTCCAGCGCCGAGCACGGTTCGTCCATCAGGATCACGTCCGGCTGGGTGGCGATCGTGCGGGCGATGCATAGACGCTGCTGCTGTCCGCCGGAGAGGCCGAATGCGGATTGCTTCAGCTTGTCTTTGACCTCGCCCCATAGCGCTGCTTTGGTCAGCGCTTCTTCGACCAGGTCGTCCATGCTCGACACCTTCATCCCGGTCACCCTGGGGCCGTAGGCGATGTTGTCGTAGATGGATTTCGGGAACGGGTTGGGTTTTTGGAACACCATGCCGATGCGGCGGCGCACTTCGATCGGGTCGACGTCTTTGGCGTAGATGTCGTCGTCTTGGAACAGCACCTGCCCTTCGACGCGGGCGCCGTCGACAAGGTCGTTCATCCGGTTCAGCGAACGCAGCAGCGTGGACTTCCCGCACCCGGAGGGGCCGATCAGCGCGGTGATTTCGTTCTTTCCGAAGCTGAGGTTGACGTCGGTGACGGCACGGAAGTCGCCGTAGAACACGTCCACGTTCTCGCAGCGGATTAGCCCGCTCGGTGTCTCGCGCAGGTTCGGTTGTGGAGATTGGGCGTGGAACTGCGGGTGCGGGGTGTCCTCGGTTGAGGTGGCGATCGGGTCGCTCATGGCTACCACCGTTTCTGGTACTTGTTGCGGATGAAGATGGCGAGGGCGTTCATCAGGAGCAGAACGCCGAGGAGGAGCACGCTGGTGGCCGCGGCGAGCTCGTGGAAGCCCTCCTGGGGGCGGCCGGTCCAGTTGAAGATCTGGATGGGGAGGGTGGTGTATCCGCTCATGAGCCCGTTCGGGTCGAACGTGATGTAGACCAGCGCGCCTAGCACCAGCAGCGGTGCGGCTTCTCCGAGTGCGCGGGAGAGGGCGAGGATTGAGCCGGTGGCGATGCTGGGCACGGACGCGGGGAGCACTTGCCGCCACACGGTCTGCCACTTCGTCGCTCCGAGCGCGAGGGACCCGTCGCGGATCTCGTTCGGTACGGACCGCAACCCTTCTCGGGTGGAGATGATGATGACCGGCAGGATCAGTAGCGATAGCGCTAGTGCGCCGCCGATGACGATGTTCTTGTTCTGCACCTGTAGCAAGCTGAGGAATCCGAGGGCGAGCAGGCCGTAGATGATGGCGGGGACGGCGGCGAGGTTTTGCACGTTCAGTTCGATGAGCCGGTTGAACCAGCGCTTCTTGTCGGCGAACTCTTCGAGGTGGATGGCCGCGGCGATCCCCAACGGCAGCGTCAGCACCGCGGTGGTCGCGATCACCCAGGCGGACCCGAGGATGGCGGGGCGGGCGCCCGCGGTTTCCGGGGTGGCGGAGGGGTAGTTGGTGAACAGTTGCAGGGACAGCTTCCCCCACCCGTCCATCAGGATCGTGACGAGAAGAGTCGCGAGCACGCCGAACGCGACCAACAGCGACAGCCACAGCAGGATAAGGAAGATCATCGGGCCGGGCTTCCGGTCACCGTGTGTCCCCGTCCCGAGGGGCGCGGAGGCGCGGATCTTTGTCGAGGCGCTTCGGGCGGTGGTCATCAGTAGGCCTCTCGGAAGCGGCGAACGAACCGGATGCTGATGAAGTTCATCAGCAGCGTGATGAGGAACAGCAGCAGCCCGACCGCGAACAGGGTGTTGTATTCCAGGCTTCCCACGCGGGAGTCTCCGAGAGCGGCGTTCGCGATGAATCCGGTCATCGTCTGACCTTGCTCGAGCGGGTTGGTGACGATCCGGGCCTGGCTTCCGGCGGCGATCGCGACGATCATCGTCTCTCCCACGGCGCGGGAGACGCCGAGTACGACCGCCGCGACGATGCCCGACAGGGCGGCGGGGAACACCACGCGAAGGGTGGTTTGCATCCGGTTCGCGCCGAGCGCAGCGCTGCCCTGACGGAGCGCACCGGGAACGGCGGACATGGCGTCTTCGGAGATCGACGCGATTGTGGGGATGATCATCACGCCCATGACGAGGCCTGCCGCGAGGACGCTGAATGCGCCGGTGGGTAGCTGCAGCCATTCGCGGAGCACGGTGCCCTGTACGAACTGGAGGGCGAAGAACCCGTAGACGACGGTGGGGACGCCGGCGAGGATCTCCAGCATCGGCTTGAGGATTTTGCGGGTGCGGGGCTTGGCGTACTCGGCGAGCATGATGGCCGCGCCCAGCCCGAACGGCACGGCGACCAGCAGGGCGATCACGGTCGTCCACAGGGTGGCGGAGACAAGGGGAATGACTCCGAAGGACGCGTCTGCGAACCGGGGTGCCCACCGCGTGCCGAACAGGAAGTCCAGGACGGGAACCTCGGCGAAGAACGACAGGGACGGGATCAGCAGGGCGATCAGGATCCCGACCGTCGTCACGATCGTGAGGACCGCGGCCAGCCGGAGAACGAGTCTGATGAGGGCTTCGCCGGGGCGGCGGCGGCCGGCGAACTGGGTGCCTGGCCGGGGGCCCGAGGGAGTGATCCTCGAGCCCCCAGCCTTGGTGATGACAGCGGTCATGGAGTGTCTCCGCGCAGGGGCTCGCTCAACCGAGCGAGGCGAGTTCTTCCTGCGCGGTGGTGATCTGCTCTTCGGTCAGCGGCACGAACAGGGCGAGCGAGGCGATGTCGGCGGAGTTGGCGACGTAGAAGTCGACGAACTCCTTCACCTGCGGCTTGTCGGTGTACGCGGCGTTCTTGACGTAGATGAACAGCGGGCGCCCCAGCGGCGTGTAGGTGCCGTCCTGCACGGTCTCGGTGCTCGGGTAGACGCCGTCGATGGATGCGGCGATGATCGTGCCCTCGTTCTCTTCGACGTAGCTCAGGCCGAGGAAGCCGATCGCACCCTGGTCTCCTGCGACGCCCTGAATGGTGATGTTGTCGTCCTCGGAGGGGCTGTAGTCGGTGCGGATCGCGCCGGTCTCCCCGTTGACCTCTTCGGTGAAGTAGTCGAAGGTGCCCGAGTCGGTGCCGGCACCGAACAGGACCAGCGGGACGTCGGGGAAGCTCGGGTCAACGTCGGACCAGCTGTTCACGACACCCTCGGATTCCGGTGCCCAGATCTTCGCGACCTGCTCCAGGGTGAGGTCGGTTGCCCAGTCGTTTTCCGGGTTCAGGATGACCGACAGGCCGTCGTTGGCCGCGACGATCTCGGTGTACTCGACGCCGTTCGCTTCACATTCAGCGGCCTCTTCGTCCTTGATCGGACGGGACGCGTTGGAGATGTCGGTCTCGTCGGCGCAGAACGCCTTGAAGCCTCCACCGGTGCCGGAGGTGGCGACGGACACGTTGACCGACGAGTCCTCTTCGCGGAACAGGTCCGCGGCGGCCTCGGTAAGGGGGGCGACGGTCGACGAACCATCGGTAGTGACAGAGCCGCCGGCCCCGCCTCCGCTGGCCTCTCCTCCGCCAGTGCTGCCGGCGGACTGTCCGCCGCAGGCACTCAATGCCAGGGCGGCGGCGGCGAGCGTCGCAACGGCAGCGAGCTTTGCTGTGGTCTTGTTCACGGGTGCGCTTTCCTTCGTGCCCGACATGGGCGTCAGGACCCGCCGGTGCAAGGCAGGCCGGATAGATGATCTTCTATCCGTTTCACATAGAAGCTAATCTATGTGAACACGCGGTGAACGCAGCCCAGCTATTCGGAGGCGATTGCGATGCAGTCGTGGACCCGACGCCCCTCAGCGGTGAGGAGATACTGCTCGCCTTGACGAGCCACCCAGCCGAGATTCTCCAGCCGCCACAGAACCTGGCCGCTCATGCGGGGAAGGGCGGACCTGTGGCGGGGACTGATGGTGGGATGCTGCCGCGCCCACTCGGTCGCGATGTGCTCGACGCTGATCGGTCCGTGGTCGGCAACGATGGCGAGGACGGTGCGGCGCACGCCGGTGAGATGTCGGCGGATGAAGTCCGCGTCTGGGGAACCGTCAGTCACGATTCTGCTGTGCTTCTCCGCTCGATGAGGAGGGTGTCTCGCCACTGTCCCGCTTGGGCACCGAGGCGGGACCGAGCGATTCCTTCCCGGCGGCCCACTACCCGGAACCCGGCGGCGACATGCAGTTGGAGGCTGGCGCTGTTCTCCGGGAAGATGCTCGACTGAATCGTCCAATACCCGGCCGATTCCGCGCCCGTGATGAACGCGGCCAACAGCGTTCGTCCCATGCCCTGACCGCGGTGGTCACGATCGACATATACAGAGTGCTCGATCACACCCCGATATGCTTCCCGGCTCGACACTTGTGACGCCGCCACCCAGCCGCGAACCCTGCCGTCGTCATCGGCGGCGACAAGACGGGTAGTGGGCAGTTTGCTGGTGGTGAACTCTTCCCAGGTCGGCGGGTACGTCTCGAAGGTCGCATCGCCCTCGTCGATTCCCTGCCGGTAGATCCTCTCCACGTCGGGCCAATCCGCTGGGACGAGGGAGCGGACCTTTGTCACGAACAGCAACCGCCGGCTGCCCCGAGGTCTGTGGAGCAGACGCCCGTGGCGGGGAGAACCAGTTCGACCTGGGTGGCGGCAGCCATGTCGCCGGCCAGCCATGCGGTCACCGAACGGACCTGCTCGTATCCGGTCGTGAGCAGGAATGTGGGGGCGCGACCGTACGACTTCATTCCGACGATGAAGAACCCGCGCTCCGGGTGGGTGAGCTCACCGAACCCGTGGGGCTCCACCGTGCCGCAGGAGTGCACGTTCGGATCGATGAGCGGGGCGAGCCGCTTGGGGGCCTCGACGATGTCATCCAGTTCCAGGCGAATCTCGCGCAGCATGTCGAGGTCGGGCCGGAACCCGGTCGCGTTGACCACGATGTCGGTGGTGTGCGTCACCATCTCGCCGTCTCGTTGGCCGATCAGTTCCACCGCGGCGCCTGCCCGGTTAGCACGGATGATCTCGAATCCGTCGACGAGATTGATGTCACCGCGGTCCACCGCGCGATCCACGCGCGCGCCTAGGTGAGCGCGTCCGACGAGTTCATCGTCCGGCGACGAGGACACCCGTACAGCCTGCGCATTGCGAATCAGCCAGGACACCGTCGTGCCTTTCTCCTCGCGGGCAAGTGACACCAGCCCGAGAAGTGTGTTCGCAGCAGAGTGCCCGGCACCGACGACGGTGACGTGCTTGCCTGCGAAGTGGGCGCGGTCACGGCCGAGCACGTCGGGAAGTGCCGGCATCACGTGGCCGGCGATCTCGCCCAGTCCCAGAAGCTCCAGCCCGCTGGAAGTCAACGAGTTGGGTGACGAGTAGGTGCCTGACGCGTCGATTACCGCGCGCGCCACAATCTCGGCAACGTTGCCTTCGGTATCGCGGGTGCGAATGACGAACGGTGTCGCATCCCGCCCGCGACTGCGCGTGCGATCCATTCCTTCCCGGGACACGGCAGTCACGTGCACCCCCGTCCGAATGCTCGATGCGATCTCCTCGAGCTGAGCCAGTGGGTCGACGTACAAGTCCACCAGCTCGGCTCCCGTTGGCGCCCGATCCGGTGAAGGAAGTTCCCAGCCTCGCGCTTCCAGAAGGCGACGCGACGCCGGATCCACCAGGTGCTTCCACGGCGAGAACAGGCGAGTATGGCCCCACGCCCGAACGCTCGCGGCGACCGTCTCGCCCGCCTCGAGAACCACGAAGTCGATACCGCGCTCTACGAGATTCGCGGCTGCAGCCAACCCGACTGGTCCTGCGCCGATGATCACCACGGGCAGCGTCGCCAGACGATCGCTCACAGCGACACGCGGCGTGAGATCCAACAAGGTCATGACCACTCCTTCAATACATCGACAAGCTTCGATGTTCATGTCTACTCGCCCTATAGATCCCTGTCAATATCGGCTATTGTCGATGCATGGTCACCACGCTCGACGTCACCGACATCACTGCCATCGCCGAGACCGGCGCTGATAGCTGCTGCACCTCGCTCGTTCGTGAACCGATGACTGTGGAGGAGGCCGAGTCCCTCGCTCTGACCATGAAGGCTCTGGCGGACCCTGCCCGCCTGCGGCTGCTTTCCATCGTTGCCGCATCCGAGAACTCGGAAGCCTGCGTGTGCGACCTGATCGAACCCATCGGCCTTAGTCAGCCGACCGTCTCGCACCACTTGAAGGTCCTCACTGCGGCGGGGTTCCTCACCCGTAGCAAGCGCGCAACCTGGGCCTATTTCACTCTCGTACCGGGGGCTCTCGACCGGGTCTCGCGCTTCTTCGCCACCGCATAAGACCCAGCCACTCCGCGGAAAGCATCGACGCCTGTCGATATTCTGCTACGCTTCATATCGAAGTTCATCTATGAATGAGGAGTGAAGTGAGCACGACTACCGCGCCCGCCCGTCTGGGAACACTGGACAGATACCTGCCCGTATGGATCCTGCTCGCCATGGGCGCAGGTCTTGCTCTTGCCGTCCTCGCCCCCGGTTTCGGAGAGTTCCTTCATGCGGCGTCGATCGGCACCATCAGCATCCCCATCGCCATTGGACTGCTGGTCATGATGTATCCCGTCCTCGCCAAAGTGAGGTACTCCGACGCAGCGATCGTCGCCCGCGACAAGCGGCTACTGATTTCCTCACTCGTCCTCAACTGGCTCGTCGGCCCCGCGCTGATGTTCGCTCTCGCCTGGCTTCTCCTCCCCGACCTCCCCGAATACCGCACCGGGCTGATCATCGTTGGCCTCGCCCGCTGCATCGCGATGGTCCTCATCTGGAATGATCTCGCCTGTGGCGACCGCGAAGCAGCAGCCTTCCTCGTCGCCATCAACTCCGTCTTCCAAGTGATCGCGTTCGCCGCCCTCGGCTGGTTCTACCTGCAGATCCTCCCCACCTGGCTCGGTCTCCCCACAACCAGCGCCGAGTTCTCCATCTGGGCCATCACCCTCAGCGTGCTCGTCTTCCTCGGTATCCCCCTGCTCGCCGGATACCTCTCACGCCGCATCGGAGAACGCCGTCGCGGCCGCGACTGGTACGAAACCGTCTTCCTCCCCCGGATCAGCCCACTCGCCCTCGGAGGCCTCCTCTTCACGATCGTCATGCTCTTCGCCCTCCAGGGGCAGCAAGTCATCGATCGCCCTCTCGACGTCGCTCGCATCGCACTTCCCCTCCTGGCCTACTTCATCGCGATGTTTCTCATCGGATTTGGCACTGGCAAGACCATCGGCCTGAGCTACGAACGCACCACCACACTCGCTTTCACAGCCGCGGGCAACAACTTCGAACTCGCCATCGCCGTCGCCATTGGCACCTTCGGCGCCACCAGCGGACAAGCACTCGCAGGCATCGTCGGACCGCTCATCGAAGTCCCCGTCCTCGTCGGACTCGTCTACGTCGCCCTATGGCTACGCCCCCGCCTCTTCCCCGCCAGCAACGGGGACCTCCACATCGATCGCTGGCGCGGGCAGAAAATCACCACCTGAACCTCACCGCCGCACAGTTGCCACCATCGAAGGATCACTCATGAACTGCTACGAACACGCCACCCTGGACATCACCGTTCCCGCGGTTGCCGTCTGCCCTCACTGCGGCGCCGCGCTCTGCACCGAGCATCTCCATAAATGCGAGAAGGAATCGTTTTTCAACAACGTCATCGGTAACCCCCGCCAGCTCGCGCCCAAACGGGAGATGTGCTGCGCTTCCTGCGCCCAATCCCAGTGCGCCAGCTGACACCACAGATCTCAGGAGAAGACCCCAATGCCAAGCAGCCCGACCGTTCTGTTCATCTGCCAGCACAACGCCGGCCGCTCTCAGCTCGGCGCCGCGCTTTTGGAGCACCTGGCTGGCGGCCGGTTCACCGCGACATCGGCGGGGCTGTCCCCAGCAGGCGAAGTGAACCCCGCCGTGGCCGCGACGGTCGCTGAGCTGGGCATGGACATCACCGACCGGGTGCCTCGTGCTGTCACCGCGGACGACCTCGATCAGGCGGACGTCGTGGTGCTGATGAAGCCCGGCCTCGCCCTGCCGTCCACGCCCCGCGGGGAGGTCTTGGAATGGTCGTTCCCCAACCCGGAGGCCTGGGATGCCGAGGCCGTGAGGCCGCTGCGCGAAGCCGTCTCCGACAAGATCCAGACCACACTCCTCGCACGCTGAGCTACAAGTCAGACAGCGGCCGGGGCGCGCCCGATCTGAAGCACCTGAGCCGGCGGGCACAACAGGCGCCGCCCAGAACTGCCCCGGAAGCGTCGAACAGGCCGGCGCGGCACACGCCCGTGTCGGGGAGCACCAGCTCCACCCGCCGCCGGTAGCGGCAGTCAGCCCCGGCTGGCGCGCCGGAATCGGTGCGTGAGCACCGCGGCGGCGACCGCGAACGCCGCTGCGGCCAGGCCGGCCGGCACGAGCAGATAGGGCACGACGATGAGCATCGAGCGGCCCATGACGCCCGCAACGGGGATGAGGCTGGTGAGGGTGCAGATCAGGCTTACTAGCGCCAGTACGGTCCATTGGCGGCCGCTGTAGCGGAGAACACGGACGCCGGCGCCGTCGTGCCACCACAGCCGTAAGGGCTCGGGGATCTTCACGGCGCTCTCCTGTCGCTCGATGGCTCTATTGTCGCGTACAGCAATGCCCCCGGCCGGGAGAGAGTGCGGTCGGGGGCATTGCTGCGCATGGGCTATTCCTCGATCGGCGGCGGTTCGGTGCCGAAGGTGCCGTTCCGCAGGTCGCCAAAGTAGGTCGGTCCATTCGAATCTTCGGTGACCCGGCCGACAACGGGGGTCACGATGACCAGGTGATCGAGGACAGGGTGATCCCATACCATGCAGTCGCGGTAGACGTGGCCGCGGTATGCGCCGTCGACGATGCGAGGCAGCTCGGTGGCGTGGATCGGGAGCAGGAGCGAGTTCTCGGGCGTCAGGGTGATGCTGTGCTCGGCTTTCGGGTCAGCGGACTGAGCCGCGTCGAACATGGCGTCGACGAGCCGCTTCACATGGGTCCGTGCGCCGCTCACTTGTCGAACCAGCGCACCACGCCGTTCGCGGAATGCGCGGCTCGGAGGGCTTGAGAGGCAGCGCCGAGCGCGGCGGCGGCCCGTTGGAGCTCAGCGGCGGCGGTGACGGTTCTTTTCCGCCACAGGTAGAGGCGACGCGACGGTGGCCATCACGCTCACCTTCCTCCCGATAGTTCTCACCGCAGCCCTCGCTATCGCAACGATGGCCAGGCCGATCACGCAGCTCCTGAGCCCGACGTATCTCGCTGTTGTGTGCGTCATCCCGTGCGGGAGCATAAATTGAGCAGTCCGGGCGGGCCGTGGGGGCGACCCGCCCGGACTGTGCGTCACGAGACGAGCTCAAGCGACGCGGGGCGCGCGCGAGGCGCGCGGGGTACGCGCTCGCGGGGGGACGAGCGCGTACGTTTTAGGGCTGGACGATGGGGAGTCCCGTCGCATTGGCAGCGTCTTCGAGGGAGCCGAGGTTGCGGAGGTCGGTGAAGCCGGCTTGCTTCATCAGATCGATTGCGGCGCCTGCGCGGTTACCCGACCGGCAGTAGATGAGGTAGGCGGCTTCCGGGTCGAGGTCGGGCAGTGCAGCTTGCAGCTCGCCTGCGGTGACATCCAGCAGGAGAGCGCCGTCGAGGTGTCCACTGGCGTGCTCGGCGGGGGTGCGCACGTCGATGATGACCGCACTGGGGTCGACGTCGTTCTGCGGTGCGGATGTGCCGGCGCAGGACGTGAGGGTGATCGCGGCGATGACGGTGAGGGTGGTGAGGGCGAGGCGGCGCATGTGCGTCCTTTCGTGGAGGTGTGGTGGTTATCGGTCGCAGGCGCCGTTGGCGCAGTGGCGGGTGGGTTTCCGGCTGAAGCGTTGGTGCAGTGCGCATCCCGCGCACCATCCAAGAACGGCTTCCAGAAAGAGGAGGGTGAAGCAGATCCCACACAGGCCGAGGGTCACGGCGAACGGGACGATTCCGGCACTCATGGTTAGGCAAGAGAGGGCAGCGAGACCGAGTGCGAGCCACCACGCGAAGGCTTTCTGCGGCGCACCGACCCAGTAAGGCCGGCGGCGGCGCGTCAGCGCCCGTCCGAGGGCGAGGGTGAGGGACAGCCGGTTACTGATGAGGATCCGGGTGGTCATGTCGAGAAGGAAGAACATCCCGAATGTCTGTAACGGCCTGATGTTGTCCGAGGCGAGCGTGATGGTGAGTGCGGTGATGCCCGCGGCAAGGAGGATGCCGGCGGCGATACGGATGGCGTGCTCGTTGAGGACGGGCACCTCGTATCCGTCGACGTGTTCCCCTGTGCGGGGCGCGGCGTCGGACGCGTTGGGCATGGAGGGCTTTCTGTGGCGGTCAGGAGGAGAGGGTTTGGACGATGAGGGTGGTGAGCATGGTCAGCCCCACGGCCAGCACGAGGACCGCAAACCCGGTGCGGATGCCGGAGGAGGGGAGGCGGCGCGAGAGCGCTAGACCGATGAATGACCCGGCGAGGGCGAGGGCGGTGAAGGTGACGACGGTGGGCCATTGGATGGCCACGGCACTGATCTGCGTGAGGAAGCCAGCGGAAGAGTTCACGGCGATGACCAGGAGCGATGTCCCTACGGCCGCGGCAATGGGGAGGCCAAGGAAGGTGAGCGCGGGGACGATGAGGAACCCGCCGCCTGCGCCCAGGGCTCCCGTGAGCACGCCCACACCAAGTCCGGTGGCGACCGTTCGAATCGCTCGCGTGATCGGCCGCGTCTGACGAGGTTCGGTGGGCTCTCGTCGGCGCCGCATCATGGCGATCGCGGTGACGATCATGATCGCCGCGAACAGGCCGGTGAGCACAGGTTCCGGAAAGAACCGGCCGACCATCCCGCCCGCCACTCCCCCGAGCAGACCGGTCGCCGCGAAGACCGCAGCGACCCTCCACAGCACCTCGCGTCTACGGACGCGGAATGCGGTGGAAACCACGCTGGTGACGGCAACAACGAAGAGGGAGGAGACGATCGCCTCTCTCGTTCCGATGCCGAGGACGAGGGTGAAGATGGGGACGGTAAGGATGGAGCCCCCGCCACCGAGGAGCCCGAGTGCGACACCGACCAGGACCGCGAGGATCATGGCGATGACGATGAACGTATCCACTCGAGCTCCCGAGCTTGGTCAGGCCGGGGCGGTCTGAGGTGCGGTGGCTGCGACCCAGGCGTTGTAGCTGCCTTCGATTTCGATGACGTCGTGCCCGGCGCGGCGGAGGGCGCTGGCGACGACGCTGTTGCGGACGCCGCTCTGGCAGTAGGTCAGAATCTTCCCGGCCGGCAGTTCGTCGGCGTGCCAGAGTGCTCGGCCTCCGGAGAGCTGCACGGCGTCGGGGATGTGTCCGGCGTTGTACTCGGTGCGGTTGCGGACGTCGAGGAGAAGCGCCGCGTCGACCTGGTCAAGGTCGGTCGGGGCGATCATCTTGGGCTGCACCGTGGGCAGGCCTTCGAGGGTGGTGATGAACCCGTCGACCTGGTCGATGCCGACACGCAGCAAGTGGTCCCGGAACTGGGCTGCGGTGTTCGCTGAGTCGATGAGCAGCACAAGCGGGCGGGTTTCGGCCTCGGGGTTGTAGACCCACGCGCCGTAACTGGCTGCCTTCGCGACCCCGGGGACGTTCAGCGCGCCCGGCACGGTGCCCTCGTGGACAAGGGAGTGGTGGCGCGTGTCGACCACGATCACCCGGTCCGCCTCGATGCCGGCGCGAAGCTCGGGCGCGGAGTACTCGGTGAGCGGGGCGAGCTGGCCGCGCAGGGCCGGGCCGACACGATTCTGCCGCTTCATGCGCGCGAAGTACGCGTGCGCGTCAGGTTGATCGTTCAGCAGCGCGTCGATGAAGCCCTGCTCGTCGCCGGCCTCGAGGTAGGGCGCCCACCACGCGAAGCGGCGTTCGTAGCCGACCGTCGAGCTGGGGACCGCGCCGAGGGCTTTGCCGCACGCAGACCCTGAGCCGTGAGCCGGGAGAACCTGCACATAGTCGGGCAGGGTGAGGAACTGGTCGCGGAGGCTGGCGAACAGGTCGCGCGCACCGTCGAACCGGGTATCGACACCGCTGGCGGCCTCATCGAGCAGGTCAGGACGTCCGACGTCACCGACGAATACGAAGTCTCCCGTGAGGACGTAGCCCGGCTCCGAGGAGGCGGCGCCGTCGGTGATGAGGAAGGACAGGTGCTCGGGGGTGTGCCCGGGAGTGTGGACCGCCTCGATGGTGATGTTCCCGATAGCGATGCGGTGGCCGTGCATCATCCGGGTGGCGTCCTGGAACCCGGAGCCGTACTGCCAGTCAGGGCCACCTTCGCCGGAGACGTACATCGTCGCTCCGGTGCGGGCCGCGAGCTCGCGGGTGCCGGAGAGGTAGTCCGCGTGGATATGGGTTTCGGTGACCGCAGTGATGGTCATGCCGTTCTTCGCGGCGAGGTCGAGGTAGACCTGCACATCACGGCGCGGGTCGACGACGATCGCTTCACCGGTGCGCTGGCATCCGATGACGTAGCTGGCGTGGGCGAGGTCGTCGTCATAGAGACGTTCGAGGAGCATGGGTCTGCTTTCGGTCGCTGTCAGTGAGCGCAGCTGCAGCGCTCGTCGTTGGGGATGCCCGCGAGGGCTTGTTCGATGTGCTGTCCGCAGCCGGCCCAGGTGGGCTTACCGCAGGTTGAGCAGGTGATCTGTGCGCACATAGGGGGTCCTTTTCAGGCGGCGGTGGGGGATTCGGCGATTTGCCGGCGCACGTCATCCATGTCGAGCTCGCGGGCCTTGCTGATCAGGAGCTCGAGCTGAGGTTCGGGGAGAGCGCCGGGCTGCTTGTAAACCAAGACGCCGTCACGGATGACCATGAGCGTGGGAATGGAGGTGATGCGGTTCGCCGTGGCGAGCCCGACCTCCGCTTCGGTGTCGACCTTCGCAAAGACGACGTCGGGGTGGCGCTCTGACGCGGCCTCGAACACGGGGGCGAACGCCCGGCAGGGCCCGCACCAAGCCGCCCAGAAGTCGACGAGGACGATGCCTTCGCTCGCAACCGTGCCCCCGAAGGTCTCGCCGGTCAGATCGATCGTGGCCATGCCCGTCACTTCCCGAACAGGCGGGAGAAGAACCCACCACGCTGCGACTGCGCGGCCTGGACCTCGCCGCGGGTGTGGTTGCCGTTACACCAGTCCGATGCGGGCACGCTCTTGCGGACGGCTGCGACATGCTGTCCGCATCCCGCCCACGTGGTCTTCCCGCAGGTCCGGCACTTTGTTGCTCTGCACATGTGATCCTCAATCTGTAATACCCCTGGGGGTATCAGTCCGGGGTGGACTCAGCATACCCCAGGGGGTATCGTGATTGTCAACTCCACGGAAGGAACGAGAATGAGCGCAACCGAGATCACCACTGAGCCGTTTGCCCACGACGCCGAGGCCAAGCGGAAGGTGGTCAACCGTCTCAAGCGCGCTCAGGGCCAGCTCGCAGCGGTCATCACTGCCGTGGAAAGCGACGCGCACTGCCGTGACGTTGTGCAGCAGCTCGCCGCCGTCTCCAAAGCCCTCGACCGGGCGGGCTTCCTCGTCATCTCGACGGCACTTCGCGACTGCATGACTGATCCCGATGCCGACGGCGTCAGCACCCCGGACGAGCTCGAAAAGCTCTTCCTATCCCTGGCATGACCGACGTCAGACCCCTCGACCCCGAGGCCACGCAACCACTCCCCGCCGCGGCGCCGACCCCCGCGCTACCGCGCACCTACTGGCAAGACGAGATCTCCGAGCCGAAAGCCCTCGCCCGCCAGACCCTCGAAGCGTTGCGCACCTACCGGGCCGCAGAGGTCGCCATGCGCCGCCGCACGCGAGAAGCGATGTCGATGGCCGAATACGAGATGCTCGCTCTACGCTTCCTCCTCCGCCGCGCGGATCGAACCGCACGACCCGCCGAGCTCGCCCACTACCTCGGCATCACGACCGCCGACACGAACGCACTCGCGGACAAGCTTCAGCGCGACGGACGCGTCGAACGCGTCGCCGGCTTCGCGATCAACCGCAGCGCATCGATCCGCGCCACCGAGACGGCCGATGCCGAGGTCCGCGACACGCTGAACGGCATGCACCTCCGCATGTACGCCGCCGCGATGAAACTCACCCCAAGCCAACACCGGCACATCACCGGCTTCCTCGCCGCGATGACAGATGCGATCGACTCCGTAGACCCTCGGTAGAAATTCGCGCTCGCGAGCAGCCGGAAAACACGCCGGAAACGTCTGCCGCAAGACGGTTTTGATCCACGTTTCCGGCGGACGTTTTGACGCACTCCGCGCGACGCGGTCAAAAACGATCGTTTCCGGCGGTCTACCGCTCTATGCGGCAGGGGGCGAGATACCTCGGCGTCTTAGGCTGTTTGAATGGACGCGGACTGGATTGAGCATCGACGTTCCGATGATGGCGAGCTGTTGGGGTGGATGAAGCCGGCCGGTGAGGATTTCGTCGCCATCGATCTGCTTGGTCGCAGCCGCACCGAGGCGGTGGACTGGTTGACCGCGGAGGAGACGCTTGACGCGTTGGGGCTCACGTACCTCGCGGACTCCTATGAGCTCCGGCTGGACGATGGATCCTGGCTAAAGGTGCGTGTCGCCGAAGTCTCACCCGGCGGCATCCGCCTGCAGAAGGACGACTGGGGAAACACTTTCGCAACCGAGCTGTACTACTCGACGCAGTTTCCCGTCAACCAGGGCACCCTCCGACCGATCGCTTAGCACCTCCGCTACTAGGCCGTGTGGATTAAGTCGGTCTTGATCCAGATCAGCGTGGCGGCGAGGGCTATCGCGGCGCGGTAGGAGCGGGCTGTCTTGTCTGAGCGCATCGCGATGCCGCGCCATTGCTTGAGTTTGTTGAAGCAGCGCTCGACGACGTTGCGTCCCTTGTAGCGCTCCTGCTGGGCTTCCCCGAAGTCGATGGGCCGGCCAGGCTTCCTGCGGCGGTGCGCGATCTGGTCGTCGCGTTCCGGGATCGTCGCGGCGATCTTCCGCTCCCGCACCCACGCCCTGTTCTTCTTCGACGGGTAGCCCTTGTCGGCGAGCACCCGATCCGGGCGCCGCCTCGGACGGCCGACAGCTCGAGGGACGTGGATCTGCTCGAGTGTGGCGGTCATCATCGTGGTGTCGTTGATGTTCGCGCCGGTGATCACCCAGCTCAGCGGACGTCCACGCCCGTCGCAGACCTCTAGACAAGTCCTATTGCACCTGATCAGATGAGCGTTCTCGGTTTGACGAGCCGTCAGAATCTCACGTCGACCGGTGGATACAGGCTTAGCGTCAAGCCCGATGCGTCGCGTTTCCTGCGGGCAGTGCTCCCTGCTCTCGCGGCGTGCGGTTTCCAATCCGTCGGATGACGGCCTTGGCACCTTCCATCACCACGAAAACGCCGACGGCCAGGCCAGCTGTCAGTGCCCAACTGTGGAAACCGATGGGGGTTGAGTCGAACCAGTCGTTCATGAACGGCGCGTAGGTGAACATGATCTGCAGAGCCATCAGCAGGCCGGCCGAGATCCACAGGTTGCGGTTCCCGGTAAGTACCCGAACAGTGAACGCGGAACCGTTGAGCAGACGGCAGTTCAAAAGGAAAGCGAGCTGGCCGAGGGCGAGCATCAGGACTGCGGACGTCTGCGCCACGGCGTAATCGCCGGTGCGGTCGCGCTCGAGAAGGTAAACGACGAAGGTCGCGACGCCGATGACGACCGAGGCGGTGAGGACGACGGCGATCGCCCGCGACGACAGGACCTGCTCCGTCGCTGAGCGCGGCATGCGCCGCATGATGCCTGGCTCTGCGGGCTCTCTCGCCAAGGTCAACGACAACGTGAGCGCGGTGACCAAGTTGATCCAAAGGATTTGCACCGGGGAAAGCGGCAGAGCAATCCCCGCCAGGACCGCAGCGATGATCACAAGGGCCTGCGCGCCGTTGGTTGGCAACAGGAAGACTACGGACTTGCGGATGTTGTCATAGATCCGCCGGCCTTCCTCGACAGCGCGTTCGATAGTCGCGAAGTTGTCGTCGGCGAGAACGATGTCCGCCGCTTCCTTGGTCGCTTCGGTTCCCTTGATGCCCATGGCCACGCCAACGTCCGCGAGCGTGATCGAAGGGGCGTCGTTGACGCCGTCGCCGGTCATGGCGACGACCTCGCCGTGAGACTGCAGGGCGCGCACGATCCGCAGCTTGTGCTCCGGGGAGGTACGAGCGTAAACGTCCACGTCACGTACGACCCGGCGGAGTTCGTCGTCGTCCATCGCTTGGAGGTCGGCGCCGGTCAGGGCGAGAACTTCGCCCTCCGCTGGGGCGATGCCCAGCTCACGGGCGATCGCCGTCGCAGTCCCGCGGTGGTCGCCGGTGATCATCTTCACGCGGATACCTGCAGCGTGGGCCTCGGCGATCGCCGCAGTTGCCTCGGGGCGTGGTGGGTCGACGATGCCGATGATGCCGAGGAAAGTCAGGCCGCCATCGAGGTCGCCCAGCACGATATTGTCGACACCGTCGGCCGGGCGTGTGGCTGCGGCCAGCACGCGCAGTCCTTTGGCCGAGAGTGCGTCGATCCGCTCCTCCCACGCCGCCCGGTTGAGCGGTGCGGTGCCGCCGTCGGCAGAGCGCTCGGTGTCGGCTCGGTCGAGAAGGCGGTCCGGGGCGCCGACCACGTGGACGAATCGGGTCACGCCGTCGGGGGTTGAGCCGGTCGGGAGCTCGTCGAGGGTGGCTGCGAACTTGTGGGTTGACTCGAACGGCACCGCGCCGACGCGGGTCACGGCGCCGGTGGCTGCGCCGGCTTTCGCCGCCAGGACGTCGAGGGCTCCCTCGGTCGGCACGCCGACAACCCGCCAGCGGTCTTCCGTCTGTTCGACATGGGCGTCGTTGGTGAGACCGGCGGCCAGCACGAGATCGGAGAGGTCGGGGTGGACGGCGAGGTCGGCGGTCTGGCCGTCGGAGTTGACGACCCGACCCACGGGGTCATAGCCGGTGCCCTCGACTGTGTATGTGCTTACTGCCGTGACGACCGTCCGGGCGGTCATCTCGTTCTGAGTGAGCGTCCCAGTCTTGTCAGAGCAGATGGTCGTCGTGGAGCCGAGGGTCTCAACCGCCTCCATCTTGCGTGTGATTGCGTGGCGTTTAGCCATCTGCTGCACGCCGAGCGCTAGCGTGATCGTCACCAGGGCGGGCAGTCCCTCTGGCACCGCAGCCACGGCGAACCCGATGGCCGCCGAGATGAGCTCATCAACATCCAGGCCGTGCACGAACCAGCCGATGAGCAACATGACAACGGCGAGCACGCCGATGAGGATCGACAGCTGCTTACCCAGGTGGGCGAGCTGTCGGGCGAGCGGGGTGTCCATCTGGTCCTGCTCGGACACGAGCACCGAGATACGGCCGATCTCAGTGTCCCGCCCCGTAGCCACCACCACGCCCTCGCCGTTGCCCGCCGTGACGATCGTCCCTGAGAAGAGCATCGACGTTCGGTCCCCGATGCCCGCATCCGCAGCCACGATCTCATCGCTCTTGTCGGCGGCCACCGACTCGCCTGTCAACGCAGACTCGTCGACCTGCAGCCGCCCGGAGGTTAACAGCCGGACGTCCGCCGGCACCCGGTCGCCGCTACGAACGCGGACGACGTCACCGACGACGATGGTCGCGGAGTCGACCACTCCCCAGGTCCCGTCGCGCCGTACCTGCGCGCTCAACGACTGCATCTTGCGCAATCCCGCGAGCGCCGACGCCGCACGACCTTCCTGGATGAAGCCGATCAGCCCAGTAGCCACGATCACAACAGCGATCACGGTGAAGTCGACCCAGTCACCCCTAATCGCCTTCAGCACGGCCGCCACGATGAGGATGTAGATCAAAACGTCAGCGTAGTGGGCCAGCAGACGCTTGAAGACGGACGGCTCGGGCGGAGTCGGCAATTCGTTGCGACCGTCGCGCGCGAGACGGGATTCGGACTCGCCTTCCGTCAGGCCTTCTGGCCCGCTAGCGACAGCGCGCAACACCTCCCCCCCAGTGATGGCCCAGGACGCTGCGGGCGCCTCGGCGCGGGAGCGGTCGGTCTCAGGAATATTCATCTGGCGTGCTCCTTGGCAGGGTGCGGTTACGCATGATCACCCGTCCAGCGCACGCTGCGCTACCGCAGTGAGCGAGCGACTGCACTGCTGTCGGCCTCCAGCTCATTTTTGCTTTGTGACCTGTGCGCCGCCGACGCGATTGCAGTCCTCTGATTGTAGACACCCGTTTCGATAATCACAATGCGTCCGTCAGAGGCAATTCGGTGCGCCACGCAAAGAAGCGTGCTGGAGTGCAACGAGGTCGTCGCCAGCGCTCTGAATCCGGCGTTGCGGGCTTCCCGAGTGCATACGCACTTCGATCCGGTCTCGCGCGCCGCCAGCTCGGAACGCCGTCATCCTTGCGCGAGGTTGAGAAGTGAAGTCGCTGAACCCGTCGGTGGGCGGCGTCACTTTTTTGGCGGGTGAAACCGTGACGGGGTGCACTCCTCGGCGGGCGCGTGGTGTCGGTCAGAAGGGGAGGACGAGGGGCACCATGAACACGCTGACGAGGAGGACGACGATGGTGAAGGGTGCTCCGACTTTGAAGAAGTCGAGAAAGCTGTAGCGGCCGGGTTCGACCACGAGGGTGTTCACCGGCGAAGACACGGGTGTCATGAACGCGGCGGAAGCCGCCAGAGCGACAACCATCGCGAACGGATAGGGCGAGACCCCCAGCTGTGTTGCGATGCCGATCGCAATCGGACCCATCAGCACGGCCGTCGCAGTGTTCGACACGAAGAGCCCGATGACGGCGGTCAGCACGAAGACGCCGCCAAGCAGGATCGTCGGGTTCGCGTCGCCGAGCCCGCCGAGCAGGCCATCGACGACGAGGTCCACGCCGCCGGTGCGCTGAAGGGCGAGCGCGAACGGCAGCATTCCGACGATGAGCAGGATCGTCGGCCAGTGGATCGATCGGTAGGCGCTGGGCATGTTGACACAGCGGAAGAGCCCCATCAGCAGGCACGCGATGAGCGCGGCGATCACGTTGGGGACGATGCCTGTCATCATCAGCGCAACCATCACGAGCACCGCGCCGATCGCAAAGGGGGCCTGGTTGGCGGCGGGGGCCACTTCCTTCACTTCGGCCGGGAGGTCGAGCATGATGAAATCCTGGCGCTGCGCCTGGAGCCGGTGGATGGAATCCCAGCCGCCGGCGACGAGCAGTGTGTCGCCGGCGGCGAGGCGGATCACGGGGAATGCCGGCCCGGCGGCCTCGCGCCGATGACGGACGCCAAGCACGACGAGATCGTGCTTCTCCCGGAACCGGATGCTCCGCACGCTGAGGCCGCGCGCGGACGAGTCTGGCGCGATCATGACCTCGGCCATACCCACCTGACGTGAGTACGATTCGAAGAAGTCGGGTGTCAATGCCAGCTCTTCGAGCCGGAGACGACGTCTCTCCGCGCTGGGCACCTCCAGGTCCACCACCACGATGTCGCCCTCCGTGAGGATCGTGTCGTCGTCGGAGGTGCGTACGGTCTTACGCCAAAGGCGGGTGCGCTCGAGCACCAGGACGCCGACCATCGCACCACCGCCGAACTCGGCATCCGCCAGTCGTTGGCCGATCAGCGGCGACCCCGCATTGATTCGATAGCGGTGCGTACGGGCGTCCACACCGTAGTCGAGGATCAGGCTCCCGAAGGAGGTGCGCGAACCGGCATCCGCGATCGCCTCCGCGCCGAGGAACCGACGAGCGACCAGCATGTAGCCGATGCCCAGGGCGAGGATGACAAGCCCGAACGGGGTGGGGGCGAAGAAGCCGAAACCGCTCAGACCGTGCCGCCGCAGCTCAGCGTCGATCACTAGGTTCGGCGTCGTGGCGATCAGCGTAAGCATGCCACTGATGAGACCGGCGAAGCTGATCGGCATCAACAGCTGCCTGACCGAGATGCCCGTTCGGGATGCCACGCTCAACGCGACCGGAATGAAGATCGCGACGACGCCCGTCGAGCTCATCACCGCGCCGAGCAGCGCGACGCAGAGCATGAGCAGCACGATCACCCGCGTCGCACTCGCACCCGCCGTACGCGCCAGCCAATCCCCGAGCCGGTACGTGACCCCCGTGCGGGAGAGCCCCTCACCCACGACAAAGAGCGCGGCGATCAGCACGACGTTCGGATCGGCGAAACCCGCGAGAGTCTCCGGGACGGAGAGAATGCCGGTCAACGGCAGCGCGACGATCATCAATAGCGCAACCACATCCATGCGCGGCCGGCCGATCGCGAACATCACGATCGCCGCGATCAGAAGTGCGAGGACCACCGCCAGCTCCAGGTTCACGCCGTCCTCCCTCAGGAGACTCCTGAAGCGTACCAACCTTCGGCTGGCGATGATGATTCGGCTACCGTGCCAACGCCGCCGCACGGGTGATGGACATCCTGGCGCTGTAAGACGTCGCCGAACTCCTGCTGAAGCCGCTGTTCGGATCCCTGTCGGATCGGATCGGGGCCAAACCCGTGATCGTCGGCGGTCTCCTCGCGTTTGCGGGACTGTCGCCGTTCGGGCTTGGCGCTGACAACACCATCATGCTGGCGGTTGCACGACTGGGGGCAGGGCGCCGCCACCGCAGCGTTCTCGCCAGCGTCGTCTGCCACGGTTGCCCGCCTGGCCGGCGCTGGTCGCACGGGGCGCTACTTCGGTCGCTATGGGTCGTGGAAGAGCCTCGGCTACACGCTCGGACCATTGCTCGCTGGGCGACTCCCCAGCACCAAGGCCGATTAGCCGGATAAAGTTACGATAACGCCCTCGCCGAGACCGTCGTGGGACTCTACAAGACCGAGTGCGTGAAGATCGACGGCCCGTTCCGGACCGCGGACGAACTCGAGCTCGCCACGCTCTCCTGGGTGCACTGGTTCAACGAGAACCGGCTGCACTCATCGATCGGATACCTCACACCGATCGAGAAGGAGAACGAGTACTACCGTGAGATCAACCCCCAGCGTCAGCCGGCGCTGGGAGAACTCGCCCTCCACTAAACCCGGGGCGATTCGCTCTTTAAAGCCGAGCTCGTCCGCCACCGCGGACCCTGGCGATCGATCGATGACCTTGAGTTCGCGGTCGCTGAATACATCGACTGGTTCAACCATCGCCGGCTGCACTCCGCGATCGGGATGATCCCTCCGGTCGAGGCTGAGCAGCACCACGACGATTCACACCAAGCACCCGTCGCGGACAGCGAACGGGTCACCGCGAGCCTCCGATGAACCCGGGGCGCAACATTCCCCATCGGCGCGTTACAGCGAGCCGGCCCCTGCAATCCTGTTGAGGGATAGTTTCTCGCCCGCGCGACCAACGATGGACCGGGAGGTCCGTGGGCGACCTAATCCGCGCGCTGCTACACATCCACTAGGCACGCCTGTTCCCGCTCGGCTAAGCGGATGCCGGGGCGCGGTTAGTGTACGAGTGCTTTGAGAGCGATCAGGGCGAGTCCCATGCCTGCCGTTGCGGCGGCGGTGACCACCTTCACCAGGACGGGGTCGTTGCGTTGCCGGGCCGCCCACCATCCCAGTATGGCGAGGGTGACGACGCCTCCCCACAAGGAAACGTCTACTGCGGCGTCTACCGATAGTCCGAGGAGCGCGCCCGTGGTCAGGCAGGCGACCGGGACGATGAGTGCCCACAGGAGTCCGGCGGAGCGTTGGAGGCCTTCGCGGACCGCTTCTCGCCAGCTCATTGCACGGTTGCCGACGATCTCGGCGTAGACGTGTGCACCCCAGAACACCAGGACGGTGCCGATGATGCGCGCGATCAAAACCGGCAGTCCCGGGTTGTAGAGAGAGAACGCGGAGATCAGCCCCGCGGTCAGAACGGTGCCGTATACGGCCTCCGCGTTCATGGCCCTCGACACCCACGGGTAGCGCCGCAACCCGGCGTCGAGGTCGAACCCCGAACCCTTCACCCGCCACCACCAATTCGTCTTGCTGCTCGACGAGCAGCCTGAAGACAGCGTAGTCCTGCCAGAACACCGCTGAAGCGTCCCAGGCTCGCCGCTCTTTGGCCGTGGTTCCGGGGCCCTCTGGCGGGAGCCGACTTGACGTGAAGCATACTTCTCCTGTTTGATGGGGCGAGAAGGGGAGTAATCCTCGCTCCGCATCGCCAATACGTTCCCGCAGGGGATCCGGTGCGCAGAGCCCGACAGGGCCGATGAGACCTTCACGAATCTTCGTGGAGGTCTTTGACATGTCAGTGCCGTTGTGGGCGTGGTTCGCCGTCCTGGGGGTGATCCTGGTGATGCTCGCCGTCGACCTGGTCGCACACCGCAAAGCCCATGTGATCGGCGTGCGGGAAGCCGCCGCGTGGTCGATCGTGTGGATCGTGCTGGGCGTGAGCTTCGGTGTGCTCGTGTGGTCGCTGTGGGGCGCGGAATTCGGGCAGCAGTACTTCGCCGGCTACCTGATCGAGAAATCCCTCGCGGTGGACAACGTGTTCGTCTGGGCGATCATCTTCGCCGCGTTCGCCGTGCCCCGCGAGTACCAGCACCGGGTACTGTTCCTCGGCGTCCTGGGCGCCCTGATCTTCCGCGGCATCTTCATCGCCGCCGGCGCCGCACTGATCGAGAACTTCTCCTGGATCCTGTACGTGTTCGCCGCGTTCCTGATCTACACCGGATGGCGGATGTTCCGCTCCCGCAACGACCACATTCACCCCGAGAAATCCAAGATCCTCAAGGCCTTCCGCCGGTTCGTGCCGATGACCGATGCCTACCACGGACAGAAGTTCCTTATCCGCAAAGCCGGAATCGTGGTGGCGACGCCGCTCTTGGCGGTGCTAGTCCTGGTGGAGATCACCGACATCATCTTCGCCGTCGACTCCATCCCCGCGATCTTCGCCGTCACCTCCGAACCGTTCCTGGTGTTCACCGCCAACGCGTTCGCCGTCCTGGGGCTGAGGGCCATGTACTTCCTCCTCGCAGACCTCATCCACCGGTTCATCTACCTCAAGGTCGGACTCGCGTTCGTCCTGATCTGGGTGGGCATCAAGATGCTCCTCCTGGACGTCCTTTACATCCCCACCACCATCAGCCTCGCCGTGGTGGCCACCATCATCACCGTCTCGATCGTCGCCAGCCTCCGCGCCACCCGCGGCCAAGGAAGGCGCGCGGTGGAAACCGAAGCGGCCGGGGCGTTCCGCCTCGCCACCGACGAGGAACTCGCCGCCGCGGAGCCGGTCTTCCGCCGCCGGGGCAGAGTGCGCGCAGATGGGAAGGTGAGTTCCGATGACTGACCGTGACCCCTCGGCGGCCCTGGCCCCCGATTCCCAGCCGGTGAGGAGGGGCCGCCGAGGTTCGACGGTGGCAGTGGTTGTGTTGCCGCTGCTCGCGGTGACCGGGAGCCTCGTAGTCGCGTGGACTGTCGGTGTCGGCGACCGCTGCGGCGGACCTCTGCCGGGGTGCGGGAGCCTGCGCAACGCAGGAGACAATCCGGTTACCTTGCGTGAGGTCACCGATCAATCAGTGACCGAAGTTGTCGTCGCGGCGGGGCAGCGGGTCTTGCTAGGCCGTGTGGATTAAGTCGGTCTTGATCCAGATCAGCGTGGCGGCGAGGGCTATCGCGGCGCGGTAGGAGCGGGCTGTCTTGTCTGAGCGCATCGCGATGCCGCGCCATTGCTTGAGTTTGTTGAAGCAGCGCTCGACGACGTTGCGTCCCTTGTAGCGCTCCTGCTGGGCTTCCCCGAAGTCGATGGGCCGGCCAGGCTTCCTGCGGCGGTGCGCGATCTGGTCGTCGCGTTCCGGGATCGTCGCGGCGATCTTCCGCTCCCGCAGCCACGCCCTGTTCTTCTTCGACGGGTAGCCCTTGTCGGCGAGCACCCGATCCGGGCGCCGCCTCGGACGGCCGACAGCTCGAGGGACGTGGATCTGCTCGAGTGTGGCGGTCATCATCGTGGTGTCGTTGATGTTCGCGCCGGTGATCACCCAGCTCAGCGGACGTCCACGCCCGTCGCAGACGAGATGCACCTTGCTCGTCAACCCGCCACGGGAGCGGCCGATCCCGTGATCAGGCGGCTCTTCCCGCGGATTCTTGTGATTCGACACAGCCCCCTGTGTCGCGGCTGAGGGTCGCGCCGTGCTGGTGCACGCGCGCGATCGTCGAGTCGATCGACACCACCCAGTCGAGCTTGCCCGCCGCGTCCGACTGCTTCTGCACCTCGGCGAGCAGCTTCTCCCAGGTGCCGTCCTCGGCCCAGCGCGCGAACCGCTTGTAGATCGAGTTCCACTTCCCGAACCGCTCCGGCACATCCCGCCAGGGCGCCCCCGTGCGGTACTTCCAGGCCATGCCCTCGACCGCGAGACGATGATCCGTCCACGGCCGCGACCTGCCGACCGGCACCGGCATCAGCGGCTCCAGAACAGCCCACACCTCATCCGAGATCTCCTGACGCGTCACACCATCGAGACTCGCCGATCCTGAGCCTGAACCTCTTGATCAACACGCCCTAGGCAGCGCTCAGCACGTACGGGACCTTGAACACCCCCGCCGGAAACGATGGTCATCTCAAGGAGTCGTCGCATCCTCGGGAAGCCATCGTCTCGGGGCGAGGATGCGTGTCGATCGGCGCGACCGTCGATGCAGAAGGCCCGATCTCCGCCTCCCGGATGAGACGGCCCCGCCTTCGGACGGAGGCTCGCGCCACCTCACTTCGTTAGCGTGGACCTCATGAACGATCTGCCGCTACTCTTGCTGCTGCTTATGCCAGGCCTCATCGGAACTGTCACTGCTGCGGTGCTTGCACCGAAGTTGAACCGGCAGTGGCGAGAGCGCAGAGAGGCCGCGGCGAGCCGGAACACCTGATCCACCGTCCGGCTATGCCGCGAACGACGTTCTGCTCACGATTGTTCGCGGTGGCGCTGCCGAGTCAATCAAGCGTGCCATAAACGATCGTTATTGGTCGATCGGGTCCGCCGACATTGACGCTGCCGGTCCCGGGTGGTCGTCAGCTCGATCGACGCGCAGAAGGGTTAAGGCGATCAGGATTATGACGATCAGCGTCGAAGCCAAGACGATGATGACCCTGACCTGCGCAGGGTAGCGGAGTCGCGGCCGTCGCGAGGAGCGGCTCATTGCGATGGGGCGATGATGGTGGTGGTCTCCGGGGTGATCTCGACGATGCCGCGCTCGTCGGCGACTATGAAGCGGCCATCGTCGGTGATGGTGAACGCTTGGGCGGCACCGCTGAGAGTGGCCCGGCGCTCCCAGGCCCCATCTGCTGCTTGCACCCACAGAGCATCGTCTGTTCCAATTCCCGCGATGGTGCCGTCAGGCTGAGGGGCAAGGCTATAGAGCAGTGGCGCTCCTTCGACGGCGGCAAACGTAGCGCCGCGATCGCTACTGCGAAGGAGGCCTTGTTCTGCTGCGGCGTAGATGCCTTCTTCCGTAGCTGCGAGGTCGACGGCGGATAGCGCGGCGCCGCTGAACCAGTTCCGGCCGTCGTCGGTGCTGACGAGCAGATCCGCATTGCTTGAGGCGAGTCCATAGAGCGTCCCGTCCGGCCCGGCGGTAAGCACATGGAAGTCGGCGCTTCCGGTGAGCGAGACCGGTGACCAAGTTTCGCCGAAGTCGTCGCTGCGGATGATTCCCAAGTTTGGCGCTCCGAGTTCCGACGGGGTCTGCGTTCCCGGATGGCCGGAGGCAAAGAAGGTCTCGCCGCGGAGCGTGAATCCCATCGCGTCCAGGTCCTCCCCCGCGATCGGGCCCGACATTTCTCCGTCGGGGGCGAGGGTGAGGATGCCGCCGTGGGTGGCCACGAACAGGTCCTCTCCTCGCGGGTCGGCGACTATGCCGTGAATGTGTTGAATCACTGGCAACGATGCGTCGCTGAGGGAAGGTCGCTCAGCTGCGCACCCGGTGATCGCGATCGCGGTGAGGGTGGTGACGGTCAGGGGCAGAAAACGGTTCATGATCTTCCGGGTCGCGGGAGGGCGGACACCCCGATGAAGGGTTGCCGCCGGGGTATAGGTGAGCGGGAACGTGGTGTGTGCGCTAGATGATGGTTTGGCCAGGGCGATGCCGTCACTGTTCCGACCGTTGCCGACCTTTCCTTGGCCATGTAGATGGCGGTCATGACGTCTCCTGGTGGAGGGGGGAGCGGCGAGGTGACGGGACGGTCGATTGCGGCATCGACCGTCCCGTCAGCGACCGCCATGGCGGGTTGTGCTTGCAGGGCGATTTGCGAACCTGGGCCGACTTAGAGAGCGGCGAGAAGGTCGGTGCATGCCTGCTCGCAGCGGCGGCAGGATTCGGCGCACTCGCGGCAGTGCTCGTGCATGTCTGCGTGCTGTTCGCACTCGGCGGCACAGGACGCGCAGGCGGTGCGGCAGGCTTCGAGCAGGGCGCGAACCGTCGCGACATCCGGTGTGGTTTGGCGGGAGAGCACTGCACCGGTGGCGGCGCAGATGTCTGCGCAGTCCGAGTTCTTCCGGATGCATGTAATGAGCTCGGCGACCATGTCTTCTCCGAGGCATGCGTCTGCGCAGGCGGTACATGCCTGCGCAGATTCGACGCACGCCTCGATACAGCGCAGAAGGGTCTCCTGTGCTTCGGCAAAGCCGACCTTCGGGTGGGTGGCGAGCATCTGATCTGCAACAGTCATGGGTGCTTTCCTTTCTTCAGGGACCTTCCCCGGCATGTGGTCACGCTAGAGCGAGGTCAAGGGTCGATGCAGGGGATTGAGGTCTTTCGGTAAATGGGGGCTAGGTGAAGGGCAGCAGGCTGAGTCCTGCTTTCGTCGGTGATGAAGACGTGGCGCCACCGTCGCGGCTAGGGAGGAAGCTGTCACCGTCAGGTGCGGGCACGATCGCGTGAGCGTACAGCATCGCTGTGTCAGCCTGATCGCCGCCGACCGAAGGTGGTTCGGCCGCGGTGCAGCCGGTGAGGGGCATGCCGGTGGGCGCGACAAAGCTCGCCGTCGCGCGCAGGTAGGTACGCATCCCGCACCACTTTCGATTCCACCGGTGAGGACGCCCTCCGGGGGCGTCCTCACCGGTGGGGTGCGTTTAGAGCTGCGCGAGCAGTTCCTGCATCTGGGCGATCTCAGCGGTCTGGGTGTCGACGATGGTCTGCGCCATCTCGACCGCGTCAGGGTTCTGGCCGTTGTCGACTTCGTCTTGGGCCATCTCGATCGCGCCTTCGTGGTGCATCGTCATCTGCTCGAGGAACAGCCGGGACGCCTCGGCGCCGGTGGCGGCTTCTAGCGCGGCCATGTCGTCCTCGCTCATCATGCCGCCGCCGTGGTCCATGCCCTCCATGCTGTCCATATCGGGCATGTCGGCGCCCCACTCGTCCAGCCAGGACTGCAGCTGGTCGATCTCGGGCTGCTGGGCGGCCTTGATGTCGGAGGCCAGGGTGAGCACGCCCGGGTCGATGCCTTCCTTGTTCAGGATCATGTCGGCCATCTCGACGGCCTGCTGATGGTGCGGGATCATCATCTGCGCGAACATCACATCCGCGTCGTTGAAGTCCGCCGTCACCGTGGACGATGAGGACGGGGACGAGCTGCTGCCGTGGTCCATGCCGGGCATGGATTGCGAGCCGGAGCCGTCGGCGCAGCCAGCAAGGGCGAGGGCGGCGGCGAGGGTGAGCGCAGCGGCCGCTGCGGTACGAATTTTCATCAGAGTTCTCCAAATACAGGGGGGGTACGTGAACGAGCACCGGTCAGATCGACGGGTGGGTGAGGTCCGGCCGGCAGGGTGCGCCGGCTCGGCCGTATCACGTACGGCTGATGCAGAGAACGGTGAGAGAGGGCGGCCGCAGTCTCGGCCCACCGGGAAGCGCGGCGCTGAGTGGCTGCGGGCGCGGCAGGAGCGACAACGGCACTTTGCTCGGGCGGAGTCGGCCCAGCAGCAGCACGGTGGCTAGGAGAGCCAGCACACACGCCATCGCGAGCATGTCTGAGTGGCCTGAACCGCAGTCCGCGCACGGCTCGCCCGTCGCGGTGCTGCCGGAGTGGTGGTCCTCAGGGGTGGCACTGGCGGTGGCGACGGTGGTTTGGTGGCCGGTGTCGGCGGCGGTGTGGGTGTTGAGGGAGTGCATGGCCAACAGGCCGACGATGACCGCGGCGGTCACTGCGATGAGCAGCAGAAGGGTGCGCGCCATCGACCGTCCGGCGTGGAGCCGTTCCGTCAGTGCGATCAGCGACATGTCACTCCCTCCTTCCACGGTACGACACTCCTGTCAGTGGTCGGTAACCGCGTCCGGGCTGAGGTTGAGGCGCCGCAGCAGTTGAGCGTTGAGGGCCACGACGATGGTGGACAGCGACATCAGGATCGCGCCGACAGACATGGGCAGGACGAACCCGATGGGAGCGAGTACCCCGGCGGCCAGCGGGACGGAGATGAGGTTGTACCCGGCGGCCCACCACAGGTTCTGCTTCATCTTGCGGTAGCTGGCTCGGGACAGTTCGATCACCGACAGCACGGAGCGGGGGTCGTCGCTGGCGAGGATGACACCGGCGGACGCGATCGCCACATCGGTGCCGGCGCCGATAGCGGTGCCGACGTCGGCTTGCGCGAGGGCCGGTGCGTCGTTGACCCCGTCACCGACCATGGCGACCTTGCGGCCTTCGCTTTGAAGCTCCTTCACCTTGGACGCCTTGTCTTCGGGGCGGACCCCGGCGAAGAACCGGTCGATACCGAGGTCGGCGGCGACCGATGCGGCGACGGCTTCGGCGTCTCCGGTGATCATGACCACCTGCACGCCCCGCTGATGTAGCGCGTCGACGGCGTTGCGGGACTCGGGACGGATCTCGTCCGCCAAGCGCAGCGCCCCCGCGACCTGCCCGTCGACGAGCACGTGCAGGATGATCGCGCCCTCCTTGCGCCACTCGTCCGCGACCGGCAGTTCGGCTGCGTCTTCCTGGTCGAGCATGTGGGGGCCGCCGACCTGGATGGTGCGGCCGGTCACCCGCGCACGGACACCGACGGCCGGTGAGGACTCGAAGTCGCTGGCGGTGGGGACGGTGAGCTGCTTCTCCTGCGCGGCGTTCACGATCGCCCGAGCCAGGGGGTGTTCCGAGTCCGCTTCGGCGGCCGCGGCCCACGACAGAAGCTCGTCTCCGTCGATGCCGGCGGCCGGGGCGACCGAGGTGACGGCGGGGGTGCCTTTGGTGAGGGTGCCGGTCTTGTCGAACAGGACCGTGTCGACGGTGCGCATGCTCTCCAGCGCGAGGCGGTCCTTGATCAGCACGCCGCCGCGGGCGGCGCGCTCAGTGGCGATGGACACCACCAGCGGGATGGCCAGACCCAAGGCGTGCGGGCAGGCGATGACGAGCACGGTGATGGTGCGGATGACCGCTTGATCGGGGAACCCGACCAGGGTCCAGACTGCGGCGGTGACCGCGGCCGCCCCGAGAGCGAACCAGAACAACCACCCCGCGGCACGGTCCGCGAGTCGTTGCGCGCGGGATGAGGAGTTCTGCGCTTCGGTGACGAGCTTCTGGATGCCGGCGAGAGCGGTGTCCTGTCCGACCGCGGTGATTTCCACCCTGACCCCGGAGTCGGTGGCGACGGTGCCGGCGATGACCTGGTCGCCGTCGCTGCGGCGGACCGGGCGGGATTCGCCGGTGATCATGGACTCGTCCATGCTGGCCGAGCCCTGCACGATCCGGCCATCTGCGGGTACCCGTCCACCGGGGCGGACAACGACGACGTCTCCGACCTGCAGGTCGGCGGGGGCGACGGTGACGGTGGTGTCCCCCTCGACTTTCTCGGCCTCGTCGGGCAGGAGCGCGGCGAGGGAGTCCAGGGCGGAGGTGGTCTGGGCGAGGGATCGCATCTCGATCCAGTGCCCGAGGAGCATGATGACGATCAGCAGCGCCAGCTCCCACCAGAAGTCCAGCTCGTGGTGCAGTAGCCCGATGCTTGCACCCCATGAGGCGAGGAACGCGACGGTGATCGCGAGGGCGATGAGGAGCATCATGCCGGGTTTGCGGGCGCGCAGTTCGCTGACGGCGCCGGTAAGGAACGGGGCGCCGCCCCACACGTACATGACGGTGCCGAGGATTGGGGACACCCATCCGACCCACGCCGCGTCCGGCAGCGGGTATCCGATCAGCATCGAGAACATCGTGGAGAACCCCACGACGGGCACCGCGAGGATCAGCATGATCCAGAACAGCCGTCGGAACCGGGCAACGTGGTCTCCGTGTCCGGCGTGCCCGCCGTGGTCAGCATGACCGTGCCCGGAATGACCCGCGGCGGGCGCCCGGTCGTCTTCGCTGCGCGGGTGACTCATCACTGCGTGATCGTGTTGGGTGGCAGTCGCCGGGGCGTGGTGGTCTGGGTGATCGGAGTGGTTGTGGTGGTCGTGCTGGCTCATTGAAGCCTCCTTCGCTGGGTGCGCCGGTGCGGCGGCACGGGTCAGGCCGGTTGGGGCACGGGAACGGGGGTCGTAGGGGCGGGTGCCGGGTGGGGTCGGAACCGGCGCAGCCGGAGGCTATTGGTCACGACGAACACCGACGACAACGCCATCGCCGCTGCGGCGACGAGAGGATTGAGCAGGCCGGCCATCGCAATCGGGATAGCGGCGACGTTGTACGCGAACGCCCAGAACAGGTTGCCCTTGATGGTGCCGAGGGTGCGGCGGGAGAGGCGGATCGCGTCAGCGACGACGGTGAGGTCGCCGGAGACGATGGTGATGTCGCTGGCGGCAATCGCGGCGTCCGTGCCTCCGCCCATGGCCAGGCCGAGGTCGGCGGCGGCGAGGGCGGCGGCGTCGTTGACGCCGTCACCGACCATCGCGACCACGTGCCCGTCGTCCTGAAGCTGGCGGATCACATCAAGCTTTCCAGCAGGAGTGACTTCGGCGTGCACGTCGGGGATGCCGACCTCCGCGGCGATTCGTGCGGCGGTGGTGGTGTTGTCGCCGGTGAGCAGCACCGGGCGCAAGCCGAGCGCCTGGAAGCGGGCAATCGCGGCGGCGCTGGTCGGCTTCACGGTGTCGGCCACCCCGATCGCGCCGAGGTACTCCCCATCGCGACCGACCGCGATCGCGGTACAGGTTCGCGCGAGAACATTCAGCTCGGCGGCGGCTTCGGCCTGCGGGTGGATGCCCCACTGCTCGGCCAGCCAGGACGCCCGGCCCGCAACGACCGCAGCCCCCTCCACGATCCCCTGGACGCCGAACCCGGCGTGCGACACGAAGCTGTCCGCGTACGCGACCGCCGGGGCGGCAGCGGCGACAGCACGGGCGACCGGGTGCTCAGACCCTGCCTCGACCGCCGCCGCAACACGCAACAGCTCGTCCCGGGTGACACCTGCCACGGGGCGGACGCTTGTGACGGTCATCTGACCGGTGGTGACCGTGCCGGTCTTGTCGAGCACGATGGTGTTGACTGTGCGGGTCTGCTCCAGCACTTGCGGTCCGCGGATCAGGATGCCCAGCTGGGAGCCGCGGCCGGTCCCGACCAGCAATGCGGTGGGGGTGGCGAGACCGAGGGCGCACGGGCACGCGATGATCAGGGTGGCGACCGCCGCGGTGAAGGCCAGCTCGAGCGAGGCTCCAGCGATTGTCCAGCCGAGGAACGCAGCCACGGCTAGTCCGATGACGATGGGAACGAAGACGGCAGAGACGCGGTCAGCGATGCGCTGCACCTTGGCCTTGCCGGTCTGGGCTTCCTCCATCAGCCGGCGCATGCGGGCAAGCTCCGTGTCCGCCCCGATCCGGGTGATTTCGACGATGAGGCGACCGCCCACGTTCACCGTCGCGCCGACCACACGGGACCCGGCGGTCACTTCGACGGGCACCGACTCTCCGGTGAGCATGCTGGCGTCGATCGCGGAGGAACCATCGATCACCAGCCCGTCAGAGGGAACCTTCTCCCCCGGCCTGACAAGCACGGTGTCTCCGACAGCGAGCTGCGCGACCGGCACCGACCGTTCCCCACCGTCGACGAGCTTTGTGGCATGCTTCGCGCCCATCTCCAGCAGCGCCCGCAGCGCCTCCGACGATGACTTCTTCGCGTGTGCTTCGGCATAGCGGCCCGCCAGGATGAAGACGGTGACCAGCGCCGCGACTTCCAGATAGATCTCATGTCCGCCGGCCTGCGGGGTGCCGATCAGGGTGAAAGTCATCGTCATCCCGGGCATGCCTGCCTCGCCAAAGAACAGTGCGTACAGGGACCACCCGAACGCGGCGATCACGCCGACGCTGATGAGAGTGTCCATGGTCGCCGCGCCGTGACGGGCGTTGACCGCCGCGGCCCGGTGAAAGGGCCACGCCCCCCATACCGCGACCGGGGCGGTGAGGGTGAGCGCCAGCCACTGCCAGTACTCGAACTGCAACGCCGGGACCATCGACAGCACCGCCACCGGCAACGACAGTGCAGTGCTAATCAGCAGCCGGCGCCGCAGCGCCCCTACCTCGTCGGCCTCCGAGCTGCGCGCCTCCTCGGCGTGGTCATCGGTTGCCGGCGGTGCGGGGAGGGCTGCTTGGTAACCGGCGGATTCGACCGTGGCGATGAGGGTGGCGGGGTCGACATCGTGCCCGCGAACACGTGCTTTCTCGGTGGCGTAGTTCACCGTCGCTTCCACACCGGGAAGCTTGTTCAGCTTGCGTTCGATCCGGGTCGCACAGGAAGCGCACGTCATCCCGGAGATATCGAGCTCGACGTCGACCGTGCTCATGCGGGGCTACCTGCCACGGCGTAGCCGGCCTCCTCGACCGCGGCTTTCACGGCGTCAGAGTCGATCGGCGCGGCGCTGTGAATGGTGACCCGTGACGTACCGCCGGCGTTCAGGTCAACTGTGACGTTCTCCACACCGTCGATCGCGGTCAGCTCCTCAGTGACGCTCGACACGCAGTGCGAGCACGTCATCCCGTCTACCAGGACGTCTTTCGTGACGGCGGCGGAGGTCGACGCGGGAGCGTCCGTCGCTGCGGATGTGGTGCAGCAAGCGCAGCCGGCGTTGGTGTCTTTCAGAACGAGGTCAATGCGGTCAGTCATGATGTGCTCCTTCAAGGGGATTCGGTGTGATCAAGAACGGACGAGTCGGGCGATGGCGTCGTTGGCCTCACGGATCTTCTCCGCAGCTACCTGGCCGCCTTCGGCGCTCGCTTCCGCGACGCAGTGGCTCAGGTGGTCGCCCAGCAGGGACAGCGCCACTGTTTCCAGGGCCTTCGTCGCGGCAGACACCTGCGTGAGGATGTCGATGCAGTACTTGTCTTCGTCGATCATTCGGGCGATCCCACGCACCTGACCCTCGACCCGACGCAGTCGCTTCTGCAGGTCGTCTTTGTTGCCGTCGTATCCGTTCACAGATATACCATACCCCCCTAGGGTATTGATAGCAACAGGACGGGGTAATCACCTCGCACCCGGCGTACAGCGTTCTGTTTATTCAGCGCTCTCTGTATTTCGGTGTCATGTCCACCCCGACCGCTACCGCACCGTGACGCACACCGCGGCGCTCGCCCGCCTCGGCCACGCACTCTCTGACCCGACGCGCGCGGGCGTCCTCCTGGCGCTGCGCGAAGCACCCGCCTACCCCTCCGACCTGGCCGACATCCTTGCCGTCTCTCGTCAGGTCATGTCGAACCAGCTCGCGTGCTTGCGCGGCTGTGGCTTCGTCGAGGCCTGTGCCCGATGGTCGACGGACCTGGTATCGACTCGCGGACTCACACCTCGCCCCTGCCTTGGACGAGCTGCTGCGCGTTGTCCTCTACGTCGAGCCCGGCTGCTGCGCCGGAGAGAGCTGCACCTGCGCATGACCACCACCGCTCCCCGCCTCGCTGACAACCGCCGACAGGTCCTGCAACGCCGAATCCGGTGGATTGTCACGGCGACGATCGCCTACAACCTGATCGAGGCCGTCGTCGCGATCACCGCCGGCACGGTCGCATCCTCGGCCGCGCTTATCGGGTTCGGCCTGGACTCGACGATCGAGGTTCTGTCGGCAGCCGCGGTCGCCTGGCAGTTCACCCGTCGCGACCCCGAGCGGTGGGAAAAGGGCACGCTCCGCGTCATAGCGGTCGCGTTTTCGCCTTCGCCGCGTACGTCACCGTCACGTCCGTGCTCACTCCCATCGACCAAGTGGACGTCAAGCACTCAACTCTCGGTATCGTCATCACCGCCCTCAGCGTCGTCATCATGCCGTTCCTCTCGCTCGCGGAGCGTCGCGCCGGTCGCGAGCTGGGATCGGCCACGGCCCGACACGCCATATCGCCGGCGCGGTCGTCGGACGGGAAGAGGTCTATAGCCGCGACAACGATCACGGGTGAGCTAGGACAGCCTTGTCAATTGCGTTCGGCGGAACAATCGCTCGGCGTCGTCGAGTAGCTCAGAGCGGCGACAATCATGACGTCTAGACGCGCAGCTGCCTAAATTGCCCTGCATGACGGTTGTGTCAGAGCCCGAATGCTCCCCCGCTGATCAGGATGAAGATGCCAAGCCCGATAAGAACGAGAGGGAACAAGATGTGCTCCCAACGTTCCAGGATCTCCGCGATCGGACGTCGCGTGGCAATGAACTTGGCCACGACCACCAGCACCGCAACGAACACGAGGAACACAACGCAGTATGCGACGACGGCAGCGGGCCCCACGCTGAGGAAGACGGGAACGTAGACGCCGATGTTGTCCCCACCGTTAGCGAAGGTGACTCCAGCCACGGCCCAGACAGCGACCTTCTTGCCTTCGATCTTGCTCTCATCGTCATCGTCATCGTCGTCGTGTCGGCGGTGCCAGGCTTGCCAAGCCGCCCACAGCCCTAGACCTAGCGGAATGAGCCCGAAGTAGGGAATCACCTCTGGAGGCAGAAACGCCCCAGCGCCGAGGGATACGAGCACGGCGGCGCCGAGAATACCTGCGAATCCCACATACTGACCAACGAGGATCCGAACTGTAGTTCCCCGTTGCCCGGCGCCGCGGGCGAAGAACAGAGAGAGCACGATGATGTCGTCGATGTTCGTCGCGAGGAACAGCCCGATCGCCTGCAGAACGGAGGAGAAGATCATGCTCGGGTCTTTCCCTGACGGAGGTATAGCAGGAGGCCGAATCCGACGCCGATGCCGATGATGACGTCGGCGAGGTTACCGATGAACAGGTTGCCGTAGGCGAGAAAGTCTGTGACATGACCCACTCCGAATCCGGGTGGAGCAAACAGCCGATCTAGGAGGTTACCGACCGCGCCGCCCCAGATTAGCCCGATCACGACGGCCCACCCCGCGGTGCGGGCGCGTGTGGCGGCAAGGAGCAGACCCACGGATGCTGCGGCCGCGATGAGGGTGATCAGCCAGGTTGAGCCGGATCCGAGGGACATGACGGTGCCGGGGTTGAACGCGAGTTGTAGGCCGAGCAAGTCTCCGAGGAGCGGGATGCGGGCTTGTTCGCTGAGCCGTGCGAGGGCGAGTGCTTTGGTGCCTTGGTCGATCAGCACGGCACTGGCGGCAACGGCGAACGCGAGCAGAAACAGTCGGGGTCGCACGCGCGCACCAATTGGGCCGGCGGCACTCAATACGGCACCCGCCCTCCCGGGCGCACGGCTGTCAGCGGGCCCGGTCATGGTGCGTGCGCCGCGCCGCGCGGAGGCCGTTGAGGATGACGATGACTTCCGCGATTTCGTGGACGAGCACCACGGCCGCAAGTCCGAGGATTCCGGTGATCGCCAGCGGTAGGAGGACAGCGATGATCGCGATGGACAGTATGACGTTCTGGTTGATGATATTGCGGCCGCGGCGGGCATGGGCGAGGGCCTGCGGAATGAGGCGCAGGTCGTGGCCGGTGAATGCGACGTCGGCGGACTCGATGGCGGCATCGGCGCCCTTGGCTCCCATCGCGATCCCTAGGTCGGCGGCTGCGAGAGCGGGGGCGTCGTTGATACCGTCCCCGATCATGGCGGTGGGCTGCGACTTCGACAGTTCCGCGACAGCGGTGGCCTTATCCTCGGGGCGTAGTTCGGCACGTACGTCGCTGATGCCGGCCTGTGCGGCGAGGGCGGCGGCGGTGCGGGCGTTGTCGCCGGTGAGCATCGTCACGCCGATCCCACGCCGGTTCAGTGTGTCAATGACTTCGGGAACCTCGGGGCGCAGCTCGTCCCGCACTCCGATCGCTCCGGCGGGCTGGTCGTTGCGGTGGACGATCACAACGGTCATGCCCTCGGACTCCATCGCCTGCACCTCGTCGGCCAGCGTGCCAGCGTCCAGCCAGCGTGGACTCCCTACCGCGAGACGAGCACCGTCGAGGGTGCCGACGATGCCGTGGCCCGCGGTCTCGCGGACGTCGGTAGCAGCCGGAGCGCCGGGAACCGCGTTGTTGGTGATCGCTGCGGCGAGGGGATGTGTGCTGTGACCTTCCAGGCTCGCTGCCCATGCCAGCACGTCATCCTTGGTCGCGCCGGTGGTGACGACACGGGTCACGGTGGGCTCATTGCGAGTCAGGGTGCCGGTCTTGTCGACGGCGAGGTGGCGGATGCCACCGAATCGCTCGAAAGCGGCCCCGGACTTTACGACCACGCCGAACTTGGAGGCTGCGCCGATCGCAGAGACGACGGTGACCGGGACGGCGATCGCCAGAGCACATGGCGAGGCTGCGACCAGCACGACCAGGGCGCGGGTGATCCACAGCTCGGGGTCGCCGCTCAGCAGCGACCCGAGCGCGCCGACCAGCACGGCGAGGATCATCACCCCGGGCACGAGGGGTCGGGCGATCCGGTCGGCCAGGCGGGCGCGGTCGCCCTTCTCGCCCTGGGCCTGCTCGACCAGCTCCACGATCGTGGTGAGCGAGTTGTCGGTGCCGGCGGCGGTGGCCTCGACTTCGAGGACGCCGGTGGTGTTGATCGACCCGGCCGACACGTCGGTGCCGGGCTCGACCTCGACCGGGATCGACTCGCCTGTGATCGCCGACGTGTCCAGGCTGCTCCGCCCGGCGCGCACGATGCCGTCCGTGGCAATCCGCTCGCCCGGCCGGACCACGAGCACGTCACCGACGCGCAGTTCCTTCGCCTCCACCTCGACCGTGGCGTCGCCGCGCTGGACCCGTGCGGTGTCGGGCACCAGCTTCAACAGTGCCCGCAATCCTGCGCGGGCGCGATCCATAGCCTTGTCTTCCAACGCCTCCGCGATGGAGTACAAGAACGCCAGCGCGGCGGCCTCCTCGACATAGCCGAGGATCACGGCGCCAGTGGCGCTGATTGTCATCAGCAGGCCGATGCCTAGCTTGCCCTTGGTGAACAGCTTACGCAGCGCGCCCGGCACAAACGTGTACGCGCCCAGCAGCAGACCGATCCAGAACGACACCAGGCCCGCGGTCTCCGCGCCGATCCACTCGCAGACCAGGCCGGCGGCGAACGCGACGCCGGAGGCGATCGGAATCAGAACGCTCGGGCTCCGGTACCACGGCCGGTCATCGTCATCATCGTCGTCGTCGAGGTCGACGTGCTCGACTTGCGAACCCGTGACCGCGCTCATGCCCGAACCTTCCCCGCCACGCAACCCTCGACCCCGCAGTCCGGGTCCATGCACGGCACGCTCTCGTCGACCGCTAGCGTCACATCCACCAGCGCCGTCAGGGCGCGGGCAAGGTGCGGGTCTGCGACCTCGTAGCGGGTCTGCCGGCCCTCTGGCTCGGCAACCACGATCCCGCACCCCCGCAGACACGTCAGATGGTTCGACACGTTTGAGCGGGTCAGTCCCAGCTCGCGAGACAACACCGCCGGGTAGTTCGGTCCGTCTAGGAGAGTCAGAAGGATGCGAGAGCGGGTCGGGTCAGCCATGGCGCGCCCCAGCCGGTTCATCACGTCGAGTCGATCAGCATGAGTCAGCATGCGATGAATAATACACTGCACAATGAACTAATCAAGCTGGACAATCGGGCAGGCGATCGTCGACTGTTGAAGCAGCATCGGATCCGCCTTACTGGAGCCGGTCGGCTGAATGGCTGGGTATGGTCAGCTAAGGCCGGAGTATGCGTGAAGTCCTTTGAAGAACATGTTGACGACGGTGAAATTGAACAGCACAGTGGCGAACCCGGTGATGCACAGCCAGGCGGAGCGGGTGCCGCGCCAGCCTCTCGTTGCGCGGGCGTGAATGTACCCCGCGTACAGCACCCAGATCACAAAAGTCCACACTTCCTTGGTGTCGAACCCCCAATAGCGTCCCCAGGAGTCGTTGGCCCAGATGGCGCCGGCGATCAGCGTGAAGGTCCAAAACACAAACCCAACGATCACGAATCGGTACGCGAGGGACTCGAGCGCGTCTGCGGTGGGCAGCGTCGCCAGGAACCGCGGGCCGCCATTTCGAGCTGAGGTGGTGTCGGCCCGCCGTTCCCGGCGGGTTTGCATGAGCTGGGTGACTGCGAGGCCGCAGGCGATCGCGAACAGGGCAGTGGCGAGCGAGGCGACGAAGACGTGGATGACCAGCCAGATGCTCTTGAGCGGGTCCATCAGCGGGACGACCTCAACGTAGAACGCAATGGTCGCCCCACCCAGCTGCAATACGATCATGCCGATGAGGAACGCTCCCAGGAAGCGGAGGTCGTAACGGCGCAGAACCAGCAGGTATACGGCGACGATTAGGAGGGTACCCGTCAGCGCGAACTCGTACATGTTCGCCCACGGCACCCGCCCAGCAGCGATCCCGCGCAGAACTGTGCCGGCCAGGTGGAACAGGAACGCGAGGACCGTCAGTGACGTCCCGATCCGCGCCCACAACAGCCGTTGCCGATTCGCGGGCGGCGTGCGAACGCTGTCCACCGGCCCACTCTGCCTGCTCTGTGTCGACCGGTCCGCTCGTGCGGCAGCGCCGACCAGGGCCGGCTCCCGCTGTGGGACGCTGGCGGGGACGGAGCGCCCGGCGAGGTCGATGGTGTACGCGATGAACGCAAGCAGATAGGTGGCGATCGCCGTCCACACCACAAGCAGTGAGATGCCGTCGAGGGACAGCGGGTCGGGTCCAGTCATGACAGAGTCGTCCTCTTCGTCGTATCGGTCAGGGGGTGCCCGCAAGCGGGGTGGTGCGGTAGATCCGTGCTGCGCATAGGTCAGCCCGCGTTTGCTTCCAGCAAACGCGGCGTGTCCACGGCGGTTCTGTCGAGGTAAACCTCGAAGTGCAGATGGTTCGCGGTGGAGCGTCCCGTGTTGCCAACGAGTCCGACCAGCTGCCCGGCCGTGACGGTCTGCCCGGCCGTGACGGTCTGCCCGGCGGCAACCTGCCGGCTACCGGTCCCGCACTCCTCCGCCATCCAGCACCAGGCAGTGTGGGATCACTGCCCGTCGCCAGCGTTCGCAGCGACCCGGCAAGTCGACCTCCGGCAGGCCTCACCCGTGGCGTGTTCATGGCTGACTCCCCGGGTAAGTCGGACGATCTGTGCCGTCCGCACGCGTGCGGGCACGGTGGGAGAACCACGCCGCGGGGAGAGCGCCGGCGGCAGCGAGGACGATGAGAGCGGTGAGCCAGGGCCCGAGGATCACCGCGGGGGTGAGTCCGGTGCGCAGCGGAACGGTGCTGATCGACGCGCCAGCGGTGTCGACACCGATGCTGTCGACGGTGGTGCCGTCCGGGGTGATGACCTGACTGGTGCCCACCGTTGAGACGTTGACGACGGCGCGGCCGGTTTCGATGGCGCGCATCCGGGCGAACGCGAGCTGCTGCAGGTTCTCGTCGGTGCCACGGAAGTCGGCGTTGTTGGTCTGGAACACGAGCATCTCCGCGCCGGCGCGGGCGGCCTCCCAGATCACGGCGTCGTAGATCACGTCGAAGCAGATCGCCAACCCCACCCTGACATCCCCAACCTGCACGATGGGTGGGTTGGTGCCCGGGGTGTACTCACGTTGGATGAGTCCCACCAGGTCGGGGACGATCAGCTCGTAGAACCACCGGTCGGGCACGTACTCCCCGAACGGGACCGGGTTGACCTTGTCGTGCCACTGCCGGTCCGTGGGATCCGCAGTCCACAGCAGGGACGTGTTGAAGACATCGTCGCCGCGGGTGGTGGCGGCGTTCATCAGCAGCGGGGCCTCGGCCGAGCGCACGACCCGGTCCAACGCCTTGGCGGCGGCGAGATCACTGAGCGGGTCGCCGTCGACGCCGCCCTCCGGCCAGGCCAGCAAATCCATCGGCTGCCCGTACAGCGGCACAGTGGCGGCGGTCTGCGCGGCCAGGACGTCGCCAGGCGCCTTGTCGTCGAAGTACCCGGTGGGGCCGTTGCCCTGCACCCATCCCACGCGGAACTCCCCGGCCGGCGCGGTGGGGAACTGCGGTGTCACGACCAGGAGAACAGCGACGCTCACGGCAGGGTGCAACCCGAGCATGAACCGGATGGCGCCGGCGCGGATCCACTGCACCACTGAGGCGCACACCACGACGATCAGCAGGGACAGTCCGGTCACACTCGTCCACGACGCGACCTCCGCGAGCGGCCCACCCACCTGCGTCATTCCGAGGCGCGCCCACGGGAACCCGGAGTACGGCCACGCACCCATCACCACCTCCCGGGCCGTCCACAGAACCGCGATCAGCGGCGGTACCACGAGCATCTGCACGAGGCCGCGGGCCGGATAGCGGGCGATCCACCGGTAGGCGAGCGCGATCGGCACCGCGCCCCCGCCGAACAGGACCGCTTCCAGCCCGGCGAGGGCAAGCCACGGCACCGGGCCGAGGAACTCCCCCACCCACACCAGATGGATCGTGTAGAACACGGCGCCGAAGACAGTGCCAATCAGCAACGCCCCGCCGAAGCTGCGGCCGATCAGAGCCACCAGGGCGACCGTGACACTCACGAACGCCAACGGCCACCACCCCACCGGTGCGGAGGCGAGATCCAGCAGCAGGCCGGCTGCCGCGGATGCCAGCACCGCCGCCCACACCGGCAGCGACCATGCCGCAACGGGGCGGCGCGGCGGCGTCTCCTGCTCCGGCGCGACGGCCGGGGCAGGTGTCGGCAAGGGCGTGCGCATCGGTTAGCTGTCTTTCTGGTGGAGGCGGGTGAGGTAGTCGTTGTAGGCGTCAAGCTCAGGATCGCCGTGCGCGTCGGCGCGACGGTCGGTGGCGACCGCCTGGGCGGTGTCGGCGCGGAACCGGCGATGCATGCCAAAGATGAGCATCAGCAAGGTGGGGGCCTCGCCGTACGACCAGGCCAACCCGCCGGCGAGGCGCTGGTCTTCGATCGGGTCGATGCCCAGCGCGCTCGTCGGGCCGGCGAACCCGTCGATGAGGGTGGGGTGGCCATCATCAGGAAGACGCCGAAGAAGGCGTGCAGGGCGGCTTCGGCAAACACACATCCAAGGCGCGGTCGCCATGGCTCATCCGCACCGGCAGCCGGTCCGAGAACAGGATCGGGATGGTGAACCGCATCCCAGCGACCAGGAACCCGACCTCGCCGAGGAGGGTGTGCCCAGTAACCATGTGCAGGATCGGGTCGGCGAAGTCCGCCACGTAGAGGCCGTAGAACGCCAGCAGGTATATCGACACCGCCAGCCACGACATGCGCGCCACGCAATACCAGAGCACTTGGGCCGTGGTGCGGGGTGGCACGCAGCAGCGGAGCAACGGCCGGCGTGAGGAACCCGCCCGGAGTCGGCGGCGAGTCCGGGATCCACACGGTCGTCACGGCTCGTTCTTCTTCGGCTGATCTACGTGGAGGGCGCGCGCGTGGCGGGTCGCGAGCTCGTCGACGGCGCGTGCCAGCGCCGGGTCTTCGCCTCGGGCGAGGCCGGCGTATTCGACGTGCACGCCGTCCGGGGTGGTGCGGGCTTTCGCCCAGAGCCGGCGGCGGGGCACGAACAGGCCGGCGAACAGGCCGAGGGTGGCGAGCACGGAGAACGCGAGCACCCAGCCGCTGCTGGGGTCGCGTTGGATCTGCAGCGACGCGAACCGCTTCACCGGCTCCTCCGCCGTGACTTCCTCCCAGGTGATGGTGCCCCACCCGTTCGGCAGATCAACAGTGGCGCCGGGGGTGAGCTCAAGGGAGTCGGCGGCGGTGTCGCCACCAGTGTGCTGGGTAAGCCCGTCGACCTCGAGCGTGTACACCGACCTCGGGGTGCCGTCGTCGATGCCGAGATCCCCGCTGAACACGTTGAGGGTGATCACCGGGTTGACCACGTCCGGGTAGACGGAGGTGAACGCGCCGGAGGGCAACACCCCCTGGGTGGGGTAGAAGAACCCGATCAGTCCGACCTGCTCAGGCAGCCCGTCCGGGACCTTGATGATCCCCAGCGAGGTCATGTTGGAGTCCTGCGGCAGGAACGGCTGCGATTCGCTGTACACGACCTCGCCTGCGGCGTCGCGGATCGTGAGGGTGGGGGCGTAGCCGTTTCCGAGCAGGTAGATCCGGTCGCCTTCGACGGTGATCGGATAGTTCACGATCACGCTCTGCGCCCGGTCATCCTGCCCGGGCTGGCGAATGGTGACGTCGGCGGAGAAGTCGCCTGCCTGGCCTGCGCCAGGGGTGCCGGGCAGCCGGTAAGAGACCTGGAAGTCATCGAGGGTGAGCGAGTAGGGCGCAAGCCCGGTGCCGTCGACGAACCGGCCGGGGTTGAACGAGGAGTAGTCGCTGAGCGCGTTCACAAACGTGGTGCCCTCCACCACCACCCGCTGCCCGGTATATGCGAACGACCCGCCGATCGCCACGGAGACCAGCACGCCGACGAGGGCGACGTGGAAGATCAGGTTGCCGGTCTCGCGCAGGTAGCCGCGCTCGGCCGACACCGACGCGGCGCCGCGAGCGTCGTAGCGCTCCACCCGGTATCCGGCCTTCCGCAGCTGCTCTGCGGCAACGTCGATCGCGTGCGCGGCCGGGTCGGTCTGCCCTCCCTCTCTCGGCAGAGTCAGTTCCCGGAACTCCGAGAGCCGCGACAGCCGCGCCGGAGTGCGCGGCGGGCGAGAACGCAGCGCCTTGTAGTGATGCTTGGCGCGCGGGATCACGCAGCCGATCAGGGAAGTGAACAGCAGCAGATAGATCGCGGAGAACCACGGCGACAGATACACGTCGAACAGGCCGACCGCATCCGCGAGGGGAAACACGTCGGGGTTGTCCCGCTCCCACTGGATGACCCCGTTGGGGTCAGCGCTGCGCTGCGGGAACAGCGACCCGGGCACCGCGGCAATCGCGAGGAACAGCAGCAGCACCAGCGCAGTGCGCATACTGGTCAGCTGCCGCCACGCCCACCGCAACCACCCCGCAATGCCCAGCGCCGGCTGGGCGATATCGGTCGCGGAGTCGCTGTCGGCGTGGTCGCCGGGGCGCGGCGGGTCGGCCGTGACCTCGGTGCCGGTGTCAGAGCGGGAGGGGGACATTGATCACCACCTGCTGCAGCTGCGACATCAGCGCCGTCCACAGTCCGCTTACCATCAGTAGGCCGAGGACGATGAGCATGGCCCCGCCGATGATGTTCAGCGCGCGAATGTGTTTCCGCAGGAGCGCCACCGATCGGGATGCCCACCCCCACCCAGCCGCGAGGATCAGGAACGGGATGCCCAGGCCCAGCGAATACGCCAGACCGAGCAGGCCTGCGCGGGCGGGGTCGCCGAGGTTCCACGACATCGAGATGATCGCCGCGAGCGTCGGGCCAATGCACGGCGTCCAGCCGACGCCGAGCGCGAACCCGAGAAGCGGCGCCCCGATCAGTCCCGCACGACCCTGCGCGCGGGGGCGAAGGCTGCGCTGCGCGATCCCGAAAAAGCCGAGGAACACCAGCCCCAGGGCGACGATGACGACCCCGAACACCCGGGTGAGGATGCCTGCGTACTGCAGCAGCAGGTATCCGAAGGTGCCCCCCAGTATCGTGACGGCGACGAAGACGACCGTGAACCCGGCGATGAATAGCGTCACGCCCAGCAACAGGCGGGCGCGCTCCGCAGTGGCGGTGCGCCCGCCTTTGACAGTAGGGGCTGTGGTTGTGGCGGTACTGCCGAGGTAGCCGAGGTAGCCGGGCACCAGCGGCAGCACACACGGGGACAGGAACGAGACCAGCCCGGCGAGGATCGCGATGGGGATCGCGACCCACAGGGCGCCGTCGACGATGACCGCTCCCGGGTTCATGGGCTGTCCTCGGCGAGGGTGTCGGATATCAAGGTGGACAAGATCGAGGCGCTGGCCAACTGCCCGATAATTCGCGCAGCGACCCGTCCCTCCCGGTCGATGACCAGAGTGGTGGGGGTGGCCTGGATCGGAGTGACCTGCGCGAAGGCGAGCTTCACTTTGCCGTCGTTCACGTCGATCACGCTTGGGTAGGTGACGTTGTTGTCGCGGGCGAAGGACAATGCGGTCGCGGGCTGGTCGTAAGTGTTTACCCCGAGGAACGCGACACCCTGCTCCTGGTACTCCTGCCACACCTCCTCAAGCAGAGGCGCCTCGACGATGCACGGCCCGCACGCGGCGTACCAGAAGTTCACCACCAGCACCCCGCCGCGGTAATCGTCGCTGGACACACGCTCCCCGGTCTCGGTGACCCCCGCAAACACGACCGGCTCCCCACGATCAGCTTCGGGGATCTCAACGACCCGGAAGTCGCCGGCGATATAGCCCTTCTCGTTCCCGTCCCGGTACTGCTGCGCGAGCGAATCGCTGGACACGCACCCAGCGAGCACACCGACGACCAGCAGGGCCAAGACGGCAGCGATCAGAGCACGGAGGTTCATGGCCGCTCGACTTTGGTCAGTGCGGCCACCTGGAACACAACCGACGACCCCGTCCACATCACCGGCCACCGTTCACCGCGGCCTGAATGGCGCTTTGGAGGTCATCCCATTCCTGCAGCTCGGCGACCTCACCGTCCACGAAGAAAGTCGGAGTGCTGCTCACCCCGAGAGCACGGCCCTCCTCGAAGTCGGATCGCACGCGCTCCTCCGTTGCCGGGTCGGAGACGGCCGCATCGTAGGCGGCCATGTCCAGTCCGAGTTCGGCGGCGTAGTCGCGGAACAGCGCGGCGTGTGACTCTTGTGCCTCGCCCCACTGTTCCTGTGTCTCGAACAGCCGGTGGTACATGTCCTCGAACCGGCCCTGCTGCGCCGCCGCCTCGGCGGCCAGGGCCGCGTTCTTCGAGTTGAAATGGCCTGGCAGCGGGAAGTACCGGACGACGTACGTGATCTCCCCCGCGAACTGCTCCCGCAGATCCTCCACGATCGGGTAAAAAGCGCCACACGCCTCACACTCGAAGTCCAAGAATTCCACCACGGTGACGGCACCCTCACCTCCGTCATCGAGAACATGCGAACTCTCTCGCAGGACTTCCGGCGGCGAGGATCCGTCCCCAGAGGCAGGGGTTTGACTGCGGTCGATAAGGACATAGATCAACGCGGCCACAACCAGCACGGCTACGACGGCAGCGGTGATGAGGGTCGCTTTCAGAGGGGTTTTCACGGATACTCCAAACCAAGACACGGCACAGGGACGATCCCGGGCACGCAGCCCGGGACGAAACACCACCCCACGGGGCGGCGTGCCGAATGTCAGGTTCGAGAAAGACCCAGCTGCGTCAACGACAACACGACCGGATTCGTGCGCAGGGCCGGCATAAGAAGCAGCGCAGGCCCCCGCGACACCTCAGTGAGAACGAGCGGCATCCGTCGACGCCATAGCCTCCGCAACGCCACCATAAACATGAGGCCACACAGAACACCGAATACGCACAACGCCGCACCGGCCAGCGCGTCCGACCCCGACCGTGCGCCGCTGGCGACTTCCTCGTGCTCTACAGGGGCGTCGGCCACCGGTTCTACATGAGGGTCCATCAGCCCGGATACCACCAGCGGGATAGGCGGCGATCCTTCCGACTCCGTATGGGCAGTCGCCGTCAGACCGATCATCAGCAGCAGCGCCAGACCAACGCTGGTAATGAGCCTCATTATCAACCAGCGCTCACTCAGCGTCACAGGACGCTGAATCCGGGCCGAAGAAACCATTCCTCACAGCCTACCGTGCAGACCTAAGCCGCTCAGAGCCGCAACGTCGATGCTGGCGAACGGGCAAAGGGAGCGGGAGCCTCGACCGTTACAGTCAGCCTCGACTCGCCCGCCGGATCCGGTGCGTGGCGGTGTCCGTGATCGTCGGCGGCAGCCGCGGTGGCAATCGGCAAGTACGTCCGACCTAAGGCGAGGAGGGCCTGCATGTCGAAGCCGTGCAGGCCCCCCGCCCCGTGGCCGAGTGCATCGTCTGCCGCGCCAGGCTGTGCGCTACTGCTCCCTGGGGATGAGGGTGAGGCCGCTGTCATCGACGACGAGGATGTCGCCGTTGTTGGCGATGGCGACCGCTTGCGCGGCACCGTGGACCGTTCCGACTTCGAACCAGTTCTGTGCCCCGGCGGTTGTCGCCCAGATTCTCCCCTGAGTGCCGATACCGACCACTCGATTGTGATCCGGGGAGGCGCTGAGCCCGGCAAGGAGGGGAGCATCCGGCCACGCGCGGAATGTGGCGGCCCCGTCGGTGCTGACCAGCATACCTTCCGAGGTGGATGCCATCACTCGTCCCGCTGCGTCGACAGCGAGCGACATGGCGTAGACGGGTGCCCCGGTGGGCCGCCAAGAGACACCCCCGTCGGTGCTGGTGAGCGCTTGGTTGGCGTCTCATACTATACCCCCCTAGGGTATTAATCGCAACAGGACGGGTATAAACCTCGCACCCGGCGTACAGCGTTCGACCTAGAAGCGGCAATCCAGGCCGCTCTCCAAGACTGATCGAGCCGTCCGGGCCGGTACTGGTCAGTCGGTCGTCACTGTAGGAGCGCTCTGCCGAGCAATGCGGGGCACCAAGCGTACGAGCACGACCATCGCGACGAGTTCCACCAACGTCTGAGTGACGACGGCAAGCGGCGCGATGCTCAACGAGGCAGGCAGGGCTAGCGCGAGTGGCAGCACGACAAGGGAGTTCCGGGTGGCCGCCGAGAACATCACGGCACGAGTGGGGGGAACGTCGAGCTGCGCGAATCGAGCAGTGAGGAGGCCTGCCGCGACAGCGACTACGACGAATGCTATGTAGAGCGGCACCACTCGCAGCAGCGTCAGCGCCTGGGAGCCGACCGCGGCGATCTGCGATCCGACGACCACCGCCAGCGTCACCATCATCAGCGGGACCATCGCACCCGCCATCACCTGTTCTAACGCGCGACCGATGCGGTGTCGTCGCGCGACCGCCTGCACGATCGCTGCGGCCGCAAGGGGGAGGACGATCAGCAGCAGGAATGCCTCGACGAACGGCCCCACGTCGATCACGGCGAGCACATCGCCCCCGGCGAACAAGAACAAGAACACCGGCAGCAGAACGATCTGGACGAGCATCAGCAGTGGCGCGGCGGCCAGCAGACGCGCGCGAGCTCCGCCGGCCAAACCGGTGAACACGATCACGTAGTCGATGCACGGCGTCAGCAGAACGAACAACACCCCCAGCAGCAGCCCCCGGTCATCCGCTACGAATCGAGATAGCCCCCACGCGAGCACAGGCACGACGACGAAGTTGGCGGCCAAGACCGTCCCGAGAAAGCGGATATCTCGAAGCGCCCGCCCGATCTCGATGAGGGGGACACCGAGGAACGTCGCGAACAATAGCAACATCAGCACCGGCTCGATGGAATGCTCCAAAGCGGGCGCGACCTGTGGCGCTGCCAGTCCGAGGGTCGCACCGACCCCGATCGCAACGACGTAGAGCGCGATCTGCCGGCGATCCCACCACTCGACGAGTGGGCCGAGCCTCACCGGTCCCCTCCGCCTGTCAGCGGGTCCGTGACACATGAGGCGCCCGGTCGCGCGAGCACACATTCTGTCCGGCAGCGATCGCCGCTGTCGGGACAAGTTGTTACCCGGTCCGTCGCCTCCACCAGCCGCTCTCGAAGCTTCATCAGAACCGCCAGCCGCTCGTCGACGTCACGCAGACGCTCATCCAGCTTCGGCCGCAAGGTCTCGCGAACCTGAGTGCAACTCTCCGCCTCCACCACGTCGAGCAACTCGACGATCTCGGGCAGTGACAGGTCGAGCTGTTTCGCCCCATGCAAGAAAGTCAGCCGGTCGACGGCGCTCTCGTCGTAGTCGCGGTATCCGTTCGCCGCGCGCGCGGCCACGATGAGCCCCACCGACTCGTAGAACCGAAGGGCGGTCGCCGGCACGCCGGAGCGACGGGACAGCTCAGAGATACGCACGCGCCCGACACTAAACCTTCGAGCCGGGTCGAAGGTCAAAGCCAGGACCGAAACTGTGCTCCGAAACCGACCTCCCGAAAGAGGGTTACGAGACGGCCCTATGTTTCGGGAGGTCGATTCCAGGAACATCGACCCCGTGCCGCAAACGATCGTTTTCGGCAGCCTGGTAGATCTATGTTACTGGTCAGCGTTCGCTGTATATTCATCTGGTGCTGACTGTTGCTTCTCGTCTCGATGTGATGAACCGTCTGGGTCGCGCGATGGCGGATCCTTCTCGCTCGCGGATCCTTTTGGCGCTCTTGGACGCGCCCGGCTACCCAGCGGAACTCTCGCGTGACCTCGATCTGACGCGTTCAAATGTCTCCAACCATCTGACGTGTCTGCGGGGGTGCGGTTTGGTTGTTGCGACGCCGGAAGGGCGTCGTACGCGATACGAGATCGCAGACCCGCATCTCACCGTGGGCCTGCGGCACATGCTGGAAGCGGTCGTCGCGGTCGATAAGGGCGTTCCGTGCACCGATGAGAAGTGTGAGTGCTGCGCATGAGTGAAGAGTGCTGTGGCCCGGACGAGCCCCGCAAGACCCGCACCATTCAGCGCATCGAGCTGACACGTCCCCGTGCTGCGGGAGGCGCGTGCTGTGCTCCCGAGCCGGTACACAACACCGTCCCGACCCAGGCTCACGAGGAAGGCGACGCGTGCTGCGGTCCGGCCCTGCCTTCGAAGGGCAGCAGGGGTGACGATGAGCACGAGGTGCGTCCGCCGTGGTGGCGCGATGTCGCCCTGCTCCCCTCCGTACTCTCCGGACTATTCCTGATTGCTGGCTACGCGCTCGAGTGGGCGGGTATCGAGCTCCTCGCCCTCGTGCTGCAATGGGCTGCTCTGCTGGCCGGAGCCTATACGGTCGTCCCCGGTGCGTTCCGCCGGCTGATCCGGGGACGGCTTGGTGTCGGGCTGCTGATGACCATCGCCGCGATCGGTGCGGTACTCCTCGGCCACGTTGGTGAGGCTGCGACTTTGGCGTTCCTGTTCTCGCTGGCGGAAGCTCTCGAGGACCGGGCGATGGATCAGGCGAAAGAGGGTTTGCGTGCGCTGCTGTCCCTGATTCCCGAGACCGTGCGTGTCTCGCGTCTCGCTGGCGACACGACGATCCCGGCCGCGGACGTCCGTGAACTCGACATCCTCGTCGTCGGGGCGGGTGAGCGTGTCGCGACCGATGGTGTTGTCGTCGAAGGCCGATCGAGCCTGGACACCTCCGCGATCACGGGAGAGTCCATCCCCGTCGACGTGTGCCCCGGCACTGCGGTCGCGGCCGGCTCGGTGAATGGTGCATCAACGCTGCGGATCGAGGCGACCGCGGATGGGCGCGACAACTCGCTCACCCAGATCGTGTCCCTCGTCGAGCAAGCCCACGCCCGCAAGGGCGACCGCGCACGGCTCGCCGACCGGATCGCCCGCCCCCTGGTCCCCGTAGTGCTGATCGCCGCGGCCCTCGTTGCCGTGTTCGGGTTCATCGTGGGAGATCCGGCGACCTGGATCGAGCGTGCACTCGTCGTCCTGGTCGCCGCATCTCCCTGCGCTCTCGCGATCGCCGTGCCGGTCACGGTGATCAGCGCTATCGGCTCCGCGTCCAAGTTCGGCGTCGTGATCAAGTCCGGGGAGGCGTTTGAGCAGCTCGGCACCATCCGTGCGGTCGCGCTGGACAAGACCGGAACCCTCACCCGCAACGAGCCGGCCGTCGTCGACGTGCGCCCCGCAGCCGGCATTTCACGGGCCGAGCTGCTGACCTGGGCGGGAGCAGTCGAAGCGACAAGCAGCCACCCGCTTGCCGCCGCGATCACCGCGGCCGCACCCGGTGCAGCTGCGGCCGCGGACGTGGTCGAAGACGCCGGCCACGGAATCACCGGCCGCGTCGACGGCACCCTGGTCCGCGTCGGGAACGCGCGGTGGCTCGCCCCCGGTGCACTCAGCTCGGCCGCTGATGAGATGGGCGAAGACGGCATGACAGTGGTCGTCGTTGAAGCGGGCGGCAAGATTGCCGGACTCATCGGCATCCGTGACGAACTGCGCCCGGAATCCGCAGAGACCGTGCGACTGCTGCAGGATGCCGGTATCGGGATCACGATGCTCACCGGGGACAACGAACGCACCGCTCGCGCGATCGCCGCACAGGCGGGCATCGCCGACGTCCGCGCAGAGCAGCTCCCCGCAGACAAGGCCGCCGTCATCGAACAACTCGCAACCGCGCGCCCGACGGCCATGGTCGGTGACGGCATCAACGACGCCCCAGCCCTTGCCACCGCCACTGTCGGGATCGCCATGGGACTGAAAGGGTCGGCTGCTGCGATCGAGTCCGCCGACGTCGCCTTCACCGGGAACGATCTCCGCTTGATCCCCGGCGCCCTCGCCCACGCCCGTCGCGGCCGCCGAATCATGACCGCGAACATCGTGCTCGCCCTCGCGATCATCGTCGTCCTCTTCCCACTCGCGCTCTTCGGTGCGCTCGGGCTGGCCGGCGTGGTCCTCGTGCACGAGATCGCAGAGGTGTTTGTGATTCTCAACGGCGTGCGTGCCGCGCAACGCCCTGCCGCTCTGCGCGCCCGCGCCGCAACGCCCGAACCCGCCCGCGTCTGACCCCCCTCGGCGACAACCACGTCACCGATCTGGAGCCTCCATGAGGACGAACACGACAATGAGCACGAGCACCACAACCACTGAGCCGTGAAGACACCTGCGCCGCGGTCCCGGCCCAGCAAGGTCGTTCCGAGGACATGTGCCGGCTGTCGACAAAGCCGAGTGGACCAAAGCCCCGGCTCAAAGAAGAGTAGCTAGAACGTCCAGACGGACCTGCGCGACGGCAGCGATAGTCGTATACGCCACGATGGTGATCAGTGTTAACCATGGCCAGAGTCGCTGTCCGAGCCGTGCCGTTCGAGCACCGAAGATGCCGGTCCGGGCGTTCCTACCCGTGGTGAAAACAAATAGCGGAATGGTGATGACCCAAACGACCATGCACCACGGGCAGAGAGTGCCAAGCACATAGATGCTCTGGCCGATCAGCCAGAGCACGAATGCGAAGGCGCCTGCGACACCGATATTGAACACGGCCCAGTACCAGCGGGCGAGGTTGGGTGCCGCCCAGAGGGTTACACCAGCACAAAGCACGAGTGAGAATCCGATCAACCCCAGGAAGGGATTGGGGAAGCCAAGAACAGCACCTTGCGCGCTATCTAGGTTTGCAGAACACTGCACCAGAACGGACAGGTCGCAGCCCACGCTCGCGTTCGGGTTCTGCAGCTTCTCGAGCTTCTCTATGGAGAGCGCGAGTGAAGCGGTAAGGCCGATGACGCCGACGCTCGCCAGAAATCCAGCGAACAACGGCTCGCGTACAGGTTGTGTGGTCATTCGAAGCTCCCCGTGAACGAGCGCCGCTGAAACGCGGCTGTACTGCTACCTCTGATCATCGCGTTGAGGTAGTTGAGGTCGGGTGATGTTGCCGCTTTAGCGCCGTCACGCATGAGTGACAGAGGCTTGTTCTTCTTCCTGGATGTGATCCGTTTCGATCTGGAAGGTGGAATGCAGCACGGACACTTCGAAGTGCTCGGCGACGCACTTCTTCACGTCGAGCAGTACGTTTGCGGCATGACCGTCAGTGAAGCATTGGTCTTCGACTACCACGTGCGCGCTGATGGTGGGAAGCCCCGTCGCGACGGTCGAAGCGTGCAAGTCATGGATGTCCTTGACGTGATCGAGTTCAAGAATGTGCGCGCGGACGTCGTCCAGGTCTAGGCCGGGAGGGGTGAACTCCATCAGCACACTCGTGGTTTCCCGGAGAAGTTTGAATGCCCGGGGAACGATGAGTGCCGCAATCAGCAGCCCGGCGATCGCATCAGCTTGAAGAAAACCGGTGGTAGCGATAACGATCGCCGCCACGATGACGCCAAGCGATCCGAGAGCGTCGTTAAGAACTTCAAGGAACGCGGCTCGCATGTTGAAGTTCACGCCGCGGCTTGAAGAGAGCAGGACGATCGCGATGATGTTTGCCGTGAGACCGATGATGCCGAAAATTAGCAGCTCGGCGGCAGGGACCTCCGGTGGTTCAAACAGACGTCGAACGCCTTCGACGGCCGTATAGGTTCCGACGACCAGCAGCAGGGCTGCTTGTCCGAGCGCGGCGATGACCTCAATGCGCCGAAAGCCCCAGGTGCGTTTGGCGTTGGCCGGACGCAGCATGAGGGTCGCGGCGATGAGGGCGACCAATAGCCCGGATGCGTCAGTGATCGCATGCGCAGTGTCGGTGAGAAGCGCGAGGCTGCCGGTGACCACGGATCCGACTGCCTGGGCCGCGACAATGACCGCGGTGATACCGAAAGCGATCCACAGCTTCCTGCGGTGATCGCCGGGCTGGCCGGCTTCCGGGGCGGGGCCGTGAGTGTGTCCAGCGCCCATTACCGGAGCTCCGTTCTCTCGCTGTGTAGGTGGTGCGGTTGACGCAGGTGTGCGTGCAGTTCGGCGTGGGTCCCTGTGGCGCTCAGCAGGGTCTGAGCCGCGTTGATCAGCGCGGCCGTCGCATTCGGCTCCGTCAGGGCGTACCAGGATGACCGCCCCTCTGGGCGGACGGTGATCAGGCGACACTCGAGCAGGAAGCCCAGATGCTTGCTCACGGTGGACTGTGCCAGGCCGACGTGCTCAACCAAGTCACGCACCCGATGCTCACCGGAAGCAAGGTGCTGCAGCACGGCGAGCCGAGTGGGGTCCCCCAGCGCATCGAACAAATGCGCATACACGCTGGTAGCACCTTCGTCCAATATCACCTCGTCCATATTCATCGTCATGCGGCGATGATATCGCCTATAGGGGTCACCTGCCTCTGAATCACGGAACCGGGAAGGGTTATCGTTTCGCCACGGGACGTTCCCGCCGTCTGGAAAAAGCACAGTCCTGCGGCCGCGGTCACCTGCGCGTGCGAGCGTCGCGCTCGGCGAGCTGTTGCAAATGCGCGTTGTACTGCTGCAGTTCCGTCTCCCCCATGCGGTCCGCGTGGCGGTCGCGGCGCTTCGTCTCGCGGTCGTCGCTACGGCTCCACTGGATCGCGACCGTGATCGCGAGGATGAGGGTAGGGATCTCTCCGATCGACCAGGCGATCCCCCCGCCGGTGTACTGGTCCTCGAGCGGGCTCGCGCCCCAGGTGCGGCCCATCGCACCGAACCACTCAGCGACGATGAGTCCCGACTGCACCATGATCGCGATGCCGAAGAACGCGTGCATTGCCATGATGCCGATCAGCAGCAGCAGCCGGCCTGCATACGGCAGTCGGTACGGCACCGGGTCCACGCCTACCAGTGACAGCACGAAGAGATACCCGGTGATAAGGAAGTGCGCGATCATCCACTGATGCCCGAGGTGGTCGTAGAGCGACCAGCGGAACAGGTCGGTGTAGTAGAACACCCACAACGACCCGATGAACAGCCCCGCGGCGACGAACGGGTTGGTGAGGATCCGGGCGACTGGGGAGTGCGCAGCCCAGAGGATCCATTCGCGGCCACCGCGTGTGCCGTCGTCGCGCTTGCGAATCGCGCGGGCCGCGAGGGTGACTGGGGCCCCGGCGACCAACAGCACCGGGATCGCCATCGTGAGCAGCATGTGCCCGACCATGTGCATGCTGAACAGGTAGTCCTGGTAGACGTTGACGACGCCGCCAGTGACCCACACCAGCAGGCCCATTCCAGCGACCCACATGATCGTGCGATATGGCGGCCACGCATCGCCACGGCGGCGCAGCCGCCGCACCCCGCCGAGGTAGAAGAACACGGCGAAGCCGGCGATGACCGCCCAGAGCAGGTCGATGTTCCACGCGGTGAACCACCGGTCGACGGTGAGCTCGGAGGGCAGCGGGGCGCCAGTGAGTCGTTCCGCTGGGGACGGATTTGCCGGAAGCGGTGTGGGGTTTGGTGGGGGCGTGCGTGCGAGCGCACCCGCGGCGCCGCTGGCCATGCCCATCACCGCCACCTCGAACACGATGAGCGTCCAGAAGGACCGGCTGCCACGGTCAGAGTCACGCATCGTTCCGACCAGGCGGGCGCGATACCAGACCCCGAAGAAACCGAGTGCGACCAGCGCAATCACTTTCACGGCGATGATCACACCGTAGGGCGACATCATCGCGGTCCACTCCCGCAGGCCGATCGCGGCGCGCACGGTGCCGGACACAGCCACGAGCACGAACGCGGCCAGCGCGATGCTCGAATAGCGGGCCACGACATCGGCGAGGCGGACCCGTGTGAGCACAGGACGAACCATGACGAGCAGCAGCAACCCTCCGAGCCACACCGCGGCGCCGATGACGTGCAGGATGAGCGCTGTCATTGCCTCATGGTGGAACGCATCGTCGCCGGAGTGCCCCTGCGTGCCCATCGGCACCAGAGCGGCGACCGCGAAAACGGTTACGAGGAGGGTGCCCGGCCAGGACCGCACCGCGAACGTCAACACGGTCAGCGAGGCGCCGGCGACCGTAGTGATGAGCCAGGTGCGGCCCACCTCGGTCTCAACGAGGAACCGGCCGATCTGCGCGCCGAACACCGGTCCGGCGTCCAGCGCGGGGTTGAACACATTGACGAAGGTGAGGAACCCCGTCGCTCCGGAGGCCACGGTGAACACGGCGGCAGCGATCGAGGCAGTGTCTAGGGCGACGTCGATCTCCCGCTCCCCGGCCCGCAGAGTGAACAGGGCCGTCACGAGCACACCGACCATGCCTGCCGCGGCGAGGTTCACAATTAGTTTCGCGACCGGCAGGCCCCACCGCACGACGGGGCCAGCGTCGCCCAGCTGAAGCCCTGCCGCGCCCCCGCCGAACGCCAACCCCGCAATTAGTGCGACCAGCGCGGTCACGGCCAGGACCGTGGGGCCCGCAGCGCGGAGGGCGCGCGGACTCAACCCGAGGACGATCACGTCCTGGTCGGTGGTACGGGTGGCTGTCGGGGTCACGGCGGGCTTTCGGCTCTTGCGGGGTGGACGGGGGTCAGCTCAGGCCGGAGTAGGCGTGGAGTCCCTTGAAGAACATGTTGACGATGGTGAAGTTGAACAGCACCGTGACGAACCCGATTATGGACAGCCAGGCCGAACGGGTGCCGCGCCAGCCCCGGGTCGCGCGAGCGTGGATATACCCGGCGTAGAGCACCCAGATCACAAAGGTCCACACCTCCTTGGTGTCGAACCCCCAATAGCGTCCCCAGGAATCGTTTGCCCAGATCGCGCCGGCGATCAGCGTGAAGGTCCAGAACACGAATCCGACGATCACGAACCGATACGCGAGGGACTCAAGTACCTCCGCAGTGGGCAGAGTCGCCAGGAACCGGGGGCCGGCCGCACGTGCGTCCTCTCGGGACGCCACAGTGGTGCGGCGCTCCCGGCGGGCCTGCAGCAACTGGGTGACGGCGAGGCCGCAGGCAATCGCGAACAGCGCGGTGGCCAGCGACGCGACGAACACGTGGATGACCAGCCAGACACTCTTGAGCGGATCCATCAACGGGACGACCTCGACGTAGAACGTGATCGTCGCCCCGCCCAGCAGCAGCACCACCATGCCGATCAGGAATGCGCCCAAGAAGCGGAGGTCATAGCGGCGCAGGACGACGAGATAAACGGCGACGATCAGGACCGTGCCGGTCAACGCGAACTCGTACATGTTCGCCCACGGCACGCGTTGTGCGGAAACTCCCCGCAGGATGGTGCCGGCCAGGTGGAACAGGAACGCGAGAACCGTCAGCACCGTCCCAATCCGCGCCCACAGCAGGCGTGACCGCTGGGACGGCGGAACCCGGATATCCCCCGGCGGGACGGGCACAGGTTCCCCCACCTCGGAGTCCGCGGCCACGCCGACCAGCGCAGGCGCTCTGGCGGGGACGGAGCGTTGGGCGAGGTCGATGGTGTATGCGATGAACGCGAGCAGGTAGGTGGCGATCGCCGTCCACACGAGCAGCAGCGAGATACCGTCGAGGGAGAGCGGGTCGGGTCCGGTCATGGCGGGGGTTTCCTCTTCATCATCAGGGGCGGTCCGGTCGTGTGGAGGGTCAGCCTGCGTTCACTTGCAACTAGACCAGCGAGTCCACGGCGGTGCCGTCGATGTACACCTCGAAGGGCTGATTGCAGCCGAGCGCATTGCCGGTGTTGCTTGGCTGCCGATCAGGCCGCCCCGGTCTATGTCGCATCCCGATCTCCGATCGCTCGGGCGGCCTGTGGGCCGCGTCGCTGCTTCGGCCGCCGGTCGCTGTGGTCCGCCGTGCCACGCAGACGGCCCCGGTGTAGGAGGCCAAGCGCGCCCAGAGCGACAATTACCGAGACAGGGAGCGTCCCGGTGACCCACGGGCCCACCACGACGGCCGGGGTGAGCCCGCTGCGCAGCGGAACGGTGGTGACCCGGTTGGCGGCGATGTCCACGCCGATGCTGTCGATGGTGGCGCCGTCTGGTGCGATGACCTGACTGGTGCCGACTGTGGAGACATTGACCACGGTGCGGCCGGTCTCGATAGCCCGCATCCGCGCGAAGGCGAGCTGCTGAATGTTCTCGTCGGTGCCGCGGAAGTCGGCGTTGTTGGTCTGGAACACATACAGCTGCGCGCCGGCGCGGGCGCTGTCCCAAATCACGGTGTCGTAGATCACGTCGAAGCAGATCGCCAGCCCCACCCCGACGTTCCCGACCTTCATCAAGGGCGGGTTAGTGCCGGGGGTGTATTCGCGTTGGATGAGGCCGACAAGGTCGGGGGCAAGGAGCTCGTAGAACCACCGGTCGGGCACGTACTCGCCGAACGGGACCGGGTTGACCTTGTCGTGCCATTGCCGGTCCGCGGGATCCGCGGACCACAGCAGCGAGGTGTTGAACACGTCCGCGCCTCGTGTGGTGGCGGCGTTCACGAGCAGCGGCGCACCCGCGTCTCGCACCAGCCGGTCCAGCACCGCGGCGGTGGCGGAAGCTGTGAGGGGATCGGAGTCGACGGAGCCCTCGGGCCACACAATGAGGTCCATCGGCTGCCCCATCAGCGGCTCGGTGGTGGTGGTCTGCGCGGCGAGCATGTCGCCGGGGAGGCGGTCGTCGAAGTAGCCGGCGGGGCCGTTACCCTGCACCCATCCGACGGTGAACGTGCCGGCATCCGTAGTGGGGAACTGCGGAACCGCGACGAGGAGCAGCACACCAGCCGCGGTCGAGAAGGCACCGCGCGGAAAGCGAATGCCGCCTGCGCGGAGCCACTGCAGGAGCGCGGCACAAACGGCCGCGAGGAAGAAGGATAGCCCGGTGACACCAGTCCATGACGCAAGTTGCGGCAGGGGCCCCTCGACTTGGGTCATGCCCAGCCGCGCCCAAGGGAATCCCGAGTACGGCCATGCCCCCATCGCGACCTCGCGAGTCGCCCAGAGCCCGGCGACCAGCAGCGGAATCCCGACCAGCTGCCCTGGCCCTCGGGCGCGGAACCGCGCGGTCCACCGGTAGGCGAGGGTGATCGGGATAGCCCCGAGTCCGAACAGCACCGCTTCCAGGCCTGCCAGCGCAATCCATGGCACCGGGCCAAGGAACTCGCCCACCCAGACCAGGTGGGTGAAGTAGAACACGACTCCGAACATCGTGCCCACCAGCAGCGCGCCGCCGATGCTGCGGCCCATCAGGGTGGCAAGGGCGAGGACGACACTGACGAAAGCGAGCGGCCACCACCCCAGCGGCGGCGACGCGAGATCCAACGCAAGCCCGGCGGCCGCGGCGACCGGCGTCGCCGCCCACAACGGCAGCAGCGGCCTCGAGTTGGGGTTGTCCATCGACGGACGTGCCGGGGCGGCGACAGTGAGGAGGGGCGTGGTGGGGGACATCCGTCAGGTGTCTTTCTGGCGGAGGGTGGCGAGGTAGGTGTTGTAGGCGTCCAACTCGGGGTCGCCGTGGGTGTCGGCGTACCGGGCGGCGGCGGCGTCTCGGGCAGTGTCGTCGCGGAACCACCGGTGCATGACGAACATCAGCATCAGTAGGGTGGGGGCCTCGCCGTAGGACCAGGCGAGCCCGCCCGCGACCCGCTGGTCTTCGATCGGGTCAATCCCCAGCGCCAGCGTAGGCGCGGCGAAGTGGTCCACGAGCAGGCTGGTGGCCATCATCAGGAACACGCCGAAGAACGCGTGTAGCGCGGCTTCGGCGAACACGTCGAGAGCGCGGCCGCCGTGGCTGAGCCGGACCGGCAGCGGGTCGGCGGAGAGCACCGGGATGGTGAACAGGATCCCCGCTACCAGGAACGCGATCTCGAGGGTGATGTGCCCTTGGGGGGTGGCGAGGATGCGGTCGGCGAAGTCGGCGAGGTAGAGCCCGTAGAACGCAAGCAGATACAGCGGCAGCGCTACCCAGGGGCTCAGTGCCCACCGCGCGGCCCGGCTGCGCAGGCCGGCGTGGGCTGCGCGGAGGACGAACCGGCCGGCGCCGTGGTGCGGAGCGGCGCGCAGCAGCAGGGTGCCGGGGGAACCGAGTACGAGCAGCGGCGGGATCGCCATCATCAGGGAGAGTTGCTGGAACATGAACACCGACAGCAGCGCATACCCGTACGCTTCGACTCCGAGCCCGGTGACCGCCGCCAGGAGGAGGCACCCCAGCAGGAAACTGACGGTGCGCCACACGGGCCAGCGACGCCCCCGCGTCCACAGCCGGATCGCGCCGATCAGGTACCCGGCGGCCAGGAGCGCGGCGAGAGTGGGTAGGACCGGGAACGGCAGCGGCACGGGTGTCAGGAACCCGAGCAGGGTCGGCGGAGTGTCAGGAATCCACTCGTTCACCGCTCCCCCTCCGCGGTCTCGACCGCGTAGGCGGTCGCGTGCTGCGCGGCGAAGTCGGTGACGGCTCGGGAGAGGGCAGGATCCTCACCGCGGGCAAGTCCGGCGTACTCGACCTGCACACCCTCCGTGCTGAGCCGGGCCTTCACCCAGAGCCGGCGGCGCGGCACGAACAGGCCGGCGAACAGCCCGAGGGTGGCGAGGATCGAGAACGCGAGCACCCAGCCGCTGCTGGGGTCGCGCTGGATCTGCAGCGACGCGAACCGCTTCACCGGATCGGTGTCGCCTGCGATCTCCCACGTGACCGTTCCCCATCCATTCGGCAGGTCCACCGTGTCGCCGAGGGTCAGTTCCAGGGAGTCGAGGCCGGTGTCGCCGCCGGTGTGCTGGGTGAGCCCGTTGACATCGAGCGTGTACACCGACCGGGGTGTGCCGTCGTCGATGCCGAGGTCCCCGCTGAACACGTTGAAGGTGATCACTGGGTTAATGACGTCGGGGTAGATCGAGGTGAACGCCCCGGAGGGCAGCACCCCTTGGGTGGGGTAGAAGAACCCGACCAGGCCGAGCTGCTCGGGCAGCCCGTCCGGGATCTTGATGATCCCCAGCGAAGTCATGTTGGAGTCCTGCGGCAGAAACGGTTGCGACTCGCTGAACACCACCTCCCCCGCCGCGTCACGGACGGTGAGGGTGGGGGCATACCCGTTGCCGAGCAGATAGATGCGGTCGCCTTGGACGGTGATCGGATAATTCACCACCACGCTCTGCGCCTGGTCGTCTTGTCCGGGCTGGCGGATCGTGACATCGGCGGCGAAGTCGCCGGCCTGCCCCGCGCCGGGGGTGCCGGGCAGTCGGTAGGAGACCTGGAAGTCATCGAGGGTGAGTGAGTAGGGGGCAAGGCCCGTGCCGTCGATGAATCGGCCGGGGTTGAATGAGGAGTAGTCGCTGAGCGCGTTGACGAACGTGGTGCCCTCCACCACGACCCGCTGCCCGGTGTATGCGAACGACCCGCCGACCGCGACGGAGACGAGCACACCGACCAGGGCGACGTGGAAGAGCAGGTTGCCGGTCTCGCGGAGGTAGCCGCGTTCGGCCGACACCGACACCCAGCCGCGGCCGTCGTACCGCTGCACCCGGTAGCCGGCCCGGCGCAGCTGCCGCTGAGCCACCCCGATCGCCTGTTCGACAGGGTCGGAAGCCTGGCCAGCGGGAAGGGTCGCCTCCTGGTAGTCGGAGAGGCGGGACAGGCGGGCGGGGGTACGCGGGGGCTGGGAGCGGAGCGCCTTGTAGTGGTGGCGGGCGCGGGGGATGACGCAGCCGATGAGGGAGGTGAACAGCAGGAGGTAGATCGCGGAGAACCACGGCGACAGGTACACGTCGAACAGGCCGACCGCGTCCGCGAGGGCGAAGACGTCCGGGTTGTCGCGTTCCCACTGGATTACACCGTTGGGGTCGGCGCTGCGCTGCGGGAACAGGGAGCCAGGGACGGCGGCGATCGCGAGGAACAGCAGCAGGACGATGGCGGTGCGCATGCTGGTCAGTTGCCGCCACGCCCACCGCAGCCACCCCGCCAGACCGAGCGCGGGCTGGATGATCTTGGGGCCGTCGGAGTCCGCGTGGTCGCCGGGGCGAAGCGGGTCGATCGGGTTCTCCCTGGGGGTGTCAGAGCGGGAGGGGGACATTGATCACCACCTGTTGCAGGGCGGACATCAGCGCCGTCCATAACCCGGTCACCATGAGGAGTCCGAGGAGGACGAGCAGGCTGCCGCCGATGATGTTCAGGGCGCGGATGTGGCGGCGGAGAAACCCGACCGTGCGGGACGCCCACCCCCAGCCGAGGGCGAGCAGCAGGAACGGGATGCCTAATCCGAGCGAGTACGCCAGGCCGAGCAGTCCGGCGCGGGCGGGGTCGCCGAGGTTCCACGACATCGACAGGATCGCCGCAAGCGTGGGGCCGATGCAGGGGGTCCAGCCGACGCCGAGCGCGAACCCGAGCAGGGGCGCGCCGATCAGGCCGGCGCGACCCCGGATGCGGGGGCGGAGGGTGCGCTGGGAGATACCGAAGAACCCGATGAACACCAACCCGAGCAGGATGATCACGATCCCGAAGATGCGAGTGAGGATGTTCGCGTACTGCAGCAGCAGGAACCCGAACGTGCCGCCGAGGATCGTGACGGTGACGAACACCACCGTGAACCCGCCGATGAACAACGCCACCCCCACCAGCAGCCGCCTCCGCTCCCCCGCCGTGGTGCTCGCTCCAGCGGCCGACGTCGATGTGGGGCTGTGGGCGCTGGCGGCGCCGCCAAGGTAGCCAAGGTAGCCGGGAACCAGCGGTAGCACGCACGGGGAGACGAACGAGACCAGCCCGGCGAGCACGGCGAGAGGGAGCGCCACCCATAGCGCACCGTCCACGACCACCGAACCGGGGTTCATGAGTACTCCGCTAGGGCGTCGTCAACGAGAGTGGACAGGATGGACGCGCTGGCCAGCTGCCCGATGACCCGTGCCGCAACCCGCCCGTCCCGGTCGAGCACGAGGGTGGTGGGGGTGGCTTGGATGGGGGTGACCTGCGCGAACGCAAGCTTGACGCGCCCATCGTTGACGTCGATCACGCTCGGGTAGGTGACGTTGTTGTCCCGCGCGAACGACAGGGCGGTGGCGGGCTGGTCGTAGGTGTTCACGCCCAGGAACGCGACGCCCTGATCCTGGTACTCCTGCCACACTTCCTCGAGCAGGGGCGCCTCGACGATGCATGGTCCGCACGCGGCGTACCAGAAGTTCACCACCAGCACCCCGCCCCGGTAGTCGTCGCTGGACACCGTCTCCCCGGTCTCGGTGACGCCCTCGAACACCACCGGCTCACCCCGGTCGGCGGTCGGGATCTCGACGACCTGGAAGTCGCCGGCGATGTAGCCCTTCTCGTTCCCGTCCCGGTACTGCTCGGCCAGGGTGTCGTTGCTGGTGCAGCCGGTGAGCGCGATGGCTGTCAGCAGCAGCGCAGCGATGAACGGCGTGGGGCGTCTCATGCGCGTTTGACCTTGATCATCGCCCCGGCGACCAGGAACACGATCGCGGCGACCGGTTGCGCGGTGGTCCAGACCGGCCCGTTGAACGGGAACGGGAATACCGGGTTCCACAGCACCGCGATCGCCGCGAATACCGGCGCCCACCACCACTGCCGCGCCTGGATCGCGAACCAGCCGACAATGACGGCGAGGATCGCTGCCACGAACAGCGGCACCAGGTACCAGTCACCGCCCTGCAGCAGCGGTGCGAGGAATAGCACCGCTGCTGCGAGCAGGCTTGGGGCGAGAGCGTTGCGCTGGTACAGGGACGGCATCCGCTTGTTGTCGGTCACAGCCCACCCACCGAGGAGTTCGAGCCCAGGTGCGCGCTGGCGTCGCTACGGGTGGTGGCGCGGTGGCTGCCCCAGACCCCGATTGCCAGGATCAGCACTCCGATTCCGAGGGCGACGTCGGCGAGGTTGCCGATGAACCAATTCCCATAGGCGAGGAAGTCGGTCACGTATCCGCGTCCGAAGCCCGGTGGGGCGAGCAGCCGGTCGATCACGTTCCCGAGTGCGCCGCCCAGGATGAACCCGATGCCGGCGGCCCACCATTCGGTGCGGGCTCGCAGCGCAGCGATGAACAGCACCACGGTCGCGGCCACGCCGAGCAGGGTGAGCAGCCAGGTGGCTCCGGACCCTAGGCCGAGAATCGCGCCTGGGTTGAAGGCCAATTGCGGCCCCAACACGTCGCCCAACAGCGGGATGCGATCGGTCTCGCTCAGCTCGGACAGGGCCGCCGCTTTGCTGGCCTGGTCAATCAGCACCACCACGCCCGCGGTGACGCTAGCGACCGCGAACCGGCGGGCCTGGGCGGGTCTTCTGGGGGGTGCCGTGTCAGAAGCCGAAGAACTCACCGACGAATCCCTCCCGCTTGCGGCGGCTCGTGCGGCCATGCTGATCCCGCTCCCTGCCGTGCGGGCGGTAGTCGATCTCCACGCCGGATCGCTCGGTGATGAGCAGGTCGGTGGCGTCGACGGGGCATTTCATGATGTTCTCCTTCGGATGCAGGGGCTCGGCCCCGGCCCAGGTTCACGTGTCGATGGGACGGGGTGCCTGCCCCGTCTCATTTGGGTTCCCCGTTGCGGCGGCCGCCGCAGCAGCAGCAGCGCGGTCGCGGCGGCGGCGTTCCCTTCCCGCCATCAGCACGACCACCAGCGCACCTCCGAAGACGACCACGCCGCCGATCACAGCCATGACTGGCAGGAATTCCCCACCGCCGGAGGGGCCCGTGTGCACATCCGACCCGGCCGTGCCGGCGGTGGTGGCGGTCGGAGACGGTTCGGGGGTCTGCTCCGTCGTTGCCGTGGGGTTCGGTGTGCTGGTAGGGATGGTGGCGGGTTCCACCGTGTACGTGTACTGGTCGCTGATCGGGTGCCCGTCGCTGGAGACCACCCGCCACAGCACGGTGAACACGCCCGCAGAGGTCTCGGGTTCAAGCTCCTGGGTGACGGTGGTTCCGTCGACGACCGGTTCGCCCTCAGCGATGTTCCGCCCGTCCGGGGAGGTCACCTCGATCACCACGGCGCTGGTCGCGGTAAGCAGCTCTCCGCTGAAAGCGAGGGTGACCTCCGCCGGAGAGATGCCGACCGTCGAGCCGGATTCGGGAGTGGAGGAGATCAGATCGTCGTGCGCGGCGGCGGGGACCGCGCTGGCCAGCAGCAGTCCGCTGGCCGCGAGCAGCGCCGTCAGACCGGCGATAACGGGAGAAGCGGTTCTGCGAGACCAGGGTGTGGGTGTTCTCTTCATAAACGGTGCTCCTTCAGGGGCGGTGGATGATGTGGTGAGCAATCGTGGTGGCGTCCCGCCAGACACCGGCGATGGTGTCGGCGCCGCGGCCGCCGTAGCGCGGCATGCCCGCCACGAACAGTCCCGGCATCCCGGTCAGGGTGCGCCTGGATGTGCCTTTGCGCGCCGCATCCGGGAGCCACCCGTCGCCGGGCAGGTAGCCGGTGGCGAGGATCACCGAACCGGGCTGGGCCTGGCTGCTATCCGCGAAGCTCACCGTCGTCCCGGCCGCAGCGGTGACCGCCGGGCGAAGGGTGACCCCGGCGCGGCGCAGCTGCTCGTAGCTATCGCCGAATACCGGCTCGGCGCGCCGCTCACGCGACAGCCATGACACGCTCTCCCCCGCCGCTGCCGCGTACCCGGCAGTCGGCCGGAGGCGGCGGGGTGTTCGGACTGCAAGCGTCACCCTGTGCGACGCGGAGAGCTCTCGGGCCAGCTGCACCCCGCTGTTGCCGCCGCCGACGATCAGCACATCACTCGTGGGAATCTGCCGCGGGTACAGGTAGTCGCGGCTGTGCAGCGCGACGCCGGGAACGGTCAGTCCTGACGCCCACTTCGGCACCCTCGGATGCGCAGCGGCGCCGGTCGCGCACACCACGTTGCGGGTCTGCACCTCCCCCGCCGTGGTGGCCAGCAGCAACGTGGACCCGTTGCCGCGATGCTCTACGCCGACCGCACGGATGCCCCAGACCGTCTCTACGCGAAGCCCCGCCTCGACGAACCTGAGGTAGTCGACCATCTCGTCGACCCGGGGATGCCGCCGCTGATCCCCCGGCAATCGCCGCGTCGGCAAGCTGCTGTGCCGGGCATCGCTGAGCAGCATCATCGAATGCCACCGGGACCCCCACGAACGCTGACCTTCCGGCGCAGCGTCAATCACCACGAACTCGTGTTGCGGCCGCAGCCCTTTCGCGCTTAACGCGGCGGCCACGGCAAGACCGGCCTGCCCGGCGCCGACGATGATCACTCGCCGGTGCGACAACCCCGCGGGCATCAGGATTCGCCGTTCACCGCGGCCTGGATCGCGGCTTCCAGGTCACCCCACTCCTGCAGCTCCTGCAACTCGCCGTCGACGAAGAAAGTTGGCGTGCTGCCCACCCCGAGCGCGCGGCCCTCGTTGAAGTCCAGCTCCACTCGCTCTGCCGTGGCCGGGTCTGCGACCGCGGCATCATACGCTGCCATATCCAGCCCGAGTTCTTCGGCGAAGCTGCGGAACAGATCAGCGCGGGACTCTTGTGCCTCGCCCCACTCCGCCTGCGTCTCGAAAAGCCGGTGATACATGTCCTCGAAACGGTCCTGACCTGCAGCGGCCTCTGCCGCGATCGCCGCGTTCTTCGAGTTGAAGTGCCCGGGCAGCGGGAAGTAGCGGACCACGTATGTGATTTCCCCCGCGTACTGTCCCCTCAGGTCTTCGACGATCGGGTAGAACGCGCCACACGCCTCGCACTCGAAGTCGAGAAATTCCACCACGGTCACCGCCTCCGGGCCGCCGTCGTCGAGGACGTGGGAGCTCTCCCGGACCACTGACAGGGTCCCCGGGCCGGCGCCTCCCTCCGGCGGTGCGGCCGGACTCCGGTTGACGAGGGCATAGATGATTGCGGCTAGCACCAGCAGGGCGGCGACCGCGACGGCGATCAACGTCGCTTTGACAGGGGTTTTCATCGGGTACTCCGAACACTTCACACGGCACAGGACAGAACCCGGGCACAGCCCGGGACGAGCGCCGCCCAGACAGGCGGCGTGCCGGATTTCAGGTTCGGGAAAGACCCAACTGAGGAAGAGACAGAGCGCTCACACGCGGGCGAGCAGGAGAAGCAAGAAGCGACAAAGCGTGAAGCGGCTGCCACTCAGGCACAGAAGGAGGACGGGAGCGCCACATCAACCTCGCCAGCACCAAAAAGACGAGGCCACACAGTACGCCCAGAACACACAGAGCGACTCCTGCCAGCGCGTCAGGTTGGAGCGTTACCTCGGCAATCACCGAGACCTCCGAGTCCGGCGCGGCGGGGTCGATGTGCGGATCCACCAAAGCACTGATCACTAGGGGAACCGGCGCGGTTCCTTTACCTTCAAGATGGCTAGCCGCCGCGATCCCCATCATCAGAAGCAATGCCAAACCGACACTGGTAATGAAACGCATTATCAGCAGACGCTCACTCAGCATCACGGATCGCGGAGTCCGGGCCGAGGAGACCATCTCTTACAGCTTACCCGCGCGCGTGAATGTCAGTTGCGGTGTATGCGCCGGAAGCGGCGCGTGCGAACGACGGCGGCGGAGGCGGTTGGAGACGTTGGTGCGGGAGAGCTCCAGATCGCGGGCAAGATCCGGGGCGTAGCCGGGGGCACGCACCCGGATACGACGATGCCGGGAACCTCCCAATGAGGTTCCCGGCATCGCGAAGGGATCAGACCGTGCGGCGGCGACGGCGGGATGCCAGGTGAGCGCCCAGGGTGACGGCCAGGAGGCCGGCGACGAAGAAGCCGATCGGGAGCGCCCCGCCCGTGCGGGCCAGGGGGTTGTTGGTGTTGCTGCTGCCACCGGCTGCTGCGGCGCCGGTCTCGGTGGGCAGCGGCTCCGGCGTCGGGTTCGCCGACGCGGCGTCCGTGACGGCGAACTGCGCGGTAAGAACCGTCCCGGTCTGGGCGCCGGTGAGGGTCACGGAGTGAGCGCCCGCCTCCATCGGCGCGGTGACTTCGTAGGTCACGGTGCCGTTGAGAACATCGCGCGCGCCAAGGTCGACCGGCTCAGAGGCCAAGGTGGCGTCGGTCTGCCAGTCCGCGTTGAGCCCAGCCGCGGTGACCGAGAAGGTGGCACCCGGCTGCACCTCTGCCGGCGCGGAGATCGTGGCGTTGGCCGACAGCGACGCAAGATTGCGCTCGAGGGCCAGGCCGTTTGCCGCCGTGAAGAACAGGTCGGTTTGATCGGTCAGCCCCACCACATTCGCAGCGCCGGGGCCGTAGCCGGCGATCCGCACCTGCGCTCCGGTGTGCTGCTGCGATCCGCCCTGGGCGGAGGTGCCGTACGCGACTATCATCTCCTGGCCATCTGCTGTGAGCAGGTGCGTGTTCAGGCCGGGAATCGGCGAGCCGACGATCTGGCTGGTGTGTGCGTGGTCTGCCGTGACGACGACGAGGGTGTCCTTGCGCTCCTGGGCGAAGGCGAGAGCGACCTGCACTGCTTCGTCAAGGTCGACCGTCTCGCCGATCTGCCCACACGCGTTGGCGGCGTGGTCCTGCTTATCGATGCTCGCGCCCTCAACCTGGAGGAAGAATCCGTCCTCGCCGTCCAGCAGGGAGATCGCCTTCTCCGTCAGCGATCCGAGCGAGAGGTCGCTCGCGAGACGGTCGGGGTTCTCCGTGCAGGCCACTGCGGCGGGCAGGGAACCACCCGAGGTGAGGTCGGTCGCCGCGGGACCCTGCCAGCGGACGGGGAAGTTACCTTCGGTGAAGAGTCCCAGCAGCGGCTGATCCGCATCGGCGACGGTGACCGCATCGAGGCTCGCGGCGTCACCGACCAGCTGAAAACCGCGGGCTTCCGCCTGCTCGAAGAGGGTCTTTCCCTCCCACGGGCCGGCCTTGGCGGTCTGCTCGAAGGAAGCCGAACCGCCGCCGAGCGTCACGTCGGGACGCACGTTGAGCATCTGCTCGCTGATGGACCCGAGGCCGCCGTTCTCCAACGCCTCGGAAGCGCAGCGCTGGCTGGTCTCGTTGGGACCGTAGCAACCACGCGCGGAGATGTGCGCGACCTGGGCGCCGGGGGTGGCGTCCTGGATCTCCGAGGTGGAGACGTTCCCTGTCTTCATTCCGTTCGCGCGAGCGATCTCCAGGAGAGTGGCCTGCGGCGCGTTGGCGACGTCGACGCTGAGGCGGCCGTTGACGGTCTTGGTGCCGGTAGACCACGCACTCGCGGTCGAGGCCGACTCGGGCGCATAGTTCGGCGCACCCGTATCCGTCAGGGCGTAGGTCGTGTACTGGCCGGTCAACGGCAGAGCGTCGATACCAGCGAACTCACCTGCAGCGCCCTCAGCGTAGTTACGGGCAATCGTGATCTCGCTGTCGCCCATCCCGTCGCCGATGAGCAGGATGACGTTCTTTGCGGGGCCGTCAACAATGGAGTCCCGCAGCAACTGGGTCATGTCGCCGTCGTTGCGGGTGGCTCCGCCGTTCTCAGTAAGGTCATCAGCCATCGCTGAGGCGGGCAACGCGCTCATCGAGACGAAGCCAACCATGGTCACAGTGGCGCCCAACGCAGCGATGACGCGCCGTCGGCGAATGAACGATTTCATGCGGGGGAAGCCTCTCGAGTAAAACGCGCCGCATGGGACGGGACGCGTGGACCAATACAGAAAACCTGCCGTGTCGGGCCGTGGGCTGGCTCGTGAGTGAACACCCGATGAAACATCGAGCTCAGCAGACTCGATCGTGGCGAAGAGTCGGACGCAGCATCTGGGTGAGACCCACAGAAGACGGAGTGTGAGTGGCCCGGGTGGGCGGCACTTCCGTGCGCGCTCACCCGGGCCGGTCACCTTCGGCGCACCACCACCTCTGGCGACCGTGGGACGTCGGGAGGGAAAGGTGACGCCCCACCTGCCTGCACCTCAGAAGCGATGCGGCAGCTTTTCGTCCCGGCGTTTGCCGGTTCAGTTCAAAAGTGTGTCCCCGATGTATCCGCCTTCGGCGCAGCCAGGTGGGATGGCGAAGACCGCAGAACCGATCGGGACGGTCCACTCGTTGAGGAGGTCGAGTTCGTCGAGGCGTTTCTGCAGCGGAGTGAACTGGGTGTCGACGTCGGCTTGGAAGGACACGAAAATCAGGCCCGAGTCGGACACGGACCCGTTTCCAGGTGGGATGTCGTAGTTGTATGCGCGGCGGAAGATCCGTTGACGGCCATCTTCGAACCGGGCTCGGCGCATGTGGGAGAACTCCGGGATCACCGGGAACCCAGGTATCGACTCACGTTTCTGGTAGCGCTTCCGAACGACCGGCGCACGGTATGCCAAGAACGATCGTTTCCGGACGCTTAGATCTCATCGACGAACTCCGATATGATCGGTGAGTGACGATGACCACTGAGATGACCGCCGCTGTATCGCTGTTCCACTCGCTTGCCGATCGCAGTCGCTTGTCGATACTGCGGCGACTGTCGATGGGTGAGGCTCGGGTGAGGGACCTCACCGACGAGCTCGGGTTGGCGCAGTCAACCGTGTCGGAGCACGTGGGATGCCTCCGCGAATGCGGACTTGTCGTCGCCCGCAGTGAAGGTCGACAGAACTTCTACTCCGTTTCCACTCCGGAAGTCATCGACATCCTGGAAGCCGCCGAGCGACTCCTCGCCACGACCGGCTACAAGGTCGATCTGTGCCAGACCTACGGGCGTGATGCCCGATGATCGGAACCATCGCGGCCGCCATCGGACTGTTCGCGGCCACGAACATCGACGACATCGTTGTCCTCACGGTGCTGTTTCTCGCGTCGACGCGCGGCTCCCTTCCAGGATGGAAAGTCGTTGCAGGGCAATACCTCGGCTTCATCGCTCTCGTAGCGATCAGCGTCATCGCCGCCGCCGGCCTCACCATCGTCCCGAACGAATGGGTCGGGTTCTTGGGCCTGATCCCACTCGCAATTGGTGTCTATGGTCTGATCCGAACCCTCCGGCGCCGGGGCGACGATGACGAGGACGACAGCGCGATCAGCGCAGGAGGACTGCTCGGAGTCGCCGGCATCACGATCGCCAACGGCGCCGACAACATCTCCCTCTACACGCCGGTCTTCCGCACCAACCCCGTTCCGGACACCATCGTCACCATCATCGTCTTCTTGGTGCTCGTCGCCGTGTGGTGCCTCGTCGCGCGCTTCGTCGGCACCAACAAGACCGTCACAGAGGCATTGGAGAAGATCGAGCATTGGCTCGTGCCCGCCGTTTTCATCGGGCTCGGCCTGTACATCCTGATCGAGTCGGGCGTAGTCCTCCGTCTCATCGACGTTCTGTCATGACCAAGGTCGCCAGATTGGCCGTCGCCGCCCAAGCGGCCGCGCAGCAGGGCCAGTTCGAAGACATGTACCACCGGCTGTTCGAGACACAGGAACAGTGGGGCGAGGCACAAGAGTCACACGCGGCACTGTTCCGCGACTTCGCCGCCGACCCGACAACTGAGGAGCGCGTGCGATTCGAGGCCGCTCTCCAAGACTGATCGAGCCGTCCGGGCCGGTACTGGTCAGTCGGTCGTCACTGTAGGAGCGCTCTGCCGAGCAATGCGGGGCACCAAGCGTACGAGCACGACCATCGCGACGAGTTCCACCAACGTCTGAGTGACGACGGCAAGCGGCGCGATGCTCAACGAGGCAGGCAGGGCTAGCGCGAGTGGCAGCACGACAAGGGAGTTCCGGGTGGCCGCCGAGAACATCACGGCACGAGTGGGGGGAACGTCGAGCTGCGCGAATCGAGCAGTGAGGAGGCCTGCCGCGACAGCGACTACGACGAATGCTATGTAGAGCGGCACCACTCGCAGCAGCGTCAGCGCCTGGGAGCCGACCGCGGCGATCTGCGATCCGACGACCACCGCCAGCGTCACCATCATCAGCGGGACCATCGCACCCGCCATCACCTGTTCTAACGCGCGACCGATGCGGTGTCGTCGCGCGACCGCCGGCGGTCGATCGCCGGATGGACGCGAAGATCCTCGAACGCGCAGCTCGCGAGGGCGGCCCGCTGCAATCGCTCACCGCGGCCGAACTGGAACTCGACAAGGTGGCCGTCACGATCGACCCGCAGCCGAAGCCGGTTCGCGCGTGGGTGCGGTTCGGCTCAACACCTGTGTGGGTTGACGCCGAGGCGTGCCGGTGGACACCGGATGCCGTAGCTATTCGGTTCTCCGTAGGCGGGGTCGAGCATCGCGCGTGGGTATGGGCATCTGCGGTGACGCCCCTCAGCGCGAAGCCGCCGGCTGGGTGAGCACGAACGCGATCACCTGCCGCCGCCCGTCGCGCACGCGGCCCACAGGCCGCGGCGGTCGCGCTCGGCGGCGTCCTGGGCGGCCCTGTGGGCGTCCTGGCCGTCATAAGCGGCGTCGTAGGTGTATTCATACCCGGCGCCGGCCTCGATGAGAGTCAGGGCGACGCTGTGGCCCTCGTGCTGCACGTGTCGCAGTAGCCGGCCGTACCGGTCGACGTCGGCTTGGGTGGGGTCCGCGATCAGCTCGACGTCGCTGCGGTAGATCAGCTCGTCGAGGATCTCGCGCGCCTCCTGCGCGTAACACTCGTCTGCCTTCCCACCTCGGCCGATCTCGGGGGTATCTATTCCGATGATCCGCACCCGCTGCGCGCCGGCGCCGGTGTCGACGTCGATCGTGTCGCCGTCGACGACTGCGACCACGACACCGCTCGTCGACGAGCTTGCTGCGTTAGGACTGCTGGGCGGCACGCACGCGCTGACGCTGATGCTCACCCCGAGCAGGATCGGAGCGAGCATCAGGCGTCGCGGGCTCATCGTGTTCAAACCCGGCTGCGCTTTAATGTCACCGCTACGGCAACGACGACAGCGAGAACGAGGCTGGCAACGACCGCGATCGCGGGCCTCCACTCATCGACGGTCGCGCCGGCCAGGATCGTGATTAGGGCGGTAGTGAACCCCGTGATGCCAGCTCGAATCGCCCAGGTCGTGTAGTCGAGAGCACCGAACAGCGCGGCCAGGATGATTGCGACAGACGCAACGCATGCGGTGACGGTCGCGAAGCCAGTGACAGCTTCGATGAGCCCGGGTATGGGTGGGATCCGCGGCTTGATATCGGGCATGCCGGACTGCGAGAACATCGTCGGTCAGCTCCCCGCCGGCGTCGGCTCTTCTGTAGCAGGGGCACGACGGACGGGCTCGACGGCGGCAGTCGCGTGGGCGAGGTCGGGGCCGATCGCGGAGGCATCGATGATGCGCCGGTACACGGTGCCTTCACGGCCCTCGAACGATGCATCCCGTTCGACGCCGGCGACAATCACCGCGTGCCCCTTGCGCAGCGAGCTCGCGGCGTTCGCGCCAAGCTCGAACTTCGCCTCGACGTAGTGAGCGAGGGGCTGGTGCCCCTCGATTCGCTCGTCGCCGCGGTACTCGTAGGTGTTCTCGAGCACCGTGAACTTGGTGATCTGGATGCGGCCTGCCTGCTGCACCTCGGGGTCAGCGGAGAGCCGGCCGGTGACGAATCGTGCGGACATGGGGGTTCCTCTCTCTTGGTGGTCAGCGCGGCAATGGCGCGCCGGCGTTCTGCATGAACGGCTCGGGATTGATCGGCTTGCCGTTGTTGTGGATCTCAAAGTGGAGGTGGCACCCGAACGAGAACCCTGTCTCGCCCATCGTGCCGATCTGCGTTCCTGCGGCGATCTGGTCGCCCTTGGCCACCCGCAGGCTGCCGTCTTCCATGTGGAAGTAGCCGGACTCGATGCCGTTCCCGTGGTCGATCCACACGACGTTTCCCCGGTAGGGCTGCACGCCGGCGAAGGTCACGGTGCCGCCACCGGCTGCCCAGATCGGGCTCCCGCATGAGCCGGTAGCCAGGTCGGTGCCCTTGTGGCACTCATCGCCGGGGCGGTTAACGGTGCAGGTACCGAACGTGTCGGTGACCGTCCCGCGTGCGGGAACAACCCACTCCCCCGTTCCGGCGCTACACGCAGTGGTCAACGCCGTCACGATCGCTTTCGCGTCCGTCTCGAATCGGGCGTAATGCTCGGGGTCGTCGTTGACCTGGGTCTTGTGGATCGCGAGCGTGGCAGGCATGTCCTCCCACCCGTCGACCTGGGTCAACCGGTCGTAGAACAGCGCTGCGGAGCGTGCGGGGTTGAGCCGGTCCTCAACGCTCCCCCATGAGTCCTGCTGCTGGAACAGTCCGATCGAAGTCGTACGGGTGCCGTTGGGGTTGGTGACACCGGAGGTCTCCCAATCGCCGTAAGTGATGTTCCGCAGTGACGATTCGCCCATCGCGGTCATGACCGCGAGGAGCTGGCCGTGCTGGTTGATACCGAGATCCATGCCGGCTCGAATGATCGCCGCGGCGTTGGTGAGCTGGTCGCGCTTGTACCCATTCACCTCCGCCGGCAGCGCGCCGGTGTCGGCCATGCACATGCCGGCGGCGTCGGCTCGCTGCACGGAGGAGAGGACGAACATCGCCCCGAACATGAGCGCCACGGCGACGGCCACGACAGCGGCGATCAGCTTGGTCTTCATGCCGCGCCCTGGTCGCCGTCTCCTCGCATCCCCTCGTCGGTGTCAGTCAGGCTGACCTCGATAGATGAACGCACGTGCTGCACGTGCGTTTCGGGGACGCTGCCGTACTTGAACACGAAGTGACCGGGTGCGAGGTTCTGCAACGTCTCGGCCGTCGACGAATCGAATCCGAAAGTCTGCACCGCCCAGTCGGCATCCTCCTGGCGGTCCTGCCGGAAGATGTAGATGCTCTGCGCCTCGCTGATGACGGTTCGCCCGGGAGAATCAGCGGGGATATCGGCGCCCTTGTGGAACACGAAGACGTTGCTCAGGCCGAGGCCACGAGAGAGCTTCTGGTTCGACTTCAACAGGTGCGCGGTGGGGCCTTGAACCATGTCCCACCCCTCCTCGTTGATGCAGGTCGTCTGCCAGCCCGGATCGGCACGGAGCCGGCCCAGCATCCACTGGTTGCCGATCGCGCGGACAACGTGCGAGGACGGGCCCTCTCCGGGGAGCTGAGAGATATCGAAGCTCGTCAGCTTGCCGGTCAGCGCCACCTCTTTGCTGGTGTCGCCGTCGAGCAGCCCGCCGTACTCCTCCAAGAGCCCTTCGAGGGTGAATCGCACGCCGAGGCCCGCCTGGTGCAGCCGGTCACGGGCCGACTCGCTGCCGTTCAGCTCCTCCGCGTCGACGTCGCCCAGCAGCGGCAGGAGGTCGCTCATCGTGGGAGCACGACCGCCCTCAAACTGCATGAGAGCCCGCGTGAGGGCCGATCGAGCCGCCTTCTCTTCCCATTCGTCGATGCGCTCACCGTCTCGCGCGATACGGAGGATCGCGTGCAGCAGCCGGTACGTGCCGGCGGAACCGATCTGGGAGACGATCAGCGGGTCGAGGCCTTCGCCCCCCCTGAGCCCACCCTTGGTGTCCAGCACCACCGACGACCTGACCCTCGATCAGCTTCCGTGACAAGCCAGCCAGGTGAGCCGTCGGCAGTCTGCATTGTGGAAACGATGAACCCAGACTTGCACCGAAAATGCACCACGCCCGCCCGCCACATGCAGAAAACCCCCGGATAACCGGGGGTTTTCACTGGCGGTGACGGTGGGATTTGAACCCACGGTAGGGGGTTACCCTACACAACTTTTCGAGAGTTGCACCTTCGGCCGCTCGGACACGTCACCGCCGACCAGTTTACGACATCCGAGGGGATGCTGCGAACCACGGTGTCCGCGGTCGGGCGTAGCGTGGCCTCGTGACGCGATCATCGGCCCCGCAGACAGCACTCATCGTGGCGATCGCGTCGCTCGCGTCATCCGTCGCGTTCCTCGACAGCACCGTCGTGAACGTCGCTCTGCCGGCCATCGAGCGCGAGCTCGGCGGCGGGCTGGCGACGCAGCAGTGGACGGTCGACGCGTACCTGCTGACGCTGTCGTCGCTGATCCTGCTCGCGGGTTCGGTCAGCGACACCTTCGGTCGGCTGCTCGTGCTGCGCATCGGCCTCATCGGATTCGGCGTCGCCTCGATCGCCGTCGGCCTCGCCGGCGATCCCCTGTTCCTCATCATCGCCCGCGCGGTTCAAGGCGCGGCGGGCGCGTTCCTGGTGCCGAGCTCCCTCGCACTCATCACGTCGCTGCTGCAGGGGCACGAGCGGTCCCGCGCCATCGGCCTGTGGACCGCGTTCACGACAGGCGCGACCCTCGTGGGTCCGCTGCTCGGCGGTATCTTCGTCGATCTGCTGTCGTGGCGGTACGCCTTCCTCATCAACGTGATCCCGGTCGCCGTGACGCTGTGGCTCGTCGCGCGGCTGCCCGTGCGCGACGAACGGCGGGCCGACGCGGGCATCGACGTCCTCGGCGCCGCGATGTGCACGGCGGGCCTGGGCGGCATGGTCTTCGCGCTCATCGAGCAACCCAACCTCGGCTGGACCTCCCCCGCGATCTGGATGCCGCTGACCGCGGGCGCCGCGCTGTTCGCGGCCTTCCTGCTGCGGCAGCGGACGGCACGGCATCCGATCCTGCCGCTCGACCTGTTCCGGGCGCGCAACTACTGGACCGGCAACCTCAGCACCCTGTTCGTGTACGCGGCACTGTCGCTCAACGGCTTCGTCGTCGGCGTCTACCTGCAAGAGGGCGCCGGGCTCAGCGCCACGCTGGCGGGACTCGCATCCCTGCCGACGACGGTTCTGCTCATCGCGCTGAGTCCGTGGGCCGGTTCTCTCGCCGAGCGCCTCGGCGGGCGCCTGTTCATGACCGTCGGGCCGCTCGTCATGGCGGGCGGCGCGCTGATGCTGCTGCTCGTGGGTGAGGACTTCGACTACTGGTGGCAGGTGCTGCCCGGGCTGCTCGTGTTCGGTCTGGGGCTGGCCGCGACCGTGTCGCCGCTGACCGCGACGATCCTCGGCGCGATCGACGCCGACCGCTCGGGCATCGCCTCGGCGGTCAACAACGCCGTCGCCCGCGTCGCGGGACTCGTGGTCATCGCTTTCCTCGCCCCGATCGTCGGCGGCAGCCTCGATCTGGCGGGGTTCCACCGCGCGGCCATCGTCACCGCGGCACTGATGGCGCTGGGCGGACTCATCGCGTTCGCCGGCATCCGTCGCCCCCCCCGAGCCCGCATCGGCGCCCTGACCCGACCCTGCTCACGGCGCCCACCAGGCACGGCAGCGCGCGTCAACCCGGACGGCGCTCCGCGGCGAGCGGGCCCAGCACCGCCAGCATCCGCAGCTTCTCGGCGCCGGGGCTGCCGGGCTGCGGGGTCAGGGTGAGCAGCGCCTGCGAGCGGTCCTCGGTGAACAGCACCTGGCAGTCCACCTCGATCTCGCCTACGGCGGGATGCAGCAGCACCTTGTGATCGGCGAAGCGCTCGGCGACCTCTTCGAGATCCCACAGCCGGGCGAACTCTTCGCTGCCCGCATGCAGGTCGGCGACCAGCCGCGCCGCGCGTGACGCCGGCCCGCTCCGCCCCGCGACCGCGCGCAGATTCGCGACGATCGCGCGGCTCTGACGATCGTGGTCCGACGCCGGATACACCGCCCGATCGGTCTCGGGACGCATGAACCAGCACCACGCACCGCTGCGCTCGGGTCCGGTGAGCGACTCGCGGGGACCGAAGAGCGCACGTGCGAGGTCGTTCTGCGCGAGGGTCTCGTCGAGCTCCGAGATCACGAGCGCGGGGATGTCGCTCAGGCGGTCGAGCACGCGCTGCAGCGCCGGCGCGACGTGGTCCGCCGATCCTGAGAGTTCGGGCGGCGCGTGCCCGGCCAGGCGGTGCAGGTGGTCGCGCTCGGCGCGTGAGAGCCGCAGCGCCCGCGTCAGCGATGCGAGCATCTGCGGGCTTGGCTGCGGCCCGCGCTCCTGCTCGAGCCGGGTGTAGTAGTCGACGCTCATGAGCGCCAGCTGCGCGACCTCTTCCCGCCGCAGACCTGCCACCCGCCGGCGCACGCCCCCGGGCAGGCCCACGTCCTCCGGGCGCAGGCGCTCGCGGCGAGCGCGCAGGAAGCTGGCGAGAGCGGGTCTGTCCACGCCACCATCATGGCCGGGGCGCGGCGCCCGAACCAGGGACCGCCGATCCCCCGATGAGCGCTGCCTGGAGCGGATCGGATGCCGCGACGAGAGTCGTCGCATGAACATCACCGATCGCACCATCTTCATCCCCGGAGCCACGAGCGGCATCGGCCGCGCCCTCGCCCTCGCATTCGCCGAGCGCGGCAACACCGTCATCGTCGGCGGACGCCGCACCGAGCTGATCGACGAGCTGCGCCGATCGCACCCGGCGATCGACGGCGTCGTCATCGACGTCGCGGACGCGGCATCCGTCCAACGCGCCGCCGACGAGGTGATCGCGCGGCACCCCGACCTCGACACGGTGGTGGCGATGGCGGGCATCATGGCGGCGGAGGACTGGACGAGCCCGGCCGGGTTCCTGGCGAGCGCGGAGCGCACCGTCGAGACGAACCTGCTCGGACCGATCCGTCTCATCGGGGCCTTCATCGAGCACCTGCTGACCTGCCCCGACGCCACCATCGTCACCGTCTCGTCGGGGCTCGCGTTCACACCGCTGCGCGTGACCCCGAGCTACAACGCGACGAAGGCCGCGATCCACATGCTGAGCGAGTCGCTGCGCCTGCAGTACGAGGGCACGTCGGTCGGCATCGTCGAGCTCGTTCCCCCGGCGGTGCAGACCGACCTGCTGCCCGGCCATGCCGAGAACCCGCAGGCACTCCCTCTCGAGGCGTTCGTCGCCGAGGTGATGGGCATCCTCGAGCGCGAGCCGGATGTGCGCGAGGTGCTCGTCGATCGGGTGCGGTTCCTGCGCCACGGCGAGGCGCGCGGCGACTACGACGAGGTCGTGCGCATGGTCAACGCCACCGACCCGCACGGTCAGCGCTGAGGACCGGGCTCCGAGCGTGCGCCGGCCGCTTCCGGCGCACGCTCAGCCTGTGCTCTGGTGACACATAAGCGCTGCCTGCCAGACTGTCAGCATGAGCGCGATCGAGAACTCCAAACTCACCGTCGTCGGCGCGGGCGCCGTGGGATCCAGCGTCGCCTACGCGTCCCTGATCCGTGGTTCGGCCCGCCACGTGGCCCTCTACGACATCGCCACCGAGAAGGCCGAAGCCGAGGTCCTCGACCTCGCGCACGGTGCGCAGTTCACCGGTTCGAGCGACATCATCGGCGGCTCCGACATCTCCGTCGCCGAGGGCTCGCACGTCGTGGTGATCACGGCCGGCGCGAAGCAGAAGCCGGGCCAGACCCGCATCGAGCTCGCCGGCGTGAACGCCAACATCATCGCCTCGATGATGCCGCAGCTGCTCGAGGTCGCGCCCGACGCCACCTACGTCATCGTCACGAACCCCTGCGACGTCCTCACGGTGCTCGCGCAGGAGGCGACGGGCCTGCCGTCCGAGCGCATCTTCGCGTCGGGCACGGTGCTCGACACGTCGCGCCTGCGCTGGAAGATCGCCCGTCGCGCCGGCGTCTCGATCTCGAGCGTCCACGCCTACATCGTCGGCGAGCACGGCGACACCGAGTTCCCGCTGTGGTCGCACGCGACGATCGGCACCGTTCCGATCCTCGATTGGGTGCCCCTCGACGGCCAGCCCAAGTTCACCGCCGAGGAGCTCGACCAGATCGCCGTCGACGTCCGCGACGCCGCCTACAAGGTCATCCAGGGCAAGGGCGCCACGAACTACGCGATCGGCCTGTCGAGCGCGCGCATCGTCGAGGCGATCCTCCGCGACGAGGATGCCGTCCTCCCGGTCTCGACCGTGCTGCGCGACTTCCACGGTGTCGACGGCATGGCCCTGTCGGTCCCGTCGGTCGTCAACCGCCGCGGCGCCTTCCCCGTGCGCGAGATCGAGTTCTCCGAGCGCGAGCTCGAGCTGTTCCAGCACTCCGCGAGCGCGTTGAGCGAGGTCGCGGCATCCCTGCGCCCCTGATCCCGGGCGGCGCGGCCGGCTCCTGATACACGCGTCGGGCCGGTGGTGCTGGTGCGAACTCCCGTTGCGACGGGAACGGCACCGGCACCACCGGCCCGACGGCTGTATCGGCCGTCCTGACGCGAGACCGGACGCGGCGCAGGGATGTCGGTGGGCCGACCTAACCTGGACGCATGGCTTCCCGTCGCCCCTCCCCCACCACGGCCTTCCGTTGCACCGAGTGCGGCTGGACGACCGCGAAGTGGGTCGGCCGGTGCGGCGAGTGCCAGCAGTGGGGCACGGTCGTCGAGGCGGCGACGCAGACCGGCATCACGACGAGTGTGACGGCGGTCAGCCCCGGCGCCGCGCGGGCGGCCCGCCCCATCACCGAGATCGACACGAGCGAGGCACCGCGTCGCTCGAGCGGTGTCGGAGAGTTCGACCGCGTGCTCGGTGGCGGCGTGGTGCCGGGCGCGGCGATCCTGCTGTCGGGAGAGCCCGGCGTCGGCAAATCGACGTTGCTGCTCGAGGTCGCGGCGCAGTCCGCCCGATCGGGGCGGCGCGTGCTCTACGTCAGCGCGGAGGAGTCGCTGGGGCAGGTCCGTCTGCGCGCGGAGCGCACCGGAGCACTGCACGACGCGCTGTACCTCGCGAGCGAGACCGACCTCGCCACGGTCCTGGGCCACATCGACGACGTGCAGCCCGAGCTGCTGATCGTCGACTCCGTCCAGACGGTGTCGTCCGCGCTGTCGGACGGTGTCGCCGGGCACCCGAGCCAGGTGCGCGAGGTCGCCTCGACCCTCATCCGCGTCGCGAAGGAGCGCAACCTCCCCGTACTCATCGTCGGACACGTCACGAAAGACGGCTCGATCGCCGGTCCGCGCGTGCTCGAGCATCTCGTGGACGTCGTGTGCCAGTTCGAGGGCGACCGGCAGACATCCCTGCGTTTCGTGCGAGCCCTCAAGAACCGCTTCGGACCGACGGACGAGGTCGGCTGCTTCGACATGGCCGGAGACGGCATCGCTGAGGTCCCCGATCCGAGCGCCCTCTTCCTCGGTCATGGCGACCCCGTGCCCGGCACCTGCGTGACGATCGCTCTCGAGGGGCGCCGCGCGCTGCCGGTCGAAGTGCAGGCGCTGACGCTGAAGACCGGCGCCCCCAACCCCCGGCGGGTCGTCAGCGGCGTCGACAGCGCCCGCGTCGCGATGATCCTCGCGGTGCTCGAGAAGCGCGGTGTCGCGGTCACGAGCGACCAGGACGTGTACGTCTCGACGGTGGGCGGCGTGCGGCTGGTCGAACCGGCCGCCGACCTCGCCATCGCGATCGCCATCGCCGGCGCCGTGGGCGGCAGGGCGGTCTCGCGACAGGTCGCCGCCTTCGGAGAGCTCAGCCTCGCGGGCGAGATCCGTCCCGTGACCCAGTCGGCGCAGCGTCAATCCGAGGCGAAGCGCATGGGGTATCGCGCGGTGGTCGACGCGTCGTCCCGGACCATCGGCGGGGCCATGCGCGATCTGCAGGTGCGTCAGCCCGCGGCATCCACCGAGGACGCCCCCGACTTCTGACCCCGGGCCGACGCACGCGGCAGGGTCTCACCTGGCAGCTTCAGCCCGCTCGCGCGCGAAGTACCGGCGCGAACTGCCAAGCCAACCAGGGCCCACCAACGCGGTGGCGCCTCATCTGGCAGCTCAAGCCCCTTCGCGCGCGAAGTACCGGCGCGAACTGCCAAGCCAACCAGGGCCCGCCCACGTGGTGGCGCCTCACCTGACAACTCCAGCCTCTTCGCGCGCGGGGTAGCGGCGCGAACTGTCCACTCGACCCGAGCCCGCCCACGCGGCATCCCTCACCTGGCAGCTCCAGCCCCCTCGCGCGCGAGGTGGGGGCGCGAGGTTTCAAGCCAACCCGAGCCCGCCCGCGCGGCATCCCTCACCTGGCAGCTCAAGCCCCCTCGCGCACGAGGTAGCGGCGCGAACTGCCAACCCAACCCGAGCCCACGCACACGGCGCGGCTCACCTGACAGCTCGAGCCCCCTCGCGCACGAGGTACTGGCGCGAATTACCAACCCAAGTCCCAACCCAGCCCGACTCGGGCCCACGCGCGCGGCGGGGCTCACCTGGCAGGTCGAGCCCCCTCGCACCCCAGGTAGCGGCGCGAACTGCCAACCCCCGCCAAGTCCACGCACGCGGCGCGGCTCACCTGGCAACTCAAGCCCCTCGCGCCCCGAGGTACCGGCGCGAACTACCGACCCAACCCGAGCCCGCCCACGCGGCGAGGCCCACCTGGCAGCTCCAGCCCCCTCGCGCGCGAGGCCCCCGCCGCATCGCGGTCGGGGGGGTCAGGCGTCGAGCGCGGCGATCAGGTCGGCGGGTGCGGCCTGCATCGGGTGCGGGCCGGCGATGTCGAAGAAGACCGTCGTGATCACGGCTTCGTGGGCGCCGAGGAAGGCGCGCAGGCCGGCCGGTGACTGCAGCGCGACGTGCGCGGGCAGGGCCTCGGGCTTGTGCGCGGCATCGCTGAAGAGCAGCAGCGCGACGTCGCCGGTGTTGGGGTCGCGGTAGGTCCAGATCTCGCCGACGTCGCGCGGATCGTCACGGTTTCCGGGACGCATGAGCGGCACGACGGTGGGGCCGTGGCGTAGCGCGAAGGCGAGGGCGGCCATGTCCTGCGTCTGCAGGGCGTCGGCCAGTTGCGGGTTGCGGAACTCGGGCAGGGGGTTCTTCGCGCCGCGCTTCTTTCCAGCCATCACCTCAGCCTAGAAGACGGCGAGCGCAGCCTGAACGAGAAGGGGCCCTCTCGGACTCTCCATTGGGGACTGGAGAGATCGAGAGGGCCCATCGCTCACCCGAGGTGGGGATCCGTCGTCGCGGCACTGGGGGGTTTCACGACAACCGCTGCTGGGGGACAGCGGTGGAACTCTGGGAGCTGATCCCAGCGTACGGGCGGCATCCGGGCCTGTCTCGCGGTTTCGGGTGAGAAAAGTCTCACGCGGCAGTCGGCGCTCAGCGCAGCACGAACTGACGGTCCTGCTGGGCCGCGAGGCCGCCGATCTCGACCGCGAGGTTGAAGTACCCGGCGGGCGCGGCGGGGCGGTCGCTTCCGCAGCTCTCGACGGAGGAACGGGTGCGATCCCACGTGATCGGCGTCACGCTCGACACCGTCTGCCCCGGATCGATCTGCACCACCTGGTCGCTCGACTCGCTCTGGCAGTCGGTCGAGCGCCACCACACGTCGGGGCCGCTCGACACGGTCAGCTTCTGCGTCGCGGTGCCGACGTTGAGCAGGCACGGCGCGTCGCCCGAGTTCGTCAGCGAGATCGACAGCTGCGGCAGCTCCCCCGCGCCATAGGCATCCTTGTCGGTCACCGCCGACACCTGCACCGACTGCGCCGAGCAGGGCTCGACCTCCGCGTCCTCATCCGCGGGCGGGGCGTCGGATGCCGCGGGCTCGGCCGCTTCGGCAGACGGCGATGCCGTCGGCGACGCGGGCGCCGACGCGGCATCCGTCGTCGCGGCCGGGGTCGGGCCGCCCTGCGCGGCAGCGCCTTCCCACGGTCGCCACACGGCGAGCACGATCGCGGCGACGATCAGCAGCACGACGAGCAGCACGGCCAGGCGTCGCCGGCGGTAGACCGCGGGCGAGTGACGGCGTCGGGGCGGCGTGTCGGTCATGACTTCAGGGTAGGCGGACGGCTCGGCGCGGCTCGGGCGGCACGCCTACAGGTGCTTGAGCATGCGGGTGTTGCCCAGGGTGTTCGGCTTGACGTGGGCGAGGTCGAGGAACTCGGCGATGCCCTCGTCGGGGCTGCGCAGCAGCTGCGAGTACACATCGGCGTCGACGACCTGCTCTCCGATGACCTCGAAGCCGCGGCGGGCGAAGAAGTCCACCTCGAATGTCAGGCAGAACAGGCGCGAGAGCCCGAGCGCCCGGGCGCCCTCTTCGAGCCGGTCGACGATCGCTCCGCCCACGCCGCGGTGCAGCCAGGCGTCGGTCACGATGAGGGTGCGCACCTCGCCGAGGTCCTCCCACATGACGTGGAGGGCGCCGCATCCGATGAGCTGACCGTCCGCCTCGGCGACGACGAACTCCTGCACCGACTCGAACAGCACGACGAGGTCTTTGCCGAGCAGGATCCGGCGCTGGACCCACGGCTCGAGCATCTCGCGGATGCCGCGGACGTCGCTGGCCCGTGCGGGGCGGACGACGAACTCGGCGGCGGGGGAACTCACGCGTCAACGATAGTCCGCGCCGGTAGGGTTGCTTCAGCCCGAGATCCCACCCGCACGGGGAGTGCCGACGTGAGCGTGCTCCGCGACTACGCAGCCGCAGTGTCCCAGCCGACACTGCCCTTGGCGTCGCTTCCGGCCGGTCTGGGCGAGCCCGAGCGCTACGACGAGGTGGTCGATCCCGAGGGCGGGCTGCGCCCGGCGTGGCAGTCGCTGGCCGGTCTCGCGCTCGCGCTGACTCCCGCCGAGCTCGGCCGGGTCGAGGGCGAGATCACGCGCTTCCTCGCCGATGACGGCGTGACCTACATGCGTCCCGACGCCGGCGCCGCGCCGTGGCAGCTCGATCCGGTTCCGCTCGTGGTCGACGCCGCCGCTTGGGCCCGGCTGGAGGGCGGGCTCGCGCAGCGCGCGGAGCTGCTCAACGCAGTGCTCGCCGACCTCTACGGTCCGCAGACCCTGCTGTCGTCGGGCGTCGTTCCCGCCGCGGCGGTGCTGGGCCACGCGGGGTTCCTGCGTCCGGTCGCCCGGGACGCCGGCGCCGAGCGGCATCCGCTGCTGCTGTCGGGAACCGACCTCGGCCGCGACGGCGACGGCGAGTGGCGCGTCCTCGCCGATCGCGTGCAGGCGCCCTCGGGCCTGGGCTTCGCGATGGAGAACCGCCGGGTCATCTCGCAGGTGTTGCCCGACCTGTACCAGCAGAGCGATCCGCACCGGATGGAGCCGTACTTCTCGGCGCTGCACGCCGCGCTCGTCGGCTCGGCACCCGACGGTGTCGACGAGCCGCGCGTCGTCGTGCTGACGCCGGGCCCGCACTCCGAGACCGCGTTCGACCAGGCCTTCCTTGCGCGCGGTCTGGGCCTGCCGCTGGTCCAGGGCAGCGACCTCGTCGTGCGCGGCGGCCGCGTGTGGATGAAGCCGACGGGCTGGCCCCACCGCGAGCCGACGGAGCAGGTCGACGTCATCCTGCGCCGGGTCGACGCCGAGTGGTGCGACCCGCTCGAGCTGCGCTCCGACTCGCGTCTGGGTGTCGCCGGCCTCACCGAGGCGGTGCGGCGCGGCGCCGTGCGCATCGTCAACGGCCTCGGCGCCGGCGTGCTCGAGAACCCCGCGCTGCTGCCGTTCCTTCCGGCCGCGTGCGAGGCCCTGCTCGGCGAGCAGCTGCGCCTGCCCGGGGTTCCGACCTGGTGGTGCGGCGATCCGCGGGGGCGTGACACCGTCCTCGCGCGCCTGCAGGCACGAGACCCGGGCTTCGTCGTGCGCACGATCGACGGCTCGCGTCGCGACCTGACCGGGATGGATGCCGCGGCCGTCGCCGACCGCATCGCCGCCGCCCCGCACCGTTATGTCGGCCAGGAGCTGCTGCCCCTGTCGCAGGCTCCGGTGTGGACGGGCGACGCCGCTCGCGCTCGACCGCTCGTCCTCCGCGCCTTCACCCTGCGGCACGGCTCGACGTATCGGCCCCTGCTCGGGGGGCTCGCGACGGTGCGCGAGAACCCGGATGCCGCACCCACCACGAAGGACGTCTGGATCCTCAAGGCCGCCGAGGGCGATGCCGACCAGGGCCTGACCGAGATCGCTCCGCTGCCGGGCGGTCGCAGCGCGCCGAGCGTCGCCCCGCGCGCGCTCGAGGACATGTTCTGGTCGGGGCGCTACGCGGAGCGGGCCGAGGACTCGCTGCGTCTCGTGATCACCGCACAGCAGCAGCTCGACCTCGCCGGCACGGGCCGCGTGACGCCGACGAGCGCCCGCGTGCTGCGCGACGCGATCCACCGTCTCGCCGGCGCCGGCACGGCCCGACCGGCCGACGCCGACGCCGACTTCCGGTCGCTGCTCCTCGACGCCGGCCGCATCGGATCGACCGCCCACGCGCTGGCGCGACTGCGCGATGCCCTCGAGGGCGTGCGCGACCAGCTCTCCGGCGACACGTGGCGGGTCTTCGCCGGCATCGAGCGCGCGTCGCGGGCGCTGCGCGCGTCGCCGCACCCCCACCGCACCGCGGAGTCGGCCGGCCGCATGCTCACCGTCGTGCTCTCGCTGCAGGGCGTCACCGCGAACATGATGCGCGACGCCGGCTGGCACCTGCTCGAGACGGGCCGGTTCCTCGAGCGGGCGCTGCAGGTGTGCCATCTGCTGCAGGTGACCGTCGAGCGCCGCGAGGCGCGCACCGACCGCGCCGTGCTCGAAGCGGTGCTCGCAGTATCCGAGAGCATCGTGACCCACCGCCGTCGCCACCGCGGCGCCGTCCGCCTGGCCGACGTGCTCGACCTGCTGCTGCGCGATCCCGACAACCCCCGCTCCCTCGCCTTCGCGCTCGCGTCCCTCCGCACGCACCTCGCGGCCGCCCCCGCATCGACCGGGTCGACGCGACCGGAGCGCCTGGTCGAAGACCTCGAGGCCTTCACGTCGGCGATCGACACCGACGCACTGACCGTCGCCGACGACGGCATCCGTTCCGCCCTCGCCGACGTCCTGCGCGAACTGACGGCGCAGCTCGAGCAGCTGGGCGACGCGATCGACGAGCTGCACTTCGAGAGCGGCCCGCCGCCCGTACCGCTGTCGTCGCTCGCCCTCATCGAAGAGCTGATGGAGGCCCGAGCATGAAGCGGTACCGGGTGTGGCACCGCACCGCCTACACCTACAGTGCGCCCGTCGAAGACAGCGTCGGACAGTTCCATCTGACGCCCCGCGCACTGCCGTGGCAGCAGGTGCAGGATGCCGCCGTCGTCGTGACGCCCGCCCCGGGCGACATCCGTCGTGAGTTCGACTACTTCGGCAACTGGTCGACGTACTTCCATGTCACCGACCCGCATGAGGCGCTGTCGATCGAGTCGTCGAGCGACGTCACCGTGACGACCCCGGCGTACGACGAGGATGCGCTCGCGCAGCCGTGGGAGCTTGCCCGCCCGCTGCAGCATCCCGACCAGGAGGGGGCGTGGCGCGCCACGGAGTTCGCGATGCCGTCGCCGCGGGCGGCGCAGTCCGAGGCGACCGCCGCCTACGGAGCGGTGTCGCTGACGCCGGGGCGTCCGGTCGGCGAGGCCGCGACCGACCTGATGCGCCGCATCCACGCCGACTTCGACTACGACAGCACCGCCACGACGGTCACGAGCACCGTCGGCGACGCCCTCGAGAAGCGCGCGGGCGTATGCCAGGACTTCGCGCACGTCGCCCTCGCGTGCCTGCGCTCGCACGGCGTCGCGGCCCGGTACGTGTCGGGGTACCTCGCGACGCAGCCGCCGCCCGGCAAGGAGCGCGTGTTCGGCGCCGACGCGTCGCACGCCTGGCTGGCCGTCTGGCTGCCGGTCACCGATCAATGGCTCGCGATCGACCCGACCAACGACCACTGGGCCGACGACCGCTACGTGACGGTCGCATGGGGACGCGACTACGGCGACGTCTCTCCCGTGAAGGGCATCATCTTCACCGAGGCGAAGACCTCGACCCTGCGCGTCTCGGTCGACGTCGCCCCGCTCGAGGACTGAGGCTCCGCGCGACGCCCGAATGCTGAAGGCTGAAGGCTGGAATCAGGCGAGGAAGCCGCGCAGCAGAGCCTCGGAGCCGGCGAGGTGTTCGAGCACGGCGGTCTCCGCCGCCTCGGGACGGCCGGCGAGGATGGCCGCGACGATGCGGTCGTGCTGGATGTCGGAGTGCTCGATCGAGCGCGCGAGCAGCGGGAAGGCGTCGAGCCACGCGTTGACGCGCGCCCGGTTCTCGGTGAGAAGCGCGAGCAGCGAGGGGATGCCGGCGAGCTCGGCAATCGCGAGGTGGAGCAGCGTGTCCCGGCGGCGGTACTCGGCCTCGGGCGCCGCATGCACGGCGGCGTGTCGCGCCCGCAGCTCGGCACGCTCGGCCTCCGTCAGCTGCCGCGACGCGACGGCGCGCGCGGCCCCGGCCTCGAGCACACGGCGCAGCCCCAGCACGTCGTCCAGCTCGGCGGCGGTCAGCTCCAGGCGCGCCGGCGCGGGCACCGGATCGGCGACGAACGTGCCGCCGTAGCGGCCGCGACGACGTTCGAGATAGCCGGCGTCGGCGAGTTCGCCGATCGCCTGCCGCACGGTGTCGCGGCTGACCTCGTACCGGGCGGCGAGATCACGCTCGGACGGCAGCGACTCCCCGGGCGCGACGACGCCGAGCCTGACGGTCTGCACGATGCGGGCGACGGTGTCTTCGAGCGCGTTGCCGCCGCGCACCGGGCGGTACACCGTGCGGCGCACATCGGGCGGGACGTGTGCAGTCATCCCTCCGACCCTACGGTCAGAGCGGCGTGACGTAGGCGTTGGTGATTCCGCCGTCGACGACGAAGGCCGTCGCGGTGATGAAGGATGCGTCGTCCGAGGCGAGGAAAGCGACGGATGCGGCGAGCTCCTCGGGCTCGGCGAAGCGACCCATCGGCACGTGCACCAGGCGCCGCTGCGCCCGCTCGGGGTCCTTCGCGAACAGCTCCCGCAGGAGCGGGGTGTTCACCGGCCCGGGACACAGGGCATTGACCCGGATGCCCTGGCGCGCGAACTGCACGCCGAGTTCGCGGGTGAGTGCGAGCACCCCGCCCTTCGAGGCGGTGTAAGAGATCTGCGAGGTCGCCGAGCCGAGCAGCGCGACGAAGGATGCGGTGTTGATGATCGATCCGCGGCCCGCCGGCACCATGTGGCGCAGCGCTGCGCGAGAGCAGAGGTAGACGCTCTTGAGATTGACGTCCTGCACGCGATCCCAGGCGGGCAGCTCGGTCGTCTCGATCGAGTCGTCGTCGGCGGGAGAGATCCCGGCGTTGTTGAAAGCGATGTCGATCGAGCCGAGGTCGGCGGCGGCGCCGTCGAAGAGCGCGTTCACCGACGCCTCGTCGGCGACGTCGACCTGGCGGAAGACGCCCCCCACCTCGTCGGCCGCGCGCCGCCCCGACTCCGGGTCGAGGTCGGCGACGACGACGCGCGCGCCCTCCGCAGCGAATCGGCGGGCGGTGGCCAAGCCGATACCGCTCGCGCCGCCGGTGACGATGGCGACGCGGTCGCGCAGGCGTGCGGTGAGGTCCATTCGGGTTCCTTTCGGTGTTGCGGTGAAGGTCGATCAGCTCGCGAAGAAGACGTTCTTCGTCTGGGTGAACTGCTCAGCGGCATCCGGTCCGAGCTCGCGGCCGAGCCCCGAGGCCTTCATGCCTCCGAACGGTGTGGCGTACCGCACGGAGGAGTGCGAGTTGACCGAGAGCACGCCGCTGCGGACTCCGCGCGAGACGCGGACGGCCCGGGCGAGGTTCTCGGTCCAGATGGAGCCGGCCAGCCCGTAGATGGTGTCGTTCGCGAGTCGGATGGCGTCGGCCTCGTCGTCGAAGGGCAGCACCGCCACGACCGGACCGAAGATCTCCTCCTGCGCGATGCGGTCTCGCGGCGATGCCAGGACGACCGTCGGGGCGAACCAGAATCCGCCGCCGTCGGGGGCCGACCCGCGGAACGCCACGTCGGCGCCGTCGAGGAACCCGGCGACGCGGTCGCGATGACCGGCCGAGATGAGCGGCCCCATCTGCGTCGCCCGGTCGTTCGGATCACCGACGACCCAGTTCCCGACGGCCGGCTCGAGCAGTTCGAGGAAGCGGTCGTAGACCGAGCGCTGCACGAGGATGCGGCTGCGCGCGCAGCAGTCCTGGCCGGCGTTGTCGAAGACGGCCCCGGGAGCCGCCTCGGCGGCTCGTTCGAGGTCGGCGTCGGCGAAGACGATGTTCGCGCTCTTGCCGCCGAGCTCGAGGGTGACCGGCTTGAGCGCGCGTGCGCATCCGGCCGCGACCTCGGTGCCGACCCGCGTCGACCCGGTGAAGACGACCTTCCGCACGTCGGGATGCGACACGAAGCGCTGACCGACGACGGGTCCGGCACCGGGGATGACGGTGAACAGGCCTTCGGGAATCCCCGCCTCAAGGGCCAGCTCCGCCAATCGGATGGCCGTCAGCGGTGTGAGCTCGGCGGGTTTGAGCACGACAGCGTTGCCGGCGGCGAGCGCGGGAGCGAACCCCCATGACGCGATCGTCATCGGGAAGTTCCAGGGCACGATGATCCCCACCACGCCGTACGGCTCGAGGAAGGTCACGTCGAGCCCGCCCGCGACCGGGATCTGCCGACCGCTGAGGCGCTCCGGGGCTCCGGCGTAGTAGTCGAGCACTTGCGCGACGTGCTCGGCCTCCCACTCGGCCGAGGCGATCGGATGCCCCGCTTCGCGCACCTCGAGGCGCGCGAGCTCGTCCACGTGGTCACGCACGACCGCGGCGAACCGGCGGAGGACCGACGCTCGCGCGAACGGCGAGTCGGCGGCCCAGGCGCGCTGGGCGACGACGGCTCGTGCGATGGCGGCATCCGTCTCGTCGGTCGAGGCGCTCGGCACCTCGGCGAACGCGACGCCCGTCGAGGGATCGACCAGGGTGTGCACGCTCATGCCGGCACCGCCGCGTGCTCGGATCGCCGGGCCGCATGCTCGGCAGCCGCCGCGACGAGCCCGAGGAAGAGCCGCCGGTCCTCGGAGTTCTCTTCGGGATGCCACTGCACCGCGACGAGGTAGTCCTCGCCGGGCGCCTCGACCGCCTGGACGAGGCCGTCGTCCGTGCGCGCGGTCACCACGAGGCCGTCGCCGAGGCGGTCGACGCCCTGGTGGTGGTAGCTCTTCACCGACAGCTCCCCCGCACCGACGAGCCCCGCCAGGCGCGTGCCGTCGTCCACGAGCACCACGTTGTCGGCGAACACCCCGCCGCCGATGCGGAACCGGTCCGTGCCGAGCGCATCGGGCAGGTGCTGATGCAGGGTGCCGCCGGCGGCGACGTTGATGAGCTGCAGGCCCCGACAGATGCCGAAGACGGGGATGCCGCGCCGCCGGGCGCCCCGCAGGAGTGCGAGCTCCCAGTCGTCGCGGTCGGGACGCGCGGGGTCGGTCAGCGGGTGCCGCGGGGCGCCGTAGAGCTCGGGCTGCACGTCGAGCCCGCCGGTGAGCACGAGCCCGTCCAGGCCGTCGAGCACCGCCGCGGCGGCCGCTTCGGGTGAGGGCTGGGGCGGCAGGAGCACCGCGACGCCGCCCGACGCGGTGACCGAGTCGAAGTACTGCTGGGGCAGGAAGCTCGCCCGCACGTCCCAGACCCCCTGCTTCGCGCGCTCGAGATAGGTCGTGAGGCCGATGACCGGGCGGGGGTCAGAGTCGTTCGAAGCCACGGATGCGCTCCCAGTCGGTGACGGCGGCGTCGTAGGCCTCGACCTCGATGCGCGCCTGGTTCAGGTAGTGGGCCACCACGTCGTCGCCGAACGCCGCCCGCGCGACGTCCGACCGCTCGAAGAGGGCAGCGGCCTCGCGGAGCGTCGTGGGCAGATGGGCGACGTCGGAATCGTAGGCGTTGCCCGTGAGCGGAGCCGGCAGCGGCAGCTCGTTCTCGATCCCGTGCAGTCCGCCCGCGATGATCGCGGCGATCGCGAGGTACGGGTTGACGTCGCCCCCGGGCACCCGGTTCTCGACTCGCAGCGAGGCGCCGTGGCCGACGACCCGCAGCGCGCACGTGCGATTGTCGACGCCCCAGGCCACCCCCGTCGGGGCGAACGATCCCTTGGCGTAGCGCTTGTAGGAGTTGATCGTCGGGGCGTACAGCAGCGTGAACTCCCGCAGAGTGGCGAGGATGCCGGCGATCCAGTGGCCCATGAGCGGGCTGAACCCGTGATCGCCCTCTCCCGCCATCACCGCCTCGCCGTCGGCGCCCCGCACCGAGAGGTGGATATGGCAGCTGTTGCCCTCGCGCTGATCGAACTTCGCCATGAAGGTCAGCGACTTGCCGTGCCGGTCGGCGATCTCCTTCGCGCCGTTCTTGTAGATCGTGTGGTTGTCGGCCGTCTCGAGCACCTCGGCGTAGCGGAACGAGATCTCCTGCTGGCCGTCGTTGCACTCGCCCTTGACGCCTTCGCAGTACATGCCGGCGCCGTCCATCCCGAGCCGGATGTCGCGCAGGAGCGGCTCGAGGCGCGTGGTGGCGAGGAGGTTGTAGTCGACGTTGTAGTCGGTCGAGGCGCGCAGGCCCTGGTAGCGCTTGGCCCACGCTTCGCGGAATCCGTCGTCGAACACGATGAACTCGAGCTCGGTGCCGGCGAAGGCGGTCAGGCCCCGTTCGGCGAGCCGAGCGCGCTGGGCGCTCAAGATGCTGCGGGGTGACTGCGCGACGGCATCCCCGCCCTCCCAGCCGAGGTCGGCCATCGCGAGAGCCGTGCCCGGCTGCCAGGGGATGCGGCGCAGGGTGTCGAGGTCGGGGACGAGCGTCATGTCGCCGTATCCCTTCTCCCAGCTCGACATCGTGTAGCCCTCGACGGTGTTCACGTCGACGTCGACCGAGAGCAGGTAGTTGCACGCCTCGGCGCCGTGGGGCAGCACCGTGTCCTGCCAGAAGCGCCCCGAGACGCGCTTTCCGACGAGGCGACCCTGCGCGTCGGGGAAGGCGACGATGACCGTGTCGATCTCGCCGGAGTCGATGGCGGCATCGAGTTCCGCCGCTGTCAGGGTGCCCGGCATCCGTCGTCCTTCCCGATCGCGACGCCCGCCCGGTGCGGAGTCGTAACGCAGAACTTACACGCCAAAGGTAGACACGCCATACCAATAGGCTCCACACTTCTGCCCAAGGCGCAGGCGAGCGCCCACCCGAGGCGACCCCCGCGGCCGCCCACCCGACGCCACGGAGGTCGCATGTCCGATTCCACCAGTGCCGCCCAGAAGGTCGGCGGCGCCACGTACACCCGAGCCGGCGACGGCTACTTCGAAAAGCGCACCCTCAAGCGCTCCGCCGGTGTCTGGGGACTCTGGGGGCTCGCCGTCGCGGCGGTGATCTCGGGCGACTTCTCGGGCTGGAACTTCGGCATCGACTTCGCCGGCTTCGGCGGCATGCTCATCGCTTTCGCCGTGCTCGTGCTGATGTACTACGGCCTGACGTTCTCGATCGGCGAGATGGCGGCGGCCATGCCGCACACCGGCGGTGCGTACTCGTTCTCGCGATCGGCCATGGGACCCTGGGGCGGCCTGGCGACGGGACTCGCCGAGACGATCGAGTACGTCGCGACCACGGCGGTCGTCGTCTACTTCTCGGGCTCGTACGCCGACCAGGCGCTCGAGCTGCTGACGGGGGTCAGCCTGCCGGGGTGGGTGTGGTGGGTCATCCTCTACGCCCTCTTCATCGGCCTGAACGCCGCCGGCGCCGCGATCTCGTTCGGCTTCGCGATCGTCGTGTCGGTCATCTCCATCGGGATCATCGTGGTCTTCGGGGTCATGTCGCTCGCCTCGGGCGCGTTCGACTGGAGCTCGCTGTGGAACATGCCCCCCAACCCGGATGCCGTCGGCTCATCCGCTTTCCTGCCCGAGGGCATCGGCGCCGTCCTGTTCGCATTGCCGTTCGCGATGTGGTTCTTCCTCGGCATCGAGGAGCTGCCGCTCGCCGCGGAGGAGTCGCACAATCCCGCCCGCGACATCCCGCGCGCCGGTCTCTGGGCTCGCGGCACCCTCATCGTCACCGGCCTCATCGTGCTGTTCCTCAACACGGGCGTGCTCGGGGCCGAGGCGACCGGTACGTCGGTCGAACCGCTGCTCGACGGCTTCAAGGCCTTCCTGCCCCCTCAGGCGGCGGCCATCCTCGCCCTCCTCGCGCTCATCGGGCTGCTCGCCTCGCTCATGGGCATCATGTTCGCCTACGGCCGCAACATGTACTCGCTCTCGCGCGCCGGGTACTACCCGCGCTGGCTGTCGCTGACCGGCAAGAGCAAGACGCCCTGGGTCGCCCTCGTCGTCGGGGCCGTCATCGGCTTCCTCGCCCTCGTCATCGTGCAGGCCGCCGGCGGCGATTCGAGCCCGGCCGGTGCGATCGTGCTGAACATCGCGGTGTGGGGAGCGGTCCTGGCGTACTTCCTGCAGATGGTCTCGTTCATCATCCTGCGGCGGAAGTTCCCGAACGCCCAGCGCCCCTACAAGAGCCCGTGGGGACTCTTCGGCGCGTACTCGGCGGCGGCCATCGCGGCCATCGTCTTCGTCGGCCTGCTGCTCAATCCGACCTTCTTCCTCGCGATCGTCGCCATCATCGTCGTGTACGCGGTGATCTTCCTCGGTTTCGCGCTCTACGGTCGCAAGCGCCTGATCCTCTCGCCCGAAGAGGAGTACGCCATCTCGGGCGGGCTGCACGGCGACCCGCAGCGCGAGGGCTATGAGTCGCTGAAGACCGAGGTACTCGGCGAGGGACCTCGCGGCTGACCCGCGGCCGTCAGCACGCCCGCGCCACCATCCCGCGCACACGACGAAGGGGCGGATGCCTCAGCATCCGCCCCTTCGTAATCGCTCGGTGTCAGCTCCCGCTGGCCGTGATGTCGGGGGTCGCGGCGATCTCGCCCGCGGCTCCGACACCGATCGCGACCTTGTCCTCGCGGGGCGCGGTCTCGAACACGAACCGACCGTTCTCGGCGTCGACCTTCACGTGGTCGCCGCTGTTGAGCTCGCCGTGCAGGATGCGCTCGCTCAGCTGGTCCTCGACCTCGCGCTGCATGGCCCGACGCAGCGGACGAGCGCCGAGCGCCGGGTCGAAGCCGATCTCGATGAGGCGGTCCTTCGCGGCATCCGAGAGCTCCACCGTCATGTCGCGGTCGAGCAGGCGGTCGCTCAGGCGCTTCGTGAACAGGCCCACGATCTGGCGCAGCTCGTCCTTGTTCAGCTGCGGGAAGACGATGACGTCATCGACGCGGTTGAGGAACTCGGGCTTGAAGTGGCGCTTGAGCTCCTCGTCGACCTTGCCCTTCATCCGCTCGTAGCTGGTCTGCGCGTTGCCCTCGACCTGGAAGCCGACCGGACCACCCGCGATCGCCGACGAACCGAGGTTGGTCGTCATGATGATCACGGTGTTCTTGAAGTCGACCACGCGGCCCTGACCGTCGGTCAGACGACCCTCTTCGAGGATCTGCAGCAGCGAGTTGAAGATGTCGGGGTGGGCCTTCTCGATCTCGTCGAAAAGCACGACCGAGAACGGCTTGCGGCGCACCTTCTCGGTGAGCTGGCCGCCCTCTTCGAATCCGACGAATCCAGGAGGGGCGCCGAACAGACGCGAGACGGTGTGCTTCTCGCCGAACTCCGACATGTCGAGGGAGATCAGTGCACCCTCGTCGTCGAAGAGGAACTCGGCGAGCGCCTTGGCCAGCTCGGTCTTTCCGACACCCGTGGGGCCGGCGAAGATGAACGAGCCGGAGGGACGCTTGGGGTCCTTGAGGCCCGCGCGCTGACGACGGATCGTGCGCGAGAGCGCGGCGATCGCCTCTTCCTGACCGATGACCCGCTGGTGCAGCGCCTTCTCCATGAAGACGAGACGGCTGGTCTCCTCTTCCGTGAGCTTGAACACCGGGATGCCGGTGGCCTGGGCGAGCACTTCGGCGATCAGGCCCTCGTCGACGACGGCGTGGCTGGCCACGTCGCCCGAGCGCCACTGCTTCTCGAGACGCAGACGCTCCGCGAGCAGCGACTTCTCCTCGTCGCGCAGGGCGGCGGCCTTCTCGAAGTCCTGCTCCTCGCTCGCGCGCTCCTTGTCCTCGCGGACCTTCGCGATCTTCTCGTCGAACTCGCGCAGCTCCGGCGGCGACGACAGGATCGACAGACGCAGGCGGGCGCCGGCTTCGTCGATCAGGTCGATGGCCTTGTCGGGCAGGAAGCGGTCGCTGATGTAGCGGTCGGCCAGGTTGGTCGCCGCGACGATCGCGCCGTCGGTGATCTGCACCTTGTGGTGCGCCTCGTACCGGTCGCGCAGACCCTTCAGGATGTTGATCGCGTGAGGGATGCTCGGCTCGCCGACCTGGATCGGCTGGAACCGGCGCTCGAGCGCGGCGTCCTTCTCGAAGTGCTTGCGGTACTCGTCGAGGGTCGTGGCACCGATCGTCTGGAGCTCACCGCGGGCGAGCAGCGGCTTGAGGATCGACGCGGCGTCGATCGCGCCCTCGGCCGCACCGGCACCCACGAGCGAGTGGATCTCGTCGATGAAGACGATGATGTCGCCGCGCGTGCGGATCTCCTTCGTGACCTTCTTCAGGCGCTCCTCGAAGTCACCGCGGTAGCGGGAACCGGCGATGAGCGAGCCGAGGTCGAGCGAGTAGACCTGCTTGTCCTTGAGCGTCTCGGGCACATCGCCCTTGACGATGGCCTGCGCGAGGCCCTCGACGACGGCGGTCTTGCCGACGCCGGGCTCGCCGATCAGCACGGGGTTGTTCTTCGAGCGGCGCGAGAGGATCTGCATGACCCGCTCGATCTCCTTCTCGCGGCCGATGACGGGGTCGAGCTTGTTGTCGCGCGCTGCCTGCGTGAGGTTGCGGCCGAACTGGTCGAGCACCGCCGAGCCGCCCTGAGGCGCCTGAGCCTGCTCGCCCGCACCGACGGTCGCGCCGGCGGGCTCCTTGCCCTGGTACCCGCTGAGCAGCTGGATGACCTGCTGGCGCACCTTGTTCAGGTCGGCGCCGAGCTTGACGAGCACCTGAGCGGCCACGCCCTCACCCTCGCGGATGAGGCCGAGGAGGATGTGCTCGGTGCCGATGTAGTTGTGGCCGAGCTGCAGCGCTTCGCGCAGCGACAGCTCCAGCACCTTCTTCGCGCGCGGCGTGAAGGGGATGTGACCGGTCGGCTGCTGCTGCCCCTGACCGATGATGTCCTGCACCTGCTCGCGCACGGCGTCGAGCGAGATGCCCAGACTCTCGAGGGCCTTGGCAGCGACGCCTTCACCCTCGTGGATCAGACCCAGGAGGATGTGCTCGGTCCCGATGTAGTTGTGGTTCAGCATCTTCGCCTCTTCTTGGGCGAGCACGACCACGCGACGGGCACGATCCGTGAATCTCTCGAACATCGTCAGCCTCCTTAGAGCGCCGGGACTCCGGGCGCTTACGAAAGAGAGTAACCAGGCGCGGATACGGGTATGCCCGTGTTCGCCGTCGGCATAGCGACCGCGGGCTTGCGCCGGCGGCATCCGCGTCATATCGTTTTTCGATAACAACGACTATCGATAAACGAGGAGGCGCGGATGTCGAACGTGCGGGCGGTCGGACGGGCGACCCAGGTTCTCGCTGTGGCGATCGGCGCGATCGTCGTCGCTGGCGGCATCCTCTTCACGATCTTGCGGGCGACGGAGTCGCTCATGTTCACCGTGAACATCGTGCCGCCGGAGGATCGCGAGCCCCGCATCGGCGGAGATGCCGATCTCGAGACCTTCTATCGCACGGTCACCGTCATCGACGAGGACGCGTCGGGGTGGGTCCGCTTCTTGGCCTGGCTTCCCAACGCCGGCATGGGGCTGCTCATCCTCGCGGGGTGCGTGTTCGTCTTCGTCCAGACCCGGCGGATGCTGCGCGGCACGATGTTCGGCCGCTTCACCACCGTCGGCCTCGCCGTCCTCGGCCTGCTGGCCATCGCCGTCGCGGTGCTCGCGCCGGTCATCGATTCGCACGCGACCGTCGTCGCCCTCGGCGACCTCGGCGTCAACATGCTCGACTCACGGTCGGCACTGTACGACTCCCCCGATCTCGCGGGCGCCGACTACGTCGTCCCCGACCCCGTCGGCTCGCCCCGCCAGCTGCTCGCCCGAACGAACTGGCTGCTCGCGGGCGTCGGCGGCATCCTGCTGCTGCTGGCCGTCGCGGCCGGTCGCGGCGAGCGCCTGCAGCGCGACAGCGAGGGGCTCGTATGACCCCCGCCGACGACATCGAGCCCAGCGGCGTGCACTGCCGCCTCGACGAGCTGCTGACCGAGCGCGGGATGACGCTCACCCGCCTGTCGGAGATCGTCGGCGTCTCGGTGGTGAACCTGTCCATCCTCAAGAACGATCGCGCCCGCGCCATCCGCTATTCGACGCTCTCGGCGATCTGCCGCGCGCTCGACTGCGAGATCGGCGACCTGCTGGTGCGCACCGACTGAACCGGAGACACGTCATGCTCGGCCCCCTTCCCGCCGCCCCGGCGACGCCGCCCGACATCGAGGATCGCTTCGCCGACGGCCCCGACCCCCGCCTGTGGATCGACAGCTACCTGCCGCACTGGACCACCCCCGAGCGAGCCCGGGCCCGCTACTCCCGCCGATCCGAGGGGCTCGTGCTGCACATCGACGCGGATCAACCGGATTGGCGGACCGCCGACGCCCCGCTGCGGGTATCGAACCTGCAGACGGGCTCGTTCAGCGGGCCGCTCGGCTCGACCCGTGGCACCCATCGCCATCGACCCGACGGGCTGACCGTGCAGACTCCCACGCCGCTGCAGCTGCTCTGGGCTCCGGCCGCGGGCCGCGTCGACATCGAAGTCAGCGCCAGCCGCGATCCGGACTGCATGCTGGCGGCCTGGCTCGTCGGCACGGAGCATCGCGACCCGCGCGAGAGCGGCGAAGTGTGCATCTTCGAGATCGACGCCCGTGAAAGCGGCGACGGATGGACGGCGCGTACCGGCATCAAGGCGCACCACGACGAGCGGCTGACGACTCGGATGACGCAGGTCAGCCTGCCGTTCGACGCCGGCACCCCGCACGTGTGGACCGCGATCTGGGGCAACGACGAGACGATCATCGGATGCAATGGCGAGATCGTCCAGCGCGTGCCGCAGGCGCCGGACTACCCGCTGTTCCTCCTGATCGACCTGTTCGAGATCGGGGCGCCGCGCGGCACCTACCCAAAGACGGCGATGCTTCACTCCGTGCGAGGCTGGGGCCGAACCGTCGCCTGATGTGCGGGCGCGCCGACCCTCGCCGCAGGATCAGCCGAGACTGAACCCGCCGTCGCTCGTGAGGACCTGCCCGACCATCCACGCCCCCGCGGGACTGCAGAGCCACGCGATGAGCTCGGCCGGATCCGCCGGCCGGCCGACACGTCCGAACGGCGTCGTCGCGAGGTAGCGGTCGAGGTCGTCGAGCGATCGGTCGGTTGTCTCGGGGTCGAGGTAGCCCGTGTTGACCGGCCCCGGGTTCACGGTGTTGAGGATGATGCCGAGCTCGAGCAGCTCCGCCGCCACGGTCGGGGTGATGCCGGCGAGCGCGGCCTTGCTCGTCGCGTAGGCGACCTCGCCGACCATCGGCCCATGGATCTGGCCCGACGTCATCCAGACGACGCGACCGCGCGGAGCGGCGTACGGCTTGTCTCCCGTGATCCGGTCGCCCGGGCGCCGAGGCGATTCGAGTGCGGGCGCGAGGCGCCGGGCGAACTCCGCGGTCAGCAGCAGGGTCGAGCGCGCGTTGACGTCCCAGAACGCATCGAGTCGCTCCGGCGTCATGTCGAGGATGCTGCCGTCGTCGCCGCTCTTGGCGTGGTTGCAGATCAGGATGTCGAGGCGGCCGGTCCGGGCCGCCGCCCGCTCGACGAGGCCGGGGATGACCGAGGCGTCGGCGAGGTCGCCACCGACGTCCTCGAATCGCCCACCGTCGACGAGGTGCTCGCGGATGCCGGCGCGCACGGCATCGAGGTCGTCACCACCCCAAGGCAGGTCGAGGTCGTGCGGACGGTGGTGGTGGATGACGATGTTCGCGCCGAGATCGGCGAGTCGGGTGGCAACGGCGAAGCCGATGCCACGCCGGCGCGAGACGCCGGTGACGAGGGCGGTTTGACCGCGAAGGGAAGCGGAAGAGTGCATGGGCGAGCCTTTCGATGACGTCGACGACGACGTGCGGGAGGGGTCGAAGAGGGGGCTCACCGGCATTGCATGACGCCATGCTAGCGGCGGCTGCAGGCGCGTCAGGTCGCTCGCAGCAGCGGCACGCGGCGCTTCTCGAGCGCGTCGAGCCCGGTCGGCGCCGCGTCGGGATCGACGACGACGCCGGCGACATCCTCGAGCGGGAGCACGGCGAACCGCGACACGGCCCCGATCTTCTCCGCGCTGCCCAGCACGAACGTCTCGGCGGACTGCGCCGCGAGCGCGCGCTTCATCGCCGCCTCGTCGGGATCGCCCGTCGTCAGCCCGGCCTCGTGGTGGACGCCGGTCACGCCGAGCAGGAACCGGTCGGCGCGCAGGCCGCGCACGGCCTCGACCGCCGCGGCTCCACTGGCGACGGCGGAGTGCTTGAACAGGCGGCCGCCGATGATGATGACGTCTGCCGCGTGCTCGAGCAGGGCCGCCGCGATCGTGGGGCTGTGGGTGATGATCGTGCACGAGAGAGCACGATCGAGCGCTTGGATCGTGGCGAGCGCCGTCGTGCCGCCGTCGATGATGACGGTGCTGCCGGGCTCGATCAACGACGCGGCGAAACGGGCGACGCGACGCTTGCTGTCGGTCGCGACCGACTGGCGCGCCCCGTAATCGACGACCGCGGGCGACGCCGGGACCGCCCCACCGTAGACGCGGACCGCGAGGCCGGCGGCATCCAGCTCGCGCAGGTCGCGCCGGATGCTGTCTTCCGAGACGCCGAGCTCGACGGCGAGGTCCTTGGCGACGATTCGCCCGTCGGCTCGCAGTCGGGCGAGCAGCAGGTCTTTGCGTGACGCAGCGAGCATTCCTGTTCCTTCACGTTTGTGCACGTTTATGCATAATATCGGAACCATGACTGAATCGCTCATGATCCTCATCGCCGGCCCCTATGCATCCGGCACCGGCGGCGACCCGGCGCTGATGCGCCGCAACCTCGACCGACTCGAAGAGGCGGCATGGCCGCTGTTCGCCGCGGGGCACATCCCCATGATCGGGGAATGGGTCGCCCTTCCCGTCCTCGCGAGCGCCGGAGCGTCCGGGCCGACCGACCCGCTGGCGAAGGACGTCATGTATCCCGTTGCCCATCGCCTGCTGCAGCGGTGCGACGCCGTCCTGCGCCTGCCCGGCGAGTCCCGCGGTGCCGACCAGGACGTCGCGATCGCCCGCGAGCGCGGCATCCCGGTGTACACCGCCCTCGACGAGGTGCCCGGCGTGTCCGCGACGACCCGCGGGGTCGCGGCATCCAGCTGAGTCATAAATAGCTCTCAGGAAGCTCGTGGAATCGATAGCATTTCGCCGTGACTACGACACGTCGACTCTTCGCTCTGCCCATCGCCGCCCTCGCCGTCGCCCTCGTGGCGACCGGATGCTCCAGCTCGCCCTTCACGACCGCGCAGGCGCCCGTGCGCGACGAGTCGGGTGCCATCACCGAGACCAATGAGAGCACCGACGTGTTCGCGATCCGGGTCGGCGACTGCCTGCTCGACGCCGGCACGATGGAGACCGAGGTCACGGAGGCCCCGACCGTTCCGTGCACCGAGCCGCACGACTTCGAGGCGTTCCACGCGCAGAACATCGAGGGCGACGAGTACCCGGGCACCGAGGGAGTCCAGACGCAGGCCGAGCAGGTCTGCTACGACGCCTTCGCCGCGTTCGTCGGGATGTCGTACGAGGAGTCGGTGCTCGACTTCAACTACTACGTGCCGACCACGGGCAGCTGGGATGCCGGTGACCGCGAGATCCTGTGCATGATCGGTGACCCGCAGGGCCAGGTCACCGGCACCCTCGCCGGCGCCGCGCGCTGACCGGCCCTCGGCTCGACGGGCGACCCGGCGTCGTGACAGCACGTCGCCGGGTCAGCTCTCCGAGAAGCCGATCAGCCAGGTGATCCCCCAGCCGTCGCGCACCTGACCATCGTGGTCGCCCCACGCGCGTCGCTGCAGCGGGTCGACGACGGTTCCCGCTTCTGCGAGCGCGTCGAACCAGCGCCGCGATGTCTCGGCGTCCGCGGCGCCCAGCAGCGCGAGCATCAGGCCGCTGACGGCCACCGGCTCGTCCGTCGCGGCCGCATCGGCGCCGAACAGGTCGACGGGTCCGCGCAGCTCGCCGTGGGCGATGAGCGTCGGCGCGCCGTCCTCGCGCCCGAAGTCCGCGAAGGTGTGCAGTTGCAGCTCGCCGCCGAACACGGATCGGTAGAACGACAGCGCCTCGGCGGCTCGTCCGGCGAAGTGGATGTACGGCACGGGAGCGGGCATGCCCGAACGCTACGCCGCCGGCGAGCGCGGTGCCAGTGCGGCGACGGAGCTCAGCGCAGCGGGCGGCGTCAGGGCTGCTCGTCCTCGGCCTCGGCCTCGGCCGCGGGGGTCCAGGCGTAGAACGTGCCGTCCTGCTGCGCGACGGCCCATGTGCCGCACGCGAAGACGCTGGAGATCTCGTACACGTCGGGCGCGGCATCCACCTCCATCGTGGGAGCGGACTCGCGGGGAACCTCCTCGCAGCCGGTGAGCCCGTCATCGCTGACGAAGACGAGCGACTCCGCGGTCTCGTCGCGCGTGGACGCGACCCGCTGGATCGATCGCGCGTCGCTCGGCAGCCACTCCGGCACGTCGCCGCGGGCCTGGGCGAGACTGCGGGCGTCGTCGTAGGTCGTCTCGGCGCGCCCATAGGCCAGGTTGTCGACGACGGAGCAGCCCGCCACCGTCGTCATCACAGCGATGAGGCCGAGCAGCGCTGCCCCCGGCGGAACCTCGCGAGGGAGGCGTCGTGTTTTCGTCATGCCCTCGACGCTACGGAGCGCCGCCCGCGCCGTCGTCGCCCGCTCGGATGACCGGCATCCCTCGCGAGAATGACCGTGCCCGCCTCGCCGTGGCGGACGTCACCGCTCACCTGACACCTCGCACCCCCACCCCCGGCGCGAAGCGACACCAACCGCCAACCCAACCCCGCGCCACCAAACCCCACACAACCCAACCCCCGCACCCCAACCCCTCGCCACGCCGCGCCCGCGCCGCACAATGCACGGCGCTCGACCCGGGCGGATCGCCGCGGGATTGGTAGCCTCGGGCTCGCATACCGCCCGCCCGATCGAAAGCAGGTCGAACGTGCGCACCGAACAGCACGCCCTCCGCCTCTCGCTCGCGATGATCCTGCTGCTCGGCACGCTCGGGATCACGTTCGGCACGATCACCGGTTCGCAGGCGATCCTGTTCGACGGGATGTTCTCGTTGGCGGATGCCGCGATGTCGCTGCTGGCTATCGGCGCGGCATCCCTCATCACCCGCTCGACGCGGCAGACGGCGGACTCGCAGCTGAACCAACGGTTCTCGTTCGGCGTGTGGCAGCTCGAGCCGCTCGTCGTCGCCGCGACGGCCCTCGTGATGGTGACCGTCGCCGTCTACGCGCTCGTGCAGGCCGTGCTGTCGCTGACCTCGGGGGGACGGCCGATCGAGTTCGGCCCCGCCGTGCTGTACGCCGTGGTGGTCGTGATCCTCACCGCGACGGCGGCGATCGTCGAGTGGCGGGCGAATCGCCGGCTGCGGTCGGCCCTCGTCGCGATCGACGTCAAGGGGTGGGTGATGGCGGGCTCGGTGACGCTCGCTCTGCTCGTCGCGTACGTCGTGGGGTGGTTCCTGCAGGGGACGGATGCCGCGTGGCTGACGCCCTACGTCGACCCCGGCATCCTCGCCGTGGTGGCCTCGGTGCTCGTGTTCGTCCCGCTTCCCGACCTCATCCGCGCCTTCTCGCAGATCGCGCTGCTGACGCCCGCGGCGCTCGCCCGCGAGGTCGACACCGCAGCCGCCGTGGTGCAGGAGCGCCACCGGCTCTCGGGCTTCCAGCGCTCCGTCGCCCAGGTCGGACGATCGCCGCAGGCCGAGGTCGAGTTCTCGGTGGCGCCGGAGCACGCGACGCGACCGCTCGCGGAGTGGGATGCGATCCGCCGCGACTTCGCCCGCGAGCTGGGGTGGGATCCGCAGCACAGCTGGGTGACGGTCTTCTTCACCGAGCAGCGGCAGGTACCCGCCGACATCACCGACTAGACCGTCAGCACGCCGTCCACACGGCGCGGGATGCCGAGGGGGTTCGCGTCGCGCAGGGCCTCGGGCAGCAGCGCATCGGGCACGTTCTGGTAGGCGACGGGTCGCAGGAACCGCGTCATCGCCGCGGTTCCGACCGAGGTCGTCCCGACGGCGGTGGTCGCGGGGTACGGACCGCCGTGCTGCTGCGCCCACGTGACCGAGACGCCGGTCGGCCACTGATTCCACAGCACACGGCCGGCCTTCGTCGCGAGCACGGGAAGCAGGTCGCGCGCGACCTCGTCGGAGTCGTCTGCCACGAGGGTCGCGGTCAGCTGTCCGTCGAGCAGCTCGGCCGCCGTCACCAGCTGCGACTCCTCGTCGTACTCGACGACGAGCGCCGCGGGTCCGAACATCTCCGACACGAGCGTCTCGGGGTCGGCGATCACCGCCGCGACGTCGGCGCGCAGCAGCGCCGGCGCGGGAACGGGACCATCGGATGCCGGCGAGGCGGCGAGCACCGCGACGCCCTCGTGGTCGGCGGTGCGCTCGAACGCCCGGCGGAACCCGGAAGCGATGTCCTCGTTGAGCAGCGGCGCGGGCTCGGGCAGCGCGGCAGCGGCCAGCGCGTCGACGAGGCCCGACCCGCGCGGGACGAACAGGACGCCCGGCTTCGTGCACAGCTGGCCTGCACTGCCGGTCACCGATGCGACGAACTGCTCCGCGATCTCGGCGCCCCGAGAGGCGGCGGCGCTGCGGGTGACGAACGCCGGGTTCACGCTGCCGAGCTCGCCGTAGAACGGGATGGGCTCGGGGCGCGACATCGCGATGTCGAACAGGGCCCGTCCGCCGGCGATCGAGCCGGTGAAGGCGGCCGCCCGGATCTGGGGTGCGCGGAGCGCGTGCACACCGGCATCCGTTCCGTGGATGACCGTGAACAGGCCCGCGGGCGCGCCGGCCGCCGACAGCGCCGCGATGACGATCTCGCCGGTGAGCGCCGAGAGCTGCGGGTGCCCGGGGTGCGCCTTCAGCACGACGGCGTTGCCGGCGGCCAGAGCGCTGGCGGTGTCGCCGCCGGCGACCGAGAACGCGAACGGGAAGTTGCTCGCGGCGAAGACGAGCACCGGCCCGATTCCCTCGAGCTGGCGACGGATGTCGGGGCGCGGCGCCCCCATCGGGTAGTCGGCGTCGGGGTGGTCGATGCGCGCGTCGAGCCACGAGCCCTCGGCGAGGACCTCGGTGAACAGCCGCAGCTGGAACGTCGTGCGCCGCAGCTCGCCGCGCAGCCGGCCTTCGGCGAGGTGGGTCTCGCGCTGCGCGAGCTCGACCAGGTCGTCGGCTCGCGCGTCGAGTCCGTCGGCCACGGCGCGCAGCGCCTCACCGCGCTCGACGATGCTCGATGCCCGCCAGGCGACGGATGCCGCCGCAGCGAGCCCGACGAAAGCGTCGACCTCGGCGATGGGGGTGTCGGCGATGGGCGCGGGAGCGTTCATGAGCTTTCCTTTCCGAGTGCTGCGAGGTCGGCGGGGGCGACGCCGGCGGGGGCGACCGGGTCGTCGGGGTCGGCCGGTGCCACGGGGGCGGCGGCGGGCGCGAGGGCGGCGATGTCGGCGACGCGGATCGGCGTGCCGACCGGGCGGCGCACGAGGGGTTCGAGGTCGGCCGAGCCCGCCGGTCGACCGGTCTGCTCCGACACCAGGCACGACAGCGCGAATCCGCACACCCGGCCCTGGCACATGCCCATTCCGGGCCGGGCGGTGACGCGGACGTCGCGCGCGTCGTCGGCCGCGAGGTCGCCGACGGTGCGGCGCACGGCCGACACGGGCACTTCTTCGCACCGGCAGACGAGCGTGTCGTCCTCGAGCCACGTCGACCAGGCCGCGGGAATCGGACTCGCCCGGTGCATGCCCACGGCGAAGCGGCGGCCGCGCGCGATGCGGCGACGCAGGCCGCGGGCGCGAGCCGACGGCACCCCGAACCCGGCGTCGATCGCGGCGGCGAGGGCGGCGAGCTCTCCTTCGGCGCACGACTGCACCGCTCCCCCGATCCCGGTCGCCTCGCCGGCGGCGTAGACCCCGGGCACGCTGGTGCGCTGGTCGTCGTCGACGACGGCCACGAGGGATCCGTCGACATCGACCCGCGTGCGGGCCCCGATGCCCACGACGAGCTCGAGCTGCGGCGTGAACCCCCAGCCGAGCGCGACGAGGTCGGCCTCGACCGTGCGCTCACTGCCGAGGCGCACACGCCCGGCGGCATCCACGCGCCCGATCGTGACGTGCGAGACCCGACCGTCGCCCGAGATGCGGGTGACGACGGAGCGGGTGCGCAGCGGAATGCGTTCGCGCAGGAAGGTCGCCGCATAGCCCGCGCCCTCGAGCAGCTTGCCGGGCTCCTGCAGGGCGCGCACCGGCGTCGCCGCCCAGCGCGACAGGGCGTTGGCCTCGCACACGGCGACGACCTCGACGCCCGCGCGGGCCAGGCCCGCGGCGACCGAGAGCAGGAACGGCCCCGTACCGGCGACGACGGCGCGACGCCCGGCGCGCACCTGGTTCGCCTTCAGCATCGCCTGCACCCCGCCCGCCGCCATCACGCCCGGCAGCGTCCAGCCGGGCAGCGGCAACTGCCGGTCGTACGCGCCCGGCGCGAGCACGACGCGGCGAGCGCGGATCGCGCGCTCGTCCGGGCTCACGGCGTCGCGTCCGGCGACCGCGGTCGTTCGCAGCAGGAAGGCCGCCGCGTCGCCCGGCCCGTCGGTGCGCCAGACCTGGCGGCCCGCGCGATGGTCCACGCGCCCGGCGGCGACCTGTCGGCGCAGGCGGTCGCGCAGGTCGCGGTAGTGGCCCCAATGGTGGTGGCCCGTGTGCTCGGGCTGGGCGAAGGCGTCGAGGTGGTGCTCGTCCGGGTGGCGCCAGTACTGTCCGCCGGTCTGCGTTCCCGCGTCGATCAGCGCGACGCGCAGGCCGGTCTCGGCGGCGACGACCGCGGCCGAGAGCCCGGCCGGGCCGGCGCCGACGACGGCGAGGTCGAACACGGTCCCGCTCATCGTCGCTCGCCCCCGTCGGTCGTGGTCGGCGACGCGAGCGGCGCGCCCGGATCGTCGCTGCGGACGTCCTGGCCCGCGCCCGCCGGTGTCACGCACGCGCGCTGCGACCGCAGCCCGTCGACCGTCAGCAGGCAGTCGTAGCAGACGCCGATGCCGCAGAACAGGCCGCGCGGTTCGCCCGCCCCCCTGGTCGTGCGCCAGGCCGTGACGCCGGATGCCGCGAGCGCGGCGCCCACGCTCTGCCCCGGCTGGAACGGCACCGGCGTACCGTCGAACGCGAACATTCCGCCCGCGGCATCCCCGCTCATGCGGCCACCGCGTCGGCGAAGCGCTCGGGCCGGAAGGCGTCGAGCGGCAGGTCGGTCGGCTCGCCGCGGAGCGCCTGCACGATGAGCTGCGCCGTGCCGACCGACAGCCCGATGCCGGCGCCCTCGTGTCCGGCGGCGTGCCACATCCCGGGCAGGCGCGCGTCGGGACCGATGACGGGGAGGTGATCGGGGCAGTAGGGGCGGAAGCCGGAGTAGGTCCGCAGAATCTGGACGTCGGCGAGCACGGGGAACAGCTCGGCGCCGGCGCGCGCCACCCGACCGACCGCCTCGGCGGAGAAGGTCGCGTCGAAGCCCACGCGTTCGCGGCTGGCGCCCATGAGGATCGTGCCGCTCGGGGTGCCCTCGACGACCGATGACACCTGCAGACCCGCATCCGACGAGGCGACATTCTGGACGTACTCGGCCGCGTAGACCTTGTGGTGCACGGTGATGGGCACGGGCTCGGTGACGAGCACGAAGCCGCGGCGGGGCAGCACCGGCAGCTCGAGCCCCGCGAGCGCGGCGATCTCGCCCGCCCACGGCCCCGCGCAGTTGATGACGGCGCCGGCGTCGAGCGCGCCCGCGCTCGAGTCGACGCCGATCACGCGGCCGGCGCGCGTGCGGATGCCGGTCACCGTGACGCCCGTGAGCAGGCGCGCTCCCCGGTCGCGGGCGAGCCGGAGCAGGTGGTGGGCGGCGAGCACGGGCTGCACCTGCGCGTCGTCGGGGTAGAACACGCCGCCGGCCATCGCCGGGTTCAGGTGCGGCTCGATGTCGTGCAGCGCGGCGACATCGGGCACGTCCTCGGCCCGGATCCCGAGCCCGCGCTGGTGCTCGGCCAGCGCGTCGAGCGCGCTCTTGCCCGCGGTGCTCGCCGCCACGACGAGCCCGCCCTTGGACTCGAACTCCCAGCGGGCGGCGTGCTCGGCGAGCTCGCCGCGCCAGATGCGCTGCGAGTGCAGCGCCAGCTCGAGCTCGGGTCCGACCTCCTTGTCGCTGACGAGGAGGTTGCCCTCGCAGCGGCTCGTCGTGCCCGCGGCGATCGATCCGCGTTCGACCACCGTGACCGAGAAGCCCGCGGCCGAGGCGAAGTGCGCGACGGCGGCGCCGACGATGCCCGCGCCGATGGCGAGGATGTCGGGGCGTGCGGTGCCCCCGCTCACGTGCCGACGCTCTCGTCGGCGGCATCCGGCGCGGGCGCCTCGCCCGACCAGTCGGTGAGCACGTGCTCGATGTGGCGGTGCACGAGGTCGCGGGCACCGGCGGCGTCGCCGGCCTCGATCGCGTCGAGCATCAGGTCGTGCTCGTGCGCCGAAGCGACCAGACGCCCCTGCTCGTGCAGGCCCGCGAGGCCGAACAGCCGCGTCTGCGACCGCAGCCCCGCGACGAGCTCGACGAGTCGGGCGTTGCCGGCGTACTGCAGCAGCGCGAGGTGGAAGTCGCTGTCGGCGGCGAGGTACTCGACGAGGTCGCCCGACTGCGCGCCGGCGACGATGTCGGCGGCCTTGCGCCGCAGCTCAGGCAGCGCCGACGGCGGGATGAGGGGCGTCGCCCGCTCGACGGCGGGCGGCTCGAGCATCAGCCGCAGCTCGGTGACCTCGCGCAGGTCGCGCTCGGACACCTCGGTGATCTGGAAGCCGCGGTTGGGGATCGTCACGACCAGGCCCTCGCGCGCGAGGTCGAGCATCGCCTCGCGGATGGGCGTGGCCGAGACGCCGAACTGCTCGCCCAGGCTCGGCGCGGAGTACACCCGGCCCGGCTGCAGCTCGCCGCTGATGACCGCGGCGCGCAGCGCCCGTGTGACGGTCGATCGGATGCTCGGCTGCTTGTTCAGTCGCACCACGTTGCGGAACTCGGGCGTGCTCATGTCGTCTCCTCCGGCGCGGCCCCCCGCCGCATGACTCCCATGATCCCCTGCACGACCGCGAGGTCCTCCCAGGCCATGCCGACGCCGCTGTACACCGCTGGCACGCCCGGGCGGCGCACGACCGCGCCCCGCACGAGCTCGACCAGGTTGGCCGGGGCGGCGAGCTCGGCACCGTCGGATGCCGCGGCGGCGAGGTTGCCGCTCTCGCGGGCGGCCGACGCGCGGGCCTCGACGACGACGTCCGCGGCGCGGACCAGGTCGGCTGCCAGTTCGCGGTGGGCGATGCCGTGGGCGCCGATCGCCGCGACGACGGCGTCGGAGCGGACGTCGCCGAGCCCCAGCACGGGAGTGCTCGACGAGGTCGCGGTCACGACGACGTCGGCACGGCGGAGGTCGTCGGGCGTACCGGAGCGCGCATCGAGGCCGCGCTCGCGCAGCGCCGCGACCGCCGTCGCGACCCGGTCGGGCGTGCGGCCGATGAGCGCGACGCGACCGACCGGCAGGACCGCCGCGAGGGTCGTCGCGTGCTCGATCGCCTGCGGTCCCGAACCGAGCACGACGAGCTCCGCGATCTCGGTGCGCGCACCGCCGGGGTCGGCTGCCAGCAGGCCGCGGACGGCGACGGCGGTGACCGCGGGCGTTCGCAGTGTCGTCAGCCGGGTCCCGTCGACAATCGCCGCCGGCTGCAGCGTGGCGGCGTCGAAGATGAGGTACCAGGCGCTGATCTTCGGCAGCCCGAGCCGCGTGTTGCCCGGGGCGATCGTGGCAACCTTGATGCCCACGGCATCCGGCGTCTCGGTCGGCATCAGCAGGAACTCGCCCGCGGCCAGGGGCGCGAAGATGCGCTCGTGGTCCGTTTCGACGTCGAGACCCGACTGCAGCGCGGCGGTCACGGCCTCGACGGCGTCGGCGGGGCTGAAGACCCGCTCGATGTCGGCGGCCGAGACGACGGGGATGCCGGTCACAGGACGAATCCGCGCGGGAACGGGTCGCTCGGGTCAAGCATGTACTGCGCCGTGCCGGTGACCCACGCCCGACCGGTGATGGTCGGGACGACGGCGGGGATGCCGGCCACCTCGGTCTCTTCGACCAGCCGGCCGGTGAAGGCCGTGCCGATGTACGACTCGTTGACGAAGTCGGTGTGCAGCGGCAGCTCACCGCGAGCGTGCAGCTGCGCCATGCGCGCGCTCGTGCCGGTGCCGCAGGGCGAGCGGTCGAACCATCCGGGATGGATCGCCATCGCGTGGCGCGAGTGCCGGACGGTGGAGCCGGGCGCCTCGAGGTACACGTGGTGGCAGCCGCGGATCGTGGAGTCGACCGGGTGCACGGGCGCCTCGGCGGCATCCACGGCGTCCATGATCGCGAGACCGGCGGCGAGCAGATCGTCTTTGCGGGCGCGATCGAACGGCAGCCCGAGGTCGTCGAGGCGCACGATCGCGTAGAAGTTGCCGCCGAAGGCGAGGTCGTACCGGACCTCGCCGAATCCCGGCACCTCGACCGTGCGTCCGAGGGCGACGGCGAACGAGGGGACGTTGCGGATGGTCACCCGGTCGGCGTGACCGTCCGACACCGCGACGTCGGCGATCACGAGACCGGCCGGGGTATCGAGCCGGATGGTCGTGACGGGTTCGACGACAGGCACCATGCCGGTCTCGACCAGCACCGTCGCGACGCCGATCGTGCCGTGGCCGCACATGGGCAGGCATCCCGACACCTCGATGTAGAGCACGCCGAAGTCGGCGTCCGGACGGGTCGGCGGCTGCAGGATCGCGCCGCTCATGGCGCTGTGCCCGCGCGGCTCGTTCATGAGCAGCTGGCGCAGCCCGTCGTTCTCGGCCATGAAGCGCTGGCGGCGCTCCTCCATCGTGGCGCCCGGCAGCGTGCCGACGCCGCCGACGATCACGCGCGTGGGCATCCCCTCGGTGTGGGAGTCCACGGCGTGGAAGACACGCGTCGTGCGCATGCGGGGCCTTTCGGTCGTCGGCGGCGGGTCAGGTCGGCGGTCGGCTCAGCGGTAGCCCTTGCTGAGCACGGCCTCGGTGTCGGCGATGATACGCGCGGCCACCTCGTCGGGCAGGCGCAGGCGGGGCGGACGCGTCGTGATGTTGCTCAGCACACCGGCCACCTGCTGCGAGAGCTTGATGGCCTGCACGAACCAGGTCTTCGAGTCCCAGCGCAGCAGCGGGTGCAGGTCGCGGTAGATCTCGCGGGCGCGCACCCAGTCCTGCGGGTCGTCCGACGTCGACAGCGTGTACAGCTCGACCGTCGCGGCGGGGATCGCGTTGGGGTAACCGGCAACCCACCCGACGGCGCCGTTCAGACCGAGCTCGAACACGACGTCGTCCGACCCGATCGAGATGTCGAGGCCCGGCGCGAGCTCGCGGATCTCGTAGGCGTGACGGACGTCGCCCGAGAACTCCTTGACCGAGACGATCAGGCCTTCGTCGAACAGGCGGGCGAGCAGGTCGGGACGCAGGTCGACCTTCGTGTCGATCGGGTTGTTGTAGGCGAGGATCGGCAGCCCGACGGCCGCGACGCGGCGGTAGTGGTCGACGACCTCGTCGTCGCTCGCGCGGTACGCGTTCGGGGGCAGCAGCATGACGGCCGGGGCGCCGTTCTCTGCCGCGTGCTCGGCGAATCGCACGCTCTCGAGTGCGCCGTAGGCACCGACGCCCGGGATGACCGCCGCGCCATCCGCCGCCTCGACGGCGGTGAGGAAGACGCGCTTGCGCTCCTCGTCGGTGAGGGTCTGGTACTCGCCGAGCGAGCCGTTGGGGATGATGCCGGTCACCCCGTTGCTCGTCGTGAAACGGACGAGCTCGGCGTACGCGTCGTAGTCGACGGAGAGGTCGTCGCGGAACGGCAGGGTGGTCGCGAGGTTGACGCCGTGCCAGGGCTTGCGGTCGGTCATGAGTCGTTCTCCGATCTGGCGGCGCGAGGCGCCGGTGTCAGTGCAATTGCAATGGTATCTGGTTTCGGGGCGGGGGGAAGAGTGAGACGGTTCCGTGGCTCTTCGTTGCCGGCACGGTCGACGGCGGCGAACTCGATGACCTGCTCGCGGTCGGTGAGCGCGCGGACGAACGCCTCCTGGAACGTCGCCCAGAAGGTGCCCTCACCCTCCCAGCGGATGCCGTCGACGCCCGACACGTCGTCGGTCGCCACGAGGGTGATCTCGACGGCCGCGCCGAGGTCTTTCACCCGCGCCGTGCTCTGCGGCGGTGCGGTGTCGATCGACAGCTCGCGCCCCGCCGTGGTGGTGCGGCCCTCCCGGTCGGTCGCGCGCGCCTCGACCCGCACGACGCCCTCGCGATCGATGGCGACCGGGCCGTCGGCGGCGAGCCAGGCTCCGCCGTCGACGCGGACCTCGGCGCGAGCGTCCGCCGAGGTGCGCACCGCGATCGTCGGCGGCCGGGTGAACCACCCGGATGCCGCGGGGGCCGGGGTCACCGCGATCTCGAGGGTCGGCGGCATGGCGGCATCCGGTTCCGCCGCGGTCGCCGCGATGAATGCCTGCGCGCGGGCGGCCGCGTCCGCCACAGCGGGTGACGCTCCGAGCGCCTCGACGGCGGCGGTCACGATGGCCCGCGCCTCGGATCCGTTCACGAGAGCGCCCGCCAGCCCGTCGCGGCACACCGCGACGATCCGATCGAGCAGATCGGCGTCGTCCCGGGGTGCCGGCTCGGACCACAGGTCGTCCAGGAGCGAGGTGCCGTCGGTGCGTCGGCGGGCCGGGACGCCCGTGTCGACGCCGGCGAACCCGATCGTGGGGTCGACCGCGCGCCCGTACAGGTGATAGCGCTCGTCCGAGCCGTTCCACACCGGCTCGAAGCGCAACCCCGCGACCGGAACCGCGCCGGCCCCGGCGAGCGCGGCGGCGACATCCTCGACGTCGGCGCGGATCGCCCCCGCCGGCATGCGACGCCCGTCCCACGGCCGCTCGATCGCTGTCGTGCCACCGTCGCGGGCGACGAGGACATGCGGGCCGAACGCGAGACTGCGCAGCGCGGGGTCGTCGATCGTCGGTTCGGCCCGCAGCGTTGCGGGCAGCGTCAGCTCGACCGTGTCACCGTCGCGCCAGTCCTGCTCGACCGTCGCAAAGCCGCCGGCCGCGGGGGTGAGCGCGAGCTCGCCGACCACGACGCCGGCCTCGCCCGCCACCCAGTCGGGGATGCGCAGGTGCAGCCGCAGCCGAACCGGCTGCGGAGAGTCGACTTGCACGCGCAGCGTCACCCGATCCGCGAAGGGATGCTCCTGCTCGATCGCGATGCGCAGTCCGCGCTCGGGCCAGCGCAGCTCGGCCGGTGTGTAGCGGGCCACCCACAGCTCGGCGCGGTCGCCCGACCCGGCGAAGAAGATGCCGCCGTGGTGGCCCACGTGGTTCTCGAGTCCGGTGCCGCCGCAGCAGGTGCCGATGTTGTCGTACTCGGGCAGCGCCCCCGCGTGCACGGGGAACATGTAGGTCACCTCGGGGCTCTCGTCCGAGAACACGTCACGGCGCGAGCCGAGGATGTGGTTGAGGCGCGCCCGCTCGGCGTACGCGAGGAAGCGGGGCTCGAGGGTGTGGGCGAACAGCAGCTCGGCCAGCTTCACCAGGTTGTAGGTCGCGCAGGTCTCGGCGTTGCGTCGTCCGATGTCGCCGGCGACGGTGCGGGCCGGACCCCACAGCTCGCTCTCGCCGGTGCCGCCGTGGGCGTACATCCGACCCGGCACGACCTGGTCGAAGATGCCGATCGCCGCGTCGAGGTAGCGGCGCTCGCCGGTGCGCTCGTACTCGTGGACGTAGCCGACGAGCTGCGGCAGGTGCTGGTTGGCGTGCATCCCGTCGAGGATGTCGCGGCCCGCGGCCCCCGCATCGATGAGGTCGCGCTGATCGAACCAGCGGGCGGCCGCGAGGAAACGCGGCTCGTCAGCCACGACACTCAGGCGGGTCAGCGTCTCGTTCATCCCGCCGAACTCGCCGGCGATGTAGAGCGACCACATCCGCTGCCGCCGCTCGTTGTCGAGCTTCTCGAGCCGGCCCGCGACCCAGTGGCCCATCCGCGTGACGACGGTGAGCGCCTGCGCGTTCCCGGCCAGCTCGAACGCGTCGAGCAGCCCCGCCATGATCTTGTGGCACGTGTAGTACGGCGCCCAGATCTCGCCGTAGGGGGCGAAGTGCTCGAGGCGCGAGAACTGCCACTCGCCCGAGGCGCTGAGGAAGCCCGGATGGGAGTACCGGCCGGTCGCGGCGAGCGCCGCCTGCACCTCCGCCAGTCCCGAGACCATCTCGTCGACCTTCGCCCGCAGCAGCGGATCGTCCTCCGTCGCCCGCGGCGAGCGCGAGCATCGACAGGAAGTGCCCCGCGTAGTGGCCGCGCAGCAGGTTGGCCGTCTGCGCGGCCTCGCGCCCGGGGTAGTCGTCCGGACCCCAGGCGTCCTCGGCGGGGTGGCCGAACCCCTCCCACGCTCCGGGCGGCTGGGCACCCCGGGTGTCGAGACCGGCGTTGGCGCGGAAGACCGCGAGCAGCCGGTCGACGGGATACACGCGGGCCAGGTGCAGCATCTGCTCGCGTGCCCGCGCGAAGGGACTGCGCGAGCTGAGCCGCACACTGCCGGGAGGGAACGGATGCGCGCGAGGCGCGGTCACGGTTTCTCCCACGGACGCGATCATCCGCGCTGCCCCAGCTGAGCCTGCGTCCACGCCTCGACCTCGCCCGCCGCGATCGGCAGCGCCGCGGACAGCACCTCCGAACCGGCGTCGGTCACGAGGACGTCGTCCTCGAGGCGCACGCCGATGCCGCGGAGCTCCGGCGGCAGCGTGAGGTCGTGGGCGTGGAAGTAGAGCCCCGGCTCGACCGTCATGACGACCCCGGGCTCGAGTGCGGCGCCCATGTAGTCCTCGTAGTGGGCCTGGCTGCAGTCATGCACGTCGAGCCCGAGGTGATGGCCGATGCCGCAGGCGAGGTACCGGCGATGCTGCTGCCCCGCGGGCGAGAGCGCCTCGTCGACCGACACCGGCAGCAGCCCCCAGTCGTGCAGGCCCTGCGCGACGACCTCCATCGCCGCGAAATGGAAGTCGAGGTACTCCACGCCGGGACGGATGCGGTCGAGCCCCGCGCGATGCGCCTTCTCGACCAGGTCGTGCACCTCGCGCTGCGCCGCCGAGAAGCGTCCGCTCGCCGGTACGGTGCGGGTGACGTCGGCGGTGTAGAGCGACCGGGCCTCGACCCCCATGTCGAGCAGCAGGGCGGCGTCGGGATCGATGTCGCCGTCGCAGCGCACCCAGTGCAGGATCGGGGCGTGGGCACCCGAGCCGACGATCGTGGAGTAGCCGGGGCCGTTGCCGAAGGTGCGGGCGTGCCGGTCGAAGGTGCCCTGCAGCCAGCGCTCTCCGAGCCCCTCGGCGACGGCCCGCGGCACCTCGGCGACGACCGCCGCGAAGCCGGCGACGGTCGCGTCGACCGCCTCGCGCAGCTGTGTGATCTCCCACGCGTCCTTGACCATCCGCAGCCGCGACAGCGTGCTCTCGAGCTCGGCCGACACCTCCGCGCCGGCGGTCGCGGCGAGGGTCGACGCCGATCGCGCCGCCCACGCTCCCCGCAGGTCGCCGTGCCGGGCGGCGAGGGCGTCGAGCGGTTCCACGACGACGCCGAGAGCCTCGCCCCACTCGGGCAGCCCGGCAGACGGGCCGACCCACAGCTCGCCGTGGTTGGCGTCGGCGAAGAAACCCGTATCGCCGGGACGGAAGGGCGGCGGCAGGTAGAGCACCGGGTCGTGCCCGCCCGGCACGGCCCACATCACCAGCACGGCGCCCTCGACCTGGCACCCGGTGAGCCAGACGAAGCTGCTGTCGGCCCGGAACCCGTAGTGGGCGTCGTCGTTGCGGACGGGCGCGTGCCCCGCGGCGGCGACGAGCGTGCGCCCGGGCAGGGCCGCGCTCAGCCGCTCGCGGTGGACGGATGCCGCCGCCGCGGCGCCCGGCGGCAGATCAGGGGCCGTTCGCACGTCGGCCCAATCGCGGGCGATGAAGGCGGTGAAGGCGGGCACCTGCCCGAGGCGCGGGTACCGCGTCCCCGCGTAGGGCGGGCGCAGGGCGTCGGTGCCGGTCATCGCTTCTCTCCTCCGCGGTCGCGCACGAGCTCTCGCAGCCGGGTGAACGTCCGGCCCGAACCGATCCCGTCGTGCTCGAACTCATTGGTCACCCACGACTGCGCGTTGCCGATGCGGGACAGCGTGTCGAGCTGCAGGCCCGCGTCGACGTACATGTCGTCGAAGTACACGGCGGCGGCGAGCGGCACGTCGTTCGCCGCGAGGCGCTCGGCGTCGTACAGCGGCGTCCAGTCGGTGCGCTCGGCGAGCGCGTGCACGGCGCCGCGGAAGCCGCGGAGCAGCCGCACCTCGTCGAACATCCATGGGAACGCCATCTCGCCGGTGAACAGCAGGGGCCGCCGGTCCTCGTCGAACTCCGGGCGCCGATCGCGCTCGTGCTGCGCCGCCCAGGCGGTCGCGCCGCTGCCCGGGTCGCCGTAGATCGACTCCTGCAAGGTCCAGAACAGCGGGTTGCCCGCGCTGGAGCTCAGGGCCTGCACGTCGGCGAGGAAGGCCTCCGAGAATCGGCCGGGACGCGCGAACGCTCGCTCGACGAGCCAGTGCAGCCGCTCGTGCCCGGGCTTCATCCCCAGGTCGATGCCGAGCGACTGGAAGCGGTGGACGGTGAGGACGTCGCCGTCCGGCAGGACCACGTCGCCCTCCGCGATGCGGTCGGCGATGCGCGTGATCGCCTCGGCGTCTCCGGGGAAGCGCCGGTACAGCTCGGCGGTCTTCGCCGCGACGCGGTCGAAGGTGCGGGCGTAGACCTCGGCGGCGCGGGGCGGGGTACCCGGGATGCCGCCGCAGACGTAGCAGGCGGTGAGGGCCCGCGGGGCCTGCGACAGGTAGGTCAGCGTGAGGAAGCCGCCGTAGCTCTGCCCGAGCGTCGCCCAGCGGCGGCCGCCGTACAGCGTCTCGCGGACGTGCTCGAGGTCGCGCACGATCGAATCGGCGCGGTGCAGCGCGAGCAGGTCGGCTCCGGCGGCGGCGTCGAGTCCCGCGACGTCGACGGCCTCGAGCGGCGTGCTGCCGCCGGTGCCGCGCTGATCGACGAGCACCACGCGGTAATCCCGCAGCGCCTCGTCGACCCAGCCGTCGCGGCGCAGGGGCCGCGGGTTCGCGCCTCCCGGTCCGCCCTGGAGGTACACCAGCAGCGGCAGGTCGTCGCGGGCGCGATCGGGGTCGACGAGCTCGCGCACCAGCAGCTCGATCGTGCCCGCGGCATCCGTGTCGGCACGCCAGTCGAGGGGGACGTCGATGCGTCGCTCGGCGACGCGGATGCCGGGCAGGTGGTACTCGACGGTCATGATGCCTCCGGGCGGGTCTCGGGGGCGCGCGCCGCGCGACGCCGGGCGTTCTCGGCGGCGCGGCGACGGCGGTCCCATTCGGGGTTGATGCGCGGCACGGCCGCGAGCAGGGTGCGGGTGTACTCGTGCTGCGGGTTCTCGAAGATGCGGTCGCGTTCGCCCGTCTCGACGATCGAGCCACGGCTCATCACCGCGATGCGGGTGGCGATCTGCCGGACGACCGCCAGATCGTGCGCGATGAACAGGTAAGCGAATCCCTCGTCGCGCTGCAGCGACGTGAGGAGGTTCACCACCTGCGCCTGCACCGACACGTCGAGGGCCGACACGGCCTCGTCGCAGATGACGAGCTTCGGGCCGACGGCGAGGGCTCGGGCGATCCCGATGCGCTGCGCCTGCCCGCCGGAGAACTGCGCCGGGTAGCGGTCGGAGTGGTCGGGGTTGAGACCGACGCGCTCCATGAGCGAGCGGGTGAAGGCGCGCGCGCCGCCGGGGACCTTTCGGTTCTGGTAGCGCAGCGGCGCGGTCACGAGACGCTCGACCGTGTGCTTGGGGTTGAGCGACGAGTACGGGTCCTGGAAGATCACCTGCACGTCGCTGCGGAAGGCGAGCAGGTCGCGTCCCTGCAGCCGGGTGACGTCGCGGCCCTCGAACTCGATCGTGCCGGCGGTCGTCTCCATGAGGCGGGCCACGAGCCGCGCGACGGTCGACTTGCCCGAGCCGGACTCGCCGACGAGGGCGAGGGTCTCACCGCGGCGGATGTCGAGGTCGACCTCGTCGACCGCGCGGAACCGGCTGCTGCGCGAGAAGAGCGCGCCGCCCGAGCTCGTGAACTCCTTGACGAGTCCGGTGGCCCGGCACAGCGGGGCGGTGTGCTCGGTCATGCGATCTCCTCCTCGGCGAGGACCGGGATGTCGGTCGTGCGCAGCTGCCCGATCGCGTCGTCGATGCGCGGCACGGCGTCGAGCAGGCGCCGCGTGTACTCCTCCTGCGGATCGCTGAAGACGTCTTCGACCGAGCCGCTCTCGATCATGCGGCCCGCGCGCATGACCACGATGTGCTCGGTGACCTCGCTCACGACGGCCAGGTCGTGGGTGATGAGGATGAGCCCGGCGCCGGTGTCGCGACGGATCTCGGCGAGCAGATCGAGGATCTGCGCCTGCACCGTCACGTCGAGGGCCGTCGTCGGCTCATCCGCGATGATCAGCTCGGGCTCCATGCTCAACGCCATCGCGATCATGATGCGCTGCCGCATGCCGCCCGAGAACTGATGCGGGTAGTGGTCGACGCGCTTCGCGGCATCCCGGATGTGCACGCGTTCCATCGCCTCGATCGCCACCCGCCGCGCCTCGCGGCGCGAGACGCCCGAGCGGTGCGACCGATAGGCCTCCGCGATCTGCGTGCCCACCGTGTAGTACGGGTTCAGCGACGACAGCGGGTCCTGGAAGATCATCGCGATCCGGTCGCCGCGCACGTGCCGCATCTCGCGGGAGGGCAGCGTCAGCAGGTCTCGACCGTCGAAGCCGACCCTCCCCGAGGCGGTGCCGCCCTTCGGCAGCAGACCCATGACGGCGAGGCTGGTCATCGACTTGCCCGATCCCGACTCGCCGACGATGCCCAGCGCACCGCCGCGGGGCACCGCGAAGCTCAGGCCGTCGACGACGCTGACCGCGCCGCCGGCCGTGCGGAACTGCACCGTGAGGTCGTCGACCCGCAGCAGGTCGTCGGACGAAGCGGGCGTGGTCGTCATCGGCATCCCTCCGCCGGTCATGCGCGCGCCGCCGTCCGGACGCGCGGGTCGATCGCGGCGTAGAGCAGGTCGACGACGAGGTTGCCGACGATCACGAAGAACGCCGACAGCAGCGTCACCGCCATGATGACCGGCTGGTCGTTCGACGAGATCGAGTCGGCGGTCAGCTTGCCCACGCCGTTGAGTCCGAACACGGTCTCGGTGATGACGGCACCGCCGAGCAGACCCGCGACGTCCATGCCGAAGATGGTCACGATGGGCGTGAGCGCGGGCCGCAGCGCGTGGCGGCGCCAGACGAGGCTCGGACGCAGGCCCTTCGCGTGCGCGCTGCGGACGAAGTTCTCCTGCAGCGTGTCGATGACGTTGGCGCGCGTGAGCCGCGTGTACACCGCCGCGTAGCCGACGGCCAGCACGATCCACGGCATGAGGAAGTTCAGGAACCAGCGCGCCGGGTCGTCGCCGAAGGGCACCGCCTGAGGGAAGGGCAGCCAGCCCAGCGAGACCACGAGGACGAACTGCAGCGCGAGGGCGAGCACGTAGTTGGGGATCGACATCGAGCCGAGCGTGAGGCCCGCGACGAACCGGTCGGCGAAGCGACCCTCGCGCACGGCGCTGAGCACGCCGCCGACGACACCGCCGACGAGCCAGAGCACCGCGGCGCCGATCGCGATCGTCGCCGAGATCGGCAGCCGCTGCACGATCATGTCGCCGACGAGCTGGCCCGTCTGGAACGAGTAGCCCAGGCACGGGGCCCCGCACACGACGGTGGCGCCGGCGACCTCGTACTCGCGGCCGACGAACAGGCCCGACAGGTACGTGAAGAACTGCGTGAGGAAGGGCTGGTCGAGGCCGAGGTTCGCGCGGATCTGGTCGATGCGCTCGGGCGTGCAGTTCTTGCCGCAGATCTGCACCGCGGGGTCGGGCGAGAGCACGAAGAAGATCACGAAGGTGAACAGGGTCACCAGGAACAGCACGACCGCCATGCCGGCGACGCGCGAGAGGACGAAGCGGGTCACGCGCGCACCTCCGTGCTGCCCACGAGCGCGCGGATGCGGTCGCCGAGGGTCGTGAAGGAGAGCACGAGCAGGAACAGGAACGCGCCCGGGATGAGGAAGTACATCGGGTCGACGGCGTACCAGGGCGCCGCCGACGCGATCATCTGGCCCCAGCTGGGGGTCGGCGGCACGACCCCCACGCCGAGGAACGACAGCCCCGCCTCGGTGCCGACGTACCCCGGAACGGCGAGCGTGGCCATCACGATGATCGTCGACGAGAGGTTCGGCAGGATCTCGCGGAAGATGATCTGCACGCTCGAGGCTCCCGACGCCCGGGCCGATTCGACGAACTCGCGCTCCTTGAGCGAGAGCGTCTGCGAGCGCACGATGCGGGCGAGGTAGGGCCAGCCGAACAGCGAGATGACGACGACGAGCAGCAGCACGCGGTTGTCGGCGGGGAGCGCCGAGAGGATCGCGATCATGAAGATGAGCGCGGGGAAGGCCATGAGGAACTCCATGACCCGCGAGATGACCGTGTCGACCCAGCCGCCGAGGTAGCCCGCCAGCATCCCGAACACGACGCCCAGGACGGTCGTCAGCAGAGTGGCCGACAGCGCCACCGTCATCGACACCTGCGCGCCGTAGACGATGCGCGCGAAGATGTCGCGGCCGTTGCCCGGCTCGACGCCGAACCAGTGCTCGGCGCTGATGCCGCCGAGCGGGCCGATCGGGATCGCGCCCATGTTCGGGTCGATCGCGCTCTGGTCGAACTCGTACGGTGACCAGCCACTCAGGCGCACGATCAGGGGGGCGAAGACGGCCATGAGCAGGACGAGCACGATGTACCCGAGCGAAAGCATCGCGGGGACGTCGGTGAGGAAGCCTCTGAGGAGTTTCCGGCCGGACGCCGGGTGGGATTCCACGGACTCGTCGAGTGTGGAATCACCGCCCGGAGTGGCCTCGACCTCGAGGGGGGCCGAGCTGAAGGTCATGTCAGCCCTTCGACGGGTCCTTCAGACCGACGATGGTGAGGTCGGTCATGTTGGTGTTCGGGATGTAGCCGGCGATGTTCTCACCCGGCAGGAAGATGCCGTTCTCGAACACCATCGGGGCGATGGGCGCGAGCTCCATGATCTGCTGGTCGAGCTCGCCCCAGGCCTCGTTGGCGGCGTCGACGTCGGTCATCGCCCGGATCTCGGCGATGCGCTCGTTGACGGCCGGGTCGTCGAGCTGGGCGAGGTTCTGGTTGCCCTTCTCGGCGATCGCTGCACCGTCGAACAGCGGCGGGATGAACGTGCTCGCGCTCGAGGCCCAGTCGGGGCACCATCCGGTGATCGCGGCGTTGTTCTGCTGCGAGGGGGTGGCGATCGTCTCGTAGTAAATCGACGTGTCGATGACGTTGAGCTTCACGGTCGCCCCGATCCGTTCGAGGCCCTGCTGCACGGCCTCCGCCTGCGCCTGCGCGACGGGGTTCGTGCGGATGTCGAGGGTGAACTCGAACCCGTCACCCAACCCGGCCTCCTCGAGCAGCGCCATGGCCTCGTCGACGTCGCCGGTGCTGCCGTCGGAGGGGTAGAGGTCGTAGTCGAGGTGGCCGCTGACGGCCGGCGGGATGATCGTCGTCGCGACATCCGCCAGCTGATTGCCGCCCGAGGCGTTCTGGATGCTGGCACGGTCGAGCGCCCAGTTGACCGCCTGGCGCACGCGGACGTCATCGAAGGGCGGCTTGGTCGTGTTCAGCGACATGTAGGTCGTGCAGTACGCCGGGGCGGTGATCGCGCGCTCCTGCAGCTGCGGCGTCTGGATGCGGGGCAGCGTGGCGCCCGCGATCTTGCCCGCGATCGCGTTCTGATCGGCGCCCTGTCCGGCGATCATGCGCTCGTCGATCGTCGCGCCGTCGATGCCGATGTCGAACTGCCACTGGTCGGGGTAGGCCTTGCGGACCTCATCGGTCTCGGGCTCCCAGTGCTCGTTGCGCACGAGCGTGATGGTGCTGCCGGGGGTATAGGCGTCGAGCGTGTACGGGCCCGAGGCGATGACGTCGTTGATGAACTCGTCGCCCCCGCCGGACCCGACCGGGAAGGGCACCGCGTTGGGCTGGGCGAGGACGTTGTCGAACTCGGGGAAGGGAGCCTTGAGGTGGAAGACGATCGTCTTCTCGTCGGGGGTCTCGATGGTCGGCAGGTCGCCCGAGACGTAGGGGCCCTGATAGTCCTCGGGGGCGTCGATGACGCTCTTGAGGTACGGCGAGCCGATGCCGATCTGCGGGTCCCACGCCCGCGAGATGCCGAACTCCATCTCGGCCGAGGTGATGGGCGCACCGTCGTCGAAGAAGATGTCGTCCTTGAGGGTGTAGGTCCAGGTGAGCCCGTCGTCGGACACCTCGCCGAGACCCGTCGCGAGGTCGGGCACGATCGCGTTCGGGTCGTTGGAGTCGCCCGCGGCCTGCATCGTGAGTCCGCGGTAGAGCAGCCGGTAGAACGCGTTCACGCCGCCGTCCCACCCGCGGGCGGGATCGAGGTACGAGAAGTCGGCGTTCTGGAGCATGTGGACGGTTCCGCCGGTCTGCGGCTCACCGGCGGTGCCGCTCTGCTGCGGCGAGCCGCCGCCCGCGCCGCACGCCGTGAGGGCCAGTGACACGGCTGCGCCCGCGGCGAGGATGCCGGCGAGTCTCCTAGTGGTGGTCATCGGTGGACCTTCCCTTTCTCTGCTCCATTGCGTCGAGTGCTGTCCATGAAACAACATCACGGTGCAATGTGCAATTGCACGATCACGCTGAAACAGTTCTACGCAATCGGCGAGACGCACGCTGGCGCCGTGACACGATCGTCACGCGCGGGCCGGATTTCTTCACACCCGCGTAACACGGCGCCGCGCAGAGGCGACGGGAACCGCGGATTACGGGATCGGGCAGGTCGCGACGGACGCGAGGTCGCCGTCGAGCTGCTCGGGCGTCCACGGCAGGCCCGACGGCGGAGCCGTCTCGCCCTCGGCCGCGGGGGCCTTCGAGGCGATGGCGGCGAGCTGCCACCCCAGCACGCGGATGGCCTCGGCCGACGCGCGCGAGTTGTTGAGCACGGCTACGACCGTCAGGCCGGTGTCGCGATCGGCGAACGCGACGGTCTGGTAGCCCGGCACCGATCCGTACTGTCCGATGAGGGTTCCCGCCTGATACGTGCCGCCGTCGACGGTGTACCAGGTCGGCGCACCCTCGTCGACCGGCAGCGGCGCGGCGAACCGCTCCTCGCCGTCGAAGGGGCGCAGGCCGGTCGCGAGCGCGCGGGCGTACCGGCCCAGGTCGTCCGCCGTGGTGACCGCGCCGGACGCGGTGAAGCCCGCGGTGGGCGACAGGGAGGTCAGGTCGACGGCCGTGGCGCAGTCCACCGCGCCTTCGGGCGTGAAGACCGACTGCGTGCCGTGCAGACCGAGCTCGGCGGTGGCGCCCGGCAGCGACGAGGCCGACATGCCGAGCGGTCCGAACACGTACCGCTCGAACAGCTCGGCGGCGGTGCTGCCCGAGGCGCGTTCGAGCGCGATGCCGAGCATCACGTACCCGGCGTCCGAGCTGGCGTACGTTCCGGCACCGGTCGGCGCGCCGGCGGCCAGGCCGTAGGCGAGCAGTTCGTGCGGCGCCCACGTCCGCGACGGGTTGGACTCCCACCGCCCCTGGAGCTTGGGCTGGTACGAACCGAGGCCGCTCGTGCTGTCGCACAGCTGCTCGAGGGTCACCACCGGTGTCGCGGGGAACCCGACGACCCAGTTGGTCACGGGATCGTCGAGTTCGACGACCCCGTCCGCCGCGAGGCCGTAGAGGACGTCGCAGGTCATCGCGCGGGTGACGGGTCCCGCCTTGAAGGTGTCATCGGCGGCGACGGCCGATCCGTCGGGGTTGGCGCCGAAGCCGCTCACCCACTGTCCGGCCCAGGGCACCCACACTCCGGCGATGGCGCCGCCCGATCCGGTCGCGGCCATGGCCCGCTCGACCGCAGCGGTGAGCTGCGCCTGCGTGTCGTCGCCCAGCTCGCCTTCCACCTGGGGCGGAGCCGCCACCGTGTCGATGCCGCCGGGAGCGCACGCGGACAGGGTCAAGCCGAGAGCGATCGCAACGACGACACCCGCGCTTCGAAGCCGTCGGCTCGCACGCATTACTCAGCCACCCCCTGATGTGTTCCTCCAGTGAATCACACCGGTGCGCTGGTTCCTGCGAATCTAGGGTGGACGCATGACCCACCGTTTCGACGAGGCCGCCCTGGCGGGCGTGCTCGGCCACATGAACGAGGACCACCGCGACGACAACCTCCTGATCGTCCGCGCTTTCGGTGAACCGGGCGCCGTGGCCGCCGCGATGCGCTCGTTCGACGGCTCCGGCGGCTCGTGGGTCGCGACGCGCGAGGACGGCTCGACGCACGACGTGCGCGTCACGTGGCTCGGCGGTCCGATCACCGAGCGTCGCGAGGTGCGCCGCGAGATCGTCGCGCTGTACGACGCCGCGTGCGCGCACCTGGGCGTCGAACCGCGCCCGCACGACTGAGCACCACCGCGGCGGATGCCGCCTGAAAAACCTTCAGGTTAGCTGCACCTAAGTGCTACTCTCGGGCCATGAACGCACCGATCCCGTTCTCGACGGCTCTGCGCGAGCGCTCCAGCTCGGCCCACTCCGGCAGCGAGGGCGCCGGCTTCATGTCGGATCTCATGCGCGGTGCGGGCAGCCGCGACGACTACACGGCGCTCGTCGCGCAGCACTGGTTCATCTACGAGGCGCTCGAGGACGCGGCATCCCGCATGGCCGCCGACCCCGTGGCGGCGATGTTCATCAGTGCGAAGCTCACGCGGCTGCCGGCCCTCGAAGCCGACCTCGAGTTCCTCATCGGCCCGGACTGGCGCGAGCGGATCGCGCCACTGCCCGCCACACGCCGCTACGTCGCCCGCATCCGCGAGGTCGGCGCCAGCTGGCCCGGCGGGTTCGTCGCGCACCACTACACCCGCTACCTCGGCGATCTCTCGGGCGGGCTCTTCATCGGCAAGCTCATGGCGCGGCGGTTCGGCTTCGAGACCAACGGCATCGGGTTCTACCTCTTCGCCGAGATCGGTGATCCCGCGGCGTTCAAGGAGCACTACCGCGCTCAGCTCGACGCCGCTCCCTGGGACGCGGCGGAGCAGCAGCGCGTCATCGACGAGGTGCTCGCGGCGTACCAGTTCAACACCGACCTGTTCACCGACCTGGCCGCTGCGAAGGCGGCATCCGTCGTCGCCTGACCCGACTTCGCCCGCCGGACGCGGATCACATCCCGGCGGCACGCACGGCGGCCATGAAGCGGCGCACGTCATGGTCGACGAGGATGTCGCTCGGTCGCAGCGGCCGCGACAGGTAGAGGCCCTCGAGCGAGGTCAGCCGCGACAGCGCCACATAGGTCTGCCCCGGCGCGAAGGCCCCGCTGCCGAGGTCGACGATGGCGCGGTCGTAGGTCTTGCCCTGCGACTTGTGGATCGTCACCGCCCACGCCAGCCGCAGCGGGAACTGCGTGAACTCGGCCACGACCTCGCGGGTGAGCTTGCGCGAGCCCGGGTCGTACGCGTAGCGGAACCTCTCCCAGACGACCGGTTCGACGTCGTGCTCCTCGCCGTCGAGCTCGACCCGCACCGATGAGCCGGCGATGCGGGTGACGGTGCCGATCGAGCCGTTCACCCAGCGCGGCCCGTCACCGCTGAACCCGCCGCCGACGTCGTTGCGCAAGAACATCACCTGCGCCCCCACCTTGAGCTGCAGCTCCGGGTCGGCGGGGTACGAGGCGTCGCCGCGGCCGAAGTCCCCGCTCACGTCGGCCTTCGCCGTCTGCACCGGACCCGTCAGGGCGTCGAGGTGACGCTGGTTGATGCGGTTGACGGCGTCGTTGCGGGTGGCGAGCGTGATGACCGGCGGCTCGTCGCCGGTCGGCGGGGGCGGCGTGCGGGCTCCGGCGGCGTTGAGCGCCGCGGCGATGTCGGCGGTGACGACGCCGTAGCGGACGGCGTTGAGCATCTCTTTGAACGCGACGTCCGACTGGCGGTGGATCTCGCCCAGCTCCGCGATGTGCAGCGGCGCGCCCACGCGGCCGAGGTCGAGCAGTCCGTCGGAACGGATGGCGCCGGCATCGGCCTTCGGGCCTGCCCACACCTGCGCGTCGAAGAACCAGAACGAGCGGTAGTGGTCGCGGATGTAGCGCAGCTCGTCGCCGCGGGGCGGCACGGGCGACAACTGGTACGGGTCGCCGAACATCACGACCTGCACGCCGCCGAAGGGCTCGGAGCGCCGCCGACGGGCCTGCCGCAACGAGCGGTCGATCGCGTCCATGACGTCGGCGTTGACCATCGAGATCTCATCGATGATCAGGGTGTCGATCGCGTTGAGGATGCGACGCGTGGGCTCGGACTGCTCGAGCTCGCTGTCGGCGACCAGGCCGATCGGCAGCCGGAAGAGCGAGTGGATCGTCTGACCTTCGACGTTGAGGGCGGCCACCCCGGTCGGGGCGCAGATCGCGATCTGCTTGTCGGTGTTCCAGGCCAGGTGCTGCAGCAGCGTCGACTTGCCCGTGCCCGCCCGCCCCGTGACGAAGACGTGGTCGCGCGTGCTCTCGATGCGACGGAACAGGGCCTCCTGCTCGGCGGAAAGAGGCGGCAAGGTCACCGATTCATGGTAGCCACAGGCATGCCTTCCTAGACTTGACCCGTGCATGAGGCGCAGACGACGGCGGATGCCGCGGGCGGCGAGGCGACGGACAGCGATCCGTCCCCGTCGGCGCGCGGTCGCCGGAGCGCGCCCGCGCGCAAGCGCCACCGCAGCCTCGCCCTCGAGCTGACGGCGATCGGCGTCCTCGGCGTGCTGCTGCTCGGCGGGCTCGCCGCCGGCGGTGTCGTCGTGTACCGCCAGCTGTACAGCCCGTCGGCCTTCGTCGAGCGGTACCTGTCGCTGCTGAGCACCGGCAGCGCCGCCGACGCACTGCAGATCCCCGGCGTCGCGCTGGACTCCGCCGACCTCGCCGCGGCCGAGCTCCCCTCGACGGCATCCGAGGTGCTGCTGCGCCGTGCCGCCCTCGCGCCCCTCTCGGAGGTCTCGGTCATCGGCGAGCGCCCTCGCGGCGACGTCACCGAGGTGACCGTCACGTACCTCGCGAACGGCCACCGGGGCCGGACGCAGTTCGACGTCGAACGCAACGGCTGGATCGGGGTCGCGCCGGCGTGGCGTTTCGCGAGCAGCCCGCTCGCGGCGATCGACCTCACCGTGCGGGGCGCCACGCGCTTCACCGTGAACGGCTTCGAGCTCGACACCCGGCAGGTCGCGCCCGAGGGGCTCGACGCCGACCCGCTCGTGCCGGTGTCGATGCTGGTGTTCTCGCCCGGCGCCTACTCGATCTCGGTCGACACCGCGACCGCCGCGACAGCGGGCGTCGCCGTGCTCTCGGACGCGCCGATGAAGTCCGTCCCCGTCGACCTGCAGGCCGAGCCGACGCCGGAGTTCGTCGGGGTCGTGCAGGAGCGCGTCGACGAGTTCCTCGCGTCGTGCGCGACGCAGCAGGTGCTGCAGCCCACCGGCTGCCCCTTCGGCTACTTCGTGCGCAACCGCGTCGAGGGCGCGCCGCAGTGGTCGATCGCCGAGAACCCGCAGATCGAGGTCGTGCCCGACGGCGCCCAGTGGGCGATCCCCCGCACCCGAGCCGTCGCGCACATCGACGTCGACATCCGCTCGCTCTACGACGGCCGACTGAACACGGTGTCGGAGGACGTGGAGTTCTTCCTCACCGGCAAGATCACGATCCTGCCCGACGGCACCGCGTCGATCCAGGTCTCGGCCGACCAGGGCTGAGGGCAGCGACGCGACCCGGGCGTCAGCGTCGCGCGACGTCGCGACGGGCCAGCTCGGCCAGTCGCTCGTTGTACTGCTCGAGCTCCGCGTCGCCGGCGCGGTCGACCTGCCGGTCGCGGCGGCGCTGCATCCGGTCGTCGGAACGGCTCCACTGGATGGCGACGGTGATCGCGAGGATGAGCGTCGGGATCTCGCCCACCGACCAGGCGACGCCGCCGCCGATGTACTGGTCCTCGAGCGGCGTCGGCCCCCAGGTGCGTCCCATCGCGCCGAACCACTCCGCGGCGAACAGCCCCGACGACATCATGATCGCCATGCCGAAGAAGGCGTGCATGGCCATGACGGCGATGAGGGTCAGCAGGCGGAACGGGTACGGCAGCCGGTACGGGACCGGATCGATGCCGATGAGCGACAGGACGAACAGGTACCCCGAGAGCAGGAAGTGGACGACCATCCACTCGTGCCCGAGGTGGTCGTACAGCGTCCACCGGAACAGATCGGTGTAGTAGAACACCCAGAGCGATCCGATGAACATCAGCGACGCGAACGCCGGATGCGTCACGACCCGCGAGAACGGCGTGTGCACCGCCCACAGGATCCACTCGCGGCCGCCGCGGGTGCCGTCGTCGCGCTTGCGGATGGCCCGTGCGGCGAGGGTGACCGGCGCGCCGGCGACGAGGCAGAGCGGGATCGCCATCGACAGCAGCATGTGGCCGACCATGTGCAGGCTGAACAGGTAGTCCTGGTAGGCGTTGATCGGACCGCACGTCACCCACAGCAACAGCAGCATGCCGAAGGCCCAGAGCAGGGTGCGGTAGAGCGGCCAGCGGTCGCCGCGCCGGCGCATCCGCCACACGCCGGCGAGGTAGAAGAACAGACCGAAGCCGACGACGAAGACCCACAGCAGGTCGATGTCCCACATCGTGAACCAGCGGTCGATCGTCAGCTCGGGGGGCAGCGCCGCGCCCGTGAGCACCTGGGCCGGCGTCGCCTCTTCGGGCAGCGCCGTGTCGACGGGCGGAGGCGTGCGCGCGAGCGCGGCCGCCGCACCGCTGGCGATGCCCATGAAGGCGATCTCGACCGTGACGAGGAGCCAGAAGATCCGTGCCGCGCCCGCCGACGCGAGCTTGGCGATCAGGCGACGCCGATACGACGCCCCGAGCACACCCATCGCGATGAGCGCCACGACCTTCACGGCCAGCAGGGCACCGTAGGGCGAGAGCAGGTTCTCGGGCGACACGAGGCCCACGGCCGCGCGTACGGTGCCCGAGACGGCGACGACGACGAAGGCCGCGAGCGCGATGCTCGAGTACCGCGACACGACCCTGACCATGTCGGCGCGATCGACGACGGGACGGATCACCACGAGCAGGATCAGGCCCCCGAGCCACACCGCCGCCGCGACGATGTGCAGGGCGAGGGCGACCACGGCGGTGTTGTGGTTCGCCTCCTCGCCGGAGTGGCCCTGCGTGGCCATCGGGACGAGGGATGCCGCGGCCAGCACGGCCACGAGCAGGGTGCTGGTCCAGCCGCGCACGGCGAAGGTCAGCACCGTCAGCACCGCGCCGGCGATGGTCGTCAGCAGCCAGGCCCGCCCGGCCTCGGTCTCGACGAGGAAGCGGCCGAGCTGCTGGCCGAACTCGGCCCCGGCGCTGGGAGCGGAGCCGAAGAGGTTGAGGAACGTGAAGAAGGCGGTCGCGGCGCTGGCCACGGTGAAGATCGCCGCCGATACCGACGCCGTGTCGAGCGCGACCTCGAACGGCCGCTGACCCGCCCGCAGCGCGAAGAGCGCGACGACGAGCGAGCCGACCATGCCGGCGGCCGTGAGGTTGACCACGAGCTTGATGACCGGCAGACCCCAGCGCACGACGGGGCCGGGGTCGAGCAGCTGCAGCGGCGCCGCGCCGCCACCGGCAGCGAGTCCGATGAGGACGACGATGAGGGCCGACACGGCGAGGATCGCCGGTCCGGCGATGCGCTGCGCTCGGGATTCCACCCGACAAGCCTAGGCGCTCGCGCGGTGACCGAGCCGGGCGCGAACGACGGAGGGGGATGCCGCGCGGCATCCCCCTCCGATGAATCGTCGTCGATTACTTGACGGCGGCCTTGAGCTTCGAGCCGGCGGTCACCTTGACGCGCTTGCCCGCGGCGATCTTGATCTCTTCGCCGGTCTGCGGGTTGCGGCCGGTGCGAGCGGCGGTGTCGACCTGCTCGAAGGCGATCCAGCCCGGGATCGAGACCTTGCTGCCCTTGGCGACGGCCTCGGAGACGGTCGTGAAGAGCGAGTCGAGCACGCCCGAAACGGCGGCCTGGCTCTGACCGGTGGCGCTGGCGATGCTCGCAACGAGCTCGGTCTTGGTGATGGACTTGTCAGCCATAGGGTTGTCCTCCAGACGGCGGACGACGGACGCGCCGCCGACAGCGTGGGTGGTTCCCGGGGACTCGCGTCCCGCGGTTGGTCGTTCGACCGGTCCCGAATATACGCGGATTCCGCGGAATTTCGCGGATTTCCGGGCCTGCACGACCCGTTTGACCCGGCGTGTCGCCCGATTCGGGGGCGGGTGGGGCAGATGTGACGTCGAAATCGGTCAGATCCGCCGCAGCGCCGCGACCACCTCGGCCTCCCACCGCCGCGCCGCGGGAAGGGCCCCCACGAAGATCGGGGTGTCGTGCGTCACCCCGAGGTACCGGGTCGCGCTCGCCTCGACGCCCGAGCGGCGCAGCGCGGCCGCGTACGCCGCGCCGTCGCGCCGCAGCGGGTCGTACTCGGCGGTGAGCACGACCGCGGGCGGCAGGTCTGCGTGCGACGCGGCCCGCATCGGCGACGCGTACGACTCGTGAGCGCGACGGCGGTCGCCGAGGTAGGTGCGCGCGACCGACACCAGTTCGCGCACGGCGATGAATGCGGGGATGCCGAGCGCGTAGGTCGCGCGCAGGTCGATCCAGCGGCCGGTGAGGTCGGTGACGGGCACCTCGAGGATCTGCACCGCGATGGGATGGCGCGAGCGGTCGCGGTTCATGAGGGTCAGGGCGGCGGCGATGTTGCCGCCCGCCGAGGCCCCCGACACCCCCAGGCGGCGCGGGTCGATCCCGAGCGCCTCGGCCTCGTCGTGGACCCACTCCCACGCGGCGTGCGCCTGCTCGATCTGCGTCGGATAGCGGTGCTCGGGCGCGAGCGAGTAGTCGACCGCGATGAGGACGACACCGGATGCCTCAGCACGGCGCCGGCAGGCGGCATCCGCCGTCGGGTAGTCGATGCCGCCGATGCGGAACGCCCCGCCGCCGAAGACGAGGCACGCGGGGGCGGGCTCACCGGCGACGAGCGTGCTGGGCCGGTACACGCGCACCCGCACGTCGGGGTAGCCGGGCACCGGCACGAGGTGCTCGGTCGTCGCGATGGGCGGGCCGGGGGTGCCGACGGTGCGCAGCTCCTGCCGGTCCCACGACAGCGCGGCCTTGCGGTGGCGCTCGCGCGGGGTCATCACCCGCTTCGGGGCGGACTTCGCGGGGGCGGCGGGGGCGGTCTCGGTCGGCGGCGTCGACGCGGCGCCCGGGACGCCGTCCGCCGCGGGGGGACGGCCCGCGCTCGGCCGCACCGCGGCGAACCGGGAGGTCAGCGAGCGCCACGCCTGCCGCAGCAGGTAGCGACGGTGGGTGCGCAGGCGCTCGGCGAAGAATGGATCCAGCGGCATGATGCTCCTCCCGGTCCGTCGAGGATATCGAGGGCGCACGCGTCGATGGCCCGGGTCTCGAGTGAGATCCGGGCCATCGCGGCGTGCGGTGCGCGGTGTCAGGCTCCGAGGAAGGGCACGACGAACAGCAGGATGGTGATCACCGGGCCGATGACGACCATCGACAGACCCCAGATCATGAGGTGCCGGTACAGCCGGGGTCGGTCCTCCTCGGGACCCGAGGCGACGATCGTCGCACCGGTCGTCCCGAACGGGGCGCAGTCGACGAGGGACGCCGAGATCGCCAGCGCGTAGATGAAGCCGGTCATCTCGAGGCCACCGCCGGGCACGAGCAGCGGCACCGCGAGCGGGACGAGCGCGCCGATGATGCCGATGGTCGAGGCGAACGCCGACACGAGGGCCGCGATGACGCACAGGACGACGGCCGCGATGATCGGCACGCTGACCGAGCGGGCCGCCTCGCCGAGCTGGTCGATCGCACCGAGGCGGGTGAGGACGCCGACGTACGTGATGATGCCGCCGAGCAGCAGGATGGTGCCCCAGTCGACCTTGCCGAGCGCCTCGCGGCCGACCTTCGGGTTGATGAACGCCAGCAGGACGGCGATCGTGAGCGCGACGGCGCCGAGGTTGAGGTCGACGTCGTTGATCGTCAGCGTGAAGAAGGCGATGACCAGGACCGGGATCGAGATCAGCGTCAGCAGCTGGTAGCCGGTGAGCTTCTGCGTAGCGGTCTGGGGAAGGACGCCCGTCACACCGCTGCCGCCCCCGACCCCGCCGAGCGAGGCCGCGCCGCCGGAGGTCCGCGCCGCCTTGGCGGCACGTCCGCGCGCGATCAGCTCGCGTCCGCCGAACATGAAGAACGCGACGAGCACGACGAGGGCGTTGACGCCGATCGACAGAGCGAACATGAGGCCGGCGTTGTAGGGGATCTCGGCCGCGTTCGCGACGGTCATGACGGTGATACCGACGATGCTCGTCGGGGCGAGGGCGCCGCCCACGATCGCCGAGCTCATCACGATGCCCATCATCGTCGTGTGGATGCGGTGCTTGTGCGCGAGGCTCATCGCGATGGGCACGATGGTGAACGCGGCGTGCGAGGTGCCCAGGCACGCGACCAGCGTGCCGACGACGAGCATCGCCCACGGGATCAGGGCGACGCGGTCGCCGATGAGTCGCACCGAGCGGTCGACGAGCCAGTCCACCGCTCCGACCGTGCGCGCGATGCCGAACAGGTAGGTGATGCCCAGCAGGATCAGCAGGGCGTCCACGGGGAAGCCGCCGAGGACGTCGTCGAGGGGCTCGCCCACGAGCAGCACCCCCACAAGCACGGCGGCCACGAGCGCGAGCGCGCCCATGTGGACGTTGCGGATCGCCGAGATGGCGAAGACGGCAACGAGGACGACCAGGGCGATGATCTCCACGGTCATGCGGGATCCCCTCCCCCGGTCGGAAGGGCGGTCAGGTCACGGTGCATCAACGTTGATCTCCAGGTCGAAGGGGTCGGTTGTCGGGTGGATCAGTGGCCGAGCGCGAGGCCGGCCCGGTAAGCGGCGAGCGCCCCCGTCGGCACTCCCTCGAGGTCGGCGAGCGTGACGAGCGAGCCGGCAGCGACATCGCGACGCAGGCGGGCTCCCGACAGCAGGTAGTACGGTGCGACCTCGCCCGCGTCGGGCGCGACGATCACCGGCGCGACGCCGGAGATCTCGTGGTGGTGGCCCTCAACGCGGAACACGGTGTCGGCGGCGAGGTCGGCGGTCGTGCGCGCGGCGAGCACGGTGTGCTGGCGGGGCTCCGGCGTCGCAGCTGTTCCGTCGACGGCGGCCGCGACGGTGAGGGGAGTCTCGACGCCCATGAAGTGATAGGGCCAGTAGATGCAGGCGTAGCGGCCGTTGCGGCTCACCACGTGGCCCTTGCCGCGCAGGATGTCCCACGTGACGTCATCGCCGGTGCGGACGATGGCGAACACACCGCCCGCGAAGCTCGCCTCGCCCGGCAGGCGCAGCATCGAGAACACGTCGATGACGCCGGTGGACGCGAGGATGCCGCCGTCCGCGCGCTCGGCGTAGATGTCGGCGAGCTCGTCGGGGCGGGCGACCGGGTAGTGCATCGCCTCGATGTCGGCCACCGCCCCCGTGTAGAGCGAGACCACGTTCATCTCGCACGAGTCGGCGGCCGCGGCGCGCTTGAGGTCGGCGACCGCCGCCGCTCGGGCGGCGAGCGTCGCGGGCAGATCGTCGCCGAGCGAGAGCAGGTCGGCGAGAGCCGGGGCCGACACGGCGACGCCGTTCTGGTTCACGATCCCCGTCTCGGGATCGAACACCAGGTCGTACTCGCCCGACTTGCCGAGCGCGACGATGTCGAACCCGACGCCGAGCACCCATTCGACCAGGCGGAGGAGGTTGGCGGGCTGGTCGCCGTCGCCGGGAAGGTACCGGAGGCCCCGCTCACGTGCCCGGGCGCTGAGCGCGACGCCGGCCACCGACTCGATCTCCTTGCTGACCATGACCACGTGGGTGCCCGAGTCGAGGGCTGCCTCGGCGTACGCGTGACCCGCCTCGATGCGCCCAGTCGCCTCGACCAGCACGTCCGCGTGCGTCCAGGCGATGTGGGCGCCGTCGCCGATGACGGCGATCTTGCCCGCGTCGACGGCGGCAGCCGCCTCGGCGACGGATGCCGCGTGCACGAAGCCGTCCTCGCTCACGCCGAGCGCGGTCAGCATGCGCACGACGCCGTCGACGTCGGGGTCGACGAGCTGAGCCGCGGTCATGTCGGGAAGACGTTGCAGCTGGTCGAGAAGGGTGCGTCCGTACCCGCCGTTCGCGCCGGTGAGCGCGATGCGGATGACGGCGGTACGGCGGGGCGCCGGGCTCTGGATCACCGTTGTTCCTGGTTTCGTCGTCGAGAGTTGTCGAGGATCCGGCACGGACCTCGGGGAGCGCCTGCAACTGTAACGGGTTCTCACAGATTGTCAAAAATAGTCTCAAATAATCACATACACTGGTCTCGTCGCCCGCTGGCGGCATCGCAGTCCCCCCGGCCGAACCGAACGAAGAGGTTTCCCATGTACATCGGCGCCGTCGCCGACGACTTCACCGGCGCGACCGACCTGGCAACGACCCTCCGCGCACGCGGGATGCGTGCCGTCGTCGTGATCGAGGACCGCCCCGTCGATCCCGCTCGACTCGCGGACGCCGACGCGGTCGTCGTCGCTCTCAAAACCCGCACCGCGCCCGTCGCGACCGCGATCGCCGCATCGCTGCGGGCCGTGGACCGCCTCGTGGACGCCGGAGCCGAACGCGTCTACGTGAAGTACTGCTCGACGTTCGACTCGACCGACGAGGGCAACATCGGTCCGGTCCTCGACGCCGTGCTGGCGCGGCTGGAAGCGGACCGCACCGTCGTCGTCCCGTCGTTCCCCGCGAATGGTCGGACGGTCCGCGAGGGGCTGCTCTACGTCGGCGACGACCTCCTCGAGGACTCGTCCATGCGGCACCACCCATTGACGCCCATGACCAAGTCGCGGGTGCGCGACATCCTGGCGCCGCAGACCAGCGCGGCGATCACCGAGATCCCGCTGCACGTGGTTCACGAGGGGGTCGGGGCGCTTCGGACCGCCATCGACGACGCCCAGCCCGGCTACGTGATCATCGACGCCGTCACGGACGAGGACCTCGCGGTGATCGCCGCCGCCTCCTCGCACCTGCGCGTCCTCTCGGGCGGGGCGGCGCTGGCCGCCGGCATCGACGCTCCCGTCGGAGCCGCGACAGGCGCCCTCGCCCCGGTCGGCCCGGGTCGCCTCGTCGTGTGCGGCTCGGCCTCACGCAAGACGCGAGCGCAGCTGGCTGACGCCGCGGCGGGCGGTGCGGCGATGCGCCGGATCGACCTGGACCGCGCCGTCGATCACCCGCAGGACGAAGCGGCCGCCGTCGCCGCCTGGGTGCGCGGACTGCCGACGGATGCCGTCCCGGTCGTGTACTCGGTCGCGGAGCTTACCGACGTGCGGGCCGGCTCCGCCGACGTGTCGTCCGCCGTCGAGGACGTGCTCGCCTCGGTCGTGTCGCAGCTCGTCGCGAGCAACGACGTGCACCGCATCATCGTGGCGGGAGGCGAGACGAGCGGAGCGGTCGTGCAGCGCCTGGGCATCTCAATGCTCGAGATCGGGCCCCAGCTGGCGCCGGGGGTCTGCTGGAGCACCGCTTCGACGGGCGATGGGCACCGCGTCGCGCTGGCGCTCAAGAGCGGCAACTTCGGCGCGGACGATCTCTTCACGACGGCATGGGAGGTTCTCGCATGAACGCCGCCGACGCACTGATCCAGGCGGGCCGTGCCCTCGTCGAGGCCGGCCTCAGTCCCGGAAGCTCGGGCAACGTCAGCATCCGCACGGGCGACCGCGTGCTCATGTCGGGCACCGGCACCCGGCTGGGCGCGCTCGAGCCGACCGACCTCGCCGAGCTCTCGCTCGACGGCACGCACGTCGGCGGCGCCCGTCCGTCGAAGGAGGTGTCGCTGCACCTCGCGCTGTACGCGAAGAACCCGACGCACACCGCCGTCGTGCACGTGCACTCCCCCTCGGCGGTCGCGCTGTCGTGCCTCGAACCGTGGTCCGAGCACAGCGCCGTCCCGCCCCTGACCCCGTACGCGCTGATGCGCGTCGGCCAGGTGCCCCTGCTCGACTTCGTGCCTCCGGGCGACCCCGCCATGGGCGAGCTCATCACCGGCAGCCGGCATCCGTTCCGCGCGGCACTGCTGGCCAATCACGGCGCCGTCGTGAGCGGCGAGGACGCCCCGACCGCGGTCGACAGTACGATCGAGCTGGAGGAGGCGTGCCGCATCGCCCTGATGACCCTGGGAGCGCCCCGACGCCTCATCGCCGCGGACCAGGTGGCGGCCATCACGCAGCGCTGGAACATGCCCTGGACCGACGACGCGCATCAGTAGGCTGATGACGACGGAAGGGATGTCGATGACGGATGCTGCACCGATGATCCCCGACCAGCGGCGAGCGACCATCATCCAGCACCTGCACCGCGAACGCGTGCTGAGCTTCCGTCAGCTCAGTGATCTGCTCGGCGTGAGCCAGATGACGGTGCGGCGGGATGTCGCGGCGCTCGAGGAGCAGGGGCTGGCCCACTCCACGACCGGTGGCGTCAAGCTCGCCCCCCGTCTGCTGTCGGAGCCGCCCCGCGCCGAGAAGGCCGCTACGGATGTCGCCGAGAAGTCCGCGATCGCGCGGAGCGCCGCCGGCCTCGTCCGCGACACCATGACGGTCTACCTCGACGCCGGAACGACCGTCCAGGCGATGCGGCCGCACCTCGACCACGTCGTCGATCTGACGGTCGTCTCGAACGACCTCGCCACCGTCCAGGCGTTCATCGATCATCCGAGCGTCGACCTCATCTGCGTCGGCGGCCGCGTCGACAAGACCAATCTCTCCACGATCGGCAGGCTCACCCGGCTCTCGCTGGCGGAGCTCTCCCTCGATCTCGCGTTCATCTCATCGAGTTCATGGGACCTCAGCCACGGCGTCACGACGCCGGTCGAGGCGAAGATCGAGGCCAAGCGCGCGGCCGTGGAGTCGGCGGAACGGTCGGTGCTGATGGCCGACAGCTCGAAGTACGGCCGTTTCGCCAAGTACCGGGCTCTGCGTCTCGACGAGGTCGGCACCGTCATCACCGACGCCGGACTGCCCGATGCCGCGGCCGCGGACCTGGGTGCGGCCGGCGTGGACGTCGTCCGCGCCCCGCGCTGAGCCTGCGCCCGGCAGCATCCGCCGACCCGAGCCCGGGAACGGCGAAACCCCCGCCCCGAGGAATCTCGGAACGGGGGTTTCGGTGCTGTGATGCAGGCCGCTTACCAGCTCGACTTGGTCACGCCGGGCAGCTCGCCCTTGTGCGCCATGTCGCGGAAGCGGACGCGGGAGATGCCGAACTTCGACAGGTGGCCGCGGGGGCGACCGTCGATGGCGTCACGCTTGCGGATGCGCACCGGCGACGCGTTGCGCGGGAGCTTCTGCAGGCCGACGCGGGCGGCCTCACGGGCCTCGTCGGTCGCGTTGGGGTCGACGAGCGTCTTCTTCAGCTCGGCACGCTTCTCGGCGTAGCGGGCGACGACCTCTTCACGCTGGTTGTTGCGCGCGATCTTGCTCTTCTTAGCCATGAGATCAGCGCTCCTCTCGGAATTCGACGTGCTTGCGGATCACCGGGTCGTACTTCTTGAGCACGATGCGGTCGGGGTTGTTGCGACGGTTCTTGCGCGTCACGTAGGTGTACCCCGTACCGGCGGTCGAACGGAGCTTGATGATCGGACGGACGTCCTGAGCCTTCTTCGCCATTAGAGCTTCACACCCTTCGCGATGAGGTCCTTCACGACCGACTCGATGCCGCGGGCGTCGATGACCTTGATGCCCTTAGCCGAGACGTTCAGCGTGATCTTGCGACCAAGCGAAGGAACGTAGTAGGTCTTCTTCTGCACGTTCGGGTCGAAGCGGCGCTTCGTCCGGCGGTGCGAGTGCGAGATGTTGTGACCGAAGCCGGGAACCGCTCCGGTCACCTGGCACACTGCTGCCATAGTGATTCTCCTTAGTACCGTGACACCGGACGATGCCACCCAAGATCCCTTGTCTGCACCCGCGCCTCATCCGGCCGTTTCGGGCCGCGTGATGGGGAGTGGGTACGTACTGCGTGCTGGAGTGCGCGCAGACAAACAGTCAGTCTAGCACGGCGCGTCCCCGCGGCCGGGCGGGCGACGCGGCATCCGGCCCGGCGCCTCGGAGCGTCCGCCATGCGGTGACGCGGATGGGATGCTGTCCGCATGAGCCTTCCGCATCGCGACGAGTGGAACGCCCGGCCGGGCGGCTTCCGCCGGTTCGAGAAGACCGTTCCCGTGGGCTCGGGCGACGCCGTCTGGCAGCGGGCGCGCGCCGATCTGCTGGCCTGGCGGGTCAAGACGCGCAGCGGGTTCCGCGTGGTGCCGGACCTGCCGGCGGCCGAGGGCGGACGGCACTGGCTCGAGGTCGGGTGGGGCCCGCTCACGCTCCGCGAGCCGGTCGAGGTCGTCGCGTTCGCGGATGAGCGCGACCGGGTGGGCTACGTCTACCTGGCACTCCCCGGCCACCCGCTCGAGGGCGAGGAAGCGTTCCTTCTCACGCGACACGGCGACGACGTTCGCTTCACGCTGCGCTCACTGTCCCGGCCGGCGCCGACACCGATCTGGCGGCTCGCCTACCCGGCCGTCCGCATCGTGCAGGTGATCGTGCGGACGCGCTACCTCAGCGCCCTTCGGCGCGAGGATCGGATTCCCGGTCGGTGAGCCGAGGGCGAGTGGCCCATGGTGGCTCCCTCGGGGAGCGAGTCGTCGATCATGTCGACGACGCGGTGATCGGTTTTCCTCTCGCAACTAGCGGAACTGTGCCAACCGCGGCGCGATTTCTTGCAGCATGGCAACGCGACGCCCAAGAATTCGACCGTGACCACATCGCCGCCGGAACTATCTCGACTGGGTGCGGCGGCTCTGATCTGCCTGGGCGCCGCGGTGGCCCTGGCGTGGGCGCTGTTCTCCGCCGCCCACGTCGACACCCCACGGGAAGCACGTGCGGTAGCGGGGTACTACTGGGTCGCCGACGTTGACGCGATCGCGGGCGCGGTGCTCGCCGTCATCGCCTTCGTCAGTCGGCGCCGGCAGCCGGCGGCGGGCGCGCGCCGTCGGAGCAATTGACCGCTCCGGCGGATCAGTTGCGGGAGGGTGACTGTTGCGACTGCAGCGGCATCTCGAGCAGTCGCTTCACGTGACCTTCATCGCCCGGGCGATGTGAAAGAACTCATCCGACCCCATCGCCTTCTTGTCCGTGGCCGCAGCGGCATGTCACACGCCCGGATCGCGACGTCGGAGGTTCATGGCATTATTCGAACATGCATTCGAATGGCGAGGTCGGTAGCGACAGCGGGAGCGGGAGCGACGCGGATGTCGCCGCACTCGCGGAACTCGTCGCCGACGCCGCCGGTGTCACGGATGCCGCACGCGCGGTGCAGATCCGCGAGGTGCGGGTGCTCGCCGCGGCGGGACGGCTGGCCGAGCAGCAGACGGCCGGGGCCGACGAGAGGGTCAAGGCCCGCGAGATGGCACTGCGAAGCATCGCAGCGGAACTCGCGGGAGTGTTCGTCACCACGGACCGGACGCTGCAACGACGGATCGACGAAGCGCGAGACCTCGTCGAGCACTACCCCGCGACGATGGACGCCTGGGAAGCGGGTCGCATCACCCGGGGGCATGTGCGGGTGATCCAAGACGCCGGGTGTGTCGTGCCGATCGAGGTGCTCGGCGAGTTCGAGCGGGCCGCGATCGAGCGGTGCGAGGGCGAGACGCCGAACCGGGTGCGAGACGCGCTGGTGCACCTCGCGGAGAGATTGCATCCACGGTCATTCAGCGAGCGGCACGAGGCTGCTGCGGCCGGGCGATGCGTGCGCGTGCAGCCGGGGGCGGACGGGATGTCGGACCTGATCGCGACGCTGCCGACCGTGATCGCCGAAGGGGTCGTCGACCGGTTGACGCGACAGGCACGGGAGATCATCGACGCCCGCCCGCAGGCCGATTCGGCCGGGAATGACGACGGGGCGGCGTCGGGCACGGTCGAAGGGGCGACGAGTGACGCAACTGCGGCGGGAGCAGCGAGGGCGGGCGGTTTGTCGTTCGCTGGCGACACCCGCACGATGGACCAAGTCCGCGCCGACGTGTTCGCCGACCTGCTGCTCGCGGGAACGCCCGCGGTCGACCCCACGGCGACCGGCGACGGAGACGGGACGCTCGGCGCAATCCGCGCCAAAGTGCAGGTCGTCGTCTCCGCCCTCACCCTGACCGGTGAAGACGACGGGCCGGCCGACCTCGTCGGACGCTCCCCCATCGACGCCGCCACCGCCCGCGAACTCGCCGGCGACAACACCGTCTGGGACCGACTCCTCACCCACCCCGTCACCGGAACCGTCCTCGAGTGCGACGCCTATCAACCGACCGCGGCGATGCGGCGCCTCCTGCGAGCACGAGACCGGCACTGCCGATTCCCCGGATGCCGGCAACCCGCCATCCGGTGCGAAATAGACCACACTCATGCGGCATCGGGCGGCGGACCCACCCATGTGTGCAATCTCGCGCAGCTGTGCAAAAGACATCACGACGTCAAACACCACACCCGCTGGCGAGTGAGACAGCTCGCGGGAGGACTGCTCGTGTGGACTTCACCCACCGGGAGGGTCTACCGCGAAGACGCACCACCACCGCTGGTCGCATTCGCGCCGGCGATCGATCCGCCACCGCGGACCTCACCACCGTTGGGTGACGCACCGCCGTTCTGACCCGAGGACCCGAGGACCCGAGGACTCAAGGACACTGAGGACCCGGGTGCCCACGCGCGCGCCCGCGCAGATGCGCTCGGCGACGCCGCATCTCCTTCGGCGGGACGTACCTGCGTGCCCCCGGGACACCACGGTCACCTGGTGACGACGCCCGCTGGCGTGCCGCCTCCGCATCACGCGAAGCGCGCGGGCGGCGGCTCCCCGTGTGTGACCCACTGCGCGCGTCGCGACGCAATCACCCCGCGCGGCGTTCACGGGCTGCGGGACTGCGCGGGACTTCGCGATCACCCCACGGCCGCCTTCGGGTGTTTCACGCGCGCGCTGGGATCACTCCGCCCCGGCGCTCGCGGCGCCATCGGCGGCCTCGGCGGCCTCGGCGGCCTCCGCGGCGCCGCGGCCCCAGCGGAACGCCGACACGGTCGGGTCTCCGGCGATCCAGAAGCGCCACGGGAACGCCACCGTTCCGGCCACACCCGCAACCCCGACGCGCGGCCCCGTCGCCACCGCGACCTCCGGGTCGTCGCGCAGCAGCAGGCGCGCCACCGCACCGGCCCGCTCGGCGCCCGTCACCGCGTCGATGCCGTCATGCACCGGATACCGCAACCCGACCGCGTCGCCGAGCCGCCCCGGTCCCCGCGCCAGGTCGCGCGCCACCCGTGCCGCGGGACGCCGCGCGTGGGCAGCATCCGCCCCCTCGACGATCTCCGCGGCCCGCAGCAGCACTCCACCGGCGACGCCGGCCGGCCCGCAGACGACGTTCACGCACGAGTGGATGCCGTGACTGAGGTACACGTACAGATGCCCCGGCTCGCCCCACATCGTCGCGTTGCGCGCCGTCGGACCCATGCGAGCGTGCGACCCCGGATCCGGCCGGTCGCCGGTGTCGCGGCCGTGATACGCCTCGACCTCCGTCAACCGCGCCGTCACGGCGATCCCGTCGACCGACACCCGCAGCAGACCGCCGAGCAGGCGTGGCGCAACGTCGACCGGCAGCGACGCCAGCTCCGCGCGCGTCGTGGGGTGGAACCCGGCCGGGACGGAGGTCACGGCCGCGGCGCGCTCTGGCACCACGAGATGTCGAAGCCGCTGAGGGCCTGAACCTCCTCGCCGGTGCCGAGGTCGACGATGTGCGTCTGCAGCCGCTCCGGCAGCGGCAGCAGATACGCGTCGTACGGGTTCGAGACGGCATCCGGTGCGACCAGGAACGCCGCGTACCGGCTGCTCGGCGACACGCAGGTGTGCAGCAGCAGGTCATCGGAGTCGACCGAGAAGACTTCGCGCGCCGACCCGTCGGCGCCGACCAGCGCGACCGACGTCGACAGCACGGTGAAGCCCTCGACCTGCGACAGCACCCGCAGGGTCTCGTCGGCGGTGCCGGGCAGCGCCGTGACCGACTGCGTCTCGCCGAGCGCGGGGTCGGTGGGCGTGAGGGTGCGCTCCTCGGCCGTCGCCAGGTCGATCGCCACGAGGCCGGCCGCGCGCTGCACGATCGCCTCGGTCGACCCGCGCGCGATGCCGTCGATCGTGATCGCGTTGCCGAGGGCCACGGGCGCTCCGCCCGCCGTCGAGACGAGGGTCAGCGCGCTGTCGAACGTCAGCAGCAGCACGGCGTCGGTGCCCGGCACGAACCGCCAGTCGTCGGTGCGCGAGTCGGCGCCCTGGATCTCCAGCTGCGTCGGTTCGTCGTCGGCGCGCGCGTCCGCGAGTGATGCGGTGAACAGCGCGCTCTCGAGGCCACCGCCGGCGCCGATGTCGGCGTCGGTGAAGGTGTAGCCGATGAGGTCGCCGCGGTCGGCGGTCTGCAGATTCGTCACGGTGCCGCGCCCGGGCAGCGGCAGCTCCCGCTCCCGCTGGCCGTCGCGGTCGGTGACGATGAGGGTCGACGTCCCGTCCTCCCCCGTCGACACGATCGCGAGGTGGGTCGTGGTCGCCCGGAAGTCCTCGATCCGCGGGTGCGTGAAGACCGGCACCGCGCCCTCGCCGTCGAGACCCGTGCGGAAGATCGTGTCTTCATCGCCGCCCCGCTGAAGCAGGAAGGTCTCGAGCGGCGGCGTCGTGAACGTCTGCTCGACCGTCCCGGCCGGACCGCCGCCGAGTCCGCGCAGCCCCTCGATCCGGACCGAGTACTCGGTGTCGTCGCGCAGCGGCAGCGTGAACCGGATGCCGATCTGCCGGCCGGACGTGTCGACCGTGAAGTCCGCGGCCGGCTCGATGCTCACCTGCGCGGGATCGACCTCGACGAGCGACTGCGTCGTCGTGACGATCATGCGCGACCCCGCCGACTCGATCGCCGCCTGCGGATCGATGCTCGTCGACGTGGCCCGCGGTCCCTGGATGGTGGTGAGGATGCCGCTGGCACCGCCGACCAGCGCCAGAGCGCCGATGACCGCGGCCATCGCGACCACGAACCGGCGGGATCGGCGGTGGCGCGAGCGCGCGCGGCGCGACCCGGTCGGCGCGGCCTCAGTACTCATACGGGTCCTCGGGCTCGTCGATGGTCTGCACGCCGGTGGCCTCGACGACGAGCGCTCCGTCGCGGTCGCGGATGACGCCCGTGACCGTGACCCAGTCGCCGGTCGCCGGCACGGACTCGAGGGCGCCGCCGATCGGGATGCTCGCGGGCTGCGCGTCGATGACGCAGTGCGTGATCACGAGGCGCGTGAGTCCGAAGCCGTCGCCGCCGGACGGCGTGACGAAGCCGGTGAGCGTGATCTCGTTGCCCTCGAACGCCTCGGGGTTCGTGGCCGTCGCGAACACGCTCGCCCACTCGCCGACACCGAACGCGGCGGTGTCGCCCGTCGTGGCCAGTGCGACCGTGTCGGCACCCTGGAACAGCGGCGGCGCGCCCGTGTCGCGCGACATCGCGAGCTCCGCCGACAGCGTGGCGGGCGGGGTGACCAGCGCGACCGCGACGAGTCCCGTCGCGAGGATGCCACCGCTCGCCGTCGCGAGGAACCGCAACGGGGTTCCCGCCTCGAGGTCCGCGTGATCGTGCCCGTGTCCGGTGTCACCGTCATGGGCGGCATCGTGCGCCGCGCCCGCGGGAGCATGCGCATCGCCGTGGTCGTGCCCGTGATCGGCCTCGGCGCCCAAAGGCAGCGCGAAGCTCACGACGGCTCCGATCAGGCCGAGCACCGACATCCCCACGGCGAACCAGGCGGAGTCGGGGTTGATGTACAGGCCGATGCGGCCGGTCACCGCGAGGGTCACGGTGATTGCCGCGAGGGCGGCGGCCAGCCCCACGCCGAACAGGCGCGTGAGCATGGCGGACGACTTAGGCAAGGAGGTTCACCACCCCACCGAGCGCGATGGCGAACAGCACGACGATGACGACCAGCCCCACCAGCACGCGCGAGCGCAGCGTCGTGCGCATGAGCGCGAGCATCTTCACGTCGACGAGCGGCCCGACCAGCAGGAACGCCACGATCGACCCGGGGGTGAAGGTCGATGCGAACGACAGCGCGAAGAACGAGTCGACGTTCGAGCAGATCGACACGATCATCGCCAGCGCGATCATCGCGAGGATCGACAGCGCCGGGTTCGACCCGATCGCCAGCAGCGTGTCACGCGGCACGAGCACCTGCACCGCTCCGGCGATGGCCGAGCCGAGCACCAGCGCCGGCATGACCGCCCGCAGCTCGACGACGAACTGCGCCAGGCTGCGCCGCCCCCGTCCACCCGGGTCTTCGGCCGCGAGCTCGCACGTCGCGAGGAAGCGCTCGGTGAGCAGAGCGTCCGGGTCGGGATGCCGCGAGTACAGCCACCCGATGAGGTTGGCCACGACGTAGCCGCCGACGAGACGGGCGACGAGGATGCCGTCGTCGAACCCGAACGCCTGATGCGTCGTGATGATCACGATGGGGTTCACGATGGGGGCGGCGATGAGGAACGTCATCGTCTCGGGCACCGAGAATCCGCGGATCATCAAGCCGCGGGCGAAGGGCAGGTTGCCGCACTCGCACACCGGGATCAGCATGCCCAGCAGCGACAGCACCGCCCGGCGAGCCCATGCGCGCCGCGGCATCCACCGCTCGATGACGCTCGGCGGCACCCACACCTGCACGACGATCGAGAGCGCGACGCCCAGCAGCACGAAGGGCAGAGACTCGATGAGCACGCTCAGCCCGAGCGTGACGCCGTCCTGCGCGCGCAGCGGCAGCGAGGGCCCGGGAGTCAGGACGGCGACACCCAGCAGCGCGGCGATGACGACCGCACCGATCCCCAGCAGGACGACGGTGCGCGTCGCCGGCGAGGGTGCGAGCCGTGCGGTTCTAGGAGCCGTCACGCTCATCGTCGCGCCGCAGTGCCGAGCACGCGGCGCAGAGGCCGAAGATGTCGACGACGTGCTCTGCGCGGGTGAACCCGTTGGCGGCGGCCGTGCGGTGCGCCCACTCCTCGACGTCGGACGCCTGGATCTCGACGGTGAGGCCGCACGAACGGCAGATCAGGTGGTGGTGATGCCCTTCGCTCGAGCAGGCCCGGTAGATGGCCTCGCCGTCGGGGCTCTGCAGCTGGTCGGCCTCACCCGAGGCGGCGAGCGTCGCCAGCGCACGGTAGACGGTGGCCAACCCGATGCCGGTGTTGTCGTCGCGCAGCGACGCGTGCAGGTCTTGAGCCGAGACGAAACCGCGCGCATCCGACAGCGCCGTGCGCACGCGCTCGCGCTGCCATGTGTTCCGCTGGGCCATGGCGGCGAGTCTACTCGGCCGTCCTCGGCATCGGCTGGGTGCGCAGCACGCGGCCGCGACGCGATCCGACGATGCGGCAGACCAGGTAGATCGCGAACGAGATCGTCGTGATGTAGGGGCTCACGGGCAGTGTGCCGGCGACGGCCAGCAGGATGCCGCCGACGGCCGACACGACGCCGAACAGCGCGGCCAGCAGCGGCACCGCGAGCGGTCCGGTGGCGACCCGCACCGCCGCGGCGGCGGGCGTGACCAGCAGCGCCATCACGAGCAGCGCGCCGATGATGTGGACGGCGACGGCGACGATGAGTCCGAGCAGCAGCATGAAGCCCAGCGAGACGGCGACCGTCGGCACGCCGCGTGCCGCCGCCGACTGCGGGTCGAGCGAGTCGAACCGCAGCGGCCGCCAGATCAGCAGCAGCGCGATCAGCACGAATGCCCCGATCGCGATGAGCCAGCCGAGCTGGCCGGACTGCACCGACACGATCTGCCCGGTCAGCAGGCTGAACCGGTTGGCGCTGCGGCCGTCGTAGAGCGACAGGAACAGGATGCCGAGCCCCAACCCGAACGGCATGAGCACGCCGATGATCGAGTTGCGGTCGCGCGCTCGCGAGCCGAGCCATCCGATGAGCGCCGCGGCGATGAGCGAGCCCACGATCGACCCGGTGACGACGTCGACGCCGATCAGCAGCGCCGCCGCGGCGCCCGCGAACGACAGCTCGCTGATGCCGTGGACGGCGAACGCCATGTCGCGCTGCAGCACGAAGACGCCGATGAGCCCGCCGACCAGCCCCAGCACGGCACCGGCCCAGACCGAGTTCTGCACGAGCGCGAGGATGTCGCCGTACACCGGCAGTCCGCCGAACATCGCGTCCCAGACGTCCGCCCAGCTCATGCGTGCTCTCCGTGATCGTGATCGTGGTGGTGGTGCGACGCATCGGCGTCGGGAGCACCGACGACGACGAGCCGGTCGCCCGCGCGCAGCACGAACACCGGCGCTCCGTACAGATCGGTGAGGACGGGCGACGTCAGCACCTCTGCGGGCGTGCCGAGCGTGAAGCGGCCGTTCGCGATGTAGAGGATGCGGTCGACCTTGTCGAGCACGGGGTTGATGTCATGGGTCACGAGCAGGACGGCGGCGCCGGTGCGGCGGTGCTCGTCGATGAGCCCGACGACCGCCTGCTGGTTCGCCAGGTCGAGGCTCGTCAGCGGTTCGTCGCAGAGCAGCAGCTTCGGATCGTCGGCGAGCGCCTGACCGACGCGCAGCCGCTGCTGCTCGCCGCCGGACAGCACCCCCACGGGCCGGTCGGCGAAGGACGCCGCCCCGACGTCGGAGATGAGCCGGTCGATGCGGTCGCGGTCGCGGCGGCGCGGCAACGGCAGCCCGAAGCGGTGCCCGTCGACGCCGAGGGCGACGAGGTCGCGCGCGCGCAGCGCCGTGTCGCGCGGCAGCGGACGCGCCTGCGGCAGGTATCCGATCGCCCGGTTGCCGCGGCGGCGCACGGGACGGCCGAGGGCGGTGATCGACCCCTCGCTCAGCGGCTCGAGTCCGAGGATCGCGCGCAGCAGCGTCGTCTTGCCCGAGCCGCTGGGGCCGAGCACCGCGATCAGCTCACCGGGCGCCACCTCGAGGTCGAGTCCGCTCCACAGCTCCCGTCCGGAACGGCGCAGGGCGGCACCACGGATCTCGAGCAGGCTCACCGGGTCAGCGTACCCGCCTAACGGATCGCGCCGAGCGGTCGATAGAGGCATCCAGGAGTCCACGGACGGACTCCGGGAGCCCAGGACGGGCTCCCGCTCATCCCAATCCACGGAGGAATGAACCATGGGAATGCAGATCGCCACCAACGTGGGCGCGCTCAACGCCTACCGCAACCTGTCCAGCACGCAGAACGACGTGTCGAAGTCGCTCGAGAAGCTCTCGAGCGGTCTGCGCATCAACCGCGCTGCGGACGACGCCGCCGGCCTCGCCATCTCGGAAGGCCTGAAGTCTCAGGTCAACGGACTCAACGTGGCCGCGCGCAACGCTCAGGACGGCATCTCGGTCATCCAGACCGCGGAAGGCGCCCTGACGGAGGTCCACTCGATCCTCCAGCGCATGCGCGACCTGGCCGTCCAGGCGGGCAACGACTCGAACAACGCCGACTCGCGCACCGCGATCACCACGGAGGCCACGCAGCTGACCGCCGAGCTGACCCGCATCAGCACGTCGACCAACTTCAACGGCATCAAGCTGCTCGACGGCACCGCCGGTGCTGACGGCGACGGCGTGCTGTCGTTCCAGATCGGTGCAGACGGCTCGGCGGACAACCGCCTGACCGTCGACCTCGGCGCGGCGAACGTCGCCGACGTCGTCACCGGTCTGGGCACGCTCGACTTCAGCTCGGCGACGGGTGCCGCAGCCGCGGTCACCGCGATCAACACGCAGATCACCGCGGTGTCGGCCGGTCGCTCCGAGCTCGGTGCGGCGCAGAACCGCTTCGAGTCGGCCATCAACAGCCTGAACGTGTCGGCGGAGAACCTGTCGGCTGCCAACAGCCGCATCCGCGACACCGACATGGCCGCCGAGATGGTCAAGTACACGGCCGCGAACATCCTGTCGCAGGCGGGCACCGCCATGCTCGCGCAGGCGAACCAGGCCAACCAGGGCGTGCTGCAGCTGCTGCGGTAAGTCTCGCGACGGTGGGTCTCGCGTCGGCTCGACGCGAGACCCATCGCCGTCACGGGCGGCCCTGAGGAATCCGATCCCGAACACCACCACGAGGACCTCGATGACAACCCCCCAGCCCCTCACCCCCGGCCTCTCCTTCCTCTGGGAGCGCGCCCGCCGGGTCAACGTGGCCGCCCTCGTCGGCCGCGCCCGCCAGGCCGCCGCCCGTCACGGGCGGAGCACGCCGGCGGTCGTGATCGACATGCTGTGGCAGGCGGGCTTCCGCGGGGTGGGATTCCAGGACTACGTCGACTACGACTTCGCGATGCTCACGTCCGCCGAGCGATCGACGTACATGACGAGCCCGGTGTCGCACCGGCTCGCGCTGCAGTTCGACGACCCCGCGTACCGGCACCTGTTCCACGACAAGATCGCGTTCAACCGCACCTTCGACGAGCACCTCCAGCGGGACTGGATGGTCGTCGCCCCGGGCAACGCCACCGAGCTGCGGCGCTTCGCGGAGCGGCACGGCACGATCGTGACGAAGGAGCCGCTCGGGCGCGCGGGACTCGGTGTCCACCGCTACCACGCGAGCGAGGTCACCGACTGGAGCCGCTTCCACCGCGGCCTGCTCGATCGGGGCGAGACGCTCGTCGAAGAGGTCATCCGTCAGCACGACGACCTCGCCGCGCTGTGCGCGGGCACCGTCAACACCACGCGCGTCACGACCTACTTCGACGGTGAGCGCACCCACGTCCTGGCCATGGCGCAGAAGTTCGGCCGCGGCGCCGTCAGCGACCAGAACGCCTTCGGCGGCTTCTACGCCATGCTCGACGAGAGCGGCCGCGCGACCGGCGACGGCTACGACTCGAACGACCGCGTCTACGAGGCGCACCCCGACAGCGGCATCCGCATCGCCGACTTCCGCCTGCCGATGCTCGACGAGGTCGTCGCGTTCGTCGACCGCCTCGCCCGCGTCGTGCCGCAGGTGCGGTACGTCGGGTGGGACATCGCCGTGTCACCGACGGGCCCCGTGCTCGTCGAGGGCAACTGGGCGGCGGGCGTGTACGAGAACAAGCCGAGCGCGACGGGGATCCGCACGGGACACAAGCCGCGCTACCTCGCCGCCATCGCGGCCACCGATGCGGCGCCGCGCACCGTGCCCGCGGCCGAGACCGCGGCGGCCTGACGCGCGGCCGGCCGTCGCGGGTCAGCCCAGGAGCGCCCGCACCGGCAGGTCCTGCCCCTCGAGGATCACCTGCGCGGCCACGCCCGTGCGCCGGTTGACGACCACGGGGGCCAGGAGATTCACCCCGATGCCCTCGTCGGTCATCCGCGCGACGACGAACACGCGCGCCTCGGCCGGCTCGGTCAGCGCGAGCGCGTCGACGTGCGCGTCGGAGAGCACCGGCGCGTAGTCCGACACGACCGCGGCGGGGTCGACGAGGTACAGCCGGGTGTCGGGGTCGTCGACCGCGGTCATCGCGTGCAGGCCGCCGGTCGCGTCGATCGTCTCGAGCGAGAACGCGGTGTGCGGGGCCAGCCCCGGCGGCGGGGCGATGAACGACAGGACGGATGCCGCCGGCGCGGCCGCGTCGCTCACGAGAGGAAGTCCATGAGCGTCGGCTGCATGACCCGGGCGGTCACGGCGAGCGCCGACTGGTAGACGAGCTCCTGCGACTTGAGGGCGACGAGCACCTCGACGGTGTCGACGTCCTCGACGGCCGCGCGCTGCGCCTCGAGTGACACGGTGGCGTCGGAGGCCGCCTCTTTCGCTCGCATGATCTGATTCTGCCTCGCCCCCACCGTGCCCTGCACCCCCAGCATCCCGTCGAGCCGCTGGTCGATCTCGGTCAGACGCGCGCCGACGTCGACGCCCGCGCGCAGATCCGCGACGATCGCCCCGACGAGCGCGAAGACCGAGTCATCGCCCGAGCCGAACACCTCGGCGCCGTTCGCGTCGACGCGCACCGCCTCACCGTCCGACACGCGTCGGCGCACCTCGCCGCCGGCGACACCGGCGAAGGTGAAGTCCGGCGCGAACGCCGGACCGTCCGACGTGCCCGCGAACACCGAGCGCCCGAGCAGGGTCGTGTTGGCCTGTCCGAGCAGCTCTTCGGCGATGCCCTCGAGCTCGACGGCGATGGCTTCGCGGGATGCGCCGTCGAGGGCGCCCGAGTTCGCGCCGCGCGTCGTGAGGTCGCGGGCGCGTCCGAGCAGCGCCGTCGACGCCGAGATCGCGTTGTCGATCGTCGTCACCCACGCCAGGCCATCGTCGATGTTGCGCGCGTACTGGTCGTTGCGGCGCTGCGCCGCGTGCAGGTCGAGCGCCGCCGCAGCGGCGGCGGGGTCGTCCGACGGGGCGAGGAACGCCCGCTGCGAGGTGGCCTGGTTCTGCAGGCGCGACAGGTCGTTCAGGCCGCCCTGGAGGTTGCGCATCGCCGTCTGCGCGAGGCTCTGCGAGGTCACACGGGTGATCATGGCGCTCCCGGGTTCAGCGGCCGACGAGGCCGGTGCGGTTGATGAGGACGTCGAGGGCTTCATCGACGGCGGTCAGCACGCGGGCGGCGGCCTGATACGCCGTCTGATACGTCAGCAGGCTCATCGTCTCTTCGTCGTTGTCGACGCCGGCCACCGACTGCTGCGCCGCCACGGCGGCGACGGCGGTGGTCTCGGCTCGTGCGGCCCGGCCGGCCTCGGCCGCCGTGGCGACGGCCAGGCGCGAGACGACGTCGCGCCACAGCGCATCGGGGCCGTCGGAGCGCTTGCCGATGCCCGACAGTGCGTCGGCGTTGCTGCCGTCGAGGGCCCCGGCGCCCGGCGCTCCGATCGCGAGCTCGTCGCGGCTCGTCGGGACGACGCTCAGCCCCAGTGCCGCCGGCACGCCCGCCGCACGGGCGAAGAAATCGCCCCCGGCCGCGCCCGCCGCGGTCGCCCCGGCGCGGTGCTGCGCGTTGACGGTGTCGGCGAGCGAGGCCGCGAGCGCGTTGTACGACTCGGCGAGTCCCGCGAGGGGACCGCCGGCATCCGCGGGAGCCAGCAGCGAAAGAGCACCGGCGAGCTCTCCGCTCGCGACGCCGACGGGCGGGCCGCCCGCGGGCCGCCAGGCGACCGTGACGGGTTCGTCGGTCCCGATCGCGCTCGGACCGGTGACCTCGAGGGCTCGCGCCTGCGAGCCCGAGACGAGCGCGTTGCCGTCGACGCGCAGGGTCATGGTGCCGTCCGCCTCCACCGTGCCGACAGCGCCGGCGAGGCGCGAGACCGTCTGGGCCAGCAGGTTGCGGCGGTCGACGAGCTCGTTGACGGGGGTTCCGGATGCCGTGCCCTGCCGGATCGTGCCGTTGAGCTCGGCGATCTCGGTGGCAGCGGCGTTGATCTGGTCGACGACCCGGTCGGCGCTCGAGCGGGTCGATGCCCACTGCTGGGCCACGGCGCGGTAGCCGTCGCCGATGCGCGCGGCGATGGTCTCGCCCCGCGTCAGGACGGCGGCCGCGGCGGCCGTGGAGTCGGGAGCGTTCGAGAGATCCTGCCAGGCGGTCCACAGCTGCGAGAGCTGATCGGCGATGCCGTTCTTCGTCGGCTCCGCGAGGGCGGCCTCCGCGGCTGCGGTCGCCGAGGCCCGCGTCGACCAGTAGCCGGATGCCGCCAGGGTGTCGCGCACGCGGGCATCGAGCACCGCGTCGCCGAGCCGGGCGATGCCGTCGACCGAGACGCCCTGCCCCACGCTCGCGCGGCCCGGCGTCGCGACGCCGCCGATGGCCGAGGTCTCGAGGCGCTGCCGGGTGTAGCCGGGCGTCAGCTGGTTGGCGACGTTCTGCCCCGCCAGGTCCATGCCGCGGCGCGCCGCAGCCAGGGCGCTCGCGGCGGTCCCCACCCCACTGAATGTCGACATGCGGTCCTCTCAGATCTCCCGGTCGACGATGCGCGCGGTGTCCTCGCGCACCCGTCCGCCGCCGGTCGTGTACTCCCCCGTGCTCGCCTCGAGTCCGGCCAGGGTCTCGTCGACCGCCCGGCTCGCGGCGCGCAGATGGGTCTCGTTCGCGTCCTTCAGCTGCGCCACCTCGGCCATGCGCTCGGTCAGGGCGATCCGGTGCTCCGCGAACACCTCGCGCCAGGTTCCCGTGGGCGCGGCCTCGAGCAGCTGCGCGAGCGTCGTGGCATCGGGCATGCCCCACTCGCGCGCCACCGCGGCGACCTCCACGTCGCGCCCCAGACCCGACTCGCGCAGCTGTTCGAGCACGCGCTCGATCTCGCGCGACGCGAGGTGGATCCACCGCGTGTTCCCCGACTCGAGCAGCAGTCGCTGCTCCTCGAGCTTGAAGATCAGCAGCTCCAGCAGCTCGCGCTCGCGCCACAACTGCATGGACAGCTCGTTTGCTCCCAAGGTGTTCCCCCTCCTCGAGCAGCCCCCATGGACCGCGTAGAACGGCTCGCTCATCGACGAACTGTTCCGAAGCGATCTTCCTCGTCTATCGGCAGGAACGACAGTGCGGTTATGCGCGCCCTGAATTTTGCATGAGATTCCTCTCATCTTGCTTATGATGGCAATCAGCCGGCGTGACGGCTCCTGCGAATTCGGGCCGCAGGGGTGAGCGCACGCCACGAAAGAGGCTTACTTTGCACATCCTCGGCCACGCGGAACGCAATCGACTCATCGAAGAGAACCTTCCCCTGGTGGGCTACCTGGCGCGCGACCTGCATTCGCGGGCGACGCACGTGCCGCTGGAGGAGCTCGCGTCGGTCGGCGCCCTCGCGCTGGTCACCGCCGCCGACGCCTTCGATCCTGCGCTCGGGGTTCCCTTCGGCGCCTACGCGCGCCGCCGCATCCTCGGTGCCTTCGCCGACGAGATGCGCTCGATGGACTGGGCCTCGCGCGGCATCCGCAAGCGCATCAAAGAGACCACGGCGATCCGCGACACTCTCACGGCCCGCCTCGGCCGCAGCGCCACCGCCGACGAGATCGCCGAGACGATGGGCCTGCCCCGCACGGCGGTCGTCGAAGCCCTCGACGACGCAGCTCGCACCGTCACGAGCCTCGACGACGCGTCGGTGCTCGAGGTGCCGAGCGCCATGACCCTGCCCGACGAGGCCGCGGTGCTGCGCGAGCGGCGCGACGTCCTCGAGCGCGCGGTCGCCGCCCTCCCCCCGCGCATGCGCGCCATCGTGCAAGCCGTCTACATCGACGAGCGCCCCGTCAAAGAGATCGCCGCCGAGCTCGGGGTCTCGCACTCCGCCGTGTCGCAGCAGCGCGCCGAGGCGATCCGTCTGCTGCGCGATGCGCTCGAGCGCTTCGCCGCCGAGGAGCAGGTCGAGCCCATCTCGCGCGTGTCGGTCGAGACCCGCGAGGCGTACTTCACCCGCATCACCGCGATGCTGCCGCGCGCCGGACGAGGGATGACGCCGGCGGCATCCGTCCCGCTGTGACGTCCCGCTCTGACGTCGCGCTCTGACGTCGCGAACCCGTCCCCGGCCTAACGCGGGCCGACGGCGTGCCGATAGACCCTGCCGACGGCGGGCGCATCCGCCGCACGACGACGACAGGACGGCACATGGCGATCTCGATCGGCGGTCTGGCCTCCGAGCTGGACACCCAGAAGATCATCGACGCCCTCATGAACGTCGAGCGCATCCCGCGCACTCTGCTGAGCGCGAAGTCCGACGACCGCAAAGCCGTCATCGCGCAGCTGCAGTCGCTCAACACCTCGCTGCAGGCGCTGGCCACGACCGCGAAGGATGCCGCCGGCCCGACGGCGCTCCTGCAGCGGACGGCGACCAGCTCGGACGAGGCCGTGCGCATCCGCGCGACCGACGGTGCGCCCGTGCTGCAGACCGACGTCATCGTCGACCGGATCGCGACCGCGCACAGCATCGTGACGGGCAGCTTCACCGCCGCCACCGACGATCCGCTCGTGTTCACGGTCGTCCGGCCCGGCGGTGAGCCCGTCGAGGTGCGGCCGGCGTCGGGGAAGGCGGCCGACATCGCGCAGGCTCTCACCGCCGCGGGCGCCGGCGTCACCGCCTCGGCCGTGTCGGCCGGAGTCGATGCCGAGGGCCGGGCCCAGTGGCGGCTGCAGGTCACCGCGACCGAGACCGGTGCGGCGGCGGCGTTCCAGGTCTTCCGCGGCGACGCGGCGGCCGTCGCTGCGGGCACCGCGTCGGATCTCGCGACCGAGCCCGGCGGGGCCACCGTCACGGCGGGCGCCGACGCGCAGGTGCGCCTGTGGGCCGGCACCGCGGCCGAGCAGACCGTCACCTCGGCGAGCAACACCTTCACCCAGCTGTTCGCGGGCGTCGAGGTCACCGTCTCGCGCGCCACGACCACGCCCGCGACGCTCTCGGTCGCTGCCGACACGACCAAGAGCACGGCCGCCGCGAAGGCTTTCGTCGGGGCGGTCGGCACCTTGCTGGCCGGCATCGCGCGGGGCTCGACCGCGACCGCCGCGAGCGCCCCGGGCGAGCAGACCCGCCTCGGAGTGTTCACCGGCGACAGCACCGTGCGCAGCCTGAACCAGGCGATGACCGCCGCCGTCCAGCTGCCCATCGACGGCGTCTCGCCCGCGACGGCCGGCATCTCGGTCGACCGGCGAGGCGTCGTCACGCTCGACGAGAAAGCGTTCACGGCCGCCCTCGCGGCGGATCCCGTGGCGGTGCAGCGGATGTTCGCGGGCGTCGCCGAGCGAGTGCAGGATGTCGCCGAGCGCTACTCCGACAAGTACGACGGCCTGCTGACGTCACGCATCACGGGTCAGGAGAGCGAGGTCAGGATGCTGGGCGAGCAGCTCAGCCGGTGGGACCTGCGCCTCGAGCAGCGCCGGGCGACGCTCGAGCGCACCTACGCCTCGATGGAGACGATGCTCTCGCGGCTGCAGTCGCAGTCGTCCTACCTCGAGTCGCAGCTGTCGGGCCTGTCGGGATCGGGGTCCAACAAGTGAACGCGGCCCTGCGCGCGCAGCAGCGCTATCGCGAAGAGACGATCCTGTCTGCCAGCCCGGCACGGCTGGTCACCCTGCTGTACGACCGACTGCTGCTCGACGTCGAGCGGGGCGAGGCCGCCCAGCGCGCGGGCGACTGGCAGCGCGCCAACAGCGAGCTGCAGCATGCGCAGCAGATCGTCGCCGAGCTCTCCGGCTCGCTCACCGATGACTGGGCCGGGTCGGCGTCGCTGCGCGCCGTCTACGACTATCTCGCTCGCACCCTCGTGGGGGCGAACATCGGCCGCGATCCGGAACGCACCCGCGAGTGCCGCGACCTGATCGCGCCCCTGCGCGACGCCTGGCACGGCGCGGCCGAGGCGACGGCCGGATGAACGACGGCGGGATGGGCGACGGCGGCATGAACGGCGGCGGGATGAACGACGGCGGACCGTCGCTCCTGGGCGCGGACGAGATCACCCCGCTCGCGGGCTCGACGGCCCGCCCGCGGGAGCGCGCCTGGCGCGACATGCTCGACCTGTTCGAGACGGATGCCGCCGCGTCAGATGCCGTGGTCGAGGCCGAACCGGTCGAGCCGTGGCTGCCGCCGCTCGATCTCGGCCCGCTGCCCGAGTCGCTCGCCGACCGCGCCCGGGCCGTGCTCGCGGCGCAGTCCGACCGCACCGCCCGTTTGCGCACCGACATGACGACCGTCCGATCGCACCTCGACGCGCTCGCGCGGATCCCGGCCGACGCCGTCGAGACCGCGGTGTACCTCGATCGGAACGGCTGAGCGCCCGCCCGTCTGCGCCTAACGCAGCGGCAGAGCCGGCCGATAGGTGATCCTGAGCATGGATCGCTCATCCCCCGGCCACGGATCGGCCTCGTCATCAGACGGAAGACGCCTGCGTGCTCGAATCAGTGACCACCACCGCGCTCACGAGCGCCCTCACGGGCCTCTCGCAGCGGCAACGCGCCATCGCCGACAACATCGCGAACGTCAACACCTCGGGCTACCGGGCCCAGGTCGTGAGCTTCGAGGCCGAACTGGCTCGCTCGGTCGAGCGCGGCGACGGCGCGGTCTCGCCCACGGTCCGTGCATCGACCGCGCCCACGCGATTGAACGGCAACAACGTCAACCTCGACACCGAGACGCTCGCCAACATCGAGACCGTGCTGCGGTACCAGTTCGCCGCGCAGGCGGTCGGCGGCACCTTCAGCTCGCTGCAGACGGCGATGAGGACGTCATGACCTTCGACGCCATCGGCATCGCCGGGTCGGGTCTGACCGCGCACCGCACCTGGCTCGACGCCCTCAGCGACAACATCGCCAACGTCAACACCGCCGTCGCGCCCGGCGACGACGCCTTCCGGCAGCGCTTCATCGCGGTGCAGTCCGCGGGCGACGGGGGCGGCGTCCGCGTCGCGGGCGCCGTCTGGGGGGGCCCCGAGGGGCGCCTCGTGCACGAGCCGAACAACCCCCTCGCCGACGCCGACGGCTACGTGCGCTACCCCGACATCGACCTCGGCGAGCAGATGAGCCACCTGATCCTCGCGCAGCGGGGATACCAGGCCAACGCCGCCGTCGTCGACCGCGCGAAGACGACCTATGAGGCCGCCCTGCAGATCGGACGCCGCTGATGCCGCCCCTGTCGGGAGTCGACGCGCTCGGCGCGATCGGCTCGGCCCTCCCCACCGCCGCGCCGCGATCGACCACGGACGGTGACGCCGCTGGATTCGGCGCGAGCCTCACCGGCGCCGTCGACGAGCTGCGGGCGCTGCAGTCGACCTCGAACGGGCTCGCCGTCTCGGCCGTCACGGGCGACCTCGACGACATCCACGCCGCGATGATCGCGTCATCGCGCGCCTCGGTGACCCTCGAGCTCGTGGCAGCCGTCCGCAACAAGGGCATCGACGCGTTCAACGAGATCATGCGGATGCAGGCCTGATGCCCGCGGCCGTCACCTCGCTGTGGACCCGACTGCGCACCACGGTCGCGGGGTTCACTGTCGCGCAGCGCACGATCGCGATCATCGGCGTCGCCGTGCTCGCCATGGGCGTCTTCGCCCTGGCGAGCTGGATGTCGCGACCGACGCTCACCCCGCTGTTCTCGGGCCTGTCGGCCTCCGACGCCAGCGCGGTCGTCGAGCAGCTGCGCTCGGCCTCGGTCGAGTACCAGCTCACTGACGGCGGCTCGACCGTGCTCGTGCCCGAGCGCGCCGTCTACGAGCAGCGCCTCGCCGCAGCGGCGTCGGGGCTGCCGAGCCCCGAGTCCGCGGGCTACTCGCTGTTCGACACGATGGGCGTCACCAGCTCCGAGTTCCAGCAGTCGGTGACCTACAAGCGCGCCATCGAGGGCGAGCTCGCCCGCACGATCGGCGCGCTCGAGAACATCTCGACCGCGTCGGTGCAGCTGGCCCTGCCCGAAGAGAGCGTTTTCGTCTCGCAGCGGATCGAGCCGACGGCATCCGTGTTCGTCGAGACCGCCCCGGGCGCCGACCTGAGCGCCGAGCAGGTCGAGGCGATCGTGCACCTCACCTCGGCCGCCGTCAGCGGGATGAAGCCCGAGAACGTCGCCGTCGTCGACGCGGCCGGTCGCACCCTGTCGGCGATCGGCGGCGCCGGTGCCCGCGGCACCGACCAGCAGGCGGGCGCGTACGAGACCCGCATGACGGCGAGCGTGCAGCAGATGCTCGACACGGTGCTCGGCGCCGGCAACGCGACCGTCTCGGTCGCGGCCGAGATGCAGCAGGCCACGAGCGAGCGGGTCGACGAGATCTACACCCCCGTCGACGGCGCCCTGCCCGCGACCGAGGAGACCAGCAGCGAGACCTACACCGGAACGGGCGCTCAGCCCGGAGTGCTCGGCACCGAGCTGCCCGCCGCCGGCACCGGCGGGGCGGGCACGTACGAGTCGACGCAGACCAACCGTTCGAACGTCGTCAACAAGACCGTCGAGAGCGTGTCGACGCCCGCCGGCGCCGTCGCGCGGCAGACGGTCGCCGTCGCCGTCAACGCCGACGGGACGGATGTCGTCGACGTCGAGCAGCTCGAGGCGCTCGTGACCTCGGCGGCGGGCATCGACCCGGCCCGGGGCGACCGCGTGACCGTCGAGCTCGTCGCCTTCGACGACCAGGGCGCGGCGGCCGCGCAGGCCGCACTCGACGCCGCCCGCGAGGCCGAGGAGGCCGAGCGCGCCGCCGAGACCCTGCAGACCTCGATCGTGGCCGCGGCCGTCGTGCTGGGACTCGTCGCCGCGACGATCGCGGGCGTCGTCGTGATGCGCCGGCGCCGTGCCGCCGCCGACGACGAGCCGATGATGACCCTGACGGCCGTCGACGAGCCGATCGACCGCTTCGACGCCCTCACGCGCGGACTCGCGACGCCGCTGCTCGACGAGGCACCCACCGTGCCGCTGCCCGCGGTCGAGCTCGACCCCGAGCCCGACCCCGAGCCGGTGCAGGTCGCCCTCGACCGCCGCCGGGCCGAGATCGGCGACTTCGCGCGCCGCGATCCCGCGCGCACCGCCGATCTGCTGCGCCGCCTGGTCCGGGACTCGGCCGACGCATGAGCGAGCTGACCGGCACCCAGACGGCAGCCGTCGTCATCATGAACCTCGACCGCGCACAGGCGGTCGAGGTGCTCAAGCACCTCTCGGACGACGAGGCCGAGGCCATCGCGGCGGAGATCATCCGGCTGCGCGATCTCGACCTCGAGACGACGCGCGACGCGCTGACCGACTTCCAGCGGGTCGTGCGCGGCCATCTGCCGCCCGTGCGCGGCGGTCGCGACCTCGCGACGGGCCTGCTCGAGGCATCGCTCGGCGCGGAGCGCGCCGCCGGCGTGCTGACGAAGGTCGCCTCGTCGATGACGAGCTCGTCGTTCGAGTTCCTCACGACGGTCGAGCCCGCGCAGGTCGCGAGCATCCTCGACGGCGAGCTGCCGCAGACCATCGCGCTCGTCATCGCGCACCTTCCGGTCGACCGCGCCGCGGCCGTCCTCGCCGAGATCGCCGATCCGGCCCGCACCGACGTCGCCCAGGCGATCGCGACGATGGGGACGGCGACGCAGGATGCCGTGGCCGTCGTCGCCACGACGCTGCGGGCGCGCGCCGGCGCGATGACCACGCGCGACGCCCGCGACACGCTCGGCGGCGTGCAGCCCCTCGTCGACATCATCAACCGCTCCGATGCGACCGTCGAGAAGGCGCTGCTGGCGAGCATCGAGGCGCGCGACAGCGCGCTGGCCGAAGACATCCGCTCGCGCATGTTCACGTTCGCCGACATCGTCGTCCTCGACGACCGCGACGCGCAGCGCGTGCTCCGCGGCATCGACGTGCGCGTGCTCGCGCTGGCGCTGAAGGGCTCGTCCGGCCCCGTCGCCGATGTGATCCTGCGCAACATGACCGAGCGCAACCGCGAGGCGCTGCAAGAAGAGGCGCGCCTGCTCGGCACCGTCCGGGTCTCGCAGGTCGAAGAGGCGCGCGCCGCGATCGTCCGCACGATCCGCGAGCTCGAGGCCGTCGGCGACATCCGCGTGCAGCGCGTCGAGGAGGAGTATGTCGTCTGACTCCTTCACGCGCCTCGAGATCCCGCGGCTGTCGGGCCCTCCGCTCGATCAGGAGCGCGAGCGCGCCCGGCTCCGCGGTCACGCGGCCGGCTACGCCGAGGGGATGCGGCTGGCGGCGGCCGATGCGGCAAGCGCGGCCGACGCGCGCGACGAGCGCGCGCGCGAGGTCGATGCCGCCGACCGCGCGCGCGTCGCCACCGCCCTGGCCGCGCTCGAGGCCGCCGCTCGCGACGTGACCGCACACGCGGATGCACTCGTCGCGCCGGCCGAGGCCCGTCTGCACGCGCTCGCGGTCGAGCTCGCCGAGGCCGTCGTCGCGAGCGAGCTGTCGGACTCTGTGCGCTCGGCCCTGACCGTCGCCGCCCGCATCGAGCAGGCCGCGGCCGCGGGCGACGAACCGGTCGCGCACCTCAATCCCGCCGATGCCGAGACCCTCGAGCGGCTCGGTGCCGCGCCCGCCGGCATCCGGGTGACGCTCGACCCCGACCTCCGCCCCGGCGACGCCGTCGTGCGCGTGACCGACGGCGCGATCGACCTGCGCATCGAGGCGGCGTTCACGCGCGCCCGCGCGGCGCTGAACGAGGGCACGCGGTGATGGGCTGGTCGGCGGTGCTCGAGGCCGCGCGCCCCGTGCACACCGGCACCGTGTCGCGGGTCGTCGGGCTCGGCGTCGACGTCCGCGGCGTCGACGCCGCCGTCGGCGACCTGCTGACCCTTGGCGACGGTGTTCCGGCCGAGGTCGTCGCCGCCGAGGGCGCGACGCTGCGCTGCATGCCGCTCGGCCGGACCGACGGCCTGCGCGTCGGCGACCCCGTCGCCTCCGCCTCGGGTCGATTGCGCGTCCCCACCGGCCGCGCACTGCTCGGACGCGTCCTCGACGGTCTCGGCCGTCCCATCGACGGCCGCGGTCCCGTTCGCGCGGCGGCGGTGCCGCTCGACCACGAACCCCCGTCGGCGATGGGCCGCGAGCGCATCACCGAGCCGCTCGTGACCGGTGTCCGCGCGATCGACACGCTCACCCCCCTCGGCCGCGGCCAGCGGATGGGCCTGTTCGCCGGGTCGGGGGTCGGCAAATCGTCGCTGCTGTCGATGATCGCCCGCGGATCGTCCGCCGCCGCCAACGTCATCGCGCTCGTCGGCGAGCGCGGCCGCGAGGTGCGGGAGTTCCTCGAGGACGACCTCGGACCCGAGGGCCTCGCCCGTTCCGTGGTCGTCGTCTCGACCTCGGACCAGCCCGCCATGGCGCGACTGCGCGCCGCGTCGACAGCGACCCGCATCGCCGAAGCGTTCCGCGACGACGGCGATGACGTCGTGCTCATGATGGACTCGCTCACCCGCGTCGCGATGGCGCAGCGGGAGATCGGGCTCGCCGCCGGTGAGCCGCCCGCCACGCGCGGATACCCGCCCTCGACCTTCCCCGTGCTCGCGCGCCTGCTCGAGCGGGCCGGCACCGACCGGCGCGGGTCGATCACCGGCATCTACACGGTGCTCGTCGAGGGCGACGATCACAACGAACCGGTCGCCGACACCGTCCGCTCGATCCTCGACGGGCACCTCGTGCTCGATCGATCCCTCGCCGTGACCGGCCACCATCCCGCGATCGACGTGCTCGGCTCGGTGTCGCGCCTGGCCGGCAAGGTCGCCACCGCCGAGCAGCGCCGGCTCGCCACCGCGCTGCGGACGGTGCTCGCCGCCCGCGACGAGGCACGCGACCTCATCGCCATCGGCGCCTACCAGCCCGGCGCGAACCGGCGCGTCGACGCCGCCGTGTCGACCGAGTCCGCCATCGCGGGTTTCCTGCGGCAGGACCTCGACGAGCGGACCCCCGCCGAGGAGTCCTGGCGCCGCCTGCACGACCTCGTCGCCGCGTTCGGAGACATCTCGTGAGCCGCCGCTTCCCCCTCGCCGGGCTGCTGCGCATCCGCGGCATCCAGGAACGCGCCGCCGCCGCGCACCTCTCGCGCGCCGCCCTCGAGCAGCAGCGCACCGAGGCGCGTGAACGTCAGGTGCGCACGGCCCTCACGGCGTCGGCCGATACGCCCGGCGACGTCCGCACCCTTGCTGCGGTCGCCGCAGGGCGTGTCGCCGCGCGCAGCCAGTTGAGCGACCTCGCCGCGCTGCAGCGGACCCAGCGCGCCGACCTCGACGCGGCTCGTGCGCGCCACGCCGCCGCCCGTCGCGCCGAGCACGGGCTCGAGCGGCTCGCCGAACGCCACGCCGAGCGAGAGGACGCGCGTGCCGAGGCCCGCGACCAGGCCGCGCTCGACGAGATCGCCCTGCGGCCCGCGCCGCCGCGCACGGCAGAGGAGCACTCGTGACCGCCTTCCTGCTGCCGACGTCGCCCGCCGCCGCCCCGCGACCGCGCGTGCCCGGCTCGACCGAGAACGGCCCCTCGGCGACCGACGCCGCCGCCGCCGCGACGAGCGCTTTCGCCGCCGCCTTCGCGGCCGCGTCGGGCGCCGCCGAGACCGAAGCCCCGCGCGCGGATGCCGTCGGCGGAGCGGATGCCGCGGGTGCGACGGATGCGGGCGCGACGGATGCGGGCGCGACGGATGCGGGTGTCGCGAGCGCGGCGGTGCCGCCCGGCGTGCGGGGCTCGACCGCGACCGGAGAGGCGGAGTCGGGTGCAGCAGCCGTTGCCGTGGCCGCGCTTCGACCCGGAACCGCTCCGGCGGGGACGTTCGTGGCGGTCGCCGCGACATCGGCGGCGGGTGAGACGGTCCTCGCGAACCCTCCGGCTTCGGGCGCGAGCACGGCGCCGGGCGCGACGACGGATGCTGCCGCGGACGCGGGAGGTGCGACGGACGCGGATGCCGCTGCGCTCGACGTCCTCGCGCGGGCGGCGGCGACCGCGCCCGCCGCGGCGCCGACATCGGCGAGCGGTGCCGGCACGCTGCCGGTTCCGCTGGACGCCGCGCCCGGCACCGCCCCCGGGACTTCGAGCTCACCGGCGCCCGCGACAGCCGCGGCATCCGGCTCTGGCTCCGCGACGTCCGCGGCGACGGCCTCGGCGGCGTCCGGCACTGCCCCGACGTCCGGCGCTGCCGCGAAGGGTTCTGTCACGGTATCCGGTGAGCTCTCCGAACCCGCGGCTGCGGCGTCGGCCCCGACATCGGCGCCGACACCGACATCGGCACCGACATCGGACGCAAGCCGGGCGCTCGGCGGAGCCGAGGCTTCCGGCGGGCGGATCGCGCTCGCGGGATCGGCCCCCACCGCCGCCCGGGCTCCCGAGCCGGCCCTCGCTGCGGCACCCCCCGACGACGCAGCCACAACCCCACCGTCCGCGACCGCGCCTATCGCGACGCCCGCCGTCGCTTCCCCGCCGCCGCCCACGCTCGCGGCCGCGGCTCCGTCCGCCGCAGGCCCGAGCCGCCCCTCCGTACCGCCCGCGCCGCTGACGCCGCAGCTCACCGCGCCGATCCTCTCGCTCGCCGGCTCCGACGCGGGTCGGCACACGATGGTGCTGCGGGTCTCACCCGAGAGCCTCGGGCCCGTCACGGTCACGGCGCACATCTCCGGCTCGTCGATCACGATCGAGCTCGCCTCCGCGACGACCGCCGGTCACGACGCCCTCCGCGCCGTGCTCGGCGACCTGCGACGCGAGCTCGCGGTGCTGGCGCCGTTCTCGTCCGTGACCCTCGCCGCGGGCGACGCCGACCCGCGCGGGCAGACCGCCTCGCAGGCGCCAGCCCAGCAGGCATCCATGTTCGGCGGAAGTGCGGGCTCGGGCGGCTCAGCCCCCGGCGGCATGGCGCAGACCGGCGACGACCGTTCGCCGGGCCGGTCGCCGCAGCCCGACGGCGCCGCGCCGCGAGACCCCGACACGACCGAGCCGTCGCCGCTCGGCGGCATCCCCCTCGTCCCCGTGCCACTCGGCCCGGGCCGCATCGACCTCTACGCCTGATCCGGAGACGCCCATGACCACGATCCCGCCCGTCGGCGACGTCAGCACGGCGACCGCGCCCGCCGCGCCGCCCGCACCGAAGCAGACCCTCGACGCCGAGGTGTTCCTCCAGCTGCTCGTCGCGCAGATGAAGAACCAGGACCCGAGCTCACCGCTCGACACCAACGAGATGATGGCCCAGACGACGCAGCTGGCCATGATGGAGCAGCTCACCGCGCTGACCTCGACGTCGTCCGAGCACTTCGCGCTCACGATGCGCCAGACCGCCGCCGCGCTCGTCGGCCAGCAGGCGTCGTACGTCGACGCCGACGGCAAGACCCAGACCGGCCGGGTGACCCAGGTCTCGTTCGAGAAGGGCGTGCCGCTCGTGACCATCGGCGGCACCGCCGTCCCGCTCGACGTCGTCTCGGGCATCTCGGCCACCTCCTGACCACTTCTTCCCGCTCTTCCACCCTCGACCGAAGGACAGCCCATGCTCCGTTCGCTCTACGCCGGCATCTCCGGCCTCCGCTCGCACCAGACGATGCTCGACGTCACGGGCAACAACATCGCCAACGTCAACACCGTGGGCTTCAAGGCCGGGTCGGTCCAGTTCCAGGACACCCTGTCGCAGATCGTGCAGAACTCCCGGGCCCCGCAGGCCGCCGCCGGCGGCACGAACCCGGCGCAGGTCGGCCTCGGCACGCAGATCGCGGCGGTGCGCACGACGTTCACGCAGGGCTCGCAGCAGGCGACGGGCGTCCCCACCGACCTCATGATCGCGGGCGAGGGCTTCTTCGTCGTCCGCAACGGCGCTGAGACGCTGTACACGCGCAACGGCTCGTTCGGCTTCGACGCCGCCGGCCGGCTCACCACGAAGGACGGCGCCCTCGTGCAGGGCTGGACCGCCGTGGACGGCGTGGTCGCCACCGGCGGCCCGGTCGGCGGCATCGCCCTGCCGGTCGGCGCGACCTCGCCGGGCCGGGCGACGGCGAACGCGAGCGTCAGCGGCAACCTGCCCTCGGATGCCGCCACCGGCGAGCAGCTCGTGCGCGACGTTACCGTCTACGACGCGCAAGGCGCCGCACGCCAGCTCGCGCTGACGTTCACCCGCACCGCGGCCGGCTGGGACGTCACCGACGGCACCGCGACGACGTCGCTCGCCTTCACCGACGGACGCCTCACCGGTCCCGCGAACATCGTCGCCGGCGGCGTCGACGTCGACCTGTCGGGCGTCACCGGCTACGCCGACCTACGCACCGTCAAGCTCGGCGAACAGGACGGTCGCGCCCCCGGCAGCCTCGTGTCGTACACGCTCTCGGCCGACGGCAGCCTCGTCGGGGCGTTCAGCAACGGCGCCACCGCCGTGCTCGCACAGGTCGCTCTCGCCTCGTTCGAGAACCCGGAAGGCCTCGAGAAGGCCGGCTCGTCGCAGTACCGCGCCGGCGCGAACTCGGGCGCGGCGGCGGTCGGCGTCGCCGGCACCGACGATCGCGGCGACCTCGTCAGCGGCGCGCTGGAGATGTCGAACGTCGACCTCTCGCAGGAGTTCACCAACCTGATCGTCGCCCAGCGCGGCTTCCAGGCCAACGCCCGCATCATCACCACGAGCGACGAGGTCCTGCAGGAGCTGACGAACCTCAAGCGCTGACCCGCGTCCGCGCACAACTCCTCAGAAACGGCGGCGAGCCGGTCCGGCAGGCCGCTGAGCCGGCGCCGGCGGCCCGGATCTGAGGAGTTGTGCGCGCCGCGAGACCGAGACCGCGGTTGCGGCCGGCCGCTAACCGACTGCCGCGCCGTGCCGACAGTCCCCTCGGAGCCGCCGTATCGACGCCGGCCCGGACCCGCCGACGAGAAGGGGCGACATGATCGTTCTGACACGACTGAACCGTCACCGGTTCGCCGTGAACCCCGACCTCGTCGAGCGGGTGCAAGAGAGCCCCGACACGACGCTCACGCTCGTCGACGGTGCCACCTTCGTCGTGGCAGAGACCATGGAGGCGGTCATCGAGAGCATCGTCGAGTTCCGCGCCCGCGTGCTCGCGACCGCGCTCGATCGCTCCGTCGCGGGGAGTGAGAGCTGATGGATCCGTCTCTGCTCATCGGCATCCTGCTCGCCTTCGGCGGGCTCTGGGCCATGATCCAGCTCGAGGGCGCGAGCATCAACGCCCTGCTCCTTCCGGCCCCGATGGTGCTGGTCTTCGGCGCGACGATCGCCATCGGCATCGCGGGAGGGACGCTGCGGGATGCCGCCGCCGCCGTGCGCGCGCTGCCGCGGGCCTTCGTCGGCAAGACGGGCTCGACCGAGGCGCTCATCGACACGGTCGTCGGCTACGCCGAGAAGGCGCGCGCCGAGGGACTGCTCGCGCTCGAGAGCGCCGTCGCCGACGAGAAGGACCCCCTGCTGCGCCACGCGCTGCAGAGCATCGCCGACGGCACGGACGCCGAAGACCTGCGTGTCGTGCTCGAAGACCGGGTGGCGACCGTGGCGGCCGAGCGCCGCACGGCATCCCGGTTCTACTCCGCCCTCGGCGGCTATGCGCCCACCGTCGGCATCGTCGGAACCGTCGTGTCGCTGACCCACGTGCTTGAGTACCTCGACAAGCCCGACCAGCTCGGCCCCCTCATAGCCGCCGCCTTCGTCGCGACCCTGTGGGGTCTGCTGTCGGCCAACTTCATCTGGCTGCCCATCGGCACCCGGCTGCAGCGCTTGGCCGAGATCGAGGTCGACCGGATGACGCTGGTGACCGAGGGCATGCTGGCGGTGCAGGCCGGCAACCCGCCGATGCTCGTCGCCGAGCGCCTGCGCGCTCTGGCGCCCGAATCCAAGCCCGGACGCGGCCGCGCGAAGGCCGCGGCGGACGAGACCGCGGACGCCGGCGTATGAGCGCGCCGCGGCGTCGCCGCGTCATGGAGTCTTCGCACGAGGGCCCCGACGAGCGCTGGATGGCGTCGTACCTCGACATGATCACGGTGATGATGTGCATGTTCATCGTGATGTTCGCGATGTCCAACGTCGATCAGGAGAAGTTCGAGCAGCTGCGCGCCTCGCTCGCGACGGGCTTCGGCTCGGAGATCTCGGAGTCGCGCGACGTCTCGGAGGGCGTGGTCGTGCCGCCCGAGCTCGTCGAGGAGGAGGGCGAGGGCTTCGTCGCGACGCCGACCGGCCCGACCCCGGCCGAGCAGGAGTACAGCTCGCTCGACGCCCTGCGCGCGCAGCTCGAGGGAGCGCTCGACGCGCAGGGTCTGGGCGACGCGGCCACCTTCACGATCGACGACCGGGGCCTGACGATCGGGCTCATCAGCGCCGAGACCTTCTTCGCCACCAACAGCACCGACCTGAGCGATCGCGCCCGGGCCGTGCTCGACGCGACCGGTGCGATCCTCGCCGCCGACTCGCACCTCATCTCGGTCGAGGGCCATGCCGACCACCGCCCCGCCGTGGCGCCCTTCGCCGACAACTGGGAGCTGTCGACCGCTCGCGCGAACGGTGTGCTCGGGTACCTCGTCGATGCGCGCGCGGTCGCCCGCGAACGCATCAGCTCCGTCGGATACGGCTCGTCGCGACCGCTCGCCGAGGGCTCGAGCGCCGAGGCTCTCGCCCAGAACCGCCGCGTCGACATCGTCGTCCTCTCGGATGCCGACGCCCAGGTGCGGGGCGAGCTCGCGGGTCTCGCCGCGGCCGACGCCGCCGGCTGACCCCGCCGCCCACGCCCGGGCGCGCCGGAGCGGGCGCGGAGCTCCGACTGGCAGCACCAGCCCCGTCCCCCGCGCCAAGTGGGCGCAACCCGCCAACTCAAGCCCCGCGCAGGATTACACCTGGCAGCAACAGCCCCATCCCCCGCGCCAAGTGGGCACAACCTGCCAACCCAACAGCCAACCCAACGGCCGACCCAAACCCCGGCCCCGCGCCCCAAGCCCCGCGCGAGACCCCACCTGGCCCCCATCCCCCATCCCCATCCCCTCCCATCCCCTCCCGGCCCGGCCTAACGTGGCACCGCGCGCGGCCGATAGTCCCCGCCGTGCAGACCGTCCGGACCGAATCGCTCGCGCGAACCGAGGATGCCGCCGCGGCAGAGCCGGTGCGCTACGACTTCGGCCGACCCGCAGCGCTCTCCCGCGAGCACACGCGCGCGCTCGCGGGCGCCTTCGACGCGTTCGCCCGCCAGTGGGCGATGCAGCTGGCGGCGAAGGCCCGCGTCCGCGCGCACATCGCGCTCGAGCGCGTGAGCCTCGAGACCTATGACGAGTACGTCGCGACGCTCCCGACGACGACGACGCTCGTGCTGTGCTCCGACGCGAGCTCGGACGACCGGGCCATCATCGAGTTCCCGCTGCCGTCGGCGCTGTCGTGGATCGTGAAGATGCTCGGCGGCGGCGGGTCGCTGCTCCCGGAGCCGCGCGCCCTCACGGCGATCGAGCAGGCGCTCGTGCGCTCGCTGATGGACGAGACCCTGGCGCACCTACGCACGGCGCTCGGCTCGCTGCTGCCGCGCGAGCTCACGGTGGGCGCGGTGCAGTACAACGCGGCGTTCGCTCAGGTCGTCGGCGCGCAGGACCTCGTCGTCGTCGCGCGCTTCTCGCTGCGCCTGGCCGACCGCACCGAGACCGCCACGATCGCACTGCCGGCCGCGCCGCTCCTCGAGCGGCTGTCGCACTCCGCGTCGACGCCTCGCGCCGCGGCCGACCCGGCGCTCGTGCGCCGCCATGTCGAGGAGACGCCCGTCGAGCTGACATTGCGCCTCACGCCGCGCGCGGTGCTGCCGGGCGACGTGCTCGACCTCGCGGTGGGCGACGTCATCTCGCTCGCGCACGCCGCGGACCGACCACTCGACCTCGCCGTCGATGATCAGGTGGTCGCCGCCGCCGCCGTGGGTGCGGCCGGCGCGCGGCTGGCCTGCGTCGTGACGGCATCCGATCTCTCCCGCTCGCTGTCCGAGGAGTCGCCATGAGCAGCACCACCACCCACGAAGCCGCCGCGGCGGCCGCGTTCGCCGATCGCCTGCCGACGGCCTCGCGCATCACCGCTCGTCCCGCGACCGGGTCGGGCGAGACCGGTGACGCGGTGATCGTCTCGTCGGTCGGCGACACGAGTGCGGCCCTGGCCGTCGTCGTGCTCGACCACGCGGCGCTCGTCGGCGCCGACGCCGAGCTGACGCTCGTCGAACGCCTGCGCGACGCGCTGGATGCCGCGGCGACGGCGTTCGGGCCGAGCGTGCTGGGCGAGCCGTCGATCGGCGACGCGTCGGCGCTGTTCGCGCACCCGGCGGCGCAGGTGTTCGACCTCGTCGACGAGTCGGGCCGCACGATCGGTCGCCTCGCCGTGCGCGTGTCGCACCCGGCTGCGGCGTCGCCGCGTCGACTGCAGCGGATCGCGGGCGTCGAGATGGAGCTCACCGTCGAGGTGGGTCGCACCCGGATGGCCGTGCGCGACGTCCTCGAGCTCGAGCCGGGCCGCATCATCGAGCTCGACCGCTCCGCCGGCGCCCCTGCGGACGTCAAGCTCAACGGCCGCCTCATCGCGCACGGCGAGATCGTCGTCGTCGACCAGGACTACGCCGTGCGCATCACCCGCATCATCGAGAACGCGGAGGCCTGACATCGACGACCTGCTGCTCGCCCTGCGCGTCGTCGTCTCGCTCGGCGCCGTGCTCGCGATCGTGTGGCTGCTGCAGCGCCGCCTCGCCCGCGGTTCGGGCGCCGGCATCGCCGGGCGGGCACGCGCGCGCACCGCGACCCGCGGCCGCACCGACGACGACATCACCGTCGTCGCCAAGCGCGGCATCGGCCCCAAGGCGCAGGTCGCGGTCGTCGAGATCGGCGGCGCGCGCTACGTCCTCGGCATCACCGAGGCCGGCGTCTCGATGCTCGATCGCGTCGACCCCGCGCCCGCAGCCGACGCCGCGGAGCTCCCGGCCCCCGTCCTCGTCCCGCGCGAGACGGATGCCGCCGACGCGGCGCCCCTGGCCCCGCCCCTGCCGCTGCGTCGTTCGGTCGCGCGGAGCGGGCATCGCGCCCGACGACGATGACCGCCCGCGACGCGGCCCAGGTGCTGCGCCGCGCCCTGGGCGCGTGAGCCCGGGCGGCGTGCTCGGGGCACTCGCGCTCGTCGCCGCCTCGGCGCCCCCGCCGGGCGAAGGCATCTCGGTCGACATCAACGGGATCGACGGCACGCCGTCGTCGTCGGTGCTCACCCTCATCGGCATCACGCTGCTGTCGGTGGCACCCGCGCTGCTGCTGATGATGTCGTCGTTCACGAAGATCTTCGTGGTGCTCGCGATGACCCGCAATGCGCTGTCGCTGCCGACGATCCCGCCCAACCAGGTGCTGGCGGGCCTGTCGCTGTTCCTGACGCTGTTCATCATGTGGCCGGTTCTCACCGAGATCAACACGGTGGCCGTCCAGCCCTACGTCGACGGCTCGCTGACCTTCACCGACGCCGTCGGTGTGGGCGCCGATCCGCTACGGACCTGGATGCTGTCGTTCACCCGCGAAGAGGACCTCGCTCTCATGACGCGCTTCGCGGGCGCCGAGAACCCGGAGGATCCGGCCAGCGTCCCGATGATCACGCTCATCCCGGCGTTCATGATCTCGGAGCTGCGGGCGGCGTTCATCATCGGCTTCGTCATCTTCGTGCCGTTCCTCGTGATCGACCTCGTCGTCGCGGCGGCGCTGATGTCGATGGGCATGATGATGCTGCCGCCGGTGATGATCTCGCTGCCGTTCAAGATCCTGCTGTTCATCCTGGTCGACGGCTGGGGACTCATCCTGCGCACGCTCATGGAGAGCTACGGAGCGGGCGGATGAACCCCGAGGCGGTCCTCGACATCGGGATGCAGGGCGTCGTGCTCGCCGCGAAGCTCGCCGCCCCGCTGCTCATCACGGCGCTCGTGGTCGGCTTCGCGATCTCGCTGCTGCAGTCGATCACGCAGATCCAGGAGGTCACGCTCTCGTTCGTGCCCAAGGCCATCGCCGTCGCGATCGCCCTGGTGGTGTGCGGTCACTGGATGATCGCCGAGTCCATCACCTTCACGCAGGCGCTGTTCGACCGCATCCCGCACCTCCTCTCGGGCGGGTGACGTGGAGATCCTCCTCGACTTCGCCTGGATCGAGGCGACGGGTCTCGCCGCCGTCCGCACCACCGCCTTCGTCTTCATCGCCCCGCCGTTCTCGTACGGCGCGTTCCCGGCTCGCATCAAGGCGATGGTCGCCGTCGGGGTCGCCCTCGCGCTGAGCGGCACCGTCGCTCCCGGGTACGAGAGCCTCGGCACCGGCCCCTTCTTCGTCGCACTCACGCTGCAGGTGCTCACCGGGGCGATCCTCGGGTTCCTCGTCCTCGCGTGCTTCACCGCGGTGCAGTCCGCCGGTGGACTCATCGACGTCTTCGGCGGCTTCCAGCTCGCGCAGGCGTTCGACCCGCAGATGAACGTCAACGGGGCGCAGTTCACGCGGCTGTTCCAGATGATCGCCCTGGTGCTGCTGTTCGCCTCCAACGGCTATCAGCTGATCCTGGCCGGGCTGGCGCGCAGTTTCACCGCGATCCCCGTCGACGGCGTGCTCGACCTCGCGCGTCCGGCCGAGCTGATGATCGGCACGGCGTCGCAGCTGCTCGTGTCCGCGGTGCAGATCGCCGGTCCGCTTCTGCTGGTGCTGTTCCTCGCCGACATCGCGCTGGGGCTCGTGAGCCGCGTCGCGCCCGCGCTCAACGCCTTCGCGCTGGGCTTCCCGCTGAAGATCATCCTCACGTTCCTGCTCGCCGGCACGGTCATCCTCGCCCTGCCCGGTGTCGTCGGCGCCCTGACCGACGACGCGGTCGGTCTCCTGATCGGGGGCGCGCGATGAGCGATGACACCGGCGAACGGACCGAGAAGGCCTCCCGGCGCAAGCTGCGCGAGGCCCGCCGCAAAGGCCAGCTGACCCGTAGCCAGGACCTGTCGGCGTGGCTCGGGATCGGCACGGTCGCGGCGCTGCTGCCGATGATGATCGGCGCGGGAGCCGACGCCGGCCGGGCACAGTTCGTCGAGGTCGCCGCCGTCATCCGCGACCCCGATCCCGGTCACGCCGTCGCCGCGCTCGGGTCGGCGCTGGCCGGCATCCCGGCGATGCTCGGCGTCGCGCTCGCGGCCGTCGCGGTGGTCGCGGTCGTCGGGTCTGTCGCCCAGGGCGGCATCCACCTGCGCGGGGTGCCGGCGCGGTACGAGCAGTTCAACGTCATCGCCGGGGTCAAGCGCCTCTTCGGGATGCAGGCCCTGTGGGAGGGTGCGAAGGCCCTCATGAAGACGGCCGCGATCGGGCTGGCGCTGTGGTTCGTCGTCGCGGGTCTGATGCCGGTGCTGATGATGAGCGGCGCGCATTCGATCTCGCGGCTGCTCGAGATCGCCTCGTCCGTCGTGACCTCGCTGCTGATCACCGCCGTCGCCGTCGGCGTCCTGCTCGCCGCCGTCGACGTCCTCGTGGTCATGCGCCGCAACCGCAAGCACACGCGCATGACCAAGAAGGAAGCGCGCGATGAGCACAAGAGCACCGAGGGCGATCCCCTCGTCCGAGGCCAGCGTCGCGCGCGCCAGATGGCGATGAGTCGCAACCGGATGATCGCCGCCGTCGCCGACGCCGACGTCGTGCTCGTCAACCCCACCCACGTCGCCGTCGCCCTGCGTTACGAGCCGGGTAAGTCGGCCCCGCGCGTGGTCGCGAAGGGTCAGGGCATCATCGCCGAGCGCATCCGCGAGCGGGCGCACGAGGCCGGGGTGCCGCTCGTCCGCGACATCCCGCTCGCCCGCGCCCTCCACGGCGCGTGCGAGCTGGGCCAGCCGATCCCGAGCGAGCTCTACACCGCCGTCGCACGCGTGCTCGTCTTCGTCGACGGGCTCAAGCGCCGCGGCGCGGCCCGCGGCGTCCACACCGTTCCGCAGAGGAAGGACCCCCGATGAACATCCTCAAGAGGTCGCTCGTCCCCGTCGGGGTCGTGGGCATCATCATGCTGCTCGTCGTCCCCGTGCCGCCGCCGCTGCTCGACGTGCTCATCATCACCAACATCCTGTTCGCGCTGCTCGTCCTGCTGACGGCGATGTTCGTGAAGAAGCCCCTCGATTTCGCCGTCTTCCCGTCGCTGCTGCTCGTCGCGACCCTGTTCCGGCTGGGGCTGAACGTCGCCTCGACGAAGCTCGTGCTGGGCGAAGCGCACGCCGGCCAGGTCATCGACGCGTTCGCCGCGATCGCGGTCGGCGGCTCGCTCGTCATCGGCATCGTCGTCTTCCTCATCCTCATCGTCATCCAGTTCGTCGTGGTCACCAAGGGCGCCGAGCGCGTCGCCGAGGTGGGCGCCCGCTTCACGCTCGACGCCATGCCGGGCAAGCAGATGGCGATCGACGCCGACCTCAACGCCGGCCTCATCACGGATGCCGAGGCGCGACGGCGCCGAGCGGAGATCGCCGCCGAGGCCGACTTCTACGGCGCGATGGACGGCGCGTCGAAGTTCGTCAAGGGCGACGCGATCGCGGGCCTCGTCATCATCATCATCAACCTCGTCGGCGGCGTCGCGATCGGCGTCATGTCGGACGGCATGGAGATCGGTGAGGCGCTGAACACCTACGCGCTGCTGACGATCGGCGACGGCCTGACCACCCAGATCCCTGCGCTGCTCATGGCGGTCGCGACGGGCATGATCGTCACCCGCTCGGGCGCCGAATCCGACATGGGCACGGCGGCGGCGATGCAGCTGACGCAGTCGCGCAACGCGCTGTCGATCGCCGGCGGCGCCGCGATCGTCATGTCGTTCATCCCCGGCATGCCGATGCTGCCGTTCCTCGCGATCGGCGCGACGCTGCTGCTCATCGCCCAGCGGGTCGGCTCGCGCACCCCGGCCCCCTCGGCCGAGGACGCGCCCCTGCCCGACACCCGCAGCGCCGACTCGCCCGAGGAGCTCGCCGAGCGCATGCGCGTGCACGCCCTCGAGATCCTGCTCGCCCCCGACGTGGTCGACCTCGTCACCGGCGGTCCCGATGACCTGCTCGGCCGCGTCCGCTCGCTGCGTCGCAAGACCGCCGCCGAGCTCGGGCTGGTCGTGCCCCCCGTGCGCACGCGCGACAGCATCGAGCTGCCGCCCGCGACCTACGTCATCCGCGTCGCGGGCATCGAGGCGGGACGCGGGGTGGCTCCGCGCGGGTCGATGTTGGCGCTCGGGGCGGGTCTCGACGCGCTGCCCGGCGCATCGTCGCCCGATCCGGTGTTCGGCATCGACGGCAAGTGGGTGCCGCTCGAGATGCGCCACAGCGCCGAGCTCGCCGGCGCGACCGTCGTCGATCGCGCGAGCGTCATCATCACGCACCTCTCCAGCGTCATCCAGACCCACGCCGCGCGGCTGCTCAGCCGCGAGGACGTGCGGCAGCTCACCGAGGCGCTGCGCCAGGTCAGCCCCGCCGCGGTCGAAGAGCTCACCCCGGCCCTGCTCTCGCTCGCCGAGGTGCAGCGCGTGCTGCAGGGACTGCTCGCCGAGCGCATCCCCATCAACGACCTCGCCCGCATCTACGAGGCGCTCGCGCTGCGCGCGAAGACCTCCACCGACCCCGAGGTCCTCGTCGAGGCCGCTCGCGCCGCGCTCGGACCGGCGGTCGCGACGAGGTTCGCGGAACAGGGGCGTCTGCGCATCGTCATGATCGATCCGTTGCTCGAGCAGTCGATGCTCGAGGCCATGCGCCCGAGCGAAGAGGGGATGCACATCGCTCTCGACCCGCGGCGGCTCGAGGCGGTCATCTCGTCGACGAAGGCGGCGTTGGCATCGGCCGGCGCCGGAGCCGAGCCCGTGCTCGTGTGCGCGCCGTCGCTGCGTCCGGCGGTGCGACGGCTCATCTCGTCGCAGACCGACGGCGTGCCGGTCCTGTCGTACACCGAGGCGACCGCCGGCGGTCTCGCGATCGACACCGTCGGCGTCGTCCGCGACACCGTCGACGACCGGCCGGTCATCAGCCCCGCGTGAGCGGGCGACAGGCGGATGCGTACGGCGCAAGCGCGCACGGCGCGGGGGACGACGACGCGCGGACGCGGAAAGTAGGGTGATCGAGTGCTGGTGTTGACGAGACGTGTCGGTGAGCGGGTGCTCATCGGCGACGACATCGAGGTGACGGTCCTCGAGGTCAAGGGCGACAGTGTGCGGCTGGGCATCCAGGCGCCGCGCGAGACCCGGATCCAGCGCGCCGAGATCGTCGCCGCCGTCGAGAGCGAGAACGTCTCCGCCGCGCACGCGCCGGCGGATGAGGGTCAGGCCCTCCTCAACGCGCTCGTCCGCCGCCAGGGCTCAGCCCCGACGGCGGACGAAGAGTAGCGGCGGCCGCGCCGCCCGCGGTGCGAGCGCTCGCTCAGCCGGCGAGCGCTTCCGACATCTCGTCGATGTTCTGCTGCATCCATTCGACGTAGTCGACGCCGTCGGGCATGAGCTCGGTGAACTCGAGCACGGGGATGTCGAGCTCTCCCGCCAGGTTCACCATCTCGGTGGTCTCGGCCCCTCCGGTCTGGGCGTTGACGATGACGACGCGCACGTCGCCGGAGCGCAGCGTCTGCTGAGCCTCGAGCAGTGTCGCCGGGGGAACGTCCTGCCCCTCTTCGACCGCCTCGCTGAAAGCGGCGGGCGTCGCGTCCTCGAGCCCCGCCGCGGCGGCGAGGTACACCGGCACGGGTTCGGTCACGAAGATCTTCTCGCCGCCGTGGTCGGCCGAGATCGCGTCGAGCGAGGTCTCGAGCCCCTCGATGCGCTCGATGAGTGCGGCGGCGTTCGCCTCGAAGGTCTCGGCCTGGTCGGCGTCGAGCTCGCCGAGCTCGTGCGCGATGTCCTCGACGAGGTGCGCGATCGTGTGCGGGTCGTACCAGACGTGCTCGTTGAAGCCCTCGATGTGGTCGTGACCCGCGTGGTCGTGACCGTGCTCGTCGGCGTGCTCCTCCTCGGCGTGCTCGCCCTCCGCGGGGGCGGCGTCGGCGGACGCGGCGGGTGTCTCGTCCGCGTGCTCCTCGTCCGCGTGGTCGTCGTGGCCGTGACCCTCGGCGCCCGGGTAGTCGTGCGCGAACTCGACCGCGGTGAGCACGGGCGCCTCCGTGCCGCTCGCGTCGATGAGGCCCTCGAGGAACGAGTCGTAGCCGCCGCCGTTCTCGATGATGAGGTCCGCCTCCGACACCGTCAGCTGGTCGCGCGCCGATGCCTCGTACGAGTGCGGGTCCTGCGCGAGCGAGGTGATGATGGCGGTGACCTCGACGGCGTCGCCGCCGACCTCGGCCGCGAGCGAGCCGTAGACGTTCGTCGACGCCACGACGCTGAGCTTGTCACCGCTGTCGCCCGAGCCGCTCGCGCCGGGTGCGGCCGAGCCGGCGCAGCCGGCGAGGGTGAGGGATGCCGCGGCGACGAGCACGGCCGCAGGAAGAAGACGACGGGTCATGCCGACGATTGTACGTTACTGATAATCGTTCTCGCGCCAGTTCGCGTGCCGCCGATGATTTCGGCGGACCGAACGATTCGCAGGCCCGAAATGCTGGCAATCGGGGCTTTCGGCCATTTTCGTCCGCCCGTCACTGGCAAGCTCGTTGACGGCGAATCCCGCGCTCCGACGCCGGACGATCGCCGACCATCCCGAGATCACCGCCCCGAGGAGGAGCCATGTCGCCGTGGGCGCTGTTCATCCTCGCCGTCGGCGTCTCCGCCGACGCGTTCGCGGTCGCACTCGGCAAGGGCCTGCAGCTGCGTACCCACATCGTTCGCGGGGCGCTGCTGATCGCGGGCGCCTTCGGCCTCGCCCAGGCGGTCATGCCGCTCATCGGCTGGCTGCTCGGCAGCACCTTCGCCGACGCCATCGCGCCCGTCGATCACTGGATCGCCTTCGCCCTGCTCGCCGCGATCGGCGCGAAGATGCTGTGGGAGGCGTTCCGGCCCGACGACGACGCGGATGTCGCGGCATCCGGCATCTCGGCGCGCGAGATCGTGCTGCTCGCCCTCGCGACGAGCATCGACGCGCTGGCCGTGGGCGTCTCGTTCGCGTTCCTGATGGTGCCGGTGTGGGTCGCCGTCGTCTCGATCGGCGTCGTCACCTTCGCCCTGTCGTTCCTCGCGGTGCTCATCGGTCACCGCGTGGGCACGCGCTGGCGCAAGCCGGCCGAGATCATCGGCGGCATCGTGCTCATCGGCATCGGCACCCAGATCCTCATCGAGCACCTGGTCGCCGGCTGACGGCCGGCCGTCGCGCGGGTCAGTCCGCGAGCTTCGCCTTGACGTATGCCACGACGGCGTTCGCGTGACCATGGCCCAGGCCGTGCTCGGTCTTGAGCGACTCGACGACCTGCATATGCGACCGGCCCTCGCCGAGCTGGTCAGCCGCGATGTCGAGCCAGTGCTGGACCGGCAGGCCGTACGTCTTCTCGATACTCGGGAAGTACGACGCCGGCCCCTTCGGCTTGTTCGCGGGGTCGATGTCCGGAGCCGAAACGCGACGCTCACTCATGCGCCCGAGGCTACTCCCCCGCCCGGGTCACTCGAGCAGCAGCGCGGGCTCCTCGAGCACGGAGGCCACGTCGGCGATGAACCGGCTCATGCCGTCGCCGTCGACGACGCGGTGGTCGAACGAGCCCGACACGGTCGTGACGTAGCGCGGGCGCACCTCGCCGTCGACGACCCAGGGCTTCTGCCGGATGGTTCCCATCGCGACGATGCCCGACTCGCCCGGGTTGATGATCGGCGTACCGGCATCCATCCCGAACACGCCGATGTTCGTGATCGTGATCGTGCCGCCTTGCTGGTCGGCGGGCGTGGTCTTGCCCTCGCGAGCGGTGAGCGTCAGCTTCTCGAGGGCGCGGGCGAGGCCGCGCATGTTGAGGTCCTGCGCGTCCTTGATGTTCGGCACCAGCAGGCCGCGCGGGGTCGCGGCGGCGATGCCGAGGTTGACGTAGTGGCGCACCCGGATCTCGGCGCCGGCCTCGGTCTCGACCCAGGCGGCGTTGACCATCGGGGTGCGGCGCACGGCCCACACGACGGCGCGAGCGACGATCAGCAGCGGCGAGACCTTGATGTCGGCGAAGTCGGGCGAGGCCTTCATCCGCTTGACGAGCTCCATCGTGCGCGTGGCGTCGACGTCGGTCCACACCGAGACATGCGGCGCACTGTAGGCGGAGTCGACCATGTGCTTGGCGGTGACCTTGCGCACGCCCTTGACCGGGATGGTCTCCTCGCGGTCGTCGGCGGGCTCGCCCGTCACGACGGCCGCCGGCACGGGAATGCGCTGCTCGCGCACCTCGGGACGCTCGGGCGTCTGCAGGTTGCGGAACACCGATGCCTGCGACGCGTGGTTCACGACATCCTGACGCGTCACCTCTCCCGCCGAGCCCGTCGGCGTGACCGAGGCCAGGTCGACCCCGAGGTCGCGTGCGAGCTTGCGGATGGGCGGCTTGGCCACGACGCCGACCGCGGCGCGGGCGGGCGCCTCGGCCGGCTTGCGGCGACGCGACTGCACCTGTCCGGCCCCGCCGTAGCCGACGAGCACCGATCCGCTCTCCTCGGGCGCCGCCGGAGCGGGAGCAGCCGGAGCCGCGGGGGCAGCCGGAGCGGCGGCGGGGGCCTCGGCCGCCGGGGATGCCGCAGCGGCGGGCGCCTCGGCGGCGATCGTGATGATCGCCGCGCCGACCTCGACCGTCGCCCCCTCGTCGACGAGCAGCTCGCCGACCGTGCCCGAGAAGGGCGACGGGAGCTCGACGAGCGACTTCGCGGTCTCGATCTCGACGAGGACGTCGTTGACCGCCACCGCGTCGCCGGCGGCGACGCGCCACTGCACGATCTCCGCCTCGGTGAGGCCTTCGCCGACGTCCGGCAGGTGGAAGGTCTGGGTGCTCATGAGGGGATCCTCTCGCAGGAGCGGCGGATGGTCAGTAGGCGAGGGCGCGGTCGACGGCCTCGAGGATGCGGTCGGCGTCGGGCAGGTACGAGCCCTCGAGCTTCGCGGCGGGGAACGGCACGTCGAATCCCGACACCCGCAGGACGGGCGCCTCGAGTGAGAAGAAGGCCTGCTCGGTCACGGTCGCGGCGATCTCGGAGCCGAGCGAGGTGAATCCCGGCGCCTCCTGGCCGTAGACCATGCGTCCCGTACGACGCACCGACTCGACGATCGGACCGTAGTCCACGGGCGAGAGTGATCGCAGGTCGACGACCTCGCACGAGATGCCCTCGCTCTCGGCGAGCGCGGCGGCCTGCAGCAGCACGGTGACCATGGCGCCGTGGCCGACGAGCGTGACGTCGGTGCCGCGGCGCACGACGCGCGAGGCGTGCAGCGGCAGTGCCCGAGCGGCCAGGTCGACCTCACCCTTCGGCCAGTACCGCGACTTCGGCTCGAGGAAGATCACGGGGTCGGGCGAGGCGATGGCGTCCTGGATCATCCAGTACGCGTCGTTCGGCGTCGACGGCGACACGACCCGCAGGCCCGGCGTGTGCGTGAAGTACGCCTCGGGGCTCTCCTGGTGGTGCTCGACGGCGCCGATGTGGCCGCCGTACGGGATGCGGATGACGACGGGGAACGACATCCGTCCGTCGTGCCGGTTGGTGAGCTTCGCCAGCTGCGTCGTGATCTGGTCGAACGCGGGGAAGACGAAGCCGTCGAACTGGATCTCGCACACGGGGCGGAAGCCCGCCATCGCGAGGCCGATCGCCGTGCCGACGATGCCGGACTCGGCCAGGGGCGTGTCGAGCACCCGACGGTCGCCGAACTCGGCCTGCAGCCCTTCGGTCACGCGGAAGACGCCGCCGAGACGGCCGATGTCCTCCCCCATGAGCAGGACGTGGTCGTCGTCCTGCATCGCGCGGCGCATGCCCGCGTTGAGCGCCTTGCTGAACGGCAGCGTCTCGACGCTCATGCGCGTCCTCCCTCGAAGGATGCCTCGTAGTCGGCGAGCCATTGCCGCTGCTGGTCGACGAGCGGATGCTGCTCGCTGTAGACGTGCGCGAACATGCTGTCGGGCTCGGGGGCGACGAGCGCGTTGGTGCGGACGCGCACGTCGTCGGCGTACGCCGCGGCCGCGGCATCCACCTCGTCGAAGAAGGATGCCGCCGCGCCGCGACCCTCGAGGTAGCCGCGCATCCGCGCGATCGGGTCGCGCTGCGCCCAGAAGGCCTCTTCGTCGCTCGTGCGGTACTTCGTGGGGTCGTCGCTCGTCGTGTGCGCGCCCATGCGGTAGGTCAGGGCCTCGATCGCGCGTGGCCCCTCGCCGGAGCGGGCTTCGTCGAGGGCGAGCTTGGTGACGGCGTAGCTGGCGAGCACGTCGTTGCCGTCGACGCGAACCGACGGCATGCCGTATCCGGCGCCGCGGCGCACGAGCGGCACCTTGGACTGCGTCGAGACGGGCACCGAGATCGCCCAGTGGTTGTTCTGCAGGAAGAACACCTGCGGGGTGTTGTAGCTCGTGGCGAAGACCATCGCCTCGTGCACGTCGCCCTGGCTCGAGGCGCCGTCGCCGTAGTAGACGATGACGGCCGCGTCTCGCTCGGGGTCGCCCGTGCCGGTACGGCCGTCGAACACCATGCCCATGCCGTAGCCCGACGCGTGCAGCGTCTGCGAGCCGAGGACGAGCGTGTAGATGTGGGTGTTGCCGTTCTTGGGGTCGGTCGGATCCCATCCGCCGTGGGTCAGTCCGCGCATGAGCCGGATGATGTCGATGGGATCGACCCCGCGGATCGTGCAGACGACGTGCTCGCGGTACGACGGGAAGAGGTGGTCCTGCGGGCGGGTCGCGCGCGCCGAGCCGACCTGCGCCGCCTCCTGGCCGAAGGACGGCGGCCACAGCGCGAGCTGGCCCTGCCGCTGCAGGTTGGTGGCCTGACGGTCGAATGCGCGCACCGTGACCATGTCGCGGTAGAACGTCTCGAGCTCGGAGTCGGGCAGCGCCTCGATGAGGGGCAGGTAGCGTTCGGCCTCCGGCGAGGGGTCGAGTGTGCCGTCGGCCGCGAGGACGCGGACGAGAGCGGGATCGTGTTCTGCTTCGTCGGTCACCCTCCCACGCTAACGCCCCCGATATGACCGGTTCTGCATGAGGTCGACAATGGATGCCGCGATCCGCGGTGCCCCCGTCACAACCCGCGAGCCGGCGCGCGACCCGTCGAGACCACGCCAGGCCCCCGTACCCACCGCTTCAGGCCTGCTTCAGCATCGACCCGCCACACTGGGTTCGATGCGAGTACTGGTGGTCGACGACGAGGCGCGCCTCGCGGATGGCGTGCGCCGCGGGCTCGAAGCCGAGGGCTTTGCCGTCGACGTCGCGCACAACGGCGTCGACGGCCTGTGGCGCGCCCGCGAGACGCGGTACGACGCCATCGTGCTCGACCTCATGATGCCGGGCATGAGCGGATGGAAGGTCTGCGAGGCGCTGCGCGCGGAGGAGAACTGGACCCCCGTCCTCATGCTGACGGCGAAGGACGGCGAGTGGGATCAGGTCGAGGCGCTCGAGTCCGGCGCCGACGACTACGTCACCAAGCCGTTCTCGTACCCGGTGCTCGTCGCGCGACTGCGCGCGCTCATCCGCCGCGGTGGCGTCGCGCGACCCGTCGTCCTCGAGGCGGGTGATCTGCGCCTCGACTCCGGCGCGCGTCGCGTCCGTCGCGGCGACTCCCCCATCGACCTGACGGCGCGGGAGTTCGCCGTCCTCGAGCACCTGATGCGCCACCGCGGCCAGGTCGTCTCCAAGCGCGACCTCATCGCCGGCGTGTGGGACGACGACTTCGACGGCGACCCGAACATCGTCGAGGTCTACGTCGGCCACCTGCGCCGCAAGGTCGACCGGCCCTTCGGCCGCGAGGCCATCGAGACGGTCCGCGGCGCGGGCTACCGTCTGGCGGCGGACGGTGGCTGAACGGATGAGGCGGGGGCGCGGCATCCGGTCGTGGTCGCTCCGCACGCGCATCACGGTCGTCGCCACGGCCGCCGTCGCGGTCGTGATGATCCTGGGCTCGCTCGCCTTCCACGCCGTGCTGGCCGGGAGCATCCGCGTCGCGACCGAACGCGCCGCCGAGGCTCGTGCCGAGCAGATCGCGGCGCGGGTCGAGACGGAGGGTCCGGGTGTGCTCGATGACCTCGACGACGAGCTGGTCGAGCTGCGCGTCGGAACCGCCGTGACCGCCGCGTCGCCCGAGACCGAGGGGGCACCGCTGCCGCCCGCGGACGCCGGCGACACCGCCCGCTACGACGGCGAGTCCGTGCTGATCGTGCGCGAGGAGCTCGACGACGAGCGGGAGCTCGTGCTCGCGGTGCCCCTCGAGGACGACGCCGAGACCCTCGGCACCGTCGCCCTCCTGCTCGCCGTGTCGACCGGCCTCGTCGTGCTGCTGGTCGCCGCGGTGACCTGGTGGGTCGTGGGACGGGCCCTGCGGCCCGTCGCGCGAATCCGGGCGGACGTCGACGACATCACGGGCGACCGCCTCGACCGCCGCATCGCGGAACCCCTGAGCCGCGACGAGATCGCCGCGCTCGCGGTCACCATGAACCGCATGCTGGACCGCCTCGATGCTGCGGCGACGGCGCAGCGACGCTTCGTCTCGGACGCCTCGCACGAGCTCCGCTCCCCGCTCGCGACGATCCGGCAACACGGCGAGCTGGCGCGCGCGCACCCCGAGGCGACGTCGCTCGACGACCTCGCCGAGGTCGTCGTCGCGGAGGGCGTGCGAATGCAGGAGCTCGTCGACGCGCTGCTGCTGCTGGCCCGACTCGACGAGCACGCACCGCAGCGACGCACGAGCGTCGACCTGGACGACCTCGCTCTGGCCGAGGTGTCGCGTCTGCGCTCCGGTGGTGCGGGCGCGTCGTTCACGCTCGAGGTCGACGGGTCCGGCATCGCAGCTGCACGCGTCACGGGCGACCCGGCGATGCTCGCCCGGCTCGTACGCAACCTCGCCGACAACGCCGCGCGCCACGCCCGCTCGCGGGTCCGCGTCAGCACCACGGTGAGCGGAGACGGCCGGTGGGGCGTCCTGCACATCGACGACGACGGGTCCGGGGTGCCGGCGGGCGAGCGCGACCGGGTGTTCGAGCGGTTCGTGCGGCTCGACGAGGCGCGCGCGCGGGATGCCGGCGGCAGCGGCCTCGGCCTGGCCATCGTGCGCGGCATCGCCGAGGCCGGCGGCGGGTCGGTCACCGTGTCGGACTCACCACTGGGCGGTGCGCGCTTCACCGTCACCCTGCCCGCCGGCGAGTGAGTGTCGAGGCCTCTCAGCACCGCAACCTGAAGACGGCTTCAGGACGCTTCAGGCGTGCTTCAGCGGCCCGTCGAGACCATCGAGTCATGAACGACAACGACACCACCGCCTCGACCCCCCAGCCTTCGTCCGAGGGCACGACCACGGGCACGCCCGAGACCACGCCGGCCGCCGCTTCGGCAGCGCCGACGGTGGGTCACGACGCCACGCCGACCGCCGGCGCGAAACCGCGTCGCCGCGGACGCACCGCACTCGTCGCCGGCGCCGCCGTCGTCGCCGCCGCCCTCCTCGCCGGTGGCGGAGTTGCGGTGGGTGCGGCGATCGCCGACGAGGACGACGATGACGACCGCGCGACGAGCGTCGTCTCGAGCGAGGGCGACCGCGGCGCGGCATCCGACGACGCACTCCCCGCCGATGCGGGGGCGGCGTCGGCCGACGACCTCGTGCGGGTTGTCGACGCGGCGGTGGCTACCGCACCCGGCGAGGTCGTCGCGATCAAAGCCGAGCGCGACGGCACCTGGGACGTCACGGTGATCGGCGCCGACCGCGGTGAGACCGAGGTGACGGTGACGGCCGACGGCACGGCGACGGTGCGTTCAACCGAGGCAGCCGATGCCGACGCGACCGACCCGCAGAACGTGCTCGACGAGGCGACGCTGCGCATGATGGTCGAGGCGGCGCTGGCTCAGGCCGATGGCCGCATCCTCTCGATCGACGCCGACGACGACGGCCGTTCTCCCTTCGAGGTGTCGATCGCGACCGCCGACCGCGGCGTGGTCGAGGTCACCCTCGACGCGGACGGCGCGGTCCTGGCCACGGAGACCGACGACTGACCCGCGCCCGGATCGTCAGCGCTCCGGTGCATTCCGAGTGGCGTCGCGGAACACGTCCGCGGCGCCACAGAGGTACCTCGCGATGGCCGTTCGCTCGCTCGCCGTGAACGATGCTTCGAGCTCATCGAGACGCTGGCGCAGCGGGATCAGGTGCGTGCGCACCTCGTCGGTCGCGGCGCCCGTGGGCACCAGGACGTAGCGCCGGCGGTCGCGCTCGTCGCGGTGGCGCTCGAGGTGTCCGGAGTCGACGAGACGCTGCACCACTTCGGTCGCGGAGGACGCCGAGATACCCAGGCGAGCACCGAGTTCCGTCGGACCGATCTGCCCCTGCGCGTACGAGATGTGCTCGAGTGCGCTCGCGTCGGTGGCGTTGAGCCCCATGGCCCGCGCGATCGCGATCGTCGCCCCGTGCATCGCGTCCTGCAGGCCGCGGACGGCGTCGCCAAGGCCCCCTTCAGGGCGGTCGGGCTCGGGCATGGCTCCATCGTACGGCGAAAACTAATACGGCTACCGTAGTATCTCGGGTATGACCGAGCACGCCGCCCCCGACATCGACACCGCCCGCACCACACCCGACGACACCGGCATGACCGCCCCGGCGGGACGCCGCCGCCCCTCCCGCACGGTACGCACGATCCGCATCGCGGGCATCAGCCTGCTCGGACTCATCGCCGCCGCCGTCATCGCGTTCCTCGTGTGGGCGAACATCACCTTCTCGGCCACCGAGGCGGGGCTCGCCGCCGCGCGCGCCGACGACCGCATCGCCATCCGCGTCGACGGCGACCTCGTCGTCATGGAGCCCACGGGCGACCCGAGCCCCGAGCTCCAGGACCAGGGCCTGGTGTTCCTCGCCGGCGCGAAGGTCGATCCCGAGGCCTACGTGCCGACGTTCCGCGAGGCGGTCGCCGAGGGTCTGACCGTCGTCATCGTCCGCCCGATCCTCAACATGGCCATCATCGAGGGGCGCGACTTCTCCACCTTCACGGCGGCAGCCCCCGATGTGACGACCTGGGCGGTCGGCGGCCACAGCCAGGGCGGGGTGCGCGCCTGCACCTACGCTGAACGGGATGACGTCACCGGCCTCGTCCTGCTCGGGTCGTACTGCTCGCTGGGCGATCTCAGCGACCGTGACGACCTGTCGGCGATCGCGATCACCGGCTCGCGCGACGGCCTCCTCAAGCGCGACGCGGCCGACGCCTCGCGCGAGCTGATGCCGGCGCACACCGAGTACGTCGAGCTCGACGGCGTCAACCACGCGCAGTTCGGCGACTATGGACCGCAGCCGGGCGACAAGGACGCCGACGTCTCGGATGACGAGGCACGGGCGAAGATCTCGGCGGCGATCCTCGACTTCTTCGCGCGCTCATGACCGAGCGCCCGAAGACCGGCGACTCCGGTGCGCCATCGCGGGTTCGACGACTGTGGTTCCGGCTGCCCACGGGCCCGAGCCGGGCGCTGCACGGGCTCGCGTGGGCCTCGCTCGTCGCCAACATCCTGATCATCGGGACGGGCGGCGCCGTGCGCCTGACCGGGTCGGGCCTCGGCTGCCCGACCTGGCCGCTGTGCACCCCCGAGTCGCTCGTCAGCACGCCAGAGATGGGCATTCACGGCGTCATCGAGTTCGCCAACCGCACCCTGACGGGCGTGCTCGGCCTCATCGCGGTCGCCGTGGTGCTCGCCGTCATCCGCTGGCGCCGTGACCGTCCCGACCTGTTCGACCTGGCCGTCGTCGTGGCGGGCGGCATCCTGTTGCAGGCCCTCATCGGCGGGATCACGGTGCTCACGGGTCTGAACCCGTTCGTCGTCGGCCTCCACTACGTGATCTCGACGCTGCTCGTCTGCGTGTGCACGGTGTTCCTGTTCCGACTGCGACCCGCCGCTGACGCGCCGCAGCAGCAGGTCCGGATGTCGCGGCTGCTGCGTCCGGTGGCCGCCGCGATCGCTGTGCTCGCGGGCGTCACAACCGTGCTCGGCGTGCTGACGACCGGTGCCGGCCCGCACTCGGGCGACGCGGCCGCGGTCCGCAGCGGCTTCGACGCGACGGTGCTGCAGCACCTGCACGCCACCCCGAGCTACCTGTTGCTCGGTCTGACGGTGCTCATCGTGGCCGTCACGGTGGCGCTGCGGCATCCGGCTCGGGGCGCGGCCGTCGCGGTGGTGGCGGTCGAGGCGTGCCAGATCGCCGTCGGACTGTTCCAGGCGCGCAACGGCCTGCCGCCGCTGGCCGTCGGGGCGCACATGGTGCTCGCGGCGGTGCTTGCCGCGAGCGTCACGTGGATGCTGTGCACGGTGTGGGCGACGACGCGGGTCAGCCGCGATCGTGCAGCGTGATGCGGTAGCCGTCCGGGTCGACGAAGGCGAAGGTGAAGCCGAACGGGCCCTCCACCGGTTCGGCCGCAATGTGGATGCCGGCTGCGACGAAGGCCTCGTACCGCTCGCGGGCGTCGCTGTCGAGCATCCAGACGGCGACCCCGCCGCTCGGGTCGGGGGTGCCGTCCAGGTCGAAGCCCGCCACCCGCTCGCGCACCGCCACCGGGACGGGCTGAGTGTCGAAGACGACCGCGTGGGGCGGACCGGGCCGCCGCGACAGGCCGAGGTGCTGCTCGTAGAAGTGCGCTGATCGTTCGATGTCGCGAACCTGCAGCGAGATGAAGTCGGGACCGGTGACGGGCATGATCTCTCCTTGATGTCAGTTGCCTGACATAGAGCTTATGTCATACTCCTGACATGCGTTCTGCGAGCGATGGAATCGACCTCGACACGGCGGTCGGCTACCGCCTGAAAGAGGCGGCCAGCGCCTACCACGCGGCGATGGAACGGGCGCTTCGACCGTCCGGGCTGACCATCACGCAGTACGCGACCCTCGAGATCCTCGCCCAGCGGCCCGGGCTGTCGAGTGCCGAGCTCGCGCGCGCGACCTTCGTCACCCGGCAGTCGATGGGCGCCGTCCTGCAGGCGCTCGCAGGCGAGGGGCTGATCGACCGAGCCGACGAGGCCCCCCACGGCCGCGCGCTGCCGGTCGATCTCACCGCGGCGGGCCGGGAACGGCTGAGGCGGGCGAGCACCGCGGTGCGCAGCGTCGAGGACCATATGCTCGCAGCGATCGACCCCGGCCAGACCGAGCCGCTGCGCCGATCGCTCGACCATGCGACGCGCGCGCTGCGCGATTACTCGCCGCCCGGCGACGAGGACTGAGCAGCGCGACACGCAGAACCGCCCGGAGGAGCACGCGCTCCCCCGGGCGGTTGGTCGTCACGCCGCGGGCGTCACTCGGCGAGGAACGCGAGGATGTCCTGTCCCAGCTCTCGCTGGTAGTCGCCGTAGATGCCGTGCGGAGCGCCCGCGTACACCTTCAGGGTGCCCTTGCTGACGAGCTCGATGCTCTTCTCCGCCGCCGCGGCGATCGGCACGATCTGGTCGTCGTCGCCGTGCGCGATGAGGATCGGCACGTCGAGAGCGCGCAGGTCCTCGGTGAAGTCGGTCTCGGAGAACGCCTTGATGCAGTCGTATGCGCCCTTGAGCCCCACGAGCATGCCCTGACGCCAGAAGTCGTACTTCGCTCCCTGCGACACCTGCGCGCCCGGACGGTTCGCGCCGAAGAACGTCTCGGTGAGGTCGAGGTAGAACTGAGAACGATCGGCCAGCACGCCCGCGCGGATGCCGTCGAACACCTCGATCGGCGTCCCCTCGGGGTTCGACGCCGACTGGACCATGACCGGGGGCACGGCACCCGCCGTGATCACCTTGCGCACCCGGCCGTTTCCGTGCTGCGCGGCGAACCGCACGACCTCGCCACCACCGGTCGAGTGTCCGATGAGCGAGAGGTCGTCGAGCTCGAGGGCGTCGACGAGTGCCGCGAGGTCTGCCGCATAGGTGTCCATGTCGTTGCCGTTCCACGGCTGCGACGACCGGCCATGGCCCCGGCGGTCGTGGGCGATCGCACGGTAGCCGTTGTCGGCCAGGAGCTTCAGCTCGACCTGCCAGGCGTCCGAGCTCAGCGGCCAGCCGTGGCTGAGGATCACGGGGCGTCCCTCGCCGAGGTCGGTGTAGTAGATCTGGGTGCCATCGGCGGTGGTGATGTAGGGCATGCGACATCCTTCTGTGTCGGGGGGAGGCGCCGGTTCCGGCGCGCTTCCGACGCTAGAGAGAAGGAGCCGCCTCCTGAGAGGCCCCCGTTGTACCACCCAGCGTGAGAGCCGCGGCAAGACGACCGAACACCGTCTCGGTGACGCTGCCCGGTGCTCCCGACAGCACGGTGAGCTGATAGCCCGGCAGGCTGCGCACGCCGAAGTTCTGCGCCTCGACCTCGAGCACGCCGATGCCCTCGACCGCGATGTGGAAGCAGGCGTCCTCTCGTTCCGAGACGTCGTGACGTGCCCACATCCGCGCGAAGTCGGGATCGGCCGACAGCTGGGCGACCAGCTGTCGGAGACGCGGCGATGCCGGGTGGGCGTCGCGGCGCAGCGTCGCGACCGCCGCGCGCGCCATGTCCTCCCACTCCACGATGGCCGTCTTGTTCTGCTCGGTGAACAGGCTCGCGATCTGATTGTTGCCGGCGGCGAGCCCGCCGCCGCCGAACACCGCGGCCAGCGGGTTGGCCGCGACGATGTCGCGGTGCGCGTCAGACATGTAGGCCGGCGTGTGCGTCCACTTCGCGAGCACCCGGGCGATCTGCTCCCCCGCCGCACCGGGGGCGAGCGGCGGGGCGGGCGGCATCCCGCTCGCGAGCCGCAGCATGTAGCCGCGAGCCTCGCCGTCGAGCCCGAAGACGCGGGCGATCGACGCGAGCACCTGGTCGGACGGACGGGCACCACGGCCCTGCTCCAGCCGCAGGTAGTACTCCGCGCTGATGCCGGCGAGGGTGGCGACCTCGTCTCGGCGCAGACCAGGCACCCTGCGACCGGGCAGCCGCTCGAGTCCGACGTCCTCGGGTTGGGTGATGTTCCGCCGCGCCCGCAGGTATCCGCCCAGCTGGGCCAGGTGCGGGGGCACCGCCGCCGATAGTGGAGTGGTCACTCCAGAAAGCTACCGCTTCGACGGCGCGAGGGGGAAGCGCTCTCAGGCGGCCGCGGCGAGGCTGCGCGCGACCCCCGCTGCGGCATGCCGTGTGACGACGCGGATGTCGCTCTCGTCTCGCCCGATGCGCGAGAACTGGATCACCGCCTGCGAGACCGCCACGAGGTGCGCGGCCGACGACACGACCTCGGGATGCCGCACCTCCAAGCCGCTCGCCCGGGCGAGGCCATCGGCGACCGCGCGGTCCATGTTCGACACGGTCTCGTTGCTGATCTGCGCCACCTCGGCAGACGAGCCGAGCTCGGCCATCGTGTTGATCATCAGGCAGCCGCGCCGGTCGGGCTGCCCGGTGCAGTCGGCGACGATGGCATCGAGGAATCCGGTCGCCGTGGCTGCGACATCCCCGGGTCGCGCCTCGACAGCCCCGCGGACCAGCTCGAGGCGACGCGCGCAGTAGCGGCGGAAGGCCGCGAGGAAGAGCTCCCACTTGCTGCCCCACGCCTGGTACAGGCTGCCGTTGGCCAGACCGGTCGCCGCCGACAGGTCGCTCACCGAGGCCGCCCGGTAGCCGCGCACCCAGAACAACTCGATGGCGGCATCCAGGGCGGCGTTCTCATCGAAGGCGCGGGTTCGGGACATCTGCTCACGGTAGCCGGGTTGCTCGGCCCTCGCGCACCCCGCGGGTCCGCGAGCGCGCCGAGGCGGGGATCAGCACGGAGGCGACCGCCCGCAGCACGGGTCTTCCCGCGTCGCGGCACGCATTCAGCCGCGGGGGGGCGATCTCGGATCACGGGCTGCGGCGACCATGAAGGGACCCACCGGACGACGGGAGCGGCGCATGCGGATGACGATCGACGCCTGGCTCGTGGCGGCCGAATCCGCCGTGTTCCTTCTCGCTGAGGCCGAATTGGAATCGGGACCGTCGCTCACGGCGACCCGGAGCGCCGCCTCGTTCTGGCTCATCCCGACACTGCTGATCGCGGTGGTGGTGATCGTCGGCCTGATCGCGCGCCAGCGCGAGCGCGCCCGCTCCGGCATCCGCGACGTCTGACCGGTCCCGACATCGCGCGGAGCGTTGCGCGTGTCGGTGAGTGAGTGTACAGTCACTCCCATGTCACCTCGCAGCTCCATCCTCTCGACCGCGGACGTCCGCCGCCCGATCGTCGCGAAAGCGGCGCTGCGCGAGTTCGCCCGCGGGGGATACCACGGCGCCACGGTCGCCGATGTCGCCCGCGAGGCGAAGATCTCACCTGCCTACGTCTTCAAGCTCTTCCCCCGGAAAGAGACCGTCTTCGTCGCGGCGCTCGACGAGTGCTTCGTCCAGATCCTCGAAGCGCTGGCCGAAGGCGCGGATGCCGCGGACGCGCAGACGTCGGACGGCGTGCTCGATGCGATGGGGGCGGCGTATGCCGGCCTCATCCGTGACCGCGACCTGCTGATGCTGCAGGTCCATGCGCAGTCGGTCGCCGACATCCCCGAGATCGGCGAGGCACTGCGTTCGGGTCTGGCCCGTGTCACGGAGTTCGTGAAAGAGCGCTCCGGCGCCGCCGACGACGACGTCCAGCGCTTCATCGCCTACGGCCAGCTGTGCCACCTGCTCGTGACCGCGCGCGTCGAAGACGTGCCGGCCAGCTGGGCCCGAATCCTGTCCCACGGCATCCGCCATCCCGAGTGAGCCCCGCGTCGACGCCGTCGACGTGTGCCCGAAAGAGTGAGTGAGTACTCACTCTCACCCCTGAAGGAGAATCATGACCACGATCGCCCCACCGACCATCGCGAGCGGCACGGCACCGCGCAGCACCCGTCGCTGGCTCGCTCTCAGCGTGCTGGCGCTCGCCCAGTTCCTCGTCGTCCTCGATGCCTCGATCGTCAACATCGCGCTGCCGGTGCTCGGTCAGCAGCTCGGCATCGACACCACGGCGTTGGCCTGGGTCGTCACGGCCTACGTGCTGGCCTTCGGCGGTCTGCTGCTGCTGGGCGGTCGCCTCGCCGACCGCTACGGGCACCGCCGCGTCTTCCTGATCGGAACCGCCGGGTTCGCCGCCACCTCGGCGCTCGCGGGCCTGTCGATCACGAGCGAGATGCTGCTCGCCGCGCGCGCACTGCAGGGCGCCTCGGCCGCGCTGCTGGCTCCCGCCGCCCTCGCGCTGCTCACCCATCTCTTCGCCGACAGCCGCGACCGCACCCGGGCGCTCGGCGTATGGGGCGGGGTCGCCGGCATCGGCTCGGCGGCGGGCGTCCTGCTCGGCGGCATCCTCACCGCCACGCTCGGATGGCAGTCGGTCTTCTTCGTCAACGTCCCGATCGGACTCGTCGTGCTCGTCACCATCCCGCTGCTGATCACCCGTGACGCATCCGGCGCGCGCGGCAAGCTCGACGTTCCGGGCGCCGCCACCATCACCGGCGCCCTCGTCGCCGCCGTCGGCGCCCTCAGCGCGATCGAGCAGGTCGGCCTCGTACACCCCCTCACCCTCGGACTGGCCGCGGTCGCGGTCGTCCTCGGCACCGCGTTCGTCGCGATCGAACGACGCACCCGCGAGCCCCTCGTCCCGCTCGGAGTCTTCCGCAACCGCAACCTCACCGTCGGCAACATCGTCATGCTGCTGGGCGGCGCCGCCATGGTCGCGCTCTTCTTCGCCCTCTCGGTCTACATGCAGTCCGTGCTCGGATACGACGCCCTCACGACCGGCCTGACGCAGCTCCCGCTCGCGGGCGCTCTCGTGATCGTCGCCGGCCTCGCACCCGCCGCCATCGCCCGCCTGGGTGCCCGATCGACCCTGATCGGCTCGCTCATCGTGCTTGCCGGCGGTCTGGTGTGGCTGTCGTTCGCTCCGGCCGACGCGGTGTTCGTCACCGACATCCTCGGCCCGAGCATCGTCATCGGCGTCGGCATGGGCGGCGCGTTCGTCACCACGACCCAGCTGTCCGTCGACGGCGTCGAGGGCGGCGAGTCGGGCCTCGCCGGCGGCCTGGTGAACACGAGTCAGCAGATCGGCGGCGCGCTCGGCCTCGCCGTCCTGGGCACCGTGGCAGCGCTGCGCACCGATGACCTGCTCGCCGCCGGCGTGCCCGCGCCCGAGGCGATGACCGGCGGCTTCGCCTGGCTCTTCGCCGGCACCGCCGCCGTCGCGGTCATCGCCGCGATCGTCACCGGCTTCGCACGCAAGAACTGAACCGCTCTCCCACCCTCGCGACACGAAAGAGAGAAAACCATGTCCGACACCACCCGACCCACCGTCCACACCACCGCGGCACCCCGCCGCGCCCCGATGTCCGCCTTCATCTCCGCCTGGGCGGTGCCGATCCTCGTCCTCGGCGAGTTCGCGCTGCTGGCCGCGCTACCGGTCGTCGTCCTGATCGTCGCGACGCTGCGCGACGCCCGGATGCGCTCGATGCGCTGGTGGGTCGCCGCTCTGGCGGTCGCCTACGCGACCCCGCTCGCCGTCTGGCTGCTGCGTCCCGGCAGCGCCGAGAGCCTGTCGAAGGACATGTCACCGTTCGCGATCGGGGTCGTCGTCGCGGTGTCGATCGCCGTCATCGCCAAGCTCCACACCCGGCGCCCGCGATGAGCCGTCAGCTCAGCACGGATGCCGCGGCCGCGACGATCCGCTCGATCGATTCCTCTTCGCCGATCGAGATCCGCACACCGTCACCGGCGAAGGCCCGGACGATCAGCCCGGCCGCATCGAAGGCCTCGGCGATCTCGAGCGCCCGGTCGCCCGCGGGGAGCCAGACGAAGTTGCCCTGGGCCACGGGGACGTCCCATCCCGCAGCGCGCAGCCGGTCGGCGAGCGCGTCACGACGACCGGCGATGTGGCGAACGCGCTCGAGCAGCTCATCCTCGGCATCGAGGCTCGCGAGCGCCGCCTCTTCGGCCTGGGCCGTCACCGACAGCGGGATGCCGGTGCTGCGGGCCGCGTCGAGGATGCGATGGTCGCCGATGGCGTACCCCACGCGCAGCCCCGCCAGACCGTACGCCTTCGAGAACGTGCGCAAGATGACGACGTTCGCGTGGCCGGCGGCGAGCACGGCGGCGCCGGTGACGGCATCCGGGTCGGTGACGAACTCGGCGTACGCCTCGTCGAGCACGATCAGCACGTCGCGCGGCACGCGGGCGACGAACGCGTCGAACGCCGCCTGCGACACGACGGGGCCGGTCGGGTTGTTGGGGCTGCAGACGATGATCATGCGGGTGCGCTCGGTGACGGCATCCGCCATCGCGTCGAGGTCGTGACCCGACTCGGCCGTCAGCGGCACCAGGACCGCGGTCGCCCCCGCGACGGCGGCGAGGCCCGGGTAGGCCTCGAACGAGCGCCACGCGAACATGATCTCGTCGCCCGGCCCGCTCGTCGCCGACGCGAGCTGGTAGAGGATCGACACCGATCCGGCGGCGACGTGCACGCCGTCGGGGGCGACCGCGTAACGGTCGGCGAGGCGGGCGCGCAGCCGCGCGGCCGACGCGTCGGGATAGCGGTTGAACGTGGTCGCCGCGCGCACGGCCTCGACGACGCCGGGCAGCGGGTCGAACGGGTTCTCGTTGCTCGACAGCTTGAAGGCGTCGGCGGCGGCCTGGCGGCCCTGGCGGTAGGCGGGCAACGCCGCGATCTCGGGTCGGATGCGCACGGGCAGGTCGGTCACCCTGCGAGTCTACGGAGGACGCCGTTTCGGACGCATGACGCACAGCGCCCCGCGTGGGAGACTGGCGGCATCATGAGCCTGTTCATCCGCCTGATCGTCAACGCGTTCGCGATCTGGATCGTGACGCTCATCCCCGCCCTGCAGGTCGAGGTGGTGCCCTTCGCGCCCGGCGACGACCTGCAGCTCGTGCTCACGCTGCTGTTGATCGCGCTGATCTTCGGACTGGTCAACGCCGTCGTCGGCACCGTGCTGAAGCTCCTCGCCTTCCCGCTCTACATCCTGACCCTCGGGCTCATCTCCTTCATCATCAACGGCTTCCTGCTGTGGCTCACCGGGTGGGTGACCTCGGGCTGGGACTGGGGCCTGCGCATCGGCGACTTCTGGCTCGCGGTCCTCGCCGCGATCGTCATCGCGCTGATCAACTGGGTCGCCGGCATCCTGTTCCGCCCGCGCCGCGACCGCGACCGCGGGCGCCGCTGACACCGCAGCTGAGGCCGCCGCTCTCATTCCGGCCGGCTCACCCGGTAGGTGGTGACGACGGCGGGATCGTCTCCCGCGAATCCCGACAGCAGCGCGTGCAGCTCGGCCACCCGCGGATCGCCGGACTCATCGACGAGAGCGGCCGTCTCGCCGTACGCGTCCATCGCGTGCGCCCCGAGGGCGAGGTCGCCGATGCCCGCGCCGGGGTCGGCCACGCGCTCGGCGACGAAGCTCGCGGCACTGCCCACCGCGACCGGGTGTCCGCCGGCCTGCAGCGCGGGGACGGGGTCGTCGGTGTGACGCACGGTCACCTCGGTCGTATGCGCCGGAGCCGTGACCTGCACCGGTGACCCGAAGGTCACGTTGCCCACAACGGTGAAGGGACTGTCGGTCGCCAACCGTGAGGTGATGGCACCGCCCTGCGAGTGGCCGATGGCCAGCACCTCGTCGCCGGGTCTCGCGCCGGCATCCCGCAGCGCCGCGATGACGGCGTCGTACGACGCCGAGCGCGCGCCGCTGTACAGCTGAACATTCGAGGCCATGTCGAGCGGCTCCCGCCCGCCGAAGCCGAGCGGGGCACGCGTGCCGGCGACGTACACCGCGAACCGGCTGCCGCCACCGGGCTGGGGGTATCGCTCGACGCGCAACTGATCGTCACCGCGCGGCATGCGCTCGGCCAGGGTGGCCAGCGTCCTCGGGCCGGACGCCGCCGGTGCCGCGTGCGGCGCGATGTCGACGGGCACCGGCGTGCCCGACAAGCGGTCGGAGCGATGCACGCTTCCTCGGCCGAGAGCGGCGATCACGGTCAGCGCGATTCCGCTCGCCGCGACGGCGACACCCCCGAGCGCACCGAGCGGCGTCATGGCGAGACCGATCTGGCTGTGCAGCGGAGAGTGCCGAGTGAGGGGCCACGCCGCCAGCAGCAGATCCGCCTCGGCGGCGGCATCCGGCATTCGCGACCGCGCCTCGGCGAGCCGCCGCTCCATGAGCGGCAGCGACCGCTGATCTCCCGCGAGCGAGGCCGCGCGTGCGGCCGCCTCGAGCTCGACGATCTCGTACACGTCCGCGGCCCCCGCGAGCGCTCGCGCCAGTTCCTCCGCGTCGGAGCGGATCTCGCCGAGGATGCCGTCCACGGCGCGGGCGAGTCCGACCGCCAGCTCGACCGTGCTCCAGGCGGTAGCCGCATGCGCCGTGAGACCGACGGCGACCTGTTCGAGCTCGCCACGGACGGCCTCGCAGGCATCGGCGAGACCGGCCAGATCGGATGCCGCCGCCCGCAGCTCCACGGTGTCGACGGCCACCACGCCCCCGTCGCGGATGTCGACGGCGTCGCTGTTGCTCACGGGATCCCCCGGAGCGAGGCCGACCGCGCCTGGGCGTACCGCAGCTCGTCCTCGAGCGCATCGATGCGTCGCGCGGCGTCGTCGACGCGCTCGAGCCACTCCCCCAGCCGTTCCCGATAGCGGTCGGCCGACCGCGCCGACCAGGCCGTGCGCTGCTCGAGCGACCGCCCGCGGGCGCGAATCGTGACGAGGCCGTCCTGCGCGCGACCGAGCCGCTCTCGCGCGATCGCGAGGGCCTGCATCACCGCGACGTCGGCGGCGGGATCCACGGTGCCGACCGGAGCACCGGCTGCGGCGGCATCCGGAGCGCCGTCGCGGTCGGAGCGTCCGAGGGCGGGGTAGGGCGGCATGACCCCAGGCTGACGCAGGCGTGCCGGCTCGCGAGCGCCCGGTGTGCGGCCCGGGGACAACGCCGCCGAAGCTGCGCCTGTGCAGGACGGGCTCCATCCTCCAGAATGGGACGGTGACCCGACGCGACGACCCCTTCCGCGTCATGTTCGTCTGCACGGGGAACATCTGCCGGTCCCCGATGGCCGACGTGGTCTTCCGGTGGTTCGTGGACCAGGCGGGCCTGTCGGACCGCATCGTCTCGGCGAGCGCGGGAACCGGCGACTGGCACGTCGGCGAGCCCGCCGACGGTCGCACTCTCGCCGCGCTCGAGCGCCGCGGCTACGACGGCGGGCGGCACCGCGCCCGGCGGTTCACCTTGGCGGACTTCGATCGGTCCGACCTGGTCGTGGCCCTCGACCGGTCGCACGAGCGGGTGCTGTCGAACTGGGCCCGCACGACCGCCGACACCGACAAGCTCGGCCTGCTGATGACGTACGACCCGCACGCGGGCGGCGACCTCGACGTGCCGGACCCGTACTACGGCGACGCCGGGATGTTCGACGAGGTGCTCGCTATGATCGAGAACGCGAGCCGGGCGCTCTTCCGGCAGCTCGAACCCGCCATCCGCACCACGTCCTGAGCGCCCGTTTTCACCGATCGGAGCCTCGTGACCTCTCTGCCCCCGCAGCCCCTCAGCCCCCTCGACGGACGCTACGCCGCCGCGGTCGGCTCGCTCGCCGACTACCTCTCGGAGGCGGGACTCAACCGCGCCCGTGTCGAGGTGGAGGTCGAGTGGATCATCGCGCTCACCGACCGGTCGCTCTTCGGCAGCGCGCCGCTGTCGGACGAGCAGAAGACCCAGCTGCGCGGGCTGTACCGCGACTTCGGTCAGGCCGAGATCGATTGGCTCGCCGCGAAGGAGGCCGTCACGCGTCACGACGTCAAGGCCGTCGAGTACCTCGTCCGCGACCGGCTCTCGACCCTCGGGCTCGACGCGATCGCCGAACTGACGCACTTCGCCTGCACGAGCGAGGACATCAACTCGGCCTCGTACGCCCTGACGGTCAAGCGCGCCGTCGAGAACGTCTGGCTGCCGAAGCTCCGCGCCGTCATCGACGCACTCGGCGAACTCGCCCGCGAGCACCGCGACGCACCGATGCTGTCACGTACCCACGGCCAGCCGGCGACGCCCTCGACGATGGGCAAGGAGATCGCCGTGTTCGCCTGGCGTCTGGCGCGGGTGGCCAAGCAGATCGAGGGCGGCGAGTACCTCGCGAAGTTCTCCGGTGCGACCGGCACGTGGTCGGCGCACCTGGCCGCGGAGCCGGATGTCGACTGGCCCGAGCTCTCGCGCACCTTCATCGAGGGCCTGGGCATCGACTTCAACGTGCTGACGACGCAGATCGAGTCGCACGACTGGCAGGTCGAGCTCTACGACAGGGTGCGCCACGCCGGTGGCATCCTGCACAACCTCGCGACCGACATCTGGACCTACATCTCGCTCGGGTTCTTCGCGCAGATCCCCGTCGCGGGTGCGACCGGGTCGTCGACGATGCCGCACAAGATCAACCCCATCCGATTCGAGAACGCCGAGGCGAACCTCGAGATCTCGGGCGGACTGTTCTCGACCCTCGCCTCGACGCTCGTCACGAGCCGGATGCAGCGCGACCTGACCGACTCGACGACGCAGCGCAACATCGGCGTCGCCTTCGGTCACTCGCTGCTCGCGCTCGACAACCTGCAGCGCGGCCTGACCGAGATCTCGCTCTCGCGCGATGTTCTGCTCGCCGACCTCGACGCCAACTGGGAGGTGCTCGCCGAGGCGATCCAGACCGTCGTGCGCGCCGAGATCGCCGCCGGTCGCTCCAACATCACCGACCCCTACGCGCTGCTGAAGGACCTCACGCGCGGTCGCCGGGTCGGCGCCCCCGAGCTCGCGGAGTTCGTCCGAGGCCTCGACATCGGCGACGCCGCGAAGGAGCGCCTGCTCGCCCTGACCCCCGCCGGCTATGCCGGCCTGGCCGACGCCCTGGTGTCACGCCTGGGTTGACCCCGGCTCGCGCCGGCTGACGCCGAGAACGCACCGCCCCGTCGACAACGCTCGCGGGGCGGTGCGTTTTCGCGGGGCGGGCGGTTCTCGCGGCTCAGTGACGCGGAGTCGAGGAGGACGAACCGGGGGTCGGGTCGTCGGGGGTCTCGGACTCGTCGGGGTACAGCACGGGGCGGTCGACGCTCTTGTTCACCTGAGCCGGGTCGACCGCGAGCATCAGCAGCGCGATGATCAGCAGCGTCGCGATGAAGGCGACACCGGCGACGATGAGGGCCACGACGACGGCGCGCGCGGCATCCTCCTGCGGGATCGACTGGAACGCCCCCATCGACACAAGCGTGATGACCCCCGAGAACACGGCGGCGACGAAGGCGAGCCCGACGAGCTGGACGGGACGCATGAGCTCGCGGCGGGTGGGGTGTTCGCCGCTCACGATGCGACCTCCGGGTTCGAGGGGGTGGACGATGCGGATGCCGCAGGCGCGGCCGTCACGCTCGCGGTGTGCTCATCGTGGCGCGGCGAGAACCCGGCGATGCCGAGGAACACGGCGACGATCGCGGCGTAGCCGCCGAAGAGGCCGACGCCGATCGTGATGCCGGTCAGGGTGAAGGCGCCGCCGGCCTCGGCGATGAAGTACTCGAGGCTGTACGCCGGGTTGACCAGCAGCAGACCTGCAACCAGCGCGATGGTGACCGCACCGATGAGGATCTCGTCGCGTGCCACAGCGTCGGTGCGACGACGCCGGATGCCGGCGACGAGCTCGATGGCGCCGGTGACCGCGGCCCAGCCGATCACGACGGCGAAGAAGCCGACGGGTGCGCGCAGCACGGGGATACCCCCGAGGATCGCGGCGATCAGGGTGACCCCACCGAGCGCGATCGGCACCGTCCGCCGCCCGGCGGGGTGCACGAGCCACGCGCTGACGAGGAAGATGATCGCGGTCGCGGTGGCGAAACCGCTGAACACCGACATCCCCACGACGGCCGAATGATCCGGCGAGAAGGTGATCATCACCGCGGCGACGGCGGCGAAGAGCGCACGCGCGAGCTGCACATGCCGCACTTCGAAGGTGCGGACGGCGGATGCTGCGGACACGGCGGAACTCTCGCTGATCAGGACGGGATCACCCGATTCTACGCGTCCGACCCGGCGTGCCGGCCGCTCGGGCCGCCGCGGGGAATCTCCCGGCGGGAGACGACGTTGCCGACCGATATGAAGGCACTGACGTATTCCGAGTTCGGCGGCAACGACCGCTTCGAGATCACCGAACGAGACATGCCCCACATCGGCCCCGACACGCTCGTGGTGCGCGTGGTCGCCGCCGGGTTGAATCCCGTCGACTACAAGGTCCGCGAGGGCTACCTGCAGGGACTCATCGACACGCAGCTGCCCGCCGTCCCGGGATGGGATGTCGCGGGAGTGGTCGAGAAGACGGGGCTCGACACCCCGGAGTTCCAGGTCGGCGACGAGATCCTCGCCTACGCGCGAGCCGACCTCGTCAGCGGCGGCTCGGTCGCGGAGTACATGGCGGTGCCGGTGCGCACGGCCACCCGCAAGCCCGAGAACCTCGGCTTCACCGAAGCGGCGGCGATCCCCCTCACGGGTCTCACGGCGCTGCAGGCGATCGAGCGGTCGGCGGTGAGCGAAGGGTCCACGGTCCTGATCCACGGCGCCGCCGGTGGCGTGGGATCGTTCGGCGTGCAGCTCGCCCGCCTGCGGGGAGCGCGCGTGATCGGAACCGCCTCGGAGCGCAACCACGACTACCTCCGCGAGCTCGGAGCCGAGCCCGTGACGTACGGCGACGGGCTCGCCGAGCGGGTTCGGGCCATCGCACCCGAAGGTGTCGACGTCGTGCTCGACTTCGCCGGCGGCAGCTCGCTCGACTCGACGGCCGAGGTACTGCGCGAGGGCGGGGTCGTGACGTCGATCGCCGACCCGCGGGCGGCATCCGAGTTCGGCGGCAACTACATCTGGGTGCGTCCGGATGCCGCTCAGCTCGCTGAGCTCGCGCGGCTCGCGGCCGACGGCTCGCTGCGGGTCGAGGTTGCCGAGACGTTCCCCCTCGACGATGCCGCCGCCGCCTACGCGCGCCTCGAAGAGGGGCACACGCGGGGCAAGATCGTCGTCACGGTCTGATGCCGCTCGTCCGCGGGCGGCGTCGGTTGACCGGCGTCGCCCGCGGCCCGGCGCTGGGCGGGCTCTGGTGCCGCCGCTGCCCCGCTGGTATCCAGGGTTCATGGCCCCGACCTCAGCGCCTCCCCGTCCGCGAGATGTGAGCTCGCCGCAACGTCGGCGCCAGCGCAAGGACGTCGTGCTGACCGTCGTGACCATCGCGGTCGTCGTGGCGGTGTGCGCCGTGGCCGGGTTCGCGGCCTGGGCGATGGCGAACTCGTGGTGGACCGAGACGGATCCGGCGCCGTCGGCGGATCAGCAGCTCGCGGACGGCCAGTCGCGCTTCGACCGAGCCGGTGTCGACTTCCTCACTCGGCAGGGCGTCGCGACGGTGCACCTCACCGGTGACACCGCGGCGACGGACCTCGGCCTCGATGCCGACGGCGTGCGACGGATCGAGCCCCTCGTGCCGATCGGGATCGAGGTCGTCGGATCGACCGGGACGATCTCGTTCGGCGGGGTGGACGACTTCGGCCTCGCCACCACGGCCGACCGCGTGACCCGTGTCGACGTGCTGCCCGCCGCGAGCGGCTCTTGGCAGACGATCACGGCCGATCTGCGCAACCGCGGCGCTGCGTGGGGCTGGTCCGAGGACGAGATCTCCGCGCTCGAGTCCGAGCTCGGCGACGCCAGCCGGTCGGCGCCAGGCCAGACGCACACCGCGGCGCTGCCGGGAGTCACGGTCGACGGCATCGACGTCGAGGCGATCGTGACGATCGAGGCCGACAGCGGACGCGTGCAGCTCCGCTACGTCCTGTCGCGCTGACGGCGTGCGCTGTCGTGGCGATGGTCGCCGGCGGGCCGGCTCGGGCGGTGCGCGGGATCGCGGATGTCGCAGGCAGCGACCATGCTGACGGAGTGCCCACCGTCCTCGGCGAGATGCCGTTCCCGTGCCGCGTCTGCGGTGCGCGTGAAGGCGAGCGCTCGAAGGCGTCCGAGCCGTGGTGCTGCGCCCGCTGCGGGTGGCGCCTCGGCGATGCTCCCGATGCCGACCTGCCGCGGCCGGTCGTGGAGGTCGTCTACTACCTCCGTTACGCCGCCCGCGTGAAGATCGGCACGAGCACCCGACCGAAGCAGCGGCTGGCCGCCATCCGCCACGACGAGCTGCTGGCGTTCGAGCGGGGCGGTCGAGCCGTCGAACAGGCGAGGCATCGCGAGTTCGGCGACCTGCGCGAGGGCGGCGAGTGGTTCACACTCGACGGTGCGCTCGTGACGCACATCCAGGCTCTGCGAGCGGCTGCATCCGACCCGTGGGCCGCCTACGACCGGTGGCTGGGCGACGCGCTGCGCGCGGCATCATCGTGACGCGAGGGGCGCGAGACGTCAGGCCTCGGTGAGGAACTCGATCGCCGTCTGCCGGAACACCCGCGAGCCCGGGGCATTGAAGTGGTGGCGGTCGGGGATCTCGACGAAGCGACCCTGCGGCGTCGCCGAAGCGAGCGCCTTCGAGCCCTCGATGATGCCGTCGAGCGAGCCCGTCGCGAACAGAACCGGCTGGCCCGGTGCGTGCTCGGGGTCGGGATCCACGGTGCCCGACGCGCGCATCCCGCCGGCGATCGCGAGCAGCGCGCGCAGGTCGTTGCCGGGAACGCGTTCGGTGAGGCGCACGTAGTTCTGGGTCACGGGATCGGTGACCGGGGTGCCGTTCTCGACGAGGGCGCGAACCTGGTCGATGTCGAGGCGGGCGAGCGGGATGCCGTCGGGAACGCCACCCAGCACACCTCGCGTGATGCGCGACGAGAAGTCCTGCAGCACCTCCCACCCGACGCGTGCGCCCAGGGAGTATCCGACATAGGCAGCGGTATCGACGAGGTAGGTGTCGAGCACCGCTTCGACGTCGGAGGCGAGCTGATGCAGGTCGTAGTCCTGAGGGCGATGCGGCTTGTCGCTCGCGCCGTGCCCCCGCTGATCCAGTCCGAGCACCCGGAACCCCGCGCGCTGCAGATCGCGGACCCATCCCGTAGACACCCAGTTGTCACGGGTGTTCGAGGCGAAGCCGTGCACCAGCACGACCGTGGGTCGATCGTCCTCGCCCCACGAATACGTCGCGATGCGGTGCCCGTCCTCGCCCACCAGGACGTAACGGGGATCGGGCAGCTCGGTCAGGCCGGAGGCGGCGGAAATGCTCACCACACCATTCTCCCGCTGGCCCGGCGCATCGACGTCACTCCTTGGCGGGGTCGTGGCCCCAGTTCATGAGCGAGTACCGCCACGGCGTCTCGGTGATGTCGCCCGACGGCCGTTGGGCGAGGTGCCGGCGCACGTACCCGACCACCTTGCGCATGTGCTGCACATCGGAGTCGGTCAGATCGTCCTTCTTCGTCCGTAGGAGCTCGACGATGCGCCGTCCCGACTGGTGGCCTGTCGATTCACCGCCTCCGTCTTTCTGCCCCACACTCTGTGATTCGTCGCTGTCGAGCCACTTCTCCAGCTCGGCGGGTGCCATGTTCACGACATCGCGGAACTCGTGGCGGGTCTGGTCGTCGTTCTCCTCGCTCATGCTGGAATCGTGCCGGGATCCGGGACCGCACGCATCGGGTTGACAGGCGACGGTGGAGAAGATTCCGCGAGGGTGGTTCTGGGGAGGAACGCCGCCCAGCGGTAGCGGTGTTTCCTGCACATCGGCGGCGCGCGACGAGTTGTCCACGAAGGTGCTCTGAGGCGGTTCGGATGTCGGTGGCCCCGGGGCATCATGGACATATGGCAACGATGGGCGGTAGTGACGGGGTGGGGCTGAGTCCCCATGCCGGTGCACTCGGGGCGTTCGCTGAGGCGTTGGATGCTGCTCACGCCGGGGACGTCGCCCTGATGCGAGCTCTCGCTGAGATCGGGCGGTCGGCGTTGCGAGTCGCGCACGTCGACGGCGTGCGGGGGATGGCGTCTGACATGGAGCTGCGGTCGGTCGCGGCGGAAGCGGCAGGTTTGGCGGGTCGGTCGGACCGCCGGTTACAGCACGACATCGACCACGCGATGACCATCGTCGACGACTACCCCGCCGCGTTCACTGCTTGGGAGAACCGGCGGATCACGCGGGATCACGTGGAGGTGATCGTCAAAGCGGGAACGGTGGTGCCGGCGGAGGTTCGACCGGCGTTCGAGGAAGCCGCAATCGAGATCTGTAAGCGGGACATCGCGGTGCGGGTGAAGGAGCCGCTGAGGGCTTTGGCGGAGCGGATGCATCCGCGGGATTTCACGCAGCGCCACCGAGACGCCGCCGCCGGGCGGTGCGTTCGGGTGCTTCCCGGGGCGGACGGGATGTCGGACCTCATCGCGACCTTGCCCACCGTTATCGCCGCGGGGATGCTGGACCGGCTCACGCAGATGGGCCAGTCCGTGAAGGATGCCCGGGCCGCGGGAGCCGCGGGAACGGGGGAACCGGGAGCCGCCACCGCGGGGGCGGATCCCGCGGGCGCGGCGTTCGGCGAGGCCGCGGCAGCCTCAAGCGGGCAGCCCGAGGAGCCGGATACCCGGACCATGGACCAGCTCCGCGCAGATGCGCTGGCTGATCTCGTCCTCGCGGGTGCGCCGGCGGTCGACCCAACCTACGGCACCGACGCTCCTGGCCCGTTAGGCGCCATTCGGGCGCGCGTGCAGGTCGTCGTCACCGCAGACACCCTCACCGGAACCGACCACGGACCGGCCGGAGCGGTCGGCACCGGGCTCGTCGATGCCGACACGGCCCGCGAACTCGCCGGGCAGACCGCATCCTGGGACCGGCTCTTCATCGACCCGATCACCCGCACTCCGGTCGAGATCGACACCTACCGGCCCACCGCCTCGATGCGACGCCTCCTGCAAGCCCGCGATCAGCATTGCCGGTTCCCGGGATGCCGGCGGGCTGCGATCCGCTGCGAGATCGATCACACCATCGACCACGCCCTCGGCGGGCATACGCACATCTACAACCTCGCCCACCTCTGCCAACGACACCACTCGATGAAGCAATTCACCGACTGGAAAGTCCGGCAACTCGGCGGCGGGGTCCTCGAATGGACATCCCCCGGCGGGCGGATCTACCGCGAAGACGTGCCGATACCTGCCGTCTGCTTCACTCCCGAACCCGACCCACCACCGGGCGCGCGTACGGGCCACCCCTTCGACGAACCGCCTCCCTTCTGAGCTGCGTGCACCTGCGATCGGGGTGACTCCTCCGCTGGTCGTCGACGAGCGAACAGGCGCGACGCCCAACCACACTGCTCCGCCGCCTGCGCGAGAACCCGCATCATGCCAGCCCCCTGCACGACGGACCAGGGGCGCCGCGGCGGCCGCATCCTGGGGTGAGATGGACCTACCGCTACGGAAGGAATCGCATATGCGCGGAGTCATCATGCACGCCCCTCGCGACGTCCGGGTCGAGGACCGTGACGACCCCACGATCGAGCAGCCGACGGATGCTGTCATCCGAGTGTCCGCCGCCTGCATCTGCGGCTCCGACCTCTGGCCGTACCGCGGCGACGACCCGGTTCGGCGCCCCCAGCCGATGGGACACGAATATGTCGGCGTGGTCGAAGCGATCGGTGACGACGTATCGGAGGTGTCCGTCGGCGATTTCGTCGTCGGGTCGTTCTTCGCCTCCGACAACACCTGCGAGATCTGCCGCGACGGCTACCAGTCGCACTGCGTCAATCGCGTCCCGATGGGCGCCCTCGGCACGCAGGCCGAGCGCCTGCGGGTGCCGCTCGCCGACGGCACGCTCGTCGTCGTGCCCGGCTCGCCTACCGAGTCGCAGATCCGCAGCCTGCTCGCGGCATCCGACGTGCTCGGCACCGGCTGGTTCGCCGCGGTCGCGGCCCACGCGGGTCCCGGCAAGACGGTCGCGGTCGTCGGCGACGGTGCTGTCGGCCTGCTCGGCGTGGTCGCGGCCCGACAGCTCGGAGCCGAGCGCATCATCGCGATGTCACGTCACGCCGACCGGCAGCAGCTCGCCCGGCGCTTCGGCGCGACCGACATCGTCGAGGAACGCGGCGCCGACGGCGTCGCCCGCATCAAAGAGCTCACCGACGGGCTGGGCGCGCACTCCGTCATCGAAGCCGTCGGCACCCAGGAGTCGATGATGCAGGCGATCCGCTCGACCCGGCCTGGCGGGCACGTCGGCTACGTCGGCGTCTCGCACGACGTCGAACTGCCTGGCGGCGAGCTGTTCGGCTCGGGCGTCCACCTCCACGGCGGCCCGGCCCCGGTGCGCCAATACCTGCCCGAGCTGATCGAGCTGATCATGGCCGGCACGATCGACCCCGGCGCGGTGTTCGACCTCGTCCTCCCCCTCGAGGATGCCGCCGAAGGCTACCGGGCGATGGACGAGCGGCGCGCGACGAAGGTGCTGCTCACCCCCTGACGCCCGCGCCGCGCCGCCCCCAACCGCGCCGCCCCACTCACGCCGCAGCCGCCGGTCCCGGTCATCCCGGGTTCCGGCGGCTGCGTCGTTGGCTCGGAGAACGCGTGTCCGCGGTCAGTTCGTGGACGACGCCTTCGAACGCTCAGCGCGACGGCGGCCGGCGCGGGCGATGAAGAACAGCACCGTCCCCACGACGACGTAGCCCGCAGTGGCGAGCCACACCGGGCCGGTCTGCTGCGTCAGCAGCACGATGCTGGCGATGATCGCGAGCACCGGCACCACGCGCGGCACCGAGAAGTGCTTGTGCTCGACTCTGTCCTTCTTCAGCACGAGCACACTCACGTTGGCCGAGAGGAAGACCAGCAGCAGCAGGAGCACCGTCGTCTCGGCCAGGGTGCCGATGTCGCCGAGAACGGTCAGCAGCATGGTCGCGCCGGCGACCACGAGGATCGACACCCACGGCGTACGGCGGCGGGGCAGCACGCGCCCGAACGCCCGCGGCAGCAGCCCCGACTCGGCCAGGCCGTAACCCACACGACTGGCCATCACCATGAACAGCAGCGCGCCATTGGCGATCGCCACGAGCGCGATCAGGCTGAACAACCACGTGGGCACCGCGAAGCCGCTCGCCGTGACGACCTCGAGCAGCGGCCCGGTGGAGGTCGCGAGCTCGGTGGGCGGCACCACGATGACGGCGCCGACGGCGATCAGCAGGTAGATCACCGCGGCGGTGATGATCGCGCCGAACAGAGCCCGCGGGTACGACTTCGAGGGGTTCTTCACCTCTTCGGCCATGTTCGCGGCCGCCTCGAACCCGAGGAACGAGAAGAACGCGACGATCGACGCGGCGAAGGCGCCCTGCAGCGGCGGGACGTCGGGGGCGAACTCGAAGATGCGGGCGGGCTCGCCGCCGCCGCTGCCCAGCACCATCGCTGCGAGCACGATCACGATCACCAGACCGGTCACCTCGATGATCGACGCGACGAGATTCGCGCCGAGCGATTCGCGGACGCCTCGCAGGTTGATCAGCGTCAGCAGCAGGATGAACACGATCGCGGTCGGGATCGGCGGGATGTCGAAGAGCGCCGCCAGGTAATCGCCGGTGAAGGCGTTCGCGAGGGCGGCCGCCGTCGTGATGCCCGACGCCATCATGAGGAAGCCGACGAGGAACGACAGGAACGGGATGCCGAACGCCTTGTCGACGTAGCGGGCCGCGCCGCCGGCGTGCGGGTACTTCGTGATGAGCTCGGCGTACGTGCCCGCCGTCAGCAGTGCGACGACGAGCGCGATGAGCAGCGGCAGCCAGATGACACCGCCGACATCGTCGGCCATCGTCCCGACGAGCGTGTAGATGCCCGCGCCGAGGGTGTCGCCGACGATGAACGCGAAGAGAAGGGGCGTACCGATGGCACGCTTCAGTCCGGGCCGCTCGTCGGCGTGCGGCGCACTGGTCTCATTGGTCATCCGATCACTTCAACCCGATCCCGGCGGAAGCGACAACCCCTGGCGCTCGCGCGCGATGTGTGGTTGCGACGCCACCGGATGGCAGCGACCCCGGCGGAACGGCAGGATGATCGCATGCCCGACACCGCTCCCCCCGTCGCCGCACGCGGCGGCATCCGCTCGTTCGTCACGGGCGTCGGCGACCTCGGGCGCGGATTCGCGTTCTGGTCGCGGCGACCCGGCGCCATGGCGCTGGGTCTCGTCCCCGCGGCGATCGTCGGCGTCGTGCTGATCGCAGGGCTCATCGCGCTCAGCGCCTTTCTGCCCGACATCGTCGACACGATCACCCCGTTCGCCGACGGCTGGCCGACGCTGTGGGCGTCGGTCGTCCGCATCGCGGCGGGCACGGCGCTGCTCGGCGGCGCGATCGTGCTGGTCGTCGTGTCGTTCACCGCCCTGACGCTGCTGGTCGGCGAGCCGTTCTACGACCGGATCTGGCGGGCGGTCGAGACCGACCTCGGCGGGGCGGTGCCGGGCGGCGACAGCGGCTTCTGGCGATCCGTCCGCGACGCGATCAGCCTCATCGCCCGCGGCGTGCTGGCCGCGCTGCTCGCCGGTGTCGTCGGACTGGTCCCGGTCGTCGGCGGCGCGCTCGGGTCGGTCACCGCGGTCACACTCACGGGCTGGCTGCTCGCCGACGAGTTGACCTCGCGCGCGCTCGCGGCACGGGGCATCCACGCCACCGAGCGACGACGCCTGCGGCGAGCGCACCGCGCCCGATACCTCGGCTTCGGCGTCGCGACCCAGCTCTGCTTCCTGATCCCGCTCGGCGCGGTCGCCGCGATGCCGGCGGCGGTGGCGGGGTCGACCCGCCTCGTCCGCTCGATCCTCGCGGCCCGCGACGCCTGATCAGTCCGCCGCGTCGGCCGTCTGGAGCGCGGGGCGCTCGCTGGCGTCGGTGCGCGACGTCCGGGCGTTGTAGACGTCGCGGTCGAGGTCGTCGCTTCCTTCGGCGACGAGCATCGCCACGAGCGTGTCGCCGTTGACGTTGAGGAAGGTGCGGAAGATGCCCGCGAACCAGTCGACGGCGATGAGGAGTCCGAGCGCCTCGAAAGGCAGCCCGAGCGAGGTCGCCAGGAACATGGCCACGACCGGGAAGCCTCCGGGCACGGTGATCGTGCCCATGTTCACCAGCACCGCCAGCGCCATCCCGAGCACGACGGTTGCGGGGTCGAGCGCGACGCCGCCGGCCTGCGCCAGGAACATGATGACGATCACGTAGTTGAGCACCGCCCCGTACGAGCCCATGGTCAGGCCCACCGAGAGGGTGAAGTTGGCCACGCTGCGCCCGATGCCGACCCTCTCAATCGCGGTCTTCAGCACCGTCGGGTAGGTCACCGCCGAGCTCGTCGTGGTGATGGCGATCATCGTCTGCTGCGACAGCTTGCCGGGCAGCAGTCCGACGTTCACCCGCGTGCGCATCCACACGACGAGCACGAACAGGACGAGCAGGATGACGACCCCGAGCAGCGTCGACGACAGATACGCGAGCCCGCCGATCACGACGTCGAAGCCGACCGTGCCGGCGAGGTTCGCGAGCAGGCAGAAGACGCCGACGGGAGCGATGATCATGACGAAGCGGATCATCGTCAGCACGACCTGCTGGATCTGCTCGAAGAAGTCGAGGACCACGCGGTTGCCGCTGGTGGTGACGTACACGTTGAGGGCCGCGCCGAACAGCAGCGAGAACACGATGATCGGCACCATGTTCGCGGTCGACATCGCGTCGAAGATGTTGGTCGAGACGAAGTTGACGATCGTCTGCTGCCACCCGGTCGACTCCGCAGCGGCATCCTCGAGCGCAGGATCGACGCCGCCCGAGAAGTCGATGCCGGCGCCCGGCTGCAGCACCACACCGATGCCCCACGCCACGACCGCGGCGACGGCCGAGAACGCGATCATCCAGCTGAAGGTGCGCGCCGCGAGCTTGCCCATGCCCGAACCGCTCAGGGCGCCGGTCGCCACGATGACCGACGACATCACGAGGGGCACGATCGCCATCTGGATGAGTCGGATGAAGATGTCGCCCACGAACTTGAGGTTGCCCGCCCACTCGCCGACGATCAGTCCGAACACGATGCCGAGGATCGCGGCCAGGCCGATCTGCAGCGCGGGGTTCTTCAGTGCTCTCTTCACGATGCTCCTCGTTCGGGCGCGAGCACTCCGATCCGCTCGCGGTGCGCCTCACGCTAAGCGGCATCACGTCGCCAGCCCGCTAAATTGGTAGGACCGTAACGCGCCTTTTACATCGGGATGTCGTCTGTAACACGCTCGGAACAACAGCGACCTCTCCGTGGAAGACTGGCCGACGTGACCGATCCCGCCGGGGTGGCCCTGGGCCCCCTCCCTCGCACCCACGCCCTCGTCGCCGATGACGTCGCGCGTCACCTCGAGCGGCTCATCGTGACCGGCGACCTGCCCGCGGGGGCTGCACTGCCCCCCGAGCGCACGCTCGCGCAGACGCTCGGGGTGTCGCGCAACGCGCTGCGCGAGGCACTCACCCGACTCGCAGGCATCGGCCTCATCGAACGCCGTCAGGGCAGCGGCAACCGCGTCAGCCGCACGATCCCGCTCGCCGCGACTCTTGCCGGCCGCATGCAGGACGTCGAGGCCGAGTTCCGCAACTCGGCGGAGTTCCGCGCCGTCATCGAGCCGCAACTCGTGCGCCTCGCCGCGACGCGCGTCGACGACGCGCAACTGGCCGCACTTCGCGCCCTCGTCGACGAAGCGGGTGCCAGCATCGCCGCCGGGGCCGCGGAAGGCTCCGCCGGCCTGGATGTCGCCTTCCACACCGCCATCGCGCAGGCCACCGCCAACCCGTTGCTCGCCGCCCTCGGCGATCTCACCGCGTCGTGGACGGTCGAAGCCCGCGTGTTCTCGCACCTCGACGACGACGGTCGCCGCCTCTCGCATGAGGGTCACGCCCGCATCCTCGCCGCCCTCGTGGCGCGCGATCCCGACGCGGCCGAGTACGCCATGCGCATACACCTCGCCGAGGTGCGCGAGATCATCGAGCGGGCCCGAGGCACCGCCGCAGCCGCCGGCGACGACTGATCCCGGCGCGATAGGCACGCCGGGTTGGTCCGACCAATCCCGCCGCGTCCGCTACCCTCGGACTCGGATCGGCCGACCGGCGGCCGCCGACGAAGAGGTGGACCGTGGCCCGCAACCGCACACCCCGTGACGCCGAGTCGACCCGGCAGGCAGTCGCGCTCTCCACTCTGATGATCCTCACGTTCGTGACCGGCGTCGTCGACGCCGTCGGCTACCTCGCCCTCGACCGGGTGTTCGTCGGCAACATGACCGGCAACATCGTCATCCTCGGCATGGCGGTCGCGGGCGGAGACGACCTGCCGATTCTCGGTCCCGCGATCGCGCTCGCGGCCTTCACCGTCGCCGCCTTCGCGGCAGGGCTGTTCCTGCGCACACGACGCAAGGAGTGGGGAGGCGCCGTGACGGGCCTGCTCATCGCCGGGGCGGTGGTGATCGCGGCGCTCGGTGTGGCGTTTCTGATCCCGGATGCCGCCGACTCCGAGGCCCTCATCCTCACCGCCTCGACGCTGACGGCGGCAGCGATGGGCATGCAGGCGGCGGTGGCGCGCAGTCTCGCCGTCGCCGACATGACCACGGTCGTCGTGACCTCGACGCTCACCTCGCTCGCGAGCGAATCGCTCGTCGACGGCGGCATCCGCGGGTTCTGGAACCGGCGGCTCGGGGCGATCGTCCTCATCTTCCTCGGCGCGCTCGCGGGAGCCGCCCTCCTGGTGTTCGGCCCGGGGGTGCCGCTGCTGCTGGCGGCGCTCCTCACCGTCGTCGTCGTGGTGATCGGCCACCGGCGGCTGTTCACCCCGGCCCGGCGCGAGCCGGTCGTCGCATGACGATCCTGCAGCCCGGGGTCGGCGAGACGCCCGGAGACCACTACCTGCCGGCACGTCCCGACACCGTGATGTGGGGCCGGCTGCCGTGCGCAGCCGATGCGCCGGTGCTGACCATCGCGTCGGGATCGAGCGTGACGATCGACACCGTCAGCCACGAGGGCGTCCTGGAAGACCAGGGCAAGGATCCCCGCGCCTACTTCGGCCGCCACGGGGTCGAACCCGGCCAGGTGCTCGATGACGCCGTCGCGATCGCCGCGGCGCTCTCCCGCGATCCCGCGAACGACGGCCCCCACATCGTGACCGGTCCCATCCACGTCGAGGGCGCGCAACCGGGCGACCTGCTGCGCATCACCGTCGAACGCCTCGTTCCGCGCGTCCCGTACGGCGTGATCTCGAACCGTCACGGTCGCGGCGCGCTCGTGGGGGTCCTCCCCCGCACACCGCTCACCGTCAGCGTCTTCACTCCTGTCGAGGAGCGCGTGTCAGGCCTCGTGGGCACGCTGCCCCTGAACGACGACGGCGACCGCGTCGTCGAGTTCCCGCTCGCGCCGTTCCTCGGCACGATGGGGGTCGCCGTCGCCGGAAACGAGCGCCCCCACTCGGTCCCTCCGGGCGCGCACGGCGGCAACCTCGACATCAACCTCCTCACCGAAGGTGCTCGTCTCTACCTTCCGGTGCAGGTGCCCGGCGCTCTGGCCTACGTCGGCGACCCGCACTTCGCGCAGGGCGACGGCGAGGTGGCGCTCACGGCGCTCGAGGCGTCGCTGCGTGCGACGCTGCGCTTCGACGTGGTCCCCCGAGCCGAGGCGCTGCGCGAGTTCGGCGCGGTCGCCGGACCCCTCGTGCGCACCGACGAGTTCCTCGTCCCGACCGGCCTCGACGTCGACCTCGCCGAGGCGATGCGCAAATGCGTCCGCGCGGCGATCGACCTCATCAGCGCCCGCTGGGGCATGGACGAGCACCTCGCTTACGCGTACCTCAGCGCCGCGACCGACTTCGACATCTCGCAGGTGGTCGACATCGTGTGCGGCATCCACGCCCGAATCCGTGAAGCCGACTTCGACGCCGTCGACCGCCCGGAAGACCCGGCAGCGGGCTAGGCCTGCCGGCGCCGGATCCGGATCGGTCCCTTGGCGGTCGAGGGGTCGACGACCGCGCCCCGCTGCGTGATCTCGACCTCGCCGTCCGCGACGAGACGTCGCGCCGCGCGCCGCGCCGGCTCCAAAAGGTCGCGCCACTCCTCGCCGCCGACTCTCCGCGCCGCTTCGGACGGGCAGATGGTCGCGGTCGCCGCCCGCGCGTCGAGCAGATCGAGGATGGCCTGCGTCAGCTGGGCATCGACCGGGCGGATGCCGCGACGCCGGCAGGCATCCGAGCAGTAGCGGACCTCGTCCCAGTTCTTCGCCCATTTCGCGCGCCACTGCATCTCACGCCCGCACGACGCGCAGGTCTTCGGCGGCGGAGTGGCGTCGGCTCGGGGCATGGTCCCAGTATCCGTCGCCACGCGGCGGGTCGGCGCGGCGGGCCGGCTCGACCCTTCCCGGCGAGAGCTCAGCGCACGAGCGGGATGACCTGATCGGCGAACCGCTCGAGCTCGTCGAGCGCCGGCGAGAACTGCAGCAGCAGCGTGTCGACGCCGACATCCTCGAAGGCGCGAATGCGGTCGGCGACCTGCTGGGGCGTGCCGATGAGCTCGGGACGCAGCCCCCGGTTCGAGACGGAGTACTCGCGCAGGCTGATCTCGACGTCGAGCTGCGACTTCGTCACGAAGTCCTGATACGACTCGTAGGCCGCGCCCGAGCGCACGTCGGTGATGCGCGCCAGCTCGGCCTGCGCCTCTTCCTCGGTGTCGCGGACGATCGCGAACGCCGCCATCCCGAAGTGCTGGAACGGCCGCTGCCCCGTGCGCTCGCGCCGCGCGCGCATATCGGCGATCTTGGTGGCGAGCTCGTCGACCGTGCCCCCGTGGGTGACGTAGGCATCGGCGAACCCGGCGATGGCGGCACGGCCCGCCTCGCTCTCACCCCCGGCGTAGATGAGCGGTGCGGTCGCCGGCTTGGGTTCGAGGTGGGTGCCGGTGAACGAGAAGTGCCGGCCCTCGTGATCGAACGGCGTCTGCGACCACAGCCCCCGCAGGACGTCGACGTACTCCGTGGTCAGGGCGTACCGGTCGTCGTGGTCGGCGAACGAGATGCCGTACTGCCGCGCCTCCTCAGCCCACCACGCCGAGACGACGTTGAGGGTGAATCGACCCTGCGCGATCTCCTGGATCGTCGCCGCCTGCTTCGCGGCGAGCGCGACGGGGTGATAGCTCGGGCGCAGGGCGGCCATGATCTCGATGCGCGACGTGACGGCAGCGGTCGCGGTCGCGATCGCCCAGGCATCGAGAGCCGGGCCCGCGTGGCCCTTGATGTCGTTGAGGTTCAGCTCGGGCACGAGCGTCACGTCGAACCCGCCGTCCTCCGCGGCACGGGCGATCCGCGCGATGTGCGCGAACGTCGCGGGCGTCCGCTCGTCGGCGACGTTGCGCAGCCAGCCGCCGTAGGTGGGGGTCCAGTAACCGAAACGCATGCGTGCTTCCTCTCGACATCGATGGCGGCCGAACCCGTCGATCCTCACACGTCACGGACCCGACGAGGCCCGCACGGCGCCCGGGGTGTCATGGTCCGTCACGCGGCCCCCGCCCGCTCGCGAGCGGCTTAGCCTGACGGGATGTCGACTTCGCCTCAGGTGTACGTGATCCACGAGAACCCGGAGTGGTGGGCGCCGTTCGCGTCGGCCTTCGCCGCGGAGGGCATCGCCGCCGAGCAGTGGCTGCTCACCGACGGGTCGATCGACCTGTCGGCCGAGCCGCCGCAGGGCGTCTTCTGGTCGCGACTGTCGGCGTCGGCGCACACCCGCGACCACGCGGAGTCGAAGGAGTACGGCCGCGCCGTGCTGCGCTGGCTCGAGTCGTGGGGCCGGACCGTCATCGGGGGCAGCGACGTGCTGGAGTTCGAGGTCAGCAAGGTCGCGCAGCACGCCGCGCTCCGCGCCGCCGGCGTGGACGTCCCGCGCACCGTGGCCGTTTTCGGCACGGGTGACCTGAAGCGCCGCGCGCGCGAGTTCCCGGTGCCCTTCATCAGCAAGCACAACCAGGGCGGCAAGGGCTTGGGGGTGCGCCGGTGGGACACGCACGAGGAGTTCGACGCGTGGGTCGACGGCCCCGCGTTCGAGGCATCCCCGGACGGCATCACGCTCATCCAGGAGTTCCTGTTCGCGCGCGAGCCGTTCGTCACGCGAGCCGAGTACGTCGGCGGCGAGTTCGTCTACGCCGTGCGCGTCGACACGAGTGCCGGCAGCTTCGAGCTGTGCCCGGCCGACGCGTGCGTCGTCGACCCCGGCGCCGCCGCCCCCGCTTTCCCGCCCTTCGCGCGTCGCGAGGAGATCACCGCCGACCACCCGCTCGTGGTCCAGCACCGCGACTTCCTGCGCGGCGCCGGCATCCGTATCGCCGGGATCGAGTTCGTCGAGACGATCGACGGCCGCCTCGTCACCTACGACCTCAACACCAACACGAACTACAACCCCGACGTCGAGGCCGCGGCCCCGGCATCCGGTCCCGGCGAGATCGCGCGCTTCCTCGGCGGGCTGGTCCGCGCCGACGCGGGCGTCCTCGCCGGCTAGCGCAGCCCGGGCCGGCGCACAAGCGATAGGGAAGGTCGGATGCGGTTCCTACGCTGACACCGTGCTCCGGAACCTCGTCATCGTGCTGGGCGACCAGCTCGCTGCCGACGCGAGCGGTTTCGACGGCTTCGACCCCGCGCAGGACGCCGTGTGGATGGCCGAGGTCGGCGAGGAGTCGATGCACGTCTGGAGCACGAAGCCGCGCACCGCGGTGTTCCTCGCCGCGATGCGCCACTTCGCCGCCGACCAGCGCGGCGCCGGGCACACGGTGCACTACATGGAGCTCGACGACCGAGAGAACAGGGGCACGTTCGCCGATCAGCTCGCCGCGGACCTGGCCCGGCTGCAGCCGGCGGGGCTCGTCATGACCGAACCGGGCGAGTGGCGCGTGCGCGAAGCGCTGCAGCAGACGGCGGATGCCGCCGGCATCCCGCTCGACATCCGCGTCGACCGGCACTTCTTCTGCACGGTCGCCGAGTTCACCGAGCACGCCGCGGGCCGCGCGACACTGCGGATGGAGTACTTCTACCGCGAGATGCGTGAACGTCACGGCGTCCTCATGACCGACCGCGGCCAGCCCGTCGGCGGCCGATGGAACTACGACGCGGACAACCGCAAGGCGTTCCCGAAACAGGGTCCCGGGCTCGTGCCACCGCGCGCGACCTTTCCGCCCGACGACATCACCCGCGACGTGCTCGCGCTCGTCGAGCGGGAGCTCGCCGAGCACCCCGGCTCGCTCGATACGTTCGCGTGGCCCGTCACCCGCGCGCAGGCGCTCGAGGCGCTCGAGCTCTTCATCGACGAGCGGCTGCCGGGCTTCGGTGACGCACAGGACGCGATGTGGCCGGGCGAGCCCTGGCTCTGGCACGCGCACCTGTCGTCGTCGATGAACCTCAAGCTGCTGCATCCGCGCGAGGTCGTCGTGGCCGCCGAAGCGGCCTACCGGGCGGAGCGGGCACCGCTAGCGGCGGTCGAGGGGTTCATTCGGCAGATCCTCGGCTGGCGCGAGTACGTCCGCGGCGTCTACTGGACGCAGATGCCCGGGTACCTGCAGCGCAACGCGTTCGAGGCGTTCGAGCCGCTGCCTGACTGGTACTGGACCGGCGACACCCCGATGGCATGCCTGAAGGATGCCATCGACACCACCCTCGAGAACGGTTACGCCCACCACATCCAGCGCCTCATGGTCACGGGGCTCTACGCCATGCTGCTCGGCGTCGACCCGCGCGAGGTGCACGCCTGGTACCTCGCGGTCTACGTCGACGCGGTCGAATGGGCCGAGCTGCCGAACACGCTCGGCATGAGCCAGTACGCCGACGGCGGGCTCATGGGCAGCAAGCCCTACGCCGCATCGGGCAAGTACATCGACCGCATGAGCCCGTACTGCAAGACGTGCCCGTTCGACCCGGCGAAACGGACCGGCGACGATGCCTGCCCCTTCACGACCCTGTACTGGGACTACCTCATCCGTCACGAGCAGCCTCTCGCCGAGAACCGCCGCATGGCGCTGCAGGTGAAGAACCTCGGTCGCCTCGACGACGACGAGATCACCGCGATCCGCGACCGTGCCGACGCCATCCGGCGGGGCGACGTCGCCGCACCGAAGGGAACCCGATGACTCAGAACAACGCGGCCGAGAACGACATCGCCCTCGTCACCGGTGCCCGTGGCGGCGTGGGGCGGGCGCTCGTCGCACGGCTGCGCGCCCGCGGCCTGCGCGTGGCGGCGGTGGGCCGCGACGCGGCGGCGCTTGCCGACGTGTCCGCCGACGCGCACATTGGGGCGGACGTCACCACGCCCGACGGGGCGGCGAGAGCTCTCGACGTGTGCCGCGCCGAACTGGGTGCCGCGCCCGCGATGCTCGCCCACGCGGTCGGCAGCACCCTGATCACGCCGCTGCACCGCACGAAGACCGACGACGCGCTCGTGGTGCTGCGCGTCAACCTCGAGAGCAGCCTGTGGATGCTGCGGGCCTGGCTCGACGCGACGGGCAAGGCCCCGGGCGCCGCCGTCTTCGCGAGTTCCGTCGTCGCCCGCGTCGGCGTCGCCAACCACGAGGTGATCGCCGCGGCGAAAGGCGGTGTCGAGGCGCTCGTGCGCAGCGCCGCCGCGACCTACGCCGCCCGCGGCATCCGCGTGAACGCCGTCGCTCCCGGCATGACCGACACCCCGCTCACCGCGACGATGCTCGCGGCTCCGATGCTGCGCGAGAGCGCCGAGAAGCAGTACCCGCTCGGCGGCGTGCAGTCCGCCGACGAGGTCGCCGCGGTCATGGACTGGCTGCTCTCGCCGGGAGCATCGCGCATCACCGGCCAGGTCGTCCCGGTCGACGGCGGATTCACGACCATCCGGCCGATGGTGAGATAGTGACGACACCCGAACCGAGGAGCGCCGCCATCACTCGTCAGACATCGACCGTCGCGCGCCTCGTCCACATCTCGCGGCCGGTGCTGTGGATCAACACGATCGGCACCGGGGCGCTCGGCATGTGGCTGACCGGTCAGCTGATCGACGTCGCCGCGATCCCGCTTCTGGTCTGGCTGACGCTTCCCTTCAACCTGCTGATCTACGGCGTGAACGACATCTTCGACCAGGAGACCGACGCGCTCAACCCGCGCAAGGGGTCGATCGAGGGGGCGCGGATCGAGCCGCGCGAGGTGAAGCTCATCGCATGGGCCGTCGCGATCACCAACATCCCCTTCCTCGTCTACTTCGTCATCGCGCTGCCCCTGCCCGCCGTCGCGCTGATCCTGCTCTACGCGGGCGTGTTCGTCTTCTACTCGGCCCCGCCCCTGCGGTTCAAGGCGCGTCCATTCCTCGACTCGCTGAGCAACGCCGCCTACGGTCTGCCGCTGCTGATCCTGCCCGTCGCCCTCGAGGCACCGCCCGTCTGGCCCGCCGTCATCGGCCTGCTCGCATGGAGCGTCGCGAAGCACGCCTACGACGCCGTGCAGGACATCGACGAAGACCGCGAAGCGGGCATCACCACGACCGCCGTGCTGCTCGGTCCCCGCGGCACCGCTTTGTGGAGCGGGGCGTGGTGGCTCGTCTCGACCGTGCTGTTCGCGCTGATCAGCGTTCCTGTCGCACTCGTCAACCTCGCCCTCGCCGGCACCCTGGTCGTCTGGATGCTGCTGCGCCCGGCGCCCGCCACCGGCCGCAAGCTCTACCCCCTCTCGGTCGCGTTTCCCTACATCGCGGGATCGGTCGCGAGCGGACTGCTGCTGGCGGCCATGTTCCTGGGGATCTACCCGTGAGCCGCATCGTCGTCGTCGGAGCGGGCCTCGGCGGGCTCGCGGCATCCGCCCTGCTCGCCCATGCCGGCCACCGCGTGACGCTGCTCGAAGCGGGCGAGACCGTCGGCGGCAAGAGTCGGCGCATCGAACTCGACGGCGAACGCATCGACACCGGCCCGTCGCTCGTCACCTTCCCGGCCGTCTGGGACGAGCTGCTGCGCCGCCTGAGTGCGGGCACGAACGCGGGCACGGATTCCGGTCGGCTCGACCTCGTCCGCCTCGACGAAGTCGGCCGCTACTACTACCGCGGCGAAGAGGTCTCGCTGCCGGTGCCGGAGGGGCATCCCTGGCACCCCGCGTGGCAGCGCTTCAGCGACCTGCACGCGCCGCTCGCCGGCGACGTCGCATCGCTGCTCGTAGCCGACCCGCTCGACCGCGCCTCCCTGCCCGCGTTGCAGCGGTTGCTCGCCGTCTACGGTCGGCGGCTCAGCACCCGCGCGTACCTCGACAGCCTCACCTGGATGCCCGAGGGGCTGCGCGAGATCATCGCGATCCACACCCTCAACGCCGGGGTCTCGCCCGCTCGCACGCCCGCGCTGTACGCGAGCATGCCGGCGATCATGGCGGCTGACGGAGTATGGGTGCCCCGCGGCGGCGTCTTCGAGATCGTGCTCGCGCTGCAGCGAATGGCGGATGCCGCCGGCGTCGAGATCCGCACCGGCGAGCGCGTCACGCGCATCGAGCGCGGACGGGTCACGACCGAGCGAGGGTCGCACGAGGCGGATGTCGTCGTCAGCGGGCTCGACGCGTCGCGGCTGGACGGCCTGCTCGGCCGGCGTCGGCGAGCGCTCGGATCGCCGTCGCTGTCGTGCTCGGCCGTCGCGATCTACGGCGTGCTCGACGAGCCGTTGCCCGAGCGGATCGCCGCGCACAGCGTCATCCTGCCCACCAGACCCGACGCCCTGCACCGCAGCCTCGCCGCCGGCGACGAGCCCGCCGACACGATGGCGTTCGTCAACCACTACCGTGCGCGCGAGATCTATCCGAACGACCGCAGCACGCTCGCCGTGCTGCTCACGAGCCCCGCGGACGGTCACGGCTACTCGCTCGACCACCCCTTCGTGAGGCGCGAGATCGAGCGCATCTCGAGTGTGATGGGGCTGGACGCACCCCTGACCGACGGCATGACCGAGACGACGGTGCTCGACCCGCGGTACTTCGGCTCGTTCGGCGAACCGCACGGGGCGCTCTACGGTGCGTCGCGACCGCTGTGGATGAGCGGCCCGCTGCACCGACCCGCGCAGCACGACCCGCGGACGCCCTGGCTCTGGCGGGTCGGCGCCTCGGTGCATCCCGGCGGCGGCATCCCCGCTGTACTGGGCGGGGCGATGATCGTCGCGTCGAAGCTGCTCAAGCGGCATCCCGCCTGAGCGGTCCCCGACTGAGCGGTCCCCGACCGAGACGATCACACCGCGCGTTCGCCCCGACGACGCGCCCAGCGGGCCACGAAGTACAGCACGACGCCGACGGCGATGAGGATCGCGCCGAAGATCCAGACGCGCAGGGTCTGCTGGCTCAGCAGCAGCAGGCACGACGCGATGCCGAGGACAGGCACGAACGTCCACACGCGGAAGTGATCGTGCTCCACCCGGTCGCGGCGCAGCACGAGCACCGACACGTTCGCGCTGAGGAACACGAAGAGCAGCAGCAGCACGACCGTCTCGGCCAGCAGCGCGAGGTCACCGACCAGGGTCAGCAGCATCGCGACGAGCGTCGTGGCGAGGATCGCGACCCACGGCGTGCGCCGACGCGGCAGCACCCGAGACAGCGCCTTCGGCAGCAGCCCCTGCTCGGCCATGCCGTAGGTGAGGCGGCTGGCCATGATCATCGTCAGCAGTGCGCCGTTGGCCACCGCGATGAGAGCGATGAGGCTGAACAGCCACGACGGCACGGCGACGCCGCTCGCCTCGACGACGGCCAGGAGAGGTCCGCTCGAGCTCGACAGCTCCTCGGGAGGCAACGCGATGCTGCTCGCGAGGCCCACCAGCACGTACACGACGCCGGCCGCGCCCAGCGCCGCGAAGAGCGCACGGGGGTACATCTTCGACGGTTCCTTGACCTCTTCGATCATGTTGGCCGAGGTCTCGAAGCCCACGAACGAGTAATAGGCGATGATCGCACCCGCCAGCACGGCCGACGCGACTCCGGTGCCCTGGGGCACCTCCATGACGCGCGACACGTCTCCGCCGCCCCCGGCGAGGAGGAAGCCGACCACCACGACGACGATCACCAGTCCCGAGACCTCGATCGCGGTCATCACGAAGTTCGCACCCATCGATTCCCGGATGCCGCGGGCGTTGAGCGCCGCGAGCACGGCGAGGAACACGATGGCCACCGGCACGACGGGAACCTCGACGAATGTCTGCAGGTACTGACCCGCGAACGCGATCGACAGGCCCGCCGCGCTCACCACGCCCGCGGCCAGCATGCAAAAGCCGACGAGGAACGACACGAGCTTGTTCTTGAACGCACGCTCCGCGAAGACCGCGGCACCGCCGGCGCGGGGGTACTTCGTCACCAGCTCGGCGTACGACCCGGCGGTGAGCATCGCGAGCACGAGGGCCGCGAGCAGCGGCGCCCACAGCATCCCGCCGACGCGCTCCGACAGCACCCCCATCAACGCGTAGACGCCGGCCCCCAGGACGTCGCCCAGGATGAACGCGAACAGCAGCGGTCCACCGATCCCCCGACGCAGGCGGGATGGCGCAGGGGTGTCTGTCTTACTCATTCCGCCGACGGTAGGGCGCGAGGGGTGGAATCGCTCAGCGGCTTGACAGCGGACCGCGGATGAGCGCACACCTCGGAGTGCAGGTGACGCGGCAGCGTCAGCGGTATCGACGCGGCACGGTCCAGGGGCGCCCGAACTCCGTGTTGAACGACTCGGGATCGAACGGGCTGTCACCCCCGGCGGGGAAGCTCGTCAGCTCGCCGAACACGACGCGGCCGTCGACGTCGTACAGATCGACGCGGACGAAGTCCGCGCCCTCACCCAGCTTCTGGGCGACGCGGATCATCTCGTCGAGATGGTCGGGACGGGCGCGCTCCGGGTCGGCCCACGGCGGGCCGCCGCTCATCGGGATCCGCGTCCAGTCGGGGCGGAAGAAGTCCTGCGTGCGGCCGCCGAAGCGCCCGCCGTCGACCTGGACGAAGTGGCATCGCCCGTGGAAGACAAAGAACTTGTAGTCATCCGGGATGCCGCCGTCGGCGCCCACCAGGAACTCCTCGACGATGACGCGTCGTGGCACCTGTCCGTAGACCCATTCACGGTTCGGGCCCTGCCCGTAGAGCTTCTCGACCCAACCCTCGGCGATCGCCACGACCTCGTGCGGATGCGCGGACTCGGGGCGCACGTGCCGGTACACCCATCCCCACCGGGCCTCGGGTAGCCGGGCGTCAGCGGGCGCCGCCGCGGAGACGACGATCGCCGCGCCGCTCCCGTGCGTCGGCTTCACCACATAGGCCTCGGGCCAGTCCAGCTCCAGCAGATCCCGCGGTTCATCGACGATCGCGTACGCCCGGGGCAGGTACCGCTCGCCGATCACGGCCGCGACATGCTCACGCACGGCGGCCTTGTCGGCGAACGTGACGATCAGGCTGCGGCGATCGCGCAGCATCTTGTAGCGCACCTTCTCGCGGAACGTCGTCGGGTTACGGGTACGCCACAGGCGCAGCATCCGCACCAGCCGACTGCGCTCTCGCCAGCGGGCACCACGGTGGGTGGTGCTCACGATTCGTCGAGGTCGTCTTCCTCGTGACCGATCGACTTCGCCTCGAGGAAGGCGCAGAGCTCGGCGGCAACCGTGAACTCGGCGGCGAGCGCGTGCATCTGGAAGCTGCTGAGGATGGTGAAGTCCGGCTGCGGCTCGATCGTGATACGCCACCGCGCATCGCCGATCTCGATCGGCTCCATGAAGACCGAGACGGAGGAATTCGCGAGCGGCACGACGACCAGACCGGTGTCGGAACCCGCGGAACCGTCCTGGATGAGAACTCTGATCAGGTCGCCCGATCCGCGCTGCGCATGGAACTCGTCCACCCAGTGCTCGAGCGTTTCTTTACTGCGGAACGGCATCGGGCTCCAGACAGGCCGAGGGCGGATGCGCGAAAACCGCGCACTGGATCATAACGGCCGACGGCTGACCGCTCAGTCCATCCCCACGGCCATGTCCGTGAAGCGTGAGAAGTGTCCCTGGAACGCCACCGTCACGGTGTCGGTGGGACCGTTACGGTGCTTCGCGACGATCAGGTCGGCTTCGCCCGCGCGGGGGCTGTCCTTCTCGTAGGCCGCCTCACGGTGCAGCAGGATGACGATGTCAGCATCCTGCTCGATCGAGCCCGATTCACGCAGGTCGCTGATCGCCGGCTTCTTGTCGGCGCGCTGCTCGGCGCCACGGTTCAGCTGCGACAGCGCGATGACGGGCACCTGCAGCTCCTTCGCGAGCAGCTTCAGGGCACGCGAGAACTCCGAGACCTCCTGCTGACGCGACTCGACCCGCTTGCCGCTCGTCATCAGCTGCAGGTAGTCGATGACGACCATCTTGAGCCCGACGCGCTGCTTCAGCCGCCGGCACTTCGCGCGGATCTCGACGAGCGTCATGTTCGGGCTGTCGTCGATGTAGAGCGGTGCATCGTTGATGCGGCCGCGCGTTGCGGCGACGGTGGTCCAGTCGCGTGAGTCGAGCGTTCCCTTGCGCATCGACTGCAGCGGCACGGCGCCCTCGGCGCTCATGAGGCGCATCGCGATCTCGCTGCGCCCCATCTCGAGGGAGAAGAAGATCGTCGGTGCGTCGTTCTTGATCGCGGCCGCACGCGCGAAGTCGAGCGCGAGCGTCGACTTACCCATCGCGGGTCGCGCCGCGACCACGATCATCTGACCGGGGTGCAGGCCGTTCGTCAGCTGGTCGAGACCCGAGAAGCCCGTCGGGATGCCGGTCATCTGACCGTCTCGCCCGCGCGCGGCCTCGATGTCGTCGATGGCGGCGGTGACGGCGACCTCGAGGGGGACGTAGTCTTCGGCCTTCTCGGCGCCGGTGACGGAGTAGATCTCGGCCTGCGCGTTGTTGACGAGGTCGACCGCGTCGCCCTGGCCGTTGTAGCCCATCTGCACGATGCGCGTGCCGGCCTCGACCAGACGACGCAGCAGCGCGCGCTCGTTGACGATCGACGCGTAGTAGCCGGCGTTCGCCGCGGTCGGCACGATCGAGGTCAGCGTGTGCAGGTAGTCCGCACCGCCGGCGCGCTGCAGCTCGCCGTTCTTGATCAGCTCGTCGGTGACGGCGACGACGTCGGTCGGCTCGCCGTGCGAGTACAGCGACAGCAGCGCCTCGTAGATGAGCTCGTGCTTGGGGACGTAGAAGTCGGTGCCGCGCAGCGTCTCGATGACGTCGGCGACGGCATCCTTCGACAGCAGCATTCCGCCCAGCGTGCTCTGCTCGGCGAGGAGGTCGTGCGGTGGGGTCCGGTCGGGCTCTCGTCGCCCGCCGAGCCTGTCGTCAGCGATATCCGCGATCGACATCCGCACCCCCGCATCCTGGCCTGCCTCCGAGCCGCAGTACACGGTATGGATGGCCACCGACAGCCGCAAACTTGCCTGTGGATAACTCTGTGGACAGGATGCGGGAAACGCCGCCCGCGTTGTGTACAAGTCCTGTGGAAAACGCCGGAATCTCTGCGAGGTTCACACTTTTTTTAGCCCTCTGATCGGCTATTTCAGTTTCCCCAGCCTGTGGATGAAGATCGTGTTTGAACCATCGCTTGAAGGTTGTTCATCTGGGGACTCACTTGTGTAAAACAGCGGTGTTGTCAAGTCGAGTCCGCAGCCTCTCGCGCGGCGGGAGATCCGATGCGCGAAGCACTGTGCCGAAGGCCCGTAGACAGCCCCGGGGGACGGGAGTATGGTTCTGCGCCAAGCAGTACCCGCAGGCACGGGACTCACTCCGTGCGAACGACGACGACGCTTTCGGGGAGGTGAACGTCGGTCATGAACAAGCGCACGCGAACGCGCCGTTGGGTGCCCGTTCTCGGCACCGGCGTCGGCCTCGCCTTCGCCTGGACCGCCCTCTCCCTCGCGCTCGCGCCGGCCAGTCACGCAGCCGAGGGCATCCCGGGGCCCCTCGACGGGATCGTCTCGCCCGTGACCGATACGGTCGAACACGTCGTCGAGGCCGTCGCCCCCACCGTGCAGACGACCGTTCAGCGGGCGGCACCGCCCGTCCAGCACGTGGCTGAGCCCGTCGTCCAGCACGTGGCCGAGCCCGTCGTCCAGCCGGCCGCGCCCGTCGCGGCCCCCGTGGTCGAACGGGTCGTCGAGCACGTCGCCGAGCCGGTCGTCCAGCACGTCGCCCCGGTGGCCGAAACCGTCGCCGAAGTCGCCGCTCCGCTCGCCACGCCCGCCGCGGAGGCGGTCGCTCCGGTCACGCAAGCGGTCGTCCCGCTCACTCGTGCGCTCACCCCCGCAACGGATGCCGCAGGGCCCGCTCTCGCTCCGGTTCTTGGCGTCATCGGCGGCGCCGTCGCCCCGATCGGCTCGGTGCTCACCCCGATCACCGACGCCCTGTCGCCCGTCATCGCCCCGATCACGGATGCCGTTGTCCCCGGCGTCACGGTTCCCGCGATCCCCGGCCTGCCGATCGAGCTGCCCGCCGCCGCCGGTATCACGCTTCCGGGAACCGCCGTCGTTGCGGACGGTGACGCCCTCGGATCCACCGCGGCGGGCCTCGCACGGCAGGCCACTGCTGCTCCTGTCGACGCGCTCGCACCCGTCTTCGCCGCCGCCAGCGCCAGCCTGCCCATTGCCGTGTTCTCCTCCCTCACCGAGGCACTCCCCTCGGTGGGGTCCGCGGTCGTGCAGAACGCGCTTCTGCCAGGCTCTGCCGCGTCCTCGGGACTGCCGGCATCGGGCGGCCCCGGATCGTCTTCCGCGGGCGCCGCTGGCGCAGCGGGCGGCATCGCCGGCGCGCTCTTCGCCCTCGCGGGTGGGGCGTTCCTGGTCGCCGGTCGCAGCGGCCGCCTGACGAACGCGACGGGCCCGATCTCGCCCGTCTTCCCCACCGACGTCTCTCCCGACTGACGGATGGTCGGCCGCGCACGCGCGGCATGACCCCCGGCGCTCAGCGCCATTCATTCGTCATTCTCAAGGAGAGAACAATCATGAACACCACCGTCTCGCGTGCCGTCTGGGGCACGCTCCTCGCCGGGGGGATCACGATCCTCGGCGCATCGGTCGCCCACGCGGCCGACACCACCGGAGAGGACGGGCTGCTCTCGGGCACCCAAGGCATCGTCTCCGTCGATGCTCCCGTCACCGTCGAGGGAACCTCGATCGCCGTGATCGGCGATGCCGACAGCTCGACCTCGGGCTCCAGCGCACCGGCTCCCGCGCCGGCGCAGAGCGGCTCCACCAGCGGCGCCGACGGCGTCGGTTCGGGCTCGCAAGCGATCATCGACGTGTCGGTGCCCGTCACCGTCTCGGGGACCTCGGTCTCGGTCATCGGCGACAGCAACTCGTCGACCGACAGCGCGCCCGCCCCGGCACCCGCGCAGCCTGCACCGGCACCGGCACACGCCGCTCCGGCGACGGACGGCTCGGACGGTGTCGTCTCGGGCACGCAGGTCGTCGCTCCGGTGACGGCACCGATCGACCTCGACGGCACCGCCGTCTCCGTGATGGGTGACGCCAACAGCGACACCACCATCGGCGGCAACACCAGCACCGACACCACGGGCGGCACCACCGCACCAACGACTAACGGCAACGACGGACTCCTGTCCGGCACGCAGGTCGTCGCTCCGGTGACGGCACCGATCGACCTCGACGGCACCGCCGTCTCGGTCATCGGCGACGCCAACAGCGACACCACCACCGGCGGCACCAGCACCGGCACCGGCAGCACGGGCAGCACCGGCGGCACCACCGCACCGACGACCGACGGCACCGATGGCATCAGCAGCGGGACCCAGGTCATCGCACCCGTGACGGCCCCGATCGACCTCAGCGGCACCGCCGTCTCCGTGATCGGTGACGCCAACAGCGACACCACCACCGGCGGCAACACCACCACCGGCACCACGGGCGGCACCACCGCACCGACGACCGACGGCACCGACGGCATCGGATCCGGCACCCAGGTCATCGCACCCATCACGGCACCGATCAACCTCGACGGCACCGCCGTATCGGTCATCGGCGACGCCAACAGCGACACCACCACCGGCGGCAACACCACCACCGGCAGCACGGGCGGCACCACCGCACCGACGACCGGCGGCGCCGACGGCATTGGCAGCGGGACCCAGGTCATCGCACCCGTGACGGCACCGATCGACCTCAGCGGCACCGCCGTCTCCGTGATCGGCGACGCCAACAGCGACACCACCACCGGGGGCAACACCACCACCGGCAGCACGGGCGGCACCACCGCACCGACGACCGACGGCACCGATGGCATTGGCAGCGGGACCCAGGTCATCGCACCGGTGACGGCCCCGATCGACGTGAGCGGCACCGCCGTCTCCGTGATCGGTGACGCCACCAGCGACACCACCACCGGCGGCAACACCGGCAGCACGGGCGGCAACACCGGCGCACCGACGACTGACGGCAACGACGGCATTGGCAGCGGGACCCAGGTCATCGCACCCGTGACCGCACCGATCGACCTCAGCGGCACCGCCGTCTCGGTCATCGGCGACGCCAACAGCGACACCACCACCGGCGGCAACACCACCACCGGCAGCACGGGCGGCACCACCGACGCACCGACCACCGACGGCACCGACGGCATCGGATCCGGCACCCAGGTCATCGCACCCATCACGGCACCGATCAACCTCGACGGCACCGCCGTCTCCATCATCGGCGACGCCACCAGCGACACCACCACCGCCGGCAACACCGGTAACACCGGCACCACGGGCGGCACCACGGCCCCGGTGACCGGCGGCTCGGGCGGTATCGGCAGCGGCACCCAGATCGTGCTCCCCATCACGGCGCCGATCTCGGTGGGCGGCACGGCCGTCACCGTCATCGGCGACGCCAACACCGGGACCACCCCCGGCACGACGCCCGGGACCAACCCCGGCACCACTCCGGGCACGAACCCCGGCACCAACCCCGGCACGAACCCCGGAACCAACCCGGGCACGAACCCCGGCACCACACCGGGCACCAACCCCGGCACCAACCCCGGCACCACGCCGGCGACGAGCACGCCGGGCACCACGCCGGCCGTCTCGACGGGCAACCCCGCAGCGACCGCCGTCCGCGGCGACATTGCGAGCGTCGTCGCGGCCCCGGCCGCCGGCTCGACGGACCGACCGCTGATGCTCGCCAAGACCGGCGGTGAGCTGTCGACGGCTCTCGGCCTCGGCGCGCTGGCCCTGGTGCTCAGCGGCATGGTCCTCGTGGCACTCCGCCGCCGCACGACGGTTTGAACCGAGGGGCATCGCCAACCGGAATCGCGGATGTCGCAGGCCCTCGGGTCTGCGGCATCCGCTCCGGCCTGCCCGCTGGTCACGCACCCGCACCACCCAGAAACGACGGATGCCGCGAACCCGAAGGTCCGCGGCATCCGTACTCGTGCGCCAGGTATTACTTGGCGGCGACCACCTGCAGGGTGATCACGGCGGTGAGGTCGTCACGCAGGCGAATGGTCGCCTCGTGCTCGCCCACGGCCTTGATCGGCGAGGTGATGTGGATCTTGCGCTTGTCGAGGTCGCCCAGACCAGCAGTCTTGACGGCGTCAGCCACGTCGGCGGGCTTGACCGCACCGAACAGACGGCCTTCGGCGCCGGCCTTGACCGACAGCTTGACCTTGTTCGACTCGAGGTTGTTCTTGAGCGCCACAGCCTCTTCGTGGTCGTGGATCGCGCGGGCGTCACGAGCGGCGCGGATGGACGCCACCTGCTTCTCGCCACCGCGGGTCCAGGCCACAGCGAAGCCCTGGGGGATGAGGTAGTTGCGGGCGTACCCGTTCTTGACCTCGATGACGTCACCGGCGCTTCCGAGCCCGGCGACCTCGTTCGTGAGAATCAGCTTTGCCATGTCGGTGCTCCTTACCGGCCAGCGCCGGCGTAAGGCAGGAGCGCCATTTCGCGCGCGTTCTTGATCGCCTTGGCGATCAGACGCTGCTCCTGCACCGAGACACCGGTGATACGACGGGCGCGGATCTTCCCACGCTCCGAGATGAACTTGCGGAGCGTCGAAACGTCCTTGTAGTCGATGACGCCGACGCGGATCGCCTTCGCGGGGGCCGCGTTCTTCGCGCCCTTCCGCGGCTTGCGGCGGTCGCCGGTTGCCTTTCCAGCCATTGTTTTTCCTTACGAGAGTGATGATCGGATGCCGCTGCGAGCAGCACCCGGAATCCGATTCAGAACGGGGTGTCGTCGCCGTAGGAGGCGCCGCCGGTTCCCGGTGCGCTCCACGCATCCGGTGCGGAAGAACCCGGGGTCGCCCACGGCTCCTCCTGCACCTGCTGCTGCGGGCGCGACTGCTGACCGCCGCCGAAGTTGCCGCCGCCACCGCCACCGGAGCCGGATGCCGCGCGCGTGACCTGTGCGGTCGCGTAGCGCAGCGAGGGGCCGATCTCGTCGACCTCCAGCTCGATCGCGGTGCGGTTCTGGCCCTCACGGTCCTGGTAGGAGCGCTGACGCAGGCGGCCGGTCGCGACGACCCGCATGCCCTTGGTCAGCGAACCCGCCACGTGCTCGGCGAAGTCGCGCCACACGGACGCGCGGAGGAACAGCGCTTCGCCGTCCTTCCACTCGTTCGCCTGGCGGTCGAAGGTGCGAGGAGTCGAGGCGATCGTGAAGTTCGCCACCGGCAGGCCGTTCTGCGTGTAACGCAGCTCGGGGTCTGCCGTGAGGTTGCCCACGACGGTGATGACGGTCTCGCCGGCCATGTGCCTTAGGCCTTCGCAGCCTTCGCGGGGGCAGCAGCCTTGCGGGCGGCCTTCGCCTCGGAGCGCGCCTTCTCGGCGGCGACCTGTGCGATGGCCTCCTCGGCGCGCAGGACCTTGGTGCGCATGATCGACTCGCTCAGCTTGAGCTGGCGGTCGAGCTCCTGCGTGGTCTCGCTCGTCGCGGTGAAGTTGACGACGGCGTAGATGCCTTCGTTCTTCTTCTGGATCTCGTACGCCAGGCGGCGACGGCCCCAGATGTCGACGTTCTCGATGGTTCCGCCGTCATTCGTGATGACCTTGAGGAACTTGTCAAGGTTGGGAGCAACCTGACGCTCATCGATCTCGGGCTGGAGAATCACCATGAGCTCGTACTGGTACGTGTGCGTCACTGACCCACCTCCTTCGGACTAGAACGGCTCCCGGGCATTTCCCGGAAGCAGGAGGGTGTGTAGCACGTGCCCGACCGAGGTCGGACAACCACAACAGCTTACCTGATCGCACGTCCCCCCGCCGACCCGTCCCCGATAGCGTGGGCGCATGGAGTGGACGGCGGACGTCTCGGTCGGCGATTGGCTGCGTGAACGGGTCGACGACCCCTGGCGCGGGACGTTCCATGACGTGGTGCCGCGGGGGTTCGAGTCGTACGCGCGGATCCTGCATCCGGCATCCGTCCAGTCCCGCACGAGCGGCGCGCCGCTTCCCCCGTCCGACGAGTGGGTCGGGATGTCGTGGCAGCAGTCGCAGGAGCTGACGGCCGACCTCGTCACCGATCCCGCCACGTGGGCCGAGACCGCCGCCGCGTTCGGGACGACGCTCCATCCGCTTGCGCAGTGGGACGCGCTCGTGCGCTCGCCCGAATACGGCGCTAACCAGATGACCTCGCCCGACGGCCGCTGGTTCGGCGCTCCCATGGCGGGCGAACTCGATCCGCAGCTGCTGCCCTCCCTCGTCCGCGTGCTGAGCGAGAACACCTCGGCACCCGATGACGTGGTCGCCGGCCTGTGGGAGGGCCGGGGCGGTCTGCTCGGCCATCTCGGACGCCATCCCTCGCGGACCTTCTTCCAGGCAGGTGACCCCGCGGACGCCGACCTGGCTCGACACAACCGGATGCTCGGATCGTCGCTTTCCGACCGCTTCAACAACGTCTTCCGCAAGCCCGCCTGGCAGGAGGGCATCCTCTCGCGCGAGGTCTCCGAGGGTCCCCGCCTCGACTTCCCCGAGCGCGCGTTCGTGCTCTTCCGCGGCGACGTGGCCGAGTTCGCCGTCGACGACTGGCGGATGCGGATGCCGTGGCGCGACCACCCCGCCGAGGCGATGGGCTTCGCCCCATCGGCGCAGAGCCCGAGCCTGCTCTGGCCCGCCGATCGCGCCTGGGTGATGGTCTCGGAGGTCGACTTCGACTCCACCATCGTCGGCGGCTCGCGGCAGCTCGTCGACGCGATCTGCCGCTCCCCTGAGCTCGAAGCCCTGCCCCTGCCGGCCGACGCATGCCTGTCCTGGGGCGCAGACGAGGTCAATCGATGAGTGTTCCGTTCGATCCCCGCCCCCTCCTCGAGCCGGTGTCGCCCGCCACCGCGCGTGCGTTCCGGAAGCAGCTGGCCGACAGCGGCCGGCTCCCCGGCGGGTCGGGCACCGCCGGGGTGGTCATCGCGATCGTCGTCATCGTCTTCGTGGTGCTGGTGTTCGGGGGTGTCCTCACCGCAGTGATCGGCGGGATCGTCCTCGCCGCGGGGACCCGATCCGGAACCGGCGCCGTGCTGTCGCTGACGACCGTCCTCCCCCTCGTCATCCTCATTGCACTCGCCGCGCTCATCCCGTTCTTCGTCCGCCGGCAGCGCGCTGCGCAAGCCGCCGTCTGGTACCGGCTCGACCGGTTCGCGCGGGCCAACGGCATGAGCTTCGAGCCCCAGCGTCCGCAGCCGCCGTTGCCCGGCATGATCTTCTCGCAAGGCTCGAGCCGGATGGCATCCAACCTCGTCCGGGGCGACCGACCGCGCTTCGTCGAGTTCGCGAACTACCGGTACACGACCGGGTCGGGCAAGAACCAGCAGACGCACACGTGGGGCTACGTCGCGGTGCACCTGTCGACGCCGCTGCCCCACATCGTGCTGGATGCCGTCGGCAACAACGGCCTGTTCGGCTCGAACCTGCCGGTGGCGTTCGACCGCGACCAGCACCTGAGCCTCGAGGGCGACTTCGACCGCTACTTCCGCCTGTACTGCCCGCGCGGGTACGAGCGCGACGCGCTGTACCTGTTCACGCCCGACATCATGGCGCGCTTCGTCGACAACGCCGCCGCACTGGATGTCGAGATCGTCGACGACTGGCTCTTCTTCTACGGCAAGCGCGATTTCTCGACGCTCGACCCCGCGACCTGGTCGTGGCTGTTCGGTGCGGTCGGGGCGATGATCGACAAGCTCGCGCAGTGGGAGCGCTGGCGTGACGACCGACTCGGGGCACCGGCATCCGTGAACGCCTCGGCGCCGGCGGCGCCCGCCGCGCCCACGAGCCCCTCACCCGCTCTCCCGGTCGCGCCCCCGTCCGGCCCGCTGCGACCCCCGCCCGGCGTCGCGGCTCCCGGTCAGCGGCTGCGGCGCGGCATCCCGTGGCCGGCGATCGTGGTTGTGGCCGTCATCATCGGCGCGACGCTCATCGGACCGATCGTCGCGTTCATCGGCGGCCTCGTCGCGGCGATGCGCTGACGGGAGACGGCACCCCGTCAGTGCAGGAGCCGGCTCACGCCGCGCTGCACGAGGCCGGTCAGAAACATGACGAACAGGCCGAGGTAGCCGATCGCAGGAACGGTGATCGCGATGACGAGGGCGAGCGCGAACAGGACGATCATCGACACGTCGATCGACATGCCGACGCGCAGATCGGCCCGCGACGACGTGTGCAGCTCCGGATGCCGGACGAGATGGATGCGCGTGGCGAGCAGCATCGCCGTGGTGGCGATGAGGCTGCCGATATAGAGCACCTTCTGCAGCGGGTCGTCGTCGACCTGACCGGTGAGGGCGGTCACGACCGGCATCCACACGATCGTGAGCATCCACGCCACGGTGATCCACAGCAGCGCGATCGAGATGCGTTCGATCGCGACGAACAGGCGGTGGTGCAGCATCCAGAACATCGCGATGAGCACGAAGCTGATGAGAAAGCTCTGCAGCTGATCGCGCTGACCCACCAGCCACTCGGCGGTGGTGTGGTCGCGTGCGGCGCTGTCGCCGACGCTGTCCATCAGCGGCAGCACCAGCAGCGTCATCGCGATCGCGACGACGGCGTCGACGAACGTCTTGGTCCGCTCCGCGTTGAGCCCGCGGAATGCCGGCGCGGCGCCGGCGTCCTCACTCATGCCGAGGATGCTAGCGGGTGGTCGTGACGACCGGAGTCCGTGTCAGCGCCGCGCGCGACGCAGCACGTACCCCTCGGCCTGCTTCGACTCGTGCGCCACGCGGACGCCGTAGCGGTATGCGAGCTTGCCGCCGAGCCATCCCGAGAGGCTGAGGACCAGCAGGCTCACGGCGCTGAAGATGACACCGGTGATCGGGATGTCGTCGGTCGAGGTGCGCAGGAAGAGCTGGAACAGGTAGGCGCCGCACACGACGAAGTTCAGGCCCATGTGCATGGTCGCGGTGCTCGACGACCGCGTGCGATCCGGGATCTTCATGTAGTCGAGGATGCCGAGGCCGATCGCGAGCACGCTGCCGACCAGGCCGATGCCGATGAGCACACGCGATCCGACCGCGTACGGCGTCGGATCGGCGACGATCAGGCCGATGATGTCGAACACGAAGCTGGCGATCCACGCCCCGATGGGGATGGTGACCGCGATCGGGTGGAAGGGGTGTCCGTACGGACCCGCCAGCGGGGTGAGCGGCCGCTTGTCCGGTCGCGTCTCCTGGTCGGTCATCGTGTCTCCTTCGCGAGTCGTCATGGGGTTCGTGCGGAGCGGCGCGCGCTCAGGGCAGGGGCTCGAGGCCCTCGGCCTGGGTCGTCTCGGTCGCGACGCGCACCCCGTAGGTGTGGGCGAGCTTGCCGCCGAGCCATCCCGACACCGACAGCAGCGCGAGCCCGACGAAGCTGGCGATCATCGCGAGCGTGGGCACCACGTCGGTGTCGAGGCGCAGCACCAAGCTCCCGGTGTAGATCGCCATCGCGATGAAGTTCAGCACCATGTGGGTCGACCCGGTCGCGCGCGCCGCGGTCCCCTTCGGGATCGAGCTCCAGTCGATGAGACCGAGGATGGCAGCCACGACCGCGCCGAGCAGGCCGACGGCGACGAGGATGCGCGCGCCGAGGGCGAAGGCCGAGCCGTCGTCCGCGGCGAGGAAGAGCACGTCGAACACCGACGCCGACACCCAGGCCCCGATGGGCAGGATGATCGCGATCGCGTGGAACGGATGCCCATAGGGTCCGGCGATCAGCGACCGGGGGTATTTGGCCTTCGTGAGCGGCGCAGTCGCGTCCATGGCGTCTCCTCTCGTCCGACCGTTCGACCGTAGGCGTGACCGGGGGGCCCGGCAGTAGCGGCTTGACAAGGCAGCCGAGGCCTGGATCGTGATACCGCGATCACTCCTCGCGGCGCAGGCTCCGCTCCACGGCGTCGACGAGTGAGCGGAACCGCGGCGACTTCGCGAGGTCGTCGAGCAGCACCGCGCGCCGGTCCGAGTCCGCGAGGGGCACCTGCCAGTTCGGGTACTCGTCATCCGTTCCGGGCTGGTTCTGCACGCGCTTCTCGCCCACGGCGTCGACGAGCGACACGCCGAGCAGGCGCGAGGGTGAGGCTGCCAGGAACACGTGCAGCGCTTCGATGACCTCCTGCTCGCTCGCGTCGTCGTCGATCAAGCCTCGCGACCGCAGCACCCCGAGCATGCGATCGCGCTCGGCCTCGAAGTCGGCCCACTCGTCCTCGACCGAGCGCGTGAGCAGCTGCAGGCGCGCCCGCAGCGCGACGTGCTCGCCGTCGAGGTATCCGGCCGTCGGCGGCAGGTCGTGCGTATTCACCGTCGCGAGCACGTCGGTACGGTACCTCTCGGGCGGCAGCGGCCCGCCGTCCTCGTCCCGCTCGAACCACAGCACCGACGTACCGAGGATGCCGCGTTCGCCCAGGTAGTCGCGCACCCACGGCTCGACCAGCCCCAGGTCTTCGCCGATGATCACCGCGCCCGCGCGCTCGGCCTCCAGGGCCAGGACGCCGATCATGGCCTCGTGGTCGTACCGCACGTACGTCCCCTCCCCCGGCCCGCTGCCCTCGGGGATCCACCACAGCCGGAAGAAGCCCAGGATGTGGTCGATACGCAGCGCCCCGGCATGTCGCAGCAGCCCGCGCACCATGTCGCGCAGCGGGGCGTAGGCGGTCTCGGCGAGCGCACTCGGAAGCCACGGCGGCTGGTTCCACGACTGGCCCTGCTGGTTGTACATGTCGGGCGGCGCGCCCACGACGACGCCGGGAGCGTAGAGAGCCCGCATCGACCAGGCATCCGATCCTTCGGTCGACACCCCGACCGCGAGGTCGTGCATGATGCCGATCCGCATGCCGGCGGCGGCCGCCGCCCGCGCGGCATCGGCGAGCTGGTCGTCCACGTTCCACTGCAGCCAGCTGTGGAACTCGATCCGGTCGGCGAGGCGCTCCCGCAGTTCGGTGACGGCGGGGTCGTCGATCGCCGTACCCGCCGGAAGCGGGTCGTTGCCCGCAGCCTCGTGCTCGCGCAGGGCGCACCAGAGGGCGAAGTCGGCGAGCGCGCGCCCCTCGCGACGGACGAAAGCGTCGAACCCGGCCCGCCGCGCGGGCGTCGCTTCGACGGCGAAGAGCATCTCCAGCGCTTCGCGCTTGGCGGCCCAGACCGCGTCGCGATCGAGTCGGGATGCATTCGTATTGGATGCCGCGACCTCGGCGTGCAGCTGCTCGAAGCGCGTGCGGTCGGGGTCGGTCAGGTATGCCGCTTCCGGAATGAGCTCCGGACGCACGTACAACGGTGCGAGGAAGCGACGCGACGACGGCAGATAGGGCGAGGGCTCGATCGGCTCGGTGACCTCGGCCGCGTGCACCGGGTTGATGAGGAGGTAGTCCGCCCCCGACTCGCCCGCCACGGCGGCGAGGTCGGCGAGGTCGGCGAAATCGCCGAGGCCCCACGACCGCCGCGACCGCACCGAGTAGAGCTGCGCCATCAGTCCCCACGAGCGCTCGCCCGTCCCCGCCGGTGGAGGGGTGAGCCGCTGCGGGGTGACGATGAGCGCGCCGGTCTCGATGACGTCGTCGGTGGGCCCGGACTGCCGCGCGTTGACGGTATGCCAGCCCAGGGGCACGTCGCTCGGCACCGGCACCCGCACACGCCAACGGGTCGCGCCGTCGACCGTGCGGGCCACGGGCTGCTGCGCGGGGATGGCGACCGGCCGGATCGACCCGTCCTCGAGCACGATCACGACCTCGACGTCGTGACCGTCGGCGACGTGCAGCGCCAGCTCCCCCGATCCCGCTCGCACGACGGTCGAGGGCGGCACGATTCGCCGCCAAGGCGCTGCTTCGACCTCGCCGAGCGCGGTTTCGACGCTCTCGGCGTCGCCGGCCGCCACACCCATCGCGCTGAGGATCGTGCGAAGGGTCGTCGCGGGCACCGTCACCTGTTCGCCGAAGAACGAGTCGTACTCGGTCGCGATGCCGTGCGCTCGGGCAAGCTCCGTCAACGCGGACGAGGGGATGTCGTCAGTGCCGTCAGTCATCTCGGTGACCTCCATCGTCGATCGGGGCTCGTCGGGCGGTCACGATCCGGTGACTCGCTCGAACAGGCCGGGGTAACTCAACACGAATCCGTCGTCATCGACGGTGAGGGTCCGGCGGAACCCGTCGTCGAGCGACTCGTAGCAATAGGCACGCGGGCCGACGCGCGTGTAACGCTGGGCGTCGAGCCGCACGTCGAGCTCCGGCACCCGCACCCATGCGGTCTGGATGTCGGCATGTCCGCCGACGGGCAACCCCAGACGGCGGATCGGCAGGGTGTTGGTCGCGGGGGTCGCGCTGATATCGAGGTCGATGGCGCCCTCCAGATCGGCTCGCTCCTCACCGTCGACGCGCCAGCCCTCCGGGGTCCGCTCGATGACGAGTTCGCGGTCACCAGCGGTGATCGCGGCGTGGTGGAACCGGCCGTCCGCATCGAGCCGCAGAGCGTAGCGGCACGGATGCTCGCCACCGTCGACCTCGCCGATGATCCGGATGCCGTCTTCGGAATGTTCCACGGTGCAGCGCTCCACGGTTTCCATCGCGCCGACGCTCGTCCACGAGATCCGTGCGGTTCTCATGCGCTGCCTCCCTCGGAATCGGGAGTTGCGGCGGCGATGGGTCATCGCGATGTTTCACGTGCAACATCCCGACGCCATCCTGTCAGCGGGTGCCCACGGGCGGAACGGTGGTTGTGGGGGGTTGCCGAGCGCCGCCCGGCGTGCGACCATGCCCGGCGCGTCTCAGCTGCGAGCCGCCCACCAGTCGCGCAGTCGCTGCTCAGCGGCATCCGGTCCGATCATGCCCTCGTCGAGCCGGATGTCGAGCAGGAACCGGTAGGCCTCGCCCACCTCGCGCCCCGGACCGATGCCCAGGATCTCCTGGATGCGGTTGCCGTCGAGTTCCGGACGCATGGCGCCCAGCTCTTCGGCGGCGGCGAGCTCGTCGATCCGGCGCTCGATGTCGTCGTACGCAGCCTTGAGGCGCGCCGCCTTGCGCTTGTTGCGGGTCGTGACGTCGGCGCGCGTGAGGATATGCAGCCGTTCGAGCTCGTCACCCGCGTCGCGGACGTAGCGACGGACGGCGGAATCGGTCCACGCACCCTCGGAGTACCCGAAGAACCGCAGGTGCAGCTCGACGAGCCGGCTCACCGAGGTGATCGTGTCGGAGTCGAACCGGAGCGCCTGCAGGCGCTTGCGCGTCATCCGCGCGCCCTTGATGTCGTGGTGATGGAAGCTCACGCCACCGCCGGGCTCGAGCTTGCGCGTGGCGGGCTTGCCGATGTCGTGCAGCAGCGCGGCCAAGCGCAGCACGACGTCGGGATCGGCTCCGGGATGCCGCTCGTGCTCGAGGTCGATCGCCTGACGCAGCACGGTCAGCGAGTGCTCGTAGACATCCTTGTGGTGGTGGTGCTCGTCGATCTCGAGACGCAGAGCCGGCACCTCGGGCAGCACGAGCTCCATGAGGCCGGTCTCGACGAGCAGACGGATGCCGCGAGCGGGATCGTCCGTGCGCAGCAGCTTGACGAGCTCCCCCTGCACCCGCTCGGGGCTCACGATCGCGAGGGTCTCGCGCAGCTCGCTCATCGCGCGCTCGGTCGCCGGGTCGAGCGAGAAGCCGAGCTGCGAGGCGAAGCGGGCCGCGCGCAGCATCCGCAGCGGGTCGTCGCCGAAGCTCACGCCCGGGTCGCTCGGGGTGCGCAGCGTCTCGGCCACGAGATCCTCGACGCCGCCGGTCGGGTCGACCAGCGCGGGACCGGGCACGCGCAGCGCCATCGCATTGACGGTGAAGTCCCGCCGGGCCAGGTCCTGGTCGAGCGTGTCGCCGAATTCGACGGTGGGCTTGCGGGTCACGCCGTCGTAGCTGTCGGCGCGGTAGGTCGTGATCTCGACCTGCTCGCCCCGCACCTTCGCCCCGATCGTCCCGAAGGCGCGGCCGATGTCCCACGTCGCCGTCGCGAGCGGCTCGACGACGCGGAGGATGTCGTCGGGACGGGCATCGGTCGTGAAGTCCAGGTCGTTCGTCACCCGCCCGAGCAGCGCATCGCGCACCGGCCCGCCGACGATCGCGAGTTCGAAGCCCGCCGCGGCGAAGGCGTCGGCGAGCACCGACACGACCGGGGATGCCGCCAGGGCGCCCAGGCGCGCGACACCCTCGGCCATGTTCAGCATGCCTCCGAGCCTACCTGCGCCCCGTCGAGAGCCCGAGTCGGCGCAGCCCGCCGCTGCCTCAGTCGGTGAAACCGAGGAATCCCGTGAACACCAGCTCGCGCACCCGCGGCAACAGGTCGGCGCGCAGCGCCGCGGCATCCACCTCGAGCAGGTCGGCGATGGCCCCGATCAGCACACCGTCCGGCAGATCGCCGTCGCACGCGCCGACGAGCGCGGCCAGAGCCGGATCGACGTCGAGCACCCGCGCGAAGCCGGCGCCCTGGCGCAGCTCGATGACCTGCGGTGCCTCGGCACCGGGCATGTGGTGGCGCGCCTCGGTGACGTCCGGCGCGACGCGGAGCACAGCGGCATCCACGTCGGCATCCGTCATCGGTGCCAGACGGCTCCAGGCGGCGAGCGCGGCGTCCACGTGCGGGCCGAGGGCGCCGGGAACGCTGCCCGTGACCCGCTCGTAGCGCGCGAGCGTAGGGATGAGGTGGGGGCGCTGCAGCGTGATGTATCCGAAGCCGACCGCCGTCACGCCGCGGTCGGCGAAGTCGTCGAGCCAGGCCTGCACGAGCGGCTCGTACGCGGGAGAGCCCGGAGCCGTGCCGCCGTCGCGCACCCACAGCTCGGCGTACGCGAGCGGGTCGAGCTGCTCGCGCTCGATCACCCACGCATCGAGGGGCACAGGCGAGGCCGCCACCCACGAGCGGACGCGGTCGAGTCCGTCCTCGCCGTCGCGGTACTCCCAGTTGCCGAGCAGCTGCGCCGTGCCGCCGGGTGCGAGCACCGCGCCCACACCGCGCACGAAGGCCGCGACGAGGTCGTCGCCCGCCATGCCGCCGTCGCGGTACTCATAGGCCGGAACTCCCTCGGTCCGCGGCGTGATGACGAACGGCGGGTTGGAGACGACCCGGTCGAACTCCTCGCCGGCCACGGGCTCGAAGAGACTGCCGGCACGCGTCTCGATGCCGTCGACGTCGTTGAGCAGCGCGTTCAACCGCGTGAAGGCGAGAGCCCGCTCGGAGACGTCGGTCGCCACGACGGCCTCCGCCGCGCGGCGCGCCCGAAGCGCCTGGATGCCGCAGCCCGTGCCGATGTCGAGCACGCGAGCCGCCGGCGTCGTCACCTGCAGACCCGCGAGCGTGAGCGACGCGCCGCCCACCCCCAGCACGTGCCCGGTCGGCAGGGGACCGCCGACGGCGGCCTCGTCGAGGTCGCTGGCGATCCACCAGTGCCCCTCCCCCGCCGCATCCGCGATGTCCTGCGGGCGCACGAGAGCGTCGGGCACGACGAGACCACCCTCGATGTGCGCGAGGCCCAGGTCGACGAGCCCGTCGACGCCGAGCGACGGCAGCGCCACCGCCACCGCGCTCTGCGGTGCGGGCGCGCCCAAGAAGAGCAGTCCCGCCACGACGGCCAGCGGATCGGTGCGCCCCGCGAGCACGCGTCGCGCCGGCTCGGTCAGACCGTGACCCACGGCACGGTCGACCATCCCGCCCCACAGCGCTCGTACGGCGTCGGCGCGGTAGCCGGCGGCATCCAGGTCGGCTCGGAGAGCCGCGCAACGGCCGGCGTCGGGATTCAAGGTCACCCGACCATTCAACCCCGTCGTCGGGCATCGGCGTCCCGCGAATAGCCGGCGGGCGCGGCCCGCCTCGGACGACGCACAGCAGCGCGCCCCTAGACTCTGTGCGACCCTGCGGTGGGTATCGCACCGGGTCGAGATTCCGCCATGACCGTGATTCCGCCTGCCCCCGCCCGCGCCCGTCGCGGCCGTCGTGGTGCGCGCGCCCTCGGGTGGATCGCCGCTCTCGCCATCGCGCTCGGACCGCTGCTGGCCCCCACCGCGGCCTCCGCGGACGAGCCGCCCACTCCGTCACCGACGCCCACCGCCGCGGGAACCACGGCGCTCATCGCCGCCCCCGCCGGCGCGGGACTCGTCGCCACAGGAGCGGATGCCGCCTTCTCGATCACCCAGCGCAACGACACCGAGCGCGCCGTCGCCGCGGGCACCGTCACGGTGTCGCTCTCGCGCAGCGCGCTGACCTCGCAGCAGGCCGTCGACGCCTGGCTGCAGCCCACCGACGCCACCGGCGACGTGCAGCAGCCGCCGCTCGACGAGGTCGCCCGCGCCGACGTTCCCGAGCTCGCGGCGGGCGCGGAGCAGAGCACAACCGTGACCGTGAGCGCCCCCGAGAACGACCTCGCCGGGCTCGCGCCCGGGGTGTACCCGGTCTCGGTCTCGGGTCCCGGCGGACGCTCGCACACCGTCATCACCGTGCCGCGTCAGGATGCCGGCCCCCGCCCCACCGCCGTGATTGTGCCGATCACCGCCGGGCCCCGCACCACCGGCATCATCCCCGCGAGCGAGCTCGCCGAGCTGACGGCCGAAGAAGGAGCTCTCACCGCGGCGCTCGAGGCCGTCACCGGCACGGCAGCGATCCTCGCCATCGACCCGGCCATCACGGCGTCGATCCGCGTCCTCGGTTCGCGTGCGCCCGCGTCGGCGACATCGTGGCTGACCGAGCTGACCGAGCTGCCGAACGAGCGGTTCGCGCTCCAGTTCGGCGATGCCGACCTCGCCACACAGGTACACGCCGGGGTGCCCGCTCCCCTGCAGCCGACCACACTCGACCCCTACGCCGACATCGACGACTTCACGGCATCCGGCCCCGCGACCTCGCCCACGATCCCCGACCTCACCGAGCTCACCGCCGTCGGCACCATGGGCAACACCGTGTCGCGCGTCCTCTGGCCCGCGAGCGGTACGGCGGGCGCGGATGTCGTCGCCGCCCTGGACGCCCAGGCCGAGGCGGATCCGACGGGCGGGGATGCCGCTGCCCTGACGCTCGTGCCGTCCGACACCGTCTCGGGGGCGCCGGGCGCCCCGCGGGCGGTCGCGGACGACGCGGATCTGCTGGTCTACGACGCGGCCTCGTCGTCCGAACTCGCCCGCGCCGCGGCATCCGACGACACGGCGGCACGGGCCGCGGCGATCGCCGGGGCTACGGCGAAGATGGCGCTCACGGGCGAGGGTCCGCTGGTCACGGCCATCGATCGCCCCGAGACCATCAGCCGCGCCAGCCTGCGCGCGGCGATCACGGCGGTGTCGGCACTGCCCGGGGCGACCCCGGTGTCACTCACCGATCTGATCGCCGCCGAGCCCGCCCCCGTGCAGGTCGCCGAGATCGCGGCATCCGACGACCGCGTCGCCGCGCTGCAGCGCTTCCTCGCCGACGAGGACCGGCTCGCGACCTTCGCGACCGCCCTCGTCGAGCCGGCGCAGCTCACCGCCCGCGAGCGCACGTCGATCCTGCAGCTGCTGGGCAACGCGTGGCTCGCCGACCCCGCGACATGGCAGACCGCTGTCGCCGCCCACGAGCAGGCGACGCTCGATACGTTCGACGCCGTCGGCATCGCCAACCCGGGCACCATCAACTTCCTCGCCACGAGTGCGCCCATCTCGGTGACGGTGCGCAACGACCTGCCCTGGCCCGTGTCGGTCGTGCTGTTCGCCGAGACCGGCGACCCCCGCCTGATCGTCCAGAAATCGACGCTCGTCGAGGCGGGCGCGCGGCAGAACACCCGGGTCGACGTTCCCGTCGAGGCTCGCGTCGGCAGCGGCGAGACGGCACTGAACCTGCAGTTGCGCAGTGCCTCGGCTGTGCCGATCGGGGCCCCCGAGACGATCGCGCTCACGGTCCGCGCCGAATGGGAGTCCGTCGGCATCACCGCGGTCATCGTGATCGTCGTGGTGCTGTTCGCCGGCGGCGTCGTGCGCACGGTGCTCAAGCTGCGCCGACGCCGTGACGGTGCCGACGAGCCCACGAAACAGGAGAACGAGTGAGCGGTATCGGCCGAGCCGGAGCAGTCGTCGCGGCGGGAACCCTCACTTCCCGCATCACCGGACTCGTCCGCAACATCGTGCTGGCGGCCGCGCTGCCCGTGATCGCGACGAGCGCCACCGGCGGAGCCGCAGACGCGTTCGCGATCGCAAACCAGCTGCCGAACAACATCTACGCGATCATCTCCTCCGGCCTGTTGGCCGGCGTGATCGTCCCGCAGATCATCCAGGCGGCGAAGCATCGCGACGGCGGCAGTGCCTTCGTCTCGAAGCTGCTGACGCTGGGAATCACGGCGCTGTTCGTCACCACCGTCATCGCGGTCGTGGCCGCGCCGCTGCTTGTCGTCGCGTTCGGCTCACGACTCGGACCCGAGGCGTCCGCGCTGACCCTCGCGTTCGCATACTGGTGCCTGCCCCAGCTGCTCTTCTACGGCATGTACGCGCTGCTCGGCGAGATCCTCAACGCTCGTGGCGTCTTCGGCCCGTTCGCCTGGTCGCCGATCGTCAACAACATCGTGTCGATCATCGGCTTCGTCGTCTTCATCTGGCTCTTCGGCGTTCAAGAGGATGTCGTCGGGTGGACGCCGACGATGGTGGCCGTCATCGCGGGCACAGCCACCGCCGGCATCATCGCGCAGGCGGGGGTGCTGCTGCTGTTCTGGCGCCGCGCCGGCCTGCACGTCCGACCCGACTTCCACTGGCGCGGCATCGGCCTGCGCCACATCGGGCGCCTGGCGGGATGGACCTTCCTGATGGTCGTGGTCGGCCAGCTTGCCGGGCTCGTGCAGACGACACTCGTCAGTGCGGCATCCAGCGCCGGCGCCTCCGTGGCCGCGATGTCGTACGCGTGGCTCGTTTTCATGCTGCCGTTCTCGGTCATCGTGCTGTCGATCGGGACGCCCTACTTCACCCGGCTGAGCGAACACGTCGCCACGGGCCGCCCCGACGCGCTCCGCGCCGACCTTGACGCCGCCACCCGAACCATCGGGATCTTCATGGTCGGCGCCCTGGCCGCGATCGTCGCTGCCATCCTGCCGATCTCACGCGTCTTCACGACCGGCCCGCAGACGGCCGCGACGTTCGCGTGGGTGCTCGCTGCGTACCTCGTCGCGCTGCTGCCCCTGTCGTTCCAGTTCGTGCTGCAGCGCACCTTCTACGCCCACCAGGACACCCGCACACCCTTCGTCTTCACCCTCGTGCAGGCGGTCCTCGTCGCGTCTACCGCCATCACGGCGTATCTCGTGCTTCCCGTCGAGTACCTCGCCGTCGGCATCGCGCTGGGCCAGTCCCTGGCGAACATCGTCCAGCTGATCCTCGCCGTCGTCCTTCTGCGGCGGAAGATCGGACCGCTCGGCCTGGGCGGGGCCGTCCGCGGCATCGTGCGCTTCGTGATCGCCGGCATCCCCGCCTGCGCCGCCGGCTGGGGCGTGTCCCTGCTCATGGCGCGTGTGTGGGGCTGGACCATCGAGACGGTCCCGGCAGCACTGCTCGGTGGCGCGATCATCGGTCTCGCGACGCTCGTCGTCTACGTCCTGCTCCTCGCGGTCCTGCGGGCCCCCGAGCTCGGCACGGCGGTCCGCGCCGTACGGCGCATTCTCGGCCGCTGACCACCGCCCGCGGGAATGCCCCGCGGCTAGCATGGGTTGGACGTGTCGGGGTCTCCGCGACGCGGATTCCAGACCCCAGAAAGGGATGTCGACGTGCGACAGGTCATCATCATCGGTTCCGGTCCGGCCGGCTACACGGCCGCGATCTACGCGGCCCGGGCCAACCTGAAGCCGCTCCTCATCGCGAGCTCCGTCGAGGCCGGCGGTGAGCTCATGAACACCACCGAGGTGGAGAACTTCCCCGGGTTCCCCGAGGGCATCATGGGCCCTGACCTCATGACGAAGATGCAGGAGCAGGCCGAGAAGTTCGGCACTGAGGTGCTCTACGACGACGTCGTCGAGCTCGACATCGCCGGCCCCGTCAAGAAGGTCACGCTCGGCAGCGGCGCGACGCACGAGGCCGACAGCCTGGTCTTCGCGACCGGCTCCGCTCCCCGCAAGATCGGCATCGAGGGCGAGAGCCGCCTGTCGGGCCGCGGTGTGTCGTACTGCGCCACCTGCGACGGCTTCTTCTTCCGCGAGCGCACGATCGCCGTCGTCGGCGGTGGCGACTCGGCCATGGAAGAGGCCACCTTCCTCACCAAGTTCGCGTCGAAGGTCTACGTGATCCACCGTCGCGACGAGCTGCGCGCGTCGAAGATCATGCAGAACCGCGCGATGAACAACGACAAGATCGAGTTCGTCTGGAACAGCGAGGTCGCCGACATCCTGGGTGAGGATGCCGTCACCGGCGTCGTCCTGCGTGACACGGTCGACGGGTCGACGCGTGAGCTCGCGCTCGACGGCATCTTCGTCGCGATCGGCTACGACCCGCGCACGCACCTCGTGCACGGCGCGCTCGATCTCACCGAGCACGGCACCGTGTGGGTGGACGGCCGCTCGTCGCGTACCTCGGTGCCCGGTGTCTTCGCCGCCGGCGACGTCATCGACCCCACGTACCGCCAGGCCGTCACGGCCGCCGGAAGCGGCACCGTCGCGGCGCTGGACGTCGAGCACTACCTCGCCGCTCTCGGCGAAGGCTCCGAGCCGGCGCCCGACGCGTCGCCCCTCCTCGGCCGCCCCGACGAGGGCCTCGAGTCGCTCGTCGCCGAGACCGAGACGGCGACCGGCGTCGCCTGAGCGGCGCACGGAACAATTTCCCCGCCCGCGTCGTTGACGTAGGCGACACCCTTTCGAAGGAGATCAACATGACCGCCAAGGCCACGACCGAGAGCACCTGGCAGCAGGACGTTCTCGACGCAGACGGACCCGTCCTCGTCGACTTCTGGGCCGCGTGGTGCGGTCCGTGTCGCATGGTCGGACCGATCCTCGACGAGATCGCGACCGAGCACCCCGAGAAGATCACGGTGCTGAAGCTCAACGTCGACGAGAACCCCAACCTCGCCATGCAGTACCAGATCACGTCGATCCCGGCGATGAAGGTCTTCAACAAGGGCGAGGTCGAGAAGACGATCATCGGCGCCAAGCCGAAGTTCGCGCTCGAGCAGGACCTCGCCAGCTACATCGGCTGACACACACGTCGGAAAGGCCCGATCGGATTCACCATCCGATCGGGCCTTTTCTTCCTTTGCAGGGGGCTGTCAGGACGCGTCGGCGCGCGTCGCGGCATCCCATCGGCGGTGCGGCTCGCTGCCCAGCAGACGCCACACCGCGCGCGTGAGTTCGGGGTGATCCATCGCGATCTGACGCAGCACACGGTAGTTCCGGGCCTCACTCGGACGCCCCCCGCCGTACGCCGCGATGTTCTCGGCGCGCAGCATCAGGACGACCAGCTCGTCGACGGAGGGAAGCTCCTCCATGAACTCCCAGGGGTCCTCCCCCGCGCGCACGCGCTCCTCGACGAGGACCGACAGTTCGTCGGCCGCCTCAGCGCGCAGCAGTTCGACGCTGGCCCGCTTCGGTGTCTGTTCCTCACTCACCGAACAAGCCTACGCCGCACCACCGACAGTGGCTCAGCGTGCGCCGTATGCGTCCTCACCGAGCTCCGCGAGAATGCGGTTGAGGTCCTGAATCGTGGCGAAGTCGACGACGATCTGCCCCTTGCGCGCGCCGAGCGAGATCTTGACCTTCGTGTCGAGGCGATCCCCCAGCCGACCGGCGACCTCATCGAGGTGCGCACGCACACCGCCCGCCTTCGGCGCCGGAGTGCGGGTGCCCGCCGTTTCGATCGTCTTCGCCGCGGCCTCCGCGGCACGCACCGAGAGATCCTCGTTGACGATCTTGTCGGCCAGGCGCTGCATGCCCTCGGGGCTCTCGACCGACAGAATGGCGCGCGCATGGCCGGCGCTCAACACACCGGCGGCGACACGCTGCTGCACGGGCACAGGCAGCCGCAGCAGACGGATGGTGTTGCTGATCTGCGGGCGCGACCGACCGATGCGCGTCGCGAGCTCCTCCTGCGTGATTCCGAAGTCCTCCAGCAGCTGCTGATAGGCCGAAGCCTCTTCCAGCGGGTTCAGCTGCGATCGGTGCAGGTTCTCGAGCAGCGCGTCGCGCAGGAGGTTCTCGTCGGACGTATCGCGCAGTACCGCGGGGATCGTCGCCAGGCCGGCCTCGCGGGCAGCGCGTGTCCGGCGCTCGCCCATGATCAGCTCGTACTTGCCGTCCTCGTTCGTCCGCACCACGACCGGCTGCAGCACGCCGAACTCACGGACACTGTGAACGAGCTCCGCGAGGTCATCGTTGTCGAAATGCGTGCGCGGCTGGCGAGGATTGGGGACGATGTCGTGAGGATCGACCTGAATGAGGGCCGTACCGGGCACGGCGACGAGGTCGGCGGCATCCGAAGCCGTGTCCGCGACCGCATCCTCGGCGCCGGCCGGCGTCGTGACCTTGGCTCCGGGGAAGAACACGTCGACAGGACGGGCCTCCGACTGCTCCGACGTGGGGATGAGTGCGCCGATGCCTCGGCCCAGTCCCGTGCGCTTGGCCATCAGGCTTCTCCCTTGTTCTCATGCGTCGCCGCGGACGCGCGCTGTGCGATCTCGACGGCAGCCTCGCGGTACGCGACCGCGCCGGCCGACTGACCATCGTATGCGATCACGGTCTGACCGAAGCTCGGCGCTTCCGACACGCGCACCGAGCGCGGGATGACGGTGCGGAGCACTTCGTTGGGAAAGTGCGAGCGCACCTCGTCCGCCACCTGCTGTGCGAGGCGCGTACGGCCGTCGTACATGGTGAGCAGGATCGTCGACAAGTGCAGGCGCTCGTTGAGGTGCTTCTGAATCATCGAGACGCTGCCGAGCAGCTGGCTCAGCCCCTCGAGCGCGTAGTACTCGCACTGGATCGGAATGAGCAGCTCATGCGCGGCGGTGAAGGCGTTGATGGTCAGCAATCCCAGCGAAGGGGGGCAGTCGATCAGCACGAAGTCGATGCGGTCGGCCGACGATGCCAGGTACTCCTCCACCGCCGTGCGAAGCCGGTGCTCCCGCGCGACCTGAGATACGAGCTCGATCTCCGCGCCCGCGAGGTGGATCGTGCTGGGTGCGCATAGGAGGTTCGGCGACTCAGGACTGACCTGCACGATATCGGCGAGTGGGAACTGATCGATCAGCACGTCGTAGACGCTCGGAATATCCGCGCTGTGAGGTACGCCGAGAGCTGTGGACGCATTTCCCTGCGGATCGAGGTCGATGACCAGAACGCGAGCTCCCAGCGATGCGAGCGATGCGGCGAGGTTCACCGTCGTGGTGGTCTTTCCGACTCCGCCCTTCTGGTTCGAGACCGTGAGCACGCGCGGCTCCCCGGTGAAGTCGACGCGAACAGTGTCGAGAGCACGGCGCCGTGACGAGAGATCCGCGAGCTCGCGCGCCAACGGAGAATCGAACGTCAGGGACGCTCGTCCCGATTCGGACTCTGCCATTCGTTCAACTCCTCGGTGTCGATCTCAACTCTACGGACGGGGTCAGACGTTCGTTTCACGTGAAACGGTGATCCCATGTCTCGGTGTTTCACGTGAAACGCCGCAGCGCTGGCGAGGGATGTTTCACGTGAAACGTCAACGGACGCGCGCGCGGATCACGCGGGTGGGCTCGGGGATAACGCCCTCCCCTACGACCTCGACGCGGACATCGCTCAGGCGGAAGCGACGAATCGGCTTCTCCGCCGCGTCGATCTCAGTCTGTGCGTTCGCGCCCTTGAGGAGGATGAGCTCTCCCCCGTCTCGGACGAGGGGAGCCGTAAGCGGAATCAGTGTACGAAAGGCGCTCACAGCACGTGCGGTCACAGCGTCGAGAGCGGGACCCTGGTTCCACTCTTCCGCCCGGGTGCGCACAACCTCAACGTTGTCGAGCCCGAGCTCCCGCACCTGCTCCGTGAGCCAGGTGACACGACGCTCCATCGTCTCGATCAGCACCCACTCCACGTCGGGGCGGGCGATCGCCAGAACCAGGCCGGGCAAACCGGCGCCAGATCCCACGTCGCCGACTCGCCCCGAGAACAACGGAGCCGCCGCCGCGCAGTTCAGGATATGGCGCGACCAGAGACGCGGAAGTTCCAGGGGACCGATCAACCCCCGCTCCTCGCCATGCTCCGCGAGCGCCCCGGTGTACTGCCGAGCGAGATCCGCCCGTGGCCCGAACACCGCCTCGACGACGTCGACAGGCTCTCGCTCGACTACCGGTGTTTCACGTGAAACATCAGCCATGGCGGATGACCGTGTGCCGGTCTGCGCCTTCGCCGTAGGACTCGGACACCACACCGCGCTCCGCAGCGATGTCGTGGACCAGCTTGCGCTCGTAGCTCGACATCGCCGGCAGCGACGCCTGCGACGCCCCCTCGGCCAGGCGTGCGACCGCGCGGTCGACAAGGCTCTCCAGCTCGCGGCGACGAGCGTCGCGCGATCCACCGATGTCCAGGATCAAGCGCGAGAAGCGACCGGTCTTCGTCTGAACGGCGATCCGCGTCAGCTCCTGCACCGCCTGCACGACGTCCGGCTGCGCGAGGACACGCAGCGCGCGTTCCTCGTCGGCCTCAACGGACACGTAGGCGCGACCGGCGCGGACGTCGAGGTTGAGGTCACCGTCGATGTCGGCGATGTCGAGCAGACCCTCGAGATAGTCGGCGGCGATATCGCCCTCGCGCTCCAGTTCTTCGACGGTCGCCTCGGCTCGCTCGGCGGCCGGGGAATCGGTGGGGTTGCTCATGGTGTCCTCGCGGTGGTCGGGTCGGTTGCGGTCGGGCGATCGCCGGGTCAGCCCTGCGAGCCACCCTTATTCGACTGCTTCTTCGCGCGCTGCTTGCCCATCGGCTGCTGTCGCTTGGGCTGTGCGGCGCGGGCACGCTCCGCCTCCTCGACCAGACGCTGCTGCTCGGCCTGGTACTTCTCCATCGAGATGACTCGGCCCTTCGCGTCGAGCGCCTTGCCCTTGCGCGCGAGGCGCTCCTCACGAGCCTTGGCCGCCTCGGAGCCCGGGGTCGGAAGGTTGCGGATGACGATGAACTGCTGCGCCATGGTCCAGATGTTCGAGGTGAACCAGTACATGACGACGCCGAGCGGGAAGAAGACACCCGAGAAGATGAACGCCAGCGGCAGGACGTAGAGCATGATCTTCTGCATCTGGTACGCCTGGCCGGTCTTGGCTTCGGGCGACAGGTTCTTCGAGATGATCTGCAGCTGCGTGATGAACTGCGACGCGATCATGAGCACGACGAGGATCACGAGGATGACGACGGTGGCCGTCTGACCGAGGTTGATCGCCTCGATCATGTTGGTGTGCAGCGGGGCGACATCGAACAGCTGTGCGTCGTAGAACTGCTTCGTCAGCTCTGTATTGAGCAGGCCCACACCGCCGACGCCCCATTCGGCGTGCTTCTTGACGTCACTGAGCGTGTAGAACATGCCCAGCAGGATGGGCATCTGCACCAGTAGCGGCAGACAGCTCGAAACCGGCGTCGTTCCGTGCTTCTTGTACAGCGCCATGGTCTCGCGGCTCATCGCCTCACGAGACAGCTGGTCGCGCTTGCCGCGGTACTTCTCCTGGATCTTGCGCATCTCCGGCGCGAGCTCCATCATCTTGCGCTGACTCTTGATCTGGCGCACGAAGAGCGGGATCAGCGCCGAGCGCACCACGATGACCAGGCCGATGATCGACAGCACCCAGGTCGCACCGGCGGCAGCCGGCAGGCCCGCAGCCGTGAAGATCCAGTGCCAGAACACGAGGATCGCCTCGACCAGGAACTTGAACGGCCACATGATCGTGCTGAAGAAGTCAGCACCGCCGGGAGGAGGAGTCGTCGGGGTCGGCACGACGGGAGTCGGCGTGGCGAGGAAGAGATCCAGCACGGATCAGTCCTTTCTCGGCGGCACGACGAAGCCGTGCCTGGTCAGGGTGTGGCGGAAGTCCCGGTGGGCGGGGACGTCATCGACGCCTCCGGCAGCCCAGGGGTGGCAGCGGGCGAGGCGCGCCGCCGCGAGGGCGGAGCCCTTCACGAGGCCGTGCTGCTGCACGGCGCCGACGGCGTAGGCCGAGCAGCTCGGGTAGTACTTGCACACGTCGCCGTACAGGGGCGACACGATCGATCGGTATGCGTGCAGCACAGCAATCCCCGCGTTGCGCGGCATCAACGGCACGGATCGGGCGAAGGATGCCGCCGTGATGCGGCCCTCGCCGGTGGACGCGGTCGGCAACGTGGACCAGCTCATGATGCTGCTCGTCGCCGTAGACACCGCGTCACCTCGTCTCGCAGTTGGGAGAAGTCCGACCCGGCGGCCGAGGGCAACGCGCGGATCACGATGTCGGCGCCGTCGCGCACGTCGGGCAGAGCCTGCGCGCAAACGGCCTTCAGCCGTCGGCGCACTGTGTTGCGCACGACGGCTGATCCGACTTGCTTGCTGACGATGAATCCGAACCGGGGCGATCGATTCGACCCGGTGGAAACCACGTAGGTCACGGTGTGCGCTCCGGCACACCGAGCACCCCCGCGGACGACGGCCTTGTAATCCGCCCCGCGCGTGATTCGGTTTCCGCGCGCCAGCACTGATGAGGCTGTGTCAGGCCGACAGCTCGGTGCGGCCCTTGCCGCGGCGAGCCGACAGGATGGCGCGGCCGGCGCGGGTGCGCATGCGGGCGCGGAAGCCGTGCTTCTTGGCGCGGCGGCGGTTGTTGGGCTGGAACGTGCGCTTGCTCATGAGGATCACTCCGGATCGGCGGTCACCCGAACGCTTGCAGACCGGGGACACTGGGTACAGGACTGCCCGTGCGGGCATAAGTCAACCGACTAAGGGTACGTCGCGATCCTCGGTAACTCAAACCGAGCCCATGGGAACCCGCAATTATCCACCGCTGTTCACAGGCCCTGGCGACGACACGCGGGCCGGAACTACAGTGGATTTGGCGCTGTCGTCACCCCATGACTAGCGTGTCACGGTCAGTTATCCACAGCTATCCCCAGATTTGGGGCCGCATGTGTGGACAAGTATCGAACATCGCGGGAGAAGACGTGGCTCAGCATGACCTCCCGGACGTCCCGGTGTGGACGGCGGTCCTCGACCTCCTCGCCGACGACGACCGGGTGACGCCGCAGATGCAGGGCTTCCTCAGCCTCGCGGTCGCGCAGGGCGTCATGGGTGGCACTCTCTACCTCGACGTCCCCAACGATCTGACTGCCGCGCAGCTGAACAAGCGGCTCCGTCAGCCGATCATGGAGGCCCTTGCGCACGTCCATGTCGAGCCGGGCGCATCGAGCTACCGCGTCGTGGTCAATCCCGAGCTCGCGGACGCGCACCTCACCGCACCGATTCCAGTGCAGTCCGCGTCCGCTCCGGCGCCGCTTCGTCCGGCCGGCGAGGAGTACGTCGAGACGCCGGTCTCCACCTCGCGCCACGACACTCGGCTGAACCCGAAGTACACGTTCGACAACTTCGTCATCGGTCAGTCCAACCGGTTCGCCCACGCGGCGGCGGTCGCGGTCGCCGAGGCGCCCGCGAAGGCGTACAACCCGCTCTTCATCTACGGCGACTCCGGCCTTGGCAAGACGCACCTCCTCCACGCCATCGGCGACTACGCGCTCAACCTCTACACGGGGATCCGCGTGCGGTACGTCTCGAGCGAGGAGTTCACGAACGACTTCATCAACTCGATCGCCAACAACCGCGGCTCCGCCTTCCAGGCGCGCTACCGCGAGGTCGACATCCTGCTCATCGACGACATCCAGTTCCTGCAGGGTCGTGCCGAGACACAGGAGGCGTTCTTCCACACGTTCAACACGCTGCACGACCACGACAAGCAGGTCGTGATCACCAGCGATGTGCCGCCGCGTCACCTCACCGGGTTCGAAGACCGCATGCGCAGTCGCTTCGAGTGGGGCCTCATCACCGATGTGCAGGCGCCCGACCTCGAGACCCGCATCGCGATCCTGCGCAAGAAGGCGCAGTCCGAGCGGCTCCTCGTCCCCGACGACGTGCTCGAGTACATCGCGACGAAGGTCTCGAGCAACATCCGTGAACTCGAGGGTGCGCTCATCCGCGTCTCGGCGTTCGCGAGCCTCAACCGGTCGAACCTCGACATCTCACTCGCGCAGACGGTGCTGCGCGACATCGTCGATCAGGATGACGCCAACGTCATCTCCCCCACCGACATCATCACCGCCACGGCGCAGTACTTCCGCCTGTCGGTGGACGACCTCTACGGCTCGAGCCGTTCGCAGGCCGTCGCGACGGCGCGTCAGATTGCGATGTACCTGTGCCGCGAGCGCACGAGTCTGTCGCTCCCGAAGATCGGGCAGCTGTTCGGCAACCGCGACCACACGACCGTGATGTACGCCTACAAGAAGATCAGCGAACTCATGAAGGAGCGTCGCTCGATCTACAACCAGGTCTCCGAGATCACCGCGCAGCTCGGTCGCCGCTGACGCCACGCCGGGGCGTCGGGCTCAGCTTGACACTCCGTGGCGAAGGTCTCATCATGCGGTTCTGCACAGTGTGGAAAACCTGTGGATAACTCGGATTCGCCGTCGAACAGTTGTGAACGAATGACATCCCCGCTGTGGAATCCGGCGTGAGCACCGGGATCGCACCTCGATCTCGTTTCCGGATCCATCCGCAGCGGACTCACAAGTTACACGCGTGTGGTTTCCGTCTCTCGACTGCGATCCACTGACTTATCCACAGTTTCCACAGCGGTGATGAAGAAGACAGAGATATCTAGAGAGAAATGGGATTCGATCACCTCGACGGCGGCGGAGCGCACTCGAGGCCTGCTTCGGGAACCGCTGCACGTGGGCACTAGCATGGGAGAGCTTTCAACCTCGACAAGGGAGCGCCAGTGAAGTTCCAGGTCAATCGCGACGTCTTCAGCGAGGCTGTGTCGTTCGTCGTGAAGCTCCTTCCGCAGCGGAATCCTCAGCCGATCCTCGCGGGTGTGCTCATCGAAGCCACCGACGCGGGTCTCTCGCTGTCGGCTTTCGACTACGAAGCGTCCGCACGCACGACGATCGAAGCGACGATCGACGAACCCGGCACGATCCTCGTGCACGGGCGTCTGCTGTCCGAGATCGCCAGCCGCCTTCCGAACGCGCCGATCCAGATCGCGGTCGATGACGACGGCATCCTGCTCACGTGCGGCTCGGCGCGGTTCACGCTTGCCTCCATGCCGGTGCAGGAATACCCCGCGATCCCCGAGGTCACCGGTGACTCCGGCGTCGTTCCCGCCGACGACTTCGCGACGGCGATCGCGCAGGTGGCGTTCGCGGCTTCGCGCGACGATGTCACCCCCGTGCTCACGGGTGTGCAGCTCGAGGTGACGGGCACGCAGCTCAGCCTCGTCGCGACCGACCGCTACCGCGTCGCTCTGCGCGACATCCCGTTCGACAGCGGCATCGCCGCCGACGAGAACACCACGACCGCGCTGGTTCCCGCCCGCACGCTGACCGAGGTCGGCAAGACATTCGCCCACTCCGGCGACATCACCGTGTCCTTCTCGGGCTCGGGCGACCGCGAGATCATCGCCTTCACGGCGGGCAACAAGACCGTGACGTCGCTGCTGATCAAGGGCAACTTCCCGCCGGTGCGACGCCTGTTCCCCGAGGCGACCGATCACCACGCGGTCGTGAACACGGGCGAGCTGATCGAGGCGGTGCGCCGTGTCGCTCTCGTGCTCGACCGTTCCGCGCCGCTGCGCTTCACGTTCGGCGCCGACGGCGTGTCGATGGACGCGTCGGGCACCGAGCAGGCACGCGCGACGGAATCGGTCGACGCGACCCTCACGGGCGACGAGGTCGTCATCGGTCTGAACCCGCAGTACCTGCTCGAGGCACTCGCGGCGGTCAAGAGCGAGTTCACGCGCGTCACATTCACGTCGAGCGAGAACGCGAACAAGCTCAGCCCGATCCTCATCACTCCGCAGACCTCGGGCGGCGTCGAGTCGTTCAAGTACCTGCTGCAGCCCAACCTCCTCCTGCGCTGAACCTCCGCGCCGGGCACGTCGCCGGCGCAGGGGCATGTCAGGACCGAGAACTAGGGTGATCCGATGATCGTGGAGCAGCTGAGTCTGGTGGACTTCCGCAACTACGCGGCCGCCGAACTCACCCTCGCTCCCGGAGCGAACGTGTTCGTCGGCCGCAACGGCCAGGGCAAGACGAATCTGGCCGAGGCGATCGGCTACTTCGCGACGCTCGGGTCGCATCGGGTGTCGCAGGACGCACCGATGGTGCGCGACGGCGCGGATGCCGCCTTTGTGCGGGCCCGGCTCGCGCACGGTGAACGCCGCGTGCAGCTCGAGGCGCAGGTCAATCGATCGGGATCCAACAAGGCCCGGGTCAACGGCTCGCCCGTCCGCACCGCGGAACTCCCCCGCTACGCGCAGGTCGTGCTGTTCGCGCCCGAAGACCTGCAGATCGTCCGCGGCGACCCGTCCGCTCGTCGCCGATTCGCCGACCAGCTCCTCATCCAGCGCGCGCCGCGCCTCGCCGGCGTGCTCGCCGACTACGACCGCGTGCTCAAGCAGCGCAACGCCCTGCTCAAGTCGGCGCGCTCCCGCGGCGTCCGTGGCGACTCGCTGTCGACGCTCGATGTCTGGGACGACAAGCTCGTGACCCTCGGCACCGACGTGATCCGGGCGCGGCTCCGCCTCGCCTCGGAACTCGCGCGGCCCGTCGCGACCGCCTACACCGCGATCGCCGGCGCCGACCATCGGCCGCAGCTCCAGTGGGCCCTGTCGGTGGGCGGCTCCGATCCCGAAGAGGACGACTCCCCCGCCGAGGCGGCGGTGGCGGATGCCGCTGCGATCGAGCAGCTCTTCCGCACGGCCCTCGCCGAGCGACGCAGCGCCGAGCTCGACCGCGGCATCACGCTCGTCGGGCCGCACCGCGACGACCTCGTCCTCCGCATCCGCGACCTGCCCGTGAAGGGTTACGCGTCGCACGGTGAGTCGTGGTCGGTCGCGCTGTCGTTGCGGCTCGCGTCGGCGCAGCTGCTGCGCGCCGAGTCGACACTGGGCGATCCCATCGTCATCCTCGACGACGTCTTCGCCGAGCTCGACGCCGACCGACGCGCGCGGCTCGCGGGCATCGTGGCCGACTATCAGCAGGTCATCGTTACGGCGGCGGTCGCCGAGGACGTGCCGATCGAACTGCGCGCGCGCACCGTGCGGGTCGAGGCCGGGACGCTGCACGAGGTCGACGATGCCGAATCCTGATCAGCTGCCCGAGACGATCGCCACCTACCTGCGGCTCCGCGGCCTCGAGCCGTCCGGGCGCTGGAAGAAGCGCCGGCGCACGCGTACCGACGACGACGAGAACCAGCCGTTCACCTCGGGTCGCGACCCGAAGGGGCTCGGTGACGTGATCGCCGACCTCACCCGTCAGGCCGGCTGGGACGCTCAGCTGTCCCGGGAGGACCTCGTGCTGCGCTGGGCCGAGGTCGCTGGCGAGGAGACCGCGCGGCACGCCTCACCGGTCGCGCTGTCCGACGGCGTGCTCACCGTCCAGTGCGACTCGACCGCCTGGGCGAAGAACCTGCATCTGATGCGTGCGGCGATCACGACGCAGCTGGTGAGAGCGTTCCCGCAGTCGGGCGTCGAGACGGTCCGTTTCGTGGGACCGGACGTCCCCTCCTGGAAATGGGGTCCCAGAGCCGTTCCAGGGCGCGGCCCTCGCGATACCTACGGTTGAGCCACGTCCCCAGTCGTCGAATCCGCGTTTCGTTCGCCATACGGGCGCTGAGCGCCGCGAGACGGAGGCAAAACCGGTAGACTGGGCGGGACCGACCGAACCGATGTGGAGCGCTCGAAACCTATGACGTCTCAGAATTCCGACAGCGTTCCCGAAGACCCTCAGATCCCCGCCGAGGCGACCGACGAGACTCCCGCCAAGGTCGCCAACGAGTACGGCGCGGATGAGATCCAGGTCCTCGAGGGCCTCGAGGCGGTTCGCAAGCGTCCGGGCATGTACATCGGATCCACCGGTGAGCGCGGCCTGCACCACCTCGTCTACGAGATCGTCGACAACTCCGTCGACGAGGCTCTCGCCGGCTACTGCGACACCATCCAGGTCTCGATCCTCGAAGACGGTGCGATCCGCGTGGTCGACAACGGCCGCGGCATCCCGGTCGACATGCACAAGACCGAGGGCAAGTCCACCGTCGAGGTGGTGCTGACCGTCCTCCACGCCGGCGGCAAGTTCGGCGGCGGCGGCTACGCGGTCTCGGGCGGCCTGCACGGCGTCGGCTCCTCGGTCGTGAACGCGCTGTCGACCCGGCTCGACGTCGAGGTGCGTCGTCAGGGTCACGTATGGCGCCAGTCGTTCCGTACCGGCGGCGTGCCGCAGGCTCCGCTCGAGAAGGGCGAAGCCACCGACGAGACCGGCACGACCATCACCTTCTGGCCGGACCCCGACATCTTCGAGACCGTCGAGTTCGACTACGACACGCTGCGCACGCGTTTCCAGCAGCAGGCCTTCCTCAACAAGGGCCTGCGCATCGCGCTCGACGACCAGCGTCCCGACTCGGCCTACGTCGTCGACCTCGAGGACGGCACCTCCGAGAACCGCCGTCCGCACGACGACTTCCTCTACGAGCGGGGTCTCGTCGACTACGTCGAGTACCTCAACAAGCTGCGCAAGACCGAGGTCGTCAACGACGAGATCATCGAGGTGGAGTCGGAGGACACCGTCCGCCACATCTCGCTCGAGCTCGCGATGCAGTGGACGACGAGCTACACCGAGAACGTCTTCACGTTCGCCAACACGATCAACACCCACGAGGGCGGCACGCACGAAGAGGGCTTCCGCGCCGCCCTGACGACGAAGGTCAACGCGTACGCACGTGAGAAGGGCCTGCTCAAGGAGAAGGACGACAACCTCACGGGTGACGACATCCGCGAGGGCTTGACCGCCGTCATCTCCGTCAAGCTCTCCGAGCCGCAGTTCGAGGGCCAGACCAAGACGAAGCTGGGCAACACCGAGGCGAAGGCCTTCGTCCAGAAGATCGTCGGCGATCAGCTGACCGACTGGCTCGACCGCAACCCCGCCCAGGCCAAGCGCGTCATCATGAAGGCCGTGGATGCCGCGACCGCGCGTCTCGCGGCGCGCAAGGCGCGCGAGACCGCACGCCGCAAGAGCGTGTTCGAGTCGGCGTCGATGCCCGACAAGCTGAAGGACTGCACGAGCAAGGACCCGTCGATCTCGGAGATCTTCCTCGTCGAGGGAGACTCGGCCGGCGGTTCGGCCGTGCGTGGTCGCGACCCCGAGACGCAGGCGATCCTGTCGCTGCGCGGCAAGGTGCTCAACGTCGAGAAGGCACGGCTCGACCGCGCGCTCGGCAACAACGAGATCCAGGCGATCATCTCGGCCTTCGGCACCGGCATCGGCGAGGACTTCTCGGTCGAGAAGGCCCGGTACCACAAGATCGTCCTGATGGCCGATGCCGACGTCGACGGCCAGCACATCACGACGCTGCTGCTCACGCTGCTCTTCCGCTACATGCGCGGGCTGATCGAGGCCGGCTTCGTGTACCTCGCGATGCCGCCCCTGTACCGCCTCAAGTGGACGAACGCCGAGCACGAGTACGTCTACAGCGACAAGGAGCGCGACGCGCTGCTCGCCGAAGGGCTCGCGAGCGGCAAGCGCATCCCCAAGGAGTCCGGCGTTCAGCGCTACAAGGGTCTCGGAGAGATGAACCCGAAGGAGCTGTGGGAGACCACGATGGACCACAACACCCGCACGCTCCGGCAGGTGACGATCGACGATGAGGCGGCGGCCGACGAGATCTTCTCGGTGCTCATGGGCGAGGACGTCGAGTCCCGTCGCACCTTCATCCAGCGCAACGCCAAGGACGTCCGCTTCCTCGACATCTGATCGAGCGAGCGACATCGAGAAACTGAGAACGCATGTCTGACGAAGAACGTCCCGACCTCACGCCTGCCCACAACCACGGCAACATCGACCAGGTCGACCTCCAGGTCGAGATGCAGCGGAGCTACCTCGACTACGCGATGAGCGTCATCGTGGGGCGCGCGCTGCCCCGCGTCGAGGACGGGCTCAAGCCCGTGCACCGCCGTGTGATCTATGGCATGTACGACGGCGGTTACCGTCCCGACAAGAGCTACTCGAAGTGCGCCCGCGTCGTCGGCGAGGTGATGGGTCAGTACCACCCGCACGGCGACAGCGCGATCTACGACGCCCTCGTCCGTCTCGTCCAGCCGTGGTCGTTGCGCTATCCGCTCGCGGACGGTCAGGGAAACTTCGGCTCCCCCGGCAACCAGGGTGCGGCCGCCCCCCGGTACACCGAGACCAAGATGGCCGCGCTGGCCATGGAGATGGTCCGCGACATCGACGAGGACACCGTCGATTTCGAGGACAACTACGACGGCAAGACGCAGGAACCGGTCGTCCTGCCCGCGCGCTTCCCGAACCTGCTGGTCAACGGCTCGGTCGGCATCGCCGTGGGCATGGCGACGAACATCCCGCCGCACAATCTGCGCGAGGTCGCCGACGGTGCGCTGTGGTCGCTCGAGAACCCGGATGCCTCGCGCGACGAGCTCCTCGAGGCGCTCATGTCGCGCATCCACGGCCCCGACTTCCCCACCGGCGCGCAGATCCTCGGCACCAAGGGCATCCGCGAGGCCTACCGCACCGGACGCGGCTCGATCACGATGCGGGCCGTCATCGAGGTCGAGGAGATCCAGGGCCGCACGTGCCTCGTGATCACCGAACTGCCGTACCAGGTCAACCCCGACAACGTCGCCCTGAAGATCCGCGACCTCGCCCGTGACGGCAAGATCACCGGCATCGCCGACATCCGCGACGAGACCAGTGACCGTACCGGCCAGCGCCTCGTGGTCGTGCTCAAGCGCGACGCCGTCGCGAAGGTCGTGCTGAACAACCTGTACAAGCACACGCAGCTGCAGGAGAACTTCGGCGCCAACATGCTGGCGATCGTCGACGGCGTACCGCGTACGCTCCCGCTGGACGGCTTCGTGTCGTACTGGATCGAGCACCAGATCGAGGTCATCGTCCGCCGCACGCGGTACCGCCTCAATGAGGCCGAGAAGCGCATGCACATCCTGCGCGGCTACCTCAAGGCGCTCGATGCCCTCGACGAGGTCATCGCGCTGATCCGCCGCTCCCCCACCGTCGACGAGGCGCGCGAGGGTCTGAAGAGCCTGCTCGACATCGACGACATCCAGGCCGACGCGATCCTGTCGATGCAGCTGCGTCGCCTCGCGGCCCTGGAGCGGCAGAAGATCATCGACGAGGCGACCGAGCTCGAGCTCAAGATCGCCGACCTCAACGACATCCTCGCCACGCCGAGCCGGCAGCGCACGATCATCGCCGAGGAGCTCACGGCGATCGTCGACAAGTACGGCGATGAGCGTCGCACGCACATCCTGCACGGCTTCGACGGCGACATGTCGATGGAAGACCTCATCCCGGAAGAGGAGATGGTCGTCACCGTCACGCGTGAGGGCTACATCAAGCGCACGCGCAGCGACAACTACCGATCGCAGCACCGCGGCGGCAAGGGCATCAAGGGCGCTCAACTGCGAGCCGATGACGTCGTCGAGCACTTCTTCGTCACGACGACCCATCACTGGCTGCTGTTCTTCACCACCAAGGGCCGCGTCTACCGGTCCAAGGCGTACGAGCTGCCCGAGGCGGGCCGCGATGCGAAGGGCCAGCACGTCGCCAACCTGCTCGCGCTGCAGCCGGGCGAGGAGATCGCGCAGATCCTCGATATCCGCGACTACTCCGCGGCCCAGTACCTGGTGCTCGCGACCCGCGACGGCAAGATCAAGAAGACGGCGCTGTCGGAGTACGACACGAACCGCCAGGGCGGCGTCATCGCGATCCGCTTGCGCGGTCAGGAGGACGAGACCGGCGGCGACGAGCTCGTCAGCGCCCTCCTGGTCGACGAGGGTGACGACATCCTCCTCATCACCCGCAAGGGGATGTCGCTGCGCTTCTCGGCCACCGACGACGCGCTGCGTCCGATGGGCCGATCCACCGAGGGTGTGAAGGGCATCTCGTTCCGCGAGGACGACAGCCTGCTCTCCGCATCGGTCGCCCGCGGGGACGGATACGTGTTCGTCGTGACCGACGGCGGCTACGCCAAGCGCACGGCTGTCGACCAGTACCGCACGCAGAGCCGGGGTGGTCTGGGCATCAAGGTGGCGAAACTGAACGACGACCGGGGGGTCCTCGCGGGCGGCCTGATCGTCTCCGAGAGCGATGAGGTCCTCGTGGTTCTTGCCAGCGGCAAGGTGGTACGCTCCTCCGTGGCCGAGGTCCCGGCCAAGGGTCGCGACACCATGGGCGTCGTTTTCGCCCGGCCCGGTGACGACGACCGGATCCTCGCGATCGCCCGGAACGGCGAGCGGGGCCTGACCGAAGAAGCGGCATCCGATGATGCCCCCGCCGTGGATGCACCCCCGTCCGCGGAAACCGAAGAGAGTGGTTCTGACGCATGAGCACGGTCGCCGACAAACTCGCCCGGAAGTCCACGAGCAAGACCAGCGCCAAGCAGGTGCGCCTGCGCCTGGTCTACGTCGACTTCTGGTCCGCGGTGAAGCTGTCGTTCCTGGCGTCGGTGGCGCTGGCGATCGTCACCGTCGTGGCGACGTTCCTCGTGTACATGGTGCTGAGCACGACCGGTCTGATCGACCGGGTCGACGAGCTCTTCGTGGCGTTCTCGAACGGCGACTTCTCGATCAAGCAGTTCCTGAACCTGCCGCAGGTCATGGCGTTCTCGGCCATCGTGGCCATCCTGAACCTCATCGTCATCACCGTGCTCGGCGCCGTCGTCGCCGGCATCTACAACGTGATGGTGAAGGTCACGGGCGGTCTGCTGGTCGGATTCACCTCCAATTAGTGAAATCCCGGTTCGTCCGGTAAAGTCTTGGAGGTTGCCGGCGCAGGAATGCGTCGGAACGGGGCTATAGCTCAGGCGGTTAGAGCGCTTCACTGATAATGAAGAGGTCCCAGGTTCAAGTCCTGGTAGCCCCACCCCGAACCCCCTCGGGGCCTTAGCTCAGCTGGTAGAGCGCCTGCTTTGCAAGCAGGATGTCAGGAGTTCGAATCTCCTAGGCTCCACACACATCGAACGCCGGAATCCTCGCGATTCCGGCGTTTCGTCGTTTGCGGGTGAGCGGCCGACGCGACGGGGGACTTAGCGCGAACGCTGCTCGGTGATGTCGGCCACGGTCGCGCCGTAGGCGGCGATGAGAGCGTCGGCGTCGACGAAGAGGCTGTAACCGTGGGCACCGGCGCCCATGGCGATGCGCCGACCGACGATCGACGCATCGGCGACGACGGGCCAGTCGGTCGTGCTGCCGATCGGCACGATCGTGCCGCGCTCGTATCCGGTGGCGGCGAGGGCGAGCTCGGGCTCGGGCAGCCGCAGCTTGTTCACGCCCACGACCGCTCGGAGCTTGGGCCACGAGATGACGCGGTCTCCGGGGACGAGCGCGAACAGGTAGGTGTCGTCACTGCGCTTGACGACGAGCGTCTTGACGATGTCGTCGGGCTCGAGGCCGAGCAGCGCGGCGGCCTCGTCGAGACTGCCGGCATCCGGGCGCTCGCGCACGACGACATCGAGCCCACGCTCGGCCGCCGCGAGGCGGACGCGAGACGTGGGCTCGAAGTCGTCGGTCATCCGATTCAGGCGTCGGGAGCGCGCAGCGGGTCGTCCGCCACCCACAGCTCGTCGTCGGCGCGGAGCGTCTGCCAGGCGGCGTAGAGCACGCCGGCGGCGGCAGCGACACCGAGGACCAGGGCGATCACGCCACCGGCGCCGCGCTTCTTCTTGGGCTCGGGCAGTGCGGCGCGCGACTGGAACGTCTTGGTCGCCTTCTTGCCGTACTTGGCGGCATTCTTCTTGACCGACGTCAGGTCGAGGTTCACGCCACGGCCGTGCGCGAGGCGTTCGCGGGTGTCGTTGGCGGCGTCCCAGACGGAGAGTGCTCCGCCGACGACGGCACCGGCCGCCGGGATCAGCGCGCCGTTGTACACCTTGCGGGTCGCGCGGACGCTCTTGTCGACGTACGGCGCGGCGTACTGCGCGTACGACTGCTGCACAGCCGGCTGGACGTGCTCGCGGCTGTAGTTGCCGAGCTGGTTGCCGGCTTCACGAGCCACCTTGGCGGCCTCGCCAACCAGGACCTGCTGCGACTCCCACAGGGTGTTCGCCTGCTTCTGGAGCTTGCGGAGTTGCTTCTTGCGCTTGCGGCTGAGGCTCACGTGGGCCCTCCCTGCATCGTGGGACGTTTTCCCTCATCTTGCCAGAGAGCGCCCACGCCAGCAGGGCATTGACAGGTGCGAGAATGGCAGACATGCCTCAGCACACTGCAGTAGCGACGATCCACACCAATCACGGCGACATCGTCGTCAACCTTTTCGGCGACCAGGCCCCCCGCACGGTGAAGAACTTCATCGGTCTCGCCGATGGCACCGGCGAGTGGACCGACCCCGCCACGGGCAAGCCCGGCCAGGGCCCGCTGTACACCGATGTCATCTTCCACCGCATCATCCCGAACTTCATGATCCAGGGCGGCGACCCGCTCGGTCAGGGCATCGGCGGTCCGGGATACAACTTCGACGACGAGATCAGCCCCGAGCTCGACTTCCAGAAGCCCTACATCCTCGCGATGGCGAACGCCGGACTGCGTCGCAACGCGATCACGGGCAAGGCCGAGGGCACCAACGGCTCGCAGTTCTTCATCACGACAGACCCGACTCCTTGGCTGCAGGGCAAGCACACGATCTTCGGCGAGGTCGCGGATGACGCTTCGCGTCAGGTCGTCGACGCGATCGCCGCGGTGAAGACCGGCGCGGGCGACCGGCCGATCGAGCCCGTCGTCATGTCGTCGATCGACGTCACCGCGGTCTGAGCGGTTCGTGAGCGCGTCCGAGCTTCGGAGCAATCCCGACAACTTCTGCTACCGGCATCCCGATCGGCAGAGCTTCGTGCTCTGCCAGCGCTGCCTGCGCACGATCTGCGCGGAATGCCAGACGCCGATGCCCGTCGGGGTGATCTGCCCCGAGTGCCTGCGTGAGCAGCAGAAGAGCTCGGGCGCGCCACGACCCCGCCGCGCGCCTCGCGTCCTGCGAGCGGTGCGCGCCGACGACTCCCGACCCCTGGTGACGTACGGCATCATCGGTCTGACGTTCTTCGTGTTCGTCGTCACGCTCATCCCGGGCGTCGGGCTCCTCGCCCGCCAGACGCTCGCGCTCATCCCACCGCTGCTCTATCCGTCATTCACGGGCTCGTTCGAGCCGTGGCGCCTGTTCACGGTGCTGCTCGTCCACAGCGGTTTCTGGCACGTGGGGCTCAACATGCTGGCCCTGTGGATGCTGGGCCGCAGCCTCGAGCCGATGCTCGGCCGGCTGCGCTTCCTGTGGCTCTATCTGCTGAGCGGCCTCGGCGGCTCCGTCGCCGCGGTGCTCCTCGGGTTCATGACGCCGGTCGTCGGCGCCTCGGGCGCGATCTTCGGCCTGTTCGGCGCTCTGCTCGTCATCGGTCGCCACATCGGCGCGAACATCACCGGGATCGCGGTGATCCTGGGCATCAACCTCGTGCTGTCGTTCCTGCCGCTGCTGACCGGCGCGCTGGGCGGCACGGGGATCCCGCAGGTGTCGTGGCAGGCCCACATCGGCGGTCTGATCGTCGGCGCCCTCGTCGGAACGATCTACGCGCGCACGCGCGCCATCCGCAAGCGGAAGCTGCAGTCGCTGCTGCTGGTCGCAACGGCCGTCGGCTTGATCGCGCTGCTGGCGGTGCCGCTCGCGATCTACGGGTGAGAGTTATCCACAGGTCTATCCCCAGGTGGGGATGGAATCACACCGGTGTAACTCACATGTGGACAGAGGGTCTCAGCGCCAGCGCGTCGTCATGAGGAACCCGATGAACGCGATGCCGAAGCCGATCACGAGGTTCCAGCCGCCGATACCGGGGACGGGCAGCGTGGAGTTGCTGAGGTAGAACACGAGCACCCACACGAGTCCGATGAGCATCAGACCCAGCATGATCGGCTTGAACCAGACCGGGTTAGGTGCGTCATCTGCGGGGCGTCGCTCCACGGTCGGGTCGTCGTGGTCGCTCGAAGATGCCATGGAATGAATCCTAACTGTCAGCCGCACGATAACCTGGGCGGCTAAACTTCCCGATCGTGGAGACCGAACCGCACACGCGTCGCTCGCGACGCTCCGCGCGACCACGACCGTCGCGTCCGCGTCGACGCACGAGCGTCGTCGGCGTGCTCGGGGAGCTCCTGCTCACCGCCGGCGTGGTGATGCTGCTCTTCGTCAGCTGGCAGATGTGGTTCGGCGACATGATCATCAGCTCGCAGAAGCAAGCCGAGGCCTCCGCTCTGGCGCAGCAGTGGGCGGATGCCGCACAGGCTGATACCCCGGCCGAGACGCCCGAACCGACGGAGACGTCCGAGGCTCCCGCTGAGCCCGCCCCGCCCGTCATCCCGGTGCTCGACGAGCCGGGCCACGGCGCCGAGTTCGGCATCATGTACATCCCGCGCTTCGGTCCCGACTGGCAGTTCAAGATCGCGAGCGGCACGGCGAAGAAGTCCATCCTGGATGCCGGCTACATCGGCCACTACGAGGGCTCGGCCATGCCGGGCGCCGAGGGCAACATGGCCGTGGCCGCGCACCGGTGGACGTCCGGCGCTCCGTTCGACCCCGTCGATCGCCTCGTCATCGGCGACGCCGTCGTCATCCAGACCCAGGACGGCTGGTACACCTACCGCTTCCGCAACGTCGAGTACGTGCAGGACACCGCCATCGAGGTGCTCAACCCCGTGCCGCAGCAGGTCGACCTCGCCGCGAACGGCCGCTACCTCACGCTCACCAGCTGCGCGCCGAAGCTGAACATGCTCGAGCGCATCATCTCGTACGCGGTCTTCGAGGAATTCACGCCGAACAGCGCCGGCCCGCCGGCATCCCTCTCCGAAGGAGTGAGCGCCTGATGTATGCCGCACTCTGGCGCGTCCTGCCCGGTCCGTGGTGGATCCGCGTGATCATCCTGCTGATCCTCGCCGCCGCCATCGTCTACGCACTGTTCTTCTACGCGTTCCCGGCGATCGCGCCGTTCTTCTCACCCGCCGAGGAGTCGACGGTCGGGTGACGACGGTCCTCGTCGTCGACAATCACGACAGCTTCGTCCACACGCTCGTCGGGTACCTGCGCGAGCTGGGTGCGACGACGGAGCTGGTGGAAGCCGACGCCGTGACCGATCCCCGCGGCGCGATCGCCGGATTCGACGGTGTGCTCGTATCGCCGGGGCCGGGGACTCCACAGGATGCCGGCGCCTCGATCCCGATCGTCGCGGCCGCGGCATCCGTTCGCACACCTCTGCTGGGGGTGTGTCTTGGTCATCAGGCGATCGCCGTCGCGTTCGGCGGTCGCGTGGGGGAGGCCCCGGAACTGATGCACGGGATGACATCGAACGTGCTGCATGATTCCTCGGCGCTGTACCGTGGGATGCGGCATCCGTTCGTCGCCGGCCGTTACCACTCGCTTGCGGTGGAGGCCGCGCACCTGCCGGATGTGCTGGCGGTGACGGCGCGCACCGCCGAAGGCACCGTGATGGGGATCGCCCACCGCTCGCTGCCAATCCAGGGCGTGCAGTTCCACCCCGAGTCGGTGCTCACCCAGGGGGGCTACCGGCTGCTCGGCAACTGGCTCGCCTCGATCGGGCTCGAGGGAGCGGACGAGACCGGCGCGGGTCTGCAGCCGCACCGCGCGGCCGCGGCGCAGCACTGAACCGAGCTGAATCGCGCCCAGCCGGGCGGGCGACGCGATTCGTTCAGGCGCCGGTGCAGACGGTGAGGGCGACGGTCGAGCCGATCGGCACCTCGCCCGGCGTCAGCGACTGGGCGGCGACCGTCTGACCGCCGGGGGAGGCGGGGCAAGCCGGGTCTTCGACGACCTCGGGGATCAGCTGCAGCGCGTCCTGCTGCAGCTCGCGCTGCGCAGCCTCGACGGTGTAGCCGGTGAGGTCGACGAGGGTGACGGTGCCGCTGGCGACGACGAGGTTGACCGTGCTGCCCATCGCCAGCTCGGAGCCGGCGGCAGCCGACGCCTCGATGACGGTGCCGGCGCCCAGGGTCGGGTGGTTGCGCGAGCGCACCGAACCGAGCTGCAGTCCGGCGTTCGTCAGCGCCGCGGTCGCCTCGTCGCGCGAGAGGTTCTCGAGCGTGGGGACGACCGCCATCTCCTGGCCGGTCGAGACGTAGACGGTGACGCGTTGGCCGGGGGAGACGGTCGTGCCCTCAGCCGGCTCGGTGCCGATGACGTCGCCCGCGGGAACGGTACCGTCGCTGCGATCCGAGCGCACCGGCGTGAGCTCGGCCTCGGTCAGCAGGTTCTCGGCGAGGTCCCACGACTTGCCCGAGACCTCGGGCACCACTCGCGAGGTCGGGGGGACGGTCTGCGTCGGCTGGAACGCGAGCACCCAGATCAACACCGCGATCAGCAGTGCCGCGAGCACGGCCACACCTGCCCAGATCCAGCTGGCGGGAGGTCCGGATTGCGTGCGGCGCATCGACGTGTCGGTGCTCAGCTGGCGCAGCGACCGGGCGGTCTCAGCGGCGTTACGCGGATCGGGCCCGTAGAGCTCGCTGCTGAGCGCACCCATCTGCCGCTTCGAGGGCTGCTTGCCGCCGATCGCCTGCTGCAGGGCGGTGCGGAACTCGGTGGCATCCTGGAATCGCTGGAACGGGCTCTTCGCGAGTGCGCGCAGCACGATGGCGTCGAGTGCGCGGGGCACGTCCTCGACCACCTCGGACGGGGGGAGCGGCGCTTCGCTGACGTGCTGGTACGCCACCGCGACCGGCGTCTCGCCGCGGAAGGGCGCGCGTCCGGTGAGCAGCTCGTAGAGCACGACGCCCGTGGAGTACAGGTCGGCGCGCGCGTCCACGGGCTCGCCCTTGGCCTGCTCGGGCGAGAAGTACGCGGCCGTGCCGATGATCGCGGTCGTCTCGGCCACCGTCGACGACGAGTCCGAAACCGCGCGGGCGATGCCGAAGTCCATGACCTTCACGGCGTCGCCGTCGGTGATCATGACGTTGCCGGGCTTGATGTCGCGGTGCACGACGCCGGCGCGGTGCGAATACTCGAGCGCCTCGAGGATGCCGTCGACGTAGCGAACCGCGTCGGCTTCCGCGAGCGGGCCAGCCTCGAGCATGTCCTTGAGCAGACGGCCCGAGACCAGCTCCATGACGATGTAGGGCACGGAGTGCCGGCTGCCGTCCGGGTCGGTCTCGACGTCCTCACCGGCGTCGAACACCCGCACGATCGAGGGGTGCGACATACGCGACGCCGACTGCGCCTCGAGGCGGAACCGGGTGCGGAAAGCGGGATCGTCCGCGAGCTCGCGCTTGAGGATCTTGATCGCGACCTCGCGGCCGAGCGTCAGGTCGTATCCCCGATACACACTCGCCATGCCGCCGCGGCCGATCGGCTCGTCGACGCGGTAGCGCTCTGACAGCACACGTTGCTCTGCCGACACGTCACTCCCTGCGTTCGATGGATTCTCCGATGGTGGCCGCATGATGCTCGCGGTGATCAGCCTTCGTCGTCGCCCGTGTTGCCACCGCCGTTGCCGCCACCGTTGCCATTGCCGTTCCCATTGCCGGTGGACGGCGCGGGCTGGATCGTGGCCGCGGCCTCGGACGAGGCGGGCGAGGTGCGGTCGCCGCCCTCGCCGGAGCACGTGACGGTGTAGGTCACCGACACGACGCCCGAGTCGCCGACCCGCAGGTTGGCGGGGCGCTGGTTGGCGCTGAAGCTCGCGGTCGACTGCGAGTTGGCTTCGAAGAGGCCGCCGCTCGCGGTGAGCGTGTACGACGACGCGGTCAGGCCGGCCGGGCAGGTGAAGCCCGACCACATGACCTGGACGGTCGATCCGGCCGTCACGCTCGACACCGTCTGGCCGTTCGACTGGATCGTCGGCGCTGCCGGGCGCTCGAGGGGGCTCAGGTCGGAGTACGCGGTGAGGGTCACCGTGTCGCCGGGCTGAACGTTGCCGAGCGGCACGACACTGTAGACGCGACCGACCTCGTCTTCGCTGGATGCCGGGTCACCGGGCGAGCACGTGACGTTCTCGAGACCGGCCTGCGCCGCTACCGCGAGGGCGTCCTCGCACGTGCGGCCGGTCAGCCCGAGGCCGTCGATGTTGATGGAGGACGGCGTCGACGGGGTCGGTTCCGCCGACGGCGTCTCGACCGGGGTCGACGGCGTCGAGGTCGGCGTGGTCGGTGCGGGGGCGGGGGTGTCGTCGCCGGTCAGCAGCGCGAACAGCGTGCCGCCCAGCACGATCAGCAGCAGCGCGATGAGCGCGACGAGCGGCCAGGTCCACCGGCTGCGCTTGCGCTTGCGTGCATCCGTCGGCTCGCCCTCGGCGGCCGCAGGGTCGGCGTCGAGAAGAGACGTCGCGCCCAGGCCTGCAGCACCGACACCGGCAGCAGCCGCGCCCGCGGGCATCAGCAGGGTGGCGGTGTCGCCGCCGTTCGAGGTGAGCAGCTGCGTGACATCGCTCGTTCCGGCGCCGGCGAAGACCGCCGGGACGGCGGCGTGCGCGGCCGCGAGGTCGCCCCGGCGCAGCGCGGAGGCGGCGCGGGCGACGGCACTGGCCGAGGCCGGCCGGTCTTCGGGCTTCTTCGCGATCATCGCGAGGATGAGCTTCTGCACCGGGTCCGAGACGGTCGCCGGCAGCGGCGGCGGCTGCTCGTTGATCTGCGCCATGGCGATCGCGACCTGCGACTCACCCGTGAACGGGCGCTTGCCCGCCACGGACTCGTAGGCGACGATTCCGAGCGAGTAGATGTCGGTGGCCGGGGATGCCGGGTGGCCCGAGGCCTGCTCGGGGGAGAGGTACTGCACCGTGCCCATGACCTGACCGGTCGCGGTCAGCGGAACCTGGTCGGCGATGCGCGCGATGCCGAAGTCGGTGATCTTCACGCGGCCGTCGGGCGTGATGAGCAGGTTTCCGGGCTTGATGTCGCGGTGGACGAGTCCGGCCGCGTGCGCGGCCTGCAGCGCCGAGGCGGTCTGCGCCACGATGTCGAGCGTCTTGTCGGACGACAGGGCGCCCTCGCGCTCGAGGATCGTCGACAGAGCCTCACCCGGGACGAGCTCCATCACGAGGAAGGCGCTGCCGTTCTCCTCGCCGTAGTCGAAGACGCTCGCGATGCCCTCGTGGTTCACGAGCGCGGCATGCCGAGCCTCGGCGCGGAAACGCTCGAGGAACCCGGGGTCGCCCATGTACTCGTCTTTGAGGATCTTGATCGCGACGGTGCGGCCGATGACGTGGTCGGTGGCCTCCCACACCTCGCCCATACCGCCGATCGCGATCCGCGAATCCAGTTCGTAACGCCCGCCGAAGCTCACGCCTTGCATCGGTCTCATCTGTTCAGCACCGCCTCGATAACCTTCTTCGCAATGGGGGCTGCGATCCCGCTGCTTGTTCCGGCCTGCCCCTGGCCGCCCCCGTTCTCGACCATCACCGTGACGGCGATCTGGGGGTCATCCGCCGGTGCGAAACCGGTGAACCACAACGTGTACGGATCGCCTGGACCGTGCTCCGCAGTGCCCGTCTTTCCGGCGACATCGACGCCGTCTATTCTTGCACCGCTCGCCGCACCGTCACGGACATTGGCGACCATGAGCGTCCGCATCTGCTCGGCGACATCCTCGGTCACGGCCCGGCCGAACTCGCTCGGTCCGAACGTCTCCTGCACCGTGAGGTCGGGCGCGACGACGGAGTCCAGCAGCTGCGGCTTCATGACCATGCCGCCGTTGGCGATGCCCGCCGACACCTGGTTGATCGCGAGCGGCGTGGCCGTGACATCGCCCTGGCCGAAGCCCGACAGTGCCGTGCGAGCGTCGTTGAGGCCGCGCGGGTACTCGGATGCCGACACCGACAGCGGCACCTCCATCTCGGTGTTGAAACCGAACTTCTCCGCCTCGGCGCGGATCGCGTCGTCGCCGAGCTCGACGGCCAGCTCGGCCATCGGGATGTTGCAGCTCAGCCGCAGGGCCGTGGCGAGCGTCGTGGTCTCTCCGGGTCCGCACGTGCCCAGGTCGAAGTTGTGCAGCGTGTTGCTCGTGCCCGGGATCGTCCACGTCGCGGGGTTGGGGAACGTCGACTCGGGCGTGTACTTGCCCGACGACAGCGCGGCCGAGACGACGACGAGCTTGAACGTCGATCCGGGCGGGTTCAGATCGCCGCCGATCGATCGGTTGAACAGGGGCTTGAGCGGGTCGGCCGCGAGCTCGTCGTATGCCGCGTTGACGGCGGCGGAGTCGTGCGAGGCGAGCCGGTTCGTATCGAAGCTCGGGCTCGACACCATCGCGAGGATGCGGCCGGTGGAGGGCTCGCTCGCGATGACCGCGCCCTCATACCCCTGCAGGGCGTCGTAGGCCGCCCGCTGGATGGCCGGGTCGACCGTGAGCAGGACGTTCGACCCGCGTGCGGGCGCACCCGAGATGATCTGCTCGAGGCGGGCGAGGAACTGGGTGTCGTCGGTGCCCGACAGCGACTGGTTCATGATCTGCTCGATACCCGACGACGACACCAGCACCGGGTTGATCCAGCCCGTGATGGGCGCCCACATGGCGGCATCCGTGTACTGGCGCTGCCACGAGTAGATGTCGTCGCTGGGAACGGATGCGGCTACGACCGACCCGCCCGCGATGATCGAGCCGCGCTGCACCTCGAACGAGTCGTAGAGCGTGCGCCGATTGCCAGGGTTCTCGTTCAGCGTCTGCGCCTGGATCACCTGGATCCAGCTGGTCGAGGCGAAGAGGGCGAGGAACATCGCGAGCATCACGAAGCTCAGTCGTCGCAGTTCCTTGGTCATCCGATCACCACCCGGGGTCGAGAGCGCACCGCATCCGAGATGCGCAGCAGCAGCGCGACGATGATCCAGTTCGCCACGAGCGACGAACCGCCCGCCGCGAGGAAGGGAGTCGTGAGTCCGGTCAGCGGGATGACGCGGGTCACACCGCCGACCATGATGAACACCTGCAGGGCGATCGTGAACGACAGGCCCGTCGCGAGCAGCTTGCCGAAATCGTCCTGGCCGGCGAGACCGATGCGGACGCCGCGGCTCGTGAAGACCATGTACAGGCACAGCAGCGCGAACACGCCGATGAGCCCGATCTCCTCGCCGAGGCTGGGGAAGATGTAGTCGCTCTGCGACAGCGGTGTCATCCAGGGGCGACCCTGGCCGAGGCCCGTGCCGATGAACCCGCCTTTGGCGAGGCCGTACAGGCCGTTCACGAGCTGGAAGCTGCCGCCGGCGGCGTCGATGTTCGACGGGTCGAACGGGTTCAGCCAGTTCTGGAAGCGTCCCTTGACGTACGGCAGCACCTGCGAGGCGATCGCGCCGCCGGCGACCACGAGGGTCAGACCGATCATCACCCAGCTCGTCTTGCCCGTCGCGACGTAGAGCATCGCGATGAACATGCCGAAGATGAGGGTGCCGGTGCCGAGGTCGCGCTGCAGCACGATGATGGCCAGCGAAACGCCCCAGATGACGAGGACCGGGCCGAGCTCACGGGGGCGAGGCCACGTGATGCCGAGGAACCGCGTGCCGACCGAGGCGAGCGACTCGCGTGTGCGCACGAGGTAGCCGGCGAAGAAGATCGCGAGGGCGAGCTTGGCGAGCTCACCGGGCTGGAACGAGACGATGCCGCCGATCGAGACCCAGACGTCGGCGCCGGCTTCGACGCCGAGGCCCGGGACGAACGGCAGCAGCAGCAGCCCGATGCCGACGAACCCGAAGATGTAGGTGTAGCGGAACAGCACGCGGTAGTTGCGCAGGCCGATGACCACGGCGAGGGCGGCCGCGAGCGCGATCGCGCACCAGACGAGCTGACGAACCGCCAGCATGTTCCAGCCCTGCGACGTGCCCTCGAGGTCGATGCGGTAGATCATCGCGATGCCGATGCCCGACAGCAGCGTCGCGATGGGCACGACGAAGGGGTCGGCGTCGCGCGCCCGCAGGCGCAGCACGACGTGGATCGCGAGCGCGAGGATGTCGAGCGCCGAGCAGTAGATCAGGAACGACGAGTCGATCGTGCCCTTCGTCCCGAGCTGCACGAGCGCGAGCGCGGCGGCGTTGATGACGAAAGCGAACAGCAGCAGGCCGAGCTCTCGGTTTCGCTGCGTCTGCGGCACGCGCAGCTTGCGCAGCGCCTTGATGACCGAGGTGTCGGCCGCGACGGGAGCACTGGTCATGACCCGCTTCCTCCGTCCACACGTAGGTTCTCGACGATGGCGCGGGCGTCGGCGAGCGAATCGGCCGCGATGGTCTGCTGCACCGCCTGCAGCTGGTACGCCGGCAGGTCGTCGAGCGGGATGCCGGTGTCCTCCTCGGGCGACGACAGCGAGATCGGCCCGATGCTCGGCGGGATGCCGCGGTAGATGACGACCGTGTCGGCGTCGACGCCCACGAAGTAGCGGGTCTGCGTCCAGCTGTACGCGGCGAACAGCACCACGCCGATCGCCGCGAGGATCACGACGAACCCGCCGAACCAGGTCACGCGACGTCGCCGCGCCCGGCGGCGATCCTCTTCGATGAGCTCTTCGAGGAACTCGGCCGCCGGCTCGAAGTGCGTCGGCTCGTTCGCCGCTTGACGGGCCGGATGCAGCCAGCTGCGCGGCTGCGGGCGTGCGGCGGGCACCTCGATCCCGAGGGGGTGCGAGGCCGAGCCGACGACGGTCGGGGGACCGCTGAACAGCGGATGCTGGCCGCCGACGTCGACGATGACGATCGTGACGTTGTCGGGAGCGCCGCCGTCGAGGGCCTGCTTGAGCAGATTGTCGGCGGTGCGGCCGGGCGCCCAGCCCTGGCCCAGAGCCTTGGCCGTGTGCGCGTCGTCGACGACGCCCGAGAGTCCGTCCGAGCACAGCAGCCAGCGGTCGCCGGGCTGGGTCGGCATGATGAACGTGTCGATCTCGGGATCGGGGTCCATGTCGCCGAGCACGCGCATGAGCACCGAGCGGCGCGGGTGATAACGCGCCTCTTCGGGAGTGATGCGGCCCGAGTCGACCAGTCGCTGGACGAACGTGTGGTCGGTGGTGATCTGCGTCAGCGTGTCGTCGCGGTACAGGTAGAGGCGCGAATCGCCGATGTGCGCGATGACGGCGTACTCGTCGACCATCACCAGCGCGCTGACGGTCGTTCCCATGCCCGCGAGCTCGGGGCGCACCTTCACGGTGCTGATGAGCTCGGCGGCGGTGTCGGCGAGGGCATCGCGCAGGGCCGCTTCCGCCTCGGTCGTCGTCGAGAACGCGTGATCGAGGCTCTCGAGCCGGCGCACCGCGAGGCTCGAGGCGACATCACCACCGGCGTGCCCGCCCATGCCGTCGGCGACGACGAAGAGGTTCGAGCCGCAGAAGCCCGAATCCTGGTTGTTGGAACGGACCTTCCCGGTGTGCGAGATGGCAGCGCTGGAGCCCTGGAAGACCATAGACGCGGACTACTTCCGCAGTTCGAACGTCGTCGCGCCGACCTTGATCGGCGCACCCACGATCACGGGCACCGGAGATGCCACGCGCGCGCCGTCGTGCCACGTGCCGTTGGTGGAATCGAGGTCCTGGATCATCCACTGGTTGCCCCACAGCACGAGGCGCGCGTGGTGGCTCGAGGTGTAGTCGTCGCGGATGACGAGGCCCGACTCGCTCGATCGGCCGATCGTCAGCGGCTCGGACCCCAGCGGCAGCTCGAGTCCGGCCTTGGGTCCGCTCGTGATCACGATGCGCGAGACCGCGTCGGTCGTGGCCTTGCCGCCCGCCACGGGGGGCCGGCCCACGGCGCCGACGGCCGCGGTCGCGGCATCCGGTCCGGACGTGGGCGCCCGCGTGACCGACGGCGCGGCGGGTGCGGCTCCGGCGGCGGCGGGCTCGGGGAGCTTGCGCACCTTCACGCCGAACAGGTCGGCGCGCAGCGAGTAGACGACGGCGAAGACGAAGAACCACAGCAGAACGAGGAAGCCAATCTGCAGCAGCAGCAGGGTGAGCGGACTCATCGCGCACCCCCTCGCGTGTCGAACATGCGCGTCGCCTCGTCCGCCGACATGCGGGGACGTGCCGGCGCCTGAGCCTGGGGGATCACGCGGAAGACGATGTCGGTGCGGCCGATGCGCACGACTCCGTCGACGGGGAGCGCCGCTTCGCCGACACGCGAGCCGTTGAGCTGCGTGCCGTTGGTCGAGCCGAGGTCGCGGACCATCGCGCGCTCGCCGTCCCACAGGATCTCGACGTGCTTACGGCTGGTGCCGGCGTCGGGGATGGTGATGTCGGCGTCGCTGCCGCGTCCGATGACGGTTCGCGAGGCGACGAGCGGATGCTGCTGCCCGTCGATCTCGAGCACGGCCTGCCACGACACGCGGGCACCGGCATCCGAGTTCGAGTCGACCCGCACCGTGCCGGTGGACAGCTGAGAGTCGGCGATGAGGGCGATGCTCACCGCGCCGGAGAACGAGTACCCCTGAGCCTTCGCGTGCTTCTCGACCAGGGTCCGCAGTTCATCGCGCAGAGCGCTGCCGAGGGCGTCCATCCGCTCGGCATCGCCGGGGGCGAGACGGACCGTCAGCGCGTTCGGCACCAGGATGCGATCACGGCTGACGACGGCGGCCTTCTTGTCGAGTTCGCTGCGGAGCGCGGATGCGATCTCCACCGGCTGGACACCGCTGCGGAAGGTCTTGGCGAAGGCGCCGTTGACGGCACGCTCGAGACCCTTCTCGAAGCTGTCAAGTAGTCCCACGGGGCTCCTCAGGCAGGCGGATGGTGGCTTCATCGTAGTCAGGGAGACTGAACGCGCGTTGCATTCGGGCTCGATGAGGCCGGGATCGTGGACTTTCGCGACCTCGAAGTCGTGATATCCTCGGGAAGTTGGGTTCGTGGAAACACGTTCTCGCGCGAGTGGCGGAATAGGCAGACGCGCTGGCTTCAGGTGCCAGTGCCCGAAAGGGCGTGGGGGTTCAACTCCCCCCTCGCGCACAGCAGGCCCTCTCACTACGGTGAGGGGGCCTTTTGCGTTCCCGGGGTCGTCACCAACCGAGGTGGCGGGCGGCGATGTCGACGACGCGATCGGCGGCCTCGTCGGGATGGATGCCGGGGGCGGCGGGTATCCGTCCGGCGCGCACTGCGTTCGCGAGGCGCTGCACGCTGTTTCGTTTGACGGCGCCGGGCTCGTCCTCGAGCACGACGCGCACAGCTTCCTCGGCCCGATGGACGTCGGCGAGCACGGCCGACATGCGGTCGACGAGGTCGGCGGCAGCGGCATCCTGCAGCAGCGGGGGAGTCGTCCCGGGTGCGCCGTGCCCCGGCGCGAGCCCGAGCGCACCGTCGACGACGAGGGCGAGGGCGGCGGCCGAGACCGTGAGGCCCTCGCTCGAGGGATGGGCGACTGCGCGCAGGTCGAGGGCGATGTCGAGCACCCGGTTGCGGACGCTCTCATCGACCGAGCGCAACAGGGGAGCGGGCACGACGCTCGACTCGCCGCACAGCCGCATCAGGGCGATCCGCGGGTCGATGCCGTCGGCGATGCGCGCGCGGTATCGGGCGACCGCGTCGCGGGGATCGGCCTCGTAGAGGGACCGTCCGTCGACCAGATCAGCTGTCTGCGACACCTCGGCCAGCGGACCGCGCAGCTCGACGGTGACGGTGGCCTCGCTGGGGTCGATCGCGTTCTCGATCGGAAGGGCGAAGGGGCCCCGGTAGCTCGGCAGGCGGTGCTCCGGCAGGTATCCGGTCAGCTCGGCGCGGGCCCACGACCGGAGCTCGGGCGAGCCGAGATCCTGCGCGAGCGTCTGCACGAGGCGCAGCAGGTCGGGGGTCGACACCGTTCGCGAGGAGGCGCCGGACACGACGTCGTCGAGCATGTCCATGTGAGAAGTATGCGCCTGTGTCGCGGCGGCTTCGGGACGCGGCGTGTCAGATGCCGTCGAGCGTGGGCGGCAGCGCGAAGACGAGCTCTTCGATCTCAGTGCCGCGTGCGGGGGCGTATGCCGGCCCGTGCTCGATCTCGCTGAAGCCGGTGCTGCGCAGCACCTCGATCGCGGCGGTGTTGTCGGCGGCGACGCGCGCGTACAGCGGTCGCTCGGCCTCATGGGCGATCAGCAGACGCAGTGCGGCGGAGGCGACGCCGCGGTCGCGGGCGTTGCGCGTGATCCACACCGTTACCTCACGGTCGTCGTCGACGGTGAACGCGGCCGCGATGCCTGCGAAGCCGCCGTCGTCGGTCACGACGCGCAGGTTGACGCGGTCGTCGGCGCGGTGGCGCTCGAGCCACGCGTCGAACGCCGCGCGGTCGGACGGGTCATCCGCGGTGAAGGCCGCTTGGGTGACGGCATCCGGGTCTTGCAGCATCTCGAAGACGGCGTCGGCGTCGTCATCCTCGAACGGGCGCAGGTCTACGTGGCTCACACCGGCACGGTACCTGGATGAAATGCGTCTCATCTGCGGGTATCGGTCGCGACCGAAGATCAGTACAGTTGACCCCGTCACGCACTGCGTGACGTATCCGGGGGGATCCGTCGACGCCCGGGCGCTGCATTTCTGGCACGCAGCCCGGGCGTCGAATGGGGAGGTCGACTCGGTCGGCCGCCGTCTGACGCCGTCTTTACGTGCCGCTTGGCAGGGTGTCACTCATGCACAACGCGGCGGACACGCTTCGGACGGCAGGGGACGACGATGAGCCTCGCCGGTGACCTCGTCGCGCGGATCGCTGCGCGCCTGGACGAGCGCGAACACCGACCCCGGCCGTGCCGGTACTGCGACGCCACCGTGACCCTCGCGATGTCGACCGTGCGCGGACACCGCGGATTCTGCTGCGCTCGCCACGCGGCCCTCGAGCAGGAGGAGCGCCCGTGGTGACGGCGCCCCGCCCGGGCGTCGGACCGTGACGGATGCTTACGTTGACGCAACATCCGCCCGGGCACGGTGGGCAGATGGACACCGTGACGACGACTTCCCCTGCTGCCGAGCAGCTCATCCGATCCGCCTGCTTCCGCGTGGCCGAATTCATGGCCAGCGCCGAAGACGAACGACAGCGCGCCGCTCGTCGCGCTCGCGAGGCGGTGCAGACAGCGCTCCTCGGCGGCGTGCCGCTGGACGTCCTCAGCGCAGCGCTCGAGGCGAGCCCGCAAGCGGTGCAGCGCATCGTCGACGCGGAGTTCGACCTGCCGCAGCTGCATCCCGGGGCGGCACGCGGTCGCTGATCAGCCGTTGGGCAGCAGCAGCGCTCGCAGCTGGTCGATGTCGTCCGCGACGCCGATGGAACCCTCGGCCTCGTCGGGCGTGCTGAAGCCCCACGACACGAAGATGACGGGCACGTCGTGCTCGGCGGCGCCCTCGACATCGTGGTGGCGGTCGCCGATGAGGACGGGGCGCGACAGGTCGACGCCGTCGGCCGTCAGGCGGCGCAGCGCCTCGCCGACGACATCCGCCTTCGAGCTCAGCGTCTTCTCGTCGCTCGTCGCGCCCACGATCTCGCGCAGCCGCGGGGCGAGAGCGAAGTGCTCCATGAGCGCGCGCACCTGCACCTCGGGCTTCGAACTCGCCGTCGACTGCGGCACACCCGCCTCGTCGAGCGCGACGATCAGCTCGGCGACGCCGGGATACAGCCGAGCGCCGGTGGTGTACCCGTCGGCCTTGCCGAGGACGCGGTAGAACGACACCGCCTCGGTGGCCTTCTCGGGCGTCATCCCCAGGTTGTTCTGGAACGACTCGTGCATGGGCGGCCCGATCCAGTCGATGAGCTGCTCGTGCCGGGGCGCCGGGTAGCCGAAGTGTTCGAGGGTCACGGTGAGGCGGCGGAGGATGCCCTCGGAAGCATCGACGACGGTGCCGTCGATGTCCCACAGGACGCAGGAGAACGGCGATCGGGTCATGCCTCCAGCCTATGGGCCGCGTCGTCCCCGCCCGATCGCGCGCCGTCGGGGAATGTCTGACGGCCCGCGAGCGCTCACCTCTGGCATGACGACTTCGAGCACGTCCCCCGCCCAGTCCTCCGGAACCTTCCGCATCGGCGGCGACCTCGAGGTGAACCGCCTCGGCTACGGCACGATGCAGCTCACCGGCCCCGGTGTCTGGGGTCCGCCGAAGGACCACGACGAAGCGATCCGCGTCCTCAAGCGCGCGGTCGAGCTCGGCGTGAACTTCTTCGACACCGCCGACTCCTACGGCCCGTACGTGGCCGAAGAGCTCCTCAAAGAGGCGCTTCACCCGTATGGCGACGACGTCGTCATCGCCACGAAGGCCGGCCTGACCCGCACCGGTCCCAACGAATGGCCGCCGGTCGGTCGCCCAGAGTACCTGCGGCAGCAGGCCGAGATGAGCCTGCGCCGACTCGGGCTCGAGCGCATCGATCTGTTCCAGCTGCACCGCATCGACGCGAAGGTGCCGCTCGAAGACCAGGTCGGCGAGCTGAAGAAGCTGCAGGATGAGGGCAAGATCCGCCACATCGGGCTGTCCGAGGTCACGGTGGACGAGGTGAAGGCCGCGCAGCAGATCGCGACGATCGTGACGGTGCAGAACCTCTACAACCTGCAGAAGCGGGATGCCGAGGAGCTGCTGGACTGGTCCGAGGAGCAGGGCATCGGCTTCATCCCCTGGTTCCCGCTCGCCACGGGCGGCCTCACCGGTGAGGACTCGCCGCTGAGCGAGGTCGCCGAGCGCAAGCAGGCGACCCCGGCGCAGATCGCGCTCGCGTGGCTGCTCAAGCGCTCGCCGGTCATGCTGCCGATCCCCGGCACGTCGAGCGTCGCGCATCTGGAGGACAATCTGCAGGGCGCGACGATCGAGCTGACCGACGACGAGTTCGCCGAGCTGTCGAAGCTCGGTAGCTGAGGTGCGGCCGCGCCGCGTCAGAACAGGCGCGGCGCGCCCGACTCGATGCCCTTCATGGCGTCGTAGTCGAGCGTGACGCAGCGGATGCCGCGGTCGGCCGCGAGCACTTTCGCCTGCGGCTTGATCTCCTGCGCCGCGAAGACGCCGGTGACCGGAGCGAGGTGGGGGTCGCGGCCGAGCAGCTCGAGGTAGCGGGTCAGCTGCTCGACACCGTCGATGTCGCCGCGCCGCTTCACCTCGACGGCGATCGTGCCGCCGGCCGGGTCGCGCAGCAGCAGGTCGACGGGACCGATCGCCGTCGGGAACTCGCGGCGCACGAGGGTCAGATCGTCGCCGATGACCTCGACCTGCTCGGCGAGCAGACGCTGCAGGTCGGCCTCGACGCCGTCCTTGACGAGCCCGGGATCGACGCCCAGCTCGTGCGACGAGTCGTGCAGCACTTCGTAGAGACGGACGACGAGCGTGTCGCCGCTCTTGGCGTGGACGACGCGCCACTGCTCGACGACCTGCTCCTCGACATCCGGATCGTCTTCCGGCGTCTCGACGGTCAGCGTGCAGGGCGGGCTCATCCAGTTCAGCGGCTTGTACGACCCGCCGTCCGAGTGCACGAGCAGGCTGCCGTCGCCTTTGTGCACCAGCAGCCGGGTCGCCAGCGGAAGGTGAGCATTGAGGCGCCCCGTGTACTGGACGGAGCAGCGGGCGATGACCAGACGCACCCGACGAGCCTACGCGGTCACCGGCGAGCCCAAGTCGGCGAGTCGGATCAAGACGGCCAGCCGGGGATGTCACGGACGGCCGAGCCATCGCCCAGGCTCGCCTCGGGGATGACGCTCATCTTGCCGTCGCTCTCGAGAATGACTGCTGCGACGTCCTTCATCGCCCCCTGCCCGCTCTGCCGCACCGCCTGTTCGACGTCCTTGCGGGTGACGCGATTACGCCGCAGCTCGCGTTCGTCGAGCGAACCGTGAACCACGAGGAGCGCGGGCGCCGCGGTCACGACGCGGCGGAAACGAGGCGACCACTTCACGAGCACCGCGACGATCACTTGCAGTGCCAGCAGGAGCACGATCGCCGTGACCCCCTCGGCGTAGGCCACATCGGATGAGAGAAGGATCGTCGCGAGCGTCGAGCCGAGCGCGACGGTCACGACGAGATCGAACGCGTTCATCTGCGCAAGCGAGCGTTTGCCGGATGCCCGAATGAGGAGGACGAGCGACAGGTACGCCGCCAGACCCACCAGCACGACTCGGAGTACGTCTGACCAGCTGTCGAACCACATGCACGCACACTAAGAATGCGAGGCGCTGGCGGGCACGGGGTTGTGCGCCGCTCGTGCTCCGTCTACGCGCGCGCTACTCGCTGCATGCGTTGTCAGTGGCGGCCGGCGCCGACCTTCGAGCCGGGCAGCGGCTTGGCCGCGGACGACGCGAGACCGGATGCCGCAACGAGGGCGACCAGGATGAACAGCGTGTTCAGCAGCCCGATGTGGTCGCTGATGAAGCCCAGCACGGGCGGGCCGCAGAGGAAGGCGACGTAGCCGATCGTCGCGGCTGCGCTCACGCGGGCCGCCGCGCGGGCGGGGTCGTCGGCCGCGGCCGACATCCCGAGCGGGAAGCCCAGCGAGGCGCCGATACCCCACAGTGCTGCTCCCACGAACACGAGCGGCAGGTTGGGGGCGAGGATGAACAGCAGGATGCCGGCGGTCGCGGCCACCGCCAGGACGCGCAGCGTGGCGACGCGGCCGAAGCGGTCGACGAGCGGTCCACCGAAGACGCGCACGACGGTCATCGAGACGCTGAACACGGTCAAGGCCGCCGCGCCGAGTGCAGCCGTGCCGCCCTCGTGCTCGACGACGCCGAGCGCGAGCCAGTCGTTCGCGCCGCCCTCGGCGAAGGCCATGCCGAGCATGATGATGCCGAGCGTGTAGGTGCGCGGCTCGCGCCAGGCCGACAGCGACACCGCCAGGCGCTCCCGCCAGCCGGGCTGCGCGGCGTCCGCCGAGCTCGCGTCCGCCGACCCGTGGGCCGTGACGGCGTCGACGATCTCGCGGCGGGGCACGTTCGCGATCGCGACGATGGCCAGCACGACGATGAGGGCCGCGATCGTGACGGCGTGAATCGCGACGCCGATGCGCAGGCCTGCGGCGATGGCGCCGAGGCCGGCGCCGATCACGGTGCCGAAGCTGAAGAAGGCGTGGAACAGCGGCAGGATCGTCTTGCCCGACAGGGTCTCGATGTGCGCTCCGTCGACGTTCATCATGACGTCGAGGCAACCGTTGCCGAAACCGAACAGCGCGAGCCCGACGATGAGGACGGCGTAGGAGTGGAAGAACCCGCTGCCGAGTCCGAGAATCGCCAGGCCGATCGAGAGCGTGACGAGCATGGCGAACATGCCGGTGCGGGTGCCGAAGCGCGCGATCACCACCGAGCTCGTCGACAGGCCGATGATCGACGCGACGCCCATGACCAGCAGTGCCAGTCCGATCTCGCGGTTCTCGATGCCGAGGTCGGCTTTGATCGACGGAACGCGCGCGGCCCACGTCGCGATGCTGAGGCCGCTCGCGGCGAAGATCGCGAACACGGCGTTACGCCAGCGGACGGTGGCGGGACGGGAGATCACATCGGTCACCGGCATAGGCTACCGAATCGATTCGACCTCGCAGAAGAGAGAGGTACGATCGGCGCGTGAACGCACGTCGGCCCACCATCAGCGACGTCGCCCGTGCGGCCGGCGTCTCGCCGTCGACGGCGTCGGTCGTGTTCAGCGGCAAGACTCCGGTGAGCGATGCAACGCGGGCTAAGGTGCTCGCGGCAGCGGGGGAGCTCGGCTATCTCGGCCCCGACCCGCGCGCGGCCTCGTTGCGGCGCGGCCGCAGCGGCATCGTGGGCGTCGTGAGCGGCGGGCGGCTGGGCAGCGTGTTCGGCGACCCGGTCATGCGCATCACGATGGACGCGCTCGCTGACGCCGTGGCGCCGATCGGCGCGGGCCTGCTGTTGCTGCGCGAGGGCAGCGTGGTGGCCGGCGGCCCGACGCTGATGACGGCCCCGATCGACGCGGCGGTGCTGATCGGATGCAGCGGCCTGCTGCGCGAGCATCTGGCGAGTGTGCGCGGCCGCGGCATCCCGGTCGTCGTCATCGAGGGCGACGGCGGTGAGGACGTGCCGCGCATCGCCCTCGACAACCGCGAGGCGCAGCGCTTGGCCGCCGAGCACGTGCGCGACCTCGGCCACACCCGCGTCGTCGCGGTCACGATGCCGTTCCGGTGGGGGTCCGACCCCGGCTGGCTGTCGGCGGACGACGAGCGGGCGACGTCGGTCGACGTCGTCGCGGATCGCCTGGCCGGATTCCGCGACGTGTTCCCCGACGCCGCCGCGTACGCCGCGGTCGACAGCTCGATCGATGCCGGTGCGGCGGTCGGTCGGGCCCTGTTCGGCGGCGATGGCCCGCGCCCGACGGCGGTCGTCGCGCAGAGCGACCTGCTCGCCGTCGGCGTTCTCCGCGCGGCCGAGGAGGCCGGACTCCGGGTTCCCGAGGACGTCAGCATCACGGGATTCGACGGGATCGTCGTCGACGGCCTCGCGCCGTACGAGCTGACGACCCTCGTACAGCCCGCGTGGGAGAAGGGGCGAGCGGCGGGTGAGACCGTCGTGTCGCTCCTGGAGGGCGACACGCCCGACTCGCAGTGGTTCACGAGTACGTTCCGTCGGGGGAACACAACGGCACCCGTCGCCTCCGACTCCTGACTCCCGGGCCGGGGAGCCGGTCGTGTCGGTAAGATGGATGACACGACCCCCCACGCACAGAGGAGGCCTTTTTGCTGATCTTCCTCGGTGCGTTCGCGGTTCTTCCGCTGGTTCTGCCGTGGTTGGTCAAGCGGATCGGTGCTCGCGCCTTCTCCATCGCGGCCCTGCTGCCGATCGCGGCCTTCATCGACGCGGCGCTTCGCGGACCGGTCGTTCTCAGCGGCGGTATTCCGTTCGAGTCATACGCCTGGATCCCGCGGCTCGACATCGCGCTGTCGATGCGGATGGACACCCTCGCGTGGATCATGACGCTCATCGTCACCGGCGTCGGGGCGCTCGTCATGATCTACTGCCGCTGGTACTTCGACGGCAAGAAGGTCGGCGTCGGCCAGTTCGCCGCCGTGCTGCTGGCCTTCGCCGGCGCCATGTACGGCCTCGTGCTGACCGACGACATCGTCGTGCTCGTGATGTTCTGGGAGGTCACGAGCGTCCTGTCGTACCTGCTGATCGGCTTCTACAACGGCCGCGGCGCGAGCCGGCGCGCAGCTCTGCAGGCCCTGCTCGTGACGACCCTCGGCGGCCTGGTCATGCTGATCGGCGTGGTGATGCTCGTGGTGCTCTACGGCACGACGAGCCTCAGCACCATCGTCAGCGCGCCCGCCCCGCAGGGCGTGCTGCTCAATGTCGCGATCGTGCTCATGCTGGTCGGCGCCCTGAGCAAGTCCGCCATCTTCCCGTTCCACTTCTGGCTGCCCGGTGCCATGGCGGCGCCGACACCGGTCAGCGCCTACCTGCACGCCGCCGCGATGGTCAAGGCGGGCATCTACCTCATCGCCCGACTCGCTCCCGCGTTCGCCCACGAAGAGCCGTGGCGCCCCATCGTGATCGGACTCGGCGTCTTCACGATGCTGCTCGGCGGCCTGCAGGCGCTGCGCGAGAGCGACCTCAAGCGCATCCTCGCCTTCGGTACCGTCAGCCAGCTCGGCATGCTGACGGTCGTCCTCGGCTACGGAGAGCGCAACTCGGCGCTTGCCGGATCGGCCCTGCTCGTCGGTCACGCCCTGTTCAAGTCGTCGCTCTTCCTCGTCGTCGGCGTCATCGACCGGCAGCTGTCGACCCGCGACATCCGTGAGCTGTCGGGCGTCGGCCGCCAGGCCCCCACCCTCGCGGTGTTCTCGATCATCGCGATCGGCTCGATGGTCGGTCTCGCGCCCACGATCGGCTTCGTCGCGAAAGAGGCGGCGCTGTCGTCGCTGCTCGAGGCCGGCACCGACCCGGTCGCGCTGGCTCCGCTGATCGGAATCGTGCTCGGCTCGCTGCTCACGACGGCGTACGGCGCGCGGTTCATCTGGGGTGCGTTCTGGACGAAGAAGGATGCCGGCGGCGCCGCGGTCGAGCGCACGCCGTGGCCCGACCCGCCGATCGGCTTCCTCGCCGCGCCCGTGCTGCTGAGCGGTCTGTCGGTCGTCGGCGGCGTCGGGGCGCCCCTGCTCGACGCCGCGCTGAGCGGCTACGCCGACACCATGCCGGAGGTCGCCGGCTCGAGCGGGTACGAGTACCACCTCGCGTTGTGGCACGGCCTCGAGCCGGCGCTGTTCCTGTCGATCGGCAGCATCCTCGCCGGTCTCGGGCTCTTCTGGGTGGTCGGCCGCCGTGACGGAACCCAGCGCCGCTGGCTGCCGTTCACCGCCGTCGATGCCTACAACGGCACCATCCGCGCGATCGTGCGCACCGCCGTGTGGGTCACGTCGCTCACGCAGCGCGGTTCGCTGCCGGTGTACGTCGGCACGATCTTCGTCGTCTTCGTCGCCGCGGAGGGCACCGCCCTCATCGCGCACACCGGATGGCAGGCCGATCTGGCCGGATGGCACACCCCGATGCAGATCTTCGTCGCGCCGGTCATGATCATCGCGGGCATCATCGCCGTGCGTGCCCGCAAGCGCTACACCGGCGTCGTGCTCGTCTCGGTGACGGGGCTCGGCATGGTCGCGCTGTTCGCCTCGGCCGGCGCGCCCGACCTCGCGCTCACGCAGATCCTCGTCGAGACGGTCACCCTCATCGCCTTCGCCCTGGTGCTGCGCCGCATCCCCGCGCGCATGGGCGACCACAACGCCTCCGTCTGGCCCATCGGTCGCGCGCTGCTCGGCATCGGCGTCGGCGTCACCATGGCGCTGATCGCTGTCGTCGCGACTGGCGCGCGGGTCGCCGAGCCGATCTCGACCGCCTTCCCCGACCTCGCGTACGAGATCGGGCACGGCAAGAACGTCGTGAACGTCACGCTCGTCGATCTGCGCGGGTGGGACACGATGGGCGAGCTGTCGGTGCTGATCCTCGCCGCGACCGGCGTCGCATCGCTCGTGTTCGTCACCCACCGCTCCGACACCCTCTCGCGGGCGATCTCGTCGCTGCCGACGGGAGCCCTGCGCACGCGGCGTCCGCTCGTCGAGACCGCGGACGGCCCCCGGCCGCGTGCCGGTTCGGGATCGTCGCGTCAGGCGTGGCTCGTCGGTGGGCAGAAGCTGCGGCCCGAGACCCGCTCGATCATGCTTGAGGTCATCGTCCGCATCCTCTTCCACACGATCATCGTCGTGTCGATCTACCTGCTGTTCGCCGGCCACAACCTGCCGGGCGGCGGCTTCGCCGGTGGCCTGGTCGCCGGTATGGCGCTCGTCATGCGCTACGTCGCCGGTGGCCCGTACGAGCTCGGAGCTGCCGCTCCGACGGATGCGGGACGCCTGCTCGGCGTCGGGATGACGCTGGCCGTCGGCACCGCCATCGTGCCGCTGTTCTTCGGCGCACCGGCGCTGACGAGCACCTTCTGGGAGGCGGAGCTGCCCATCCTCGGCCATGTCGAGTTCGTGACCTCGACGATCTTCGACGTGGGCGTGTACCTCGTGGTCATCGGGCTCGTGCTCGATGTGCTGCGCTCGCTCGGTGCCGAGGTCGACCGGCAGCGCAAGGAGCGAGAGGAGCTCGCCCGATGAACGTCTCGCTCACCCTGATCATCATCATGGCCGTGCTCTTCGCCGCCGGCGTCTATGCGATGCTCGAGCGCAGCCTGACCCGCGTGCTCATCGGCTTCCTGCTGCTCGGCAACGCCGCGAACCTCTTCCTGCTCGTCGTGATGGGCGCGCCGGGCATCGCGCCGTTCTACGGTTCGGCCGAGGATGCCTCCGACTACAGCGATCCGCTGCCCCAGGCCCTCACGCTCACCGCCATCGTCATCACCTTCGCGGTGTCGGCGTTCCTGCTGGCGCTGATCTATCGCTCCTGGCAGCTCGGCCAGGCCGACACGGTCGAGGACGACGAGGCCGATCTGGCCGTCCGCGGCCGCGGTGCCGAGGACGAGGACGCGATGGAGCAGGAGATCACGGACGAGGACGACGACGCCACGACCGACTTCGTCGGCGACCTCACCTCGCCGATCACCGTGCTGCAGTCGCGCGACTTCGACGCGCTGCGTGACGACGCGCCCACCGATCGCCCCGGAGGAGACCGATGAGCGCTCTGGTTCCTCTCCTCGTCACGCTGCCCCTGCTCGGCGCGGCCGTCGCGCTCATCTTCGGTCGGCGTCGCCGCATCCAGGTCGGCGTCTCGATCGTCACCCTCACCGCGACCCTCGTCATCGCGGCGGTGCTGCTGAACGCGATCAACGCGACGGGCGTGCCCATCGCCGTCTCGGTGGGCGGGTGGCCGATCCCGTTCGGCATCGTGCTCTACGTCGACCGGCTCGCGGCCCTGCTGGTCGTCGTGTCGAGCATCGTGCTGCTCGCGGTCCTGTTGTTCTCGGTCGGCCAGGGCGCCGCCGACGGCGACGACGAGACGCCGGTGTCGATCTTCCACCCGTCGTACCTGATCCTCTCGGCGGGAATCTTCAACGCCTTCATCGCCGGAGACCTGTTCAACCTGTACGTCGGGTTCGAGATCCTCCTGGTCGCGTCCTACGTGCTGATCACCCTCGGGTCGACCGAGTCGCGCATCCGCACCGGCGTTGTCTACATCGTCGTGTCGCTGGTGTCGTCGATCCTGTTCCTCTCGGCGATCGCCGCGATCTACGGCGCTCTCGGCACCGTGAACATGGTGCAGCTGTCGCAGCGCATGACCGAGCTGCCGCAAGAGACGCAGCTCGTGCTGCACCTCATGCTGCTGCTGGCCTTCAGCATCAAGGCGGCCGTGTTCCCGCTGTCGTTCTGGCTGCCCGACTCGTACCCGACCGCGCCGGCCCCGGTCACGGCGGTCTTCGCGGGTCTGCTGACGAAGGTCGGCGTCTACGCGATCATCCGCACCGAGACCGAGATCTTCCAGGACAACGACGTCAACACGCTGCTGCTCATTGTGGCGCTCGCGACGATGATCGTCGGCGTGCTCGGCGCCGTCGCGCAGGCCGAGCTGAAGCGCATCCTGTCGTTCACGCTCGTGAGCCACATCGGCTACATGATCTTCGGGTTGGCGGTCGCGACACCGGCATCCGTCGGGGCGACGATCTACTACATCGTCCACCACATCGTCGTGCAGACGACGCTGTTCCTCGCGGTCGGTCTCGTCGAACGCCGGGCGGGCTCGACCTCGATCCTTAAGGTCCGCGGACTCATGCGGGCCGCGCCGCTGCTGGCCGTGCTGTACTTCATTCCCGCGATCAACCTCGGCGGCCTGCCGCCCTTCTCGGGCTTCATCGGAAAGTACGCGCTGTTCGACGCCGCTGCCGCCGAGGGCACACCGCTGATGTACGCGCTGATCGTGGCCGGCATCGTGACCTCGCTGCTCACCCTCTATGCGCTCATGCGGGCATGGAACCTCGCGTTCTGGCGTGAGAAGGAGGAAGCGGGCGAGGGCGAGAGCGAGACGGATGCCCGCATCGCCTACCTCGGCGACGCGGAGGGCGCCGACGTGCAGACCCAGAAGCGCGTCATCCCGCGCATCATGACCACCGCGACGGCGGGGATGGTTGCCGTCACGGTCGCCCTCACGGTTTTCGCGGGCCCGCTGTACGAGCTGTGCGCCGACATCGGTGAATCGCTGCTGCAGCCGGTGACCATTTCGCAGCTCGAGCAGGAGGTGCAGTGATGATGGTCCAGGGCAAGCGCGCCGCCAAGCGCAACGCCGCCACCGCGCTGTGGCGTCAGCTGCCGTTCTTCGTCTGGCTCGTGGCACTGTGGATGCTGCTGTGGGGCCAGTTCACCGTGCTGTCCGCCCTCACCGGCGTCGTCGTCGCCCTGTTCGTGACCCGCATCTTCCGGCTGCCGCCCGTCGAGCTCTCGGGGCGCGTCAACGTCTGGTGGGGCGTGGTGTTCTTCCTCGAGTTCCTGTTCTCGCTCGTGAAGGGCTCGCTGCTCGTCGCCTGGCAGGTCATCGACCCGCGCCGCCAGCCGGGCGCCGCGATCATCGCGGTGCCGCTGCGCACCGACGACGACCTGATCATGACGCACGTCGCGGTGACGGCATCCCTCATTCCGGGATCGCTCATCATCGACATCGACCGCGACCGCCGCATCCTGTACGTCCACGCGATCGGCGTGCGCAATCAGGAGCAGCTGGAGCATCAGCGGCGCGCCATCCAGCACTGGGAGGAGCGGATCGTGCGCGCCGTCGGCTCGAAGGAGCAGGCGCACCAGCTGTCGGATCTGCGGAGGGGGCGCTCGTGACCTGGCTCATCGTCGTCATCTCGGTCGTCTTCGCCGTATCAGCGCTGCTGACGCTGTGGCGCATCATCACCGGGCCGTCGATCCTCGACCGCGCCGTGGCCTCGGACGTTCTGCTCACGCTGGTGATCTGCGCGCTCGGTGCCGAAATGGCGATCAACCACCACACGCGGACGCTGCCGGTGCTGCTGATCGTGGCGGCGGTCGGCGTATTCGGCTCGATCTCGATCGCCCGCTTCGTTGCGCGGAAGGACAACATCGACCGATGAGCCTCACCGACGTCATCGCCCTCGTGCTCGTGCTGATCGGCGCCCTGCTGTGTCTGACCGCCGCGATCGGGCTGCTGCGCTTCCGCGACGTACCCACCCGCCTGCACGCCGCGACCAAGCCGCAGGTGCTCGGCTTCATCCTCATCTGCATCGCCGTGGGCGTCTCGCTGCAGTCGTGGCCGGTCGTGGCATTCCTCGTGCCGGTGGCGCTCATCCAGCTCGCGACCGCGCCGCTGTCGGCCCACATGGTCGGGCGTCAGGCCTACCGCAACAAGACGCTCGACCGCGACTCGCTCTTCGTCGACGAGTTCGCCGACGCGCCGGCGCCCAGCGACACTCGCGACTGACGCCGCCCGCGGCGAGCAGAGGGAGACCCGATGATGTGTCGCTCTTCGCGCCGGAGGGCGCTGAGGTAGCGCGTCCGCACGATCACCTGCACGATACGGACGGCCGGGTAGGCGAACCGCCAAAACGGTGTCGGCGCCGGCCGGGACAGTGAGCGCAGCGTGAAGCGAACGTCGTCGCCGCGTCGCGTGAGAAGGAACGCTTCCTCGCCCTCGAGCGGGTGGCCGGGGAGTGCCAGGTAGACGTAGCCCACCCGGTCGCGCTCATCCACGAACGCGACGACCTCGACCGGCTCGCGGAGCGTGAGCGGGCCCCACCCGACCTCGAGCCAGTGCCGTCCCCCCGCGGCCGCCGGCAGGTCCGGCACCACGCGGAACCCGCTGCGCGTCTTGACCCGCCAGGCCAGCAGATCGGCGCGCGCCCGCTGCCACACGGCGTCACCCGAACCCACGGGCACGGTCTTCTCGAACCGGCGGAAGCCGCCCGGCCGGGCGTTCCATGTGTCGCGATGCGGAAGGCTCATGCGGCCAGCATCCCACCCCGTATGTGTGTGCGCCTCGACGTCGACACTGCGGCGGCGCCGCGCCGTGTGAAGGCCCCCGGCTCAGTACACGCGGTTGCGCACGAGTTCGAGCGCGGCGGCTTCGTACCAGCTGCCTGCGGCGGGACCGCCGTTGCAGAGGCCGTCGCTCTCGCCGGGCCGCTTGATCCACAGCAGCGCGTCGAGGGCGGTGCCGTCGGTGATCGCGCGCGGCGTGGTGCCCAGGCCCACGTTGCTCGGGTTGCACCAGTCGCCCTGCCAGCCGCGGCCGTTGCGCGAGGTGTCGATGACGTAGCGCGGACCGCCGCCCAGCAGCATCCGCACGCGTTCGGCGTAGTCGCGCTCGACGGCGGTGGGCGAGAAGTTTGACACGTTCGTCGCGAAGCCGCGGGCTTCGAGCACACCGGCTTCGCGCAGTCGCTGCGCCATCGTCTCGGGCGGAATCCAGTTGCCGTTGCCGGCGTCGATGTAGGCGGGGATGCCGGCGGCGGTGAGTGCCCGCACGGCGTCGCGGATGTAGGTGGTGCGGGCTCCCTGGCCGTCGCACTCGCCGAGCATCGAGAGCGCATCGGGCTCGACGATGACGGCGGATGCCGTTCCGCGCAGCGTCTCGGCGATGAGCCGGGCCCACGGTCCGTAGCGCTCCGGCGTCAGGCCGCCCTGCGAATGCGCGGTGCAGTCGCGCGCCGGGATCGCGTAGAGGACGAAGGTCGCGACCCGGTTCTGCTGCGCCGCCGCCGCGGTCTCGGCTCGGAGCACGCGCACGAGCTCCGCATCGCTGTACCACTCGCCGAGCCAGGTCGCCGTGGGCGTCTGCGCGATGACGTCGAACGAGGCGGCGACGTCGAAGCGCCCCTGCGCGCGAGCGTCGGCCGCGGCCTGGGCGGCCGCCGAGTAGGTCGGCAGCGCGGCGCCGCGCGCGAGCGGGTTCGGGGCCGCAGCGGTGGCAGCCGCAGGTGCCGCGGCGGGCGACGCGCCCAGAGCGTCGGGGGCCGAGTCGTCGGCCCCCGCGGCCGCGCCGGTGGCGTGGACGAGCCCGAGGGCGACGGCCAGGGTGACGATGGCCGCGACGGCAGGCGGCATCCGGAGACTGCGTGGCATGGGGGGATCCTCGCTCGAGACGTGACCCGAGGATACAAGGCGCTTCCGCGAAACGGGCGGGAACTACCCGATCAGGCTCGGTTGCAGGTCGCGCAGCGTCCGGGTGTGCGTCATCCGGATCACGCCGATCGCCGCCAGCATCAGCGCGCCGAGCATCCAGGCGAACAGCACCGCGAGGTCGAGGCTCACCCGCCCGAGGTCGCCGCCGTACATCCACTGGCGCATGCCGTCGACGACGTACCCCATCGGCAGCACATGGTGCAGGGCCGCGAGGGGCGCGGGCAGCGTCTGCCAGGGGAACGTGCCGCCGGCCGTGACGAGTTGCACGACCATCAGCACGAGCCCGAGGAACTGTCCCACCGATCCGAGCCAGACATTGAGGGCGAGGATGATCGCGGCGTACGTGAACGACGCGGTCAGCAGCATCCCGAGCGTGCCGACCGGGCTGGAGAATCGGAACCCCAGCGCGAGCGAGAGCACGCCGAACAGCACCACCATGCCCACGCTGCCGAGCATCGCGGGCGTCAGCCACCCGGCGACGGTCACCCGGACGGGGGAGCGGAGCGCGGTGACCGCCCGCCGTGAGATCGGCTTGACGATGAGGAAAAGCGCGTAGATGCCGATCCACCCCGCGAGGGCGGCGAAGAAGGGGGCGAGCCCCGCGCCGTAGTCGCCGGCGCTGGCGAGGTTGCCCGAGTCGACCGAGACGGGGTCCGAAATGGTAGCGGCCTGCTGGTCGCGCAGGTCGGCCGACGCGTCGGGCAGCTGGGCGACGCCCGCCTCGAGCCCATCGCGCAGCGTGGCCAAACCCGCGTCGAGCGTGCCCAATCCCGAGGCGAGCTCGTGCGCGCCCTCGTCGAGCTGCGCCGCACCGGTGGCGGCATCCCCCGTGGCCGCAGCGAGTCGCCCGGCGCCCTGCGAGACGGATGCCGCGCCGTCAGCGGCCTGCGATGCTCCGGTCGACAGCTGGCTCGCGCCCGCGCTGACCTGTGCCGCGCCGGCTGCGAGCCGGTCGACCTGGGCGACGGCCTCGTCGACGCGAGCTGCTCCGTTCTGCAGGCGCTCGCCGATCGGGTCGAGCCGGCTGAGCACGTCGGCGATCTGCGTCTGGTCGAGGCCGCGTTCGCCGAGAACCCGCGCGATGTCGTCGCGCACCTGCGGGAGCTCACCGATCGCCTCGTCGACGGCACTGCCGGCGCGGTCGGCGTAGCCGGCGATCTGCGCCGTGCCGTCGGCGACCTGGGCGGCTCCGTTCGCCAGGTCGGCTGAGCCGTCGGCCACGGCGCGCGTGCCGGTCGCCAATTGCGCCGAGCCGTCGGCCAGGGTGGCGGCGCCGTCGCTTAGCTGTGTTGCGCCGGCCGCGAGCTGCGCGGTGCCATCGGCGAGCGTGTTGGCACCGGACGAAGCCTGGTCGGCGCCATCGACGAGCTGCGTCGCGCCGTCGGCGGCGGTGACGAGCTGCCCGCGGATGTCGGAGATCCCGGTGAGCAGACGCGACGCGGCCTCGCGGCCCACCAGCTGCGCGACCGAGGTGCGGATGCGCTCGACCGCTTGCGAGCCGATCGACGACGCGAGGTAGTTGTTGGCGTCGTTCGTCGCGAGCACGAGCGTGGCCTGATGCGGGCTCGAGCCGGCGGCGCTGGTGAGCGCGGCCGAGAAGTCAGCGGGCAGGGTGACCGAGAAGTCGACGGCGCCGGTGCGCAGCGCTTCGCGCGCCTCGGCGGCATCCATGCGCTGCCACGCGAACGAGCCGTCTTCGATGAGTTGATCGGCGACCTGCGAGCCGTAGTCGACGGCGTCGCCGCCATCCGGCTGCGCTCCCGCGTCGAGGTCGACGAGCGCGACCGGGATCTCGGCGAACTTGCCGTACGGGTCCTGATTGGCCCACAGGTACAGGCCGCCGTACAGCACGGGCACGAGCATCAGGGCGACGAGCGCGACCACCGACATGCGGGTCGCCGTCAGGCGGCGCAGTTCGGCGGAGATGAGAGCGGGGATCTTCAACGGACGGCTTTCGGACGGGCGCCGCGCAGCCGGATGCCGCTGGGGTGCGGCCGTCGACGCGGCGATGACGATTCTGCGGTGTCGGTGATGAGATTCGCGGCGGCCTGACCGGCGATGACGAGCACCGCGTGGCCGCGGTCGGCGAACTCGTTCGCCAGCTGCCACCACGCGTGCGGGTCGCCGCCGTGGCGGTCGGGCGAGACGAGCACGAGGCCCTCGATGCCGGGCCGGAGCGCCGCGAGCTCGAGCATGAGCCGCACGCGGTCGGTCGCGGTGACGTCGCCGATCGGGACGCGCGCGAGCGCGCGCAGGTCGTGCTCGTCGAGCCAGCGGCGGGCCGAGAGCGGGTCGGCGAGGCGGCCGGCGAACATCAGCTCTTCTCCGACCATGCCCGCCGTCGAGACGTTCGGCGGCGGGTCGCTGACGTCGGGGGCGTCGATCAGCGCGGTGCGGTGCCGCAGGGCGCGCGACGCCCGCGCCCCGTCGACGCGGACGGTTCCGGCGTCGGGCCGCATGCGGCCGCTCGCGATGAGCCCGAGCACGGTGGGCCGCTGCTCGGTCTCGGCGATCGCGAGGGTCGCGTGGCCGGTGCGGTAGACGAGGCTCGTCGGGGGCAGGGCGAGGTCGCGGCGGCCCTTCGCGACGTCGGTCAGCTCGACGCGCATCAGGCCTCGGCCACGACGTCGGGGTGCGCGGCGATGACACTCTCGGCCTCACGCCACGACAGGCCCGCGATGGACAGGACCGAGCGCACGACGAGCGAGCGGGCATCGGGCGACGAGGCGTCGAGGCGGACGAGGACGGTGCGTGCGGTCTCTTCGATCAGGCGCGCGAGCGTGGGCGGGGCGACATCCGTGCGCAGCGTCCCGTCGTCCTGACCGCGGCGGACGAGGCTCATGAGCGCGCGGCGCAGGGGCGCGAGCGCCGCCGCCGATTCTTCGACGTGGCGCTCGTCGAGCGCGATGGCCGCGGCGACCTGCACGTGGGATGCCTCACCCCAGAGGCGTCCGGTCAGGCGGGCGAGCACGACGGGGGCGGGGGCCGACGCGAGGTCGAGGTCGGCCGCGATCGCGTTGAACCGCTGCGCGCCCGAGGCGATGAGCTCGCGCAGCAGGGCGTCGCGGTCGTCGAAGTGTCCGTAGAGGGCGCGGCGGCTCAGGCCCGCGGCGCGGGCGATCGCGTCGATCGAGGCGCCGGGGTCGACGGCGAGCGTGCGAGCGGCGGCCACGAGCAGGCCGGCGCGGTTGGCAGCGGCATCCTTCCGGGGACGGCGCACGGGAACGGTGTCAGTCACCCGATGATGATACAAAGCTGCACACTGGTGTGCAAGTTATGGAGTCGGCGTCTGGACGACATCCGGATGAGTGATTGGAAAACCGGCAGGCAGCCCCTAGGCTGTCACTTTGTAAGTACAAAGTACGGAGTCCGACGAAGGTCGTCGTGCCGCTCCGTCCTGTCCGATCGAAGAGGATCGCCCCCGACATGAGCTCTCCTGCCGCCACCGCACCCGTCGACGTCCTCGCCATCGGCCGGGCGGGCGTGGATCTCTATCCGCTGCAGGACGGAATCGGGCTGGAGGACGTGTCGACCTTCGGCAAGTACCTCGGTGGTTCCGCAGCCAACGTCGCGGTGGCCGCGGCGCGCTACGGGCGGAGCGCCGCGCTCATCAGCCGCACGGGCGCGGATCCGTTCGGCCGCTACGTCCGCCGCGAGCTGCAGCGCCTCGGAGTGTCCGATCGCTTCATCGAGGTCGTCCCGCATCTGAACACGCCCGTGACGTTCTGCGAGATCTTCCCGCCCGACCACTTCCCGCTCTACTTCTACCGCGACCCGATCGCGCCCGACCTCGTTATCGCCCCCGAAGAGGTCGACGTCGACGCCGTGCGCGACGCGCGTCTCTACTGGTCGACCGTCACCGGTCTCAGCCGCGAGCCCAGCCGCTCCGCGCACTTCGCCGCGTGGCGGGCTCGCGGGCGCCGGCCGCTGACGGTGCTCGACCTCGACTACCGGCCCATGTTCTGGGGCGGAGCCGACGAGGCTCGCGCGCAGGTCGCACTCGCGCTCGACCATGTGACCGTCGCGGTCGGCAATCGCGAGGAGTGCGAGATCGCCGTCGGCGAGACCGACCCCGATCGCGCGGCCGACACTCTTCTGGAGCGCGGCATCGAACTGGCGATCGTGAAGCAGGGGCCCAAGGGCGTCCTCGCCAAGACCCGCGACACGCGAGTGGAGGTCGCTCCCTTCGCCGTCGACGTCGTCAACGGCCTGGGTGCGGGCGATGCATTCGGTGGTGCGCTCTGCCATGGTCTGCTCGCCGAGTGGGATCTCGAGCAGACGATGCGCTGGGCCAACGCGGCGGGCGCGATCGTCGCCGGCCGGCGGGAGTGCTCCACGGCGATGCCCGACGCGGCAGAGGTCGAGCGGCTCGTGGCGGAGGCGGCCGCACATGTTTGATCTCGATGAGCTGCGCCGCATTCGGGCCGAAGAACCGGGTCGCGTCGCGCAGGCTATGCGTAGCCGGTCGCGGCGGTCGCTGCTCGACGGCGACGGACGGCTCTTCATCGTCGCAGCGGATCACCCGGCGCGCGGCGCGCTCGGTGTCGGAGATCGGAAGACGGCCATGGCGAGCCGCGTCGAGCTGCTCGAACGCCTCGTCACGGCGCTGCAGCGTCCCGGCGTCGACGGCGTGCTCGGCACGCCCGATGTCGTCGAAGACCTCGCGCTCCTGGGTGCGCTCGACGGCAAGATCGTCGTGGGGTCGATGAACCGCGGGGGACTGCAGGGCGCGGCCTTCGAGATGGACGATCGCTTCACCGCCTACGACGTGCCCGGTCTGGCGCGCGACGGGCTCGATCTCGGAAAGCTCCTCGTACGCATCAACCTCGAGGATCCCGCGACGGCACCCACGCTCGAGGCGAGTGCGGCTGCGGTGACCGCAGCCGCCGAGGCGCGCATCCCGATCATGCTCGAGCCGTTCATGAGCTACCGCGAGGACGGCCGCGTCTGCAGCGACCTCACCGCGGACGCGGTGATCAAGTCGGTCGCCATCGCCACCGGACTCGGCAACACGTCGGCGTACAGCTGGCTGAAGCTGCCCGTCGTGCCCGAGATGGAACGCGTCGCCGAGGCATCCACGTTGCCGACCCTGCTGCTGGGGGGAGACCCCGTCACCGGCCAGGACGAGACGTTCGCCTCGTGGCAGGACGCTCTCGCGCTCCCGGGCATGCGCGGGCTCGTGGTCGGACGCACCCTGCTCTACCCGGACGACGACGACGTCGTCGCCGCCGTCGACATCGCCGCCGGGCTCGTCCACGCGGGCGCCGTCGTCGAGCACCCGTGAACGATCCGAAGGAGACACCATGACGACCACGACCGAGACGGCGGACACCAGCGCCACCGGTGCCCGCCCCGACAGCCTCGACGTCGTCCCCCACTGGATCGCCGGTGCCGCGTTCCCGGGGTCGTCGACCCGAACCGGCGACGTCTTCGACCCGGCGCTCGGCACCGTCACGAAGCGGGTCGCGCTGGCCGACGACGCCGACGTCGCCGCGGCGGTGGGTGCGGCGACCGCCGCCTTCCCCGCGTGGCGCGATCTGTCGCTCGCCCGCCGGCAGGCGGTCATGTTCCGCTTCCGCGAGCTGCTCGATGCGCGCAAGGGCGAACTGGCCGAGATCATCACCTCGGAGCACGGGAAGGTGCTCTCGGATGCTCTCGGCGAGATCAGCCGGGGCCAGGAGGTCGTCGAGTTCGCCACGGGGCTCGCGCACCACCTCAAGGGGGAGTTCTCCGAGAACGTCTCGACCGGGGTCGACGTCTATTCGCTGCGCCAGCCCCTCGGCGTCGTCGGCGTCATCTCGCCGTTCAACTTCCCCGCGATGGTTCCGATGTGGTTCTTCCCGATCGCCATCGCGGCCGGGAACACCGTCGTGCTGAAGCCGAGCGAGAAGGACCCGTCCGCTGCGGTCTGGATCGGCGAACTGTTCCGCGAGGCGGGACTGCCCGACGGCGTGTTCAACGTCCTGCAGGGCGACAAGGTCGCCGTCGACGGGCTGCTGGAGCACCCCGAGGTCCGGTCGATCTCGTTCGTCGGGTCGACCCCGATCGCCCAGTACATCTACGAGACCGCGGCCAAGCACGGCAAGCGGGTGCAGGCGCTCGGCGGGGCGAAGAACCACATGCTCGTGCTGCCCGACGCCGATCTCGACCTCGTCGCCGACTCGGCCGTGAACGCCGGCTTCGGGTCCGCCGGTGAGCGGTGCATGGCGATCTCTGTCGTCGTCGCGGTGGAGCCCGTGGCCGACGCCCTCATCGATCGGGTGAAGCAGCGCATCGCGGGACTCACCATCGGCGACGGTCGTCGCTCGTGCGACATGGGGCCGCTGGTGACGAGGCAGCACCGCGACAAGGTCGCCTCGTACATCGACATCGCCCTCGCCGACGGCGCGGATGTCGTGGTCGACGGCCGCGACGTGCACCCCGACGGCGACCCGGACGGATTCTGGCTCGGACCGACCCTCATCGACCGCGTGCCCACCTCGTCTCGCGTCTACACCGAGGAGATCTTCGGCCCGGTGCTCTCCGTCGTCCGCGTCGCGTCGTACGAGGAGGGCGTCGCGCTGATCAACGCGGGCGAGTTCGGCAACGGCACGGCGATCTTCACCAACGACGGCGGCGCCGCACGGCGGTTCCAGAACGAGGTGCAGGTCGGCATGATCGGTGTCAACGTGCCGATCCCGGTGCCGGTCGCGACCTTCTCCTTCGGCGGGTGGGGGCAGTCGCTGTTCGGCGACACTAAGGCGCACGGAGCCGAGGGCGTGAAGTTCTTCACGCAGCAGAAGGCGGTCACCGCGCGCTGGCTCGACCCCAGCCACGGCGGCGTCGACCTGGGCTTCCCGCAGAATTGACCGACGAGGACCGCTTCGAGATGACGACGAATGCGTGGCTGTTCCCCCGCGGCACCCTCGCCGAGGGTCCGTGGCAGAGCGTGGTCGGCGACGCCGTGCCCGGCTGGGCGCACACGGGCCTGCGGGTGGCCGAACTCGAAGGCGAGCTCCAGCTGCCGGCGGGGCCGGTCGAGCGCATGGTCGTGCCGCTCGCGGGATCGTTCTCGGTCAGCGCGGGTGCGGACCGATGGGAGCTGACCGGGCGCGCCTCGGTCTTCGCGGGGCCCACCGACGCGTGCTACATCGGTGTCGGCACGTCGGTCCGCATCGAGGGGTCGGGCCGTGTCGCGGTCGCCGAGGCGCCGGCGACCGCGTCCCTGCCGGGCTCGTACCTGAGCCAGGACGAGGTGCCCGTCGAGATCCGCGGCGCCGGCCGCTCGACGCGTCAGGTGCACAATCTCGGGGTGCCCGGGGCCCTCGCGGCTCAGAAGCTCATCGTGTGCGAGGTCATCACGCCGGCCGAGAACTGGTCGTCGTACCCGCCGCACAAGCACGACGAGCAGACCGCCCACGAGAGCGAACTCGAGGAGATCTACTACTTCGAGGCCGCCCCGGCGCGTGGCGCGCTCGCGCCCGCCGGTTCCCGCCCGTTCGGCATGTTCACGGCCTACGCGTCCGACGCGCGGCCGATCGACACGGCCGCCCGCGTCGAGACCGGCGACATCGCACTCGTGCCCTACGGCTACCACGGCCCCGCTGCGGCGGCCCCCGGCTACGACCTCTACTACCTCAACGTCATGGCGGGGCCGGGCTCCGAACGCGCCTGGCGCATCACCGACGACCCGGCCCACGGCTGGGTCCGCTCGTCGTGGGACGCACAGAGCCCCGACATCCGTCTGCCGTATCTGTCCGAGGAGACCGACGCATGATCCCCGACCCCGCCACCTCGCCCTCTGGCGCCGGCCGCACGCGAACGATGACGGTCGCCCAAGCGCTCATGACCTTCCTCGCCAATCAGTGGACCGTCGACGGCGACATCCGTGAGCGCACCATCGCGGGCACGTTCGGGATCTTCGGGCACGGCAACGTCGCCGGCATCGGCCAGGCGCTGCTGCAGCTGCACACCGAGCAGCCCGGTCTCATGCCCTATCACCAGGCGCGCAACGAGCAGGCGATGGTGCACCAGGCCGTCGGCTACGCCCGGATGCACCGTCGCCGCGCCACGTACGCCGCGGCCGCCTCGGTCGGTCCCGGCGCCGCCAACATGGTGACCGGCGCGGCGCTCGCGACCGCGAACCGGCTGCCCGTGCTGCTGCTGCCCTCCGACACCTTCGCGACGCGTGTCGCCGATCCGGTCCTGCAGCAGCTCGAGCATCCGCATGACACCGGCCTGCAGGTGACCGATGCGTTCCGGCCGGTCTCGCGCTTCTTCGACCGCGTGCAGCGCCCCGAGCAGCTCTTCTCGATCGCGCTCGCCGCGATGCGGGTGCTGACCGACCCGGCTGAGACCGGTGCGGTCACCATCGCGCTGCCCGAGGACGTGCAGGCCGAGGCGATCGAGGTGCCCCTCGAGTTCCTGCAGCCGCGCGAGTGGCACGTGCGTCGGCCTCTGCCCGAACCCGAGGAGCTGGCACGCGCTGTCGCCGCGATCCGAGGCGCGCAAGCGCCGTTCATCGTGGCCGGGGGAGGAGTGCTCTACGCCGGTGCGGAGGAATCGCTCCGCCGGCTCGTCGAGCAGACCGGCATCCCCGTCGGGGCGACCCAGGCCGGGGTCGGCTCGCTCGTCTGGGACCACCGGCAGTACCTCGGCGGTGTGGGCGCCACCGGCTCGACGGCGTCGAACCGCATCGCGGCCGAGGCCGACGTCGTCATCGGCATCGGCACGCGGTACAGCGACTTCACCACGGCCAGCCGCAGCGCGTTCCAGCGCGACGGCGTGCGTTTCGTCAACATCAACGTCGCCGCCTTCGACGCGTACAAGCACGGCAGTCAGCTGCCGGTCGTCGCCGACGCGCGCCGCACCCTCGACGCGCTCGCCGACGAGCTCGCGGGGTACTCCGTCGAGGCGGCGTACGCGGAGCGCATCGCGACCGAGAAGGCCGAGTGGGATGCCGTCGTCGACCACGCGCTCGCGCCGACCGGTGCACCGCTGCTCGGGCAGGCGGAGATCATCGGCGCCGTCAACGCCGCGAGCGAGCCCACCGACGTCCTCGTGCAGGCCGCGGGGTCGCTGCCGGGTGATCTGCACAAGCTCTGGCGGGTCCGTGATGCGCTGGGCTATCACGTCGAGTACGCCTTCTCGACGATGGGCTACGAGATCGCCGGCGGCATCGGCGTCCGGCGCGGCGCCCCGGACCGCGACGTGCTGGTCATGGTCGGGGACGGTTCATATCTGATGCTGCACACCGAGCTCGTGACCGCGGTGGCGGAGGGGCTCAAGATCATCGTCATCCTGGTGCAGAACCACGGGTACGCCTCGATCGGACACCTGTCCGAGACGGTGGGCTCGGATCGGTTCGGAACCGCCTACCGCATGGCCGATGCGTCGGTACCCGACCTCGCCGCGGCACCGTACGTGCCTGTCGATCTCGCCGCGAACGCGCGGTCGTACGGCGTCGACGTCATCGAGGTGGCACCCGGCCCCGATGCGGCCGCCGAGCTGGATGCCGCCGTGCGTGCGGCGAAGGCGTCGTCGACCACGACGCTCATCCACGTCGACGCCGATCCGCTGCGGTATGCGCCCGACGGCGAAGGGTGGTGGGACGTGCCGGTCGCCGCGCAGGCGAGCCTCGAGGCGACCGTCCGCGCCCGCGGCGAGTACGAGGTCGCACGTCGTCGGCAGCGGCCGCTTCTGGGCTGAGCATCGCAGCGCCGGCGGACGCGGGCCGGGGTCGTCGCGATCCCGGCCCGCGTCGGCTCAGGGCGGTCGAGCGCGACTCGCCCGTGATGATGGAGCGCAGCACCTCGAGGGGGAGCTTGGGCACCCGGTTCTCGAAGGCGAGACCGTTCGCCTCCTGCATCGTGTCGGTGATCTGGGTGTAGCAGAACCCCGAGAGCACGGTGCTCTCGAGCAGGGCGCCGAACAGTCCCCGCAGGTGCGCCTCGAGCTCCTCCGTGGTCGCGCTCGTCGAATAGCCCCACGCTGGCGCCGACGCCTGCGCCTCGTACTTGATGCCGCCGAACTCGCTCACCATGACGGGGAGGTTGACCGTGTCGGCTTCGCCTTCGGCCATCATCATCCGGTGCGAGGGCCCGTAACCCGCGAAGAGCGCTGCGAGAGCCGCCTGGTCGGCGTAGCGCCGGGCGAAGCTCTCGGGGTCGCCGTCGTAGTCGTGGACGGTGAGGATGTCGGACTGCGTGTGCTCCCATCCGTCGTTCGAGATCACGGGGCGGGTGGGGTCGAGTGCGCGGGTGAGGTCGGCGATCCCCCGCGAGAAAGCCCGCTGCGGGGCGTCCGTGAGGATGTCGCGCACACCCCAGCTCTCGTTCAGGGGAACCCACGTCACGATCGACGGGTGCGAGCGGTCGCGGCGCACGAGCTCCACCCATTCGCGGGTGAGATCGGTCATCGCGCTGGGGGTGAACTCGTAGGCGGCCGGCGCCTCACCCCACAGCAGCAGGCCCAGCCGGTCTGCCCAGTAGAGGAAGCGCGGGTCCTCGGCCTTCTGATGGATGCGGGCGGCGTTGAAGCCCATGTCCTTGATCAGCTGGACCTCGGCGCGCAGGGCGTCGGCACTGGGCGCCGCGAGGTGCGACTCGGGCCAGAAGCCCTGCTCGAGCACCGATCGGACGAAGTACGGCCGGTCGTTGAGCAGGAACCGGCCCGCGGCGGTGCCGACGGTGCGCAGCCCGAGATACGACGCGACGGCGTCGACGGAGTTCCCGTCGGTGACCGTGACGACGGCGTCGATCAGGCGGGGGTTCTCGGGGGTCCAGACGAGGTTCTCGTAGTGCTGGCCGTTGCGCTGGTCGCGCAGGGGGATGTCGATGATCGGCGCCCCGGATACGGGCCAGGCCGCGGACACGTGCCCGAGCGGTGTGCCCTCGTAGCTCAACTGGACGTCGATCCGGGCGTCATCGCCGAGCGGCCGGTTGCACAGCAGCTCGAGGACGACGCTGTCGGTGCCGCGCGTCGTGCGCCACGCGAGCTCGGTGACGTGGGTCGCGGGCACCTGCTCGAGCCAGACCGGCTGCCAGATGCCGGTCGTGCGGTGGTACCAGATCGAGTGCGGCTCGGGGAGCCATTCCTGCTTGCCGCGCGGCTGCCCGATGTCGAGGGGGCGATCGATCGCGCGAACCACGACGAGGTCGTCGCCGCCGTCCGAGAGGTAGTCGGTGATGTCTGCGCTGAAAGGCGAATGGCCGCCGGCGTGCGTGGCGACCGCGCTGCCGTTGACCCACACGGTCGCGGCGTAGTCGACGGCGCCGAAGTGGAGCAGGATGCGTGCGTCGGCGTCGTCGCGCGTGGTCTCGGCGGCGGAGAGCGTGCGGGCGTACCAGACGACGGGGTGGTACGACGGGTCGCCGATGCCCGACAGCGGCGACTCCGGCGGGTAGGGCACGACGATCCGCTGGGCGAAGTCTCCGGTGCGGAACCATCCCTCGCGGGCGCCGACTTCGGCGTCGTCGTAGGCGAAGCGCCATTCGCCGTCGAGACTGCGCCAGTCCGCACGGCGCAGCTGCGGACGCGGATACGTGCCCGCGAGGTCGGATGCGGGCGCTGTCAGTGGTTCCATGCGGAACACTGTGGCCTAGTTTTTCCAGCGCTGCAAATCAGCTCGCCGTACTGCCGCGAACGACGAGGTCGAATCCGACGAGCTCGTGTCGACCGGGTCCGTCGGCGCCGTCCATGCGTTCGCGCAGCATCCGGAACGCCGTGCGGGTCAGCGCCGACTTGTCGGGACGCACCGTCGTCAGACCCGGACTCGTGAACTGCGACATGAGGATGTCGTCCCAGCCGACCACTCCGACGTCGTCGGGGACCACGCGACCCGATCGAGCCAGGGCCTTCATCGCGCCGATCGCCGCGAGGTCGTCGAAGCACACGAGACCGTCGAAGCGCACGCCCGCCTCGAGTGCATCGACGACGGCCGCCTCGGCGGCGAAGGCGCCGAACCCGGTCATCGGGATGAGCAGGTCGTCGTCGCGGTGCGCCCCCGAGTCCGCCAACGCCGAGAGGTAGCCCCGCGCCCGCAGCCCCGCGGTGGCGTGGCCCCCGGTCGGGACGTGGCCGAGGAAGGCGATCCTGGTGCGCCCCGAATGCAGCAGGTGGAACGTCGCGGCACGAGCGGCGGCGATGTTGTCGACCATCACGTGGTCGACCGTGGGCGGTGCGGCGATCTCGCCGAGCAGGACGAGGGGGGTCGATCCGCGCAACTGCTCGATGGCCTCGGCGTCGAGCACCGTCGGCTGGAAGATGAGCCCGTCGATCAGCCCCTGCTCGCGTCCGCGCAGCACCGCACGTTCGTCGGCGAGGCCGCCCGCGGTCTGCTCGATGAGCAGGCGGTAGTCGAACCCGCCGATCTCCGTCGAGACGACGGCGGCGAGTTCCGCGAAGTAGGGGGTCTCGATCGCGGGCAGCGCGAAGGCGATCATGCCCGTCCTGCCGGTGGCCAGGCGGCGCGCGAGGCTGTGCGGCACGTAGCCGAGTTCGTCGATGGCGGCCTGCACTCGGGCCCGGGTCGACGGCCGCACGTGCTGGTACTCGCGCACGACGTTCGACACCGTCTTGATCGAGACGCCGGCGAGTGCCGCCACGTCCTGGAGAGTCGCCGACATGGGAGTCCTCACCGGTCGACGAGGGTCATCTCGAAGCCGTACAGATCGGGCCGATAGCAGTGGTGGCCGTACTCGACGGCGGCGCCGTCGGCGTCGTAGGCGGTGCGGTCCATGGTGAGCACGGGGGCGCCCCGCCCGATGTCGAGCAGCAGGCCCTCGTCGACGCTCGCCCGGCGCGCGCCGATCCGCTGGCGTGCGACCCGCAGCGTCACACCGCGGTCCCGCAGCTCGTGGTACAGGCCGACCTCTGCGAGTCGCTCGGCCGTGATGTCGGCGAACGTCTCGGGCAGGTAGTTCTCGAGCACCGCGATCGGCACGGCGTCGGCGTACCGCACGCGGCGGATCTTGAGGACGCGCGAGGTGGGGTCGACGCCCAGCTGGTCGGCGATCTCGGAGCCGACGCGGGCGAAGGTGACATCGAGCACGCGCGTCGACGGCACGCGGCCGGAGCGCTGCAGATCGTCATGGAGGCTCGTCAGGTCGATCTGCCGTGCGACGGAGCCGTGGACGACCTGCGTGCCGACGCCGCGACGCCGCACGAGCAGACCCTTGTCGACGAGTTCCTGGATCGCGCGACGCACGGTGGGACGCGAGAGCGACAGGCGCTCGCTCATCGACACCTCGTTCTCGAGCCGGGCTCCCGGGGGCAGCGCTCCCGACGCGATCGCGCCTTCGAGTCCCCGCGAAAGCCGGACCCACAACGGTGAGGTCTGGGTCGTAGGCTGAAGCAGCTCTTCGGCCGGCAGGACGACCGGCTGTTCGCCGTCAAGCACGCGTCACGCTCCTCCCGACCTGACAAATCTTCGCTATGTCATGTTAATACAAAATGGCGCGGAATGATTGACGAGCCCGTTTTGAATGTCCTAACATGCAGAACGGATGACCCGACAGATCGGCAAAGCGGCCGACGGGGTGAGTCCAGGAGAGGCATCGCAATGAAGCGCAAGTATGTCGTCGCTGCGTTCACGGCCACCGTGGTCACCGCGGCGGGACTCACCGGCTGCTCCGCCGGAGAAGGCAACGGCGGTGACGGTACCGACGGCCCCGTGACGATCACCATTCTGGAGAGCAAGCAGACCAACATCGATGCGATCTCGAAGGAGATCCCCGGCTTCGAAGCGGCGATGAAGGAGCAGGGCAAGGACATCACGGTCGAGCTCATCCCCGACCTCCTCACCGACGAGCAGCTGAAGACCAAGCTCACGCAGCAGCTGATCGCGGGACAGGCGCCCGACGTCCTCGACATCAACGAGAACATGGCCATCGCGTGGTCGTCCGCCGGCTACCTCGCGCCGCTCGACGACTACCTCGAGGACTGGGACGGCTGGAGCCACTACTACCCGGCCGTGAAAGAGGCCATGACCCGGCAGGACGGTCAGATCTACAGCCTGCCGTCGGGCGCCGGCGTGCTGAACCTCTTCTACCGCAAGGACATCCTCGAGCAGATCGGTGTCGACACCTCGCAGCCCGAGACCTGGGACGAGCTGATCGACCGACTCGTCGAGGTGAAGGAGGCCACGGGCGACACGCCGATCGTCGTCCCGGCCGGAACCGCCTGGGGCGGCGGGACGTGGGGCGAGGGCTTCCAGCCCCTCCTCGGCGGCACCGACACCGACTACTACGACAGCGAGACCGGGACCTGGGACCTCGAGAGCCCCGGCTGGCTCGCCGTCTTCGAGCTCTACGCCGACCTCGTCAGCAACGGTCTGATGCCGGTCGAGGATCTGCAGAACCCGAACCCGTGGGAGCCGACGAAGTACGTGAAGTTCCCCGAGGGCGACATCCAGGTCGCCGCGCAGGGCACGTGGGGCTGGAAGTTCGACTGGGGCCCCGACGGTGCGACCCCGATCGAGGGCCTGACCGAGAAGGTCTCGACCTGGCAGTGGCCGGGTCTGCGCGACGGTGACGAGCCGTACGGCTGGAGCAGCACCGGCGGTGGCTACGCGATCTCGCAGGACTCCGAGCACAAGGAGGCCGCGTTCGAGTTCATCAAGTACCTCTCGAGCGGCAAGCCCCTCGCCGAGCAGCTCGTGGCCTCGGGCGCCGCATCCGCTCGTGACGACCTCGACGACGTGGCGCCGTACTCCGAGGAGCCGCAGCTGCTCCAAGCCGGCGAGGATCTGGCCAACAGCGTGTTCGTCGTGACCGGCGACGGTGCGGACCAGATCGGTCAGGCGGTCGCCACCGCGACCGAGCTGATCCTCAGCGGTTCGGCGAACGGCCAGCAGGCCTACGAGGCGTTCGTGAAGGATGCCACCGAATTGCTCGGACCCTCCCTGGTGAAGGAATGACGTCGGTCGCCGACGTTCCCGCCGCGGTGCAGACGGCCGTCCGGCCGCCTGCGCCGCGGCGCCGGCGCGCCCGGACCGGGCCGCTCGTCCTGTTGCTGCTCGGTCCGTCGGCCGTGCTCATCGTGCTGTTCATCGTGCTGCCGGCCGTCTACGGGATCTGGCTGAGTCTCACGAACACGCAGCTGACGGGCTTCGCCGCGCGGGACCCGAAGTTCGTCGGTCTCGACAACTACACCTACCTTCTCGCGAGCACCGACTTCCTCAACTCGCTCGGGCAGACGGGCACGTTCCTGTTCTGGTCGGCGATCGTCGGCCAGACCGTGCTCGGCATGGTCGCGGCGGTGCTGCTCAGCCGTCCGTGGATCCGCGGGAAGGGCTTCTTCGGTGCCGCCCTGCTGATGCCGATGGTCGTGCCCGAGGTCGTCGCCTCGCTGACCTGGGCGAGCGTGCTGGCCACGAGCACCGAGGGCACCCTGAACCGCCTGACCGGACTGTTCGGCGCGGAGCCGACGGCCTGGCTGCAGAGCGCACCGATGCTCGCCATCATCCTCGTGAACATCTGGCGCGGTCTCGCGTTCGCCATGATCATGTTCCAGGCCGCGCTCGAGGACGTCCCGGCCGAACTGATCGAGGCGGCGCGCGTGGACGGTGCGAGCGCGATGCAGGTGTTCCGCCACGTCACGCTGCCGCTCATCCGCGGCCCCGTGTTCCTCTACCTGCTCCTGACGACCATCAGCACCGTCGGTGTGTTCGGGCTGGTCTACTTCCTGACCCGCGGTGGCCCCGGCGGGCAGACGCGCCTCGCCGCGATCTACATCTACGAGCGGGCTCTGCAGTTCTCGCAGATCGGCATCGGCAGCGCCGCGTCGATCATCCTGCTCATCATCGTGGTCGTGCTGGGCCTCACCTACGTCCGCCTGGCGAAGATCGAGGTATGACATGACCGTCATCCAGAGCCGCCCCGCGGCATCCGTCCCGCCCGTCCTGGTCGCGCGCCGGCGCCGGCTGCACCCCGTCGACCTCGCGCAGCGCGTCATCGGCTACGTGCTGATCGTCCTGCTCGCCCTCTTCTGCCTCGTCCCGTTCGCCTGGGTCGTGTTCAGCTCGGTCGACGCGAACGCCGGGGCGACCGTGCAGCTGCCGACCTTCTCGTTCGAGAACTTCGTGCGCTTCTTCACCGCACCCGGCACGCCGCTGCTGCTGATGAACAGCCTCATCATCGCCATCGCGTCCACCGCGCTCAACCTGGTGCTCGGAATCGCGGGCGGCTATGCGCTGTCGCGATTCTCGTTCCGAGGGCGACGCTTCTTCATGTTCAGCATCCTGCTGATCCGCGTCATCCCGGCACCGGCGACGATCGTCGCGCTGTACCTCATCATGGTCAACCTCGGGCTCGCGAACACCCTGCACGGCCTGATCATCGTCCAGGCGGTGAGCGGCCTCCCGGTCACGCTCTGGCTGATGAAGGGCACGATCGACGCCGTCCCCATCGAGCTCGAAGAGGCCGCGTGGACCGACGGCAACACGCGTCTGCAGGCGGCGCGCCGCATCGTGCTGCCTCTCATCGGCCCCGGCCTCGGCGCCGCGGCGATGCTGATGTTCATGGGGTCGTGGGGCGACTTCCTCACCCCGCTCGTGCTGCTGCAGAACCAGGACCTCTATCCGCTCGCCATCGGCCTGTTCCGGGCGTTCAGCGAACGCAACGTCGTCGACTGGGGCCTCCTCGCCGCCAGCGCGGTCGTCTACGTCCTGCCTCCGGCCGTGCTGTACATGCTCGTGCGCAAGAACCTGCTGAAGTCGAGCCTCGGTGGAGCGTTGAAGGGATGACCGGGATGTCAGATCGGGAACGGCTGCCGGTGGTGGTCGTCGGAGCCGGTGCGATGGGCGGCGAGTGGTTGCGGATGCTGGCGCGCTCGCCGCACGCCGAGACCGTCGGCGTCGTCGACCTCGACGTCGACCTGGCGCGGGCGACCGTCGCGAAGATCGGCCTCGATGTCGTCGTGGGATCGTCGCTCAGCGACGTCGCGAAAGCGTCGGGTGCGCGAGCGGTGGTCAACGTGACCGTGCCGCAGGCGCACCGCGTGGTCAACGAAGAGGCGCTGCGCGCCGGGTACCCGGTGCTCTGCGAGAAGCCTCTGGCGCCGACGGTCGCCGAGGCGCTGCGACAGGTGGCGCTGGCCGACCTGACCGGGCAGCTCCTCATGGTGAGCCAGTCGCGGCGCTACTTCGACCACCTGGCCGCGTTCCGCGGCGTGGCCGGCGGCCTCGGTCCGCTCGGCGTCGTGCACGCGCAGTTCTTCCACGAGGACCACGAGCCGGGCTTCCGCGAGCAGATGGCTCATCCGCTGCTGGTGGACATGTCGGTGCACCATTTCGACATGCTCCGCTATCTCACCGACGACGAACCGGTCAGCGTCCGCTGCGACTCGTGGAACCCGTCATGGAGCTGGTTCGCCGGTCATGCCGCCGCCACCGCGACGTTCGAACTGAGCTCCGGTGCCCGATTCGTCTACCAGGGCAGCCGGGCGACTCCGGGCCTGCAGACTTCGTGGAACGGCGACTGGCACATCTATGCCGAGCGCGGTGCGGCTCATTGGGACGGCGACGACGTCGTCGAGTCCGACGCCGCGGGCGCCTCCGTCGAGGTGACGTCGGCGAGCGAAGGCATCGAGGGCTCGCTCGAAGAATTCGTCGCGTCGCTCCGTGCCGGGGCCACGCCGCAGAACGAGGTGCGGACGAACGTGCTCACCCTCGCCATGGTCGAAGGAGCGATCCGCAGCAGCGACCGCGGCGGCGAGAAGGTCGTTCTCGCCGAGCTGCTGGAGGAGTCGCTGGTCCAGGCGATCGCCGACGAGCAGCGAGACGACGTCCGCGAGCTGCTGCGCTCGTGGTCCAGCGCCGCCGACGGCATCCGTACACCCGCCTGGGGATCGTCCCGGGCAGCGATCGCGTCAGGAGGCGCTCGATGACCATGTCCGTCACACCGAAGAAGGCCATCCGCGTCGTCGTGTGGGGTGAGAACCGTCACGAGCAGATCAATGAGGTCGTGCGCGGGATCTACCCCGACGGAATGCACGCCACCATCGCGGGCGGCATCACCGAGCTGCTCGGAGACGACGTGACGGTGACCACCCGCGTGCTCGACGATCCCGAGCACGGCATGACCGAGGAACTGCTCGCCGAGACCGACGTGTTGCTGTGGTGGGGTCACACCGCTCACGAGGAGGTGACCGACGAGGTCGTCGACCGCATCCAGAAGCACGTGCTCGAGGGCATGGGCATCATCGTGCTGCACTCGGGTCACCACTCGAAGATCTTCCGTCGCCTCATGGGCACGACGTGCAGCCTGCGCTGGCGCAACGACGGCAGCGACCGCGAGCTCGTCTGGACGGTCTCGCCGCGGCATCCGATCGCCGAGGGCGTGCCGCAGCCGCTCATCATCCCCGGGCAGGAGATGTACGGCGAGCTCTTCGACATCCCGGATCCCGACGAGCTCATCTTCATCAGCAGCTTCACGGGCGGCGAGGTGTTCCGCAGCGGCATCACCTACCGCCGCGGCTACGGCAAGGTCTTCTACTTCAGCCCCGGTGACGAGGTCTATCCCGTCTACCACCACCCCGGTGTCCAGCGCGTGATCGCCAACGGTGTGAAGTGGGCCTACTCCGAGCGTGAGCGCGAGTCGTACCTCGTCACGCCGATGTACCTTCCCGGCGGGTTCGATCGGCCTGTGCTGGGCTCGCCCGACGGCCTCGTCGACTACTACACGCGCGAGCTCATCGAGCCGCGCGAGAACGCGGGATGACGCGGGAGCGAGACCGCAGCGGTCGGGGCTGGCGCGACGACGGCAGTGCGCCGGCGGTCCCGGTGCCGACCGACGCCTATCTGCATCTCGCTTCGGGCGGCGTCAGCGTCGTCATCGATGCGACGCAGGGGCGGCTTCCCGCGATCGTCCACTGGGGGGTGGGCCTGGGGACCCTGAGCGAGGCGGAGGTCGAGGCGTTGGCCCTCGCGGCGGTCGAGCCGGCGTCCGGCAACGTCGTCGACGAGCCCGTGCGCGTCGCGATCCTCCCCGAGCATCACGCCGGCTGGGAGGGCAAGCCCGGCGTCGTCGGACATCGAGACGGCGCCGACTGGTCACCGAAGTTCGTCACGGATGCCGTCACCGTCGGCGGCGTCTCGGCGGACGCTGTTCGCACCGACGGGCGACTCGTCGAGACGGGCGCCGCCCTCGTCAGCATCGACGCGACCGACGAGATCGCCGGACTGCGTGTCCTCCTCGAGATCGAGCTTCTCGCCAGCGGACTCCTGCGCGCTCGTGCGACGCTCCGCAACCCCGGGGACGGCGTCTACAGCGTCGGGGACGTCACGCTCGCCCTGCCGATCCCGGTGCGGGCACGCGAGATCCTCGACTTCAGCGGGCGGTGGAGCCGCGAGCGCGTCCCGCAGCGCCGCGATCTCGTGGTGGGCATCCACGAGCGCGAGGGGCGCAAGGGCCGAACGGGTCCCGACGCGGCCACCGTGCTGAGCGTCGGCACGCCGGGGTTCGGCTTCCGGTCGGGCGAGGTATGGGGTGTCCACGTCGGCTTCAGCGGCAACCACCGCCACTACGCCGAGCAGTTGTCGGCCGGTGCCCAGGTCATCGGCGGCGGCGAGCTGCTGCTGCCCGGCGAGGTGCGGCTCGGCGAGAACGAGACCTACCGTTCGCCGTGGCTCTACGGGGCGTACGGCGACGGTCTCGACGGTCAGGCGCACCGCTTCCACCGGTTCCTGCGCAGCCGTGAGACGCATCCCGCCTCGCCCCGGCCTGTCACGCTCAACGTGTGGGAGGCGGTGTACTTCGACCACGACGCCGACCGCCTCATCGACCTCGCCGAGCGCGCTGCGGCGCTGGGCGTCGAACGCTACGTGCTCGACGACGGCTGGTTCTCGGGTCGCCGCGACGATCACCGGGGCCTCGGGGACTGGACCGTCGACCTGGGCATCTGGCCGGGCGGGTTGCACCGACTCGTCGACCGAGTGACGTCGCTCGGGATGCAGTTCGGTCTGTGGTTCGAACCCGAGATGGTCAATGAAGACAGCGAGCTCGCGCGCCGGCATCCGGAATGGATCATGCAGACGGGGGATCGGATGCCGGTCCGCGGGCGCGACCAGCAGGTGCTCAACCTCGGCATCCCCGAGGCCTATAAGTACGTGCTCGATGCGATGACCGCGATCCTCACCGAGTACGACATCGCCTACATCAAGTGGGATCACAATCGCGACCTCATCGACGCGGGCACCGCGCCGCGCGGTGAGGCGGGCGTTCACGCGCAGACCCTCGCCGCGTACCGGCTCATGGACGAGCTCAAGCGTCGCTTCCCCGGCCTTGAGATCGAGTCGTGCTCGTCGGGTGGCGCCCGGGTCGACCTCGGTGTCATCGAGCGCACGGACCGCGTGTGGGTCAGCGACTGCATCGACCCGCTGGAGCGTCAGCAGATGATGCGGTGGACGATGCAGCTCATGCCGGCCGAGCTGCTGGGCTCGCACATCGGGTCGGGCGTGAACCACACCACCGGACGTGCGCACGCCCTGTCGTTCCGCGCGGCAACCGCCCTGTTCGGGCACTTCGGCATCGAGTGGGACCTCGCGAGAGCCACCGCGGCGGAGAACGCCGACCTCGTCGAGTGGATCCGGTTCTACAAGGAGCACCGTGATCTGCTGCACCGGGGCGACCTGTTCCGCGCCGACGAAATTGATCCCGCCTTCCAGGTCTACGGCGCGATCGCCACGGATCGGTCGGCCGCGCTGATCTTCGTCGCCTTCCTCACCCGTTCGGCGGTGTCGCCGCGGGGCCGGTTCACGGTGCCGGGCCTCGACCCGGACAAGCGGTACCGGATCGCTCCCGTGACGGTCGGCACTCCCGACGCCGGGCGCGCCGACCCGCCCTGGTACGCCGACGGCGCGGGTGTGGTCATGAGCGGCCGAGCCCTCGCGACGTCGGGCCTGCACCTGCCCGGTTCGTTCCCCGAGCGGGTCGTGCTGCTGCGGGTCACCGAGCAGATGCTGCCCTGATCGGCGGGGGTGGAAGCCGCGGGGGCGGCAGCAGCCCTCGGGTCAGTCGGCGCCGAAGTCGAACGAGGCCGACTCGCCGGCGGCATCCACCGCTTCGGCCAGTGCCGGGTCGAGCTGCGCGTTCTCGGTGATCTCGGCCGCGCCGCCGCGCTCGAGGTCGCCGACGAGCTCGGCGGTGGGGCCGCCGATGAGGCCGAGGCCGGCGTAGTGCTCGAGGCGGGCGCGCGAGTCGGCGATGTCGAGGTTGCGCATCGTCAGCTGACCGATGCGGTCGGTCGGGCCGAACGCGGAGTCGCCGACGCGCTCCATCGAGAGCTTCTCGGGCGAGTACGACAGGTTGCGGCTCTCGGTGTTCAGGATCGTGTAGTCCTCGCCGCGGCGCAGGCGCAGCGTGACGGTGCCGCTGATCGCCGAGCCCACCCAGCGCTGGATCGACTCGCGCAGCATGAACGACTGCGGCTCGAGCCAGCGGCCCTCGTACATCAGGCGACCCAGGCGGCGGCCCTGCTCGTGGTACGTCGCGAGGGTGTCTTCGTTCAGGATGCCGTTGACGAGGCGCTCGTACGCGATGAACAGCAGCGCCATGCCCGGGGCTTCGTAGATGCCGCGGCTCTTCGCCTCGATGATCCGGTTCTCGATCTGGTCGCTCATGCCCAGGCCGTGGCGACCGCCGATGGCGTTCGCCTGCTGCACGAGCTCGACGGCGTCGGTGTACTCGACACCGTTGATGGCCACCGGGCGGCCGGCCTCGAACGTCACCGAGACGTCCTCGGGCTCGATCTCGACCGCGGGGTCCCAGAAGCGCACACCCATGATCGGCTCGACGATCTCGAGCGAGACGTCGAGGTGCTCGAGGGTCTTGGCCTCGTGCGTCGCGCCCCAGATGTTCGCGTCGGTGGAGTACGCCTTCTCGACGGAGTCGCGGTAGGGGAAGCCGTGCGCGACGAGCCACTCGCTCATCTCGGTGCGGCCGCCCAGCTCGGTGACGAAGTCGGCGTCGAGCCACGGCTTGTAGATGCGCAGCGAGGGGTTGGCGAGCAGGCCGTAGCGGTAGAACCGCTCGATGTCGTTGCCCTTGTAGGTGGAGCCGTCGCCCCAGATGTCGACGCCGTCCTCCTTCATCGCGCGGACGAGCATCGTGCCGGTGACGGCGCGACCGATCGGCGTGGTGTTGAAGTAGGTGCGGCCGCCGGAGCGGATGTGGAATGCACCGCAGGCGAGGGCGACGAGGCCCTCTTCGACCATCATCGGCTTGCAGTCGATCAGGCGCGAGCCCTCGGCGCCGTACTGCAGCGCGCGGCCGGGGATCGACTCGATGTCGTCCTCGTCGTACTGGCCGAGGTCGCCGGTGTAGGTGAAGGGCACGGCGCCCTTGTCGCGCATCCACGCGACCGCGACGGAGGTGTCGAGACCCCCCGAGAAGGCGATGCCGACGCGCTCGCCGACGGGCAGGGACTGGAGGACCTTCGACATGCGCTCAATCCTACTGAGCGGCCGGGGTCGTCGAAGCCGCGATCCCCGCGGGCGCGGGTCAGCCCAGCGAGACGCCGGTGATGGTGACGGGCGTCGCGGGAGCGCCGTCGCCCGCACCGCTGTCGGTGCCCGCCGCAGCGACCTCGCGCACGACGGCGAGGCCGGCCTCGTCGAGCTGACCGAACACGGTGTACGACGGGGGCAGCGGGGTGTCCTCGTAGACGAGGAAGAACTGCGACCCGTTGGTGTCGGGGCCGGCGTTGGCCATCGCGACGGTGCCCGCGGGGTAGGTCTCGCTGCCGTCGAGCTCGTCCGCGTAGCGGTAGCCGGGGCCGCCGCGGCCGGTTCCCGAGGGGTCTCCGCACTGCAGCACGAAGATGCCCTCGGTCGTGAGGCGGTGGCACGGGGCGTCGTCGTAGTAGCCCTGCTCGGCGAGCGAGACGAAGCTGCCCACGGTGCAGGGGGTGCGGTCGGCCGTCAGGGTCATCGGGATGTCGCCCGCCGACGTCTGCAGCACCGCGGCGACGTCGCCCGACACCTCGGCCTCAGCGGGAGGCGCCGTGACCTCGCGCACACCACCGGCGGCCTCGACGTACGCGCAGGAGCCGTCGGGAACGGCATCCGCCGTCGGCATCGTGTCGGGAGCCTCGGATGCCGGTGACGATGAGCAGCCGGCCAGGGCGAGAGCCGACAGGACGAGCAGGGTGGCTCCGAGACGCGCGCGCATGCCATGAGCCTAAACGGCTGCAGCGACGCTCCCTGTGAGCGACGCCGCCGAGGTGGCACGATCGGATCGTGACGCCTGGTCGCGGGCGCGGGAAGGGGGCGGGAATGGCCGAGAAGACGAGTCGCGGTGCGGGGTTCTCCGACGAGGAGAAGGCCGCGATGAAGCAGCGCGCCGACGAGCTGCGCGCGACGAAGGGGCTGAAGGGTGCGGCGAAGCTCGCGAAGGAGCTCGAAGCCTGCATCACGACGATCGACGAGCTCGACGGCATCGACGGCGAGGTCGCCCGGATGACGCACCGCATCGTCTCGGAAGAGGCGCCCGATCTCGCGCCGAAGACCTTCTACGGGTTTCCGGCCTATGCGCGAGACGGCAAGGTCGTCATCTTCGTGCAGCCGAAGTCGAAGTTCGACACCCGCTACCCGACGCTCAATTTCGACGAGACGGCGACCCTCGACGAGGGCGCGATGTGGCCGACGTCGTTCGCGATCGTCGAGGTCACCCCTGAGGTCGAGGCCCGGGTGCGCGAGCTCGTGCGCGGCGCCGTGGACTGAGTCGCCAGGTCAGGCGAGCAGGCTCTCGGCCCGCACCGTGAGGGCGATCGCGACGAGCGTCGAGAGCAGGCCGGCCGCGAGCAGCAGCCCGGGGTGGGCGAGGCCGATCACGATCTGCCGGGTGCGCGGCGCCTCCGCGAGGAAGGTCTCCGGGATGCGGTGACGCGTCGGCACCGCCGCCCAGCCGCGCAGCCGGGCGAGATAACCGGCGTACCGGACGATCAGCACGCAGTAGAGCAGCACCGTCACCGGCGGCACGATCATCGCGAAGATCCGGCCGGCGAGCACCCACGCGGTCTCGATGTCGGTCCCGCTCTCGTCGGTGAGCTGTACCGCGATGGCGCCGCCGATGACGACCGATCCGAGCCAGAAGATGAACGCGCTGAACAGGGCGAGGAAGCGCGCGAAGAAGTGCGTCAGGATCGACGGCTCGTACTCGAGGTGCGATCGCGGCGTCTGCGACAGCACCGCGAACGTCGCCACGAGCGGAGGCAGGGCCGCCGTGAGCGCGAGCAGCGACCGCAGCCAGCCGGGGCCGCCCGCGAGGTCGCAGACGACGAGTAGCGCGACGATCGTCCCCATCCACACCAACCCGAGCGCGGTCGGATGCGTCGTGAGGAGATGGGGATGGTGCGGCTCGAGTCGCGCGCCCGCGCCCTCGACGAAACGTCGGCCCCGATCGTTGGTCATCGAGGCCAGCGTAGGCATGTTCGGCCGAGCGCGATACTGAAGCATCCGGGGAATGGAACGGGGGAGCGGATGTCGAAAGCCCAGGCGGGGCTCGCCATATCGGTCGCGACCATGGCGGCGATCGTCGCGCTGATTCTGGTCGCCGCGATGCGCTATTCGGTGGCGCCCGTCGACCCGGCGCTCCCGACTCCGGACTACGCGCTGCAAGCAGCAATCGCATACGTGGGCGCCGGCGCTGTCGGCGTGGCGGGAGTCTTCGCGGGTCGTGCGGCATGGCGCGAGCCTCAGCGACGAGCCCGCGTGACGTTCGTCGGCATCGTGGGGGTCGTCGCGCTGTGTGCCGCGGCGGTGGTCGCGGCGCTTGTCGTTCCCGCCCCGTAGGTCGGCGCCGTCGACAGAGCGGGCGCGACGTCGGGGGAGTACCCTGGGCGGGTGAGTACCGTCCGTCTGCCGATGCCCTCCGGGCGTGAGGGGGTCTCCGGCGCGCACAGCGCCGGTGGCACAGGCGCGGCATCCTTCGTCCTTCTCGCCGGTTGATCCGGCGCGCGCCACGTCGACCCGTGTCCGTGGCGCGCCTCTCCCGGTCCCGGGCGGTGTCGACCGTCCCGGGATGATCCGCTCGCGCTGCTCGCCGTGCGGCTTCGACGCCGCGCGCCGATGCGGTGCGCGCACGCGTACTCAGACAGGACTCCCCATGTTCGCTCTCACCGAGAAGACCATCCGCTCGTCGTTCATCAACGTCTCGCTCCGCGAGCGCAATTCGCTCGTCGTTCCCGGCGACCTCGCCGAGGTCGACTGGCGTGCGCGCGACTACTACGGCTGGCGCGATCCCAAGACGCCCCTGCTCGGGTTCGTCGTCGCCGAACTCGACGGCGAGGCCGTCGGACTGCAGCTGCGCCAGGCGGAGCAGCCGACTCGCTCGCGACCGCAGTGCTCCTGGTGCTGTGACGTGACTCTGCCCAACGATGTCGTGCTCTTCTCCGCGCGGCGGGCGGGCAAAGCGGGCCGGGCGGGCAACACCGTGGGCACCCTGCTGTGCGCGGGCTTCGAGTGCTCGCGCAACGTGCGCCGGCTCGACCCGCCGCCCTACCTCGGCTTCGATGCGGCCGCGGCGCGCGACCGGCGCATCGACGCCCTGCGCACCCACGTCGACGGGTTCTTCCGCGACTTGCGCGACGGCGTCTGACAGCTGAACGGGCGGCACCGCTCCTCACGTTCGAGGGGGTGCCGCCCGATCGGTCGTCACGGCCGCGGTGTCGGCGATCAGTCGCGCGCGTGCTGGTCGCGGTGCTTCGACGCCTGGCGTGCACGCGACGGAAGGCGGATCGGACCCGTGACCGTCAGCTCGTCCTCCCAGCACTCGACCCCCGAGACGCCCGGCAGGCGATCCCGGGTGAAGACCGGGTCGAGTCCGTCGCGACGCTGCGCGGTGTAGTCCTTGAGCAGCCGGAACGCGACGCCCGACAGCAGCCCGATCGCGATGAGGTTGGTCAGAGCCATGAAGCCCATGACGCCGTCGGCGAAGTTCCAGACGAGGTCCGCGCCCACGACAGACCCGACGAGAACGGCGGCGACCACGAGCACGCGGTAGCCGACCAGGAGAGCGCGGCTGGACGAGATGAATTCGATGTTCGATTCGCCGTAGTAGTAGTTGCCGAGGATCGACGAGAACGCCAGCATGAAGATGATGACGCTGAGCGCAATGCTCGACCAGTCGCCGAGGGTGCCGGTGAGCGCGCCCTGAGTGAGATCGATCCCTCGGCTGGCCCCGGCGAGATCCGGTACCGACACCAGGATGATGAACGCGGTGATCGAGCACACGAGGAACGTGTCGAAGTACACACCGAGTGTCTGCACGAGGCCCTGCTTCACGGGGTGGGTGACCGCGGCGCTGGCGCCGGCGTTGGGCGCCGAGCCGAGGCCCGCCTCGTTCGAGAACATGCCGCGCTTCACGCCGGTGAGGATGATGTAGCCGAAGGCGGCGCCGACGACCTCGTTGAAGCCCCACGCCGAGGTGAAGATCTCGGCGAAGACGGGGCCGACCCGGTCGAGGTGCAGCGCGACGACGATGACGCCGAGCGCCAGGTAGGCCAGCGCCATGATCGGGACCAGCACCTGAGTGACGGATGCGATACGGCGCACACCGCCGAACACGACGAGGCCCGTCAGCACGGAGACCCCGGCGCCCACCACCCACGGCAGCCACGGCAGGTCGCCTCCAACGGTGGACGAGACGGTCGCGGCGATCGTGTTCGCCTGCAGCGAGCTGAAGGCGAACGGGAAGCACAGGATGAGGATGATCGCGAACCACACGCCCAGCCAGCGGGCTTTGAGTCCCCGCTGCATGTAATAGGCGGGGCCGCCGCGGAACCCGTTCGCGTCACGGGTCTTGTACAGCTGCGCGAGCGACGACTCGATGAAGCTCGAGGCCCCACCGACGAACGCCATGACCCACATCCAGAACACGGCACCCGGGCCGCCCACGGCGATGGCGGTGCCGACTCCCGCGATGTTGCCCACGCCCACACGGGAGGCGGCGGAGATCGTGAAGGCCTGGAAGGCCGACACCGACTGCGGCTTGCCGTCGGCCGTCTGCGGGGTCTTGTCGGTCAGGGTTCGGAACATCTCGGGGATCAGCCGGAACTGCACCGCTCGGGAACGAATGGTGAAGTACAGGCCCAACCCGACGACGACGGGCAGCACGACCCAGGTCCACAGGTGATCGCCCCAGGTCAAAAGCCACGCGTTGACGGCATCCATGCTCGTCAGTATGACTACTGCTGCACTGATGTCGCGACAACCGCATCCGCTTCGCGCGCGTCGCGGGCCCTGCGGCGAGTCGTCCAGACGCAGAATGCGCCGACGCCGATGAAGGCGACCGCGATGCCGACGATGTAGGCGATGACCATCGCCCAGCCACCCGGAAGGTTCGCGTTGAGGAACGGGTACGGGTACCAGAACGGCTCGCCGGTCACCGCGTTCGTCACCAGTGGCCCGCGGATCAGCGTGTACACGATCCACAGCAGCGGGAACGACAGGATGACGCCGACCGTGCGCCACGGCAGCGCTCGCCGTCTCGTCCCGAGCAGCAGGTCGAGCAGCAGGACGATCGGTGCGACCGTGTGCATCACCTCGTTCGACCACGGCACCGGCTCCGACCCCTGCGGCAGTGTGATGCTGCGCAGCAGGGTGTTGTAGACGATGCCGGTGATGGCCATGTACGTGGTCGCGCACGCGAGGGCGGCCGACAGGCGCAGCGAGCCCCGCGTGCCCTCTGGGTCGGTGAGGGTCGCCACGCCCGCCCACGCGAGCACGGCGGCGGCGATCAGGTTGGAGAGGATCGTGAAGAAGCTGAAGTAGTTCGCCACCACCGTGGCGACGTCACCGCCCGACTCGGCCGTGCGCGTCACCGAGACGGCCAGCTGCACGCCGACGGCCGCGACGATGGCGACGGCCGTGGCGAGGCGGAGGAGCGACCAGGTGATCACGGCGGGGCGAGGGTGCACGAGGGCACGATACGGCGGGTGCCCTCGGATGAACGAATGTGGCGCCGTCGTTTCGGGCATGGATTCCGCGTCGGCGATGTTGTGGGTGCGGGTATGTCTGCGCGAGGCGTCGGGGACTGCCGGAAAGGAACACCCATGACCATGACGATCGAGGACGTGCGCGACAACGCCGCCTGGCACTCGCTGACCGGCGCCCACGCGCACCTCGCCATCGGCGACGACCTCGTTCGGCGCTACCCCGACGACGTCGCCGGCTTCGTCGGAGTCCGCACCTGGGACGACCCGGCCGTCTGGGATTCTCTCGTGCAGGTGGTGGGGTCCGGCGGCGAGTTCAGCATCAGCATCAGCTCCGATGCACCCGATCCCGAGCTGCCGCCCGGATGGTCCGAGACCTTCCGTGGCGCGGGCGTGCAACTCGTCGAGACCGATCGCCTGCGACCGCGGCCGGACGACGAGGCCGTCGTCCTGGGCGCCGCGGACGTGCCCGACATGCTCGCGCTGGTCGAGCGCAACCGTCCCGGACCCTTCCGTCCGCGCACGCACCTGCTCGGCCGGTACATCGGCGTCCGCCGGGATGGCCGCCTCATCGCCATGGCGGGCGAGCGGCTGCAGCCCGGCGGATGGACCGAGATCAGCGCGGTCGCGACCGATCCCGAGTATCGCCGGCAGGGCATCGCCTCGCGCCTCGTGCTCGACGTGGCCTTCCACATCCAGCAGCGGGGCGGCCTCGCGCTCATGCATGCGGCAGCCTCGAACGCGAACGCCATCGCGGGATACGAGAAGCTCGGTTTCGAGTTGCGCCGCACGACGAACTTCATCGGCGTGCGGATCCCATAGGCGGAACAGGGATGCCGGTGGCGCCCGGGCAGCGCCACGGGTCCTGCACTTGAGCGGGTAGCGACGAGTTGTCCTCAGGCGTACATATCTTCGAATGTGATGTCGGTGGTCGGTGGCATCATCGACATATGGCAACGACTGGCGGCAGTGACGGGGTGGGACTGAGTGCTCACGCCGGTGCGCTCGGGGCGTTCGCCGAGGCGTTGGATGCTGCTCACGCCGGGGATGTCGCCCTGATTCGCGCCCTCGCTGAGGTCGGACGGTCGGCGTTGCGGGTCGCGCACGTCGGCGGTGTGCGGGGGATGGCGTCTGACATGGAGCTACGGTCGGTCGCGGCGGAAGCGGCAGGTTTGGCGGGGCGGTCGGATCGGCGGTTGCAGCACGACATCGACCATGCGATGACCATCGTCGACGACTACCCGGTCGTGTTCGCGGCGTGGGAGACCCGGCGGATCACGCGGGATCACGTGGAGGTGATCGTCAAAGCCGGGACGGTGGTGCCGGCTGAGGTTCGGGGCGCGTTCGAGGAAGCTGCGATCGAGATCTGTGAGCGTGACATCGCGGTGCGGGTGAAGGAGCCGCTGAGGGCTTTGGCGGAGCGGATGCATCCGCGGGAGTTCACTGAGCGCCATCGGGACGCCGCAGCGGGGCGGTGTGTGCGGGTGCTTCCCGGGGCGGACGGGATGTCGGATTTGATCGCGACCTTGCCCACGGTGATCGCCGCGGGGATGTTGGACCGGCTGACGCAGATGGGCCAGTCCGTGAAGGACAGCCGGGGTGCCGGTACGGCGTTCGCCGCCGACGGCCAGTGTGAGGAGCCGGATACGCGCACGATGGATCAGCTCCGCGCCGACGCGCTTGCTGACCTGGTGCTCAGCGGGGCGCCGGTGGTCGATCCGACCTACGGCAGCGACGCACCCGGACCGCTCGGCGCGATCCGGGCGCGCGTGCAGGTCGTCGTCACCGCAAACACCCTCACCGGCACCGACCACGGACCGGCCGAAGCCGTCGGCACCGGGCTCGTCGATGCCGACACGGCCCGCGAACTCGCCGGGCAGACCGCATCCTGGGACCGGCTCTTCATCGACCCGATCACCCGCACTCCGGTCGAGATCGACACCTACCGGCCCACCGCCTCGATGCGACGCCTCCTGCAAGCCCGCGATCAGCATTGCCGGTTCCCGGGATGCCGGCGGGCTGCGATCCGCTGCGAGATCGATCACACCATCGACCACGCCCTCGGCGGGCATACGCACATCTACAACCTCGCCCACCTCTGCCAACGACACCACTCGATGAAGCAATTCACCGACTGGAAAGTCCGGCAACTCGGCGGCGGGGTCCTCGAATGGACATCCCCCGGCGGGCGGATCTACCGCGAAGACGTGCCGATACCTGCCGTCTGCTTCACTCCCGAACCCGACCCACCGCCGGGGGCGCGAACCGGCGACCCCGTCGACGAGCCGCCACCCTTCTGATTTCCACCCGCGTGTTCTGCGGGAGCGCCGCGATGTTACGCCGTATCTCCGCTCATGTCGGCATGTGAGCGGACGCCGCGACGGCGGCATCCGGTGCCCCTTACTGTCGGGCGATCGCAGGGATCCACCACCCGCCGATCCCACCGCACCGACCGAGGAGATTCGCATGACCGACACCGTCCCGCGCGTCGACCGAGACCCGCGCGTCGACCGAGACCTCCGCGACGGCGCCGCGCCCGCCCCCGCCCCGGCCGCCACCGGACGCGTCGACCTCAGCGACATCCCGGTCGTCCGCACCAAGCACTGGTTCCGGTGGACGGTCGCCGCCATCGTCGTCTTCGTCCTCGCGCAGTTCCTGTGGTCGCTCGTCACGAACGAGAATTACGAGTGGGGCTACTTCGCCCACTACTTCCTCTCCGAGCCGGTGCTGCAGGGCCTGGGGCTCACGCTGGTCTACACGGCGGTCTCGGCGACCCTCGGGTTCCTGTTCGGCACGCTCCTCGCGCTCGCCCGGCTGGCGAAGTCGCCGCTGCTGAACGCCGCCGCCTGGAGCTTCATCTGGTTCTTCCGCTCGGTTCCCCTCGTCGTGCAGCTGGTCGTCTGGTACAACCTCGGCTACCTCTACCCGACGCTCGGACTCGGCACCCCGTTCACGACGGACTTCTGGCTCGTCGAGTTCCCGACGGTTCAGCTCATCAGCGCGTTCGCCGCGGGCGTGCTCGGCCTCAGCCTGCACCAGGCGGCGTATTCGGCCGAGATCATCCGGGGCGGCCTGCTGTCGGTCGACCAGGGGCAGCTCGAAGCCGCCGCGGCGCTCGGCATCCCACCTCGCCGCCGCCTCAGCCGCATCGTGCTGCCGCAGGCGATGCGGTCGATCATCCCCAACGCGACCAACGAGGTCATCGGACTCGTGAAGGGCACGTCGGTGCTGTTCGTGATCGCCGTCCCCGAACTCTTCTACGCGGTGCAGGTCATCTACAACCGCAACAGCCGCGTGATCCCGCTGCTCCTCGTCGCGGTGGTCTGGTACACGATCATCACCACGATCCTGAGCGTCCTGCAGTACTACATCGAGCGTCACTACGCCCGGGGATCGGTGCGCGTGCTGCCGCCCACGCCGCTGCAGCGGGCACGCCACTGGATCGCCCTGCAGTGGGCACGTCTCGGCGACGATCCCACCCCACCTCCCGCCCTCGTGGGTGCCGACGCGCCGCCGGTCGATCGCGCGACGCGCCACGCGGCGCCCGGGGACAGCCGATTCACCTCCGGAGGCGAGTCATGACCACGACCCCGACCACGGATGCCGCCACCCGCGGCCTCGTCGAGATCCACAACGTCCACAAGAGCTACGCCGGCATCGAGGTCCTCGGCGGCATCGACCTGACCGTGCAGCCGGGCGAGGTCGTCGCGATCCTCGGCGCCAGCGGGTCGGGCAAGTCCACGCTGCTGCGCACGATCAATCACCTCGAGACGGTCGACCGCGGATCGGTCACCGTCGACGGCGAGCTGATCGGATACGAGCAGCGCGGCGGCAAGCTCTACGAACTGCGCGAGAAAGACGTCCTCGAGCGACGCACGCAGATCGGGATCGTCTTCCAGAACTTCAACCTCTTCCCGCACCTGACCGCGCTCGAGAACGTCACCGAGGCGCCCATCGCCCTCGGACGCCTCTCGAAGGACGACGCCCGCGACCTCGGCCGCAGCCTCCTGCAGCGGGTCGGGTTGGCCGACAAGGCCGCCCACTACCCGCGGCAGCTGTCCGGCGGACAGCAGCAGCGCGTCGCGATCGCCCGCGCGCTGGCCCTGAAGCCGAAGGTCATCCTCTTCGACGAGCCCACGAGCGCCCTCGACCCCGAGCTGGTGGGCGAGGTACTCGACGTCATCCGCGACCTCGCGCAGCTGGGCACGACGCTCATCATCGTCACCCACGAGATCGGCTTCGCCCGCGAGGTCGCCGATCGCGTCGTCTTCCTCGACGGCGGCCGCATCATCGAGCAGGGTCCGCCCCGCGAGGTGCTCGTCGCACCCCGGCATCCGCGCGTCCAGGAATTCCTGGCCAAGGTGCTCGCCTGACCTTTCCTCCCACCCTTCACCCCGATCCTCACCCGAGACAAGGACCACAGCATGGCAATCAGCAAGAAGCAGGGCGTCGCCGCCGGTATCGGCGTCGTTGCCGTCGCGGCGATCGTCGGCGGCATCGTCGCGGCGGTCAGCTTGAACCGACCCGCCGAGGCCGAGGCCGCCGCGCCCGCCACGACCGAGGCGAACGTCGCCACCGACGACATCCGGTGGGTGCACCTCGACGAACCGGTCGCCGAGGCCGTCGCCGCCCTCGAGGCGAGCGGCTTCACGCCGGTCGAAGAGGGCAAGCTCACCGTCGCTCACTCGGCCTACCTGCCGCCGCTCGGCTACATCCCCGAGGGCGAGACCGAGGCCGCCGGCACCGAGCCGAACATCGGCTCGCTGATCGCCGAGGCGCTCGGCCTCGAGTACAACCCGGTGGTCGTCGCATGGGCCGACTGGCCGCTCGGCATCCAGTCGGGCAAGTACGACCTCATCACGTCGAACGTCACGGTCACCGAAGAGCGCAAGGAGCTCTACGACTTCGCGAGCTACCGCGAAGACCTGCTCGGCTTCTACGTGCAGGCCGACAGCGACATCGAGAAGATCGAGGAGGCCGCCGACATCTCGGGCCTGAAGATCGTCGTCGGGTCGGGCACCAACCAGGAGCAGGTGCTGCTCGCCTGGAACCAGGAGCTCGAAGCCGCGGGTGAGGCTCCCGCCGAGCTGCAGTACTACGACGACAACGCCGCCGCCGTGCTCGCGCTGCAGTCGGGTCGCGTCGACGCCACCTTCGGCCCCAACGCCACGTCGGCCTGGTCTGCCCGCGAGACCGGCGACACCAAGCTCGTCGGTCTGGTGCCCGGCGGTTGGCCGCAGACGGCGAACATCGCCGCCGCGACGGCGAAGGGCAACGGTCTCATCGAGCCGGTCCACATCGCGCTGAACGCACTGATCGAGGGCGGCCAGTACGACGAGGTGCTCGAGACCTGGGGTCTCGAGACCGAGCGCATCGACGCCAGCGAGATCAACCCGCCGGGACTGCCGAAGTCCTGACGGCGCGAACCGAGAGCACGGCTGAGGGGTAGCGTCGGACGGTGACCACGATCGCGACGACCGTCACCATCCGCCTCGTTCGCACCGAAGAGTACGAGCGAACCGGTGAGCTGACGGTGCGGGCATACGCCCACGACTACGGCGACCTGTCCGACGGCTACCTCTCCTCCCTCCGCGACGTCGCCGCTCGCGTGCGTCAGGGCGACGTGTGGGTGGCGGTCGACCCGGACGGAACCCTCCTCGGCACCGTGTGGGTGTCACGCCCGAACCGGGCGCTCGCCGACGTCGCCCGTCCCGGCGAGACGGACTTCCGTCAGCTCGCCGTCGCCCCCGAGGCTCGCGGACGCGGCATCGGCGAGGCGCTCACCCGGCACGTGCTCGACCTCGCCCGCGAGCGCGGCTCGCACCGGGTCGTCATGAACAGCGGCCCCGAGATGACCGGCGCCCACGCCCTGTACCGCAAGCTCGGCTTCCGTCGCCTGACCGAGCGCGAGGGGCGCATCGAGGTCGAGCCCGGGCGGGTCATCGACCTGCTCGCGTTCGGCTACGACGTCGCCCCCGCGGCCGCATTGGGCGCCGGCCAGCCGATCTGGACGTTCGAGCACGTGGCCTACGACGACCCCCGGGCCGACACGCTGCGCGCCGAGATGGACCGTGAGGTCGGTCCCCGCTACGCCGACCGCTTTGAGGATGTCGACCCCGCCGAGGCGGAGCGCTCGGCTCGGACGTTCGCGGTCGACCCTGCATCCATCGTCGCGACGGTGCTCGTGACGGATGCCGCCGGCGACCCGGTCGGCCACGCTGCGCTGCGGGACCTCGCGCACGACGGCATCCGCGACCTCGAGATCAAGCGCGTGTACGTGCACCCGCGCGCTCGCGGCGTCGGCGCCAGCCGGGCCCTGCTCGGCGAGCTCGAGCGCCTCGCCCGCGTGCGCGGCGCCGCGCGGCTGATCCTCCAGACCGGCGACCGGCAGCAGGATGCCGTCGCCCTCTACGAGAAGCTCGGCTACACCCGCATCCCCATCTACGAGCCCTACACCGCGTACGCCTTCTCGCACTGCTTCGAGAAGCACCTCTGACCGCGGATTTCCATCCGTTGCCGCCTCGGCGCCGAACACACTAAGCACGGTGGGAGTGATCTGCCGATCGAGAGGCGACAGCGATGGCCAAGACAACCGCACCCGAGAAGCGCGACCGCACGCGCAGGCGGGGCATCTGGTGGCTGTGGAGCGCCCTCGCCGGCGTCGTCAGCGCCGCCGCGTTCCTCGCCGTCGCCGAACTCATCGCGCTGCTCGTCGCGCGTGAGAGCAGCCCGATCCTCGCGGTCGGCGCATTCGTCATCGACATCGTCCCGCAGCCGCTGAAGGAGTTCGCGATCGCGACCTTCGGCGCCGCCGACAAGATCGTCCTACTCGGCAGCCTCGGCCTCGCCGTGCTCGTGGCCGCCGCGATCGCGGGCATCCTGCAGTTCTTCGCGCGACCGTTCGGCCTCGTCGTGATCGCGCTCGCGGGCGTGCTGTCGACCGCCGCGATCGTCACCCGCACCGGAGCCAGCCCGCTCGCGTTCCTGCCCCCCGTCGTCGGCACCCTCGTCGGCGCCGCCGTGCTGGTCCTGCTGATCACGCGCCTGCGCCGCTGGGCCGAGGGCACCGAGCCGGCCTCGGAGCGGGGACGACCGGATGCCGCGAGCGCCGACGCTCCGAACCCGCGCGGCCTCGGACGCCGATCCTTCCTGCTGACCACGGCCGGCGTCGGAGCCGCCGCCGTCATCGTCGGCATCGGCTCGCGCCTGCTCAACGCCACGACCGCGTCGATCGACGCCGCCCGCCGCGAGTTGCGCCTGCCCGAGCCGCGGTCGACCGTCACGATCCCCGAGGGCGCCGAGCTCGACGTCGAGGGGATCTCGCCGCTCATCACGCCGAACGCCGACTTCTATCGCGTCGACACCGCCCTCACTGTGCCGTCGGTCGATCCGAACACCTGGCGGCTCGTGATCGACGGCATGGTCGACCAGCGGGTCGAGCTGAGCTTCGACGACCTCGTCGGCATGGGCCTCGACGAGTACGCCGTCACCCTCACCTGCGTCTCGAACGAGGTCGGCGGCGGGCTCGTGGGCAACGCGATCTGGCAGGGCGTTCCGATCCGCGACATCCTCCGTATGGCGGGGCCGAAGGCCGGCGCCGACATGGTGCTCTCGCGCAGCGTCGACGGCTACACCGCCTCGACACCGCTCGACGCGCTGACCGACGAGTCGCGCGACGCGATCTTCGCGGTCGCCATGAACGGCGAGCCGCTGCCGCTCGAGCACGGTTTCCCGGTGCGGATGGTCGTGCCCGGGCTCTACGGCTACGTCTCGGCGACGAAGTGGGTCACCGAGCTGAAGGTCACGACCTTCGAAGCCGACGAGGCCTACTGGACCCCGCGCGGATACGCCGCCGAGGCGCCGATCAAGTTCTCGTCGCGCATCGACACGCCCCGCACCGGCACCCCCGTCCCGGCCGGCACCGTCGCGGTGGCCGGCATGGCATGGGCGCAGACGGTCGGCATCGAGCGGGTCGAGGTGCGCATCGACGACGGCGACTGGCAGGCGGCGACCCTGTCGACCCCCATCAACTCCGATACCTGGGTGCAGTGGGTGCTCGAGTGGCAGGCCGAGGCCGGGACGCACTACGTCGAGGTCCGCGCGGTCAACAAGAACGGCGACACGCAGATCGAGGAACGCGCGCCGATCGCGCCCGACGGCTCGAGCGGCTGGCAGCGCGTCCTGGTGACGGTCAGCGCCTGACGGTCAGCGCCCGACCCCGCCGGGCGAGGCGGGCTCGCGGGAGCGTCCGGGGATGGCGTCGACGAGGCGGCGCGTGTACTCCGCGCGCGGGTAGGTCAGCACCGTGGCGGTCGGCCCCTGCTCGACGACGCGTCCCTTCTGCATCACCGCCACGCGGTCGGAGATCTCGCGGACGACGGCGAGGTCGTGACTGATGAAGAGGTACGACACCCCCAGCTGCCGCTGCAGCTCGACGAGCAGGTCGAGGAGCTGCGCCTGCACCGAGACGTCGAGCGCCGACACCGCCTCGTCGAGCACGACGAGGTCCGGGCCGGTCGCCAGGGCGCGGGCGATCGCGACGCGCTGGCGCTGTCCGCCCGACAGCTCGGCGGGGCGGCGCCGAGCGGCGTCGGCCGGCAGCGCCACGCGATCGAGCAACTCGCGCACGCGCTTCGCTCGCGCCGCACGATCGCCCACCCCGAATGCGCGCAGCGGTTCGTCGACGACATCCGCGATCGTGAACCGCGGGTCGAGCGACGCGTACGGGCTCTGGTGGACGAGCTGGAACCGGCGGCGAAGAGATCGCAGCCGCTCCCGCCCGGCGGTCACGAGATCGACGCCGTCGAAGCGGATGCCGCCGGCCGTGGGCTGCTCGAGCCGCAGCGCCAGCCTTGCGGTCGTGCTCTTGCCCGACCCCGACTCCCCGACGACGGCGAGGGTCTCGCCGCGCCCGACCGTGAACGACACGTCGTCGACCGCGACGAGCCGCCCGCGCCCCGGGAGCGCGAACTCCTTGCGCAGGCCCGACACCTCGAGGAGCGGCGCACTCCGCGGCTCCGGGCGCTCGTCGTTTCGGGCCACCCGTTCCGCTGCCCGCGCGTTCGGCGCCCGCAGCCCCGACGCCGCGGCGATGAGTGCGCGCGTATAGGGATGCTGCGGAGCCGCGAGCACGGCGCTCGCCGCGCCCTGCTCCACGATCCGACCGCGCTGCATCACGATGATGCGGTCGGCGCGGTCGGCCGCGACGCCGAGATCGTGGGTGATGAGCAGCACCGCGGTGCCGAGGGTGTCGGCGAGCGTGTTGATGTGGTCGAGGATCTGCCTCTGCACCGTCACATCCAGTGCGCTCGTCGGCTCGTCGGCGATCACGAGCTGCGGCTCGGCCGCGAGCGCCGCGGCGATGAGCCCGCGCTGTCGCATCCCGCCCGAGAACTGGTGCGGGAACTGCTGCGCCCGCGCCTCGGGCTCGGGGATGCCGGCGAGCCCGAGCAGCTCGACGGCCTGGCGATCGGCCGCGCGGCGCGAGGCGAGCCCGTGGATCACGAGCGGCTCGCCGACCTGCCGGCCCACGCGCTTGACCGGGTTCAGGCTCGTCCCCGGGTCCTGCGGGATCAGACCGATCCTGCGGCCGCGCACCTGGCGCCAGGCCCGGGGCGAGAGCCCAGTGAGGTCTTCGCCCTCGAACCGGATGGCACCGCCGTCCACGCGTGCGTTGCGCGCCAGCAGGTGGATGACGGCGTGCGCCGTCGTGCTCTTGCCCGACCCCGACTCGCCGACGATGGCCACGACCTCGCCGCGGTCCACCGTGAACGAGACGTCCGTCACGGCGGGGCGCGTCTCGCCCTCGACCGTGTACGAGACGGTGAGCCCGTCGACGTCCAGCAGGGGGGTGTGCGCCGCGGTCATCGCGCACCTCCGTCGCGTTCGAGGGCGCGCGAGATCCGGGTGGCCGACAGCACGACGGCCACGATCACGAGCCCGGGCAGTGTCGTCAGCCACCACGCGACCGCGAGGTAGTCGCGCCCGTTCGAGACGAGCGCGCCCCATTCGGGAGTGGGCGGCGGCGCACCGAACCCGAGGAACGACAGCGACGAGATCGCCAGCACCATGACGCCGAACTCCAGCGCGCCCAGCGCGACGACGGGGCCGGCCGCGTTCGGCAGCACGTGCCGCCGCAGGATCGTGTACCACCGCACGCCCGAGACACGCGCGGCTTCGACGTACACCGCTGTGGCAACCTGCAGCACCTCGGCACGCATGACCCGTGCGAATGACGCGACGCTGGCGAGCCCCACCGCGACGGCGACGTTGAGAGTGCCGAAGCCGAGCGCGGTGATGAGTGCGAGCGACAGCAGCAGGCTCGGAACCGCCAGCAGGACGTCCATGAACCGCATGATCGCGTCGTCGACGATCCCGCGGAGGAACCCCGCGAGCAGGCCGAAGGCCGACCCGACGGCGAGGCCGACGATCACCGCGACCGTCGTCGCCGCCAGCGACGTCGCGGCACCGTGCACGACCCGGGCGAAGACGTCGCGTCCGAGGTTGTCGGTGCCGAAGAGGTGCTCGGCAGACGGCGGTTGCAGCCGATCCTGCGCCACGCCCTCGATGGGATTCCACGCCGTGAACCAGGTCGGCGCGATGGCCCACAGGACGACGAGCACCAGGACGCCGATCGAGAGCACGAGCGTCGGCTGGCGCAGCACGCGGCGGACGCCCGCGATGGCGCGGCGCGAACCGCCGCGGCGCGGCGCGGCATCCGACGCCGTCGTATCGGACGCGTCGAACGCGGCGGACGGGACGGGCACGAGGGAAGGGGTGTCGAGCGTGGTGGTCATGAGTCCTCCGGCGTCAGGCCGCGGCGAACGCGGTGCGGGCGAGGGTGATGCGGCGGTCGATGAGGGGCGAGACGAGATCGACGAGCAGGTTGGCGACGACGAAGACGACGGCGGCGAAGACCACGACGATCTGCACGACGGGGACGTCGCGGTTGTTGACGGCTGTCACGACCAGGCGCCCGATGCCCAGACGCGAGAACACCGTCTCGGTGACCACGGCGCCCGAGAGCAGGCCGCCCACCAGCACTCCCACCATGGCCAGGGTCGGGATGGTCGCGTTCCGCAGGGCGTGCGCGAGCTGCACCCGCGCCTCCGAGGCGCCCTTCGCGCGAACGACCTCGATGTACGGCTGCGCGAGCGTCGAGCGCAGGCTGCGCGAGAGCAGCTGCGCGACGAACGCGCCCGAGGGGATCGCGATGGTGACGGCGGGAAGCACGAGGCTGTCGAACCCGCCGTCGCCCATCGCGGGGAACAGGCGCAGCTGGAACGAGAACGCCTGCAACAGCAGCAGCCCGATCCAGAAGACGGGTACCGAGACGCCGATCGGCGGCAACGAGAGCAGCGAGTTCCGCAGCCAGCTGCGACGCGTCAGCGATGCGGCGATCGCGAGGCCCACCCCGCCGATGACCGACAGCACGAACGCGAAACCGGTGAGCACGAGCGTCGACGGCAGCGCCTCGGCCAGAAGCGCCACGGCAGGTCGCCCCGTCTGCGTCGAGGTGCCGAAGTCGCCGGTGAGCGCGCGCCCCAGCGCGGTGACGTACTGCTCCCACAGCGGCCGGTCGAGCCCGAGCTCGGCGCGCAGCCGGGCGACGAGCTCCGGGTCGACCGCTTCCTGATCGGCGCCCCCGGCGAACAGCGCCGCGGCGTCGCCGGGCAGCAGGTAGAGCACGAGGAACGAGATCGTGTACGCCGCCCACAGGACGATGAGCCCCTGGCCGATCCGGCGCCCGGCGTAGCGCAGCCCGGCGCTCATTCCGCGATCCAGGCGTCAGCGAAGTCGAGACGGCTCGACGCCTCGAAGGCCAGGCCGCGGACCCTCGCCGACGCGGTGATGGTGGTCGACAGCTCGTAGATCGGGATCGTGATGCCCTCGGTGACCAGCGCTCGCGCCGCCTCGTCGACGATGCGCTGGCGCGTGGCGGCATCCGTCGTCGCCGACTGCTCGTCGAGCAGGTCGTCGACCGCGGTGCGCGTCGTGCGGCGCGTGTTGCCGGTGGGGTTGTCGGCGGTGAAGACCGTCCGCAGCACGTCGGGATCGGAACGGGTGAGGTTGCCGTAGACGAAATCGTAGGTGCCGTCGGCGGATGCCGCCTGCGAGTCGGCGATGCTCGCGTGCGTCAGCTGCAGGTCGACCCCGATCTCGCGCAGCTGCTGCTGCACGAGCTCGAGCACCTCCTTGGGCGACTGCCAGTAGGTCACCGAGAAGCTGAGCCGTTCGCCGTCCTTCTCGCGGATGCCGTCGGATCCGACGGCCCACCCCGCTTCGTCGAGCAGCGCCGCAGCGGCATCCGGGTCGTACTCGAGCACGTCGCCGAGGTCGGTGAAGTACGGCGTCGAGGACGCCAGCGGAGACACGGCCGGCTTGTCGGCGGGGCCGAGCAGGGTCGCGGTGATCTCTTCGCGATCGATGCCCTTCTGGATGGCCAGCCGCACATCGGGATCGGCGAGCTTCGGCGTCGACTGGTTCGCGTACAGGTTGTAGACCACGCCGGGGTTGGCGCGGCTCTCGCTCCAGAACCCGTCGCCCTCGAACAGCACCGCGTCGGTCGCCGAGATGCCGGTCGTCGCGTCGATCTGACCCGACTGCAGGCTGCCGGTGCGGTTGCCGGCCTCGGGCACCACGACGAACTCGATCGAGTCGAGGTAGGCCTCGCCGGTGTGGGCATTGGTCGACGGACCCCAGTCGTACCCGTCGCGGCGCACGAGGGTGGCGCCCTCGTTGGGGGTGTAGCTCTCGACCGAGAACGGACCCGACCCGGCGAACTCGCCGCCGCAGCGCTGGGCCTGACCCACGGAGGCGGTCGCGGGCGAGAGCAGGCCGAGGCTGAAGGTCGATGTCGCCTGCAGGAACTGCGCGCTCGGGCGCGAGAAGGCGATCGTCACGGTGCGCTCGTCGACGACGTCGATGCTCGCGAGGTCGGCGAGGTACGACGACCCCAAGGGGGCCTTGGCGCCGAGGGCCGTGATCGCCTCGAAGTTCGTCCGGACGGATGCCGCGTCGATCGGCGCCCCGTCGGCATAGGTCGCCCCGTCGCGCAGCGTGAAGGTGAAGCGGGTCGCATCGTCGTTGACATCGAAGCTCTCGGCGAGCCACGGCAGGATCTCGCCGGTGTCGGGGTCTTGCGTGGTGAGTGATGCGACGGTCTGACGCGCGATCGCGATCGCATCGTTGTTGCTGACCTGCTGCGGATCGATGCACTGACTGTCGACGGAGATCGCGAAGGTCAACGAGCCGCCGGTGACGGGTTCGTCCGACGCCGACGGCCGCGATCCGGCGGTCGTCGAGCTGCACGAGACGAGGAGGAGGGCGGCGCCGGCGGAAGCGACCGTCGCGAGGACACGGGAACGGGAGGGGGGAAGGAGCATGCGTCCCAGGCTCGCGGGGCGACCTGCCGCCGCGGGAGCGGCCGCGTCACACGGGGGAAGAACCCGTCGTCCCCCTTCACGCGGCGTCACGCAGCGTCATCCCGTCAGCGGCACAGGGGAACCGGGGCTCAGGCGAGGGAGGGGAGAGGGGGCGTTCGGACCGCGGCGAGGATCGCGCCGGCCGTGCGATCGGTCTGCCGCAGCGACAGCGCGTTCGCGTGCGGCCGGGTGAACGCGCCGCCCTCCGTCAGCGAGGTGAACGGCCCGAGCGCGAACAGGGATGCCGCTGCCGCACCGTCGCGCGACAGGACGCGCCCGTCGTCGTCGGTGTGCACGCGCCCGAGCGATCCCGTGAAGTCGGCGTCTGCGACGCGCAGCTCGGCGCCGTGTCGCGTCGCGAGCTCGCGCAGCGCCGGGTTGTCGCTGACGGCCGCCCCCGAGCCGGGCAGCCACGCGTCGACGAGGGCGCGCGCCACCGTCTCTTCGGGCACGCGCGGGCTCGAGGCGACGAAGCCGCGCCCGGATTCGACCGCCACCGTCGTGTCGGGCCCGAGGAAGCGGACGACGCCGGCATCGGCCAGGGCCAGCAGCTCCTCGAGCCGGTGCGCCGGCGGGCCGCTCGCGACGTAGCTGAAGAAGGTGTGCCACCGCACCGGCAGCGACACCGCGCGGGAGCGCGCGTTCCACCGCTGCGTCGGAATCTCCGCAAGCGCGAGGAACGACAGCAGCGCCGCGAGGAACACGCCCTGCGCGGCACTGCGCTCGGGAGCGGTCCGCAGGTGCAGATCGGTCGCGATGTGGTCGCACACCGCGCGATGAGCGTCGTCGCCGCTCGTGAAGGTCCGGCTCGCGAGCGGGCGATCCAGCGACGCGATGTCGAACCGGTCGAGCGGATCGGGGACGGCCGCCGCGACCGCGTCGAGCAGCGCCGGGTCGTCCCAGGCATGCGCCTGCAGCACCGCCCGGAACGCCGGCCAATCGCCGACGACGCGGTCCGGGTGCCCGGTGAAGAGCTCGCGGTAGTGCCCGTGCAGCAGTTCGCCGGCAATCAGCGGCCAGACGTCGGTGTCGAAGTCGACCTGCTGCGGTCGCGCGAGCAGCGCCGCGGTGCGATCGGCCGTCAGCACCTCGCGCTGCGGCGGCGCGCCCTGAATCGCCGACGACACCTTCGAGCGGTAGGGGACGCCGCGGCGCGATCCCAGGTGGAGGCGGGGTTCGCGCCCGGACGCGACGTAGCGCAGGCGCTCGCCGTCGTGGGTGAAGCGTCCGCCCCGCCCCTGCGTGAGGAGCACGACGAGGTCGATCGCCGCGAGGCCGAGACCGCGGACGATGACGTCCTGGCCCGCGGTGAGCGCCGACAGATCGGCGTCCGCGGTGAACGCCGGTGGCACGTACACCAGCCGCTCCCGGCGCGCCGCCTCGATCAGACCGGCCGTCGCGGCATCCGGCTCTCGTCCGTTGTGGCCGACCGCGTAGACGATGACGTCGCCGCGCAGCTCGAGCCCGCTGGCGAGCGCGACGGTGCCGGGCCCGCGCATGCCCACCACGGTGTCGGCTCGCCAGCGCACCGTGACGCCCGGGGGCGCCTGAGCCACCGTTCGCGCGAAGAACCAGGCGAGGTAGTAGCTGTGCAGGCGACGGGTCGGAAAGCTGTCGCCCCGCAGCCCGCGGGCCTCGGCCGCCACGACCTCGTCGTCGATGTCGACGTCCGGTCCGACGGTGTCGAGCCGACCGTCTCGCCACAGCTCGGCCCAGTCGATGAGCGAGGGCCCCGGACGGATCGGCCCGTCGATCGTGCAGCTCGCGTCGGTGAAGACCGTTACGTCGCGCGCCATCGAGTTGAGCTTGAGCAGCGGTGACTGCGCTCGCCGCCAGATGCGGCCGCCGCCCGGCGGGTGCGGGTCGACCAGCTCGACGTGCAGGCGCGGCGCACCGACATCCCGGGCGTCCGTGTCTTCCGCCCCCGCATCGAACCGCGCGATGATGCGCTCGAGCAGCATGATCGCCCGCGGGCCGGCGCCGACGAGCACGACCCTGCGGGCGTTCACGCGCGGGCTCCCGTCATCGAGCCGCGGCGGCGTCGGGCGTCAGCGTGCGTGCCGGTGCCGGCAGTCCGAGCAGATCCCGCAGCGTCGCACCCTCGTCGTACGAGTCGCGGTACGAGCCACGCTCCTGCAGCAGCGGCACGACGCGGGTCGCGAACTCGTCGAGACCGTGCGGGGTCAGGTGCCCGACGACCGTGAAGCCGTCCGTCGCGCGCTCCTGCACGTACCGGTCGATCTCGCTCGCGATGTGCTCCGGCGTGCCGACGAAGGTGTGCTTCGCCGTCAGCCGGATCACGAGTTCCCGCACGCTCAGCCCCTCGGCCTCCGACAGCTCGCGCAGCGACGCGATGCGCGCCTGCACGGCCTTGTGGCGGTTCGCCCAGCCGCGGGCGGTCTCCGAGCCGGTGTCGGGCTCGACGTCGGGCAGCGGCCCGTCGGGGTCGTAGCCGCTGAGGTCGCGGCCCCACACCTGCTCGAGATAGGTGAGGGCCTGCTCGGGCCGCACCTGCTGCCGTGCGATCTCACGCGATCGCTCGCGCGCCTCGGCATCCGTGTCGCCGATGACGAAGGTCGCGGCGGGCAGGATCTTGAGGGAGTCCTCGTCGCGGCCCCACGCCGCCAGACGCCCCTTGACGTCGTCGTACAACACCCGCGCCGCGTCGAAGTCCTGGTGCAGCGAGAAGATGACCTCGGCGTGCTCCGCCCCGAAATCGCGCCCGTCGGCGGAATCACCGGCCTGCACGATCACGGGACGTCCCTGCGGCGAACGCGGCACGTCGAAGAGCGCATCGACGTCGAACTGGGCGCCGGAGTGACGGATGCGGCGCGGCAGCGCCTCGCCCTCGTCCCACGAGTCCCACAGCTTCTTCGACAGCGCCGCGAACTCCTTCGCGCGCTCGTAGCGGTCGGCGTGGGCGAGGAACCCGCCGCGGCGGAAGTTCGCACCGTGGAACGCGTCGGAGCTCGTGACGGCGTTCCATCCGGCGCGCCCTGCCGACAGGTGGTCGAGGGTCGCGAGCTGGCGGGCGAGCTCGTAGGGCTCGTTGAACGTCGTGCTGAGGGTGCCGACCAGGCCGACGTGGTCGGTCACCGCGCTGAGGGCGGCCAGCACGGCGAGGGTGTTCGGGCGCCCCAGCACGTCGAGCTCGTGCACCCGGCCCTTGTGCTCGCGCAGCCGCAGCCCCTCGGCGAGGAACACGTAGTCGAAGAACCCGCGCTCGGCGGTGCGGGCGAAGTACTCGAACGCGGCGAAGTCGATCTGACTGCCCGAGGCGGGGTCGGTCCACACCGTCGTGCTGTTGACGCCGGGGAAGTGGGCGGCCAGGTGGATCTGGCGAGGCGAACGGCTCACGGGGCGACCTTCTCTCGTGCCGGGGTGGTGCGGGGATCTTCTGCGGGGGTGACGGCGTAGCGGCTCTGCGGGCGGGGCAGCCCGAGCCGTCCGCGCAGCGTCGCGGCGTCGTCGTCGCGCAGCACCCGCGTCGCGCGCAGCAGGGGGGCGAGCCGGTCGGCGATCGCGAAGACGTCGTCGGGCTGGCGCGCCGGTCGCAGCCGCACGCCGTCGACGCCCGTCGCGGCCAGGGCTCGGATGTGATCGGCGACCTCGGTCGGCGTGCCCGCGACGACGGCGGCATCCGATCGGAACGCGCCCCCGTCCAGGTCGTCCAGTCGGGCGAGCGCGTCGTGAGCACGCCCGGGAGCGTCGTCGATGAGCACGACGACATCGGCGAACACGCGGAGACGCTCCGCCGACCGGCGCAGCTCCGCCGCCGCGCCGTCGAGCTCCGCGAGGATGCCGGTGGCCGCCGCCGGGCCGTGCGGCGTGACGAAGACGACGTCGGCGTGCTCGGCGGCGAGGCGGTACGGCGCGCTCTCGTGCGCGAGCACCGAGATGACCGGGCGGCCCTGCGGGGAGCGCGGGACGATCGAGGCCCCCGTGATCGAGAAGAACTCGCCGGCGAAGTCGGCGTTGTGGATGCGGTCGGCGTCGACGAAGCGCCCCGTCGCGGCATCCCGGATGATCGCGTCGTCCTGCCACGAGTCCCACAGCCGCCCGAGGACGTCGGCGACCTCGCCCGCCTCGCGGAACCCGGCCTCGGCGTCGAGCTCGTCGCGTCGCCCGAAGTTCGCGCGCTCGGCCGGCGACCCGCCGACGACGAGACGCACCCCCGCGCGGCCGCGGCTGGCGACGTCGAGCGTCTGGATGCCGGTGGCCACATGGAACGGTTCCGTGTGGGTCGTCGTCACGGTGGGGACGAGGCCGATGCGGTGCGTCAGCGGCGCGAGCGCCGAGGCGAGCAGCACCGCGTCGAGTCGGCCTCGGACCCGTCCGGGGCGCGGGTCGTCGGCATCCTCGAATCGGTCGGTGAGCGCGAGGGCGTCTTCGATCGTCGCGAAGACGACACCGGCGCGGTCGAGCGCCCGGGCCTGGTCGACCCAGGGCTTCGGGGTGACGAGATCGTGGGGGAGGACGCCCGCTGCGCGCCCGGCGGCGGGATGCCAGCCGGCGCGCTCGAGGGCGACGGCGAGGTGGATGCGGTGCGACATGCCCCCACTGTCGACCGCTGCCGACGAGCGGACCAAGGCCGCCCGTCACGCGGCGACACCTGTCGTAACCGGGGTTCGTTCAGGAAGAAGCGTCCCCCGACGGCGTGATGACCCGATACCGGGTGGCGACGGCGCCCGACCGGAACGGCGTGCGGTTCACCTCTTCGAGAGCGATCGGCCGCGTCAGCCCCGCGAGGAGCATCGGCCCATGCCCGGCGACGATCGGCTGCACGAGGAACTCGAACTCGTCGACCAGACCCATCTCGGCGAGGGTCGTGGGAAGCGACACCCCACCTACCCACAGGCGCTTGCCCGGCTCGCGTTTGAGTCGTTCGACGGTACCGCGCAGGTCGTCGCGCACGAGCTCGGCGTTCCAGTCGACCGTCTTGAGCGTGCGCGAGACGACGTACTTCTTCGCCCGGTCGATGCTCTCGGCGAAGGCGATCTCCCCCGCATCCATCCATTCCGGCCAGGCGCCTGTCGCGGGCCGGCGCCACGCGGACTCCATCATCGCGTAGGTCACCCGGCCGAGCAGCAGCGCGTCCGCGTCCGCCATCTGCGCGGCCCAGAACCGCATCGACTCCTCGTCGGGCGGCAGCCCCTCGGCGTGGTCGCAGCACCCGTCGAGCGTCACGTTGATCGCGTATCGCAGCGGTCTCATGGCGTCACCGCGACCCGTCCGCCGCCGGGGTGACCGGCACCACCTCGGGCAGCTCGCGCACCGGCACGATGACGATGTCCTGCACCTTCCAGTCCAGGTCGACGCAGCCGGCGCGCGCCGCCTCGAGGCGGTCGAGGGTCAGCTCGTCGTCGCTCGTCGGGACGACATAGGCCTCGATGTGGAAGACATGCCCCTCGTCGCGCGCCCGGCTGCCTGCGGCCGAGACCCACGGCAGTGAGGCCAGATACGCGTCGACCTCGGCCGCGAGCGGATGCGGCTCGGCGTCGTCGAACGTCGTGGCACGGGCGTCCATGAGGTCGACGATCGCGGCGCGCAGGTTCTTCAGCCCGTCGCGCAGGATGCTCGACGCGATGAACAGCGCGGCGGCGGCATCCAGCCACCAGATGCCCAGGCCGATGCCGGTCACGCCGACCATCGAGCCGACGGCGGTCATCCAGTCGGCCTTGTTCATGTCGGCGTCGGCGTACAGCACCTTGTTGTGCAGCTCGCGTGCGAGGCGGATCTTCGCCCGCCCCAGCAGCACGGGCGGAACGGCGGTCAGCGCCATGACGCCGATCATGAGCCAGCCGAGCCAGATCGACGCCCCGAACAGCTCGATGGTGCCGATCGTGGGGTGCTCGCCGCTGAACAGGCCGATCGCCGAGTCGACGATGAGGTACGTGCCCATCGTCGTCAGCGCGACGGCGGCGACGAGATGACCTACTCCGACCGAGCGGTGATAGCCGTACGGATGCTGCAGCGTCGGCGATTTCCGGTTGACGCGGATCGCGATGAGGAACGCGAGCGGCGGGATGAACGACAGCAGGTCCTCGATCCACGCGGCCTTCATCGCCTGCGAGTTGCCGAGGACGAGGAAGACGAGGAACACGGTGACCGCGAGGAAGCCGATCGTCAGCCACTCGAGCCGCACGGCTCGCCGCAGCACCTCGACCTGACGGTCGGGCAGGGTGGTGCGGCCGAAGGTCACCTGTTCGGGGCTCACAGCGCACCCGCCTTCGCCCGCTCCGACAGGAAGGTCTCGAGCCGCGAGAGGAAGGCGTTCTCGCCGAGCGGCACGAGCATGACGAGCTTGAGGGTCCGACCGTCCTGCGCCGTGATCTCCGCGTAGGGCCGGGTGACACCGGCCTTGTCGGTCCACGGTGTCTGGTCGGTGAGGCCGCCCGCGATCAGGTCGAGTCCGCCGTTCTCGAGTTCGCGCACGAGCGCCTCTTCCGACCCGACGGTCCACTCCACATCGGCGTCGAGCGAGTCGGCGAACGCACGGATCGCATCCGCCTCGCTGCCGCTCGGCTCGTCGTCGCTCACATCCATCACCCGGCCGTTCGGCGTGACGCCGGCACGCAGGGTGCCGCCCTCGACGGCGGCCAGGGTCCCCGACGGGTCGGCGGGGATCTGCGCGCCGCATCCCGCCAACGACAGCGACGACAGCGCGAGCAGCGTCACGACGGCGACGCGCATCCGTGCCGACAGGCGCATGCGACTCCTCCTCGGTCGAGTGGTCCGGACGGGCCAGAATGTACTCCGCCGCTCCATCCCGCAGCAGGGGGGTTGCGCCGGAGGCCTATCGATAGGATGGGGTGCAATCCCTCCTCGACAGAAAGGGAGATCCGCATGCCGGGAATCGTCATCGTCGGCGTCCAGTGGGGCGACGAGGGCAAGGGCAAGGCCACCGATCTGCTGGGCGACCGCACCGACTGGGTCGTCAAGTTCAACGGCGGCAACAACGCCGGACACACCGTCGTCATCGGCAACGAGAAGTACGCCCTGCACCTGCTGCCCAGCGGCATCCTCTCGCCGGGCGTCAACGCCGTCATCGGCAACGGTGTCGTGGTCGACCTCGAGGTCCTCTTCGCCGAGCTCGAAGCGCTCTCGGCGCGCGGCCTCGACATCTCGCGCCTGAAGGTGAGCGCGAACGCGCACCTCATCACGCAGTACCACCGCACCCTCGACAAGGTGAGCGAGCGGTTCCTCGGCAAGCGGCAGATCGGCACGACCGGTCGCGGCATCGGTCCGGCCTACGCCGACAAGATCAACCGCGTCGGCATCCGCGTGCAGGACCTGTTCGACGAGAACATCCTGCGCCAGAAGGTCGAGGGCGCCCTCGACCAGAAGAACCACCTGCTCGTGAAGGTCTTCAACCGGCGCGCGATCACCGCCGACGAGATCGTCGACGACCTGCTGTCGTACGCCGAGCGTCTGCGGCCGATGGTGTGCGACACCGGGCTGCTGCTGAACGACGCCCTCGACGCGGGCGACGTCGTCGTCTTCGAAGGCGGCCAGGCGACGATGCTCGACGTCGATCACGGCACCTACCCGTTCGTGACCTCGTCGTCGGCGACGGCGGGCGGCGCGGCCACCGGGTCGGGCGTCGGCCCGAACCGCCTCGACCGCATCGTCGGCATCGTCAAGGCCTACACGACGCGTGTGGGCTCGGGTCCGTTCCCCACCGAGCTGTTCGACGAGAACGGCGACTTCCTGCGCTCGCGCGGCTTCGAGTTCGGCACCACGACCGGCCGCCCGCGCCGCGTCGGCTGGTACGACGCTCCGATCACGCGCTACGCGACGCGTATCAACGGCATCACCGACCTCGTGCTCACCAAGCTCGACATCCTCACCGGACTCGACCAGATCCCCGTCTGCGTCGCTTACGACGTCGACGGCGAGCGGTTCGACGAGGTGCCGGTGAACCAGTCGGACTTCCACCACGCCAAGCCGATCCTGGAGTACTTCCCCGGCTGGAAGCAGGACATCTCGACGGCACGGACCTTCGACGACCTTCCGATCGAGGCGCAGGACTACGTCCTCGCCCTCGAGGAGATGAGCGGCACCCGCATCTCGGTGATCGGTGTCGGTCCCGCGCGCGACGCGGTGATCGTCCGCCACGACCTCGTCGACTGACGTGAGGCTGCTGCTGGGCGGCTACACCGCCGACATGGGCGGTGAGGCGCGCGGCATCGGCCTGATCCACGCGGGCGACCCGGATGCCGCCACGGCGGGCGGCCAGCTCGCGCTGCGGCCCGAGGTGACCGCCGCGTCGTCTCCCTCGTGGGTGACGCGGCATCCGACGCTCGACGTGATCTATGCGGCGCTCGAGTACCGCGGCGAGGTGCAGGCGTACCGCCGCACCGGTCCCGACACGTGGACGCCGCTCGGCGCCCCCGTACCGGCCGGTGAGTCGGTGTGCCACGTCGCGGTGGCCCCCGACGGCGGCTCGCTCGTGGCGAGCTGCTGGAGTGACGGCCGCGTCGTCCGGATGCGGCTGGATGCCGCGGGTGCGATCTCGTCGCCCGTCGTCGCTCCCGCCGCAGTGGACCCGTACGGACCGGATGCCGCCGACCCGGCCGCCGCCGCCGCGTCAGCATCCGCGGGTGACATCGATCTCGCGGCGGCGGCGCGCGCCTTGCGCGAGGCCGCCGGCCCCGAGTTCGCCCACCTCGTGCCCGGCCACGACGAACCGCTGCGGGCCGCGCCTTCCTCGGTGACAGACACCGACCCCGCGACGCGTCCGTCACGCGCGCACCAGGCGCGCTACCTGCCTCGCGGCCTCATCGTCACGACCGACATGGGCCTGGACCTCGTCCGGTTCTGGCGCGACTCCGCCGCGGGCCTGCGCCGCGTTCAGGAGGTCGCCCTGCCCCTCGGCAGCGGGCCGCGCCACACGCTGTGGCATCCGAGCGGTCACCTCTACGTGCTCACCGAGCTCTCGCGTGAGGTGTTCGTGCTCGGTGCCGACCGCGAGGGCACGTGGCGGATGCTGTCGGCGACCCCGCTCGCGGGCGTCCTCGCCGACGACACCGCCGCCGAGATCGCGATGACTCCCGACGGCGAGACCGTCTACGCCGGAGTCCGCGGCAGCGACACCCTCGGCGTGCTGCGGGTGCGCGACGCCGGCGACCGGCTGCAGCAGCTCGCGCTCGTCGACGCGGGCGTGCGGTGGCCGCGTCACCACGTCGTCGTCCGCGACACGCTGCTCGTGGCGGGTCAGCTGTCGGACGAGGTCGTCTCGATGACGCGCGACCCGCGCACCGGGGTGCCCGGCCGGCCGCGCCACCGGGTCACGGCGCCGAGCCCGACCTGCCTGCTTCCGCTGCCCTGACGCTGCCCTGACGCCGGATCCTCAGACGCCGCGCTTCTTGGCGTCCTGTCGCGGGATGATGATCTGGTTGACGATCAGCAGGATCGACGCGGTGACCGGGATCGCGACGAGCGCGCCGAGCAGGCCCAGCAGCGTTCCGCCGACGAGCGCGCCGATGACGACGAGCGAGCCCGGCACCGACACCGTGCGGTTCATCACGCGCGGGGTCAGCAGGTAGGCCTCGATCTGCATGTAGACGAGATAGGTCACCGCGAAGATGATCGCGGTGAGCGGAGCCGTTGGGTTGGTCAGGAACGTGACGACCGTGGCGCCGACCCAGAACAGCACCGATCCGACGAGCGGGATGAGCGTGATGGCGAACGCCAGCACCGCCAGCAGGGCGGCGAACGGCACCCCGAGGATCGTGAGCAGGATGAAGGCGAAGACCGCGTTCATCGCCGCCAGCACCACCATGCCGGCCAGGTAGCCACCGACGGACTCGGTGATCTGCCGCGTCATCTCGGCGACGGTCTCGCGCGAACGGGCCGGCGAGAGACGCACGAGCGCGTTCTTCATCTTCGGCAGCGAGGCCAGGAAGTACAGGCTGAGCACGAGCACGATGATCGCGCCCGAGATCGCGGTCACGACGTTGACCCCCACCTGCAGCAGTCCACCGCCGATGGCGGCGATGTTCGAGGGATTCGTGACGAAGCTCTGGATCTCGTCGAAGACGTCGCTCAGGCTGTCGCCGAAGGTGTTCTCGAGCCACAGCACCGCCTCGCTGTGCAGGATGTCGTCGACGATCGAGGGCACGTCGCGCACGAACTGCTCGACCTGCCGGACCACCGGCGGCAGCACGATCCACAGCATGCCGGCGATCACCGCCGCGAGGGCCGCGAACGTGATGACGATGCCCCACGCGCGCTTGATGCCGCGCCGCACGAGGAACCGGACGAGCGGGTCGAGCGCGAGCGCCACGAACAGCGCGATCGCGATGTAGATGAGAACCGTCGACAGGCTCGAGATCGCCAGGCCCAGGACGATCGCGGTGAGCGCCCCGAGGGTCAGGAAGAACCCGGCGGCGAAGGGGCGGGCCAGGCCGCCCCACACGGGGCGGTCGCGCGTCGCGAACTCGGTCTCGGTCGATGCCGACGACCCCGCCGCGCCGGTACTGCTGATGCGAGGCTTCGTCATGGTCACACTCTAGGACGGGTGACCGGATGCCGCCGGGGCCCGGCGCCCGAATGGGTCCCGCCCCGACGCGGGCGGTAGGGTCGGCGGGGGAGGAGCCGCCATGACCGACGCCACGACCGAACTCCAGCGCCTGCGCGCGAGCATCGACAACATCGACGCCGCGCTCGTCTTCATGCTGGCCGAGCGCTTCCGCTGCACGAAGCAGGTCGGTGAGTTGAAGGCGGAGCACGGGATGCCGGCATCCGATCCCGGCCGCGAGGAGCGCCAGATCGCCCGCCTGCGGCGCCTCGCCGAAGAGGCGGACCTCGACCCCGAGTTCGCGCAGAAGTGGTTCGGCTTCGTGGTCGCGGAGGTCATCCGGCACCACCGCATCGCCGCCGAGGACACCGCCGACTGAGGTTGCGCCACGCGGGCACGCAGCGCGCGCGTGATACCGGAATGGCCGGTCCCGAGGCAAATCGTCTATCGATTTGCGACCCTCCGCCAGACGTGAAACGTTGGATGAGGCCCATGACGGGCCGTACCCGACCAGTCCGCGGTCGCTGGTGGTGACCCCGAGGTCGCCAGACCGGTGAGCGTATGGTCGGCGGCCCGTGCCCGTGGATCCGACATCCACCCGCCGTGGCGCTGTCGCGAGACGTGCGCCGGGAGGTCGCCACCCGGGCGTGACCGATGCAGCCCTGCACCGGGCTGCCGAGGTGTCCAGTGACCATTCCGCCTGCTCTGGGGGAGAACACAGCAGCCCCCGCGCTCGAGGCCAAGAACCTGTACAAGGTCTTCGGCCGCAACCCCAAGTCCGTCGTCGAGAAGCTCCGCCGCGGCGCTCAGCGCAGTGAGATCTCCGACGCCGGCACCGCCGCCGTCATCGACGCGTCCTTCAGCGTCCAGCCCGGCGAGATCTTCGTGATCATGGGCCTTTCCGGCTCGGGCAAGTCGACGCTCATCCGCATGCTCAACGGGCTGCACGACGCGACCGCCGGCTCCATCACGGTGAAGGGCGACTCGATCACCGACGTCGCCCCCGCGCGACTGCGTACTATCCGCCGCGAGCGCATCGCGATGGTCTTCCAGCACTTCGCGCTGCTGCCGCACCGCACCGTGGCCGCGAATGTCGCCTACCCGCTCGAACTGCGCGACGTCGGCAAGGCCGAGCGCCTGGCCAAGGCGGAGGAGATCCTCGGGCTCGTCGGGCTCGACGGGTGGGGCGACAAGCTCCCCGCGGCGCTGTCGGGCGGGATGCAGCAGCGCGTCGGCATCGCCCGCGCGCTCGCCGCAGACAGCGACATCCTGCTCATGGACGAGGCGTTCAGCGCGCTCGACCCGCTCATCCGCCGCGAGATGCAGGAGCAGCTGCTCGAACTGCAGCAGAAGCTGCAGAAGACGATCATCTTCATCACCCACGACCTCAACGAGGCGATGTTCCTCGGCGATCGCATCGCCGTGATGCGCGACGGCCGCATCGTGCAGATCGGCACCCCCGAAGACATCCTCACCGACCCGGCGAACGACTACGTCGAGCAGTTCGTGCAGGACGTCGACCGTGCCCGCGTGCTCACCGCCGCCAACGTCATGGAGCGCCCGCGGCCTGTCGTGGCCGAGTCGGCCGGCCCCCGCGTCGCCCTCAAGCAGATGCGTGACGCGTTCATGTCGGCCGCCTACGTCGTGGGGCGCGACCGCAAGCTGCTCGGCGTCGTCACCGACCGCGACGCCGTCAAGCTCGTCCGCCGTGGCGAGTCGTCGCTGAGCGCCGTCATCAAGCCGGCGCCGCAGACGGTGCGCCAGGACGAGGTGCTGATGAACCTGTTCGTCCCCGCCGTCGAGTCGCCGCTGCCGCTGGCCGTGACCGACGACGAGGGTCGCCTCGTCGGCGTCATCCCGCGCATCACGCTGCTCGCGGCCCTCGGGCCCGGACCCGGCGCGACCGAGGAGATCACGATCCCGCTGCAGCCGATGCCGCAGGCCGCGATCGACGAGGTGCTCGCCGAGGCCTCCGCCGTCGATGCGGTCGCCGCCGAGAACGAGGGGGTGCGCTGATGGACGGGTTCCGCATCCCGCTCGGCGAATGGGCCGAGGTCGCTGTCGCCGCCATTCGCGACAACCTCTCGTGGCTGCTGCGCGGCATCTCCGACGCGGTGGGCTGGCTTGTCGGCTCGCTCGCCGACCTGCTGCTGAGCGCCCCGATCGTCGTGGTCATCGTCGTGGCGGCGCTGCTGGGCTGGGCCCTGCGGTCGTGGAAGTTCGCGATCGGCACCGCGATCTCGTTCGCGATCATCCTCGGCGTCGGCCAGTGGGTCACCGCGATGCAGACGCTCGCGCTCGTGCTCATCGCGACGGTCATCGCCGTCGTCATCGCCGTTCCGCTCGGCATCCTCGCCGCCCGCAGCGACCGGTTCAGCGCGGTCATCAAGCCGGTGCTCGACCTCATGCAGGCGATGCCGGGCTTCGTCTACCTGATCCCCGCGATCGTGTTCTTCAGCATCGGGTTCGTGCCCGGACTCGTCGCGACCGTCATCTTCGCGCTGCCCCCGGGCGTTCGGCTCACCGAGCTCGGCATTCGCGGCGTCGACGCAGAGACGGTCGAGGCCGGGCACGCGTTCGGCGCGACGCCCGGGCAGATCCTGCGCGGCGTGCAGCTGCCGCTGGCCATGCCGACGATCATGACCGGCGTCAACCAGGTCATCATGCTCGCGCTGTCGATGGCCGTCATCGCCGGTATCGCCGGTGCCCCCGGGCTCGGCAAGGAGATCGTGCAGGCCATGTCGACCGTCAACATCGGCACCGGTGTCGAGGCGGGCCTGAGCGTCGTCATCCTCGCGATCTACCTCGACCGTCTCACCTCGGCGCTCGGCGACCTGCGCGGGCAGCGGGGTTCCCTTGTCGGCGAGATCGGCCGCCGCCGCGCGGCGGCCGCCGCCGGCCAGCGCGGTCTGGCCCAGGTCACCTGAAACAACCCCCGCGGTCCGGCCTGCGCGCGGGCCGTGGGGACCACCAACGTATCCTCCCTGCACCTCATACGGAACGTACGACTCCATACGGAAGGCACACTATGAACAAGCGACACCTCACCGGCATCGTGGCCCTCGGCGCCGCGGCATCCCTCGCCCTCGCCGGCTGCGCGAGCGGCAACCAGGCCGACGGCGGCTCCGGCGACAACGGCGACAGCAAGGGCACCATCACGCTGGGCTACCTGCCCTCGTGGACCGACGGCCTCAGCACCGCGTACCTGCTCGAGAACCAGCTCGAGCAGATCGGCTACACCGTCGAGATGCAGGAGCTGACCGAGGCCGGACCGCTCTACGCCGGTCTCGCGCAGGGCGACGTCGACATCTACCCGTCGGCGTGGCCCGAACTGACGCACGCGACCTACATGGACACCTACGGCGACCAGATCGACGACCTCGGCGCGTACTACGACAACGCCAAGCTCACGATCGCCGTACCCGAGTACGTCGACATCACCTCGATCGAGGACCTCGCGGCCGACGCCGACCGGTTCGGCGGCAAGATCTACGGCATCGAGCCGGGCGCCGGTCTGACCTCGCAGACCCAGAACTCGATGATGCCCGAGTACGGCCTGGACGGGACGTACGAGCTCGTCACCTCCTCGACCGCGGCCATGCTGACCGAGCTCGACACGGCGATCGCCGCCGAGCGCGACATCGTCGTGACGTCGTGGCGTCCGTTCTGGGCCAACGAGCGCTACGGCCTCAAGGACCTCGAAGACCCGCGCGGCGCGATGGGCGACCCCGAGGCGCTGCACTTCCTGGCCACCGCCGGGTTCGCGGACGAGCACCCCGAAGCCGCCGAGCTGATCGGCCAGATCGTCCTCGATGACGAGCAGTACGCCGCTCTCGAGGACATGGTCGTCAACCAGTACGGCGAGGGCAAGGAGCCCGAGGCGATCGAGGCGTGGCTGGCCGAGTACGGCACCCAGGTCGACGGCCTCCAGGTCGGCTGAACGCGATCAGGATGCCGCGGGCGGCGCCGTCGGCGGAAGCTGCAGCGCCGCCCGCTCGGCGAGGCGGTCCATCGCGGCATCCGACACCGCGATGAGCCCGTCGAGCTCGGCGCGCACCCGCTCGTAGGCGGTGCGCCGCTCGGCGGGCGTCGCGGCGTCGTCGACCGCGACGTTGAGCAGCTGCTTCGCTGTGTCGAGGCGGCGGCGCTCGGCCTCGCTGAACGAGCGGTCGCGCTGGCGCCGGGCGTCGCGCTCGGCCAGGTCGAACGCTACCTCGGCATCGGTCAGGGCGTCGCGGTATGCGGCGAGATCAGTCGCGCTGACCCGGGTGTCGGCGGACGGCGGCCGCAGACCGTCGGCGACCTTCTTCGCGCGCAGGAACGCCGCGGTCAGCGGCTGGCGGCCATCGCTCATGGCCGGGAAGGCGATCAGCTTCGCGACGTCGAGCTCGTACTCCAGCCAGCGGTGCGTGAGGTCGTCGTGGGCCGAGAACAGACGCTCCAACCGCGTGCGCGTGCTCGCGCCCGCGTCATCGCCGTCGGCCGCCGAGGGGAATGACGCGCCGCCGTCGCGTGCCGCAAGGTCGCCCGACGCCGGGCGGACGACGATGCCCTTCGCCTCGGCCTTCGCGCGGATAATCTCGAGCCGGCGTTCATGACGGCGCTTGGCGGAACGCTCGATCGCCTTCGCGACACCACCGGCGGCCGGCCCGATGAAGAAGATCAGCCACCAGTAGCTCCCCGCGAAACCCCATAGCCCGCTCCAGAACTCACCCACGCGCTCATCGTATCGACGCGCGACGCGTCGGATCAGCCCCGGTCGCCGCGGCGCTCGTCCCGGCGCTCCTCGCGCCGGTCGCGGTCACGGCGAACCCGGTTCCACATCTCGCTCGACCGGGCGATCGCGCGCTGGGCGTTGTCGAGCAGATCCTGCGCGACCTCGGCCCAGTCGTTCGAGCGCTCGTCGGGCTCGGGGATCTCCCGCCCCGTCCCCCGACGCGCGGCGCGTTCGGCGGCGTCGAACGCATGGGTCGCGCGGCGGACGGCCTCGCGGTAGGCGCTGTAGTCGGCGGGGGCCATCCGCACGTCGCGGGCGGTCGGTCGCAGCCACGAGGCCTGTTGATACTCGCGCAGGAACAGCTCGAGCGGGGGCCAGCGCGCGTCGGACATCATCGGGAACCCGATCGCCTTCGCGGCATCCGTCTCGTACTCGATCCACCGCGCGGTCAGCTCGTCGTGCTCGGCCATCAGCCGCGCGAGAGGCATCTGCTCGACGGCGCCGCGCGAAGCGGGCATCGTCGCGCGCGCCGCCTGCACGGCCGCGCGTCGGGCCTTCACGTCGGCGACGGCGGCGCGTGCCTGACGCTCGGCGAGCTGCAGCCGGCGGCGCGCCTCGGGCACGGCTCCCGCCGTCGCACGGGGCGTGGACTTCTCGGCCTGTGCGCGCAGCAGCTCGGCGCGCGCGACCTTGAGCTGCGCACGGGATTGCGTGACCGCCTCTTGCGCGCGACGCAGGTCGAGCAGCGCGGCGTCGAGCTCGAGCCGCCGCTGACCGGGGCGCACGCGGCGCAGGCCGGCCCAGCCGAGGGCGCTCGCTCCGGCACCGGCCGGCGCGATCCACCACCACTCGGTCACGAGCACGAGGATCGGATCCACCCTCTCAGCCTACGCATCGCGCCGGCTCGCGTCTCGGGCAGGGCGCGCGATACATCCGTCGGACCGGCGCGGCGGGTGAGCCGTGCCACCGCGTGAGGCGCAACTTCAGCCCCGTCGATCCTGCGGGTGTATCAGCCGAACAGGAGGGCGAACACCGTCGAGCCGCCGCCGACGAGGATGAGCGACACGATCGCGACCCACGCCGTCACGCGCATGCGACGCGAGCGTCCGCGGGCGAACCCGGCGTACTCGTCGTCGTCGCCCTGCGGCGTCAGGTCGCGTCCGCTCACGAGGTCGGCACTTCGTCGACGATCTCACCGAACGCGGCGGGCAGCGTTGCGCGCGAGGTCGCGCGGATCTCGGCGACCGGCACCGAGAACAGGCCCTGCACGTCGAGGACGGGGGTGACGCCCTCGGCGGCATCCGTCACACCGATGCGCAGCACGGGGTAGTCGCGCCCCTCGCACAGGCCACGGAACTTCACGTCCTCTTCGCGGGGCACCGAGACGATGACGCGTCCGGTCGACTCGCTGAACAGCGCCGTCGCGGCGTCGACGCCGTCGCGCTCGACGATCTCGCTCAGCCAGACGCGGGCGCCGACGCCGAAACGCGTCGTCGCCTCGGCGAGGGCCTGGCCGAGGCCGCCGGTCGACAGGTCGTGCGCGCTCGAGATGAGACCCTGCTGCGACGCGGCCTGGATGAGGCCGGCGAGGCGCTTCTCGGCGGCGAGGTCGACCTTCGGCGGGCGGCCGCCCAGGTGACCGTGCACCGTGTCGGCCCACGCCGAGCCGTCGAGCTCCTCGGCGGTGACGCCGAGCAGGTAGATGTTCTCGCCGGCGTCCTGCCAGCCCGACGGGATGCGGCGGGCGACGTCATCGACGATGCCGAGCACGCCCACGACGGGGGTCGGGAAGATCGGCTGGTCGCCGGTCTGGTTGTAGAACGAGACGTTGCCGCCCGTGACGGGCACACCGAGCTCGAGGCACGCGTCCGACAGGCCGTCGACGGCCTGGCCGAACTGCCACATGACCTCGGGGTTCTCGGGGCTGCCGAAGTTCAGGCAGTCGGTCACCGCGGTGGGCACGGCACCCGTGACGGCGACGTTGCGGTACGCCTCGGCCAGGGCGAGCTGCGCGCCCGCGTACGGGTCGAGCTGGCAGTAGCGGCCGTTGCAGTCCGTCGCGATCGCGAAGCCGAGGCCCGACTCCTCGTCGACGCGGATCATGCCGGCGTCGTCGGGGAAGCTCAGCGCCGTGTTGCCGAGGACGTAGTAGTCGTACTGGTTGGTGATCCAGCTGGTGTCGGCGAGGTTCGGGCTCGCGACGAGCTGCAGGAACTGGTCGCGCAGGGTCTCTGCGTCGTTCGCGCGGGGCAGGGATGCCGCCGAGTCGGCCTGCAGGCCGTCGATCCACGTCGGGTAGGCGACGGGGCGGTCGTAGACCGGGCCGTCGACCGCGACAGTCGAGGGGTCGACGTCGACGATCTGCTCGCCGTGCCAGAAGATCTGCAGGCGGCCGTCACCGGTGACCTCGCCGAGGACGCTCGTCTCCACGTCCCACTTGCCGACGACGGCGAGGAACGCGTCGAGCTTCTCGGGAGCGACGATCGCCATCATGCGCTCCTGGCTCTCGCTCATGAGGATCTCCTCGGGCGTGAGCGAGGGGTCGCGCAGCAGCACGTTCTCGAGGTCGACGCGCATGCCCGACCCGCCGTTGGCGGCCAGCTCGCTCGTCGCGCACGAGATGCCGGCCGCGCCGAGGTCCTGGATCGCTTCGACGAGCTCGCCCGCGTACAGCTCGAGGCAGCACTCGATGAGCACCTTCTCGGCGAAGGGGTCGCCGACCTGCACCGCGGGGCGCTTGGTGGGTCCGCCGTCGGCGAAGGTGTCGGAGGCGAGGATCGACGCACCGCCGATGCCGTCGCCGCCCGTGCGCGCGCCGAACAGCACGACCTTGTTGCCGGCGCCGGTGGCGTTGGCGAGCTTGATGTCCTCGTGGCGCATGACGCCCACCGCGAGGGCGTTCACGAGCGGGTTGCCCTGATAGACCGAGTCGAAGACGGTCTCGCCGCCGATGTTCGGCAGGCCCAGGCAGTTGCCGTAGAACGAGATGCCGCTGACGACGCCGTGCACGACCCGCGCGGTGTCGGGGTGGTCGATGGCGCCGAAGCGCAGCTGGTCCATGACGGCGACGGGACGGGCGCCCATCGAGATGATGTCGCGGACGATGCCGCCGACGCCGGTCGCGGCGCCCTGGAACGGCTCGATGTAGCTCGGGTGGTTGTGCGACTCGACCTTGAAGGTCACCGCCCAGCCCTCGCCGACGTCGACGACACCGGCGTTCTGACCCATGCCCACCATGAGGCGGGTCTTCATCTCGTCCGAGACCTTCTGGCCGAAGCGGCGCAGGTAGTTCTTGCTCGACTTGTAGGAGCAGTGCTCGCTCCACATGACCGAGTACATCGCCAGCTCGCCCGAGGTGGGGCGGCGGCCGAGGATCTCGCGGATCTTCGCGTATTCGTCGGGCTTGAGGCCCAGGGCGCCGTAGGGCTGTTCACGCTCCGGAGTGGCGGTGGCGTTCTCGACGGTATCTGCGACAGGGGTGCTCACGCGGCTGGACTCCAGGACTCGGGATGCCGGACGCGATCAGTCTAGTTGGCGCCGCCGCGCCCCCCGCTCGTTCCCCGACGGGCGGGTCGGCTGACCGGACCGGCGTGAGGATCCGGGGCGAGGGTGCATGGGAAGCGTGAGGGACTCTCGCCGGCTGCCGGGGGCGGGCGTAGACCTGAGCGCATGACCCTGACCTCGATCCTTCCGACGCTGCGGCGCAGCATCCCGAGCCCCCTCTCGCGCGACGCCTGGCCCGCGCGCACCGCGCCGACGTGCGACGACATCGTCGTCGGTGGCGTCTCCGTCACGCGGTACGTCGAGCTCTGCGGGCTGCCGGCCGTCATGACGGCGCCGGCGGTCATCCCCCTGTCGGGCGGGATGCCGTCGCCCACCGCCGCGACGACGGTGCTGATCCTCGAGGTGAGCGCCGCACGTCCCGCCGACGAGGTCGCCGCACTCGTGCTCGCAGCGGCGTTCGACGATGGCCTGCACCCCGTGTGGACCGAGGCGCGACTGCTCGCCCGCGTCTCGGGTGCCCCCGACCACCGCTTCGCGGTCTGCGGCAGCGACGGCGCGCGTCTTCCCGGGGTGGCCGTCGTGCTGCCGGCCGACGTGCGGCCCGGCGACCTCGTCGCGGTGCCCTGCCCCGGCGCCGTCGGGGTCGGCGACATCCGTCCGCGCCCCGGCTTCGACGGGACTCGCTCCGACGTCGACGACGCTCGCGCCGACGCCGACGCTCGCCCCGACGCTGAATGGACCGCGTGATGGTGTTCGCGACGGTGCTCTGGGCGAGCCGCTGCGCCCGCTACGAGGCGATGATCGCGTCGGCTCAGGCGGCCGAGGACGAGGCGCGCGCGACAGCCGCGGGCTCCGGTGCGTCGGCCACGGTGCCGGTGTCCCGGTCATGAGCGAGGCGATCGCGAGCCGATTCGACGCCGGGCTGCTGGTGGCCGGGGATGCCGTCGCGCCCTGGCTCGACGCGCGCGTCGGCCTCGACGGCTGCGCCCCGCGCACGCTCGTGCACGGCATGGACCTGCGCGGCCGGCGCACCCCGGCGGCGCTGCGGTCGCTCGTCCGTCAGCGCATGACCGGGATGCGGGTCTCGCTGCTGGCGGGCTCGCGCATCCGACGAGCGCTCGCGCTCGCGATCGTCGACGACGACGCCGTGCAGGACCGGGTCTGCCCCGGGTTCGCCGGCGCCGCCGAGTCGATGCACCGGCGCCTGGAGATGATGCGCGGGAGGCCGCTCGCGCTCGCGGTGATGGTCGTGCCCGCGTCGGCGCCCGGAGCGGCCGTGCGGCGATGCATCGAGACGGGTGCGCCCCAGCTGCCCGACGGTGCCGCGGTCGTGACGTGGGACGAGGCCGACGGATGGGGCCTGCGCGCGGCGGTCGCGCTGCAGCTCGTCTGACCCCCCTCACTTGCGGACTCGCCGCGGTTCAGGGCGACTCGACGGCCGGTGCCGGGGCGCCCGGCGGCGGGGTCGCGCTGGGGGTCGCGCGCGGGGTGTCGAACGCGCCGAAGACGCCCGTGCCGTGCTCGACGAGCGCGTCGTACGCCTCGCCGTAGGTGGCCGGCAGCCGGCTGCCCGGGTCGAACCGCGCGGCGAGCAGACCGAGCAGCCCGCGCGCGGGCGGCGTGAGCGGGCGCTTGTGGTGCTTCTCGTCGGCCGCCTTGTGGGTACCCTTCTCGGGGTTCGGTGGCGTGTACAGCGATTGCGGCTGCGGCCAGGTGTACGGCTGGCGCGGGGTCGTCAGGTTGACGGCGTTGAAGATCGGGTTCGCGCTCTCGTCGCGCACGTTCAGCGGGCTCAGCCCGTGCAGTCGGCACAGGGTGTTGGTGATGGACCCGTGGTGCATCTCGTCGTGCACGACGGTGCCCGCCGCGGTGTACGCGCTGACGACGATCGCCGGCACGCGCAGGCCGAGCCGGTCGAAGGCGAAGCCCATCTCGCCCGGCCCACTCGCATCGGGCGGCGCCGCTGCCGGCGGTGCCACATGGTCGAAGGTGCCACCGTGCTCGTCGAAGGTGATCACGAGAGCCGTGTTCATCGCGTTCGACCCGGATGCGGTCGCACTCGTGCGGATCGCGTCGTAGACGTCCTGGGCCAGCCGGTCGCCGGCACGGACATCCGAGTCCGCGCTGTTGGTGATGCGGATGCGGCTGCCGTCGGGCAGCTCGAGTTCACCGTCGCGTGTCGCCCCCCACGGCGGGTGCATGTCGTTGTGGTTGAACACCATGCGCGGCTCGATGAAGGCGTAGTCGGGAAGGTTGCCGTCGGCGGCATCCTGGTAGAACTGCTCCATCACGCGGAAGTTCGTCTTCCAGTACCGCTCGAGGACCGGCGCGTGCAGCATCCCGGTGAGCGAGACGAGCTGTGTCGCGTCGTAGTACACGCGCCAGGTCCGGCCCGCCTCTTCGAGCCGGTTGAAGATCGTCGGCGCGGGCGGGGCATCGATCCACTTGTCGTAGCCGCCCCCGGCCTGGTTGACGACGAACCCGTGCGAGGTCGACGCGTGGAAGAAGCTGCGGTTGCAGAAAGTCTGCGACGGCACACCCGCGAACCAGCGGTCGTAGACGGCGAACTCGCGCGCGAGGATCGAGACGACCGGCAGCATCTCGGGCGAGAACCCGCCCATGACGGTCGCGTACTCCTCCGCCGTCGGCTCGCGCTTCTTCGCGGCGCGGTAATTGACGATGTAGTCGTGCACGAAGCCGTCGTTGCGCGCTCGCGTGCCCGCGGCGGGGGCGTTGTAGGGCGGCTGCAAACCGTTGCGGTCGATGTCGGCGTTGCCCGAAGGGTCGATCGTGCCGAACAGCTGCGTGTTGACGTGCGGGTACGTCTCGCCCGGGTCGGGCTGCGGCTGCTGCATGATGTGGTCGGTCGCGCCGCTGTAGACGTGCGCGGGCACGACGGTGCCGTCCGGGGCGCTGTTGGCGTGATCGCCCTGCAGCACTCCGTCGAACTCGGCGGCGGACTTCTCGTCGGCGGTGTAGAGGTGGCCGAGCAGGTTGTCGAAACTGCGGTTCTCGAACATGAGCACCACGACGTGATCGAAGCCCGGCACGTGACGAGCCGCGAGCGGGGCGAATTCCGGCGGGTGCGGCGTCATCGCGGCGGTCGCCGCCGCGCCGGCCGAGCCTCCGATCGCGATGCCGGCCGCGCCGAGGCCCGCGCGCCGCAGGAAGTCGCGCCTCGACGGCTTGCGCCGGGCCCACGCGGCATCCGAATCCTCGCGCGGCGCATCCGGGGGGAGCGACTCGGCCATACGGGCCGCCTTTCGCATCGGTCGATGTTGCTGGCGATCATAGGCCCGCGCGGACGCGTCGGGTCAGTCCCCGGTCAGTCCTCGGGATGCAGCGCCGCGTCCGCCTCGGTGCGACGCCACGACAGGAACCGCACGGTCAGGCCCGCGCGGGTCGGCGCGCAGCAGAACGGACCGGCCGAGACGGATGCTGCGGGGTCAAGGGGCGCGACCCGCACCAGGCGCCAGTCCTCGTCGTCCACGCGCGCGCGGACTGTCACCGCGTCGCCCGAGCGGCTCGCCCGTACCGTCACGACGCGGCCCGCCCAACCGGGAACGGGAGACAGCGACCAGTCCGACACCCCGCGGGTGACGACCGCGCCGAGGCTCTCGGCTCCGTCGCTGCGTTCGACCCCGGCCTTGATCCAGGTCTCGTCGTCGACGCGCAGGAAGACGCCGGCCTGATCGAACTGGGCCGTGAAGTCGAGTCGGAACGCGACCTCGACGGCGCTGTCCCGGGGCATCGGCGCCAGCAGTGCGTGCTCGTCATCGTGCACGAACCCGTACGAGGTCACCCGCCACGCGTCGCTGCCCTCACGCGCGGTGACGAGCAGGTCGGTTCCGTCGGTCTCGACGCGCTCGGGGTCGTTCGTCCACGACCCGCTCGACCAGGCGATCTCCGTCGCGTGCTCCGTCATGTGCTCATGCTCTCAGCTGAGCGAGCAGTTCCGCGCGATCGGTCGTCCCCGCGAACTCGACGATGCGCCCGTTCACGACCCGGTAGATCCCGAACTCCGCGACGTTGACGTGTCGCCGCGTGGGTCGCACGCCGCGGAACGGCCCGGTGTGCGTGCCGCTCGTGCGCAGGTGGGCGGCGATGCGATCGTCCTCGACGACGAGCTGGATGCGGCGCACCTGCCAGTCGGCGAAACCGTCGAGCAGCTCGACGACGTCGGCCATCCAGGCATCCGCCCCACCGGGCAGGTGCGCTCGCCGAACGTCGGGGTCGATGAACGAGCGGATGGCGCCGAGGTCGTGGCGGTTGCAGGCGTCGAGGTACTCGCCGAACCACTCCCGCAACTCCCACGGCTCCATCCGCCCATTATCGGCGGCCGGGGCCGGCGTCAGCGCGCGGCCGTGGCGTTCTCGTACGCGCGCATCGCCGCGTCCTGCGCGTCGGCGAGGGCCTCTTCGGCCGTCTTGTCGCCGAGCAGGGCAGCGGTCACGGCGTTGTTCAGCTCGTTCTGGATGTCCTGACCGGCCGGCGACGAGCCGAACGACGTGCCGTAGTCGACGACGTCGTAGTACGTCGCGACGACCTGGTCGAAGCCGGCGTCACCCGACGGGACGACCCACTTCTCGCGGATCTCCTGGTCGGGCTGCGGCGAACCGGTGAACAGGCCGGTGTTGACGCCGCCCTCGGCGGTGCGGGTCTCGGCGCGCGCCTCGCCCGCGGCGTTCCACGCCTCGCCGCTCGTGAGCTCCGACACCCAGGCGCACGCCGCCGCCGGGTTCTTCGCGTTCATCGGGATGACGAAGGCCTGACCTCCCGACACCGAGAAGGGCTCGCCCTCGCTGTCGCGGAAGGGCACCGCCTCGATGTCGATCTGGTCGACGTAGGGGGAGAGCACGTTGGGGTACCACTGGGCGTTGACCTGCGCGCCGACCTGGTTCGTGACGAACTGGTTCGCGTCGCCGAACGTGTCGAACGCGTCGGTGAAGCTCTTGACCTGAGCGAAGCCGCCCTGCGCGTCGTTGATGCGCTGCAGCAGTTCCATGCCGGCGAGGTTGCTCGGGTCGTCGAGCGTCGGGACGCCGTCCTCGTCGGTCAGCTGGCCGCCCGAGCCGAGGATCCACAGCGCGGACTGCCCCGTCGACACGGGGTCGAAACCGAGACGGGTGGGGACGCCGCCGGACTCCTGGTACATCTTCTCGATCGCCGCGATCAGCACGTCGGGCTGCGACGTGTCGATCTCGTCGGCCCTCACGCCCGCCTCGTTCATGACGGTCTTGTTGAGGATGATCGCCGGCGGCTGATAGAACTGCGGCGCGCCCCAGACCTCGTCGTCGAAGGTGACGTCCTCGACGACCGACTCGTACCAGCGCTCTTCGGGATCGACGCCCTGCGCTTCGAAGCACGCGTCGAGCGGCATGATGAGGTCCTGCGCGGCGTACTGGGTGACGTACCGGCGGTCCATCTGGACGACGTCGGGAACGTCGCCGCTCGCGATGCGGGTCGTGAACTTCTGCGAGTCGAAGGCCGTCGCATCCAGCTCGACCTCGACGTCGGACAGCTGCTCGGCGGCATAGTCCAGCCGCGCCGTGCCCACGTCGTCGGCGTTCTCGAAGCCCCACGCGGCCAGCGTGCCGGTGGGGGCGGCCTCGAAGTCGATGCCGTCCGTCGAACCGGCGTCGCCGCCGCTGCATCCGGAAAGGACGACGGCCGATGCCGCGGCCACCGCGGCGGCCCCGATCAGTCGATTGCGCATGTGTTCCTCCTGTCGTCGTCCGCGCGGTGCGCGCGGATCATCCCTTGCGTCCCTGCGTGGCCACGCCCTCGATGAAGTAGCGCTGGCCGAAGGCGAAGAGGATGAGCATGGGCAGCGTGACGAGCAGCGAGGCCACCATCACGTACTGGTAGTCGCCCTGGCCGCCGGCCGTGGGGCTGTATTTCGTCATCGCGTAGGCGATCCCGAGCGGGGCGGTGAACTCGTCGACCGTGCCGGCGTTGAGGTAGATCAGCGCCGCCTGCAGGTTGTTCCAGCTGGCCTGGAACTCGAACAGGAACACGATGACGAACGAGGGCACCGACAGCGGCATCGCGATGCGCCAGAACAGTCCCCACGCGCTCGCCCCGTCGATGCGCGCCGCTTCGAACAGCTCGCGGGGCAGGCCCATGAAGAACTGCCGCTGCAGGAAGATGTAGAACGCCGAGCCGAAGAGGTTGGCCCCCCACAGCGGAACCCAGGTGCCGAGCAGGCCCGTCTCCTTCCAGATCAGGTAGACGGGGATCATCGTCACGGCGCCGGGCAGCATCATCGTCGCCAGGACCAGCCCGAACAGCAGCTTGCGGCCGGGGAACGAGAAGTAGGCGAAGCCGAAGGCGACGATCGAACTCGAGATCGACACCGCCGTCGCGGCCAGGAGCGCGATCGCGACGCTGTTGAACATCCAGCTCAGCAGCGGCAGCTGGTTCCAGACCTCGACGTAGTTCTCGGGCACGAACGTCTGCGGGATGAGGCGGTTGTCGAACACCTCGCCGCGGGGCTTGAAGCTCGCCGCCAGCAGCCACACGAACGGGTACAGGAACAGCAGCGCGAAGCCGGTCGAGACTGCGGCGAGCGTGACGCGTCCGGCGACGGTCTTGGGCGTGCCGATGCGCCGCCGGCGCTTCGGGGCCGAGCCGGTCGCCGGCACGGCCGCCGCGGCGAGCTCCGGAGTCGGCTGGCTGACCCCGGGGGTCTGTTGCGAGATGGCCATCAGCGGTCCCCCTCGTAGTAGACGAAGCGGTTGCCGAACTTCACCTGGATGACCGTGACGGCCATGATGATGACGAACAGCAGCCACGCCATCGCGGCGGCGAACCCGAAGTTGAACTGGCGGAACGCCTGCTGGAAGAGGTAGATCGCGTAGAACAGCGACGCTTCGGGCGATGAGTTGCTCTGGTCGCGCCAGAACAGCAGGTACGCCTGGTCGAAGACCTGGAACGCGGCGATCGAGAGCACGATGACGTTGAAGAACATCGCGCCCGAGATCATCGGCAGCGTGATCGAGAAGAACTTCCGGATCGGACCGGCGCCGTCCAGCGAGGCGACCTCGTACAGCTCCACGGGCACGTTCTTCAAAGCGGCGAGGAAGATCACCATCGTGCCGCTGACGGTCCACAGCGCCATGATCACGATGCTGGGCTTGACCCAGTCGGGGTCGACGAGCCACTGCGGACCCTGGATGCCGATGGCCGCGAGGCCCTGGTTGATCGCGCCCGAGTTGCCGTTGAGCAGCAGGAAGAACACCGCGGCCGTCGCGACGGCGGGGGTCATCTTCGGCAGGTAGTACAGCGTGCGGAAGACACCGGCGCCGCGGCCCATCCGGTTCAGCAGCAGCGCGAGGACGAGCGCGAAGGCGATCTCGAGCGGCACCGCCATGACGGCGTAGAACAGCGTGTTGGCGAGCGAGACGCCCACGCGCGGGTCCTCGAAGAGGCGAGCGTAGTTGTCGAACCCGATCGGCCGCGCGGAGTTCGTCGCGAGGTTGTAGCTGCTGAACGAGATGTAGAGGCTGTAGACCATCGCTCCGACGGTGAACACCAGGAAGCCGATGATCCACGGCGTCAGGAAGAGGTAGCCCGCGAGGGCCTCGCGCTTGTTGTACTTCTGTCGCACGCGGCGCTGAGGTGCGGCGCGGACTGACGTCGGCCGCGCGGGGGTCGTGCTGGCTATGTCGTCCTCCGGATGCCTCTGAGCGAACGGATCGCTCGCGCGACCCTTCCCGCAAGCTAGGGCGGACCAGAAGTGCTTCCTAGAGCCTTGACACCACGTCGCCTCTCGGGCATGCGCGGTCGGCCCCGGGCCGCTAGGCGACGGGCGCCGCCGCGCGACTCGCGATGAAGGCGGCGGACTTCGTCTGCAGGAAGGCGCACAGCGCCGACAGCATCGCCAACTCGGTCGACAGTTCGAGCGCGCGGCCCGCGTCGAGCTTCACGTCCTGCTCCCGCGCCTCGAACGTCACCGCCCAGTGCGTCGAGCCGATGGGCTCGGGCTGCAGGTACGTCACGGTGCCGGCGTTGACCAGGTCGAGGCCGATGAGGCCGGTGTCGTGGCCCTCGGTGCCGTCCTGCGGCATGACCCGCAGGCGGTCGCTGACGGGATATCCGAGCTCGGCGAACTCGGCCAGCCAGGCCTCCAGCGTTTCCTTCGTCCGAAACGGCATGCGCTCCTCCAGATCACCGCGGCGAGGCGCCCTCGCGTGATTGCCAGCGATCATTATGACCGCATCGTCACGACGCGACGAGCCGGTATCCCATTCCCGCTTCCGTGAGCAGGTGCGCGGGGTGCGCGGGATCGGCCTCGAGCTTCTTGCGCAGCTGCGAGACGTACAGGCGCAGGTACCCCGTGTCGCTCACCTGCTCGGTGCCCCACAGCTCCTTCAGCAGATCGTGGCGCGTCACGAGGGCTCCCGGACTACGCGCGAGGAAGTCCAGCATGCGCCACTCGGTCGGGGTCAGGTGCACCCGCTCGCCGGCGCGCGTGACGGTCTTCGCGGCGCGGTCGATCTCGACGTCGGCGAAGCGCACGAGGGGCACGGATGCCGCCCCGCCGGTGCGCCGGGCCAGGGCGCGCAGTCGCGCGAGCAGCTCGTCGATCTGGAACGGCTTGGTGACGTAGTCGTCCGCGCCGGCGTCGAGTGCCGTCACCTTGTCGGCCGATCCGGTGCGGCCCGACACGACGATGATCGGGATGTCGCTCCACCCGCGGACCGCTTCGATGACCGCGACCCCGTCCAGGCGCGGCATCCCGAGGTCGAGCACGATCACGTCGGGGTGCTCGGATGCCGCTGCGGCGATCGCGGCGGCGCCGTCCGCGGCTGTGACGACGTCGTAGCCGTGCGCCCCGAGCGTGATGCGCAGGGCGCGGACCAGCTGGGGGTCGTCGTCGGCGAGGAGGATTCTCACCCGTCGATCCTCTCGCTTCGGCGGGCGGGCGGTGCCGCCAGCGGCAGCTCGACGACCATCGTGAGCCCGCCCCCGGGGGTCTGCTCGGGCGTCAGCGTGCCCTGCATGCCCTCGGTGAAGCCCTTCGACAGCGCGAGGCCGAGGCCGAGACCGGTCGTGTTGTCGGCGTCGCCCAGACGCTGGAAGGGCGCGAAGACGTCGCCGTGGCGCTCCGGCGGGATGCCGGGGCCGTGGTCGATCACGCGGATCTGCGCCCGTGCGCCGAGCGAGCTCGTCGCGATGCGCACGACGCTGCCGTCGGGGGCGTGCCGGTGGGCGTTGGCGAGCACGTTGACGACGACGCGCTGCAGGAGCACCGGGTCGGCCATCACCCGGCCGAGGTCCTCGTCGAGCGCGAGCTCGACGTCCCCGGGCCCGAGCGCCAGCTCGTCGACCGCGGCCAGGACGACGTCGGCGGCGTCGACCGGCCGCAGCGCGACGGCGAGAGCGCCGGCCTCGATGCGACTGACGTCGAGCAGGTCGGTCACGAGCGAGGTCAGCGCGTCGAGGCTCTCGCCGGCCGTGTCGAGCAGCTCGGCGCGGTCGGCCGAGCTCAGGGCCGGCCCGGCCGCACGCAGTCCGCCGACGGCGGCGACGGCGGCGGCGAGCGGGCGGCGCAGGTCGTGGCTCGCGGCCGAGAGCAGGGCGCTGCGCACCCGGTCGGTCTCGGCCAGCACCGTCGCCGTGCGCGCCGACTGCTGCAGGTCGGCCTGCTCGAGCGCCGCGGCCAGTTGCGCGACGACGACGTCGAGCAGCCGCCGCTCCGATCCGCCCAGCTCGCCGCCGTGCAGCTCGAGCACGGCCCGGTCCGTCACGGAGACGCGCAGGTGTCGGTCGTCGCGCACCGGTTCACCGTCGGCGGCGAGCACCGCGCCGTCGGTGGCGACCAGCCGGGCCCCCGACATCCCGAACGCCTCGCGGGCACGCGAGACGAGTGCGGGGATCGATCCGTCGCCGCGCAGTACGCTGCCGGCCACCGCGGCCAGCAGCTCGGCTTCGGCGGTCGCGCGCCGGGCCGCCCGCGTACCGCGCGCGGCCTGGTCGACGATGACGCTGACGAGCAGGGCGATGACGACGTAGAGGATGAGCGCCCACGCGTGCAGGGGGTCGGAGATCGTGACGGTGTACAGCGGCGCGACGAAGAAGAAGTCGAGGGTCACGCCCGACATGACGGCGGCGAAGACGGCGGGCCAGAGCCCGCCGACGAGCGCGACCACGACGACCAGCAGCTGATACGCGAGCACGTCGCTCGTGATCGATTCGGGGCTGCGCAGCGCGACCAGCAGCCAGGTCAGCAGCGGACCGCCGGACAGGGCGACGACGAAGCCGAGCAGCCGACGCCGCACGCTCAGCGCGCCACCGGCGACGCGCGGCAGTGCGAAACGCCCGCCTGCGGCGGCATGGGTGACGACGTGCACGTCGATGTCGCCCGACTCGCGGATCACCGTGGCCCCGATTCCGGGACCGGTCAGCGCGGCGGCGAGGCGACCGCGGCGGCTGACCCCGACGACGAGCTGCGAGGCGTTGACCGAACGGGCGAACTCGACGAGCGCGGCCGGGATGTCATCGCCCACCACCTGGTGGTAGGTGCCGCCGAGCGACTCGACGAGCGCCCGCTGATCCGCCAGGGCCGCCGGATCCGCCGTGCGCAGGCCGTCCTGGCCAGACACGTGCACCGCCAGCAGCTCGCCGCCCGCCGACCGGTCGACGATGCGCGCGCCGCGCCGGATGAGCGTCTCGCCCTCGGGGCCTCCCGTCAACGCGACCACGACGCGCTCGCGGGCCTGCCACGTTCCGCGGATGCCGTGCTCGGCGCGGTAGTCCTTCAGGGCGCTGTCGACCTCGTCGGCCAGCCAGAGCAGCGCGAGCTCGCGCAGCGCCGTGAGGTTGCCGAGGCGGAAGTAGTTCGACAGCGCGGCGTCGATGCGCTCGGCGGGGTACACCAGACCCGCGGCGAGGCGGTCGCGCAACGACGGCGGGGCGAGGTCGACCAGCTCGATCGGATCGGCCGAGCGCACTACGGCATCGGGCACCGTCTCGCGCTGTGCGATGCCGGTGATCTGCTGCACGACATCGCCGAGCGACTCGATGTGCTGCACGTTGACGGTCGTGATGACGTCGATGCCCGCGTCGCGCAGCTCTTCGACGTCCTGCCAGCGCTTGTCGTTGCGCGAGCCGCCGACGTTGGTGTGGGCGAGCTCGTCGACGAGGGCGACCCGCGGAGCGCGGCTCAGCACCGCCTCGAGGTCCATCTCGTCGAGCGTGACCCCGCGGTGCTCGATCCGGCGCCGCGGGATCGTGGGCAGGCCGGCGGTCAGCGCCGCCGTCGCCGCGCGCCCGTGGGTCTCGACCACGGCGATGACGACGTCGACGCCGGCATCCTGCAGGCGGCGGCCCTCCTCGAGCATCTCGTAGGTCTTGCCCACGCCCGGGGCCGCGCCCAGCAGCACCCGCAGCTTCCCGCGCTTCACGGGATCACCCTAGTTCCCGCCCGCGTCCCGGGTGGCGCCGTCGAGAGCGAGGTTCAGCTCCACGACGTTCACGCGCGGATCGCCGAGGAAGCCGAGGTCGCGCCCGGCCGTGTGCGCCGCGACGAGGTCGCGCACGGCATCCTCCGACAGGCCGCGCTCTGCGGCCACCCGCGCCACCTGCAGCTCGGCGTAGGCGGGCGAGATGTGCGGGTCGAGCCCCGAGCCCGACGCGGTGACGGCATCGGCCGGAACGTCGGCCACGCCCACGCCCTCGAGGGCGGCGACGGTCTCGCGCCGCTGCGCGACGGCGGCGACGAGGTCGTCGTTGTTCGGCCCGAGGTTCGAGCCGCTCGAGGCCGCGGCGTCGTAGCCGTCGCCGGCGGCCGAGGGGCGGGACTGGAAGTACTGCGGCAGGGCCGCGCCGTCGGCATCCGTGAAGGACTGCCCGATGAGCGCCGACCCGACGACCTCGCCGTCGGCGTCGCGAAGCAGCGAGCCGTTCGCCTGCGCGGGCAGCGCGATCCCGGCGGCGGTGATGACGAGCGTGTAGCCGAGACCGAGGACGAGGGTGAAGACGAGCATCGCGCGGACGGCGACGCCGGTCGTGCGGACGGCGGTGCGAGCGGTGGACATGACGTGACTCCAGACGCGGGCTCAGAAGCCCGGGATGACGCTGACGACGAGGTCGATCAGCTTGATGCCGAGGAACGGGGCGACGACGCCGCCCAGCCCGTAGACGACGAGGTTGCGGCTGAGGATCGACGACGCGCTGGCCGCGCGGTACTTCACGCCGCGCAGTGCGAGGGGGATGAGCACGATGATGACGATCGCGTTGAAGACGATCGCGCTCGTGACGGCCGACGCGGGCGACGACAGCTGCATGATGTTGAGCGCGGCGAGTCCGGGGAACACGCCCATGAACATCGCGGGGATGATCGCGAAGTACTTGGCGATGTCGTTCGCGAGCGAGAACGTCGTCAGGGCGCCGCGCGTGATGAGCAGCTGCTTGCCGATGCGGACGATGTCGATGAGCTTGGTCGGGTCCGAATCGAGGTCGACCATATTGCCGGCCTCTTTCGCCGCCGACGTCCCGGTGTTCATCGCGACGCCGACATCGGCCTGCGCCAGGGCGGGCGCGTCGTTCGTGCCGTCGCCGGTCATCGCGACGAGGTGGCCGCCCTCCTGCTCCTTGCGGATGAGCGCGAGCTTGTCTTCGGGGGTCGCCTCGGCGAGGAAGTCGTCGACCCCCGCCTCCTTCGCGATCGCCGCGGCCGTCAGCGGGTTGTCGCCCGTGATCATCACGGTGCGGATGCCCATCGAGCGCAGTTCCTCGAAGCGCTCGCGCAGACCGTCCTTGACGACGTCCTTCAGGTGGATGACGCCGAGCAGTCGGCCCGTGCCGTCCGCGTCGAGCGTGGCCACCGCCAGCGGCGTGCCGCCGGACTGCGCGATCTCGTCGGCGATGCGCACGAGCTCGGCGCGCTGCGGTGCGGCGGCCGGCTGCCCCGAGGTCTCAAGCCACGCGAGCACCGACCCCGCGGCGCCCTTGCGCACCTGCGTGCCGTCCGGCAGGTCGACGCCGCTCATGCGGGTCTGCGCCGTGAACGCCACCGCGACGGCATCGCGGGGCAGCTCGGCGATGATGTGCTGCGTCGCGGCGAGTTCGACCACCGAGGTGCCCTCGGGCGTCGGGTCGGACAGAGACGACAGGGATGCCGCCCGCGCGAGCTCGGAGCCCTCGACACCGGGCATCGCGACGAACTCCGAGGCGCGGCGGTTGCCGTAGGTGATGGTGCCGGTCTTGTCGAGCAGCAGCGTCGTGACGTCTCCGGCCGCCTCGACGGCGCGACCCGACATCGCCAGAACGTTGCGCTGCACGAGGCGGTCCATGCCGGCGATCCCGATCGCCGAGAGGAGGGCTCCGATCGTCGTGGGGATGAGGCAGACCAGCAGCGCGACCAGCACCGGGATGCTCACCGGCGATGCGGAGTACGAGGCGATCGGGTTCATCGCGAGCACGACGACGACGAACACGATCGACAGGCTGGCCAGCAGGATGTTCAGGGCGATCTCGTTGGGCGTGCGCTGCCGGGCGGCGCCCTCGACGAGCGCGATCATCCGGTCGACGAACGTCTCGCCGGGCTTCGAAGTGATCTTCACGACGATGCGGTCCGACAGCACGCGCGTGCCGCCCGTGACGGCGCTGCGGTCGCCTCCGGACTCGCGCACGACGGGAGCGGACTCGCCCGTGATGGCCGACTCGTCGACCGTCGCGATGCCGTGCACGATGTCGCCGTCGCCGGGGATCAGCTCGCCGGTCTCGACGACAACCACATCGCCCAGGCGCAGCTCGGCCGAGGCGACGTCCTGCGTCGCGGCCGTGCGCGCTGCGGCATCCTCTCGCTCGTCGTAGGAGGTCACGCGGCGGGCGGTCGTCGTCGTGCGGGTCTGACGCAGCGTCGCCGCCTGCGCCTTGCCGCGCCCCTCGGCGACGGACTCGGCCACGTTCGCGAAGAACACCGTCAGCCAGAGCCAGACGGCGATGCCCCACGTGAAGCCGGACGGCACCGGCGTGCCGCCGGAGGACTCGGGGCCGCCGAGGAACGGCTCCGCGATCGCGATCGCGGTCGTCAGCGCGGCCCCGACCCAGACGAGGAACATGACGGGGTTGCGCCATTGCGCGGCGGGGTTCAGCTTGCGCGCGGCACCGGGAAGCGCCGCGACCAGCTGCTCGGCGCTGAAGGCCCGCCGGTTGCGGGGCGCGCCGGGTGCGGCCGCGGGTTCAGCCGATGCGGGTCGGGAATCGGTCAGGGAGGCAGACATCAGGAGAGTCCTTCGGCGAGAGGTCCGAGGGTGAGGACCGGGAAGTAGGTGAGCGCGGTGATGATGACGACCACGCCGGCGAGCAGGCCCGCGAATTGCGGACGGTGCGTCGGCAGCGTGCCGACGCTCGAGGGCACCTTGTCCTGCGCGGCGAGGGATCCGGCCAGCGCGAGCACGAGCACGATCGGGATGAAGCGGCCGAGCAGCATCGCGACACCCAGGGCCGTGTTGAACCACGGGGTGTTGGCGGTGATGCCCGCGAAGGCCGAACCGTTGTTGTTGGCCGCGGAGGTGAACGCGTAGAGCACCTCACTCAGGCCATGGACGCCCGGGTTCCAGATCGAGGTGCCCTCGACGTCCGCGCGGACCGCGGGGATCGCGAAGCTCAGCGCCGTTCCCGCGAGCACGAGCGTCGGGGTCACGAGGATGTACAGGCTCGCGAGCTTGATCTCGCGCGGACCGATCTTCTTGCCGAGGTACTCGGGCGTCCGGCCGATGAGCAGGCCGCCGACGAACACCGCGATGACCGCGAGCACCAGCATCCCGTACAGGCCCGAGCCGACACCGCCGGGCGCGATCTCGCCGAGCATCATGTTGAGCATCGGCAGCATGCCGCCCAGCGGAGTGAAGCTGTCGTGCATCGAGTTGACCGCTCCGGTGGAGGTGAGGGTCGTCGCGCCCGCGAAGAGCGCCGACGAAGCGACGCCGAACCGCGTCTCCTTGCCCTCCATCGCCGCTCCGGCGAGCTGCGTCGCCGCGCCGCCACCCGCGGTCTCCGCCCACGAGCCGAGCGCGATCGACGCGAGGAAGATGCCGCCCATGACGGCGACGATCGCGTAGCCCTGCCGGTCGTCCCCGACGATACGTCCGAACGCGCGGGGCATCGCGAAGGGGATGACCAGAAGCAGGAAGATCTCGAAGAGGTTCGTCCAGGGCGTGGGGTTCTCGAAGGGGTGGGCGGAGTTGGCGTTGAAGAACCCGCCACCGTTCGTGCCCAGGAGCTTGATGGCCTCCTGGCTCGCGACCGGTCCGCCCGGCACCGACTGCGTCGCACCGGCAATGGTCTGCACGTCCGCGAAGCCCGCGAAATTCTGGATGACGCCGCCCGCGAGCAGCACGACCGCCGCGACGGTCGCCATCGGCATCAGGATGCGGCCGAGGCCGCGAACGAGGTCGACCCAGAAGTTCCCGATGGTGCCCGAGCGGCGGTACGCGAAGCCCCGGACGAGAGCGATCGCGACCGCCATGCCGACGGCGGCCGAGACGAAGTTCTGCACGGCGAGGCCCGCGAACTGCACCGTATAGCCGAGGGTGACGTCGGGCGAGTAGGACTGCCAGTTCGTGTTCGTGACGAACGAGACGGCGGTGTTGAACGAGAGGTGCTCGCTCGGCGCGGGCAGTCCGAGAGCGAACGGCAGCAGCGGCTGCAGGCGTTGCAGCGCGTAGACGAGCACGACGCCCACGAGCGAGAACAGCAGCACCCCGCGGGTGTAGGCCTGCCAGGTCTGTTCGGCGCGCGGGTCGACGCCGATCAGGCGGTAGGCGCCGCGCTCGACGGCGAGGTCGCGCGGCGACGTGTACACGCGGGCGATGTAGTCGCCCAGCGGGCGGTAGAGCAGGACGAGGACGAGGGCGAGGGTCGCGATCTGCAGCGAGGCGAACCCGATCTGCGCGGCATCCACGTCAGAACCGCTCGGGGCGCACGAGGGCGATGACGAGGTAGACGATGGCGCCGATCGCGAGCCCGGCCGCCATGAGGGAGAAGAACATCACAGCTTCTCGACCCCCCGGGCGACGAGGCCGACGACGGCGAAGAGCGCGAGGATCGCGGCGAGATAGATGACATCGAGCACGAGATCCGATGCAACACCCGGCCGGATGCCGCGGCCGCGATCCTCACGCTATCCATACGCCTCCGCCCCCGCTCCTCACGCGCCCCTCACGGTCGCGAGGCCGGGCGTCGGGTCGGGCGCCGGCGATACATCCGTCGGACGGCCGGTGCTGGTGCCGCCTCGTACATGCGCCGAGAAGACACCAGCACCACCGGTCCTGCAGATGTATCGCGAAGCTGTGCGCCGGAGCGAGGGTCAGGGCGCGAGGGGCGAGGACTCGTCGTCGATGACGCCGATGCCGACGGCGTGGTGGCTCGGCTCCTCGTCCTTCTGCTCGGGGGCCTTGGGCTCTTCGCCCGGCTCCTTCGCGACGCTGGGCTCTTCGAGCTCCTCCGTCGAGGGGTTCTCGTCGGGCGCGTGCTGGGCTCCCTCGTCGGCGTGCTCGGCCTCGTTGTCGTGGTGATCGGTCATGTCGTTCTCCCTTCCGCGTCCAGCCTGCGCCTGCGCGGGCCGCCGTGTCACCGGCTTGACGTAGGGTCGCGGAATGGATCCGAAAGCGCGGCTCGACGAGCGGGCGCGCGAGCTCACCGCGTTGCTCGCGCGGCTCGACGCCGACGACGACAGCCTGCGCCACGACCGCGCGGATGCCACCGCCGACGACGAGCACGACCCCGAGGGCTCGACGCTGTCGGGCGAGTGGCAGCGCGTCGAGGCGCTGCAGCGCGGTGCGCGCGCCGAGCTCGCCGAGGTCGGGGCATCGCTCGCCCGCGTCGCCGACGGCACATACGGCCTGTGCGAGAGCTGCGGCCGCGGCATCCCGGTCGAGCGCCTCGAGGTGCGGCCCCACGCGACGATGTGCGTCGCCTGCGCCTCGCGCTGAGCCGGGATCCCGTCGCGCGAAACCATTGACACCGCCGCGCGGTGGTCCTAACGTACAACCAAATGGTTGCACGAGGAGATTCCCGACCGAGTGAGCGGAGCGAGCTGAGCGATGACGACATCGACCGTCTGTTCCACGCCCTCGCGACCGCGACGCGGCGCGACATCCTGCGGCGCACGATCGAGCGCGAGCAGTCGGTGTCGGCGCTGGCCGTCGACTACGACATGTCGTTCGCGGCGGTGCAGAAGCACGTCGGCGTGCTCGAGACCGCCGGCCTCATCGTCAAGCGGGCCGAGGGGCGCGAGCGCCTCGTGCGCGCGGATCCGGCCATGATCGCCCGTGCCCGCGCGCTGCTGAGCCGCTATGAAGAGCTGTGGCGCGCGCGCATCGACCGCCTCGACGCGCTGCTCGCCGAGCCCGAAGACTGACCCGACCCCACCACCTCGCCGTATTCGTTCGAAGGAGAATCCGATGCCCGTCACCGACATCACCACCGATGCCGAGAACCTCACCATGACCTTGGTCGCGGATGTCGCCGCGCCCGTCGACCGCCTGTGGCGCGCGTTCACGCAGCCCGCGCAGCTGGAGCGCTTCTGGGGCCCTCCCGGCTGGCCGGCGACGTTCACCCGGTTCGACTTCGTTCCCGGCGGCCGAGCCCAGTACGCGATGACGAGCCCGCAGGGCGAGAAATCGCGGGGCACGTGGGAGTTCATCGCAATCGACGAAGGCCGCAGCTTCGAGGTTCTCGACGCCTTCGCCGACGAGAACGGCGACCCGATGGAGCAGTTCCCCGCGATGCGCATGCTCTTCTCGTTCGACGCCACCGACGCCGGTTCGCGGCTGACGAACGTGACCTACTTCACGTCGGCCGAGGGCCTCGAGCAGGTCATCGCGATGGGCGCGATCGAGGGCTCCCGCCTCGCGATGGGCCAGCTCGACGCGGTCGTCCAGGACCTCCGCGCCTACGCGCAGGGCCAGGGCACGCGGGTCGAACTGCTCGACGACACGCACGTGCGCATCACCCGCCTGATCGACGGTCCGCGCGACCTCGTGTGGCGCGCCCACCACGAGCCCGAGCTGCTGCGGACGTGGCTGACCGGTCCCGACGGCTGGTCGATGACCGTCGCCGAGCCCGGCACCGAGGTGGGGGCGACGTTCCGGCAGGCGTGGGAGCAGGACGGTGCCCCCGAGACGGCGTTCGGGTTCGAGGGAGAGGTGCTGCAGCTGGAGGCTCCGCGTCGCGCCGTCACGACCGAACGGATGTCGGGCACCGAGGGTCCCGCGACGATCAACGACCTGCAGCTGTACGAAGAGGACGGCGCGACCCTCCTGACCCTTCTCATCGAGTACCCCGATAAGGACACCCGCGACACGATCCTCGCGACCGGGATGACCGACGGCATGGAGGCCTCGTACGCACGCCTCGAATCCGAGGTGGTGAACGCCTGAGGCATCCGACTCGGGTTCGGTGAGAACCGCGCGGCTCGTCGCACTGCCAGGATGATCGGGTGACCGAACCCGTGCCCGCACTGCAGAACCATCCCGGCGACGTGGAGTTCCCGGTGCGGTCCCGATGGAAGTACGCCCGGATGCTCGAGGCCCGACGGAAAGCCGACCCGAAGGCCCGGGGGCGCCGCGCTCTGCCGGTCACGGCGATCGCGGCGCCCTTCGGCATCCTCGGGTTCATCCTCTCGCTCGTCTGGGCCGGCCCGGCGGACTTCGGCGTGAACATGTTCGGGTTCTTCCTCGGCACGTGCCTCGGACTGCTGGTCGCATCCATCGTCCTGGCCGTGCGCGACGCCGGCGCGCCGCGGCGCGCCCAGCAGCAGTACCTCGCGCTCGCCGGACGCCCGGCCCTCACGCTCCGCCAGCAGCAGATGCTCGCCCTCGACGCGGTCAGCGACTTCGGCATGCGCGGGTGGAACTCGTCGCTCGCCTTCACCCCGACCTTCGCCGAGCTGCCGCAGGATTCGCGCGCCCGGCACCGCGAGGGCGCAGACGGCTCGCCGTGGTTCGCGCTGCCGCTGCCGGCGATGCCCCAGCTGCGCGCCGCGCTCGACGAGCAGTTCAAGATCGTCTCGCGCTCCGACGCCGAACTGCTCGTCGCCGACACGCTCGCCCGAGGGCTCCTGTCGACGCGTTTCGCGGAGGTCGCCCACAGCGACGCGGCAGAGCACATGATGTCGCGCATCGCGGCGCTGACCGATCTGCCAGTCTTCGACATCCACGACCTCGCCCGCGGCGACGACGAGCGGGCACCGCGGCTGCTGCTCGCCGCCGACATCGAGCGGGCGATCGGCGGGGTGCGCTACGCCTTCGTCGCCGGGTACCTCAGTGCCGACGAGGCGTGGGCACTGCTCGAGCCGCTCGCGGCGCGCGCGTTCGGCGCGTACCGCGACCGCGACGCCTACTGGCGCGACGTCGTCATCGCGACGGCGTTCCGCACCGACTCGCTCGAAGCCGTGCAGCGCCAGCGCGAGACGCTCATCGAGCTGCAGCGGTCGGACTGGCCTGCGGCATCCGTCCCGTGGCCGTCCGCCTGGTGAGCCGCGCGCGGTGAGCCGGGTGGGCCAGCTGCGGCCGGTCAGGCGCGGGCGAGCCCGTCCTCGAGGGCGACCCACGCGAGCATCGCGCACTTGACCCGCGCCGAGAACTTCGACACCCCCGACAGCGCGGCGGCGTCGCCGAAGGTCTCTTCATCGAGAGGGATCGTGCCCCGCGAGCGCAGCGCCTCGCGGAAGCCCTCGATGAGAGCGATCGCGTCGGCTCGCGTCATCCCGTCGCTCTCGACCTCCTCCTCGACCAGCGAGGCGAGCATCGAGGCGGATGCCTGCGAGATCGAGCAGCCGGTTCCCTCCCACGACACGTCGGTGATGCGATCGCCGTCGACGGCGACGCGCAGCGTGATCTCGTCGCCGCACACGGGGTTCTTCTGGTGCGAGTCCGCGTGCGCGACGTCGCCGACCTCGTGCAGCGGGTTGCCGACCGGGTGCTTGGAGTGGTCGAGGATGAGCTCCTGGTACAGCGAGTCCAGCCCGGTCATGCGTTCGCCCCTTCGAGCTCGTCGGTGACGCCGAAGAAGCCGCGGATGCCGCGCACCGCGTCGAGGAACAGATCGACGTCGTCCTCGGTGTTGTACAGCGCGGTAGACGCACGGACGGATGCCGTGATCCCGAACTGCCGGTGCAGGGGAGCGGCGCAGTGGTGGCCGACGCGCACCGCGATGCCCTGAGCGTCGAGGAACTGGCCCGCGTCGTGGGCGTGCACGCCGGCGACGTCGAACGACCACAGACCGACGCGCTCGGCCCCGGGCGCATCGCCCAGCAGACGGACCCCGGGGATGCCGCGGAGCCCCGCGCCCATGCGCTCGGCCAGCGCCGACTCGTGGGCGTGGATGTTCTCGAGCCCGACGCCCTCGAGGTAGCGCACGGCGGCCGCGAGCCCGATGGCGGGCCCGACCGGCTGCGTGCCCGCTTCGAAGCGCTGCGGCGGCGGCAGGTACTCGGCACCGTCGAGCGCGACGGTCGTGATCATCGAGCCGCCGGTCAGGAACGGCGGCAGCGCCTCGAGCACGTCGGCCCGGCCGTACAGCCCGCCGATCGCGTAGGGCCCGAGCATCTTGTGCCCGCTGAAGACCGCCAGGTCGACGCCCAGTGCGGGCAGGTCGAGCGGCAGGTGCGGCGCGGACTGGCACGCGTCGAGCACGGTCACGGCCCCGACCGCCTGAGCGAGGGCGACGATCTCGGCCACCGGATTGACGATGCCCAGCACGTTCGAGACGTGCGAGAAGGCGACGAGGCGCGTGCGCTCGCCGATGACGGATGCCGCGGCATCCAGGTCGAGCGTGCCGTCGGCCCGCGCCGGGATGTGGCGCAGCACCGCGCCGGTCCGCGCGGCGAGCTCCTGCCACGGGATGAGGTTGGCGTGGTGCTCGATGGCGGTGGTGACGATCTCGTCGCCGGGGGCGAGCGCGAACCGCGCCGAGGCCGGCGCGCCCCGGCCGAGGGTGGCGTTGCCGATCGCATAGGCGACGAGGTTCAGGCCGGCGGTGGCGCCGCTGGTCCAGACGAGCTGCTCGGGCTGCGCGCCGACGAACCCCGCGACGGTGGCGCGAGCGTCCTCGAAGAGGTCGGTCGCCTCGGCGGCGAGGGTGTGGGCGCCGCGGTGCACGGCGGAGTTCGCGTGGGTGAGGAAGTCGCGTTCGGCGTCGAGCACGGCGGTGGGCTTCTGGCTCGTCGCCGCCGAGTCGAGGTACACCAGCCGGTGCCCGTTGACCTGCTCCGCGAGGATGGGGAAGTCGGCGCGCAGGCTCACCGCATCGAGCGGGCTGATGCGCGCGGCACCGCCGGCGTTCGGGGCGCCGGTGAGGTCAGGGGAAGTCACCCCTCTAGGCTACGCCCGTGCCGCCGACCCGGCTCGGGCCCGTGCCCGAGCCAGCGGCGCTGCCGGCGGCGGCTGCGGCGGGCCGCGGCGCTAACTCCTCAGAACCGGGCCGTCGGGCGCCGGTCCAGGCGCCAGGCCCGGGCCGGACAGAGCCGCGGAGGTCCGGTTCTGAGGAGTTAGGGCAGGCGCAGATCAGCGCTCGTCGGGTGACTCGGTGTGCGCGACGAGGCCGTAGGTCGTCGATGCGCGACCGGCGCGGTCGTCGCCGGGCAGCGGACGGGAACGCCGGCCGTAGACGATCTCGGACGAGTCGAGCAGCCAGGGCACGAGGGTGATCTGCACACCGTGCACCAGCATCAGCTGCTGCGCGATGCGGCGGGCGCGGCGGTTGTGCAGGAACGTCTCCCACCAGTGGCCGACGATGTACTGCGGCAGGTACACCGTCACGACCGACGAGCCGTGCTTCTCGCGGTACTTGCGGATGAACGCCGCGAGCGGCGCCGCGTACTGCCGGTACGGAGACTCGATGATCACGAGCGGCACCGGCATCCGGTGCACCTCCCAGTCGGTCTGCACCTCCTGCGCCGACTCCTTCGATACGGCGACATGCACCGCGATCGTCTTGTCGTGCTTGGCCGACAGGGCGTAGTCGACGGCTTTCGCGACGGGCTTCTGCAGCCGGTTCACCAGGACGAGGGCGACGTCGCCGCTCGAGCCGTAATGCACGTCGTCGTCCATCTCGATCTCGTGCTCGACGTCGCGGTAGTAGCGGCTGACCCCCACCATGAGGAAGGCGAGGATCGGGATCGCGATGAACACCAGCCAGGCGCCGTGGGTGAACTTCGTCACGGTGACGATGATGAGCACCGCGACGGTGAACGTCGCTCCGATGCCGTTGATGAGCAGGCCCCGGCGTGCCTCGGCGCGCTCGTCCGCGGCTTTCGGATGCAGCAGCCGCAGCTCTCGGCGCCAGTGCTTGACCATGCCGACCTGGCCCAGCGAGAACGAGACGAACACGCCGATGATGTAGAGCTGGATCAGCGTCGTCAGGTCGGCTTGGAAGACCACGAGCACGAGGATCGCGGCGAGGCCGAGGATGATCATGCCGTTGGAGAAGACGAGCCGGTCGCCGCGGGTGTTGAGCGACTTGGGCGCGTAGCCGTCGCGGGCGAGAACCGCCCCGAGCAGCGGGAAGCCGTTGAACGCGGTGTTGGCCGCCAGCAGCAGGACGCACGCGGTCGCGGCCTGGATGATGAAGAACGGGATCGAACCCATGCCGAAGGTCGCGGCGGCGATCTGCGCCATGAGGCTCGGCTGCGGCTGATTGACGCAGTCGAAGCCGATGAGCGCGCACGGGTTCTCCGCGTAGTGGACGCCGGCGATCAGGCCGAGCGCCGTCAGGCCCGAGAAGAGCAGGATCGCGATCGTGCCCATCATGACGAGGGTCTTCTGAGCGTTCGCGACCTTCGGGGCCCGGAACGCGGGCACGCCGTTCGACACCGCCTCGACACCGGTCAGGGCGGAGCAGCCGCTCGAGAACGCGCGCAGGATGAGCAGAATCAGGGCGACCTGGCTGAGACTCTCGGCTTCGATCGCGTACTGCGCGCTCGAAGCGACGGGCGCGTCGCCGAGCACGACCCGCACGAGACCGGTGACGATCATGACGGCGACCGAGCCGATGAACACGTAGGTCGGGATCGCGAAGGCCGACGACGCCTCGCGCACGCCGCGCAGGTTCACCACGATGATCAGCACGACGAAGCCGACCGCCAGCTCGACGCGCCACGGGTCGAGCTGCGGCAGCGCCGAGATGATGTTGTCGACGCCCGACGCGACCGAGACGGCGACCGTGAGGATGTAGTCGACCAGCAGCGCCGCTGCGACGACCACGCCCGCCTTCTCGCCGAGGTTCGTGCGGGCGACCTCGTAGTCGCCGCCGCCCGAGGGGTAGGCCTTGATGAGCTGCCGGTAGCTGAGCACCACGACCACGAGGAGCGCGACCACGGCGATCGCGACCCCCGGGCTGAAGGCGAGCATCGCGGTTCCGCCGATCGCGAGGATCATCAGCAGTTCCTGGGGCGCGTACGCGACCGAGGAGAGCGCGTCGGAGGCGAAGATCGGCAGGGCGCGGCGCTTGGGGAGGAGCTGCTCATCGAGCTTCTCGGAATCCAGCGGGTCGCCGATGAGGATGCGCTTCGCGATGGGCGTCGTCTCGCCGCCGGGCTCGCGACTGTCAGTGGTCACGGCGGGCGACATTACGCCTGCCGCGGCATCCTGCGCAATCTCGCCGCGCCGGTCGTCACCGGAGCGTTGCCGACCCGTCGTCCGCGCGCCGCTCGAGGGGCCTCAGAACCTGCCGCTCATGCGGGATCCGAAAGGGTCACGCCCAGGAATACGGCTCCCATGAGAGCAGCGTCACCACGCCGCCTTGCGGGGCGATCTCTGCGCGGACGAAGTAGGGCTGGTCGCCCGGCCCGCCCTGCGGATTCTGCTCGGGATCGCCGTGACTTTTCGACGGACCACTGTCGAATGACAACGAGGTGGTGCCCCGCTCGTCGACCCATTCGTCATCCGCTCCCAGGCTTCGCGCCTCGTCGAGCGACATGCCGATCCGCGGTCCGGACTGACCGATCTCCTCGAGCGCGCCCACGGTGTTGCTGGTGATCTCGACGAAGGACGGCTTGAACGACTCGGTTCGAGGCCCGAAGTCGATCTCCCCGCCGAAGAGGCGGAAGCCGTCCCAGTCGTAGACGGTGTACGCGGGCAGGTGCGGGCTGCCCGGCACTTCGCTCGTCGCAGGCTCATACCCGATGGCTCGTGTCAGGGCCTCGACCGCGGGAGCGACCTCGTCGGTCCACGCGAAGGTGAAAAGGGGCCCACCGTCGTCGGCCAGCACCGAGAAGCCGTCCCGTGACACGCTCACCTCGGACGCCTGAGGCGCGACCGCCTCCGCGGGGGGCGTCGGCAAGGGGGTCGGTGTTGCCGTGGCGGTCGTTGATGCCGACGGGGTCGGGCTCGGGGACGACGGCGCGGCCGTGGGCTGTGCATTCCGCGGCAGCAGCACAAACACCACGAGCGCGGCGATCAGCAGCACCCCCGCCACGATCCCGAGGATGATGAGGGGTCGGCGAGAAGTCGCTGCGGTCACCTGGTTCTCCTTACAGCTCGCTGTGGGGGCGATACCGGATGTCGGTCGCCACGGGGTCCGAACCGGCGTCGGACGCCGCGTCGACGTACACGCTGTACGAGAGCTGCTCGACCGGCCCGTCCGGGGAGAGCTCGGAGGTGCGGTCGATGTCGAAGACGAAGCGTGCCGCGCCCTCGCCCGGCATCGCCCACTCGTCGTCTGGGCCGCTCGCCCGGATCGCGTCGACGGGAGACCCGACGGCGAGGCCGAACTCCGGCTGAATCGCAACACCGTTCACCTCGTTGGCGCGGATGCTCGCCCACGTCGGGACGTTGTACTCGTCACGCGGCTTGTCGCCCTCGACGACGATCATGTCGTAGAGGGTGAAGCCCGCCCAGTCGTACACGGTGTAATCCGGGAAGTGCGTCCCATCGCCGGGCTGCACATCCAGCTCGGGCTCCGCGCCGAAGGCCGCGGTGAGTGCGGCGACAACCGGCCCGACCTCGTCGCGCCAGCGGAACTCGAGCAGCGTCGATCCGTCGTCGTCGATGATCGTGAACCCCGTGGCCGCCATGACGACCTCCGCCGCTCGCGGCACGGCGTCCGTGGGCGTCGATGTCGAGGTCGGAGTGGGTGCCGGTGTCGGTGTCGCCGTGGCGGTCGCCGATGCCGACGCGGTCGGGCTGGGGGACGACGGTGCTGCCGCGGGCTGCGCACCCCGTTGCAGCAGCACAAACACCACGAGCGCGGCGATCAGCAGCACCCCCGCCACGATCCCGAGGATGATGAGGGGTCGGCGAGAAGTCGCTGCGGTCACGTGCTCATCCTGGCAGTCGCGCCGCGTCGCCGGGGGCGGATGCCGGGCAGCGATGCAACGAATTCGTCACGAATCGCAGGCGCCGGATGCCGCACCCCGGCAGCGTCGATCAGCGCCCGGCGCGGAAGGTGTAGGTGACCGAGACGCGCGTGCCCTCGACCGTCACGGATGCGCCGAAGCGGCGCTGGCCGTCCTGGTAGAAGGTGTTGCGGTCGGAGCCGAACACGAACGCCCCGCCCTGACCCGAATCGGGTCCGAGCGCGGCGACCTCGTCGGCGCTCATGTCGAGCTCGACGCCGAAATCGTCGGTCACCGGCACGTCGATGTCGGAGTCGAACGACACGTAGGTGGGGGCGGGCACCTCGGAGCGCGGCCGGTTGCTCTCGTTGAGGAACACGTCGTAGAGCCGGAAGCCCTCCCACACGTAGATGCTGTACGCGTAGTTCTCGGCGTCGCCGTTCTGGAAGTCCTCGGTGGGCGCCTGTCCGAACAGCTCGGTGAGCGCCGCGATCGCCGGGCCCGCGTCATCCGCCCACGCGTGGGTGAAGACGGTGGCGCCGGCGGCATCCGTGATCGTGAAGCCGTCGGCGGTCACCGACAGGCCGGATGTCGCGGCCTCGGCCGTCTCGGACGGCGACGGGGCCTGCGGGGCTCCGGTCTGCTGCGGGATCGCCTGCGTCGCGGGCGCGGTGGGAACCGGGTCGGCCGCGGGCTCCTGCTGCTGCGACTGCGTCAGGTAGATCACGAGCACCACGATGACGGCGACGACGAGCGCCGCGGCGATCGTGGAGAGGATGACGAGGGTGCGGCGATCGCCGCCCTCACCGTCGCGAGGGGCACGCGGCTCGCGGGGCTCGTCGGGCCAGTCGGCCATGACCGGCGCGGCCTTCGTGCGGGGCTCGCGCGGCGGCCGCGGCTGGCGTTCCGGCTTCTCGCGCTTCTCGCGCTTGGCCCGTTCCGGCTTCTGCGGCGGCTCGTACGGCTCGAAATCGGCGAAGGGGTCGTTGGGGTCGCTCATGCGAGGAACTCCTGGGCTGCCACGACGAGGTTCTCCACGCCGCGTTCGATCGTGGGGTGCATGACCGGGGCGAAGAAGGGCGAGTGGTTCGTGGGGATGTCGCGTTCGACGGTGCCGCCGGCGACGGCATCCGCGAACTTCTGAGGGTCGACACCGCCCCAGAACCAGAACACCAGCGGCACGCCGGCTTCACGGGCGAACCATGAGACGTCCTCGCTGCCGGTGAACATGCCGGGGTCGACGACGCTGCCCTCGCCGAACGTGCGCTCGAACGCGCGGGTCAGGCGCGCCGTGGCGGTGCGGTCGTTGATGGTCGGGGGGAGCGTGTGGTCGATGCTGATCGTCGGCTCGGTCTCGGCGCCGGATGCGGCGGCCTCGGCGCGGACGATGCGCTCGACCTTCGACATGACGCGTTCGCGCGCCTCGTCGTCGGGGTAGCGCAGGCTCAGTTCGAGCTTCGCCTCGGCCGGGATGATGTTGTTCTTCAGGCCGGCGTGGATCGAGCCGACGGTGACGACGGCGACGTCGCGGGGGTCGACTTCGCGCGAGACGACGGTCTGCAGGCGCATGACGGTCGCCGCCGCCATCACGACGGGGTCGATGGTGGAGTGCGGACGCGAACCGTGACCGCCGCGCCCGTGCATCACCACGGTGAGGCCGTCCGAGGCGGCCATCTGCGTTCCCGGCCGAACGCCGATCACGCCCGCCGGCAGCGGGGTGACGTGCTGGCCGAGCACGATGTCGGGCTTCGGGAAACGGTCGAGCACGCCGTCGGCGATCATCGCCTGCGAGCCCGCACCGTACTCCTCGGCGGGCTGGAACACCGCCACGACGGTGCCCGCCCACTGGTCGCGGATCGCGATGAGGCGCTCGATCGCGCCCAGCAGGGCGGTGACGTGCATGTCGTGACCGCAGGCGTGCATGACGGGGACGTCGTTGCCGGCGGGGTCGACGCCGCGCGCCGTCGAGGCGTAGTCGAGGCCGGTCTGCTCGGGAACGGGCAGTCCGTCCATGTCGGCGCGCAGCCAGACGACCGGTCCGTCGCCGTTCTCGATCGCCGTGACGACACCGGTGCGGCCGACGCCCTCCTCGTAGCTGAGGCCCAGCTCGCTGAGCTTGGCGGCGATGACCGCGGCCGTCCGCGTCTCCTGGAACGACAGCTCGGGATGCCGGTGCAGGTCGGTGTAGAGGGCGTCGAGGTCCAAAGCCATGTCGTCGAGCCTACGGGAGGGTCCCGGTGCGGCGCCTGGGTGGCGTCACGTCCGGGCGGCGGGGGGCGCGGTGCTCGAGCGCTCCACGAGCGCGAACTCGAGTCCCTCGGGGGGACGCGGGGCCTCCTCCAGGATGCCGAGCATGGTCGAGGCCACCCGTTCGCCCTGGCGCCCCGGGAACTGGTCGATCGTCGTGAGGCCGAAGAAGCCGCCCAGGTCGTGACCGTCGACGCCCACGACCGACAGGTCGTCGGGCACGCGCAGGCCGAGCTCGCGCGCGGCGAGGATCGCACCGATGGCCATCTCGTCGGATGCCGCGAAGATGGCGGTCGGCCGGGTCGCGGCATCCGTCAGCAGTCTCGTGGCCGCGTCGTGGCCCCCGGCCATCGTGAAGTCGGCGGCGGCGAATCGATCGGCAGGCAGCGCGAGCCCGGCGTCCGCGAGGGCGGCCTCGAAGCCACGGCGGCGCTGCGAGGGGATGTGGAAGTCGCCCTCGAATTGCGGGCGCAGGCCGATGTGCGCGATGTCGCGGTGACCGAGGCCGAGCAGATGCTCGGTCGCTCGCCGCGCGACGGCGATCTCGTCGAGGGTGAGCGAGGGCAGGCCCTCGAGCTGTCCGCCCATCGCGATCACCGGCAGGTCGAGCCCGCGCAGCTGCGCGATCTCGTCGCGGGCGAGGGCCATCGACACCGCGATGACCCCGTCGACGCGCTGGCGGCGCAGCGAGGTCTCGAACACCCGGCGGCGCTCGTCGGCGTCCGAGGTCAGCGCATACAGCGCGACGTCGTAGTCGAAGCGCTGCAGGGTCGCCGCGAGCCCGGTGAGCACCCGCGAGAAGAACCAGCGGTCGAGCATCGGCACGAGCACCCCGATGTTGCGGGTGCGCCCTGACGCGAGGCTCGACGCCGCTGACGACACCACGTAGCCGAGGTCCGACGCCGCCCGCAGCACGCGCTCGCGCGTCGTGGGCGACACCGGACCCCGGCCGCTCAGGGTGCGGGACACGGTCGCCGTCGAGACCTCCGCGCGTCGCGCGACGTCGTCGATGCCGACCATGTTCCCGCTCCTTTCGCTTCGTCCCGGACGCGGCCGGGTCGAGCGGTCAGTCCGCGAGGATCCAGACCGCCGTGTCGATCGGGAGCTCGGCCCCGTCGAGGGGACCGCTCGAGATCAGGATCTCACCCTCGGGCAGGGCGACCGCTTCGGACCCGGTGTTCGCCACGACGAGGACGTCGCCGTTGCGGAACGCGACGATGTCGTCGCCGAGCTGCAGGTCGACCCACGTGAGCGACCCGGCGCCGAGCTCGTGACGGCGGCGCGCGGCGAGCAGCTCGCGGTACAGCGAGAGCGTCGAGGTCGGGTCGTCGATCTGCGCCGAGCGGGCCAGGCCGGCCCATTCCTCGGGCTGGGGAAGCCACGAGGCGCCGGTCGTGCTGAAGCCGTAGGCGGGAGCGCCGGACTCCCACGGGATCGGCACGCGGCAGCCGTCGCGTCCGTAGCGCTCGCCCTCGGTGCGGAACCACGTCGGGTCCTGCCGTGCGGCGTCGGGCAGGTGCACGACCTCGGGAAGCCCGAGCTCCTCGCCCTGGTACAGGTAGGCCGAGCCGGGCAGTGCCAGCATGAGGGTCGTCGCGGCGCGGGCGCGGGCCAGGCCCACGACGGCATCCGGCTGCCCGGGCGAGTTCGGGCCGAGGCCGTGACCCTGCGGGTTCTCGGCGGTCAGCGCCAGGCGCGAGGCGTGGCGCACGACGTCGTGGTTCGACAGCACCCAGGTCGCGGGGGCGCCGACGGCCGGGAAGGCGCGCAGCGACTCCGAGATGACCTCGGTCAGGTGATCGGCATCCCACTCGGTCTGCAGGTAGGGGAAGTTGAAGGCCTGGTGCATCTCGTCCTGGCGCACCCACAGGGCCGTCTCGTCGACGGTGGGCAGCCACGCCTCGGCGCAGAGTGCCCGGTCGCCCTCGTACTCGGCGAGGATGCGGTTCCACCGGCGGTAGATGTCGTGCACGCCCTCCTGGCCCCAGTAGGGGACGTCGGCGCTGTCGCCGCCCATCGAGCCGGCGTCCTCGGCGGGCACGAAGTCGGGCAGACCGTCCGACTTGACGAGGCCGTGGGCCACGTCGACGCGGAAGCCGTCGACGCCGCGGTCGAGCCAGAAGCGCAGGATGCGATCGAACTCCGCGTCGACCTCGGGATTGGACCAGTCGAAGTCGGGCTGGGTCGAGTCGAACAGGTGCAGGTACCACTGGCCGGGCGTGCCATCGGGGTTGGTCGTGCGGGTCCACGCCGGGCCGCCGAAGACCGACTCCCAGTTGTTGGGGGCCTCGTCGCCGTTCTCGCCCCGGCCGTCGCGGAAGATGTAGCGCGCGCGCTCGGGGCTGCCCGGCTCGGCCGCGAGGGCCTGCTGGAACCACACGTGCTGGTCGGACGAGTGGTTGGGGACGAGGTCGACGATGACCCGGATGCCGCGGTCGTGCGCCTCGGCGAGCATGGTGTCGAAGTCGGCGAGGGTGCCGAACAGCGGGTCGACGTCGCAGTAGTCCGCCACGTCGTAGCCGGCGTCCTTCTGCGGCGACCGGAAGAACGGGCTGAGCCACACGGCGTCGACGCCGAGAGTGGCCAGCGCACCCAGGCGCGAGGTGATGCCCGCGAGGTCGCCGATGCCGTCGCCCGACGCGTCGGCGAACGAGCGGGGGTAGATCTGATAGATCACCGCGGTGCGCCACCATTCGGCGCCGGGGCGGGAGATCCCGATCGGAGAGAGGGTGGATGCCACGGTGTCCACGGGTGAGGAGGTCATGCGCGTCAGCATAGTGCAAGCGCTTGCATTCGGTCGAACGGCCCGAACCGGGGTGCGCCGTCTAGGGTGGTTCGGTGACTTCCGACCCCCTCGAGCACGCCGAGTCGCTCATCGCGCTCATCCCGGACTTCCCCGAACCGGGCATCCTCTTCCGCGACATCTCGCCGCTGCTCGCCGACGCCGCCGCCCTGCACACCGTCATCGAGGCGATCGTGGCGCCCTTCGCCCGCGAGTTCGACGTCGTCGCCGGCGTCGAGGCGCGCGGGTTCCTCATCGCCGGGGCCGTGGCCGCGGCAAGCGGTGTCGGCATGGTGCCGATCCGCAAGGCGGGCAAGCTGCCGCGCCCCGCGGCATCCGTCTCGTACGACCTCGAGTACGGGCAGGCCACGATCGAGATGGCCGACGACCTGCCCCGCGGCACGCGGGTGCTGCTCGTCGATGACGTCCTCGCCACCGGCGGCACGCTGCGCGCGGCGCAGCGCCTGCTCGAGGGTCTCGGCCACCGCACGGTCGGCACCGCCGTGCTCATGGAGCTGACCGAGCTCGGCGGGCAGGACGTCTGCGGACCGGTGCACACGATCTTCCGCGTCTGACCCCGCGCGCGGATCGGATCCGCGCGGCCGCGACGCCGGCGCCGTCTATCATCGGTGCCGTGGGAGCCGATCGCACCGAGGCCGACCTGCCCGCGTCGATCGGGCGGAGGCTGCGAGCGCTGCGGGCGCGGACGGGACGATCGCTCGCCTCGGTCGCCCGCGAGCTCGGCATCTCGGCCAGCGCCCTCTCGCAGATCGAGACCGGTGCCATGCAGCCGTCGGTGCACCGGCTCGTCGAGCTGGTGGGCGTGCTGGGTGCGCCGGTGTCGGCGATCTTCGACGATCACGCCGTCGCGGCCTCGCCCGACCCGGGTGCGGCCGGCGACCTCGCCGAGCCGGTGCCCGGGGTGTTCGTCGCCCGCAGCGGAACCGAGACGACCGCCCACCTCGGGCAGGGCGTGACCTACCGCCGGCTGACGCCGGTGCCCATCCCGGGGGTCGAGCACTTCGAGTCGACCTATCCGCCCGGCGCGAGTTCGAGCGCCGACGGCGGGCTGCTCGTGCACGCCGGCTACGAGAGCGGCCGGGTGATCAGCGGCACCCTGACGTTCGAGTTCGCCGACGGCGAGGTCGAGCTCGGTCCCGGCGAGTCGCTCTCGTTCGCGGCATCCCGTCCGCACCGGGTCGCCAACCGCACCGACCGCGTCGCCGTCGCGACGTGGCTCACGGTCGTGGGCGCCACCGCGCCCGCCGAGTGACCCAGCGGAGCATCTTCACACCGTCGTTACACGGCAGAAACCAGCCCGCGTGCGTTAAGTCATAGCTTCATGTGTCAGTTCCACCTCACCCAGGCTCCACCTCGCCGGGGCATCGCGCCCCTCCCTGGAAGGCACGCACATGACAGCTCCCGACAACACCCTCGCTCCCGCGACGGCGCCGCACGACCTCGTCGCCGCCGCCGGTCATCCGGGGGGAGGAGGCAACGTCAGGCCCGGCTACGACCCGCGCCTGGCCAACGAGGATCTCGCGCCGCTGCGCAAGCAGAAGTGGACCTGGTACAACATCTTCGCCTTCTGGATGTCGGACGTGCACTCGGTCGGCGGCTACGTCACCGCCGGCTCGCTCTTCGCCCTCGGCATCGCCGCCTGGCAGGTGCTCGTCGCGCTCGTCGTCGGCATCGTGATCGTGCAGGTGTTCGCGAACCTCGTGGCCAAGCCGAGTCAGAAGACCGGCGTGCCCTACCCGGTCGTCAACCGGGCGATCTTTGGCGTGCGCGGTGCGAACATCCCCGCCGTGATCCGCGGCATCATCGCGATCGCCTGGTACGGCGTGCAGACCTTCCTGGCGGCCCAGTCGCTCAACATCGTCTTCCTCAAGTTCATCCCGGGCTCGGCAGCGCTGCTCGACGTGAGCTTCCTCGGGCTGTCGGCCCTCGGGTGGATCTCGTTCGCGATCCTCTGGGTGGCGCAGGTCGCGCTGTTCTGGAACGGCATGGAGGTCATCCGCCGCTTCATCGACTTCGCCGGGCCCGCCGTCTACGTCGTCATGATCGTGCTCGCGATCTACCTCGTCAGCCAGGCCGGTTGGGAGAACATCGACCTCAACCTCTCCGACCCCGCGGCGGCGCCGCACGACTTCTGGGGAACGATCGGGCTCATGGCGATGGCCGTCGGCATCGTCGTGGCCTACTTCGCCGGGCCCATGCTGAACTTCGGCGACTTCGCCCGCTACGGCCGCTCGTTCGGCCAGGTCAAGAAGGGCAACTTCTGGGGTCTGCCCGTCAACTTCCTGTTCTTCTCGATCCTGACCGTCCTCACCGCCGCGGCGACGCTTCCCGTCTTCGGCGAGCTGATCCTCGACCCCATCCACACCGTCGAGGCCATCGACACGCCCTTCGCCATCCTGCTGGGCGGTCTCACCTTCGTCACCGCGACGGTCGGCATCAACATCGTCGCGAACTTCATCGCCCCGGCCTTCGACTTCTCGAACGTCGCACCGCAGAAGATCTCGTGGCGCATGGGCGGCATGATCGCGGCGGTCGGCTCGGTGTTCCTCATGCCCTGGAACTGGTACTCGGATGCCACGGCCATCCACTACTCGCTCGGCATCCTCGCCGCGCTGATCGGGCCCCTGTTCGGGCTGCTCGTCGCCGGCTACTACATCGCCGCGAAGCAGCGCATCAAGACCGATGACATGTTCACCATGTCGGAGACCGGCGCGTACTGGTACCGCAACGGCTACAACCCCAACGCGATGAAGACGCTGCTGGTCGCCGGCATCCCGACCATCCTCATCGCGATCCTGCCCAAGACCTTCGCCGACGCGGGCCTGTTCGACGTGTCGTGGATCGGCAACTTCACGTGGTTCATCGGCTGCGCGCTCGGCTTCGTCGCCTTCGTGGTCTTCGAGCGGCGTGACCCGCAGGTGCCGACCTTCGCGGGCGAGACCGAGGGCATCTCGGACGGCACCGCGCCCGAGCCCACCGCGGTCACGGGGGAGCCCACCGCGTGAGGATCACCCTGATCAACCCGAACACCTCCCGGGCGATGACGGCCAAGATCGCCGCCGCCGCCCGGGAGGTCGCCGGGCCCGGCGTCGAGATCGCCGCGGTGTGTCCCGAGACCGGGCCGGCGGCCATCGAGAGTCACGTCGACGAAGCCTTCGCGGCGGTCGCGATCGTGCGCCTCATCGAAGACGACATCGCGGCCGGCGGCAGCGACGCCTACGTCATCGCCTGTTTCGGCGATCCCGGCCTGGACGCCGCGCGCGAGCTCGTCGATGTGCCGGTCATCGGCATCGCCGAGGCGGCCATGCACGTCGCGACGCTGTCGGGGCGGCACTTCGCGGTCGTGACGACGCTCAGCCGGACACTGGGCCGGGCCCGTGACCTGCTGGCGCGCTACGGGATGGGCGAGGCCTGCGTCTCGCTCGTAGGCTCGGGCATCCCCGTCCTCGACCTCGAGGACACCGCGTCGACCTCGTTCGAGCGGATCGCCGCGCTCGCCGCGGACGAGGTGGCCGCGGGCGCCGACGTCATCGTCCTCGGGTGCGCCGGGATGACCGACCTGTGCCACGCGCTGACGGCGCGCGTGGGCGTGCCGGTCGTCGACGGCGTCGGCGCCGCGGTCGGCTTGGCCGCCACGATGGTGCGGATGCGGGTGGGCACGAGCAAGCGCGACGAGTACGCGCCGCCGCCGCGGGCCGCCGTCACGGTGTGATGCGCGGCGGGGGTCGTGTCACGCGAGTGTTACACCCGGGAAACCCTCGCGACAGCGTTAAGCCATAGCTTGATACTGTCCTTGTGCATCGCTCGCCGATGCCGATCGCCCCGAGCCGGGAGTTCTCGTGACCGCATCCTCTCCGTCGCGTTTCGTCGTGCGCGCCCAGCGTGCTTTCGACGGGACCGGATTCGTCCCGGTCGCCGTCGTCGTCGATGAGGGGCGCATCGTCGACCTCCTGCCCGTCGCCGCGCCGGTCGCCGGTGCCCCCGAGGTGGCCGTCACGGACGAGGCCGTGCTGCTGCCGGGCCTGGTCGACTCGCACGTGCACGTCAACGAGCCCGGACGCACGGAGTGGGAGGGATTCCGCTCCGCCACGCTCGCGGCCGCGGCGGGCGGCATCACCACGCTCGTCGACATGCCCCTGAACTCGGTGCCGCCGACCACGACCGTGTCGGGACTGGAGGTCAAGCGGGCGGCGGCTACGGCATCCGCCTTCGTCGACGTCGGCTTCTGGGGCGGCGCTGTCCCCGAGAACCTCGGACGTCTGGCACCGTTGCACGAGGCGGGCGTGTACGGGTTCAAGTGCTTCCTGGCCCCCTCGGGCGTCGAGGAGTTCGGCCACCTCGACCGCGCGCAGCTGCGGGCGGCGATGGACGAGGTCGCGGCCCTCGGCTCGCGACTGATCGTGCACGCCGAAGACCCCGCTCTGCTGGGCGCCGGCGGGGCACTCGGACGCGGCTACGACGCCTTCCTCGCGTCGCGGCCGGCGACGAGCGAGGCCTCCGCGATCGAGGCGGTCATCGCCGCCGCGCGGGCCAGCGGCGCCCGCGCGCACATCCTGCACCTGAGCGACGCACGCTCGCTGCCCGCGATCCGCGCCGCGCGTGCGGAGGGCGTCGCCCTGACCGTCGAGACCTGCCCCCACTACCTCACGCTGGTCGCCGAGGACATCCCCGACGGTGCGGCCGAGTTCAAGTGCTGTCCGCCGATCCGGGAAGCCTCGAACCGCGACCTGCTCTGGGAGGGCGTGGTCGACGGGACGATCGACGCCATCGTGAGCGACCACTCGCCCTCCACGGTCGACCTCAAGCGCGCCGGCGACGGTGACTTCGGCCTCGCGTGGGGTGGGATCTCGGGGCTGCAGGTGGGGCTGTCGGCGGTGTGGACCGAGGCGCACGGTCGCGGCATCCCGCTCGAGACGGTCCTGCCGCTGTTCACGACCGGGCCGGCCGCGGTCGCGGGCCTGTCGGAGGTGGGACGCATCGAGGTCGGCGCCCCGGCGCACCTCACCGTGTTCGCGCCCGACGACGAGCTGCGGATCGACGCCGCCGCGCTGCACCACCGCAACCCCATCTCGGCCTACGACGGGCGGATGCTGCGCGGTCGCATCCTCCGCACGTGGCTGCGTGGTCGCAGCGTCTTCGACGCCGCCCGGGGCGGCGCGGGCGAGGCTCCCGACACCCGCGGAGCGCCGGGCGGACGGTTGCGCTCGCGCACCGACGAGCTCATCGGCGCCGCCGGAGAGACGCGATGACCGGCGCCGCGACCGGCATCCCGAGCGACCTGCGAGCGGCCTTCGACGCGTATGAGCGCGCCCTCGCCGACAACGACCTCCAGGCGCTCGACGCGGCCTTCGCGCCGGGGTCCGAGACGCTTCGCGGTGACGGCGCCGGGCTGCTGGTCGGGCACGACGCGATCAGCGCCTTCCGCGGCGTCCGCGGCGGGGTGCCGGCCCGATCGATCGAGCGGATCGAGTACCGACCGCTCGCCGCCGACACGGCGCTGCTGATGTCGGTGTCGCGCTTCCACAGCGGCGGTCGCGGCCTGCAGACCCAGGTGTGGCAGCGGATCGACGGGCGGTGGCTCATCACCGCGGCGCACGTCACCCCGCGCCCGGCGGCGTTCGACCGCGCCATCTGGCGCACCGTCGGCGACCCGCTGTACCAGGGCGCGTGGGAGGGGCCGCTCGCCGGCCTGACGATCGCGGTGAAGGATCTCTTCGCGATCAAGGGCTACCGGATCGGCGCGGGCAACCCCGCCTTCCTCGCCGATGCCCGCCCCGAGACGACCACGGCACCGGCGGTCGGCGACCTGCTGCGCGGCGGGGCGTCGCTGCGCGGCATCGCGCGCACCGACGAGTTCGCCTACTCCGTCGCCGGCGACAACGCGCACTACGGCACGCCGCCCAACGTCACGGTTCCCGGCGCGCTGCCCGGCGGGTCGTCGAGCGGGCCGGCATCCGCCGTCGCCGCAGGCCAGGCCGATGTCGGCCTCGCGACCGACACCGCGGGATCGGTGCGCGTCCCCGCGTCGTACCAGGGGCTCTGGGGGCTGCGCACAAGCCACGACCTCGTCCCACGACAGGGGATGCTGCCGCTCGCGCAGACCTTCGACACCGTCGGCTGGCTGACCCGGGACGGCGCCACGTTGCAGCGCGTCGCGCAGTGGTGCCTGAGCTACGACGGTTCGGGCAGCACCGAGCAGACCCTCGGGGCGTCCGAGGCCGACCTGCCGTGGCGCTTCGTGATCCCCGACGAGGTCGTGGCCGCGGCCGACGCCGGCACCCGCGCTGCGTTCGACGAGCTGACGTCGCGGCTCGAGGGGGCGGCCGAGGCCCCCGGGCTCGAGCACGCGAGCATCGGCGACCTCGACGACTACCTCGCGGCGTTCCGGACGGTGCAGGGCGCCGAGGCCTGGCGCAACAACGGCGCCTGGCTCTCGGCTCACCCGGAAGCCACGGGAGCCGCCGTCGCGGCGCGGTTCCGCGGCGCCGCTGCGGTGACGCCCGCCGACGAGGCCACCGCACGCGCAGCGCTCGGACCGCTGCGCGACCGCCTGCACGAGCTCGTCGCCGATGCGGCGCTGCTGCTGCCGACCGTGCCCGGACCCGCGCCCGCCGTCACGACCGACCCCGACCGGATGGATGCCGTCCGCCGCGACACTCTGCGCATGACCACGCCCGCCGCCGTCGCGGGCCTGCCGGCGATCTCGGTGCCCCTGCTGACCGTCCCGTCCCCGCTCGGCGCCGCGCCCGTCGGGGTGAGTCTCGTCTCTCGCGCCGGCACCGACCTCGCCCTCGTGCGCCTCGCGCGCCGCCTCGCCACGCTCCTCGACCCCCGGATGGACCCCCGATGACCGCTTCGACCGTGCAGATCCCCGGCCCGATCGACCCGCCCGCGCGACTGCTCATGGGCCCCGGCCCCATCTCGGCCTACCCGAGCGTGCTCCGCGCGATGTCGGCGCCCCTCGTCGGCCAGTACGACCCGTTCATGACGCAGACCATGACCGAGACGCAGCAGCTGTACCGGGCGGTGTGGAACACCGCGAACGAGGCGACCCTGCTCGTCGACGGCACGAGCCGCGCCGGCATCGAGGCGGCGATCGTGTCGCTGGTGCGGCCGGGTGACCGCGTGCTCGTTCCCGTGTTCGGCCGGTTCGGCCTGCTGCTGGCCGAGATCGCCGAGCGCGCGCAGGCCGAGGTGCACACGATCGAGACGGCGTGGGGCCAGGTGTTCACCCCGGCGGCGATCGAGGAGGCGATCGTCCGCGTGCGGCCGACGCTGCTCGCGCTCGTGCAGGGCGACACCTCGACCACCATGAACCAGCCGCTCGACGAGATCGGCGCGATCTGCGTCAAGCATGGCGTGCTGTTCTACACCGACGCCACGGCATCCCTCGGCGGCAACGCCTTCGAGGCCGATGCGTGGGGACTGGATGCCGCGACCGCCGGCCTGCAGAAGTGCCTCGGCGGCCCGAGCGGCTCGGCGCCGATCACGCTCAGCGACCGCGCCGTCGAGATCATCCGTTCCCGTCGGCGCATCGAGGCGGGCATCCGCGAAGAGGGCGACCCCGACGCGCCCGACTTCGTGCGCTCGAACTACTTCGACCTGGGGATGATCCTCGATTACTGGGGCCCGCGACGCCTCAACCACCACACCGAGGCCACCACGATGCTCTACGGGGCTCGCGAGTGCGCCCGCGTGCTGCTGCTCGAAGGGCGCGACGAGGTCATCGCGCGGCACGAGCTGGCCGGCCGGGCGATGCTCGCCGGTGTGCAGGCGCTCGGGCTCACCGTCTTCGGCGATGTCGCGCACAAGATGAACAACGTCGTCGCGGTCGAGATCCCCGAGGGCGTTCCCGGGGACGAGGCGCGCGGCGCGCTGCTGACCGACTTCGGCATCGAGATCGGCACCTCGTTCGGTCCCCTCCACGGCCGTGTCTGGCGCATCGGCACGATGGGGTACAACGCCCGCCAGGACGCGGTGCTCACGACGCTCGCGGCGCTCGAAGCGGTGCTGCGCCGCTACCGGGTCGCCATGCCGGTCGCGGGCGGGGTCGACGCGGCGGCCGACGTGTACCGGGGGCGGTGAGCCGTGGCATCCGCTCTGCTGACCGCCTCGCCCGATCGCATCGCCACGGCCGCCCGTCGCGTCATGGCGCGCTGCGACGAACTCGCCGGCATCAGCGCCGCAGCCGATCGCATCGAGCGGGTGTACCTCTCACCCGAGCACGCGCGAGTGAACCGGCTCGTGGCGGAGTGGATGCGCGAGGCGGGAATGTCGACCCACCAGGATGCCGCCGGCAACCAGATCGGCCGGCTCGACACCCGCGGCGACGACGCGGCGCTCATGATCGGGTCGCACCTCGACACCGTGTCGGACGCCGGGCGGTTCGACGGCATCGTCGGCGTGCTCATGGGGCTCGAGGTCGTGCGGCTGCTGCGCGAGCCCGACGAGGCCGGTTGGCGCTCGCCGCTGCCGTTCGCCGTCGAGGTCGCGGCCTTCTGGGACGAGGAGGGCACGCGCTTCGGCAAGGCGCTGCTGGGCTCCTCCGCGGTCGGCGGCGTGTGGGATGACGCGTGGTGGCAGCTCGTGGACGCCGAGGGCACGACGTTGCGGCAGGCCTTCGTCGAGTTCGGCCTCGACCCCGCCCGCATCACCGAGGCGGCGCGCCGGCCAGACGAGCTGATCGGCTACCTCGAGGCGCACATCGAGCAGGGCCCCGAGCTGCACCGGCGCGGCGAGTCGCTCGCCGTGGTGTCATCGATCGCCTCGGCGCGGCGGTTCCTGCTGACGGTCGAGGGCGAGGCCCGTCACGCGGGCGGCACCCCCTACGACATGCGCCGCGATGCTCTGCTGGGCGCCTCGGAAGCGGCGCTCGCGGTCGAGCGCCTCTGCCGGGCCGAGCACCACATCATCGGAACCGTCGGCCAGTTCGAGGCGTTTCCCGGCGGCGTGAACATCGTTCCCGGCGAGGTGCAGTTCTCGCTCGACCTACGCGGCGAGTTCGACGGAGAGCGCGACCGGGTGTGGGGGCGGCTCACCGCCGAGCTCGACATGATCATGCGACGCCGCGGCCTGCGCTGGCAGCACCGCGAGATCCACAACGCCCCCGCCATCGCGTGCGCGCCGCTGCTGCAGGACGTCGTGCGCGCCGGCATCGGCGCGACGACGACGCACACGCGCGACGAGGCCCCCGTCATCTTCAGCCCGGCGGGTCACGACGGGATGGCGCTCGGCGGACTCACCGACATCGGGATGCTGTTCCTGCGCAATCCCGACGGCATCAGCCACCACCCCGACGAGGCGGTGTCGACCGAGGACGTGGCGCGCGGCATCCGTGCCCTCGCCGAATCGGTGCTGCACCTGGCGGCCGAGCGGCGCGCCTGAGCGGTCAGGGCTCGACGATGTTGAGGGGCTCCTCGCCCGCGGCGAGGCGCTCGATCTGGCTGCGCACGAGCTTCGCGATGCGCGGGCGCATGGCGTCGGCCGCGCCACCCACGTGCGGCACGATCAGCGCGCCCGGGGCCGACCAGAGCGGGTGCTCGGCGGGCAGCGGCTCGGGGTCGACGACATCGAGCGCCGCGCGCAGTCGCTCCGACTGCAGCTCGGCCACGAGCGCATCGGTGTCGAGCACCGTCCCGCGACCGACGTTCACGACGAGTGCGCCGTCGGGCAGCAGCGCCAGCTGCTCGGCGCCGATGAGCCCGCGGGTGGGCTCGCCGCCGGGCAGCGTGATCATGAGGATGTCGGTGCGCGGCAGCAGTTCCGGCAGCTCGTCGATGCCGTGGATGTGCACGCCGTCTTCGTCGCGGGCCCGCGAGGCGACGGGGACGATCGTCGTCTCGAACGGCGCCAGGCGCGCGGCGATGGCCTTGCCGACCCCGCCGTAGCCGAGGACGAGCACCGTGCTGTCGGCGACGCTCCGGCTGAACTGGGGCGCCCAGCGCGCGTGCTCCTGGTTGCGCACGTAGTCGGCGAGGTCGCGCTGCGCGACGATCGTCAGCCCGACGGCGATCTCGGCCGTCGCGGCCTCGTGCACGCCCGACGCGTTCGCGAGGCGCGCACCGTCGGGAAGGTAGGCGCCCATGCCCTCGTAGCCGATCGACTGGCTCTGCAGCACGTCGACGCGCACCCCCTCGAGCGCGGCGAGCAGACGCTTGCCCGACATGTACGGCGGCACGACGAGGTCGAAGGCGTCGCGCGGTGCGGGGGAGCGCAGATCCCAGACCACGAGGTCGACGCCGGTCGGCAGGTCGCCGAGATCGGACGCGAGTTCGTCGGTGGGCACGCTGACGACGACGGCACGGGGGGATTCGCTCATGCCCCCACGCTACCGACCGGAGCTCAGACCCGGGTGAGGACCGCCGCCACCGCCGACGTGAAGAACGTCAGTCCGTCCGTGCCCGAGCGCATCGCCGAGGGGGTCTGCGGGCCGAAGCCCGGCTCGACCGCATGCTCGGGGTGCGGCATGAGGCCGACGACGTTACCGCGCTCGTTGGTCAGGCCGGCGATGTCGTCGAGCGAGCCGTTGGGGTTCACGCCGCGGTAGCGGAACGCGACGAGGCCGTCGCCTTCGATCTGCTTGAGCGTCTCGGCCGAGCACGTGAAGCCGCCGTCGGCGTTCTTCAGCGGGATGACGATCTCCTGGCCGACCTCGAACCCGTTCGTCCATGCGGTGTCGGCGTTCTCGACGACCAGGCGCTGGTCGCGGCGGATGAACTGCTGGTGCGCGTTGCGGATGAGGCCGCCCGGCAGCAGGTGCGCCTCGACGAGCATCTGGAAGCCGTTGCAGATGCCGAGGATGGGCATGCCCTTGGCTGCGGCATCCTTCACCTCGGCCATGATCGGCGCGAGGGCTGCGATCGCGCCGGCGCGCAGGTAGTCGCCGTAGCTGAAGCCGCCGGGCAGCACGAGCGCGTCGACGCCGTCCAGATCGTGCGAGCCGTGCCACAGCGCGACCGGCTCGGCGCCCGCGAGGCGCACGGCCCGCTGCGCGTCCCGGTCGTCGAGCGAGCCCGGGAAGGTGATGACGCCGATGCGCGCGGTCACTCGACGACCTCGATGTTCACGACATCCTCGATCACCGAGTTCGAGAGGATCTCGTCGGCGATGCGACGGGCGGCGTCGAGCGTCGCATCGTCGGCCTGGTCGACCGTGAGCTCGAACCGCTTGCCGATGCGGACGTCCGAGAAGCCCGCCACGCCGAGGCGGGTGAGTGCGCCCGAGACGGCCTTGCCCTGCGGATCCAGCAGCTCGGCCTTGGGCATGACGTCGACGACGATGGTGGGCATTGCGGGCTCCGGAGGTCGCGGGATGGGTGCGCGACCAGTCTACGGGTGGGATGCCGCCGCGCGGTGCCTGCGCTGCGGCGTCGTGCCGGTCGCTCACCGCACGCGGGGCTGCCATTGGTGGCGCTTTCCGTGATCCGATCGTGATGGAAAACGTGGGAGCGCTCTCTTGTGCCGTTGAGAGCGCTCCCGTATGGTCTTGGTCAATCGGTGAGAGCGCTCCCAGAGTCGGGTCGCACCACCGCGCACCGCATACCGCAATCACGAAGGAGTGACACGTGAATTCACGCGCCCTGCGGCGGATCGGCCTCGTGGCCGGCGTCGCAACCACCTCCGCCATCGTCCTCGCCGGCTGCTCCGGCGGCGGCGGCGCAGCCTCCGGTGGTGACGAGAACACCCTGACCCTCGCCACGTTCAACGACTTCGGGTACACCGACGAGCTGCTGGCGGAGTTCACCGAGGAGACCGGCATCAAGGTCGTCCACAACAAGGCCGCGACCTCGAACGACGCGCGCGCCAACTTCTTCCAGAAGCTCGGCAAGACCGGCCTCGCCGACGTCGAAGGCGTCGAGGTCGACTGGTTCCCCGAGATGATGCAGTACTCCGACCTCGTCGCTCCCGTGCCCGAGGACCTGCAGGGCCGCTGGCTCGACTGGAAGGAGAAGGCGGCGACCGACGCCGAGGGCAACCTCGTCGCGTACGGCACCGACGTCGGCCCCCAGGCCATCTGCTACCGCGCCGACCTGTTCGAGGCGGCCGGCCTGCCCACCGCCCGTGAAGATGTCGCAGCGCTCTTCCCGACGTGGGACGCGTTCTTCCAGATCGGCAGCGACTACGTCGAGAAGACCGGCAAGCCGTTCATCGACTCGGCCAACTCGGTGCTCCAGGGCGTCGTGAACCAGCTCGAGATCGCCTACGAGGAGCCGGACGGCACGGTCGTGGCGACCGAGAACCCCGACATCCGCGCGGCGTACGACACCGTCGTCGACAAGGCGATCCCGATCGCGGCCTTCCCCGGGCAGTGGACGGACGACTGGTACGCGTCGATGGCCAGCGGCGAGTTCGCCGCCATGCTGTGCCCGCCGTGGATGCACGGCATCATCGAGGGCGAAGCGCCTGACATCGACGGCTGGGACGTCGCCAACGCCTTCCCCGAGGGCGGCGGCAACTGGGGCGGCTCGTACCTCGTCGTGCCGGCCAACGGCAAGAACGTCGAGAACGCGCAGAAGCTCGCCGACTGGCTGACCTCGCCCGAGACGCAGATCAAGGCGTTCAACAACGCGGGCACCTTCCCGAGCCAGCCCGAGGCGCAGTCCAGCGCCGACCTGACCGGCTTCGTGAGCCCCTACTTCAATGACGCTCCGACCGGCGAGATCGGCATCGACCGCGCCAACGCGATCACCGTCACCACCTTCAAGGGACCGAAGTACTTCCAGTACCACGACGCTCTCGGCAACGCGATCACCCGCGTCTTCGACGGCATCGAGGACAAGGAGACCAGCTGGAACACCTGGGTCAACGAGGTCGGAAGCTTCTGATCCGACTCGTCGGGGCGCGTCGCGTGCGGCGCGCCCCGGCACACCCTTCCCCTCGACGCCCTCGAAGGACTCCTGTGACCACGACACAACCGCGCCCCACCACGCGCGCCCCCCGACCCGACGACGGCATCCGTCAGCCTCGCGTGATCTCGTTCTCGCAGAAGCTGAGCAAGTGGGACCTCCGCTTCTCGCCGTACCTCTACATCTCGCCGTTCTTCATCATGTTCGCGATCGTCGGGCTCTTCCCGATCGCCTACACCGCGGTGATCTCGTTCATGGACTGGGACCTCATCCGCAATGAGGGCGAGTTCATCGGATTCGACCAGTACATCTGGATCCTGTCGCAGCCCCACTTCTGGACGGCCCTGCGCAACACCTTCAGCATCTTCCTGCTCTCGAGCGTGCCCCAGCTGGTGCTCGCGATCTTCATCGCCGCCGTCCTCGACCGCAACATCCGCGCCAAGACGTTCTGGCGCATGGCCGTGCTCGTGCCCTACGTCGTCGCCCCGATCGCGGTCGGCCTCATCTTCAACGCGATGTTCGCCGATCAGTCCGGCTTCATCAACGGCATCCTGCAGTCGATCGGCATCGGCGCCATCCCCTGGCACGTCGAGCCGTTCTGGAGCCACGTGGCCATCGCCACGATGGTCAACTACCGCTGGATGGGCTACAACACGCTGATCCTGCTCGCGGCCATGCAGGCCGTGAACCGTGACTTCTACGAGGCGGCCACCGTCGACGGCGCCGGCCCGATCCGGCAGTTCTTCTCGATCACGCTGCCCTCGCTCAAGCCGACCCTCATCTTCGTCATCATCACGGCGACCATCGGCGGTCTGCAGATCTTCGACGAGCCGCGGGTGTTCGATCAGGCGGGTCGCGGCGGTTCGGCGCAGCAGTGGCTCACCATCACGCTCTACCTGTACGACGTCGGCTGGGGCCAGTGGAACTTCGGCCGCGCGGCGGCGATGGCGTGGATCCTCTTCATCATCATTCTTCTCATCGGCCTGCTGAACCTCATCATCACCCGCACGTTGGTGCGGGATGAAGGACTCCGCCGCGAGCTCAGCAAGCGGCAGCAACGCGAGCAGGCGAAGCAGGCGCGACGCGCGCTGAAGGAGACGCAGGCATGAGCACCATCGGCACCACCCCCACGCCCCTCGCGACAGTCGAAGAGGGCATCCCCAACAGCGCGGCCCGGCGGCGCGGGGCGCGTACCCGCCGCATCCGCGGCAGCCGTCCCGGGTTCTGGACCTATGCCATCCTCGGGGCGGTCTTCCTCTCGGCCGCCTTCCCGCTGTACTGGTCGTTCGTCATCGGCTCCGGCGACTCCACGACGCTGCGCAAGCCGTTCCCGTGGATTCCCGGAGGGAACTTCTTCGAGAACGCCGCATCGGTCATCACCAACCCGGCGGTGAACTTCTGGCCCGCGCTGTGGAACTCCATCTACAGCTCGTTCCTCATCGCCGCCGCGGTCGTGATCACCTCGACGCTCGCCGGCTGGGCCTTCGCGAAGCTGCGCTTCCACGGCGGACCCGCGCTGCTCGTCTTCGTCGTCGCGACCATGGCGGTGCCGCAGCAGCTCGGCGTCGTGCCCCTCTACATCCTGTTCTCCGACCTCGGCTGGACGGGGCAGATCGGCGCGATCATCATCCCTGCGCTGACGAGTGCATTCGGTGTCTTCTGGATGACGCAGTACCTGCGTCAGGCCGTCCCGGACGAGCTCATCGAGGCCGCTCGCGTCGACGGCGCGTCGATGATCCGCACGTTCTGGACGGTGGGCATGACGGCGGCGCGACCGGCCGCCGCGATGCTCTTCCTGTTCACGTTCGTCGGGGCCTGGAACAACTTCTTCTGGCCGTTCATCGTGCTGGACCGGCAGAACCCGACCCTCCCGGTGGCGCTGTCGCTGCTGCAGTCGAACTACTTCGTCGACTACTCGGTCGTGCTCGCCGGCGTGATCCTCGCGACCATCCCGCTGCTGCTGCTGTTCATCTTCGCGGGCAAGCAGCTGGTCAGTGGCATCATGGCCGGGGCGGTGAAGGGATGACCCTCCACCTGGACCGTTCCGAGCAGGAGACCATGAACCCTTCCCGCGCCTTCCCGACCGGCTTCCTCTTCGGAGCCGCGACGGCCGCCTACCAGATCGAGGGCGCCGCCTTCGAAGACGGCCGCACCGCATCGATCTGGGACGCGTTCGCACGCGTGCCCGGAGCGGTCATCAATGCCGACAACGGCGATGTCGCCTGCGACCACTACCACCGCTACCGTGACGACGTCGCGCTCATGAAGGACCTCGGGCTCGACACCTACCGGTTCTCCACCTCGTGGTCGCGCGTGCGCCCCGACGGCGGCCCGCTCAACCCGAAGGGCGTCGACTTCTACAAGCGGCTCGTCGATGAGCTGCTCGGCGCCGGCATCATCCCGTGGCTGACGCTGTACCACTGGGACCTGCCGCAGGCGATCGAGGAGCGCGGTGGCTGGACGCTCCGCGAGACGGCGGAGCGATTCGCCGAGTACGCGCTCGACATGCACGACGCGCTCGGCGACCGCGTGCAGCATTGGACCACCCTCAACGAGCCCTGGTGCTCGTCGTTCCTCAGCTACACCGCCGGCATCCACGCGCCCGGTCGCTTCGACATCGGTGACGGCATGCTCGCCGCCCACCACCTGCTGCTCGGACACGGGCAGGCCGTGCGCGAGCTGCGCCAGCGCGACGCCTCGCTGTCGCTGGGCATCACGCTCAACCTCACGGTGGCTGAGCCGGCCGATCCGACCGACGCCGCCGACCGCGACGCCGCGCGCCGCATCGACGGACAGTTCAACCGCTGGTTCCTCGATCCCATCTTCCGGGCGGCCTACCCGGCGGACGTCGTCGCCGACATCGAGAAGGTGGATGCCGCCGCGGTCGCGCGCTGGCGCGATGCCGTGCATTCCGGTGACGAGGCGACCATCGCCCAGCCGCTCGATGCGCTCGGGGTGAATTACTACCACGGCGAGTTCGTGGGCGGTCGGCCGGACCCGAACCCGCCGACCCCGGGCGACGCGCCCACCGACCGCACGACCGGCAGCCCGTGGCCCGCCGGACACGACATCTACTGGCACGAGCGCGGGCTTCCCCGCACCTCGATGCACTGGGAGGTGCAGCCGGCGGGACTCACCGAGCTGCTCGAGCGGGTCTGGACCGAGTACGCGCAGCCCGTGGGAACCGTCCTGTACGTGACCGAGAACGGCGCCGCGTACGACGATGAGGTCGTGGTCGTCGACGGCGAGGAGACGGTGCCCGACGTCGAGCGCACCGAGTTCCTGCGCGCGCACCTGGGGGCGATCCTCGACGCCCGGGATGCCGGTGTCGACGTCCGCGGCTACTTCTACTGGTCTCTCCTCGACAACTTCGAATGGGCCTGGGGATACGAGAAGCGGTTCGGCATCGTCCGCGTCGATTACCACACCCAGGAGCGCACGCTGAAAGACAGCGCGAAGGAGTATCGTCGGGTCATCGCAGAACGTGCGATCGACGTCCCCGCCGCCGCGGGGGACGCCGCCCGGACCGCCGTCCCGAGGTAGCCCACGCTGTGATCTCCGACCAGAACCGGGCGGCCGCGACCATCGAAGAGGTCGCGGCCGTCGCCGGTGTATCCCGCTCCACCGTCTCGCGGGTCGTGAACGGCTCGACGGCGGTGAGCTCCGGCGCCCTCGAAGCGGTGCGGCGCGCGATCGAGGAACTCAATTACGTGCCCAATCGTGCGGCGCGATCGCTTGCGAGCCGCTCGACGATGGCGATCGCCCTGGTCGTCCCGGAAGACACCACGCGCCTGTTCGGCGACCCGTTCTTCGCCTCGGTCGTGTCGGGCATCAACGCCCGCATCAGCCGGTCGAACTACGTCCTGAACCTGATCATGGCCAGCGCCGATCCCGGCGACAAGACCGCGCAGTACGTGCGCAGCGGCGCGGTCGACGGCGCCATCGTCGTCTCCCACCACACGAGCGACACCTTCATCGATCGCATCGCCGCCGCCGTCCCGGTCGTCTACGGCGGGCGCCCGGTGCGCACGCGGGGCGGCGACTACTACGTCGACGTCGACAACGTCGCCGGCGCTCGCGACGCGACGGCCCACCTCGTGCAGCGAGGATGCCGCCACATCGGCGCGATCCTCGGACCGCCGTCGATGCCCGCCGGTGTCGACCGTGCCGAGGGCTACCGGCTCGCGATCGCCGACGCCGGCCTGAGCCCCGCCCCGGTCGCGTGGGGCGATTTCACAACGGAGTCGGGCGCCGTCGCCATGCGCGAGATCCTCGCGACAGACGAGCCGCTCGACGCACTGTTCGTCGCGAGCGACCTCATGGCGCGCGGTGCCATGCAGGTGCTCGGCGCCGAAGGCATCCGCGTTCCCGACGACGTGGCGGTCGTGGGCTTCGACGACTCGCCGATCGCCCTGACCACCGACCCGCAGCTGACGACGATGCGACAGCCGTCGTTCGCGCAGGGCGAGTGCATGGCGGACGTCCTGATCGCACGTCTCGCCGGCCAGTCTCCCCCCGAGGTGACCATCCTCGACACCGAGCTCATCATCCGCGGCTCGGCCTGACGCGCCTGCGGGCACCACTCCGGAGAAGACTCCGGCGGAGAGGAAACACCACTTCGATGCCTCATCGGCTTCTCTGGACGCCGCTCAGCGCCGGACAGACGTTCCTGCGGCTGCAGCTGCCCTTCCTGTGCGGGGTGCTGTTCTTCTCGGTGGCGCTCGCACTCGAGGTGCCGACGCTGCGCGACTCGTTCGTGCTGTGGTTCGGTGTCGCTGTCACCGGGGCGGCCTCGATGCTCTTCCTGCTTCCCGGGCGGCGCTGGCTGAGCACGGGTTGGGTCGTGGTGATCCCGTTGCTCGACATCGTCGGCATCGCGGCGGTCCGTGCGGCGCTCGTGCCGTACCTGCCCACCATCGGGATGCTGTGCCTCTTCCCCTTCGCCTGGATCGCCTACCGCTTCCGCTGGCCCGCGCTGCTGCTGGTGTTCGTGAGCGGGGTCGCGATCGCAGCGCTGCCCTTCGCCCTGGGCGGCCGGCCGATCACGACACTTCTCGCCTTCATCAACGTCTCGGCGCTGCCGCTGATCGCGACCGGCATCTCCGTCGGCATCCACCTGGGCGCGGTGAGCTTCCGGCGAGGACGGGAGCGTGTCGAGGACGCCGGGCGCAGGCTGCAGGCGCTGCTCGAGAAGTCGCAGGACGACGAGCTGCTGCTGCGCTCCACCCTCGACACCGTCACCGGAGCGGTCGCGTTCTACGACGCGAACAATCAGCTCGTGCTGGCCAACAGCGCAGCGGAGCAGATGGTCGACGTCGTGGGCTTCCGGCTCGACACACCGCCGTACGCGGGCTCCAACGTGCTCATGGCCGACCGCAAGACGACGATCCCCTTCGACGAGCAGATCATCCCGCGCGCGCTGCGGGGGGAGGTCATCGCGAGCCACCTGGAGTGGCTCGGCAAGCCGGGCAACCAGATCGCCATCCTCGCGTCGTCGCGCCGCGTCCACCGCGCCGACGGGATGCTGCTGGGTACCGTCATCGCCGCGTACGACGTCACCGAGCTCGCCAACGCCATCGAGATCCGAGAGGAATTCCTCACGACCGTCTCGCACGAGTTGCGGACTCCGCTCACCTCGATCATCGGATTCACCGACGAGATCATCGACACCCTCGGTGACCGCGCGCACGATCTCGGCGTCGCCGCCTACCTCGAGACCGTGTCGCGCAATGCCGATCTGCTGCTCGATCGCGTCGGCGAACTGCTCACCGCGGCCGACAAGCGCATCGAGCTGACCATTGAGGAAACCGACATCGCCACCCTTCTCGACCAGGTGACCGGGCCCCTGCGCCTGTCGGCCGAGCGCGCGGGTATCGCGCTCGAGGTCGAGGTGCCGCCCGGACTGACCGCCGTCGTCGACCCGGCTCGCATCACGCAGGCCGTCGAGAACCTGCTGACGAATGCGATCAAGTTCACCGCCCGCGGCGGAACGGTGACGGTCCGGGCCCGTCGGGATGACGCCGGCGACCTCCACATCTCGGTGTCGGACACCGGGATCGGGATGACCCCCGATGAGCAGCGGCGGGTGTTCGACCGCTTCTACCGCGCTCAGGCCGTGCGCCGGAACGCCATTCAGGGCATCGGCGTCGGACTGTCGATCGTGAAGGCGATCGTCGATGCACACCGCGGCCGTGTGACGGTCGACAGCGAACAGGGGGTCGGCACGACCATCGCCCTGTGCCTGCCCGTCGGCGCGGGGCGAGACGCCTGAGCGCTCGCCCCGCCGCGCGAGGTTGGGATTACTGCGGGTCGCCGCCGAGCTGGCCGACCGCGGGGATCGGGCCGCCGTCGTCTGCGCCGGTGCGGCGCAGTCGGGCGATCGCGTTGCCTGCGTGGTAGATCACGAGTGCCGCGATGGTGCCGAGCACGATGGCGCCGAACTGCAGCGAGCCGAGGTTCAGTGCGAATCCGGCGATCGCGATGACGAACGACACCGCGACGGTGTACTGGTTGACCGGACGCGAGAAGTCGACGCGGTTGTCGACCCAGATCTTGATGCCGATGACGCCGATGAGGCCGTACAGCGCCGTCGTGACGCCGCCGAGGACGCCCGCCGGGATCGTGTTGAACACCGCGCCGACCTTCGGTGAGAAGGCGAGGAGGATCGCGACGATGCCCGCGACCCAGTACGCCGCCGTCGAGTACACGCGAGTGGCGGCCATGACGCCGATGTTCTCGCCGTAGGTGGTCGTACCCGATCCGCCGAAGCCGCCCGCGAGCGTCGTGGCGACACCGTCGGCGATGAGCGCGCGACCGGTGTGCTTGTTGAGCGACGGGTCTTCGGTCATCGTGGCGACGCCGCGGACGTGTCCGACGTTCTCGGCGATGAGGACGAGCACGACGGGCAGGAACATCGGCACGATCGACCAGGCCGCGGCATCCCCGATCGCGACGAGGTGGAAGTCGGGGAGCCCGAACCAGGGCGCGGCCTCGACGGCGGCGAACTCGACCTGGCCCGTCACCGCGGCGACGACGTACCCGACGATGACGCCGAGGAAGATCGAGATGCGTCCGAGGAACCCGCGGAACAGGACGCTGAAGAGGATGACGGCGCACAGGGTCACGGTGGCGACCTCGGGCTGCAGCTGGAAGTTGCCCCAGGCGGCGGGCGCGAGGTTGAAGCCGATGAGGGCGACGATGGCGCCGGCGACCACCGGCGGCATGAGCTTCTCGATCCAGCCGGTGCCGAACGCCTGCACGACGAAGCCCACCGCGGCCAGCAGAACACCGGCGACGGCGACACCCAGCAGGGCCTGGGTGATCTGCTCGGGGGTCTCGAGCCGGTTGCCGCCGTTGAGCGCGGTGATCGGTGCGATGAACGCGAACGACGAGCCGAGGTAGCTGGGCAGCTTGTTCCGGGTGATGAGCAGGAACACGAGCGTGCCGAGGCCCGAGAACAGCAGCGTCGTCGAGACCGGGAAGCCTGTGATGATCGGGACGAGGAACGTGGCGCCGAACATCGCAACGACGTGCTGCGCGCCGATCGCGATGGTGCCGGGCCAGTTCAGTCGTTCATCGGGCTTGACGACGGCGCCGCGCGCGACGGTGCGACCGTCGCCGTGGAGGGACCAGATGGGCATGGGACTCCTCGGGAACAGGGATTCGGGATGGAGCGCGAGAGCGGCCCCACCTTACCTGTGAGGTCCCTGGACGCCGGGGTCGGCGCTCCGGCGGAAATCGAACCGTAACGCCGCGTCAGCCCGCGAGCGTGTCGAGCAGCTCGCGGTACTTCCCTGCGGTGCGCTCGACGATGTCGGCCGGCAGCTGCGGGGGAGTGCCGGTCCTGTCCCACGCGGCGGCGAGCCAGTCTCGCACGATCTGCTTGTCGTAGCTCGCCATCCGCTGGTCCGGGGTCGAGCCGGTGCGCCAGGCAGCGGCATCCCAGTACCGGGATGAATCGCTCGTGAGCACCTCGTCCGCGAGGGTCAGCACGCCGTCGGCGTCGAGTCCGAACTCGAACTTGGTGTCGGCGAGGATGAGGCCCTTGCTCTCCGCGAGCGCTGCGGCGCGCGTGTAGATCTCGAGCGACGTGTCGCGCAGCGCGGCGGCCGTGTCGGCGCCGACGATCTCGACCGTCCGCTCGAACGAGATGTTCTCGTCGTGCTCCCCGAGGGGCGCCTTGTACGCGGGCGTGAAGATCGGCTCGGGCAGGCGGTCGCCGTTCTCGAGCCCCGCAGGCAGCGGGATGCCGCACACGGTGCCGTCGGCGCGGTACTCCGCCCAGCCCGTTCCGGTGAGGTAGCCCCGGACGACGCACTCGATCGGCTGCATGTCGAGTTCGCGCACGACCATCGCGCGCGCGGCCACCGCGGCGGGAGGGGCCTCGCCGCCGGCGAGGTGATTGGGGATGACGCGGCCGCCGTCCGCGCCCGCGAGCTGCGCGAACCACCAGAGGCTGAGCCGGGTCAGCAGCTCGCCCTTGCCGGGGATGCCGGGCTCGAGTACGTGGTCGAACGCGCTGACGCGGTCGCTCGCGACCACCAGCATCCGTCCGTCCGCCGCGGCGGCCTCGTCCGCGGGCCGGTACAGGTCGCGGACCTTGCCGGAGTAGACGTGCTTCCAGCCGGGCAGATCGAGGGCGCTCACCCGGCCATTATCCCGGAGTGGTGAGCGCCCTGATGCGGGCCAGCGGGCGTGCCGCGCCGGGAAAAACACGTATAGTCCACGTGGACTAATCGAGAGGGGGTGCGCCATGGCGGATGCCGTCGACCGGCTCACCCCGCTCGGGCTGATGCTCCTCGCGCTGCTGCGCGAGGACGACATGCACGCGTACGAGATGATCCGCCTGCTGCGCGACCGCAAGGCCGACCGTCTCGTGGCCCTCACGCACGGCACGATTTATCACACGGTCGCGCGCTTGGGCAGGCAAGGTCTGCTCGTCGAGACCGGCACGGACCGCGCGGGCAACCGCCCCGAGCGGACGACGTACGCGCTGACGGATGCCGGTGCCGCCGCCCTCATCGACTGGATTCGGCGCGAGCTGCCCGCGATCGACCGGCCGGAGCGTTTCCGGGTCGCGCTCGCCGAGGCCCACAACCTCGACCGCGCCGATGTGCTCGCGCTGCTCGCCGAGCGACGCGCCGCCCTCGCGGCATCCCTCGAGGCGCATCGCTCGGCTCGGGCACGCGCGATCGAGCACGGCTCGTATCCCCAGTTCCTCATCGAGGTCCATCGCGAGACAGCGCTGCTCGCCGCGGATGTGGCCTGGCTCGACGAAGCGGTCGAGGACATCCGTCACCCCGACACCGTGTGGGGGGTCACCGACCTGCCCGCCACCGACCGCTACCTGGCACAGAGAGAAGCCGCACGCTCATGAGCGAGAACACCCGCACCGTCCGCGCCCCTGAAGGCGCGACGCCGAACGCCAACCCGTGGCCCGCCCTGTGGGCGCTGGTCATCGGGTTCTTCATGATCCTCGTCGACACGACGATCGTCTCGGTGGCGAACCCGGCCATCAAGGCGGCGCTCGACCCGGCGACCGGCAACCTCGACAACGTCGTGTGGGTCACCTCGTCGTACCTGCTCGCCTACGCGGTGCCGCTGCTGGTCACCGGTCGCCTCGGTGACCGCTTCGGTCCGAAGAACATCTACCTGATCGGCCTCGCGATCTTCACGATCGCGTCGCTCGCGTGCGGCCTGTCGGGCTCGCTCACCGCGCTGATCGTGGCTCGCGCCGTGCAGGGTCTGGGTGCGGCGATGATGACGCCGCAGACGATGGCCGTCATCACGCGGACCTTCCCGGCCGAGCGCCGCGGCGCCGCCATGGGCCTGTGGGGCGCGACCGCCGGTGTCGCCACGCTCGTCGGACCGCTCGCGGGCGGCCTGCTCGTCGACGGCTTCGGGTGGGAGTGGATCTTCTTCGTCAACATCCCGGTCGGGGTCATCGCTTTCGTCCTCGCCTGGCGCCTCGTGCCCCAGCTCGAGACGCACCCGCACCGCTTCGACATCGTCGGCGTCATCCTCAGCGCGGTGGCGCTGTTCCTCATCGTGTTCGGCCTGCAGGAGGGCGAGCACTACGACTGGGCGCCCGGGATCTGGCTGATGATCGCGGCGGGGCTCGTGGTACTCGGCGTCTTCATCTGGACGCAGTCCCGCACCAAGAGCGAGCCCCTCGTGCCGCTCGAGCTCTTCCGCGACCGCAACTTCGCGATCTCGAACCTCGCGATCGCCGCCGTCGGCTTCACCGTGACGAGCATGGCGCTGCCCACGGCGTTCTTCACGCAGCTGGCTCGCGGCCTCACTCCGACCGAATCGGCGCTGCTGCTCGTGCCGATGGCGATCCTTTCGGGTGCGCTCGCGCCGGTGGCCGGCCGCATCCTCGACCGCGTCGACCCGCGTCTGCTGCTCGTGCCGGGTCTGGGCCTCATGGTCGTCGGGCTGGTCGGGTATGCGCTGTTGATGAACACCGAGGCGCCCGTGCTGCTGCTGCTCATCCCCGCCGCCATCGTCGGCGTCGCCAACGCCGGCATGTGGGGGCCGCTCGCCACGACGGCGACGCGCAACCTGCCGCCGCGTCAGGCCGGCGCCGGATCGGGCATCTACAACACGACCCGCACCGTCGGCTCGGTCGTCGGCTCCTCAGCGATCGCAGCGTTCATGCAGTCCCGCCTTGAAGCCAACCTTCCGGGAGCCGGGGATGCCGCCGGCGGCGGGTTCGGCGGCGAGGCGATGCCGCCCGCGGTCGCCGAGGGCTTCTCAGCCGCCATGGCGCAGGCGATGCTGCTGCCGGCCATCGTCATCGCCGCCGCCGCGATCGTCGTGGTCTTCCTGAAGCGTCCCGCCCACCTCGTCCGGCGCTGACACCGCCGCACCTTCGGCGGGTGCTCGCGCTAACTCCTCAGATCCGAGCGCTGGCCCGGGCGGCCCGGCGGTGATTCCGCCGGTGACCGGGTCCCGGCGCCCCGAAACTGAGGAGTTAGCGCGGGGCCGCGGCGGTGCCGGGCGGACCGCGCCATCGAGGGCCGGATCGGCGACGGCAGCTCCCGGCGCCGGCCGGCGGCGCGAACCGCTGCCATAAGTCCTCAAGGACGCGGCTGGTTCGGCCGATTTACGGCGCTGCGGCGCCGGACGGCCCGAAAATTGAGGAGTTGGCGCGTATGCGGGCGACCGCTTGGGTCGACCACCCGGCCGGGGCCGCCGGGCTCAGCCGGCGACGCGGGCGGCGATGTCGGTGCGGTGGTGCGAGCCCGGGAGCGTGATGTCCGCCAGCGCGCGATAAGCGCGGTCGCGGGCCTCGGCGAAGTCGGTGCCGCGCGCGACGACGTTCAGCACGCGGCCACCCGTGGCGACGAGCCCGTCGACCGTCTCGGCGGTCGCGGCGTGCGCGAGATGCACGCCCTCGACGGATGCCGCGGCGTCGAGCCCCGTGAGCGGCCGTCCGGTCACCGGTTTCTCGGGGTAGCCCTCGCTCGCGAGCACGACGGTGACGGCGGCGTCGCTCGAGAACGTCGGGTCGGGCTCGGACTCGAGGCGTCCGCTGGCGGCGGCCATCAGCAGCTCCGACAGCGGCGAGGTGAGCCGCGCCAGCACGACCTGCGTCTCGGGGTCGCCGAAGCGGGCGTTGAACTCGATGACCTTGACGCCCGAGTCGGTGAGGATGAGGCCGGCGTAGAGCAGGCCGATGAAGGGTGTGCCCTCCCCATCGAGGTGGCGGATGACGGGCTCCGCGACGGTGCGCGTGACCTCCGCGACGAACTCCGCCTCGCTCCCGAAGCGGTCGGCGAGCCACGGCAGCGGCGAGTAGGCGCCCATGCCCCCCGTGTTCGGGCCGGCGTCGCCGTCGTAGGCGCGCTTGTAGTCCTGCGCCGGGCTGAGGGCGCGAACGGTGTCGCCATCCGAGACGAAGAAGAGCGATACCTCGGGGCCGGCGAGGAACTCCTCGATGAGCACCGGACCGCTCGGCAGATAGGTGTCGGCGTGGGCGAGCGCCGCCTCGCGGTCGTCGGTGACGATGACGCCCTTGCCCGCGGCGAGGCCGTCGGCCTTGACGACGTGCGGTGCACCGAGCTCGTCGAGCGCCGTCTCGACCTCGGCGCGGTTCCGGGCGCGTACCGCACGGCCGGTGGGCACGCCCGCCTCGTCCATGACGCGCTTGGCGAAAGCCTTCGAGCCCTCGAGCTGGGCGGCGGTCTTCCCGGGACCGAAGACGGGGATGCCGCGCTCGCGCAGCGCATCGGCGACGCCCGCGATGAGCGGCGCCTCGGGCCCGACGATGACGAGATCGATGTTCGCGGTGCCAGCGAACTCGGTGACCGCGACGGGGTCGTTCGGGTCGAGGTCCGCGACCAGCTCGGCGTCGCGGGCGATGCCGGCGTTGCCGGGCGCCGCCAGCAGCTCGTGGCCCGCTCCTTCCGCGGCGAGAGCGAGCAGGATGGCGTGCTCGCGCGCGCCCGAGCCGAGGACCAGGATCTTCACCCGGCCAGCCTACCGACCGCGTTAGCGTAGGACCCATGGCCCGCAGCATCCTCACCGCCGACGGCCGCGCCGCCCTGGCCGCGGTCGCGACCGCCCGAGACGCGGGCGAGAAGCCGGCGCGCACCGACCTCGCGACGGCCGTGCGCTATCTGCTGCAGCTGCTGGTCGAGAAGGCGCCGGGCAACGCGGTCGAGATGCGTGTGCCGCCCTTCGGTGCCGTGCAAGTCGTCGAGGGTCCGCGCCACACGCGGGGCACCCCGCCGAACGTCGTCGAGACCGACCCCCTGACCTGGATCGACCTCGCCACCGGCGTGCTGGCATGGACGGATGCCGCGTCGGCGGGCCGCCTGTCCGCGTCGGGTACCCGCGCCGATCTCACCGCCCTGCTGCCACTGCGCCCCTGACCGCCCGGGGTGGCTCAGGCGGTGCGACAATAGAGGCATGGCTGAGGAGATCACCGAACGGGTCGAGTCGGCGCGCGTGCGCCGCGTGCCCAAGTACAGCGTCTTCCTCCTGCTCGGGGCGGCCGTCGGCATCATCGCCGCCCTCGCGCTCACCTTCGGCATCTCGGACGGCGGGGTCAGCACCAGCACGGGCCTCGAGTACTCGGTCGGTCAGGTGTTCGGCTTCATCGCGCTCGGCGCGATCCCCGTCGGCATGGCGCTGGGCGGGGTCGTCGCGCTCATCCTCGACCGGTCGGCGCGGCGTCGCTCGCGCGAGGTGCGCATCGTCCACGAGCGCGTGCGCTCCACCGACGCCGCCTGAGCTGCGGCATCCGTCCGCGGTCTCGCCTCAGGCGATCTCGGCGATGATCGGCGCGATCGCGGCGTCGAAGGCCGCGATGTCGCTGCGGAGCCCGTCGGTCACGGCGATGGTGAGCGATCCGATCCACCACACGCCCCGCTGGCTGAGGGGCAGCACCTGCACGTTGAGCTCGAACGAGTGCGCGCGTCGCCCGATGCGGCGCTCGTGCTGGGCCAGCGCTCCCGCATAGGCGCGGTACGCGACGGCGCCCGCCGAGTCGCTGCGCGCGGCGTAGCGAGCTTGCACGTCTCGCGCGAAGGCGACGGCTCGCGCGGCGTGCGGGCGCATCTCGCGCTCGAGCAGGTCGAAGCCCTCGGTCGGCAGGGCGACCAGCGTGTCGAAGCCCGCGACGAGGTCGAGGGGAACCGGCGAGGGATGCGCGAGCGGCTCGACCGTCATCGCGAAGTAGGCGCGCCACTGCCGCTCGAGCTCGTGCTGCTCGTCCGCCGACCGGTCGGGCGGTGTCGCGTCGATGCCACGCAGGTGGGGCAGCTCGTCGGGAGATCGGACCCCGAGCGCTTGCCGAAGGTAGAGGGCGACGACGGTCGGTGCCGAGGCATCCTCTCGCACCACCCACTCCGGAGCACCCGCCGCATTCATGGCGCCCAGTTTAGATCCGCCGGTGACGCGGACGGCCGGTGCCGGCAGCGTTCGCGACGCGCCCGGCACCGGCCGTCGAAGGTCACACGAACTCGATCGTGGCCTGTGCGTTGTTCAGCACGATGACCGGCGTGATCGGGTTGTATCCGGCCGAACGGATCGCCGCGGCGTCGAACCGCAGCAGCGGCCGGCCGGCGTGGACCCGCTCGCCCTGCTGCACGAGCGGCTGGAACCCCGAGCCCTTCATGTCGACGGTGTCGATGCCGACGTGGATGAGCAGCTCGGTGCCGTCGTCCAGGGTCACGCCGATCGCGTGGCCGGTGGGGAACACGGTCGTGACCGTGCCCTCGGCGGGAGCGACGACGGTGTCGCCGCTCGGTTCGATCGCCACGCCGGGGCCCATCGTCCCCTGCGCGAAGACCGGGTCGGGCACGGCCGACAGCGGCAGCACCGCGCCGGCGACCGGCTGCGTCAGGCGGATCACCGTGGCGGTGGCGGTTCCGCCGGCCGCGTGCGGCGTCTCGGTGCGGGCGTCGCTGCCGGCGGGCGCACTGCGCGTGACACTGCGGCCGGCGAGGACGTCATCCATCGCGTCCTTGACGAACTGCACGTTGAGTCCGTAGACGACCTGGACAGACTTCGCGCCCGAGACGATCGTGCCGGCGGCACCCGCGCGCTTGAGGGCGGCGTCGTCGACGCGCGAGGTGTCGGCGACCTCGAGTCGCAGCCGGGTGGCGCAGTTGTCGAGCTGGACGATGTTGTCCTTCCCGCCGAGGCCCGCGACGAAACGTTCCGCTGTGTCGGCGTAGTCGCCACGGGGGGCGGTGGCCGCTGAGGCGTCGAGCGACTCGTCGTCGTCCTCGCGTCCGGGAGTCTTCAGGCGGAACTTCAGGATGAGGAAGCGGAACACCACGAAGTACACCGCGAACCAGAAGACGCCCATCACCGGGATCATCCAGGGGTTCTGCGCGAGCGGGTTCATCCAGCCGAGGACGAGGTCGATGAAGCCGGCCGAGAAGCCGAAGCCCATGCGTGTCGGCAGGAGCGCGGCGATGAAGACCGAGATGCCGGTGAAGACGGCGTGCACGAGGTAGAGCCACGGCGCGAGGAACATGAACGCGAACTCGAGCGGCTCGGTGACGCCGACGAAGAACGACGCGAAGGCGGCCGAGAGCAGGATGCCCGACGCCATCTTCTTGCGCTTGGTCTTGGCGGTGACGTACATCGCGAGGGCGGCGCCGGGGAGGCCGAACATCATGATCGGGAAGAAGCCGGTCATGTACTGTCCCGTGACCCCGAAGACGCCCTCGCCGCCGGAGCCGGCGAGGAAGTTGTTGAGATCGTTGATGCCGGCGACGTCGAACCAGAACACCGAGTTCAGGGCGTGGTGCAGGCCGAGGGGGATGAGCAGGCGGTTGAGGAAGCCGTAGATGCCGGCGCCCACGGGGCCGAGCGTCGAGATCCACTCGCCGAAGATCACGAGGCCGGTGTAGACGACGGGCCAGACGAAGAACAGCACGGCGGCGACGACGAGCGAGACGCCGGCGGTCACGATCGCCACCGACCGCTTGCCCGAGAAGAACGACAGGGCGTCGGGCAGCTTGACGTCCTTGAAACGGTTGTAGGCCCAGGCGCCGATGAGGCCGCAGATGATGCCGATGAAGACGTTCTGCACCTTGCCGAATGCGGGGTCGACCTCGGCGACATCCTCGACGCCGATGAGGCCGGCAACGGTGGCCGGGTTCAGCAGGGTCGTCACCGTGAGCCACGAGACGAGGCCGGCCAGAGCAGAGGTGCCGTCGGACTTGTTCGCCATGCCGATCGAGATACCGATCGCGAACAGCAGCGCCATGTTGTCGATCAGTGCCCCGCCGGCCGCGGCGAGGAACGTCGAGACGAGATTGCTGCCGGCGACCGAGGTGATCCAGTAGCTGATGCCGACGAGGATGGCGGCGACGGGCAGGACGGCGACGGGCAGCATGATCGATCTGCCGAGTCGTTGGAAGAATTTCACGGGTCACTCCGATGTGCGCGGGGTCGGGACGTTCCACAGTATTGTTTAAGAACGTTTCCGAATTATTTCTCGGAGACTGTACTCGATGGGAGAGCGGATGACCATGACGACGTCGGCAGCGGGCGCATCGACGCGCTCACGCGGTCGCCGCATCCGCCCCGAAGACGCACGCAGCAACAACCGCCGTCTCGTGCTGCAGGCCCTGTACCGGCAGGACGGCCTCTCGCGCGCGGACATCGCCCGCGCCACGGGCCTGTCGCAGGTCACGATCTCGGACCTCGTCGGCGAACTCGTGGACGAAGGCCTCGTCGTCGAGCGCGGGGCCGGTCGCCGCAGGGGACCGGGCGCCCCCTCCCGCGCTCTCGCGCTCGCCCGCAGTGCGCGCAACGTCGTCGCCGTGTCGATCTCGAGCGGCGATACGTTCGAGGGCGTCGTCGTCGACCTCGCCGGCACGGTCCTCGTGCGCGAGGTGGTCGACCGGCGCGGCGCGACCGGTGATGAGGCCGCGACCCTGCTCGGCGACCTCGTCGAGCGCCTGACCGCCCGCGCCGAGGCGCCCGTGCTGGGCATCGGGGTGTCGACTCCCGGCATCGTCGACGGCGCCGGCGTCGTGCGTGAGTCGTCGCACCTGGCCTGGACGGATGTCGCCCTGCGCGAGATCCTGCACGAGCGCACGTCTTTGCCGGTCGCGGTCGCGAACGGCCTGAACGCCGCGGGTATCGGCGAGCTCAGCCATGGGCAGGTCGATCACGATCTGCTCCTCGTCCGTATCGGCGCCGGGGTCGGCGCGGCGGCGATCATCGACGGCGCGGTCGTGCACGGCCGCAACTGGACCGCGGGCGAACTGGGCCACGTCGTCGTGACCGAGGGCACCGGTCCCGTCTGCGCGTGCGGACGAACCGGATGCCTCGAGGCATGGATCTCGGTGCCGAAGCTCGAGGCTCGCGTCGCCGCAGCTCCCGACGCCGATGCGGCGGCCGATCGCCGGCGCGAGGCCGGGCGGTGCCTGGGCATCGCCCTCGCGCCGCTCATCGCCACGCTCGGACTGACCGACGTCGTGCTGAGCGGCCCCGCGGCCCTGCTCGACGGGGTGCTCATCGACGCGGCGCGCGAGGCGATCGGCGCCCGCGTGCTGCCGATCGTCTTCGATGACCTGATCCTCCGCCGCGCCGAGGGCGACGGCGACCTGCGGCTGCGGGGCGCGGCGGCCCTCGTGCTGAGCGAGACCCTCGGCCTCACCTGAACGAACAGACCAGACCGACCCGAAAGGCAACGCCATGGCAGAAGTGATCATCGTCCGCGACGAGCAGGAGGCCGGCCGCCTGGTGGGCGATGCGATCGTCGACCTCGTCCGCACGCGCCCCGACGCGGTGCTGGGCCTGGCCACCGGATCGACCCCGCTCGCGGTGTACCGGCACCTCGCCGAGCGGGTGCGCGGCGACGACATCGACGTCTCGCGCGTGCGCGGTTTCGCGCTCGACGAGTACGTGGGTCTGCCCGCCGGCCACCCCGAGAGCTACCGCCGGGTCATCGAGCGCGAGGTCGTCGAGCCGCTGGGGCTGACCCCCGAGAACATCCGCGTCCCGAGCGGCGAGCTCGAGGGCATCGAGACCGCCGGCGAGGAGTACGAGGCGGCGATCCGCGCCGCCGGCGGCGTCGACCTGCAGATCCTCGGCATCGGACGCACCGGGCACATCGGCTTCAACGAGCCGGGCAGCTCGCTCGCGTCGTCGACCCGGGTCAAGACCCTCACCGAAGAGACCCGCGCCGACAATGCGCGTTTCTTCGCCTCGCCCGACGAGGTGCCGATGCACTGCATCACGCAGGGCATCGGCACGATCCTGCGCGCCCGTCACCTCGTGCTGCTGGCATTCGGCGAGGCCAAGGCCGCCGCGGTGGCCGCCGCGGTGGAAGGCCCCGTGAGCACCTCCGCTCCCGGTTCTGCGGTGCAGCTGCATCCGCACGTCACCGTCGTCGTCGACGAGGCCGCCGCGGCATCTCTCGCCCAGGCTCCCTACTACCGGCACGCGTGGGCGAACAAGCCGGCCTGGCAGGGGATCTGATCGCGTCGCAGCGGCCGGCGCCGGACGGGCGGCGCTCGGGCGTCGCCCGTGCCGGTACTCTGGATGCCGTGGCCTCGAGTCCCACTGATCCCTATACCCAAGCCGGTGTCGACACGGCGGCGGGAGACCTCGCCGTCGAACTGATGAAGTCGGCCGTCCGTCGCACCCACGGTGCCGAAGTGCTCGGCGGGGTCGGCGGCTTCGCCGGACTCTTCGATGCAACGGCGCTGCTCGGCTACACGAAGCCGCTGCTGGCGACCTCGACCGACGGCGTCGGCACGAAGGTCGCGATCGCGCAGGCCATCGACAAGCACGACACGATCGGGCAGGACCTGGTCGGGATGGTCGTCGACGACATCGTGGTGGTGGGCGCCAAGCCCCTGTTCATGACCGACTACATCGCGTGCGGCAAGGTCGTGCCCGAGCGGATCGCCGACATCGTGCGCGGCATCGCCGACGGCTGCTCGGCGACGGGGACGGCCCTCGTCGGCGGCGAGACCGCCGAGCACCCCGGTCTTCTCGGGGTGAACGACTACGACGTCGCGGGAGCCGCGACCGGCGTCGTCGAGTCCGAGCAGGTGCTGGGCGCCGAGCGCGTCCGCGACGGCGACGTCGTGCTCGCACTCGCCTCGAGCGGCCCGCACTCCAACGGCTACTCGCTGATCCGTCACATCATCTCGGGCGCGGGCATCGGCTACGGCGACCACGCCGCCGACTTCGGACGGACGTGGGGCGAGCAGCTGCTCGAGCCGACTCGTCTGTACACCTCGCCGCTGCTGCGCCTCATCGGCCAGCTCGGCGACGGCCTGCACTCGCTCAGCCACGTGACCGGTGGCGGCATCGCGGCGAACCTGGCGCGGGTTCTTCCCCGCGGCACCTGGGTCGACGTCGACCGTTCGACCTGGTCGCCCTCGCCGGTGTTCCGTGTCCTGGCCGACCTGGGTGGCCTGGACGTGCAGCGCACCGAGGGCACGTGGAACCTGGGCGTCGGCTTCTTCGCCGTCGTCGCGCCCGAGGCGGCGGATGCCGCGATCGCCGCGCTCGCCGCCGATGGCATCGACACGTGGCAGGCGGGCGTCGTCTCGACCGGTCCCCGCCCTGACGGCGACTACGAGCAGGGCGCGAAGGGCGTGGACGGCGGCGCCGTGCGCCTCGTCGGCGGATACCGCGAAGCAGGAGCGAAGTAACACCACATGTGCGGAATCGTCGGCATCGTCGGGCAGTCCCCGGCGAACCAGGAGATCTACGACGCCCTTCTGCTGCTGCAGCACCGCGGCCAGGACTCGACGGGAATCGCGACGGCCGAGGGCAACGGCGTCTTCCACATCTTCAAGGCGAACGGGCAGGTCCGCGAGGCCGTCCGCACGCGTGACATGCGTTCGCTGCTCGGAAACATCGGGCTGGGTCACGTCCGCTACGCGACGAAGGGGACGGCGTCGAGCGAGGAAGAGGCGCAGCCCTTCTACGTCAACGCGCCGTACGGCATCGTCCTGGTCCACAACGGCAACCTCACCAACACCCGTGAGCTGACCGACGAGCTGTTCCGCAACGATCGCCGGCACCTGAACACCAGCTCCGACACCGAGCTGCTGGTGAACGTCCTCGCGAACGAGCTGCAGACCACGATCTCGGGACTCGCGCTCGACCCCGACCAGGTGTTCCAGGCCGTCGAGCGCGTCCACGAGCGCGTCGAGGGCTCGTATGCGGCGATCGCCCTCATCGCGGGGCACGGCCTGTTGGCGTTCCGCGACCCGTTCGGCATCCGTCCTCTCATCCTGGGTACGCGCCGGGCCGAGAACGGCCGTGACGAGTGGACCGTGGCGTCCGAGTCGCTCGTGCTCGAGAACGGCGGCTTCGAGGTCGTCCGCGACGTCGAGCCCGGCGAGGCGGTCTTCATCGACGCCGAGGGCACTCTTCACTCGCGTCAGTGCGCCGCGCAGACCCAGCTCGCGCCGTGCTCGTTCGAGTACGTCTACCTGGCGCGTCCCGACTCGATCATGAACGGCATCTCGGTCTACGAGGCGCGCCTGCGCATGGGCGAGCGCCTGGCCGACACGATCGCCAAGTACACGCCGCAGGGCGCGATCGACGTCGTCATGCCGATCCCCGACTCGTCGCGACCCGCTGCGATGCAGGTCGCGCGCAAGCTCGGCATCGAGTACCGCGAGGGCTTCTACAAGAACCGCTACGTCGGCCGGACGTTCATCATGCCGGGCCAGGCGGTGCGCAAGAAGAGCGTGCGGCAGAAGCTGAACGCGATGTCGAGCGAGTTCAAGGGCAAGAACGTCCTGCTCATCGACGACTCGATCGTGCGCGGCACGACCTCGAAAGAGATCATCCAGATGGCGCGGGATGCCGGTGCCAAGAGCGTCACGTTCGCCTCGGCGGCGCCGCCGGTGCGCTACCCGCACGTGTACGGCATCAACATGCCGTCGCGCCACGAGCTCATCGCGCATGATCGCACGATCCCCGAGATCGCTCGTGAGCTCGGTTGCGACTACCTCGTGTACCAGGAGATCGACGATCTCAAGGCGGCGATCGTCGAGGGCACCGGCATCACCGATCTCGACATGAGCTGCTTCGACGGCCGCTACGTCACCGGCACCGTGACCGACGAGTACCTGAGCTGGGTCGAGGGCACCCAGCAGTCGTGAGCGCTCTATGGCGCGGGCGTGCGCTCGCGTTCCTCGGTGTCGTGCTCGTGGCGTTCTCGCTGCGCTCGGCGGTCGCATCGCTGTCGCCCATCCTCGCCGAGATCGATTCCGACATCGGGGTCCCGTCGTGGGTCGCCGGTCTGATCGGTGCCGCGCCGCCGGTGTGCTTCGCCGTGTTCGGGGTCGTCACCCCCGTGCTCGAGCGGCGGTTCGGCCTGCAGCGACTCGCTGTCGCGGCGATGGTCATCGCCGCGCTCGCTCTGCTCGGGCGCGCACTCGCACCCGAGGCCGGCACGCTGCTGGCGGCGACGACGGTGCTGTTCGCGGCCATCAGCATCGGCAACGTCGTGCTGCCGCCGCTGATCAAGACGTACTTCCCCGATCGCGTCGGCACGATGACGTCGATCTACTCGACCATGCTCGCGATCGCCGCCTTCGTGCCGCCGCTGGTCGCGGTGCCCATCGCCGACACGGCGGGCTGGCGGCTGTCGCTCGGCCTGTGGTCGGTGTTCGCGGTGATGGCGGTCGTGCCGTGGGTCGCGACGCTGCGGCGATCGCGGCGCACGGCGGCCGCGGCGGATCCCGCGGATGCCGTCGAGCCGCCGCCTCCGCCCCGCGTGCTCGGTCGCCTCTTCCGGCTGCCGCTGGCGTGGGCGATCGCGGTGACGTTCGCCGTGTCGGCCTCGAGCGTCTACGCATCGTTCGCGTGGCTGCCCATCATCCTCGTCGACCTCGCGGGAGTGTCGCACTCCGAGGCGGGCGCGCTGCTCGCTCTGTTCGGCGCGATGGGACTGCCCTGGTCGATCCTCGTGCCCTTGGTCATCACACGCTGGCGGCGTCTCGGCGTCATCTACGCGGTCGCGACCACGGCGGGACTCGTCGCCGTCGCGGGTCTGCTGTTCGCACCGAGCGCGGCGGTCGTCCTCTGGGTCGTGCTGCTGGGCACGCCGCAGATGCTGTTCCCCGCGGCTCTGGTGTTCATGCAGCTGAAGACGCGGACGCACGAAGGCGCGGTTGCGCTCAGCGGATTCGCGCAGAGCGTCGGCTACGCCGTCGCCGCGGTCTTCCCCATCTCGTTCGCGTTGCTGTCGGAAGCGACGGGCGACTGGACGGGGCCGCTGATGATGATCGGCGTGCTGATGCTCGCGGCGATCCCTGCCGGAATCGTCGTCACGCGCTCGAGGACGATCGAGGACGAGTGGGAGCAGCGCCGCGGCGCATGGTGATGGACCCGGTCAGGCCTTCTCGTCCTCGTACTCGTCCGAGTACTGGTCAGCCCACTTGTCGACGTACTGATCGTCGTCCGAGTGGCCGAGCTCCTTCTCGAGCGAGGAGAAGTTGACATTGTAGGTGTCGTACTTCAGCTCACGCGCGATCTTGGTGTGCTTCGCCTTTTGACGGCCACGCCCCATGCGAGACCCCCTCATTTCTGAGTCACGGGCTGTTTAGCGACGCCCGGAGCATTTCACGATCCGGCGCAGCGCCGGGGAAGAGTAGCATCAAGAATAACACGGTGGCCACCTGCCCTCGCGGCCTGGCCGCCGAGACAGGGGGCGATCATGGTCGAGCAGCACTCCGTCCGAGACGAGAGTCGGCTTCCTTCCACACCGGTCATCGTCGGCGTCATCCCCGGGCAGTCGCCGCGCGTCGTCATCGAGGCGGCCCGCTACGCCGGGATGCTCGGCGTCGGGCTCGTCATCGTGCACGTCGATGTGACGCGATTCGTGACGTACGAGGATCCCGACGGCTACGTCCACACGGCGCCGATCGACCTCGGCGCGGTCTCGAGTGCGGCGCAGCTCGAGCAGATCCGCGCCGCGGCGGCCGAGGCGCTGGCGGCGTCGACGGTCGAATGGGTCGTCCATCAGCTGGTGGGTGACCCGGCGCTCGCGATCAAGCACCTCGCTGAGCGCGTGGACGCGAAGCTGCTCGTCGTGGGCACGCGTCGCCGCGGCATCGGCGAGTCGATCCGGGAGTTCTTCACCGGCTCGGTCGCCGCTCGGCTCGCGCACCGGCAGCAGCGGCCGATCCTGGTGGTGCCGCAGGGGCAGCAGGTCGCCGACGACGAAGACCTCTGGCCCGAGCCCTGAGGCGTCGGACCAGAGGTCTGAGCGGGGTCAGCCGCGCAGCGCGCGCAGCAGATCCTGTCGCGCGCCCTCGAGGGTCGCGACGAGGTCGTCGATGACGGATGCGGCGATGTCGCCGTCCCGCGCGACGTGCGAGCGCAGGTCGGCCTTGACGTTCACGCGGAACTCCGCGATCGCGGCATCCGCTCGCTGGGCCTGCGCCCGCGCCTGAGCGCGGGGGCTCTCGGGCTGCGGAGAGCGCTTCGCCGACTCGCGGTCGGCGTTGGCGGCGGCGGCGAGGTCGGCCTGCAGGCTCTTCATCGCTGCGCGGACGCTGCCGCGCACCTCGTCGGCGATGAGGCGGACGCTGTCGGCGAGGCCGGCCTCGATCCCGTCGAGGTCGTGACGGCGGGCCTCGAGCTGCTCGCGCCCTGCGTCGGTGATCTCGTAGACGGTCTTGCGACCGTCGACGGTCTTGGTCACGAGCCCCTCATCCTCGAGCTTGGCCAGGCGCGGGTAGATGGTGCCTGCGCTGGGTGAATAGGTGCCGCCGGTGCGGTCGGACAGTGCCTGCATGAGGTCGTAGCCGTGGCGCGGCGACTCGTCGAGCAGAGACAGCAGGTACAGGCGAAGGTCGCCGTGGGAGAAGACGGGACTCATGGCGATCACTCCTGGTTTCGGTGCTGGTCGTCGTCGTCGAGGGTCGGCGCGACGCCATCGGGTGCGGATTCGGTCTGCGGTGTGGCGGCGAGCGTGTCGGTCACGCCCTTGTCGTCCGCGGTCACCTCGGTGCCGGCTGCAGCGGGGCGGCGCAGCACCGTGAGATCGCCCGAGACGGAGTTGGTGCGGACGTCGACGAACGTGCCGCTGAGCTCGCCGCTCGATCCGACGAAGCTCGTGAGCGGACCGGCGCCCTGCCCCGAGCGGACGATGCCGTCGATCAGGACGCGCCCGCTGACGCTGCGCACCTGGTAGTTGGCCGGCACGCCCTCGTCGAGGCGGACGGTGGCGTCGCCGCCGACCGTGTGCAGCGAGATCGACTGGATCGGACCGGTCGAGTCGACGAGCATCGCGCCCGAGACGGTGTCGATGCTGGCGGCTCGCAGGCTGCCGGTGGCCGCGACATCGCCCGACACGGAGTTGGCGCTCAGCGCGCCGCGCAGTTCGCGGACCTGCACGTCGCCCGAGACCGCATTGGCACTGACGTCGCCGGTGATGCCGTCGACGATGATGTCGCCCGACACGGTGTTGACCCGCGCGTCGGCTTCGAGACCCGAGACGAGGGCGCTGGCGCTGACGACGCCCAGCGTCAGATCGGTGCCGCGCGGCACGGCCACGCTGACCTCGGCCTTCGGGCCGACGGAGCCGAAATTGCGGAAGACCTGCAGGAAGTTGTCCCAGCGCAGCTGGGGGTGATCGATCTCGATCGTGTCTCCCGTCGCTTCGATGCGCAGGTCCTTGCCGGTCACGGAGTGCACCTCGATCCGCACGCCCGGTTCGTCGTGGGCCACGATGTCGATCTGGCCACCGACCATGCTGACTTTGAGCTTGCGGATGTCGTCGACGTCGATGACCCGGGTTTCGGCCGGGTGGACGATCCACTTCTGGAGTGTCATGGCGTTCCCTCTGTTCGGCGACCTGGGTCGCAGTCGATACGCGATATATCGCGTTGAGGCGAACATAACACGATATATCGCGTCTGTCATCCGGCAGGCAGGAAAAGCAGAACGCCCCCACCTGGAGGGTGGAGGCGTTCTGTCGACGCGACGGTCAGACGCGCTTGTTTCCGCTGATTACTCGGAAGAGGAACGCGATGAGTGCGATCACACCCACGATCAGGGCGACCCAGAGCAGCCAGCTGAGGGCGCTGTTGAGGCCGCTGACGATCGCGAGCACGATCGCCACCACGATGATGATCACCAGGAAGATGTTCACGGGGGCTCCTTGTCTGTCTCCCAGTACCCGTCCCGTTGCGAGACGTTCGCGCCGGTGAGCGCTGAATGAGACATTAGAGAAAGCCGTGTGTGCGCCGCGAGGGCTTGACTCCGGTTTTCCGGCGGTGGTACTCGCGGGCACGGCGCACGGCGCACGGCGCACGGCGCACGGCGCACGGCGCACGGCGCACGGCGCACGGCGCACGGCGCACGACGGATGTGGTTCTGGATCAGAACGGTGGCGAGCCGTCTCCGGGCGGTCTTCCCATCGGTGGATCGGATGCGGGAGCGAAAGCGACGAGCGGCGGCGGTGCGTCTTCGCGGTAGACCCGCCTGGTGGGCGAGGTCCACACGAGCCGCCCGCCGGGGAGTTGTTTGACTCGCCATCGGGTGTGGTGTTTGACGTCGTGGTGGCGTTTGCAGAGGTGGGCGAGGTTGCCGACGTGGGTGGCACCGCCGTCGGATGCGGCGTGGGTGTGGTCGATCTCGCACCGGACGGCGGGTTGCCGGCATCCGGGGAATCGGCAGTGCCGGTCCCTCGCCCGTAAGAGCCGTCTCATCGCGGCCGTGGGCTGATACGCGTCGCATTCGAGCACGGTTCCGGTGACGGGGTGGGTGAGGAGCCGGTCCCAGGCGGTGTTGTCGCCGGCGAGTTCCCGTGCGGTCGCTGCGTCGATGGGGGAGCGGCCGACGAGGTCGGCTGGCCCGTCGTCTTCGCCGGTCAGGGTCAGCGCCGACACGACGACCTGCACCTTCGCGCGGATCGCCCCGAGCGCACCGTTGCCGTCATCGTCGGCCGTGGGGTCGAGCGAGGGCGCCCCGGCGAGGAGGAGGTCGGCGAACACGTCCGCGCGGACCTGGTCGACCGTGCGGGTGTCGCCCGCGAACGACGAGCTCTCCGGTTCCGCCGCATCGACTGCCGCCGACTCCGACTCCGCCTCGACTGCGGGGTCGGCATCCGCCTGTGGGCGGGTGTTGATGATCTCCCGGGCCTGCCGTGTCAACCGGTCGACGACGCCCTCGGCGATCACGGTCGGCAGGGTCGCGATCAGGTCGGACATCCCGTCGGGTCCGGGGTGCACGCGTACGCACCGGCCGGCCGCAGTCTGCTCGTGCCGCTCGCTGAACGACCGCGGGTGCAGTCTCTCGGCAATATGCACCAGCGCGTCCCGCACTCGGTTGGGCGTCTCGCCCTCGCACCGCTCGATCGCCGCCCGCTCGAACTGGCCCCTCGCTTCGGCGGGCACGACGCACCCGGCGTCCTGGATCACTCGGACATGCCCGCGGCTGATGCGTCCCGCCTCCCACGCGTCCATCGTCGCCGGATAGTTCTCGACCAGGTCCAGCGCCTCGTCGATCCGGCGCTGCAGCGTGCGATCGGTCGCCGCGAACACCCCGGCGAGCTCCGCAGCGATCCCGCGTAACGCCATCTCATGGCTCTTCACCCGCTCCGACGCCCCCGCGGCTTGCTGCTGCGCGAGTCGGCCCGCCGCAGCCAGCACCCGCACCTCGCGGATCTGACCTGCGCGGACCACATCGACCGCGCCCTCGGCATCGGTGACGAGCGCGGCCAGCGCGGCGGCATCCGCGTCGCTGCCGAACCCTGCACTCGAAGACATGTTCGAATGTTCCCACGGACCTCCGACATCGACCGGCGAGCCGCATCACCCGCGGACGACGCGGCTACGCCCGCCGATGAACCGTGTCAAGCACCTGCGCCGCCTGTCGCGCCGCTCGTAACGTCTGCTCCACGACGAAGGGAGATCGCCATGCCGCAGGGACGTGGATCCAACAGTCTGAAAGACCCGGCCCTCTACGAGGAGCTGCGCGAAGACGGTGCCTCGAAAGAGAAGGCCGCCCGCATCTCGAATGCCGCCGCTCGCGACGGGCGCAAGGCCGTCGGGCACCGCGGCGGCAAGTCCGGCGACTACGAGGACTGGACCGTCGACGAGCTCAAGAAGCGCGCGAAGGAGCTGGGCATCTCCGGCTACTCCGGCAAGAAGAAGGCGCAGATCATCTCGATGCTGCGCGACCACTGAGGTGCCCCGACTCGTCCGAGTCCGCCCCGGCGTCGATCCCGGCATCCGCCGCATCCGATCGGGGAAGGGCTTCCGTTACACCGACGCCGACGGGGGCGCGATCAGCCGCCGCGACCTGGCGCGCATCCGCACGATCGTGATCCCGCCGGCGTGGCAGGACGTCTGGATCAGCGAGAACCCGCAGGGCCATGTCCAGGTGGTCGGAACCGACGACGCCGGCCGGCGGCAGTACATCTACCACCCCGACTGGACGCGCAGCCGCGACAAAGGCAAGTACGCGCGGGCCATGGAGCTCGCCGAAGCACTGCCCCGCGCCCGCTCGCGTGCGACGACCTCGCTGCGCCGCGCGGAGCTCGATCGCGAGCGCGTGTTGGCCGCCGCATTCCGCATGCTCGACCGGTCGGCGCTGCGCATCGGTTCGCAGCGCTATCTGCTGCAGCACGGCAGTCGAGGGCTGACCACCCTGCGTCGGCGCGACGCATCGGTCGCCGACACGATCGTCAACCTCGCGTTCTCGGGCAAGAGCGGGCAGCGCCAAGCGCTCGAGATCTCCGACCCCGACCTCGCGGCGGCAATCCTGCTGCTCATCGAAGGCCGCCCCGCGTCGCCGCTGCTGGCATGGCAGCGCGAGCGCCGTCGGGTGCCGTTGACTCCCAACGAGGTCAACGCGTACGTCCGCGCCCTCACCGGCGGTCCCTTCACGGCGAAAGACTTCCGGACGCTGCGCGGCACGGTCGTCGCGGCGGACGCCCTCGCCCGCATCGGCATCGCCGAGACGGCGCGCGCGATCCATCAGGCCGAGGTCGAAGCGGTCCGCGCCGCGTCGACCGCGCTCGGCAACACCCCCTCCGTCGCCCGCAGTTCGTACATCGACCCGCGCGTCTTCGAGCGCTACCGGTCCGGGATGCTGCTCGACACCAACGTGTCGCCGGAATCGGCGATCCGGTCGCTCATCCTCGGCTGAGCGCCACCGTCGCGCCCGCGGTGTGGCGGCGCCGTGCCGACGACCCGCGGCACTACCGTGGCGTCGTGGTCGGCCGCTCTCGGATCTCGCCGCTGACGCTCCTGCTCGTGATGCTCGGGGGCGCGGCGGGCGTCGCGGTGCGCGCTTCGCTGACCGTCCCCTTCGTCGGGTGGATGCATCCTCTCGCCGTGCCGGCTCTCACGCTCGGGTGCAACCTCGTCGGCTCCTTCCTTCTCGGCATCGTCGTCGGTCGCTGGGGTGATGCCCACCCGCGGCGACGCGCGTTCCTCGGCACCGGGGTGCTCGGCGGCTTCACGACCTACAGCGCCTTCGCGGTCCAATCGATCCAGGTCGCCACCAATGCCCCCGTGGTCGGTCTCGCGCTCGTCGCCGTGTCGCTGATCGGGGGCCTTCTCGCCGCGGCGCTCGGCCTGTCGGCGGGTTCCCGCACGAAAGCGGACACGTGAACGGAGTGAGCACGGGGATGCTGATCGCCCTCGTCGTCGCGGGCGGCGTCGGTGCCGGCATCCGTTATGTCGTCGACGTGGTCGTCACTCGGGGACGCCGCGAAGCCTTCCCGATCGGGATCCTCGTCGTGAACGTCACCGGCTCGGCGATGCTGGGGCTTCTCACCGGACTCGGCACCGTGATCGGCGCCGAGGTGATGGCGGTGCTCGGCATCGGCCTGCTCGGTGGATACACGACCTTCAGCACCGTCTCCGTCGAGACGGTGCAGCTCGCCCGCCGCGGCCGCCGCGACTGGGCGGTCGTGAACCTGGTGGGCACGCTCGCGGCGGCCGTCGTGGCGGCCGCGATCGGGATGACCATCGGCGGACTCTTCCCCCGCTGACCCATAGCCGAGGCGTGGGATACTGGGCGTCGATACAGTCCTGTATCGACGAGCGCTCCGCGCCCGACCTGCACCGCACCGACATCCGCGCCGTCCTCGGCGCTCCGAGGGATCCTGTGTCGAAACTCGCCGTCCTGAGCCTGAAGAACCGCGCGCTCATCGCGCTGATCACGATCGTCGCCGCCGTGTTCGGCGGGCTCGCGCTGACGAACCTGAAGCAGGAGCTCATCCCGTCGATCGAGCTGCCTCAGCTGTCGGTCGTCACGACCTACCCGGGCGCCTCGCCCGAGGTCGTGAACACCGACGTCTCGACGCCGATCGAGACCGCCATCCAGGGCATCCCCGGCCTCGAGTCGACGACCGCGACCAGCTCGACCAACGCGTCGATCATCCAGGCCTCCTTCACCTACGGCACCGACCTCGCCACCGCCGAGCAGAAGATCCTGCAGGCCGTCAACCGCATCCAGAGCCAGCTGCCCGACGGGGTCACCCCCAGCGTGCTGAGCTTCTCGCTCGATGACCTGCCTGTCATCCAGCTCGCGGTCACCGGCTACGACGACGAGGAGTCGGTGCAGGCGCGGCTCGAGAGCACGGTCATCCCCGACCTCGAGGACGTCGACGGCGTCAACGCCGCGCAGGTCGTCGGCGGTCGCGCGGAGCGCGTCACGATCACCCCCGACCAGGCGGCGCTCGCCGGCGCCGGCTTCAGCCAGCAGGCGATCCGCGATGCGCTCGAGCAGAACGGCGTGCTCTTCCCGGGCGGCGAAATCACCGAGGGAGACCAGTCGCTCACGGTGCAGACGGGCGCGAAGATCGCGTCGGTCGAAGAGCTGTCGGCGCTGCCGCTCGTGCCGACGGATGCCGCGCAGCTGACGGGCGACCTGACGACGATCGGCGATGTCGCCACGGTCGTGCAGGAGCCGGCGCCCATCACCTCGATCTCGCGCGTCGACGGGGAGCCGGCGCTGACCATCGCGGTCACCAAGCTCCCGGCGGCGAACACGGTCGACGTCTCGCGGGGCGTGCTCGCCGCGCTCCCGGGCCTCGAGGGCGACCTCGGCGGCGACGCGCAGTTCACGGTCGTGTTCGACCAGGCTCCGTTCATCGAGGAGTCGATCGCCGCCCTCGCGCAGGAGGGTCTGCTCGGCCTCGTCTTCGCCGTGCTGGTGATCCTCGTCTTCCTGCTGTCGGTGCGCTCGACGATCGTCACGGCGATCTCGATCCCGACGAGCGTGCTCATCACCTTCGTCGGCATCCAGGCGTTCGGTTACTCGTTGAACATCCTCACCCTCGGTGCGCTGACCATCGCGATCGGGCGCGTCGTGGACGACTCGATCGTCGTGATCGAGAACATCAAGCGCCACTACGTCGAGGGCGCCGACAAGCTCGCCGCCATCACCCTCGCCGTGCGCGAGGTGGCAGCCGCGATCACGGCCTCGACCATCACGACCGTCGCGGTCTTCCTCCCCATCGCCTTCGTCGGCGACCTCACCGGCGAGCTGTTCCGGCCCTTCGCGCTGACCGTGGCCATCGCCATGTCGGCGTCGCTGTTCGTCTCGCTGACGATCGTGCCCGTGCTCGCGTACTGGTTCCTGCGCCCCGGCAAGCCCGTCGTCGGCGCCGACGGTCAGCAGATCGACCCCGAGCACCCCGACGCCCCGCCGTCCCGCCTGCAGAAGGCGTACCTGCCGGTGCTGCGCTGGACGCTGCGCCACTCGGTCGTGACCCTGCTCGTCGCCGTGCTCGTGCTCGCCGGCACGATCCTCGCGGTCCCGCTCATGAAGACGAACTTCCTCGGCGACTCGGGGCAGAACACGTTCACCATGACCCAGACACTCGGACCGGCAGCATCCCTCGAGGCCGAGGATGCCGCTGCCCAGCGTGTCGAAGAGGCCATCACCGACCTCGACGGAATCGACGCGGTGCAGGTGTCGATCGGATCGTCGGGTTCGCAGCTGCGCGACGCCTTCTCGGGCGGCGGTGGCGGCATCACCTACTCGATCACCACCGACAGCTCGGCCGACCAGCTCGACGTGCGCGACCGTGTGCAGCGGGCCGTCGCCGACCTCGACGACGTCGGCGACATCCAGATCTCCGCTGCCGGCGGCGGCTTCGGCTCGAGCGACATCGAGGTGGACGTCACGGCCGCCGACCAGGAGCTGCTGCGCGAGGCCACCGACGCGGTCGTCGCCTCGCTGCAGGACGCCGACGGCATCAGCCAGGTGACCTCGAACCTCTCGGCCTCGCTGCCGTACATCGCCGTGACCGTTGACCGCGAGGCGGCGGCATCCCGCGGCCTCTCGGAGGTCGCCGTCGGCGGCATCGTCTCGGGCACGATGCAGCCGCAGTCGATCGGCACGGTCGAGATCGATGACACCTCGCTCACGGTCTACCTCGCCGCATCGCAGGAGCCGGCCACGATCGACGAGTTGCGCCAGCTGACGATCCCCACCGCCGGCGGCGCCATCCCGCTGCAGGACATCGCGACGGTCGAGCAGAGCGAAGGCCCGACCTCGATCACGACGCAGCGCGGTCAGCGCACCGCGACCGTGACCGTCACCCCGGCGGGCGACGACCTCAACGCCGCCTCGGCCGCCGTCGCCGCCGCCCTCGACACGGTCGACCTGCCGCAGGGAGCGGATGCCGAGATCGGCGGCGTCCTGACGCAGCAGCAGGATGCCTTCGCGCAGCTCGGGCTCGCGGCACTCGCGGCCATCCTGATCGTCTACATCGTCATGGTCGCGACCTTCAAGTCGCTGCGGCAGCCGCTGCTGCTGCTCATCTCGGTGCCGTTCGCGGCGACCGGCGCCATCCTGCTGCAGGTCGCCACCGGCATCCCGCTCGGCGTCGCGTCGCTCATCGGCGTGCTGATGCTCATCGGCATCGTCGTGACCAACGCGATCGTGCTCATCGATCTCGTGAACCAGTACCGCGAGAAGGGGCTGTCGGCCCACGACGCGACGATCGCCGGAGGTTCGCGACGCCTGCGTCCGATCCTCATGACGGCGCTCGCGACGATCTTCGCGCTCACACCCATGGCGCTGGGCATCACGGGGCACGGCGGGTTCATCTCGCAGCCCCTGGCCATCGTCGTCATCGGCGGACTGATCTCGTCGACCGTCCTCACCCTGCTCGTGCTGCCGACGCTGTACAACCTCGTCGAGGGCGCTCGCGAGCGCCGGGCGGCTCGACGCGGGAACGCGACCGATACTGCCGAGCGCGAGCACACCGACGGCGGCCGCGCGGTCGCCCCGGTCCCGATGACCCGGCGTGAGCGACGCCTCGCCGAGGCGGCCTCGGCCGAGCCGACGCACCTCGTCGTGCCGGCCGGCGGGTCGTCGGATGCGCCGAGCCACGTCGTGATCCCGGTCGAGCATGAGGAGCCGGCGGGCGATCCGGCCGGTTCCGCCGCGCCGCGCTCCGCTCGCCCGAGCCGATCGGTGCCCGGCGCATCGCGTGGACCGCGCCGCCGCCGCTTCGTCTGAGCCGCTCGGACGGGGCGGCTCCGCCAGGGCGTTTCTCAGGCGGATGCCGTATCGTTGGTGAGTCGGCTCGGGACACCGCGTGATCGCGACAGGTTTTGTGAGTCCTGGGGGCCGATGGTGAGCGCCGATCGGCGCGCATGAACACCATGTGAATGGCCCCGGCCGACGGATGTCCGGGTATGCCCGCGTGCGCGGGCGCTGTTCTCGTGCAGAGAACCCGAAGGACACACCCATGCCCAAGAACAAGAAGCCGGCCGGCGGCCGCGCTCAGAACTTCGAGCCCCGCTACGGCAAGAAGACCTCGTACCAGGACGCCAAGCGCCGCCCCGGCCAGTCCTCCGCCGGCACGCCCGGCAGCAAGAGCCCCTCGCACCGCGGCTACCGTCCCGAGTCGGACGAGGCGCCCCGCAAGAACCGCTGGTCGGCGCAGGAGCGCGCCGGTCGCGATGAAGCCCGTGGCATCCGTTCGCAGGCCCGCGACGTTCGCGGCCCCCGCGACGACCGTGCCCCGCGCGATGACCGTCGATCGGATGCCGCCGGCGGCCGCCGCCCGTACGAGGCGCAGCCCCGCGGCGACCGCCGCACCTTCGGCGACGCCCGCCCGTCGTACCGCGACGACCGTCCCCGTCGTGACTTCAGCGACCGCCCGAACCGCGACGACCGTCCGCGCCGCGACGACCGTCCCGCGCGCTCCTTCGACGACCGTCCCCGTCGCGATGACCGTCCGGCTCGTTCCTTCGACGACCGTCCGCGTCGTGACTTCGGCGATCGTCCGAACCGTGACGACCGTCCGCGTCGTGACTTCGGCGATCGTCCGGCCCGCGATGACCGGCCTCGTCGCGACTTCGGCGACCGTCCGGCCCGCGACGACCGTCCGGCGCGTTCGTTCGACGACCGTCCGCGTCGCGATTTCGGTCATCGTCCGAACCGTGACGACCGCCCCCGTCGCGACGACCGTCCGCGCCGCAACGACGGCCCGAGCCGCTCGAACTGGGCGGCGGAGACCGCGGCGAAGGCCCACCAGGACCACGTCGACACCGTGCACGAGCGGCTGCAAGCCGAGGCCGTCGATGCCGCGTCGGTAGCTCAGGCCTCGTTCGGAGATCTCGGGCTCGGCGAGAACATCGTGCGTCAGCTCGAAGCGCTCGGCGCGGCATCCCCGTTCCCGATCCAGGCTGCGACGATCCCGCCGATCCTCGAGGGCAAGGACGTGCTCGCGCGCGGCCGTACCGGTTCGGGCAAGACGATCGCTTTCGGCGCTCCGCTGGTCGAGTCGATCCTGCGCTCACAGGCCGGCAAGCGCCGCGAGTTCGGTCGTTCGCCCAAGGCGCTGATCCTGGCGCCGACGCGCGAGCTCGCGCTCCAGATCGACCGTACGGTGCAGGCGATCGCGCGCAGCGTGGGCCTGTTCACCACCCAGATCTACGGCGGTGTGCCGCAGGCCCGTCAGGTCGGTGCCCTCAAGAAGGGCGTCGACATCATCATCGGCACCCCGGGGCGCATCGAAGACCTGCAGAACCAGGGCAAGCTCGACCTGTCCGAGGTGCAGATCGTCGTCCTCGACGAAGCCGACCACATGAGCGAGCTCGGGTTCCTCGAGCCGATGCAGCGCATCCTGCGTCTCGTGCAGGACGGCGCGCAGAAGCTGCTCTTCTCGGCCACGCTCGACCGTGAGGTCGCCGCGCTCGTCGACGAGTTCCTCGTCGAGCCCGCGGTCTACGAGGTCGCCGGCGAGAGCCAGGACACCTCGACGATCGACCACCGCGTGCTCGTGCTCGACCACCGCGACAAGGCCGAGATCCTGAACTCCCTCGTCGACCGCGACGGCAAGACGCTCGTCTTCTCGCGCACCCGTGCGTACGCCGAGATGCTCGCCGAGCAGTTCGAAGACGTCGGCATCCCCGCCGTCGCCCTCCACGGCGACCTCAACCAGGCCAAGCGCACGCGCAACCTGCAGCGCCTGACCGACGGCAAGGTGCGCGTGCTCGTGGCGACCGATGTCGCAGCACGCGGCATCCACGTCGACGACATCGACCTCGTGGTTCAGGCCGACGCACCGGACGAGTACAAGACGTACCTCCACCGCTCCGGCCGCACCGGTCGCGCCGGTCGCACCGGCACGGTGGTCACGCTCGTGACCCGCCAGCGCCGCCGCCGCATGACCGAGATGCTCGAGCGCGCCGAGATCGATGCCCCGTTCGAGGACGTGCGCCCCGGCGACGACCTGCTCGAGGAGATCTCGGGCCGTCAGCTGTCGAACGTCGACGCCTGACCCGACCCACCACGGCAGCCCGCGAGCCCGCCCGGCTCGCGGGCTGCCGTCGTTGTGCACGAGACTGGGGCGGTGGCCGGTTTCCATCACGTCGAGATCTGGGTCGCGGATCTCGAGTGCGCCCTGACGGAGTGGGGGTGGCTGCTTCGCGAACTCGGGTTCGAACGCGACAGCGAATGGTCCGGTGGCGAGACGTGGAGCGCCGGCGGTGCGTACCTGGCGCTGACGACCTCCCCAAACCTCAGCGCGGCGGTGCATGATCGCCGGACGCCCGGGGTCAACCACCTCGCCTTTACGGCGGGCACGCCCGACCGGGTCGACCGCATCATGGCAGAAGCCCCGGACCACGGATGGGCGCCGCTGTACCACGAGCGCTATCCCCACGCGGGTGGCCCCGATCATTACGCGGGCTGGCTCGAGAACAGCGCGGGGTTCAAGGCCGAGGTCGTCGCGGACGGAACGTGATCCGCCCGCATCGACGCGTCAGAACAGCGTCGGGACGGATGCCGCTGCGGCGCGGCCCCGCGACGTCGTGACGACCGGCCCCGGGCGGAAACGCCGGGTGCTCGGCTGCGCTTCCTCTTCTTCGAGTCCGCCGCGCAAGCGGTGTCGCGCGAGCAGCGGCCGGACACGAGCGGCGAGCATGCGGCGGTAGCCCTGCGGTGCCTGCACGGCGGCGCCGGGGTAGAGGCCGCGATACGCGGGAACCAGGTCGGGCCGCGCGCGCGCGAGCCACTGCTGGAACCACGGCTTCACGCCGGGGCGAAGGTGCATCGCGCCGTAGACGACGCGCGCCGCACCGGCATCCGCGATCTGGGTCAGAGCTGCGTCGAGCACGTCGATCGAGTCGGTGAGGTGCGGCACGATGGGCATCAGGAAAACGGTCACGCGGAAGCCGGCCGCGCTGGCCGCGCGCACCGTCTCGAGCCGCGCGGCGAAGGTCGGCGCCCCGGGTTCGAGCAGCTGCCGCAGCGGCTCGTCGAGCACCGCGATCGACATCGCCAGGTCGACGGGGACGGATGCCGCCGCCTCGCGCAGCAGCGGCAGATCACGGCGCAGCAGCGTGCCCTTCGTGAGGATCGAGAACGGTGTGCCGCTGTCGGCCAAGGCTGTGATGATGTCGGGCATCAGGCGGTATCGGCCCTCGGCGCGTTGATACGGATCGGTGTTCGTGCCGAGCGCCACCTGCTCGCGCGCCCAACCAGGCTTCGCCAGTTCGCGGCGCAGCACCTCGGCGACGTTGAGCTTCACGACGATCTGGGAGTCGAAGTCGGACCCGGCGTCGAGGTCGAGGTACTCGTGCGTGCCGCGGGCGAAGCAGTAGACGCAGGCGTGCGTGCACCCGCGATAGGGGTTCACGGTCCAGTCGAACGGCATCGCCGAGGGACCGGGCACGCGATTGAGCGCGGAACGCGACATCACCTCGTGGAACGTGACTCCGGCGAACTCGGGAGTCGTGACCGATCGCACCAGGCCCGTCAGGGTTTCGAGGCCGGGGAGGGCAGCGGCATCCGTCGTTCCCACCTGCTGCCCCTGCCAACGCATGAAGAGATTCGAACAGAGATTCGAACCGATGTCAACCGGCGTGCACGGGTTCCCGGGGCTGGGGCCTGCCGCACGGCAGAATGGGCATGTGGCGCACCCGACTCAACCCGAGACGCGGCGCTCGCGACGTGAGCGGGCGCTGGCATCGGCGCCCCTTCCGACTCGGCGCGAGCTGCGCGCGCGGACGCAGGCGCGCGCTGCGCGGAGCGGTCGTCGACACCCGCCGTCGGTGTACCTGCGCCGACGCCTGATCGTGGGCGGCGCGGCCGTGCTCGTCGTCGCGGGCATGGTGTCGGGAGCGACGGGTATCGCGTCGCTCGTGTCGGGATCGGACTCGGCGGCCGACGGCTCGGCCGCCGTCGCGAGCGGCGAAGCCGCCACCGGGATGCCGCGCGCGACCGTGCTGCCGGCGCCGGCGCAGACCGCCGTTCCCCTCGGCGCCGATGGTACCGAGGCCGAAGCGGCGCCCGGCGGGGGAGCGTTGTGCGATCTCCCCGCCTTCCGAGAGGCCCTCGATTCCGGCTCCGACGCCGATGCCATCGCCGCCGCGGGTGGGGCGGAGGCGTTCCGTTCGGCGGTCGCGTCAGGCGGCGCGCCCTGTATCGACCTGCACGCCGCCGACCGCACGTGGGTCGTGGTCAACAAGCAGAACGCTCTCGACCCGATCGACTACTGGCCCGAGCCGCAGGCGCGTGCCGAGGGGGTCGAGCGCACGAGCGGTGGCCACATGCGCGCCGACGTCGCGGCGGCGCTGTCGCAGCTGGTCTCGGCCGCACGCGACGAGGGCGCGGGCGAGATCGGCGTCAACAGCGGGTTCCGCTCGTACGACCTGCAGGTCGCGACGTACCGCGACTACGTCGGCCAGCTCGGGCAGGCCAACGCCGACCTCACGAGCGCGCGTCCCGGGCACAGCGAGCACCAGACCGGCCTCGCGGTCGACGTCGTCGCCTGCGACGACGGCTGCGGCACGATCGAGGGCTTCGGCGGCACGCCGCAGTCGGACTGGGTCGCGGCCAACGCGCACCGGTTCGGCTTCATCGTCCGCTACGGCGACGGCGACACCGCCACGACGGGCTACGAGTACGAGCCGTGGCACCTGCGCTACATCGGGCCGGAACTGGCCGGGGCTTACGCATCGGGCGGCTACCGCACCCTCGAAGACTTCTTCGGGATGCCGCCCGCGCCGGACTACGCGGACTGATTGAGTCGACCGTGCCCCAGTCCGCTCAGCGGCGGGTGAGGTTGCCGTCGGCCCATTCGCCGAGCTGATTCAGAATCGGCACGAGGCGTGAGCCCGCATCCGTCAGCGCGTACGTGACTGCGACCGGAGGGCCGGCCTCGACCCGCCGCACCACCAGGCCGACCTCGGAGAGCTCGGTGAGCCGGTCGGAGAGGACGGCGTCGCTGATTCCGGCGACGGCACGGCGCAGGCCGACGAACGAGAGCTCGCCCTGCCCGAGCACGTCGACGATCATCCCGTTCCAGCGCTTGCCGAGAACCGAGAACGCGTGAGACACCGCGGCGTCGCAGTGTCGCGCTTCGTGGGTGTCGACCATGCCTCCATCGTACGTGTGCTAGCGTTCCCGAAGCCGCTTTGTTTTTCATAGCCACTCTGATCGGAGAAGCGAATGACCCTGTTCCGCCTGGATGCCAGCATCCTCCCCGCCACCTCTGCCAGCCGCGAGCTGGGTGACCTCGTCGAAGCGGAGTGGCTCGCCGCCCACCCCACCAGCACGGTCGTGCGCCGCGACATCGCTGCCGATCCGGTCCCCGCGACGGCCTGGCGAGACGCCGTGACGGCGGGCTTCACCCCCGTCGAGCAGCACAGCGACGGCCAGCGCAGCGCGCTCGCCCTGCGGCAGCAGCTGGCCGACGAGCTCATCGACGGCGACGCTCTGCTCTTCACCGTCCCCCTCTACAACTACGGCGTCTCGCAGCACGTGAAGACCTGGTTCGACCTCGCCTACACCGACCCGCGCATCGATCCGCAGGGCACGGCTCTGCGCGGCAAGCGGGCGACGCTGGTCACGGTCCTCGGCGGCAACTACGAGCCCGGCAGCCCCAAGGAAGGGTGGGATCACTCGACCGGGTGGCTTCGCCGCGTCTTCGAGGACGTGTGGGGTCTCGACCTCACGGTGGTCCACCGCCCCTTCACGCTCGTCGGGGTGAACCCTGCGCTCGACGCTTTCACCGAGACGGCGGCCGAGCTGCGCGCGAACGCCGAGCAGGCCGCGGTCAGCGCTGGACGCACGCTCGCGGCATCCCGCACGGCCTGATCGCCGCCGGGCGGGCTCAGGCCGTCCAGGGGAACAGCGCGATGAGGATCGCGGCCGACACCAGCCAGAACGCCACGACGAACACGACGTCGCGGCGGCGGAACGGCACGAGGTGCCGCTCCGTGCGGTCGGCGTACGCGCCGAAGGCGCGCGAGTCCATCGCGAGGGCGACGCGCTCGGCGTGACGGATCGCACCGGCGAGCAGCGGCACGACGTATCCGCTCCAGCGGGCCATCGCTGCGAACGGTCCGCGGCCGCCGTGCGCGCCGCGGACCCGGTGCGCCTGCCGGATCAGCTCGAGCTCGTACCGGAAGCGCGGCACGAAACGGAACGCCGCGAGCGCCGTGTACCCCACGCGGTACGGCACACGCAGCTGCTGCACGCTGGCCCGCACGAGGTCGGGGCCGGTCGTGGTGAGCCCCGCGATGAACGCCAATGCCGCGATCGCCCCGAGCCGCAGCCCGGTGGCCGCGCCGATCTGCAGCGCGCCCGCGTAGAGCGTCCAGTCGCCGATCCGCAGCACGGCGGGGGTGCCCGAGACGCGGGCGGTATCGACCCACAGCGACATCCCGACCCCGATGAGCGCTACGCCGGCGGGCACCGCGACCAGGAGCAGGAGCGCCGACCGCGCGGTCCAGCGCGCACCGACGAGCAGCACGGCGTAAGCGAGCGCGAGCATCACGAGGGGGGTCACGAGGTCGCGCGCGAACACGAGTGCGAGCATCGCCGGAACGGGAGCGGCGAGCTTGGCGAGAGGGTTCAGCCGGTACAAGAAGCGTCGCGACGGCGGAGCCGGGGCGTAGGGGTCGACGGCCGCCGAGGTCACGGTGCGCCGCCCGGGAGGTCGGACAGTCGGGCGATCCCCGATAGTTGGGGCAGGGCATCGAGGTCGTGCAGGGCGCGCTTGAGCGGAGGCATCCGCAGGGCCGCCGAGCGCAGCAGCGGCTCGTCGCCGAGGACCTCGGCGGCCGTGCCGTCGGCCACGACGCGTCCCCCGCCCACGACGACGCAGCGATCGGCGTACTCGCTCACGAGCTGCATGTCGTGGGTGACGACGAGGATCGTGGTTCCGTCCGCGTTGAGATCGCGCAGCAGGTGCAGCAGCTCGTCGGCGCGGGCCCGGTCCTGCCCGAAGGTCGGTTCGTCGAGGGCGAGGATCGGCGCTCCCGCGATGAGCGCGGTGCCGACCGACAGCCGACGCTTCTGCCCGCCCGAGAGCAGGAACGGATGCCGCTGCGCGTGAGCGGCGAGGCCGAAGCGTCGCAGCATCCCGTCGACTCGATCGTGCACTTCGTCGTCGGACAGACGCTGCCGGCGCAGGCCGTGCGCGAGCTCGTCGAAGACGGTGTGCGCGACGAACTGGTGCTCGGGGTTCTGGAAGACGAAGCCGATGCGGCGGACCAGGGCGCGTGCGTCGGCGCGGCTCGGGTCGAGCCCGCCCACGTCGATGCGTCCGCGGGGAGCCGGAACGACGCCCGCGATCGCCTGGACGAGGCTCGTCTTGCCGGCGCCGTTCGCCCCGACGATCGCGACGAACTCTCCCGCGTTCACCTCGAGGTCGACGTCGTGCAGCACGGTCGCGCGACCTCGCCGCAGCGTGAGGCCCCGCGCCGAGACGGCGGTCGTGGTCGACCGAGCGGCCGCGGAGCTCGGGCCCGGTCGCGAAGCGCGGTCATCACCGGCGGGTGGATTCCACGTCCCCGAGTCCGCCGGATGCGCATCAACGGATGCCGCTGCCTCGAGGCCAGCGCGCAGCTCTTCAGGGGTGAGCGGGAGCGGGTCGAGCGCGTACCCGGCCTCACGCAGGCGCAAGGCCGCGAGCGCGGCGACCGGCAGCCAGACCCCGGTCTCGTGCAGTTCGGCCGCGCGCTCGCGGAGCACGGCGTCGACCGGTCCGTCGGCGATCGTGCGCCCGTCGTGGTCGAGGGCGACGACCCTGTCGGTGAACCGGATCGCGGCGTCGAGGTTGTGCTCGACGAGCAGGATCGCCCGGTCGCCGGCCGCCGCGATCTCACCGAGGGCGGCATAGACGTCCTCGATACCCTCGGGGTCGAGGTTGGCGGTCGGCTCATCGAGCACGAGCAGCGGCGCGTCGATCGCGAGGGCGCACGCGATCGCCAGGCGCTGCCGGCCACCGCCCGACAGGCGATCGGGGTTCTCGTGCCGCCGCTCCCACAGACCCATGCGCCGCAGCGCCCGTTCGGCCCGCGCGAGCACCTCGTCTACCGGCAGCCGCAGATTCTCGGGACCGAAGGCGACCTCATCGAGCAGCGTGCCGGTGACGAGCTGTGCGTCGGGATCCTGGAAGACCATGCCGACGCGCGTGCTGAGGCGCGGGACGGGGCTCACCGTGGCGTCATCGCCCGAGACCCGCACCGATCCCTCGACCGTCGCAGGGATGGCCTGCGGGATCAGTCCGTTCGTCGTCAGTGCCACGGTCGACTTGCCCGAACCGCTCGGGCCGAGCAGCAGCACCACCTCGCCCGGCGAGACCGTGAAGGTCGCTCCGCGCGTCGCGGGGGCATCCGATCCTTCATACGTCACCGCGAGCTCGCGCACGGCGAGCAGGGGCGGGGGCGTGTGTGCGACGACGGGCGTTCCCGCCGTTGCCGCCCCGGATGCGGCGGATGTCACGGGCGTCCTCGGATCGGATCGGGCCGTTCCAGCTTAGCCGACCCTAACTTCGCCGATCCCGGCGCGCTGCGGGCGGTCAGCGGCGGGCGACGCCGGCGCGGCGCAGACCGACGCCGATACCCAGCCCGATGGCGGTCCACACGACGGGGCCGAGCACGGCCAGCGCGAGATAGGTGATCTGCGCCCACAGCGGCAGCGCCCCGAGATCCGCGATGAAGAACACGGCCAGGGCGACGACCACGCCGATCACGACGGCTGAGACGAAGAAGCGCCACGGCGCCCACGACCGGTAGCGCACGAGCGCGGCCACGCCCTCTTGCAGCGCCCCGAACAGCAGCGCGGTGCCGAGGAAGCGGAAGGTGTACGGCGGTGCGACAGCCGACGACGCAAGCGCCGCGATCAGGTGCGAGACGAGGGCGACCCAGGGCAGACGCAGCGTCTCTTGCGCGATGATCCCCGGCAGCACGTGCACGCCCAGCACGAACCCGTACAGGATCGGTGCGGCCGCGACCACGGGAGCGGCGAGCCACCCCTCCAGGCCGCCGAGCAGACCGGTGGCGACGCCGATCGCCGCACAGACGAGCAGGACGCGCGTCGAGAGACGGGATGCCGGGGCCACCGGTCCAGCCTATGGGACCGTGCGGTCGCCGCCTCGGCCGGTCGTCCCGGGAAAAATCGCGGGGCTTGCGCGCCTGAATGGCGGCTCAGGGTTCCCTGTGGGCCACCTGTGAGCTACGGTGTCTTCACCGCGCGCCGACGACGCCGCACGGGCTGCTCATCCATCCCCCCACTGGAGCGCACATGGTTCGCACCACCCTGCTAACAGTCGCGGCCATTTCGCTGGCCGCCCTGTTCACGAGCTCTGCCGCAACGGCATCCTTCGCTGCCACGGGAGAGGGGGTGAACATCCCGGTTCCGGTCACGAGCGAGAACGGGCGCTACATCGTCCTGCTCGACGAGGCCCCCGTCGCCACCTACGAGGGCGGCGAGGCCGGCCTCGCGCCGACCAAGCCCGACGAGGGCGAGCGTCTCGACGCGCAGTCGCGCGCGGTCACCGACTACTCCGGCTTCCTCGAGCAGCGTCAAGAGGAGGTCGCGCAGGAGGTCGGCGCGCAGCCCGACGCCACGTACCAGACAACCCTCAACGGGTTCTCGGCACAGCTGACCCAGGAGCAGGCCGGCAAGCTGGCCTCGACGAAGGGCGTGCTCGGCGTCTTCCCCGACGAGGTGCGCCACGTCGACGCCGTCCCGTCGACGGAATTCCTCGGACTCGAGGGAGCCGGCGGTGTCTGGGATGAGGTCGGCGGCATCGACGCGGCCGGCGAGGGCATCGTGGTGGGTGTCGTCGACACCGGCATCGCGCCCGAGAACCCGTCGTTCGCGGGAGACGACCTCGGCACCGCGGCCGGCGACCAGCCGTACCGCGACGGCGACGACGTCGTCTTCACGAAGGCCGACGGCGGCGAGTTCCGCAGCACCGTGGTCGACCAGGGCGCCGGAACCAAGGACGCCTGGGACCCGTCGCTGCTGAACTCGAAGCTCATCGCCGCGCATTACTTCGGCGACGGCGCGGCCGCGAACGGTTTCTCGTTCGACGCCGACTACCTCTCGCCGCGTGACGGCGACGGCCACGGCTCGCACACCGCGAGCACCGCCGCCGGCAACAACGGCGTCGAGGCCACGGTCGAGGGTGTCGACTTCGGCTCGATCTCGGGTGTGGCACCCGCCGCGAAGGTCGCCTCGTACAAGGCGTGCTTCGTCGGACCCGACCCGCTCGTCACGACCGACGACATCTGCGCGCTGAGCGACCTGCTGAGCGCTATCGACCAGGCGGTCGCCGACGGCGTCGATGTCATCAACTACTCCATCGGCGGCGGCTCGGCCACGACCGTGCTCGCCCCCGAGGACATCTCGTTCTTCAACGCGGCAGCCGCGGGCGTCTTCGTGGCCACGAGCGCCGGCAACTCCGGACCCGACCCCGTCACGGCCGACCACGCGTCGCCCTGGTACGCCACGGTCGCGGCATCCACCATCCCCACGTGGGAAGGCACGGTCCGGCTGGGCGAGGAGAGCGACACCGCCGCGGCGCAGTTCGCGGGCACCTCGGTGTCGGTCGGCTTCGGCGAGTCCCTCTCGGGTCCGTCCGTCTTCGCCGGCGACGCCGGCCTCGCCGGTGCCGAGACGCCGAACCTCTGCTTGCTCGGCTCGCTCGACCCGGCCAAGGTCACCGGCAAGATCGTGGTGTGCGACCGCGGCTCGAACGCGCGCACCGAGAAGTCGCAGGCGGTCGCCGAGGCCGGCGGCATCGGCATGATCCTCACGAACGTCACGCCGGCGTCGCTCGACAACGACTTCCACAGCGTCCCCACCGTGCACGTCCCCGACACGGCCCGCGCCGCCGTGCTGTCTTACGTGCAGGGCGGCACCGACCGCGTCGTCACCCTGATCGGCGAGAACGTCACCGGCATCGAGACCCCGGTGCCGCAGGTGGCGGGCTTCTCGAGCCGCGGCCCGATGCTCGCCGACGGCAGCGACGTCATCAAGCCCGACATCACCGCTCCCGGCGTCGCGATCCTCGCGGCCACCGAGAACGGGGCCGACGAGGACCCGACCTTCGGCATCCTCTCGGGCACCTCGATGTCGTCGCCGCACGTCGCCGGCCTCGCCGCCCTCTACCTCGGCGAGCGCCCGCAGGCGACTCCGGCCGAGGTGAAGTCGGCGATGATGACCACCGCCTACGACACCGTCGACGCGTCCGGCGAGCCGGTCACCGATCCCTTCACCCAGGGCGCCGGTCACACCGATCCGACGAAGTACTTCGAGCCGGGGCTGCTCTACCTCAACGGTCCGGCCGACTGGGCCGCGTACCTGCAGGGCCTCGGCCTGCGCGACTTCGGCGTCGACCCGATCGACCCCAGCGACCTGAACCTGCCGTCCATCGGCATCGGTGCGCTGGGTGCTCCGCAGACGGTCACCCGCACCATCACGGCCACCGAGGCCGGCACCTACCAGGCGCAGGCGTCCGTCCCGGGTGTCGACGTGCAGGTGTCGCCGTCGTCGGTGACGCTGGCGGCGGGCGAGTCGGCCACGGTCGAGATCACCCTCGCCCGCACCGACGCGCCGATGAGCGCGTGGGCCACCGGATTCCTCACCTGGACCGGGGGCGTCAACGAGGTCCGGTCGCCGATCGCGGTGTTCCCCGTGCCCGTCGACGCACCCGCCTCGGTGCAGGGAACCGGCACCACGGGCAGTGTCGACGTCACGGTCGCGCCGTCGCTGACGGGCGAGCTCGACCTGGGCCTGTCGGGTCTGGTCGCGCAGGAGCTGCGCGTGAACCCGGACTTCCCCGAGGTGCCCGGTCACTCCGGTGACCAGGACTCGTTCTACGACGAGGCGGAAGCCGGCTTCAACACCTACGAGGTCGTCGAGGTGCCCGAGGGTACCGAGTACGCCCGCTTCGCCGTCGAGACCGCCGCCACCGAGACCACCGATCTCGACATGACGGTGTACCGCGTGGTCAGCGCCGACGATTGGCGCTACTACGAGCAGTGGTCGTCGGCCACGGCATCCGCCAACGAATCGGTGTCGCTCACGACCCCGACCGCGGGCACGTACCTGGTCAAGGTCAACCGGTACTCGTTCAGTGAGCCGTTCACCTACGACCTGACCACGGCGGTCGTCGCCGCGGGCGCCTCGGCGGGCGAGTTCACGGCCACGCCGAACCCGCTGCCGACGGTGCAGGGTGAGGACGCGACGTACACGCTGTCGTGGGCCGGACTCGAGCCGGAGAAGACCTACCTCGGCGTCGTCCGCTACGGCGACTCGTCGATCCGGACGATCGTCGAGGTTGAGTCGGGTCAGGGCGCTCCGGTCGCGGTCGTCGCCCCCGAGGTCACCGGATCGGCGAAGGTCGGCAGCACGCTGAAGGCCACCGCCGGCGAATGGGACCCCGCCGAAGTCTCGGTCGCCTACCAGTGGCTGCGCGGCGGCCAGCCCATCGAGGGCGCCACGTCGGCGAGCTACAAGGTGACGCGCGCCGACGTCGGCACCGCCCTGTCGGTGCGGGTGACCGCCACCGCCGAGGGCAACGCGCAGACGGGCGTCGCGGTGTCGAACGAGGTGTTCGTCAAGTTCGCCTCGGCCACGACCGTGTCGCTCAACCGGTACGTCGGCACGGCGTCGCAGCCGTACGTCGTGTCGGTCCGGGTCACCCCGAACGGCGGCGCTCCGGCGACGGGCACGGTCGACGTGTGGGTGAACTCCACCCGTTACAGCGCCGAGGTCGTCGACGGCACGGCGCGGATCGAGCTGCCGCGCCAGACGCGCGGGCTCAAGGTCGTCGTCGCGACCTACAGCGGCAGCGACACCGTCGAGGGCTCGCTCGGCCTGAGCGGCTTCCTGGTGCTCTGGTGATGCTCGACTGATCGCGGATCGCGATGCGGGGCGCTCGGACTTCGGTCCGGGCGTCCCGTCGCTTCGTCCGTCGATTGTGGCGACAGCCGGGATGGGTCAATATAGACATATGTCAATACAGCCGCCCGCGGCCATGCCCCCGCGCCGTCTATCGGCGCTCGACCGGTTGCTGCCGCTGTGGATCGCGTCGGCCATGGTCGGCGGCATCCTCCTCGGCCGGTTCGTCCCGGGCCTGTCCGAGCTGCTGTCGCGGCTCGAGGTCGGCGGGATCTCGGTTCCGATCGCGCTCGGGCTGCTGATCATGATGTACCCGGTGCTCGCGAAGGTCCGCTACGACAGGGTCGCCGCCGTGACCGGCGACAAGAAGCTCCTCATCTCGTCGCTGGCCCTGAACTGGATCGCCGGCCCCGCGCTGATGTTCGCCCTGGCGTGGGTGTTCCTGCCCGACCTGCCCGAATACCGGACGGGACTGATCATCGTCGGCCTCGCCCGCTGCATCGCCATGGTCGTGATCTGGAACGACCTGGCCTGCGGCGACCGGGAAGCGGCCGCCGTGCTCGTCGCGATCAACTCGGTGTTCCAGGTCATCGCGTTCTCGATCCTCGGCTGGTTCTACCTCACCGTCCTTCCCGGCTGGCTCGGCCTCGACAGCCAAGGCCTCGACGTGTCCGTGTGGCAGATCGCCCTCAACGTGCTGATCTTCCTCGGCGTCCCCTTGGTCGCCGGGTTCGCGTCCCGTCTCATCGGAGAGCGCCGCAAGGGCCGCGCCTGGTACGAGGGCTCGTTCCTGCCCAAGATCGCACCCTGGGCGCTGTATGGGCTGCTGTTCACAATCGTGCTGCTGTTCGCCCTCCAGGGGCAGCAGGTCACCTCCCGGCCGTGGGATGTCGTCCGGATCGCACTGCCGCTGCTGGTCTACTTCGTCGTCATGTGGTTCGCCGGTCTCATCGCCGGAAAGAGGCTCGGTCTGGGCTACGCCCGATCGTCGACGCTCGCGTTCACCGCGGCGGGCAACAACTTCGAACTCGCCATCGCCGTCGCGATCGGCGCATTCGGTGCCACGTCCGGGCAAGCCCTCGCCGGTGTCGTCGGTCCGCTGATCGAAGTTCCCGTGCTCGTCGGCCTGGTCTACGTCTCGCTCCGGGTCGCGCGAGCGTGGTTCCACACCGACCCGCACGCCATCCCCGAGCCCGCCCTGGAGAAGACTCGATGATGAGCGCCGGGATCATCCCCGCAGGAGAAACCTGCGCCCCGTCCGCAACGCACGCGATCGGCGATGACGCGGCCGCGGCGATCGCCTCGACGCTGAAGGCGCTGTCCGATCCGCTGCGGTTGCGGATGCTGTCCGCGATCGCGACGGACGCGCGCGGTGAATCGTGCGTGTGCGACCTTGCGGAACTGGCCGATGTGTCGCAGCCCACCGTGTCGCACCACCTGAAAGTGCTCCGCGACACCGGCGTTGTCACCTCAGAACGGCGCGGCACATGGGTGTGGTACCGGATCGCACCGGCTCTCCGTCCGGCCGTGACGACTCTGCTCGACTCCTTCGCCCCCGCCGCCGTCGCCCCCATCCGAGCCGAGCATGCGGCGCTCGAGAACGTCGACGACGCTCTCACCCGCCTGGCCGAAACGCTCATTCAGGACTATCCACAGCTCGACGGCAGCCTGGTCGCAACAATCGTCCGCGAGTCCTACACGTCCCTCACCAGGAGCGCGCGGGTGAGGAATCACCTGCTGGCTCTCACCGAGGGGTTCGCCCGCCAGCGGCTCGCTGACATCACCCGCGACCGCACGCGCGGGCAGCCGCAGGTCCTCTTCGTCTGTGTCGCGAACGCGGGAAGGTCTCAGCTCGCCGCGGCGCTGGTGGATCAGCGCTCGGGCGGCGCCGTCGTGGCGCGTTCTGCCGGGTCCACCCCGGCCGCGGAGATTCACCCTCATGTGCAGCCGTTCATCGACGAACTGATCCCGAACGATGACGAGCCGCGGTTCCCCAAGCCGCTGACCGATCACGCGGTCCGTGCGGCCGATGTCGTCATCACGATGGGCTGCGGCGACGTCTGCCCGATCATCCCCGGCGTCCGCTACGAGGACTGGACCGTCGGTGACCCCGCCCTCGCCTCCACAGAAGGTGTCGCAGCGATCCGCGACGACATCGCCCGACGCGTCGATGCTCTCCTTGCCACACTGACCCCCACCCGCTGACCGGAGCCACCATGACCGACACCACGCCCTCCGTCCTGTTCGTCTGCGTCCACAACGCCGGTCGCTCGCAAATGGCCGCGGGATTCCTCCGCGACATCGCCGGCGATCGCATCGAGGTCCGCTCCGCCGGGTCGATGCCCGCCGACCAGATCAACCCCGTCGCCGTCGCGGCGATGGCCGAAGTCGGCATCGACATCACGGCCGAGCAGCCCAAGGTGCTCACGACCGAGGCCGTGCAGGCCTCCGACGTGGTCATCACGATGGGATGCGGCGACGCGTGCCCCTTCTTCCCGGGCAAGCGCTACGAGGACTGGAAGCTCGACGATCCCGCCGGTCAGAGCATTGACGCCGTTCGCCCCATCCGCGACGACATCCGTGCGCGTATCGAGCAGCTCGTCAGCGCGCTCGTCTGACCGGGGCCGGTCCGGCCACGAGCGACGGCCCCGCTAGAGCCGACGCCGCCGCGGGGTGAGCCGCACGTGCGGCAGCGGCGGGGCGGGGATGCGCTCGTGGCCGTGTCCCGGCACGTGTCCGAACCGGTCGGATGCCGCTTCCCACTCCTCGCGGGCGGCTTCGATCTCGGCGTGGTCGCGGCCGACGAAGTTCCACCACATCACGATGTCGTCCTCGAACGGTTCACCGCCGAGCAGGAACAGCGTCGTCTCCTCCGAGGCCGACAGCCGGATGCCGCTGCGTCCGTCACCCAGATAGAGCAGAGAGCCCGGGGCGACGGCATCCGTGTCCACCCCGACCGACCCGAACACCGGGACGACCGCGTACTCCCACGCGGCCTCGAGCGGCAGGTCGACGACCGCTCCCGCGGGCAGGCGGATCTCGGCTCCCACGATCGGCGTGTGCATCGTCGCCGGCGAGACGGCGCCGGCGAGCTCGCCGACCACGACCGTGGCCTGCGCTCCGCCCCCGAGATCGAGCACGGGCAGGTCGTCGTGACGCTCGAAGTCGGCGGATCCGTGGCGGCGCCCCTCGGGGAGGGCCACCCACAGCTGCAGCGCGTCGAGGGTGATGGGCTCGTCGCCCACCGAGTACTCCGAGTGCGCGATGCCCGCGCCGCTGGTCATGATGTTGAGCGCGCCGCGCTCGATCACGACATCGCTGCCGAGCGTGTCGCGGTGGTGCACCTCACCCGCGAGCGGCCAGGTCACCGTCTGCAGACCGATGTGCGGATGCGGCTCGACCCGCATCCGGGTGCGCTGCGGCCCGAACCGGTCGAGGAAGCACCACGCGCCCACGAGCGGCAGATCGCGCTGGGGCAGGAAGCGGTGCACCGACATCGCGCGCACGCCGCCCAGCGGTACCTCCCGCGCCTCGAGCAGCACCCGACGAGGCCCCGGCGATACCGGGCCGCGGTCTTCGTCGACGGGTGCCGTCTCGGCGTCGAAGCGGGTCACGCCGACGGCTGCGCCGAGGCCGCGTCGGCGGCATCCTCGTCGCGCCACTCGACGCGGAGTCCCGCGACCTCGTTCTCGCGCAGGAACTTCACGATGAACGGGCACTCCGGCACGACGGTCTCACCGCGGCGTGCGACGTCGGCGAGCGCCTCGGCGGCGAGGGTCTTGCCGAGGCCGCGTCCGCCGAAGGCCTTGTCGACTTCGGTGTGGTCGAACACCAGGCGGCCCTGGTCGTCGCGCTCGAAGGCGGCGAAGCCGGCCGCCACGTCGCCGACATGCAGGTCGTAGCGGTTCTTCTCGTCGTTGCGGATCACGGTGGGGGCGTTGTCAGTCATGGTGATCTCCTCTCGGTCCTCCCAACGTAGGCGCGGTCCGAAACGTTCCGCCAGCATTGCGGCGCGGCGGGGGAGCGTGCCTAAGCTGAGAGAACGCAATGAAGCGCCTTCCCCCCAGGAGATCCGATGCCTCGATCCGCGTCCGACGTCGTCACCGATCCGAAACTGCCCCCGGTCGCCGTCTCTGACGACCAGCACCGCGCCGCATCCCGCTGGACCCCGCTGAAGGTGATCATCTGGATCGCCGTCGCCCTGCTGGGCGGGCTCGCCTGGGTCATGCTCGCGGTCGTCCGCGGCGAGACGGTCAACGCCATCTGGTTCGTCTTCGCCGCCGTCTGCACCTACCTCATCGGGTACCGGTTCTACTCGAAGGTCATCGAGCGGTATCTGCTGCGACCCGACGACCGCCGCGCGACCCCGGCCGAGGTCAAGCAGGACGGAAAGGACTACGTCCCCACCGACCGGCGCGTGCTCTACGGGCATCACTTCGCGGCGATCGCAGGAGCGGGACCCCTGGTGGGCCCCGTGCTCGCGGCGCAGATGGGCTACCTCCCCGGCACGATCTGGATCATCGTCGGCGTCGTCCTGGCCGGTGCGGTGCAGGACTACACGGTGCTGTTCTTCTCCATGCGGCGCGGCGGACGCACCATCGGGCAGATGGCACGGCAGGAGCTCGGCCGCATCGGCGGAACCGCCGCGATCGTGGCATCCCTGCTGATCATGCTCATCATCGTGGCGATCCTCGCGCTCGTCGTCGTCAACGCGCTCGGCGAGAGCCCGTGGGGTGTGTTCTCGGTCGCCATGACGATCCCCATCGCCCTGTTCATGGGCGTCTATCTGCGCTACCTGCGACCGGGCAAGGTGACCGAGGTGTCGATCATCGGGTTCGTGCTGCTCATGGGCGCGATCATCGCGGGCGGCTGGGTCGCCGACACGTCGTGGGGTCAGGAGATCTTCCACCTCGACCGCACCGTGATCGCGTGGGGCATCATCATCTACGGCTTCATCGCCGCGGTTCTGCCGGTGTGGCTGCTGCTGGCCCCGCGCGACTATCTGTCGACGTTCATGAAGATCGGCGTCATCGTCATGCTCGCCGGTGCGATCGTGCTCGTCCGACCCGAGATCTCGGTTCCGGCGGTGACGATCTTCGGCGAGAACGGACTCGGCCCGGTGTTCGCCGGACCGCTGTTCCCCTTCCTCTTCGTCACGATCGCGTGCGGTGCGCTGTCGGGCTTCCACGCCCTCATCGCGTCCGGGACGACGCCGAAGCTCGTCGAGAAGGAGCGGCAGACCCGCTTCATCGGGTACGGCGGCATGCTCATGGAGTCCTTCGTCGCGATCATGGCGCTCGTCGCCGCGATCTCGATCGACCAGGGCATCTACTTCGCGATGAACGCCCCCACGGCCGCCACCGGCGGCACCGTCGAGGGAGCGGTCGCCTTCGTCAACTCCCTCGGGCTGACGGGGGTGAATCTGACGCCCGACATCCTCATCGCCACGGCAGCAGACGTCGGCGAGGAGTCGATCGTGTCGCGCACCGGCGGTGCACCCACCCTCGCGCTGGGCCTGGCGCACATCATGCAGCAGGCGCTCGGCGGCCAGGCGCTCATGTCGTTCTGGTACCACTTCGCGATCATGTTCGAGGCGCTGTTCATCCTCACGGCCGTCGATGCCGGAACCCGTGTCGCCCGCTTCATGCTGCAAGACTCCATCGGCGCCTGGATCCCGAAGTTCCGCGACGTGTCGTGGCGACCGGGCGTGTGGATCACGACGGCGATCATGGTCGCCGGGTGGGGTGCGATCCTGATCCTCGGCGTCACCGACCCGCTCGGCGGCATCAACACCTTCTTCCCGCTGTTCGGCATCGCCAACCAGCTGCTCGCCGCCATCGCGCTCGCCGTCGTCCTCGCGATCGTCGCCAAGCGGGGTCGGTCGTACGTGAAGTGGCTGTGGATCGTCGCGGTGCCGCTCGCGTTCACCGCGGTGGTCACGATCACGGCGTCGGCGTACAAGATCTCCTCGCCGGTGCCGGCGATCGGCTACTGGGCCAACCACTTCCGCTACCGCGACGCGCTCGCCTCGGGCGACGACAGCCTCGGCCCGGTCGAGACGGTCGAGGCGGTCATCCGCAATACCGGCGTGCAGGGCACGCTGTCGATCGTCTTCGTCGTGCTCGCGATCGTCGTCATCGTCGCGGCGGTCGTCGTCACCGTCCGCGCCGTGGCGAACGGCGGCGGCGCCGACTCCGAGGACCCGGCCGTGCCCTCCCGCCGCTTCGCCCCGGCGGGCCTCATTCCCACCGCGCCCGAGCGCGAGCTCGAGAAGGAGTGGGAGCCGCTGCTGGCCGAGGAGCGGGCCGCGACCGCCCGGCGCGGGCACTGAGCCATGGCGCGCGCGCACAACTCCTCAGAATCGGGGACCCCGGTGGCCGAAACCGGCGGACCGGCGGCCGATCGCTCCAGATTTGAGGAGTTGGGCGTGCGCGCCGGCCGCGCCGTGCTCCGGGTCGCGGCCGGCATCCGCTGGTACGTCACCTCGCTCATGGGCGACAACGCCTACGCGACCTACCTCGCGCACCACCGCCGCACCCACCCCGACGCGCAGCCGCTGTCGGAGCGGCAGTTCTGGCGCCAGCGCATGGACGACCAGGACCGCAACCCGGGTGCGCGCTGCTGCTGACCCGGCGACGATGGGAAGGTGAACAGCACCTCCGCCCGTCCGCACCCGGTCCGTCGCCGCGCCGGCGTCGCCGCGCTCGCCGCGGCGCTCGTGCTCGCCGCGGGGTGTGCTCCCGAACCGCGGCCCGCGCCATCCCCGTCGCCCACGGCGACGCCGACGCCCACGCCGACCGCCGCAGCCACTCCCTCCGCCGGCGACCTGCCGCTCGATACCTGCATCGGCCAGGTGCTGATGGTCGGCACCCCCGTCGACACGATCTCTCCCGACGCGGCGGCGGCCGTCCGCGATCGCGGCGTCGGCGGACTGTTCCTGCACGGGCGCTCGACCGCGGGCGTCGGGGCCACCGCCGAGCTCGTCGCGCAGTTCCGCGACCTCGCGCCGGAGGGCTCGCCGCGGCTGTGGGTCGCGACCGACCAGGAAGGCGGCGAGGTGCAGGTGCTGCGCGGGCCCGGCTTCGACGACATGCCCTTCGCGATCCGGCAGGCCGACCTCGGCCCCGACGCGCTGCGCGCGGCCGCCACGACCTGGGGCGGTCAGCTCGCGGCGGCGGGCATCGACGTCAACCTCGCCCCCGTCGCCGACATCGTCTCGAGCGCCGAATCGCGGCTCGATAACCCGCCGATCGGCGCGCTCGGTCGCCAGTACGGGTACGACGAGCAAGCGGTCGCGGCCGGCGCCGGTGCGTTCGCCGAGGGGATGCGGGCATCCGGCGTCCTGCCGACGTTCAAGCACTTCCCGGGACTCGGGCGCGTCGACGCAAACACGGACTACACCGCCGAGGTGCTCGACACCGTCGTCTCGGCCGACTCGTCCGATGTCGCCGTGTACCGCGCGCTGACGGCATCCGGTCCGTCCCTCGTGATGGTGGGCACGGCGCGGTACCGGAACATCGACCCCGACAACCCCGCGGCGTTCTCGCCCGCGGTGCTCGATCTGCTGCGCGAGCGCGTCGGGTTCGACGGCGTCGTCATTACCGACGACCTGTCGGCCGCGGCCGCCGCCGAGATCGTCGCGCCCGGTGACCGCGCCGTCGAGGCGATCGCGGCGGGGGTCGACATCGTGCTCGCCTCAGCGGATCCGACGGTGCTGCCGGCGATGTTCGACGCGGTCGCCGCGCGGGCGGCGTCCGACCCGGCCTTCGCCGAGCGGGTACGCGAGTCGTGCGGCCGGGTGCTCGAGGCGAAGGATGCCGGGGCGACCGCCACCGCGTCCGGGTAAGGCAGACTCGAGGGATGACCGCCGCGCCGCTGCTCGACCTCATCGGGCCGGAGCCCTCGGACGACGCGATCTACGACGCGTTCACGCAATGGGCGGGCGGGCGCGGGCTGACGCTGTACCCGGCGCAGGACGAAGCGGTCATCGAGCTGGTGTCTGGCGCCAACGTCGTGCTGGCCACCCCGACCGGCACGGGCAAGTCGCTCGTCGCGGTCGCCGCGCACGCGGCATCCGTGGCACGCGGCGGACGCACCTACTACACGGCGCCGATCAAGGCCCTCGTGAGCGAGAAGTTCTTCGCGCTCGTCGAGATCTTCGGGGCCGAGCGCGTCGGCATGGTCACGGGGGACTCGGCGGTCAATCCCGAGGCTCCGATCATCTGCTGCACCGCCGAGATCCTTGCGAACCTCGCGCTGCGTCAAGGCGCCGACGCGGATGTCGACCAGGTCGTCATGGACGAGTTCCACTTCTACGGCGACCCCGACCGCGGCTGGGCCTGGCAGGTGCCGCTGCTGCTGCTGCCGCGGGCGCAGTTCCTGCTGATGTCGGCGACGCTCGGCGACGTGACCGACCTCGCCGACGACCTCTCGCGCCGCACGGGGCGCCGCACCGCGCTCGTGACGGGCGTCGAGCGTCCGGTGCCGCTGCACTTCTCGTACGAGCGGCGTCCCGTGCACGACGTGCTCGAGCGGCTGCTCGAAGAGCGCGAGACGCCCGTCTACATCGTGCACTTCTCACAGGCCGCCGCGCTCGAGCGGGCGCAGGCGCTGTCGAGCGTGAAGATCACCACGCGCGAGCAGCGCGACGCCATCGCCGACGCCATCGGCGGCTTCCGGTTCACGACGGGCTTCGGCAAGACCCTGTCGCGCCTCGTGCGCGCGGGCATCGGCGTGCACCACGCCGGGATGCTGCCCCGCTACCGGCGCCTCGTCGAAACGCTCGCCCAGCGGGGGCTGCTCAAGGTCATCTGCGGCACCGACACGCTCGGCGTGGGCATCAACGTGCCCATCCGCACGGTCGTGATCACGGCGCTGTCGAAGTACGACGGAACCCGGATGCGGCAGCTCACCGCCCGCGAGTTCCACCAGGTCGCCGGCCGTGCGGGCCGAGCCGGGTTCGACCCCCACGGCAACGTCGTCGTCATGGCGCCGGAGTGGGAGATCGAGAACGCCGTCGCCCTCGCCAAGGCCGGCGACGACCCCGCCAAGCGCAAGAAGATCGTGCGCAAGAAGGCGCCGACGGGCGTCGTGAACTGGGGCGAGGGCTCGTTCGAGCGCCTCGTCGATGCGCAGCCCGAGCCGCTCGCGCCGCAGCTGCAGCTGAGCGCCGCGATGCTGCTGAACGTCATCGGCCGAGGCGGTGACGTCTTCCGCAACGTCCGCTCGCTCGTCTTCGACAACCACGAGCCCCGCGCCCGCAGGTACGCCCTGGCGCGGCGGGCCCTCGCGATCTTCCGGACGCTCGTCGCCGCCGGCATCGTCGAGGTGGTGCGCCCCGACGGGACGATCAGGCTCACGGTCGACCTGCAGCCCAACTTCGCGCTCAACCAGCCGCTGTCGCCGTTCGCGCTCGCGGCGATCGAGCTGCTGTCACCGGATGACGCCGAGACCGGCACGGGGCATTACGCGCTCGACGTCGTCAGCGTGATCGAGGCGACGCTCGACGACCCGCGCGCGATCCTGTCGCAGCAGGAGTACAAGGCCCGCGGCGAGGCGGTCGGCGCGATGAAGCGCGACGGCATCGAGTACGACGAGCGGATGGCGCTGCTCGAGGAGATCACCTGGCCCAAGCCCCTCGCCGACCTGCTCGCGCAGGCCTTCGAGACCTTCGCGTCGAGCCAGCCGTGGGTGCGCGACTTCGAGCTGTCGCCGAAGTCGGTCGTGCGCGACATGTTCGAGCGGGCCATGTCGTTCGGCGAGTTCGTGTCGTTCTACCAGCTCGGCCGCAGCGAGGGCCTCGTGCTGCGCTACCTCAGCGACGCGTACCGGGCGATCCGCCAGACGGTGCCGGCGGAGGCGCGCACCGACGACCTCATGGACCTCATCGAGTGGCTCGGCGAGCTCGTGCGCCAGGTCGACTCGAGCCTCGTCGACGAGTGGGAGTCGCTCGCCCACCCCACCGACGACCCCGACGCCCCCGTGGTGCCGCCCGCCCCGCCGTCGGTGCTGACGAACCGTCGCGCCTTCACGGTGCTCGTGCGCAACGAGCTGTTCCGGCGCGTGCAGCTCGCCGCGCTGCAGGACGATGAGGCGCTCGAAGCCCTCGACCCCGAGGTCGACTGGCCCGGCGTGCTCGACCGCTACTACGACGACCACGACGAGGTCCTCACCGGCGGCGCGGCCCGCTCGCCGTCGCTGTGCGTCATCGACGAGTCCGCCGCGCGCGACGGCGTGTGGCGCGTCGAGCAGATCATCGACGACCCCGCCGGCGACCACGACTGGCGCATCCGCGCGGAGGTCGACCTCGAGGCATCCGTCGAAGAGGGAACGGCCGTCGTGCGCGTGACCGAGGTCGTCCGCCTCTAGCTCCTCGGCCCCGCGGATGTCGGCGGGCCCCGCCAGACTGAGGACGTGACGACACACCTGGGCTTCCTGCGGGCGATCAACCTCGGGGCGACCCGCGTGTTCCCGAAGGACGACATCCGTCGGGTGACCGAGGCCGCCGGGTTCGGGGATGTGCGGACGCACATCAACACCGGCAACATCCGCTTCGACACCCGCATGCGCTCCCGCGCGAAGATCGAGCAGACGCTCGAGCGGGCATACGCGGCCGACCGAGGCTTCGATGTGCCGGCGATCACCTTCCGCGCCGACGAGTTCGCGGCGCTCGCCGCCGACGCGGTCGCCCTCGACGACGACAACCCCGGGCTCGCGCGGCATTACATCTACCTGCTCAAGACCGAGCTCGACGCCGACACCGTCGCGCGCGTCGAGGCCCGGGTCTCGGACGCCGGTCGCATGGTGGTCCGCGGGCGCGCCGCGCACGCCCTGCTGCAGCCCGGGTACCAGGACGGCGCCGTCGACCCGCTCGATGCCGCGAAGCTCCTGGGCGTAGCCACCAACCGCAACCTCACGGTCGTGCGCGCCCTCGCCGAGAAGTGGTGCTGACCGCGCAGCCTGTGAATCGCGCGCCCCGGCTGTCGGATGCCGCGGCTATCGTGAATCGAGTGAGTCGAGAGCAGCAGTCCTGGGATGCCGATCCCTACGCCGACCTCGACTGGAACCCCGACGAGTTCGCACCGCCCGAAGACTTCGACGCCCCGCCGCCGCCCGAGTTCGACGGCTACGGCGCCGCCGTCGCTCGCGCCACCCGCGATCGCGCATCCGCCGGCGCCGCGCCGCCGCGTGCCGTGCCGGCCGCGGCGCCGGCATCCGTCCTCTCGCTCGAGCGTCGCGACTTCACCGGGGCCGACCCGCGTGCGGTGCTCAAAGAGGTCTTCGGCTACGACGACTTCCGCGGCGACCAGGGTGACATCGTGTCGCACGTCATCGGCGGCGGGGATGCCGTCGTGCTCATGCCCACCGGCGGCGGCAAGTCCATCACCTACCAGGTGCCCGCGCTCGTGCGCCCCGGCACGGGCCTCGTCGTCAGCCCGCTCATCGCGCTGATGCACGATCAGGTCGACGCCCTCATCGCCAACGGCGTGCGCGCGGCCTACCTCAACTCGACCCAGTCGCCCGGCGAGCGTGCCGGTGTGGAGCAGGCATACCTCGCGGGCGAGCTCGACCTGCTCTACGTCGCGCCCGAGCGGCTGAGCGTGCCGCAGACGACGCAGCTGCTGCAGCGCGGCTCGCTCAGCGTCATCGCGATCGACGAAGCCCACTGCGTCTCGCAGTGGGGCCACGACTTCCGCCCCGACTACCTCGCCCTCGGCGACCTCGACGAGCGTTTCCCCGGGGTGCCGCGCATGGCGCTGACCGCGACCGCCACCCGCGCGACGCACCAGGAGCTCACCGAGCGCCTGCGGCTGCCGCAGGCGCGGCACTTCGTCGCGAGCTTCGATCGACCCAACATCCAGTACCGCATCGAGCCGAAGGTCGACCCGCGCCGGCAGCTCGTCACCTTCATCCGCTCGATGCCCGAGGGGTCGGCCGGCATCGTCTACGCCTTGAGCCGCAAGTCGGTCGAGCAGACCGCCGACTACCTCGCCGCGCAGGGTCTCGACGCCCTGCCGTACCACGCCGGCCTGCCCGCCGAGATGCGAGCGAAGCACCAGTCGCGCTTCCTGCGCGAAGACGGCGTCGTCATGGTCGCCACGATCGCGTTCGGCATGGGCATCGACAAGCCCGACGTGCGCTTCGTGGCGCACATCGACCTGCCGAAGTCCGTCGAGGGCTACTACCAGGAGACCGGTCGTGCCGGTCGCGACGGCGAGGCCTCGATCGCCTGGATGGCGTACGGGCTCGGCGACGTGGTGCAGCAGCGACGCCTCATCGACCAGAGCCCGGGCGACCGCACCTTCAAGATGCGGATGGGTCAGCACCTCGACGCGATGCTCGCCCTCTGCGAGACCGTCGCGTGCCGTCGCCAGAACCTGCTCGGCTACTTCGGCCAGGAGTCCGAGCCGTGCGGCAACTGCGACACCTGCCTCACCCCACCCGACACGTGGGATGGGCTGATCCCCGCGCAGAAGCTGCTGTCGACGATCGTGCGGCTGCAGCGCGAGCGCAACCAGTCGTTCGGCGCCGGCCACCTGGTCGACATCCTGCGCGGCGCCTCGACCGAGCGCATCCGGCAGCAGCGCCACGACGAGCTGTCGACCTACGGCCTCGGGGCCGACCTGTCCGATCAGGACTGGCGCAGCGTCGTCCGGCAGCTGCTCGCCCGCGGCATCCTCGTCGCTCGCGGCGAGTACGGCGTGCTCGCGGTCGGCGAGGCCGGCGCGGCCGTGCTGCGGGGCGAGTCCGGAGTGCCCCTGCGCCGCGACGTGCTCGGGCGCGGGTCGAACAGCGGCGGCTCGCGCGTGCGCAAGTCTGCCGCGGTCGAGCAGGTCGCCGAGGGCGATCGCGACCTGTTCGAGGCGCTGCGTGCCTGGCGTGCCGAGCAAGCACGCGAGCAGGGCGTGCCCGCCTACATCGTCTTCGGCGACGCAACGCTGCGAGCGCTGGCCGATCGTCGCCCGCGAAGCGCAGCCGACCTCGAGGGCATCACCGGCATCGGGGCGAAGAAGCGCGAGGCCTACGGCGACGCGGTGCTCGCCGTCGTGGCATCCCACTGACGACGAACACCGCGCTGCACCGGCATCCCGCCGCGGCTACTTGATCGAGCCGCGCATCACGCCGGAGATCACCCAGCGCTGCGAGAAGATGTAGATGATCAGCAGCGGCGCCATCGCCATGAGGTACGAGGCGAAGGCGACGGTGTAGTCGGTGTTGTACTGGCCCTGGAACACGTACTGCGCGAGCGACAGCGTGCGGTCCGACGGCGAGGTCAGCACCACGAGCGGCATGATGAAGTCGTTCCACGCCCAGACGCACGTCAGGATGCCGACCGTCGCGTTCATCGGCATGAGAAGCGGGAACACGATCTGCCGGAACACGCGCCAGGTCGAGGCCCCGTCCATCCGCGCCGCCTCTTCGAGCTCGATGGGGATCGAGCGGATGAACGCGGTGTAGATGAAGATGTTCAGGCTCAGCCCGTAGATCGTGTACAGGATGATCATGCCGCCGGGGTTGTCGAGCCCGAGCAGCGAGGTCTGCTTCACCAGCGGCAGCATGATGATCGGGAACGGCACGAACAGCGCGGCCAGCAGGTAGTAGAAGACGCCCTTGAAGAACGGGCGGTGCAGGTTGCGGGCGAGCGCGTAGGCGACCAGCGAGCTCGTGAACAGTGTGAACACGACCGAGCCCACGGTGATGATCGCGGTGTTCAACAGCGCCTGCGGGAAGTCGGTGCGTTCCCACGCGACGGCGAAGTTGCCCCAGTTGATCGGCCACGGCAGCTCGAACCCGGTGCCGTCGGCGAGCTGCGCCGGCGTCTTGAGGGCGACGGCGACGGCGAGGTACAGCGGGATGATGACCGTGAGCGAGCACACCGCGATGAGCGCGGTCGCCCACCAGTTCGTGGGGCGGGTGTCTCCGGGGTCGCCACCGCCGCGACGACGGCGGGGGACGACGACGGCGGTGGTGGCGGGGCCGGCCTCGACCGGGGTGGAGGTGGAGCTGGACATCAGAAGTCGGCCTCTCTGCGCTGAAGGACCCGGAATTGGAGCAGCGAAACGATCGTGATGACGATGAAGAAGATCACGGCGTTGGCGGTCTGGTAGGCGAACTCGCCGCCCGTGAAGCCGCCGCGGAAGATCAGCATCGTCACCGACTCGGTCGAGGTTCCCGGGCCGCCGTTGGTCAGAGCGATGATCGGGTCGAACACCTGCAGGAAGCCCTTCAGGCTGAGCACGACGTTGATGGTGAAGAAGGCGCTGATCAGGGGGAAGGTGATCGAGCGGAACTGGCGGGCCGGCGTGGCGCCGTCGATGGATGCCGCCTCGTAGATGTCGGCGGGGATGGTCTGCAGACCCGCGAGGTAGATGATGATCGAGAATGCGCAGGCCTGCCACACCGCGAGCACGACGATCGCCGTCCACGCCCAGTCGGGGTTGGTGAGGATGTTGTCGCGGAACAGCGGGATGCCCGAGAGGATCTTGGGCAGCGAGTTCGAGAAGAGGAACTGGAACACGTAGCCCACGACCAGCACCGCGAGGATGTAGGGCACGAAGTACACGCCGCGCCAGAAGTTGCGGGCCCGGATCTTCGCGTTGAGCCCCAGGGCGATCGCGAGCGAGATCGCGTTGGTGAGCACCGTGGCCACGATCGCGAACAGGAACGAGAAGGTGTACGCCTGCAGGACGCGGTCGTCTCGGAAGATGTTGAGGTAGTTCGCGAAACCGACGAAGTCCCACGTGCCGTAGCCGGCGTAGTTCGTGAAGCTGAAGAACACGCCGATGACGACCGGCAGGGTGTGGAACGCGGCGAACGCGATGACGGCGGGCCACACGAACCAGTAGTAGGCGCGTGGCGCGAGCTTCGAGCGCGAGCGCGGCGCGGGGGCGGCGGTGATGGCCATCTCAGTCCTCCTCGGCCGGGGTGATGGTGCGGGCGGCGACCTTGCGCCACTCGTTGTCGAGGGTGCGCAGGGCTCCGTCGGCGTCGCCGTCGTAGAGGAACTGCTGCACGATGCCCGTCAGCGGGATGGCCGTCGGCACCTGGTGGTCGATGAAGCCGGTGATGCGACCGCTGTCGAAGTAGGGGGCGATCGACTCGAGGGCCGGGTCGTCGCCCAGTTCGGCGCCGATGACGGACGGCACCATGGTCTGGGATGCCGCGAACTGCTCGATCACATCCGGGCGGAAGAGGAACTCGATGAAGCGCAGCGCCTCTTCTTTGCGCGGGGTGTCGCGGGCCATCGTCACCGTCACGTCCACACCCGACACGAGCATGCGGTCGTCGGGGTTCTCGGGCACCGGGTAGGGGAAGATCGCCGCATCGATGTCGGGATTGACGGCCTTGACCGGGCTGAGGGCCCAGATGCCCTGCAGCATCATCGCGGCACCGCCCCGCGCGAACAGCGCCGTGCTGTCGTCGTACGAGGCCCCGCGGTAGCCCTCCTGCGAATACGAGAACAGCTGCGCCTGACGCTCCATGATCTCGGGGAAGTCCTGCTCGAACGACACCGGAGCATTCGGGCCGACGTTCTCGCCCGCCGAGCGCATCGCGTCGAAGAAGCCGTCCTGCGCGGCGTACGCGCCGATGCCGTTCCACGACGGCATGGCGGTCCAGTTCTCGGCGAGCGAGGTGGCGAACGGCGGGATGCCGCGCTCGACGAGCGTGTCGCACAGCGCGATCAGTTCGTCCCATGTGTCGGGCACCTCGAGGCCCTGCTCGGCGAAGATGGCGCGGTTGTAGATGATCCCGTTGGCGTTATTGACGTAGCCGAGGCTGTTGACCTCACCGGGGGCGTTGCCGAGCTGCTCGAGGATCTCCTGCACCCCGGGGTTGATCGTGTCGAGCACGGGCTCGTCCGAGAAGTCGTAGAAGACACCGGCCTCGGCGAGCTTGCCGAAGTTCCCGTTGCCGTTGAGCGTGATGACGTCGGGCGTGCGGTTCTTCACGAGCAGTGTCCGGATCAGTGTCTCGGCATCGGCGACCTGATTCTGGACGACCCGGATGTCGGGGTTCTCGGCCTCGAACTGCGCGATGATCTCGGTGAAGTCCTCGAGGGCTTCTCCCTTGAACTGGAAGAAGTCGATCGTCGTCACCCCGTCGCCGGGGTTCGCCGCGCATCCTCCGGCTCCGATCACCAGGGCGGTGAGCCCGACGACGGCGGCGGCGGTGCGGATGGTTCGTCTTCTCATGGGGCGCGCCTCCTTGCGCTGGGGGGGATGGGTCGGTCAGGCCGGGGTGATCTCGACGACGACGGCCTGCTGCGGGTTCTGCACGGGGGGACGCACCCCCGTCACGGCGAGCTGGCGTCCGGTGAGCACCGTGTCGTGGTGCGCCCAGTCCAGCGGCGACTGCGCCGGGGTCTGCACGAGGCCGCCCGGGGTGATGAGTCGCACGCGGTACTCCGTCGCATCGTCGAGTCCCGGCAGCCGGACGCGGCCGGCGGGCGAGGAGATGAGCGTCTGCGTCTGGGTGATCGTGAAGAACGCCGCGTCCCGGTCGGCGCCGACGACACCGCGCACGTCGAGCCCCGGGTCGGTGACGTCGACGTTGACGAGCCGCCCGGTCGCGACGAGCGGGCGTACGCGTTTGGCGAGAGCCACCCACTCCGCGACCGCGACCGCGTCGGCATCCGAGATCGTCGTGACGTCCCACTCGATCCCGAAGTGTCCGAACAGGGCGACGGCGCCGCTCAGGGCGAGCGATACGGTGCGCCCCGTCGAGTGCACGTGCGGTGTCGTCAGGTGCATACCCATCATCTCGGGCGGCACCACGAGCGCGGTGTAGCGCTGGATCTCGAGGCGCTCGACGGGGTCGAGGCAGTCGCTGGTCCAGATCCGGTCGGTGTGGTCGAGGATGCCCAGGTCGGTGCGGGCGCCGCCCGACGCGCAGCTCTCGATCTCGAGCCCCGGGTGGGCCGCCTTGAGCTCGTCGATCAGCCGGTACACGGCGAGGGTGTGCGCGTGCACCTGGCGTGCACCTCCCGGACCGGATGCCGCGTCGACGAGGTCTCGGTTGTGGTCCCACTTGATGTAGGCGATGGGGTACTCGGCGAGGATCGCGTGGATGCGCTCGGAGATGTAGTCGTAGGCGCCCGGATGCGCGAGATTGAGCACCTGCTGCTGGCGGGCCGAGGGCGGCAGTTCGGCGCGCCCGCGGAACAGCCATTCCGGATGCTGTCGCGCGAGGTCGCTGTCGGGGTTGACCATCTCGGGCTCGAACCACAGGCCGAACTCCATGCCGCGGGCGACGACGTGGTCGGCCAGGGGGTGCAGACCTTCGGGCCAGACGGTGTCGTCGACGTACCAGTCACCGAGCCCGACCGTGTCGTCGCGGCGCAGCCGGAACCAGCCGTCGTCGAGCACGTACCGCTCGACGCCGAGCGCGGCGGCCCGGTCGGCGAGCGCCAGGAGCTTCTCGAGCGAGTGGTCGAAGTAGACCGCCTGCCATGTGTTCAGAGTCACGGGGCGCGGACGGCGCGGGTGCTGCGGGCGGGCACGCATGCCGGCGTGGAACCGCGCCGCGAGCTGATCGAGGCCGTCGCCCCACGACCCGAGGAGCTCGGGCGAGGCGATCTCCTCGCCCGGGGCCAGGATGATCTCGCCGGGTCCGTAGAGCTCGCCGCCGGCGAGGAAGACGTCGCCCGTCGGGGTGCGCTCGGCGAGCAGCCGCTGGTTGCCGCTCCACGCGACGTGTGCGCCGTGCACGCGCCCGTGCTCGAAGCCGAAGCCGGGGCGTCCGGCGGCCAGGAGCAGCGTGGCGTCGGCGCCGGGACGGCCGCGCCGGCTCTCGCGCACGTGCGATCCGAAGGTGAGATCGTGGCGCTGGGCGGAGCGCTCGCGCAGGTGCCGCCCCGTCGTGTCGAGGATCTCGGCGGCGTCCCACGGCAACGGCAGCATCGCCTGCAGCGTCTGGACCGTGTACGGGGTCGAGCCGGTGTTGCGCAGGGTGAGGCGGCTGCGCAGCAGCCCGCCGGCCGCGACCGAGAGATCGACCCGCAGGGCCAACCCGGCCTCGTCGTCGGCCAGGTCGACGCGCACGGCGTCCGCGTTCACGACGGTGTCGCGCAGGGTGAACAGGGCGCTCGCGCCGCGGCCGTCGCGGTGTCCCTCCACGGCGGGGGTCGCGAGCCATCCGGATGCCTCGGTCGGGGCGAGGGTCAGTCGGGCCGTCGTGTCGAGACCGCCCGAGACGCGTTGCTGCCGCGCCGCGATCGCGAGCGACTGCAGCGTGCGTTCCGAGGCGTCGCCGAGGTCCTCGCCCCAGTGCACGATCGCGGGATGCGGCTGTGCTGCGAGGTCGACCACGACGCTCGTGCCGCCGCTGCGCAGATGGGCGACGTCGCCGACCGGTGCCGTGGGTGTGCTCTGAGCCTGGGAGACGTCGTCGTCGAAAGCGAACATGGGGTTAGTTCTACCATGAAAATAAAGGTCCGCCCAGCGCGCCGATTCGAGCCCGTTTTCGCAGCAATTGCCGCTCGGTTTGTGCCACACTGGAACGAACTCGACAGGGAGTGACGATGAGCGACAATGAAGCGGCCCTTGCGCGCGCCGTCCTCATCCACGGTCCGCTGTCGCGACGGGAACTCACGACCCGACTCGGTCTGTCGCCGGCGAGCCTGACTCGACTGGCCAAACCATTGCTCGACAGCGGTCTGCTCGTCGAGCTCGACGACGTCGCCGACGGCTCGATCGGCCGGCCGTCGCGCCCGCTGGACATCGCGCCGAACTCCGGCAGCTTCATCGGCATGAAGCTCACCGGCGACGGCCTGTACGCCGTGCGCACCGACATCCGCGCCGACTCCCTCGCCGAGCACGAGCGCCCCATCCCCGATCGCGACCCGGATGCCGTCGTCGGCGAGGTCGCCGCGGCCGTCGCGGCGCTCGGCGCCGAGGGGCTCGTCGGAGTCGGGCTCGGGCTCGGCGGGAACGTCCGGGACGGCGTCGTGCGCTACGCCCCGTTCCTCGGGTGGGGCGAAGTCGATCTCGGCGCGCGTCTGGAGCGGGCGATCGGTGTGCCGGTGACGGTCGAGAACGACCTCGTCGCCCTCACCGAGGCCGAGCGGTGGTTCGGTGCCGGTCGCGGTCTGCCCGGGTTCATCACGATCACGATCGGCGCGGGCGTCGGCTACGGTCTCGTCGTCGGCGGTGAGGTCGTGCGCACGCTCGACGCCATCGTCGGTACCGGCGGGCATATACCGCTCGACCCCTACGGGCCGCTGTGCTCCGAGGGGCACCGCGGCTGCGCGCAGGCGATGCTTTCGTCGGGGTCGATCGCGGCGCAGGTGTCGGCGGCCCTCGGCCGCCCCGTCGACTACGCCGAGACGCTCCGCCTCGCCGCAGCGGGAGAGCCCGCGGCGCGAGCCGTGGTCGCCGGTGCCGGTACCGCTCTCGGGCGGATGATCGCGCTCGCCGCGAACCTGTCGCTGCAAGCGGATGTCGTCCTCGCGGGCGAGGGCATCGGGCTGTTCGCGCTCGCCGAGGCCGAGGTCCGTGATGCGATCCGCGCGGGACGCGCCGCGGATGCCGCCGACGTCGTGATCCACGTCGATGAGACGGGATTCCGAGCGTGGGCCCGGGGTGCTGCCGCGGTGGCGATCCAGGCCGCCATGGCGCGCATGCAAGGCACGCGCTGACAGCGCGTGATGGGCAGGGATGTCGCCGTCGCACAATGCGGGTCGCCGACGTACCGGCATCCGGTTGTGCTGATCGGCCAACATGCTTGGCGACGCGTTGTGGAAGTCCTACCGTGAATAGTGACTCCGATCCTTCCGACGTCGAAAGGCACGTGATGACCGACGCCGCTGTTCGCCCCCAGAAGCCCGCAACCGCCGACCGCACCCCGGCCGGCGGTGCGCCGACCGCGCCCCGCACCGCGGGCGAGGCGCGTGAGGCGCGCATCGACATCGATGCCGTCACCGACATGCTGCTCGGCACGTGGGCCCACACGCGCCGCGAGGCGCGCGAGATGATCAAGGACCCGGTGTTCTGGCAGATCCCGGGCGAGCCGATGGCCGAGCACCGCGAGCGCGTGTTGAAGCAGCTGCACCTTCTCGCCGAGCGCGGCGCGGCGGGGCGGGGCTACCCGAAGGAGTACGGCGGCGGCGACGACAACGGCGCGAACCTCGCTGGCTTCCAGGAGCTCGTGCTCGCCGACCCGAGCCTGCAGATCAAGTCGGGCGTGCAGTGGGGACTGTTCGGCTCGGCGATCCATCAGCTCGGCACCAAGCCGCACCACGACGCGTGGTTGCGCGATGCGATGGAGATGCGGCTGCCCGGCGCCTTCGCGATGACCGAGACCGGGCACGGATCGGATGTCGCCGCCATCGGCACGACCGCGACCTACGACCCCGAGACCGAGGAGTTCGTCATCCACACGCCGTTCCGCGGCGCCTGGAAGGACTACCTGGGCAACGCCGCGGTGCACGGCAAGGCGGCGACGCTGTTCGCCCAGCTGATCACGGGCGGCGTCAACTACGGCGTGCACTGCTTCTTCGTGCCCCTCCGCGACGACGACGGGAACTTCCTGCCGGGCGTCGGCGGCGAGGACGACGGGGTCAAGGGCGGCCTGAACGGCATCGACAACGGCCGGCTGCACTTCGACCACGTGCGCATCCCGCGCACCAACCTGCTCAACCGCTACGGCGACGTCGCCCCCGACGGCACGTACTCGTCCGACATCCCGAGCCCCGGCCGCCGGTTCTTCACGATGCTCGGCGCGCTCGTGCAGGGTCGCGTATCGCTCGACGGCTCGGCGACGACCGCTTCCGCGCTGTCGGAGTACATCGCCGTGACCTACGCCAACCAGCGGCGGCAGTTCGATTCGGGCGCGGGCACCGACGAGGTGACGCTGCTCGACTACGGCCGCCACCAGCGCCGGCTGCTGCCCCGGATCGCGCAGACCTACGCGCAGTACTTCGCCCACGACGAGCTGCTGCGGGCCTTCGACGGAGTGTTCTCGGGACGCACCGACACCCCCGAAGGCCGGGAGAACCTCGAGACGCTCGCGGCGGCGCTCAAGCCGCTGTCGACCTGGAACGCGCTCGACACCATTCAGGAATGCCGCGAGGCCTGCGGCGGGCAGGGCTTCCTCGCCGAGAACCGGATGGTCGGGCTGCACCACGATCTCGATGTCTACGCGACGTTCGAGGGCGACAACAACGTGCTGCTGCAGCTGGTCGGCAAGCGGCTGCTGAGCGATTACGCCAAGCGGTTCAAGGGCGCCGACACCGCGGCGCTCGCGAAGTTCGCCGCCGTCTCGACCGCCGGACGGGTGTTCCACGGCGCCGGTCTGCGCCAGCTGGGCCAGTCGGTCGCCGACTTCGGCCTGACCGCCCGTTCGGTCGAGCTGGGCCTGCGAGCCGAGCAGCAGCACGAGCTGCTCACCGGACGCGTCGAGCAGATGGTCGCCGACGTCGCCGCCGCTTTGCGTCCGGCCTCGAAGATGTCGCAGGCCGAGGCGGCCGCGGTGTTCAACACGCACCAGTCCGAGCTGATCGAGGCCGCGCGCGCCCACGGCGAGCTGCTGCAGTGGGAGGCCTTCGCCGAGGGGATCAAGCGCGTCGAGGACGACGGCACCCGTCAGGTGCTCGTGTGGCTGCGCGACCTGTTCGGCCTGACCCTCATCGAGCGCCACCTCGCGTGGTACCTCATCAACGGACGCCTGTCGGCGCAGCGCGCCTCGGCCGTCACCCGCTACATCGACCGGCTCTGCGCGCGGCTGCGCCCGCACGCGCAGGATCTCGTCGACGCGTTCGGTTTCGCCCCGGAGCACGTGCGCGCCCCGATCGCCTCGGGCGTCGAGACGCAGCGACAGGAGGAGGCCCGCGCGTACTACGCCGACCTCGCGGCATCCGGTTCGGCCCCCGTGCCCGAGAAGTCGGCGACCAAGCGCGCGAAGTGACGCGGCCGGCCCCGGTGGATGTCCGCCGGGGCCGCGCTGTGCGTTGTCGGCGGGCCTCGCTAGCCTGACCTCATGGCGCGCGACCTGATCATCGGACCCGATGGCCTCGCGCGCTGCGGCTGGGTCGGCGACGACGCCGAATACCGGCGCTATCACGACGAGGAGTGGGGTCGTCCGCTGCACGGCGACCGCGCCCTGTTCGAGAAGATGAGCCTCGAGGGGTTCCAGGCGGGGCTCAGCTGGATCACCATCCTGCGCAAACGCCCCCGCTTCCGCCAGGTCTTCGCCGACTTCGTTCCCGCGAGGGTCGCGGCCTTCGGTGCGACCGAGGTCGAGGCGCTGATGCAGGATGCCGGCATCATTCGCAATCGCAGCAAGATCGAGGCGACCATCGGCAACGCCCGCCTGTTGCTCGAAGCTCCGGAAGGCGAGTTCGATCGGCTGATGTGGTCGTTCGCGCCGACGGGTCCGCGCGCTCGGCCCGCCACGCTGGCCGATGTGCCGGCGGTCACAGCGGACTCCGTCGCGATGAGCGCGGCTCTGCGGGGGCGCGGCTTCCGATTCGTCGGACCCACGACGATGTACGCGCTCATGCAGTCCACCGGCATGGTCGACGACCACGTCGTCGGCTGCCACCGCGCCGCGGCGCCCGCCGCCGCGACACGGGACGATCGAAGCGACACCTGAAGGGGGAGAGCATGTCCGCAACGACCGACGGGCACGTGGCCGATTCGCACGAGGTGATCCGCGTGCGGGGTGCGCGCGAGAACAACCTCGACGGGGTCGACGTCGACATCCCCAAACGCCGGCTCACGGTGTTCACGGGCGTCAGCGGGTCGGGCAAGTCGTCGCTGGTGTTCGGCACCATCGCGGCCGAGTCGCGCCGCCTCATCAACGAGACCTATCCCACGTTCGTGCAGCAGTTCATGCCGCAGCTCGGACGCCCCGAGGTCGACGCGCTCGAGAACATCAGCCCGGCCATCATCGTCGACCAGGAGCGGATGGGGGCGAACGCCCGGTCGACCGTCGGAACGGCGACCGACGTGCATGCGATGCTGCGCATCCTCTCCAGCCGGCTCGGGCAGCCGTTCGTGGGTTCGCCGCAGGCCTTCTCCTTCAACGTCCCGTCGGTGTCGGGCTCGGGCGCGGTCACCGTCGCCGTCGGGAGCGACGCCGGACGCGAGGAACGCCGCTCGTTCCAGATCACCGGCGGGATGTGCCCGAGGTGCGAGGGCCTGGGCGAGGTGAGCGACATCGACCTCGACGAGCTCTTCGACCGCAGCAAGTCGCTCGCCGCGGGGGCGATCACGATCCCCGGCTACAGCGTCGACGGCTGGATGGTGCGCGGATTCACCGAGTCGGGCTTCCTGGACCCCGACAAGCCGATCGCCGGATACACCGAGCAGGAGCTGCACGACTTCCTCTACCGCGAGCCGACGAAGGTCCGCATCCAGAACATGAACTTGACGTACGAGGGGCTCGTGCCGAAGGTCACGAAGTCGATGCTGCAGAAGGACCGTGACAGCCTGCAGCCGCACGTGCGCGCTTTCGTCGACCGGGCTGTGAGATTCATGCCGTGCCCGGAATGCGGGGGTACCCGGCTGAACGCGGGCGCCCGTTCCTCGCTTATCGGCGGGGTGAGCATCGCCGATGCGGCGGCGATGCAGATCAGCGACCTGGCGGTGTGGCTCGATGAGATCGACGACCCCTCCGTCGCACCGCTGCTGGCCGGCCTGCGGCAGACCGTACGGTCGTTCATCGACATCGGACTCGGCTACCTCTCGCTCGATCGCGCGTCCGGCACGCTCTCGGGCGGCGAGGCGCAGCGAACGAAGATGATCCGTCACCTCGGATCGAGCCTGACCGACGTGACGTACGTCTTCGACGAGCCGACCGCGGGGCTGCATCCGCACGACATCGAGCGGATGAACGCGCTGCTGCGCGGTCTGCGCGACAAGGGCAACACGGTGCTCGTCGTCGAGCACAAGCCCGAGGTCATCGCGATCGCCGACCATGTGATCGACCTCGGTCCGGGTGCGGGCCGGCACGGTGGACGACTCGAGTTCAGCGGCGACGTCGCCGGCCTGCGGGCCTCCGGCACCCTGACGGGCCGCCACCTCGACCATCGCGCGGCGGTGAAGCCGTCCGTGCGCAGCAGCACAGGGGTCGTCGAGATCCGCGGTGCCTCGCAGCACAACCTGCGCGACGTCGACGTCGACATCCCGCTCGGAGTACTGACGGTCGTGACGGGGGTGGCCGGGTCGGGCAAGTCGTCACTCATCCACGGCAACCTCAGCGGCCGTGAAGGGGTCGTCGTCGTCGACCAGTCGCCCATCAAGGGCAACCGCCGCAGCAGCCCGGCGACGTACACGGGGCTGCTCGACACCATCCGCTCGGCCTTCGCGAAGGCGAACGGCGTGAAGCCCGCGCTGTTCAGCGCCAACTCGCAGGGGGCATGCCCGGCATGCTCGGGCCTGGGCGTCATCGTGACGAAGCTCGGCATCTCCGCCTCGGTCGAGACCGTCTGCGACCTGTGCGAGGGCACCGGGTTCAACGACGAGGTGCTCGCCTACACCCTCGACGGCCGCAACATCGCGGAGGTGCTCGCCTTCAGCGCCGTGGAGGCCGCCGACTTCTTCACGCGCGGTCCGGCCCACGCCACCCTCGCACGCCTCATCGACGTCGGGCTCGGCTACATCACCCTCGGTCAGGCGCTCAACACCCTCTCGGGTGGCGAGCGCCAGCGGTTGAAGCTCGCGATCTCGATGGCGGGCACCGGCGCGATCTACGTGCTCGACGAGCCGACCACCGGCCTGCATCTGGCGGATGTCGACAATCTGCTCGCCCTGCTCGACCGGCTCGTCGACGCCGGGAACTCGGTCGTGGTCATCGAGCACCATCAGGCGGTCATGGCCCACGCCGACTGGATCGTCGACGTCGGCCCGGGAGCAGGCCGCGAGGGCGGGACCGTCGTGTTCGCGGGGCCGCCGAGCGACCTCGTGGCGCGCGGCGACACCCTCACCGCGCAGCACTTGCGTCGCTACCTCGGGCGCTGAATCGCGCGCGTCGACATGCACAGTGCGGCGCCGGGTGCACATGGGGAGAACTCCCCATGTCGACCGACAGAAATGGCACCCCGCCTGACATAAGGTGGTCGCAGTTCAACCAGCGCCCGGTTCCTCGCCCGGTGCGATGACCGACGCCCCGGGGGGGAGCCGAGACCGATGAAGTCGACCGCCTGGCTTCGAGCGCGTCCGCGCACCCTGGTCTCGGCCGGGATCGTCACGATCGCCGCGCTGACGATCGGCACGCTGGCCGTCGCCTACGAGGGCGAGCCGACGACCGAGGTCGACCTGCACGACGGCGGCGTCTGGGTCACGAAGCAGTCGAGCCTGCTGGTGGGCCACTACAACAACGAGTCGCGCGTGCTCGACGGCAGCCTGCGCACCACGGCCGCCGAGTACGACGTCCTGCAGTCGGGCGCGCGGGTGATCGTCGTGGACGCCGACGGCTCGGCCATGTCGGCGGTCGACCCCGCCAAGGTCGTGCTCTCGGGCACCGCCGAGGTGCAGCCGGGTGCGCAGATCGCGCTCGGCTCCGACACCGTCTCGGTGCTCGATTCCGCGGGCGACCTGCGCACCGTGCAGTTCGCGGGCGTGAACGGCTTCAGTTTCGAGGGCAACGAGCCCATCGCCGAGCTCGGCGAGAACGCCACGGCCACCGTCGGCACCGACGGCACGATCTATGCCGCGTCGGCCGAGGGCGCCTCGCTGTACGCATACGCGCCCATCGGTGACGGCACGGTCGCGCAGACCGCCGAGCGCCGTCTCGACGGCATCCAGGCGGAGCACTCCCTGTCTCTCACGTCGTTGGGGCGCACGCCGTACGTGCTCGACGAGGAGACCTCGGTCCTGTACGGCGGCGACGGTTCGCAGACGACGCTGCCGGCCGATGCCGTGCTGCAGCAGCCTTCGAACGGCGCCGACGCCCTGACCGTCAGCACGCCGAACGCGCTGCTGCGCGTCGGCCCGGGCGGAGACATCGTCACCGTCGAGGCCGGTGCCGAGGGGACGGCGGCCGAGCCGGTCTCGGTCGGCGGCTGCTCCTACGGTGCGTGGTCGGGCTCGGGCATGTTCGTTCGCGACTGCGCCGACGACGCCGACGACGTCGTGCAGCCGATCGAGGGCATCGACCCGGCGGCGCGGCTCGAGTTCCGGGTCAACCGCGACGTGGTCGTGCTCAACGACGTGTTCGGCGGCGCCGCGTGGCTCGCGAGCGAGAACATGCAGCGCGTCGACAACTGGACCGACATCACCCCGCCCGAGGGCACGGGCGACGAGGAGCAGGAGACGACGGAGGAGACCGTCGAGACCGCCCTGCCCGAGCGCACCGACGAGAACACCCCGCCGATCGCCGTCGACGACTCGTTCGGCGTCCGTCCGGGTCGCACGACCGTGCTGCCGGTGCTCTTCAACGACACGGATGCCGACGGCGACGTGCTCGTCGCCGAGGCGAACAACGATCCGGCCTTCGGCGAGATCTCGCAGATCCAGAACGGCGGGGCGCTGCAGATCGCCGTCCCCGAGGACGCCTCCGGGACGACCTCGTTCTCCTACACCGCGAGCGACGGCCGCGGCGGCGAGGCCTCGGCGACGGTGAGCCTGACCGTCCGCGACGACGACGAGAACTCGCCACCGGTCCAGCAGCGCGTCACTCCCGTCACCGTCGAAGCCGGCGGCACGACCTCGTACAACGTGCTGACCGAGTGGATCGACCCGGACGGCGACGACATCTTCCTGAAGTCGGTCCAGGCCGATGGCGGGGACGAGGCGGACTTCACCTCGGACGGTCAGGTGACCTACCGCGCCATCGGTGCGGTCCAGGGGCGCAAGGACGTGCCGATCGTCGTGTCGGACGGCACCGATGACGGCGCCGGTGTGCTGCGCATCGACGTCCGCCCGCCCGGAACGACGCTGCCCGTCACCAACGCCGACCACGTCGTGACCCGCGTCGGTCAGGCCGTGACGGTCTCGCCCCTCGCCAACGACACCAGTGCCGGCCGCGAGCCGCTGCGCCTGACCCGCGTCGACGAGGTCGAGGGCGCGACGATCCAGCCCGACTTCACGGAGCAGACGTTCTCGTTCACGTCGGACGCCGTCAACACCTACTACGTCGACTACCTCGTCTCGGCCGGTCCGAACAGCGTGCCCGGGCTCGTCCGCGTCGACGTCCTGCCCGCCGCCGACACGAGCCTGCCGCCCGTCGCCGTCCGCGACGTGGCGCTGCTGCCGACCGGCGGCGATGTGCTCGTGAACGTCCTCGGCAACGACACCGACCCCGCCGGCGGCATCCTCGTCGTCCAGTCGGTGACCTCCGAACCGGGCAGCGGCGTGAACGCGGCCGTCCTCGGACACGAGACCGTCCGCATCACCGACCAGGGATCGCTCACGCAGCAGACCCGCGTGTCGTACACGATCTCGAACGGCGAGCAGTCGGCGACCGGTGAGATCGTCGTCATCCCGATCCCGGCCCCCGATCGGCTACGGCCTCCCGTGGTGGCGAACGACACGGCCGTGGTTCGGGTGGGGGATGTCGTGACGATCGACGTCCTCGCGAACGACTCGCACCCCAACGGCGACACCCTGCACGTCGCCCCCGACCTCGTGCCGCCGCTGATCGACGAGGCCGACGGCCAGGTCTTCGTGTCGGAGGACAAGCTGCGATTCCGGGCGGGCGCCGAGGCGAAGACGGTCAACGCCACGTACGAGGCCGTCGACAGCTCGGGTCAGCGCGCCGGCGCGTACGTCACGATCCAGATCCTGCCGCGTCAGGACGACGCGAACGCGGCGCCGCGTCCGCGCGACCTGACCGCTCGCACCCTGAGCGGATCGAAGGTCACCATCCCGGTGCCGCTTGACGGCATCGACGAGGACGGCGACTCGGTCGAGCTCATCGGCATCGCCAGCTCACCGGGCAAGGGGCGGATCGTCGAGACCGGCTCGAACACGTTCGTCTACGAGGCGTTCGACACCAGTGTCGGGTCGGACTCGTTCACCTACCGCGTCCGCGATCGCCTGGGCAAGGAGGGCACCGCCCGGATCCAGGTGGGCATCGCGCCGCCCGAGGCGACCAACCAGGCGCCCTACGCCGTGAAGGACTCGGTCGTCATGCGTCCGGGGCGCCAGGTGGCGCTCTCGGTGCTCGAGAACGACTCCGACCCCGACGGCGACCAGTTCGGGTTCGCGGCGGACGCCCTCGAGGTGCCCGACGTCGAGGCGCTCGACGCCGAGGTCTCGGGCGAGCAGATCATCATCACGGCTCCCGACCAGCCGATGAACACCAGCATCCAGTACACGATCGAGGATGCCCGGGGCCTGACCGCCACCGCGCCGGTGCAGATCACGATCGAGGAAGACGTGCCGCTGCAGCGGCCCATCGCCCGCGACGACCGCGTGCGGGCCGAGGACGTGGACGAGAACGGCGTGGCCGAGGTCGCCGTGCTCGACAACGACGACGACCCCGACGGCACTCGCGCTGCGCTCGACGTCACGCTCGGCGAGGGCGGCGAGAACGCGACCCTGCGCGCGAACGGCACGGTGTCGGTGCAGCTGACCGAAGAGCGCCAGCTCATCACCTACTTCATCACCGACGAGGACGGCCTGACCGCCGCGGCGTTCATCCACGTCCCCTCGCTGAGCGAGCTGCCCCCGAGCCTCATCTCGACCGAGGCGCTCGTCGTGCAGAGCGGCGAGACCGTCGAGCTTCCGCTCACCGAATACGTCAAGGCGTCCGGTGGACGCGACGTCGTGGTGACGGAGGCCGAGAAGGTCACGGCGGCCCACTCGGACGGCGCATCGCTCGTGAAGGACGAGCGCACGCTCGTCTACACGTCGGCGGCCGACTACTTCGGGCAGGACGCGCTCACCTTCGAAGTCACCGACGGCTCCGGCCCCGACGACCCCGAGGGCCGCAAGGCGACGCTGATGATCCCCATCACGGTGACCCCGCCCGACAACCGTCCGCCGACGATGATCGGCGCCGAGATGCAGGTCGCTCAGGGTGAGGATGCCCAGACCCTCGACCTCGCGGCGCTCGCCACCGACCCCGATCCCGACGACGCCGACGCGCTGCGCTTCGCCCTCGTGGGCTCCGCGCCCGACGGCCTGACCGCGGGGGTGGACGGCTCGGTGCTGTCGGTCTCGGCCGACTCCGACCTCGCCAAGGGAACGACCCTGCCCGTCCGGGTCAGCGTCACGGACGGTGAGACCGAGCCCGTCGAGGCCACGATCGCGGTGACCGTCACCGCCTCGTCGCGGCCGCTCGCGACGGCGAACGACGACGTCATCGACCAGGCCGACCAGGGCGCGACCGTCTCGGTGCCGGTGCTCGACAACGACGTCAATCCCTTCCCCGGCGAGCCCCTGACCGTCGTCGGCGCGTTCACCGAGACCGCGGGAGCAAACGCCGTCGTCGCGGGCGACCGTGTCCAGGTCACCAGTCGCGACGACTTCGTCGGAACGCTCGTGGTGCGGTACCGGATCGCGGATGCCACCGGCGACCCCGACCGCGAGGTGGAAGGCCACATCCGCATCACGGTGCAGGGCCGCCCCGACGCTCCGGGCAAGCCGACGGTGACGAGCGTCGAGAGCCGGACGGTCGTCATGTCGTGGTCGCCGCCGATCGACAACGGCGCGTCCATCACCGGTTACAGCGTGCGTTCCACCTCGGGCGGTTACACCAAGGAGTGCCGCTCGACCACCTGCACGCTCGACGGCCTCACCAACAACGTCGAGTACAACTTCGTCGTCACCGCGACCAACCGCGTCGGCGAGTCCGACCCGTCGCTGCCGTCCGAGACCGCGCGGCCCGACCAGCGGCCCGAGACGCCGAACCCGCCGAACCTGGCGTTCGGCGACCGCAGCCTCGACGTCTCGTGGACGGTGCCCCGCACCGAGGGCTCGCCCGTCGAGAGCTACAGCCTGCAGATCTCGCCTGCGCCGCCCTCGGGCGTCGCCGAGAAGACCGGCGTGACCGGTACCTCGATCACGTGGGACGGGTTGCAGAACGGCATCTCGTACCAGGTGCGCGTCCGCGCTCACAACCGGGCGCCCGAGCCGTCGAGCTGGAGCGTGTGGTCGCAGTCGATGGTGCCCGCCGGCCGTCCCGATGCTCCGGCCGCACCGACGACGCAGCGCATCGACTCGGTCGGAGCGCGCTCGCAGATGCAGGTCAACTGGGCCAAGCCCGCCGACAACGGCGACGCGATCGCCGGCTACCAGCTGCAGGTGCGCCGCGGCGGCGCCGTCGTCAACACCATCGACGTGCCGGCCGGGCAGACCAGCCAGGCCGTGACGGTCGACACCTCGACCACCGACTACACGTTCATCGTGCGCGCGCAGAACAAGGCGGGTTGGGGCGACTGGAGCGGGGCCTCGGCGCCACGCCGCGCCTTCACCCCGCCGGGTGCTCCGACCGGCGTGTCGGCCGCGGAAGGCGACAACCGCGTCACCGTGTCGTGGACAGCAGGCTCCCTCAACGGCGCCAACCCCGGCGAGGTGGCGTACCAGTACTCCGTCAACAACGGCGGCTGGCGCTCGGACTGGGTCTCGGGCGGTAACGGCGGGTCGGGCACGATCGGCAACGGTCAGGTCAACAACAACGGCACCTACTCGGTGCGGGTGCGTGCCGTCGCGACGGCCGACGGCTCACGCTACGAGGGTGAACCCTCGGGGGCGTCGAACCAGGTCGCGCCGTACGGCCAGATCGGCAACCCCAGCGCCAACGCGACGCGCGACGGCAACCGGGTGACGCTGTCGTGGAGTTCGCCGGCGCGTAACGGCCGCGACATCACGACCGAGATCCGCATCAACGGCGGTGGCTGGCAGAGCGTCGAGGCGCGCGGTTCGAACACGCGCGACGTCGGCTACAGCAGCACGCAGACGATCGAGGTCCGCACGAGCGCAGCGGGCAGCAACACGACCTCGGCATCGGCGTCCATCCGCACGCCCGACGAGCCGCCCCCGCCGAAGCCGCGCGCGTATCTGACCAAGGGGTCGCCGGTCGGCGGCTGCGTCAACGGGTGCTACTACTTCGTCATCAACACCGAGAACTTCCCGGCGGGCAGCTACCAGATCGACTGCATGAGGAACGGCAGCGCCTTCAACGACTACAAGGGTCCCTTCCGCCTCGAGGCGAACGGCTCCACGCAGATCACCTGCCACCTGGGTGCCGACGGCTACGACGCCTGGGCGCAGATCCGGGGCTGGGGCGACACCGAGCACACGCGCTGGTAGCGCCGCGACGGCGGGCACCGAGGCATCCCAACCATCACGAGGAACGAGATCGAATGAGCATGACACCCGAGCAGGCAGCGTGGTTCCGCGACACCTTCGCGCGCCTGATCGACAACGTCGACGCGGCCCTGCTCGGCAAGCGCGAGGTCGTGGCGCTCGTGCTGTCGGCGATGCTCGCCGAGGGGCATGTGCTGCTCGAGGACGCTCCGGGAACGGGCAAGACCAGCCTCGCGAAGGCGATCGCGGCGAGCGTCCAGGGCACCTCGAGCCGCATCCAGTTCACCCCCGACCTGCTGCCCTCCGACGTCACGGGTGTGACGATCTACGACCAGCAGAACAAGCGCTTCGAGTTCCACCGCGGGCCCGTGTTCGCGTCGATCGTGCTCGCCGACGAGATCAACCGCGCCTCGCCGAAGACCCAGTCCGCGCTGCTGGAGGTCATGGAGGAGTCGCGCGTGACCGTCGACGGTGTGCCCCACGAGGTGGGTCGGCCGTTCCTCGTCATCGCGACACAGAACCCCATCGAGCAGGCGGGCACCTACAAGCTGCCCGAGGCGCAGCTCGACCGGTTCATGATCAAGACCTCGATCGGATACCCCACGCTGGCGGTGTCCGAGCGCATCCTCGTCGGCGCTGTCGACCGCAACCCGTCGGCGAGCCTCAAGCCCGTGATCACGACGCGCGCCGTCGGCGAGATGGCCGACCTCGCCGCTACCGTGCACATCGATCCCGTCGTCGCCCGCTACGCCGCGCAGCTGGTCGAAGCAACGCGCGAGGCGTCGGCGACGCGACTGGGTGTCTCGGTGCGCGGCGCGATCGCGATGATCCGCATCGCCAAGGTGTACGCGGCCGCCCAAGGGCGCCACTACGTCGTCCCCGACGACATCAAGCTCCTCGCGGTGCCGGTCTGGGCCCACCGCCTGGTGCTCGACCCCGAGGCGGAGTTCACCGGCACGACGGCCGAGACGATCATGAACAACGCCCTCGCGGATGTCGAGGCGCCGCTCGCGCGGGCGGACGCTTGATGGCCACACCCCCGGCTGCTCCGACCCCGGCGCGCCGCGCCCACCGGGGCCGGCGTGACGGCGTCGACGGGAGCGGCGGTGAGGTCGAGACGGGAACGGTCGGCTCGACCACGCGCGACGCCGACGCGACGGTCCGCGTCGGGGTGACGACGCCGGCAGCGGACGCCGCGCCGGTCAACGCCGAGACGCCCTCGCGGCTCGTGCTGCTGCGCGAGCGCCTCGAGGCGTGGTGGGCGATCGCGCGGCGTCGCATCGACGCCGTCACGCGGACGATCCGGCCGCTCGGCTGGGTGATGCTGACGGCGACGGTGCTGCTGTGGGTCGTCGCGGTGAGCTTCGGGTGGCAGGAGATGATCATCGCCGCTGTCATCCTGACCGCGATCATCGTGATCAGCGTGCCCTTCCTCTTCGGCGGGACCGCGTATGACGTCGACCTCGATCTCACCCGCACGCACGTCGTGGTCGGCGAGCGCGCGATCGGCGGGCTGACCCTCGTCAACGGCACCGCGCGGTCGATCCTGCCCTCGCGGGTCGTGCTGCCGGTCGGATCCGGCCGGGGCGAGTTCGATGTGCCGCGGCTCGCGCCGCAGGCCATGCACGAGGAGCTCTTCGCTATCCCCACGACCGCCCGCGGCGTCCTCGCCGTCGGACCGGTCAGCGTGCTGCGCGGCGACCCGCTCGGCCTGTTCGAGCGCAGCAGCGACCGGCGTCAGGCGGTCGATCTCTACGTGCACCCGCGGACCACGCCACTGGAGGGCTTGTCGCTCGGTCGGCTGCGCGACCTCGAAGGCCTGCCATCGTCTCAGCTGGCACGCGACGACGTGTCGTTCCACGCCCTGCGCGAGTATCAGCCCGGCGACGACCTGCGCCACGTGCACTGGAAGTCGACGGCGCGTGTCGGCGACCTCATGATGCGTCAGTACGAGGAGACCCGCCGGTCGCACTTCGTGCTCGGGCTGTCGACGTACGCCGGCGATTACAGCGACCCCGACGAGTTCGAGCTCGCCATCTCGGCGGCGGGCTCGATCGGCCTGCGTGCACTCCGCGACTCGCGCATGCTCGAGGCGCGGACGCAGCGGGGTCCGCTGCGAACGCAGGGCCCGCGTCGCCTGCTCGACAACCTCTCGGCCCTCGAGCACTCTCGCCAGCGCGACGGCGGCATCGTCGCCCTCGCCGGCACGATCGCCGCCAACTCCCACGACGTCGCGATCGTCGTCCTCTTCTGCGGCTCGGGGGTCGACTCCGCCGAGCTCAAGCTCGCGTGCTCGCGCCTGCCGCAGGGCGTGCGCGCCCTGGCCGTCGTCGCCGACTCCGCCGTCGAGTCGCCGCTCCTGCGCCGCGTCGGCGACGCCGACGTCGTCTCGATCAGCGCGCTCGACCAGCTGCCGCCCGCCATCCGGAAGGTGCTCTCGTGATGTCGCCCACCGCGCGGCGTCTCGTGCTCGACCTCGTCGCCGTCGTCCTCCTGCTCGCGGTACCGGTGCTCGGGTTCGGGCCCAGCTTCGACGGCGCCGCCTACCTGCTCGCCGGCTTCGGCGCGATCGCGCTCGGTGTCGGGATCGCGTGGGTCTGCGCGTGGCGCCGCTGGGGCGTGCTGCCCGCGGCGGGACTGACCGTCGCGGCGTACTTCCTCTTCGGCGGCGCGCTGGCGCTGCCGCACACCGCGCTCTTCGGCGTCATCCCGACACTCGACACGTGGACGCAGCTCGCACTCGGCGCCGTGCAGTCGTGGAAGAACCTGCTGACGACCGTCGCGCCCGTCTCTCCCGGCGACGGCCATCTCATCGTGCCGTTCCTGCTCACGCTCATCGCCGCCGTGCTGACCGCCTCGCTCGCGCTGCGGCTGCGCCAGGCGGCGTGGGCGCTGATCCCGGTCACCGCCTTCCTCATCGGGCAGATCCTGCTGGGGATGACCGAACCGGCGGTGCCGCTGCTGCAGGGCATCGTGTTCGCCGTCGTCGCCGCGGTCTGGCTCGCGCTGCGCCAGGCATGGGACCCCCACCGTGCGGCGGTCCGCATCGAGGCGACGGCCGTCTCGGATGCCGCGACCGTGCGCCACTCCCGCATCCGCCGCCTCGTGTCGGGAGCCGCCGTCGTGGCGGTCGCCGTCGGCGTCGGCGTCGCGACGGCCGCGGTGGCGAGCCCGCCCACGACGCGTTACGTGCTGCGCGACGTCGTCATCCCGCCGTTCGACGTCAAGCAGTACGCCAGCCCTCTCCAGGCCTTCCGCGGACTCGTCCGCGATGACGCCGAGACTCCGCTGTTCACCGTCGAGGGCCTGCCCGAGGACGGCCGCATCCGTCTCGCCACGATGGACGCCTACAACGGCATGGTCGTCAACGTCTCGGACGAGGGGGCCGGCTCATCGAGCTCGTTCACGCCGCTGCGCTCGAACATGTCGCCCGACGCCGAGGGCACGCGGGCGCAGCTGCGGTTCGAGATCGACGAGCTGGGCGGCGTCTGGCTGCCGGATGCCGGTGCGGTGCGCGCCATCGAGTTCGCGGGCGACCGCGCCGACGAGCTGCGCCGCACCGCCCACTACAACGACGCCACCGGGACGGCGGCCGTGACGGCGGGCCTCAGCCCGGGCGTCAGCTACACCGTCGACACCGTGTTCCCCTTCGTGCCGAGCGACGAGGCGCTCGCCGACGCGGAGTTCGCCCCCGTGAAGATGCCCAAGCAGGACGGCATCCCCGAGGGCCTGTCGCAGATCGCCACCGACGCCGTCGGCGACGCGGACACCCCGATCAAGCAGGCGCGGGCGCTGCAGACCTGGCTGTCGACCGACGGCTATTTCAGCCACGGACTCGAGGACGACCCCTATTCGCCGTCCGGTCACGGTGCGGCCCGCATCACGAGCTTCTTCGGCGGCGACGAGATCATCGGCGACGACGAGCAGTACGCCGTCGCGATGGCGCTGCTGTCATCGCAGCTGGGCATCCCCGCCCGGGTGGTCATGGGGTGGCACCCGGACGAGGGCGAGGCCGGCGGCGAGTTCGTCGCCACGGGCGACAACGTCCACGCGTGGGTCGAGGTCGCGTTCGACGGCTTCGGCTGGGTGCCGTTCGACCCGACGCCCGACGAGGACAACGAGCCGAACGAGCAGACGACGACGCCGCGCGCCAACCCCAAGCCGCAGGTGCTGCAGCCGCCGCCGCCCGCGCAGGAGCCGGCCGAGCTGCCGCCGGCGATCGCGAACGACCGCGACCAGGAAGAAGAGGACGATCCCGGGTTCGACTGGATCGGCGCCATCCTGGTCCCGGCGGGCATCGGCATCGGCATCCTGGCCGTGCTGTTCGCGCCCTTCGTCATCATGGGGGCGATCAAGACCGCCCGCCGAGCGAAGCGCCGCAATGCCGAGCGCCGGGCCGACCGCATCTCGGGCGGGTGGGACGAACTGGTCGACCGCGCGGTCGACCTCAACGCCCCCGTCGCCGCCGGGGCGACTCGGACCGAGAGTGCCGCTGTCGTCGCGACGTCGATGGCCCGACCCGAGGTGACCGATCTCGCCGACTCGGCGGACGCACGGGTCTTCGGTCCCGGCGAGCCGACCGACGCCGACGTCGAGGCGTTCTGGAACGAGGTCGACGCTATCGTCGTGGGAATGAGCGGTCAGGTGTCGGTGTGGCGGCGCCTGCGCGCCCGGCTGAGCCTGCGCTCGCTCCGCCGGCGCCGGCCCCCACGAGGCGGTGCCGCATGACCGCGATGATCTTCGACACCGAGCCGCTCGCCGGCGTGCCAGAGATCCGCTCGGGCGTGCGGGCGCTGCTGACGTGGGACGACGGCCGGCGGACGGCCGTGTACGCGCGGACCGTCTTCGGGCGCGACCCCTCGCGGGCCGCGGGCGCCGACGCCGTCGTGCTGCGCGACGAGACGCTGACGCTGTCGCGGACGCATTTCGAACTGGTTCCGTTGTCACCCGCGGGCCTCGCGGTGATCGACCGCGCGTCGACGAACGGCATCCGGGTCGTGCGCGCCGACGGCGCCGTGCCGGTGGTGCCGGGCCAGCAGACGGTGCTGCGCACCGGCGACCGACTGGAGCTCGGCGACCGGTGGCTCACCGTCGAGGTCGTGCGGTGACGGGGGCGGCGGTGCAGATCGGTCACGGAGCGGCGACACACGCGGGACTGCGCGGTCGGGCCAACGAGGACGCATACCTGGCCGCAGCGCCGGTGTTCGTGGTCGCGGACGGCATGGGCGGCCACGAGGCGGGGGCGCGGGCGAGCGCGGCGGTCATCGCCGAATTCCGCGGGTTCGTCGGCGCCGCGAGCGTGTCGAACGCCGACGTCCGTGGCGCCATCGCCCGAGCCCGCGGCGTCGTCGACGCACTCGCGTCGGGGCAGCGCGCCGCCGGCACGACCCTCACCGGCGTCGTGCTGACACGCGTCGGCGACGCCGGTTACTGGCTCGCGCTCAACATCGGCGACTCGCGCACGTATCGGTGGGCGCGCGGCCGGCTCGAGCAGATCAGCATCGACCACTCCGTCGTGCAGGAGCTGGTGGATTCGGGACGGATGGATGCCGTCACCGCGGCCCGTCACGCGCGGCGCAACGAGATCACGCGGGCCATCGGCGCCGGCAGCACCGGCGAGGCGGACTTCTGGATGCTGCCCGCTGAGAACGGCGACCGCATCCTCGTGTGCTCGGACGGATTGTCGACCGAGCTCGATGACGAGCGCATCGCGCGCATCCTCGCCGAGGAGCACGACCCGCAGAAGGCCGCCACCCGCCTCGTCCACGAAGCGCTGCTGGCCGGCGGGCGCGACAACGTCACCGTCATCGTGGTGGATGCCGCCGGCGAGGACGACGGAGACGCCTACGACACGGTGCCGGCGGGCGGTCGCTCGAGCGACGCCGACATCGATACCCGACCGCGTGCGGTCGCAGGGGGGAGAGCCTGATGGCCGAGGTCCGGTACGTTCCTGCGACGGGGGCGGAGCCCTGGCGCGTGGCGTCGGCGCCCGGTGCCGTCGTCGCCCTGCCCGCGAACGTGTCGATCCCGACGATCGACGCCGTCTGGCGTCGGCTGGGCGAGCGCGGTATCGGCGCGGTGATCGAGGCCCTCACCGGCGCGTTCGGCACCTCGCTCGCGGCGATCCCGGACTTCGTGCTCGCGATCGTCGAGGGCGAGGGGCTTCGCGTCGCCGTGCGCGGTCCGGTCGAGCTGGTCGTCGAGACCGAGACCGGCCCGGTGTCGGTGTCGGGCGCGGGCGTCTCGACCTGGGCTGAACGCCACCTTCCCGCCGTGCAGCGCGCCTCGGCGATGTTCGTCGGCGCGGCGGACGAGACCGCGTCGCTGCCGCTCGTGGACGGGGTCGTCCCTGCCGACGCGGTGAGCATCGACGTGACCGGTGCCCGCGCCGGCGTCCGCGCGCCCGTCGCGGCGGTGGCACCCGAGCCCGCGGTCGAGCCGGAGCCGGAGTCAGAGCCCGAGCCCGAGTCGGAGCCTGGGCTGGCGCCGGATCCCGAGCCCGCGCCCGAGCCCGAGCCGGCCGTCGAGGCGGCGGCATCCGAGGATCAGGTCATGATCTGGGGCGAGACCATCGTGCGGCCGACGTCCGCTCCCGTGATCGAGCCGCCCGACGAGGCGACGCTGGTCTCGGGCAACACGGCCGTCGTCGGCGACCACGACGGCGAGACCATCGCCGTCGCCGACATCCGCGGCGCGCGACGCGGCGACGCCGCCGTCTACGAGTCGACCGAGATCGTGCCGGCGCGGCGCATCGCCCGCGGGCGGATCCGGATCTCGGACGGCCAGGTGGTCGAGCTCGACAACACCGTGATCGTGGGTCGGCGACCGCGCTCGTCGCGCTCGACCGGGGACACCCTGCCCACCCTCGTGGCGGTGGAAAGCCCCGAGCAGGACATCTCACGCAACCACGTCGAGATCCGCGCCGAAGGCGAGCACGTGCTGGTCGTCGACCTCGACACGACGAACGGCTCCGTGCTCATGCGCGGCGGGAACGACCCGGTGCGCCTGCACCCGAACGAGCCCACCATGGTGGTCACGGGCGACGTGCTCGACATCGGCGACGGCGTGACGATCGCCTTCGAGGATCTGCCGTGAGCTCGAAGCGGCCTCCCGCGCCGCCGCCGCAGCTGCCCGGCTTCACCTACCTCGAGCTGCTGGGATCGGGCGGATTCGCCGACGTCTACCTGTACGAGCAGCACCTGCCCCGTCGCAAGGTCGCCGTCAAGGTGCTGCTGCCCGAGCGGATGGCGGGCGGATCGGTCGAGCAGTTCACCGCCGAGGCGAACGTCATGGCGATGCTCTCGACGCATCCCGCGATCGTCACGATCTACCAGGCGGGTCTCGCCGACGACCAGCGACCCTACCTGGTCATGGAGAACTGCCCGCGTCCGAACCTGCAGGTGCGCTACCGCGCCGCGGCGTTCTCGGTCGCCGAGGCGCTGCGCGTGGGCATCCAGGTGGCCGCCGCCGTCGAGACGGCCCACCGCGCCGGCATCCTGCATCGCGACATCAAGCCGGCCAACATCCTCGTCACCGAGTACAACCGTCCGGCGCTGACCGACTTCGGCATCGCGACGACCACCGACGGCGGGGACGAGACGGCGGCCATGTCGATCCCGTGGTCACCGCCCGAAGCCTTCGGCGACCAGCCCGACTCGGGGGTGCGGTCGGACGTGTACGCGCTCGGCGCCACGATCTACACGCTGCTCGCCGGCCGCTCGCCGTTCGAAGAGCCGGGCGGGCGCAACACCGCCGCCGACCTGATCCACCGCATCGAGACGATGCCGGCCGCCCCGCTCGAGCGCGCCGACGTGCCGGCGTCGCTGCAGCAGGCGCTCGCGCGCGCACTGGCGAAGAGCCCGTCGGCTCGCTTCGACAGTGCCGTCTCGTTCGCGCGGGCGCTGCAGCGCGTGCAGATCGAGCTCGCGCACTCCGTGACGCCGATCGACATCCTCGACGACTCGCCCGAAGCCGAGGACGAGGAGGACACCGACGGCGAGCTCACCCGCGTCCGAGGGATCGTCAGCATCGAACCGACGACGGCCCCTCCCGCCGGGTCCACCCGCCGCAAGGATCGCACGGATGCCGTTTCGCCGTTCGCCCCGTCCGCGGCCGCGGCTGCGCCGGCCGCGCCGACCGAGGCGGACCACACCGTGCTACGGCCGTCGGCGGGGGAGCGCGACGCCACCGTGCGCCGACCGCGGACGCTCGACGCGGCACCCGAGCAGACGGTGCAGCGACGACAGCCCGCCGCGCCGTCGTCGGCCCCCGCGGGCGCCGATTCCGACGTGGCGGCCGTGCCGCCCGGCGGAGCATCCACGGGCGGCACCGAGCCCGAGCAGCGGCCCCGGTCGCGGTCGTGGCTGTGGATCAGTCTCGGCGCGGTCGCGGCGGCGCTCGTCGTCGCGGTGGTCGTGGTCGCGAGTATGCTGCAGCCGCCCGCGACGGCAGAGCCCGAGGACTCCCCGGCACCCACGAGCGCACCGCAAGACCCGCTCGCCGGTTTCGTGCCGCGCGTCGGAGACCTCGCGGGCGCGGCATCCGGTGATCAGGTCACGTTCACGTGGACGAACCCCGATCCCGTCGAGGGCGACACCTACCTCTGGTACCCCGTGACGCTCGACGGTGCGGGAGCGCCGCAGCGCGTCGACACCGCGACCGTGGCCGTTCCCGCCGACCCGTCGGGGCGCACGTGCATCGAGGTGCAGCTGGTGCGCTCGAACGGCGGGGCGGGCGACGCCGTCCGCGGCTGCACGCCCTGACTCCGCGGGCGCTCAGTCGTCGCCGCGCCTCTCCTTATCGCGCTTGCGGGCCTCCTCCTCGGCCTTCCGCTGCTCCTCGTCGCGCTTCTTGGCCTCTTCCTCGGCCTTCTTCTCGGCTTCTTCGGCGGCTTTCGCCGCGTCCTTCGCGGCTTCCTCCGCCGCCTTCGCCGCTTCTTCGGCGGCCTTTCGCTCCGCCTCCGACACGCCCGGGCCCCCGCCCCTGTCGGTCGCGTCCTCGACCGGCGGGGCGGGGGCCTCGTCGACGGGCTCCTCGACGACGGTCGCCGGCTGAGGGGTCTCGACGGGCGCGGGCTCGGGTGCTGGGGACTGCTCCGTGTCGGCGGGGGTCGTGGGAGGCGCCTCGGGGCCGGCCGTGCCGGCCAGCCACGCTCCCGTGACCGCCGTCGCCGCGAGGGCGGCCGCGGCCAACCCGCCGATCAGCCCGACGCGGCGACGGGAGCGCCGCCGCTCGTCGTCCTCGTCCATCCGCACCGTCGTCGCCGCGCCTGCCCCGCCTGCGGCCAGGCCGCCGGCCGCTCCGGCGGCAGCCACGGCACCCGCAGCCGGCAGCACCCGGGTCTGCGTCGCGGTGGGGGCGGATGCTGCCGCGACCGCCGCGGGGATCGGTGGCAGTGCGGGCGTCGCCGGTCGGCGGGCGAGATCGGATGCCGCGGTGAACACCTCGGCGGCGCTCGGCCGGTCCTCCGGCTGCATCGCGGTCATCCGGGTCAGCAGCGCCACCCAGTCCGCGCCGAGCGCGTCGGGGATCTCGGGGGCGACCGACAGGCGGGCGAGCGCCTCGCCGAAGCCCTCGGCGTGGGGGAAGGCCCGCCCACCGGTGAGCGACTCGAGCAGCACCAGGCCGAGCGCGTAGATATCGGCGGGCGGCGCGGGCGGGGCGTTGGTCAGCTGCTCGGGGGCGAGGTACGCCGCCGTGCCGATCACCGTCCCGGGTTGCGTCAGGCGCGCCGCATCCACGAGGACCGAGATGCCGAAGTCGGCGAGCTTCGCCCCCGACCGGCTGCCGGGGAGCGATGTCTGCGACAGCAGCACGTTCGAGGGCTTGATGTCGCGGTGCACGATGCCCGCCCCGTGCACGACGTGCAGCGCCTCGGCCAGGTCGGCGGCGAGGACGGCGACGTCGGCGGGCGGAAGCGGCCCGGCCGCGATCCGGGTGGCGAGGGTCGGGCCGTCGACGAACTCCATGACGAGATACTCGGCCCGGCCGGGCGAGAGCTGCGCGTCGTAGAGCGTGACGAGCGCGGGATGGTTCAGCGAGGCGAGCACGGTCATCTCGCTGCGTGCGCGGCTGGAGGTCGCCCCCTCCATCTCGGGACGGAGGAGCTTGATCGCGACGGTGCGGCCCAGCAGGACGTCCTCGGCGCGGTACACCCGCGCCATCCCGCCCTGGCCGACGCATTCGCCCAGCCGGTAGCGCCCATCGAGCATCGCCTCCGTGGCGGGAGGGTCGTTCGTGACCATGGCGTCCTCCTGAGAACGCGTCCTCGGGACGGACGCGAACACATCCCACGGTAGGGATCGGCTCGTGCGCGGACAGGGTCTTGACACCCGAGCCGCGAGTCGACGGGGGAGCGGGTCAGCCCCGGCGCGAGCCGAGCACCTTCACGATGACCGACCGTCGCCGCAGCTCGGCGATCGTGCGGGTCTCCTCGTCGGCGTCGCGGCCGAGGGCGTGGACGTCCGACACGACGACGACATCGCCGGCGGTGAGGTGGCCGAACAGCCGCGACAGCCGCTCCTGCCAGCTCTCGCCGGTCTCGGGGGCGGGGTGGCGGAAGCCCTCGATCGGAACACCGAACTGCGCGAGCGCATCGCGCTGCGCCACGATGCTCGGCATGTCGTCGCGCGAGACGACGAGGCCGACGAGGCGGGCGCCCGCGGGGCGGGCGGCCCACCATTCCGGGCTCGGCTGCAGCGCGGCGAAGCTGTCGGGCAGCTCGTCGGTGGCCGCGTCGGGCAGGGCGATCGTGCGCGTCTCGGCGTAGTCGGCCGCGGGGCGCGTCGTGCGGTCGTCGTCGGTCGGGATGCTCACCCTCCCATTGTCGCCGACACGAGAACGGTTTTCACCATGTCGTCGCGTCAGAGATCGTTCCGGCGCATCTCGAGGCTCACCTGCTGAGCATCGAGCCGCCGCTGCGACTCCCGCAGCACCTCGGACGAGAACGCGCCCTCACTCGCGAGCTCGAGCAGTCGCGCGCGCATCGTCGCGATGACGAGCAGCTGCAGCTCGCGGGCCTGGGTGCCGGCATCCTCGTCCGCCGCCTGCTCGAGCCGCCGCCGCGCGATGGCGAGCGTCCGGTCGTCCCACGTGCCGCCGTGCTCGAGTGCGAGCGTGGGATCGGCGAGCCGCTCGACGGCAGCCGAGCGCAGGGCGTCGTCGAGTGCCTCGCGCTCTTCGTGCAGCAGCGTCGTGTCGTCCGCCGTGCTCGGGATGCGCAGCAGCCGGACGAGGCCCGGAAGCGTCAGGCCCTGCAGCAGCAGACTGATCACCGCGACGAGGAAGGCGGTGAGGATGAGCAGCTCGCGGTCGGGGGTGTCGCGGGGAAGCGTCTGGGCGGCGGCGAGGGTGACGACCCCGCGCATGCCGGCCCACACGATGATCGTGCCGTGCTTCCATCCGAGCGGGGAGGCCTCGTAGTAGTCCAGATCGTGGAAGGCGCGGGTGAGCCGGTTGCGCATGCTCTGCAGCCGACGACGCGCGGCGCCGGGCTGTCCGCCGCGCCCGCCGAAGTCCGCCGGAACGGCGTCGAGACGGTCGGCGATGAGCTCGAGGCGCTCGCGCTGGCGGGTGCGCGCGCGTCGCCCCTGCACGAAGATGAGCGCCGCGACGTAGGCGGCGCGGATGACCAGCAGGATCGCGAGCGAGGCCAGCGCGAGCAGCACGGCTGTGCCGGGACCGTTCTGCTGCTCGGTGTTGTCGTCGAGGATGCCGCGCAGCTCGAGCCCCATGATGAGGAAGACACCGCCCTCGAGCATGAGCTCGACGGTGCGCCAGTTGATCTCATCCGACACCCGCAGCTCCGCCGTGAAGCGGCGCGCCGCTCCTTGGCCCGTCGTGATTCCCGCGGCAACGGCGGCCACCAGTCCCGACCCCCCGAGGTGCTCGGTGGGCAGGTAGGCGACGAAGGGCACTACGAAGCCGAGCGCGGTCGCGGCGACGGTGTTCATGCGCGCGCGGATGCTCAGATTGAGCAACCCCACGACGACACCGACGGCGACGGCCGCGACGATGCCCCACACGAACGTCCCGACGGTGTCGGCGAACGCGAAGCCTCCGGCGACCGCAGCGATCGCGCTGCGCAGCAGCACGAGCGCCGTCGCGTCGTTGATGAGGCTCTCGCCCTCAAGGATCGTGACGACGCGCGGCGAGATGCCCAGGCGTTTGACGATGGACGTGGCGACCGCGTCGCTCGGGCTGAGCACCGCTCCGAGCGCGACGGCGAGGGGGAACCCGACCTGCGGCAGCACGAGGGTGATGAACCCGCCGATCGCGAGGGCGCTGATGACGACCAGCGCGACGGCGAGCCCCGAGATCGAGGGGAGGTCGCGGCGGAACTCGACCGCCGGAAGACGGACCGCGGCGGCATAGAGCAAGGGCGGCAGCACGCCGACGAGGATGAGCTCCGGATCGACCTCGAACGGCCCGAGGACCGGCAGCCACGATGCCGCGAGTCCGACCGCGACGAGGATGAGCGGCCCCGCGACGCCGAGCTTCTGCGACAGCGACGTCGAGAACGCGATCACGACGACGCCGAGGATCAGTCCGGTGAGCAGCTCCATCGCGGCCCCGCCTCAGAGGATGCCGAGGGCCCGCACGGCATCGCGCTCGTCGACGAGCTCGGCGACCGAGGCGTCCAGTCGCGATCGTCCGCGGTCGTCGAGCTCGAGGCCGGGGACGACCCGGTATCCCGAGCCGTCGCTCGTGACCGGGAACGAGCACACCAGTCCCTCGGGCACGCCGTACTCGCCGCGCGAGACCACGGCGGCGGAGGTGCGGCGTCCGCCCGTGCCACGGACGTCGTCGCGCACGTGGCGCAGTGCGGCGTTGGCGGCCGAGGCGGCCGACGACGCTCCACGCACCGCGATGATCTCGGCGCCGCGCTTGGCGACGCGAGGCACGAACTCCTCGTCGAGCCAGGTGCGCGCGGCATCCGCTCCGCCGAGGCGCTCGGCCAGCACCTCGCCGGCGGGGCGGCCGCCGACGGTCGCGGCGGCGATGTCGGGGAACTGGGTCGCGGAGTGGTTGCCCCAGATCGTCACGCCCTCGATCTCGGTCACCGGCACGTCCAGGCGCGCGGCCAGCTGGGCGACAGCCCGCTCGTGGTCGAGCCGGGTCAGTGCGCTGAAGCGCTCGGCCGGCACGCCCTCCGCGGCCGAGGCGGCGATGAGCGCGTTCGTGTTGGCGGGGTTTCCCACCACGAGCACCCGGACATCGGATGCCGCAGCCGCGGCGATCGCGGTGCCCTGCGGGCCGAAGATGCCCGCGTTGGCGGCGAGCAGGTCACCGCGCTCCATGCCGGCCGTCCGCGGCCGGGCGCCCACGAGCATCGCGATGTTGGCTCCCGCGAAGCCCGTGCGGGCATCGTCGGTGACCTCGACCGACCGCAGCAGCGGGAAGGCGCCGTCCTGCAGTTCGAGCGCCGTGCCCTCGGCGGCGCGCACGCCGGCGGGGATCTCGAGCAGCCGGAGGTGGACGGGGCGGTCGGGGCCGAGCATCTCGCCGGCGGCGATGCGGAACAGCAGCGCATAACCGATCTGACCGGCGGCGCCCGTGACGGTGACGGTGGTGGCGTCCATGTGCCGAGCCTATTCCCGTCGTTCATCCGGCCGTTCGCACGAAGGCGTTACATTCGGTCGGAACTCGTCTCCCTCGACGCGCAAGGACGGCCATGACGATCTCCCGCCCCGAACTCAGCGTGCTGGCGCGCATCCGCTCGTCCGCGTCGCTGCTCGGTCCGAGCGAGGCGAAGGTCGCCGCGCTCATCGTCGAACGCGCCGATGAGGTCGTCGAATGGTCGACGGCGGAACTGGCGCAGGCCGCGGGCACGTCGACGGCGACGGTCATCCGCGCGTGCCAGAGTCTGGGCTTCCGCGGTTTCCAGCACCTGCGCCTCGAGCTGGCACGCTCCGCGCCGATGAAGGCACGCGACGGCGACGACGTCGCCTCGGGCGCCTTCGACGACGCCGTCGAAGCCGTGCGGCTCGCGCAGGAGAGCGTCAGCCCCGCGAGCGTCGCCGCTGCGGTCGAGCTGCTGCGGGGCGCGCGGCGGGTCGTGCTCGTGAGCAACGGCTTCTCGGGACCGCCATTGCAGGACTTCGCGATGCGCCTGAGCACTCTCGGGCGGGCGGTCGAGGCTCCGATCGACCCGCTGGCGCAGCAGTTCGCCGTCGCCTCACTCGGCGAGGACGACCTGTGCTTCGCCCTCAGCTACTCGGGGGCCAACGTGCAGACCCTCCGCGCCGCGGCGGCCGCCCGCGATCGCGGCACTCCGGTCGCCGCCGTGACGAGCTTCGCCCGGTCGCCGCTCGGCCGGATCGCCGGGGTGGTCGTCGCGACGGGGCCGGCCGCGGCCGCCCATGACGTCGATCCCTTCCTCGCGCGCATCGGGCACACGGTCGTGCTCCACGCGCTGCACTCGGGTCTCGCCGACGGCACCACGCCGACGGATGCCGCGGGCATGCGTCACGTCGTCGCGGACGCCATCGCCGAGGAGGAGTAGCCCCCAGCGTTCACTTTCCGGTCAGCCGCGCGTCACCGCCGTGCCAGCATCCGGTGACGTCGGGCGACTGTAATCGCGTTCCGTGAGAGATGTAACGCACGTAACGCAGGCTGGTCGCGATGCTCGCGATTGACATCGAGGGACTGTTCAACGTCCGTGCGACACGCGCCCGGGCTCCGTGGCTCGTCCGCTCCGGCGCGCCCGAGGCCCTGACCGACGCCGGCGCCGCCGCCCTGGCCGAGCTGGGCGTCTCGGTCATCCTCGACCTGCGCGAACCGTCGGAGCACGGGCCCGTGCGCCACGGCATCCCGGTCCGCTCGGTACCCCTCTACGGCGCCGAGCCGCCGGCGACGGGCGGGCTCGAGGCCATCTACGAGCAGCTGCTGCGCGAGCGCGGCGACGCCCTCGCGCGCGCCGTCGGCGTGGTGGCCGAAGCCGACGGTGCAGCCCTGGTGCACTGCACCGCGGGCAAGGACCGCACCGGCCTCGTCGTGGCGCTCGCGCGCCGCGCCGCCGGCGCGACGGCGGACGAGGTCGTCGCCGACTACGTCCTGTCGGCGCCGCACGTGCGCCCCGTGCGGGCTGAGCACGCCGAGCACATCGCCCGAGCCCTGCCGGGCGAGGAGCGCGCCGGGATCCTGCGCCTGCATCTCGAGAGCCCGCCCGAGGCGATCGCGCACGCCCTGTCGGTCATCGACGAGCTCGGCGGCGCCGAGCGGTACCTCCGCGCGCACGGCCTGCGCGCCGACCAGGTGGCGGCGCTGCGCCGCAAGAACAGCGGTGCGGCATGAGCCGCGCGACCGGCCGGCTGACGGTGCTGCACCTGAGCGACGTCCACGCGACGGTCGACGGCCGTCTCTACGACGCGGTCGACGGCATCGAGCGCCTGCGCATGGTGGGCGCGTACGTGCGCGACGCCGGGATCACCCCCGAGGCCATCGTCGTGACCGGCGACCTCGTGCAGCGCGGCCACGCCGCGGCCTACCCCGCCCTGCGCGACGCGCTCGCGCGGCTGGCCGATATCACCGGCGTTCCCGTCCTGACGGCGCTCGGCAACCACGACGAGCCCGACGCCGCGCGCATCCTGAGCGGCCACGCGGAGTCGCACCACCGCGTCGAGCTCGTCGACGAGCTGCGCTTCGTGCTGCTCGACAGCTCGAGCGGCGAGCTGGGCGACCCGCAGCGCGCGTGGCTCGGGGACGTCCTGCGCTCGCCGCACGGTGCCGGAACCGTCATCGGGCTGCACCATGCCCCGCTCGGCTCGCCGCTTCCCACGCTGGCGCGCGCGGGCCTCCGCGACGCCGACGCCTTCCTCGACACGATCGCCGGCAGCGACGTGCGCGCCGTGCTGGCCGGGCACTTCCACCATCCGCTGTCGGCGACGCTGCGCGGCATCCCGATCTCGGTGGGTCCGTCGCTGGCGTACCACCAGGTCATGGACGCCGGACCCGACCGCGTCAGCGGACACGACCTCGCGATGTTCTCGCTCGTGCATCTGCTGCCCGAGGGCATCACCGTCACCAACGTCGGCCTCGACTCTCCCGCCCCGATCTTCTCCTCCCTCCTCACCCGATGACACCCGATAGGAACCCCATGTCCCGCATGCGCTCCACCGTCCCCCTCGCCCTCCTCGGCGTCGCCGCGATCGCCCTGGCCGGCTGCTCGTCGAGCACGAGCCCGGCCGCCACCGCCGAGCCCGCCGCCGGCGCCCTCGAGCCCGCGACGATCACGCTGTACACGTCCGAGCCGCAGGAGAAGGCCGACGAGCTCGTCGCCGCCTTCAACGAGATCCACCCCGAGATCACCGTCGAGGTGTTCCGCGCCGGCACCGGCGACCTGACCACGCGCGTCGCGACCGAGCGCGAATCGGGCGGCATCCAGGCGGACGTGTTCCTGGCCGCCGACGCCGGCACCTTCGAGGGCTACGCGGCCGAGGGGCTGCTGCTGGAGTACACCCCGGCCGACGTCGAGGCGCTGAACGCCGACGTCGTCGACGCCGAGGGCTTCTACACCGGCACCCGCATCATCCCGACCGTCATCGCCTACAACACCGGCATCATCACCGAGGCGCCCGAGTCGTGGCAGGAACTGACCGACGCCGCCTACGCCGACCAGATCGTCATGCCCAACCCCGACGTCTCGGGCGCGGCCGCGTACAACGCCGCGGTCTGGCTCGACGACGAGCAGCTGGGCGAGGAGTGGATGACGGCGCTCGCCGAGAACCGCCCCGTGATCGCCGACAGCAACGGGCCCGTGTCGCAGGCGGTCGCGACCGGGGCGCAGCCGGTGGGCATCGTGGTCGACTACCTCGTGCGCGAGCTCGCCGAGCAGGGCTCGCCCATCGCGGTGTCGTACCCGAGCGAGGGCGTGCCCTACGTGTCGCAGCCCGTCGGCATCTTCGCCGACACCGAGCAGGCCGAGGCCGCCCAGGCGTTCGTCGACTTCCTCGTCAGCGAGGAGGGTCAGAAGCTGGCCGTCGAGCAGTCCTACCTGCCGGTGCGCTCGGACGTCGGAACGCCCGAGGGCGCGCCGTCGATGGACGAGATCACGATCCTCTCGCCCGACCTCGAAACCATCCGCAGCACGCAGGATGCCGCGGTCGAGACCTTCCGGTCGCTCTTCCTTCGATGACCTCGACCCCACTCCTCCCCGCGGGCTCGGCGATCCGAGCCCGCGGGGCGGTCCGTCGGCGGACCGACGGCGTCGACGCGCTGGTCGTCGCGCTCTGGCTCGCCTGCGGCGGGCTCATCCTGCTGCCGATCGGCGCTCTGCTCGTGCTGGCGGGCCGCGGCGATCAGCTGGGGGTGCTGCTGCACGGCGACGTGCTGCAGGCCGGCGCGAACAGCCTGTTCTCGGCGACGGTCTCGGCGCTCGCGGCCGTCGTCATCGGCACGACCTTCGCGGTGCTGCTGGACCGCACCGACCTGCCCGGGCGAACGGTGCTGCGACTGCTCGCGCTGAGCCCGCTGCTCATGCCGCCGTTCGTCGGCGCCATCGCCTGGCTCGGGATCGCCGGCCCGACCAGTCCGCTGAACCTCTGGTGGCGCGGCACGTTCGGGGCCCCGCTGTGGTCGATCTACGGCGCCGACGGCGTCATCCTGCTGCTGACGATCCACAGCTATCCCATCGCGATGCTCATCGTCTCGGCCGCCCTGCGCCGCATCCCCACCGATCTCGAGCAGGCCGCCCGGATCAGCGGCGCGGGACCGGCCCGGGCGCTGACCTCGGTCACGGTGCCGCTGCTGCGGCCAGCGCTGGTGTCGTCGTTCGTGCTCATCGCCGTCGGGAACCTCGCCGACTTCGGCATCCCGTCGATCATCGGTCTGCCCGAGCGGTTCGTCACCCTTGCCACCCTCGTTTACCGCTACCTGCAGTCGGGCACCGTCGACGACCCGCTCGCGGTGGTCGCCACGATCGGCGTCGTCCTGCTGGTGCTCGCCCTGCTGGCGCTCGTCGCCGACGGGCTCTTGGCGCGCCGCGGGTGGGAGCTCGACTCGTCCAACGCGGTGCCCGAGCGCACACCGCTCGGGCACGCCCGCGTGGGGGTGGGCGCGATGATGTGGGCCGTCGTGCTGCTCATCACGGTGCTGCCGCTGCTCGCCCTCCTCACGCAGACGCTGCTGCGTGCGCCCGGGGTGCCGCTGACCTGGGAGAACCTCACCCTCGACCACCTCGTCCGGGCCGTCACCACGCCCAGCGCGCTCGCCGGCGCGGCGAACTCGACCATGCTCGCCTCGCTCGCCGCGGTGATCTGCGGGATCCTGGGCCTGGCCATCGGCGTCGTCGTCGCCCGAACGAGCGGCCGCGCACCGCGGGCGCTCGGCGCCGTGGCGATGGTGCCGCAGGCGATCCCCGGGATCGTCATCGCCGTCGCCTGGCTCATCCTGGCTCCCTCGCTCGGCCTGTTCAACACCCCGTGGCTGATCCTCGTCGCCTACGTCACCTCGTTCACCGCCCTCGTGGTGCAGGCCGTGGCGGCGCCGCTGTCGGCGACCCCGACGAGCGCGGAAGAGGCCGCGCGCGTGGCGGGCGCCGGACGCCTGCGAGCCCTCGTCGACATCTCCGCGCGCATGGCGACGCCCGCCGCGGTCGCCGGTGCGGTCATCGTCGCCGTGACCGCAGTGCGCGAGCTGACGCTGTCGGTGCTCCTGCTGTCGCCGGGGTCGCAGACGCTCGGCGTCGCGATCTTCAACTTCCAGCAGGCCGGGGCGTTCAGCACGGCATCCGCGTGGTCGCTCATCGTCGCCCTGGTCGGACTGGCCGTCATCGGCCTCGCGACCCGGCGCACCTCCTAAGCAGAAAGGCCGTCATGGCATCCGTCACCCTCGAGAACGTCTCGCTGCGCTACCGCAACGGCACGCTCGGCCTCGCCGACATCGACCTCGATATCGCAGACGGCGAGTTCATCGCCCTGGTCGGGCCCTCGGGCTCGGGCAAGACCACCCTGCTGCGCAGCGTCGCGGGATTCCTCACGCCCACCGCGGGGCGCATCCTCATCGGCGACCGTCAGCTCGCGGGCGGCTCGGTCTCGGTGCCGCCCGAGCAGCGCGAGCTCGGCATGGTCTTCCAGCAGCACGCGGTCTGGCCGCACTGGAACGTCGCGCGCAACGTCGAGTACCCGCTCCGACGTGCGCGCGTGTCGCGCCTCGAACGGCAGCGGCGCGTCGCCGAGGCACTCGAGCTGGTGGGGCTCGCGGGGTACGAGCGGCGCGACCCCGCGACCCTGTCGGGCGGACAGCGGCAGCGCGTCGCCCTCGCCCGGGCGCTCGTGGCCCGTCCCCGGGTGCTGCTGCTCGACGAAGCATTGTCGGCCCTCGACGAGCCGCTGCGCGATCGCCTGCGCCTCGAGCTGCACACCCTCACCCGTGAGCTCGGGCTCACCGTCATCCACGTGACGCACGACCGGTCCGAGGCGCTCGCGCTCGCCGACCGCGTCGCCGTCCTCGATGCCGGCCGCATCCGTCAGATCGCCGCACCGCAGACGTTGCTCGAGCGCCCCGCCAGCCCCTTCGTCGCGCGATTCCTCTCCGACGCGACGCTCGTCGACGGGCACGTCGCTGCGGGACGCTTCCGTGCGGCCGACCACCCGCTCGCCCTGCCGTGCGACCTGTCGCTGCCCGACGGCAGCGCCGCGACGGCGGCGATCCTGCCCGCCGCGGTGCGGATCGTCCCGGGAGATGACGCGGTCGTCCGCTCGACGCTGTTCACCCCCGAGGGCAGCGACGTCGTCGTCACCTGGCACGGCATGACGCTGCGCGTGCGCACCCACGGGATGCGCCCGCAGGTCGGCGATCGCGTCGCGGTCGAGGTCGGGCACGCCGTCGTCTATCCGCACGAGCCGGCGGTCGCCGCCGAGCTGCCCGTCGCGACGCCGGCATGACCCTCGCCCTCGTGCGGCACGGCCGCACCCCCTGGAACCTCGAGCGCCGGATGCAGGGGCGCTCCGACATCGCCCTCGACGACGTCGGCCGCAGCCAGGCGGATGCCGCCGGGCGCGTGCTCTCCGCGGCCGTCTGGACCCGCGTCGTCACGTCGCCGTTGCGCCGAGCGGCGGAGTCGGCCGACATCATCCGCATGCACCTGCCCGGCGCCGGCTGCGACGTCGAGCCCGACCTCGTCGAGCGGGACTACGGCGCCGCAGAGGGCCTCGCCGTGTCCGACGTGCGACAGCGATGGCCCGACGAGGACTATCCGGCGGCCGAGTCGCTCGCGCGAACGCAGGAGCGCGGCATCCGGGTCGTGCGTGCGCTCCACGATGCCGGCGGCAGCACCATCGTGGTCGCCCACGGCACGCTGCTGCGGTTGACGATCGAGGGGCTGACAGGGCACCGCTGCCCGCGGATCCTCAACGGCGAGGTCGTGCTGCTCGAGCAGGTGGGCGACCGTTTCCGTGCCCGGCGGCTGGTCGAGTGACCCCGCGGATACCACAGCGCGCCGATCGCGCACCGCGCGTGCGGCGTGCCGGCCGTGGCAGTACCGTGAAGCGCATGACCGCCCCCGATCCCGGAGCCGCACGATGAGCGTGCCGGCCGCGCTGGCCGACATCCTGTATCCCGAGATCGAGCCGTACGAGACGGGCTTCCTGCTCGCCGGTGACGGGCAGCGCGTGTTCTGGGAGCAGTCCGGCAACCCCGACGGCAAGCCGGTCGTGTTCCTCCACGGCGGCCCCGGGGGCGGCACGGCGCCGTGGCACCGCCGGTTCTTCGACCCCGAGGCGTACCGCATCATCCTGTTCGATCAGCGCGGGTGCGGACGCTCGACGCCGCACGCGAGCGACCCCGCCGCCGCGCTGCGCTTCAACACGACGTGGCACCTCGTCGCCGACCTCGAGCTGCTGCGCCGCAACTTCGGCATCGCTCGTTGGCAGGTCTTCGGCGGATCGTGGGGCTCGACCCTCGCGCTGGCCTATGCCCAGTCGCATCCCGAGGTCGTGTCGGAGCTCGTGCTGCGCGGCATCTTCACGCTGCGCCGCCACGAACTCGAATGGTTCTACGAGGGCGGGGCGGCGGCGCTGTTCCCCGACCTGTGGGAGCACTACCTCGCGCCGGTGCCCGTCATCGAGCGCGGTCGGATGATCGAGGCGTATCACCGGCTGCTCGCCGACCCCGATCCCGCCGTGCACGTCCCGGCCGCGCAGGCGTGGACCCGCTGGGAGGCCTCGACCGTGACGCTGCGGCCCGACGCCGAGCTCGTCGAGGCCATGACCGAGTCGGAGTCGGCGACCGCCTTCGCCCGCATCGAGAACCACTACTTCCTCAACGGCGGCTGGCTGCGCGAGGGACAGCTGATCGAGGATGCCGCCGCCGGCGCGCTGCGCGGCATCCCCGGTGTCATCGTGCAGGGGCGCTACGACGTGTGCACTCCGCCCATGACGGCGTGGGATCTGCACCGGGCCTGGCCCGAGGCGGAGTTCGTCATGGTCGACGACGCGGGCCACTCGGCGGCGGAGCCCGGCATCGCCGCCGCCCTCGTCGCCGCGACCGACCGCTTCGCCGCGTCCTGAGCCGACCGGCGACCGCGCCGACAGCAGACGGTCGCCGCGAGCACGTGCGCTCGGCGGTGCGTTATCGCCGAGCGGGTGCGTTCTCGGCGTGGGTCGCGCCCGCGGCGGGCCAGTGCACCGAGACCGCGAGGCGTCGCTGAGGAGCGGTGTCGAGCGGTGCGTCGAGCAGGGGGATGAGCGCGGCCATGGCCTCGCGGCCGAGCGCGTCGCCGTCGACGTCGATCGCCGGCACGTCGTCGGCACCGATCGCCTGGGCGACGAGGCGCTCCGCGCTGACGAGGATGTCGCCGGGCGAGGCGACGCCGCGGGCGCGCAGCGCGAACACGAGGCCGAGGCCGATCGAGGTCGCATAGGGCACGACGGCCGTCGCGCCGCTGTCGATGACGGCGTCGGCGGTCGCGACTCCCGCGGCGAAGGTCGAGGGCAGGGGGCCGAGGGTCGTCAGCGTCACCCGGTCGCCGACCGCCGCCGCGATGGCCGCGGTGCGCTGCCGGTCCTGCCACGACCCCTCGGGTCCGCCCAGGTAGGCGATGCCGCGGTGGCCGGCGTCGGCGAGCCGGCCGGCCAGGTCGGCGAAGGCGGTCGCGGTGTCGGCGACGATCGAGGGGATGCCGTCGATCTCGCGGTCGACGAGCACGGTCGGGCCGAGGGCGCCGACGGCCCGCACGATGTCGTCGGGTCCGCGCGGTGCGACGAGCACGCAGCCGTCGACCTGGCGCACGAGACGCTCGAGCTCGACCAGTCCGTCGGCGTCGTCGAGACGGTGGACGGCGACCGTGAGCTGCAGGTCGGACTCCCGCGCCCGGGCCTGCGCGCCCGCGATGATCGGTGTGAAGAAGGCGTTGTCGAGCGTCGGCACGACGAGGGCGACGATTCCGCTGCGGCCGCGGGCGAGGTGGCTGGCGGCCCGGTTGGGGATGAACCCGAGCTGCTCGGCGGCGGCGCGCACCCGCGCGACGGTGTCGGGCGCGACGAGGTCGGGCCGGCTGAGCGCGCGCGAGGCGGTCGACTTCGCCACCCCTGCGTGGGCGGCGACATCAGCCAGCGTCGTCACCGCACTCCTTCCGTGACCCGCGCGATCGCGCTCGGTCGGCTCATCCTACTGAGCCGAAGCAACCGGTTGCGTTCGGCCCGCGCCGTCGTTTTACACGTTGTTTACACGATTGGTCGACGCGACCGTCCCGCGGGCCATACGGTGGAAGCAACCGGTTGTGCAACCGGTTGCGCCCGCACCCTCCTCGCTCGAACGGAGTTCGCTCGTGGTCTCACGCCGCACCGGACTGCTCGCCCTGCCCGGGTTGGCGCTGCTGCTGGCGGGGTTCCTGATCCCCTCGATCGCGATGCTCTTCGCGCCTCCGGGGGTCAGTCCGCTCGACATCCTCGACCGGCTCGGGCGCATGCTCACCGACCCGTTCGATCTCGCGATCATCGGCCGCACGGTCGGCCTCGGCCTGATCGTGACCGTCGTCTGCATCGTCCTCGGCTTCCCGATCGCCTACCTGCTGGCGCGCTCGACCTCGCGGTGGGCGGGCGTGCTGCTCGCGCTCGCGATCTTCCCGCTGCTGCTGAGCAACGTCGTCCGCACGTTCGGGTGGCTCGTGCTGCTGGGCTCCAACGGCGCGATCGGCCAGCTGCTCACCGGACTCGGCCTCGTCGACCGTGCACCGCAGCTGCTCTACACCGAGCTGGCCATCGTCCTGGGTCTCACGCAGCTCTTCCTGCCGCTCGCGATCATCTCCTGCTATTCCGCCGTCGCGCAGGTCGATCCCGGACTGGATGACGCCGCGCGCGGCCTCGGCGCGAGCCGCACCCGCACCTTCTGGGGCATCGTCGTGCCGCTGTCGGCGCCCGGCATGGTCGTCGCCGCGACGCTCGTCTTCGCCGGCAGCGTCACCGCCTACACGACGCCGTACCTCCTCGGCGGATCCAGCCAGCGGATGCTGTCGACCCAGCTGTACTCGTACTCGAGCGTCACGATCGATTGGGCCGCCGCGAGCGCGACCGCGATCATCATGACGGTGCTCGTGTTCGCCGTGTCGGGCCTGTCGGCCGTCGTCGGACGACGGGGGGCCACCTCGTGAAGACCAGTCGCCCGGTCGCGGCATCCCTCGCCGTCGCCGGCTACATCATCATGATCGTGCCGATCCTGTTCGTCGTCGCCACGGCGTTCACAGGCGGACGGACGCTGCGCTTCCCGCCCGAGGGGTTCTCGCTGCGGTGGTTCGAGGCGGCGCTGAACTACGACCCGTTCGTCAGTGCTCTGCTGTCGAGCCTGCAGCTCGCGCTGATCGCGACCGTCCTCGCGCTGCTGATCGGTGTGCCGGTGACGCTCGCGATCCACCGCGGCAAGAGCCTGGTCGAAGGGCTCTTCCTCTCGCCGCTCATCGTGCCCGAGCTCGTCGTCGGCCTCGCGCTGTACCAGCAGCTCATGATCGGCCTGCGCCTCGACAACTTCCCCGTGCTGCTCATCGGCCACACGGTGCTGATGCTGCCGTACGCCGTGCGCGTCACGGGCGCCTCGCTCGCCCTGGCCGACCCGGGCATCGAAGAGGCGGCTCGCGGCCTCGGCGCCTCGCCGCTGCGGGCCTTCTTCACCGTGACGCTCCCGCTGCTGCGACCCGGCATCTTCTCGGCGGGTCTGCTGAGCTTCGTCACCTCGTTCAACAACGTGCCGCTGTCGCTGCTACTGCAGAGCCGCGACTTCCGGACGCTTCCCGTCACCATGCTCGACTACGTCCAGCAGAGCTACGACCCCATGGTCGCCGCGACCAGCACCATCATCCTGGCGGGCACCGTCGTCATCGCCGTCATCGCCGAGCGCACCGTCGGCTTCGCCCGCATCTTCGGAGGGATCAACCGATGACCACCGCAGCAGAGTTCGTCGGGGTGACCCAGCGCTTCGGCGACTTCACCGCCGTCGACGACATCGACCTCGCCATCCCGGCGGGGCAGCTGACGACCCTCCTCGGGCCCAGCGGATGCGGCAAGACCACGTCGCTGCGCATGCTCGCCGGCTACGCGCAGCCGACGTCGGGGCGCATCATGATCGCCGGGACCGACGCCACGCGCACGCCGCCCGAGCGCCGGGGGCTGGGCATGGTGTTCCAGTCCTACGCCCTGTTCCCGCACATGACGGTCGCCGAGAACGTCGGGTACGGCCTCAAGCTGCGCAAGGTCGCCGCGCCCGAGCGCCGCCGTCGCGTCGACGAGGCCCTGGGCCTGGTCGGCCTCGGTCACCTCGCGGCGAGCCGGCCCAAGAAGCTCTCGGGCGGCCAGCAGCAGCGCGTCGCGCTCGCGCGTGCGATCGCCATCCGCCCGACCCTCCTGCTGCTCGACGAGCCGCTGTCGAACCTCGACGCCCGGCTGCGCGTGCAGATGCGCGCCGAGATCCGCCGCATCCAGTCCGAGACCGGCCTCACGGTCGTGCTCGTCACGCACGACCAGGACGAGGCCCTCGAGATGTCCGACCGCATGGTCCTCATGCGCGACGGCCGCATCATGCAGGAGGGCGCTCCGTCCGCGGTGTTCACGGCTCCCGCGAACCGCTTCGTCGCGGAGTTCCTGGGCTACGAGAACTTCATCGCCACGCCCGACGGCGGCCTGACCACGGTCCGGCCCGAGCACCTCGTCGTCGGCGCCGCGTCCGGCGCGGCCGGCCTGGCGCTCGACGGCGTCGTGACGGATGTCGCCTACCGCGGCGTCGACCGGCTCGTGACCGTCGAGACCGCGGATGCCGCCGGCACGACGGTGCGCCTGATCGCGGACGTCCGCGACGAGGCCGTGCTCGCCCGGCCCGGCGATCGCGTCACGGTATCCGCGCCGCAGGCGCGACTCATCCGCCTCGCGGCCTAAACCGCACCCCGACCCCCCGCAGCACCAGCACCCCGCACCACCCGCACCCGCGCGGCCCGGCCGCAGCCCGAGAGGACCCCGCATGATCCGCACCCGCACCAGCCGCCTGCTCGCGGCATCGTCCGCCCTCGCCGCCACGGCGCTCGTCGTCACCGGCTGCTCCGGCGCCGGCGACGACGAGTCCGGTTCGGCCGACTCCATCGTCGTGAGCGCGTTCCCCTTCGGCGTCGAGGAGTTCCAGGAGGCGATCGTCGATCCCTTCACCGAGAAGACCGGCATCCGCGTCGAGATCGAGACCGGCTCCAACGCCGACCGTCTGTCGCAGCTGCAGCTGGCCGGCGGCGACGCGGGCATCGACGTCATGCTGATCTCCGACACCTTCGCCGCGTCGGGACAGGAGCAGGACCTCTTCCAGGACTTCGACGAGTCCGACGTGCCCAACCTCGCGTCCATCGCCGAGTTCGCGGTCGAGGAGGGCTACGACGGTCCGGCCTACAGCTACCAGCTCAACGGCACGCTCTACAGCACCGACGACCTCACCGCCGAGCAGGCAGCCGACTGGTCGCTCTACGCCGATCCCGCCTACAGCGGACGCCTGGCGTTCCCCGACATCTCGGTCACCGCGGGCCAGCTCGCCGTCTCGGGCGTCGCCGCGACCTTCGGCGACGGACCCTACGACATCGACACCGCCTACGAGACGATCGGCGGCTGGGCCCCCGGCATCCTCCAGTTCTACACCTCGTCGACCGAGGTCACGAACCTGCTCACCCAGGGCGAGATCGTCGCCGCCGACGCTCTCAGCGGCTTCGCGACCAACCTCGTCGCCTCCGGTGAGCCGGTCGCCTGGACCGCCCCGACCGAGGGACGCTTCATGGCCACCAACCGCGCGATGATCCCCAGCGGCGCCGAGAACGTCGAGGGCGCCTACGCGTTCATCGACTACCTGCTCTCGGTCGAGGCGCAGGCGGCGTCGGCCGAGATCGTCGGCGACCTGCCCGTCGCGCTCGACGCCGCGATCCCCGCCGAGATCACCGCGGTGGTCGGAGACATCGCCGCCGACCCCATCGCCGCGGGCTACGCGACGCTCGACCCCGCCGAGATCGTCCCGAACCGCGCCCAGTGGGTGGAGCGCTTCGCGCGCGAGGTCTCTTCGCGCTGACCCAGACCGCCCGGCCGTCGAACCCCCCTTCGGCGGCCGGGCCTTTCCTTTCCGCACCGACGCACGAACGGCACCATGACCTCCGCACCACCGCTCCCCGCCGACTACCTCCAGCGCCTGCCGAAGGCCGACCTGCACTGCCATCTCATCGGCACCGTGCGGCCGTCGACCTTCGCCGAGCTGGCCCGGCGCGAAGCGCTCGAGCTGCCCGCCGACCCCGAGCGCATCTTCGCCGACATCAACTCGCTGCCGCCCGACCCCGCGCTGTACCGGAACACCCGCATCCCGGTGCCGCAGGAGCGCTCGGCCGACGAGCCCGAGGTGTCGTACTCGCTGTTCCAGGTGTCGAATTGGGTCGTCGAGGTGCTGCGCGATGCCGACGACCTGACGCGCATCGTCTACGAGGCGTTCGAGGACGCCCACCGCACCAGCGGCACGCGTCACCTCGAGCTGTTCTTCGACGCGCTGCCGCCGCACCTGGCGTCGCTCGGATACCGGGGCGCGGTCGAGGCGTATGCCGAGGGCATCCGGATGGCCGAGCGCGACTTCGGCATGACCGGTCTCATGATCCAGGGCATCGACCGCAGCCGCAGCGGCGAGGAGGCCCTCGAGGTCGTGCGCCGCGTCGTCGACAACCCGCACGAGTACGTCGCCGGCATCGGCCTCGACAACCTCGAGACCGCCGGTCCGCCCGAGCGCTTCGCCGACGCGTACCGCCTCGCCGGCGAGGCCGGGCTCGGTCGCACGGCGCACTCGTCGGAGCATGCCCCGACCGCCGTCAACACGATCACGTGCCTCGATGTGCTCGGGTGCGACCGCATCGATCACGGCTATTACGTGCTCGAGGATGACGCCGTCGTGGCCCGCATGCGCGACGAGCAGGTGTCGTTCACCGTGGCCTCCACGACGTCGCGGCGCTCGTGGCGCCCGTGGCGCCGCGCGTCGATCGCCGCGATGCTGGACGCCGGGCTCAACGTCATCCCGTGCTCGGACGACCCGGGCATGTTCCCGACGACGCTCGCCGCCGAGTACGGCATCGTGTCGGAGCAGATCGGGGCCACGCACGCGCAGATCCGGCGCATGGCGATCGCGTCGTTCGAGGCATCCTGGCTTCCCGCCGACCTCCGTGCCCGGCGCGTCGCCGAGGTCACCCGCGAGATCGAGGCCCTCGACGCCGAGTTCTCCCTCTCCTGAGGCTCACCGCACAGCGAAAAGGTGCCGACGCGCCACCTTCGTGGTGTCGGAGGGGCTCAGCGGCCCGAGCGGCGGCCCGCGGTGTTGGGGCGCACGACCGAGCCGACCGTCAGCTTGCCGCCGGCCGAGGTCGCGCGGCGGCCGGTGCGGCGCGCGTTGCCCGCGGGTGCGGCATCCCGGCTCTCGCGCGCCGGGCGCTCGGCGGGCTGACCGCTGCGTGCGGACTGCTGGCCACGGCTCTGCTGACCGCCCTGACCGCCCGTGCGGGCGGCCTGACCGTCGCGACCGCCGGCCGTGCCCTGACCCTGACCGCGTCCGCCGCGACCGCGACCGCCGGAACGACCGCCGCCGTTCGACGCGCCACCCTCACGGGCATCGCGGGCCGCGCGCTTGCGCTGGGCGTTCGCGCCCTGGCTCGTGCCGCGCGGCGCGGCCTCGACCGGCGCCGGTGCGACGTAGGGGGCGACCTTGCCGACGAGCGCCGTGACGGCGGGCGAGGTGGCCGTCACCGTCTCGGGGGTGACCGCGATGGCGGCCTTGCGCAGCAGGTCCTTGACGTCGCGCTCCTGCCCCGGCAGCACGAGGGTCACCACGGCGCCCTCGGCGCCGGCGCGGGCGGTGCGGCCTGAGCGGTGCAGGTACGCCTTGTGCTCCATGGGCGGGTCGACGTGGACGACGAGCTCGACGTCGTCGACGTGCACGCCGCGGGCGGCGACGTCGGTCGCGACGAGCACCTTCGCGGCGCCGCTCGAGAACGCGGCGAGGTTGCGGTCGCGCTGCGGCTGCGAGAGGTTGCCGTGCAGGTCGACCGAGGGGATGCCCTGCGCGGTCAGCTGCTTCGCGAGCTTCTTCGCGGCGTGCTTGGTGCGAGTGAAGAGGATGCGCCGGCCCATGCCCGAGGCGAGCGCGGTGACGACATCCTTCTTCTCCTCGGCGCCGGCCACGTGGAACACGTGGTGGGTCATCGCCGCGACGGGGGAGTGCGCCTCGTCGACCGAGTGCAGCACCTCGTTCTGCAGGAAGCGCTTGACGAGCTTGTCCACGCCGTTGTCGAGCGTCGCGCTGAAGAGCATGCGCTGGCCGTCGCGCGGCGTCTTGTCGAGGATGCGGGTGACCGCCGGCAGGAAGCCGAGGTCGGCCATGTGGTCGGCCTCGTCGATGACGGTGATCTCGACCGAGTCGAGCGTCAGGTGACGCTGCTGCAGCAGGTCTTCGAGGCGGCCGGGGCACGCCACGACGATGTCGACGCCGGCGTTCAGCGCCTGCACCTGGCGGTTCTGGTTGACGCCGCCGAAGATGGTGGTCGTCTTCATGCCGTACGCGGCGGCGAGGGGCTCGAGCGTCGCGTTGATCTGGGTCGCCAGCTCGCGGGTCGGGGCGAGGACGAGGCCGAGGATGCGGGTGGCGCGGCGCGCCCCGCCGGCGAGCTCGCCCCCGAGGCGCGCGGCCATCGGGATCGAGAAGGCCAGCGTCTTGCCCGAGCCGGTCTTGCCGCGGCCGAGCACGTCGCGCCCGGCGAGCGTGTCGGGCAGGGTGTCGACCTGGATCGGGAAGGCGGTCGTCTTGCCGTCCTTCGCGAGGGCCTCGACGAGAGGAGCGGGCACGCCGAGCGTGCGGAAAGCGGTGTCAGTCATGGGGAGCGTTCTCCGGGCACACGTCGGCGCCCTGATCGGTGGCCCGGATGCGGGTGCGCATGCGGGGTCGCCGTACGAAAGTGTCCGCGGGGTCGTGACCCGATGAGCGGAAGGCGTTCTACGACGCGTGCGGCGCGAGTGCGCCGCAGGAACCACCAGTCTATCAGGGCCGGTCGATCAGCCCGCCCGGACGGCCCGGAGAACGGTCAGATGAGCGAGAGCTCGCGCAGCTTGGCCGCCACGTCGTCGTTGCTCGGCTCGACGTGGTGGGTCGCGTCGGGGTAGACCACGACGGGGATCTGCGTGCGACCGGAGATGTCGCGCGCGACGTCGGCGGCGGCCGGGTCGGCCTCGAGGTCGACGTAGGTGTACGCGACGCCCAGCCCGTCGAGCTGCGCCTTGGTGCGGCGGCAGTCGCGGCACCAGTCCGCGCCGAACATCGTGATGGTGTCGGAGGAAACGCTCATCCCTCCAGCGTACGACCGCTCAGGACTCGAGGGCGCGGGCCCGCTCGCGTGCCGGTTCGAGCGCCGGGGCCACGCGCTGCTTCTTGGGGGCGTAGACGACGAGGGCGTGGAAGACGAACCGCACGACGAAGGCTGCGACGAGCGTCAGCCCGGCGGCGATGACGCTGGGGATGTGGGCGTTCTCGACGAGCACCCACAGCACGGGGATCCGGATGATCGCTTCGGCGTTGTTGAACGTGAACGATTTGACGAACCGTTGCGTCATTGAGCCCGACTCGGAGCGCATGTCCGAGAAGACGAGGTACTCCAGCAGCAGGAAGTTGCCGATGATGGTGATCTCGCTGGCGATGATCGAGGCCGGCAGGTAGTCCATGCCCAGACGGATCAGACCCCACATGATCACGAGGTTCGCGATTGCGCCGACCCCGCCGACGAGGGCGAACGCCGACATGCGGCCGAAGCGGAGCATGAGCAGCTGCGTGAGGAAGCGGATGCCCTGCGTGAACGTCGCCTTCGAGGCGCCGGCGTACCGCGGCGCGAATGCGAACGGCACCTCCGAGACGCGCAGGTGGCGGCGCGCGAGGATCTCGAGCAGGATCTTGAACCCGCGCGGACGCAGCGCGTCGATGTCGATCGCGTCGCGGTCGACGAGGAAGAACCCGGTCATGGGATCGCTGCATTCGCCGAGCTTGCGCGGGAACATCGCCTTCGTCAGCAGCGTCGACGCCCGCGACACCGTGGTGCGGGTGGCGTCGGCCAGCCCCTTCGAGTCGCCGCCCGCGATGTACCGCGAGGCCACCACGACGTCGACGTCACCGCGGTCGGCGCGGGCGAGCAGGCGCGGGATGTCCTCGGGCGGGTGCTGCAGGTCGCCGTCCATGACGAGGCACCACGAGGATGCCGCGGCCTTCATGCCTTCGACGACGGCGCCGCCGAGCCCGGCGACGGGGGCGTCGCGGTGGATGAGGCGCACCGGGAAATCGGTGTGCGCTGCGGCCCGCTCGATGATCTGCGGGGTGTCATCGGTCGAGTCGTCGACGAAGAGGACCTCGATCATCCGGTCGTCGACCGCGTCGCCGATGCGTCGGAGCAGTTCGGCGACGTTCGGACCTTCGTTGAAGGTCGGGACGACGATCGTCAGATCCATGTGCGCTCGCGATTCCGGAAGAACGGGGGAGTTCACACAGTACTGAGGATTGATATGGGGACAACCGGTTGAACTTTCAGAAATGCTCTGAGATTCACCCGATGGCCTTCTGCAGGTCATCTACGGTCATCCCGTAGTTGATCCGCACGGTCGGCAGCGCGAGCTTGTCGGTGCCGATGGTGACGTAGCCGGGCTCGATCGTGCGAGCCATCTCGAAGCCGGCATCCGCCACCGCCTGCTTCGCGGCGTCGTCGTGGTGCCCGAAGGGATACGCGATGACCTCCTTCGTGCCGCCGAGCACGCCCGCCGACGTCTCGAGGTCGGCGACGATCTCGTCGTGCGACCAGTTGACGATGCGGCCCTGTCCGTCGGCCCCGGCGGTGTGCATGTCGTGGGTGTGCGAGCGCTTGAGGACGTACGGCGTCAGCTCGGGACCGGCTCCGTTGATCGTGATGACGAAGGATGTCGTCATCACGCCGTACTTCTCGACCAGCGGCACCGCCAGCTCGAGCCACGTGGGGTCGGCGTCGTCGTCGGTGAGGATCACCGAGTGGTCGGGCAGGAAGAGCCGCCCGTCGATGAAAGCGCTGACCTCGGGCCACGTCGGCAGGTAGAACTGCTGGTCTGCGATGTACGCGAGGTGCGCCTCCCAGTCACCGACGTACGCGTAGTTGCCGCGCAGCCAGCCGGACTCGCCCTCGGGCTTCGTCGTGAACTGGTGGTACATCAGGATCGGCACCCGCGTCGCGGCGGCCGCATTCGCGTCGGAAGTCATCCACGCGGCGTACACGGTGCGTTCGCGGGCCTCGCAGGCGACGGCATCCGCGCCGTTGAGGCGTCCGGGGATCGACAGGGCCGCGGCATCCTCGGCGGTGACGTACCACCCGGCGAACACCTGGCCGTCGCGCGCGGGGATCGGCAGTGCGGCGTACAGCTGGCCCTGCGTCTCGAGGACGGGCGCGATGTCGACGCCGTCACCGGCGAACGACACGGCGCACGCGTTCGGGTCGGTCGAGCCGGCGAGCAGCTGTTGCGCCGGGCTGAGCGGCGTGGCCGAGGGGGTCGGGGTGCCCGTCGGAATCGGGGTGGGATCGGATGCCGCCGACCGCTCGGACGCGTCGGCTCGCAGCATCGCGTCGACCGCGAACCACCCCGCCACGGCTCCGACCGCGGTCACGGCGGCGATCGCGACACCGATGCCCACCGCCCGTCGCGTGCGGCGCCGTTGCGCGTTCGTGCGACGTGTAGCGGCCATGGTTCCCCCTGTTGCGCGTGCCGATGCCCCGGTCGAATCCTAGGGCTCGAGCGGTGCTAGCCCCGCGCGAGTGTGGACGACAAGCCCCTTCGCCCCGGCCGCGCGATCGGATAATCCTGGAGCATGAGCTCGGTCACGCCTGCCCCACCCGCGGGGCGTGTGCGCGTCGGCATCTCGGGGTGGCGCTACGCCGGCTGGCGCGGCGACTTCTACCCGCGCGGACTCGCGCAGCGGCGCGAGCTGGAGTACGTCGGCCAGCGGATGACGACGGCCGAGCTGAACGGATCGTTCTACTCGCTGCAGCGCCCGTCGAGCTATCAGCGGTGGCGCAGCGAGGTGCCCGACTCGTTCGTCTTCGCCGTGAAGGGCTCGCGCTATGTGACGCACATGCTGCGGCTGCGCGGCGTCGAGACGGCGCTGGCGAACTTCTTCGCCTCGGGGGTGCTCGCGCTCGGTCCGCAGCTCGGGCCGGTGCTGTGGCAACTGCCCGAGCGCGAGGAGTTCGACCCCGGCGTGCTCGCGGAGTTCCTCGCGGTGCTGCCGCGCACGATGGGCGAGGCGCTCGCCCTGGCCGAGCGTCACGACGCACGGCTCGACGGTCGCGCGTGGCTGCGAATCGACGACGACCGCCCGATCCGGCACGCGCTGGAGCCGCGATCGGCGGGCTTCGGATCGGATGCCGCGGTCGCGCTGCTCCGCGCCCACGACACCGCGCTCGTCGTCGCCGACACCGCGGGGCGCTTCCCGCGCTTCAACGAGGTCACGACCGGCGACCACGTGTACGTGCGGTTGCACGGGGCGACCGACCTCTACGCCAGCGGGTACACCGACGCCGAGCTCGACGAATGGGCCGACCGCATCCGCGGCTGGGCCGACGGCACGGCGGCATCCGACGGTCGCCCGCGCGACGTGTGGGTCTATTTCGACAACGACGCCCGCGGGCGGGCACCGCACGACGCGGTCGCGCTCGCCGCGCGCTTCGGCGACGCGGCGGGGGCGGGATCGTGAGCGGTCAGCCGGCACCGGGGGTCTGCCCCACGTGCGGCGATCCGCTGCGCTTCGAGATCCTCGACGACGAGGCGTTCATCGTCGCGTGGTCGTGCCTGAACTGCGGCCTCGTCCGCGTCACCGAGCCGACGTAGCGGCCGGCTGCCGCCGGCTCAGGAGGCGGGGACGGCCGCGACCTGCTCCATCGCGGCGACGAGGGGTTCGAGCTCGGGGATGGCGCGGGCGCGGGCGAGGGCGGCAGTCAGGGCGGCGGCGTGGATCGGCCGCGCCGTCTCGAGGGCTGCAACGCCCGCCTCGGTCAGCTCCGTGTAGAGGCCGCGGCGGTCGTCGGCGCACAGGATGCGCGTCAGCAGGTGGCGATCTTCGAGCCGTGTGACCAGGCGGGTGGTCGCGGAGGGGCTGAGCGCGGCGGCCCGCGCGAGCTGCTGCATCCGCATGTGCCAGCCGTCCTGCCGGGCGAGGGCGTCGAGCACGGAGTACTCCACGACGGAGAGATCGACCTGTCGCAGCGCCGCCGTCAGTTCGTCCTCGACGAGCGAGTGCAGGGCGGTCAGCGTCCGCCACCCTTGCGCGCGCACCTCGAGCGCACCGTCATCCACGCTCATCGCGCACCTCCCTGTGATTGATTGCGCCGTGATTGCTTGCGCCGATAGTCCGCGTGTGCAACTATCTCTTTGCGCTTGCAACTAACAGCGTACGCAACGTCCGGGCTTCGCGCCAGGAAGAAGGAGAACACCATGCCCGCAGGACTGATCGCGCTCGCGATCGGAGGATTCGGCATCGGACTGACCGAGTTCGTCATCACGGGCCTGCTGCCCGAGGTGGCGCGCGACTTCGCCGTCTCGGAGACGACGGCGGGCTGGCTCGTCACCGGATACGCGCTCGCCGTCATGGCGGGGGCGCTCGGGCTGACCGCTGCGACGACGAAGCTGCCGCGCAAGCGCGTGCTGCTCGGGCTGGTCGTGCTCTTCATCCTCGGCAACCTGATCTCGGCGCTGGCGCCGACCTACGGCCTCATGCTGCTCGGACGCATCGTCGCCGCCCTCTGCCACGGCGCGTTCTTCGGCATCGGCGCCGTCGTCGCCGCCGAGATGGTCGCTCCCGAGCGCAAGAGCGCCGCTGTGGCCATCATGTTCACCGGGCTGACCGCGTCGAACGTGCTCGGTGTGCCCTTCGGCACGTTCCTCGGCCAGGCGTTCGGCTGGCGCTCGACCTTCTGGGCGATCACGATCATCGGCGTCATCGCCTTCGTCGGCATCGCGCTGCTCGTGCCCAACCTGCGCCGGGAGACTCCGCCCAGCCTGAGCCAGGAGCTCAGCGCGTTCCGTTCGGGGCAGGTCTGGCTCTCGCTCGCGGTGACCGTGCTCGGCTTCGGCGGCATGTTCGGCGCCTTCACCTACATCGCCTTCACCCTGACCGAGGTGTCGGGCTTCGACGCGCCCGCGGTGCCGTGGCTGCTCGTCGTCTTCGGCGTCGGCCTGTTCATCGGCAACCACGTCGGCGGGCGTCTCGCGGCCCGCTCGATCGACGGCACGCTCATCGCCGTGTTGGTCGGCCTGACGCTCGTGCTGGCGGTGTTCGCGCTCGTCGCGGCGAACCCGGTGCTCACGGTCGTGTCGCTCGTGCTGATGGGCGGTTTCGGGTTCGCGACGGTCCCGCCCCTGCAGACGCGCATCATGCAGTACGCCTCGACCGCGCCCACGCTCGCCAGCGGTGCCAACATCGCCGCCTTCAACCTGGGCAACGCCCTGGGTGCCTGGATCGGCGGGCTCACGATCGCCGCGGGTCTCGGCTTCACCTCGCCGCTGTGGTCGGGCGCCCTCGTGACGGTCGGCGCCGTCGTAGTGATGCTCATCGCCGCCGGAACTGCGCGACGGCAGGCCGCGAGGGTGGCGGAGCCGGATGCCGCCGTGGCCGTGGGCCGCTGAACGAGCCGCCCCGGTGACGGGGGAGAGTGGCGGGCGAGCTGCCCGACTGGTGCGGGCGCTCGCCTCAATCGAGGATTGCCGTGGCTTCCACCTCGACCAGCACGTCCGGCTCGAAGAGGTAATCCACGCCGATGAGTGAGGCGGGCGGCAGGGGGAGGGGAAGGCCGATCTCGCCGGCCACCTCGTGTACCCCGGCCATGAAGGCGTCGATCTGGTCGGGGCTCCAGCCGGTGACGTAGAACGTCAACCGGACGACATCCGTGAATGAGGCATCCGCGCTGACGAGGCCGGCATGGGTGTTGCGCAGGGCCTGCGCCACCTGGCCAGCGAGGTCGCCGGGAGATGTCGGCGCACCGTCGGCGTCCCGAGCGATCTGACCGGCGACGTGCACGTGACGGGAACCTGTGCCCACGGCGACGTGGTGGTAGGGGACGGGCTGCATCAGGGTTTCGGGAGAGAACGAGCGAACGGTCATGGGGCTCCTTTGGTGGGATTTGCGGTATCCCATGACTACCTGGTGTTCGGCAGTACCTTCAACGAGACTGGGTAGCGTGACCGATACCGCTCCTCACCGCGGCGACCGATTCGACATCGCCGCCCCGCATCGCGAACTGCTCGACCAGGTGCTCGACAAGTGGTCGCTCGCGGTGCTGAACGAGCTGTGCGAACGGCCCGCGCGCTTCAGCGAACTGCGGCGCGCGATCCCCGCCGTCACGCAGAAGTCGCTCACCGCGACGCTTCGCCGACTCGAGCGCAACGGCATCGTGGAACGCGTCGTCCTGGGGACGCGGCCGGTGGCCGTCGAATACCGCATCACCGCGCTCGGCAAGACGCTCCGCCCGCCCGTCGACATCATCCTCAACTGGATTGAGGCGTATCTTCCGAGCATCGAGGACGCCCGGCGGCGCTTCGACGAGGCGATGGACGACGAGGACGGCTTCGGGCGTTGACGGCGACTTGTCTCGAACCATCTACTGAAGGGAGCACGCGACCATGAAACTCATCGACCCCGACGTTCCGCCCAGCGGCGACGGCTGCGTCGAATGCGACGAGCTCGGCTCCTGGTGGGTGCATCTTCGCCGCTGCGCGGCCTGCGGGCACATCGGATGCTGCGACGACTCGCTGAACCGTCACTCCACAGCCCACGCCGAAGCGACGGGCCACCCGATCATCCAGAGCTTCGAGCCGGGTGAGGACTGGTTCTGGGACTTCCGCACCCGCACCTTGGGGGTGGGCCCGGCGCTCGCTCCGCCCCACAGTCACCCTGAGGATCAGTCCACTCCCGGGCCCGCCGATCGCCTCCCGGAGGACTGGCTGCGGATCCTCCAATCGCGCTCCGACACCGCCGACTGACCGGCTAGCCGCATCTCCGACCTCGCGGCCGCGAAAACGACGCCGCTGATATCCGACCGGCTGCCATGAAGCCCCACGGGCGCGGCGATGAGGAATATCAGAAGCCCCGCAGACCGGCGAGGCGGCTAGAGTCGCGCCATGACAAGAGGCCAGCGCGCTGCCGGTATCGCATTCGCCTCGCTGATCGCGGTCGCCGGCCTGATCCTGCTCGTCTTCGTTCCTTCCGGGGAAGGCCCCGATCGGGGGCTTTTCGGCGCGCTCGACGCAGAGGGGAAGATGCTCGGTCTGCTCGCCTTCCTGTCCTCCCTGGTCATGATCGGCGTCTTCGCGTTCTCGCGCCGCGGTGACCGGTCGTAGCGTGTCGAGCCGCACCGCCACGGCCGGCATCCGCCTCATCGTGCTCGGCGCGATGCTAGGCCCGATCCGCCGGGGCAAAGCAAAACCCCCGCCATGTAGAAGCTAGGCGAGGGTTTCTGGGACCGTTGTAATGACGGTCCGTGTGGCTCCGACGGGCGTCGATCCCGTGACCTCACGATTTTCAGTCGTGCGCTCTACCAACTGAGCTACAGAGCCGCATGGCGTCAGAGATGCCATGTCCTAGACGAAAGGCCCTCTGGAAACCAAAGGGCCCGTCGCTTTAGAGCGACCCTGACGGGACTTGAACCCGCGACCTCCGCCGTGACAGGGCGGCACGCTAACCAACTGCGCTACAGGGCCATGCTTATTAAGTTGTGGGAGTGACCCCAACGGGATTCGAACCCGTGCTACCGCCGTGAAAGGGCGGCGTCCTAGGCCGCTAAACGATGGGGCCGAGCGAACCCAGACCCGGAAGTCAAACGTTCACGCTTACCGAGGGACAAGCATATGCGATTCCCCACGGATGTGCGAATCGAGCGCGTGGCGTCCGGCGCCCGGGCGTGTCGGCGGGGCAGGATGAGGCTGTCATCGCCCCGGTCGCAGTCCCATCTGCCACCGGTGTCTCGTCTGCACTTCTCGCCTTGGGACGTGTGTTGCTACTGTGACCAGAGTTGCCCACGCGATATGGAGGATCACCCGCGTGCGATACGAGAGCCTCGAATCCCCGGAAGACTGCGGCTGCGCCCCGACGCCCGCAGAGAGCAAGAAGCTGTCACAGCTGATCTCGCGCCGTAGCGCGCTCGGCCTCGGAGCCGTTGGGTTCGTCGCCGCGACGGCGTTCCTGTCGCCCGGCATCCCCGCCGCTCTCGCCATCGAGGGCTACCCCTCGTGGGAGGACGTCCAGCGGGCCAAGGCGAACGAGCAGGCCAAGGGTGCGGAGATCGCCCGCATCGAGAAGCTCATCGCCGACCTCACCGCCGACGTCGCGTACAAGCAGGCCGAAGCCGAGCGTCTCGGCGAGGAGTACGCGAAGGCGCAGGCGGACTACGAGGATGCCGCCTACCGCGCTGACGCACTGCAGGCCGAGGCCGACGCGCAAGCCGCGGTCGCCCTCGAGTCGGCCCGCCGCGCGGGCAAGCTTGCGGCGCAGCTGTACCGCAACGGCGGCGACGACACGAGCCTGCGGCTCTTCTTCTCCGACTCGGCAGCCAGCGCCGACGACCTGCTCGCGCGCCTGGGCACGATGGACAAGCTCCTGCAGGCCAACCGCGGCGTCTACACCGACGCCGTCGCCGCCCGCGAGACGGCGCAGAGCCTCAGCGACCAGGCCGGCGTCGCGCGCGACGAGCGCGACCGCCTGCAGCAGGAAGCCCAGCAGAAGATGGCCGCCGCGCAGGATGCCGCTGCCGCAGCGCAGGCTGCCCTCGAAGAGCAGACGGCGAACATGGCCACCCTGCAGGCGCAGCTCGCCGCGCTGAAGGACGAGACCGCGACCACGGTCGCCGGCTACCAGGCCGGTGTCGAGGAGCAGCGTCGCCGCGACGAGGAGCGTCGTCGCCGCGAGCGCGAAGAGGCTGCCCGACGCGCCGCCGAAGAAGAGGCTCGCCGCCAGGCTGCCGCAGCAGCCGCGGCCGCAGCGGCCGCCAACAAGCCCAGCGGCGGCGGCGGCGGCGGCGGCGGTGGCGGTGGCGGTGGCGGTGGCGGCGGCGGCGGCGGTGCCGGCCAGGTCCAGCCGTCCGGCTGGGTGCGTCCCGGTCCCGGTTACATCTCGTCGTGGTTCGGAAACCGCGGCACGATCTGCTCGAACGGCTACTGCACCTCGGGCCACCGCGGCATCGACTTCGCCGGCGGCTGCAGCGCCCCCATCTATGCGGCGGCAGCAGGGCGCGTGGTCTTCGCGGCGTACAGCGGCAGCTGGGGCAACTACATCAAGGTCGACCACGGCGGCGGCATCATCTCGGCCTACGCGCACATCCAGAACGGCGGCTACAACGTCAGCAACGGCCAGTGGGTCTCGGCCGGACAGGTCATCGCCTACGCCGGCAACACCGGCGTCTCGCAGGGCTGCCACCTGCACTTCGAGATCTACCAGGGCGGCGTCCGCATCGACCCGGCGCCGTTCCTGCGCAACCGCGGCGTGTCGGTCTGATCCCGGCGCCGAGCGCGAACGACAAGAGGGGCGGATGTCGCGACATCCGCCCCTCTTGTCGTCTGTACGTCAGAGCGTGGTGGGCGCTTCGCCCTCACCCTGCGTCTTGGTCTGGCCCTCGTGCTCCTCGAAGCGCTCGAACGCCTCGGAAACCAGGCGCTCGGCCTCGGCGGCGCCGGCCCACTCGTCGACCTTGACCCACTTGTTGGGCTCGAGGTCCTTGTAGTGCTCGAAGAAGTGGCCGATCTCGTTCTTGGTCCACTCGTCGATGTCGCCGACGTCCTGGATGTGCGCCCAGCGCGGGTCCTTCGCCAGGACCGCGACGACCTTGTCGTCGCCGCCGGCCTCGTCGCTCATCTTGAGCACGCCGACGGGGCGGACCTTCGCCAGCACGCCGGGGTAGATGTCGCGGTCGAGCAGCACGAGCACGTCGAGCGGGTCGCCGTCTTCGCCGAGGGTGTTCTCGAAGAAGCCGTAGTTGCTGGGGTAGCCCATGGGCGTGAACAGCACGCGGTCCAGGAACACACGGCCCGTGCCGTGGTCGACTTCGTACTTCACGCGGCTGCCGCGGGGGATCTCGATGACGGCGTCGTACGCGCCCATACCTGTGCTCCTTCGATAAGACGGTGGGATGCCGCGACCAGCCTACTGGCGCAGACCCGTCGTGCCGCATACAGGCTGAGCGTCGGTGTCGATGCCCCCGGGCGGGCCGCGCGAGCCCCTCAGCCCGCGGACGGCACATCGGGGCCCGGATACCGTAGGGGCGTGCCGTCGCTGAACCCCGCCATCGCCGAGGTCCGCCGCGCTGTCCGCGCCGCGCTGACCGGACTGCCCTCCGGTGGCACGGTCCTCGTCGCCCTGTCGGGCGGGGCGGACTCGCTGGCCTTGGCCGCCGCGACGGCCTTCGAGGCTCCCAAGCTCGGGATGCGCGCGGCATCGGTCACGGTCGACCACGGCCTGCAAGCCGGCTCGGACGAGGTCGCGCTCGCGGCCGCCCGCGCCGCGGCAGAGCTCGGGCTCGATCCGCTCGTCGTCCGAGTCGAGGTGGGGTCCGCGGGTGGGCCCGAGGCGGCTGCGCGCGAGGCCCGCTACGGCGCGCTGCGTGACGCGGCGCGGGATGCCGGTGCCGCGGCCGTGCTGCTCGGTCACACCCTCGACGACCAGGCCGAGTCGGTGCTGCTCGGTCTCGCGCGCGGCGCCGGCGCGACGAGCCTCGGGGGCATGACCCCCGAGCGCATCGACGACGTCTCGGGCGTGCGCTGGCTGCGGCCCCTGCTCGAGGTGCGCCGGGCGACGACGGCCGCCGCCTGCGCGGCGGCGGGGCTCGAGCCCTGGCTCGATCCCCACAACACCGACGACCGCTATCGCCGGGTGCGGGTGCGCGAGCGTGTGCTGCCGGTGCTCGAGGCCGAGCTCGGGCCGGGTGTGGCCGAGGCGCTCGCGCGCACCGCCGAGCAGCTGCGGGAGGATGCGCGGGCGTTCGACGACATGATCGCCGAGACGATCGAGGACATCGTCGAGCCGGCTGAGGCGGGCATCGCGATCTCTGTCGCCGCGCTCGCCGCGAATCCGCCGGCCCTGCGGCACCGCATCATCCGCCACGTCGTGCGCAGCGAGTTCCACGAGAGCCTGACGCGCGTGCAGACCCTCGAGGTCGCCCGGCTCGTGACCGACTACACCGGGCAGGGACCGATCGACCTGCCCGGATGCCGCGCCCGCCGCGTCGGTCGGCTCATCGAGTTCTCGGCGGGCGCGGGCGACGCCTAAACTCGTCGCATGCGTGCCGCCGAGATCGCCGACCAGCTCACCGACGTCCTCGTCACCGAGGAGGAGATCCAGGCCAAGCTCGTCGAGCTCGCCGCCCGGGTCGAGGCCGACTACGAGGGCAAGGACCTCATCCTCATCGGCGTCCTGAAGGGCGCGGTCATGGTCATGGCCGACTTCGCCCGTGCGCTCAAGCGCGACATCACGATGGACTGGATGGCGGTGTCGTCCTACGGCGCGAGCACGAAGTCGAGCGGTGTGGTGCAGATCCGCAAGGACCTCGACACCGACCTGCATGGCAAGCACGTGCTCATCGTCGAGGACATCATCGACTCCGGCCTGACCCTCAGCTGGCTGCTCGAGAACTTCGAGTCGCGCGGCGCCGAATCGCTCGAGGTGCTCGCGCTGCTGCGCAAGCCTGAGGCGGCCAAGGTCGAGATCGACTGCCGGTACGTCGGCTTCGACATCCCGAACGACTTCGTCGTCGGCTACGGCCTCGACTACGCCGAGCGCTACCGCAATCTGCGGGATGTCGCCGTGCTCGCGCCGCACGTCTACAGCTGACGCACCGGCGGTGTGCGGTACGCCCAAAACGAACGCACAGATCGCGCATAGTCCGCGCGGGGTAGCCTGATCGGACCATGGACGTCAAGAAAGTCACGCGCAACCCGCTGATGTACGTGTTGCTCATCGGCGCGCTGCTGCTGATCGGCTTCATGCTGATCTCCAGCCTCACCGGCGCGAAGCAGATCACGACCCAGCAGGGTCTCGAGCTTCTCAGCGGCGACACCGTCAGCGAGGTGCAGACCACCGACGGTGATCAGCGCGTGGACCTGACGCTGTCGGAGCCCTTCGAGGGCTCGACGCAGGTGCAGTTCTACTACACCTCCGCGCGTGCCGAAGCCGTCGTCGATGCGATCGATGCCGCCAACCCGTCCGACGGGTTCAACGACGTCGTCCCCCGCCCGACCTGGTTCGACGGGTTCCTCTCGCTCATGCTGCCGCTGGTGCTGCTGGGTCTGCTGTTCTGGTTCCTCATGTCGAGCGCGCAGGGCGGCGGCAGCCGCGTCATGCAGTTCGGCAAGTCCAAGGCGAAGCTCGTCACGAAGGAGACGCCGACGGTCACCTTCGGCGACGTCGCGGGCTCGGACGAGGCCATCGAGGAGATGCAGGAGATCAAGGACTTCCTCAAGGACCCGACGAAGTTCCAGGCCGTCGGCGCCCGCATCCCGAAGGGCGTGCTGCTGTACGGCCCTCCCGGAACCGGTAAGACCCTCCTCGCTCGCGCCGTCGCGGGCGAGGCCGGCGTGCCCTTCTACTCGATCTCGGGCTCGGACTTCGTCGAGATGTTCGTCGGTGTCGGCGCGAGCCGCGTGCGCGACCTCTTCAAGGAGGCGAAGGAGAACGCTCCGGCGATCATCTTCATCGACGAGATCGACGCCGTCGGTCGTCACCGCGGCGCCGGCATGGGCGGCGGTCACGACGAGCGCGAGCAGACGCTCAACCAGATGCTCGTCGAGATGGACGGCTTCGACCCCAAGGTCTCGGTGCTCGTCATCGCGGCGACGAACCGTCCCGACATCCTCGACCCCGCCCTGCTGCGTCCGGGCCGCTTCGACCGTCAGATCGGTGTCGACGCCCCCGACCTGAAGGGCCGGCAGAAGATCCTCGAGGTGCACGGACGCGGCAAGCCGCTCTCGCCCTCCGTCGACCTCGCCGTGATCGCGCGCAAGACGCCGGGCTTCACCGGTGCCGACCTCGCCAACGTGCTGAACGAGGCCGCGCTGCTGACCGCGCGCTCGAACGCGCAGCTGATCGACATGCGCGCTCTCGACGAGGCGATCGACCGCGTCATCGCCGGTCCGCAGCGCCGCACCCGCGTCATGAAGGACAAGGAGAAGCTGATCACGGCGTATCACGAGGGCGGTCACGCCCTCGCCGCCGCGGCGATGAACCACTCCGACCCCGTGACGAAGGTCACGATCCTGCCGCGCGGCAAGGCTCTCGGCTACACGATGGTGCTGCCCCTCGAGGACAAGTACTCCGTCACCCGCAACGAGCTGCAGGACCAGCTGACCTACGCCATGGGCGGCCGCGTCGCCGAAGAGGTCGTGTTCCACGACCCGACCACCGGCGCCTCGAACGACATCGAGAAGGCCACCGGCATCGCCCGCAAGATGGTCACCGAGTACGGCATGACCACCGAGGTGGGCCCCGTCAAGCTCGGCTCGTCGTCGGGCGAGGTCTTCATGGGCCGCGACATGGGTCACGGCCGCGACTTCTCGGAGCGGATCGCCGAGCGCGTCGACGCCGAGGTGCGGCTGCTCATCGAGCAGGCCCACAACGAGGCCTACGAGGTGATCAACGCCAACCGCGACATCCTCGACAAGCTCGCGCTCGCGCTGCTCGAGGAGGAGACCCTCGACCACCTGCAGCTCGCCGAGATCTTCAAGGACATCAAGAAGCTCCCGCCGCGCCCGCAGTGGCTCTCAAGCCAGGACCGTCCGGTGTCGAGCCTGCCCCCGATCGACGTCCCCAAGCGTCGTGAAGAGGCCGGGCTGGCCGCGTCGACCGTCGCCGAGACCGACGCCGCGGCGTCCGCCGAGCGCTCGCCGCAGCGCCGCCCGTCCGGGCAGGCGCGACCCGCGACCGCGTAGGGTCGGGGCGTGGCCGTCGATCGCGAACGCGTCGCCGCCCTGGTGCGCGACCTGCTCGAGGCGATCGGGGAGGATCCCGATCGCCCGGGGCTCAAGCAGACCCCGCAGCGGGTGGCCGACGCCTACGGCGAGTTCTTCGCTGGAGTCGGGGCCGATGCCGCCGAGCCGCTCGCGCACACGATCTCCGTCGCGCGCGGACCGGCGCCCGACACGTTGCCCTCGGGCGCGGTCATGGTCCGCGGCATCCGGTTCCGCTCGTTCTGCGAGCACCACCTGCTGCCGTTCGCCGGTCACGCGCACATCGCGTATCTGCCGGGGGAGCAGGTCGTCGGGCTCGGGGCGCTGCCGCGGGTCGTCGACATCCTGGCGGCGCGTCCCCAGGTGCAGGAGCGCCTGGGCGAGCAGATCGCCGACACCATCGCCGGCGCGCTCGACGCTCGCGGCGTGCTCGTCGTGCTCGATGCGGCGCACGAATGCGTCACGATGCGCGGGGGTCGGCAGACGGATGCCACGACCGTGACCGTCGCAGCGCGCGGCGCCTACGCCGAGCCCGCCGAACGCGCCGAGCTGATCGCGCTGATCTCGGGCGGTGCTTCGTGACGGCGATCATGGGGATCCTCAACGTCACGCCCGACTCGTTCAGCGACGGCGGACGCTACGTCGACGTGGATGTCGCCGTCGGGCACGGCATCGAGCTGCGCGCGGCGGGCGCCGACATCATCGACGTCGGCGGCGAGTCGACCCGGCCGGGTGCCGAGCGCGTCGAGGCCGAGGTCGAGCGCACGCGCGTCCTGCCCGTGATCGAGGCCCTGGCCGCGCGCGGCTTCGTGGTGAGTGTCGACACGATGAACGCCGCGACCGCCGCGGCCGCCGTCGCCGCGGGCGCGCGCATCGTCAACGACGTCTCGGGCGGCCTGGCCGACGACGACATGTTCGCGGCGGTCGCGCCGACCGACGCCGACATCGTCATCGGGCACTGGCGCGGACACTCCGCCGACATGTACGCCACCGCGCGGTACGACGACGTCGTCGCCGAGGTCGTCGCAGAGCTGCAGGATCGCATCGCCGCCGCGGCGACCGCTGGCATCGCCCCCTCGCGCATCGTGCTCGATCCCGGCATCGGGTTCGGCAAGCGCGGCGAGCAGAACTGGACCGTGCTGCGTCACCTCGACCGGGTCGTCGGGCTGGGCAAGCGCGTGCTCGTCGGCACCAGCCGCAAGGGCTTCCTCGCCGATGCGCTCGAGGGCGACCCGGAACGGGCCCGACGGGATGCCGCGACGGCGGTCACCAGCGTGCTGGCGGCCGAGGCCGGGGCGTGGGGCGTGCGCGTGCACGACGTCGCCGCGACGCGTGACGCGCTCGCCGTGCGACGGGCGTGGCGGGAGGGCGTATGAGCGATCGGATCACGGTCACCGGCATCCGGTCGATCGGCTATCACGGGGTCTACGAGCACGAGCGGCGCGAAGGGCAGGAGTTCGTCGCGGACGTCGAGCTCGAGCTGTCGCTGGCCGACGCGGCCGCGAGCGACGACGTCGCCGACACCGTCCACTACGGCGAGCTGTCCGAGCGCGTCGCGGCGATCCTGGCGGGGGAGCCGGCCGACCTGCTCGAGACCGTCGCCGACCGCATCGTGCGGGCCGCCCTGGCGTTCGAGCGCGTCGATGCCGTCACCGTCACGGTGCACAAGCCCCAGGCGCCGATCCCGGTGCCGTTCGGCGATGTCAGCGTCACCCTCACCCGTCGACGGGAGCACCGATGAACCGCCGCCTCGCCCAGGACTCCCCGGCCGCGCGCCCGGCCGCCCCGGCCGCCGATCGTCGCGCCGTCGTGGCGCTCGGCGCCAACCTCGGAGACCGCGCCGAGACGATCGCTGCGGCGATCGACGAGCTCGACCGGCTGCCGCTGACCCGGCTCGTGCGCGCGGCCGAGCCGATCGAGACCGTCGCGCTGACCCTGGACGGACCGGATGCCGCCGCCCCGGCGTACCTGAACACGGTGGCGATCGTCGAGACGCGCCTCGCACCCAGCGTGCTGCTGACGTACCTGCACGCGATCGAGCAGCGGCACGGCCGCGCACCGCGATCGCCCGAGCAGCCGCGATGGCAGGACCGCCCGCTCGACCTCGACCTCATCGTTCACGGCGACGTCGTGAGCGATGCGCCGGAGCTCACCCTGCCCCATCCGCGTGCGGCGGAGCGCGACTTCGTCCTCGGGCCGTGGCTCGCCGTCGACCCCGACGCCGAGCTGCCCGGCCGGGGCCGTGTCGACGCCCTGCTGGCCGCGCTGCGGACCGACGCGGAGGCGGCACCGTGAGACGCACCTCACCGCTGACGCTCGTCGCCGCCGCCGTTCTCGGGGTCGCGGCCGGCTTCATCATCGATCAGCTGCTGACGGGATCGGGGCGGCCCACCTTCACGCCGTCGGTGATGCTCCCGGTTCTGTTCGTGCTGCTCGGCGTCGCGAACATCGTGCTGGCCCTCCCGATCCGGCGGGCCACCCGCGGCCTCGCGCCCCGCGTCGACCCGTTCCGCGCCGTGCGCGTGGCGATGCTCGCGAAGGCCTCGAGCATCGTCGGCGCTCTCGTCGGCGGCATCGGGGTAGGCCTGCTGCTGTTCCTCCTCACACGCCCGGTCCCTCCGTCAGTAGGCTCGTCGGGAGCGGTCACCGCCACGATCGTCGGGGCCGTCGTGCTCGTCGTTGCGAGCATGATCGCGGAGCAGCTCTGCACGATTCGGAAGGACGACGATGACGAACAGCCCGGACCACCCGAGCCCGACGCCACTCCCTCCCACCACTGAGGCCGCCGCCTCGGCGCCGATCGAGCAGACTCTCGATGCGGGTACCTACGACCGCATCCGCGAGCCACGCAGCGAGAACCGCCTCGCCCTCGAGCGCGGCGTGTGGCACCAGATCTCGCGCAAGTACCTGATCGTGCAGCTGATCGGCAGCGGCTTCTGGCTCGCGGTGGTCGTCGTGGGCGTCCTCGTCGCCGTGCTGCTGTGGGAGCAGTCATGGGCGCTGATCCCCGGCGGCATCCTCGTCGTGCTCATCGTCGCCGGCATGGCGATCCTGCCGCGTCAGGTGCGCTCGATCGGCTACCAGCTGCGCGAGGACGACCTGGTCTTCCGCCGCGGCATCCTGTGGCAGCGCATGGTGGCGGTGCCGTACGGACGGATGCAGCTGGTGGACATCACCCACGGACCCATGGACCGCGGTTTCGGCATCGCGCAGCTGAAGTTCGTCACCGCGGCCGCTGCGACGGGTGTCGTGATCCCCGGGCTCACGCAGCAGGCGGCCGACGCGCTGCGCGATCACCTCATGTCGGTCGCCGAGTCGCGCCGGACCGGGCTGTGAGCGCTCCGCACGCTTCCGCCTCCGGCGACGCCGTGCCGGGACCGGATGCCGCGGCGCCGGCGCCCGCCGGAGTGTCGGCCCCGCCCGCGGAGCTCGTGCGCTCGCCGCTCAGCGACGGCGAGTGGCACCGTCTGCACCCCCTCACGCCGCTGCTGCGCGGCGGGCTCGCGCTGCTGGTGGTGCTGGGCATCGTGGTCGCGAACATGCGCGACCGCCTCATCGGCATTTTCGTGCCGGCGCTCGGTCCGGACGGCGCGACCGAGGAGTGGGAGGAGTACGAGGCCGCGGGCGACCCGATCGGCTGGGTTCTCGCCAACAACCTCATCCTGATCGCGCTGCTCGTGACCGTGGGGGCGCTCGCCCTCATCGTCGGCGGCTTCTACCTGTCGTGGCGCTTCCACACCTTCCGCATCACCGAGGACGACGTCGAGGTGCGCAGCGGCATCCTCTCGCGCACGCAGCGCCGCGCACCGCTCGACCGCGTGCAGGGCGTGAACCTCACGCGCCCGGCCGTCGCCCGTCTGCTGGGAGCCGCGAAGCTCGAGATCGTCGGCGCGGGAGCGGACGCGAACGTCAAGCTCGAGTACCTCTCGACGAGCAACGCCGAGACGATCCGCGCCGACATCCTGCGCCTGGCGTCGGGGCAGCGCCTGGCCGAGGCCCGCGCCGCAGCGGCGGCGGCGGGCGCGACGCGATCCGGAGTGACCGACACCGTCGCGCGCGGCTTCACCGGCCTGATCGAGGGCGATGACTCCGACGCCGCCGAGCCGGCGTCGGTCGTGCGCATCCCGCCCGGTCGCCTCATCGGGTCGCAGCTGGCCAGCTGGGGCACGGTCGTCATCCTCGCCGGTGCCACGGCGCTGACGATCGCGGTCGCGCAGAGCGTGTTCTGGGTGATCTTCGCCTACCTGCCGGCGCTGCTGGGCCTCGGTGCGTACTGGGTGCGCACGATCGTCCGCTCGCTGCGCTACTCGATCGCCCCCACCCGCGACGGCGTGCGCGTGACGTTCGGACTGCTCACGACGGTCTCGGAGATCCTGCCCCCCGGCCGCATCCACGCCGTCGAGGTCACGCAGCCCATCTTCTGGCGCGCGTTCGGCTGGTGGGCGGTGCGGATCAACCGGATGACCGGACGCAGCGCCACCGACACCACGACCGACCAGTTCACGACGGTGCTGCCCGTGGGCACGCTCGCCGATGTCGACCGGGTGCTCGGGCTCATCCTGCCCACGGTCGACGATGCCGATCGCGCGGCGATCATCCGTGGCGGGGTAGTCGGCGATCGCTCTCGCGATGGCGGGGTAGTCGGCGATCGCTCTCGCGATGGCGGGGTAGTCGGCGATCGCTCTCGCGATGGCGGGGTAGTCGGCGATCGCTCTCGCGATGGCGGCATACTCGGCGATCGCTCTCGCGATGGCGATGCCGCCGCCGAAGGGGTGGACGGCTATGTCACGACGCCGCGACGTGCCCGCATCCTGCGTCCGCTGTCGTGGCGCCGCAACGGCCTCGCCGTCGGCGCCGACCTGCTGCTCCTGCGGCGCGGGCTCATCTCGCGCCGGCTCGCGGTGGTGCCCCTGGCTCGCCTGCAGTCGATCGGGCTGCAGCAGGGACCGGTCGACCGTGCGCTGCGCGTTGCGACGCTGCGGGCGCACACCGTCGCCGGTCCCGTCGTGGCCTCGGTCACGGGCATCGACCGCGACGACGCGATCGCCGCGTTCGAGCGGGTCGCCGACGTCGCCGTCTCGTCGGCCGCGACCGATCGCACGCACCGCTGGGCCGCATCCGACGGGGTTACCGTGACCGACGCCGCGACCGTCGTCCCGCCGCCTTACGTTCCGCCCGCCGGAACCGTCCCGCCCCCGCCCTACGCCCCGCCGGGCGCGACGGTCACGCCGCCCCCGCCCTACGTCCCGCCCGCTCCGGTGATGCCACCCCCGCCCTACGTCCCGCCGGGCGCGACGGTGACGCCGCCCCCGCCGTATGTCCCGCCCGTCGCGTCCCCCGAGGAGGAACGATGACCGCCAGCTCTCGGCTGGGTGTCGGCATCGTCGGCGCCGGTCGGGTCGGGCCCGTCATCGGCGCCGCGCTCGCCGGGGTCGGCCACGCGATCACCGGCATCACCGCCGGCTCCGACCGCGAGCGCGTCGACGCGGTGCTGCCCGGGGTGCCCGTGCTCGACACCGACGAGGTCGTCCGCCGCAGTGAGCTCGTCGTGCTCGCCGTCCCGCACGACGACCTCGAGCCGCTCGTGGCCGGGCTCGCCGAACTCGGCGCGTGGCAGGTCGGTCAGCTCGTCCTCCACACCGACCCGGCGCACGGGCTCTCGGTGCTCGCCCCCGCCGCCGCTCGGGGAGCCATCCCGCTCGCGGTGCACCCGGCCATCACCTTCACCGGCTCGACGCTCGACCTCCGCGCGCTCACGGGCGCCTACGCCGCCGTCACGGCGCCCGCCGCCGTGCTGCCGATCGCGCAGGCGCTCGCCGTCGAGCTCGGGTGCGAACCGGTGGTCGTCGCCGACGCCGATCGCCCCGCGTACGGCGAAGCGATCGCCACCGCGACGCAGTTCGCCGCCTCGATCGTGCAGCAGTCGGCCGCCCTGCTCGACCAGGCCGGCGTGCCGGCGCCCGGGCGCTTCCTCTCGACGCTCGTGCACTCCACGGTCGAGCGGGCTCTCACGGCGGCGGGCCGCGGCGCCTCCGTCGACGAGGAGCTGCTGTGAACAGCTCGCGCCGGCAGTGGCATCCGCTCGGGAACGGTCCGCGCCGGTGAGCGACGTCGAGCTCGCCCGCATCCCGGCGGGTGAACTGCCCGTCGCGGGCGCGGGCCGGGGGCCGTGGGTCGAGTCCTTCGAGATCGGCGTGTACCCCGTCACGGAGGAGCAGCTCGGCGAGGTTCTCGGGGTGACCGCCGCGCACCCGCGGCGTCCGGCGGTGCAGCTGTCGTGGCTGCGAGCCGTGCGGTTCTGCAACGCACTGTCGGAGTGGGAGGGCCTCGATCCCGCCTACGCGGTCGACGGCGACGACGTGCGCTGGTACGAGGACTCGGACGGGTACCGGCTGCCGACCGAGCGCGAGTGGGAGTACGCCTGCCGCGCGGGCTCTCGGGCCGCGCAGTATGGACCGCTGGCCGAGATCGCCTGGACCGCCGCCGACAATCTCTCGTCGCCGCAGAACGTGGGCGGGCGGCATCCGAACCTCTTCGGCCTGTTCGACATGCTCGGCAACGTCTCCCAGTGGTGCTGGGACCTCTTCGCCCCCGACACGGGGTCTCGCGACCGCGTGTTCCGCGGTGGCGGATTCGCCGATGCAGCGACGACCGTTCGGGCCGGAACGCGCCGCGGGGCTCGCCCCGACAGCACACAGGACGACATCGGCCTGCGGGTCGCCCGCGGACCTGTCGCGTAGCCGGCCGTATCGTCGCCGCCGACGGCGCGTCGGGTGCGCATTCGTCGGACCGGCGGTGCTGGAGTAGTCCCGCCCCGCTCTTGAGGCCACGGCAGCACCAGCGGTCCGACGGGTGCATCGCGAATCACACGCGGCGCGCTCGGTAGACTTGCCGTCGAATCCCGAGGAGTTCTTCTGCCATGAGCGATGCCACGAGCGACGCGCCCGTGTCCACCACCGACGACGCCGACGAGGTCATCGAGCAGAAGGCGGTCCGCCTGGCCAAGCGCGAGCGCCTGCTCGCCGAACGGACGGATGCCGCCGGCGGCGCCTACCCGGTCAGCGTCGCGGTCACCGACACGATCCCGGCGCTGCGCGAGCGCTACGCCGACCTCGAGGCGGGCGCCGAGACCGGCGTGACCGCATCGGTCGCCGGCCGCGTCGTGTTCAGCCGCAACACCGGCAAGCTGTGCTTCGCCGCGCTGCAGTCGGGTGACGGCAGCCGCATCCAGGCGATGGTGTCGCTCGCCGAGGTGGGCGAGGAGTCGCTGCAGGCGTGGAAGGACCTCGTCGACCTGGGCGATCACGTCTCGGTGACGGGACAGGTCATCTCGAGCCGCCGCGGTGAGCTCTCGATCATGGTCACCGGCTGGCAGATCGCCGCCAAGGCGCTGCTGCCCCTGCCGAACCTGCATTCCGAGCTGAGCGAGGAGAGCCGTGTGCGCTCGCGCTTCCTCGACCTCATCGTGCGCGACACCGCGCGCGAGACGGTGGTCGCCCGCGCGAAGGTCAACGCGTCGCTGCGTCGCACGTTCGACGCGCACGGGTTCCTCGAGGTCGAGACCCCGATGCTGCAGGTGCAGCACGGCGGTGCGGCGGCCCGGCCCTTCGTGACGCACTCGAACGCCTTCGACACCGAGCTGTACCTGCGCATCGCGCCGGAGCTCTTCCTCAAGCGCGCCGTCGTCGGCGGCATCGACCGGGTGTTCGAGATCAACCGCAACTTCCGCAACGAGGGTGCCGACTCGACGCACAGCCCCGAGTTCGCGATGCTCGAGGCCTACCAGGCATACAGCGACTACAACGGCATCGCCGATTTGACGCAGGAGCTCATCCAGAACGCCGCCGTGGCGGTCGCGGGATCGACGACCGTCACGTGGGCCGACGGCACCGAGTTCGACCTCGGCGGGCAGTGGGACCGCATCTCGATGTACGACTCGCTGTCCGAGGCGGCCGGCCGCGCCATCACTCCCGAGACCCCGCTGGAGGAGCTGCAGGCGCTCGCCGCCGAGGTGGGCGTCGTGGTGCCCGAGAAGGTCGCGACGCACGGCAAGCTCGTCGAAGAGCTGTGGGAGCACTTCGTCAAGGGCGGTCTCGAGCGGCCGACGTTCGTCATGGACTTCCCCGTCGACACGAGCCCCCTCGTGCGCGAGCACCGCTCCATCGCGGGAGTCGTGGAGAAGTGGGACCTCTACGTGCGCGGCTTCGAGCTGGCGACCGGCTACTCCGAGCTCGTCGACCCGGTCATCCAGCGCGAGCGCTTCGTCGAGCAGGCCAAGCTCGCCGCCCGCGGCGACGACGAGGCGATGCGTGTCGACGAGGAGTTCCTGCGCGCCCTCGAGCACGGGATGCCGCCCACCGGCGGCATGGGCATGGGCATCGACCGCCTGCTCATGGCGATCACCGGCCTCGGCATCCGCGAGACGATCCTCTTCCCGCTCGTGAAGTGACCGGGCGGGGGGCGGTAGTCCACAGCCCCACCGACCCTCCTCCCCGAGAGCGGCACCGCTCGCGGTCTGCACAATCGGGCCGGAGTCCGACCGGCCGGATGCCGCCGCCGACCAGTGTGGTCGCCATGACCACGACCGTTCGCGCGGCGGGCGCCGCGCACTTCCTGTCTCTCGTCCCTCACCTGCTCGGGTTCCAGCCGAGCAGCAGCCTCGTCGTCGTGCCGTTCGCCGGCCGTCGCAGCCTCGGCGCGATGCGGGTCGATCTGCCCACCGGAGACCTCGACGACCTCGACCGTGCCGCGGCGACGATCGTCGGCATGGTGTGCCGCATCCCCGACGCGGATGGGCTGACCGCGATCGTCTACACCCCCGACTCGGCCGCCGAGGGGCTTCCCGGAGTTCCGCTTCTGGCCGCCATCAGCCGCGCGGCAGACGTGTGCGGGCTGCACGTGGCCGACCTGCTGAGCGTCGGCGCCGACGGGTGGGGGTCGCACCTCGACACCGCCTGCCCGGCCGGGGGCCGGTCACTGCACGAGATCGACGACGCCGCCCGCGGCGCGGGCGCACCGCCCGACCCGGCGCCGGTGCTCGAGCACCACACGGCTGGGGCTGAGCTGCCGCGGCGGAGCGCCGCCGAGCGCCGCGCCGTCGGCCACGCGCTGCACGCGTTCGAAGCGGCGCTGGCCGTGGTCTGCGGCATCCCGCGGGTCGGTCGGCGCACCCCCGCGCGCGGCGACGAGGCCGTCGATACGGACGCCCTCGCCGCGGTGTGCGAGCTGGACGACCCGCCGCGCCTGTTCGAGGCGGCGCTGACCCTCGATCCCGCCACGCTCGACCCGGGTCGGGTCGCGCTGCTGACCTGGTGCCTCTCGCGTCCGGCGCTGCGCGACGTCGCACTCGTGCAGTGGGCGACGGACGCCGACGGCGGAGCGGCGGCCCTCGATGCCCAGCACCGATGGGAGGACGGCGAGGACTATCCCGAGCGCCTGGGCCGGATCATGTGGGGCGACGGGGACGGGCCCGACCCCGATCGGCTGCGGATGGCGCTCGCCGTCGTGCGCGAGGTCGCGGCGCTCGCGCCGCGCCGGCTGCGGCCGGGGCCGCTCGCGCTGTGCGCGTGGCTCTCGTGGGCGCTGGGCCGTTCGTCGCACGCGGCGTCGTACGCACAGCGCGCGCTCGAGATCGACCCCGATCACGGCCTCGCCGAGATCATGCTGTCGTTCGTGCAGGTCGGCCACCTGCCCGACTGGGCGTTCCGTCAGCGCGGACGCGTACGATAGGAGGTATGGACGAATACGTGGGCGCGATCATCTGGTCGCTGCTGCCGACCCTCGTGGTGTCGGTCCTGTTCGTCTTCGTGCTCCGCGGCATCCTGCGCATGGACCGCACGGAGCGTCGCGCGTACGCCAAGATCGAGGCCGAGGAGCGCGCCGCGCGGGGCCTGACGGCACCCGCGTCCGACCGTCCCTCCAGCTGATCCGAGGGGACCAGCGGTCGCACCCCGATACGCTGATCCCGACGAGAGCGGAGGGTGGCGTGACGATCGAGTTCACCGCGTTCGAGTTCCCCGGCTGGTGGCTGTTCCTCGTCTTCGTCGCCGACCTGATCGTCCGCATCACCGCGATCATCGTCGTGCCCCGCAATCGACGGCCCACCGCGGCGATGGCCTGGCTGCTCGCGATCTACTTCATGCCGTTCGTGGGGGTCTTCCTCTTCCTGCTCATCGGCAACCCGCGTCTGCCGCGCAAACGCCGGCGGATGCAGCGCGAGATCAACCAGTACATCCGCGAGACGAGCGAGGGGCTCGACTTCGGAACGCTGCGGCCGGACGCGCCGGCGTGGTTCACGTCCGTCGTCACGCTGAACCGCAACCTCGGGGCCATGCCGCTCGCCGGCGACAACGGCGCCGAGCTCATCTCGGACTACGAGGAGAGCATCCGGCGGATGGCTGAAGAGGTGCTGCGGGCCGAGCGGTACGTGCACGTCGAGTTCTACATCCTGCAATCCGACAAGACGACCGATGTCTTCTTCGCCGCGCTCGAAGAGGTCGCCTCGCGCGGCGTCACGGTGCGGGTGCTGCTGGATTACTGGGCCAACCGGGGCAAGCCGTTCTACCGCAAGACGATCAAGCGGCTGACGGCGATGGGCGCCGACTGGCACCACATGCTGCCCGTCCAGCCGCTGCGCGGCAAGTACCAACGGCCCGACCTGCGCAACCACCGCAAGCTCATCGTCGTCGACGGCAAGGTGGCCTTCACGGGGTCGCAGAACATGACCGACTCCACCTACAACCTGCGCAAGAACATCAAGCGCGGTCTGCACTGGGTCGACCTCATGGTGCGGGTGCAGGGCCCCGTCGTCGCGAGCATCGACGCGGTGTTCCTCTCGGACTGGTACAGCGAGACCGGCTCCACCCCCTCCGAGGACGTCGGACTCTTCGAGGTCGAGAGCGGGCCGGGCGACCTCGACTGTCAGATCGTGCCCTCGGGGCCGGGCTTCGAGTTCCAGAACAACCTCAAGCTCTTCACGGCGCTGCTGTTCGCCGCGCAGAAGCGGGTCATCATCGTCAGCCCGTACTTCGTGCCCGACGAGGGGTTGCTGCTGGCGGTGCAGACGGCGTGCCAGCGCGGGCTGCAGGTCGAGCTGTTCGTCTCGGAAGAGGGCGATCAGGCGATGGTCTACCACGCGCAGCGCAGCTACTACGAGGCGCTGCTGCGAGCCGGCGTGAAGATCTACCTGTACCGCAAGCCGTACATCCTGCACACGAAGAGCCTCACGATCGACGACGACGTCGCCATCATCGGCTCGAGCAACATGGACATGCGCTCGTTCGGTCTGAACCTCGAGATCTCGATGCTCGTCCGTGGCGAGGAGTTCATCGAGCAGATGCGCCGGGTCGAAGACCAGTACCGCGCGCTCTCGCGCGAACTGACCCTCGAAGAGTGGATGAAGCAGCCCCTGCGCTCGACCGTGCTCGACAACCTCGCCCGTCTGACGTCCGCGTTGCAGTGATCGCCGAGGCGCGTGATACATCTGAGACGAACGCGCTGCTCGCGACACATTCCTCATAGCGACGGAAGGATGACTCCTATGACGACACGAACCACGACGGCGACCGGCCTGCTGCTGCTCGCCGCCCTCGCGCTCGCCGGCTGCGCCACCTCTCCCGGTGCCGGAGGCACGCCCGAGGCGCCCGCCACCGAGAGCGCCGCTCCCGCGGGGGACGTCGAGCTGGATGCCGCGTGGCTCGACGGCGGCCGCGCCATCGGCATCGTCACCTGGGGCAGCTCGTCCTGCCAGCCGGTCGCCGGTGAGGCGACGGCATCGGGTCAGACGGTGACCGTCGAGATCACCGACCAGGGCGACGCCTGCACCCGCGACTACGTCCCGCGCGCCTCGTTCGTGCCGCTGCCCGAGGGCGTCGACCCCTCACAGGACGTCGAGATCGTCGTCACCGGCACCTTCGCCGGCGACACCGACCTGGACGGCATCCCCGGGGCCACGCCGCCGGCCCCCGGTGAGCCAGCCGAGATGATGCCGTCCGCCGGGTGGTTCGACGACGGGGGCATCGTCCTGCTGACCTACGGCTCGTCGAGCTGCCCGCCGGTGTTCGAGACCGTCGAGCTCGGCTCGGCCGGTGAGGTGCGCGCGGTCGAGGCCGCGGCCGCCGCCGACCAGGTGTGCACGATGGACTACGCGCCGCGCCTCAGCGTGCTCGGCGTCGGCGAGGTCTCGGACGACGACCGGCCCGGCGAGCTCGTGCTCGTGTCGGCGACCGGCGACGAGCAGCGCATCCCGATCACCGGCTGATCGCACACCACGCACGAACGACGGATGCCGGCGAGCTGAGGGCTCGCCGGCATCCGTCGTTCTCGCTCGTCTACACCGAGCCGAGCTGGGCCAGCACGAAGGTCCACACGCTGATGAAAGCGAGCATGCCGAGGCTGTAGAAGATCGACGCGCGCAGGATCTCGCTCTCACGCCCCGACAGGCCGACGGCGCCCGCGGCGATCGCTATCGACTGCGGCGAGATGACCTTCGCCGCCGCACCGCCGGCGGTGTTGGCTCCGACGAAGAGCGTCGGGTCGACGCCGATGCGCTCGGCCGTCGTGGCCTGCAGCTGGCCGAACAGGGTGTTGTTGTTGACCACCGATCCGGTGAGGAAGACGCCGATCCAGCCGATGACCGGGGCGAACAGCGGGAACAGCGGCCCGGCGCCGGCCAGTGCGGTGCCGATGGTGGCCGAGCCCCCGGACAGGTTCGCGATGTTGGCCAGGACGAGGATCAGCGTGATCAGCAGCAGCGCTCGCCACAGCTCCCGCACCGTCTGCACGAACTGCTCGCGCAGCATCCGGCCGGTCAGCGCCTTGGTCGTCGCGAAGGTCACCAGCACCGCGAGCAGGATCGCCGTGCCCGTCGCGTTGATGGGCGTCCAGCTCCACGTGGTCTGCGCCACGACACCGCCGGCGGAGGTGACCTGGCCGAACACCCCGGGGATCGGGACGTTGACGACGGCCCAGCTGAGGGCGCCGCCGGGCAGGAACAGCGCCTTGAACGCGGGGATGCTCCAGACGAAGACCAGGACGGTCAGGATGTAGAACGGGCTCCACGCGGCGATCACCTCACGCGCCGTGTGGCGCTGCTCGACCGGGGCGCTCGCTCCGTTCTCGCGGAAGATGTGCTTGGGCTGCCAGACCAGGCGCAGCCCCGCGAGGGCGAGCATCCCGAGAAGACCGGGGACGATGGCCGCCAGCTCGGGCCCGAGGAAGGTCAGCACCGCGGCCTGGCTGCCGCTGAAGACGACCGTCAGCACCACCGTCGCGGGCCACGTCTCGCGCAGGCCGCGCCACCCGTCGAGGATCATCACGAGCAGGAACGGGATGAGGAGCGTCAGCGGCTGCAGGATGAGCACGAGCACCCGCGACAGGTCCATCACATCGAGGCCGCTCACCTGCGCGCCCACGATGACCGGGATGCCGATCGCGCCGTACGCGCCGGCCGCGAGGTTCGCGACGAGGCTGAGCATGGCGGCCTTGACCGGCTTGAACCCGAGCTGCACGAGCATCGCCGCGCAGATCGCGATCGGCACGCCGAACCCGGCGGCCCCCTCGAGGAAGGCGCCGAACGCGAAGCTGATCAGCAGCACCTGCAGGCGCTGATCGGGCGAGACCAGGGCGATCGACGAGCGGATCACGGCGAACCGGCCGCTCGCGACGGCGATCTTGTAGAGCCAGACCGCCATCACGATGATGTACGCGATCGGCCAGATCGCGCTGAGCAGTCCGAACAGGCCCGCACCGGCCGCGGCGGAGGCCGGCATGCCGAAGACGAGCAGGGCGACGGCCACCTCGGCGACGACCGCGCTGCCCGCGGCCAGGATGCCCGACAGCTTCAGGACCACGAGGCACACGAGGAAGACGATGATCGGCGCCGCCGCGACGAGAGCCGACAGCCACAGGGTGCCGAGGGGGTCGATGGTCTGAGTCCACATGATCGTGCCTCTCAGCTGCGCACGGCGCCGATGACCCCGCGAAGGGCATCGGCGGAGGCGCGCAGCTGCGTCTGTTCGTTCTCGGACATGGGGGTGTTCGCGATGGGCACGGCGCCCGCTGCGCTGACGACCGACGGCACCGACAGGGCGACGCCGTCGACCCCCGCGAAGCCGTCGAGCACGGTGCTGACCGGAAGGACGGCGTGCTGGTCCTGCAGGACCGCCTCGACGATGCGCGCCGACGACAGTCCGATCGCGTAGTTGGTCGCGCCCTTGCCGCGGATCACCGTGTATGCGGCGTCGCGGACCTCGGCGGCGATGTGGTCGAGCTCGTCGAGCGTCATCCGCGGGTGACCCGGGCGCTCCCACTCGAGGATCGGCACCGTGCCGATCGTGGCGCTCGACCACAGCGGGAACTCGGTGTCGCCGTGCTCGCCCACGATGTAGGCGTGGACGCTGCTGGTCGAGACGCCGGCGCGCTGCGCGAGCTTCCAGCGCAGACGGGAGGTGTCGAGGACGGTCCCGGAGGAGAAGATGCGCTGCCGCGGCAGCCCGGCCGCCTCGGCGGCGACGACGGTGAGGACGTCGCAGGGGTTGGTCACGATGACATAGACGGCGTCGGGGGCGACCTCGAGCAGGCGCGGCATCATGCCGCGGATGATGCCGGCGTTGACACCGGCCAGCTCGGTGCGAGTCTGCCCGGGCTCCTGCTTGGCGCCCGCCGTGATGACCACGACGTGCGAGCCGGCGGCCACCGAGATGTCGGAGCTGCCCACGATGTCGCTCGCACCGATGAACTGCGAGCCGTGGGCGAGGTCGAGGGCTTCGGCCTCGACGCGCTCGGCGGCGATGTCATACAGGGCGACATGGCGGGCGGAGCCGCGGATGAGCGAGGCGTAGGCCACGCTGGCTCCCACGGCGCCGGCTCCGACAACGGTCAGTTTCGAGTTCTCGATCACGTTCACGACACCAGCCTAGGTGTGGTCAGACCACATGATCCAGTGCCGTTGCCCGGGTTTTTGCCGAGGCGTTTTTCCGGCCCGCCGGAAACCCGACGAGGTCAGATCATCGTGTCGAGGATGCCGGTCAGGTCCTCGAACGTCGTCCGGGGATTGAGGATCGCGAAGCGCGCGTTCGTCCGGCCCGCGTGGCTGCTCGGGGTGACGAACGCGTGCTGACGCTCGAGCAGGTCCGACGACCACCGCGCGTAGTCGGAGCGCTCCCACCCGACCCGCTCGAAGACCACGACTCCCAGCTGCGGACGGCGCACGAGCGTGAGCTCGGGTCGGCGCTCGATCTCGTCCGCGATGCGTTCGGCCAGCTCGATCGAGTCTGTGATCGCCGCGCGGTAGACGTCGGTGCCGTAGGTCGCCAGCGAGAACCACAGCGGCAGTCCGCGCGGGCGGCGGGTGAGGTGCACGGCGTAGTCGGACGGGCTCCAATCGCCGGTCTCGGTGAGCGTGTCGAGGTATTCGGCGTGCTGCGTGTGGGCGCGCCGTCCGAGCTCGGGGTCGCGGTAGATCAGCGCGCACGCGTCGAACGGTGCGAACAGCCACTTGTGCGGGTCGACGATGACCGAGTCGGCGTGCTCGACGCCCGCGAAGCGGTGCCGTGCGACCGGCGAGAGCATCGCGGCGAGACCGTACGCCCCGTCGACGTGCAGCCAGACGCCGTGCTCGCGGGTCACCGCGGCGACTGAGGCGACGTCGTCGACGATGCCGAAGTTCGTCGACCCCGCCGTCGCGACGACCGCGAACACGCTGTCGCCGTGCTCCTCGAGCGCCGCGCGGACGGCCTCGCCGCGCAGCATCCCGTCATCGGCGACGGGAACCGCCACGACCTCGACGTCCATGACCCGCGCCGCCGAGGCGATCGACGAGTGCGCCTCGGCACTGCACACGACACGCCACCGGTCCGGACGGATGCCGCGCTCGCGAGCGGTCTCGCGCGCGGCGACGAGTGCCGACAGGTTGCCGAGCGTCCCGCCCTGCACGAACACCCCGCCGGCGCTCGCCGGCAGCCCGAACTCGTCGGCGAGCCAGCGCAGCACCTCGTTCTCGGCGTGCACGGCGCCCGCACCCTCGAGCCAGGATCCGCCGTACAGCGCGCTCGCCGAGACGACGACGTCGAACGCCGCCGCGGCCTTGGAGGGCGCGCTCGGGATGAACGACAGATACCGCGGGTCGTCCGTCGAGATGCAGGACGGCGCGAGGATGTGCTCGAAGACGCCGATGGCCTTCCGCGCGCCGATGCCGCGCTCGTCGATCGTGCGGCCGGTGAGGCGACGCAGCTCGGCGGGCGGCAGCGGCTTGTCGAGCGGATTGTTCTCCGCGAGCAGGCGCTCGCGCGAGTAGTCGAGGACGAGGTCGACGATCGCTCGCGTCTCGTCCGTGACGTCGTGCATGCGGGCCGGGAAGCGCTCGGTCATGGGTCCTCCTGGGTCCGAGGGTAGTTCGTGGGGTGAGGTCAGGTCAGGGGCGGTGTGCGCGGCGGTGCGACCCGGCGCGGCGCGAGCGCCTCGATGGCGGCGCCGAGGCGCAGCAGCGCGTTGTCGTCATAGGCGCGGCCGGCGATCGTCAGGCCCACCGGCATCCGGATGTCGTCGAGCACACCCATCGGCACCGTCACCGTCGGGATGCCGAGGTGGCGGATGGCGAGGTTGCCGTTGGCGATCCAGGTGCCGTTGCGCCAGCCGAGGTCGGCCGACGCGGGGTCGACGTCCATGTCGGCGGGGGCGACGTCGGCGACCGCGGGGAAGACGACGGCGTCGAGGCCGGCGGCATCCATCCACTCCTCGAGGTCGATCCGGCGGGTGCGCTCGAGTCCGCGCAGCCCCTCTTCGAGGTGCGGGATGTCGCGCAGTGCGGTGTCGGGATGGGCGGCGACCCACGCCGGGTAGAGGGCGATGTCGTCGTCGAAGCCCGTGTAGCGGTCGGGCAGGGCACCCTCGGGGTGCGGGAAGATGCGCGCGCCGTCGACTCCGGCCAGACCCGGGAAGGCGGGGTCGCCGTTGGCGCGCAGGAAGTCGTCCCACGCCCAGGCCGACAGGTCGACGATCTCGCGGCGCAGATACTCGGGGCTCACGCGCCCGTTCGTCGCGATCGAGCCGGCGCCCGGGCGATCGTTCTCGTAGCGCGAGACGACGGGGAAGTCGGTCTCGATGACCTCGGCTCCCGCGGCTTCGAGCTCGGCGCGCAGCGATCGCCACAGGGCGAGCACGGTCGGGCGGGTGTCGATGCGCCGGCCCGTGGGCCCGCCGATCCCGGGCGATGCTGCCGTACCGGCGTCGGCATCCGCATTGATGTACATGCGGGGAATGCCCAGACGCCGACCGGACAGCGCGCCGCGAGCGGCTGGGGCGTCCGCGACGGCGAGGTCGCCGTAGCGTCGCGGACGCACCTCCGAGGCGCGGGGCAGCGTGAGCCAGGGCTGTGCACGCCAGAAGTCGCCGCGAGAATCGGGGTCGTCGGCGACGACGGCGTCGAGCACCGCGAGCAGATCGGCCATCGTACGGGTGTGCGGGACGACGACATCCATCGTGGGGACGAGCGGCCAGTTGCCGCGGACCGAGATGACCCCGCGCGACGGGGTGTAGGCGCACAGGGCGTTGTGCGATGCCGGACCGCGGCCGCTCGACCAGGTCTCTTCGCCCAGTCCGAAGGCTGCGAAGCTCGCCGCGGTCGCGGTGCCCGACCCGTTCGACGACCCCGATGCGAACGGGGCGGTCAGGTACTCGGCGTTGTAGGGGCTCTCGGCGCGACCGTAGAGGCCGCGCTGCATGCCGCCGTTCGCCATCGGCGGCATGTTGGTCAGCCCGAGGCAGATGGCGCCGGCCGCGCGCAGCCGCTCGATCGTGAAGGCGTCGCGCTGAGCGACGAGCTCGGCGAAGGCGGGGCTCCCCGCGGCGGCGGTGAGCCCGCGGACGAGGTAGCTGTCCTTCGCCGTGTACGGGATGCCGTCGAGGGGACCGCGGGACTCGCCGCGAGCCCGCCGGGCGTCGGATGCCGCGGCTTCGGCGCGCGCGTCGGGGTTGCGCACCACGACGGCGTTGAGGGCCGTGGGCGTATCGGGTCCGTCGTAGGCCTCGATGCGGGCGAGGTAGGCCTCGACGAGCCCGACGGCCGTCGCCTCGCCGCGCGCCAGCGCCGCCCCAAGCTCGCCGATCGTCGCCTCGGTGACCTCGATCACTCGAGTCCCCCCGAGTCGACCCGGGGGAGGGCCGGCTGCTGCTGCGTGATGCAGTGGATGCCGCCGCCGCGGGCGAACAGCGGACGCGCGTCGACTGTCACGACGCGCCGGCCCGGGTAGGCGTCGGCGAGGGTGCCGCGCGCCCGGTCGTCGGCGTGCGGGTCGCCGAATCCGCACGCGATGACTCCGCCGTTGACGACGAGGTGGTTGACGTAGCTGTAGTCGACGAAACCCTCGGCATCGCGCAGCTGCGCCGGGGCGGGCAGGTCGATGACCTCGAGGCGCCGGCCGGCGGCATCCTCCGCTTGCGCGAGCTCGGCGCGAAGCCGGGGGATGACCGCGTGGTCGGGGTGCGCCGGGTCGGGCTGGGCGTGCAGCAGCACGCGTCCGGGGCTGGGGAAGGTCGCGACGATGTCGATGTGCCCGTTGGTGCCGAACTCGTCGTAGTCGCGTGTGAGCCCGCGCGACAGCCAAATCGCTCGCTCCGCGCCGAGCGTGCGGAGCATCTCGGCCTCGACGCGGGCGCGGTCGGCGAAGGGGTTGCGCCGAGGGTCGAGCTGCACCGTTTCGGTGAGCAGCACGGTGCCCTCGCCGTCGACGTGGATGCCGCCGCCCTCGTTGACCAGCACCGAGCTGACGAGCTCAGCGCCGACGTGGGCCGCGATGGTGCGGGCATGCTCGGCCGAGAGCCGCCACTCGGCCCAGTCGGGCGCGCCCCAGCCGTTGAAGATCCAGTCGACGGCCCCGAGGGCGCCGGGGCGTTCGTCATCGATGACGAAGGTCGGGCCGTGGTCGCGCATCCAGAACTCGTCGACCGGAGCCTCGAGCTGGGTGATCCCGTCGCCGAGCATGGCACGGGCGCGAGCCGTCTCGCTCGGGTCGACGAGCATCGAAACGGGCTCGAACTCGGCGACGGCATGGGCGACGGCGGTCCAGGCGGCGTATCCCTCGGCGCGCTCCGCCTCGGTCTCGCCGAGGGTGACGCCCGCGCGGGGGAAAGCCATCCAGGTGCGTTCGTGCGGCGCGGTCTCGGCCGGCATTCTCCACGCCATTGCGGTCCCTTCGAAAAGTTGATCGCTTGATCAATTTCTCGGAAGCGTACAGACTGACGGTCATGCCGTCAAAGGATTCCCCGGTACGCACCCGCCTGAGCGGGTCCGAACGGCGCGCGCAGATCTCCCGTGCGGCCGAGGAGCTCGCCCGCCGACAGGGACTCGACGCCGTGACGCTGCGCGCCGTCGCGGCAGAGGTGGGCGTCGGCTCCGCCCTCGTCGCACATCACGCGCCGAGCATGGACGAGGTCGTCGCCGACGCGTTCGAGGCGATCGTCGCCGCCGAGCTCGCCGACCTCGAGCGGCTGCGCGACGCGCACGCCGACCCGGTCGCGCTCGTCCGCGAGCTGCTGGGCACTCTCCTCGACGGCTCGCGGTCGGACGTCACGCTCATCTGGGTGCAGTCGTGGGCGCTCGGCGGGCGCAACGACACCCTCGCCGCGCGCGTGCGCGCCCAGATGGACGCCTGGACCGACTTCCTCGAGGACATCGTCCGGCGCGGCACCGCGGCGGGGCGGTTCCGCGTCGAGGACGCCGGTGCCGTCGCGGCGCAGCTGCTCGGCATGATCGACGGGCTCAACGCCCACGCCCTCGTGTCGTGGCGCGACGCGGCCGGGCGCATCGCGCTGATGTCGACGGCCCTCGAGGCCATGCTCGGGCTCGACGCCGGCGACCTCAGCCGCTGACGGCCCGCGCAGGTCACCGCCTCGCACAGCTCCGCCGCATTCTCAAGCGCCTCGGCCCGCAGCGGGTGCCGGGCCTACGGTGAGACCATACGCGGGGAAGGATCGTCGATGACACACCGAGCACTCGTTCTGACCGGGTCGGGACGGTACGCCGACCCGTGGCATCCGTTCGCCGAGGTGGGTGCCGAGGTCGCCGACATCCTCCGTCACCGGGGGTGGGATGTCGCCGTCTCGGACGACGTCGACCAGGGCATGGCCAATCTCGACGGCTACGACCTCGTCGCGGTCTGCGCGGGAGACCCGTGGCGGGAGGGGACGCGCGGAGCACCCCCGGCGGCGGTCGCCGGATTCGCCGCGGCGCTCGAGCGCGGAATCGGTGTGCTCGCGATGCACTCCGCCGTCTCGTCGCTGCGCGACTATCCCGAGTGGGCGTCCGCGCTCGGCGCGATCTGGCTGCCCGAGCTGTCGTACCACCCGGAGGCGGGCGAGATGACCGTGCAGGTCGAGCCCGATGCGGTGCCCGCCGAGGTGCCGGTGACCTTCCACACGCACGACGAGCGCTACTGCGCGCTGCAGCGACTGGGCCACCGCACCGTCGTGGCCTGGCACGAGGGCGACGGTGCGAAGGAGGCCGCCGCGTGGGTGCGCGAGTTCGGCGGCGGCCGCATCGCCGTCGACGTCCTCGGGCACGACGCCCGGGCCCTCGAAACGTCGGGTCACCGCTCGCTGATCGCGGCGCTCGCGGCCTGGGCGGTCGCGTCGAGCTGACGCTTGCGCGCGTCGGTCAGCGGGCGGCGGCGCGGTAGCGCTCCACGATGACGGCGGCGACGGCATCTTCGGGAGCCAGCGGCGGCGTAACGACGTCGGCCCCGCCTGCCGCGATGACGCCGGCGAAGTGTCCCGGTGCGAGCACGTAGCTCGCCGCGAAGACGCGCTTCGCCCCCGCCTCGCGGGCGGCGCTGACGGCCTCGGCGATACGGGTGCCCGCCCCCGCAGCGAATCCCGTGGTCACGGGCCGGCCGAGCCGTGCCGCGAGCAGCTCGGCCATCGCCGCGACGTCCACGGCGGCCGCCGGGTCGGACGACCCCGCTGCGGCGAGGACGACCGCGTCGGTGGCCGCGTCCAGCCCCGCAGCGTGCAGCCGCTCGGCGAGCAGTTCGGCCAGCAGCGGGTTCGGACCGAGGGCGGCCGTCGCGACGCACGGCCCCGGCGCAGCCGCCACAGCACGGGCGATGTCGACGCGCGTGTGGAACCCCGTCGACAGCAGCACCGGGACGACCACGGATGCCGCGCCCGCGGGCACCGCCGCCACGACGGCGTCGATCTCGGGCTCCTGGACGTCGACGAACGCCTCGTCCACGCGGACCTCCGGCAGCATCGCGCGCACGCGGTCGACCAGCGCCGAGATCGCGGCGCGTCCCTCGAGTGAGCTGGTGCCGTGCGAGCAGGCGATGAGGATCGGGTTCACGGCATCCCTCCGGCGGGTACGACGTCGAGGCGGTAGCCGCGCTTGACCACGGTGCGGATGAGCGTCGCCGAGCCGAGGGCGTCACGCGTGCGCGCGATGGCGACATCGACCGCGTGGTCGCCCGCCGCCGAACGGGGGAGGACGCGCTGCAGATCGGCGCGGCTGACGACGCCGCCGGCCGCGGTGAACAGCGCATCGAGGATGAGCATCGAGGTCGGCGACAGCGGGATCGCCCGGCCGTCCAGCACGGCGGCCGAACTGCGCAGCTCGAGCCGGCCCGCCGGTGTCGGGAGCGAGGGGGCATGGCCCCCGCCGAAGTGCGTCACGACCGCCCGGACCAGCGAGCCGAGGCGGCCGCGGTCGGCGATGAGCGGCTCGACTCCGGCATCGCGGATCGGTGCCGCCGTGATGGGACCGACCGCCGCGAGCAGCAGGCGACGAGCGTGCGCGCGTCGCAGGATGTCGTCGAGGGCGCCTTCGCGCCGAGCGGTCGCCATCCATTCCGCGGCGCCGGGGGCCGAGGTGAACAGCACGGCGTCGACTTCTCCCCGCGCCGTCGCGATGACCGACCGGGCGACCTGCGCCGGGTCGGGCGGCGGGCCCCAGCGGTACACGGTCAGGCTGACCACGTCGGCTCCCGCCTCGGTGAACAGCTCGTCGAGCCCGTCGGAGCCCGACCCGTGGTGCTGCACCGCGACGCGGCGCCCCCGCACCCCCTCGGCCAACAGGAACTCGCCCAGCTCGCCCGACGTCTCGGACTCGGCCACCCAGTCGGCGATGAGGCCCGCCTGCTGGATCGCGCCGCGGGCCTTGGGGCCGCGCGCGACGATCTGCGCCCCGCGGAACGCGGCGTGGAGGTCGTCGAGCTGGCCCGCCTCGTCGGCTGCTTCCATCCAGCCGCGGAACCCCACGCCCGTCGTGACCACCACGACGTCGGGCGGCCGCGCGATTAGCGCCCGGGTCGCCGACATCAGTGCCTCGTCGTCGATGTGCGAGACGATGCTGAGCGCGGGGGCGTGGCGGACGGCCGCCCCGTGGCGTTCCAGAGCCGTCGCGAGCTCGGTCGATCGCCGGTCGACGGCGATGACGACGGTGCACCCGCCGAGGGCGGCCGAGAGCGCGGGACGGACGGACTGGTTCACCGGGTGACGCGCTCCCGATCCGATGCAGCGGTCAGCAGCAGGTCGGCGCGCGCCACCTCGCCGATCACGATGACCGCCGGGTTCGCGACGCCGGCGGCCGCGGCATCCCGCTCGACCTCGGCGAGCGTCGAGTGGGTGGTGCGCTGCTGCGGCGTGTGCCCCCGCTCGACGATCGCGACCGGGCGCGAGCCGGGGGCTCCGGCCTCGCGGGCGGCGGCGACGATGCGCGGCAGCGCCGCGACACCCATGAGGACGACGGTCGTGATGGTGTCGTCGCCGAGCGCTGCCCGCGTCGACGCCGAGACGGCGCCCTGGCCGTTGGCCACGTGGATCCCGGCGGACACCCCACGATGCGTGACCGGGATGCCCGCGGCCTGCGGCACCGAGACGACGCTCGTCAGCCCGGGCACGACCTCGACGGCGACGCCGGCGGCGTGGCACGCGGCCACCTCTTCGCCGCCTCGGCCGAACACGAACGGGTCGCCGCCCTTGAGGCGGACCACGCGCTTTCCGGCGCGCGCGTGGGCGACGAGGAGCGCGTTGATCTCGTCCTGCGTCACCGGATGGTGGCCGGGGCGCTTGCCGACATCGATGATCTCGACGTCGGGCTCGAGCTCGTTCAGCACGTCGGTGGGACCGAGGCGATCGGCGACGACGACATCCGCCTCGGCGAGCAGTCGCCGTCCGCGCACCGTCATGAGGTCGGCCGGCCCGGGGCCGCCGCCCACGAGATCGACCCGACCCCCGCCGCGTCGGCAGCGGCGCAGCGGAAGCGTTCCGGCGCGCAGCGCGTCGGCGATCGCGTCGCGCAGGCGCACGGCCCGGCGGGGATCGACGCCGGCGTCCGAGGCCACGCCGACGAGGACGTCGCCGCTGCGCGTCTCGGCCGTCAGGCGCGCCGAGCCGTGGGCCCCGTCGGAGGTGTTGACGCAGAACACGCGCCGGCTCTCGCACCACGCGGCGACGGCGGTGTCGACGCGCGGGTCGCCGGTCGCGGAGTGCACGAGCCATGCGCCCGCGATGTCGTCCGACCGCACGCGGCGTGCGTGCCACGTGAGCCCGTGCGTCGTGACGGCTCGGCGCATCTCGTCGCCCAGCTCGGGTGAGACGACGTGGATGTCGGCCCCCTCGTCGATGAAGCGGCCGACACGGCGGGCCGCGACGGCGCCGCCGCCGACGAACAGGACGCGGCGGCCGGTCAGCGACAGTCCGAGCATGGTGGTCATGCGACACCTCCGACGCGGATGAAGACCGTTCCGGCGTCGACCGCCACGGGCCACACCCGCAGCGCGACCGGCTGCTTGCCCTGAGCGTCGAGGCACGCCCCCGTGCGCAGATCGAAGACCTGCTTGTACATCGGCGAGGCGACGGTCGGAGCGTCGCCCCGGGTGCCGACGATGCCGCGCGACATCACGTTCGCGCCGCTGTACGGATCGAGGTTGGATGTCGCGTGCACGCGGCCGTCGTGCAGCAGGAAGAGAGCGATCTGCTCATCGCCCAGCAGCGCCGCGCGGCCCCGCTCCACCTCGAGGTCGGCCATGCGGCACACGGCCGTCCACGCCGATCCACGCGTGCGCGCCGGCGTCTGGTCGATCAGGGTCACCGCCGCACCTCCAGGGTCGTGCCCGCGATGAGCACGCGGTCGTCCGCACGCTCGTCCGCCGTCGCCGGGCGCGGCTGTCCGCGCTCGACGGTGTAGGCCAGCGAGGGATCGGGCGTCGTCGGGGCGTTGACGAACGAGGCGAACCGGCGCAGCTTGTCGGGGTCGGCGAGGGTCGCCGCCCACTCGTCCTCGTACGCGTCGATATGCCGCGCCATGGCGGCATCGAGGTCGGCGCAGATGCCGAGCGCATCGTCGAAGATGACGGCGCGCAGCCCGTCGATGCCGCCCTCGAGGTCTTCGAACCACGGAGCCGTGCGCTGCAGTCGGTCGGCCGTCGAGATGTAGTACATGAGGAAACGGTCGATCGCGGTGAGCAGGGCGTCGTCGTCGAGGTTCTCGGCGAGCAGCACCGCGTGCCGCGGCGTGAACCCGCCGTTGCCGCCGACGTAGACGTTCCACCCGGTCTCGGTCGCGATGACCCCGACGTCCTTGCCGCGGGCCTCGGCGCACTCGCGCGCGCAGCCCGAGACGCCGAGCTTGAACTTGTGCGGTGCGCGCAGTCCTCGGTATCGCAGCTCGAGGCGCACCGCCATGCCGACGGAGTCCTGCACCCCGTACCGGCACCACGTCGACCCGACGCACGACTTCACGGTGCGCAGCGACTTGCCGTACGCGTGTCCGGACTCGAAGCCGGCGTCGACGAGCCGCCCCCAGATCGCGGGCAGCTGTTCGAGGCGGGCGCCGAAGAGGTCGATGCGCTGTCCGCCGGTGATCTTCGTGTACAGGTTGAAGTCCTGCGCGACCTGCGCGATCACGAGAAGCTTCGCGGGCGTGATCTCGCCCCCCGGGATGCGAGGGACCACCGAGTAGCTGCCGTCCTTCTGCATGTTCGCCATGACGTGGTCGTTCGTGTCTTGCAGGGTGGCGTTCTCGCCGTCGAGCACGTGGCGGCCGGTGAGGGTCGACAGGATGCTGGCGAGCGCGGGCTTGCAGATGTCGCACCCGCGGCCCGTGCCGAAGCGCTCGATCACGGCGCTGAACGTCGTCAGGCCCGATACCCGCACGGCATCGAAGAGCTGCCGGCGCGACAGGTCGAAGTGCTCGCAGAGCGCGTTGCTGACCGTCGCGCCCGACTTCGCGAGCTCGGCGCCGACGAGCTTCTTGATCATCGGTACGCACGAGCCGCAGGCCGCCCCGGCTTTCGTGCAGGCCTTCACCGCGGCGACATCCGTGCATCCCTCGTCGTGGACGGCCGAACGGATGCCGCCGGCGGTGACGCTGTTGCACGAGCAGACGAGGGCCGCACCGGGCAGCTCGCCGGTGGGGGCGGCGACGCCGCCGTCGGGCAGCAGGTATGCGGCCGGGTCGCCGCCGAGCGCGCCGCCCACGAGGGGACGCAGCGACCCGTAGGCCGACGCGTCGCCCACGAGGATGCCGCCGAGCAGCGTCTTCGCGTCGTCCGAGAGCACGAGCTTCTTGTAGACCCCGGCGACGGGGTCGGCGTAGACGACGTCGAGCGCGCCGGGCGTCTCGGCGAACGCATCGCCGAAGCTCGCGACATCCACGCCCGACAGCTTGAGCTTGGTCGACAGGTCGAAGCCGCCGAAGGCGGCCTCGAGCCCGAGCAGACGCGTCGCGGCGACCTCGGCCATCGCGTAGCCCGGTGCGACGAGCCCGACGCACTGCCCGCCGAAGCTCGCCACTTCGCCGATCGCGAGGATGCGGTCATCCGAGGTGTCGCAGCGCTCGTCGATCACGACGCCGCCGCGCGGATCGACGGTCAGGCCCGCGCCCCGTGCGAGCTCGTCGCGGGGCCGGACGCCGACGGTGAAGACGACGACGTCGGTGTGCTCCCACGTGCCGTCGCGGAACTCCAGGCCCACGACCTGTCCGCTGCGATCGGCGTCGAGCCGCGTGGTCAGCGAGGACGTCCGCACCCCGATGCCGCGTGCCGTGATCAGGCGGCGCAGCGCGTCGCCGGCCGGGAGGTCGAGCTGCGCCGACATCAGCCTGTCGGAGGACTGCACGACGGTGCAGTCGACGTCGAGACCCTGCAGGGCGCCGGCCGCCTCGAGGCCGAGCAGGCCGCCGCCGATGACGGTTCCGGTGAGCCGCCGGCCGAGCTCGGCCGAGCGTCGCTGCACGAACGCCTCGAGGGCTTCGACGTCGTCGAGGGTGCGGTAGACGAAGCAGCCGTCGTGGTCGTAACCGTCCACCGCCAGTCGGGCCGCGTACGAACCCGTTGCGAGCACGAGCCGGTCGTAGCCGATGCGCTCGCCGGTGTCGGTCAGCACCTCTGCGGTCTCGCGGTCGATGCGGGTCGCCGTGCGGCCCCGCAGAAAGCGCACGCGCTCGTCGTCGAGGGGTGACCGGTCGAGCTCGAGGTCCTCCGCGGAGGCGCCCGCGAAGAACGAGGTCAGCCCGACCCGGTCGTACGGGTGGCGGGGCTCATCCCCCACGATCGTGACTCGCCACGTGTCGCCCGCCCGGCTGAGGAGGCTCTCGACGAAGCGGTGAGCGACCATGCCCGCCCCGACCACCACGACGTGCGCGGGACCGGTGGGGCTCATGTCGCGACCGTACGCGCGGGAGGTTGCCACCGCGTCAGGGGCGTGTTTCGCGTTGTTTACGGAGCGGGCCACGGGTCACACCCGGGACGTCTCGGGCTCGACGGCGGCGGTGGCTGCGGCGGCATCCGTCGGCGCCGGGCTCGTCACGGTGCGGGCCCGCTTCGAGGCGCGGATCCGTCGCGGCGAGGCGGGCCGGCCGTAGGTGAGGTACAGCGGGATCGCGACGAAGACGAGGCCACCGACGAGGTTGCCGAGCACCGTGGGGATCTCGTTCCAGATCAGGTAGTCCATGATCGTGAAGTCGCCGCCGAGCAGCAGGCCCGAGGGGAACAGGAACATGTTCACGATCGAGTGCTCGAAGCCCATGAAGAAGAAGAGCATGATCGGCATCCACATCGCGACGATCTTGCCGATGACGTCCTTCGAGATCATCGCCAGGACGACGCCGGTGGCGACCATCCAGTTGCACAGCACGCCGCGGATGAAGAGCGTCAGCATGCCCGCGGCGCCGTGGTCGGCGTAGCCCACCGTGCGCCCCTCGCCGATGTGTCCGATGGCCTCGCCGACCTCGTTCGGCGGCGTCGAGAACCCATACGTGACGACGATCGCCATGAGCACCGCCACGGTGAACGCGCCGATGAAGTTGCCGAGGAACACCAGCCCCCAGTTGCGCAGGATGCCGCCGAGCGTCACCCCCGGCCGGCGGTCGAACCACGCCAGCGGTGCGAGCACGAAGACCCCGGTGAGCAGGTCGTAGCCGAGCAGGTACAGCATGATGAAGCCGATGGGGAAGAGCACCGCCCCGAGCAGCGGGCTGCCGGTCGTCACCGAGACGGTGATGGCGAACGCGGCGGCGATCGTGAGCACCGCGCCGCCCATGATGGATCGGACGAGGGTGTCGCGGGTCGAGAGCATGACCTTCGACGCACCCGCGTCGATCACGGTCTGCACGAGTTCGGTGGGCTTGACGTAGGACATTGGCGTCCTCCTTCGGTCGAGAGCCGGTGGGTATGGTGCTCGACGCTAGAGGCGGGGTGTTTCCCCGTCGGTCTCGCTGATCGTCCGTTCCGTTACCTCTTTCTCACTTCGCGCGCTCGCCGGTTGTGAGATCGACGACGGGCGCCGGTGGTGCAGAGTAGCGGTGTGCCCGTCGTCTCCGCCCTGTACCGCTACCCCGTCAAGGGCTTCACGCCCGAGGAACGCGACGAGCTCGTCGTCCAGGCCGACGGCCGCATCGCCGGCGACCGCGTGCTGGCCTTCCGCTTCGCCGACGCGGTGGAGCCCGAGGATGCCGACGGCCTCGAGTCGTGGCCGAAGAGCCGGGGCCTCGCGCTCATGGACTTCCCGGCGCTGGCTCGCGTTGCGCTGACCTTCGACTCCGGCGAGCGTCGCCTGCGGCTGAGCGTCGACGGCAGCGTGCTGGCCGAAGCGGCCCTCGACGATGCCGGCCGGCGCGAGCTCGAGAAGGCGATCACCGCGTTCGTGCAGGAGTCGGGCGACGCGCGACGGCTCGACCGCGAGGGCGTGCTGCCGCTGCGACTCGTCGGCGACGGCGCGACCTCGCGCTTCCAGGACCGCGCCCGCGGCTACGTCTCGCTGCACGGAGAGGCCTCGGTCGCGAAGGTGGATGCCGCGGTGCCGGCCCCCGTCGACAGTCGCCGGTTCCGCTCGAACATCGTCATCGCGGGTGTCCCACCCTGGGACGAGCTGGCCTGGCGCGGCCGCATCCGGATCGGCGAGGTCGCCTTCGACGTGCAGAAGCCCATCGGGCGGTGCGCCGCGATCATGGCCAACCCCGACACGGGCGAGCGCGACGCCCGGCTGCTGCGGGTGCTGACGACCGAGTTCGATCAGGCCGAGCCGACCCTCGGCATCCTGCTCCTTCCCGCCGCCGGCGGGGGAGTGGTGCGGGTCGGCGACGAGGTCGCGGTCGAGGGCTGAACCGGGGCGGGGTGGCGCCGGGAGGAAGGTGGCCACTCGGTGCCCCTCGCCGTCGTTGGACAGAAAGGCTCCGTCGGCAGACGACAACCGTCATGAACCTGGCAGCCGTTCTGTCCAGCAACGCCCGCGTCCTCGTCGCCGACGTCGACCCGCAGCGAAGCGCTACCGACTGGGCTGGGGCCGGCGGCGACTGCGTGCCCTTCGACTTCGACACGGCAGAGAACCCGCAGGTGCTCGCGAATCTCCGGAACGAAGCGCGACCCGTCCGCGGTCAGGCCTAAGGACGACGCCCTCGAAATGCTCGACGAAATGAACCTGGCGCACTTGCGCGGCGTCATCCGCGAGTAGGTGATGCACGCCGACGCGCCCCTGACCGGCGTGGTGGTCACCACCTACCCGCGCAGCCGAGCACCGGCCGACGGGATCGACGACTACAAAGACCTGGCCCTGGAACTCACGAGCCTCTGGGCCGGTGCTGCCAGTCGCAACGAGGGCCAGCCGTCGACGTCGCGGAGAAGCTGGCGGTCGTGGGTGGATACGATCACAGCCGCTTGGGTGGCGTTGAGCGCGTCGGTCAGTTCGTCGACGAGCGCGATCGAGAGGTGGTTGCTCGGTTCGTCGAGCAGGAGCACGTGCGGCTTGGTGGCGAGCACCAGGGCCAGGTCGAGACGACGTTGCTGGCCCATCGACAGCTCACCTATCCGTTTGCCCGACTCGCGGGCGCGAAGGAGCCCGAGCTGCGACAGACCGACGGCCTCGCTCGCCTGGACGGTGCCGGCCGCCACGAGTGTGTCGACGTAGGCCGCGTACACCTCGCTTGCGCGGCGATCCAGCGGCAGCGCGGTCTCCTGATGGAGGAACGCAAGCCGGACATGCGATGGACGACGAACGCTGCCCGTGTCCGCGTGCAGATCACCCGCTGCAACGCTCAATAGAGTGGACTTCCCGGCCCCGTTGGGTCCGGTTACGACCAGACGCCCCCGGTGCGCCAGCGAGAGCGTCACCGGGCGCGTGAGCCTGCCGGCCACGGTCACCTCATCCACACTCAGCAGCACCGCTCCGGTTCGCGTCGCGAGGTCCGGGAAGCGGAACACTTGCGGCGGCTCGGGGACGGTCACCGCGTGCGCTTCGAGCTGTTCCTGCCGGCGGTGCACACTCTGCACGAGCCCGCCCGCGCGCGTCGCCCGTCCGTGCTTGTTGGTTCCCTTCTCTGGCCGCCAGCCCGAGACGAGACGGTTCTGCGCTGAGCTGAGACTGTCCTGCAGTCGCCCGAGCTCGGTCTGCTGTCGCTCGTATTCTTGCTCCCACCTTTCGCGCTCCGCGCGCCGGCCTTCCCGGTAGCCGGCGTAGCCGTTGCCGTACACGCGCACCCGATCGTCGGGGGTTGGGTCGAGGTCGACGATCGTCTCCGCGACGTCGGATAGCAGCGCGCGATCGTGGGTGACGACGACCACGCCGCCCTTGCGCGACCGCAGTTGCGCGGTCAGGAACTCGAGCCCGCTCCTGTCGAGATGGTTCGTCGGCTCGTCGAGCAACAGAAAATCGTCATCGGCGCCGAGCAGGCACGCCAAGCGCACCCGGTACCGCTGCCCGACGGAGAGGTCGTGCAGTCGGCAGGCGGGATCGGTTTCGGCGTCAAGCGCTTCCAGCGCGATCTGCACCCGCCGTTCGGCGTCCCACGCATCGAGGACTTCTGCGTGCTCCAGAGCGGCGGCATATCGCTCCTCAGCTCCGGTGACGCCCGCCGAGAGTGACGCCGCGGCCGAATTGAGGGACGCCAGGGCGGCCAGCGGCTGCGCGATCGCTTCCGCGACCGCCTGGCCCACAGTTCTGTCGTCGCCGCTCGGCATTTCCTGTTCGGCTATGCCGAGCGTCCCGAGTCGCTGCACTACTCCGCTGTCCGGGGCAAGAGCGCCGCTGAGGACGTGCAGGAGCGTCGACTTACCCCGGCCGTTCTCGCCCACGATCGCTACGCGCGAGGTGGCCGTGATCGTGAGGTCAACGTGGTTGAGGACGGGGGTGGCTCCGCGCATCACAGAGACGTCGGACGCGATGAGCTGCGCGTGATGGCGCGCGGGTAGAGGGGTCTTGAGGGAGAGCATTCGTATCCTCCGGAACGACGCACCGCACGGCTGAGAAGCGTGCGCGGGTGCGCAAGATGACGGCGACCCGTGCAGGGTCGAGGACGAGCGGCCGCCGCAGGCTCGGATGACTCAACGAGCGCGGTAAGCCTCACTCAGCCGTCACAGGAAGTACAAATGCACGTTTCAAGGGTAGGCGCGATCCGCGCCGCTATGCAACAGCGCGAGACCTTGTAGGTTTCCGCGATCGCTCGAAACTGATCGATTTCGGCACGGCTGGCGAGCAGCTCCGTCGGACGCGACCGGTGGCCGCGTCCCTTTCGCATTGGAGGGGCTGACGGGAATCGTCCCCACCGCCTCCTCCACGCATCGCTGCGCGCTGCGCGGAGCCTCGGGCGGCGTGGGCCCACCCACCGCCTCCTCCACGCATCGCTGCGCGCTGCGCGGAGCCTCGGGCGGCGTGGGCCCACCCACCGCCTCCTCCACGCATCGCTGCGCGCTGCGCGGAGCCTCGGGCGGCGTGGGCCCACCCACCGCCTCCTCCACGCATCGCTGCGCGCTGCGCGGAGCCTCGGGCGGCGTGGGCCCACCCACCGCCTCCTCCACGCATCGCTGCGCGCTGCGCGGAGCCCCGGGCGGCGTGGGCCCACCCGCGAGCGAGTCGGTTCGGACGGCAACACCGCGAATGCCCCGCCGCGCGGCCGGTGGCCGCCCGTCGGGGCATTGGAGGGGCTGACGGGAATCGAACCCGCGCTATCTGCTTGGGAAGCAGATGTTCTGCCATTGAACTACAGCCCCGCGCACCCTGAGGTGCTCGGTCAGCTTACCCCACAGGTGCCGGACCGCCGGAAGCTGGGCCGCCCTCACCGGCCCCGCTTCCCGGCCCTGCGCTCACCGTTCGATCGCGACCTCCACGATCCGGCGGTCGGCGGCGGTGACGCGGTGGACGTCGCCGACGAACTCGAGCGCCGCCTCGGTCTCGCGCTCCGCACAGGACGGCCCGACCCACAGCTCGATGGCGCCGGGCTCGACGATCCGGGTGCCCTCGCGCCCGGTGAACGCGAGGCGCGCGGTGGGCACATCGAACGCGACGGTCGCCTCGGCACCGGCATCCAGGTCAACGCGGGCGAAGCCGAGCAGCTGCGCGACCGGTCGCGTGACACTAGCGTGCACATCGCGGGCGTAGAGCTGCACGACGTCGGTGCCCGCGCGCTCGCCGGTGTTCCGCACCCGGACGCGCGCCGTGAACGAGCCGCCTGCTGTCACTGAGCCCGTGACCGTCAGGCCGTCGCGTGCGAAGGACGTGTAGGTCAGCCCGTGCCCGAAGGGAAGCGCCGGAGTGCTGTCGGCACTCGTGATCTCGGTGGGGCCGCCCAGGATCGGGTGCAGGTAGCTGTAGGGCTGCGCGCCGGCGGAGCGGGGGAGCGAGACGGGCAGATGCCCCGACGGCGAGACCTCGCCGGTCAGGATCGCCGCGATCGCGGATCCGCCCTCCTCGCCGGGGAAGAACGCCTGCAGCACCGCAGCTGCGGCGCCGTCGCCCGACAGGGCCCAGTCGATCGCGTAGGGGCGGCCGGTCAGCATCACGAGCACGACGGGCGTCCCGGTGGCGATGAGGCGTTCGACGAGCTCGCGCTGCACGCCCGGCAGCTCGAGCGACGCGACGTCGTTGCCCTCGCCGACGGTGCCGCGCCCGAACAGCCCGGCCCGGTCACCGACGACGACGATCGCGACCTCGGCGGCGCGCGCCGCGTCCTCCGCCTCGGCGAAGCCGCTGCGATCGTCGCCCTCCGCATCGCAACCGCGCACGACCGTGACCTCGGCTTCGGGAAGGGCCGACGAGAGGGATGCCGCGAGCGTGGGGATCTCGAAGCCCATCGGCACGCCGGGGTGGTGAGCCAGCACGTGGTTGGCGAACGAGTAGCAGCCCATCAGGGCTTCGGCGCTGTCGGCATTCGGACCGATCACCGCGACGCGGCGCGGCGCGGCGAGCGGAAGCACGCCGTCGTTGGTCAGCAGCACGACGGACTCCTCCGCGAGTCGGCGTGCGACCGCGCGGTGCTCGGGCGAGTCGAGGTCGACGTCGGTCGGCGGTGCGTCGAAGGTCTCGTCGAGCAGACCGAGCTCCTCCTTCTGCGTCAGCACGCGGCGCACCGCCCGGTCGATCACGGCCTCGTCGACGAGGCCCGCGCGCACCCGCTCGGCCAGCGGCGCCGTGAACGCGTCGCCGGTGGGCAGCTCGACGTCGATGCCGGCCTCGAGGGCGAGCTCTGCCGCCTCGCCGCGGTCGCGGGCGACCGCGTGCATCGTGTGCAGGAAGGCGACCGAGAAGTAGTCCGACACGACCGTGCCGTCGAACCCCCACGCATCGCGCAGGATGCCGGTGAGGTAGGCGGGGGTCGCGCCGACCGGCATCCCGTCGATCTCGGCGTACGAGTTCATGACCGACCGCACGCCGCCGTCGCGCACCGCCATCTCGAACGGCGGCAGGAAGACATCGGCGATCTCGCGCGGCCCCGCGTGCACGGGGGCGTGATTGCGTCCCGACTGCGAGCCGGAGTAGCCCACGAAGTGCTTGAGCGTCGCGTGCACCCCCGTGCTCTGCAGCCCGCGGACGTACGCCGTGCCGAGCACGCCGACGACGTACGGGTCCTCGGCGATGCACTCGTCGACGCGTCCCCATCGCGGGTCGCGGATGACGTCGAGGACGGGCGCGAGCCCCTGATGGATGCCCAGCTCGCGCATCGAGGCGCCGATGAGGGCGCCCATCTCTTCGACGAGCTCAGGGTCGAACGACGCGCCCCAGGCCAGCGGCGTGGGGAAGGTCGCCGCCTGCCACGCGGCGAGCCCGGTCAGGCACTCCTCGTGCACGAGCGCGGGGATGCCCAGGCGCGTCTCGCGGACGAGTCGGCGCTGCTCGTCCCACAGCCAGGCGGCGCGCTCGACGGGATCGACCGGGCGCGTGCCGTAGACCCGGGTGAGCTGCCCGAGACCGTGGACGGTGGCGTCGGCGTACGCGGTCGACGAGGCCATCTCGCCGGCCATGGGCGCGACGACCTCGTCGCCCTGGTCGACCCAGAAGCCCACGAGCTGGGCGAGCTTCTCGTCGAGGGTCATCCGCGCGATCAGGTCGGTGACGCGCGTGGAGACGGGGATATCGGTCAGAGTCACGGTCCGTGCTTTCTGTGGTGGGGGATCAGCCCTTGACGGCGCCGGTGAGACCGCCGACGATGCGGCGCTCGAACAGGCTGAAGAACGCCAGGGCGGGGAGCATCGACAGCGAGGTGAAGGCGAGGACCTTCGCGGTGTCGACGGAGTACTGCGACGAGAAGGCCTGCACGCCGAGGGGCAGCGTGAACGTCGCCTCGTTGTTGAGGATGAACAGGGGCAGCAGGTAGCTGTTCCAGCTCGCGATGAACGCCAGGATGCCGACGGTGATGACGCCCGGGATCGACAGGGGCAGCACCATCCGCCAGAAGAACGACAGCCGGCCGCATCCGTCGATGAACGCCGCCTCTTGGATCTCGTCCGGGATGGCGCGCAGGAACGGCACCAGGATGATGATGGTCATCGGCAGTGCGAACGCGATCTGCGGCAGGATGACGCCCGCGAGCGAGTTCATCAGACCGAGGTCGCGGATGACGATGTAGAGAGGCGTGATCGCGACGGTGATGGGGAACATCAGGCCCGACGCGAACACCGCGTACAGCACACCGCGTCCGCGGAACCGGTAGCGGGCGATGACGTAGCTGGCCATGAGGCCCAGGACGACCGCTCCGGCCGTGGTCGAGAGGGCGGCGATGGTGGAGTTGAGCACCTGCTGCCAGAACTGCGACCCGGTGAGGACCGCGAGGTAGTTCTCGATGTTCCACGGTGCCGGCCAGCCGGCGGGGTCGACCGTGATCTGCGCGTTGCTGCGGAAGCCACCGATGATGATGTACAGCACCGGCGCGAGCATGAGTGCGATCGTCACGAGGGCGACGAAGTAGACCAGGGGGCTGCCCCAGGGCAGGCGCTCCTTGCGGCGGCCGCGACGACCGGTCGGTGCGGGTGCGACGATCGCGCGGGTGGCGGGGGAGGTCAGAGCGGTCATCGTTCCTGCTTCCCTTCGGTGATGGCCCCCGCCGTGTCGCGGCGCAGCACGTAGCGCTGGTACACGATGGCGACGACGAGCGAGATGAGGAAGATCACGACGGCGACGGCGTTGCCGTATCCGTAGCTGCCGGCGTTGCGGCCGTTGACGACCATGTAGGTGGCCATCGTCGAGGTGCCGGCCGTCGAGGCGACGTACTGGCCCCAGATGATGTACACGAGGTCGAACAGCTGCAGCGCGCCGATGATCGACAGGAACGCCCAGATGCGCAGGGTGGGTGCGAGCAGCGGCAGGGTGATGCGCCAGTGCGTCTGCCAGTACCCGGCGCCGTCGAGGGCGGCCGCTTCGTAGAGCTCCTCGGGGATGCCCTGCAGGCCGGCGAGGAAGAGGATGACGGCGAAGCCGACGTACTTCCACGTGAGGATGCCCATGAGGGTCCAGATCGCGATGGACGGGTCGGCGATCCAGTCGCGGGTGAGGGCGCCCAGACCCAGCTGCTCGAGAGCGCCGTTGAGCGCGCCCTGCGTCTGCAGCATGAGGCCGAAGCCGGTGCCGACGACGACCTCGGCGATGACGTAGGGGACGAAGATGAGCACCCGGATCAGCGACTGACCGCGCATGCGGCGGTTTAGCAGAAGCGCCAGGAGCACCGCGACCGGGCCCTGCAGCACGAGCGAGGCGATCACGATGACGGCGTTGTGGCTGAGCGCCTCGACGAAGGTCGGGTCGGTGAGGATCGTGATGTAGTTCTGCAGACCGACGAATTCGGTGGGCGGGCCGTAGCCCTGCCACCGGAAGAACCCGTAGTAGGCCGCCATGACGACGGGGAAGATGACGAACCCGACGAACATCACCAGCGCGGGGCCGACGAGCACCGCGACCTCGAGGCGTCCCGACCAGCCCAGGCCTCGGCGGCGCCGGGAGGGCGGGGGCGTCGTGGTGACGCCCCCGCCCTCCCGGGCCGCGAGATCCGAACCGGTGGCGGTGTCCGCCACGGCTGTCTCGCTGATCGACATGGTTTCGGTCAGCCCTTCTTCGCGGCGTCGGAGACCGACTGGATCATCTGCTCGGGCGAGCTCTTGCCCGCGAGCAGGTCGACCACCGCGACGTTCAGCGCGTTGCCGACGTTCTGGCCCAGCACGGTGTCGAGCCACTGCGACACGAACGGCGCCTTGTTGTAGGCCGCGAGGACGTCCTGCAGGTACTCCTCCTCGACGGCGCCCTGAGCGACCGAGTTCACCGGCGGCGCGTTGAACGCCTTGTAGTACGCCTCCTGCTGCTCGGAGGTGGCGAGGAAGTTGAGGAAGTCGGCGCACTCCTTCGGGGCCTTCGCCGAGCAGGAGTAGCCGTCGACGCCGCCCATGATCGAACCGGGCTCACCCGCACCGCCCGACAGCTCGGGGAACGGGAACCAGGCGAGGTCGGGCAGCGGCTGCTCGTCGGGCGTCAGCGACGCGATGACACCCGGGTTCCAGGCGCCCATGAGCTCCATGCCCGCCTGGTGGTTGGCGATGAGGCCGGCGCTGCTGCCGGCACCCTGCTGCGCCGAGGTGGTGAGGAAGCCCTCGTTGAACGGCTGCGACTCGGCGAAGTCGGCGAGGTCTTCGGCGGACTTCAGCCAGCACTCGTCGCTGAAGTCCTTCGAGTCGCCGGTCGCCTCGATGGTCTCGGCGCTGCACTCGCGCAGCGCGAAGTTGTAGAACCAGTGCGCCGCGGGCCAGGCATCCTTCGCGCCGAGCGCGATGGGGGCGATGCCCGCGTCCTTGAGCTGACCGACCGCGGCCTCGAGGTCCTCGATGGTCGTGGGGGTCTCGGTGATGCCGGCCTGCGTGAACAGGTCGGAGCTGTACCAGAACCCGCTGGGGAGCACCGCGAGCGGCATCGCCCACACCTTGTCCTGGTAGGTCTCGGCCTTGAAGGATCCCTCGGAGATCTCCTCCTTGGCGGTGTCGCCGATCAGGTCGGTGAGATCCATCAGCTGGCCGGCCTGCACCATCGCCGCCATCTTGCCGCCGCCGCGCTGCAGGAAGATGTCGGGCGGGTCGCCGGCGTTCAGCGCGGTCTGGAGCTTGCCGTCCATGTCCTCGTTCTGCACGGACTGCATCGTGATCTTGACGTTCTCGTTCTCGGCCTCGAACGCCGCGATCGCGTCCTTCCAGAACTCCTGGCCGGGGCCGGTCGTCGAGTTCTGCCAGAGGGTCATCTCGACGGTGCCGTCGGCGCTGCCGCCGTCGCCGCCGCTGCTGCAGGAGGTGAGGGCCAGGGCGCCCACCGCCAGGATCCCCGCCGTGACGGCGGCCTTGCGGCCGACCGTGGTCATGCGTGCCATGTGATTCCTTCTCTCTTCGTTGAGTGGACATCTGCCGGTGAACACGGCCGCGCGGGTGATCGGGATCACGGAGCGACGGTGCTCGGTGTCGTCGGACTCGCTGGTGCTGTCGGACACCGAAAGTTTCGGCCGACAACAAAGAGGTGTCAAACGTTTTCGAAAACGGTTTCCATTGGCATTAGCATGCGACCATGACGCGGAACCGGCCGACCATCCACGACGTCGCCGCGCGCGCCGGCGTCTCGGTCTCGACCGTGTCGAAAGCGGTGAACGGGCGATACGGCGTCGCGACCGCGACCGTGGACGTCGTCATGGCCGCCGTCGCAGACCTCGGCTACGAGTCGAGTCTCATCGCGAGCAGCATGCGGTCGCGCTCGACCGGGGTCATCGGCGTTCTCGTCGCCGACTTCGAGCCGTTCAGCGCCGAGATCCTCAAGGGCGTCGGCGATGCGCTGCGCGACACCAGCTACGACCTGCTCGCGTATTCCGGCTCGCGGGGAGACGAGGAGGGGTGGGAGCGCCGGTCGCTGTCTCGCCTGAGCGGCACACTCATCGACGGCGCCATCATGGTGACCCCGACGGTCGTGAAGGCCGGTGCCGACGTCCCGCTCGTCGCGATCGACCCGCATACGGGGCCCGCGGACGTCCCGACCGTCGAGAGCGACAGCTACGGCGGCGCGCGCGAGGCGACCGCCTATCTCGTCGCGCTCGGGCACACGCGCATCGGCTACATCGCCGGTCGGGCCGATCTGCGCTCATCGATCGCGCGGGATGCCGGCTACCGCCGGGCCCTCGCCGATGCCGGCATCCCGTTCGATCCGAGGTTCGTCGGTGCCGGCCGCTATCGCGAGGCGACCGTGCGCGAGGTCGCGATCGACATGCTCTCGGCGCCGGATCGTCCGACGGCCGTGTTCGCGGCGAACGACGTGTCGGCGATCGCCATCGCGCAGGTCGCGGCGGAGCTCGGCCTCGCGGTTCCGGGCGACCTGTCGATCGTCGGATTCGACGACATCCCCGAGGCCACCCGGTTGCCGACCGCTCTGACCACGGTGCGCCAGCCGATGGGCCGCCTCGGCGCCGCCGCCGTCGAGCTGCTGCTGACGCTCATGCGGGGTGAGACGCCCGCGACGACCCACGTTCGGCTGCCGACCAAGCTCGTCCTGCGGCAGACGACCGCGCCGCCGCGTCCCGGGTCCGAGGCGGCACGGGCCTAGGCTGTCAGCGTGCTGCTGAGTGATCGCGACATCCGTGCCGGAATCGATCAGGGACGCATCGGTCTCGACCCGTGGGACCCCTCGATGGTGCAGCCCTCGAGCGTCGACGTGCGCTTGGACCGGTACTTCCGGCTGTTCGACAACCACAAGTACCCCTTCATCGACCCGGCGCAGGACCAGCCCGAGCTGACGCGGCTGATCGAGGTCGACCCGGATGAGCCGTTCATCCTGCACCCCGGTGAGTTCGCTCTGGGATCGACGTTCGAGCAGGTGCGCCTGGCGGACGACGTCGCCGCACGCCTCGAGGGCAAGTCGTCCCTCGGGCGCCTCGGCCTCATCACCCACTCCACGGCCGGGTTCATCGACCCCGGATTCTCGGGGCACGTGACCCTCGAGCTCGCGAACGTCGCGACCCTGCCGATCAAGCTGTGGCCGGGCATGAAGATCGGCCAGCTCTGCTTCTTCCAGCTGACCTCGGCCAGCGAGAACCCGTACGGCTCGGGCCCGTACGGCAATCGCTACCAGGGGCAGCGGGGGCCGACGGCATCCCGGTCGTTCCAGAACTTCCACCGCACCGACGTCGGCACCATCGACGCGGGTTCGCGCGGCGCCTGAGACGCCGAGGCCCCCGACCGACGGCGGATGCCGCGGGCCGAGGGCTCGATGGTGCGATCAGGCGGCGTCGCGACCGGCGCGGAAGCCGGCGGTGAAACCGCGCTCGAAGGCGCGCTCTCCCCGGTGGTGCTCTCCCCGGTGGTGCGGGTGCTCGCCGTGCATCTCGTGATGCGCTTCCCCGCCGCGGTGGCTGCCGCAGCGGCCGCGGGGTGCGGCTCCGAAGCCCCGGTGTCCGCGCGGTCCGAAGCGGCGAGGCGCCGACTCGTCCCACCCGAGCTCGCGGGCGATCGTCTGCAGCGTCGCGAGGGTCGCGGCGAGATCCGCCTCGGGGACGGCGTCGCTCACGCGGCCGTGCACGCCGTCGACGAGGGCTTGGATGCGCTCGCGCTCCGCGCGCCCCCGGTCGCTGATGCGCCACTGGCCGTCGGCCTCCTCGACCCAGCCGCGAGCGGCGAGGGAGCGGACCCGCTTGCCGCCCTGCTGCACCCGCTCGGCGAGAGCGGGGGCGTCGAGCCTGCCCGCGACGACGTTGAGCACGGCCCAGTCGCGGCGATCGAGTCCTTCCGGGGCCAGCGCGCGGTCGAGCTCCGCCGCGAGGGCCGAACCGGCGGCGCGGGCCCAGAAGGCGAGCGTGCGGTGACGGGTGGCGGCATCCTGTGTGGTCTGTTCGGTGGTCATGGTGTTTCCTTCCGTGGGCCGGTCGATCCGACCCGATGTATGTCCTTTTGCATGCATATGCACTATGACATGGAGGGAAATGCATGTCAAGCGACATGTATCCTCGAGTCATGCCCGCCCCAGACGACACCGAGATCGACGCCATCGCCGACGCCCTCGCCCGCTTGCGGGCGCTGCGCCGCCCCGGCGGGCCGGGAGGACCCGGGCGTGGACACCGGCACGGGCCGGGCGGTCACGGACACCGACCCCACGACGCACCTGACGCCTGGGATGGACCGCGCGCGGGCGGGGGACGGATGGCCGGTCTCGCGCGACTGCGCATGCTGGAGGCGCTCGAGGCGGCGACCCGTCCGCTCAGCGTCGGCGAGATCGGCGACGCGATCGGCGTCGATCAGCCGCGTGCGTCGCGCCTGGTGCAGCAGGCTGCCGAGCTCGAGCTGGTGCGGCGCGAAGCCGATCCCGATGACGCGAGGCGTACCCGGATCGCGTTGACCGACGCCGGTCGCCGGTTCGCCCAGGGTGTGCGCACAGAGCGTCGCGCGGCGCTCGGCGGAGCGCTCTCGGCGTTCAGCGACGACGAGCGCACCGAGTTGGCCCGCCTGTTGGGCAAGCTCGCCGACGCGTGGCCCCGCGACTGACGGGCGCGCGGCGCCGACGCGCTCGACGAGCTGTGCGATGCACGCCCCTCGCGTCGCGTCAAGCCGCGCCGTCGTTTTGCGAATGCTCAGGAAGATCTCGGTACGCTGTCAGCTGGTGAGCCGGGAAGTCTGGTCGGCATTGTCGTCCGACCCATCCCGGAGATCTCTGTGCTCACCCGTACTTCTCATCACGCCTGCGCTCGTGCGCGAGTCCCTGCCGAGGCCGAGGACTCCTCGTGATCCTCGTCGCGGCCGTGGCTGCATGCTGGCTGCTCGTCGCGCTCTCACCGCTGATCGTGCGTCTCACGGGGCGCTTCGCCGGCTGGCCACTCGCTGGCGGGCTCCTCGCCGTGCTCGGCATCGTCCTCGCCGCCGGCAGCGGCGGACCCGGAGTGCGCGAGTCGGTCCCGTGGATCCCCGCGCTCGACATCGCGCTGCGCCTGCGCCTGGACGGGCTGGCCCTGCTTTTCGCGGTGGTGGTCCTCGGGATCGGCGCCGTCGTGCTCGTCTACTCGAGCTCGTACCTTCGGCAGCCGCGCTCGCCGGGCTTCTACGGGCTGATGACGGCTTTCGCCGCCGCGATGCTCACGCTCGTCCTCGCCGACGACCTCGTCGTCCTGTTCGTCGCGTGGGAGCTCACGACACTCTGCTCGTATCTGCTCATCCTCCGGTCCGGTCCGCAGGCCCGTGACGCCGCCACCCGCACCCTTCTCGTGACGGCGGCGGGCGGACTCGCGCTGCTCGCCGCGGTGGTGACCGTCGCGGTCCACACGGGCACGACCGACCTGACGGCCGCGCTGGCTCACGAGGCCTGGCGCCAGGATGCTGCTTTCGCGGGCATCGTCGCGGCACTCGTTGCCGTCGCCGCCATGACCAAGTCCGCTCAGTTCCCCTTCCACGCGTGGCTCCCGGACGCCATGGTCGCCCCGGCGCCCGTGAGCGCCTACCTGCACGCCGCGGCGATGGTGAAGGCGGGTATCTACCTGCTCCTGCTCTTCGCGCCCGCGGCATCCCACTCGCCGCTCTGGAGTCCGCTGCTGATCGCGGTCGGCCTGTGGACCGCCGTCATGGGGGCGTTCTTCGCCCTGCGCCGCGGCGACATGAAAGAGCTGCTGGCATATTCGACGATCAGTCAGCTTGGCCTCCTCGTCGCCGTCATCGGCGTGGGCACCCCGACCGCGATGCTCGCGGCGAGCACGCACGTCGTTGCCCACGCGCTGTTCAAGTCCGCCGCGTTCATGGGCGTGGGTCTGCTCGAGAAGCGGACCGGCACCAGGCTCCTCTCCGAGCTGCGTGGCTCGTGGCCGGCACTGCGCTGGGATGCGGCGATGCTCATCCTCGCGGCGGTGAGCATGGCGGGGGTCCCGCCGCTGCTCGGGTTCATCAGCAAGGAACTGCTGCTCGACTCGTTCCTCACGGCGGGCCCGGCTGCGGTGTCGTGGATGCTGGCGCTGACCGCGACCGCAGGAGCCGTCTTGACCGTCGCATACAGCGTGCGGATGATCCTGCCCCTGCTGCCGGGCCGCCGCGCCGCCGACGCCCGAGTGCCCGAGGGTGTCGCGCCCTGGCGGACCACGCGGACCATGTCGATGGCCGTCGCCGTTCCCGCACTCGTCGGCCTCTTCGGCGGTCTCGCGGCCCCGGTCCTGGATCCGCTCGTGGTCCCGGCTGCGGCGGTCGCCGCCGCAGTGCCCGCGTCGGGCGTCTCGGGGATCTACCTGTGGCACGGCGTCAACGCCGCTCTGATCCTGTCGGTCACGGCGATCCTCATCGGAACCGCCGTCGGCATCCGCACGCGAGGGTTCACCCCCGCCGCGCGGGCCGCACGGTTCTCGGGCGTCATCGCGGTGCAGCGCGCACAGGAGGGCATCATCGCCGCCGGTCGGCGCGTCGGCGACCTCACGCGATCGGACGCTCCGGCGACGAATCTCGTCGTGCCGGTCGCACTCATCGGCGTCACCGCCGTCGGTCTGCCGACGCTGTGGCGCGGATGGCCCCGCTACGACGAGCCCTTCCTGATCCTCGACTTCCTGCTTCTGCTGCTCGTGGCGTGCGGCGTGATCGCCGTCGCCGTGGCCACCCGCCGGCTGACCGCCATCATCGCGGTCGGTGTCGCCGGCTTCGCGGTCGTGCTGTGGTTCCTCGTGCTGGGCGCCTCGGATGTCGCCGTGACGCAGCTGCTCGTCGAGATCCTCACCGTTGTCGTGATGGTCCTGGTGCTGCGGCGCATGCCTCGTCGATTCCCGAGAGTACGTCCGGCTCGGCGCGCCGGCGCGGTGATCGCCGCAGTCGCGGCCGGCTGCGCCGCGACCCTCGCGACCCTCGTCTTCACCGGTCATCGCGAGATCTCCGACGTCGCTGCGTTCTTCCTCCGCGAAGCCGAGTCGCTGACAGGCGGAACCAACATCGTCAACACGATCCTGGTCGACTTCCGAGCCCTCGACACCCTGGGCGAGCTGGTCGTGCTGGCCATCGCCGCGGTGTCGATCACGGTCCTGCTGGACGCGCGGCAGGCGGTGGACCGCTCGGTTCCGCGTCCCGCCTCGCGCACGCTCGCCAGTGCGCGGGCCAACGCCGTGATCCTCCGCACGGCCGGCCGCCTCATCGCCCCGGTCATGGTCGTCGGATCGGCGTACGCGCTGCTGCGCGGGCACAACGATCCCGGCGGAGGCTTCATCGCCGCGCTCATCGGGGCGGCAGCCATCGCCCTGATCTATCTCGCGGCGCCGAGCGACGAGATCCCCCGTATCGAGCGCTCGTATCTGGCGATCGCGGGCGCCGGCATCGTGGTGGCCGTGGGCACCGGGCTGCTGGGTCTTCTCGACGGCTCGTTCCTGCGTCCGCTGCACATCGACATCGGCGCCGTGCACACCACGACGGCGCTCGTGTTCGACCTCGGCGTGTACCTCGCCGTTTTCGGCGTCATCCTCGCCGCCATCAACCGTCTCGGCCTGTCGCCCTCGGACGAGCCCGCGCGGCGCGAACGCCGGCGTCATACCCGCTCTCCAGAAAGGAGCGCACGATGATCCTCGCTCTCACCATCGGCGTGCTCGTGGCCGGGGCGGTGTATCTGCTGATGCAGAAGGACCGGCTGCGCGTCATCCTCGGCTTCGTCCTGCTCTCGCACGCGGTGAACCTGCTCCTGTTCAGCGCCGGCGGCATCGACTCGCGCGCCGAGCCGTTGGGCGGTTCACTCGACCCTTCGACCACCGCCGACCCGCTGCCCCAGGCGTTCGTGCTGACGGCGATCGTCATCGCTTTCGCCATCACGATCTATCTCCTGGTGCTCGCGGTGACGGGCGATCCGTCCGAGGACGCGGAGCCGGAGGGTGCCCCCTCTCCGACCCGGTCGCGGCAGCGCGTGGGGGGAGGGGAGTCATGAACGCATCGCTCCTGCCCCTCATCGTCGCGATACCGCTGCTGGCCGCCGGGGTCGCGGCCTTCGCGCGCCGTGACCGACCGTGGTCCCGCGTCCTGCTGCTGACGGTGCTGACCGGGAACATCGTCGCCGCGGTGGCGCTGGTGGTCGCGACGGCCGACGGCAGCGTGCTCGCGCACGGCGTCGGCGGCTGGCCCAACGGCATCGCCATCCCTTTCGTGGCCGACGCCCTCTCCGCCCTCATGCTCACCGTGGCCGGCGCGCTGACCCTCGTGTGCGTGGTCTTCGCGATCATCGCCGACACCGGTCGGCACCGGTTGTTCGCCGCTCTCGTGCTGGTCCTGACCGCGGGGGTGAACGGTGCCCTGCTCACGGCCGATCTGTTCAACCTGTTCGTCTTCATCGAGGTCATGCTGCTGCCCTCGTACGGCTTGCTCGTGCTGGCGCGGCAGGGGCGCGGCACGGTCGAATCCGTCACCGGATCGCGGCTCTACGTCACCTTCAACCTGTTCGTCTCGACGGTCTTCCTCGCCGGAGTGGCGCTGGTCTACGGAGTCGCCGGCACGGTCAACCTCGCCGAGCTGGCGGGCGCCGCGCAGGAGTCGGGACTCGTCGCCGCGGCGCTGGGCGTGTGCCTCTTCGCGCTCGCGATGAAGGCGGCCGTCGTTCCCGTCCACGGCTGGCTGGCCCGGGCGTATCCCTCGACATCCCCCGCGATCACGGCCCTGTTCTCGGGCCTGCACACGAAGGTGGCCATCTACGCGATCTACCGGATCTATGCCGTCGGCTTCGAGGGCGACCGGACGTACCTGTGGATCGGGATCGTCGCCTTCAGTGCCACCATGGCGGTCGGCGTGCTGGGTGCGGTGGGGGAGAGCCGGATGCGGTCGGTCCTGGCCTTCCACATGGTGAGCCAGATCGGCTACATCCTGCTGGGCGTGGCGCTGTTCACGCCGCTCGGACTGGCGGCGGGCATCTTCTACCTGCTGCACCACATGATCGTGAAGGCGTCGCTGTTCCTCTCGGCGGGCGCGATCGAAACGCGCTTCGGCACGGACCGTCTCGATGAGCTCCGTGGCCGGATCGGGCGCGAGCCGGTGCTGATGGTGGCGTTCGGCGTGGCGGCGCTCTCGCTGGCCGGCATCCCGCCCTTCTCCGGGTTCTTCGCCAAGCTGACCTTGCTGATGGCCGCCATCGACGCGGGCGAGATCGCCGCGGCGGTGGTCGCGATCGCCGTCAGCCTCATCACACTGCTGTCGATGCTGAAGATCTTCAACGCGGTGTTCGCCCCCACGGTGACCGGTCTGGATCCGCAGCCGTCCGGAACGGCCGCGGTGGCCGTGCGGGAACGTGCGGCGACGCGGACGAGTCTGGCCGCTCCTGCTCTCGTGCTCGCCGGTGTCACGGTGGCCCTCGGCTTCGGCGCTCAGGGACTGTTCGCGTTGGCCGAGGTCGCCGCCGCCGGCCTGCTCGACACGTCCGGCTACGTCAGGGCGGTGCTCCCGTGATCGGCCGCATCATCTCGCTCCCGCTGCGCGCTGCGTGGTTCACGCTGTGGTTCGCCGGTCAGCTCCTGACGTCGTCCGTCTCCGTGATCGGCGACATCCTCAGCCCGGGACTGGCTGCCACACCGCGCGTGGTGCGTCTGCCGCTCGGGTCGGCCGGCGACGCGCACGTCACCGCGATCAGCGTGCTGATCACCTTGACCCCCGGCACGCTCGTGCTCGGCGTGGTCGAGAGCGAACGCAGCGGCCGGACCCTGCTGGTGCACACGCTCTACCACCCGGACAGCGGTGCGGCCCTGGCCGCCCTGAGCGACATGGACCGACGCATGACGCGGGCGGTCCGGCTGAGAGGAGACGCATGAACCTGCTCGACATCGCCGCGGCCGCGTGCGCGGTCGCGATGATCGCCTCCGTCGTGCACATCGTGCGCGGGCCGACCCCCGCGGATCGGGTGATCGCCGCCGACCTGCTCACCTTCAGCCTGGTCGGCCTCGTCGCGGTCGTCGGTGTGCGCCTCGCCCGCGACGGCACCTTCGACCTCGTTCTGGTCGCCACCCTCGTCGCGTTCCTCGCGGCGATCTCGCTCGCCCGTGCACTGACAGGGGGACGGCGATGATCGTCCTCGAGATCATCGGGCAGGTGCTCGCCGTCATCGGCGCGCTCGTGCTCGTCGTCGCGGCGATCGGTCTGCGCCGCTTCCGCGACCCCTACGCGGGTATCTCCGCCGTCGCGACGGCCGCGGGCCTCGGCGTGACCTTCATCACGGTGGGCGCGGTGATGCAGCTGCCGACGGTCGACAACATCGTGAAGGTGGTCCTGGCGGTCGCGCTGCAGCTGATCACGTCGGCGGTCGCGGCGATCGTGATCGCCCGGGCGGCCGTGAACTCCGGCCACGCCTTCAGCCCGGGAACCGACGCGGCCGCGCTCGATCCGGCCGACGACGATGACCTCTGACGCCCGGCACGGGTGCGAAGGGTGATGACCGGCACCGGTGCCGTCGCGATCAACCCGGCGACACGTGTCCTGCGGCGTGGTGCCGGGTGGGTGGGAGATCTCACCCGGCGGTCGCCCGCCCGGGCCGCGATCGCGATCTTCGTCGTCGCAGGGCTCGGCTTCACGCTGCTGCTGCGTCTTCCCGCGGCGGCCGCCGACGGTCGGGCGACGCCGTGGGCCGATGCCGTCTTCACCGCGGTCTCGGCGATCACCGTCACCGGACTGACGAGCGTCGACACCGCGGAGCACTGGTCGGCGTACGGCAAGGTCGTCATCCTCTTGGCGATCCAGACCGGGGGGCTCGGCATCGTGACGGTCGCGCTGCTGTTGGCCCGTGCGGTCACTCGGCGGCTCGGACTGGGCAGCAGGCTCTTCGCCCAGCAGGCGATCGGCGCGCCGCAACTCGGCGAGGTCAAGGACCTGCTGCGCATCGTCGTCGTGACGACGTTCGTGATCGAGGGCGCCATCGCCATCGCTCTGGCCCCCTCATTCATCACGGCGGAGGGGTGGGCGCGGGGTGCTTGGTCGAGCGTTTTCTACGCGGTGTCGGCGTTCAACAACGCGGGCTTCAGCGTGCATGCCGGCGGCGTCGCCGCCTTCGGTCATCACCCCGGCATCCTGATCCCGCTCACCGTCGCGGTGCTCATCGGGAGTCTGGGGTTCCCCGTCTACCTGAATCTGCTGCACGCGCGATGGACGCGCAAGCGATGGACGCTGCACACCAAGCTGACGCTCATCACGACCGGCATCCTGTTCGTCGTCGGCGCCGCGGGATGGGCGGTGACCGAATGGGGCAATCGGGCGACGATCGGCGACCTGCCCGTCGCGGAGCGCGTGGGCAACGCCCTGTTCGCCTCGGCGATGATGCGGTCCGGCGGCTTCGCGATGATCGACCCCGCCGATTCCACGTCCACCACCTTGCTGCTGACCGACGCCCTCATGTTCGTCGGCGGCGGATCGGTGTCGACGGCCGGCGGCATCAAGGTCACCACACTCGCCGTGCTCTTCCTCGCGATCGTCGCCGAGGCCCGCGGTGTGCCCCACGTCACCGCGGCCGGCCGCACGATCGCGACCGGCGTGCTTCGCGTCGCGATCTCCGTCACGTTCCTCGGTGCCACGCTCGTGCTCGGCGGCGCGGGACTCATCACCCTCGTCAGCGACGCGCCCCTGGACCGCATCCTGTTCGAGGTCATCAGTGCGTTCGCGACCTGCGGGCTCTCGGTGGGGTTGTCGGCCGAACTGGGGCCGTTCGGCATGTACGTCCTCTCGGCGCTGATGCTCGTTGGCCGGGTCGGGCCGATCGCGCTGGCCACCTCGCTGTCGGTACGGCGACGCAACATCCGGTTCCAGCTTCCCGAGGAGCGGCCGATCGTCGGGTGACACGCCAGGGCCCTGCCAAGCCGCGAGACGGTGTGGCATAGGGTGATCAGGTCCGAGCGCGAATCGGGCAGGTGCGCCGGGAAGTCTGGTCGGCATGACGCTGACAGCTACCCAGGAGAGACACCGTGAACCCTCGCATCGCCGTCGCCGGCGACCGCCCTCAGCCGCTCGGCTCCGCCATCGACACCATCGCGCAGAGCGGGGAACCGACCTGCCTGCTGTGGTTGATCGACCTCAGCGCCGAGACGAGCGCACGCCGCGTCCGCGCCGAGCTGAAGAGCCGGTACGCCGACATGCTGGCGCACGCGGCGAGTCTCACCGCGTTGCGCCACCTCATCATCCTGTGCCTGCACGACGAGAGCATCGCCGAGCGCAAGGTGCACGCCGCGGGAGCCGCGTTCGCCACCCGCCTGCATGCGGAGCTGGAGCGCGCCCGGGGCCGGTACGTCGACGTCGCCGTCATCGACATCAGCGCCTGTCGCGACACCCGTCGCCTGCTCGACCGCGTCGAGGAAGCCGCGGATCAGCCCGCAGGGCCCGCCGGCAGCGTCGCGCTGACCTGGCGGGAGATCCGCGACCGCACGATCCATGCGGCCGCGGCCGCGGCCGAGTACTGACCCCGCCGGGCGCTTACCCTCTCTCGGGCCTGCGGGCAAGCCGCGGAGCGCACTTGGCCGGATGCTGTACGCCTGCGACCCTTGTCTGGTGAGTTCCGAGAATCAGCCCTCCGCCGCCGAGCGGATCGCATCCGTGACCACCGGCCGCACCATTGCCCCCTGGGTGTTCTGGCCGGCGGCCGTCGTCATCGTCGGCTTCAGCGCGTTCGCCATCATCTTCCCCGAGACTGCGGAGACGTTCTTCGGCGCCATTCAGACCTCGGTCGTCGACTCGTTCAACTGGTACTACGTGCTCATCGCCGCGTTCTTCGTCGGCTTCGCGATCTTCGTGGGCTTCAGCCGCTTCGGAGACATCAAGCTGGGGCGCGATGACGACGAGCCCGAGTTCTCGACCGGCTCCTGGTTCGCGCTGCTGTTCGCCGCGGGGATGGGTATCGGCCTCGTCTTCTACGGCGTCAGCGAGCCCCTCAGCCACTTCGTCGACCCCCGCCCGGGCGTCACCGGCACGGAGCAGCAGCTCGCGCAGGGGGCCCTGACGCAGACCTATCTGCACTGGGGCGTCCACGCGTGGGCGATGTACGTCGTGGTCGGCCTTGCGCTCGCGTACGCGATCCACCGTCGTCGCCGGCCCATCTCGATCCGCTGGGCGCTCGAGCCCCTGCTGGGCAACCGTGTCCGCGGCGCTGCGGGAAACGTCATCGATGCCGTCGCGCTCGTCGGCACCCTCTTCGGCGTCGCGACCTCGCTCGGCCTCGGGGTCATGCAGATGGGGTCGGGGCTGGAGTCCGTCGGCTTCCCCGAGATGAACGACCTCACCCTCATCGGCCTGATCGCGATCATCTCCGTTCTCGTGCTGTTCTCGGTGCTCTCGGGTGTGACCAAGGGCATGAAGTGGCTGTCGAACTTCAACCTGATCGTCGCCGGTCTGCTGCTCCTGTTCCTCCTCGTCGTCGGTCCCACCCAGTTCCTGCTGCGCGAATGGGTGCAGTCGATCGGTGCGTACATCCAGGACTTCGTCGGTCTGTCGTTCACCGTCAGCGCCCTGCAGGGTACGGCCGGTGAAGAGTGGCAGGCGGCCTGGACGTCGTTCTACTGGGGCTGGTGGATCTCGTGGGCGCCCTTCGTCGGCATCTTCATCGCGCGCGTCAGCAAGGGACGCACCGTGCGGCAGTTCGTCGCCGGCGTCCTGCTGGTGCCCACGCTGATCGGCATCCTGTGGTTCGCCGTCCTGGGCGGATCGGCGCTGTACCGCGAGCTGCAACAGCCCGGCTCCATGCTCGCGTCCGACGGATCGGTCGACCTGCAGGGCGCCCTGTTCCAGCTGCTCTCGTCGGTGCCGGCGGGGGCGTGCTGACCGTCGGCGCCATCGTGCTCATCGCGGTGTTCTTCATCACGTCCGCCGACTCGGGCGCGCTCGTGATGGGCATGATCGCCACCGGTGGCAACCCCGAGCCGCCGCGCTGGGTGCGCACGTTCTTCGTCCTCACCACGGCGACGCTCGCGAGCGCGCTGCTGATCGCCGGCGGGCTGCAGGCGCTGCAGACGGCCGCGATCCTCATCGCCCTGCCGTTCTCGGTCGTGATGCTGCTCATGTGCTGGTCGACCGTCCTCGCGTTCCAACGCGAGCGGCGGGCGTACGCGCGCGCCGAGCGGGCGCAGTTCATCGAGCGCATCGGCGACCACTACGGTCTCGAGGTCGAGGAGCCCAACGAGCGCGGGGTGCGCTTCCCCTGGATCGGCGGCAAGCGCACCTGACCGGGCGGGCGGGGAAGGACCCGGGCCCGCCTAGGCTGGACGGATGCCTCCGGTCTCCTTCGCCCGCCTGATCGACGTTCCCGCCGAGACGCTCTACCGCCTGATGTGGTTGCGCGTCAGCGTCTTCGTCGTCGAGCAGCGCGCCGCCTACCCGGAGCTGGACGGGCGCGACCTCGAGCCCGACACCGAGCTGTTCTGGGCCGAGGAGGACGGTGAGGTCGTCGCGACACTGCGGCTGCTGCGCGACAGCGATGCCGCCCGCATCGGGCGGGTGGCGACGGCCGAGGCGGCGCGCGGACACGGCCTCTCGGCGCAGCTCATGCGTGCCGCCGTCGAGCGTGCCGAGGAGCGCTGGCCGGGCACCGCGATCGATCTCGACGCGCAGAAGCATCTGGCCCCCTGGTACGCCCGCTTCGGGTTCGAGATCAGCGGCCCGGAGTTCTCGGAGGACGACATCCCGCACGTGCCCATGCGGCGCGCCGCCGTCTGAGCGACCGGACGCTCAGCGGATCAGCGGATGCCGGCCTGCTTCGGCAGCCGGACGAACAGCAGCAGGATGAGCCCGAGCGTCAGGACGACCGCGATGCCCAGGACGCCCCAGATGATCGCACCGAACCACCCGATGAACAGCGCCCACATCAAAGGTGACAGGAAGCTGGCCACCCGGCCGGTCGTCGCATAGAGTCCGAAGATCTCGCCCTGCATGCCGGGCGGTGTGACCCGCGCCAGCAGCGAGCGGCTCGCCGCCTGCGCCGGTCCGACGCAGGCCGAGAGCACGAGGCCCGCGATCCAGAACACGATCGACCCGGCGTCCTGCAGGACGAACAGCAGCACGGCGACGGCGATGAGCCCCGACAGCGTCGCGATGATCACCGACCGCGCGCCGAAACGGTCGTCGAACCGGCCGGCCACGATCGTCGAGGCTCCCGCCACGAGGTTCGCCGCGATGCCGAAGATCATGACCTCGGTCGCCGAGAAGCCGAAGGCCCGGGCTGCGAGCACCCCGCCGAAGGCGAAGACGCCCGCGAGGCCGTCGCGGTAGACGGCGCTCGCGAGCAGGAACCAGAACGTGGGCCGCTGCGTGCGGTACAGGCGCGCGATGTCCTTCACGAGGTGCACGTACCCGGCGAGGAAGCCGACCTTCGTCGCGCCGGCGGGTGCCGGGCTCTCGGGGACGTTGAGAAGCAACGGGATCGCGAACACGAGCGTCCACACGCCGCACCCGACGGCGATGAGGCGGTAGGCGAGACCGTCGCTGGTGTCCATGCCGAACCAGTCGACGAACGTGAGCGCGACGACGATCGCGAGCGCGATGATGCCGCCGATGTACCCGAGGCCCCAGCCGAGCCCGCTCACGCGGCCGATCGTGCGGGGGGTGGAGACCTCGACGAGCATCGCGTTGTAGTTGACGCCGGCGATCTCGGACACGACCGCGCCGAGTGAGAGCACGATCGCCCCGTACCAGAAGTACGCCGGATCGGCGAAGGTGAAGAACAGCGCGAACTGCAGCAGGGCGAGCAAGACGGTGAAGACGCCGAGCCAGCGCTTCTTGCGGCCCGAGCGGTCGGCGGTCTGTCCGAGGACGGGCGCGAGCAGCAGGATCAGGATGCCGGCGGCGGTCGAGGCGACGCCGTAGCCGCTGGCCAGGTCGGCCAGTGCCGCCTCTTTGATCGGGTCGCTGTCGGGCAGGGCAGCGACGTCGGCGGGCAGGAACCAGTCCGACACGAGGAACAGCGACGCGAAGACGAAGGTCAGGATGACCGAGTTGAACGGCTGCGTCGCCCAGTCCCACAGTGCCCACGAGACGACGGCGCGGCGCGGCACCGGGCGTTCGGCATCCTCTCGCTCGCGCAGGTCGGCGATGCGTCCGAGCGCCTGCGTGTCGGCGGTGGTCGGCGGGGCCGGCACGCCGGGCGCGGTCGCCCGCGGAGTGCCCTCACCGGGTGGGTTCGTCTCGGGTGACATGCGGGGCACGCTAGGTCCTCTTCGTGAACAACGGGTGCCGCCCGTCCCGGCCGTCGCATCGTCGCGACGGGGTCAGCGTATCCGCCGGGGCTCCCGGATGCGGGTGCCGGTGCCGCGTGCGTCGATTCAGTCCGTGTGGCGCGCGAAGCGATAGCCGATCCCGCGGACGGTCTCGACCCAGCGGCCCGAGCGGCCGTCGTCGCCGAGCTTGCGGCGAAGGTTCATCATGTGCACCTCGACGGCGTGCAGATCGTGCGCGCTGACGTGCTCACCGCTCGTGCCGCTCTGACGCCGCAGCATGAGCGCCATCCATGACTTCTCGATGACGTCGCCGGGTCGCTGCATGAGCGCCTGCAGAACATCGAATTCCGAGCGCGTCAGATCCAGCAGCTCGCCGTCCAGCTCGACGCGCCGCGACGCCGGATTGAGTCGCAGCGGACCCGCCTCGAGCCACGCGGGCGCGGCGGGCTCGTCCGACCGGATGCTGCGCGGCCGGCGCATCAGCGCATCGATGCGTGCACGCAGCTCGTAGGGGCGCCAGGGTTTGACGACGTAGTCGTCCGCGCCGCTGCGGAAACCTTCGACCGTGGCGGTCTCATCGCCGACCGCGCTGATGATGAGGATGTAGCCGTCGTGGAAGGAACGGATGCGGCGCACGGCCTCGAAGCCGTCGATGCCGCCGAGCATGACGTCCACCGTCGTCAGCTCGGGGCGGAGAAGCCGCACGGCGTCGACGCCGGAGGCGCCGTCGCGGAACGCGTGGACGTCGAACCCGTGCTGCTCGAGGGTCTGGGTCAGCAGGTGGCGCAGGTCGTCGTCATCCTCGATGACGACGACGGTGCGCCTCATGATCGTCTCCCGGCGCGCGGGAACGCTCGACGACCAGCCACCACGGGCTCGAGATCGTCGAGAGGCGAGTTCGGGTTCACGCTTCTTGACATCGGTGGCCTCAGCATATTTTCCGAGCCTGGGAGTATCACCAGATGACGGCCTGGAAACCCTCAGGTTTCACTCAACGCCTCATCACCTCCGCAAGGCTGGCGAAAGTTGATAGCAGTGCACTCAAGTTCGTTTGACACTCGCAAACCGTCGGCGTATCCTTGAGTCATCGCGGCTCAGGTTGGGCCGCCGCAGACTTCCGATCCACCGAACCGAAAGCAAAGGAGACAACTCATGGCACGTGCAGTGGGTATCGACCTGGGTACGACGAACTCCGTCGTCGCCGTCCTCGAGGGCGGCGAGCCCAAGGTCATCGCCAACGCCGAAGGGCTCCGGACGACCCCCTCGGTCGTCGCATTCACGAAGGACGGCGAGGTGCTCGTCGGCGAGACCGCGAAGCGCCAGGCCGTCACCAACGTCGACCGCACGCTGACCTCGGTCAAGCGCCACATGGGCACGACCTGGAAGACCCAGGCGATCGACGGCAAGGCCTACACGCCGCAGGAGATCTCGGCCCGCATCCTCCAGAAGCTCAAGCGCGACGCCGAGCAGTACCTGGGCGACACCGTCACCGACGCTGTCATCACGGTTCCCGCGTACTTCAACGACGCCGAGCGCCAGGCGACCAAGGAGGCCGGTGAGATCGCGGGCCTCAACGTCCTGCGCATCATCAACGAGCCCACCGCGGCCGCACTCGCCTACGGCCTCGACAAGGGCAAGGAAGACGAGCTCATCCTCGTCTTCGACCTCGGTGGCGGCACGTTCGACGTCTCGCTGCTCGAGGTGGGCAAGGACGACGACTTCTCCACGATCCAGGTGCGCGCGACCGCCGGTGACAACCGACTCGGTGGCGACGACTGGGACCAGCGGGTCGTCGAGTACCTCATCAAGCAGTTCAAGGACACGACCGGCGTCGACGTCTCGGGCGACAAGATCGCTCTCCAGCGCCTCAAGGAGGCCGCTGAGCAGGCGAAGAAGGAGCTCTCGAGCTCGCAGTCGACCTCGATCAACCTGCCCTACCTCTCGCTGACCGACTCGGGCCCTGTCTCGCTGTCCGAGACCCTGTCGCGCGCCAAGTTCGAGGACCTCACCAAGGACCTGCTCGACCGCACCAAGAAGCCGTTCGAGGACGTCATCCGCGAAGCCGGCATCAAGGTCGGCGACATCGACCACGTGGTGCTCGTCGGTGGCTCGACCCGCATGCCCGCCGTGTCGGAGCTCGTCAAGAAGGAAGCCGGCAAGGAGCCCAACAAGGGCGTGAACCCGGACGAGGTCGTCGCCGTCGGCGCCGCCCTGCAGGCCGGTGTCCTCAAGGGCGAGCGCAAGGACGTCCTCCTCATCGACGTCACCCCCCTGAGCCTCGGCATCGAGACCAAGGGCGGCATCATGACCAAGCTCATCGAGCGCAACACCGCCATCCCCACCAAGCGCAGCGAGACCTTCACGACCGCCGACGACAACCAGCCGTCGGTCGCCATCCAGGTCTTCCAGGGCGAGCGCGACTTCACCCGCGACAACAAGCCGCTGGGAACGTTCGAGCTCACCGGCATCGCGCCGGCGCCCCGCGGCATCCCGCAGGTCGAGGTCACCTTCGACATCGACGCGAACGGCATCGTGCACGTCTCGGCGAAGGACAAGGGCACCGGCAAGGAGCAGTCGATGACCATCACGGGCGGCTCGTCGCTGCCCAAGGAGGACATCGAGCGCATGGTGCGCGAGGCCGAGGAGCACGCGGCCGAGGACAAGAAGCGCCGCGAGGCCGCCGAGGTCCGCAACCAGGCCGAGACCCTGTCGTACTCGATCGAGAAGCTCATCGCCGACAACGCCGACAAGCTGCCCGAGGACGTCAAGACCGAGGTCCAGGGCGACGTCGACGCGCTGAAGACCGCTCTCGCGGGCGATGACGACGACGCCGTCAAGACGGCGTTCGACAAGCTCAACGCGTCGCAGGGCAAGCTCGGCGAGGCGATCTACGCGCAGGGTCAGGCCGACCAGGCGCAGGGCACCCCGACCGACGCCCCCACCGGCGACGCCGGCAGCACGGCATCCGATGAGGATGTCGTGGACGCCGAGGTCGTCGACGACGAGGACGAGAAGAAGTAACCATGACCAACAAGGACTTCGAAGAGCCCAACGGCAACGACGAGGTCCTCGGCGAGGAGGGGTCGGAGGCGCGAGTCTCCGGCCCTGACGCGCAAGAGGACACCAGCACCGAGGCGCCGGCCGACGACGAGCTGACGATCGACGACATCCTCGGTGCGGCCCAGTCCGACGAGGCGGCGGTGGCCGAGGCGCCGGCCGAGGAGCACGACCTCCTCCTCGACCTCAAGCGTGTGCAGGCCGAGTACGCCAACTACCGTCGGCGCACGGAGGAGCAGCGCGATGTGGAGATCGAGCGCGCGAAGGGTTCGGTGGCCAAGGGGCTGCTGCCCGTGCTCGACGACCTCGACCGCGCGGGCAAGCACGGTGACCTCGTCGAGGGCTCGCCGCTGGCCGCCATCGCCGAGAAGCTCCGGGGCGTCGTCACGCGGCTGGGCGTCGAGACCTACGGCGCAGCCGGCGAGGCGTTCGACCCGCAGCAGCACGAGGCCATCTTCCAGGCGCCCACTCCGGGCACCACCGAGCCGACGATCCTCGAGGTCGTCGAGGTCGGGTATCGCCTCGGGAGCATTGAGCTGCGTCCGGCGAAGGTCGTCGTCGCCGTGCCGGCCGAATAGGAGGCATCCATATGGCCAGTCAGGACTGGTTCGACAAGGACTTCTACAAGGTGCTCGGCGTCGCGAAGGACGTCTCGGACACCGACCTGAAGAAGACCTACCGCAAGCTCGCGCGCACTTACCACCCCGACTCGACGCAGGGCGATCCTGCGGCCGAGGCCAAGTTCAAGGAGATCAGCGAGGCCTACTCGGTGCTTTCCGACAAGGAGCAGCGGGCCGAGTACGACCAGATCCGGGCGATGGGTTCGGGCAATGCCCGCTTCACCGCGGGCGGCCAGGGCGCCGGCGGGTTCGAAGACGTGTTCAGCGCCTTCAACCAGGGCGCACGCGGCGGCGCCGGCGCGCGCGGTGCGGACTTCGACGACATCTTCGCGATGTTCAATCAGCAGACCGGACGCTCCGGGCGCTTCGGGTCGGGCGGCTTCGGCCGCTCGACCGGGGGCTTCCAGGGCTTCGGCGGCCCGCAGCGCGGTGCCGACGTGACCGCGCGCACGACGCTCGACTTCGCCACGGCCGTGCGCGGCGACACCGTCACGCTGCAGGGCGAGGACGGCAAACCGTTCAAGGTGAAGGTGCCCGCCGGCGTCGCGGACGGCCAGAAGATCCGGCTCCGCGGCCGCGGGCGGCCCTCGCCGGACGGCGGCGAGGCGGGCGACATCGTCGTGTCGGTCACCGTGCGTCCGCATCCCGTGTTCACCCGCGACGGGCTGAACCTGCGCGTCGTGGTGCCCGTCACCTTCACCGAGGCGGCGCTGGGTGCGACCATCGAGGTGCCCACTCTGGGTGGCGACCCCGTCAAGCTGCGTGTGGCTCCGGGCACCCCCTCGGGCCGCGTGCTGCGAGTGAAGGGGCGCGGTGTGAGCACGGCGAAAGGCACCGGCGACCTGCTCGCCGAGGTGCAGGTGGCCGTGCCCGCCCACCTCGACGAAGACGCCCGCGCCGCGCTCGAGCGCTTCGCCGAGCTCGAACCGAAAGAGAATCCCCGCGCCGACCTCATGAACAAGGCGCGGACCTGACCCGGTGCTTCGGCCCGCTGCGCCCGGACTGCCCGGCGGCGCAGTGGGTCGGAGCCCCCGCATCCGACTTCCGGAGGTGAGATCCCATGAGCGACGACGCCATCGACGAGGACGCGCCGATCTTCGCGATCGCCGCTGCCGCCGAGCTCGCCGGCATGCACGCGCAGACCCTGCGCCAGTACGACCGGCTCGGACTCGTGGTGCCCGGGCGCACGCAGGGCGGGTCGCGGCGGTACTCGCTGCGGCACATCCGGCAACTGCGCGAGGTCGCGCGGATGTCGGCCGAGGGCATCAGCCTGCCGGCGATCACGCGCATCCTCGAGCTCGAGAACGAGGTGGCGGGGCTGCGCCGTGAGAAGCGCGAGCTCGAGCAGCGGTTGCGCGACGAGCTGCAGCAGCGACCCGGAGCCCGCGTGTTCGCCGCCGGCGCTACGGGAGCGGTCGTCACCCTGCGCCACGGGGCGCGCGTGCGCCGCGCCACCGAGATCGTGCTCTACCGGCGCCCGACCGACCCGGCGCCCGCTGACGAGCCCCGGGCGACCCCCCCGCGGTGAGCGCCCGGCGATAGCCTGACGGCGTGAGACAGAAGGCCGTGCCGCACCCCGAACCCGTTCCCGGCGTGACCCCTGCCGCCTCCGGCGGTCTGCCGCCGATGCTCCGCATCCTCGTCGGACTCGCCGCCGCCGTCATCGTTCTCGCCGGTCTGTACGCGGCGCGCGAGATCGCCGGACCCCTGCTGCTCGGCGCGGTCATCGTGATCATCTGCCACCCCGTGCGCCGCCCCCTCGAGCGCCGCGGCTGGCCGAGCTGGGCCGCCACCACGGCGGTGATCGCGGTGGCCTACCTCATCCTCGCCGCGCTCGCCGCGATGCTCGCCTACGCGGGCGTGCAGTTCACGCGTCTGGTGACCGACTCGACGCCGCAGCTGCGCGCGACGGCCGACGCCGTCCTGGACTGGCTGCAGGCGATCGGCTTCGAGCAGCAGGTCGCCGACGCCGCGGCATCCGTCCTGCAGCCCGGCACCCTCGCGTCGTTCGCGACGTCGCTGGGCTCGAGCGTGCTGTCGGTGCTGACGGCGTTCTTCTTCGTGCTCGCCTATGTCATCTTCATGGCCGCCGACGGGGCGCGGTACGCGCGCGCCGAGGCGACCTTCGGCGAGCGTGCGCGTCCGACGATGCAGCGCTTCCGCGCGTTCAACCACGGCGTGCGCACGTACTACGTCGTCAATGCGAGCTTCGGTGCCGTCGTCGCGATCATCGACGGACTGGCCCTGTGGGCACTGCAGGTGCCGGCGCCGGTGGTCTGGGCCGTCCTCGCGTTCGTCACCAACTTCGTCCCGAACATCGGCTTCGTCCTCGGTCTCGTGCCGCCTGCGCTCCTCGCGCTGGTCGTCGGGGGCTGGCCACTCATGCTGATCGTCATCGCGATCTACTGCGTCGTCAACGTCACGCTGCAGGTGATGATCCAGCCGAAGTTCGTCAGCGACGCCGTCGACCTGAGCCTCACGCTGAGCTTCTTCTCGGTCATCTTCTGGACGTTCGTGATCGGCCCGCTGGGCGCGATCCTGTCCATCCCCCTGACCCTCCTGGTGCGCGCCCTCGTGTTCGAGTCCGATCCCGGCGCGGGATGGATGCGGTGGCTGTCGGGCGACCGGCAGGCTGTGCCGCGATTCGCCGAGCCCGAGCCCGCTCCGCCCGCCCCGACTCAGGCCGGCGGCAGGCGCAGGGTGTTCGACTTCTCGTCGAGCGTCAGATCATCGACCACGCGCAGCGACCGCGCGAGGTGATCGAGTTCGTCGAGCACGGTGCCGACGCGCTCGCGGTCGCTGCAGACGGCCGACAGGGTCACGAGGTGCGTGCCGGTGTCCCACGTATACGACACGAACGGCGGCGTGCGCGGGTCGGGCGGCAGCGTCATGACGAGCTTCTCGCCGCTGCCCAGGTAGGGCGATCGGAAGTCCTCGGTGTCGTCGTACTCCATCGGCATCATCGCCCGCGCGGTGCGCAGCTGCGGAGTCGCCTCCTGCACCTGCGCGAGGACCACCAGCAGCTCGGGGTCGGCCTTCCACATCCACGCGCGCACGCGGCCGCCCGCGCGGCGCATGAGCATCGGCACAGCCTGGCTCGCTGCCCACGCCGCGAACCGGCCGCCGGGCCGCGGGGCACCGCCGATGGCGGCGTTCGCCTGGCCCAGCAGCATCCCGATCGCGCGCTTGCGGGCGCGGCGCCCGGCGAAGCCGAACGATTCGGTCACGGGCACCCAGCGGGCGGGGTCGGCATCGGCTTCGAGACGGGCCATGCCCCCAGCCTAGGGATGCCGCCTGTGCGTCCGCCCCTCCGTGGCCGGTTTGGTCTCTCCCGGCGGTGCCTCCGGGGGGCGCATCGGGCCCTCGGGTAAGCTCGGGGCCGCCGCGACGGCCACAGCCGCCGGCACGCCGCCGTACAGATTGGGCCTGACCCGTGACCGAATCCACGACGACCGAGGGTGTTCCCGCCGCCCGTTCGCGCGCACCTCTGACCATCGTGATGGGCGCCGACACCTTCGCCCCCGACGTCAACGGCGCCGCCCGCTTCGCCGAGCGCCTGTCGGCGGGGCTCGCCGCGCGCGGACACGACGTCCACATCGTCACGCCGAGCGTGAAGCACTCGCAGTCCGGCACCTTCACCGAGAACATCGAGGGTGTCGATCTCACCGTCCACCGGCTGCCGGGGTGGCGCTGGTACCCGCACGACTGGCTGCGGTTCGTCCTGCCGTGGCGCTCGAAGCACTACGCCCGCCGCGTGCTCGACGAGGTCAAGCCCGACGTGGTCCACAGCCAATCGCACATCGTGATCGGGCGCGGGCTGACGCGCGAGGCCCGCAAGCGCGGCATCCCGGTCGTCGCGACCAACCATGTCATGGCCGAGAACGTCATCGATTTCACGACGCTGCCGCCCTTCCTCGACAAGATCATCATCAAGCTCTGCTGGGACGACGCCCGGCGCACGTTCGAGATGTCGCGCGCCGTGACGACGCCTACGCGCAAGGCGGCCGAGTTCCTCGAGAGCACGATCGACATCTCGGGCGTCATCCCCATCAGCTGCGGCATCGACAAGCGCAACTACACCCCCGACCTCACGCCCCGCGAGCACCGCCGCGTCCTCTTCGTCGGCCGCCTCACGACCGAGAAGCACGTCGAGGTCACCCTGCAGGCGGTGGCCAAGCTCGCGCCCGAGCTGGACGTGCACTTCGACATCGTCGGGGGCGGCGACCAGCGGCGGAACCTCGAGCAGACGGCGCAGCAGCTCGGCATCACCGACCGCGTGACCTTCTACGGGCGCACCGACGAGGCGCAGCTGCGCGCGGCTTACACGCGCGCCGACGTCTTCGCCATCGCGTCGATCGCCGAGCTGCAGTCGATCGCGACGATGGAGGCCATGGCGTCGGGGCTGCCGGTCGTGGCGGCCGACGCCGTCGCGCTGCCCCACCTCGTGCAGTCGGGCGTCAACGGGTACCTGTTCGAACCGGGCAATGTCGACGACCTCGCCGACAAGCTGCGGCGCGTGCTCACAGCCTCACCCGAGGAGTACCTGCGGATGCAGCAGGCGTCGCTCGACGGCGTCGAGATCCACGACATCGAGCGCACCCTCGACACGTTCGAGAAGCTCTACCGCGGCGAGCCGCTCGACGCCTGACGATGCGCCTCTTCTTCGACGCGCGCTACATCCGCACGGACTTCCACGACGGCATCAGCCGGTTCTCGCACGAGCTCGCGCACGCCGTGTACATCGCCGCCCCGAAGGCGGGGGTCGAGGTGACCTTCATCGTGCACGACCCGGCACAGGTGGCTTTCCTGCCCGAGGGGGCGCCGCACGTGACGCTGCACGCGCCGACGTCGGTGCTCGAGCCCGTCGCGGCGCTGCGTCTGAACCGGCACCGCCCCGACGTGGTGTACTCGCCGATGCAGACGATCGGTGCGCTCGGTCGCCGCTTCGCGCTCATCCTCACGCTCCACGACACGATCTACTACCGGCACCGCACACCGCCGCGCGACCTGCCGTGGTTCGTGCGCCTGGGGTGGCGACTGTTCCACCTGTCGTACGCGCCGCAGCGGGCGACGCTCAACGCGGCCGACGTCGTCGCGACGGTCAGCGAGACGAGCAAGCGGCAGTTCGCCGACGTGAAGCTGACGAAGCGCGAGGTGGTCGTGCTGCCCAACGCCCCGCAGCGGCTGGCCGACCTGATGCCGGCGGGGGCGATGCCGGGGGCGGCCGCGCCGCGCAACATCGTCTACATGGGCTCATTCATGCCCTACAAGAACGTCGAGACGCTCGTGCGCGCGATGCAGTGGCTTCCCGGGCGCACCCTTCACCTGCTGAGTCGGATCTCGCCGGCCCGCCGCGCCGAGCTCGAGAGCCTCGCGCCCGACGATGCGCGCATCGTCTTCCACGGGGGAGTGACGGATGCCGAGTACGCGGCGCTGCTGGCGGATGCCGGGGTGCTCGCGACGCTGAGCCTCGACGAGGGATACGGGCTGCCGATCGCCGAGGCGCTCGCGCTGGGCGTGCCGGCCGTCGTGAGCGACATGGAGATCTTCCACGAGGTCGGCGGCGGCGGTGCGCGCTACGTGCCCGCGCGCGACGCGCGGGCGTTCGCCGCAGCGGTGGAGGCCCTCGACGACGACGACGTCCGGGCTCGGACGGTGGCGGCGGGGCGCGCGCACATCTCCCGGTTCACGTGGGAGGAATCGGCGGCCCGACTGCTCGCGGCTTCGCGGCGGGCGCTCGAGCTCCGCTCCCGCTGACGCCCGGGTGCGACGCCGTCATCGGGCAGGCGTGATGGGTCCGTCGCGACGGGGCGGTAGCCGTCCCGCATCGTGATGACGAGCGTTCCGGACGCCGCGGCCAGCGCGGCGAGGACGATGATTCCGAGAAGCAGTGCAGCGGTCATGGCGGAAACGCTACGATGGTCGTCATCCTGCCGCGTCTGGCAGTCGGGACATCTTCCGGAGGAAATCTGCCATGCACACCGTCGCCTGCGTTGTTCAGCCCGGTTTCGCGCCGTTCGAGTTCGGGCTCGCGTGCGAGGCCTTCGGGCTCGACCGCAGCGATGAGGGCATCCGCAACTTCGACTTCCGCATCGTCACCCCCGATCCCGGCGCGGTCGACGCGAACCTGCCGTTTTCGATCAACGTCGACGCCGACCTCTCGTTCGCCGATGAGGCCGATCTCGTCGTCATCACGCCGATCCCGCGGGAGCAGTGGGATGCCGTCGACGAGCGCGTGACCGCGGTCGTGCGCCGTGCCGTCGCTCGGGGTGCGTGGGTGCTGACCGTCTGCAGCGGCGCGTTCGTCGTCGCGGCGTCCGGGGTGCTCGACGGCAAGCGCGCGACGACCCACTGGCGCTATGCCGAGACGATGGCCCGGATGTATCCGGAGATCGACGTCGACCCGGACGTGCTGTACGTGCAGTCGGGGCGCATCATCACCTCGGCCGGCACCGCCGCCGGGCTCGATGCGTGCCTGCACCTGCTGCGTCTCGAGCTGGGCGCCGAGGCGGCCAACACGATCGCGCGCCGGATGGTCGTGCCGCCCCTGCGCGACGGCGGCCAGGCGCAGTTCATCGCGCGCCCGCTGCCGGAGGCGGCGTCGCTCTCGCTCGCCCCCATCACCGACTGGATGATCGAGAACCTGGACCTCGATCTGTCGGTCGACCTGCTGGCGGCCCGCGCGCACATGTCGCCGCGCACCTTCGCCCGCCGGTTCAAGGCCGACTACGGCACCACGCCGGCGGCGTGGCTCGGGCGTCAGCGCATCCTTCGGGCTCAGCGCCTGCTCGAGCAGACCGACCTCGGCCTCGAGCAGGTCGCAGCGGACAGCGGCTTCGGCTCGGCGTCGGTGCTGCGACAGAACTTCGCCCGCGCGCTCGGTCTGAGCCCGTCGGCGTACCGGGCGCGCTTCGCCTGCACGCCCGAGGCGGTCGCAGCAGCCGGTGCCGAGCGCCCCGACGTTGCGCGGATCGCCGAGCCCGTAGCGTCCTGACGGCGTCGGTGATAAACTTGAGTCAGCAAGGCTCAAGTTTAAGCCGAGAGATTTCAGGAGAACCATGAACGCCACTCAGCAGCCGGGACAGGAGGACGCGCGAAGCGCCCTCGAACAGTTCGGCATCAACCTCACCGACCGTGCCCGCCAGGGCAAGCTCGATCCCGTCATCGGTCGCGACAGCGAGATCCGGCGGGTCAGCCAGGTGCTCACGCGTCGCACGAAGAACAACCCCGTCCTCATCGGCGAGCCCGGCGTCGGCAAGACCGCCGTCGTCGAGGGTCTCGCTCAGCGCATCGTCGCGGGCGACGTCGCCGAGAGCCTCAAGAACAAGGAGCTCGTCTCGCTCGACATCTCGGCCCTCGTGGCCGGTGCGATGTATCGCGGGCAGTTCGAGGAGCGCCTCAAGAGCGTCCTCAAGGAGATCACCGAGTCCGACGGCCGCATCATCACCTTCATCGACGAGCTGCATGTGCTCATGGGCGCGGGCGGCGGCGAGGGCTCGGTCGCGGCGTCCAACATGCTCAAGCCGATGCTCGCGCGCGGCGAGCTGCGCCTCATCGGCGCGACCACGCTCGACGAGTACCGCGAGTTCATCGAGAAGGATGCCGCGCTCGAACGCCGCTTCCAGCAGGTCTACGTCGGCGAGCCGAGCGTCGAAGACACGATCGCGATCCTCCGCGGCCTCAAGGAGCGCTACGAGGCCCACCACAAGGTCGCGATCGCCGACGGTGCCCTCGTCGCGGCGGCATCCCTGTCGAACCGCTACATCCCCTCGCGACAGCTGCCCGACAAGGCGATCGACCTGATCGACGAGGCCGCGTCGCGCCTGCGCATGGAGATCGACTCGGCGCCCCTCGAGATCGACGAGCTGCGTCGTCACGTCGACCGGCTCAAGCTCGAGGAGCTGGCGCTGAAGAAGGAGAAGGATGCCGCGTCGCGCGAGCGTCTCGACGCCCTCCGCGCGACGCTGAAGGACGAGCAGCAGAAGCTCGATGACTTGCAGGCGCGCTGGGAGCGCGAGCGGGCGTCGCTCAACCGCGTCGGCGACCTGAAGACGCGCCTCGACGCTGCCCGCGTCGAGGCCGAGCGGGCCCAGCGCGAGGGCAACCTCGAGAAGGCGTCGCGCCTGCTGTACGCCGAGATCCCCGCGCTCGAGCGCGAGGTCGTCGAGGCCGAGCGCGCCGAGACCGCCGTCGACGGTCCCGAGCGGATGGTCAACGAGCAGGTCACCGACGAGGACATCGCCGCCGTGATCGCCGCGTGGACCGGCATCCCCGTCGGACGCCTGCTGCAGGGCGAGACCGAGAAGCTCGTCCGGCTGGAGTCCGAACTCGGCAAGCGCCTCATCGGGCAGAAGGTCGCGGTCAAGGCCGTCGCCGACGCCGTGCGCCGCTCGCGCGCCGGGATCAGCGATCCGAACCGCCCGACGGGCTCGTTCCTCTTCCTCGGACCGACCGGTGTCGGCAAGACCGAGCTCGCCAAGGCGCTCGCGGAGTTCCTCTTCGACGACGAGCACGCCATGGTGCGCATCGACATGTCGGAGTACGGCGAGAAGCACTCCGTCTCGCGTCTGGTCGGCGCCCCTCCCGGGTACATCGGCTACGAGCAGGGCGGTCAGCTGACCGAGGCCGTGCGGCGGCGCCCGTACTCGGTCGTGCTGCTCGACGAGGTCGAGAAGGCCCACCCCGAGGTGTTCGACGTGCTGCTGCAGGTCATGGACGACGGCCGCCTCACCGACGGCCAGGGGCGCACGGTCGACTTCCGCAACGTCATCCTGATCCTGACCTCGAACCTGGGCTCGCCGATCCTCATCGACCCGACGCTGAGCCTGGAGCAGAAGCGCGAGCAGGTGCAGATCCTGCTGCGGCAGGCGTTCCGGCCCGAGTTCCTCAACCGTCTCGACGACACGGTCATGTTCGAGGCGCTCAGCCAGGACGACCTCGCGCAGATCGTCGAGCTGTCGGTCGACGCGCTGCAGCGCCGGCTCAAGGACCGTCGTCTCTCGCTCGCCGTGACCCCCGATGCCCGCGCCTGGCTGGCCGAGCGCGGCTACGACCCGGTGTTCGGAGCGCGGCCGCTGCGCCGCCTCATCCAGTCCGAGATCCAGGACCGCCTCGCCATGGCGATCCTGTCGGGCGGCGTCCACGACGGCGACGTCGTGCGGGTGGATGTCGCCGCCGACGGCTCGGCGCTCGTGCTCACGAGCGCCGGCCCCGCGTCGGAGCCGGCGTCAGCGGCATCGGACGACGAGGTGATCGAGGCCGAGCTGCTCGACGACTGATCGCGGCGCGTCGGCGTCCGCTTCCGCCGGAACCGATCTCCTCGGGCGCAAGCCCCGCGGGGCGATCGGTTCCGGCGTGGAAGCATAGGGGCATGCGCACCGTACGGGCCCTGTGGGGCGCCTCCCATCCCGGACCGGCGCTCGTCGTCACGACCCTCTCGCTCGCCCTCGGCCTCGCCGCGGGCCTCGAGCCGTGGCGCGTCGTGGTGCTCGTCGCTGCCGTGCTGTTCGGCCAGCTGTCGATCGGCATCTCGAACGACGCGATCGACCGCGAGCGCGACCGCGCGGTGGGCCGCCGCGACAAGCCGCTCGTGCGCGACGAGGTGTCGAACCGGACGGCGTGGACGGCGGCGATCGGCTCGGTCGTCGTCGCGCTCGCACTGTCGGTGCCGCTCGGATGGGGGATGCTGCTGGCGCACATCGTCACGATCGGCGCGGGCTGGGCGTACAACGTGGGGCTCAAGGGCACCGCGGTGTCGATCGTCCCGTTCATCGTGAGCTTCGGGCTCTTCCCCTCGCTCGCCACCCTCGCCGCTCCCGAGCCCGAGCTGGCCGCCCCGTTCGCGGCCCTCGCCGGCGCCGCGCTCGGCTCGGCTGTGCACTTGACCAACGTGCTGCCCGACCTCGACGACGACCGGGCCACCGGAATCCGCGGACTGCCGCACCGGCTCGGTGCGACGGCGTCGGTGCTCGTCGCGGTGGCGGGCGTCGTCGTCGCGGCGCTTGCGGTCGTGCTCGGCGGCGGCGGCGACGGCCTGCTTCCGTGGCTCTTCTTCGCCGCCGTGGTCGCCCTGGCCATCGCCGTCGTCGTACGGATGCGGCTGCGCGGGCCCGATCGCACCGGTTTCCGCCTCGTCATGGCGGCCGCGCTGCTGCTGGCCGTCCAGCTCGTGGTCACGGCCGGCGCACTCGCCGCCTGATCCGCGGCGCCGCCCGAGCCGGCACGCGGCGTCAGCGGGCGGCGGCGTCGAGCCCCATCGCGTACGCATGCGGGACGAGTGATCCCGTCGCCGCCAGAGCCGCGCCCAGCGTGCGTCCGCGCAGGGCGTGGGTCGCGGCGCTCACGGGGCGGCCGAGGCGCATGTTGACCGCCGCCATCCGCCCCGCCGTGCGGGCCGACCGCAGCCGCTCGCGCTCCCAGCGGGTGAGCGCCGCGGCCGGCTCGACCCCGGTGCGGATCCACTCCGCGAGCAGAGGCGCCAGGGTGACGGCATCCAGCAGGCCGAGGTTCATGCCCTGTCCGCCGATGGGGCTGATCTCGTGCGCGGTGTCGCCGATGACGACGAGGCGGCCGCGGCGCATCGCGGGCGCGAGCACGCGACGCACGCGGAAGCCGGTGGCGCTCGTGAGCGTCTCGGCGGCGTCGGCCTCGCCGCGCTCACGCAGCGCTGTGCGCAGTCGCGCGAGCCGGGCGTCGGGCTCATCGGCGGCGGGATGGTCGGCGACGGCATCCCATGCGACGAAACGTCGACGTCCGCCCGGAAGGGGGAACGACTCCAGCACGCCGGCAGCGGCGAGGTGGACGACGGCGGTGTCGGCGTCGGGCCGGTCGGGCACGTCGGCGTCGCTCATGAGGTAGCGGTCGGGGTAGCTCGTGCGGCGCACCGCGCCCGCACGGAAGACGAGGTCCCGCGCGCCGACTCCGGCGGCCACCACCACGATCGGGGCGCGCAGCTCGTCGTCGCCGCGCGGGCCGGTGACGCGCACCCGGACGTCCGCGTCGCCGGCACGCACCGCCGTGACGGCCGTTCCCCGCCGGGGGGCGGGCGCGCCGACGGCGAGCGCGGCCTCGGTTCGCGCCTGCGGGAGCGTCGCGACGTAGGGATGCCGCACCGACAGCCTGTCGAAGCGCACGACCCCCAGCAGCGCGCCGTCGCTGCGCGCTTCGCCGCGCGACACCCGCACGGCGTCCGCGAGGATGCGGTCGGTCGCGCCGCCCGCCTCGAGGGCGGCGAGCACCGGCGCGTGCAGGCCGATGGCGCGCGACCCGTCACCGGCGTTCGGTCGCCGCTCGACGATCTCGACGTCGACCCCGCGGCGGGCGAGCTCGGCCGCCAGCGTGGTTCCCACGGGACCCGCGCCGATGACGATGACCTCAGGCACGACCCGAGCCTACGGCGAGCAGCCGGAACGGCGCCGGGCGCAGCACATGCCAGGTGCCGTGGCGGGCGAGCGACAGGCGCAGCTCGGGTGCCCGGTAGCTGCGACGGATCGAGCGCAGCCCGTCGGTGCGCAGGAACGTGCCGCGCTGCAGCGGAAGGATCCCGGCGGCGTAGAGGGCGTAGGCGGTGCGGCCGCGCTCGATGTCGGCGTGCAGCACGAGACCGGTCGACAGGGCGAGCGAGTCGTCGAGGAACGAGCGCAGCTCGGGCTCGCCGAGGTGGTGCAGCACGTGGTTGGAGATGACCGCGTCGAAGCGCTCGCCGGTCGCACGAAGCGCGGTGGAGTCGGTGCTGCGGAACTCCACGCCCGGGCGGGCGCGCTCGCGCGCGACGGCGAGAGCCCGTGGGTCGGGGTCGATGCCGAGCCACTCGACGCGCAGGCCGTCGCGCTCGGCGAGGCCGGCGAGGCGCGCCGTGACGTCGCCACCGCCCGAGCCGATGTCGAGCACACGCGCCGGACGGTCGAGACGGGCGAGGGCGGGTCGCAGGTGCCGTCGCCAGACCGTGCCCCAGCCGCTGACGGCGCGATTGACGACGTCGAAGCGTCGCAGCGTGGCCGCCAGCGCGACCGGATCGCAGTCCGGATCGTCCATCAGCTCGCGCAGGTCGACGTCGCGGTGCCTCAGGTCCACGACGCGACGGGCTCGGTCAGGGCGGCATCGGCGTGCACGGGTTCGAGGTTCGCGACGCCGGCCGTGAGCAGTGCCGCCTCCATCGTGAGGCCGGGCCCGAAGGCGAGCGTGGCGATCGTCTCGCCGTCGCGCAGGTCGTCGCCCTGCAGCAGCGAGCGCAGGATGAACAGGATCGTCGCGCTCGACATGTTGCCGTAGTCGCGCAGCACCGCCCGGGATGTCGCGAGCGCGTCGGCGGGCAGTCCGAGTCCCGCCTCGACCCGGTCGACGACCGCGCGGCCGCCGGGGTGGACCGCCCACGTGTCGACCGACGCTCCGCCGAGGAAGCCGTCGACGGCATCCCGGATCTCACGCCCGATGATGCGGGGCACCTCGGCGGAGAGGACCATCTCGAAACCGGCGTCGCCGATGGTCCATGTCATGTCGCGTTCACCGTCATCGGTGACCGCGGTGGCGAACCGCTCGAGGTCGAGCCAGCGCTCACCGCGCCGGGACGGGTCGGCGCTCACGACCGCTGCGGCCGCGCCGTCGGCGAAGAGCGACGCGGCGAGGATCTGATCGGGATCGTCGGCGACGCGGAAGTGCAGCGTGCACAGCTCGGCGCAGACGACGAGTACGACCGCCTCGGGCTGCGCCGCGCACATGCGGGCCGCTGCGCGCAGGGCCGGCACGGCGGCGGCGCACCCGATGAAGCCGAGGTGGTAGCGCTCGACGCTCGTGGGCAGGCCGAGGTCGCGCACCAGGCGGTAGTCGGGTCCGGGGGCGAACATCCCCGTGCACGAGACGGTGACGACGTGGGTGACGTCGGCGGGATCGACGGATGCCTCAGCGAGCGCTTGTCGCGCAGCGTCGGCGAACAGCGCGGGGGCCGTGGCGATGTACGTGTCGTTGCGGGCGCCCGTCGGCGGCGACAGCAGGCGGCCTGCGTCGTCGACGACCGGCAGGCGCTCAGCGGCGGTCGCCGGGTCGTCGGCGAGGGTGGCCGTGCTGCGACCCGCGAGGGCGTCGGCCAGTTCCGTCAGCACGGTGTGCCGGGTCTCGATGGCGGAGGCGTCGAACGCGGCGCGGACGAGTCGTTGCGAGAGTCGACCGATGCCGGGCTGCGACGCGAACAGATCGCGCACGGCGTCCTGTTCCAGCACGGCCGGCGGCACAGCGGTGCCGATCGACAGGATTCGGGCGGTCATGCTTGACGATAACCGGCCGCGGGGGTCTCACGGGCGGTACTGTCGCACGACCCGGGTGTCGTCTATGGTGCGGATGCACGAGCGCCCCGCGAGCCAGGGCTCGGCGGGGCGCTGCGCGGTGTGGACCGGTCAGTCGTCGATCAGCACCGACTCGGCGACGGGGCGACGCGTCCGGGGCGAGAGCTCGCGCTCGCGGACGGCGGCGGGAGCGGCATCCACGTCGCCGAGGTCGCCGACCGCCATGACCGTGATCGGCACGAGGGGCGCCTCGATGCCGAGCTGCTCGGCGAGGACGACCGGGTCGAAGCCCGTCATCTGGTGCGTGTACAGGCCGGCGGCGTGCGCCTGCACCGTGAAGTGCGCGGCCGCCTGCCCGAGGTCGTACAGGGCGGTGGGCACAGGCTTTCCGTCGATCTCGGTCTGAGCGACGAAGACGATGAGGGCTCCGGCCGGGCCGGCCCAGGCCTTGTTGAAGTCGACGAGAGCCGAGACGACCTTCTCGTGCGTCGCGGTGCCGCGGCGGGCGACGACGAAGCGCCACGGCTGGGCGTTGAACGCCGACGGAGTCCAGCGTGCCGCCTCGAGCGCGCTCGCGAGAGCGTCGTCATCGACGGGCGTGACGTCGTCGTACAGGCGGGTGCTCCAGCGGGCGGCGAGGATGTCGAGGATCGGGGCGTCGGTGTCGGCGACGCGCTCTTCAACGAGGGACATGGGTTTCTCCGGTTCGTTCGGCGGACAGCGGCGGACGCCATCGTCCCGTCACCGCAACGACGCGGCATCCCTCCTCATTCCCCGAACACGCGCGAAAGTGGCGCCGGGCGGCAGTCCCTGGCGGGATGCCGCACCCGGCGCCACCGTCGCGGCGAGGGGCGCGGGCTCAGCGGCGCAGCGCCTCGGCGAGCTTCACGCGGGCGCCCATGCGCAGCAGCGAGTTCTCGTAGATCTTCGCGCCCACGAGGATCGCGCCGACGCAGGTCACGAGCAGGATCGCGAGCGAGAGCAGCGGCTCCCACCACAGCGCGTCGCCGAGGAACAGGCGCATCGGCATGCCGACGGGCGCCGAGAAGGGCACGTACGACATGATGCCGAGGATCAGCGGGTTGTCCCAGGCGAAGATGACGAGGAAGTACGGCGCCATGACCAGCATGAGCAGCGGCGTCGTCGTCGCGCCGATGTCCTCCTGACGCGAGACCATCGCGGCGGCCGCCGCGAACAGCGACGCCAGCAGCACGAACCCGAAGAGGAAGAACACCGCGAACCAGGCGATGGGGGCGCCGATGCCGGTCAGCAGCTCGGTCTGGTCGGTCACCGTGAGGCCGACGACCGCCACCGCCGCCAGGATGAGGATCTGCCCCATCGCCAGCACCGTGTTGCCGATCACCTTGCCCGCCAGCAGGGCCCGGACGGGAACCGCCGAGATCAGCAGCTCCACGACGCGGGTCTGCTTCTCTTCGACGACCGACTGGGCGATGGTCGCACCGAAGATCTGCGCCGAGATGAAGAACACCGCGCCGAAGCCGATCGCGACGATGTACCCGAGGAAGCCCGCGTCGCCGGAGGGGTCGAGCAGCTCGACGGGCGGCAGCTGCGCGAGTGAGAGCAGGATCGTGTTCGACACCGAGGTGTCGCCGATGACGACGAAGCCCACCGGCGAGGCGCTGTCGGCGACGATCGCGGCGTCGACGTCGCCGTCGCGCACGGCGGACTCGGCCGCGGCCCGGTCGGCGACCTCCTGCAGCTCGAGCCCCGGTGTGCCCTCGACGTAGGTGGCGGCGTCGGCGCTCACGGCGACCGGCGCACCGCTGTCGTTGCCGGCCGAGAAGCCGCCCCACACCACGAGGGCCAGGGCGCCGAGGAAGAGGATCGCGAACGAGATGACGAACGACTTGCTGCGCAGCTTCGAGCCGATCTCGCGCTCGGCGACGAGCCAGGTGCTCTGGGCGAATGAGGGGGATGCGGCGCTCACGGGGCGACCTCCTGGATGACTTCGGTGAAGATCTGGGCGAGGGAGGGATGCCGCGGCGTGAAGCTCGCCACGTCACCCTGATCGACCGCGCGGCGCAGGACGCGCTGCGCGGTCTCGTCGGCGTCGACGTCGAACAGCGCGTAGCCGCCGTCGAACTCGATCACCGTGACGCCCGGCTCGGTGCGCAGCCAACCGGCGTCGCCGGTCGAGACGAGCTCGTAGCGGTGGCCCTGGTGCTGCCGGCGCAGGCCCTCGCGGGTGCCTGCGGCGCGGATCGTGCCGCCGGCGATGATGACGAGGTCGTCGCACAGACGCTCGACGACGTCGAGCTGGTGGGACGAGAACAGCACGCCGACGCCGCTCGCGGCTCGTGTCTGGAGGACTCCCGCGACGACGTCGACCGCGATCGGGTCGAGGCCCGAGAACGGCTCGTCGAGGATCAGCACCTGCGGGTCGTGGACGAGCGCCGCAGCGATCTGCGCGCGCTGCTGGTTGCCGAGGGAGAGGGTCTCGATGTTGTCGTTCAGGCGCTCGCCGAGGCCGAGCTCTTCGAGCAGCGACCGGGCGCGCGTCGTGGCGTCGGCCTTCGAGAACCCGTGCAGCCGGGCGAGGTAGACGATCTGCTCGAGCACCTTCATCTTCGGGTACAGACCGCGCTCCTCGGGCATGTACCCGAACCGGCGACGGTCGGCCGCGGTGAGCGGTGCGCCGTCGAGCGTGACGCCGCCGGCGTCCGCCGACAGCACCCCGAGCATGATCCGCATCGTCGTGGTCTTGCCCGCGCCGTTCCCGCCGACGAAACCGGTCAGGCGCCCGTCGGGCACCCGGAACCCCACGTCGTCGAGCACGCGGTGCGTGCCGTAGCTCTTGGTGATGCCGCTCAGTTCGAGCATTCCGCCTCCTTGTCCGATGCTTCAACGCTAGGGATCGGGCGGGTGCGGACACCTCCCCCCTGCGGCGGATCTCCGGGCGGCGGCGCCCGCCGGGCGGGGGAGGACCGGAGGGGGGAGGCTCGGTGAGGAGGGCGCTATCGGGAGCGGGTGTAGGTGATGACGGGGTGCCCGCGCCGCTCGTCCCACGCGACCTCGGCCTCGACGCCGTACACGCTCGAGATCAGCGGGGCGGTCAGGACCTCGCGCGGCGGTCCGCCGGCCACGACGCGTCCCTGCTGCATCACGAGCACGCTGTCGCAGTACATCGCGGCGAGGTTCAGGTCGTGGATGGCGACGACGGTCGTCACCGGCAGCGCGCACACCAGGTCGAGCAGCTCGAGCTGGTGCCGGATGTCGAGGTGGTTGGTCGGCTCGTCCAGCAGCAGCTCCCGCGGTTCCTGGGCGAGCGCGCGGGCGATCTGGGCACGCTGCCGCTCGCCGCCCGACAGCGTGTGCCACAGGCGCTCGGCGTGCTCGGTCAGCCCGACGTGGGCGAGCGCCCGGTCGACCGCGGCCTCGTCGGCTTTCGCGTCGCCGCCGAAGGTCCCGCGGTGCGGGATGCGGCCGAGGCGGGCCACGTCGCGGACGGTGATGTCGACCTCGGTGTCGGCGTGCTGGCTGACCGAGGCGATCGTGCGTGCGGCCCGCCGCCGCCCGACTCGCGTCAGGTCCTCGCCGTCGAGGGTCACCCATCCGGCGGTGGGGCGGACGAGCCCGTGCAGCACGCGCAGGAGCGAGGACTTCCCCGAGCCGTTGGGACCCAGGAGTCCTAGGGTGCGCCCGGGCTCGGGCTCGACCGTGACCCCGTCGACGACGAGCGACCCGCCGCGGGCCCACGAGACGTCGCGCGCGTGGAGCGTCATGAGCGCCGCCTCCGTCGCGCGAGCAGAGCCATGAAGACGGGGACGCCGACGAGCGCCGTCCCGACCCCGACGGGCAGCGGTGTCGGCGAGAAGACCACGCGCGAGCCGGCATCCACCCACACCATGAACAGCGCGCCGATGATCGCCGTCGCGGGGATCAGCCGGTGGTGCCGTGACCCCACGACCAGGCGGGCGGCGTGCGGGAGGACGAGTCCGACGAAGCCGATGGCGCCCGCGACGCTCACGAGCGTCGCGGTGATGAGCGCGGTCGACAGCAGCAGGACGGTGCGCGTGGCGCGGACGTGCACCCCGAGAGATGCAGCGACCTCGTCGCCGAAGGCGAACGCGTCGAGGGCATGCGCGTAGCGCAGGCACACCACCGAGCCGAGGGCCACGACGATCACGCACAGCTGGACGTCGTCCCACCGCACCCCCTCGAGCGACCCGAGCAGCCAGAACATCACGCCGCGGGTCTCGTCGGAGTCGGCGAATGCGAAGACGATGAGCGAGGTCAGGGCGGAGAACAGCTGCGTGCTCGCGACACCGGCGAGCACGACGCGGTCGTTCCCGCCGCCCGACAGGCGCGCCAGCAGCAGCACGAGTCCGAAGGCGAGCAGGGCGCCGATGAAGGCACCGCCCGAGACGCCGAGCGCGGCACCACCGAGGCCCAGGATGCCGATCGCGACCGCGCCCGTGGACGCGCCCGACGAGATGCCCAGGATGAACGGGTCGGCGAGGGGATTGCGCAGCAGCGACTGCATGATGACGCCGCAGAGCCCGAGCCCCGCGCCGCACGCGGCGGCCACCAGGGCGCGGGGCAGCCGCTCCTCCCACACGATGGCGTCCTTCGCGACGCGGACGGGGATGTCGGTGAGCCCGAGGTGGTTGGTGACGATGTCGCGGACGTTGACGAGCAGGATGTCCGCCGGGCCGAGCGTGATCGCAGCGCCCACGGATGCGAGCAGCAGCAGGGCGCCGGCGGCGAGCAGGCCCGCTGTCGCCAGAACGCGCGTGGAGCGCGGGCTCACAGCTCGTCGCGATGCGCGCGCCACCAGGCCTCGATCTTCTCGAGGCCGTCGACGAACCGGATGGACGGGTTCAGCTCGGCGCCGTGCAACGCGATGTACCGCTCGTTCTGCACGGCATCCATCGTCCGGGTCAGCGGGTCGGACTCGAGGAAGGCGATCTTGTCGTCGAGGCGGTCACCGGGGAAGCGGTCGCGCTGCAGGTCGCCGAGAACCAGCACGTCGGGATCCCGCGCCACGAGGTTCTCCCACGTCGTCGCCGGCCAGTCGTCGGTGAGGTCGGAGAAGACGTTGTCGAAGCCCGTCGTCGAGGCCAGCAGGGCAGCCGAGCCCAGGCCTCCGGCGACGTAGGGCGTCTTCGTGTCGGCGAACCAGAACGCGACGCTCGCCCCCGCGGCATCCATCTCGTCCGTCGCGGCCGCCGCGCGCGCCTGCAGGTCGGCGATCAGCGCGTCGGCGCGGTCGGACACGTCGAAGATCTCGCCGAGCTCGGCGATCTCGTCGTACAGGGCGTCGATCGTGAGGGGTGTCGTGCGCGTGCCGCCGCCGTTGACGCTCTCGCCGTTGTCGCAGTCGGTGGGGGAGAGGTAGCTGGGGATGCCGGTCTCGGCGAAGCGAGCGCGCTCCGCGACGCCGCCCGCCGCGAAGTGCCGCCCGAACGAGGCCGTCACGAAGTCGGGATCGGCGCCGAGGACGACCTCGTACGTCGGGGCATTGTCGGCCAGGCGGGGCACCGCGGCGTTGGCCTCGGCGAGCGCGGGCAGGATCGGGTCGGTCCACGAGGCCGTGCCGACGATCCGGTCGGCCAGGCCCAGCGATAGCAGGATCTCGGTCGAGTTCTGGTCGAGCGACACCACGCGCTGCGGTGCGCTCTCGATCGTCACCTCGGTGCCGCAGTTGTCGATCACGAGCGGATAGGTGGTCGTGCCCGCCCCGGGTTGCACCGCCGCCGCCCGGTCGACGGCCTCGGACGCTCCGCACGCGGTGAGCGCGAGGGCGATCGCCGGGGCGAGGACGAGGCTGAGGGCGACGCGAGGGCGCATGGCGGTCTCCTGAAAAAGCGAGGCATCGGTGAGAGGCGGGCGCACGCGGGCGGTGCGGCTCACCAAGGATAGCCTTACCTGCCTCGTCGGTTCGACGCTGAGCGTTCATCCCACGGCTAGGTGCGCGGCCTATGATGCGCGGGTGACGTCTGAACCGGCCGCCCCCCGCCGAACGACGCGCCGAGAGCGGCTCGCCGCGTTCGGTCGAACCCGACGCGGTGTCGTGACCGGCTTCGTCGGCCTGCACGTCGCCTATATCGTCGCCCTCCTGCCCCTCATCGTCACCGGTGGAACGGAGGGCGATCTGCCGCTGTACCGCCAGTGGGCTCAGGATGCGGTGCAGGGCACGTGGCCCATCATCGACTTCCCATGGGTGTACCCGGCGGGCGCCTTGATCCCGATCGTCGGCTCGATCGCGCTCGGGCCGTATCTCTACCAGCTCGTGTGGCTGATCATGATGGCGGCGGCCAACTGGCTCGCGCTCGCCGCGATCTCCGGGGCCCGCCTGCAGCGGCGGAGCGCGTACCCCGCCGCCTGGTACTGGCTGCTCAGCGTCTTCCTGCTCGCGCCCGTCTCGATGCTGCGGCTCGAGGGCGTCGCCGCGCCGCTCGCGATCGCCGGCCTCGTCTGGGTGTCGCGCCGCCCGGTCGTCGCGGGGGCGCTCATCGCCCTCGCGACCTGGATCAAGGTCTGGCCGGCCGCCATCGCCGCCGCCGTCGTCGCCGTGTGCCGCAGCCGCTGGTGGGTCGCACTGGGCGGACTCGGCGCGAGCACCCTCATCATGGTGGCGGTCGTCGCCGCGGGCGGTGCGTCGAACCTCTTCAGCTTCCTCACGATCCAGGGCCAGCGCGCGCCGCAGCTCGAGGCTCCCGTCGCCACCCCCTGGGTCTGGGCGACGATCTGGGAGATGCCGGGCGCCCGCATCCGCCAGAACTACGAGCTCGCGACGCGCGAGGTCATCGGCCACGGCGCCATGGCCGCCGGCGAGATCGTCGGCTGGCTGATGATCGTCGCCTTCGTCGCTATCGCGCTGCTGCTGATCCGTGCGCGGATGACCTGGGTTCGCGGTGCCGCGCGCATGGACATCGCGGAAGGTCAGCTGGTCGTCCTGGGGGCGTTCGCGCTGACAGCCGCCCTCATCGTCTTCAACAAGGTCGGCTCGCCGCAGTACATGCTGTGGCTCGCGCCGATCGTGACCGTCGGGCTGCTGGTCGATCCGCAGCGGTGGCGCACGCCCGCCATCTGGATGGCGATCACGAGCTTCCTGACCACGCTCGTCTTCCCGATCTTCTACATGCCGCTCGTTCGCGCCGACCCGTTCGCCGCCAGTCTGCTGCTGGCGCGCAACGCGCTCCTCGTGGTGCTGTTCGTCTGGAGCGTGCAGGCCCTGTGGCGCGTGGCCCGCGCCCGCCGTGCCGACGAGGTCGCCCCGGCAGTGCCGGCGACGCGTCCGTCGCGCTCGCGCGTCTCCGACCCCGCCTGACGCGCACAAGCGGCGCGGCCGGTCAGGCCAGACCGTTGCGGTGCGCGAAGACGACGGCTGCGACCCGGTCGCGCGCGCCCAGCTTGATGAGGATGTTCGACACGTGCGTCTTCACCGTCGCGTCGCCGATGAAGAGCTCGCGCGCGATCTCCGCGTTGCTCAGCGCGCGGGCGAGCAGGCGCAGCACTTCGGCCTCGCGGTCGGTGAGCCCGTGATCCGCCGCTGACGCCGCGGGTGTCGGTGGGGATGCCGTCGGTGCGGATGCCGTCGGCGCGGGCTCCTCTCCCGCCCCCGCGAACCGCTCGATCACGCGCCGCGTGACCTCGGGCGCCAGCAGCGCGTCGCCGGCGGCGGCGACGCGCACCGCGGCGGTGAGCTCTTCGGGGCCGGCGTTCTTGAGCAGGAATCCGCTCGCGCCGGCCTGCAGCGCCTGGAACAGGTAGTCGTCTCGGTCGAAGGTCGTCACCACGACGACAGCGCTCGTGTTGCTCGGTTCGGCGACGATGCGGCGTGTGGCCTCGAGGCCGTCCATCCCGGGCATCTGCACGTCCATGAACACCACGTCGGGGCGCAGGCGGGCGACGGCGTCGAGTGCCTGCGCACCATCGGCCGCCTCGCCGATGACGGCGATGTCGCCCGCGGCCTCGAGGATCATGCGGAATCCCGCTCGCATCACCGCATGATCGTCGACGAGCAGCACCGTGAGCGGCGCCGCGCCGCTCACGCGAGCACCCCGCGGTCGTCGGCGGTCTCGCCGGCGCGGTCGTCGGGGACGGGCGTCGCCGCCCCGGCGGGGACGCGCGCCCGCACGAGGAAGCCCCCACGCGGCCGGGGCGCCGCCTCGAGCCACCCGCCCGAGGCGGCGGCGCGCTCGCGCATGCCCACGAGGCCGAGGCCCGGCGTCCCGCCGTAGCGCACGCGCCCCTCGTTGCCCACCTCGAGCTCGATCTCGTCGCCGTCGTAGCGCAGCCGCACGTCGGCGCGGGCCTCGGGGCCGCCGTGGCGTCGAGCGTTCGTCAGCGCCTCCTGGGCGATGCGGTAGAGGTTCACCTGCGCGACGTCGGATGCCGCAACCGGCGTCCCTACGACGGAGAAAGTCGTCGGCATCCCGTTCTCGTTCGCATACCGCACGAGCTCGCCGATGGCGTCGAGCCGCAGGGTCGAGGCGCCGGGGGCGGCGGCATCCGTCGTCCGCAGGGTCTCGAGCAGCTGCCGCAGTTCGACCAGCGACGCACGAGCGGACTCCTCGACGCCGGCGAGGGCCCGACGCGCCGCCTCGGGGTCGCGGTCGAGCACCGTGCGGGCGGCGCCGGCCTGCACGCCCATCGCCGAGACGTGGTGCGCGACGACGTCGTGCAGCTCGCGCGCGATGCGGACGCGATCGAGGGCGACCGCCTGCGCCGCCGTGAGCTCGCGCTCGCGCTCGAGCTCGCGGGTGCGCTGCTCGAGCATCTCCCGGCTGCGGGCGCCGGCGTACGCACGCTCACCGAACGCGAACGCTCCGGCGAAGAACACGACGTTGAAGAGGAACTGGAGCATCATCATCGCCGCGACCGGGGAGAACAGCGAGAACTCCGCCGCCGTCTGCTCGCCCTCGGCTCCGGTGGCCTGGAACATCGAGACCATCAGCCAGATGAACATCCCGACGATGACGATCACGCGGACGACCATGGCGCGCCGACGGTCGGCGACCCAGGCGCCGACCGAGTACATCGCGATGAACAGGGCGATGCTGCCGACGTAGAGCTCGGGGATCAGCGCCGACATCCCGACGAAGTAGACGATCGCCACGACGATGAGCGTGATCTCCGGCATCCGGCGACGGAGGGCCAGCGGAACGGTGAGCGCGACGGAGTAGAGCAGCCCCCAGCCCAGGTGCGGGGTGTCCTCGCCGAACACGCCGGCGACCTGACCGAGCCACGTGCTGAGGATCGCGCCGACGAGCAGCGCGCCGGCGAGCCAGAGGTCGTTGCGCAGCTGTTCGGGCGTCGGTGCGATGCGGCCGTCGGAAGCGGGAGAGGGCGCGGACATGCCGTCCACGCTACGGGGCCGGCCGCCGCGCGACATCCCCCGTCCGGGGGAGCGGGGCGTCCGTTCCGGGGCGCGTCAGAAGATCATCGGGCGATCGTCGTCGTCGCCGGCGTCGATGTCGAGGTCGACGACGACCGGGACGTGGTCGCTGGGCGCCTCGCCCTTGCGCTGGTCGCGGTGGATCGCCGCGGCCGTGACCGCGTCGGCGAAAGCGCGCGATCCCAGGATGAAGTCGATGCGCAGCCCCTCGTTGCGGGGGAACCGCAGCTGCTTGTAGTCCCAGTACGTGAAGCCGGTCGGCACGAGCGGGCGCACGGTGTCGGCGAGCCCGGCGTCGAGCAGTGCCTGGAAGGCCGCGCGCTCGGGCGGCGAGACGTGGGTCGTCACGCCCTCGACGAGGGTCGGGTCGCCGACATCCTCGGGTGTGGGGCAGATGTTGAAGTCGCCGGTGAGGGCGAGCGGCAGGTCGGGGTCGGCGGCGAGGGTATCGCGCGTGTACTGCTCGAGCGCCTGCAGCCAGTGCAGCTTGTAGACGTAGTGCGGGTCGTCGAGCGAGCGGCCGTTCGGCACGTACAGGCTCCACACCCGCACCCCGCCGACGGTCGCGGCGATCGCGCGGGCCTCGCGCGGGGCATCCGGTCCTTCATGGCCCTTGAGGAAGCCCGGCATGCCGGGGAAGCCGATCTGCACGTCCTCGAGGGGCTCGCGGCTGGCGATCGCGACCCCGTTCCACTGGTTCAGTCCGTGCAGCTCGACGTGGTACCCGGCGGCCTCGAACTGTTCGAGCGGGAACTGCTCGGGCTTGCACTTGATCTCCTGCATCGCCAGGACGTCGACGTCCTCGTTCACGGCGAAGCCGACGATGCGGTCGACGCGAGCGCGGATCGAGTTCACGTTCCAGGTGGCAAGACGCATGCCCCCAGCCTATTCGCCGCCTCGGACCTCGCCCGGCCCGCGGCATCCGGATAGCGTCGGGGGATGGCCACGCGACTGCTGCTGCTAGCCGACACCCACATCCCGGGGCGGGCCCGAGCGCTGCCCGACGCCGTGCTCGCCGCCGCCGACGCCGCCGACCTCATCGTGCACGCGGGCGACTGGGTCGCGGCATCCGTGCTCGACGAGCTCGAGCGCCACGGCGAGGTGCTCGGCGTCTGGGGCAACAACGACGGCGACGACCTGCGCGCGCGGCTGCCCGAGGTCGCCCGTCGGCGCATCGAGGAGGTCGACCTCGCGGTGGTCCACGAGACCGGTGCGGCGACCGGGCGCGAGAAGCGGATGGATGCCGCCTACCCCGACGACGACGTCCTCGTGTTCGGTCACAGCCACATCCCCTGGGACACGACGACCCCGCGCGGCCTGCGCCTGCTCAACCCCGGCTCGCCGACCGATCGGCGGCGGCAGCCGCACAAGACCTTCCTGACGCTGACCGTCGACGGCGCAGAGCTGCGCGATGTCGAGCTGGTGGTGGTCTGAGGCATCCGGATGCCGCCGGTGCGGCTCGTAGACTCGGACGCATGACCGTCGCAGGCACGCCCGAGCTCGAAGCCGACCGCCAGGACCTCATCCGGCTGATCCAGGACGAGGCGGTGTTCCACGGCGACTTCACCCTCTCGAGCGGCAAGAAGGCCTCGTACTACGTCGACATGCGGCGTCTCACCCTCGACCACCGCGCGGCTCCCGCGATCGGTCGCATCATGCTCGATCTCATCGCCGACGTCGACGGCGTCGTGGCCGTGGGCGGTCTGACGCTCGGCGCGGACCCCATCGCCAACGCCGTCATGCACGAGTCGGTGCGCGCCGGCCAGCCGCTCGACGCCTTCGTCGTGCGCAAGGAGCCGAAGGACCACGGCCGCGGCCGCCAGGTCGAGGGAGCGGATGTCGCGGGCAAGCGCGTCGTCGTCGTCGAAGACACCTCGACGACGGGTCAGTCGGCCCTCAAGGCCGTCGAAGCACTGCGACGTGAGGGCGCCGAGCCGGTCGCCGTCGCCGTCATCGTCGACCGCAAGACCGGTGCTCAGGCCGCCGTCGAGGCCGAGGGCCTGCGCTGGCTCGCCGCGATCGACCTCGACGACCTCGGCCTCCAACCCCAGTAAGCCGGGCCCCCGGGCGGTGCGGGCGCGTGCCCGGGCCCGCGCCTCCACCTGGCACTCCCCATCCCTTCGCCTCGCGCGAGGCGCCGTCACCTGTCAACTGAACCCCCACCCCGCAGGGTCCAGCTCGCGCGTGCCCGGGCTCCGCGCTTCACCTGGCACTCCCCGCCCCTTCCCCTCGCGCGAAGCGGCGTCACCTGCCAACCGAACCCGCCACCACTCTCAGCCCGCGCTTCACCTGGCACTCCACGCCCCTTCCCGTCCCGCGAGGCGGCGCCACGTGCCAACGGAACCCGCCGCCAACCCCAGTGCTGCCCCAGGCGGAGGAATAGCCCGGTGGCGGGGTGGGGTTGGGCTTGGGTATGAGCCTGTACGAGCCCGCCGTCTTCGGCGCCCTGAACCTCTCGAATCGCGTCGTGATGGCGCCGCTGACGCGCACGCGCGCCGATGCCGACGGTGTGCCGACCGACGTGATGGTCGAGCACTACCGGCAGCGCGCCGGGCAGGGGCTCATCATCACGGAGGGCACGTGGCCGGTCGCCGAGGGCAAGTCCTACCCGGGCCAGCCGGGCATCGAGACGGACGAGCAGATCGCGGGCTGGCGCCGCATCGCTGACGCCGTGCACGCGGCCGGCGGCACGATCGTCATGCAGCTCATGCACGGCGGACGCGTCTCGCACCCCGACATCACCGGCGCCGACCGCGTCGTCGCTCCCAGCGCCCTCGCTGCGCCGGGCCAGACCCGCACGCCGAAGGGCAAGGCCGACCTGCCCGTCGCGCACGCGCTGACCGCCGCCGAGATCCCCGTCGTGATCGAGCAGTTCGCCCAGGCTGCGCGCAACGCCATCGCCGCCGGGCTCGACGGCGTCGAGGTGCACGGCGCCAACGGCTACCTCGTGCACGAGTTCCTCTCGCCGGTCTCGAACGTCCGCGACGACGCGTACGGCGGGTCGCCCGAGAACCGTGCCCGCTTCGCGATCGAGGTGACGCGGGCGGTCGCCGCGGCGGTCGGCGCGGAGCGCACCGGCATCCGGCTCTCGCCGCAGCACAACATCCAGGGCGTGCTCGAGCACGACGACGCCGACGCCCGCGCCACCTACACGGCCGTCGCCGAAGGGCTCGCTCCGCTGGGGCTCGCGTTCGTCGACGTGCTCAGCGCCGACCCCACCGGCGACCTCGTGCAGCACATCCGTCGCACCGCCGGCGCACCCTTCATCCTCAACTCCGGGTTCGGCTCGCCGACGACGCGCGAAGAGGCCGAGACGCTCGTCACGGCGGACTGGACGGATGCCGTGGCCGTGGGCCGTCCCGTCATCGCGAACCCCGACCTGGCCCGGCGCTGGGAGCTGCGGGCCGAGCTGAACGAACCGCGCCCGGAGCTGTTCTACGGCTCGACCGCTGAGGGCTACACCGATTACCCGTCGCTCGACGAGGTGCGGGCCGGCGTCTCCTGACGCCGCGCTCCGGCTGATCCCGACGCCGCCGGGCGCCGGGGTCAGCCCTGGAAGACGGGCAGCTGCGAGGCCAGGCCCAGCACGAGCCCGAAGAAGGTCAGCAGGATGATGCCGCGGCGAGTCGAGCCGCGATTGGTGCCGTCGTCGCCGATGCGCTGATTGCGCACGAAGATGACGAGCGCGATCAGCAGCACGGCGAGGCCGGTCAGTGCCAGGACGATGGACATCAGTCGTCTCCTCCGCGCCGGCGGCGCACGAACTGCACGACGATGACCACGAGGGTCGTCGTGATCATCAGCGCCGCGCTGATCAGCAGCAGGTTCTGCTCGAACTCGTTCACGCGTCGCCCTCCATTCGCGCGGCCGTCACAGGATCCCCGGGTCTTCGGTCTCGTAGGGCTCCGCGTCGACGAGGTCGGCGACCGAGTCGAGGATCTCGTCGGGACGGAAGGGGTACCGCTCGATCTCGGCGTCGTCCGAGATCCCCGTGCGCACGAGCACCGTGTGCAGTCCCGCCTCGATGCCGGCGACGACGTCGGTGTCCATGCGGTCGCCGATCATGCCGGTGTTCTCGGAGTGCGCGCCGATGCGGTTCATGGCCGAGCGGAACATCATCGGGTTCGGCTTGCCCACCACGTACGGGGCCTTGCCCGTCGCGTGCGAGATGAGCGCGGCGAACGAGCCCGTGGCGGGCACGACGCCCTCGGGCGTGGGCCCCGTCGCGTCGGGGTTGGTGATGATGAACCGCGCACCCGCGTTGATGAACCGGATCGCCTTCGTGATGGCGTCGAAGGAGTAGTTGCGCGTCTCGCCGACGACGACGTAGTCGGGGTCGGTCTCGGTCATGATGTAGCCCGCCTCGTGGAGGGCGGTCGTGAGGCCCGCCTCGCCGATGACGAACGCCGAGCCGCCCGGATGCTGCGAGCGCAGGAACTCGGCCGTGGCCAGGGCCGAGGTCCAGATGCGTTCCTCGGGCACCTCGAGCCCCGATCGGGCCAGGCGTGCGCTGAGGTCGCGCGGCGTGAAGAAGGGGTTGTTGGTGAGCACGAGGAACGGTGTGCCCGTCTCGCGCCACTGCGCGAGAAGCTCCGCCGCTCCCGGGATGGGGTGGTTCTCGTGGACGAGAACGCCGTCCATGTCGGTGAGCCAGCACTCGATATCGGCGCGTGTCCGCATGGCCCCAGCCTAGCCGTGGCGATCGGGCCGTAGTCTTCAGTCGTGGCCCGCGATGACTGGAATCCCCGCATGCTGCCCGACCTGTCGGGCAAGCGCTACCTGGTCACGGGCTCCAACGCCGGCCTCGGCTATTTCGCCTCGCTGCAGCTGGTCTCGGCGGGGGCGCACGTGGTCATGACGGGCCGCAATCCGCAGCGCCTCGCGACGGCGCGCGCGTCGGTCGAGCGGGCCGTCGGCCACGACGCGGGAACGGTCGAGACGCTGCTGCTCGACACCAGCAACCTCGGCTCGGTGCGCGCCGCCGCGGCCACCGCCCGCGGGCGCAAACCGCTGCACGGTCTGCTGCTCAACGCCGGGGTGGTGCATCCGCCGCGCCACCGCGAGACCACCTACGACGGCCACGAAGTGGTCTTCGCGACGAACGTGCTGGGCCACTACGCCCTCGCCGGCGAGCTGCTCATCGCGCTCGCCGCCGGACGCGGGCGCATGGTGTGGGTCGGCTCGGTGTCGACGTCGATCTGGAAGTACGATCCCACCGACATCGAGCTGGCCGAGAACTATTCGCCCTGGCGGGCGTACGTGCAGTCGAAGGTCGCCACCACGGCGCTCGGTCTCGAGGCCGACGACCGGCTGCGTGCCGCGAGCGTGCCGGTCGCGAGCCTCGTCGCCCACCCCGGCTATTCGACCAGCGGCCGCACCCGCGGCATCGCCGGCATCAACGAGCCGTCTCGGATGACCCGCTTCGCCGACAACCTGCAGGTCGCGGTGACGCAGTCGAAGGAGCGCGGCGCGTGGCCCCTCGTCCGCGCGCTCGTCGATCCGGAGGCCGAGGGCGGCGAGTTCTACGGACCGACGGGCGTGCTGCGGGGCGAGCCGCGGCGTGCGACCCCCGCGGCGATCACCCGCGATCCCGAGGTCGCCGCGCGCCTGTGGTCGTACTGCGAGCAGTCCACCCGAGCGCCCTGGCCCTATCTCAAGGCGAGCCGCACCCGCGCGAAGGGCTGACGCCGGCTCCGTCTCAGGCGGTGACCCAGATCGCGGCGGCGGCGCCTGGCGGCAGCACGACCGATCCGCCGTCGTCGACGCGGACGGTGTCGCGACCGCTGACGGTGAGGGCGTGGCCGACATCGACACCCCGTTCCTCGAGCGCCCGCAGCAGCGACGGGTCGCGGTCGCTGACCCGCAGGATGCGGCCGGTGTGACCGAGGGTGGCGTCGGCGAGGAGCACGAACGGCTCGCGGTGCACGTCGCCGGCGGCATCCGGGATCGCGTCGCCGTGCGGGTCGAAGCGGGGGTCGCCGAGGCGTTCGGCGATGCCGGCGAGCAGCCGGTCGCTGATGGTGTGCTCGAGCACCTCGGCCTCGTCGTGCACCTCGTCCCACGCGTAACCGAACTCGCGCACCAGCCAGGTCTCGATGAGACGGTGCCGGCGGATGATGGATGCCGCGCGCAGACGGCCCGCCTCGGTGAGGGCGACGGGGCCGTAGGGGCGGTGCGAGACCAGGCCTTGGGCGGCGAGCTTGCGCACCATCTCGGTCACCGTCGAGGGGGCCAGCCCGAGCGTCGCGGCGAGCTGGGAGGGGGTGATGGGTGCCGGCTGCCACTCGGTGTGGTGGTAGATCGTCTTCAGGTAGTCGTCGACGGCGGGGGAGGGCACACTCCAGAATATCCGGCGCCCGTGGCGGGCCGCAGGCGCCGGGATAGCCTGTCTCGGTGACCCGTCCCGATGCCGCAGACCCGGATGCCGCAGACCCGGATGCCGCAGAGCCCGATGCCGCAGAGCCCGATGCCGCCGACCCGGATAACGCCGAGCCGCAGCTGCCGGTCGGCGTCGGACCGTGGCCGGGCGGGCCCGCGAACTGGCCGGACGATCCGCGATACGACCCGGTGCTGCTCGCGGAGGGAGACCGGCGCAACGTCGTCGACCGGTACCGCTACTGGCGGCTCGAGGCCGTCGTCGCCGATCTCGACGAGCACCGGCATCCGTTCCATGTCGCGATCGAGAACTGGCAGCACGACATGAACATCGGGTCGATCGTCCGCAGCGCCAACGCGTTCGGTGCGGCCGAAGTGCACATCGTCGGTCGCCGGCGCTGGAACCGCCGCGGCGCCATGGTCACCGACCGCTACCAGCACGTCCGTCACCACGAGGATGTCGCGAGCTTCGCCGCCTGGGCGCGCGAGGCCGACATGCCGATCGTGGCCGTCGACAACGTGCCCGGTTCGGTGCCGGTCGACCGGGCCGACCTGCCCGAGCGTGCCGTGCTGCTCTTCGGCCAGGAGGGCCCGGGACTCTCGCCCGAGGCGATCGCCGCGGCATCCGTCGTCGTCGAGATCACCCAGTACGGCTCGACGCGCTCGATCAACGCCTCGGCCGCGGGGGCGGTCGTCATGTACGAGTGGTGCCGCCGGTGGGCGCGCTGACGGACGCGCCGCGGGCTCAGCGCGACGGGTCGGTGTCGGGCGCGACGGCGTAGACGAACAGCCCCGATGCACTCGACGAGAGCTCGACGGTCGCCTCGGCCGGCACGTCCGGGATGGCGTGAGGTTCTGCTCGGGCGTCGACCGCCGCGCACGCGATCTCTCCTCGCTCGATGTCGGCGCCGGCCGCGGTCACCGCATACGACAGCTCGGCGCCTGACCCGCTGACGCATGCGATCGTCACGACGGCGGGCGCCTGATCGGCCGGCACACTGATGATCGGCTCGTTCCCGGGCGCGAGGACGCCGGCTTCGCGCTGCGTCCACGCCGCTCCGCCGAGGGCGTTCTCGGGGATCACGGCGTCGGCCCACGCGACGGCGTCGTCGAGGGTGGGCTCGGGCAGCGTCCGAGGATCATCGGACCGGGTCGGGACCTCGATCGGCGGGGCGCTTCCGGAGCAGCCGGAAGCGAGCATCCCGACCGCGAGGACCGCGACGGTCGCGGCTGCTGCGGAGGTGAGCTTCGGCATGCCGCCACGCTAAAGGCGCAGGCTGAGGTTCGGGCGAGAAAGGGGTTCCGACTCGCTCACAGTCGTGCGCATGCCGGACCGCCGGTCCGCCGTGCGCACCCGGTCAGACCGCGATCGACAGCCAGGCGCCGCGTCGCACCCGCCACCCGAGCGTGAGCAGGCGGGCCACCATGTAGACGCCGAAGAACGACACGGCCAGCCAGGCCAGACCGGTCGCACCGACCGGATGCAGCATGCCGACGATGATCAGCGCCGGCACGAAGGGCACGAGGTTGAGGCCGCCCGCGATGGCGAGGTAGCGCGCGTCGCCCGCGCCCATCAGCACGCCGTCGAGCACGAAGACGATGCCGCAGATCGGCTGGGCCACGGCCAGCACGAGCAGCGCGGGCTGCACGAGGGCGGCGACGGCCGGGTCTCCCGTGAAGACGAATCCGATGACCCCGGATGCCGCGGCGATCCCGATGCCCACGATGACACCGAACCACGCACCCCAGGCGACCGTGCGGCCGACCACGCGTCGGACGAATGCCTCGTCGCCGGCACCCATGCCGCGCCCGATGAGCGCCTGCGCGGCGATGGCGAGCGCGTCGAGGGCGAACGCGGCGGTCGAGAAGATCGTGAACGCGACCTGCCAGCCCGCCAGCTCGCTCGTGCCGAGGCCGGTCGCCACCGCGACGGTGGCCAGCAGCGCGACGCGCAGCGACACCGTCCGCAGGAAGAGCCATCCGCCCAGGCGGGCCGAGCCGCGCATGCCGTCGGCGCTCGGTCGCAGCGACGCGGCGTGCCGGCGGGCGAGCCGGCCCACGACGACGGCGTATGCGCCGACCATGCCCCACTGCGCGACGACCGTGCCCAGCGCCGAGCCGCCGATGCCCCAGCCGAACCCGTAGATGAACAGGACGTTCAGCAGGGCGTTGGCGCCGAAACCGAGGCCCGCGATCCACAGGGGCGTCACCGTGTCCTGCATCCCGCGCAGCAGCCCGGTGGCCGCGAAGACGATGAGCATCGCCGGCAGGCCCCACATCGACAGGCGCAGGTACGTCTCGGCGTCGGTCGAGACGGCCTCGCCGGCGCCGAACAGTCCGACCAGCAGCGGCGTCGCCGCCGACCCCGCCACGGCGAGCACGGCGCCCAGGCCGAGCGCCAGCCACAGCCCGTCGATGCCCGCCGCCACGGCGCTCGACGAGTCGCCCGCGCCGAAGCGCCGTGCGACTGCCGGCGTCGTGGCGTACGCCAGGAACACCATGAGCCCGACGATCGTCTGCAGCACCGCCCCCGCGATGCCCAGGGCTGCGAGCGGCACGACACCGAGGTGCCCGATGAGGGCGGCGTCGACGATGAGGAACATCGGCTCGGCGATCAGCGCGCCGAGCGCGGGAACGGCCAGCCGCAGGATCTCGCGGTTGAGCGTCCGGGGCATGCCACGAGCCTAGGGCGCGGCATCCCCTCGCACGGCCACCGGTCCCGTGTCGAGCGCGCAGGGCCGCGGGCCCCGATTGACTACGGTGGATGATCCGGAAGCGGACGGAGGGATTCGGATGCGGCTGCTCCAGCGCCTGGCGATCGCGCGCCTGCACGCGCGCCTGCCCGCCTGGGTCCGCATCGCCGTCGCGATCGTCGCCGTCGTGCTCGGCGTCGTCATCGTCATCCGGCCGACGACCGCGCTCGACGTGCTGGCGTGGCTGATCGGCGGCGGCATGGTGCTGACCGGCCTGCTCGAGCTCACCGGACGGGAGGGCGAGGTCCGGCGCCCGCGCTGGCGCACCATCACCGGTGTCGCATGGCTCGTCGGCGGCGGCATCGTGCTGCTCGCGCCCGGACTGACGGTGCGCGTCGTGGCGGTCGTCGTCGGCGTGCTGCTGCTCGTCAACGGCATCCTGGGCGTCGTGGCCGTCTTCGCGCGCGGACGCTCGTGGGACGCGCGCATCGCCGACGGTGCTTTCGGCGTCTCGGGCGTCATCTTCGGCGCGCTCGCGCTGTTCTGGCCCGACATCACCCTTCTCGTCGTGGCGGTGGTGTTCGGGGCCCGCCTCATCATGAGCGGCGTCGTCGACCTGTGGACGCGACTGCGGCGCCGACACGACGACCGCGCGGCCGAGCAGACGGGACGGACCGCGACCCCGAAGCGTCGCTGGGGGCGCACGGTCATCGCGATCGCCTCCGTCGCTCTTGCGGTCACCACCACGATCGTCACGACGCCGTTGCGCGAGGGATCGACGGTCGTCGACGACTTCTACGCGGCTCCCCGCGATCTGCCCGACGAGCCGGGACAGCTCGTGCGCTTCGAGCCGTTCACGGGCGGCATCCCCGCGTCCGCGCAGGGCTGGCGCATCCTCTACACGACCACCGGCGTCGACGGTCGGGTGCGCGTCGCGAGCGCCATCGTCGCGGTCCCCCGCGAGGGAGAGGGGCGCTGGCCGGTCATCAACTGGAACCACGGCACGACCGGCTTCGCCCCGCACTGCGCGCCCTCGCTGCAGCCGCGGGGGCTCTGGGCGGGTGCGTTCTACATGCTGCCGCGCGCCATCAAAGAGGGCTGGGCCGTCGTCGGCACCGACTACATCGGGCTGGGGACGGAAGGCCCGCATCCCTACCTCATCGGACCCCCCAGCGCGCACGCCTCGCTCGACGCCGTGCGTGCGGCCCGCCAGCTCGACGACGCGGATCTGGGTGCGCGAAGCGTCGTGTGGGGCCACTCGCAGGGCGGCGGCGCGGCGCTGTGGGCCGGCTCGCTCGCGCGAGAGTACGCGCCGGACGTCTGGGTGCAGGGGGTCGCGGCGCTCGCGCCGGCCAGCGACCCCGCGGCCCTCGTCCAGGGCATCTCGAGCGTGACCGGCGGCAGCATCTTCGCCTCGTACGCGTTCGCGTCGTTCTCGCAGATCTACCCCGAGATCGAATACCGCGACTACGTCCGCCCGGGAGCCGAGACGGCCCTGCGCCAGATGTCCGAGCGCTGCCTGTCCGATCCGACGATCGTGCTCTCGGTCGCGGCCGCGCTGGGCATGAGCCGCGATCCGGCACTGTTCTCGCGCTCACCGGCATCCGGCCCCCTCGGACGCCACCTGCGCGAGAACACCGCTCCGCTGCACTCGACGGCTCCTGTGCTGCTCGCACACGGCGGGGCCGACAGCGTGATCCCCGTGGCCGCGCAGGCCGACTTCGTCGATCGGATGTGCGCCGCCGGTCAGGACGTCGACTTCCGCACGTACGCGGGCTACGAGCACGCGGGGGTGATCGAGCGGCCGTCGCCGCTGATCGACGAGCTTTTCGAGTGGACGCGCGACCGATTCGCGGGGGTTCCGGTAGCCGAAGGGTGTACCACCACCGAACGCTGAACGCGCTCCGAAGTTGGCGTCGCCGGGTCGGCCTAGCATGGGTCACATGACCGACCCCGCCCTTCCCTCCGGCATCGACATCGCCGAGCTCAGCACCGAGATCCGCCCGCAGGACGACCTGTTCCGCCACGTCAACGGCAGCTGGCTCGAGCGCACCGAGATCCCCGATGACAAGGCCCGCTGGGGGTCGTTCCACCTCATCGCCGAGCAGGCCGAGAGCGACGTGCGCGCGATCATCGACGAGGCGACGACGGCAGAGCCGGGCACGGTCGAGCGCAAGATCGGCGACCTGTTCACGAGTTTCATGGACACCGCGCGCATCGACGAGCTGGGCGCCGAGCCGTTGCGCCCGCAACTGGCCCGTGTCGACGCCGTCGACTCGATCCCGGCGCTGCTGCGCACGGTCGGCGAGCTCGAGCGCGAAGGCATCGGCGGCATGATCGGCACCTTCATCGAGCCCGACCCGGGCAACCCCGAGCGCTACGTCGTCTTCTTCGTGCAGGGCGGTCTGTCGCTGCCGGACGAGAGCTACTACCGGCTCGACAGCTTCGCCGCGACGCGCGAGGCCTTCGGCGGGTACGCCGAACGCATGCTCGCGCTCGCGGGCGTCGAGGGCGCCGCCGAGCAGGCGCAGCGCATCGCCCGCCTCGAGACCGAGCTGGCGACCCACCACTGGGACAACGTCCGCAACCGCGACGCCGTGGCCACCTACAACCTCCACTCGTGGGATGACGTTCAGGCCCTCGCGGGCGTCGACCTCGACCCCTGGCTCACCGGGCTCGCTCCGCGCCACCGCGACGGTTTCGCCGAGATCAACGTCAATCAGCCGAGCTTCCTCACCGGCCTCGGAACGCTGCTGGTCGACGACCGGCTCGAGGACTGGAAGGCGTGGCTGCGCCTGCAGGTCGTGCGCGCCTCGGCCCCCTTCCTGCCCGATGCCTTCGTCGCCGAGAACTTCGCGTTCTACGGCACGCAGCTCACCGGTGTGCCCGTCAACCGCGAGCGGTGGAAGCGCGGCGTGAGCATCGTCCAGGCGGCGCTCGGCGAGGCGGTCGGCCGGATCTACGTCGAGCGCCACTTCCCGCCGCGGGCGAAGGAGGAGATGGATGCGCTGGTCGCCAACCTGATCGAGGCGTACCGGCAGTCCATCTCGGGTCTCGAGTGGATGACGCCCGCGACGCGCGAGCGCGCGCTCGAGAAGCTCGCGGCGTTCACGCCCAAGATCGGCTACCCCGAGCGCTGGAAGGACTACTCCGCGCTCGAGATCGACCCGACCGACCTGCTCGGCAACGTTCTGCGCTCGACCGAGTGGGAGTACGAGCGTCAGCTCGCGAAGCTGGGGCAGCCCATCGACCGCGACGAGTGGTACATGACGCCCCAGACCGTCAACGCGTACTACAACCCGCTCATGAACGAGATCGTGTTCCCCGCGGCCATCCTGCAGCTGCCGTTCTTCTCGTCCGACCGCGACGCCGCTGCCAACTACGGCGGCATCGGCGCCGTCATCGGCCACGAGATCGGCCACGGCTTCGACGACCAGGGCAGCGCCTACGACGGCACCGGCGCGCTGAACGACTGGTGGACCGACGCGGATCGCGCCGCGTTCGAGCAGCGCACCGGCGCCCTCATCGAGCAGTACAACGCCCTCGTGCCGCGCGGTCTCTCCGACGAGAACACCGTCAACGGAGCGCTCACGATCGGCGAGAACATCGGCGATCTCGGCGGGCTCGGCATCGCCCTGAAGGCCTACCGGCTCCACCTCGCCGCGACCCTGTCGGCGGACGAGCTGGCGGCCGCACCCGACGGTCCCGTCATCGACGGTTACACCGGTGTGCAGCGTCTGCTGCTGAGCTGGGGCCAGATCTGGCAGCAGAAGGGTCGCGACGCCGAGACGATCCGCCTGCTGACGATCGACCCGCACGCGCCGAACGAGTTCCGCTGCAACCAGATCGTCCGTAACATCGATGCGTTCTACGAGGCGTTCGGCGTCACCGAGAGCGACGATCTCTGGCTGGCACCCGAGCGCCGCGTCACGATCTGGTGACCACCCGACCGCAACCGCAGGAACCGACTCCGACGGAGACGACGAGATGAGCGTGGACGGATCCGAGTCCTCCGGGACCGCCCGATCGCGGGCGGAGCGCCGCACGGACGCGCGGCCGCTCCGCCGCTCGGCGGCGCGGCGGCGCGGCTTCGCGGCGACCGAGAAGGCCCTCGACGCCCTCGCGGCGTCGGGCGCGCGTGTCTCGGTGCGCGTGAGCGACCTCGACCGCGGCACCCCCGTGCTGGCCGGTGACGACTTCATCACGCTGCCGGTGGCGGGGCTGGGCATCGTCCCGCTGCTCATCGAGGTGGCCGCGCGCTTCGAGGCCGGCGGGCTCGACCCCCTCGAGATCGTCGAGCGGTCGGCGATGCCCGGCGTCGCGGTGGCCGGGGTCTGGCGGCACCTCGCCGCGCCCGCGCTGCCCCTCGGCGACCTCGCGGTGCTGGCCGCGGCGACCGGCGACGCCCTGGCGGCGAACGCCCTGCTCGACCGTGTCGGGCTCGATGCGGTGCGGGCGCGACTGGGCGCCCTGGGGATGCCGCGGACGGCCCTGCTCGATCGGTTCCGCGACGACCGCGGGCCTGACGATGCGCCGCACTACGCGCTGGGCACGGCCCGCGAGCTGGCGTCGATGTTCGCGGCGCTGGTCAACACCGACATCGTCTCGCCCGGCGTGAGCGCGCAGGTCAGCGAATGGCTGAGCCTGAATCACGACCTCTCGCTCGTCGGGTCGGTCACGGGCCTCGACCCCTTCGCGCACGACGACGACAAGCACGAGCTGCTCTTCGTGAACAAGACCGGCCGCGCCGACGGCATCCGGGCCGAGGCGGGCGTGCTCGCCGGCCCCCGTGCCGGCCTCGCCTACGCCCTGATCGTGGAGTTCGACGACCCGTCGATGAGCCACCGGCTGCGTTCGCACGAGGCCTTCCGCGCACTCGGGCTCGACCTCATGGAGTACGTCTTCTGACTCGATCGCCCGGACCGCTGCGGGGTCAGAAGACGATCGTGTGGTTGCCGTGGCGGATGACGCGGTCCTCCGCGTGCCACAGGACGGCGCGCGAGAGCACCTGCCGCTCGACGTCCGCGCCACGGCGGGCGAGCTCGGCCACCGTGTCGGCGTGGGTGACGCGGATGGTGTCCTGCTCGATGATGGGACCCTCGTCGAGATCGGTAGTGACGTAGTGGCTCGTCGCGCCGATGAGCTTGACGCCGCGCTGCTTGGCCTTCTTGTACGGCTCGGCGCCGATGAAGGCCGGCAGGAACGAGTGGTGGATGTTGATCACGGGAACGCCGAGCTTCTCGAGGAAGTCCGACGACAGGATTTGCATGTAGCGGGCCAGCACCACGAAGTCGACATTGCCCACGAGCAGCTTGAGGATCTCGGCCTCCGACGCCGACTTGTCCGGCCCCGGCGTCGACGGCACGTGGAAGAACGGCACGTTGAACGAGCGGACGTCCTCGGCCGAGGTGGTGTGGTTCGACACGACCATGGGCACCGACACCGGCAGGTCTCCCCGGCGGTGGCGCCACAGCAGATCGAGCAGGCAGTGGTCCTGCTTCGACGACAGGATCGCCATGCGCTTGGGCACCGACTGGTCGGTCAGTGACCACTGCAGGTCGAAGTCCGCGAGGGTCTCGGCGATCTCGGCCTCGATGGCGGGCCGATCGACGGCGAAGTTGGGCCGGTGGAACACCACGCGGCAGAAGTACGCGCCGCCCGTGGGATCGTCGGAGTACTGGTCGAAGGCGACGATGTTGCCGCCGACACGGGTGACCATCGCCGACAGGGCCGCGATGATCCCCGGCTTGTCCTGACCGTGGACGATCAGGCAGGCGTGGGCGGGATGCAGCGCAGTCGACGAATCGGTCATGCTTCGATTCTGCCCTGTCGCGGCACCGGGTTCGGCACGCGCGTCAGTCGACGTCGAGGTAGTCCTCGATGACGAACGCGGCCTCGCCGGCGTGGGTCGCCGGGAAGAGGTGCCCGCCGCCGTCGAGCGTCACCAGGCTCACGAGGCCGGGCGCCGCAGCCTGCAGCCGCTCGCCGTTGGCCGGGGGAAGCACCTCGTCGGCACCGCCCTGGATGAGCATGACCGGAACGGTCGGTGCGAGCGCCCGCCACTCCTCGGGCGACGCGGATGCCGCAGCCGCCGCCTGCAGCGGCTCGAGGTCGGTGCGCGGCTCTTCGCCTTCGGCGCCGAGCAGCAGCACGCCGTCGACGCGGTCGGTGTGGTCGATCGACACGGTGCGCGCGACGGCGCCGCCGAAGGCGTGACCGCCGACCCACGCGTCGCCGAGTCCGACGTGGTCCATGACGTCGACGACATCCTGGGCCAGATCGCGCAGCGTGACGCCGTCCGTCTGCGCCGTGCGGTAGCCGACCCGCAGGATGCGGAAGTCCTCCTCCGCCAGGACGTGGGCGAGCGTGCCGAGGGCGGCGACGTTGCTGTAACCGGGGATCAGCACCAGGACGGGCTCGCTGCCGGCATCCTCGACATAGGGGATGGCGCGGCCCTCGGGCTCGAAGATCTGCGGCTGTGTCTCGGTCATGGCTTCCTCTCGCGGTGTCGTGCGACCCTTCACGCTAGCCGAATCGCGCGGCGGGGTCAGGCGCGGGCGGCGGCGATGCGGGCGCCCTCGCCGAGGGCGGCGAGCTTCGCCCACGCGATGTCGGGATGGATGCGGCCGCCGAGCCCGCAGTCGGTCGAGGCGATGACCCGGTCGCGCCCGACGATCGCGGCGAAGCGCTCGATGCGCTGCGCGACGAGCTCGGGGTGCTCGACGACATTGGTGGCGTGGCTGACGACACCGGGCACGAGGACGAGGTCGCTCGGCACCGCGGCATCCGCCCAGACGCCGGACTCGTGCTCGTGGCGGACGTTGCCTGCCTCGAACGAGATCGACCCGACGTTCGCCTCGAGGACGACCGGCAGGATGTCGGCGAGCGGGATGTCGGTCGTGTGCGGTCCGTGCCACGAGCCCCAGCACAGGTGCAGGCGCACGAGCTCCTTCGGCAGCCCGGCGATGGCGTGGTTGATTGCCTCGACCCGCAGCCGCGTGAATGCCTGGTAGTCGGCGACCGAGGGCTCCGGGTTGATCTGGTCGAAGTTCTCGGCGAGCGAGGGGTCGTCGAGCTGCACGATGAGGCCGGCGTCGGTGATCGCCTTGTACTCCTCGCGCAGCGCGTCGGCCCACGCGAAGATGTGCTCCTCGTCCGAGCCGTAGTACTCGTTGCGCACGCGCGAAGCCGAGCCCGGCGCGATCGCGGTGAGGAAGCCCTGCTCGCCCTCGCGCAGCGTCGCCTTCAGGTTCGCGATGTCGGATGCCACGGCGTCGTGCCCGCGGTAGCGGATCGGTCCCGTCGTGGTGGGGAACGCGGTGGCGGTGGCGCCGGAGTCGACCGCCTCGGCGTAGACGGCGGGGAAGAGCTGCCGGTCGCGGCGGTCGAGGAACGACGTCAGCCGGATGCGGCCGGGCTCGGAGCGGACGGGCGGCTCGGTGAAGGCGTTGACCTCGGTCAGCGACAGCCCGGTGGCGCGCTGGAACGAGTACGACCACCAGGCGCCGTAGTCGACGGCGTTCGACATCGCCTTGCCGAACTCGCCGTCGCCGACCTGCGTGATGCCGGCGGCGCGCTGGCGAACCACGACATCCGCGACCGCTTCGGCCGTGAGCTCATCGAACTCCGGGCTCGACTGCAGCGTGAAGCCGTCGTCGGCGAAGGTCCGGGCGCGGTTCGCGTCGATGAGCGCCGGCGTCCGGGGCAGGCTGCCGGCGGTGGTCGTCTGGATCCCGGTCACGCGCGTCACCAGATCGTGCCGCCGCCGATCGAGATGCCGCCCCACGTCAGCAGCACGAAGATCGCGGCGAAGACCACCGGCGCGATGCCCTTGCCGCTGCGGGCGAGTCCCTTCAGCAGGGCGATGACCACGAGCACGGCGGCCACGAGCGAGAGCCCGCCGCCCAGGATGAGCCCGATGAACAACGGGATCGGCATGAGGATCAGTCCGAGGAGCGCGACCCAGAAGGCGGCCCAGGCGGTGGGGTTCGAGCGGCGTTCGACGTATGAGGACATGCAGCCATCCTCTCGCGTAGGACCGTGTCAGCGCACCCCGCGCATGAGCCGGAGCACCGGTTTCGCCGAGAACGCCAGACTCACGCCCACCGCGATCGCGATGATGCCGAGGACGGTGAAGTAGGGCGCCTCGTCGGCGGGGTCGTAGAAGGTCGCCGCTTGACCGGCGACGGCCGTGCCCAGCGCGACCGAGAGGAAGAAGAGTGCGACCATCTGCGTCGTGAACCGCGCCGGTGCGAGCTTCGTCGCCGCCGAGAGCCCGACAGGCGAGAGGAACAGCTCGGCGATCGTGAACACGAGCAGGATGCCGATGACGGCCACGAGCGGCGTGCCGTTCGCTCCCGTGCCGGCGAAGGGCAGGAACAGCAGGAACGCCGCGCCCATCACGATCGCCCCGATCGCGAACTTCACCGGCGTGGAGGGCTGACGCCGGCCCAGCCGGGTCCAGGCGGCGGCGAAGACGCCCGAGAGCAGGATGATGAACACCGGGTTGATCGACTGGACCCACGACACCGGCATCTCCCACCCGAACAGGTTGCGGTTGAGCCGCTCGGCGGAGTAGATCGTCACGACGGTGAACTGCTGCTGGTACAGCGACCAGAACGCCACCGAGGTCAGGAACAGCGGCACGAAGCCCCAGACGCGGCTGCGCTCCTCGGCCGTGATCGCGGAGCTGCGCAGGATGACGACGAAGTACGCGATCGCCGCCACGACGGTGGCCGCGATGACGAGGACGGCGAGGTTGTCGGCGCGGATGACCCCGGTCAGCGCGAGCACCGCGATGAGGGCCGCGCCCGCTCCGCCGATGATCCACACCAGCGGCATCCGGTTCTTCGGCAGCGGGTTCGGGACGCGTCGGGCGCTGTCGGGCAGGTGGCGGCGACCGATCGAGTACTGCACGAGACCGGCGGCCATGCCCACGGCGGCGAGCCCGAAGCCCCAGTGGAAGCCGAGCGTCGTCTGCAGCAGACCGGTCAGCAGGGGGCCGGCGAACCCGCCGAGGTTGATGCCGAGGTAGAAGAGCGAGAAGCCGCTGTCGCGGCGGACGTCGTCGGCGGCGTACAGGGTGCCGACGACGCTGGTCGCGGTCGCCTTGAGTCCGCCCGAGCCGAGCGCCACGAGCACGAGGCCCACCCCGAGCCCGACATAGCCGGGCAGCAGGGCCAGGGCGATGTGGCCCGCCATGATGACGAACGCGCTGGAGAACAGCACGCGCTCCGAGCCGTAGAGCCGATCGGCCAGCCAGGCGCCGAGCACCGTCGCGAGGTAGACGGAACCGCCGTAGGCGCCCACGATGCCGGTGGCGATCGCCCGATCGATGCCGAGTCCACCGTCCGCCACGGTGTAGTACATGTAGATCAGCAGGATGCCCTGCATGCCGTAGAAGCTGAACCGCTCCCAGAGCTCGACCCCGAAGATGTGGGTCAGGGCCCAGGGTTGGCCGAAGAAGCGGGTGTCCTTCTCGGAGGTGCGTTCGACGGATGCGGTGGAGGCTGCGTCCTCGTGACTCATGATTAGCGAGACTACGCCTGCCTGGGCCGCCGAGTCCCGCCAGCGGGCCGTCCATGCCGCCGACGGCGGCGGCGTAGGGTGGGCTCATGAGCGAGAGCGTTCCCCCGATCGAAGCCGAAGTGCCCGCCGGGATCGACATCCGCCCCCTCGAGACCGTCGCCGACATCTTCGCCGGCGCCGCCGTGCTGCGCGAGGTGTGGGGTGGCGACCGCGACTCGGTGCCTACGAACCTCATGCGCGCCCTCGCGTACGCCGGCAACTACGTCGTCGGGCTGTACGACGGCGACCGGCTCATCGGCGCCTCAGTGGCGTTCTTCTCCGCGCCGGGCGCCCGGTCGATGCACTCGCACGTCACCGGCGTGCTGCCGGAGTACCAGCAGCAGGGTCTGGGCCGCGTGCTCAAGCAGCACCAGCGGGCGTGGGCGTTCGCCCGCGACGTCGGAACGATCACCTGGACGTTCGACCCGCTGTTCGCCCGCAACGCGCACTTCAACCTGCAGGTGCTCGGCGCCCGCATCAGCGACTACCTCGTCGACCAGTACGGCCTCATGGACGACGGCCTGAACCGCGGCACGGTCACCGACCGGCTCATGGTGACGTGGCCGCTGGCCGCGCCGCCGCAGCAGAAGCCCACCGACGACCGTGTCGTCGCGACGATCGCGGTGCCCGCCGACATCCATGCGCTGCGTGCGTCGGCGCCGGCCGAGGCCGACGCCTGGCGCGACCGGGTACGCTCGCAGTTCCTCGAGCACCTGGCGGCCGGGCTCGTCGTCGGCGGCTTCGACGACGAGCGCGGCTACCTGCTCGTGAACCCCTGACCGGTCACTCGGAGCCGGCGTCGCGCCAGGCGTCGGACTCGAGGTGCGACCCGGCCTGAGGCCCCATCTGCAGCATCCCGCCGTCGACGACCCACGTGGCGCCGGTGACGTACGACGAAGCCGGTGAGGCCAGGAACGCCACGACCGACGCGATCTCCTCGGGCTTGCCCGGGCGGGGGATCGGGATGCCGGGGCGGTGGGTCTGCTCGGCGTCCTCACCCTCCATGTCGTTGATGGGCGTCGCGATCTCGCCGGGGGCGACCGAGTTGACGGTGATGTCGCGGGGTCCGAGCTCCTGGGCCATCGTCTTCACGAGGCCCTCGAGTCCGTGCTTCGAGGCGACGTAGGCGGCCGATCCGACCCGCGGCTGCGAGCCGTGCACGCTCGTCACGGCGATGATCCGTCCGCCGTCGCCCGCGTCGGCCATGAGCTTGGCGGCGGTCTTCATGCCGACGAAGGCCCCGTCGAGGTTGAGGGCGACGACGGTGCGCCACCCGTCGAGGTCGAGGTCGAGCACCGGCCCGCCCGTGCCGCCGCCGGCGTTGTTGACGAAGACGTCGAGGCCGCCGAGCTCGGCGGCGAGGTGCTCGATGACCCCGGGGATCTTCTCGAACTCGGTTGCGTCGAACTGCGCGACGATAGCCTTGCGGCCCCGGGCGCGAACGCCCTCGGCCGTCTCGTTGGCGCCGTCCTCATCGGAATGCCAGGTGACACCGACATCCATGCCGGCGTCGGCGAGCGCAAGGGCGGTGGCGCGGCCGATCCCCGAGTCGGAGGCGGTCACGATGGCACGGCGGGGAGTGAACGTCATGGCTCGACGCTACGAACCGCGCCGCGCGCCGCGCACCCGGTTGACAATCCCGGTCGGGACGGTGAGGGCGAGCGGGGCGCCGCGTCGTAACTCCTCAGATCTGAGCACCCGGAAACGGCGACGCCCCGTCAGCACGCGGTACGTGGGACGGGGCGTCGTCGTTCGTGAGGAGTTAGCGCGGGGTCACTCCGCTGCCGCGGCCGGCGCCGCCGCCGCGTCGTCCTCGCGCAGGCCCTGAGCCACGCCGCGGCCGGTGGCCTGGCCCTGGATGATCTGGCGCAGGTCGATGCCGGTCGTGGCCTGCACGGCGTCGAAGGTCGCGCGCATGCTCGACGCGCTCTCGGAGGCGATGTGGCTCGATGCGCCGTCGCCGCCGAGCACCGTGATCGAGCCGACCTTGTCGAAGCCGCGGGCGAACTCGGTCATGAGCGGCACGAGCGCTTCGATGGCGCGCTGGGCGAGGAGCGCCTCCTGGTTCTGGGCGATGGCGGCCGCCTCGGCCTCGATCGCCTCGGCGCGGGCCTCACCGGCCAGGCGCACGGCGTCGGCCTCGGCCTGCGCGCGCAGCCGGGTGGCCTCGGCCTCCTGCGCGGCGATCTGGGCGCGGGCCTCGGCGGCCTTGACCTCGGCGTAGGCGTCGGCGTCTGCCTTGCGCTGCCGCTCGTACAGCGAGGCGTCGGCGACCTTCTTGATGTCGGCGTCGAGCTGGGCCTGCCGGTTCTCGGCGGCCTGCAGCAGGACGTCCTGCTCGCGCTGGGCGCGGGCGAGGGCCTCGGCCTGCTCGGCTTCGGCGCGGGCGCGTCCGACCTCGGCCGAGGCGGCGGCGGAGTTCTTGTCGTACGCGGTCTGCTCGATGAGGTTGGCCTCGTCGGTGGCCAGCTGGCGCGCCTTGACCTCACGGGCGGCGTTGATGCGGGCGACCTCGGCCTCGCGGCGCACGCGCTCGACCTCGGTCGCACCGAGGGCGTCGATGTAGCCGTTCTTGTCGGTGATGCCCTGGATCTGGAACGAGTCGAGGATGAGGCCCTGCGCCAGCAGGTCGCTCTTGATGCCCTCGGCGATCTGGTCCGACAGCTTCTGCCGGTCCTTCATGAGCTGCTCGACGGTCAGGGTCGCCACGACACCGCGGAGCGCACCTTCGAGCTGCTCGGTCGTGAACTGCTCGATCGCGCCGTCCTGCGAGAGGAAGCGCTCGGCCGCGCGCCGCACGAATTCGGGGTCGGACCCGATCTTCACCAGGGCCACGCCGGCCACCATCACGGTGACGCCGTTGGATGCCTGCGCCGTGGGCTCCATCTTGATCTGGCGTGCACGCAGCGAGATCATCTCGGCGCGCTGCGTCAGCGGGTTCACGAGGGCGCCGCCGCCGGTGATCACCGAGATGCGCGAGGAGTCTCCCGCCGCGTTCTTCTGGTTGCGTCCGACGACGACGAGCGCCTGGTCTGCCTTGGCGACCTTGTACCAGGCCCGCACCATGATCAGCAGGAAGATCAAAAGGATGATGACGGCGATCACGGCGATGCCGCCGATCACGAGCGCGCCTCCGGCGAAGAGAGCTTCCATGCTGACCTTTCCCGTGCGTAACGATGTGTCCTTCGACCGTATCGGGGCGGGCATGCGCGGCGCGACTAGAATCGGGGATGCCGTCGCCTGCGGCGTCCGCGCCGATCGGCGCATCCCGAAAACGACCATTTGGAGCCACCTGTGGCCGAGCAGTCCCGCCTCGACAAAGTCATCGCCCTCGCCCGTCACCGCGGGTTCGTCTTCCAGGCGGGGGAGATCTACGGCGGTTCACGCTCCGCGTGGGACTACGGCCCCCTGGGTACCGAGCTCAAGGAGAACATCCGGCGCCAGTGGTGGCAGACGTTCGTGCGCGGACGCGGCGACATGGTGGGCCTCGACTCGTCGATCATCCTGCCCAAGCGCGTGTGGGAGGCGTCGGGTCACGTCGCGACCTTCACCGACCCGCTGGTCGAGTGCCTGCAGTGCCACAAGCGCTTCCGCGAAGACACGCTCATCGAGGACTTCGAAGCGCGCAAGGGCCGCGCGGCCGAGAACGGTCTTGCCGACGTCCCGTGCCCGAACTGCGGCACGAAGGGTCAGTACACCGAGCCCAAGTCGTTCTCGGGTCTCGTGAAGACCTACCTCGGCGTCGTCGACGACGAGTCGGGCCTGCACTTCCTGCGCCCCGAGACGGCCCAGGGCATCTTCGTGAACTTCTCGAACGTGCTGACAGCGAGCCGCAAGAAGCCGCCGTTCGGTATCGGTCAGGTCGGCAAGGCGTTCCGCAACGAGATCACGCCGGGCAACTTCATCTTCCGCACACGCGAGTTCGAGCAGATGGAGATCGAGTTCTTCACGCCGCCCGCCGAGGCCCAGGAGTGGTTCGAGCACTGGGTCGAGGCCTGCTGGAACTGGTTCATCGACCTCGGCGTGAAGGCCGACAACATGCGGCGCTTCGACGTTCCCGAGGACGACCGCGCCCACTACTCCGCCGGCACGATCGACGTCGAGTACCGCTTCGGCTTCCCCGGCAAGGAGTGGGGCGAGCTCATGGGCGTCGCCAACCGCACCGACTACGACCTCGGCAGCCACACCGAGGCCTCGGGCCAGTCGCTGACGTACTTCGACCAGGCATCCGGTGAGAAGTACATCCCGTACGTCATCGAGCCCTCGTTCGGCCTGACGCGCGCCATGATGGCGTTCCTCGTCGACGCGTACGACGAAGAAGAGGTGCCCAACGCGAAGGGCGGCGTCGACACCCGCACGGTGCTGCGCCTGGACCCGCGCCTGGCTCCCGTCAAGGCCGCGGTGCTGCCGCTCAGCCGCAACGAGCGCCTGTCGCCGCTGGCCCGCGAGGTCGCCGACACCCTGCGCGGCCGCGGCTGGAACGTCGACTTCGACGACGCCGGTGCGATCGGGCGCCGCTACCGCCGCCAGGACGAGGTCGGCACGCCCTTCTGCGTCACGGTCGACTTCGACTCGCTCGACGACCGTGCCGTCACCGTGCGCGACCGCGACACGATGGCGCAGGAGCGCATCGGCCTCGACGCTCTCGAGGGCTACCTCGCCGAGCGCCTGCGCGGCGCCTGACCCCCGAGGCTCAGGCCCAGGGGTTCAGGCGCCGCGGGCTCAGGCCCGCGGGCGGCGGCGCAGCGCCAGGAACAGGCCGCCCGCGGTCAGCAGCACCGCGGCCGCGAGCGCCGCACCCCACGGCAGTTCGCCGCCGGTCGTGCTGAGGCTGCTGCTCGCGCTGCCGCCGCCGCTGACCACGGTCACCGCCACGCGGATGTCGTCGTACCCGGATGACGTGACCACGAGCGTGTGCTCGCCGGTCGCGAGGTCGCGGGGAACGGCGACGGAGAAGCGCACCTCGCCGGAAGCATCGGCCGCGGGGATGCCGCTGACGACGATCGGGTCGCTGTAGAGCGTGGCGCCGATCCGCTGCTGCGGCTCGAGGCCCGAGACCCGCACCGGCAGCGATCCGCCCTGCGCGACACGGCCGTCACCGACGTCGACGGTCGCCCACGCGCCGCCATCCACCGGCTCGCCCGGTGTACCCGGTTCGGTCGGTTCGCCGGGTTCGGTCGGTTCGCCGGGCTCGCCCGGCGCGGTCACCGCGTCGACGAGGTGCACGACGCCCCACCGCGACGTGCTCTGGTAGCCCGTTCCCGTCGGCTCGGCCCACGTGTGCACGGCGAAGCGGGAGCCGCCGCGGGCGTCGTTGACCTGCGCGTCGAAGCCCTGGAACGTTCCGGCACCGCCCAGGGGCACGTCGCTCTGCCCGCCGGACTGCCCGACGAGGTCGATCGCCGCCTCGACGATGTAGCCGCCCTCGGTGCGCGAGGTCGCGCTCGCGAGCAGTCGCGACCGCTGCGCGGCCTCGTTCCCGGTGCCGAAGGTGACGTCGCCGTCGACCGTGATGCGGATCTGCGTGTCGTTCGGACCGTACGCCCCGCTCTTGGTGTTGCCGAGGTCGAGGAAGATCTCGACCCCGTCGCGGTTCCAGGGGTCGCTGTTCGTCGTGTCGATGTCGGGATCCTCGACCTCGAACAGCGTGTAGAGGACGTTGTCGCGCCAGAGGGTGCGAACCGTCGCGGTGGCGCCGGCGGCATCGCCCTCGACCCGCTTCGCGGTCTCGATCACCGGGGCCGAGGCCCAGGCGGCATCCACGACTCCGTCGACGGTGATCTCGTCGCCGCGGGGGATCTCGAGGTACGACAGCTCCTCGTAGAAGGTCAGCTGGCCCGTCGATCCCGCCGAGTTCCACGCGCCGGCGAGCCCGTCCGCGGCGAAGACGCGGACGTCGAAGGCCGCGGTGTCGCCCACGGCCGGGGCGGTGTGGGGCAGCTGGACGACGGTGAAGAACTCGCCGTCGGCTTCGACCGTGCGCCCCGTCAGCGGGCCGTCACCGCCGAAGGCGACCTCCTCGCCGCGATAGGTGAACTCGATCCGTTCGGGGCGCGCGCTCGAGCGGATCAGCGCCGTCAGGTGCTCGTCGCTCCACCGCGCCTGGAAGCCGCCCGCGTCACGGGTGAGCGGGTGCTCGGGCAGGTTCCGCCACTCGGGGACGTCGGCGATCGCTCCGTCGAGGGCGACGTCGCCGCGGAACACGTCGGCTGTGGTCACGAGCGGCGGAAGCCCCTCGTCGTCGCCGATCGCGCCGAAGAACGCCGCCTTGGCGCTCAGGTCGCCCGCGAACAGGAGCGGCGCCTGCTCCGCCCGCCACGAGCGGGTGTCGGTCAGGCCCCACACGGTCACCGCGAAGAGGCTCTCGGATGCCGGCGCCGCGGCGTGGTAGTCGCGGAACACCTCGAAGGCGTCGCGGTAGTAGTACCCCTGACGTGCGAGGTTCGCCGCCGTGGCCGGGTTGACCGTGACGTCGAGCTCGGTCACCGCCTGCATGAGCCCGCGACCGGCGAACCGCTCGAGCGTGCTCGCGAGGGCGGGCACCGGGGTGTTGACCGAAACGTGGAATTGGTGACCCACACCGTCGAGGGGCGTGCCGGCGGCCAGCATCCGATCGACCAGCGCGGCGTACTGCGTGCCCTTGGCGTCCTGCTCGGTGTTGTAGTCGTTGATGAACAGCGCCACCGGCCGGTCGGTGCCGGGAGCGGCGTAGTCCTCGTTGAACGCCTGGTCGGCCAAGCGGAAGGCGAGGTGGATGAACTCCTCGCCGAGGATGTCGTGCCACCGGCTGGTCCGCAGCCCGTCCGGCGTCGCCTGGTCGGAGATGACTTCGTTGACGACGTCCCATGCCACCAGCGGGTTCGTCTCGGACCCGAAGAGGCCGTAGTCGTCGGCGATCGACCGGGCGACGTCGTCGATGTGGGTCGCGAGCCGGTCGCGCAGCAGCTGCTTGTCGGCCTCGGAGTCGGTGAGCTCGCGGCCCGAGGCGTCCTGGAAGAACCACGCCGGGGTCTGCGAGTGCCACAGCAGCACGTGTCCGTACAGTCGCAGGTCGTTCGCGCTGGCGTAGTCGAGCAGCGCGGTGGCCTGCGGGTGGCGCTGGAAGCGTCGCTGGTCGTCGTACCAGGCCTCGACCTTCATGTGGTTCTCGGGGGTGATCTGATCGAAGTGGTGGCGCAGCAGATCGGATGCCGCCCCGCCGGTCTCACGCTCGTCGATGGCGACACCGACCGGAAACTCCGTGGTGTCCTTCAGCGGGGTGAGGTCGAGGTCGCCTTCGCCCGCCTCGGGCACCGCGATCCTGACCTGGTCGACGAGGAACGGTGAGGTGTTGCCGGAGTTGTACCGCGCCTCGATGTACAGCTCGGCCGCGGCGTCGTACCCGGGGATGGTGATGTCGCCGGCGACCGTCGTCCAACCGCTCGCCGACACGCTCTCGGCCTGCAGCAGGTTCGTGTACGACACCGCTCCGCCGTCGTCGGTGCGCATCGAGACGGTGAGGCCCTGGCCGCGGTCGGCTCCCGGCGCGAACCGCAGCGCGGCGGAGAACGCGTAGGTCTGGCCCGCGAGCAGGGTGTCGGTGACGTCGAGGAGGATGCCGTCGCCTTCGTGCGTACGCTCGCTCACGAGGGCCGCGTGCGAGGACTCGTCGGCTCCGCCCGTCACGACCTCGACGGTCGGACCGGCTCCGCCCGAGCCGACCCGCGGCTGCCAGGCGCCGAGAGCGCCGTCGTCGAAGGTGCTGTCGATGAGAACGGTGCCGGGTGCCTGCGGTCCCGTGCCGGGATCGGTGCCCGGGTCGCCGTCCGCCGCGGTGACGGTGACATCGTCCACGAGGTAGGTGTACGCGTCGGCTCCGGGGATGTCGGCGGTGCCGAGGTAGAGCCGGACGGTGTCGGTCGTCGCCGGCGACGTCCACGTGCCGGTGACGATCGTCCATTCGTCGGCCGAGATCGTGGTGTCGCCGATCCAGGTGTATCCCGGGACCCCGACCCAGCGCGCCTGCGTGTCGGGCGTGCCCGCGGCGAGCCGGACCCGGGCGCTGACGGTGTAGGTCGTCTCGGGCTCGAGGATGCCCGGCGCGGTCTGGATGCCGACGTAGTCGGCGTCGCGGTCCTGCACGACGAGGGCTCCGTCGGCGTAGTCGAGCGTCGAGCCGTCGCCGCCGCTCTGCGTCAGGGCATCACCGAGGGACGCCGTCGAGAAGTCGTGGGCGACGACGGTGGTGGCAGCCGTCGGGGCCGCGGCGGCTCCCGTCGCTGCGAGCAGTGGTGCGGCGAGGGCCGCGGTCGCAGCGGCGGCCAGGAAACGGGGTCGACGAGTTCGCATGGTGGAAGCGCTCCTTTGCGCAGACCGGGGGAACGGAATGTCGACTACTCAAACATATTCGCGATGTTCCGCCAGTCTTTTCGAAAACCGCCGCGAACAGCAGGGCGCGGGGCGCCGCTCAGGACGATGCCGCGCCCTTCGCCGCCGCCTTGGCGGCGCGCTTGTGCTCGCGCACCTTCGTCAGCGACTCGGGCGAGACGATGTCGGCGACCGACCGGAACGAGCCCTCCTCGCCGTACGCGCCGGCGGCCTCCCGCCAGCCCGCGCCGGTGAAGCCGTACTGCTTGCCCAGCAGCGCCAGGAAGATTCTGGCCTTCTGCTCGCCGAAGCCGGGCAGAGCCTTGAGCCGCTTCAGGACGGTCGGGCCGTCGGGGTCACCGGATGTCCAGATCGCCGCGGCGTCACCGCCCCATTCGTCGACGATCGTCTGACACAGCGTCTGCACGCGCCCGGCCATCGAGCCGGGGAAGCGGTGCACCGCGGGCGTCTGGCGGAACACCTCGATGAAGCCCTCGGGGTCATACCCCGCGATCGCCGCCGCCTCGACCGATCCGGTGCGCTCCCGGATCTTCAGGGGGCCCGAGAACGCCGTCTCCATCGCGATCTGCTGGTCCAGCAGCATCCCGATCAGCAGCGCGAGCGGGTTCTCGGTCAGCAGCTGGTCGGCGGCGGCGTCGTCGGTGATGTGCAGGCTCATGCTCTCCATGTTCTCATCGGCGACGCGGCAGGATGGGGGCATGAGCGATCTCGTGAGGCACGCCCACGACACCCGGGTCGTCGTCGTCGGCGGCGGAATGGCGGGCATCGTCGCGGCGCTGGAATGCGCGCGGCTCGGCCTGCGCGTCACACTCTTTGAGGCGGCGCCTCACCTCGGCGGATCGCTCGACCGCGTGACGCTGGGCGACGTGACGGTGGATGCCGCGGCCGACGGCATCCCCGCCTCGGCCCCCACCCTCGCGGGGCTGGTCGAGGAGGTCGGACTCGCCGACCAGCTCGAGGCCGCTCGTGACGACGAACTGTGGCTCGCGGCGGGCCCCGACGGGGCGGCACCGGCTCCCGCCGAGACGGTGCTCGGCATCCCCGCCAACCCGTGGGCCGCAGACGTCCGGCGGCACATCGAGACGCGCGGCGCATGGCGGGCCTACGTCGACCGCCTGCGCCCGCCGATGACGGTGGGGCGCCGGCGGAGCCTCGGCGAGCTCGTGTCGTCGCGGATGGGCCAGCGGGTGCGCGACCGACTCGTCGCGCCGTACATGCTGGCGGTGCACGGCGTCGCTCCCGAGCACATCGACGTCGACGTCGCCGCCCCGTCATTGAACCCCGCGCTCACCCGCACCGGCTCGCTCAGCGGTGCCGTCGCCCAGACCGTGCGCCCCAGGTCTGCGCAGCGCCGAGCGCCGCGGGGCGGACTGTTCCGTCTGATCGACGGGCTGGAGGCGCGTCTGCGTGATTTCGACGTCGTCATCCGCACGGACGCCGCCGTCGGCGCGATCGAGCGCGACGGCGCCGAATGGGCCGTGCATCCGCTCGACTCCGACGAGCCGGTGCCCGCCGACCTGCTGATCGTCGCCGTGGATGAAGACACCGCGCGCGGACTGCTGGCGCCGCACGTCGAGCTGCCCCCGAACGCGCAGCCGCAGCCGGCGCCGCTCGACGTGGTGATGCTGCGCATCGCGGGCGTCGCGCTGCCGGACCGGGGATCGCTCGTCATCGGCGCGGGACCCCAACCGGTCGCGGTGCGCCCGGTCTCGCGCACGTGGCCCGGGATCGCGGATGGGCTCGCGGCGGACGAGCACATCCTGCGCGTGACGCTGCCGCACGCCGACGCACCCGATGCCGACGTCATCGCGGCGGCTCGCGCCGCGGCATCCGAGCTGTGCGGCGTGCCGATCCCGGCCGGAGCCGTCCGCGCCGCCGCGCGCGTGTCGTACCGCCGCGCGGCGCCGGGGTCGCTGCTCGGTCACGAGGCCGCCGTCGAGGCCATCCGGGCTCGGGTGCGCACCGTGCCAGGACTGGCGCTCGTGGGCGGCTGGCTATCGGGCAACAGCCTGGAACGCGTCGCCGCCGACGCCGTCACCGAGGCGGATGCCGCCCGGCACGCGGCCCTGTGGCGCGGAACGGATCCGGCATGATAGCCCCCCGCCGACCGTTTCGGGAGTGGATACCCCGCGCGGCATACGGCGATAGCCTGAGACAACGCAGCAACGTCGAACGTGAGGAGACCCCATGAAGGGCAAGATTGGCATCGCCGTCGGACTCGCCGCGGGTTACGTGCTCGGCGCGCGCGCCGGGCGTGAGCGCTACGAGCAGATCAAGGCGAAGGCCCAGGACGTCTGGGAGCTCGAGCCGGTTCAGAAGCAGGTCGGCAAGGTCACCGAGCTCGGCAAGTCCGCCGCGCTCTCGGTGCCGAGCGTCGTGTGGGACAGCGCGAAGAAGGTGGCTCAGGCCGCCGGCAAGAAGGGTTCGGCGGGCGAGAAGCTCGACGCGGCCGTCGCCGAGGGCGAGAACGCGGTGAGCGATGTGCGCAAGGCCGCCGAGCGCGACGCGCGCAAGGTCGCCGACGCGAGCGCCGCGGCGGACAGCTGAGATGAGCACCCCTCGCGGATTCCGCGATCGCGCCGACGACAGCCTGTTCACCCTCATCGGTGACATCCCGGAACTGGTCCGCAACCTCGTCGTCGCCGAGATCGATTCGGCCAAGACCTGGGCGAAGAAGACGGGGAAGGATGCCGGCCTCGGCGGTGTCTGGTTCATCGTAGCGCTGTTCTTCCTCTTCTGGACGATCCCGGCCATCGGCGCTTTCGCGATCATCGGTCTGTCGTCGTGGATGCCCGCGTGGGTCGCGTCGCTCATCGTGATCGGGATCCTCCTCGTCGTCGCGGTCGTGTTCGCGCTGCTGGGGCTGATGCGCTTCAAGCGGTTGAGCTCGCGTCAGAATCCCGCGCAGGCGATCTCCACCGACGCCAAGATCGTGAAGGAAGTGGCCGATGAGTTCTGAGCTGCCCGACACCGCCGTGCCCCTCGGCATCGCCGACCCGGTCCAGAAGGCCCGGGCCGAGCTGAAGGCGGCGCTCGCCGCGATCGAGCACAAGGCGAACCTGCCCAAGCGCGCGGTCATCGCGACCGACCGCGCCTCGCGCGAGGCGCGTGCCTACGCACGCCGCAACCCGACCGGTGCCGCCGCCGCAGCCGTCGGTGTCGCTGTCGCCGTGGGTGCCGTCGTCTGGGGCGTCGCCCGCCTCATCGCCCGCTGACCCCGCGGCATCCGCTCCGATCCGGCCCCGTCGCTGACGCGACGAGACCGGATCGATACGCTGCCCCGAGCATGCCCCCGCCACGGCGGGGGTATGCTCGGAAAACGAGGCAGCGGCAATGGAGCGGATGCTGCCGATGTTGCGTACCCGGGTTGCACCATCCGGGTGCCCGAATCGTGCGTCGGCCGCTCTTCCGGGGGCGGCGGCGCCTCATGAGAGTCACGAAATGGACCCCGAGCCCCGAAACGCAGAGCCGCACAAGCCGCTGCGCGGCTGGCGGGTGCTCGTGCCTCGCGGCGGGCCCTGGGGTGATCAGGTCGCCGCTCTGCTGCGTTCGCACGGGGCGACGCCGGTCATCGCCCCGCTGGTGAACTTCGCGCCCACGACCGAGGTCGCCGAGCTCGACGCGGCGCTGGCCGACCTCGCGGCAGGCGCGTTCGACTGGATCACCCTGACCAGCGCGACGACCGTCGACGTGCTCTACGCCTATCGCGCCGAGATCCCCGCGCACACGCGCGTCGCCGCCGTCGGCGAGACGACCGCGGCCGCGCTGACCGCGGTCGGGTACCGCGTCGATCTCGTGCCCGACGAAGACGACTCCGCCGCCGGCCTGGCCGAGCAGATCATCGCGATCGAGTCGTCGCCCACACGTGTGCTCGCGCTGCGCAGCGAGACCGCCAAGCCCGTCCTGACGCGGATGCTCGTCGAGGCGGGCCACGAGGTGCGCAGCGTCGTCGCCTACCGCACCGTGGGCGTGCCGGTCACCGAGCGGATCGCCGCGGACGTCGCGAGCGGTCGCATCAACGCCGTCCTCGTGACGAGCGGTTCGGTGGCCGAGCAGGTCAGCGAGCAGTTCCCCGATCTGCCCGCGAGCACGCTCGTCGCCGCGATCGGCCCGCGCACGGCCCGCGACGCCCGCAAACTGGGGCTCACCGTCGACGTCGTGGCCGGCGAGACGACCGTGACCTCGCTGCTCGAGGCGATCGCGCGGCAACCCGCGCCGACCGGCGGCGCACCCGCCTGACCGGAGCCGCGCGACCGTGCTGCGATCGTTGTCGGTCTGTGAGCAAACCGGCAGGGGCCGCCTGGCAGACTGAGGTCATGGTGACCCTGCTGCTCGACTCCGCGCAGCTCGAAGTCGTCCTCTCGGCGACGGAACGGGCCGCGGCATTCCGCAAGAGGAATGTCCAGGTGGCGCGCGAGCACATCACGAAGGTCCAGTTGACCGACGACGCGTGGTCGTGGCTGCGCGGCGTCCCGCGTCCCGGCCTGCTCGTGCCCGGGGTCATCGCCTCGGGGTCGTTCGAGTCTGCCGGCGGCGTCGACTTCGTCCTCGTCCGCCGGCGTCGCCCGTCGGTCGTGGTCGACCTCGACGGCGACGCGGAGTTCCAGCGCCTCGTCCTGACCACGCGCCACGGACTGGCGCTCGTGCAGGCGCTGCGGCTCGACGTCGAGGATGAGCCGGCCGACGTCGCCGATCTCGTCGCGCCGTGACGCGGGCTCGTCAGACGACGTCGCGTCGCCACGACGCGGCGTAGCCGAGGAGCGCGAACAGCAGCGCGTAACCGGCCAGCACGAGGCCGCCCGCCCACCATTCGAGCGGCTGGTCGGCGCCGCCGCCCATGATCGCGTAGATGCTGTCGCCCGCGAGGGCATCGGACGCCGCCCCGGGCAGGAAGCGCGCGACATCCCCGAGTCCCTCGACGAGTCCCGCTCCGAGGCGGGCGATCGGCTCGACGAACTGGGTGAAGGCCAGGATGCCGACCACGGCGGCGATCTGGTTGCGGATGAGCGTTCCCAGCCCGATGCCGACGAGCACCCACAGGACGAGGGCGAGGACCATGCGCCCCAGCAGGGCCCAGGTCTCGGCGCTGTCGAGTTGCGGATCGATGCCGAACAGGGCGAGGACGCCGCCGCCGGCGACGACGGTCGAGCCGACGGCGGCGACCGCGAAGACGAGGCCCATGACGATGCCGGCGAGCATCTTGGCCGACAGGGCGACGCCGCGCCGGGGCGTGGCGAGGAAGGTCGGGGTGAGGGTCTTGTGGCGATACTCGCCCGTCACCAGCAGCGTGCCGACGATGAGCGGGAAGACGTAGCCCATGGCGGTCGCGAGCCCGTAGATCAGTCGCGGGATCCGCTCGCCGAGTCCGGTCGGCATCGTCGTCGCGCCGCCGAGCGAACCCGTCTCGCCGGCGGCGATGACGGCGGCCATGCCGCCCGCGGTGCTGCCGATGTAGAGCACGAGGACGATCAGCAGGATCCACCACACGGACGTCGAGAACTGCTTCGTCAGTTCCGAACGGGTCGCGTTCAGAAGGTTCATCGGCCCGCCTCCTCGTCCGCCGCAGGCGGTGCCTCGCCCGCGGCCGACGGGTGCACGCGCGTCCCGCTGACCAGTTCGAGGAAGACCTCTTCGAACGCCGGTCCCTTCCGCTGCAACGACGTCAGTGCGATGCCCGCCGCTGCCGCGATGCGGCCGACCGTGGGCGCGTCGGCGCCGCGGACGGCCAGGCCGGTGCGCCGTTCGTCGCTTTCGAAGCCGGCGGCGCTCAGGGCGGCGCGCAGCGCGTCGCGATCGTCGGCGTCGACGACGGTCGCGATCTCGTCCTGGGGCACGACGCTGTCGATGCCGCCCTGATAGACGAGGCGCCCGCGCGTGATGATCATGAGGGCGTCGACCGACTGCTGGACCTCGGCCAGCAGGTGCGACGACACGAGCACGGTGCGACCCTCAGCGGCGAGGTCGCGCAGGAACCGGCGGATCCAGCGGATGCCTTCGGGATCGAGGCCGTTCGTCGGCTCGTCGAGCACGAGCACACCGGGGTCGCCGAGCAGCGCATACGCCAGCCCCAAGCGCTGGCGCATGCCGAGCGAGAAGCCGCCGACGCGACGGCCCGCGACGTCGGCGAGCCCGACCGTCCCGAGCGCGTCGTCGACGCGAGTGACCGGGATGCCGGCGGCGCGGGCGTACACGCGCAGGTGCGCGGCCGCCGAGCGCCCGGGGTGGAAGCTCGACGCCTCCAGGACGGCGCCGACGGTCTGGAGGGGGTGCTTGAGCTCGCGGTAGCGCTGGCCGCCGATGGTCGCCGACCCGGATGTCGCCGAGACGAGGCCCAGCAGGATGCGCAGCGTCGTCGTCTTGCCGGCGCCGTTCGGGCCGAGGAACCCGGTCACGGTGCCCGGCTCGACGCGCGCCGTCAGCCCGTCGACCGCGGCGACGGGGCCGAAACGCTTCGTCACCTCGGAGAATTCCAGAACCTGTCCGCTCGACATCGCGCCCCCTTTCGCCGGATGGTGTTGCGACCATCCTGCCCGAGGCGGAGCGCCGCACGCGAACTCCCGCCTGTGGGCTGCCGGTTGCGGCAGCCCGCGCGGAGCGTGCGGCGCGGGTAGCGTGGCGAGGGTGACCGACGCCGCTGCATCCGTTTCGCACGTCCGAATCCGCGTCGATCGCGCGCTCGGACACCTGACCCTCGACCGGCCGCGCGCGATCAACGCGCTCGACCTCGGGATGATCCACGACCTGGCGGCGGCGCTCGACGCGTGGGAGCGCGACCCCGGTGTCGACGCGGTGCTGCTCGACGGCGCCGGTGAGCGCGGCTTCTGCGCGGGCGGCGACGTACGCGGGCTGCACGACCAGATCGCCGGTGGCGACGTCGCGGCGGCGGCGCGCTTCTTCCGCGCCGAGTACGCGCTGAACGCGCGCATCAGCTCGTACCCCAAGCCGGTGATCGCCGTCGCCGACGGGGTGACGATGGGCGGCGGTATCGGTCTCGCGGGGCACGCGGCGGTGCGCGTGGTGACGGAGCGCTCGCGGTTGGCGATGCCCGAGACGCGCATCGGCTTCACCCCCGACGTCGGCGGCAGCCTGTTGCTCGCTCGCGCCCCGGGACGGCTCGGGGAGTACCTCGCCCTGACCGGGGGCACGATGGATGCTGCCGACGCCATCTACGCCGGTTTCGCCGATCATCTCGTGCCCGCCGACCGGCTCGACGATCTGCGCGAGGCCCTCGTCAGTCGTGCCGACCCGCAGACGGCCACCGAGCTCGTATTGCTGTTCGACGAGACGGCGGGGCCGTCACAGCTCGAGGCGGACCGTCCCTGGATCGACGACGCCTTCGCAGCCGACACCGTCGACGGGATCGTCGAACGGCTGCGCCGACGGCCCGAGCCGCGGGCCCGCGAGACGGCCGCCGAGCTCGACGCCCTTCCGCCGACGGCGCTCGCCGTCACCCTCGCCTCGGTCCGTGCCGCGCGGCAGCGTCCCGATCTGCGGTCGGTGCTGGCCCGGGAGTACGGCCTCGTCCTGTGGTTCGCCCAGACGCAGCCCGATCTGCTGGAGGGCATCCGCGCGCGCCTCGTCGACAAGGACGGCGCGCCGCGCTGGTCGCCGGCGTCGCGTGCCGATCTCGCCGACGACATCCTCGATCGCGCGTTCGGCTTCGAGCCGCATCCCGCGCTGTGGAGTGACTGAGACGCCCCGCCACCCGAGGCCCGGACGCGCCGAGCCGTAATAGTCTCGGGATGTTGTGCGCCCACGCCCGAACGGAGCGTGCCGGCGTGAGGAGGGTTCGTGTTCGACAGTCCGCTGTCCGCATCGGCGTACGAGGTGCTCGGGGTCGCGCACGACGTCGACGACGACGAGCTGCGCCGGGCGTACCGGCTGCGCCTGCGCGAGACGCACCCCGACACCGGCGGCGACGCGGCCCGGTTCGTCCAGGTCCAGCGCGCGTGGGACCTCGTCGGCACGCGCGAAGCCCGCGCCGTCTACGACCGCGGTCACGGCTTCGCCGACGCGCCGTCGTTCTCGCCGGATGCTCCGGGCTGGCGACCGCCCCAGCGCCCCGCCGACACGCGGCCGCGTGCGCGGTCGTTCGGCCAGCCGGGCGGATGGCGTCGCGAGCGCTACCTGACCCTGATCCGCGAGTGGGTCGGACGCGGGGCGCCGCTCGACGACCCCTACGACCCCGCCCTGGTGCGCACCGCGCCGCACGAGATCCGCCGGCTGCTGGCCGACGCCTTGGCCGAAGAGGCCACAGCCCGCATCGTGGCCGACCTGGGCATGGGCTACACCGTGTGGCACGACGTGGCAGCGGATCCGCGCGATCCCGAGGCGAAGCTCGACCATGTGGTGCTCGGCCCCTCGGGGCTGTACGCCGTGCTGTCGGAGGACTTCGGCAGCCCCGTGCGCACGCGCCGCGGCGAACTCATCGGCGACGGCGTCGGCGCACCCGTCGCCACCCTCGTGCAGCGGGCGCGTGCCCTCGGTCGCGCGGCACGCGTGAAGTTCAGCGGCGCGATCGTCGTGCTGCCCGACGACGACGTGGCGCAGGCCATCGACGAGCTGGGCCGCGTCCGCGGCCTCGTCGTCGCGGTCGTCGGACGCTCGGCGCTGTCGACCGTGCTGCGGCGCGGGGTCGCCGGTGCGCGCGAGATCGGCGGCAACGAGCTCTTCGACGTCCGCACCCGGCTGCAGCAGACGGTTCGCTTCGTCTGACCCGCGCGGGTCGGTCAGTCCGCGAGACCCCACAGCTGAAGCGGGTGGCTGAGGCGCCACCAGGCATCCGGGTCGGGGATGTCGGATGCCAGCTTCAGCGTCGTCGTCGCGGAACCCAGAGGCCCCGTCAGCACGAGCTCGCCGACGGCGTCCCCGGCGGCGCGGGCGTCACCGAGCTCGATCTCGGGTGTCGCTTGGGCGGCTTGGGCGTTCCACAGGGCGACCCGCACATCCGCATCGGTGACGATGTCGGCCGCAGCGCCCCACGCCGTCGTGACGGTGCCCGCCAACGTGCCGGCGGACAGGCTCGGCGATGCCGCGACCTCGGCGAGGGTGCGCTCGAGAAGTGCGGCGGTGGCGGAGTGGCGGGTGTCGTCGTCGGGCTGGCCGAGCGCGACGGCGTACGCGCGGACGGTCGTTCCGTCGAAGGTCGCGTCCTGCGCCGCGACGAGGTTGAACGAGCCGAAGAGGCTGCCGGTCTTGATCCCGACCACTTCCGGGTTCGCCAGCAGCGCGTTCGTGTTCTCGACCAGGCCGGCGCCGGGCAGGTCGACGGAGCGCTGCCCGACGATCTCGGCGACGACCGGATTCGACATCGCGGCCCGGCCGAGCGCGATGACGGATGCCGGGTCGGCGGTGTTGTCGGAATCGATCCCGCTGGGATCGACGACGGTGATCCCGTCGAGTCCATGCTCCGCGAGCCAGGTGTTGGCCGCACGCGCGTAGACCTCGTCGTTGGGCCACAGCTCCGACACGAGCCGGTCGGCGTAGTTGTTCGCTGAGCCGATCAGCACTCCCTGCAGCAGCTGATACTGCGTGAGGACACCGTCGACGGGGACGTCGAGGGCGGACTGGTCGTCGGCGAGGTAGGCGCGGTAGTCGCGCCGGTCGGCCGCGGTGAACGCGTACTCCGGTCCCTGTTCGCCGACGCCCAGCGGCTGCTCGTCGAGAACGACGAGCGCCGTCACGAGCTTCGTGATGCTCGCGATGGAAGCCGGGTCGGTGCTCGAGGCGGCGGTGGCGCCGAGGCCCTCGACCGCCGTCGCCCCGGCGCCGTCGGCCGGCCAGGCGGGCTGGGCCGCGGTGGCGGCGGGCGCGGCGACGAGAGCGGGGAGGACCGTGGGGGCGACGGCGTCGAGGGGCCACAGCAGCGTCGCCGCCGCGTAGCCCCCGACGATGAGCGCGGGGATGCCGAGGGCCGGCACGGCTGCTCCGGGCCCGGGGCGAGAGCGCGGCGGATCGTCCGCGAGCAGGTCGGCGTGCGCGATCGCGTAGGGCCCGGCGGAGGCGGCGAGGTCCTGGCGCGGACTGCGGCCGGCGACGGCATCCTCGTCCACCCAGGCCAGCGCGGTGCGGCGCGACCCCTCGGCGGCAGCCCTCCGGGCTCGACGCGTCGTCGCTGACGCGTCGGGAGAACTCACCCGCCCAACGTACAACGCCGCCGCGACGTATACTTCATCGACAACCACGGGAGTCCGGTGAGCCGGGCTGAGAGGAAGCGATCCACGCTTCGACCGTCGAACCTGATCCGGATCATGCCGGCGCAGGGAGGAGAGAACATGCACACTGCTGCGTCCACGACCGAGACCGCCGATCGTCGCCCCGATGCACCGGGACGGTTCCGGTGGCGCGTCGTCGACATCGTCATCGCGAGCGTCATCGGGGTCGCCTGCGCGGCCGTCTTCCTGCTGTGGAACGTCGGCTACGAGGGCCCGTCCGCGCTGCTCTCGCCGCTGCTGCCCGGCGTGCAGGGGCTGCTCGCCGGTCCCTGGCTGATCGCGGGTGTGCTCGGCGCGCTCATCATCCGCAAGCCTGGCGCGGCGATCTACACCGAGCTGCTGGCCGCCGTCATCTCGGCGCTCGTCGGCAACCAGTGGGGTCCGCTGACGATCGTGTCGGGCATCGTGCAGGGTCTGGGCGCTGAGCTGATCTTCCTGCTCTTCCTCTACGCCTCGTGGCGCCTGCCCGTCGCGATGCTGGCCGGCGCCGGCGCCGGCCTGGCCTGCGGCATCAACGACCGCGTGCTCTGGTACCCCGGCGCCGACACGCTGTTCACGTCGGTGTACATCGCCTCGACGACCATCTCGGGAGCCGTCATCGCCGGCCTCGGCGCCTGGCTCATCACGCGCGCCCTCGCGCGAACGGGCGCGCTCAGCCGCTTCGCCGCCGGGCGAGAAGCGGCGACGCGCGTCTGACGGTGGCGGCGACGGCATCGCCGCGGCCCGCGACGATCGAGGCGCGCGGGTGGGGCTGGCGCTACGCCACCCGGCGCGCCTGGGCGCTGCGCGACACCTCGTTCCGCATCGAGGCGGGGGAGCGGGTGCTGCTGCTCGGGGCATCGGGCTCGGGCAAGTCCACCCTGCTGCAGGGGATGGCCGGCGTGCTCGGGGGAGCGGACGAGGGCGAGCAGCAGGGACAGCTTCTCGTCGACGGCGAGCCCGCCGCCGCGACCCGCGGCCGGACGGGACTGGTGCTGCAGGACCCCGACAGCCAGACCATCCTGGCGCGGGTCGGCGACGACATCGCCTTCGGCTGCGAGAACCTCGGCGTACCCCGTCCGGAGATCTGGGCGCGCGTGCGCGACGCCCGCGATGCGGTGGGCCTCGACGTCCCGCTCGATCGCTCGACCTCGGCGCTGTCGGGCGGGCAGAAGCAGCGCCTCGCTCTGGCGGGTGTCGTGGCGATGCGCCCCGGCGCCGTGCTGCTCGACGAGCCGACGGCGAACCTCGATCCCGCCGGAGTCACGGACGTCCGGGATGCCGTGGCCCGCGCGCTCGATGCGACGGGGGCGACGCTCGTCGTGATCGAGCACCGCATCGAGGCCTGGCTGCCGCTGGTGACCCGGGTGATCGTGCTCGGCCCCGGCGGCGGGGTGGTCGCCGACGGTGACCCGCGCACGGTGTTGCAGCAACGCGGGCCGGAACTCGCCGCGGCGGGCGTGTGGGTGCCCGGCATCCGCCCGCCGTTCCCGCCCCTGCCTCCCGCGCTCGACGGCTCCCCGGCGCGCGGTGACGCGCTGGTCTCGGGCGAGGGGCTCGTGGTGGGCCGGGTGCCCGGTGTGCCGGTGGCCGGTCCGCTCGATGTCGAAGTGCGCCGCGGCGAGGTGCTCGGCATCGTCGGCGCGAACGGTGCCGGCAAGTCGACGCTCGGACTCACCCTCGCCGGGCTCATTCCCGCGCTGGGCGGCACGGTGCGCGCCGCGTCCGCGCTCGCGGACGGTGCGGCGCTGACGCCGCGCGCGCGTCGCCGGCTCCGCCGCGGATCCGGGCCCGCTGCTTCTCCCGCCGATCCCGGTACCTGGACCTCGACGGCCCTGCTGACCCGCATCGGCACCGTGCTGCAGGAGCCCGAGCATCAGATCCTGCGGGCGACGGTGCGCGAGGAGCTCGAGGTGGGACCCCGCGCGCTCGGCCTTCCCGACGCCGAGATCGCGGCGCGCGTCGACGAGCTGCTCGAGCGGCTGCGTCTGGCGGCGCTCGCGCCGGCGAACCCCTACACGCTCTCGGGCGGAGAGAAGCGGCGCCTGACGGTCGCCGCGATGCTGGCCGCCCGGCCGCGTGTGGTCGTGCTCGATGAGCCCACCTACGGGCAGGATGCCCGCACCTGGAGCGAGCTGGTCGCGATCATCGCGGCTCTGCGCGACGGCATCGACGACCGCGGGCCGCTGGGCGTGGCGGCCATCACCCACGACGAGGCCGTGCTCGAGGCGCTCGCTGCTCGGCGGTTCGAGCTGCGCGCATCGGGGCTTCCGACGGAGGCGTCGAGGTGAGCGCCGACGCGACGGCTGCCGAGCGCCGCCGGGGCGTGGCCGGGCTCAACGCGGTCGCGAAGCTCGTCGCCGCGCTGCTGATCGCGTTGCCCCTCGTCGTCACGATCGATCCGGTCTCGGCCGCGGTGGCCCTCGTGCTCGAGCTCCCGCTGCTGCTGGCTGCGGGACTGGGATGGCGGCGGTTCTGGGTGCGCACGACGCCGCTGTGGCTCGCGGCGCCCGCGGCGGCGGTGACGATCGCGCTTTACGGGCAGCGCAGCGGTGAGGAGGTCTTCTCGTGGCTGTTCGTGCACGTGAGCGAGGGCTCGCTCGTGCTGGGGCTGGCGACGCTGCTTCGCGTGCTGGCGATCGGGCTCCCCGCCGTCGTGCTGTTCGTCACGGTCGACCCGACCGATCTCGCCGATGGTCTCGCGCAGATCCTGCGCCTGCCGGCACGGTTCGTCATCGGCGGATTGGCCGGGATGCGGATGCTGGGGCTGCTGGCCGACGACTGGCGCGCGCTGTCGTTGGCGCGGCGGGCGCGGGGCGTGGCCGACGCCGGGCGCATCCGCCGTGCAGCGGGCATGGCGTTCGCCCTGTTCGTGCTCGCGATCCGCCGCGGATCGTCGCTCGCCACCGCGATGGAGGCCCGCGCTTTCGGTGCGCCGACGCCGCGCACGTGGGCGCGAGCGTCGCGCCTGGCCCCCGCCGATCTGCTGCTCATGGCGGCGGGGCTGGCCATCTCGGTGACGGCCCTGGGCGTTGCCCTCGCCGTCGGGGCGTTCCACCCGATCTTCGGCCCCGCCTAGGCCGACCCGTCAGAGCGAGCCGACGGTGGTCTCGGCCACCCGCCGCGCGAGCGACTCCTCGACGACCAGCTCGGTGATCAGGCCCGCCGCGAGCGCGCCGCGGAGCGCATCGAGCTTCGACAGGCTCGAGACGGCGCAGAGGCGGCGCGGGATGCGCCGGATCGACTCGAGCGACGGACCGCTCGAGCGGGCGTTCAGTTCGATGCCCGTCGCCGACCCGTCGAGGCGGTAGAAGACCGTCGCGCAGTCGCCGACCACGCCGTCGCGCAGCAGTCCGCGCAGGTCGTCGCCGGTGAGGTACCCGCCGGCGTAGACATGGGAGGGGACGTCCGCCTGCGGCGAGCCGAGGCCGAAGACGAACACCTGCACGCGCGATTGGGCGTCGAGTACCCGGCGGATCGACCGCTCCCGCCACAGCAGCTGCTTGGTGAGCGGATCGTCGAAGAGCGCGGGCACGGGGAACTGCTGCACATCGGTGCCGAAAGCCTGCCCGAAACGTTCGAGGATCGCGCCGGAGTACGAGATGCCCGAGGTCGACTCATTGGCGGCTCCGTTCATCTGCACGATCTGCGAGTCGTGCAGGCGCTTGGTCGGCAGGTGGCGGGCGATCGCCGATACCGTCGCACCCCACGCGATGCCGATGCTCGCATCCGGATCGAGCGTCGACGCGAGCACGTGCGCCGCGGTGCGCGCCGTCCGCTCGAGGCGTTCGGCGTCGGTCGAGCGCGGCGGCGTGCTCACCACGTGCACCGAGATGCCGAACCGCTCGGCCAGGCGCCGGGCGACCACCGAGTTCGCCTCCTGCGGCGAATGGACCGTGATCTCGACGAGCCCGATCTCGCGCGCGTGGGCGAGCAGGCGCGACACCGACGATCGCGAGAGCGTCATCTCCGCCGCGATCTGATCCATCGTCTGGTCCTGCACGTAGTACAGCTGCGCGGCGTGCAGGGCATCGCGGGTGCGGGCATCGGCCTCGGCGTCGGCGCTCATCCGTCTCCGTCCTGCACGATCGTGCACTGAGCCGCGGGTTCCGCACGTTTGTTCACAACGGTTGCGCATCCGTGCGGCGGCATCCCAGTGTAGAAGAGACCGCTGGGAAGAGAGACACGATGACCGAGTCGACGACGACCACACGCCCGAACATCCGAGCCCTGCGCGACCGCCCGCATGCCGAGGTCCTGGTCATCGGCGGAGGGATCAACGGCATCGCGACGTTCCGCGATCTGGCGCTGCAGGGTGTCGACGTGGCGCTCGTGGAGCGCGGCGACTACGTCAGCGGGGCCTCGTCGGCCTCCAGCCACATGATCCACGGCGGCGTGCGGTACCTCGAGAACGGCGAGTTCCGCCTGGTCAAGGAGTCCGTCACCGAGCGCAACCGCCTCGTGCGCAACGCGCCGCACTTCGTCAAGCCGCTGCCGACGACCATCCCGATCCACCGGACGTTCTCGGGCATCCTCGCCGCCCCGTTCCGGCTGCTCGTGACGCACGGCCGCGGCAAGCCCCGCGAGCGCGGCGCACTGCTGATCAAGCTCGGCCTGATCATGTACGACACCTTCTCGCGCGACGGCGGCGCCGTGCCGCGTCACAGCTTCCGGGGACGCCGAGCGTCGCGGCGCGAGTTCCCCGAGCTGGACGAGCGCTTCCGCTACACCGCCACCTACTTCGACGCCTCGATGCACGACCCCGAGCGCATCGCCCTCGACGTGCTGCGCGACGGCGGGCGCGAGGAGTCCGCGCGCGCTGCCAACTACGCACCGGTCGTCGGGGCGGAGGGCTCGGCGGTCGTCATCCGCGATGACGTCACCGGCGAGGAGTTCCCCTTCACCGCCGACGTCGTGATCAACACGAGCGGCCCGTGGACCGACATCACGAACACCGCGCTCGGCGCCCCGTCCCGGTACATGGGCGGCACGAAGGGCTCGCACATCGTCCTCGACAACCCGGCGCTGCTCGAAGCGACCCGGGGCAACGAGATCTTCTTCGAGGCCGCCGACGGCCGCATCGTCCTCATCTACCCGCTCAAGGGGCGCGTCATGGTCGGGACGACCGACATCGACGCCGACCCGGCGCAGTCGACGGTGTGCACCGATGACGAGATCGATTACTTCTTCGACCTGATCGCGCAGGTCTTCCCGGATCTGGCGGTCGATCGCTCGCAGATCGTGTACACCTTCTCGGGCATCCGGCCGCTGCCCCGCCACGACGACCTCGCCCCCGGCTTCGTGTCGCGCGACTACCGGATCGAGCGGGGAGACCTGGGCGGCGTCCCGGTGCTCAGCCTCGTCGGCGGCAAGTGGACGACCTTCCGCGCACTCGCCGAGCACCTGTCGACCGACGTGCTGAGCCTGCTCGGGCGACAGCGCCGGGTCGACACGACCGACCTCGCGATCGGCGGCGGCGCCGGCTATCCGCGCAGCGACGCCGAGCGGTCCGCATGGCTCGACGCTCACCGCGGTGCGCACTCCCGCGAGATCGCCGATCGGATGCTGGAGCGCTATGGCACGTACGCCGCCGAGGTGCTCGCAGCGCTGCCGGTGACGCAGCAGTCGCTCCCGCACGCACCCGGCTACTCCGCCGAGGAGATCGCGTTCCTCGCCGAGCGCGAGGAGGTCGTGTCGCTGCTGGACCTGCTGCTGCGCCGGACGCACATCGCCTTCGTCGGCGGCGTGACGACCGAGACCCTCACCGAGGTCGCCGAAGCCGCCGCACCCGTGCTCGGGTGGGACCGCGACGCGGTCGAGGCCCAGGTGCACGACGCGGCGACCACGCTGCTGACCCGGCACCGCATCGACGTCACGACGTCGTCGCTCGCTCCGACGGGAGCGTGACGGCGGCTGACCCCAGCCCCGGCGCGGCCTGACGCCGGCATCCGTTCAGGCCACTTCTCATCGCGGCGCGTCGTCGCGCGCGTGATCCTGCAGAAAGGTCAATGTTGACATGCAAGACATCAACCTCGGGCTCTACTTCGTGTCGGAGCTCGTCGGGACGGCGATGCTGCTCCTGCTCGGCGGCGGCGTGGTGGCCAATGTCATCCTCGCCAAGTCGAAGGGCTTCGGCGGCGGCACCCTGATGATCAACTGGGGCTGGGGCCTCGCGGTGTTCGCGGGTGTGCTGGTCTCGTCGTACTCGGGAGCGCAGCTCAATCCCGCCGTCTCGATCGGGCTGCTCGTGGCGGCCAAGATCGGCTTCGCGCAGTTCCTCGTCGCAATCGCCGCGCAGTTCGTCGGCGCCTTCGTCGGCGCCGTGCTGTGCTGGTTGGTGTACCGCGACCACTTCGACGCCGAGCCCGACCCCGGCGCGAAGCTGGGTGTGTTCTCGACCGGCCCGGCGATCCGCTCCTACGCCTCGAACCTCGTGACCGAGGTCATCGCGACCTTCGTGCTGGTCTTCGTCATCTTCGCGTTCGCCGACTACGGCGACATCGAGATCGGCACGCCGGGTGCGCTCGGGCCGCTCACCGCCGTGCCCGTGGCCCTGCTCGTGGTCGGCATCGGCGCGTCGCTCGGTGGACCGACGGGATACGCGATCAACCCGGCCCGCGACCTCGGTCCGCGTATCGCCCACGCGGTGCTGCCCATCAAGGGCAAGGGGTCGAGCGACTGGTCGTACGCGTGGGTCCCCGTCGTCGGACCCCTCATCGGCGGTACGCTCGCGGCACTCGCTGCTCCCGTCCTGCTCAACCTCGCCTGAACCGAACCCCGAACAGACAAGGACGTCACTCATGACCGACTACATCATCGCCCTCGACCAGGGCACGACCTCCAGCCGCGCGATCATCTTCGACAAGAAGGGATCGATCATCTCCGTCGGCCAGAAGGAGCACGAGCAGATCATGCCGCGGGCCGGCTGGGTCGAGCACGACCCGATCGAGATCCGCGACAACATGCGCGAGGTCATCGGTATCGCGCTCGGTCGCGCCAATCTGACGCGTCACGACATCGCCGCGATCGGCATCACCAACCAGCGCGAGACCGCCGTGGTGTGGGACAAGAACACCGGCATCCCGATCTACAACGCCATCGTGTGGCAGGACACCCGCACGCAGTCGATCGTCGACCGGCTCGCGGGCGACGCCGGCGTCGAGCGGTACAAGGACATCGTCGGGCTGCCGCTGGCGACCTACTTCTCGGGCACCAAGATCGTGTGGATCCTCGAGAACGTCGAGGGGGCGCGCGAGAAGGCCGAGGCCGGCGACCTCATCTTCGGCACGACCGACACCTGGGTGCTGTGGAACCTCACCGGCGGCCCCGCCGGCGGCGTGCACGCGACCGACGTGACGAACGCCTCACGGACGCTGTTCATGGACCTGCACACCCTCGAGTGGCGCGACGACATCCTCGCCGACTTCGGTGTGCCGCGCTCGATGATGCCGGAGATCCGCTCGTCGAGCGAGGTGTACGGCGAGGCGCGCGAGACGTCGCTGCTGCGTGAGACGCCCGTCGCGGGCATCCTCGGCGATCAGCAGGCGGCGACGTTCGGCCAGGCGGCGTTCGACGCGGGCGAGAGCAAGAACACCTACGGCACCGGGAACTTCCTGATCTTCCAGACCGGCACCGAGATCGTGAAGTCCGAGAACGGACTGCTCACGACCGTCGGCTACAAGCTCGGCGACGGACCCACCCACTACGCCCTCGAAGGCTCGATCGCCGTCACGGGCTCGCTCATCCAGTGGCTGCGCGACCAGCTCGGCATCATCAGCACCGCTCCCGAGGTCGAGCAGCTGGCGCTGTCGGTCGAGGACAACGGCGGCGTGTACTTCGTGCCCGCGTTCTCGGGTCTGTACGCGCCGTACTGGCGTCCCGACGCCCGCGGCGCGATCGTCGGCCTGACGCGCTACGCCAACCGCGGGCACCTGTCTCGCGCCGCGCTCGAGGCGACGGCGTTCCAGACGCGCGAGGTGCTGGATGCCGTCAACGCCGACTCCGGCGTCGACCTGACCGAGCTCAAGGTCGACGGCGGCATGATCGCCAACGACACGCTGATGCAGTTCCAGGCCGACATCCTCGGCGTTCCCGTGGTGCGTCCGGTCGTCGCCGAGACGACGGCGCTGGGCGCGGCCTACGCCGCCGGGCTCGCGGTCGGGTTCTGGAACGACCTCGACGAGCTGCGGGCGAACTGGCAGGAGGACAAGCGCTGGACGCCGAACGACGACGTCGAGGAGCGCGAGCGCCAGCTGCGACTGTGGAAGAAGGCCGTGACGAAGTCGATGGACTGGGTCGACCAGGACGTCCGCTGATCCCCGGCGCCTGATGTGCGGCCCCGAGTCCCGCCGGACTCGGGGCCGCTGGCGTCAGACGTCGCGGGCGAAGCAGACCGATCGCGGCATCGTCTCGACGTACGGCTCGTAGACGGGGATGCGGGTGAAGCCCATCGACGCGTAGAGCGCCATCGACTCGGGCTGCTGCAGGCCGGTCTGCAGGATGACCCGGTCGGCGCCGTCGTCGCGCGCGGCCTCGAGGGCCGCGGTCATGAGCCCTCGGGCGATCCCGCGGCCGCGGAACGCGGACAGCACGATCAGACGCTTGACCTCCCACTGGTCGCCGAGCCGCCGCACGATGACGTGGCCCGCGGGTGCGTCTCCGACGAGGGCGATGAGGGTCGCGACGATCTGGTCGGCGTGCGTCGCGAGCGCTCGCGCGCGGGCGCGACGCCGTTCCTCGGGCTCGTCGCCGTGGAAGCCGTCGTAGCGCGCACCGAGGTCGGCGTCGAGCTCGCGCCGCAGTGCCCGCGCCCGCGGGTCGGTGTACGGCACGCTCTCGATGCGCCAGGTCACGTCTCGTTCCACAGCGATCGATAGTAGGCCAGATGCGTCGGGGCGATTCGGCCCTGGGCTGTTCCCGCCTCGGCGCAGGGTCGTTCTAGGGTGGAGGGGCGAGTTCGAGGGAGAACACATGCAGATCGCGGGAACCTCCGCCCTCGTCACGGGCGGCGCCAGCGGATTGGGCGCTGCCACGGTGCGGCGCCTAGCGGCCCGGGGCGCGCGCGTCACGGTCGTCGACCTGCCCGGCTCCGCCGGGGCTGCCGTCGCCGCAGAGGTGGGCGGCGCCTTCGCCCCGGCCGATGTCACCGACGCCGCCGAGGTCGCGGCGGCCGTCGATGTCGCCGCCGCAGCCGCGCCCCTGCGTATCGTCGTCAGCTGCGCGGGGATCGCTCCGCCGGCGAAGGTGCTCGGCCGCGACGGCGAGCCCACCCCGCTCGCCGACTTCGAGCGCGTCGTACGCATCAACCTCGTCGGCACCTACAACGTCCTGGCGCAGGCGTCGGCGGCCATGGCGCGGACCGAGCCCACGACCTCGGGAGACCGCGGAGTCATCGTCAACACGGCATCCGTGGCGGCCTTCGACGGCCAGATCGGCCAGCCCGCGTACGCGGCGTCGAAGGGGGCGGTGCACGCCATGACCCTGCCGATCGCCCGTGAGCTGGCGCGCCACGGCATCCGCGTCTGCACGATCGCGCCGGGGATCATGCAGACGCCGATGATGGCGGGACTTGCGGATGCCGCCCAGCAGTCACTCGGTCAGCAGGTGCCCTACCCGCAGCGGTTGGGTGCCCCCGAGGAGTTCGCCGACCTGGCGGTCCACATCGTCGAGAACGACTACCTCAACGGCGAGACCATTCGCCTCGACGGGGCGATCCGGATGGCGCCGCGTTGACGCCGCGCCGCACGAGCGTCCCGCCACCCGCCGCCGCCCGACCCCCACGAGGAGACCGATGAGCGACACCGTCCTGCTGAGCCGCGAGGGAGCCCTCGCCCGCATCACGCTGAACCGACCCGCCTCGCTGAACGCCGTCGATGCCGAGATGGCGGAGCGATGGCGGCAGGTCGCGACCGAGGTGGCCGCCGACGAGACGATCGGAGCGGTCGTCCTCGACGCGGCCGGGCGTGCGTTCTGCGCCGGCGGCGATGTCGTGTCGATGTCGACGTCCGGCCTGGGTGGACGCGAGGTGACCGAGATGGCCGGGGTGATCAACGACGGCATCACCGCGCTCACCGCGAGCGCCGTGCCGATCGTCGCGGCCGTGCAGGGGGCCGTCGCCGGAGGCGGGCTCGGCATCATGCTCGTCGCCGACTACGTCGTCAGCTCGCCCTCAGCGGTGTTCGTGAGCAAATACGCCAACATCGGCCTCACGCCGGACCTCGGCGTCTCGACGCTGCTGCCCGCGGCCGTGGGTCAACGTCGCGCTCTGCAGCTGCTGCTGCACGACACCTCCCTCGATGCCGAGACCGCCCGTGACTGGGGGCTCGTGACCGAGGTCGACCCCGATCCAGCGGCCCGCGCGAACGCGATCGCCGCCTCCTGGCTCGCGGGAGCGACCGCCGCCTTCGGTCAGGCCAAGCGCCTGGTGCGCGCCGGTGGGCAGCGCCCGTTCGCCGACAGCCTCGAGGACGAGGCGCGCACCATCGGCGCGCGTTTCGACACCGACGAGGCGCGCGTGCGCATCGACGCGTTCGCCGCCGCATCCACCCGCCGTCCCCGCCCCGAGGAGAAGCCGTGACCGATCCCCAGCCGCTCGCCGGCAAGACTCTGCTGATGTCGGGAGGAAGCCGCGGCATCGGCCTGGCGATCGCCCTGCGCGCCGCCCGCGACGGCGCGAACATCGCGCTGCTGGCAAAGACCGATCAGCCGCACCCCAAGCTCGAGGGCACGGTGCACACCGCCGCAGCCGCCATCGAGGAAGCGGGCGGACGGGCGCTGCCGATCGTCGGCGACGTGCGCGACGAGGACTCCATCACCGAGGCTGTGCTCAAGACGCAGGGCGAGTTCGGCGGCATCGACATCGTGGTCAACAACGCCTCGGCCATCGACCTGTCGGGCACGCTCGAGCTCGCGACCAAGCGGTTCGACCTGATGCAGGCGGTCAACGTCCGCGGGACCTTCCTGCTGTCGCGGGCGGCGCTGCCGATCCTGCGCGAAGCCGCCAACCCGCACATCCTCTCGCTGTCGCCGCCGCTGAACCTGTCGCCGCGGTGGCTCGGCGCACATACGGGGTACACGCTCGCGAAGTACGGCATGACGATGGCGACCCTCGGGATCGCCGCCGAGTTCGCCGCGGAGGGCATCGCGGCGAACACGCTGTGGCCGCGCACGACGATCGCGACCGCGGCGGTGCAGTACTCGCTCGGCGGCGAACGGATGATGGCGGTCAGTCGCACCCCCGAGATCTACGCCGACGGCGCCTACGCGGTTCTCACGCAGCCCGCGCAGACCCATACGGGGCAGACGCTCATCGTGGAGGACGTGCTCGAGGCCGCGGGCGTCACCGACTTCTCGGGGTACGCCGCGGTGCCCGGTACGCCGGACGACGCGCTCTACCCCGACGTGTTCCTCGACTGAGGCCGCGCGCCGGCGTGTGGCGCCGGGCTCACGCGTTGAGGTCGACGCGCGTTCCGACGCCGCGCCGGTTCGCGGCCTCGAGCAGGACGGCGGCCACCGCGACATCCTGTGCGCCGATCCCGACCGAGTCGAAGAGGGTGATCTCGTCGGCGGTCGACCGCCCCCGCGCGCGGCCGGTGAGCACTTCGCCGAGCGTTCCGACGACGTCGTCGAGCGTGAGAGCACCCTCGGCGACGGCGAGCAGCAGGTCGCCCGACTTGGTCTCGGCCGTCGCGCGGTCGTCGACCCAGACCGAGGAGCGCGCCAGCGCGGCGCCGTCGACCTCGCGCTCGTCGGGACGCGGACGCGCGCCGACGACGTTGAGGTGCTGCCCGGGCCGCAGCCACGCGCCGGCGAGGATCGGTTCGACCGACGGCGTCAGGGTGCAGACGACATCCGCCGCCTCGACGACCGCGCGGGGATCGGATGCCGCGACGATATCGCCCGTCCAGTCGCCGTCTCGCTCGAGATCGCCGGCGAACCGCGCGACGGTGCCGGCCGAGCGGGACCAGACGACGAGGCGCTCGAACGGGCGGACGCTGCGGAGCTGACGGACGTGCTCGCGCGCGAGCGCTCCGGCGCCCAGCAGCCCGAGCGTGCGGCTGTCGTCGCGGGCGAGGGCGCGCGTGGCCACGGCGCTCGCCGCGGCGGTGCGCACCCGGGTGGGCACGCGGCCGTGCAGCAGCGCGACCGGCGCGCCGTCGGCCCGATCGACCACGAGGATCATCGACCGCTGCGTCGGCAGGTCGCGGGCGGCGTTGTCGGGCACGTCGGCGAGCAGCTTGACCCCCGCCAGGCCCGTCGCATCCGAGGCGGCCGCCATGAGGATGTACCGCCCCGAGTCGCCGGGGGTCGCCATCGATGTGGGCGCGGGCTGGTGGGCGCCGCCGTCGGCGATCTCGGCGAAGGCGCGTGCCACCGCCTCGAGCGTGGCGTCGCGGTCGACGAGCGACTCCAGCTCGGAGGCCCCGAGCAGCAGCGTCACGCGGCGACCTCGCCGGTGAGCTCGAGCCCGTCGGCGACGACGACGCCGCGATAGAGCACGGTGCGGTCGGGGGAGCGGTCCATGACCGCCGCCGTCACGGTGTCGCCGGCGACGAGCACGAGGTCGGCGGGGTCGCCGACCTGCAGGCCGGGACGGTCGCCCGCGCCCGCGAGCCCGGCGGCGCGACCCATGACGGCGCGGCCTCCGACGGTCGCGATCGCGACGCAGTGCTCGATGTCCTCGTCGCGGCGGAACCCGTTCGTGAACGCCAGCTGCCAGGTGCGGTCGAGCATGTCGGTGTTGCCGTACGGCGACCAGTAGTCGCGCTGCCCGTCCTGGCCGAGCCCGAGGCGGATGCCGTACTCGGCGAGCATCAGGGTCGGCAGGGGCGTCGGCGGAGCGATCGTGGCCATCGAGATGTCCAGGTCGCGCAGCTCGTCGAGCAGGGGACGCAGCTGCGCCTCGGGCAGCCGGCCGAGCCCGTAGCCGTGCGAGATCGTGACGCGGCCCTGCATCCCGAGCGCGCGCGTGCGCTCGATGATCAGCTCGGTCGAGAAGCGTGCGAGCTGGTCGGGCTCATGCAGGTGGATGTCGATGGGCGCGGCGTACTTCTCGGCGATGCCGAACACCATGTCGAGGTGGCGCACCGGATCGCGGTCGAGCGCGCAGGGGTCGATGCCGCCGACGACATCGGCGCCCCGGGCCATCGCCTGATCCAGGACGTCGGCCGAGCCCGCCTCGCGCAGCAGGCCCGCCTGCGGGAAGGCGATGACCTCGACGTCGCAGCGCCCGGCGTTGGCCTCGCGGACGGTCAGCACGGCGTCGAGGCGTTCGAGCCCGGCATCCGTGTCGACCTGTGCGTAGGTGCGCACAGCGGTGGTGCCGCGGGCGATGGCGCGCTCGAGCGTCGTCGCGACCCGCGCCTCGATCGGCGCCTCGGCGTGCCGCCAGTTGCGGCGGTCGTTGAGCATCATGCCCCACACCCCCGGCGATCCCGTGTGGGGGCGGAACGGCAGGCCGATCCGCGTCGAGTCGAGGTGCACATGGACATCGGCGAAGGAGGGCAGCAGGATGCGGTCGCGCCCGTCGACGACGGTCGCCGACGTCGTGTCGGCCGCGCCGGGGGCGGCGACGCCGGTGATGGCGCCGCCGTCCACGATCACGTCGGCCGGTGCGCCGCCCCAGGGGCGGACGCGGGTGAGGATGGTGCGGGTCATTCGAAGCTCGTCTCGGTGAAGTCGTACAGGCCGTCGGCGCGGGGAGTCCACTGCAGCGACGCCCCGGCGGCGAAGTTGTTGGCGGGCACGTACAGCGGGACGAAGTAGACCTGGGCGTTGCTGTAGTCGAGCAGCTCGGCGAAGACGTCCTCGCGCTCGGCGCCTTCCACGCCGCGCTGGCGCTCGGCGAGCTGCGTCGTCATCGGGTCCTGAGCGTAGTTGTTGTTGCCGGCCGGCTCGTAGAAGTCGGTCAGCGGCAGGTCGCCGTCGAGGGTGGAGGGCGCCCAGGTGTTCAGGTAGATGCCCTGCATCTCCCGGCCGCGCACCTTGAGGGTGTGGCTCTGCTGGTCGGCTCCGCGCATCTCGACGGCGATGCCGACGGTCTCGAGGTAGCCCTGGATGCTCTGGGCCACTTCGCTCGAGAGCGGGATGCGGCCGTCGGTCGCATAGTCGAACGGGATGGGCGTACCGTCGTAGCCCGCCTCGGCCAGCAGGGCGCGTGCCGCCTCGGGGTCGTAGCCGATCGCCTCGACGTCGTCGGTGTAGCCCTCCACCGCCGGGGCGAGCATCGCCTTCGCCGGTTCGGCGAGGCCGGCCAGCAGCGACTCCACGATCGCGTCGGTGTCGATGGCATGGCCGATGGCCTCGCGGATGCGGACATCCTGCAGCGCTCCCGCGGTCGAGTTGGCGCCGAGGAAGACCACGCCGTTCGAGAGCGCCGAGAACACCTGCGCGTTGCCGGCCGACTCGATGCTCGACACCTGCGTCGGACCGATCTGCGCGACGTCGAGGTCGCCCGAGAGCACGCCGCTCGCGCGCGACTCGGCCGACGAGACCGGCTGCAGCGAGATCGTCTCGATCGCCGGCGCCTCACCCCAGTAGTCCTCGTTGCGCACGAGGTCGTAGGTCACGCCCGGGGTGATGCGCTCGAACACGTACGGGCCCGAACCGATCGGCTCGCGGGCGTACGCGTCTGGCCCCATCTCCTGATAGGTGTCGGCCGGCACGATCGAGATGAGCGACGTGTTGCGGGGGAACGCCGAGAACGGCTGCTTCAGCCCGAACCGTACGGTCAGGTCGTCGACCTTCTCGACCCGCTCGACCGATGACAGGTAGGCGTAGTTCTCGCCCGTCGGGTCACCCAGGATCGTCTCGTACGAGAAGACGACGTCGTCGGCGGTGATCTCCTCGCCGTTGCTGGCGGTGACGTCGGGCTGCAACGCGAACTCCCACTCGGTCAGGTCGGCGTTCGCGGTCCATTCCGTCGCGAGCTTGGGCTCCATCTCGCCCTCGGCGGTGATTTTCACGAGCTGGTCGTGGGTGTGGAAGAACACCGACAGCACCACGAGCGCACCCGAGCGGATCGGGTCCATCGACGTCGGATCGGTCGGGAGCGCTGCGGTGATGGCGGTCTGCGCGGACCCCGAGGCCGATCCGGACGGCTCGTCGAAGCCTCCGGCGCAGCCGGCGAGCACCAGGGCTCCGAGGGTGAGGAACGAGCCGCCGGCGAGAGCCCGGCGGGTGGCGGAACGGGTCATGTGAGTGCCTTTCGAGCGGTGAGTCGGGGAATGGCGTCGAGCAGGGTGCGGGTGTAGGGATGCTGCGGGGCGGTGAACACGTCTTCGGTGCGGCCTTCCTCGACGATGCGGCCGCCCTGCATCACGACGACGCGGTCGGCGATGCCGCGCACCACGCCGAGGTCGTGCGAGACGAAGAGGTACGCGAGGCTGTGCTCGCGCTGCAGGTCGCGCAGGAGGTCGAGGACCTGAGCCTGGATCGACACGTCGAGGGCCGAGACCGGCTCGTCGAGGAGCACGAGCGCGGGGTCGAGGGCGAGGGCTCGGGCGATGCCGACGCGCTGCCGCTGCCCGCCCGAGAGCCGGCGAGGCAAGCGCTCGTCGAACGACGCGTCGAGGCCGACGCCCGCGAGCAGTTCGCGCACGCGCGCGGCGGAATAGGCGTGCCGCACGCGCAGGGGCTCGGCCACGGAACCGGCGACGCTCAGGCGCGGGTCGAGGGCGGAGGACGGGTCCTGGAAGACGATCTGCGCGCGGGCCCGTTCGGCTGCCGAGCGTCCCGCGATCGCCGGGGCCGCCGTCTGCCCGGCGATCGAGATGCTGCCCGAAGCGGCGGGGGTCAGCCCGAGGATGGCGCGCAGGAGCGACGACTTGCCGCAGCCGGACTCGCCGACCACGGCGAGCGTCTCGCCCGCTCGGATCTGCAGCGAGACGCCGTCGACGGCACGCACGGACTGGCGGCGCCGACCGGGGTACTCGACGACGAGGTCGGTGACCGCCAACGCGACCTCGGATGCCGCGGCGGCGCGCGCCGGCCGCTCCGGTGCCTCGTGGGCCGAGGGGATCGCGGCGAGCAGCCGCTGCGTGTACGCCTCGGCCGGAGCGGAGAGCACACCCGACGTGGTGCCACGCTCGACGATGCGCCCGGCCCGCATGACCGCGATGTCATCGGTGTGCTCGCCGACGAGGCCGAGGTCGTGCGTGATGAGCGCCAGCGCAGATCCGGTGCGCTCCCGGACCTCGTCGAGCAGGGCCATGACCTGCGCCTGCACGGTGACGTCGAGCGCCGTCGTCGGCTCGTCGGCGATGAGCAGCAGCGGGTCGTGGGCGATCGCCATCGCGATCATCGCGCGCTGCCGCATCCCGCCCGACCACTGGTGCGGGCGCGACGCTGCCCGCTCGGCGGCGTTGCGGACGCCGACCGACGCGAGCAGCTCCACGGCACGTCGCCGGGCACCGGCGCGGCCGAGGCCCGGCGCGTGGACGCGGACGGCGTCGGCCACCTGGGCGCCGACCGCGCGCAGCGGATTGAGCGACGACATCGGGTCCTGGAAGATCATCGCGGCCACCCGGCCCCGCGTCGAGCGCAGCTCCCGGTCGCTGAGCGCGGTGACGTCTCGTCCGTCGAGACGAATCCGCCCGCCCGCGATCCGCACGCCTTCGGGCAGCAGCCCCATCGTGGCGAGCATCGTCAGGCTCTTGCCCGACCCCGATTCGCCGACGATCCCGAGTGCGCGTCCCCGCTCGACCTCGAGGGAGACCCCGGAGACGAGGGGACGGATGCCGCCGGGCGTCACGGCCTCGAGCGACAGGTCGTCGATCGTGAGAACTGCGGTCATCGCCGGCCTCCCTTGTGCAGCAGGGCGCCGCGCGCCTCCGCGGTGAACTGCTGACTGACGAACTGCGCACCGGCGACGGCGAGGAACATCACGAGACCGGGGAGGATCACGAGCCACGGGTCGGTTGACAGGTACTTCTGGCCGTCGAAGATCATCGCGCCCCAGCTGGGCGTCGGCGGCTGCACCCCGAGGCCGAGGTATTCGAGCGACGCCTCGATGAGCACGATCGTCGCGATGTCGGTCGCGGCGATGATGAGCGTGTGCGGCCATACGTTCGGCACCACGTGGCGGGTGAGGGTCCAGAACGTGTCGGCCCCCTGGGTGAGCGGTGCCACGACGAAGTCCTGCCGGCGCAGCGCTGCGGCGATGTTGCGGGTGACGCGGGCGTAGCCCACCCACCAGGTGCACCCCACGACGAGGATCGTCAGGCCCGCGCTCGGCGAGACGACGGCGCAGATGGCGATCAGCAGAAGCACGACCGGCATCGCGAGCACGGTGTTCGACACGACCGTGAGTCCGGCCTCGAGTCGGCCCCCGAAGTATCCCGAGACGATGCCGACCGTCGTGCCGATGAGGGCGTTGAGGACGACGATGGCCAGGGTGATGCCGAGAGTCACCGACGAGGCCAGGGCGACCCGGCTGAGCAGGTCGCGCCCCAGCGGATCGGTACCGAGCGGATGCGCCGCGTCGGTGAACGGCGGCAGCAGCGCGCGCGAGAGGTCCTGACCCATCGGGTCGAAGCCGGGCAGGAGCGGGCGCAGCGCCGCGAGGCCGATCACCGCGCCGACCATGGCGAAGCCGATCGCGGCCGACGGTCGCAGCTGCAGGCGCGGGGTGCGGGCGGTCGACGCGGCGTCCCGGGGAGCGGCGGTGACGGGTGCGGGGGTGACGGGCGTGAGAGTCATGAGTGAGCCGTCCGGGTGTCGATGCGGGAGACGAGGACGTCGACGAGGGTGTTCACGAGCACGAACATCACCGCGACGAAGAGCAGGCCGGCCTGCACGATCGGGAAATCGCGCTGGCTGACCGCGTCGGTGAGCAAGCTGCCCAGGCCCGGCCAGGCGAAGACCACCTCGACCACGACCGTGCCCCCGAGCAGGCCGCCGAGGTTCAGCCCGGCCATGCCCAGGACGGGGGCCAGCGCATTGGGGAGCATCTGGGTGAGCAGGATCGCGGCGCGGCTGCGGCCCTGGGCGAAGGCGGTGCGGACGTAGTCCTGCTCGGCCTGCTCGCTCAAAGCGGCATCCAGCAGTCGCAGGTACATCACGAACTGGCCGGTCGCGAGCGTGATGACCGGCAGCACCAGGCTGGCGGGGCTCGTGCGTCCGAGCGAGGGCAGCACCCCCAGCAGCACGGAGAACACGAGCACGAGCAGCAGGGCGAAGAAGAAGTCGGGGACCGACTGACGGATCGCGCCGCTCCAGCCCGCGATCGCCCGGAGCAGGCGGCTGCCCGTCAGCTGGATGGCGAGCGCTGCGGCGAGGGCGAGGGCGAACCCGACCACGAAGGCCCAGAAGGCCAGCTCGACGGTCGCGGGCACCCGCTCGAGGACGAGTCCGAGCGCTGACTCGTGCCGCCGGTACGAGTCCCCGAAATCGCCGACGAAGAGCCCGCCGAGGAAGTCGAGGTACTGCAGCACGATGGGGCGGTCGAACCCGAGGCTGGCGTTGAGGGCGTCCACTTCGGCGGGCGAGGCGTTGTCGGGCAGGAGCAGGGCCCCGGGCGCGCCGGTGAGTCGCCCGAGGACGAAGCCGACGGTCACCACCAGGAAGATCGTGGCGACGGCGAGGCCGAGGCGGCGGAGGAGGAAGGGGAGCACGAGCCAGACGCTATGGCACGTGCTGCGCCGGATCGGGTGGCGTAACGAACACGCAACATAACCCTTACGCTAGTGTCACTTTGGCGTACCGAAACGCGCAGATAGGCGTCGCAGGGCGCCTGTAAGTGCCCTTCGGGATACCAAACGGCAATTGTCGCCGCAGCCGCCGGACCTGCCAGGATGGTCGGGTGGACGACGAGACGGGCGCTGCGGGACGGCGCATCGCGTATGCGCTGCGAGAGCGCATCATCACCGGCGAGATCGCAATGGGCGACAAGCTCGGTGAGCGAGACGTCGCCGAGCAGCTCGGGGTGTCACGCGTGCCGGTGCGCGAGGCGCTGCAGCTGCTCGAGTCCGAGGGGTTCGTGTCGTCGTCGCATCGGCGCGCGGCCATCGTGCACACCTTCACCCTCGACGACGCGGTCGAGCTGTTCGACATGCGCATGCAGCTCGAGCCCTTCGCGGCCTCCCTCGCGGCACGGCGCGCCGCCGCGGGGGCGGACACGACCCATCTGGTGGCGGCGCTGGAGGTCGCTCACGTCGCCCACGACGAGGACGCGCCCGCCTCGACGCGCAACTCCGACCTGCACGAGGAGATCTTCGCGCTCGCCGCGCACCGTCTGCTGCTGCGCATGAGCGGTCTGCTGACGGGACGCACCCGCTGGCTGTTCCGGCTGACGCCCGAGCGCGACACGCAGGGACGGTGGGACGAGCACGATGAGATCGTCGAGGCGATCCTGGGCGGGCATGCCGACCTCGCGTTCGCCCTGGCGGCATCCCATGTCGAGCGCGGTCGTGTCGAGTCGCTGCCGCGGCTGGCGGACCGGCTGCCCGTGGAACCGGTGCGTCGGCGCCGCCGCGGCCCGTCGTCGGTGTGACGCAGGGTCAGGTGAGCTGCTTGCGCATGAACACCTGGAACGTGCCGTCGTCGTGCGGCACGCGCTCGGACTCGACGTAGCCCTCGCGTTCGTACAGGCGCAGGTTCGCTTCGCTGAGCGACCCGGTGAACAGCTCGGCCACGCGGGCTCCCGCGGTGCGCCCGCGCTCTTCGACGGCGGCGAGCAGGGCGGTGCCGATGCCGGAGCCCTGCTGGTCGGGGGCGATCGCGATGCGCCCGACCAGCAGCAGCTCGCCATCGATGCGGGCGCGGACGGAGCCGACGATGCGGTCGCCGGCGAGGGCGACGCAGCCGAGGTTCTCCTCGAGCTCGGCTCGGAGCTCGTCGAGCGTCTGCGTGAGCGGCGGCATGTCGGCCGCGTCGTAGATGAGCGCTTCCGACACAAAGGCGGCGCGCTGCAGCGTGAGCACCTCGCCGGCGTCGTCGGGGACGATCGGGCGGATGCTGCGCTCGTCGGTCTCGGCGGACATCAGGCGGCCGTCCGAGGGTCGATCAGCCCGTGGCGGGCGAAGGCGTTCCAGATGCCGTCGTCGAGCACGCCGGTCGTGACCTCACCGGCGATCTGCTGCAGTGCCGGGTCGGCCTCGGCCATCGCGATGGCGGTGCCGCACACTTCGAACATCTCGACGTCGTTCCAGCTGTCGCCGATGCCCACGGCCTCCGAGGCGTCGCGACCGAGGTGGTCAAGGACGGCGGCGATGCCGGTGCCCTTGTTCGTGCCGCGCATGCCGACCTCGCCGTTCGACCCCGTCGGCAGCGGCATGCTGCCCGGGATGACGTGGAATTCGTCGCCGAGCGCCCGCTGGGTCTTCTCGACGGCGTCGGGGTCGGGGCTGACGAAGACCGCCTTGGCGATGTGGTCGAGGTCGGCCTCCTCGACGGGCGTGAAGCTCGGCGCGGCGACGACGTCTTCGGCGAGAGCGACGGTGGACTGGTCGTCCTGGTGCCGGCGCCGGCGCTCGGCGATGAAGTCGGCGATGAACGTGCGCACACCCGCGCTGGCGTAGACGCCCGCGTGCGACTGGATGAAGTAGCGCGTGCCCTGCTCGTCGAAGTACGACATGACGCGTTCGACGGCGGCGCGCGGCATCGTCTCGGCGAGGACGGTCTCGTCGCCGACGACGGCGAGCGCACCGCCGTTCGAGATGGCGCCGTCGAAGCCGATGTCGAGCACGCGGGGGTGGATGTCGCCGGCGGCGCGGCCCGTGCACAGGAAGACGAGGTGCCCGCGGTCGCGCGCGGCGCGGACCGCGGAGACCGTCGAGGGAGCGATCGTCTCGCCGTGCGCGAGGATGGTGCCGTCGACGTCGAGGAAGATGATGCGAGAATCCGACGTCACTCCTCCAGCGTAATGCGGCGTCGCATGGGCAGACGGTGAACGGTCGCGGTCGCACGCGGACCTAGAGTGACGACATGCCCGATCTGCGCACCGCCCTGGCCGCCGGCCCGGTCGTGCTCGATGGCGGCTTGGGCACCACGCTCGAGGCGGCGGGGCACGACCTCTCGGGCGATCTGTGGTCGGCGCGGGTGCTCGCCGAGACGCCCGCCGCCGTCCGGGCCGCCCACGCGCGGTACGCGGCCGCGGGCGCCGACGTCCTCACGACGTGCTCGTACCAGATCGGGTTCGACAACCTCGCCGTCGCCGGCTTCGACGCCGCGCAGACGCGTCGCCTGCTGCACGTCGCGGTGCGGGTGGCCCGCGAGGGTGCGGCCGAGGCGGAGCGTGACGCGTGGGTGGCGGCATCCGTCGGTCCCTACGGCGCCACGCGCGCGGACGGCAGCGAGTACACCGGCGACGACGGCCTCTCGGTCGCCGAGCTCGAACGCTGGCACCGGCGGCGCCTCGAGGCGATCGTCGACGCCGAACCCGACGTGCTGGCCATCGAGACGATCGCCTCGCCCGCCGAGGCCGAGGCTGTGGCGCGGGCGGTCGAGGGCATCGGCATCCCGTCGTGGATCGCCCTGTCGGCCTCGAGCAGCGCGTTCGACACCGCGTCGCTGCGCGCTACCCTCGCCGCGAGCGCGCGCGTCGCGGGCGTCATCGCGGTGGGCGTCAACTGCTGCCCGCCCGACACCGTGGCGTCCGCGCTGGCGGACCCGGTGGGTGTGCCGTTCGTCGTGTACCCCAACAGCGGGGAGACGTGGGATGCGGCAGCGCGGACCTGGACGGGTGACCCGGGTCTGCCGCTCGCCGACCTCGACGACTGGCTCGCCGCGGGTGCTCGCCTGATCGGCGGCTGCTGCCGGACGACGCCCGACGACATCGCGGTCCTCGCCGGGCGGCTCCACGCCCCGCGCTGAGGTCGCCCGCTGAGCCGCTGCCCGGGCTCAGATGAGGCCGTGGCGGACGAACGCGTTGTGGATGCCGTCGTCGTCGATGGCCGTCGTGACCTCGTCGGCGAGGGCCTGCACGGCGGGGTCGGCGTTGCCCATCGCGATCGACGTGCCGCACACCTCGAACATCTCGACGTCGTTCCAGTTGTCGCCGATCCCGATCGCGTCGGCCGGGGCGACACCGAGGCGGGCGAGCACCTCGAGGATCGCGGCCCCCTTGTTCACCCCGCGCGGCGCCACCTCGCCGGAGCTGCCCTCGGGGAGCGGGATCGTGCCCGACACGACGGCGAAATCGGGCGCGAGCTCGGCGAGCAGATCCGCGACGGCCTGAGCGTCGTCGCCCAGGATGACGGCTTTGGCGATCTCGGCGTCGGAGAAGTGGATGTCGTCGTCGAAGGTCTTCATGCCCACGCTGAAGAACTCGAGCTCGTCCGGGTCGACCCCGGCGGCGCGGGCCCGTTCGTCGTGCCGGATGCGGTCGCGCTCGAGCCGGTCGGCGAGGACGGCCGGCAGCCCCGGGCTGGCGAAGAGACGGTCGTACGACTGGAAGTACCAGTGGATGCCGCGGGCCGCGAACTGCTCGGCGAGCCGGGCGATCTCGGCCGCCGACATCAGGCGCGAGACGATGAGCTCGTCACCGACGCTCGCGAAGGCGCCGCCGTTGGTGACGGCCCCGTCGAACCCGACGTCGAGGATGGGGCCGCGCAGCTCGGCCATGCCGCGCCCCGTGCTGAGGAGCACGAGATGTCCGTTGCCGCGGGCGCGGCGCACCGCGGCGACGGCGGACGGCGGCAAGTGCGTGCCGTCGTGCAGCAGGGTGCCGTCGACGTCGAGGAAGACGGCGCGGCGGCGGAAGGGGGACATGGTCATGGCGGTCCTCTCGGGGCGAAGAGAAGGGCGCGGCCGCGGGCCAGAAGGAGGGCCCCGCGACCGCGCCCGGTCGGGTGTGGCGGGGGGATGCCGCGCCGCCAGCGAATCAACGGATCAGCGGGTCAGCGAGGCCCCGTTGGTCCGGATGACCTCGGCATACCAGTCGAACGACTTCTTCTCGTAGCGCTCGAGCGTGCCCGAGCCGTCGTCGTTGCGGTCGACGTAGATGAAGCCGTAGCGCTTGCTCAGCTGCGCGGTCGAGGCGCTGACGAGGTCGATGCAGCCCCACGGGGTGTAGCCCATCACCTCGACGCCGTCGGCGATGGCCTCGCCGACCTGCACGAGGTGGTCGTTGAGGTAGGCGATGCGGTAGTCGTCGACGACCGTCTTGACGCCGTCGACCTCGACGAGCTGGTCTTTCGCGCCCAGGCCGTTCTCGACGATGAACAGCGGCTTCTGCCAGCGGTCCCAGAACTGGTTCAGCACGAGGCGCAGGCCGATCGGGTCGATCTGCCAGCCCCACTCGCTCGCCTCGAGCGTGGGGTTGGGCACGCCGCCCATGATGTTGCCCTCGCCCGTGGCCTTCTTCGCGGGGTCGGCGGTCGCGGCGACCGACATGTAGTAGCTGAACGAGACGAAGTCGACGGTGTTCGTCAGGTCGTCGCGGTCCTCGTCGGTGATCTCGAGCTCGATGCCCTTCTCGCTCAGCGTGCGCAGGAAGTAGCCGGGGTACACGCCCCGCGTGTGGACGTCGCCGTAGACGAGGTTCGAGTGGTCGAACGCCATGACCTCGAGCGCGTCGGCGGGCGACGGCGAGAGCGGGTACACGGGCATCGACAGCACCATGCAGCCGATCTGCGCGTTCGGGGCCACCTCGCGCGCGATGCGCGTCGCCCGGGCGGATGCCACGAGCTCGTGGTGCATCGCCTGGTACAGCTGCTGCTCGGTCAGCTGCTCCTTGGGGGTGTTGATGCCGCCCGACATGAAGGGCGCGTGCAGCAGCGAGTTGATCTCGTTGAAGGTCAGCCAGTACTTCACGCGCGAGCCGTAGCGCTCGAAGAGGGTGCGCGCGTAGTTCTCGTAGAAGCCGATGAGGCGGCGGTCGGTCCAGCCGTCGTAGGCCTCGGCGAGGTGGAGCGGCGTCTCGTAGTGCGAGATGGTGACGAGCGGCTCGATGCCGTGCTTCTCGAGCTCGTCGAGCACGCGGTCGTAGAAGGCGAGGCCCTCTTCGTTCGGCTCGCTCTCGTCGCCCTTCGGGAAGATCCGGCTCCAGGCGATGGAGAAGCGGAACGTCTTGAAGCCCATCTTCGCGAAGAGGGCGATGTCCTCCGCGTAGCGGTGGTAGAAGTCGATGCCGACCAGCTTGAGGTTGTCGGGCGTCGGCTCGGCGGTGCGCGGGCCCACGATGCCGCGGGGCATGACGTCCTGGACCGACAGGCCCTTGCCGCCTTCGTCGTAGGCGCCCTCGAGCTGGTTGGCCGCGGTCGCGCCGCCCCAGAGGAATCCGTCGGGGAAGGTGATGCTGCTCATGTCTCTCTCGTTTCGTATCGCGGTTCGGAAGGGAGGGGGCGCGGTCGGGTTCCGCGCCCCCTCCGCGGGGGACGGGTTTACGCGGTCAGCGTCGACTCGACCGAGACCGCCGTGAACAGCGGCTCGCCGTGGGCGATGGGGCCGGTCGCGCGGCCGGCCAGAGCCGGGTACAGCTCACCGTTGGTCACGATCACCGGCGTGGTCAGGTCGTAGCCGGCCCGCTCGATCGCGTCGCCGTCGAACTCGACGAGCAGGTCGCCCGCCTTGACCTCCTGGCCGGTCGTGACCTTCACGTCGAAGTGCGAGCCGCCGAGCTTGACGGTGTCGATGCCGATGTGGATCAGCACCTCCGCTCCGTCGGCGTGGCGCAGCCCGATGGCGTGACCGGTGGGGAACGCCGCAGCCACGACCGCGTCGAACGGTGCGTAGACCGCGCCCGAACGGGGCTTGATTGCGACGCCGTCCCCGAGGCTGCCCTCGGCGAAGGCGGCATCCGGGGTCTCGCTCAGGGGCGCGACCGTACCGTCGACCGGGCTGAGGATGACGACGTCGTTGCCGGATGCGGCGGGGGCGGCCGCCGGCGCGGCATCCTCTTCCGGCTCCTTGAAGCCGACGATCGCGGTCAGCAGGAACGGGATGGCGATCGCGGCGGCGAGGCCGATGATGAGCATGACCATGTTGCCGTTGCCGAACAGGGCCGGAAGCGCCAGGCCGGAGGGGACGACGAACGCGGTCGAGAAGACTCCGCCCATCGCGATGATCGCGCCGCCGACGACACCGCCGACGATGCCGAAGGCGAAGGGACGCTTGAGCGGCAGGTTGATGCCGTAGATCGCGGGCTCGGTGATGCCGGCGAGGAAGCCCGAGAGGGTTGCGGGCGCCGCGAGCGACTTGAGGTTCTTGTTTCGGGCGCGCACCCAGACGCCGGCGACGGCGGCGGCCTGTGCGAGCACCGCCGCGAACACGGGGCCGATGAGCAGGATCTGACCGGTGGTCTGGTACTCCAGCGTGAACAGCGGCACGAGGCCCCAGTGCAGACCGAAGATGACGAAGACCTGCCAGAAGCCGCCCATGATGGCGCCACCGGCCCACGGGGCGTTCTCGAAGACCCAGCCGATGCCGTTGCCGAGCGCGCCGCTGAGGATCGCCGAGATCGGGCCGATCACGACGAAGACGATCGGGACGGCCAGCAGCACGACGATCATCGGCGTCACGAAGCGGCGGACAGCGCCGGGAAGCTTCGCGTAGAGGAACTTCTCGGCGTGGCTCTGCAGCCACACGATCACGATGATCGGGATGACGCTCGAGACGTACGTGACCATGGTGAACGGGATGCCGAAGAAGGTCAGCCCCTCGGCGCCGACGAGCGGCGTGATCGTGGGGTACAGCAGGGCGGCGGCGATCGCGAAGGCCGTGAACTCGTTGGCCTTGAAGTAGCGGGCCGCGGTGAACGCCAGTGCCATGGGCAGGAAGTTGATGAGCCCGTCCGACAGGGCGTTGAGCACGGCGTAGGTGGAGTTCTCGGTGCCGATCCAGCCGAAGGTGACGGCTGCGGCGAGGAACGCCTTGAGCAGGCCGGTACCGGCCAGGGCCCACAGCAGCGGCGTGAAGATCGCCGAGATCATGGAGATGAAGCGGTTGAAGAGGTTGCCCTTCGGGGCGTCGTCCGCGCCGTCGTCGCCGGCGCCCGAGCCGAGCTTCGAGATCTTGCCGATCTCGGCGTAGACGTCGGGGACGTCGTTGCCGATGACGACCTGGTACTGGCCGCCCGCCTGAGCGACGGTGACGACGCCGGGCACGGCCTTCACGGCGGCGCTGTCGGCACGGGACTCGTCCTTCAGCACGAAGCGCAGTCGGGTCGCGCAGTGCACGAGGGAACGCACGTTCTCCTCGCCGCCGACGCCCTGCAGGACGCCGGCCGCGGTCTTCGAGTAATCCATCGGGACTGCTCGCTTTCTGCCGCAGCATTGCGGCTCTCGGGTGGAGGAGCCCCCGCATCCCTGTTTCCGGGCAACAAAAAAACCTGAACTCGTTCACCGCCGATTCGGCGATGTGAGTTCAGGTTTTGCCCGCTGCCGCGGTAACAATCCGGAGACTTCTGCAGGGCAGCGACGCCCTGCGCGAGTCACGGTACCACGGGTGTTTCGTTCTCGCCAACGCCGTTCGCGCCCACCTGCGAGGCGAGGCGCTCGACGTGCACGATGACGTACAGCAGCTCCTCGTCGGTCAGCTCCGACTCCGTGGCGGCGCGCACGTACGCCTTGACCTCTTGCGCGATGGCGTACGAGCGCGGGTAGCTGTGCTTGGCGAACTCGAAGAACGAGGTGTCGGCGCTGCGCAGCATGCTCTTGGACACCAGTCGCTGCAAGAGGAACTGGATGTGCAGGATGAAGCGGGCGTAGTCGGGGCTGTCGACGTCGAGCTTGACGCCGAGCCCGTTCTCGACCGTCAGGACGACGTGCTGCAGCCGGCGGAACAGCAGCGCGGCGGTGCCGTTGGGCTCGTCGCGCGTGGCGTTGAGCAGATGCATCGTGAGGAACACGGCCTCTTCGGCCGGCAGCTCCCGCTCGAGCGACTCGGAGATCGCGGTGGCCATGCGCTGCGCCGCCGAGAACTCGTGCGGGTGCAGCACCCGCAGCTCGGGCATGTTCGTGACGGGGATGCGGATGCCGTTGTCGAGGCGTTCCAGCACGAACTGGATGTGGTCGATGACCGCCATCGTGAAGTACCGGTCGAGGTGGTGCCCAAGGCGGCGCTCGGCCTCGTCGACCGCGCGGGTGACGGCCTCGATGACCGGGTACGGCACGTCGGTGAGCAACTGGCGCTCGCGGTCGCCCTGGTCGCCCGCATCCAGGATGAAGGTCTTCTCGACCTTGTCGGGGTCGAGGGTGTCGGACGGCTTCAGCTGGAAGCCGAGGCCCCGGCCCATGAGCACGCGTTCCCGCCCGTGCTCGTCGATGGTGATGACGACGTTGTTGTTCAACACCTTATGCACGACGGTCCCGCGCGCGGGCGGGGCAGCATCGTCGATCGCCATGCGTGCAGTCTAAAGCCGGGCGCGACGGAAACCGGTGCGGCCAGCCTTCGCGCAGGCGGGCGCCGGTAACCTGGATCCTATGACCGAAACCACTCCCGTGCGCTCGACCCTGTCCGCCGTGCGCACCACCGGGTCGCGTCAGGTGCGCCCGGCGACGGAGGGCTGGTCGCAGCAGAAGGACGAGTCCGGTCGCCCGCTGCTGCAGTTCGCGAGCCCCAAGCGCGGCAAGCCGCCCGTGCACCTCGCCGACCTCACACCCGAGCAGCGCGTCGAGAAGGTGAAGGAGCTCGGGATGCCGGGCTTCCGCGCCAAGCAGCTCGAGAAGCACTACTTCACCCACTTCACCTCGGATGCCGCCGAGATGACCGACCTTCCCGCCGCGGGGCGCGACGAGCTCGTCGCGGGGCTGCTGCCGCCGCTGCTGACCGAGGTGCGCCGCCTCGAGACCGACCGCGGCGACACGATCAAGTTCCTGTGGAAGCTGCACGACGGCGCGCTCGTCGAGTCGGTCCTCATGCGCTACACCGGGCGCATCACGCTGTGCGTGTCGAGCCAGGCCGGCTGCGGCATGAACTGCCCCTTCTGCGCGACCGGTCAGGCGGGCCTGACCCGCAACATGTCGGCGGCCGAGATCATCGAGCAGGTGGTCCGGGCGAACCGGCTCATCGCCGACGGCGGCCTCGGCGACCCGCGCAAGGTCGGCCACGAGGGCGAGCGCGTGACGAACATCGTGTTCATGGGCATGGGTGAGCCGCTGGCGAACTACGCGCGCGTCATGCAGGCGGTGCGCGTCATGGTCGACAAGCAGCACGGCATCGGCATGAGCGCGCGCGGCATCACCGTCTCGACTGTGGGTCTCGTCCCGGCGATCCAGAAGCTGACGAAGGAGGACATCCCCGTCACCTTCGCCCTCTCGCTGCACGCGCCCGACGACCAGCTGCGCGACGAGCTCATCCCGGTGAACTCGCGGTGGAAGGTCGACGAGGCGCTCGACGCCGCGAAGGCCTACTTCGACGAGACCGGCCGCCGCGTCTCGATCGAGTACGCGCTCATCAAGGACATGAACGACCACGCGTGGCGCGCCGACCTGCTGGCCGAGAAGCTCAACGCGCGCGGTCGCGGCTGGGTGCACGTCAACCCGATCCCGCTGAACCCGACGCCGGGTTCGATCTGGACCTCGTCCGAGCCCGAGGTGCAGGACGAGTTCGTGCGACGGCTCAACGAAGCCGGCATCCCAACGACCCTCCGCGACACCCGCGGCAAGGAGATCGACGGGGCCTGCGGTCAGCTCGTCGCCACCGAGGACGATCAGCGCGCCGCTGACACCGTTCCCGTCGACTGACCCGCGGGGTCGCTTCCGTCATCGAGCGCAACCCCCGCCTCGGTCCGCTCCACGCGGGGTAGCGTGAGCCCCATGGTTGAGTATCGCTACCTCGGCAACAGTGGATTCAAGGTCTCGGAGATCACGTACGGCAACTGGGTGACGCATGCGTCGCAGGTGGAGAACGACGCCGCCATCGCGACCGTTCACAAGGCGCTGGATCTCGGCATCACCTCGTTCGACACCGCGGACGCTTACGCGAACACGGCCGCGGAGGTCGTGCTCGGCGAGGCGCTGAAGGGTCAGCCCCGCGAGACGCTCGAGATCTTCACGAAGGTCTACTGGCCGACCGGCCGCAAGGGCCCGAACGACCAGGGCCTCTCGCGCAAGCACATCTTCGACAGCATCAACGGTTCGCTCCGCCGTCTCGGCGTCGACTACGTCGACCTCTACCAGGCGCACCGCTACGACTACGAGACGCCGCTCGAAGAGACGATGCAGGCCTTCGCCGACATCGTGCGCCAGGGCAAGGCGCTCTACATCGGCGTCAGCGAGTGGACGGCCGAGCAGCTGCGCGAGGGTCACGCCCTGGCGAAGCAGCTCGGGTTCCAGCTCGTGTCGAACCAGCCGCAGTACTCGGCGCTCTGGCGCGTCATCGAGAGCAAGGTCATCCCCACCTCGCAGGAGCTCGGCATCTCGCAGATCGTCTGGTCGCCGCTCGCGCAGGGCGTGCTGACGGGCAAGTACCAGCCCGGACAGCCCGTGCCCGAGGGGTCGCGCGCCACCGACGAGAAGAGCGGCGCGAACTTCATCAAGCGCTTCTTGAACGACGAGGTGCTCACCGCTGTCCAGAAGCTGGGTCCCATCGCCGATGAGGCCGGTCTCACCGTCGCGCAGCTCTCGCTCGCGTGGGTGCTGCACAACGAGAACATCGCGGCGGCGCTCGTGGGCGCCTCGCGCCCCGAGCAGCTCGAGGACACCGTGAAGGCCTCGGGCGTGAAGCTCGAGCAGTCGGCCTACGACGCGATCAACGACGCCCTGGCGGGCGTCGCGGTGACCGACCCGGCCGAGACCGACACGGTCTCGCCGAAGACGCGCCCGGCCTGATCCGGCCGAACTCCGCCTGATCGTGGTCACGACGAGCGCCGGCATCCTGCCCTACCGCATCGCTGCGGACGGCACGGTGTCGGCGCTCGTCGCACACATGGGCGGGCCGTACTGGTCGGCGAAGGACGAAGGCGCCTGGTCGATCGTGAAGGGCGAGTTCGACCCGGACGGCGAGGCCGCTCTGGATGCCGCGCGGCGTGAGTTCCGCGAGGAGCTCGGACTCGAGCCCCCGGACGGCGAGTACGCCGAGCTGGGCACGTTCTCGTACTCGTCGGGTAAACGCGTCACGGTGTTCGTCGTCGACGGCAGTGCCTTCGATGCTTCGGATGCGGTCTTCGGGGAGTTCGAGATGGAGTGGCCGCCGCGGTCGGGACGCACGGCGTCGTTCCCCGAGGTCGACCGGGTCGAGTGGGTCGACCTCGACCGCGCCCGCGAGCTGCTGGTGAAGGGTCAACGACCGGCCCTCGATCGGCTCGACGAGCTCGTTCGAGCGAGCGGCAGGTAGCCCAGGGTGGCGCAGCATCGCCTCATTCCCGCCGACCGATGGGAGCCGTTCTCCGACGAGCATCTGGCGCGTGTCGTCCCCGTCGCCACGGATCGCATCGTCCGGGCCTCCGCCGCTACCGACTTCACACCGCGGCAGGCGGAGATGGTCATCTTCGACGCGTCCGGTATGAGCGCGGACGGCGTGCGTATCTGGCATGCCGCCCGCCGGTTGGGCGAATCAGCGAACGCGCGCGCCCGGTCGTCGGCTCGGCTTCGCTTCGGCGGTCGCACGTCCAGCATCGGCTGGATCGGGTGGGTGCTCTTGCTCGCCGCCCTCACGGGCGGGCTCGCATTCGCCGTCGCGCTGCAGGCGGAGGACGCGGTGCTCACGGCCGCGTTCTCCGCCGCGACGGCGATGGCGGTGCTGGTGGCGGCCGCGGGCGCGCGAGGACGCCCGCTCGATCGTGCGCTGTGGCGGCCGCAGGCTGTCGCCCTCGTCGGGACGGCGGTTGCCGTCGTCTTCGTCGGCGGCGGCGCGACCGCCCCCGCCATGACCGTGTTGGTGGGTGCGCCGATCATCGTCGGCACCTCACTGGTCGCCGGCATGATCATCCGGGGCGCCAAGCCGCAGCAGGCCCGCGAGGTGGATGACAGTCTGACCGCCGCTTACCGGGCGGTCATCGCGGACCTCCCCGCTCATGTCGAGCGTCTCGAGCGCGAGACGAGCGCTGCGCTGCCGCCGGAGCGAGCACGATTCGTCGAACGCGCCCGCACCGCCGTCTTCGAACGGGTGCGGGCCGACGAGCGCGTGCGCGAACGGGCTCGTCGGCGACTGGCACCGCACGGTGACGCGCACGGCGCAGGGGGCGTCATCATCGCGGATTTCGCCGATCCGCTCACCTGGATGCCGGAGGCGCTCGCGCGGTCGGCGTACACCACGGACGATCCGCGGCATCCCGACAACCGGGACGGCTGACAGGTCTCGCCGTCCCGTCAGCGCTTCTTCTTCGGTGCCTCCGACACGTCGAGCTTCTCGTGCAGGCCGCCGAGCGACGACCAGGCGCTCGCGGTGCCCTTCGCGGCGTGCTCGGCGCCGCGCACGGCTCGCTCGTCGGCCCACTCGTTCAGGACGTGGCCGCGGTGCCCGCGCACATGCTCGAGGATGACGTCGGGCAGGCCGCGCGCACGGCGGGCGTCGCGGGCGGCGATGAGCTGCTCGAGGATGTCGCGGTTCTTCGTCGGCGCGCCGGTCGAGGTCTTCCAGCCGCGGCGGCGATGGCCGTCCATCCACGAGGCATAGGTGTCGATGGCGTACTTCGAGTCGGCCTGAACGACGAGCTCGCGGACGTCGGGGTGGTCCTCGATCGCCTTCAGCAGGCCGAGCAGCTCGCCGATGTTGTTGGTGCCCTGCGGGATCGCTCCGGCGGCCCAGTGGCCGTCCTCACCGACCCAGGCCCAGCCGGTCGGTCCGGGATTGCCCTTGCAGGCGCCGTCGGTGGCCACGGTGTATCGGTCGGAACTCACTCGGGCAAGGGTACCCGGGGCGTCGTGTGATGCGGTTTCTGTATACGTTGGAGTCGGATTCCGCGCTTTTGACCCGCCGGCGCGGGCTCTGTGTATACAATCGTCGCATGGTGGCCGAGGGCGGAGCACGGGCGGGAAAGCGCGCGTACGCCGCTCTGCTGACCGAGATCCAGAACGGCGACCTGGCTCCCGGGGCGGTGCTCGGCGAGGTGGAGCAGGCGACGCGACTGGGCGTCAGTCGCACTCCGCTGCGCGAGGCCCTGCGACGGCTCGCGGCCGACGGCCTCGTGCGCCAGGCCTCGCCGCGGGTGACCGTCGTCGCCGACATCGATCGCGACGACATCCGGTCGCTCTTCGAGGTGCGGCGCGCGCTGGAAGAGACCGCCGCACGGCTCGCGGCATCCCGGGGCGACGCCGCGCTGTTCGCCGAGCTCGCCGCGGCGTTCGACCGTACTGCTCAGTCTGAAGCACCCGCGGCGGGTGACCCCGACGCGTACTACGCGCTCATCGCTCGCTTCGACGCGGCGCTCGACGAAGCCGCCGGAAATGCCTACCTGACGTCGGCGCTCGGAATCGTGCGCACGCATCTCGTGCGGGTTCGCCGCCTCGCCCGCGACAACCCGGCGCGGCTCGCGGCGTCGATCGAGGAGCACCGGCTCATCGCGAGCGCGATCGCGGCCCGCGACGCCGACCTCGCCGCCCACGCCACCCATGTCCACCTGCACAACGCCCTGACCAGCATCCTCGACTCTCTGGAGGCATCCGCATGACCGTCAGCCATCACGTCCGGGTCCACCGCAGCGACGAAGAACTCGCGCGCGAGGACCAGCTCGCGTGGAAGATCGCCGAGGTCGCCGTCGACCCCGTCGCGGTCGAGCCCGCCGTCGCCGACATGGTCGTGAACCGCATCATCGACAACGCCGCCGTCGCCGCGGCATCCCTCACCCGGGCTCCCGTCAGCTCGGCCCGCGCGCAGGCGCTCGACCACCCGGTCTCACGGGGCGGCGCCGGGGCGAGCGTCTTCGGCGTGACCGACGTGACGGCCCCCGAGTGGGCCGCGTGGGCGAACGGCGTCGCGGTGCGCGAGTTGGATTACCACGACACCTTCCTCGCGGCGGATTATTCACACCCCGGCGACAACATCCCGCCGATCCTCGCGGTCGCTCAGCACGTCGGTGCCGACGGTGCGGCGCTCGTGCGGGGCCTCGCGACGGGATACGAGATCCAGATCGACCTCGTGCGGGCCATCTGCCTGCACAAGCACAAGATCGACCACGTCGCCCACCTCGGGCCTTCGGCCGCCGCGGGAATCGGCACGCTTCTCGGCCTCGACGCCGCGACGATCTACCAGGCGGTCGGCCAGGCGCTGCACACCACGACCGCGACGCGTCAGTCGCGCAAGGGCGAGATCTCGACCTGGAAGGCCCATGCCCCGGCATTCGCCGGCAAGCTCGCGGTCGAGGCCGTGGACCGAGCGATGCGCGGCGAGACCAGCCCGAACCCGATCTACGAGGGCGAAGACGGCGTCATCGCGTGGCTGCTCGACGGACCGGATGCCGCCTACACGGTGCCGCTTCCCGCGCCGGGGGAGGCCAAGCGCGGCATCCTCGACTCGTACACGAAGGAGCACTCGGCCGAGTATCAGGCGCAGGCGTGGATCGACCTCGCCCGCAAGCTGCACGGTGAGCACCCCGAGCTGCTCGACCCCGCGAACGTCGAGAGCATCGTGCTGCACACGAGTCATCACACGCACTACGTCATCGGCTCGGGTGCGAACGACCCGCAGAAGTACGACCCGACCGCGTCGCGCGAGACGCTCGACCACTCGATCCCGTACATCTTCGCGGTCGCGCTGCAGGACGGCGGCTGGCACCACGTCGACTCGTACACACCTGAGCGCGCGGCTCGCCCCGACACCGTGGCGCTCTGGCGAAAGATCACGACCGCCGAGGATGTCGAATGGACGCGGCGCTACCACTCGGAGGACCCGGCGGAGAAGGCCTTCGGCGGACGCGTCGAGATCCGGCTGACCGACGGTTCGACGATCGTCGATGAGATCGCCGTCGCCGACGCCCATCCGCTCGGCGCTCGTCCGTTCGCGCGCGAGGACTACATCCGCAAGTTCCGGATCCTCGCCGAGCCCGTGCTCGAACCGGCCGAGATCGAGCGCTTCCTCGACCTCGCGCAGCGTCTGACCGAGCTGACGGCTGACGAGGTGCGCGAGCTGAACATCGTCGCTCGTGACGGTGTCATCGCGTCGGCGCCGAACCCGCGAGGTCTGTTCTGATGCTGTACTCCCAGACCACCCCCGCCGACAAGCGCCGCATCCTGCGTGAGCACCTCGCCTCGGGCGAGACCCTGCGGTTCCCCGGCGCCTTCAACCCGCTCTCGGCCCGGCTGATCGAGCAGCACGGCTTCGACGGCGTGTACGTCTCGGGCGCGGTCATCGCGGCCGACCTCGGTCTGCCCGATGTCGGCCTCACGACGCTCAGCGAGGTCGCCGGACGCGGCCAGCAGATCGCCCGGATGACCGAGCTGCCGGCGATCATCGACGCCGACACCGGGTTCGGCGAACCGATGAACGTCGCCCGCACCATCCAGACGCTCGAAGACGCGGGGCTCGCCGGGTGTCACATCGAGGACCAGGTCAATCCCAAGCGGTGCGGCCACCTCGACGGAAAGAGCGTCGTCGACGAGAACACCGCGGTCGGCCGCATCCGGGCCGCCGTCGATGCCCGGCGCGACGCGGACTTCCTCATCATGGCGCGAACCGACGTGCGGGCGATCGAGGGAATGGATGCCGCGGTCGACCGAGCCCGTGCGCTGGTCGACGCCGGCGCCGACGCGATCTTCCCCGAGGCGATGCGCGACCTCGCGGAGTTCGAAGCCATGGCGGCGGCCGTCGACGTGCCGATCCTGGCGAACATGACCGAGTTCGGGAAGTCCGAGCTTTTCACGGTCGACCAGCTGCGCGACGCGGGTGTACGGATCGTGATCTGGCCTGTCTCGCTGCTGCGCATCGCGATGGGGGCGGCGGGCCGTGCGCTCGACGAGCTCACGACCGCCGGCAACCTCACCGGGAAGCTCGACCAGATGCAGCACCGCGCCGATCTCTACGACCTCGTCGACTACGAGGGGTACGCGCGTTTCGATTCGTCGGTCTTCGACTTCACCCTGTCGACTCGCCAGAATGAGTCGACCGACCGGGACTGAGACCCGCGAATTCTGGCTACTCGACGGAGAGGGAACAGAACATGACCGAGCAGGACGTCCGGAAGGGACTCGTGGGGGTCGTCGCCGATGTGACGGCGATCTCGAAAGTGAACCCGGAGACGAACTCGCTGCTCTACCGGGGCTACCCGGTGCAGGAGCTCGCCGCGACGCAGCCGGTCGACGCCGTGGCGCACCTGCTCTGGCACGGCGAGCTGCCGACCGACGAGCAGCTCGCCGAGCAGCGCCGACGGGCCCGGCTGCAGCGGGCGCTGCCGCCGGAGCTGCGGGAGGCGATCGACCGGATGCCGCTCGACGCGCACCCGATGGACGAGGTCCGCACGGCGGTGAGCGTGCTCGGTGCGCTCGACACCGCCGGCGCGGCATCCGTGCTGGACGCGGTCGGAACGCCCGAACGCAACCGCGAGCGCAGCCTGCGCCTGTTCGCGGTGCTTCCCGCCATCGTCGCGTACGGGCAGCGCCGGCGACGGGGGCTCGGGCTCATCGAACCGCGTGACGACCTCGACGACGCGGCGAACTTCCTATGGATGACGTTCGGCGACGAGCCGCATCCCGTTGTGGCGGAGGCGTTCAACCGGTCGCTCATCCTGTACGCGGAGCATTCGTTCAACGCCTCGACCTTCACGGGCCGCGTCATCGCCTCGACGCTCAGCGACCTCTACTCCGCGGTGGTGGGGGCTATCGGTGCGCTGAAGGGTCCGCTGCACGGTGGTGCCAACGAGGCCGTGATGCACGTCTTCGACGAGATCGGCGATGCCGCCGGCGTCGAGGCCTGGCTCGACCGAGCGCTCGCCGACAAGCGCAAGATCATGGGCTTCGGTCACCGCGTCTACAAGCGCGGCGACTCGCGGGTGCCGACGATGAAGGCCGCGCTCGACACCCTCGTGGCCCACTACGAGCGGCCGGATGTCGCCGAGCTGTACGACACCCTCGAGCGCGCGTTCACGCAGCGCAAGGGCATCTACCCGAACCTCGACTACCCGTCGGGCCCCGCCTACAACCTCATGGGCTTCGACACCGTGACCTTCACGCCGCTGTTCGTCGCGGCGCGGGTGATCGGCTGGACCGCGCACATCATGGAGCAGTACGCCGCGAACGCGCTCATCCGCCCGCTGTCGGCATACGACGGCCCGGACGAGCGGCACGTCGACGGATATGTGGCTGATGAGGCCGAGGTCGAGGCGGCCGAGCGCCCGGAGGAAGCCGCGGGCTGAGCGGACCGCGACGCCGTCGTTCCGGCACGCGCCGGAACGCGGATCGACCCGCCGCCCCCCCGAGTGCTCGGGGTGCGGCGGGTCGATTCGTCGTGCGGATCAGCGGGTCAGGCGGTGCGTCGGCGACGCGCGGCGATGAGGACGCCGCCCGCGGCCAGGGCGAGGACGCCCGCCACGATGAACCCGATCGGAACCGCGCCGCCGGTGACGGCGATCGTGCCCGCCGGCGCGGCGGCCGTGATCGTCACGCCGACCTCGATCGGTGTGAGCGAGCCCGACGTCACGACGAGGCGGTGTGCGCCGACCTCGAAGTCGCGCGGGATCGCGATCGAGAACGCCGTGCGGCCCGATGCGTCGGCCGCGGGGATGCCGCTGACGACGATCGGTTCGCTGAACAGCGTGGCCTCGATCCGCTGGCCGGGCTCGAGGCCCGTCACCGTCACCGCGAGCGTTCCGCCCTGCGGCACCGACGTCGCGCCGAGCTCGACGGTCGCCCACGGCTGCGCCGGCTCGCCGTCACCGGGCTCGCCGGGCTCGCCGGGCTCGGTGGGCTCGCCGGGCTCCGTGGGCTCGCCGTCACCGGGGGCGCCGGGGCCGGGGAAACCGGGCTGCTCGACCGGCGGCTGCTCGCCGGCGACGTAGGCGCGGTTCGCCGGTGCCGGTGAGACCGGGCCGACGGCGGCGAAGAACTCCACCGTCGCCTGCAGGTCGACCTGGCCGGAGTCCGCCGCGCCGGTGCCCGTCGCGAAGGTGCCGAAGTTGTCGCCGCCGCCCGCGAGGAACGAGTTGGTGACGACGCGGATCTTCGTGCTGGTGTCGTCGAGCGCGAGCTGCTCACCGTTCAGCTGCATCGAGCGGATGTGCGAGCCCTTCGTCGCCGCGGGGTCGTACTCGAACGTGAAGCCCTTCGAGACACCCATCGCGAGCTTGGGGCGCGAGGCGGTGGCCGGCTGCCACTGCTCCTCGAGCACCTGCTTGATCTGTGCAGGGGTGAGCTCGAGCGTGACCAGGGTGTTCGCGAACGGCTGGACGTTGGCGACCTCACGGTACGACACGGCGCCGTTGTCGTCGCCGAACAGCAGGTCGGCGCGCAGGCCGCCCGGGTTCATGAACGCCACCTCGGCGTCGCGCCCGCCGTAGGCCGGGTTCTGCGACGTGGCCCACAGGTAGACGTCGGCCACGGTGTTGCCGAGCGTCGAGTGCACTCCGCGATCCTCAGCGCCCGTCGCGGTCTTGCCGCGCAGGATGTCGGCGGTGATCGATCCGACCTGCACCCGGCCCTTCTCGTCCGCGATGCGGACCGCGTCCGCGACGACCTGGGCCGTGTCGGTGTCGGGGTAGGCGATGTACTGACCCAGCGTGGCGTTGTAGAGCGACACCGTGCTGGGGGTGATCGACTCGAGTTCGCCCGCGTCGGTCAGCTCGATGTCGAGCGAGCCGAGCGTCGTGCCGTACTGGTGGGCCTGCAGCACCGGGCGTCCGCCGATCTCGCACGCGTACTTCTGGTGCGTGTGTGCCGAGACGATCGCGTCGATGTCGGACGAGGCGCCGCGGACGAGGTCGCCGAAGTCGCCGGCCTCGGTCGCGATCGCGGCGCAGTCGGAGCCCGCGGACCCTTCGTGCGCGAGCAGCACCACGATGTCCGCGCCCTCGGCGACGGCGTCGGCGGCAGCGTCGTTGGCCGAGGCGACCTGGTCGCGGAACTCGATGCCCGCGATGCCCTGCGGGCTGACCATACCGGCGGTCTGCTCGGTCACGGTGCCGACGAATGCGACCTGCGTGCCGTCGACCTCCTTGATCGTGTACGGCTTGAGCGCGTGCTCGTCGGTGCCCTTGCGGAAGACGTTCGCGCCCAGCGCGAAGTCGCTGAAGGCACCGGCATCCGCGTTCTCCTCGAATCGAGGGATGACACGCTCGGTCAGGTCGTCGAATCCGCGGTCGAACTCGTGGTTGCCGACGGCGCTGACGTCGAGGCCGGCGGTCTTCAGCGCGTCGATCGTGGGGGTGTCCTGGTCGATGAACGACTCGAACGCCGAGGCGCCGATGTTGTCGCCGGCCGAGACGAGCAGGGTGTTCGGGTTCTGCTGACGGAACTTGTCAACCGCACCCGCGAGGACCGCGGCACCCGCGACCCCGCCGGACTCCTGCACGAGGCGGCCGTGGAAGTCGTTGATCGTCAGCACGCGGATGTCGGGCTGTGCGACGGGAGCGCCGCCGACGAGCTGCTCGATGCTGTAGAGCGTCGTCGTGCCGGACACCTCGTTGCCGACCGCGAGCAGCGGCTGGCCCGTGGGGGAGCGGTGTGCCCCGATGAACTGGACGCCCTCGGGGCCGAGGTCGCCCGCGGCGGGGGAGTCGGCGGTGGCGCCGAAGTCGCGGTTGTTGACGTACGTCACGTACGTCGCCGCCTTCGGGTCGGTGATGTCGTAGACGATGACGCCGCCGACGCGCTCGAAGCCGATGAAGGCGTAGGTGCGGCCGCCGACCGTGCCGATCGACAGGTTCTCGGGCTCGGGCCCCTTGTCATCGCTGCGGCCGTCGAAGTTGGCCTCGGAGTGGTTCGAGTTGAAGTACTCGGGCGCGACGCGCGCGAGGATCTGCTCGAACTGGTCGCCGGAGTCGAACACCAGCGAGCCGTCGGTGCCCCAGATCGAGAACGAGCGGCTGCCGAACGAGTAGAGCTCCTCGTAGCAGGTGCCGTCGGCGCGCAGGCCGTTGGCGGTCGAGACGTTCAGGCGTCCGAGGGCTGCATCGCCCAGCTGGGCGGCAAGGGGGGAGTCGGCACAGACGGCCGGGAGGTCCTTCTTGCCGAGGTCCTTCACGCGGGCGGCCTCGGCGTAGTCGCCCCACTCACGGGCGTCGCCCTCGTTCGCGGTGACGAGGTACGTGGTGGCCTTGCCGCCCACCATGGCCGAGTACGACTGGATGCCGTCGGGCATGTAGATGCCCTTCAGACCGGCGTAGGTGGCGATGTTGATCGCGCCGTCCCTGTCGCTCGCGTCGAGCCCGTTGCCCGCCGCGCCGTGGTCCTTGAACCCGAGCGGGAGGACCTTGGTGACCTCGGCCTTGGCGAGGTCGACGACAGCGATCGCGTTCGCCTCCTGCAGGGCCGCATAGGCGGTCGTGCCGTCGACGGTGATGTACTCGGGCTCGAGGTTGCGGCTCACGCGGTTGGCGGTGAGCGGCTTGTCGCCCTGGTTGGGCGCGGCGACGTCGGGGCCGAAGACGCGCACACCGGCGGGGAGGGCCGTCGCTTCGAACGCGCCGAAGCCGGCGATGCGGACGGCGTTCTGCGCCGGTGCGGTGACCGTCTTCGGCAGCGCGACGACGCCGATCGAGCCCTCGGGGTCGGTCGAGAAGTCTTCGGCGGGCTCGCCCTCGTTGGCGACGACCGCGTAGGCGCCGTCCTTCGAGATCGTGACCATGTCGGGCAGGGCGCCGACCGTGACCGAGCCGAGGCGGGCGGATGCCGCGTCGTCGGCGTTCGCGTCGAAGAAGACCAGCGACCCGTTCGCGGTCTTGTCCTCGGCCTCGAACGCGACGACGCCGAGACCGTCGTCGCGGATGGCGAGGGAGTTCGCCGTGCCGGCATCCGCGATGGTGAACAGCTCGACGGGAGCCGTCGGGTCGCTGTTGTCGAGCACGCTGACGGAGCCGGCCAGTGCGTTGACGACGTAGAGGCGGTCGCGGTACGACTGCACGATCTCGGCGGCGGACTCGTCGAAGACGCCGGTCTCGTGCGATCCGATCGGCGTCAGTGCCAGGGTCGCGCCGGGCGCGGAGTCGCGGATGGGGTCGGGAACGACGGCTGCGGATGCCGCCGTCAGCGGTGTGAGTGCGAGGGTGCAGGTCAGTGCGGCCGTGGCGACGGCCGCGAGCGTGCGGGGAACCGTGCGGTTCCGGGCAGGCGAAGGCATAGGTGTCCTCTGGTCGGGTGAACGGGTGCGGGTCGTGCTTATCGCGCGGACGTGTCCGGCACGTGAATGCACGGCAACCGATCGGGGACGGCCGGAGGGGCGCGTGGCACGATGAGGGCATGAGCGAGTACACGACGATCGTCACCGAGACGCGCGGCCGCGTCGGCTGGATCACCCTGAACCGCCCGGAGGCGCTCAACGCCCTCAACTCGACGCTCGCGGCGGAGCTGGCCGCGGCGGCGGTCGCCTTCGATCGCGATGAGGAGGTCGGCGCGATCGTGGTCACCGGATCGGAGCGGGCGTTCGCCGCCGGCGCCGACATCAAGGAGATGGCGGGCAAGAGCGCCCGTGACATGTCGGTCGACAACCCGTTCGCCCCGCTCGAGGACTTCGCGCGGGTGCGCACGCCCGTCGTCGCCGCGGTCGCCGGTTACGCGCTGGGTGGCGGATGCGAGCTCGCCATGATGTGCGACATCATCCTCGCCGCCGACACGGCCGTGTTCGGACAGCCCGAGATCGACCTGGGCGTGATCCCCGGCATCGGCGGGACGCAGCGGCTCGCACGCGCGATCGGTTACTACAAGGCGGCGGAGCTCGTGCTGACCGGGCGTCGGATGGCCGCGGATGAGGCCGAGCGGGCGGGGCTGGTGTCGCGGGTCGTTCCCGCGGCCGACCTGCTCGCCGAGGCGGGGGCCGTCGCCGATCGGATCGCGTCGCGTTCGCTGCCCGTCGCGTACGCGGCCAAGCAGGCGCTGCGCGCATCGCAGGAGACGACCGCCGCCGAGGGGCTGCGTCTGGAGCGAACGATCTTCGCCTCGCTGTTCGCCCTCGACGACCAGAAGGAGGGGATGTCGGCGTTCGCCGAGAAGCGTGCGCCGGAGTTCCGCCACCGCTGACCCGTCGCAATGCGAGGAGCGAAGGACCCGGTGGCCGAGCGGCGTCACGGGCCGGCTGCCGCGCGCTTCACCGTGAGGCAGTGGGTGGGCGTGATCGCCGTCGGTGCGATCGTGCTCGTCGTGGGGGCGGCGACCGCCGTGATCGCCGCCCGGTGGATGCTGAGCGTCGAGGCGGTGCGCGACTTCGTCACCCGGTATCCCGGCGTGTACGAGCTGCCGGCGTCTGCGCCCGTCGGGGTGCCGGCGTGGCTGGCCTGGCAGCATTTCTTCAACGCCTTCCTCATGGTGCTGATCGTCCGGACCGGCTTGCAGGTGCGTCGAGAGAAGCGGCCGTCGGCGTTCTGGTCGCCCCGCGGCGCGCGGAAGCGCAAGACGAGCCTCACGATCTGGTTCCACCAGGCGCTCGACGTGCTGTGGGTGGTCAACGGTCTCGTGTTCGTGATCCTGCTGTTCGCGACCGGGCAGTGGACGCGCATCGTCCCGACCAGCGCGGAGGTGCTGCCCAACGCCGCGTCGGCGGCGCTGCAGTACGTCTCGCTCGACTGGCCCACCGAGAACGGCTGGGTCGCCTACAACAGCCTGCAGCAGCTCGCCTACTTCTCGGTCGTGTTCGTCGCGTCACCGCTCGCGGTCCTCAGCGGCGCGCGATTGAGCACCGCGTGGCCTCGGGGTGAGCGCCGGATCAACCGCCTGATCTCGATCGACGTGGCTCGGCGCATCCACGTGCGGGTGATGGTGTTCTTCGTGGCCTTCATCACCGCCCATGTCACGCTCGTGCTCGCGACGGGGGCGCTGCGCAACCTCAACCACATGTTCGCGGCGCGGGGCTCGGTCGATCCCGGCGCCTACGCTGACGATCCCACCGGGTTCTGGCTCTTCGTCGCGTCGATCACCGTCACCGCGGTGGCCGTCTTCGCGGCCCGTCCGGCGGTGCTCGCGCCGATCGCCCGGCTCTTCGGCACGGTGACGGTGCGCTGAACCGTGCTCCATCGGTGCACCGGTCCGATGATCCGGTGATCCGGTGATCCGGTGATCCGGTGATCCGGTGATCCGGTGATCCGGTGATCCGGTGATCCGGTGATCCGGTGATCCGATGATCCGATGATTCACTCCGCGAGGGCGCGTTCGGGCGGCGGCCCGCAGAGCGGCGAGTCATACGAGGGGGCGGGTCAGAAGGGTGGCGGTTCGCTGAGCCGGGTGCGGACGCTCGCTTCCGGTGGCGGATCCGCCGCGGGTGTGAAGCAGACGGCGGGGATCGGCACGTCTTCGCGGTAGATTCGCCCGCCGGGGGAGGTCCATTCGAGGACTCCGTCGCCGAGTTGCCTCACGTTCCAGTCGGTGAATTGCTTCATCGAGTGGTGTCGCTGGCAGAGGTGGGCGAGGTTGTAGATGTGGGTGTGGCCGCCGAGGGCGTGGTCGATGGTGTGGTCGATCTCGCAGCGGATCGCGGCCCGACGGCACCCGGGGAACCGGCAGTGCTGGTCGCGGGCTTGCAGGAGGCGTCGCATCGAGGCGGTGGGCCGGTAGGTATCGATCTCGACCGGGGTGCGGGTGATGGGGTCGATGAAGAGCCGGTCCCACGAGGTCGTTTGCCCGGCGAGTTCGCGGGCCGTGTCAGCGTCGACCAGCCCCGTTCCGACAGCTTCGGCGGGACCGTGGTCGGTTCCGGTGAGCGTGTCTGCGGTGACCACGACCTGCACGCGTGCTCGGATGGCGCCCAGTGGCCCCGGAGCGTCGATGCCGTAGGTGGGGTCGACCGCCGGCGCACCCGCGAGGACGAGGTCGGCGAGAGCGTCGGCGCGGAGCTGATCCATCGTGCGCGTATCCGGCTCCTCAGGCTGGGCGGTCGTAGTCGCCGCGGCCTCGCCGAACGCGGTGCCCGCGGCATCGGGCCCGTCGCCGAACGCCGCCCCGGCTGCACCCGCGCCCGCGGCATCCATCCCCTCGCCCGGTACCCCCATTCCGGCACCCCGGGCGCCCTTCACGGACTGGCCCATCTGCGTCAGCCGGTCCAACATCCCCGCGGCGATCACGGTGGGCAAGGTCGCGATCAGATCCGACATCCCGTCCGCCCCGGGAAGCACCCGAACGCACCGCCCGGCGGCGGCGTCCCGGTGTCGCTCAGTGAACTCCCGCGGATGCATCCGCTCCGCCAACGCTCTCAGCGGCTCCTTCACCCGCACCGCGATGTCCTGCTCGCAGATCTCGATCGCAGCGTCCGCGAACGCGCCCCGAACCTCAGCCGGCACCACCGTCCCGGCTTTGACGATCACCTCCACGTGATCCCGCGTGATCCGCCGGGTCTCCCACGCCGCGAACACGGCCGGGTAGTCGTCGACGATCGTCATCGCGTGGTCGATGTCGTGCTGCAACCGCCGATCCGACCGCCCCGCCAAACCCGCCGCCTCCGCAGCGACCGACCGTAGCTCCATGTCAGACGCCATCCCCCGCACACCGCCGACGTGCGCGACCCGCAACGCCGACCGTCCGACCTCAGCGAGGGCGCGAATCAGGGCGACATCCCCGGCGTGAGCAGCATCCAACGCCTCAGCAAACGCCCCGAGCGCACCGGCATGGGGACTCCGTCCCACTCCGTCACTGCCGCGCGTCGTTGCCATATGTCCATGATCGCGCGGACCACCGACATCCGACACGGACCGGCCGACGATTGTGGACAGGTCACCTCCCCCTCAGTCGGGGGAGGACACCGTCGCAACTCCTCAAGATCGGCGTGCAGGCGCTGCTCCATGCCGCTGTTGCCGTCGGATTGGCCCGGGCTTGAGGAGTTAGGGCGCGGGCTGTCCGCTGACACCCGCCGCCGGTCTGGCCGCCCGGCCGGTTCGGTGGCGCGGCGGGGCTGGGGCTGGCAAGCCGACGGCAACTCCTCAAGGTCGGCCATTCGCCCGCAGGAAGCCGGGACTCAGCGGACGAAGCGGACTTCCGTCAGCGTCTCGCCGAGGAACGGTTCGGTGTGCGTCGCACCGTCGAGCGTGAAGCCGTTGCGCTCGTAGAAGCGGTGCGCGCGCGGGTTGTCTTCGGCGACCCAGAGGTACACGCCTTCGTCCTTCTCGATCGCGGCGTCGAAGAGCCGCTGACCGATGCCGGTGCCGTGCCAGGCGTCGAGCAGGTAGATGAAGTACAGCTCGCGCATGCGCGGTGCGTCGCGGTCACGCGCCGGTCCCGAGCCGACGAAGCCGACGATCTCGCCCCGTACGAGAGCCGCGTGCATGCGGAAGTCCTCGCCCTGCGCAGCCCAGTGCGTCCACAGCTCGGCCAGCCGTCGCGGCGAGACGCTCTGCAGCGCCGCCGTGCTGATGAGGTGGTCGTAGGTCTCGTGCCAGCAGGTGGCGTGCACGCGCCCGAGGGCTTCGGCGTCGACATCCCGCACCGGACGGACGACGATGTCGGTCTGCAGTTCGGCTTCCATGGCCAGACTCTACGCTCGGCCGACGGTGACGTGAAATCCGCTCTCGACGCCGCGTGACGCCTGCTATGGTCGTTCCCCGACACGGGGTGCCCGCATCCGCGAGCTGAGATCAGACCCGTCGAACCTGCTCCAGTGCAATGCTGGCGAAGGGATGTCGAAATGCGCGATGTCGTGCCCACCGTCCGCGGCCCCGAGGATGCGCTGGCAGCGCTCCGGGATGCCGCTCCGCTCACCCACTGCGTGACCAACGCCGTCGTCACCGGCTTCACCGCGAACGTGCTGCTCGCTCTCGGAGCGAGTCCCGCGATGGTCGACATCGAGGGCGAAGCCGGCCTGTTCGCCGGCGTCGCCGACGGGGTGCTCGTGAACCTCGGCACGCCGAACCCCCAGCAGCAGGCGAGCGCGCGCGAGATCGTCGGCGCGACGCGGCGCTGGGTGCTCGACCCCGTCGCCGTCGGGGTGCTGCCCGTGCGCACGGCGCTCGCGGCCGAGCTCGTCGCTGCCGGTCCCGCGGTCATCCGGGGCAACGCCTCCGAGATCGCCGCGGTCGCGGGACGCGGCGCCGGCGGCCGCGGTGTCGACAGCACCGACGACCCCGACTCGGTCCACGAGGCCGCCGCCGAGCTGGCGCTGCGGTCGGGCGCCGTCGTCGCCGTGTCGGGGGCCGTCGACCTGATCACCGACGGCGTCCGCACCGTCCGCGTGCCGGGCGGTGACCCGCTGCTCACGCGCGTCACCGGCGGCGGGTGCTCGCTGGGAGCGACGATCGCCGCGTTCCTCGGCGTGGCCGAGCCCCTCTCGGCCGCCGTCGCCGGGTCGCTCGTGCACAAGCGGGCCGCGGAGGTCGCGGCATCCGTCTCGTCCGGCCCGGGATCCTTCGCGGCGGCCTTTCTCGACGCGCTCGCCGGTCTGCGGCCCGACGGGCTCGATGCGACGCGCTTGATCGAGTCCGAGCGCGGGGCCGCCGTGCCCGCGGCAGCCGCTGCGGCGGGAGACGCGCGGTGACCCGCGGGGTCGACCTCGCGCTGCACCTCGTCACCGACGACCGCCTGCCGATCGACGCCCTGCCGTCGGTCGTCGACGCGGCCGTCGCGGGCGGGGTCACGGTCGTCCAGCTGAGGGACAAGCGCGTCGACGCCGCCGAGCTCATCCGCCGCGCATGCCTGCTTTCGAGCGTCATCGCGGGACGGGTGCCGTTGCTGATCGACGACCGCGTCGACGTCGCGCTCGCTGCTCGCGACGCGGGGGCGGTGGTCGACGGCGTGCACCTCGGCCAGGCCGACATCCCGCCGGTCACCGCTCGGCGCCTGCTGGGCGCCGACGCGGTCATCGGCTGGACCGCGCACACGCCGGCCCACCTGCGTGCCGCGGGCGAGCTGCCCGCGGGAACCCTCGACTACCTCGGGGTCGGGGTGATCCGGCCGACGGCGACGAAGGCGAACCACCCGCCCGCCCTGGGCATCGACGGATTCGCGGAGCTCGCCCGCGTCGCACCGCTGCCGTGCGTCGCGATCGGCGGCGTGCGCCCCGACGACGTGGCGCCGTTGCGTCGCGCCGGTGCCGCCGGCGTCGCTGTCGTGTCGGCGATCTGCGCGGCCGACGATCCCGGGGCAGCTGCGCGCTCGTTCGCTCGCGACGCCGATGCGAAGGCCGGGCGATGAACGGCGGCGAAGGAGGCGTCCGCGTGCTCAGCATCGCCGGCACCGACCCCACGGGCGGGGCCGGCATCCAGGCCGATCTGAAGACGATCGCGGCGTTCGGGGGCTACGGCATGGCCGTCGTGACCGCGCTCGTCGCGCAGAACACGCTCGGCGTGCGCTCCGTGAACGTTCCCCCCGCCGCGTTCCTGCGCGACCAGCTCGACGCCGTCGGCGACGACGTGCAGATCGACGCGATCAAGATCGGGATGCTGCACTCCGAGCCGCTCATCGCGGTCGTCGACGCCTGGCTGGCGCAGCGCTCGGGCGACGTCGTGGTGCTCGACCCGGTCATGGTCGCCACGAGCGGCGACCGGCTGCTGGACGCCGCCGCCGAGGATGCCGTGCGGGCGCTGTGCCGCCGGGCCGATCTCGTGACCCCGAACCTGCCGGAGCTGGCGGTGCTCGTCGACGAACCCGTCGCGACGTCGTGGGATACCGCTGTCGATCAGGCGCGACGTCTCGCGGCGGCATCCGGCGCGGCCGTGCTCGTGAAGGGCGGGCATCTCGCCGGCGATGCCTGCCCCGACGCCATCGTCACGGCGAGCGGAGTCGTCGCGCAGCTCGACGGTGCGCGCGTGGCCTCGACGAACACGCACGGCACCGGATGCTCGCTGTCGTCGGCGATGGCGACGCTCCGCGCCGACGGGTGGGACTGGGCCGATGCCCTCGCCCGCGCGAAGGTCTGGCTCGCCGGAGCCATCGCCGCCGGCGCGGCGCTCGAGGTCGGGCGCGGCAACGGACCCATCGACCATCTGCACGAGCTGCGGCCCCGGCTGGCAGGCCCGCCCGCCGCCCCGCGCCCCGCCGGGTGGACCGAGACGGCATGGACGGATGCCGCGCCGGTGCGGGCAGCCGTCGACGCGTGCGCGCTCGTCGACGGTCTGCGCACGGGCGACCTCGATCGGCGGGTGTTCGCGTGGTACCTGGGGCAGGACGCGCTGTACCTCGGCGAGTACGCGCGGGTGCTCGCTCGCGCCAGTGCCCTCGCGCCGCGACCGGAGGAACAGGTGTTCTGGGCCGAGGCCGCGGCATCCGCCATCGCCGTCGAGGCCGAGTTGCACCGCTCGCACGCCGGTGAGAGCGAGCCGGATGCCGCAGCCACGACCCTCGCGTACACCGATCACCTGCACGCCGCGTCGGTGCGCGGTTCGTACGGCGAGCTCGCCGCGGCGCTGCTGCCCTGCTTCTGGCTCTACGCCGATCTCGGCGACCGGTTCGCGGAAGCGAACCACGACGCGCACCCGTACCGCGACTGGCTCGCCACGTACGCCGATCCCGCGTTCGCGGCCTCGACGCGGCGCGCGATCGAGCTGGTCGAACGCGCCGCCGCCGAGGCGTCGCCGACCGAGCGGGAGCGCATGGGCGTGGCCTTCGCGCGCTCGATGGCGCACGAGCTCGCGTTCTTCGAGGCGCCCGTGCACGCGCAGGCCGCCGACGCCGACGCCCGGGGAGGTCGCGCACGGGGCCTAGCATGAGCACATGCCGAAGGACAGACCCGGCCGAGCCACCATGAAGGATGTCGCCGCGCTGGCGGGGGTCTCGGCGAAGACGGTCTCGAACGTCCTGACCGGCAGCGCGGTCGTTCGGCCCGAGACGCAGGAACGGGTCGAGGCCGCCATGCGCGAGCTCGACTTCGTTCCCAATCTCAGCGCTCGCGGGTTGCGCAACGGGCGCTCGGGGGTCATCGCGATCGCCCTGCCCGACCTCGCGACGTCATTCTCGGCCGAGATGCTGCACCACCTCGTGAACGCGGCGCACCAGCGCGGCTACGCCGTGCAGGTCGAAGAAACCGCACTGGCCCCCGAACGTGAGCGCGACCTCGTCTCTCGCGCCCGGGCTCACCTCGTCGACGGCCTGGTGCTGAATCCGATCCGCATCGAGGACAGCGTCATCGATCGCGACGAACGGCTTCCGCCGATCGTGCTCATCGGCGAGGTCGAGCAGCACGTCACCGACCGCGTGCTCATCGACAGCCCGGGCGGCGCGCGTGACGCCGTGGCGCACCTCATCGAGCGCGGGGCGCGTCGCATCGCCGCGATCGGCGGCGACGAGCGAGCGGATCGTGCGACCGCGACGAGCCGGCTGCGACTGGCCGGGATGCGCGAAGCGATCGCGGCCGCCGGTCTCGCGCACGATCCGCGGCGCGAGGTCAACGTGCTGCCCTGGAATGCGGAAGCCGGTGCGACCGGGGTACGGACGCTGCTCGAACGGGGCGTGGAGTTCGACGCGCTGCTCTGCTTCACCGATTCGATCGCGATCGGCGCGCTGCACGCGCTCGCCGCTGCCGGCCTCCGCGTGCCCGAAGACGTGCTGGTGTGCGGTTTCGACGACATCGAGCAGGCGCGCTACACCACCCCCGAGCTGTCGACCGTCTCGTTCGACCGCGCGGAGTTCGCCCGCGCCACGATCGCTCTGCTGGAGGAGCGGATGACGGCGCCCTCGGCGCCGATCCGCGCCGTGGCGATCCCGCACCGCGTCGTCGCCCGCACGAGCACCGCTTCCGCTCCGGGTGGTGCCGCCGTCCCGTGAGTCCGCCGCGTGCCGCGACCCCCCTTGCGGCAGCCATTACATCGATGTAAAAGTAGAGGAGTCCCTGTACGTCACGAAGGAGTGACCGATGGCCCCACCACTCGAACTCAGCAGACGCCGGTTCCTGACAGGTGCCGCAGCTCTCGCCGGTACCGCGTTCCTGGCCTCGTGCGCCGGACTGCCCGGCGGCACCAGTGCCCGGACGCTTCAGTTCTGGCACCTCTTGTCGGGCGCCGACGGCGTCACGATGTCCGGACTGATCGACGGCGTGAACGCCGCGCAGTCCGACTATCGCGTCCGCCCGACCGTGCTCGCCTGGGGCGAGCCCTACTACACGAAGCTCGCGATGGCCGCGGCGGGCGGACGAGCCCCCGACGTCTCGATCATGCACGCCTCGCGCGTGGTCGGGTACGCCCCGGGAGGCCTGCTCGACACGTGGGACACCGCGCGGCTCGCCGAGCTCGGCGTCGACAGCAGCACCTTCACCGAGGCGATCTGGCGCAAGGGCTTCATCGGCGACGACCTGTACAGCGTCGCGCTCGACGCGCACCCCTTCATCCTCATGTACAACACCGACATCTGCGACGCGGCCGGCGTGCTCGACAGCGACGGCAAGCTGCGGCCGGTGACCTCGCCCGAGGAGTTCCTCGAGATGGCGCGGGCCGTCGCGGGTGCCTCGGAATCTCACGGCCTGTCGTACGGCTACCTCGGCGACGGCGCGCAGATGTGGCGCCTGTTCTACACGCTCTACACGCAGCACGGCCTCGAGATGGGGCTGCCGCAGGGCGGTCCGGCCGAGATCGACGAAGACGCCGCGCTCGCGTCGCTCGGCTTCATGCAGCAGCTGCTCGACGACGAGATCGCCTCGCGCAGCGCCGACTACCAGAGCGCGATCGCCGAGTTCGCCACCGGCCGCAGCGGGCTGTTCCTCACGGGCGTGTGGGAGCTGCGCTCGATGCAGCAGCAGAACCTCCCGATCGACGCGACCATCATCCCGACGCTGTTCGGCACGCCGTCGGTGTACGCCGACTCGCACTCGTTCACCCTGCCCCACCAGAGCGCCCCCGACGAGGCCACGCGCGACCTCGTGTACCGCTTCGTCGCCGACATCCTGAAGGGCTCGTTCGACTGGGCCGGCGCCGGGCACATCCCCGCCTACCTGCCGGTCACGCAGTCGTCGGCCTACGCCGACCTGCTGCCGCAGGCCAACTATGCCGAGGCGGCCGAACTCGTCCGGTACGACCCGCCCGCCTGGTTCACCGGCTCGGGCTCGCGGTTCCAGGCCGACTTCGGCGCCGCCGTGCAGAACGTGCTGCTGCGCGGCGCCGACCCCGCCGAGGCGATCACCCGCTTCCGGGCGCGCATCGACCAGCAGCTGCGCACCCCGAACCCGGCCGACCCGGAAGGAGCGGGAGCATGACCCTCGACACCGGATCCGGCCGCGCCGGCATCGCCGACAGCGCCGCGACGCGCACGATCGTCACCGGCCGTCGCGGCGGCGCCTCGCGTCGGCACGTCGGCGACCGCGGCGAGCAGCGCATCGCGTGGCTGTTCCTCGCCCCGTTCCTCGTGGCCTTCGCGCTCTTCCTCGTGTGGCCCCTGCTGCACGGGCTCTACCTGAGCTTCACGGATCAGTCGCTGACCGGCGCCGGCGGCTCCTTCGTCGGCATCACGAACTACATCGAGGCGCTGGGCGACCCCGTGATGTGGCGCTCGCTCGGCAACACGGCCTGGTTCACAGTGCTCTCGACCATCCCGCTCGTCCTGCTCGCGCTCATCATGGCGCTGCTCGTGCAGCGGGGACTGCCCGGACAGTGGCTGTGGCGCCTGTCGTTCTTCATGCCCTACCTGCTGGCCTCCACCGTCATCTCGCAGATCTGGGTGTGGATCTTCAACCCGCAGATCGGTGCCGCCAACGGCATCCTCGAAGCGTTCGGCCTCGAACCGATCGCGTGGCTGCAGAACCCGGACACCAACATGCTCGCGATCGTCATCGCGACGGTCTGGTGGACGGTGGGCTTCAACTTCCTGCTGTACCTCGCGGCCCTGCAGAACATCCCCGAGAGGCAGTACGAGGCGGCATCCATCGACGGGGCGGGGGAGTGGCGCAAGCTCTTCTCGATCACGATCCCGCAGCTCGGACCGATCACGGTGCTCATCGTGATCCTGCAGGTCCTCGCCTCGCTGAAGCTGTTCGACCAGGCGTACCAGATGCTCGGCGGCATCGCGAGCGAGACGACCCGCTCGATCGTCCAGTACATCTACGAGTCCGGCTTCGTCGGATACCGCTTCGGCTACTCCGCCGCCATCTCGTACGTCTTCTTCGCGGTGATCGTCGTCATCGGCGTCATCCAAGCCCTCGTCACCCGCCGCCGGAAGGAGCACTCATGAGCGCCACCGCCACCGCCACCCGCTCCGTCGTCGCACCGGGGGTCCCGTCCGACTCGCGCGCCCGTAAGCCCGGGCAGCGCCGCTTCGGCCCGCTGAACATCGCCGCCTTCATCGCTCTCGCGCTGATGGCCGTCGGCTGGCTGCTCCCGTTCCTGTGGGCCGTCGCGACCGCGTTCAAGACCGAGACGGATGCCGCCTCGGGTGCCGGCGGCTGGGTCGGCGAGAGCGGCCCGACGACCGAGGCCTTCACCTCGATCCTGTCGCAGGGCAACGTCTGGATCTGGGCGGGCAACAGCCTGTGGACCTCGGCTGCCATCACCCTGATCACCCTCGCGATCTCGGCCGTCGCCGCGTACGCGTTCTCGCGGCTGGACTTCCGCGGCAAGAAGCTGCTCTACGGCGCGGTCATCGCCTCGATCGTCATCCCGCCGCAGGTGCTGATCATTCCCCTGTTCTACGAGATGCTCGCCTTCAACCTCGTCGACACCCCGTGGGGCCTGATCCTGCCGCAGGTGGTCGCGCCGGCGATGGTGTTCATCCTGAAGAAGTTCTTCGACCAGGTGCCGATCGAGCTCGAGGATGCCGCACGCGTCGACGGAGCCGGACGCTTCCGGGTGTTCTGGTCGATCGTGCTGCCGCTGTCGCGTCCGATCCTCGGCGCCGTCGCGATCTTCGTCTTCATCACCGCCTGGAACAACTTCCTCTGGCCGTTCCTCATCATCAACGACACGACCCTCATGACGCTTCCGGTCGGCCTCCAGACCGTCATCAGCGCCTACGGCGTGCAGTACGCCCAGGTCATGGCCCAGGCCGTGCTGGCGTCGCTGCCGCTGATCATCGTGTTCCTGATCTTCCAGAAGCAGATCGTCCGCGGCGTCGCGACGACCGGCTTCGGCGGTCAGTGACCGGCCTCCTCGTCCCCGCACCCCGAAAGAACAGGAGCATCATGCCCCGCGCCCGTATCGTCCTCGATCGCGATTTCACCGTGGCCGACGTGCCGCGCCGCCTCTTCGGCTCGTTCGTCGAGCACATGGGCCGCTGCGTCTACACCGGCATCTTCGAACCCGGTCATCCGCAGGCCGACGAACGCGGGTTCCGCCGCGATGTGCTGGCGCTGGTGAAGGAGCTCGGCGCGACCGTCATCCGCTACCCCGGCGGCAACTTCGTCTCGGGCTACAACTGGGAGGACGGCGTCGGACCGGTCGAGGACCGACCGCACCGCCTCGACGGCGCCTGGCACACGGTGGAGACGAACGCGTTCGGACTCCACGAGTTCGTCGACTGGGCCCGCGAGGCGCAGGTCGAGGTCATGGAAGCGGTCAACCTCGGCACGCGCGGCGTCGACGAGGCACGCGCCCTCGTCGAGTACGCCAACCACGCAGGCGGCACGTACTGGTCGGACCTGCGTCGCCGCAACGGGGCCGCCGCGCCCTTCGACATCCGGCTGTGGTGCCTGGGCAACGAGCTCGACGGGCCGTGGCAGATCGGTCACAAGACGGCCCACGAGTACGGCCGGCTCGCGCAGGAGACGGCCAAGGCCATGCGCCTGGTCGACCCCGACATCGAGCTCGTCGCGGTCGGGTCGTCGAACCGGCAGATGCCGACCTTCGGGACGTGGGAGCACACCGTGCTCACCCACGCGTATGAGGAGGTCGACTACATCTCGATGCACGCCTACTACCAGGAGGACGGCGGAGATGCGGCATCCTTCCTGGCCGAGGCCGTCGACATGGATGCGTTCATCGACGGCGTCGTCTCGACGATCGACGCGGTCAAGGCCGCGGGCAAGCACCGCAAGCAGGTCGACATCTCGTTCGACGAGTGGAACGTCTGGTACCAGCGGGGTCTCGACACCGAGGACCAGCCGCACATCGTGTCGGCGTCGAAGGAGTGGCGCGCGCACCCGCGTCTGATCGAAGACACCTACAACGTCACGGATGCCGTCGTCGTCGGAACCTTCCTTCACAGCCTGCTGCGCCACGGCGACCGCGTGCGCATCGCCAACCAGGCGCAGCTGGTCAACGTCATCGCCCCGATCCGATCCGAGGAGGGCGGGCCGGCATGGCGCCAGTCGATCTTCTGGCCGTTCGCCCGGATGTCGCAGCTGGCGCAGGGCCGCGTCCTGCGGCTCGCGATCGAGTCCGACCAGACGCCGACCGCCAAGTTCGGCGATGTGGATGTCGTCGACGCCGCCGCGACGTGGGACGAGTCCACCGGTCGCGTCGCGCTGTTCGTGGCCAACCGGTCGCTCGAGTCCGAGACCGAGGTCTCGCTCGAGCTGCGGGGGCTGGGGGCCTCGAACGTCGTCTCGGCCGAGGTGCTGACGGTGCCCGAGGGTGGCGACCGCCGGTCGGCCAACACCGAGCACGACCAGGACTGCGTCGGTCTCGAGCCCCTGCGCGGCGTCGGCCTCGACGAGGGCGTGCTGCGGGCGACCCTGCCCGCGCTGTCGTGGTCGGTCATCGTGCTCGACACGAAGCGGGCCTGACCCCGCACCCGCCTGCGCGGCATCCCTCTCGCACGAACCCGCGTACGTCGGATCGCTCCCTCGGGAGCGTCCGACGTACGCGCGTTTTGTGTGGTCGGCACAACGGATGCCGCCCGGGGCGCGGGGGATCCGCTAGCGTCGGCCCTCGTGAACGTGTGGCTGCGAACCCTCCTGACGATCTGGCGAGCCCGAGCGCACGTACGCCGGCGCGGCCTGCGCCCTCCGATGACGATCGGGCGTGTGCGGCTGCGGACGCTGCCCACGGACATCGACCTGCTCGGGCACATGAACAACGGGCGGTATGCGTCGCTGTTCGACCTCGGCCGGTTCGACCTGCTGATCCGCACCGGCATCCTGCAGATCTTCCAGCAGAAGGGCTGGTACGGCGTCGTCGCCAGCAGCACGATCACCTTCCGCAAGTCGCTCAACCTGTGGCAGCGCTTCACCATCGAGACGCGGCTGCACGGGCATGACGACAAGTCGGTGTACATGGTGCACCGCGCGGTCGTCGACGGCGAGGTCTACGCCGAGATGCTCGTGCGGTCTCGGTTCCTGCGCCGGTCCGGCGGCATCGTTCCGCTCGACGAGCTGTTCGAGGCCCTGGGGCGTCCCGATGACCTCCCCGAGCTCGAGCCGTGGATGACCGAGTGGGCGACGGCGACGGCTCTGCCCTCGACCCGCGCGGCCGCGCCGAGCGTCTGGGAGTGACGCCCGCGCCCCGCGATGTCACGGCGGCGCGCACCGGAGCGCCGCGACCTCGCAGCGGGGCCCGCGATATAGGCTGACGGCATGTCCGACACCGCTGCGTCCGGCACCACCCCGCCGGGCTTCCCCTCCGACGACGACCGCGCCGACCAGGCGATCGCCCTGGCGCAGCAGTGGGTGCACACGGCGGCCGACTATCCGGCGGATGCCGCGGCGCAGCGCCTCGCCGGCGTGCTGCGCGACCCGAACGGGCTGCCCTTCACGATCGGCTTCGTCGACGGGGTCATGCGGCCCGAGAGTGTGACGGCGGCGGCGACCCGTCTGCACCACGTCGCGCCCCTCGTGCCGGAGTTCCTGCCGTGGTACCTCCGCGGCGCGGTGCGCGTCGGGGGAGCGGTCGCCCCGGTGCTGCCGACGCCCGTCGTGCCGATCGCCCGCACGGCGCTGCGCGAGATGGTCGGGCACCTCGTCGTCGACGCCCGCCCGCACAAGCTCGGGCCCGCCATCGCGCGCATCCGAGAGTCGGGTGCGCGCCTGAACCTCAACCTGCTGGGCGAAGCCGTGCTCGGCGAGGGGGAGGCGAAGCGGCGCCTCGAGGGCATCCACGAGCTCATCCGGCGCCCCGACGTCGACTACGTCTCGGTGAAGGTGTCGGCCATCATCAGCCGCATCTCGATGTGGGCCTTCGACGAGGTCGTCGCCGACGTCGTCGAGCGCCTGCTGCCGCTGTACCTCAGCGCTGCCGAGGACGGCACCTTCATCAACCTCGACATGGAGGAGTACCGCGACCTCGACCTGACGATCGCGGTGTTCACGCGTCTGCTCGAGGACGAGCGGCTGCGGGGCCTCGAGGCCGGCATCGTGCTGCAGGCGTACCTGCCCGACGCGGTCGACGCGCTCGACGAGCTCACCGCGTGGGCGCAGACCCGTGTGGATGCCGGCGGCGCGCGCATCAAGATCCGCCTCGTCAAGGGCGCCAACCTGGCGATGGAGCGGGTGGATGCCGCGGTCCACGGCTGGCCGCTGGCCACCCACGCGAGCAAGCTCGACGCCGACGCGATGTACCTGCGCTGCCTCGACCGCGCGCTGCACGCGGAGCGGACGCGAGCCGTGCGCCTCGGCGTTGCCGGGCACAACCTCTTCGACATCGCCTACGCCTGGCTGCTCGCGGGCGAGCGCGACGTGCGCGACGACATCGAGATCGAGATGCTCCTCGGCATGGCGCAGGGTCAGGTCGCCGCGGTCACGCGCGATGTGGGTCACGTCCTGCTGTACGTGCCGGTCGTGCGACCCGACGAGTTCGACGTCGCGATCAGCTACCTCGTGCGCCGCCTCGAAGAGAACGCGTCGAGCGAGAACTTCCTGTCGGCGGCGTTCGATCTGGCGACCGACCCCAGCCTGTTCGAGCGCGAGCGCGACCGGTTCGTCGCCTCCCTCGCCCGCGCAGCGGATCCCGCGCTGCCGTCCGGTCCGAACCGCACGCAGGACCGCACGCTGCCGGTGCGCGGCCTGTCGACGCAGCGGATCACGCGCGACCCCGCCACCGACGACGCCGCGAACCTGACGCAGGCGGTGCTGGGCATCGCCGACGCGGCCGACGCCGACGCCGCCGACACGAGCGCCGTCGGCGCTCACGACGATGTCCTGTTCGGCGGCGAACGGTTCGTCGAGACGGCCGTGTACGCCCCGCGCGAGTCGCGCCGCTCGCCCGCCCTCGGCGCCCCCGGTTTCGCGAACACGCCCGACTCCGATCCCGCGCTCGCGGCCAACCGGGCGTGGGCGCGTGGCATCCTCGCCCGCGTCGCGAGCAGCACGGTCGGTGACGACACCCTCGCCGCCGCGCGCGTCGACGACGCCGAGCGGCTCGACGGCATCGTGGCGGGAGTGCGCGCCGCGGCATCCGAGTGGGGCCGGTTGCCGGCGGCCGATCGCAGCGTCGTGCTGCTCGCCGCATCCCGCGCGCTCGAGGCGCACCGGGCCGAGCTCATCGAGGTCGCCGCGTCCGAGACGGGCAAGGTTCTCGCCGAGGCCGACGTCGAGGTGAGCGAGGCGATCGACTTCGCCGCGTACTACGCCGCGACGGCGCGCGAGCTCGACCGTGTGAGCGGCGCCGTCTTCGTGCCCGCGGCGGTCACCGTCGTCGCTCCGCCGTGGAACTTCCCCGTCGCCATCCCCGCGGGCGGTGTGCTGGCGGCGCTCGCCGCCGGGTCGGGCGTGGTCTTCAAGCCCGCACCCCAGGCTCGCCGCTGCGCCGCGGTCGTCGCCGAGGCGCTGTGGGAGGCCGGCGTACCGCGTGACCTGCTCGCGCTGGTCGACATCGACGAAGGCGAGCTCGGCCGCCAGCTGATCACGCACACCGACGTCGACCGGGTCATCCTCACCGGTTCGTGGGAGACCGCGGCGCTGTTCCGGTCGTGGCGTCCGGAGCTGCCGCTGCTGGCCGAGACGAGCGGCAAGAACGCGATCATCGTCACGCCCTCGGCCGACCTCGACCTCGCGGCCGCCGATCTCATCAAGAGCGCGTTCGGTCACGCCGGCCAGAAGTGCTCGGCGGCGTCGCTCGCGATCCTCGTGGGCTCGGTCGGGCGCTCCAAGCGCTTCGCCCGTCAGCTCGTCGACGCGACGCGTTCGCTGCGCGTCGGCCCGCCGACCGACCCGCGCAGCGAGGTCGGCCCGGTCATCGAGCCGCCGCAGGGCAAGCTCGCGTGGGCGCTGACGACGCTCGAGGACGGTGAGCGCTGGCTCGTCGAGCCGCGTGAGCTCGATTTCGGCCCCGAGACGGCGGGGCGCTTCTGGTCGCCCGGCGTCCGGGTCGGCGTCAGCGCCGGGTCGCGCATGCACCTCGAGGAGTTCTTCGGTCCCGTGCTCGGCGTCATGCACGCGCGCACGCTCGAGGAGGCCATCGAGATGCAGAACGCCGTCGCGTACGGCCTCACGGCGGGTCTGCACACGCAGGACGCCGACGACCTCGCGACGTGGCTCGACCGGGTGCAGGCGGGCAACCTCTACGTCAACCGCGGCATCACCGGAGCCATCGTCCAGCGGCAGCCCTTCGGAGGATGGAAGCGCTCGTCGGTGGGGGCGGGCACCAAGGCCGGCGGCCCGAACTATCTGATCGGCCTCGGCTCGTGGCGCGCGTCGAGCGGCGCGGCCTCGAGCACTCTGCACCTGCGCGGGCTCGACTCGCGGATCACGACGCTCATCGAGTCGGCGCAGCCCACCCTCGACTACGAAGCCTTCGAGTGGCTGCGACGCGGCGCGCTGTCGGACGCCGTGGCCTGGGACCGCGAGTTCGGGCAGGTGCGGGACGTGTCGGGCCTCGGCGTCGAGCGCAACCTCTTCCGGTACCGGCCGGTCGACGTCGCGGTGCGCGCGGGATCGGATGCCGCCTGGCAGGCGGTGCTCCGCGTCATCGTCGCGGGCGTCCGCGCGGGCTCGCACGTCACGCTCAGCACTCCCGTCGGGCTTCCCGCCGAGGTGCGGCGCGCCCTCGGCGAGGTCGAGATCCCGGTGTCGGTCGAGACCGACGGCGAGTGGCTGCAGCGCATCGCCGTCGCGGAGCAGCGGCCCGGCCGCATCCGGCTGGTCGGTTCCGCCGAATCGGTCGTCGAGATCCGGGCCGCCGTGGCCGCGGCGACCGAGGGAGACCCGGATGTCGCCGTCTACGCCGACGAGGTCACGACCGCCGGGCGCATCGAGCTGCTGCCCTTCGTGCACGAGCAGTCGATCACGATCACGGCGCACCGCTTCGGCAACCCCGACGACTGGTCCGAAGCGGTCATCTGACCGGGTGGGTAGCGTGGAGGGATGACCGACACCGCTGCGCGCTCCCGGATCCTCGACCGCATGGCCATCGAGCGGGAGGCGCTCGTCGGGGCGCTCTTCGTCGCGCTCGGCGCCGTCGGCCTCGCCGTGGCGGTCACCGCCCTCGCGTTCAGCGTCACGCTCAGCCTTCCGGTGATGCTCGGTGGCGGCGTGGGGATCGTCTTCCTCGTGCACGGCATCCTGCGCCGTGCGAGCGCGGCACGCGCCGACGCCGCGCTGCGCGAGCTGGACCGCCCCGCCGGCTGAGTCGGAACCTCGCGAATTCTCGATCTTCGCCCTGCTGAATACCCTAGGGGGGTATAGTATCCAGCGTGAACGGATACGACGCGAACAAGGACGACCTGCAAAAGCGGTTGCGACGCATCGAGGGGCAGGTGCGGGGCATCGCCCGCATGGTCGACGAGGACAAGTACTGCATCGACATCCTGACCCAGGTATCGGCGGCCACGAAGGCCCTCGAGACCGTCGCGCTCTCGCTGCTCGGCGACCACCTCAGCCATTGCGTGGCCGAAGCGAGCGCCGAGGGTGGAGCCGTCGCCGACGAGAAGATCCGCGAGGCGAACGCGGCGATCGCGCGCCTCGTCCGTTCCTGACCGACCCCACGACCTCTGAAGGAGACATGATGACCGAGCGCAACGACCTGGGACTGACCGCGACCGGTGGAAGCGGGGGCGGCTGTTCCTGCTGCGGCACCGCGTCGACGTCGGGCGCGGCCGCAGCGCCGTCCGCCGTGACCGCCGAGGTGATGGTGTCGGGCATGACCTGCTCGCACTGCGTCGCGAGCGTCACCGAGGAGCTCGTCGAGGTGCCGGGCGTCGAGGGTGTCGACGTCGACCTCAACGCCGGCGGGCTCTCGCGCGTGACTGTCCGGAGCGCCGAGCCCATCGACGACGCGGCCATCACCGCCGCGATCGAGGAGGCCGGCTACGCCCGCGAGGACGCCCGCTCATGAGCGCCGTCGACGTCGAGCTCGACATCGCGGGCATGACCTGCGCCTCGTGCGCGACCCGCATCGAGCGCAAGCTCAACAAGCTGCCCGGGGTAGAGGCGACGGTCAACTACGCGACCGAGAAGGCGCACGTGCGCACCGACGGCGCCGACGCCGACCAGCTCATCGCCGCCGTCGAGGCGGCCGGATACCAGGCGGCCGTGCCCGCACCGCCCGCCAGCGCGGACGGCGATGCGGCGCCCGCAGCCGATGACGGGGTGGCGGCGCTGCGCCACCGCCTGCTCGTCAGCACGGCGCTCGCGCTGCCGGTCGCGGTGCTGTCGATGATCCCCGCACTGCAGTTCGAGTACTGGCAGTGGCTCGCCCTGACCCTCACCGCGCCCGTCGCGGTCTGGGGTGCGTGGCCGTTCCACCGTGCCGCGGCCGTCAATGCGCGCCACGGGGCTGCGACGATGGACACCCTCATCAGCCTGGGCGTCATCGCATCCTTCGGCTGGTCGCTGTACGCGCTGTTCTTCGGCGGGGCCGGCATGCCCGGCATGACCATGACCTTCACGCTCATCGGCGCCCCGCGCGCGGGCGGGCACGAGATCTACCTCGAAGTCGCCGCGCTCGTCACCGTCTTCATCCTGGCGGGGCGCTACGCCGAGGCGCGGGCGAGGAAGTCATCGAGTGAAGCGCTGCGCGCGCTGCTCGAGATGGGTGCGAAGGATGCCGTTCAGCTCGTCGACGGACGCGAGCGACGGGTGCCCGTCGGCCAGCTGGCCGTGGGAGACACGGTCGTCGTCCGCCCCGGAGAGAAGATCCCGTCCGACGGCATCGTGGTCGGCGGCGCCTCCGCCGTCGACGCCAGCATGCTCACCGGGGAGTCGGCTCCCGTCGACGTCGCCGAAGGCTCGCGCGTCGTGGGCGCCACCGTCAACGCCGGCGGCCGCCTCGTCGTCGAGATCACCCGCGTGGGCGCCGAGACCGAGCTCGCGCGCATGCAGCGGCTGCTCGCCGAGGCGCAGTCGGGCAAGGCCGACGTGCAGCGGCTCGCCGACCGGGTCTCGGCCGTCTTCGTCCCGATCGTCATCGGCTTGGCGGTCGTCGCGTTCGTCGGATGGACGCTCGCCGGCGGATCGGTCGAGCTGGCCTTCACCGCCGCTGTCGCGACGCTCATCATCGCCTGCCCGTGCGCCCTGGGGCTGGCCACGCCCACGGCACTCCTCGTGGGAACCGGGCGCGGCTCGCAGCTGGGCATCCTCATCCGGGGACCGCAGGTGCTGGAACAGACGCGGCGCGTCGACACGATCGTGCTCGACAAGACCGGCACCGTGACGTCCGGCGTCATGAGCGTCACCGAGGTCCACCCCGCCGAAGGTGTCGCACGCGACGAGCTGCTCGCGACCGCTGCGGCCGTCGAGGCGGCATCCGAGCACCCCGTCGCTCGTGCGGTCGCGGCGGCGTCGCCCGTGGCGTGGCCCGACGCCGAGGCGTTCGCCTCGCACGCGGGCTTCGGCGTGCAGGCGGTCGTGAACGGTTCGGCCGTCGTCTGCGGCCGGCCCTCGTGGCTGCGCGAGCAGTGGAGCGTGCCGATCCCGCCGGCGACGGCGGCCCTGCTGGCCGACCTCGAGACGCGCGGCACGGTCGTCGCGGTCGCGCGCGACGGCGGCTACCTCGGGGCGATCGTCGTCGCCGACACGGTCAAGCCGACGAGCGCAGCAGCGGTCGCACGGTTCCGGGCACTCGGCCTCGAACCGGTGCTGCTCACCGGCGACAACGCGGTCACCGCTCGTCGCGTCGCCGGCGAGGTCGGCATCGACACGGTGCATGCGGGCGTCAGCCCGGCCGAGAAGCTCGACGTCGTCCGCGCGCTGCGCAGCGACGGTCGTGTGGTGGCGATGGTCGGCGACGGCGTGAACGACGCCGCGGCGCTGGCGGCCGCCGATCTCGGGCTCGCGATGGGCGGAGGCACCGACGCCGCGATCGCGGCCAGCGACATCACGATCGTGTCGGGCGACCTGCTGGTCGTCGCCGACGCCATCCGGCTCGCCCGCCGCACGCTGGGGACGATCAAAGGCAACCTGTTCTGGGCGTTCGCCTACAACGTCGCCGCGATCCCGCTCGCGATGGCGGGGCTGCTCAACCCGCTGCTGGCGGCGGCCGCCATGGCGCTGTCCTCGGTGTTCGTCGTGACCAACAGCCTGCGACTGCGCGGATTCCGCCCCGGCGCCTGAGCTCACCCGCACGGACGACGGCCCGCCCCGAACACCGGGGCGGGCCGTCTTCGCGTCGGTCAGCCGTCGATGCCGACCGACCGCGACAGGCGCGCCCGCTCGTCGCCCGAGAGCTCGAGGTCGGCGGCACGCGCGCTGTCGATGATCGACTCGGCGCGGCGGGCGCCGGGAATCGGGATGACGGTGTCGCCGAGGCCCAGCTCCCACGCGAGCACGACCTGCTGCGGGCTCACGTCGTGGGCGCGGGCGACCTCGCCGAAGACGGCGAACCGGTCGCCGACGGCCCGCGCCGCACCGCCGGTGCCGCCCAGCGGGCTCCAGGGCAGGAAGGCGATGCCGTGGTCGGCGCAGTACCGCAGCTCGTCGTAGCTGCCGGGGTGGCGCGGCGAGAACTCGTTCTGCACGCTCGCAAGGCCGCCGTCGCCGAGGATCTGCTGCGCGATCTCGATCTCTTCGACGCTCGCGTTCGATATGCCGACGGCGCGGACCTTGCCCTCGTCCTGCAGTGTCTTGAAGCTCTCGATGACGTCGCCGTAGACCAGCCAGCGGTCGGGGCGGTGGTACTGGTACAGGTCGATCACGTCGACGCGCAGCGCGCGCAGCGAGGCTTCGACGGCGCGACGCAGGTAGTCGAGCGAGCCGTCGCGGCCCCACTTCTCGCCCTCGCTACGGGTGATGCCGCCCTTGGTCGCCACGACGATCTGCGACCGGTCGCCGCCCCACGTCGCGAGGGCTTCGGCGATGATCTCCTCGTTGTGGCCCATCGAGTCCCAGCTGGGAGCGTAGATGTCGGCGGTGTCGAGCAGGGTGACGCCGGCGTCGAGCGCCGCGTGGACGGTGGCGACCGCGTCGGCGCGCTCCGGGATCTGCTTGTCGTTGTTCATCGACATCGGCATGCCGCCGAGCCCGATGGCCGAGACGGTGAATGGTCCGAGGGTGCGCTGCTGCATGGGTCTCCTTCGACGGTTCTCGGTGATGTGGTTCTCAGCCTTCCAGGCCGGACGCCCGATGGGGACGGCCTTGCGCAACGCGGGCGGCGGTGCTCCGGGTATCCGAAGAAGAACCATAGGACCGCGGTGGAACAATGGTCGCTCTCCGCGCCCGACCCGACGACCGACCCGGGAGATCCGCATGACGACCGCCGACCACGACCCGCGTTCCGCCACCGATCGGACGATCGAGCAGGATCGCCGGCATCGTGCGGGCCGTACCCCCGTGCTGCCCGTCGTCGTCGCGACGGGCGAGGGCGCGTGGGTGACCGACATCGACGGCCGGCGATACCTCGACCTGTCGTCGTCCACCGGCGCGCTGACCTTCGGGCACCGGCATCCGGCCCTCGTCGCGGTCGCCGCCGACCAGCTCACCCGCAGCGCCTTCACGAGCGCGGCCGTCCACGACGACCGGCAGGCCGGCTTCGCCGCCGCCCTCGCCGAGCTGGCGGGAGGCGACTCGGTGCTGTCGGTCGATTCGGGCGACGAGGCGATGGATGTCGCGCTGCGGGCTGCCGCCGCGCGGGCGCAGCGCGACGCCGCACCCGCGTCGGTCGTCGTGGCCGCCGGCTCGCACGAGCCACTCGTCGCATCGGGCGCCCGCACCGTGCCCTTCGGCGATGCCGGGGCGCTCGCCGACGCCCTCGACGACGCGACCGCCGCGGTCGTGCTCGAGCCGGTGCAGGCGGGCGCGGGCGTCGTCGCCGCACCCGCCGGGTACCTCGCCGCGGCGCGCGAACTGTGCGCGGAGCGCGGCGTGACGCTGATCGTCGACGAGACGCGCTCGGGCCTCGGCCGCTCGGGCTCGACCTTCGCGATGGGTCCGGGCGACGGCGTCCCCGACATCCGGTTGCTCGGGCCCGCCCTCGGCGGCGGCATCGTTCCGAGCGCCGCCGTGGTCGGCACGCGGGAGCTCTTGCGGGACGTCTCGGCAACGGCATCCGGTTCCGCGCTCGCCGCGGCGATCGGGCAGCGGGTCGTCGAGATGCTCGGCACGGGGGAGATCCAGACGCGGGCGGCGGCCCTCGCCGAGCACCTCCGCGGACGCCTCGACGCCCTGCCCGGCACCGGCGTGACCGCTGTGCGGACGGCGGGGGTGTGGGCCGGCGTCGACATCGATCCCGCGGTGGGCAGCGCTACCGACATCGCCCGGCGACTCGTGGCTCGGGGCGTGCTCGTCGAGTCGGTGGGGCCGGCGACGATCGTGCTCTCGCCGCCGCTGGTCATCCGTGCGACCGAGCTCGATTGGGCGATCGAGCAGCTGCGGGTCGTGCTCGCGAGCTGAGCCGATGTAGCGCACAGGCGCTGCCACGTCGACACGACGCCGGGAAACATCGCCGCAACACGGCCGCGATTAGGCTCGCACCCATGGGTGACCTGTTCGACGGCTACGGCTCGACGCTGACGCCGCGCAAGACCGTGTCGGGCGTTCCGCCGTTCGACGAGATGTTCGAGGTCTCGGGCACCCTGCCGGCTCCCGGCAGCTCCCGAGCGGCGTACCGCGAGCTGTACCAGGCCCTCGCGCAGATGACGCAGGAGGAGCTGCGCGGACGCACCGAGTCGCTCGCCAGCTCGTACCTCGCGCAGGGCGTCACCTTCGACTTCGCCGGTGAGGAGCGCCCCTTCCCGCTGGACGCCGTTCCCCGCGTGATCGACTACGACGAGTGGTCGCACGTCGAGTCCGGCGTGAAGCAGCGCGTGCGTGCGCTCGAGGCCTTCCTCGACGACGCGTACGGGCACCAGTTCTGCGTGCGCGACGGCGTGCTGCCGGCGAAGCTCATCGCCTCGTCGCAGTACTACTACCGGCAGGCCGCCGGCATCCGCTCGGCCAACGGCGTGCGGATCCAGGTGTCGGGCATCGACCTCATCCGCGACGAGCACGGCGAGATGCGAGTGCTCGAAGACAACGTGCGCGTCCCCTCGGGCGTGAGCTACGTGATCTCGAACCGCCGCGTCATGGCGCAGACCCTGCCCGAGCTGTTCGTCTCGATGCGGGTCCGACCCGTCGGCGACTACCCGAACAAGCTCCTCCAGGCCCTGCGCGCCTCCGCGCCCCCCGGAGTGGACGACCCCAACGTCGTCGTCCTCACCCCGGGCGTCTACAACTCCGCGTACTTCGAGCACACGCTGCTCGCGCGACTCATGGGCGTCGAGCTCGTCGAGGGCCGCGACCTGGTGTGCTCGGGCGGCAAGGTCTTCATGCGGACGACGCGCGGCCCGCAGCGCGTGGACGTGATCTACCGCCGGGTCGACGACGACTTCCTCGATCCGCTGCAGTTCCGCGCCGACTCGATGCTGGGCGCGCCGGGGCTCATGCTCGCAGCGCGCCTGGGCAACGTCACGATCGCCAACGCGGTGGGCAACGGCGTCGCCGACGACAAGCTGCTGTACACCTACGTCCCCGACCTCATCCGCTACTACCTCGCCGAGGAGCCCATCCTCAAGAACGTCGACACCTGGCGCCTGGAGGACCCGGACGCGCTCGAAGAGGTGCTCGACCGCCTCGACGAGCTCGTCGTGAAGCCGGTCGACGGATCGGGCGGCAAGGGGCTCGTCGTGGGACCGGATGCCTCGCCCGCCGAGCTCGAGCAGCTGCGCCGCAAGCTCCTCGCCGACCCGCGCGGCTGGATCGCGCAGCCGGTCGTCATGCTGTCGACGATCCCCACGCTCGTCGAGGACGGTATGCGCCCCCGCCACGCCGACCTGCGGCCGTTCGCCGTCAACAACGGCGACGAGGTGTGGGTGCTGCCGGGCGGCCTCACGCGCGTCGCGCTGCCGGAAGGCCAGCTCGTGGTCAACTCGAGCCAGGGCGGGGGCTCCAAAGACACGTGGGTCGTCGGCGGCGACGCGCCGCGCACGGTCGAGTACAGCCAGGGCAACCTCGCCGGACTCGTCGCCGACCAGGCGTCGACCCAGGCGATCCCCATCGTCTACGACGCGCAGGCCGAGCCCGCGCATTCGCCGCAGGATCACGCCGGCGGCCTCAGTGAGCAGCAGGAGCAGCAGCAGCAGACCGGGGGCGCGACGTGCTGAGCCGCATCGCCGAGAGCCTCTTCTGGATCGGCCGCTACATCGAGCGCAGCGACGGCACCGCGCGCATCCTCGACGTCCACCTGCAGCTGCTGCTCGAAGACCCCTGGATCGACGAAGACACGGCGTGCCGGTCGCTGCTATCGGTCATGGGGTCGTTCCCGCCCGAGGGACTCGACTCCGTCACCCGCCAGGACGTGCTGACCCGCCTCGCCGTCGACCGCACCAACCCGTCGAGCATCGCCTACTCGCTGCAGTCGGCTCGCGAGAACGCCCGCCGTGCGCGCGAGATCGTCTCGACCGAACTGTGGGAGACCCTCAACACGACCTATTCCCGGATGCCGCGACGGCTGAACGCCGAGAAGGTGCACGAGTTCTTCCGCTGGGTGCGCGAGCGCGCGGCGCTCGCCGTCGGCGTCACCGACTCGTCGACCAGCCGGGACGAGGCGTGGCAGTTCTTCACCCTCGGGCGCTCCATCGAGCGCACCGACATGACCGCGCGGCTGCTGGCGACCCGGTCGCTGACGGAGGAGTCGGGGCCGTCGTGGACGACGATCCTGCGCTCCTGCGGAGCGTACGAGGCGTACCTGCGCACCTACCGCGGCATGCCCAGCGCCCACAAAGCGGCCGAGTTCCTGCTGCTCGACCGGCTCTTCCCCCGCTCGATCATCCACTCGATCCAGCGCGCCGAGGAATGCATGAGCGCGATCGACCCCGTCGCCGACCGCGTCGGTCACTCCAACGCGGTGCTGCGGGCCCTCGGGCGCATCCGCAACGACCTCGAGTACCGCCCGCTCGGCGAGATCCTCTCGGAGCTGCCCGAGCACATGGACAACGTGCAGAAGGTGACGCGTGAGGCCTCCGAGGCGATCCGCGGCCGCTTCTTCCCCACGGCGGCGGAGCCGAACTGGATCGGAGAGACCTCGTGAAGCGACTACGCATCGAGCACGCGACCGGATTCACCTATCCCGGGGACGTCGCCGCGTCGTACAACGAGGCGCGGATGCTGCCGAGCTCGACCGACAGTCAGTTCGTGCTGAGCTCGCAGCTCGACATCGACCCGACCACGGCCGTGAACCACTACGTCGACTACTTCGGCACGCGCGTCGCCGCTTTCGACGTGCTCGCTGCGCACCGGTCGCTGTCGATCACGGCCCGGTCGCTCGTCGAGGTGCGCCCCCGCCCGATCGAGCACCGATCGTTCTCGTGGGACGAGCTCGCGGCCGAGTCCGAGCGCTCCATTCACACGGTCGAGCAGCTCGGTCAGACGCCGCGCACCGCTCCGCACCCCGAAGTCGCCCAGCTCGCCCGTGAGATCGCCGACGCGCACGGTGAGCCGGGTCCGGCGGCGCACGCCATCGCTGTGGCGATCGGTGACGCGGTGGAGTACATGCCCGGCGTGACCGGGGTGCACTCGACGGCGTCCGAAGCGTGGCCGGCACGTCAGGGCGTGTGTCAGGACATCGCGCACATCACCCTCGGGGCCCTGCGGAGCGTCGGCATCCCGGCCCGGTACGTGTCGGGGTATCTGCATCCGGATCCCGAGGCCGCCGTCGGCGTGCCGGTGACGGGCGAGTCGCACGCGTGGATCGAGTGGTTCGCGGGCGACTGGCAGGGCTTCGACCCCACGAACAACATCGAGATCAGCGACCGCCACGTGCTCGTGGGTCGCGGCCGCGACTACAACGACGTGCCTCCGCTGCGCGGAGTCTTCGCCGGGCCGTACAAGAGCGCACTGCACGTCGCCGTCACGATCACTCGCGAGGCGTAGCCCCGCGACGCGATCGGCGCAAGAACGGCCGGCCCCCGCGAGGGAACCGGCCGTTCTCGAGGCGCCTCTCAGGCGGGCGGATCGCCCGGTTCGAGGGTCTTCAGCATGTCCTCTTCGGCGGCGTTGTCGGCGGTGAGCTCGTCCTCGGTCGTCGTGTCGCCGCCCGTCGGAGCGTCGTCGGTGATGGACTGCTCGGCGCTCGTGTCGTCGTCGTGCCGGTCGCCGGTGGGGGTGTCGTGGCTGCTCATGGACGCGACGTTACGCTCGCGCACCCGGGCCGCGGCACCCCTTGACACCCTCGACGCACGCGGTGCCGATACGCGCGTCGGACCCGCGAGGCCGATGACAACTCGACGTCGCGCCGACGCCCCATGCGCACCGCCGGTCCGACGAACGTCTCGCCGCAAGATCGCGCGGGCCCTATGCGCCGGCGCGGGGCTCGTAACGGCGGGGCTCGTGGGTGCGGGCGACGAGGTCGCGCAGCGACTCGAGTGAGCCCGACACGAAACCCGCAGCGCGGGCCTGCACGAGCACGTTGCCCAGCGCCGTCGCCTCGACCGGTCCGGCCAGCACCGGCATGCCCGAGCGGTAGGCCGTGCGCTGGCAGAGCAGCTCGTTCAACGCGCCGCCACCGACGATGTGGATCGTGCGGACGTCGACGCGACCGAGGCGCGCCGCGGTCGCGACGGCGTCGGCGAAGGCCTGCGCGAGGGACTCGACGATCGAGCGCGTGTACTCCGCGCGGGTGCGGGGCGCCGCGAGATCGTGCTCGGCGCACCATGCGTCGATGCGCGGGGTCATGTCTCCGGGCGCCAGGAACCGCGGGTCGTTGACGTCGAACACGACGCCCTCGGCCTCGCGCGCGGCATCCAGCAGCGTCGGCAGGTCGATGCGGTGACCCTCGCGGCGCTCCCATTGACGCACCGCTTCGCTCAGCACCCACAGGCCCATGACGTTGTGCAGCAGCCGCACCCGTCCGTCAACGCCGCCCTCGTTGGTGAAGTTCGCCTCGAGCGCGGCCCGGGTGAGCACGAGGTGGTCGACCTCGACACCGACCAGGCCCCACGTGCCGCACGAGATGTACGCGGCGGCGTCAGCCTGCATCGGCACCGCCACCACCGCGGAGGCCGTGTCGTGCGACCCGACCGCCGTCACCGGGGTGCCTGCCGCAGCGTCGATCGAGGCGGCGACGTCCGCGCGCAGCGGCGCCAGCGTCTCGCCCGGGGCGATGAGCGGAGGGAGGATGCCGCGGGGCAGACCCAGCGCCGAGACGAGACCGTCGTCCCACGCCGCTTGCAGCACGCGGAGCAGTCCCGTCGTCGAGGCGTTGGTCTGCTCGGCGCGAGCCACGCCGGTGAGCCAGTAGCCGATGAGATCGGGCACGAGCAGGGCCGTGTCGGCGAACGCGAGCACCTCCGGGTCCTCGGCGGCGAGCTGGTACAGCGAGTTGAACGGCAGGAACTGCAGCCCGTTGCGCTCGAACAGCTCGGCGTGGGGGAATCGCGCATGCACCGTCTCGACGCCGCGCGCCGTCCGCTCGTCGCGATAGTGGAAGGGCTCGCCCAGCAAGCGTCCGCGACGCAGCAGGCCGTAGTCCACGGCCCACGAGTCGACGCCGATCGAGGCGATCTCGGGGGTCGACCGGAAGGCCTCGCGCAACCCTCCCAGTACCGAGCCGTACATGCCCACGAGGTTCCAGTGCAGGCCATCGCCCGCGTGGACCGGATCGTTGGCGAATCGCGCGACCGTCTCGGTCTCGAGGGTGTCGGCCCCCACATACCCGACGATGACGCGCCCGCTCGTGGCCCCGAGGTCGACGGCCGCCACATTCCCTGACGCGCTCACGCGCGGCATCCTTCCCGCGAGTGCACGGCCTGTCGCCGAGTGCACGACTTCGGAGCGTGCGGATGCCGTGCACTCGGCGCGAAGCCGTGCATTCGAGTGCCTGCCCTCACCGGAGGAACGCGGCGGCGACGCCGGAGTCGACCGGGATGTGCAGGCCGGTCGTGCGCGAGAGCTCGGGGCCGGTCAGCACGTAGACGGCGTCGGCGACGTTCTCGGGCACGACCTCGCGCTTGAGGATCGTGCGGTTGGCGTAGAACTGGCCGAGGTCCTCTTCCCGGACGCCGTACGTCGCGGCGCGGTTGGCGCCCCAGCCGGCGGCGAAGATGCCCGAGCCGCGCACGACGCCGTCGGGGTTGATGCCGTTGACCCGCACGCCGTGCTCGCCGAGCTCGACCGCGAGCAGCCGCACCTGGTGGGCCTGGTCGGCCTTCGTCGCCGAGTACGCGATGTTGTTGGGCCCGGCGAAGACGGAGTTCTTCGAGGAGATGTAGATGACGTCGCCGCCCATCTTCTGCTCGATGAGTGCCTTCGCTGCGGCCTTCGACACGAGGAACGAGCCCTTGGCCATGACGTCGTGCTGCAGGTCCCAGTCCTTCTCGGTGGTCTCGAGCAGCGGCTTCGACAGCGACAGCCCGGCGTTGTTGACGACGAGGTCGATGCCCCCGAACGCCAGCAGCGTCGCGTCGATCGCGGCCTGTACGCCCTCGGCGTCGGCGACGTTGGCTGCCACGCCGATCGCGACATCCGTGCCGCCGAGCTCGGCGGCGGCGGCCTGCGCCTTCTCGAGGTCGAGGTCGGCGACGACGACGCACGCGCCCTCGGCCGCGAGCCGGGTGGCGATGGCCTTGCCGATGCCGGATGCCGCACCCGTGACGAACGCGATGCGCCCCTGGTGGGTCTTGGGCTTGGGCATCCGCTGGAGCTTGGCCTCTTCGAGGGCCCAGTACTCGATGCGGAACTTCTCGGCGTCCGAGATGGGCGCGTACGTCGAGAGCGCCTCGGCGCCGCGCATGACGTTGATCGCGTTGACGTAGAACTCACCGGCGACGCGTGCGGTCTGCTTGTTCGCGCCGTAGGAGAACATGCCCACGCCCGGGACGAGCACGATGAGCGGATCGGCGCCGCGGATCGCCGGCGAGTCCGCGTCGGCGTGGGCGTCGTAGTACGCCTGGTAGTCGGCGCGGTACTCGGTGTGCAGCTCGTGCAGGCGGGCGATCTGATCCTCGACCGAGGCCGTCGCCGGCACGTCGAGGATGAGCGGCTTGACCTTGGTGCGCAGGAAGTGGTCGGGGCAGCTCGTGCCGAGCGCGGCGAGAGCGGGGGCCTTCTCGGATGCCAGGAAGTCGAGCACGACGTCCGCGTCGGTGTAGTGGCCGACCATGGGCTTGTCGGTCGACGCGATCCCCCGGATGGTCGCGGCGAGGGCTGCGGCCCGGGTGCGACGCTCGGCCTCGGGCAGCGCCTCGAAGCCGGGACGCACGCCACCGAACGGCTCAGCCATGCCGTGCTCGTCGATGTAGGCCTGAGCGGTCGCGATGATCCAGAGGCTGTTCGCCTCGGCCTCGTCCGAGGTGTCACCCCACGCCGTGATGCCGTGCCCGCCGAGGATGCATCCGATCGCCTCGGGGCTCTTCGCCTTGATCTCGGCGATGTCGAGGCCGAGCTGGAAGCCGGGGCGGCGCCACGGCACCCACACGACCTTCTCGCCGAAGATCTTCGCGGTGAGCGCCTCACCGTCGGCGGCGGTCGCGATCGCGATGCCGGCGTCGGGGTGCAGGTGGTCGACGTGGGCGGCATCCACCAGTCCGTGCATCGCCGTATCGATCGACGGAGCGGCCCCGCCCTTGCCGTGCAGGCAGTAGTCGAACGCGGCGACCATCTCGTCCTCGCGCTCGACTCCCGGGTAGACGTTCACCAGCGCGCGCATCCGGTCGAGGCGGAGCACCGCGAGCCCCTGCTCGGTGAGGGTGCCGAGGTCGCCGCCCGATCCCTTGACCCACAGCAGCTCGACGGGTTCGCCGGTGACCGGGTCGGTGTCGGTGCCCTTGGCGGAGGTGTTCCCGCCGGCGTAGTTGGTGTTCTTGGGGTCGGAGCCCAGGCGGTTGCTGCGCGCGATGAGGTCGGCGGCTGCGGCGGAGGTCATGGCTTTCCTTCGGGGTAGGGAGAGGAGGTCAGGATGCGGCGAGATCGGCGAACCGCTGCACGATTCGTGCCATCGATGCCGCGAAGCCCGGATGCTCGGGCCGGTTGAGGTGGCCGTGGTCGGTGCCCGGCTCGACGACGAGGTCGACCCGGCGGCCCGCCGTGCGGAGGGTTGCGGCGAAGACCTCGGCCGACACGCTGAGCTCGTCGATCTCGCTCGTCACGATGAATGTCGGCGGAAACTCGTCGAGCTCGCCGACGTTTGCGAGGCCGGGGACCGCGCCGATGGGTGCTCCGACGACCGGGCCGCCGAGGTAGTTCTCGTACATCGCCCGGACCACATCGGGACCGAACCGGTCGTGCTCCGGGTGCGCGTCCAGCGCGGCGCGCAACGCCAGGCCGGGAGCGGGCTGCACCGCGAGCAGCGTCGGGTAGGCGAGCACCACGAGCGCGGGTGCTGGCTCATCGGAGCCGAGCAGGCGCAGCGTCGCACCGGCGGCGAGGTTCGCACCGGCGCTCGCGCCGCCGATCGCCAGCCGCGACAGGCCGAGCCGGTCGGCGTTGTCGCCGGTCCAGCGCCAGGCGCGCAGGACGTCGTCGGATGCCGCGGGGAACCGGTTCGCGCTCCGGTCGTCGTCCGCGGCGTCGGCGCCGTCCCATTCCGGCGGGATCGGGCTGAGGCGGTAGTCGACCGAGACGACGGTGGTGCCTCGGGCGGCCAGGCCGCGGGCGACGGCATCCGCTTCGGGCATGTCGAGGTCGCCGTACGCGAACCCGCCGCCGTGCATCCAGACCAGGCCGGTGCCGGTCGGCTCGGCGGCGGGATAGACGCGCACGAGTCCGTCCGCCGCACTGTACGGCGTCGGCTCGCTCATCGCTTCACCGGGATGCCGGCGGCGGTGGTCACATGCCGCCCGTAACGCTCGAACTCGATGTCCTCGAGCGACTTGCCCTCGGTCTTCGGCGCCCAGATCGTGCCGATCAGCAGCGCCGCGACGAGCAGGCCGAGGATGATCACGCCGAGGCCGCCGAGTCCGAGTCCCGACAGCAGGACGGGGAACACGAGGCTCAGCAGGCCGACCATGACTCGCGCGAGCATGAAGAGCACGCCCTGCGCGCTCGCGCGGTAGCGCGTGGCGAACAGCTCTGCAGTCCACAGGCCGTAGAAGGCCTGGGCTCCGATGCCGGCCGAGATGCCCCACGCGACCGCGAAGAACAGCAGCGAGAAGAGCCCGGGAGGGGCGTAGATCAGCACGGCCCACGCGACGACACCCAGCGCCGCGCCCCCGAGATAGAGCCACTTGCGCCGGACGCGGTCGCCGTAGCGCATGAACCCGAAGAACGTCGCGGCGGCGGTCAGGGTCCACACGAGCACCTGCAGCAGGTTCTGCTGCATCGGGTCGTGCAGTCCGGCTGCGTCGTAGACGCGCGGCTGGAAGATGCCCGCCTGGCCGGCGACGGTGTTCCACAGTCCGTAGACGCCGATGAGGAAGGCGAGTGCTCCCCAGTTCTTCGGCTCCTTGAGCAGGCCGGCGATGCCGGAGAAGAAGGACGGACGCTCACCCGCGCCGAGGGCGGCCTCACGTTCGCTCTTCCAGCGCCGCGACTCGGGGAGTCCGCGCCGCACCCACCAGGTGACGGCGGCGATGACGAACAGGTGGAAGAAGATCAGGCGCGAGCCGAGCAGGCCGAGCGGGCCGACGATGACGGCGAGCAGGAACCCCGCCGCCGGGCCGATGGACCAGGCGAGCTGCGCCGTGCCCACGTGCGCGGCCCGGTGCTCGTTCGGCGCCTCCTCGGCGATGTAGGTCCACGACGCCGGAACACCGGCACCGACGGCGATGCCCATGAGGATCACGCCGACGAGCAGGACCGCCAGGTTCGGGGCGAAGGTCACCGCGAGCGCCCCGACCATGAACACGATGAGGTCGTACGTGTAGATGAATTTGCGGCCGAGCCGGTCGCACAACGGGCCGCCGATCGCGGCGCCGATCGCCGCGCCGAAAGCGTTCGCCGACAGCGCCGCGACGATCCCGACGACGCCGTCGTCGAACCCGAAGGCCTCTTGCCACAGCGTCAGGCTCGTCGCCAGCGCGATGATCGCGCCGGCCTCGATGTAGTTCGACATCGCGACGGCGATCGTCGCCTTCCAGGCACTCAGGGGACGGCGGCGGCGGGTCGTGCTCATGCGCCCCACCCGGCCTGTGTGCCGCCGACGCGATCGGCTTCGATCTTCTGCTGGTAGCCGGATGCCGCGTAGGCGGCCATCGGGTCGGCGGGCAGGCCCCGCGACTCGCGCCACTCGGCCAGGGCCGAACGCACGTCGGTGTAGAACGCGTCCATGAACACCGCCTGCGCTCCGAGGACGTCGTTCGCTCGCTGGGCCGCGGCCAGGGCGTCGCGGTCGAGGAGGAGGGCGCGCGCGGTCATCTCCTGCACGTTGAGCACCGAGCGGATCTGCCCGGGGATCTTCGCCTCGATGTTGTGGCACTGGTCGAGCATGAACACGACGTCGGGGTTGTCGAAGCCGCCGCCGCGCAGCACCTCGACGAGGATGCGGAACAGCTGGAACGGGTCGGCCGCGCCCACGATGAGGTCGTCGTCGGCGTAGAAGCGCGAGTTGAAGTCGAACGAGCCGAGCTTTCCGAGGCGCAGCAGCTGCATGACGATGAACTCGATGTTCGTGCCGGGAGCGTGGTGGCCCGTGTCGAGGCACACCATCGCGCGCTCGCCGAGGGCGGCCACCTGCACGTAGCTCGTCCCCCAGTCGGGGACGTCGGTGTGGTAGAACGACGGCTCGAAGAACTTGTACTCCAGCACCAGGCGCTGCTCGCCCGTGAGGCGGTCGTAGATCTGCTGCAGCGAATCGGCCAGGCGGTCCTGGCGGGCGCGCATGTCGTTCTGCCCGGGGTAGTTCGACCCCTCGGCCAGCCAGATCTTCAGGTCGCGCGAGCCCGTGGCATCCATGACGTCGATGCACTCGAGGTGGTGGTCGATGGCCTTGCGGCGGATCGCGTCATCCTCGTGGGTCAGGGCGCCGAACTTGTAGTCCTCGTCCTGGAACGTGTTCGAGTTGATCGTGCCGAGTGCGACGCCGAGATCTTCGGCGTGGCTGCGGAGGGCGCTGTAGTCGTCGACCTTGTCCCACGGGATGTGCAGCGCCACCGACGGGGCGAGCCCGGTCACGCGGTTGACCTCGGCGGCATCCGCGATCTTCTCGAACGGATCGCGGGGTGTGCCGGCGGTGGGGAAGACCCGGAAACGCGTGCCGGAGTTGCCGAACGCCCAGCTGGGGAGCTCGATGCCCTGGCGTTCGAGCAGGGCGAAGTGGTCGGGGGAGAGTGCGGTCACGATGCGTCGTCGCTTTCGTCGTCGGGGGTGGGGGAGGCGCCGTCGCGGTCGTCGTCCGCGGCGGCGAGCTGGTCGTGCAGGTTGAAGATCTCGGTGAGCGGGGTCGCCGCTTGATCGGGGCGCCCGTCGAGGCCGACGAAGAAGCGCGCCATCTCGGCTTCCCAGCGGGCAGCGACGGGCGACGCGGCGAGATAGGCCTGCGCCGCCTCGTCGTCGTCGACCTCGTAGTACCCGATGAGGCGGCCGCCGTCGCCGAGGAAGAGCGAGTAGTTGCGGCGCCCGGACGCGGCGATCTCGGCGAGCATGTCGGCCCAGACGGGGGTGTGGCGTGCGACGTACTCGTCGAGCAGGTCGGGGTGGATCTGCAGCGAGAAGCAGACCCGGTGGGCGGTTGCGCTCATCGTCGAGGCTCCTGGTCGGTGCCGACGATGGTGTCGGCGAGGGGATGAATCGTTTCATGCAGGCTAGTGCGTCGTGACGGGCGACGCAACTGGCAAGCGCTTACCGCTTCTGGCGCGCTCGCGAGGCCGGCGCGCTACGGTTGAGCGCATGGCAGTGAGCGTGCGGGATGTCGCGGTTGCGGCATCCGTGTCGGTGGGGACGGTCTCGAACGTCCTCAACAACCCGGCCCGCGTGTCACCCGAGATGGTCGCGCGCGTGCAGCAGGCCATCGCCGACCTCGGCTTCGTCCGCAACGACGCCGCGCGGCAGCTGCGAGCGGGCCGCAGTCGCTCGATCGGGATCGTGGTGCTCGACATCGGGAACCCGTTCTTCGCCGAGGTCGCGCGCGGCGCCGAGACCCGGGCCGCCGAGAGCGGCATGGCCGTGCTGCTCAGCACGAGTGACGAGAAGCCCGAGCGCGAGGCGGCTCACCTCGACCTGTTCCGCGAGCAGCGCGTCAACGGCGTCCTCGTGACGCCGGCGGGGGACGACCTGGGGCGCCTGGACGCGCTGCGTGCCGCGGGGGTGCCGGTCGTGCTGGTCGACCGCGAGGTCGACGACGACGCGTTCGCCTCGGTGTCGGTCGACGACGTCGAGGGCGGGTACCTGGCCGTCGCGCATCTGCTCGCACGCGGACGCCGCCGTATCGCGTTCGTGCGCGGACCGGCGTCGATCCGGCAGGTCGCGGACCGTCTCGAGGGGGCTCGGCGCGCGGTGGCGGAGGTGCCGGGGGCGACGCTCGAGGAGGTGCCGGTGCCCGCGCTGTCGGTGCTGCACGGACGTTCCGCCGGAGAGCGGCTGCGCGAGCGCGCCGGCGACGACCGGGTGGATGCCGTCTTCGCCGCCAACGATCTGCTCGCGGTCGGCGTGCTGCAGGCGTTCTCGGTGCTCGGCCGCGTCCGGGTGCCTGAGGAAGTCGCACTCATCGGGTACGACGACATCGACTTCGCGTCCGCTACGGTCGTGCCGCTCAGCTCGATCCGGCAGCCCGCGCATGAGATCGGTTATCGCGCCGTGGATCTGCTGCTGCGCGGGTTGGACGACCCCGCCGGCGCCTACGAGCGCCGGGTGCGATTCCGCCCGGAACTCGTGGCGCGGGACTCCACCGGAGGCTGACGCTCCCACGCCTGATGAGAGAAACCTCATCAGGCGCGAGAGCCGCGGCGCTTAGGCTCATCCCCATCGCAGGAAAGCGCATTCCGATGGGATTGATTCGATGAAGAACACATTCCGGTCCACCCTGCTCGCGGGCCTCACGGTCGCGACTCTCGCCGCGGGCGGTGTTGTGGTCGCCCCGGCCGCGAGCGCCGAGCCCTCGATGGCGGCAGCGGTTCCCCCCGAGGGGCCTGTGCCCCGGCTCGAGTCGCTCGACCGCGGACTCGTCGCCGCCACGACCAGCGAGGGAGTCTTCCTCAGCTGGCGGCTGCTCGCGGGCGAGGCCAGCGGCGCCGGCGACACGGGGCTGACCGGCACCGACTTCGTGATCTACCGCGACGGCGAGGCGATCGCGACGGTCACCGACAGCACGAACTATCGCGATGCCGGCGGGGATGCGGCATCCGTGTATCGGGTCGCGGCTGTGACCGCGGGGATCGAGGCAGCGCCGAGCGCCGAGGCGCTCGCGGTACGCGACGGGGCGCTCGACATCCCGCTGCAGCGTCCGGCCGACGGCGTGACGCCCGCCGGCGAGGCCTACACCTACGCGGCGAACGACGTCTCAGTGGGCGATGTCGACGGCGACGGTCGGTACGAGCTCATCGTGAAGTGGGATCCCTCGAACGCGAAGGACGTCTCGCAGGTCGGTTACACCGGCAGTGTCTTCGTCGACACCTACACGCTCGAGGGTCGGCTGCTGAACCGCCTCGACCTCGGCGTGAACATCCGCGCCGGCGCCCACTACACGCAGTTCCTCGTCTCGGACTTCGACGGTGACGGCCGATCCGAGACGATCCTCAAGACGGCGCCCGGCACGAAGTCGATCACCTACGCCGAAGACGGCTCGGTGGCCGAGGAACGCTACGTCACGATGCCCGCGGACGACGTCGCGGCCGGTTTCTCGCACGACGACGACTACCGCATGAGCGCCGGCGACTACTACGAGCACCTCGTCGAGATGTTCCGCGGCTGGGCAACGCGCGACGAGGTGGTGTCGGGGCAGTGGCCCGCCACTCTCGAGCAGGCCTTCGGCATCGAGCCGCGCTACGACTATCCGCTGTCGGACGCCGACGCTCGCGCGCTCGCGGACCACTTCATCGACGTCTACGCACCCTCGCGCAGCGGACGCAACGCTCTGCGCGCCTTCGAGGGCTTCATCCTCGAGGGGCCCGAGTACCTCACCGTCTTCGACGGCCAGAGCGGCGCCGAGCTGCAGACCGTGCGGTACGAGCCCGGGCGCGGCGACGACGGCCTGCTGTGGGGCGACTACGCGATGGCGCGGATCGAGCCCGGAAACCGGGTCGACCGCTTCCTCGCCGGCGTCGCCTACCTCGACGGCGAGCGTCCCTCGGCGGTCTTCGCCCGCGGTTACTACACCCGTACGACGATCGCGACCTACGACTGGGACGGCGAGAACCTCGCGCAGCGCTGGTTCGTCGACAGCGGTCACGCCCCCATGAGCAACCCGTTCAACGACGGTCCCCACGGAGTCGACGGCACCGATCCGGTGTACGGCGGCATCACGACGCAGGGCTTCCACAGCTTGTCGGCGGCGGATGTCGACGGCGACGGGCGCCACGAGATCGTCTACGGCTCGGCGACGCTCGACGACGACGGCGGCCTGCTGTACAGCTCGGTCGCCGAGATGCCCGAGGGCTCCGCGACCCCCGGCGAGACGGCGCGCCTCGGCCACGGCGACGCGATGCACGTCGCCGACATCGACCCCGACCGCCCGGGGCTGGAGATCTTCACCGTCCATGAGGGCGGCGCCTACGCCCCGTACGGCAGCGCGCTGCGCGACGCCGCCACCGGTGAGGTCATCTTCGGGGCCTACTCCGGCCGCGACACCGGCCGCGGCATGATCGGCGATGTGCGTCCCGACGTCCGCGGCATGGAGGTGTGGTCGAGCATGCCCGGCGGCACGGAGGCATCCGGACTGCTCAGCGCGCGCGGTGAGGTGCTCGCCGCGGCGACGCCCGGCACCAACCAGTCGATCCGGTGGGCGGGCGACCTCACGACGCAGATCGTCAACGGCAGCGGTACCGCCACGCCGACGATCGACGACGCTGCGCGCGGCACCGTGCTGACGGCATCCGGCACGCTGACCAACAACGGCACCAAGGGCAACCCGGGTCTCGTCGCCGACGTGCTCGGTGACTGGCGCGAAGAGCTCGTCGTCCGCACCGCGGACTCGTCGGCGCTGCGGCTGTATCTGTCGACCGAGGTGACCGCTCACAAGCTCTACACGCTCATGCACGACCCGCAGTACCGCGCCGAGGTCGCCCGCCAGCAGACCGCGTACAACCAGCCGAGCTACACCGGGTTCGCCCTCGGGTCCGACATGGACTTCGCCGGGGTGCCGCTGCGTCCCGCTCCGGCGCCCGTGGCGGCGCCGGGCATCGGCGTCGACTCGGCAGGCGTGAACGTCACGTGGAAGGCGACGGATGCCGGCGCCCCCGCCACCGGCTACACGGTGACACTGCGCTCGGCCACCGGCGAGGCGATCGCGCAGCAGGTCGGAGCCGAGGCGCGGACCGCGCGGTTCGCCGGCGTGCCCGAGGGGGCGTGGACGGCCAGCGTGTCGGCGACCGGCCAGTACGGCGCGGCAGCGGAGTCGCAGCCGTCGGCGACGGCCACGGTGAGCGCCGGTCAGCCGGTGCCGCTGCGGGTCAGCGCACGATCGCAGTGCGTGAACGGATCCGTGCAGGTCGCGGTCCACGCCGCCAACCAGGCGGACGGGCCGGTCGATGTGCGACTGACCGCCGTCGGCGGCGAGCACGCTCAGAAGAAGGTCGCAGCCGGTGCAGCGGCGTACCAGCTGTTCGACTCGAAGCGCGACTCGCTCGTGCCGGGAAGCGCGAAGGTCACCGCCTACCGATGGGTCGACGGCGTCGGCTACCACGCCACCTACGACGTTCCCTACCTCGCCCGGCTCTGCTGACCGCCGGGGCCCGGGGCCGGGGCTGGGGCCGGCGTCGGGGCCGGGGCTGGGGCGTTGCGTCGCGGAGGCGTTGCGTCGCGGTAACTCCTCAGAATCGGCCCCAGCCGCGGCTTCGGGCCGCTGCGGGCACCAGATCCGGTCGATCTTGAGGAGTTAGCGCCGGCTCTCAGCCCAGACCGACCCGCCGACCTGGGCGGCCGACCTGGGCGGCCGGCCGGTTCGGTTGATCGGCCGGTCCCGGAACGGCCCCGCCGGGGCCTGCGGCAGCCGCCGGCTCGGCCATGTCGGCGCACCGGCCCGTCCGTCCTGGCGCTCGCCGTAACTCCTCGGAAGCGGCGAGTCCCCGCGGCGTTAGGCCGCTGTGGCCGCCAGATTGACTCGACTTTGAGGAGTTAGCGCGGGCCGTCCGCTGACACCCGCCGCCGGGCCTGGCCGACCGGCCGGTTCGGTGGCGCGGCGGAGCTGGGGCTAGCAAGCCGACGGCAACTCCTCAAGGTCCGCCATTCGCCGCGGCTGTAGGCCGCCTCAGCCGTCGAATCGGCCCGGGTTTGAGGAGTTAGCGCGGACTCGGTGCCCCGACCCACGCGCCCAACCGACCACCCGGCTGGGCCGACCGCCCGGCTGGGCCGACCGCGCGGCGGGGTCAGCGGGCGGGGCGGGGGCGGCGGGTGTCCGCGGCGGGATCGGGCAGGGGGATGGCGGTGGTTCCGGCGACCTCGTCGCTGAACTCCTCCGGCGCGACGACCGAGATCGGTCGGGTCTCGTCGAGCGCGAGGGCGAACCGGCGCGAGCTCGAGCGGTGCACGCGACCGGACACCAGCATCCACGTCGCGCCGACAGCGAAGGCGAGGAACGCGGCGATCGCCCCGAGCCCGATGGCCGCCCGCGGGCCGAACTGGTCGGCCACCCACCCGACGATCGGTGCGCCGACGGGCGTGCCGCCCATGAGGATCGCCATGTACAGCGCGAGCACGCGGCCGCGGAGTGCCGGGTCGGTCGTGGTCTGCACGTAGCCGTTGGCGGTGGTCAGCGTCGTGACGACCGCGAAACCGGTGAACATCAGCGTGAGGGCGTACAACCAGTACGTCGGCATGAACGCGGAGACCGCCGCGGCCGCCGCGAACAGGCCCGCTCCGAAGATCACCACGCGGATGCGGGCGCGGTCGCGGCGCGCGGCCATGAGCGCACCGGCGAGCGAGCCGATCGCGAGGATCGAGCTGAGCAGACCGTAGCCGTCGGCGTCGCGCCCGAACTCGATCGCCATCGTCGAGGCGAAGATCGGGAAGTTCATGCCGAACGCGCCGAGCAGGAAGACCATCGCGAACGCGACCATGAGGTCGGGGCGTCCGCGGACGTAGCGGAATCCGTCGGCCAGACGCGCCGCACCGGGCGACTGCACCCGCGGGATGAGCTCGCCGGGACGGATGAGGAACAGCGCCACGATCATGGCCATGAAGGTCGCGGCGTTGATGAAGAAGACCCACCCGGTACCGACGGCGACGATGACCACGCCGGCGACGGCGGGACCGATCATGCGGGCACCGTTGAAGGATGCCGCGTTGAGCGCCACCGCGTTGGCGGCGATCTCACGCGCCACGATGTCGGACACGAACGCCTGCCGCGCCGGGTTGTCGAACGCCGAGATCAGGCCGAGCCCGAAGGCGAAGGCGTACATGAGGGGAAGGGTCATCACGCCCTGCAGCAGCAGCGTGCCGATCACCAGCCCGACGAGCAGGAGAGCGGTCTGCGTGACCATGAGCAGCCGCCGCCGGTCGAAGCGGTCGGCGACCCAGCCGGTGACGCCCACCAGCAGAAGCGGGGGAGCGAACTGCAGGGCCATCGTGACGCCCATGGCGCCGGCGTCGTTGTCGGTCAGGCCGGTGAGCACGACCCAGCTGAGGGCCGTCGCCTGCATCCAGGCGCCGACGTTCGACACCAGGGCGCCGATGAACCAGACGCGATAGTTGAACACCGAGAAGGAGCGGAACATGGCTGAGCTCATCGGTCGGCCATCCCCCGCATGATGGCGGCGGCCGCGGCGAGCGTCGCGCGTTCGGCCGGCGTGAGGTCTTCGAGCGCGTGCTCGAGCCACGAGTCGCGCCGACGCGTCGTCTCGACGACGACCGATCGGCCTTCGTCGGACAGCGCGATGTTGACCTTGCGTCGGTCGATGCCGTCGGGGGTGCGCGTGAGATACCCGAGCTCTTCGAGGAAGTTCACGGTGCGGTTCATCGAGGGCGCCGACACGCGCTCGCGGTCGGCGAGCTCGCCGAGGGTGTGGGGTCCGTGCACGTGCAGGTTGGCCAGCACCGCGAACTGTCCGTCGCTCATCGAGTCGATCGCGCGCTGTGCGCGCAGCCGGCGGGCGAGGCGAAAGGTCGCCATCCGCAGGTCGGTCGCCTCGTGTGCCAGGTCGACGGCGGGCGTGGGCGTGGGCATGGGCGCGGAGGCGGGGGGAGAGGTGCTCATCGGTGATCTTTAGCTTAGCTCATTAGTCTTGCTAACGGTCTGGATCGGCCGGATCGCGCACCGTAGAATCTCGGCATGCCCGAGTTCACCGACGCGCACGGGATCGCGATCGTCTACGACGTCCACCCGGCGGCCGGCGCGACCCGCGGTGTCGTCCAGCTGCTGCACGGCGTCGGCGAGCACGCCGGACGCTACCGCGAGGTGATCGCCGTGCTCACGTCAGCCGGATTCACCGTCTACGCGGACGACCACCGGGGTCACGGCCGCACCGGCATCCGGCAGCACGGCGACCCGCGCAAGCTCGGGCGTCTCGGACCGGGCGGGCTGCGCGCCGCGCGCGACGCCTGCGCTCAGCTGACGCGCATCATCGAGCGCGAGAACCCGGGGCTGCCGATCGTGCTGCTCGGGCACTCGTGGGGCTCGTTCCTCGCGCAGATGCTGTTCGACGCCCGCCCCGAGGCCTACGCCGCGGTCGTGCTCGTCGGCTCGGCCCTGCGCTGGCCGGGGTCTCTCAACTCGGGAGCCCTCAACGCGCCGTGGAAAGCGCCCGACGCCAACGGTGTCGAGTGGCTCAGCAGCGACCCCGAGGTGCAGCGGGGTTTCCTCGACGATCCGCTGACGACCACCACTCCGCTGCTGCGGCTGTTCGGCCCGATCGACGCCGTGCGGCTGCTCGGTCGACCGCGGCGCGACCTGGGCGTCGATGTTCCGATGCTGCTCCTCGTCGGCCGCGACGACACGGTGGGCGGACCCCGCAGCGTGCACCGGCTCGCCCACGCCTATCGCACCCGGTCGGGTCTCAGCGACGTGACGACCCTGGTGTATCCCGGCGCTCGCCACGAGATCTTCCAGGAAGCGGTGCGCGGCGAGGTCCACAGCCATCTGCGCGCGTGGCTCGACGCTCGCATCCCGCCCGCCTGAGCCGCACCGGATCGGGTGCCGCGCTCAGCCGGAAGCGCCCCGGCGGATCGCCGTGACGAGCGGCCGCGACGCCAGCAGCGCCAGCGCCACCGCTCCGAAGCCCGCGGCGAACGTCAGCGCGATCACGAGCACGGACAGCGGCGCGATCACCAGGCTGAGTCCGACGATCGGCAGGGCGAGCATCGCCCCGACCGCGGCGCCGCCTGCGGCCGCCCACCGCAGCGGAAGCATGACGGTGATGCGGCGTGCCCGCGCGAGGTCGGCCGGTGGCATGCCGAGCCGATCGAGGCCGATGATGAGGTCGCGGTCGTCGAGCACGGACGCCGCCTGGCTCACGCCCACCGACGCAGCCAGGAGCAGGAACCCGCCGCCCAGTGTCACGAGCACGCCGGTGCGGATGTCGGCGAACAGCGTCATGCCCGGCTCGGCCTCGGCCAGATCGGCGATCGCGATGCCGCTGCCGCCGACGACCGCGATGAACGAGATCATCGCGATGCTCGAGACGCGTCGCCACGCCGTCGGGGCATGAGCTGCGAGCTCACGGCCCGCGATGAGCTGCGACGCGGTGCGGGCGCGACGCGCGAGGGAGCGGCCGCGCGCCGCGACGATCGGCGCTCCGATGAGATTCACGAGGGCGAGGGCGCCGGCGAACAGGGCCAGGAGCACACCGAGTGAGGCGGCCGGTGCGAGCAGCGCCGAGACGCTGCCGAACTGCGCGACGACGACGCCGACGCCGACGATCCCGATCGCCGCGACGACCAGCACAGCCGTGCGTCGCGGCGGCGCCTGGGTGCGGCGGCGCACGCCGAGCGGGGTCAGTCGCACGCGCCGCAGGCTCGCCGCAGCGCTGAGCGTCGCGATGAGTCCGACGCCGACGACGGCCGCGGCGACGATCGGCCAGCCGGCCCAGACGGCGGCGGCTCCGACCGGACCGCCGAAGAACGGCAGCATCCCGATGAGGGGCAGCGCGGCCGCGTACGCGAGGGCTCCGACGACAGCGCCGGCTACCGCGACGACGGATGCCTCACCGACGGCCATCGCCGACACCTCGGTGTTGGTCGCGCCGAGCAGGCGCAGAGTCGACAGGCGGTCGTTGCGCCGGCGGCTCGACAGGCGCGCCGCCGCGGCACCGAGCGTCGCCGTCGGGATCGCGAGCAGCAGCAGCGCGAGCACGCTGAGCACGCCGTACATGAACGCCGCGTCGCCGGCGCGAGGGTCCGTGAGGAACATCCGGGTGCCGCCCGCCACGGTCAGCAGCAGCGTCGTCGTGACGGCGAAGGCGATGAGCGGCAGCAGGATCGCCGACGAGCCCTGTCGGCTGGGTCGCGACAGCAGCATCGTCAGGGCGATCAGTCGTCGGATGCCGCCGCTCGCGGCACCGGTCGCAGGAAGGCGCGCAGGCGGCGCCGCGGGGCTGACGAACGCGCTCATCGTGTCACCGCCGCGGTGGACGCCGCGGAGCTCGCGCCGCCAGCGGTATGCGGGCCGTCGACGATCCGGCCGTCGCGCATGTGCAGCACCCGGTCGCAGCGCCGGGCGACCTCGGCGTCATGGGTGACGACGACGAGGCTGCGCCCCTGACCCGTGGTGGCGTGGAGCAGCGCGTCGAGCACCTCGGACGAGGTCGTCGAATCGAGCGCGCCCGTCGGCTCGTCGGCGAACACGACCGGCGCGCCCGTGACCTGCGCGCGGGCGATCGCGACGCGCTGCGCCTGGCCGCCCGAGAGCTCGCCGATCCGCCGGTTCTCCATGCCCGACAGCCCGAGGGCGCCGAGCCACGCGGCCGCGTGCGCCTCCGCCGCGGCGCGCGCGGTGCCCACGAGCAGAAGGGGCAGGGCGGCGTTCTCGACGGCGGTGAGCTCGGGCAGCAGCAGGTGGTCCTGGAACACGAACCCGAGGTGACGGCGGCGAACGGCCGAGCGTGCGGCATCCGGCATCCCCACCAGTTCTTCCGGGCCGCTGCCCGGAGCCGTCAGGCGTACCGAGCCCGCGTCGGGCGAGATGATCGCGGCGAGGCAGTGCAGCAGGGTCGTCTTGCCCGACCCCGAAGCGCCCATGATGGCGACGGCCTCGCCCGCGCGAACGGTGAGGTCGACGCGGTCGAGGGCGGTCAGCGATCCGTAGCGCTTCACGAGCCCGCGGGCTTCGAGGACGGGAGCGGAAGAGAGCGGAGTGGTCATGCCCTCCACTCTTCTCAACCGCGGCGTCGGTGTCGTCCACCGCCGGGTGTAGCGGCATCCGTCGTTCGGACGATCCTCGGGGCGTCCCGTGGTGCCGGTGCGGGGCCGCGGCGCGCCCGCCGGTCCTAGGCTGGAGCCATGCACGGCGAATACAAGGTGCCCGGAGGAAAACTGGTCGTCGTCGACCTCGAGGTGCGAGACGGCCGGATCGCCGACTTCCACCTGGCGGGTGACTTCTTCCTCGAGCCGGACGACGCGCTCGCCGACATCGACGCGGCCGTCACCGGGCTGCCGGAGGAGTCGGATGTCGCGGCGATCGCCGCCGCCGTCCGTTCGGCGCTCCCCGAGGGGGCGCAGCTGCTGGGCTTCACCCCCGAGTCGGTGGGAACCGCCGTCCGCCGCGCCATGATCACGGCGCCGGGCTGGCGCGAGTTCGACTGGGAGGTCGTGCACGACCGTGCCGTGTCGCCGGGCATGAACCTCGCGCTCGACGAGGTGCTGACGACCCGGGTCGGCGACGGTCGTCGCAACCCGACCCTGCGCATCTGGGAATGGAACGAGTCGGCGGTCGTGATCGGGTCGTTCCAGTCGTACCGCAATGAGGTCGATCCCGACGGTGCCGCCAAGCACGGCTTCGACGTCGTCCGGCGCATCTCGGGCGGCGGCGCGATGCTCATGGCCGCGAACTCGATCGTGACCTATTCGCTGTACGTGCCGGCATCCCTGGTCGCGGGGCTCACCTTCGCCGACTCGTACGCGTTCCTCGACGACTGGGTGCTCGAGGCGCTGCGTTCGCTCGGCATCGACGCGACCTACCAGCCGCTCAACGACATCGCCTCGCCCTCGGGCAAGATCGGCGGCGCAGCGCAGAAGCGTCTCGCCAACGGCGGCGTGCTGCACCACGCGACGCTCTCGTACGACATGGACGGGCAAGTGCTCACCGAGGTGCTGCGCATCGGTCGCGAGAAGCTCAGCGACAAGGGCACCGTCTCGGCTGCGAAGCGCGTCGACCCGCTGCGCAGCCAGACCGGTCTGCCGCGCGACGCGATCATCGACCGCTTCATCGAGGTGTTCTCGAAGCGTTACGGCGCCGTGCCCGGCACGATCTCGGACGAGGAGTACGCCGAGGCCGAAGCCCTCGTCGAGTCGAAGTTCGCGACCGACGCCTGGCTCAAGCGCGTTCCCTGATCCGCGGCGTCGTCAGCGGCGGCGCGCTTGAGACAGCGCCCAGTCCGCCCGGGCGAGACCGCCCAGCGGCGCCCGCGTGAGGGTGGCGGCATCTGCTTCGCTCAGGATGCCGCCTTCGACCGCCACGTGCAATGCGGTGGCGATGTCTTCCCGTGCCCGTTCCTGTCGCGCCGCCGGCAGCGCGGCGACGGCGGCGCGCAGGGCTTCGACTCCCGTCCGCGGAGCCGGCGACCCTCCGGCGCGACGCCCGGCTCGGAAGATGGCGGCGACGGTGACGGCGGAGGCGATGCCCTGCACGGCGAAGGCCCCGATGGTGAGGCCGGGGGTGCCGGCGTCATCCGAGCGCAGCGCGACGATGATGATCGCGAACGCGGCGAAGAGCACCGAGATGGCATTGATGGACAGCTGGGAACCGCTCGCCTCGGCGCGCCCGCTCGCCAGCTGCCGCCACAGCACCGTACGCGATGCCGCCGCCACGATCGCCAGAGCACCGGCGACGAGGGTCGGCACGGTCAGGTCAGATGCCGTTCGGGCGGGGATCACGACGACCCCGGCGGCGATGATCGGCAGGAACTCCAGCAGTGCGACGCCCAGTGAGCGGAACATCGACCCGCGGCCGACCGGGCGGCGGCGCTCTTCGTCCGTCACGTCCAGCAGATCCTGGACCGCCGGTACGTCGGCGAAGGCGGCGCGCTCGATCAGCGCGGCGTCGAATCCGCGCCCGGACTCCACCAGGTCGCGGGCCGCCGCAGCGGCGGAGCTCTCACGCATCGTCGTCTACTCTCCCAGAAGCTCGCGCACCTGGGCGACGATGATCTCGGGCTGCTCTGCCGGCACCAGGTGCCCGCTGCGCTCCGCGACGACCAGGCGGCTGTCGGTCGACAGGGCGAGCATGCGGCGCTGCCCGTCCTGCCAGATGCGCTCGAGCTCGGCACCGGTTCCCGCGTCGATGCCGGCGGCGGCGTAGTCCTGCGGCAGGCCTCGCGTGATGATGCGCACCGGCAGCGCGCCGAGGTCCTGATCGCGCAATGCCTGCTCGGTCGGCCCGATGAGGTCGGCTTCCTCCCGCTGCGTGGCGAAGTAGGTGGGCGACGCCGTGACGTCGAGGAACTCGCGTCGCTGGCTCGCGGGGACCAGGCCGTCCAAGAGCACGCCCTGCCCGAGCCGGAGCACCCCGGTCGCCTTCAGCAGCGACGGGATCCAGGTCGGCAGCGCCGCCGTTCCCGCGCCGTTCGGCACCAGCTCGGCGGTACGGCGGGCGTCGTCTTCGGGGCGGGCGTCGACCAGCACGAGTCCCGCGACGTCGTCGGGGTGCTGCCGTGCGAACTCGCGGACATAGAGCCCGCCGAGGCTGTGTCCGACGAGGATGTACGGCTTCGGTGCCCCGATCTTATCGAGCCCGGTGTGCAACTCCGCGACGATGGCGTCGGCCGTGCGCGGAGTGCCGGCCGGCTCGCTCCAGGCGGTGCCGGCGCGGTCGTACCGGATGACGGTGGTATCGTCCGCGAGCGCTGTCGCCACCGCTTGCCAGCCCGAGGCGACCTCGCCGCTGCCGGCCTCGAGCACGACGGTGGGTCCGCCCTCACCCGCGCGAACCACGTGCAGGGAGTGGCCGCCCACGTCGACGAGCGCGCCCGGCATCGGGTGCTCCGCGCGTCCCGCTGCCGCCTGCGCCTGCTCGATCGTCACTGATGCGCCGACGGCGACGACGAGAACGACGAGCACCGTCAGGAGCCGACGAGGCCACCGCCTTTTTGTTAGTACAGCCGTAGTCACAAAAGGAGACGCTAACACGGCGGCGCCTGCGCTCGAGGTCGGAAGGCGCCTGCGCTCGGCGCCGGGGGGCGCGGGGGCTACGCGATACGGCGGACCTGGACGGTGATCCGGTCGGCACCCGGATGCTGCACGCGCAGCTCGTCGGCGACGGCGCGCGCGACATCCGGTGTGCGTGCCGACATGCTGACCGTGACGGCAGCCGCCGCGGTCATCCCGTCGGCATCCGCCGAGACGAACACGCCGTCCGCCGGCGGCACGGTGTCGATGCGAAGAGCGCTGCTCGCGGCGCCGAGGACACGAGCCAGCGGCGGGCGGGGGTCGTGCACGGCGCCGACCCCGGGGATCTCGGCGAGGGGACGCGGGGCTGTCGGTTCGGCGACGGGCTCGGGCGCGATCATGCGGTGTCCTTGGGCGGGAAGGGACGGTGGAGATCTTCGACGGTGACGTCGACGGCGGTGACGTTGAGCTCGGTGTGCTGGGCGAGCGCCTCAGAAACGGCGCGGCGCACGGCGCCGGCGGCGGCGGGCAGCGAGCTGCCCCACGCGACCGAGGCGGTGATGTCGATCTCGATCGGCGCGTCGGGCACCTCGACGTCGCCGACGATCCGCGAGTGCCCGATGTAGACGCCCTCGATGGCATCGCCGCTCGCGCGGATGAGCGCCTGGACCGCGCCCTCGGTGACCGTCATCGACACGCGCGGGTCGGGGTGGGACAGCGGGATCGACCGGCCGGCACGCAACTCAGCGCGCACCGCCGTCATGACACCGTGGAACCAGTTCTCCGACGGCTCAGGCAGGTCGGCGGCATCAGCGGCGATGAGCTCGCGCGAGAGGCGGCCGGCACGCGACAGGGCATCGAGGGCGTTGAGACACTCCGGGCAGGTCTCGATCTCGGCATCGTAGGGCGCACGTCCGCTCTCGAGATAGTCACTGATCTCGTCGATCGTCTTGCCGCAGTCGAGCACGACCGGGTCCGCGGACATCAGCGCCACCCCGCCATCTGGATCGTGATGCTCGCGCGGGCGCGGGAGAGGTTTCCGCGGACGGTGCTGACAGGGAGCTTCATCTCTTCTGCGATCTCTGTATAGCTGAGTGACCCGACTTCTCGGAGCAGCCAGCAGCGGCGTTGGGCTTCCGGCAGCGCATCGAGTGCAAGGGAGAGCGCTTGCAGCTGTGCGTTGCGGATCGCGGCCGCCTCAGGGAGGAGACCCGACTCCGCGGCTCTGTCGAACCCGTCCAGTGTGTCATGGGCGGGTCGTTTTCTCAGGTGGGCGTACGCCTCGCGGCTCGCCACCCGCATGAGCCACGCCTTCACCGCATTCGGATCGTTGAGGGTCGACAGCTGGCGCCAGGCGGTGAGGAACGCCTCCTGGACGACGTCGTCCGTCTCGGACACGGTTCCCACGATCCGGTACACGAAGGCGCGGACGATGCGCGTGTGCCGGTGCAGCAGGGCTTCGAACGCCTCGACGTCGCCGTCGGCCGCGCGGGCGGCGAGGATGCCGTCGGGCGCGGCGCGCAGGCCGCCGTCAGGCGCGTCGTCGTCCCGCATCGTCCCCCCAGAAAATCGTTTCCAACTTTTTTGTGACGAATCCGAACCGGTCGCCCTCTCATCTGTAGAGCGAACGTAACGCTCACCGAATGTCGAGCGGAGAGCTTGCATCGGACAACGCAGACAGATAAGGAAACGTCATGGCTGAGGACCAGAAGAACACCGCTCCGGTCGCTGAGACCCCCAAGACCGCCAACGCCGCATCGGGCTCGCGCGTCGACCGCTCGTTCTCGGCGACGCGGGTTCCGGCCGACACCGAGGCCGCGGGCAAGACCGTCATCGCCGATGCCGTGGTGGCGAAGGTCGCTGGTATCGCGGCTCGCGAGGTCACCGGCGTCTACGCGCTCGGTGGCGGCGGAGCCCGCGCGTTCGGCGCGATCCGCGACGCCATCAACGCCACCGACCTGTCGCAGGGCGTCAAGGTCGAGGTCGGCGAGACCCAGGCCGCCGCCGACCTCACGATCGTCGTCGAGTACCCCGCGCCGATCCAGGAGGTCGCCGACAACGTCCGTGCCGCCGTCGCCGGTGCCATCAGCCGACTCGTGGGCCTCGAGGTCGTCGAGGTCAACGTCGAGGTCAACGACGTGCACATCGCCGGCGCTGACGACGACGACGAGTCCGAGTCGCGCGTCGCATGAGTGCCACCGTCTCGGGTGCGCTGATCGGCGCCATCCTCGCCGCCGCCGCCCTGCTGTTCGGCTTCTGGGGATTCCTCCTCGTCGCCCTCTTCATGGCGATCGGCGCGGCGGTCGGCCGCATCGCGTCCGGCAAGCTCGACGTCCGCGGGCTGGCCGACGTGCTGACCGGGCGGCGCACCTCGTCATGACCGTTGCAGAGGCCATCCGTCCCGGTGGCGGCGTCACGGCCGCCACCGGCGCGGCGTCCGGTCTCGCCGGACGGGTCGATGTGCGCGAGCGCGTGGTGCGGAAGGTCTCGGAGCAGATCGCATCCCAGGTCATCGGAGTGGACGTGGACCGCGTGTCGGTCACGGCATCCGATCACCGGGGTGGGGTGGCCGTCCGCATTCAGGCTCCGTTCCCCGTCCCGTCCCTCGACGACACCGACGCGGTGCGAGCCGCCGGGGCCGTCGTCGACACGGCCCGTGAGGCGCAGCGCCAGGTGCAGGAGGAACTCAGCCGAGTGCTGGGCAAGCCCGTCACCCGCGTCGACATCACCGTATCCGGCGCCACGACACCCGCAAGGAGGAGAGTCCGATGAGCAGTCCCGTGCTGCGCCGCGTCGTGCGGCGTGAGACGCACTCGCCGCGCACCGTCGCGATGATCGTCGCCGTCGTCCTCGTCATCCTCGCGCTCGTCTACGTCGGTGTCGAGATCGTGCTGAGCCTCGCCGGCCAGCCGGCGCTGCTGCTCGGACCCGCCGCCGCTCTCGGGGCCGTCGTGAGTCTGCCGACACAGGTGCCCGCGGGTGCGAGCATCGCGATCGGCGCTGTCATCGCGGTGCTCGGCCTGATCCTCGTGGTGCTGGCCATCGCTCCCGGGCGGTTGTCGAAGCACCAGCTCGTCGTGGGTGAGAACGCCGTCGTCGCCGACAACGGCGTGATCGCCTCGGCGATCGCGCAGCGGGTGAGCGATGACACGGGTCTGCCGCGCGATCAGGTGCGCGTGGGCGTCGGTCACCGTTCGGTCGACGTCACCCTCACCCCGGCGGTGGGAGTGCCCGTCGACGAGGGGAACGTCCGCAGCGTGGTCGACGCCGAGCTCTCGTCGTACCGGATCGCCTCGAAGCTGCGCACCGCGGTGCGCGTCGACCGGCCCCGCGACCAGGAGGAGAAAGCATGAACAACACCAACCGTGCCGTGAACCGCACGATCCTCCTGGTCCTCGGCCTCGTGCTGATCGTCATCGGCGGCGGGATCATCGCCGGGGTCGCTGTGCCCGCCGCGGCCGACGCGTGGACATCGGTCGGCGCCGGCGCCGAGGACTGGGCGAAGCAGGCCTGGGACGCGACCGCGATCGCGGGCACGAACCTCACCTGGCTGGCCATCGGGGTGCTCGCCGCTCTCGCACTGCTCGTCGTCCTGCTGATCGTGCTGATCGTGCGCAGCATCCACGGGCGGCGCCGCACGGCACTGCGGGCGACCGGAGCCGAGAGCGACCGGGGACGCATCACCGTCACCGAGGGCTTCGCGGCGGACGCGCTGAAGAACGCGCTCGCCGACCGCGACGAGATCCTCAGCGCCCGCGTCACCGCGAACGACATCAAGAAGGAGCCGGTGCTGCACGTCAGCGTCACTCCGCGGCAGAACACCTCGCCGCTGCACGTGGCCGAGACCGTCGAACGTCTCGTCGGCAACCTCGGCACCCTGACGGGTCAGCAGCTGGTGACGTACATCTCCATCCACACCGGCCTGCGGGCAAAGCTGGCGCAGGACCAGCGACGCCTGTCCTGAACGAACACCTCCCCGCCCCATCCCGGGGCACACCCTCTGAGAGAAAGGAGCCCGACATGGGCCTCGACGACAAGATCAAGAACGCCGCACAGGACATCGCCGGCAAGGCGAAGGAAGCCATCGGCAACGCGACCGACAACGACAAGCTCGCCGCCGAGGGCCGGGCCGACCAGGTCAAGGCCGACGCGAAGAAGGCGGGCGAAGACGTCAAGGACGCCTTCAAGTAAGTCTTCGGACGGACGAGAAGAGGGGGGATGCCGCGACGGCATCCCCCCTCTTCTCGTGCGCCGACCGGCGAGTCGGGGTCAGCCGTCGCGTCGGGCGCCCGCGGACGGGGTGACCGGGAAGATCGTCGGTGCCGTGAAGCCCGCGTCGGCGAACGCCTGCTCCACCGCCCGGGTGACCGTGTCGACGGCATCCGTCTCGACGAGCGCGATCGCCGCGCCGCCGAAGCCGCCGCCGGTCATCCGGGCTCCGATGGCGCCCGCGGCCACGGCCGTGTCGGCGGCGAGATCGAGCTCGGGGACGGAGATCTCGAAGTCATCGCGCATCGAGGCGTGCGAGGCGTCCAGCAGCGATCCGATCGCCCGCGGCCCCTGCTCGCGCAGGGTGCGGACGGTGTCGAGCACGCGCTGGTTCTCGGTCACGATGTGGCGCACGCGCCGGAAGGTGACGTCGTCGAGCAGCTCGGCGGCGCGGTCGAGATCGGCGACGGACAGGTCGCGCAGCATCGGCACGCCCATGACCCGCGCGCCCTTCTCGCACGACGCGCGGCGCTCGCCGTAGCCGCCGGTCGAGTGCGCGTGCTTGACGTTCGTGTCCATGACCAGCAGCGACAGACCCGCGGCGGCGAAGCCGAGCTCGACCTCGTCGGTCTCGAGCGAGCGGCAGTCGAGGAAGGTGGCGGCATCCGGCTCGCCGAGCATCGACGCCATCTGGTCCATGATGCCCGTGGGTGCTCCGACGGCCTCGTTCTCGGCGCGACGGCCGACCTGCGCGAGCGCGACGCGGTCGAGTCCGAGGCTCCACAGCTCGTTCAGCGCCGAGGCGGTGGCGCCCTCGATCGCCGCGGACGACGACAGGCCCGCGCCGACCGGCACGTTCGACGCGAACGCGAGGTCGGCACCGGTCAGCGTGGTCGGGTCTGCGCCGGCGGCCTGAATGAGCGCCCACGCGACGCCGAGGGGGTACGCCGACCACTCGGGCACAGCGTGCTCGCCGTCGACGGTCGGGAAGATCGCGTCGAGGTCGGCGATCGCGACCTCGACCGGCACGGTGTCGAACGTCGAGATGACCCGCAGGCGCCCGTCCGCGCGGGGGGCGAGGGCGACGTGCGTGCGGTGGGGTGTCGCGAACGGGAACACGAAGCCGTCGTTGTAGTCGGTGTGCTCGCCGATGAGGTTGACGCGGCCCGGTGCCGACCACTCGCTGGCCACGGTGGTGCCGAGCGAGGTCAGGAGGTCGCGCGCCTGGGTGTGCGGATCGGTGTCGGTCACAGGGTCACTCCTTCTACGGCCTCGCGGATGCGTGCGGCAGCGGTCTCGGGCGGGATGTCGCCGATCCAGGCGCCCATGGCGGCCTCGGACCCGGCGAGGAACTTCAGCTTGTCGGCGGCGCGGCGCGGGCTCGTGAGCTGCAGGTGCAGACGCGCGGTGTCGCGGGCGTGCCGCACCGGCGCCTGATGCCACGCCGCGATGTAGGGCGTGGGCGTCTCGTACAGTGCGTCGATGCCGCGCAGCAGCCGCAGGTACAGCGGCGCGAGCTCGTCGCGCTCGGCCTCGTTCGTCTCGGCGAAGTCGGCGACGTGGCGGTGGGGGAGCACGTGCAGCTCGATCGGCCAGCGTGCCGCGAACGGCACGAACGCCGTCCAGTGCTCGCCGCGGAGCACGACCCGGGGACCCGCCTGCTCGAACTCGAGGATGCGCTGGAACAGGTCGGGTGCGGTGCGGTCGATCGAGTCGAGCAGGCGCGTCGTGCGCGGCGTGAGGTACGGGTAGGCGTAGATCTGCCCGTGCGGATGCGGCAGCGTGACGCCGATCGCCTCGCCGCGGTTCTCGAACGGGAACACCTGCTCGATGCCGGGCAGCGCCGAGAGGGCGGCGGTGCGGTCGGCCCACGCCTCGATCACGGTGCGGGCGCGCGTGACCGTCTGCGTGCCGAACGAGCCGGCGTGCTCGGGCGAGAAGCACACGACCTCGGTGCGTCCGACGCTCGTGCGCGTGCGCCCGAGGCCCAGGTGCGTGAGGTCTTCGATGCCCCGCGGAGGATCGGATGCCGCGGGCACGCCGTCGAACGCCTCGGCGAGGGCGGGGCCGAACGACGGCGACTTGTTCTCGAAGACGGCGACGTCGTAGCGCGAGGGGATCTCGGAGGGGTTGGTCGGCGTCTGCGGGGCGAGCGGGTCGAGCTCGGCCGGGGGGAGGAAGGCGCGGTTCTGGCGCGATGCGGCGATCGAGATCCAGTCACCGGTCAGGACGTCCTGCCGCATCGTCGCGGTCTCGGGACGCGGGTCGAGGGTGCGGGCGTCGACCGCGCGCTCGGGGCCGAGCGTCGTGTCGGGGTCGTCGTAGTAGATGAGCTCGCGGCCGTCGTCGAGTCGCGTGGAGCGTTTGACGACGCCCGCGCCGAGCGGCACCGCCGTGGGGCTGATCATGTTCACGATAACACGCTACATTCCGGTCGTGCTATCGTCAACACACCCGACGGAAGGACCGACATGCGCGTGTCGATGGCCCAGGTGGCGGCACACGCCGGCGTCTCGGCGCAGACCGTCTCGCGCGTCGCCAACCGCAGCCCGCGCGTCGATCCCGAGACGAGAGCCCGCGTCGAGGCATCCATGGCGGCGCTCGGCTACCGCATGCATCGCGCCGCCCGCGCGTTGCGCACCGGCCAGACCCGCACGATCGGGCTCGTCGTCTCGACTCTCGCCTCGGTCGGCAACTCCCGCATGCTGCAGGCCATCGCCGACGCGGCGGGGGAGCGCGACTACGCCCTCGCCGTGGTGACGGTCGCCGGTGCGCGCGACATCGCGGAGGCCTTCGCCCAGTTGCGCGACCAGGGCGTCGACGGAGCGATCGCGCTCAACGAGGCGACGCGGCTCGCTCGCGACACCGCACCGCCTGCCGGCCTGCGGCTCGTCGTCGTCGATTCGCCGCTCGACGATCGCTTCGCCATCGTGCAGACCGACCACGCGGACGGTGCCCGACAGGCGACGCGGCACCTGCTCGAGCTGGGGCACGCGACGGTGCACCATCTCGCGGGGCCCGCGGCCTCGTTCGCGGCTCAAGAGCGCGAGCGCGGCTGGCGCGAGGCGTTGATCGACGCGGATGCCGCGGTGCCCGAGGTCGTCCGCGGCGACTGGACCTCGCGCGGCGGTCACGCGGCCGGTACAGCGCTCGCGGGTGCCACCGCGGTCTTCGCCGCGAACGACCAGATGGCTCTCGGCCTGCTCCGAGCCTTCAGCGACGCCGGTCGCGCGGTGCCGGACGACGTTGCGGTCGTCGGCTTCGACGACGTCGTGGATGCCGCCGAGTACCGGCCGCCGCTGACGACCGTCCGCCAGGACTTCGACGCCCTCGGCGCGCTCGCCGTCGCTGCGTTGGTCGAGGTCATCGAGACGGGAGCCTCGGCCTCCCTGAAGACGGTGCCGACCGAGCTCGTGGTGCGCGCCAGCTCAACGCGCGCCTGAGCCGAGCCGCGGCGCGTGCCGCGGCACGGGCGTCGGGCGCACTTGTGCGCGTCGAGCGCGGTTCGAGCCGCGCTTCACTCCCGAAACTGCGCTTCACCTGCGCGGGCGGAACCCGCGGGCTGGTCAGACGGATGCCGCCCGGCGGGCCTCCCACCCGGTGCGCACCATCTCGTCGACCGAGTAGCGGTTGGCCCACTCGAGGTCGCGGGCGGCGAGCTCGCCCGTGGCGACGATGCGGTCGGGGTCGCCGGGGCGACGCGGGCCGATCCTCGGAGTGAAGTCGATGCCGGTGACGCGGGCCATCGCGTTCATGATCTCGCGGACCGACAGACCGTTCTGCGACCCGAGGTTGTAGGCCGGCTCGACGCTTTCGCCGGCCGCGAGGCGCTGGGCGGCGACGACGTGGGCCGCGGCGATGTCGGCGACGTGGACGTAGTCGCGCACGTTCGTGCCGTCTTCGGTGTCGTAGTCGTCGCCGTTGATCTGCGGGGTCTCGCCGGCGATCAGCTTCTCGAAGACGATGGGGAAGAGGTTGTGCGGGCTCGTGTCGTAGACGGACGGGTCGCCCGAGCCCACGACGTTGAAGTAGCGCAGCGAGGTGTGGCGCAGGGGTGCGGGAGAGTCCGCCGTCGCGACCGCCTGGTCGCGCAGCAGCCACTCGCCGATGAGCTTCGACTCGCCGTAGGGCGATGCGGGGCGCTTGGGCAGGTCCTCCGTGACGAGCGGAACGTCGGGGGTGCCGTAGACGGCGGCGCTGGAGGAGAAGACGATCTTGTCGACGCCCGCGGTCTCCATCGCCTCGAGCACGATCCGCGTGCCCTCGACGTTCTGCGCGTAGGTGTGCAGCGGACGGGTCACCGAGACGCCGGCGTACTTGTAGCCGGCGACGTGGATGACGCCCTCGACGCCGTGCTCGCGCAGGGCGCCCTCGACGAGCGGACGGTCGAGGATCGAGCCGCGGACGAACGGAACGCCCTCGGGGACGAACCCGGCGTGCCCGCTCGACAGGTCGTCGAGGACGACAGGGTCGAGACCCGCCGCGGCGAGGGCGCGCACGACATGCGCGCCGATGTATCCAGCACCACCGGTGACCATCCAGCTCATGACATCCATCCTGCCCGATCGCAGCGGCGCCGCCTCACGCTCACTCCTCGCGGTGGCCGAGGTCGGGTGCGGCGACGAACGCGGCGACGGGCTCGATGACGTGCTCGAGCTCGACGACGACGATCTCGTTCGCCCCGGCACGCGTCGCGGGAGCGGGCACATACAGGGTGCGCTGCGGTCCGTTGCGCCAGTAGCGGCCGAGGAAGAACCCGTTCACGAACGCGTAGCCCTTGCTCCAGGCCTCCGTGTCGAGGAAGAGGTCGGCGGGCTCATCGAGGTCGAACGTGCCCGCGAGACCGGTGCGGCCCGCCGTCGTCTGCTCAGAAGCAGCGGGGATGCCGGCGGCGACGGCCGCGAGGTCGACGGGCTGCGCCGACCAGCCGGTCAGCTCACGTCCGCCGAGGGTGACGGTGCCGACGAGGCCCTTGTTCTCGCCGAGACGGACGTCGTAGTTGACGCGCCCCTGATCCTCGACGAGCACCGTCAGGTGCGCGCCGCGGGGGATCGGCAGCGACCGCTCGTGCAGCGCGCGCTGCAGGCGGCCGATCGGCGCGCTGTCGACCGCGATCCAGGCGAGGTCGCGGACCTCGGTGAACGACAGCACGGCGGTGCCGGCCTCGCCGAACGCGCCGGCGGGAAGGGGGATGTCGTAGCGCACGAGGGGCCCGAGCTGCCCGAGGTCCTCGAAGGCCGGGGGAGTGGCCGCCCCGCCCGCGGGCTCGGTCGACGCCGGCAGCCAGTCGCCCGTCGCCCGCAGGGGGACCGACAGCACGGGAGCCGCGGGCCGCGCCGGCGGCACCTCGTCGGGCACCGGGGCGTAGCGGGCGATGACCTCGCGGAACGCGTGGAACTTCTCGGTCGGGTGGCCCGACTCGTCCAGCGGAGCGTCGTAGTCGTACGAGGTGACGATGGGCGCGTAGCGGCCCTTGTCGTTCGCGCCGTTCGTGGTGCCGAAGTTCGACCCGCCGTGCAGCATGTAGATGTTCACCGAGGCTCCCGCGGCGAGCAGGGCGTCGAGCTCAGCGGCCGAGGCAGCGGCATCCGTCGTGTGGTGCACGCCGCCCCACCAGTCGAACCAGCCGTCCCAGAACTCCGAGCACATGAGGGGCCCCGTCGGCTGGTGCTCGCGAAGCGTCGCGAGGCGCTCGGTCGCGCGCGAGCCGAACGATCCGGTCGTGTGCAGGTCGGGCAGCGTGCCGGCCGTGAGCATGTGCGGCTCGGGCTGGTCGACGGTCGTCAGCGGCACGGTGATGTCGCAGGCGCGGGTGAGGTCGGTGAGCGTGCGGAGGTAGTCGTGGTCGGACCCGTAGGCGCCGTACTCGTTCTCGATCTGCACGAGCACGACGTTGCCGCCGCGATCGATCTGACGCGGGGCGACGATCTCGTAGACGCGGCGCAGGTAGGTGCTGACCGCCTCGACGTACTGCGGCTCGGAGCGGCGCAGGCCGATACCGGGTGTGCTCGTGAGCCAGACCGGCAGGCCGCCGTTGTGCCACTCGGCGCAGATGTACGGGCCGGGGCGGACGATCGCGTGCATGCCCTCGGCCGCGATGAGGTCGAGGAAGCGCCCGAGGTCGTTCCAGCCCGTGGCATCCCATTCGCCCCGCACCGGCTCGTGGGCGTTCCACGCGACGTAGGTCTCGATCGTGTTGAGCCCCATGAGCCGTGCCTTGCGGATGCGGTCGGCCCAATGATCGGGGTGGATGCGGAAGTAGTGCAGGGCTCCCGCGATGACCCGGTGGGGCCGCCCATCGAGGAGGAAGTCGGTGTCGCCGATGGCGAAGGTCGTCACGATGTCTCTCGATTCGTTGCGGGTGCCAGGCGCACGATCACGCGCGTCCAGGCGATGGGGGGAAGGGTCAGGGTGAGAATGCGCCCGCTCACGGCGACCGCGAGCGGTGCCGGCGCGACCGGCCGGTCGTCCGCGGAGTTGACAGTGTGACGGTCGCCGCCGTCCGGGACGGTGACGACGACGGCGTCGGCGTCGACGGCGTCGCGGTCGAGCTCGACGCTCAGGGTCGTCGACTCGTCGAGACCGCGGTGCACGGCGAAGAGCGTGACGACGTCGCTGTCCACGGTCGTCACGGCGTCGACGACCGGCACCGCGCCGTACTGCGGCGTCTCGACGGCGGCCGCCTCGATGGCGGGCACGACGACCCGACCGGATGCCGCGGCCGCGGTCAGCTGGAAGGGGAAGAAGGTGGTCTGCCGCCAGGCCGCGCCGCCCGGCTCGGTGCGGATCGGGGCGATGACGTTCACGAGCTGCGCGAGGTTCGCCATCGATACGCGATCGGCGCGGCGCAGCATCGTGATGAGGAGGGACCCGACGACGACGGCATCCGTGACGGTGTAGTCGTCCTCGATGAGGCGCGGGGCGACGGGCCAGTCACCGCTGAATACGGCGGGCTTGTCGACCTCGTTCCACCGGGTCTGGTTCCACACGTTCCACTCGTCGACGCTGATCCCGATGGGATTCTCGATGCCGCGCTCGGCGCGGACCTCGTCGATGATGTCGGCGACCTCCGACAGGTAGCGGTCGAGCCCGACACCCGAGGCGAGGAAGCTCGCCGGATCGCCCGGCTTCTCTTCGTAGTAGGCGTGCACCGAGATGTGGTCGACGAGACCGGCGGTGTGGCGCAGCACCGTGCGCTCCCACTCGCCGAAGGTGGGCATCTCGTGGTTGGAGCTGCCCGCGGCCACGAGTTCGATGTCGGGATCGATGAACCGCATGAGGCGGGCGCTCTCCGCGGCGAGGCGGCCGTACTCGTCGGCGGTCTTGTGGCCGATCTGCCAGGGGCCGTCCATCTCGTTGCCGAGGCACCACAGGCGGATGCCGAACGGCTCGGTGCGTCCGTTGCGCCGCCGCTGCTCGCTCAGCGTCGTGCCGCCGGCGTGGTTGGTGTATTCGAGCAGTTCGGCGGCTTCGGCGACGCCGCGCGTGCCGAGGTTGACCGCCTCCATGACCTCCAGGCCGGCCTGCTCGGCCCATGCCGCGAACTCGTGCAGCCCGACCTGGTTCGTCTCGGTGCTGTGCCACGCCGCGTCGAGGCGCACGGGACGCTCGTCGCGCGGACCGACGCCGTCCTCCCAGCGGTAGCCCGAGACGAAGTTGCCGCCGGGGTAGCGCACGACCGTGGCGCCCAGCTCGCGCACGAGCTCGAGCACGTCACCGCGGAAACCCGCCGCATCCGCGGTGGGGTGGCCGGGCTCGAAGATGCCGTCGTAGACGCAGCGGCCCATGTGCTCGACGAAGGTGCCGAAGATGCGCCGGGGCACGTCGGGGCCGGATGCGGCGGTGTCGACCGCGATGCGGGTGGGGGAGGTCATGCTCTGTTCTCCTGGACATGGCGAGGGGCGGGCCGGATCGAAGCTCGATGCGACCCGCCCCCGTCGGATATCACTGGTTGACGGTGAAGCCCTGGTCGTTGCCGTACTGGACGAGCTGCTCCTGCCAGGTGGCGAGGCCCTCGTTCAGGTCGGACTTCGACGCGTAGGACTGGCCCACGGTGTCGCCGAAGATGCTGTTGGCGTAGACCTGGAAGGGCAGGTACTGCCAGCCCGGACGCACGTCCTTCGCCGCCTGCACGAGCACCTCGTTGATCTTCTGGCCGCCGAAGTACTCGGCCTCCTGGCCGAGGAACTCGTCCGACTCCAGCTGCGCGTTCGTCGACGGGAACCCGCCGCTCTCGGCGAAGATCGTCAGGCTCTCCTCGTCGTTGTTGAGCCACTTGAGGAACGCCGCAGCCAGCGCGGGGTTCTTGCTCTGGCTCGTCACGGCCTGGCCGCCGCCGCCGTTCTCGGCGGAGACGGGCGTGCCGTCGTAGGTCGGCATCGGCGCGACACGCCAGTCTCCCGCGGCGTCGGGCACCGACGACACGAGGTTGCCCGGCATCCAGGCGCCGATGATCAGGGTCGCGATCGAGCCGTCACCGAGTCCCGTGAACCACTCGTCGCTCCAGCTCGACGTGCTCGCCAGCAGGTCTTCCTCGACGAGGGTGTTCCAGGTGTCGGCCCACTTCTTCGAGCCCTCGTCGGCGAGGTCGATGGTGACGTCGGTGCCCTCGGCGGTGAAGGGCTGACCGCCGGCCTGCCAGATCATGCTCGTCGCGAAGCCCGCGTCACCGGTGTCGTTGGTGATCTTCTTCGACGGGTCGGCCGCGGTCAGCTGGCGCGCAGCCTCGATGTACTCGTCCCACGTCGTCGGGACGGCGATGCCGTACTGGTCGAAGACCGTCTTGTTGTAGAACAGCGCCATGGGGCCCGAGTCCTGCGGCAGGCCGTAGACCTTGCCGTCGAAGTCGACGGAGTTCCACGTCGAGGCGGTGTAGTCGTCCTCGAGGTCGGCGAAGCCGTAGGGTGCGAGGTCGAGCAGGCCCTCGGTCAGCGCGAACTGGGGGAAGGCGTAGTACTCGATCTGCACGACATCCGGCGCGCCCGAACCCGCCTTCAGCGCGTTCTGCAGCTTCGTGTACTCCTCGGTGTTCGTACCGGCGTTGACGACGTTCACCGTCACCTCGGGGTACTTCGCCATGAAGGCCTCGGCCTGCGCCTCGGCCGAGGGGGTCCACGACCAGTAGGTGATCTCGCCGCCGGCTTCGAGTGCCGCCTCGAGGTCGTCCGGGTTGCCGCCGCCGGCCGCGGGGCCGCCCGACGAACAGGCGGCGAGAACCAGGCCGGTGGCCGCGGTCAGAGCGATGACGGATGCGGCGCGACGCAGCGCCGATCCCTTGCGCATCGGTGTCATGGGAGTTCCTTCACTTCGTTGTTGTGGATGGGGACGGGTGCCCCGGGGTGCGGGAGGGACGGGCGGGTGGTCGCGGCTCACTGCTTCACGCTGCCGGCGCTCAGGCCGGACTGCCAGAAGCGCTGCAGCAGCAGGAACGCGACGACGATGGGGATGATCGACAGCAGCGAACCGGTGATCACCAGGTTGTAGATCGGTTGCGCGGCGGCGCCGGTCGCCTGCGCGTTCCACTGGTTCAGGCCGACCGTGAGCGGGTACCACGCGGGGTCGCTCAGCATGATGAGCGGCAGGAAGTAGTTGTTCCACGTGGCCACGACAGCGAACAGCAGCACCGTGACGATGCCGGGCATGAGGAGCTTCGTCGAGATCGTGAAGAAGGTGCGCATCTCGCTGGCGCCGTCCATGCGGGCCGCCTCGAGCAGCTCGGTGGGCACGGCATCGCTCGCGAACACCCACATGAGGTACAGGCCGAAGGGGCTGATGAGAGAGGGGATGATGATCGCCCACGGGGTGTTCGTCAGCCCCAGCTGGCTGAACATCAGGAAGGTCGGCACCGCGAGAGCCGTTCCCGGAACCGCGACGGCCCCGATGACGACCGCGAAGACCGCCTTGCGCCCGCGGAAGTTGTACTTGGCCAGGCCGTAGCCGGCCATCGTCGCGAGCACCGTCGCGCCACCGGCGCCGACGACGACGTAGAGCAGCGTGTTGCCGAGCCATCGCACGAAGATGCCGTCGCGGTAGGTGAAGGTCTCGACGATGTTGTTCCAGAGGTTGAAGCTGTCGCCGAACCACAGGCCGAAGGTGGTGAACAGGTCGCCCTGGGTCTTGGTCGCGTTGATGATCAGCCAGAACAGCGGCAGCAGTGTGTAGAGGATGAACAGGCTCATCACGACGGTGAGCACGAGCGACTTGCGTCGCGCGAACGGCGTGCTGCGGGCGAGGGCGGGGGCGGTCATCGCATCTCCTGTCGGGATCCGCGCAGCTGGACGACGTAGGCGATGAGCGCCGTGATGACGCCCATGATGATCGCGACGGTGGCGGCGTAGTTGTACTGCTGGCCCGCGAACGACAGGTTGTACGCGTACATGTTCGGCGTGAAGAACGTCGTGATGGTGTTCGGTGCGAGCGGCTTGAGGATGTTGGGCTCGTTGAAGAGCTGGAAGCTTCCGATGATCGAGAAGATCGTCGCGATGACGATGGATCCGCGCAGAGCCGGGATCTTGATCGACAGGATCGTCCGCCACGCGCCGGCGCCGTCGAGGGATGCCGCCTCGTACAGCTCGCCGGGGATGGTTTTGAGCGACGAGTAGAAGATCAGCATGTTGTACCCGACGAACTGCCAGGTCACGATGTTGCCGATCGACACCATCATCCACTCCGGGACGAACGGACGCAGGACCGTGGCGCCGAGCAGGTCGTTGATGTTGCCCGCGAGGCCGAACTGATCGCCGTAGATGTAGCCCCACATGAGGACGGCCACCACGGCGGGCACCGCGTAGGGCAGGAAGATCACGATCCGGTAGAAGCCGGCGGCGTGCAGTCGTGCGCTGTCGATCGCCAGGGCGGCACCGAGCGCCAGCACGAGCATGATCGGAACCTGGATGAGCAGGAACAGCAGCACCCGTACGAAGCCGTCCCACAGCTTGGGGTCGGCGAAGGCGGTCGCGTAGTTCTCGATGCCGACGAAGGCGTTGCCGCCGACGATCTGCTCGCGGAAGAAGCTGAGATACAGCGCGTAGGCGAGCGGGGCGAGGAAGACGAGGGCGAACACGATCGCGAACGGCCCGACGAAGAACCATCCCTGCTGCTCGACGTTGGTCCGTCGCCGCTTCCGCGCGGTGCGCACGGCGGGAGGGGGTGCCGTTGTGGTCGTCATCGTCCAGTGCCTCTTCTGTGATGCGTGCGTCGCGGCGGCGAGCGCGGATGTTGACGTAAACATAACTCGCCTCGCGCTAGCATGTCAACGTCAACATCGGGGAGGATCCGGAGATGGGTGAATCACAGCCGGCCACGCGCGTCGATGCGCGTCCCCGCCGCCGCGAAGTCTCGATGGCCGACGTCGCGGCGATGGCCGGGGTGTCGGGGCAGACCGTCTCGCGGGTCGCCAACGGCCGGACGAACGTCGATCCCGAGACGCGCGCACGCGTTCGCGAGGCGATGGATCGCCTCGGCTACCGGCCCAACAGCGCGGCCCGGGCGCTGCGGTCCGGCCGCTTCCGGAGCATCGGCGTGATCATGTTCTCGCTCTCCAGTTACGGCAACACCCGCACCCTCGACGCCGTCGCCTCGGTCGCGGCCGACGCCGGGTACTCGCTGACGGTCATCACCGTGCAGTCGGCGACCCAGTCCGACGTGTCGGGCGCCTTCGTGCGCCTGGCCGAGCACGCGGTCGACGGCGTCGTCATCCTCATCGAGACCCACCGGCTGGGCGAGACCGAACTGGCGCTGCCCACCGGCCTGCCGGTCGTCGTCGTCGACTCGAGCGCCGATTATCCCTACCCGGTCGTCGACAACGACCAGGCTCTGGGCGCGCGCCTGGCGACCGAGCATCTGCTCGACCTCGGACACGAGACGGTGTGGCACATCTCCGGTCCGCGGGAGTCCTTCGCCGCTGAACGGCGCCGCGTCGCCTGGCATGACACGCTCGTCACGCGCGGCGCGCACGTGCCCGACGTGCTGGTCGGCGACTGGACCGCCGAGTCGGGCTACGAGCTGGGCAGGACGCTCGTCGCCGACGAGGCCGTGACGGCCGTCTTCGCCTCGAACGACCGTATGGCGCTCGGCCTGCTGCGCGCCCTGCACGAGGCCGGTCGCCCGGTGCCGGCCGACGTCAGCGTCGTGGGCTACGACGACGCTCCCGAGTCGGCGAACTTCTGGCCGCCGCTCACGACGGTGCGCCAGCACTTCACCCGGGTCGGCGAAGCGGCGGTGCGAGCGCTGCTGACGGAGATCGACGGCGGACCGGTGCCGGCCGAGCGGACCCTGGTGCCGACCGAGCTCGTCGTGCGGACGAGCTCGGGCCCGCGTTCCTGACCCGGCACCGAGCTCATCCGATGCCGGCGAGGACATGCAGCGCCACCGGCAGCGAGACGAGGGACAACAGCGTCTGCACGCCGGTGATCGACGCCATCAGCCGGACGTCGCCGCCCATCCGTGCGGCCAGGACCGTGGCGGACGGCGCGGTCGGCAGTGCGGTGATCAGCACGATCGCCGTGAGACCCGGACCGGTGACCCCGAATGCGGCCGCGAGGGCCGCCGCCGCCCACGGCACCGCGACCAGCTTGATCCCGCTCGCGAGGGCGACGTCGCCGATGTCGCGGCGGCGTACGTCGAACCGGATCGCGGCGCCCGCCGCGAGGGTCCCCGCGACGAGCGCCGGCGAGGCGAGCAGATCCACCGTCGGCGCGACGGCCTCGGGTACACCGATTCCCGAGAGGCTCAGCGCCATCCCGACGGCGCACCCGAGGATGAGCGGGTTGCGGATGAGCTCTCGGATCGCGCGCGTTCCCGAGGCGCCGGCGGCGCCCGCGTAATGAGCGAGCGTCGACACCGACAGGATGTTGACCAGAGGGACGACGACGGCGCTGGCGATGGCGAAGGCGGCCACGCCCGGCTCGCCGTGCAGCGCCGCAGCGAAGGTCAGGCCGACGTAGGTGTTGATGCGGATGGCGCCCTGCACCATGGTGCCGACCGCCGGCCCGTCGATGCGGAGCGCTCGGCGCAGCGCCAGCACGAGCAGCGCGGCTCCGACGAGCGGAACCGTCACGCTGATCATGAGAGGCGCGAGGTCGAGGGAGCGAAGGTCGGAGCGGCCGATCGAGCCGACGAACAGCGCGGGCGTGAACACGAAGTAGCTGAGCCACTCGATGCCGCGCCATACCGCGGGGTCGCGCAGGGCGGTTCGGCGCAATGCTGCGCCCAGCGTCAGCATCAGGACGATCGGCACGACGGCCGCGAGGACGAGCATCACGGCTTCGACCATGCTGCAATGGGTCAGTGCAGTTCAACCATGACAACATGACGGGCGCACGACTGGCCGCGCACCTCGTCGGACTCGTGCCCGAGTGGAGTGGGTCTCGGGTCCAGCGGGCGCTGGCGGCCCACGACATCCGCCGTCCCGAGCTCGACGATCGTGCCGTCGCCGAACTCCTCGGCTGGACGCTCGTCGTCCGCGAGGTCTTCGCCGCCACGAGCGTCGCCGACACCTGCGCCGCCGTGAACCGGCTCCTGCAGCAGGGGACACGCACCGCTTATCTCTCGACTCATGACGGCCGCCGCCCGCACCTGCACTTCACCCCCGAGGACGACGACCTCGTGGGGCGCGTCCGCTCGGTCACGGCCGGAGGGCTCGCGCTCTTCGTGGTGGAGGCCGAAGGACGGCGTCTTGGTCTCTGTGCGCGGCCCGGGTGCCCGCGTGCGTTCGTCGACACCAGCCGCAACGGAACCCGGCGGTACTGCTCCGCGCGGTGCGGGAACGCGGTCGCGGTCGCCCGCCACCGCGACCGGCCCTGACCGAGGCGGTCGATTTCGACCATTGCCTCGGTCCGCGTCGGTCGCTTAGGCTCGGTGTTGACGTCAACATGTTGACGTCAACATCACCCCCTCGAGGTCGCGCCGATGCGGCCGGATCGGAATGACGATGAAGTCAGCTCGACTGTTGTCGATGACCTGCGCGGTGGCGCTCGCGGCAGGCGGTCTCAGCGCGGCCGCAGCCGTGGCGCCCCCGCCCGCGCTGGCAGCAGCGCCCACCCCGGTGCGCATCACCCCCAACCCCGCCACCGCCTCGGAGCGGCCCTTCGAGGGCTGGGGGACCAGCCTGGTCTGGTTCGCGAATGCGACCGGCGGCTACCCGGCGGACGTTCGACAGGATCTCTTCGACGCCGTCTTCGGCGAGGAGGGGCTCAACCTCAACATCGCCCGCTACAACATCGGAGGCGGCAACGCCTCGGACGTCCCGCCCTACCTTCGCCCCGGCGGCGCGGTCCCGGGCTTCTGGAACCCCGACCTCGAAGCGACCGACGCTGAGGGCGAGATCACCTCGAACTTCGCCGACCGTGACCGCTACAAGGCGGCGTGGAATCCCGACGACCCGAACGCTTACGACTTCTCGCAGGACGCCGCCCAGCGCTGGTGGATCGAGGCCCTGAAGGACAAGATCACCCACTGGGAGGCGTTCAGCAACTCGCCGCCCTACTTCCTGACCCAGAGCGGCTACGTCTCGGGCGGCATCAACAACGCCACGAGCGAGCAGCTCGCCCCCGCCGACATGGACAAGTTCGCCGGCTACCTCGTCACCGTGATGGACGAGCTCGAGAAACAGCACGGCATCTCGTTCGACACGATCGACCCGTTCAACGAGCCCAACACCAACTACTGGTCCACGCAGATCCCCGCCGGCGCGACCTGGCCCACGGGCGGCCGCCAGGAGGGGGCGCACATCGGCCCGCAGGCGCAGGACGCCATGGTCACGGCTCTCGCGGAACGTCTCGCACAGCCGGGCACCGCAACCGACGCCGTCATCTCGGCGATGGACGAGACGAACCCCGGCATCTTCGCGACCAACTGGAACACGTGGTCGGCCCGGGCGAAGGAGCTGGTCGATCAGCTGAACGTCCACACGTACGGCACCGGCGGCCGCCAGGTCGTGCGCGACATCGCCAAGGCGGCCGACAAGCCGCTGTGGATGAGCGAGGTCGAGGGCAACTGGACCGACCAGAGCAAGGGCTTCGTGACCGACGACATCGCCAACGGCCTGGGTATGGCCCAGCACATCGTCGGTGACCTGCGCGAGCTCGAGCCGGATGCCTGGGTGTTCTGGCAGCCGGTCGAAGACCTCTACAACATGGAGAAGGTCGAAAAGCTCAACTGGGGCAGCGTCTTCATCGACTTCGACTGCAACGCCCAGGGGCAGTCCGAGCGGCGTCTCGCCGACGGCGACGCCGACCCGTCGTGCAAGGTGCTGACGAACGAGAAGTTCAACACCGTGCGCAATTTCACGCACTACATCACCCCGGGCGACCGCCTCATCGCGACCGACAACGCGCAGTCGACCGCGGCGATCGACGCCGGCGGCGAGGGCGCGACGGTCGTGCACGTGAACGCCGAGGCGGCCGAGCGCACCGTCGAGATCGACCTGACCGACTTCGGCACGGTGGCCCCCGGTGCGACGGTGACGCCGATCGTCACGACTCAATCGACCGCGGCCGAGCCGTCCGTCAACGCCCTCCGCCGCGGTGAGCCGGTGGCCGTGGATGCGGCATCCCGGACCGCGACCCTCACCATCCCCGCGCGGTCGGTCGTGACGTTCGTCATCGACGGCGTCTCGGGAGTCTCGCCGGATGCCGCTGCGTTCCGCGACGGGCAGACGGTGCAGCTCACGGGGCTGCAGAGCGGCCTCGCGCTCGACGGCGGTTCGACCCTCGCCGTGCGATCCGTCGCGACGACGGCCGACGAGGCGCGCGCGCAGTCGTGGACGGTCCGCACGATCGACGGAGAAGGCACCAACCGGCACCGCTTCACCCTGCAGAACGGCTCCGGCGCGTTCCTCGCGTCCCGCGGCACGAGCACCGCGCTCGTGGCGGCCGATCCCGCGGCGGCAGCCGCCGATCCCGCGCTGCAATGGATGTCGTCGACCACCGACGGCACGTACTACTCGGTGCTGAACGTCGCCGCCGAGCGCGTGCTCGACGTGGGCGGCGGCAGCACCACGTCCGGCGCGGCGGTGGGCCTGTGGACCTCGAACGGCGGCGGAAACCAGCAGTGGCGCATCGCGAGCACGAGCATCGCGGGCACCGAGCCCGTCACGGTCGCGACCGCGGTCGGGGTCGCCCCGGTCCTGCCCGACACCGTGTCGGTTCGCTACACGGGCGGAACGCTGCGCTCCGCGCCGGTGACCTGGCAGCTCGACGGGGTCGACTTCTCACGCGCCGGCACCGTTCAGGTCGGCGGCACCGGCACCGACCTGTTCGGGGGCTCGTTCGAGGCCACCGCAACGGTCGAGGTCGGCGCCTACACGGCGACGCGGCCGGCATCGGTCACCGTCCCGGCGGGCAGCGCTCTCGACACCGTCGCACGTCAGGCCGACAGCACGGTCCAGGCCGAGCTGCGTCCGTCAGGGGCGGGGTTCGCGGTTCCGGTCACATGGACGTGGGACGGCCTCAGCGATGCCGCGTTCGCCGAGCCCGGGGCCGTCTCGGTGCCCGGCGTCGCGACCGGTCCGAGCGGCGAGCGGCTCGACGCGCAGCTGACGGTCATCGTCACCGCGGCGTCCGAACGCAACGTCGCCCCCGAGAGCCAGCCGAGCGCGACCTTCACCGAGAGCACGCAGTACGACGTGCGCAACACGATCAACGGGAGCACGACTGACAAGGGCTGGTCGAACTGGCGGTCGGGGACGAAGAACCCGCAGGACACCCTGACCTACGCGCTGGCGGACACCGAGACGCTTACGCGCGTCGGTGTGCAGTTCTACCGCGACGGCGGCGCCCTCAGCTGGCCCGTGACCATGCGCGTCGACCACCGGGTGGGTGACGGCGCGTGGGTCGAGGGTGAACTCGTCACCGTGCCCGACGCCTCGGACGGTGCGCCGCGGATCGACGTGCCGGTCACCGGTGCCGCCGACGAGGTGCGGGTGGTCCTGAACGCTCGCGCCGAGACGCACATGATCGTCTCGGAGGTCGAGATCTTCGCGGCGGCGGCCGCGCCGGCGGGCATGGCCGACCTCGCCCGCCTCACCGTGGGCGATGAGCCCGTCCCCGGGTTCGCGGCGGACACGCTCGACTACACCGTCACCTCGACCGGTTCGGCGTGGCCGACGCTGCACGCTCTCGCGGTCGACGACGACGCGACGGTGGTCGTGTCGCAGCCGGGTGACGCCGCCGCTCCCGACGGCGTCCGAGCGGCGGCGGCCGGGGTCGGGACGGTGCAGGTCACGGCTCCCGACGGCACGTCGCGCACCTACTCGGTGACCGTGAACCGGGCCGTGGCGGTGGCCGAGCCGATCGTGTCGGGCGAGCCGCGCGTGGGGTCCACTCTGCGGGCGACGGTGGCGACCGACCCGGTCGACGCCACGCGCGCATTCGTCTGGATGCGCGACGGCGTCGCGATCGACGGTGCGACCGGCGACGCCTACCCGCTGACGGCGGCGGACGCGCGGCGCCAGATCACCGTCGAGGTGACCGCCACGGCGGAGGGCTTCGCCGCGGGCAGCGCGCGCTCAGCGGCGCTGGTGCCCACCGCGCCGGTCGTCGACCCGGGAACGGGCGGCGGCTCGGACGGCGGCGCCGGCGACGGCTCGGGCGCACCGGGTGCGGGCGGATCGGGCACGGGGACGGGAAGCGGGTCGCCCGCCGGTTCCGCAGCGGACGGAGCGAACGGGTCGGCCCCGAACGACCGTGACCTCGCATCGACGGGTCAGGACGGCGCGGGCGTCGCCGCCGCGACGATCGGGGCGGTCGTTCTGCTCCTGCTCGGCGCGGGGGCGCTCATCCTGCGCCGTCGCCGCTCGCACGCCTGAGCGACCGAACACCGAGGCCGTGCCGATCGACGTGAACACGATCGGCGCGGCCTCGGCCGTTGGTCAGGCGAGCGGGAGCCAGGGCCCGCGCAGTCGCACGGTCGCGCGGAGGGTCGTGGTCGCGGCATCCGTCCGGCGTGCGCTCGCCGCAGCGCCGAGCGCGACCGTCGACTCCGGCGCCAGGGCGAGCACCTCGACGACGAGGTCGCCGGCAGTGACGGCGGCATCGCGCAGCGACACGGACCATGGGGTGCCGTCCCAGAAGCGGTCGTCGACGATCGCGCCATCGACCAGTACCCGGCCGACGTCTCCCGTCCAGTCGAGATCGAGCACGGCATCGGCGCGCGGGTCGAGCGCCTCGGCGGGCAGGTGCAGCCGGTACCGAGCGGACCGTTCGCTGATGGTCTCGTCCGCCGGGGCGCGGTGGCGCCGGCCCCCGAAGCCGTAGTCCTCCGCCGGCGCCGCCGCGGGGCGCTCGAGCTCGACCGTCACGGCGAGGGAACGGCCCGCGGTGACAGCGGCACGCAACCCGCCCGCCGGGGACAGGGCCGTCCACGCGCGTGCGGCAGGGTCGTACCGCCGTGCCGACGCGGCGCCCCGGAGCATCGCGCCGCCGGCATCCCACGTCAGCTCGCCGTCCGCGAGCCACAGCTCGGGGCGCGGACCCGGGGTGATCCACAAGCGGGCCGCGTCGGCGGCGGGCAGCACCAGCACGTCGAGCCCGTCGAAGGCGACCGGCTCGTAACCCGCGTCGACGGGGCGAACGCCTGCGCCATCGGTCGCGAGCTCGACAGGGATGCCGTCGTCCTCGAGCAGCACGAGGGTGGGACGGGCCGAGCCTGCACCCAGCATCGTGACGAGTGACGCGGTCGCCCACGTGATGCGGGCTCCGCCCACCGTCAGGCACACGGGCCACCGCGCGAGCGTTCCGGCCGGGACCGTGATCGGCTGCGACGGGAACACCGTCTCGACCCCGCCCTGGACGACCCGCAGCTGCACATCCTCGATGTCGCGCACCGGGTCGAACGGCTGGTGGTGCGACACGACGACGATGCCCTCGTCGCCGTTCGAGCGCAGCGCCCACCGCAGCGTGTCGCGATCATCGAGCGTCTGCGGGCGCTCGTCGGGCAGCGACGACGTCATGCCGGCGAGTCGGTCGCCGAACGCGGCCAGGAAGGCGTGCTGCGCGCGCAGCAGCGGTGCGGTGTCGGTGAGATCGCCGGATTGCCCGATCGGGGCGTGGAAGTCGTAGCCGTACTCGGGCAGGTCGTTCGGGTACCCGGTGGCGATGCTCTCCTGCAGCTCGGGGCCGGGGTTCCGTCCACCCGCGAACATGTAATAGCCCTGCCAGGCCGAACCGTTGCCGATCTTCACGTGCGCGAGAGCGGCCACGTCGCGGCCGCTCAGGACGGGCCGACGGTGGTAGGCGGTGGCCATCCCGCCGCCGAGCTCGCACGTCGCCGGGGGGAACCCGTGCAGATCGGCGGTGCTGCTGGCGGCCGCGAAACCCTGACTGGCGCGCACGTCGGCTCCGACACCGGGGTCGTCCCAGTCGTGCGAAGGGAAGTAGTGCGCGCGGAAGGTCGGGTCCCATGCAGCGCCGGGATCGACCCAGAACCCGTCGGCGTAGCCACCGAACAGCGGCAGGACCTCGCCGTCGGGCAGCTGCGCACCGCCCCATGCGGTCGCCGTCCACAGCGGAGCCGACATGCCGGCCTCACGGGCGAGGCGCTTGAGGGTCACGATGTGATCGGGGCGGTCGTAGAGCTCGTTCTCGAGCTGGATGCCGATCACCGGGCCTCCGGGATGAGCGCGCCCGTCGAGCGCTCGGGCGAGTTGCCCGAACCATTCGCGCACGAGTTCGAGGTAGGCGGGATCGTCGCTGCGGTGCTCGACGGGTGCCGCCTGCACCCAGTCGGGGAACCCGCCGTTGCGCGACTCGCCGTGCGCCCAGGGGCCGATCCGCAGCACGATGTCGAGTCCGGCGTCCACGGCGGTGTCGACGAAGGCCGCGACGTCGAGGTGGCCGTCGAAGCGGGGTCGGCCGCGTTCGGCGGCGTGGTGGTTCCAGAACACGTAGGTGGAGACGACCGTCACGCCGGCGGCTCGCAGTTGCCGCATCCGCTCCTCCCACCGCGCGCGCGGCAGCCGGCTGTAGTGCACCTCGCCCGACACGGGCACCCAGCCCCGGCCGCCGCGGAACAGCGCCCGGTCGGTCACCGAGATTCCGCAGCCCCGCTCGTGCGGTGCCGGCAGAGCCGCGGGCGTCTCGGGCATCGGCCAGTCGCGGTGGGTGACGCCGACGACAGCGGTCACAGTGCTCCGATGATCGCGTTGTCGAGCTCGTCGGCGTCGACGCCGGGACGCTGGGCGCGGTTGGTCAGCAGCACCCAGGCGATGCCGGCGCCCGGGTGGACCCAGAACTCGGTGCCGGCCCAGCCGCCGTGCCCGTAGACGTCGCGGTCGATGAGGCCCGGCGCGCGGGAGCGCAGGTTCCACGCGAAGCCCCAATCCTGCCCGCGTTCGGCCGGGTAGGGGTCGAGTCGCGGGATGTCGCCGGTGAGCGGGCGCAGCATCATCGCGAGCGTGGCGGGCGAGAGGATGCCGTCGCGGCCGCCCTCATGGATGCGCAACAGCTCGCTGCCGATGGCGAGCAGGTCGCGGGCGCGGCCGCCGAGGCCGGCGCCGGGGTTGCGCTGCGCCGCGAAGGCGGTCATGTCGACACCGGCGTCCGCGGCATCGACGACGGGCGCCGTGCCCTCGAGGTCGATGCTGAGCGCGTCCGCCCCGACGGTGGTCGCCCACGAGGCGACGTCCTCGTGCCAGGGGCGTTCCGTGACGTCTTCGACCAGCGCCGCGACGCCTTCGAACGCGATGGTGGAGTAGCGCGACGCGGTGCCCGCCGCGAAGTCGCGGCCTCGGGTGAGCAGCTCGGTGCGCAGCGGTCCGCGCGTGTCGAGCGGGGGCTCGGCGATGCCGCTGGTGTGGCTGACGAGGTGGGACAGTCGCACGATGTCATCGCGGCCGGCTCCGAAGGTCGGCAGCGCCCGGGTCAGAGGCGTATGCGGCGTCAGCGCGCCGCGTTGAATGCTGCGGGCGGCCGAGATGCCCAGCAGCGGCTTGGTGATGGAGAAGAGGGCGTAACGGTCGTCGACGCCCGCGGCGACGGCATCGAGGGCGAGGATGCCGCGGGAGTCGGCGACCCCCACGACGGCGGAGGGCAGGCGGCCGGCGCCGACCTGACGGCGGGCCCAGTCGAAGGCGGCGTCGAACGTCGGGTTCATCGCGCCAGCCTAGGGGAGCCCTCCGGCACGAACCGCAGCCCGAGACCGACGTGTTCCCTCTCGCGCAGCACACCCCGCGCGATCGCCACCGGCGACGGATCGCGCAGGGCGCCGAGCGAGGCGAAGCCGGCATCCTCGACGTCCTCGACCCACGGCTCGGCGACGGTGTCGGGCAGCGTCAGGGCGATCTGCCCCGACAGTTCGGGCAGCAGATGCGGATGCACCTGCGCGCCGTGTTCGACCGCGAGGGCGGCGATGCGGCGGAGCGGTGTGATGCCGCCCACCCGCACGACATTCGGCTGCACGATCTGCGCCGCCCCGCTGCGCAGCACCTCGGCGAAGCGGTAGGCGGTGTGCAGGTTCTCGCCCACCGCGATGGCGATGCGCTCGCCGGCCGCGAGGCGCCGGGCGAGCTCCGCATGACCTGCGACATCGTCGGCGCGCAGCGGCTCCTCGATCCAGGCGGGGGCGACAGCCGCGAGCACCTCGAGCGAGCGGGTCGCGCGCTCGAGGTCCCAGCGCTGGTTGGCGTCGATCATGAGCGCGCGGTCGGGGCCGAGCACCTCGCGCACCGCGACGAGGCGGTCGAGGTCTTCGGCGACGTCGGGCTTGCCGACCTTCACCTTGACCGCGGGATAGCCCGCGTCGACCCATCGCCGCACCTGCGCCACGAGTTCGTCGATCGGGTAGTGCAGGTTGACGCCGCTGCCGTAGACGCGTGCCGTCGCGCGGCGCTGTCCGAGCAGACGCGAGACCGGCGCGCTCGCCGCGCGGGCGGCGGCATCCCAGATCGCAAGGTCGAGTCCCGCCAGGGCGATCGTCGTGACGCCGCCACCGCCGGCCTCGTGCAGGTGCTCCCACAGCCCCTGCCAGGCCGCCCCCGGCTCGGCGGAACGACCCGCGGACGCGGGCGCGATGTCGTGCTGCAGCAGGGCGAGCACCGCCTCGGCACCGATCTGCGGCGTCCACGAGAAGCCCCAGCCCTCGGCGCCGTCGCTGCGCCGCACGTGGGTCTCGATCACGGCGACCGACGTCACCTCCGCCGCCCACGGGCGCGTCAGCGGGACGCGCAGCAGGCGGCATTCGAGCGATGCGATCGTCGTCACAGCAGGGCGCGTCCCGCGTCGAGGATGGCGGCGAGTCGCCGCTCCTGGTCGGCCGTGGGGTCGACGAGCGGCGCGCGCACCCCGCCGACGGGGACGCCCTGCAGGCGCAGTCCCGCCTTGATGAGCGACACCCCGAAGCCGGGGGTCTCGTCGCGCAGATTCACCAGCGGCGTGTAGAACCGGTCGAGCAGGGCGAGGCGCGCAGCGTCATCCCCGGTCGTCGAGGCTCGGTAGAACGCGGTCGCGATCTCGGGCGCCATCGCGAAAGCGGCCGACGAGTACAGCTCCACGCCGATCCCGCGGAAGGCGGCCTGCGTCAGCTCGGCCGTGAGCAGTCCGTTGAAGAACGCGAAGTCGGGGCGCCCCGCCTCGGCGACGGCGCGCACGATCAGCTGCGTCGTGCCGATGTCGCCGATGCCGTCCTTGAAGCCGACGACGCGCGGGTTCTGCGCGAGACGGCGCATCGCGTCGGGCGTGTAGCGGGCGTTGGCCCGGTGGTAGACGATCACCGGCAGATCGGATGCCGCGATGACGGCCTCGACATAGGCGATGAGCCCCGCCGCCGGGGCGCCGACGAGATACGGCGGGAGCACCAGCAGGGCGTCGGCTCCGGCGTCGGCGGCGCCGCGTGCGACCTCGAGCGCATGGCCGAGCGGCCCGCCCGTTCCCGCGACGACCGGGACGCGGCCCCCGACCCGGCTCACGGCGGTGCGCACCACCGCGGTCGCCTCTGCTGCCGACAGTGCGTGGAACTCGCCGGTGCCGCACGCCGGGAAGACGCCGCCCGCGCCGTGCGCGACACCGGCCTCGACGTGGGCGGCGAGCAGGTCGTGGTCGATCGGACCGTCGGCCGCGAACGGTGTGACGGGGAAGAAGAGGATGCCGTCGAATCTCATGCCGGCACGTCCTTTCGCTGAGCGGTGGGGGCGTCGTCGCGCAGCTCGGTGCGCCAGCTGCGCTGAGGCGCCCAATCGAGCAAGCGGCGCGCCTTGGCGTTCGAGAAGGCGGGGGTCGTGCCCGTGAGCACCGCGGCGACGTCGGCGGTGCCGGGATGGAACCGCGGGATGAGCTCGGCGAGCGGGCGGCGGGCGAGCGCGTCGTCGGCGCCGACGAAGAACGTCTCGGCGTTCGGGATGCCGGGCAGGGCCGACAGCAGGGCCTCAACGAAGGAGGCCACATCGCGGGCGTCGACGTAGTTGAACAGCGCCGGAGCGGCGAGTGCGGGGTCGTCGAGCCGCTGCCGCACCGTGTTGCCCTGCTGCGTCGGAGCGCCCGCCCACTCCTCGGGAGCGATCACGTAGCAGGGGCGGAAAGCGGCGAGACGGATGCCGTCGCCGCTCTGACGACGCAGCATGTGCATCGTCTGCTCGACGACGAGCTTCGACAGTGCGTACGCGTTCCACGGGCGTGGCAGGGTGTCTTCATCGAGCGGAAAGCGTTCGGGGACCCAGCCGTGCGGCGCGCCGTAGCCCAGGACGGTCGGGCTCGAGGCGGCCACGACGCGGGGGATACCGGCGGCGACGGCGCCGCCGAGCACGGAGACGGCCAGGGCGCTGTTGGTGCGCATGATGACGTCTTCGGGGGCGCTGAAGGGCACGGCGATCGCGGCGAGGTGGATGACCGCGTCCGCCCGGTGCGCCCGCAGCGCGGCTGTGGTCGCCTCGGCGTCGAGCAGGTCGATCGCGACTTGGTCGGCGCCGCGCAGGTCGTCGACGTCCGAGACGGTGCGGTCGAACGAGACGACCCGATGCCCCGCCGACACGAGCCCGGCGACGAGGCTGCGGCCCAGACGCCCGCCGCCGCCGGTCACGACGATGCGGCTCACGATTCGAGCAGGCGGATGCCGAGATCGGAGGTCAGCACGGGCGCGCCCGTGGCGAGCGAGAGGTTGCCGGCGATCCCCACCGCGATCGACCGCACACCGTCGGTCCAGCCCGCGGGCCGCTCGAGCGGGTCGTCGCCCGGGCCGACGAAGACGTCGGCGAGCAGCAGCTCGTCGCCGCCGCCGTGCCCTCCGTGTCCGCCGTCGATCTCGACCTCGGCGGCATCCTCCCAGTGGCGTTGCACGAGCAGACGCTCGCCCTGCGGGCGGAGCGAGCGCGCCCCGGTGTCGGCCACGGCCGACGGATCGAGCACGGGGTGCAGCCCCTCGTCGGCGAGGACCGCGCCGCGTTCGACGACATCGAGTTCCGCGCGCCCCTCGGTGCCGTTGACCGCTACGCGGTAGCCCTCCCACGGAGCGTGGGCGTTGAGGGAGTACGACAGGGTCGCACCCGAGGCGTAGTCGACGACGAGGGCGAGGTTGTCTTCGATGGTGATGCCCTCGCCGAAGACATCGCGGTCGCGCAGATAGCCGTCGTGCGCTTCGGCGTCGAGGTACAGCGATCGCAGACGCTCGTCGTCGCGCAGGTCGAGTTCGAACGGGTCGTGGTCGCCGTCGTGCGTGCCGCGCGCCGGGCGCTCGCCGAGCCGTCTCGCGCGGGCGTTCTCGGCGCCGTAGAAACGCAGGCCACCCGAGGCGAAGACGCGCGCCGGCGCGTCGCGCAGCCACCAGTTCACCAGGTCGAAGTGGTGGCTGGCCTTGTGGACGAGCAGGCCGCCCGAGTGCTGCTTCTCGCGATGCCAGCGACGGAAGTAGTCGGCGCCGTGCTTGGTGTCGAGCATCCACGAGAAGTCGACCGACGTCACGCGGCCGATGCGACCGTCCTGGATGACCTGTCGCAGGGCGCTGTTGCGGGGGGAGTACCGGTAATTGAAGGTGAGGACGACGGAGCCGCCCGTGCGGTCCACGGCGTCCTCGATCGCCGCTGCGCTCGGCGCATCGATCGTCAGCGGCTTCTCGACCACGACGTCGGCACCGGCGTCGAGGGCGCGGACGATGAGCGGTGCGTGCAGGTCGTCGCGCGCCGTGATGATGACGCGGTCCACGCGCTCGGTGTCGATCATGCGCTCGAGGTCGTCGGGAGTCCACAGCGTCGGGGCCGGGTGGCCGAGCTCGACGATCCGGTCCCGATGCAGCGCAGCGCGTACGGGATTCGGCTCGCAGATGGCAGCGAGCTCAGCCCGCTCGGCGTGGGGGCCGGCGATCGCCTCGACGTAGAGCTGGGCGCGGTGACCCGCTCCGACGAGGGCGTAACGCGTGCGGGTCATGGGCTCTCCTTCGTGCCGACGGCGCCGGGGGAGCGAGATGGGAAAGCGCTCTCCGCGTGCCCTGCGTCACGCTAGCACGAGCGGAGGGTCGGGATCGAGACCTTCAGGACGGCCAGTCGATGCCGGCTTCGGCGTCCCGCACGTCGCGGGGCACGAGGACGACACTGATGCCCGGTCCGATCAGCAGGCGGGCCGGACCCGCCGTGCCGTAGCCGTCTGCGGCCTCGAGCCATCCGAACGATCCCGATGCCAGCGTCGCCTCGACGTGTTCCTGGACGTCCGAGAGCGAGCGGTCGCTGATGGTGTAAGTCGCGCCGCCGTAGACCACTTCGATCTGCACCGGTGTCCTCCGATCTGCGGGAGGTGGCCGGAGCCGGATGCATGCCCGCGCATGTTCTTCGTCGCCTGGCGCGGATCGGATGGGGGGATGCAGCTTAGGCCACGGCTGCAAGGCCGTCGATGGGCAGCCGTCCCCATCGGCGCGGGGCCGCGCGGCCGGTAGCGTCGAGCGGACGCCGCAACCCAGGAGTGCTCGACATGATTCTCACCGCGACCGCCGCTGCCCGTCTCCGCGCCGGGGCGCTCGTCGCCGCGCTCGGCCTCGCAGCGCTCACGGGCTGCTCCGCAGCGTCCGAGAACTCGACCGACGACATGAGCTCGAGCTCCGCCCCGACGACGGCTGCGCCCACGCCGTCCGCCTCGGACGCGACCGCGAATGCCGACGTGCCCCTCAGTGCGTCCGACCTCGAGGCGCTCTTCACCGGGATCGAGTTCCGCCCCGGCGAGTACGACTCCACCGCTGCGATGCTCGAGTCGATCTACCCCGGGCTGACGGTGTCGGATGCCGCATGCCTCGCCCCCTTCGGCGCCGGCTGGGAGTCGGGCTCGAGCGGTGCCGTCGAGTTCGGCACCAGCAACGACCGGTCGATGACCGCCGTCGTGGCGTCGACGCCCAGCGCCGACGATGCCGCGTCGTTGCTCTCGGAGGCCGAGGATGCGATCGCCCGTTGCGCCGACGGGCAGGAGCTCTTCGCGATGCAGGGCACCCCCGTGACCACGACGGTCGAGCCGTTCGATCTGGCGCTGAGCTCGGGCGACGAATCGCGCGGGTGGCGCGTCACGGGCGATGTCGGAGGTGCGCCGTTCTCGCTCGTCGGCGCGACGGTCCGGGTCGGTCAGAACACGCTCGCCCTCGTCGGGTGGGATCCGCAGACCAACACGGAGTACGTGCCGATGGCGACGCAGATGTTCGTCGACCGCATCGAGGCAGCGGGCTGATCTCGGGCGTCGGCGACGGCCGACGCCTCGCCCGGCGTGGTTGACCAGCGCGCGGGAAAGCGGTTACCGTCGAGCGGACAGCGCTCGCCGCCGGGGACGAGCGCCCACCGACCGGGAGGCCCCGTGACCGTCCCCCTGCGCGCCGCGATCATCGGCACCGGCGCCATCGCCCATGCCCACGCCGAGGCCATCGCCGCGCTCGCCCCGCGCGTCGAGCTCGCCGCTGTCGTCGACGTCGACGCCGATCGGGCCCGCACGTTCGCCGAGCGCTTCGGTGCCGCTACGGTGCACAGCGAGGTCGATGCGCTGCTCGCCGAGCGCCCCGACCTCGTTCATATCTGCACGCCGCCGCAGACGCACGTTCCCCTCGCGGTGCGCGCGCTGCGCGCCGGCATCCCGGTGCTCGTCGAGAAGCCGACCGCGCTGAGTCTCGCCGAGATGGACGAGCTCGTCGCGGTCTCTCGCGAGACGGGCGTGCCCGCGCTTACCGTCTTCCAGCACCGGTTCGGCGAGGCGGCGCAGCGTCTCATGCGGCTGCGTGACGAGGGGGTGCTCGGACGGCCGCTCGTCGCCGTGTGCGAGACCCTCTGGTATCGCTCGGCCGACTACTTCGACCTGCCCTGGCGGGGGCGGTGGGACGTCGAGGGCGGCGGGCCGACCATGGGCCACGGCATCCATCAATTCGATCTGCTGCTCGCCGTGCTCGGGTCGTGGCGGCGGGTGTCGGCCGTCGCGGCGCGGCAGGCGCTGCCCACCGACACCGAGGATGTGTCGATGGCGCTCGTCGAGTTCGACAGCGGCGCTCTGGCCAGCGTGACGAACTCGATCGTCTCGCCGCGCGAGGTCTCGCGCCTGCGGTTCGACTTCGAGCATGCCACCGTCGAGGTCGAGCATCTCTACGGGTACGCCGACGCCGACTGGGTCTTCACCCCCGCTCCCGGGCACGAGGATCTGGCCGAGCGGTGGTCCGCGGAATCCTCGACTGCCGATGCCGCTGCGACCAGCAGCCACCGGTCGCAGCTGGGCGCGATCCTCGACGCATTCGCGACGGGCCGCGAGCCCGGCGTCGCTGCCGACGACGCGCGCCGCACGCTCGAGTTCGCCGCCGCCACCTACGCGTCGGCTTTCCGCGGGATGCCGGTGCGAGCCGGCGACATCACCCCCGGCGACCCGTTCTACCGGTCGATGGACGGGGGAGCGGTACCGTGGCCCGCGGTGAAGGGAGCGACGGCATGACGCTCGAGATCGTCCACGAGGTCGGGACGGCGCTGACGGTGCGCGATGCGGATGTCGAGCTCTTCCGGTACACCTACGTGCCGGACTCGCCCCAGCTCGAGTCGCCGAAGCCGTACGTGCACCCCATCCGCACGCGCGCCGGGCGGCTCGTGAGTCTGTTCCGCCCGTGGGACCACGTCTGGCACAAGGGCATCGCGTGGTCGCTGCCGGTCGTGGGCGACGAGAACTTCTGGGGCGGGCCGACGTACGTGCACGGCCGGTTCTACGTCCAGCTCGACAACGACGGAACGCAGCGCCACCGCGATCTCACGCGCCTGGGCGTCGAGGTCGACGGTGCCCACGCGGTCGCCCGGGTGAGCCATGATCTCGAATGGATCGCGCAGAGCGGGGCGCGGATGTTCACCGAGCAGCGGGCGCTCACGGCGCGCGTGGTCGACGAGACCTGCTGGGCCCTCACCTTCGAGACCGCGATGACCAACGTCACCGGTGCCCCCGTCGCGATCGGATCGCCCACGACCCGGGGCCGCGAGAACGCCGGGTACGGCGGCCTGTTCTGGCGCGGCCCCCGATCATTCACCGGCGGGGTGCTCGTCACGAGCGAGGGCACGGGGACGGGAACCGATATGCGGGGGCAGCGCCACGAGTGGATGGCCTTCGCCGGCCGGCACGACGACGTCGACGCATCGTCGCTCATCGTCATGGTCGACGCCGCCGAGAATCCGCACCACCCGCCGCAGTGGTTCGCGCGCTCCGAGGAGTTCGCCTGCCTGAATCCCGCCCCCTTCTTCAGCGAGGAGGTCGTCGTCGCCCCGGGCGAGACCGTCCGGTTCCGCTACGGCGTCGGGATCGCGGACGCCGACGCGGATGCCGCCGGGCGAGTGGCTGACGCCGTCCGGCACGTACTGGTGCGCTCGGCGCCCCGGGGCGGGGCGGCCGGGTGATCTCGCCGTCGAGCTTCCCGGGCGGCACGTCGGTCACCGACCTCGCCGTCTACGCGGATGCCGCTCCCGATGGCGTCTGCGGGGGCACGCCGCACATGCACCTCGCCTCGACGGAGGCCTACGTCGTGACGGGAGGTTCGGGCGAGCTGCAGACGATCGACGCCGCCGGCTTCCGTCGCACCCCGCTGGCCGCCGGAGCCGTCGTGTGGTTCACGCCCGGCACGATCCACCGCGCCGTCAACCACGGCGGCCTCGCGGTGGTCGTGATCATGAGCAACGCGGGCCTGCCCGAGGCCGGGGACGCCGTCATGACCTTCCCCGCCGACGTGCTCGCCGATCCCGCACGCTACGCCGAGGCCGCCCGCATCCCGCCCGACGCCGACGAGAACGAGCGCGCCGCCGCGGCCTCCCGCCGTCGAGACCTCGCCGTCGCGGGGTTCGCCGTGCTGCGCGAGCGGGTGGACGGCGGTGACGCGTCCGCCTTGACCGAGTTCCATGGGGCGGCGGCGCGCATCGCGTCCGCGCGTGCCTCCGGGTGGAGCGACATCGTCCGCGCCCGCCCGCTGCATTCGGCGGAGCGTGCGCTCGAGGCCGCCCGAGCCGTTGCGGCCGGCGAGAGCGCCCACCTCGCGGACGCCGCCGTGCACGTCGCCGAGCCCGGCGCCGGCCCGCGGGCCTTCGGGATGTGCGGACGGCTGCGCACGTACGACGTGGCCGACTGAGCAGCATCCGTTCCTCGACAATGGGCCGAGTGCCAGCCGTCAGCGTGAGGTGATGGCCCTCGATCGTTGGCGGGCTGAGGACGGCCTCTCGTGCCGGCTACCTGACCCGGTCGCCCAACACGTGGGAGCGATTCTCCGCATCGACAAATTGTTGTCTCCCCTCGGCCCATGCCCGCAGCCGCTCCTTGACCGGTGATTCCTCAACCTGGTCGAAGTGCGAAGAGTTCCATTGCCCGCGCTTGAGCGCCGCGCTCGCCGAGGTGATTATGGTGGGAACCGAGAACGCGGCGACAAGGTCGTCGAGGCGTGACCCGATCATTTCCACGAAGGCACACGCGAAAACGAGTGCCGCCGTCGCTTGTCCCGGCGAGAGCTCGAACTCTGGTTCATCGGGCGCGTCGATCGAAAAAAGTAATTCCTGAGCGTCCACGACTCTCGCGCTTGCCAAAGGGGAAGCTGCGCTATCTCGCAGCCACTCGCCTATCTCGTTGGCGAGCGAACCGAACCACCTACGACCTGAGGTTGAGTGGGTACGCGCGATTCTCTCAGAACCGATTCGATCAAGAAGAATCACAGACGAAGCCATGCTGTAGTATCCGCCGTGGTAAGGAGACTCGCTCGCAGCCAAATCGACCAACCAAGGATCGAGTGGCCGCGCTCCCACCGCTAGACTCTTCGCCACGATCTCTGGCAGGTCGATGATGTTCAAGAAGTACGCGAATCTTAGCGAGTCAAACTCAAGCCATTCTTTGTCGCTCCACGAGTCGATAAACGCATCGCGGAATATCTTCTCCTCGTCTTCGCTCGTCTGCCTGTTCCGAAGACAGCTCTTGGCGACGAACAACTTCGCTCTGTACTTCGTTTTGTCCGAGGTAGGTGAAGCCCCCACGTAATCGCGCATCTCAGACAGGAGAATCGACTCTCCCGTAACATCCTGCCGATAGACCAGCGCGAGCGAGTACTCGAGTTGATGCCAGACCGCAACCGAGCCGTTGCTGGCGAACATATCATCAACGAGCGCAGTGAGATGGATGAAGCCCAGCCGCAGCAGGGCGGGCGCTGGCGGGAGGTCTTGAAGGCACCGAGCGACGAAAGACAGCGTGTTCGACTTATACTCGAGCGTGCGGTTGACCGCGGTTGCGGACCTGATCATCTTGGAAATCGCGCGCTCCGCGCCTTTCTCCACGGATCTGTTTATGAGCTGGATAGCAAGCTGTCCGACCGTGTCCCACTCGCTGCGTGAGACTCGCTTCACGAGCTGCAGTGCAAGCTTCTCCGGCTCCGGGTATTTGCGAGTAACTTGAGCGGCCGCATAGAACTCTAAGAAAGTTCGATGCGCGAATGTAAAAAGGGGCTCGTCTTCCGGGCTCAATCCGGTTTCTGTAAGGACCCAGGCTCTACCCTTACAAAATCCGATGAAGGCTTTTGCTGCTTCGGCGGCCTTCTCTTCGGTCTCGTAAGCCTGGTTCGCAAAAAACGACCCGATCTCGGCGACGAGTTGCTCTTCGGTGACGCCCTCCCCGCCCTCATCGTTCGTGAACATCCAGAACGCGAGATGCTTCAGTGCGGCGTCAATATGGGAGTCGAACGCAAAATCGTAGACGAGTCCGCGGCTGCGATCCCATGTCTCGAAAAGAAGCTCAGTGCACTTCTCGTATATCCCTACCCGGTTCCGCGGCAGATAGTTCTGTCCCCGATAGATAATGCACAGGAGGGCGAGAAGGAGAGGATTGCTGCGCAGATCCGATATCGACTGACTCTCCTCGAGGAACGCCTGCACGACGTCAGCGACAACGGTGCCAGGCGCGAGTTGCAGACCAGATGCGTTGAGACTAAACCACTTCGCGACGTATGCCGCCACGTCTTCATCGGTGTATGCGCTGAGTTCGAAGGCGCGAAAAACCGTTGGATCGAGTTGCGCCTCGATATACCCGACTCGGCGCGACGTAATCAGAACAGCGGCCGAAGGGTAGTTATTCGAGAACAGCTCCACCTTCTCGGCCATGACACCGCGCTTGGTCGGGTCCAGCAGTTCGTCGAGTCCATCCAAGAGGACCACCGCTTTACCGTGCCGGAGAATGCGCTCGATGAGGCCGTCGGGCGGTGCGGAGGTTTCGTATCGGGACGCAACTGTGCGTTGAATATAGCCCGCAATTGATTCTTCGTGCATCACGGCAGCGAAGTCTCGGAGAATTACCACGAAAGGAAGTCGATCGGTCTCTTCGCTAGCGATCTTATGCGCGAGTGCGTTAGTTGCCGTCGACTTCCCACCCCCGGGGTCACCGAGGATGACATGGCGATCCAAGTCCGGCGCAAGGTCGTAAACAGTGAGTGTTTCTGTCGCGCGCATGGAGGTGGCGATCCTCCCCGGAACGTATATCTCGTCCAGCGGAACCGGCGTCCGCTTGTTGTTGTCGGGGGGGATGATAATGCCGTGGCGTCGAACGCACTGGGCGCGGTAGCGCTCCTCCCATTCCCGATCAGACTCCGAGTCGCGCTCGTGGTTTCGGCTGAGTATGGCCACATCTGCTGCGATCGACTCAAGCGTGGCCTGTAGGAGAACTGTACGGGCCGTCTGCTCGGCTACGGCCGCAGAGTGCGGACTGGAGGTGACGTTTTGAAGCGCAAGCTGTGTCAGCTGGTAAAGGATGTCGAGCAGGATTTGCGCCGTTGACTCTGGAATCTCAAGCCCCTCCGCGCTCAGAGCGGCTTTGAGTAGCTTACCAAGTTCGTCGCGGCGTGACTCGTACTCGCTCAACAGCGCGCACGCTGCGACCTGCGAAAAAACTGTGCGCGTTCTCCTCGCGACCAGCGCCGACCGCACAGTCACAGCATCAGCGTCGAGTTGGGGGATCCCTGCGAGGAGGGCTATCGATGGAGTGAACGCGCGGTCATCCCAGCGAAGGGCGTCGAGCACGTCGACTTTGCGCGAGGCTCTACGTGTGCGTTCCCTTGCCGAGCGGATCACTCGCTGAATCATGAGCGAACACGCATCCGTCACCAACCCGATGATCAGCTGGTTCATCATCGGATCCCCAGTTGCGTGTGCCGCGATCTCCGCTTCCATGCTTACCCCCAGTCACGCCCAACATAGCGGGCCGTGGCGCATTGCGGTGTTGGCCTGATCTCGACCTTCCCCGCCGACGTGCTCGCCGATCCCGCACGCTACGCCGAGGCCGCCCGCATCCCGCCCGACGCCGACGAGAACGAGCGCGCCGCCGCGGCCTCCCGCCGTCGAGACCTCGCCGTCGCGGGGTTCGCCGTGCTGCGCGAGCGGGTGGACGGCGGTGACGCGTCCGCCTTGACCGAGTTCCATGGGGCGGCGGCGCGCATCGCGTCCGCGCGTGCCTCCGGGTGGAGCGACATCGTCCGCGCCCGCCCGCTGCATTCGGCGGAGCGTGCGCTCGAGGCCGCCCGAGCCGTCGCGGCCGGCGAGAGCGCCCACCTCGCGGACGCCGCCGTGCACGTCGCCGAGCCCGGCGCCGGCCCGCGGGCGTTCGGGATGTGCGGACGCCTGCGCACGTACGACGTGGCCGACTGAGCAGCATCCGTTCCGCGCGGGGCGGATCGGGGTCAGCGGCCGAGTCCGACCCGGTCGACCTTGCGGTGGTAGCGCATCCCGGCGAGTCCGCCGAGGATGGCGCCGACGAGGGTGACGACGGCCGCGCCCAGCGCGGTGAGGATCCCGGTGACAGTCGCGGTCTCGGGGGTGACGGGGATGCGCGGGAAGCCCTGCAGGTTGCTGAGGATGTCCCACTGGGATCCCGCGATCGCGGTGATGACGGCGACGATGATCGCGATCGCGATCGCCCAGATCCACACCGCGATCCCCTGCTTGGCGCCGCTGAAGCGGGCCATCCGCCCCGCGACATAGCCGCCGGCGAAGTAGGCGACGAGGAGGACGAGTCCGATGACGACGGCGCTGACGATCGTGACTGTCGTGCTGTTGTCGGCGGCCGCGTCGGCGGCCTCGTCGGCTGTCGCGCCGCCGCTGAACCCGATGGCCGCGCCGATGGCGGCGACGAGGGCGGTGAGGAGGATGGTGCAGCCCATCGCGGTCAGCCATCCGAAGAACGCGGATCCGAACTTGAATCCCCCGAACTCCGCCTTCTCGCGTTCGTGGACCTCGTGACGCACCGAGGCAGCCGTCGTGGCGGAAGCGGTCGCGCCGGCGGCGTCGGGGTGGGAAGCCGGCGTCCGCGGGTCGCGATACTCAGGAGTGCTGTCGCTGCTCATGGCGCCACGGTAGGCCGCTGACGTCCGTGCACCGGAGGCCGTTGTCGCGTCGGGGGAATGGGCGTATGGTCTTCGAATTTCGAAAGCGAGCCGGATGCGGTTCGAGCGGCGATGGGGCGGGACGTGGCGCATTCCGCGCGGACTGTGGTGCCCGACACCGCGCGCGGCTAGCATGGCGGAGTGGCCAGGAAACCGCTTTCCCACCCGCTGGACCTGATCGACGGCGCTCATCCCGCGCGATCCGTCCTGCGGCTCCTCGCCCGGCGCCCGGGCCGGATGGCGCTCGCCGTGCTCGCCTTCACCTTCAAGGAGATCCCGCTGTGGTTCCTGCCGGTGATCACCGCGGCGATCATCGACATCGTGGCCGAGGGCGGCGAGGTCAACGCCGTCATCGGCTGGTTCGTCCTGGCCGCGGTGCTCCTGCTGCAGAACTACCCGAACCACATCCTCTACACGCGCAGCTTCATGACGGTGGTGCGCGACACCGGGGCCGACCTGCGCAACGCGCTCGCCGCCCGACTGCAGAGCCTGTCGATCGGCTACCACTCGCGCGTGAGCTCGTCGATCGTCCAGACGAAAGTCGTCCGCGACGTCGAGAACGTCGAGCTCATGCTCCAGCAGGTCACCCACCCGCTGTTGTCGGCGACGATGGTGATGATCGGCGCTCTGTCGATGACCGCTGTCGCGGTGCCCCAGTTCCTGCCGGTCTACGCGCTCGCGGTGCCCATCGCGATCGGCATCCGCTACGGCATGCGGAATCGGTCGCGCCAGCGCAACGAGGTGTTCCGCCGTGAGGTCGAGGTGTTCTCCGCCCGCGTGGGCGAGATGGCCTCGCTCATCCCGGTGACGCGCGCGCACGGCCTCGAAGAGACCGCCGTCACGCGGGTGAGCACGGGTGCCGAGGGCGTACGGCGCGCAGGACTGCACCTCGACATGCTGAACGGCCACGTCGCCTCGATCTCGTGGGTCGCTATGCAGCTGCTCGGGGTCGGGTGCCTCGTGCTGGCGGCGGTGTTCTCGCTCACCGGCATCCTGCCGATCTCGCCGGGCGAGGTCGTGCTGCTGTCGACGTACTTCACGCTGCTGACGCAGGGCCTCACCCAGCTGCTGATGCTCATCCCGGTGGGAGCGCGCGGCCTCGAATCGGTCCGCTCCATCGCCGAGGTCATGCAGGAGCCCGACCTCGAGCAGAACGAGGGCAAGCGGCGGGTGGATGCCGTCACCGGGGACATCCGCCTCGAGCGGGCGAGTCACCGCTACGCGGGGGCCGACGAGGACGCCCTGCACGAGATCGATCTGCACGTCCCGGCGGGACGAACGTTCGCCTTCGTCGGCTCGTCGGGCTCGGGCAAGTCGACGCTGCTGAACCTCGTGCTCGGGTTCGTCCGTCCCACCGCGGGCCGCCTCACGATCGACGGCGCGGACGTGCAGGAGGTCGACCTGCGCTCGGTGCGTCGGGCGGTGTCGGTCGTGCCGCAGGAGTCGGTGCTGTTCGAGGGCACGATCCGCGAGAACATCGCGTACGGCCTGCCCGACGTGTCGGACGCCCGCATCGAGCAGGCGCTGCGAGACGCCAACGCGTGGGACTTCGTGCGCGAGCAGCCCCACGGCTGGGACACGGTCGTGGGCGAGCGCGGCGCGCGCCTGTCCGGTGGGCAGCGGCAGCGCCTCGCGATCGCGCGGGCTCTCGTGCGCGACCCGCGCATCCTGCTGCTCGACGAGGCGACGTCGGCGCTCGACCCCGAGTCCGAGAAGCTCGTCAAAGAGGCGCTCGGTCGGCTCATGCGCGGGAGGACGACCCTCGTCGTCGCCCACCGCCTCTCGACGATCCGGCAGGCCGACCGCATCGTCGTGCTCGAACGCGGACGCATCGTCGAGCAGGGGACGCACGACGACCTGCTCGCCGCGGGTGGGCGATACGCGCACCTGCACGCGACGCAGTCCGGGCTCCCACGGTGATCGGATAGCGCTTTCCGACTTCGGGTCATAGGCTGGGGGGCGACCGATCCGAAGGGGGATCCGCCATGCCCGCATCGCTGCGCTGCGCGCTCGTCGGCACCGGCGCGGTGGCGAACCTGCACGCCCGCGCCGTGGCCGCGCATCCGCGTGCCGAACTCGTCGCCGTCACCGATCTCGAGCCCACCGCCGCGCAGGCCTTCGCCGAGCGTCACGGCGCACCCGCCGTCCACGACGACCTCGAGGAACTGCTGCGCGCGCAGACGCCCGATGTCGTGCTCATCTGCACGCCGCCCGCCGTCCACCGCGAGCAGGCGATCGCGGCCCTCGCCGCCGGCGCTCACGTCGTCGTCGAGAAGCCCCCGGCGCCCTCGCTCGACGAGCTCGACGACATGCGCACCGCGGCTGCGGCGGCCGGGCGGCACCTCGCCGTGGTCTTCCAGCAGCGCACCGGGACCGCCGCCGCGCACGTGCGGTCGCTGCTGTCGTCGGGAGCGCTCGGCCGCCCGCTGCTCGCCACCTGCCAGACGCTCTGGTACCGGGATGCCGCGTACTTCGCGGTGCCCTGGCGCGGCCGGTGGGAGACCGAGGGCGGTGGCACGACCCTGGGTCACGGCATCCACCAGCTCGACCTGCTGGCCTACCTGCTGGGGGAGTGGCGGACGGTGCAGGCGCGCCTGTGGCGACTCGATCGCGAGACCGAGACCGAGGATGCCTCGACCGCGACGGTGCTGTTCACCTCGGGCGTCGTCGCGCAGGTCACCACGAGCGCCGTGTCGCCGCGCGAGACGAGCTCGATCCGCATCGACACGCAGAAGGCGACGGTGACCGTCGACCACCTCTACGGGCACGGCCACGAGAACTGGCGCATCACCCCGGCCCCCGGCTTCGAGGACGAGGCGCCGGCCTGGGCGCTGCCCGAGCGGGAGGAGCGCAGCGACCACGCTCCGCTGCTGCGCGACGTCTTCGACGCGATCCTCGACGGCCGTCCCCTGCCCGACACGGCGTCGGACCCCGAGCGTTCGCTCGAGCTCGTCGCGGCCGTCTACGCCTCGGCAGCCGCGGACGGCGCGGTCGTGACGCCGGCCGACCTCGCGTCCCACCCGACGCATCGCCGGGGCTTCGCGAGCCCCGTCACCGATCTGCGAGTCGGACGATGACCGTCGCGCCGGCGGGGACCCATCCGCGCGAGCTGTACCGCGACCCGGTCTACGACGGCGCGACCGACCCGGTCGTCGTGATCGACGCCGCCGGCGGCTGGTGGATGTTCTATACGCAGCGTCGCGCGACGCATCCCGCTCCCGGTCCGGGCGTGGCGTGGGTGCACGGTTCGCGGATCGGTGTGGCGCGATCGCGCGACGGGCGACGGTGGAGCTACGCCGGCACCCTCGAGCCGAGCGCCGCCGGTCTCCGGCTCGACCCGCACGGCCCGCCGCGAGAGGTCGACCGCACCCACTGGGCGCCGGAGGTCGTCTTCGACGGAGCGGGGTGGCGCATGTACCTGACCGAGATCGCGGGAATCCCCGATCGGTGGCCCGGTCACGCCCGGGCGATCGTCGAATACGCGTCGGACGACCTCGCGTCGTGGCGCCGGGTCGGCCGGGTGGACCTGCCGACCGACCGCGCCATCGATGCGGCGGTGGCGCGCACTCCGGACGGGCGATGGCGCCTCTGGTACAAGGACGAGGCGGCCGATTCGGTGACGATGAGCGCCGTCTCGGACGACTTGCGCGCCTGGCGGCACGAGGGTGTGGCGATCGGGGGCCGTCCGCACGAGGGGCCGGCGGTGTTCGAGCTCGGCGGTCGCTGGTGGATGATCGTCGACGAGTGGCGCGGGATGGGCGTGCACGTCTCGGACGACGCGGTCACCTGGCGCCGGCAGGGCGGCCCCGACGAGGTCGTGCTCGGCGCGGGGTCCGTGCCCGGGCGAGGTCTCGGTCATCACGGCGCTCCCGTCCGCGCGGGCGGAGAGCTCTGGTACTACTTCTTCGCGCAGCCCGCGGCGACGCCGGAGGACGGCGCCGACGGCGCCGGGGCGGCCGAGCTCGACGCGCGCCGCTGCGCGGTCTATCGGGTGCGTCTGCGTGTCGACGGCGACCGCCTGGTGTGCGAGGCTGAAGCGGCGGTCTGAGACCGGTAACAGCCCCGCGATCACGGGATGGAATCGGATGCCGCGGCATCCTTGCGAAACGTTTCACGGCGTAGTACGGTTGCCGGCAAGCGCTTTCCCGAAGCGGGGCGGTGCGGACCTGCACACACGGACAATGGACGTTCGCGCGCACCGAGACGACGACGTTCGGCAGAGAGGACAATGATGTTCAGCAGAAATCGGGCACTGGCCGCAGTCGCGATCGCGACCGGCGCTGCTCTGGCCCTGGCCGGTTGCGCCGGTGGCGACACCCCCGCCGCTGATGCGACGTTCGACCCCGAGGAGAAGGTCACGCTCGACCTCGCCTTCTGGGGCAACGACGTCCGCGCGGAGCTCTACAACGAGGCGATCGCGGCGTTCAACGAGGAATACCCGAACATTACCGTCAACCCGACCTTCCTGACCTTCCCCGAGTTCTGGGAGAAGCGTCAGACCGAGGCGGCCGGC